>CAWFPS010000003.1:0-1969161 GCA_963817905.1 uncultured Solirubrobacterales bacterium | reverse complement strand
TGTGCCAAAAGATAGAACCGAGAGACAGAATAAACTGGAATTAATAGAAGAAAAAGCAGAAGAAAATTGGGAGAAATGCGATACGGAATTTTATGAATATCAAGATGATTTGACCGAATTACTTATTGCATTTATACTAAAAAACAAAGCTGACTTTGAAAAATAACTTGCTACAACAATGGCTATAATTAATACGGGTTTTGGTGCTTAATCCAAAGTTTAAATATATTTATAAAGTCCGCCAAATCTTTTTGATTTGGCTTTTTAAAAGAAAAGATAATACAAAATAAAAAGTTTTGGCTAAGTGCTTAGTCGGAAATTAATCGCTTTTTAATTCCCGTACTAACCATAGCCAAGCCGTTAGCACAAATTTTGACAAAGAGAATTTTAATCATATCTATTTTTAGCCTCACACTATTGGCATGCTCAAACTCAAAAATAGATGGGACATGGATTTTGTGTTATACCGACTCAAAAACTACAGTCCCCGATTTTAACGAAGTATTTACCTTTAAAAATGGAGATTTCGAATCGGAATCTTTCAGCGCACCTAGTTCTTATGAAAAATCAAATGGGTTTTTTGAACTTATTGACAATCAGTTAATACTTAATGACAGTATTAAGCTCTCAATCGGATTAATTAATACTGATAGCTTAGTATTTGTAGACGAAAAAACATCATACACCTTTAAGAAACTTAACGATTCATTGAAAAATACTGAATCGGATAAAATTGTTATTAGCGGAAAAAAGTTCGAAGTAGACATAGATGGACATCACTATTCAAATATTGGTTATCTGGATGGTAAAATTTCATTTGAATCTCCACCTTTTGAAGAGAGTCATGAATATTACAAAAGAATAAATCACAATGGATTTGATATAATTTTTCAGCAGTATACTATGCCTAAAATTATCAGAGGTGTTAAAAATGATACATTGACGCTTGTTGGATTTCACAAAAAGATATATCAAATAAAAATGTGGGAAAAATAAAAACTTGTGCTAACAAAGCCTAAACGTAATGCGGACTTTAAGGCAAAACCGAAAGGTCTGTGTACATTTATAAAGTCGCTAAATCTTATGGATTTAGCTTTGGAATAGAAAAAATAAAACTAAACAATAAGCTTTAGCTTAGTGCTAAGACGGAAACGAAAGGTTTCCTTACTTCCGCACTACGCTTAGCCGAACCGTTGGCCACCATTTTGAAGAAAAGCTAATTATTGAAGTTGTAGTCGGATTTATGTATAAAGTAACAAAGAATAGACTCGACGTCTCAAAATTTAATAATGAGTTTGCTGCTATAAGACACGGAGATTATTACGACTTCTTCAATATGATTGGTAAAAAAGTTGACTTCATTGTAAGCTACAACAATGGAGAGATAGGCAAGCAGAAGAATGTACTTGAAGAGGATATTTCTTTTATAGCGTTAATTAAAGCGGGGCCTTCATTAGAAAATTTTTATACTCGTTGTCTCAATGAATATGGGAATTTCTCTGACTCAGATTTAACTGATAATGATTTCGAAAGAGCGGCTTTGTTCGAATTGTCATTGAGAATGCATTCAAACAATAAAAACTGTAGTAGAAGAGAAAAACCTTCGAAAAAGTCATTGATAGCCTTTCCATGATAGGTCCAGAGAAAGAAGTGCTTCATGAAGGACGTCGATTTATAAACCATATCAAAAGGCCAGAAAAATTAAAGACATCTTGGAAACAAGAGCTTGAGAGCTTCAACAAGGCATATGACTTGATGGTTATTAAACAACTCACAATAATTTAAAAAACGGCTGCAATCAATTATCTTTAAAAGAGTTTGGGAAATGAACTACCATTTTCGCAACTAAATATACATAAGCCGTTGGCAACCCTTTTGAGAACATTCATGGTACTGGAAAAAACATATTATTTAAAATCTGCTTATACGGAATTAACTAACGAAAATGTTGAACGTCTAATTGAGTACTTAAAACGAATCGGAGGCAAACCTTTAACTACAAATTGCAAAAGACAGAATGCGTTCAAAATTTCTTGGACAGAAAGAGAAACTAAGTTATTAACGCGATGTCACGTTCAAAACGCAGCGGAATATTTAAATTTCATTAAAGGTGATATTTCAAAAGGACAATTAAGAACCGTTATTGCCGACGTTGCAAATTATGTTGAATTTTTGGACTCAAATGAAGATACATCATTCATAATTTTAAGCACGAACACGCAACCTTCCGCAGTACATTTTGACAGCGCTAAAAGATTGTTTTACAATCACCAAATTAGAGAACAGAATCAGAACAATTATTCTACCGACCTATTAACTCTGTATGCTATAAGATTATCACTAGAAAGCAGAGTTCGGGGACTTTTAGGAATTGATTATGCAACAACCAACGGAAAAAATATTGGGTTATCCACTTTTATAAAAGTTGCTAAAGGACTTAAATCTGTAGAATACTCAACTGAAACTGATTGGACTGAAATAGAATGGGTAAATACTTGGCTGAATCATCATATGCATCGACATCTTAGGCCATATCCGTGGATTATTCATCAAGCTTTGAAGTATTAAAACCTTTCGTAGACCCAAAAGAGCAGTTAATAAAATCAAATCGGACCATTTACTCTTTTTATAATGCAACATATGTTGAAGATGAAAGTGCTTTAGAGAAAGAGATTGTATCTAGCTTAAAAAAGTTGTCTAAAGAAGTGAAAATTATATGGCTGGACAAAAAGAGAAATAGTAAAAAAGAAGTGAAAAACTTTTCCTAACAATTCCTAAACGTAATACGGTCTCTAATGCAAAACCGAAAGGTCTGTGTATATTTATCAAGTCGCTAAATCTTATGGATTTAGCTTTGGACAAAAAAAATAAAACTAAACAATAAGCTTTAGCTTCGTGCCTAGACGGAAACGAAAAGTTTCCTTACTACCGCACTACGCTTAGCCGAACCGTTGGGTCAAATTCAGCTGAAGCTGACCTATGTTGCTATACTTTGCTCCGCAAAGCCCCGCACCACAGGAAATTTGACCCAACGCCCCGCTAAACCAAATTGCTTTTCTCCCTATCAACAAGCAGCTTCGGGCTGTCGGCGCAGGCCGCACACATGACACAACAATCGCTAAAAGCAATTTGGCAACGTCCCTATTGTCTTTTAAATCTTATATGTATCTTCGATACATAAAGATTTAAAATCAGGACGTCACTGCGTTTAGCGGGGCGTTAAGCACAAGCTAAAAAACACATAAAAGTTACCGTTTTGGTAACTTTTTTGTATCTTTGTCCTAAAGAACATACTTTGAGGGTAATCGCAAAACATACTTTGAGGGACTTTTGGGCTAAGCACGCTGATTGCGAACAACAATTGACGGCTTGGTACAGAGAAACCGAAAAATCGGAATTCAAGAACCTGAACGAATTAAAAAAAGAATACCCAAGTGCCAGTATATTGAAGGACAATCGGATTGTTTTCAATATTAAGGGCAATAAGTACAGACTTATCGTAAAATTCAATTTCGACTACCAAATCTGCTGGATCCGCTTTGTTGGGACCCATGCGGAATATGACAAGATAAACGCAAACGAAATTTAACATGAAAATAGCACCTATCAGAAACGAAAAAGACTATCAGAACGCACTTAAAAGGCTCGAACTGATTTTTGACGCAAAAAAAGGTACTGAACAAGGCGACGAACTCGAAATCCTATCGATTTTGATCGACCGTTATGAAAACGAGAACTTCCCGATTGGAATGCCGGACCCTATCGAGGCCATCAAATTCCGAATGGAACAGATGGGAATGAAACAAAAGGACTTGGCAGAAGTAGTCGGATTTAAAAGTAGGGTAAGTGAAATTTTAAGCAAAAAAAGAAAACTTACCTTGGACATGATTAGAAAACTCAACACGACTTTACATATTCCAACAGAAGTCTTGGTTCAAGACTATTAATAAAAAAAGCCAGTGCCTAACATTGGCTATAATTAATCGCTACCCCTTCCCTCTCTAGAAAATTCTTACATTTAAACTGCTTTATCAGTAGACGGAAAACCTTAGCAGGTTTTGCCGCAACTAATCATAGCCGAACCGTTAGCGGTAATTGTAGAGGTCTGTGCTAGAACTGCGATAAAAGCGACTTTTGCAGCATTAGAAATTAAGAAAATTATAAGAATGGAGAAACCACCAGCAAAAAACACAGCACTAAAATACCTATTACTAGTAGTTCTGCTCATAGTAGCTGCCGGTAATTGGTCGTGGCGAAGCAATTTGGAGATATCGGAAAACGCAATTGTGGTTAATTCTGATTCTTCCACGACGTTCATTTCAACTGGAAATATCAATGAGCCGGATATGGTAACGGTGCTGGGCGGTCGGTTTGCTATGGGTAGCAATGAAAATAATAATGAAAAGCCAATTCATTATGTTACGCTAAGCAGTTTCAAAATAGCTAAATATGAAACTACGTTGGCACAATGGCAACAGATTATGGGCAGCAATCCTTCCGGTCGTAAAGATTGCATGGATTGCCCGGTAACAGCTGTTGGCTGGGATGATATACAGACATTTATAAAAAAGTTGAATGTTCTATCAGGTAAGAACTATCGCCTTCCTACAGAAGCAGAATGGGAGTATGCTGCAAGAGGTGGTACAAAGAGCAAAAAATTTGATTATTCTGGTAGTAATGATTTCAATGTGGTAGCTTGGACTTATGCCAACAGCCCATTAAATACTCATCCTGTTGGACAAAAAGAGGCCAATGAATTGGGATTGTATGATATGTCGGGCAATGTATTTGAATGGTGCAACGATTGGTATGATGAAAACTATTATAGTAAAAGTCCGGAAAATAATCCGAAGGGACCTGCAACAGGGCCGCATCGTGTTTTCCGAGGTGGTAGTGTAGCTAGCCAACCCGCTAGAAGCCATGTAGCCTATCGCAACCCCTTCCGGTTAGGCCATGGCACATTAGGGTTCCGGCTCGCTTCCTCCCTTTAAAAATATTAATGGACTTCAATCGTGGTTGGTCTTATATTTTTTTCGTAAGTCCGTTTTTAAAACACAGAAGAAAACAACTACCGCTAACACCGTATATAAAAAATTGCTAGTTTTAGCTAAACCAAAGTTAGTTGCTCGTTTGCTAGCTTCTGATTTTCCTTCGGAAAATCCTCGCACACAAACACGCAACTTTCCTATACACAACGTTGTGTTTAATTTCAGAATGACCATATTTCAAAAGATTTTTTACTTGAACACCGAGTTGAAACCTTGGTATAAAGTTTTACTTTGGTGGGAAATTAGGAGAATTCCTTATAACGTTTTTCTTTTTGCATTAGGATTTCTAAATATCGAACTTATTTCAATTCTCCCAGGCCATGGCTATTTTAAATTATATCCGGGACCTGCCCTTGTTATATGGGCATTTGCTTTAATAGCAATATTTTTTATTACGGCAAATATTTGCTACTCATGTGGATGGATTATTCAACTATTGACAAGAAATTTCAATCACGCTTTTGTAAAAAAACATTCAACTAGATTATTCATATATGGATTAATCATTTCTGTAATAATTCTAGTTATACCACTTATTCTAGCTGTGGTAAATATCATTTTTCCAGAACAATTATTGGAACCAGTGTCTAAATTGTTAAGATCAATATTTCAGAATATTAACTGAGAAAAAAGCAAAAAAAAAACTAAACACAACATTGCCTATAGCAAATAGGGCATAAAGTGCTGTATTTAAAGTCTTGGGCGTGTTTACTAAGTCCGCCAAATCTTTCGATTTGGCTTTTAAAATGAAAAAGATAAAAAAGATTTTATTTGGAATATTGATATTTTCATTAATTGGATTAATTGTCTTATGTTATTTATTATTGTCTTACAATAATGAAAAAGATATAATCAAATATGTAAATAATAGCTCATTATTTGATAATTATCTTGAATATCAAATATTACACTATAACAAAGAGTTTGATTTTGAAAAATTTAGAAAATGGGTAAGCAAAAGAGATGAGAAGCTCAGTGAAATAATGAAAATGGATAAATTTCATTATATCCTTTCCAACAATAGTTGTGAATTTTACTGGACAAATAGTACTAAGGATAAAGTTCAAATTTCAGGGACACAAACTTTTTTTGATTATTTAACAAAGAATGAAACATTAGAATTATATCCTTACACAAAACTTCCTAAATTTTATAAAGAAGGATTTTATTATGAAGTTTTAAACGATTCTTTAATTGAGGGAAAAAAAATGAATATTAAGCCTCTTATTGATGAATACAAATCTGTTTTAAATTGTGATAATGTATTTCCTAAAACTGGGGAAAAAAGAAAAATTTCATTGTTTTTTAACAGTGAAACTTCTAATCTTGGTATTATTTTTTCTGATTTCTCAACACAAAGTGAAGATATGATTAAAGATAAAATTTTGGAACTAACAAATAATTCTAAAAAATCCTTTTTTTTAATTTTTGATTTTTATGATATAAAAGATTCTACATGTGATTAATCCCCAGCATTTTGAAGTTTGTAAATTCGTGCCGTACGCTTAAGATAAGCAACCAAGTGTAAATTTAAATATAATCGAATCTTTTGTGCCATAGTCTTTTGACTACGGCATACTTGTTGGGTTAGCTGTGATGTTGCAAACTTCCCATAGCTACTGAGGTTGAGATAATTGAATTAAGTAGGAGTTTTAATTTTGGAAATAGTTCTGATATGATATACGGATTCAGTCCCAATCGATGAAATATGATTTACAGAATTAATAGAACAGACATTTTTAAGAATTTAAAGTATAGTATTTCAATATTAATATTTGCTATTTGTTGCTTTTTGGTAAATATTATTTGGGAACATATTTTTGACATGAGAATGATTTTATTCCTCACAGCTTTACAATTACTAGTTGTTGTTCTATTGTTTATTGATTATTTGAAAAATTCATCCAAAGGACAAATAATCATTGAGCATAATCAAATTACCATTCAAGAAAAGACAGTCAAAACAATAGTTTTGAAGAAGGATATCGAGGAAGTTATTGTGTATGGCGCGCCATCGGTTCGAAGAAAAAGTATGTTTAGGTTATTGCCATTTGAAGCTTTCCATTATGTTGATATAAAAGGTGAAAATTTCAAAAGTATAATATTGACATCCCTTTCGGATTATCGTCTATATTGGAACATAAGCAAAGAGCCAATTTTTAAGGGGAAGTTAAAGTTTTATAGAGGCGATAAAATAGCGAGTGGAAGTCTATTTAATAGTATTTTCTGGAATAGTTTAGAAGGTTAATTTGGATAGCGCATTATTTACGTACTCCCAACTGTTCGCAGCTCTTTGGTTATAGCCTCACCTAAATATCTCGTAATAAGGTCTTAAGAGTACTTTTTATTTTTCGCTTTGCGGTGCCGGGGATTGAGGATAAAGAAGATGGTCTGACTTGTCCTGAAATATGTATACACCAAATTAAATGTATCTGTATAAAAATGATGGGGCTGTCAGTTTTTATACAGAAAGGTTCCATCCCCAAATCCTTACCGAGCTAATACTACTGAGCGAGGTAAATCTCCTATTTGCCGCAAATTTGAGCCTATTTATAGGGGTTGCGAGGGCGTTTGCCGCAAAAACCGCTTTTTTGGAATGACAATTAAAAGCTTAAAATCTCCTTAAGACATTGTAAAACAAAGTCTTACTCAAACACAAAACTCAGCAACACCGCGCAAGCGTGTTGCCCTCTTGCTATTCCTCTTAGCTTCATGTTTCTAAATAGAAATAAAGTAACTTGTTACTAAAAATCTATGTTCCAACACTTTTAACCAACCATATGTTTGTATGAAAATGAAAAAGATAGTTTCAATTGGAATAGTAACAATCCTTCTGACCAATTGCGAAAAAGAAAGGGATGGGTTTCTTTTAAATGGCAAAATTGAAGGAGATTATAACGGGTTACATCTATTTAAAATACAACGATTTAATTGATAGTGCCCTTGTAGTAAAAAACTCATTTACGTTTAAAGGAAATGTACCAAACCCCACAAAAGGGATTTTATATCCTGGACGGCCATCTTCAAAAGAAAACATGACTTTAGGTGTTTTCATGTTGGAAAATAGTACAATCAATATTATCTCGAAATACTCGGTTAGAAACTCGAATATGGGTATGACGAAATTTTTAGACATAGATAGCATCAGCGGTTCAAAAAGTCAAGATCTGAGAAACCGTTTCGGAGATAGAATGCTTAAAACAGTTCATAATGAGAAAAACGATAGTATAAAAAAGATTTCCCTATACAACAATCTTCATGAATTTATTTCCAACAACCCTAAATCCGTAATGAGTGGAGAATATTTAGCTGAGTGCGGCAGCTATTACAATTCCTTGAACGGTAGTGAATTAGAAACTCTCTTCAAACTTTTGGATACGAGCTACCAAGTAAAAGACGATCTGGATAAAATAAGTGGTCTCATAAAACAACGGAGGCTTTTTGCAATTGGGAATACACCACCCGATATCGTATTTCCCGACGAAGAAGGCCTAATGATTAATAGACTATCCTTCAATGGCAGATTCGTCTTGCTGGAGTTTTGGGCCTCTTGGTGTGCCCCTTGTAGACAAACCAATCCAGAACTTGTGGACATATATGATTCATTTAAAAATGATGGATTTGAAATATTAGGAATTTCCATTGACAAGGATAAAGAAGCATGGAAAAAGGCCATCAGGGAGGATAATTTAAACTGGACTCAAGTTATAGATTCACTTAGAACTACTGAAGAAACCTATAATCTTAATTCCATTCCTTTTAATTTACTTCTGAATCAAGAGGGTAAAATAATTGCCCAAAACATTAAGCCCATTGAATTACGTAAAATCTTAAATAACAAATTATAAAACGTGTGGTAACAGTATTGACCCGTCCTTAAATCTGAACACAAAAAATCAACAAGCGTACTTTTTACACCTATCGCCAAAACAAGGGTAATTTTTATGTATATTTACCCTTGTATTTAAAACGAGTGTAAATTCGACCCTTAAGAAGTGACTGCATTTAGTAAAGATATCCCATATAACGATTTACCATTACTTCCTCCAAAACAGGATTTGGAAACTACCGCTATTCTACGTAAAACGATTACAGCCAGTAGGGCATTATCCAAACTAAACGGAGCCATTACCAACTTGCCAAACCCGAGCCTTTTTCTAGACACCATTCACTTACAAGAAGCAAAAGCAAGTTCTGAAATAGAAAACATCATTACCACCAATGACGACCTATATCAAGCTGTTGTTGCCGATAAAAAATTTGATAATCCTGCAGCCAAAGAGGTGATCAGCTATAAGGAAGCACTTTGGTATGGACTGGAACATCTTGAAAAAAAACCATTTATAACTACGAATCTGTGCATTGAAATTGTACAGCGTATCAAACAAAATACTTCAGGAATTAGAACGACCCCCGGCACCACCTTATCAACTAGCAAAGGGCAAACTATCTATACCCCACCATCGGGTGAAGCTATTATAAGGGATAAGTTGGCCAATCTAGAAAAATTCTTAAACGAACAAAGTAATCTTGATCCACTGATAAAGATGGCTTTGATGCATTATCAATTTGAAGCGATCCATCCCTTCTCCGATGGTAATGGGAGAACAGGACGGATTCTGCTCCTACTCTATCTTAAGCTAGAAAAACTATTGGATATACCTGCTATCTATCTCAGTGAATATATTATTAAGCATAAAGCGGCCTACTATAAAAAGCTGAGATTGGTTACCGAAAAAGAAGATTGGGAAGGCTGGGTAGTGTACATGCTCGATATGATCGAGACCACCGCCAAAAAAGGACTAAAACGTCTTGAGGATATTATTTCCCTTATGGAACGTATGTCAACAGAAGTAAAGGATAAATTACCCAATGCGTATTCCAAGGAATTGATTGAAATACTATTCCGGTTGCCCTACACCAAAAGACAACATTTGATAGATGAGAAACTTGGAACGCCCAAGACCGTAGGTAATTATTTAAGAGACCTCGAAAAAGAAGGTTTTCTAAAATCGGTGAAGGTGGGAAAAGAGAAATTATACCTCAATTATAGATTAATGGAAATTTTGGAAAAACACTGAAATAGGATTCCTATATTTGTAGTATACTATATTATTTAGTGCCAAATAGGTACGAACAAGTTCATTTTAAATACAAGAGGTATTCGAGTGCATTATTCGGTACCTATGTGGAAAATAAAACAGATAACTTTTTGAATATCAAATGATTATGAATCGGGTTCAGGCCCCAGCCAGGTCACAAGAGAACCAAAACGGTAAAAGAATGCAAAGCGAGCCAAAATAAAAAGCTCGCTTTTGTCTTTGGTAAGCGTTTGTGTTCGATGCGCACCGCGCATCCGGATTGGTTTCGACCTTGTAATCGCTGTGAAAGGCGACCGAAGCGAGCCAATCCCAGCCAGGTCACAAGAGAACCAAAACGGTAAAAGAATGCAAAGCGAGCCAAAATAAAAAGCTCGCTTTTGTCTTTGGTAAGCGTTTGTGTTCGATGCGCACCGCGCATCCGGATTGGTTTCGACCTTGTAATCGCTGTGAAAGGCGACCGAAGCGAGCCAATCCCAGCCAGGTCACCAGAGAATGTAACACCCTCCCCCCAGTGGGTTTTTTGTTTTGAGAAAAATCCAAGGCTTGCCTGGGGATTTTGGAAGGATCAAAGAACCGGCAACAATCGAGAACGCGAAATGACACATGGATAAATTCGGTCACAATAATCTATGTAATTATTCAAGAAATAAAAGAAAAGAGCAATGACATACCGTGCATTCCTATCATTTAAACAATTTTTATACAATAAAAAGCGCTTAGGCGAAATCCATGTAACAGAAAAGTCCATTGAACGATATGATCTTATACGTTATAATCATGATTGCAGAATATCCTATAAAGAATACCTTCACTGTAATCTCTTGAAACTGGATAATGGATAGGATACCCAGGTTCATGCTTGTCTTTGAGGTTAATACTATAAGTTCGGAAACCCGGGAACTATTATCTCTTTCGAGTGCTACCTGAAAAAATGAGATTCTAACCATTTCGATTGGATTATAATTCGTGTCATTATGGGCAAATTTTCAGACAGTCTATGATAATTTTTTATATAATTTTAACTCCCAAGCCCTTCTATAAAAAATAAGAATTCAAATGACTTATTTCCCTTTAGAAGAAGGCCGGAATTTTTTTAGGTTTTGTTTCAGTTTTAATTGAAGACCTTTTATTTGGAAGAATTTGTTCAATTTAGAAAAGAAGGCATTTATTGTGTCCCAGGAAAATTCTATCTCGACCCATGGAAACCAGTAGATTATGCTATTATTTCCCATGGGCATGCTGATCATGCGCGTTGGGGGATGAAAAATTACCTATGTCATCATCTCACCAAGCCAATACTTCAACTTAGGCTTGGCAAGGATGTCTCCGTTGAAAGTCTTAGGTATAATGAAACTAAGATGATAAACGGCGTTAAAGTAAGCCTCCACCCTGCCGGACATTTAATTGGTTCAGCTCAAATCAGGATGGAATATAGAGGTAAAGTGACTGTTTTTTCAGGAGATTATAAAGTAGATGAGGATGAAATAAGTACTCCTTTTGAAAGCATAAGGTGTCATACTTTTATAACTGAAAGCACTTTTGGTCTGCCTATATATAAGTGGGAATCAAATCAAAAATTAAAAGAAACTGTGCTACAATGGATTTTAGAGAATCAAAAATCGGATAAAACAAGTGTATTTATAGGCTATTCCTTGGGTAAGGCGCAACGCATTATGAAATTAACGGAAGACATTGATGAAATTTTCGTTCATAATGCGATAGACAATATAAATAAGACGCTTATTTCTGCTGGATGTCCACTTCCTGCTTATCGCCCAATCGATTGGGGAACAACACACGCTATGAAAGGCAAAATTGTAATCGTACCACCTGCCCTTTTAGGTTCTAAAATGATTAAAAAAATTCCCAATTCCGTTACCGCGGTATGTTCAGGATGGATGCAAATTCGGGGAAATAAAAGATGGAAAGCCGTTGACGCTGGCTTTGCAGTAAGCGACCACGCCGATTGGGACGGGCTATTGTACGCAGTTAAGGCAAGCAATGCTGAAATAGTGTATGTCACCCATGGTTCCCAAGCCCAATTTACAAGATACCTGAACGAACTTGGCATCCGGTCACAGGAAGTAAAAACCGCCTATGGAGAAACGGGCGAGGAATAATGCAGTATTACCAAACTCAGGACACTAGATCATGAACTATTTTTCAGAGTTGCTATCCAGAATAGAAATGACCAACAGTTCTCTCATGAAAACAGAACTATTGGTCGATTATTTTCGAATCGCCCCAGAAAAAGATAAATTATGGGTGATTGCCCTTTTCACGGGAAAAAGACCGAAACGTCCTGTAAAATCATCGCTCCTGAAATTGTGGTGTCGGGAAATCACCAACATTCCGGAATGGCTTTTTATGGAATGCTATGCTACTGTGGGTGACTTGGGTGAAACAATAGCCCTGATGCTTCCGAAGCCTACTCATAAAATTGAAAAGCCTTTATCCGATTGGCTGAAGGAGTTATATGAGCTCCACAAGAAATCGGAAGAAGAAAAAAAAGCGTATGTGCTTCATTCCTGGTCGGGTCTAAGGCGTCAGGAATGCTTTATTTTCAATAAGCTAATAGGGGGTAGCTTTCGAATTGGTGTATCCAAAAAAGGAATTGTAAATGCCTTGGCAAAATATTCGAATCAAAGCCCGAACCAACTTATGCATAGTATAACGGGGAAGTGGGAAATCGATACGATAACTTTTGCAGAATTGGTTTCTGGGGCGCACATTAATTACGATAACTCAAAACCATATCCTTTTTGCCTAGCCTATTCCCTTGATAAAAAATTGTCAGAACTCGGAGATCCTGGGGCATGGCAAGTTGAGTACAAATGGGATGGCGTCCGCGGACAAATCGTGAAACGAAATAATAAGATTTTCATATGGTCACGTGGCGAAGAAATCATTACAGACCAGTTTCCTGAATTAATCGCAGCTTTTGACAACGTCCCATTTGATTTTGTACTAGACGGGGAAATCATCCCGATCAAAGACGGAAGTGTCCTTAAATTTAATGATCTTCAAAAAAGATTGAACCGTAAAAATGTGACCAAACGCCTCTTACAGGAGGTTCCTATAGGTTTTTATGTATATGATTGTATGGAAATTGATAGACAGGATATTCGGGAAGAGGCTTTATCATTTAGAAGGAAAACCCTAGAAAAAATAACACAAACCCTTACCCTGGAAAACATAAAATTATCGGAAATCATTTCTTTTGAACACTGGGCACAATTACCGGAAATCAGAAGAAGTGCTCGCATAAAAAATAGTGAGGGTCTCATGCTCAAACACTTAAAGTCTCCCTACCACGTTGGGAGGAAAAAAGGGGATTGGTGGAAGTGGAAAGTAGATCCTTCACAATTGATGCGGTAATGATCTACGCCCAAAGAGGTAGTGGGAGAAGAAGCGGTCATTATACTGACTATACTTTTGCAGTTAGAAACGGCGATAAGTTAGTACCGATTGCGAAAGCCTATTCCGGACTTACCGATAAGGAGATTGAAGAAGTAAGTAGGTTCGTACGTAAGAATGAAAAGGAGAAATTCGGACCCGTTCGAACGGTTACCCCCGAATTGGTCTTTGAACTTGCGTTTGAAGGCATCGCCCTCAGCAATCGGCATAAATCTGGCGTTGCGCTGCGGTTTCCCCGAATAAAGCGTTGGCGAAAGGATAAAAACGTCCGGGAAATAGACACTGTTGAAAGTGTAAAGGCACTCATAGTTTAATGCGTGAGAAAGAATCTTATATTCGAAAATCAACCCCCTTTTATTTCACAAAATTCCACCAGGATATACGACGGGGGATTCCATTATTTTAGAAATGGAATGAATGTATTATGAAAAGAAGATACCGAGTAAAAATTTGATGATGAAATTGGCTCGTTGTGACAATTTAAATTGCGTACATAGAACTTTTCAATAAAAAAATAACCCATACATGGCAAATTGCATGATTTTATCATCCGCGACCCAAGGATTGTACAGAATGCATTGGACCTTTATAGCAAATATGAATGCGAAACCAGCAAATATTTTTTTGAGTTAATATTTATTCCTTTCGTAACGCAGGTTAATATGGCACTGTTATAACTTGGTCTACAACTAGATGCATTCGAATCAATTTAAATTACAGAATTATGGCAAATGATAACAACTTTAAGTCGCTTCTTACCGGATTAGCAATTGGGACATGTGTGGGAATTTTATATGCCCCGGATAAAGGCATTAAAACAAGAAAAATGATTAAGCAAAAAGCCTTAGGAAAGAAACGTGAATTGGAGCGTCGAATTGCGCATGCGAGCGCCGAGTTGACCAATACCGTAGATTCAAAACAAATTGAATTTGAAAATAAACTGAAAACCGCTCTTGCTTCTTTAAACCATAAAGGCGACGATATCATTGCATCCTTGGAAAGGAAATTAGAAGAACTTCAGAAGAAAAATGTTCTATTGAAAAAATAAATTGAAATAGTATTCATTCCGCCAAATAATTCGGAGAGAAACAGGGAAATTTGAGGGTTATGTTTACTCACCAAATCATTATTTCAGGCTGGGTACTTTTGTCATAAACTAGCTATCTATTACTCCATTGAAGGCTAGTTTGTTTATTCTGCCAGTTTACACAGTATTTTCTTCGGTCTTCCTATTTCGATACTACCGTGATTTCCTGTTTAACTCAATTTTCGGATGACATCTTCGGAAGTTTTTGATAAAAATGATTTATCAACTTAGAATTCGCTGTATTACTATTTATAAAGAAATTGCTTAATACATAGAATCATACGTTATCCTCGGACTTTAGTCCTAAAAACAACTGGCATTCATTGTAATATTTTAAATAAAAAAAGTAACGGTTTAATCTCAAAACATTTTCGAACCGACTCCACCTACCCATTAAATGGAATAATTCAACGAGACAAGTGGCTCGCTTCGGAAATGAGTTATTCTAATAAAAGTCCCATGAAAACATCGATGTTGCCTTGTTTTTCATCAGGTCAATTAAGAAGATCAAATTTTTATCCGATACCGATAATTTGCCCATTCAGCTGCCATTACTTTTATATTGAAAATTTGATCTAAAAATCAAATTATAAAATTTAAAGTAATAACTAAAAGTATAAAATAATGAATATGTCGAAAATTTTAGGCATGGTCAGTCTTCTGATAGGGCTGGTTTCGTGCAACGGTCCGAACGAAAAGAAACAATCGAATGAAACCTCCACAACAAGGGAAACACCTGCTGTCGGTTACGAAACCACCAATCCTGAAACTGCGGAAGAAATTAATTCTTCCACGAATATGACCGATTGGGATCGAGCATATGATACCACTATGGATATTTCGCCGATGTATGGGGATTTGAAAATGTCGAATCAGCAAATCAATGAGTATGAATCCTCCACAAAGTCCTATAGGAGTATTTGGTCTAAGAAGGTTAAAAATAATGTTCCTGCAGACAACCAAGCCATTTTGGTAAAACGGGATAGTAACCTACGATCGGTACTTACTCCTGCACAGTTTAAGAAGTATCAGGAGATGGTACAGAAATCTAAAAATTCTAATCAGTAGTTGTACCACTGCTGGAACACAGACCCTTAATCAATGTTAATAATCCATAAAATTAAAAAAATGAACAACGTAAGATTTTCAAATACAAGAATAGACCGGGTATTCAATAATACCGATAGTGCCCACAATTATTATGACAGTTTAATAGATAGAGGCTATGACAAGGACGACATCACGATTTTAATGTCTAAAGAAACGAAGGATAAATATTATGATTCCGAACATGAAGATACGGGTAGTGAAGCCCTTAAAGGCGCAGGGGCCGGTAGTGCCATTGGTGGGGTTACTGGAGCGATCGTTGGCGCTGTAGCCGCCATCGGTACAAGTCTGGTACTTCCAGGTATTGGACTGGTCATTGCCGGTCCGCTCGCTGCTGCCTTCGCCGGGGCAGGAGTCGGTGGGGCAGGTGGCGCTCTTATCGGGGCGCTCACAAAAGCAGGTCTTTCAGATTCCAAATCGGCCGAATATGTTGATTACCTGGAAGAAGGAAAGATCATTATATCGGTCGACCCGAAAAACACGGAGGATAGAACCTATTTGAGAAATCAAGATGATATCGTTTATTATCAGGATAACTATTAATAGCGTACGTGCAATTATTTATAGAGCACCATGTACATGGTGCTCTTTTTTTATTAAATAGGATTTCAGAGCTATGGAATTCATCATATGGAATTAATTTCAAATGCGTCAATTAAATACGCAATTAGACTAGCCATAGGCCTGACAATAATCTAATTTTAATTCAATATAAATCCTTAAAATAGACAAAGATGGGAACAAATGATAAAAATCAAAAAAAAGAGGACAAGAATAAAAAAGGTAGCTCCGGATCCAATACCACCAGAGGAAGATCAAAAACTACTCCTAAAAAAAGTACCTCAAAAAAATAGAACATATTCTATTTAAAATAGAAAAAGCCTGGGTGATTCCCAGGCCTTTTTCATTGGAAAAAGTTGAAAAACGGAGAAGCTAAAACAGTACAAAATAAAAATCGTAATTGTTTGTAATCTGTTTTTAACGCATATAATGGGCATCTGCTTGGCCTTTTTAAATTCAATGGTTCTTATAAAAAGTTTATCAAATTAATCTATAACCGGATTGTTGGCTAACCAGTTCGTTTTTTATGATGTAAAAAGAAGTAATGATTTGCCAACCTATAAGTTATCTGTCATCATCTATAACTAGTTGGTAGCTTGTTAATTCGTCTTTCAGCAGTCATTACATTTAAAATTATATTTTTGATATTCGCAGTACTTGACCACCGCCCGCCGCCAAATTTATAGTCAGCACATCGCTTTTGGTAACCAGACTGGTACCTTTTTCAAGATGGTTTGGGTTTTGCGCCGCATCGGCCGCATCGGTATAGTGCACCGCCTGAAAATTACCCTCGGGTAGAAAGTCTAATTTTACCTTTATGGCCCTTGCTTTACTATTGTTCAAGCTGCCGATGTACCAAGTGGCACCTTTGCGCCGCGCAGTCGTAACGTATTCACCGATCGCAGCATGAAGTACCCGGGTTTCGTCCCACGTTGTGGGAACGTCAGTAAGAAACTCAAATCCCGGCTGACCTTCGTAGGCTTCAGGAAAGTCGCACACAGAAGCCAAATAGCTCTCTAGAACCACATACATGGCTAGCATATGACAGCGTGTTCCCAGCATAAGCGGTCGCGTAAAGTGTGGTCTGAAACTTGATGCGGGAACGGCCCTGAAACCACCGAGATGATAATCGGTTGCACCTGCTAAGAGCCTCGTAAAAACGATATCGAGGTCATGTTCCGGACCTACGCCTTCATCACTCCATTTGTTCTGTTCGTAATTGTAGGAGCCTTCCCGAGTAAACTCGTTGGGGTAGGTTCGATGGAGACCCGTAGGCTTGTAAGCACCGTGAAATTGGATGTATAGCTTATGTTCTGCTGCCTTTTGAAGTATTTCTTCTTGTATCTGAACCATCTCCTGATCATCACGATCCATAAAATCGACCATCATACCCTTGATTCCCCATTTCTCAAATTGTGCAAAAGCCTTGTCCAATTGCGGGTAAAGCGCCTTCCAATTAACCCAGACATGTATGCCAACCCCTTTTGAATTGGCATAATCGCACACTTCTTGCATATTCAGCATGGGAACCGTTTTGGTCACATCGGTATTCGGGCCGACTTCCCCATAACTTGGTCCGTCACTTTGATACCATGGAAATCCACCGTATCCGATGACCGCATGATATTCTATATGATTGCGCGCACAGAAGTCGATATAATACTTGCTGGTTTCAAAGTTGATACCCGGTGCAAAAGTCGTATCGGGCGTAATATCACCATTCCACCAATGAAAGGTGGTCTTGCCTGGTTTTATCCACGAAACGTCCTTCAATTGGGTTGGGTCGGCGAGGTTGGTAATAATATTCGATTCCAATAGTTTTCCGATTCGGTCGCCGATCAACATCACGCGCCAAGGGCTGCGGTGTGGCAAGGGGGCCTTCACCTTAATCTTGTACTGCCCGGGCAAAGGGGACAATTGACTTGTTAGGACCCCATCATGCTTTATCAGGTACATACCCGCATAATCACGCAAATTGGCCTCGGTAATGGCCATGTAGATCTCATCTGGAAATTCGAACAAAGTGGGAAGGTCCATCAGGGTATCAGACCGCACTTCGCTAAGCGGCATACTTTGATACAGGCCTTCATGGCTACTTGTATAATTCGCAAAAAAGAGGGTGTGCACGATCGGATCCCCGGCAATATGCCAAGTACTCCTTTCTTCAAGAAGCGTATAAGAAGGCCAATTTTTTTGCTTAGGGAATCGGTAGCGAAATGCGAGTCCGTCATCGAATGCCCGGACAACCAAGTCAACGTGTCGTTTTAGGCCGTGGCCTTCAATCAATGGAATAACGACTTCGTTATGTCGATCCCGAACCTTCTTATTTTTACCGACCAGTAATTCATATGTTTCGTCGTACTTACTGTAGATTGGATCTCCCATTTGGAGATCGGCCCTGAAATCACCACCCTCCTCAAAAGATAACCCCAATTCTGAATCCTCTACCAAGACTTTTCCGTGATATGTTACCTTGTAAACCGGGGATGTTCCCGACAGTTGAAAGGTAAAAACAAGGTCTCCATGGGGGGATCTTAATTCAATGTGTTCCTGAGAAAACATGGGGCTAATGAACACTATCAGAACTCCTTGTAAAAGAAACTTGATGTATTTCATTGAATTTATAGTTGTCACAAAACCTGAATATGCCAAAGGTTTATACTGAAAATTATTACTAATTAAAGTAGGGCATTTTTAACGTTTTTGTACAAATAGGTAATGGCTCAACGCCTGCAACTTTCGCCTTACACACGCATCTTTTACGGCAAAAGTGCTCCCCAACCTTTTCGGTATTCTCTTTTTATGAATTGATTGGCGGGCGCATAATTAGTAACCTTCATGTTTTCACCATCCCATTGTAAGGCAATATGTCGGCCACTGTATTTGTACCCTTCCATCTTTCCATACACGGGATCCATACGGGTTATCTTTTCCTGAATATTAAAACTCCGCAATAATAAATTGCCCAATAAAACGGTTTCGGTCAAGGGACCCGCATACCCTTCAAAAGGCGAGCTCACCTCCATTTTGCCATATCCCGCGATGCTGGCATCGACCCACTGCCACCAATGGCCATCCATGCCACCAGCGATGCGGGGATATTTTTCAGGTACGTTGATGTCCTTATTCAAAGAAAGCGGTAATAGTCTCGGATGGCTCCCCCCCCACCCACATGAAATTTTTCCTTTGGTCCCTACAAACAGGGTACACCCTTCAAAATCATTTTCTCCAGGCCAATCTCCAAGTGCCTCGTTCGCGTTCAAATCAGGGTCTAATTCGGGAAGACGTCCCGGGGTGATGCCGCCATCCATCCAAAACAAATCGAGATTTTTGCCAGACTTCTGGGTAAATTTAAACTTAAGTGAACTTGAAACAGGCCCACTTTCCGGATAGACCCCTTCCTTAAAGATGCCATTATAAACGGTACTTGCACTGCCTGATACTTCACTTGGGTACCCCAACTCCAACAATTTGAATGGCGGACCCATGATATGACATCCCATATCGCCCAAGGCACCTGTTCCAAATTGCCACCAACCCCGCCAATTAAATGGTACCAGATTTTCGATGTAATCGACTTGCTGCGCGGTGCCCAACCATAGATCCCAATGTAACTCCTTGGGTATGGGCGGCTTTGTCGTGGGCCATGCGATACCCTGGGGCCAAACAGGACGATCTGTCCAGCAATATACCTTTTCAATATCCCCAATGAGTCCCGCTTCAAACCATTCGCGCATAGTTGGTATCCCATCACACGAAGCTCCTTGGTCTCCCATTTGGGTTACTACCTTATATTTTTTGGCCGCTTCAGTTAGTATTCTGGCCTCGTAAATATCATGGGTCAACGGCTTTTGAAGGTAAAGATGCTTATTCAACTGCATGGCACTAAGACCGACAATGGCATGATTATGATCTGGGATGGCCACGGTGACCGCATCGAAATTTTTGCTTTCGGTATCGAAGAGCTCTCGCCAATCCTGGTAAAACTTTGCCTTTGGAAATTCCTTCTGCCTAGGCGCTGCTTGCCGCCCATCTACATCGCACAGGAAGGCGATCGTAGCATTATTTTTTGGTGCTGTAGCATAATGATGAATGTCGTTTTCGGCCTCTCCACCACACCCCACAGCGGCTATATAGAGGGTATCACTTGGAGCTACATACCCCCTTCCTCCTAAAACACTTCTTGGGACGATATAGAATCCCACGGTTGATAAAGCGGTTTTCCTAATAAATTCGCCCCTAGTAATCCCTTTTTTCTGTTTTTGACCTGCCTTTTTCTTCATGTGCTGTAGTTATTTTTTAGGGATTGCTTTAACGGCAATTTCCTTAAAATAAACGATGTCATCAGTCCCGTGATTTTGCAAGCCGATAAAACCAGTATTTGGCCTTCTACCGTGGTAGGGCTCGAAATCAAATTTTCGCTCAGGAACCGTATCGCCTTCCGTAAAGTCAGTGACTTTTTCGCCATTTACATATACGAGGGTACGAGCCCCGTCGAGGGTAATCTCCATGGTATTCCACTCTGGCCCCGGCTTCCCTGGTTTGGCCAACGGTTTGGTCAAGGAATATAGCGTACCTGTAATGTGATAATCATCTTCATCGGAGGTTTCGGGATGGTTGTCGATTTGTACTTCGTAACCATAAAATACAGGCATCCATTCTTCTTCTGGTGCAATGGGAATGCGGATAAAAACACCTGAATTACTATTGAATTTTTGCATTTTATAGACTACCTTGATGGTACAATCCCCGAATTCCTGATTGGCAAAATACAAAAGACCCATTCCCCCACTACTCGTTATAAGACCATCTTCTACAAAATGACTTCCGGAGCCCACATGCTTCCAACCGCTAAGATCCTTACCGTTAAAAAGTTGGCGCCATCCCGAATTATCAGTGCTTGGCGGTTTGTTTTGTCCGTTTAAAACGACCACAAATCCCAAAAATAGCAACATGAAACTGCACCGAAAAAAAACGTAAGACCGTGACATATTCATTATTTTATATCTTAAAAGTACGTATTTAAATAGGCGATTGCTGGATTACCTAAAAAAATATTTAAGCACTTTATAGTCATGCCATGTTTCTTGAAGGTAGCCCATTCAGGTATGTCATTAGCCGGAACATCCCTAAAAAAATGAGGGCAAACTGCATTTGCACTCTGGACTCATAAGTCAATCGAACTTTAATAGAAACAACTGTTTTCCTTGACAATGATTTCTATGGGTATGTCTATATTGAGTTGGGTTGCATCCCGTTTCGTCAAAAATTGAAATAGGCCCTTGATAGCGGCATAGCCTTGGTATGATGGCTGTTGATTGATCAAGAAGTCGATGTCATTATTTTTCAGGTATTTCAAGTTTTGCTTGTTCAAATCAAAACCCACCATATAGGTATTGCCAATTTCATATTGCTTAAGAATTTTTGAAAGCAAGTGGGATTTGGAATTGGTAACAAAAATGCCCTTTCGGTTTTCTTTTTTGAACCAGTTTTCCATTTCTTGGGTGACCTTGAACTCATCATTCAAGGAATAATTTAGGGTTTGAATGGTAACCTCGGCACCTACTGACTTAAAAAAATCACGAAAACCGTTTTCCCTTTGCACATTATTTGCATGTATTCCTTTGTCATTAAGCATGTTGACAACGAAATATTCTCCCGCATTGCCTACTAGACCATATAAAAGCCTTCCGGCGACCCTACCGGCCATATGGGAGTTTTGCCGAATGAAATACGCAGCCTCGTCCAAAGGTATTTCAGTATCCAAAAAAACAACAGGAATATCCATTGATTTGGCATGCCGTAATAAATCGTTACTTGCACCACTAAAAAAAGGAACCGTCACGATGGCGTCATACGCTTTTTGAAATATAACCTCGCTAAGTGCCATAAACGAGGATGAATCGGAAAATTCATAAAAATCAGCAGTAACCCCTAGTTCCTTTAATTCCGCAACAGACTTTGCAATTCCTTTCTTTGGAAGCTTCCAATAATTCCATTTGTGTTTGGTTTCCGGAATTAAAATAGCATACTTGATCTTTTTTTTGGAGGCCAATTTCAGCCTACTGGCAGTCGTATTCTGAATGTATCCTGTCTCCTTGATGATTTTCAGAACCTTGTCTTCGGTCACCTTCGCTACCCCGGACCTTTTGTGTAAGACCCGATCAACGGTACCGATCGACACGTTCGCCAATTTTGCGATTTGCTTGATTCCTGTGCTCATGTATCAAAGAATGATTTAGCTGGTCCTAAAGGTGGTATGTCATTTGTTGCGCATAACGTAGGTAATAAAGCCCTTTATAAACGGGCCACCGAGATGTTCCTGAATTGAATGGTCATTTCATTTCCTGGATGTAATTGCAGGCCGATAGGGCCATGTGTGTTGGCATGCTCAAGCGTATAGTTCATGACTTCCTTGCCATTTAGCCATACTTTGTACGAAGTTCCAATGGCCATGGCCTTTAACGTATTCCAATCATCCGGTTTTAGAAGTTCCTTGATGCCTGTCGCCTCTACGGGATAACCCATTCCTGCCACATAAGGCGAAGCGGTCATATCGCGCTTCAGCGAGCCAGAAATGCCTATTTGGATTTGGGGGTTGTGGTCCTCTTCCCCACGCATAAAAATTCCAGAATCTACCGTGCCCGTTCCAAATTTAAAATCCAATTGTATGACAAAATCGCCATAGTTCTCTTTGGTCCATAAATTTGACCCCTTTTTATTCGGCCCGCTTTTGGCCCATAGGGATCCATCGTCGATCGACCACCAGCTATTGTCCTTTGGCACTTTCCAGTGTTTTAGGTCCTTTCCATCAAAAAGAACTTTCATTTTGGGCTCCTGAAGTTGCCCTTGAGCCACAAAAACGAAGAAAATCGCATAGGTCAAAAAGAGGGTTCGTTTCATTGTTGTTTTATTTAAAGTGTCGTAATCAGTGGGTCTTCTAGGGTTGGTTTTCGAGACCGTTCGATGGACTATAGTTCCAGGTCAATCGGGATTAAAATCAGCAAAAGAGCGTGCTATCGCTTCTGGCCTAAGCTCTGATCCATTGTGAATTAAGATGCGATATTTAAAGGTGACAGAATCTGATTTTTTCAAAGTGAAGTTCAAGGACTCTTTTCCCTCTGAAAAAACAGCCTGTCCTAACGGATTCGCCGCGAATAATCCGTATCCCCTTGCGTGCCAATAGGTAGGATAACCCACATTCTCCTTTTGGTCTAAAATAGCGATTGCAACCGTATCGCCTTCTATTACCCCTTGTAACCGTACCCAATCGTTTCGGGTGCCCCAAACCGCATTCCCCCTCAATCCTCCACTACTCAGATAATCCCCGTTCACGCCCGTATTATTCAAAGCTTCTACCATAGTGGTATTGCCTGCCGCATCGGTATAAACCGCAGGTTCATCTGATGGTATTTCAAGTTCCCGAGTGACCCTTAGGCCCAATAATCCTTCTTTGTTGTCCTTAAATAGTACCTCTTGCAAGGCCCTTAATGTTGTGGTACGATCAATAACTCGTGTATTGCCTTGCTCACCAAATTTAAATACGGTGGATTCTTGTAACAAATCGACATTTTGGGGAGATCGCCAAAGCGCTCGAACCGTTAGGGTGCCATCCAGGTCATTACTTTCAACGATAGTCTCCGGATAAATCGTACCATATTTGTTTTTATCCTGCTCCGGAATGGCATATGAATTGTTCCAGAAATCGAGTCCGTTTACATCCCCATAATTAAACCAAAGCCCGACATGGTGCGGATGATCGACTCGTTCATTAGCCCTAGGACTATATGGGAATCCCCGTGTCACCGTTTTACCACTTTTTGTAATAATGGGATATAAAACGGGTTTCGGGGTCTTTTCATCAAAGACATAACTCGTAAAAAGGTCACCATCTATTCTGACATCGACTTTCTTATTGCTATCGTCGCGTGTAAAATTAATTTTGGGGGCTTGTACCGTTTCTGCGGTTACCATATTTTCCGACTCCTTGTTTTCTCGCATTTCCTTGCATGCTAAGAATAGGAATGCTGAGAACATTGTATATAAAATTTTCTTCTGGATCATAGGGTATCACAAATTAGAATTCATATTTAGATCGTTCAAAAGACGCCAAAGCCTCCCGTGTTCCTTATCAAAGCTTATGCTAAGGCCGGTTCGAAAATAGGCTTTTGTTCCTAAGGTCGTAATCGCTTTATCTACAGCATCATTTTTAGAATTCACGAATTTTAATGCTTTTAAAGGAGACTTTGTCCCCGTGGTCCTGCAAGAGAATTGCACCTTCAGGCAACCGACCGAAATTTTCCCATTTTTCGTATTTGCTTTTCTCGACCAACGCTTCGAATATTTGACTGAATCGATCAAATTCGACGACTTTGACCTGATTGAGCCAATGCTCGACATGACCGTCCTTCGAAACAATTCGGGCATTGTTCCACTCCCCTATCCCCTTAAAATTTTTACCTCTTGAACTGTTTGAATTTTCGGCACGGATCAAATCATATAAAGACCCAACGGTGCGATTGCCGTTCTTTCCTTCTTTGGCGTCAGGATGCCTTTCATCGTCAAGAACTTGGAACTCTAAGCCTATGGCCGACCCTTCCCCTTTATTCAGGCTCGGATCGACGAAGTATTTAATACCACTATTGGCTCCTTCAGTGAGCAGGAAATCTACACTAAGCTCAAAATCACTAAAAGCCTCGGTGGTAACGATATCACCCCCATTGCTTGCCTCGGCACCTCCTGACGACAATACACTTAAGATGCCGTCCTCGATTGCCCAACCTTTTACTGGAAACGATTCGAGTTTCGCACCACGCCAGCCTTGAGTGGTCTGCCCATCCCATAAAAGGCGCCAACCCTTGCGAATTTCATTTTCGGTAAGTCGGTTCTTTAAATAACTGATTTCAGGTACCTCAGGATCTACATTTTTTCTGGACATCGCCAAATTCCCGGTAAGAATCCTAATATTTTTCCATTTAACAGATTTTCCCTCAAGATCGTTGCCTTCAATCGCATGCACTTGAAAGGCAATAAAGCCTTCCGCTGTAGTATCATCTACCAAGTTAGCACATTGAATATCATTGATCCAAGTGCGTATCGTCGCTCCGATAGCCTCGATTCTATAATGATTCCATTGGCCCAGAATAAAGGCCTCCTGCCCTTTCGGATTTCGCGTTAAGGGGTATAACCATCCTTGGCGCGCTTCATCATATATACCACCTGCCCATTTTCTTGGGCTGGTTTCGATTTCACATTGATACCCATGTACACGACCATTCATATAGTCCTTGGAAGACAAACTTCTAAACTGGACCCCAGAATTAAGACCATTTTCAACCAAAACGTCGAATTCCAGGATAAAGTCACCATAGGTCGTTTTCGTGGCCATAAAACTATTCGGCGTATCTTTCCGGGAAATTCCCACAAGGGCTCCGTCTTCAATCTTATAATCTGCAGAACCACCGATTTGTTGGAAATTGGAAAGGTCTTTCCCGTTGAAAAGCATTTCCCAGGACTCCTGGGCAGTAAGTGACCCACTGAAAGGAAAAATGTAGCAACTCGCTAAAAGGGCTAATTTTCCAAGGGTTGATAAGTGTCTCATAGCTGAATTTTAAGTGATAAGGTCTAGTGCGGACAAAATAGAAAATAAATTCCGTTAACGTTAACGAATGTAAAAAATATTTTTAACTTGCTATGAAGATACCAGTAATAATTTTAGGGGCTTCATTCCTTCTATTTCCTTGAAATAGGCCTAAAAAAAGCATCAAGCACGTAGCTAATTTGGCAGAATGTTGAAAATTCGTATTGATTGATATGTGGCATGAAACGCTCCTAAACATAAACTTTAAAACCTGACCAAATTGATACGCGCCAATTTCCTATTGGAAAACAAATATTCAGAAGAGCTTTACCATGATTTTGCAGCCAAGATGCCGATCATCGATTACCACAACCATTTGTCGCCCAAACAGTTGGCCGAAGATACGATCTTTGAAAACCTCACCCAGGTCTGGATCAACGGCGACCACTATAAATGGCGTGCCATGCGTACGTTGGGTATCGAAGAGAAATACATAACCGGTGATGCGACCGATCAGGACAAATTCAAGAAATGGGCCTACACCGTGCCATATACCATGCGGAATCCGTTATACCATTGGACGCATTTAGAGCTTCAAAGATATTTCGACATCGCCGAACTATTAACACCGATGTCATCAGATAAAATCTATCGGGAAACTTCAGAGAAACTCAAGAACGCTGCCTATAGCAGTCAAAATCTGGTTTCCAGGATGAATGTGACCTACCTATGTACTACAGAGGATCCTATCGATTCACTTCAATACCATCAAGCACTCTCCCAGAGCCGATTTAAGATAAAGGTCAGCACGGCCTTTCGGCCCGATAAAGCACTCTTAATACGAAGTGATACCTATAACGACTATCTTGACAGCCTTGAAATTGCTTCGAACGTTTCAATTACTACTTATGAGGATCTATGTCAGGCACTCATGAATAGAATACACTATTTTCATGAAAACGGATGTCGAATTTGTGACCATGGCTTAGAGCAACTCTATGCAGTTGAATATACCGATTCGGAGATAAAGTCGCTGTTTGAAAAAAGACGCCAGGGAAAATCGGTAAGCCTACTCGAGGCATCAAAATTTCAAAGCGCCCTCTTGGTATTCCTCTCAGAATCGTATCATGAAAAGGGCTGGGTACAACAATTTCATTTAGGTGCTTTACGAAATAACAATACCAGAATGCTTCGGTTATTAGGCCCGGATACTGGGTGGGATTCCATTGGTGACTATCAACAAGCTCAGGCCCTTTCAAAGTTCCTGAATTCCCTAGACGGCAAAAACAAATTGGCAAAGACCATTATTTATAATGTGAATCCGACTTTTAATGAGGTGATGGCCACTATGATCGGCAATTTTAACGACGGCAGCATAAAAGGGAAGGTGCAATGGGGGTCGGCCTGGTGGTTTCTCGACCAAAAAGATGGTATGACCGACCAGCTTAATATTCTATCGAATATGGGACTCCTTAGTTGCTTCATAGGAATGCTGACAGACTCAAGAAGCCTGCTCTCGTTTCCAAGACATGAATATTTTAGAAGAATACTTTGCAACCTTTTCGGAGTAGAGATCCAGAAAGGTGAACTGCCGGCCGACATGAATTGGATCGGCAAATTAATCGAGGATATCTGCTATAATAATGCCAAAGCATATTTTGAGCTATAGGATGGGTTGATTGTTATAGATCTCGGCGCGGGTAGCCATTAAAATAGTTGAAGCATGCACAGAATTGAGCCAAGGAATAGGATATCAAAAATATTTCTTTGCTATATTTGCCATCCATTTGAAAAAGAGCCCACGTGGTGAAATTGGTAGACACGCCACCTTGAGGGGGTGGTGTTCGCAAGGACGTGCTAGTTCGAATCTAGTCGTGGGCACTATAAATAGCTATAAAGTCAGGTAGTTCAACTGCTTTTGATCCCTGAGGTGCATAGAATCAAACAAGATCAGGCACTGGCCATCTTAAACAACGGGTGTGTTGTATCCCGAACGTTTTTTAATACTCCTATTCAAAAAATTCCCGTTTTACTTCTAGTCGATTCTAAAATCAGCCCATACGCCATGGTATCTTCGAGTTTCTCATATACGTATTTGATTTTTGACTAATTTTTAAGAACAACACCGACCATCCTATCTATTAAAATCGTAGTTTTGTTTAAAGTTTTTGTTTATATTATGAACAATGTAAAAAAATTATTCAGCATCAAGGATTTGGAAAATCTTTCGGGAATAAAGGCACATACCATTCGTATTTGGGAAAAGCGTTACAATTTATTATCCCCAGACAGGACCGACACTAACATTAGAACTTACAGTCTCGCCAGTCTTCAGAAACTATTGAACATTACGATGTTGTATCATAATGGGTACAAAATTTCGAAAATAGCCAAACTCGCGGACAATGAAATTCCGGTAATCGTTCGCAACCTGGCCACTAAAAATAGTTCTAAAAGTCAAGCGATCAACGCCTTTAAAATGGCCATGATGAATTTTGATCAGACTTTATTTTTCAAAACATATGATGAGTTGCTTGCGGGCAATTCGTTTCATGATATTTTTTTTGAAATTTTCATTCCCCTTCTAAACGAAATGGGACTGCTTTGGCAGACCGATTCGATAACCCCGGTAAACGAGCATTTCATCACCAATTTGATTAAGCAAAAAATACTGATAAACACCGAGAAATTGCAACAAAACGAACCCACGAAAAAAGATAAGGTATTCGTTCCGTATCTCCCGGAGAATGAAATTCATGAAATCGGATTGCTCTATATCAACTATGAAATCGTCCGCAGTGGGTACAAATCGATTTATTTAGGGCAGACAGTACCTTTAGAAAATCTTAGGGTACTGATGAAGTATTTTAATAATGTTCATTTTGTATCTTATTTTACGGTGGTTCCCACCAAAGAGAAAATCAACAAATACCTGCAGGATTTTAAGGAAATCGTACTTCAAGAAAACCCACACGCCCAATTATGGCTTTTAGGGCAACAGACCCAATATTTGGATATGAAACACCAGCCAGAGTTCGTACGTACTTTTACCTCAATTCCCGAGATAACGAAAGAAATCTAATTAGATTACCTATCTATTTATATCAATAGGATGCAAAAAAAAGTAGCAATTATCGGATCCGGTTTTTCATCACTGTCCGCGGCATGCTACCTATCAAAATTGGGGTATGGGGTAACCATTTTCGAAAAAAATGAAACCATTGGTGGGCGGGCCCGACGATTGGTCCGTGATGGATTTACATTTGATATGGGGCCTAGTTGGTATTGGATGCCCGACATCTTCGACGCGTTTTTCGCCGATTTTGGCAAAAACACCTCAGACTATTATCGGCTTGACAAACTTGATCCGGCATACAAGATTTTCTTTGCAAACGATTGTATTACCATAGGTGATTCTATGGAAAAGATCTGTAAGGAGTTTGAACGTATTGAAAAAGGAAGTTCCGAACATTTGATCGAATTTATTTCAAGAGCACAGGAAAATTATGATATCGCCATAAATAAGGTCGTCCTTAGGCCAGGAATTTCACCTTTTGAATTAGTTACCAAGGAAACGATCTTTAAGGTAGACCAGTTTTTCAAAACGATCCGTAGCGAAGTCAGGAAAAGATTCAAGAATCCGAAATTGATAGCTACTTTAGAGTTTCCAGTGCTATTTCTCGGTGCTAAGCCCAGTAAAACTCCTGCCTTCTATAGCTTCATGAACTTTGCCGATTTCGGCTTGGGTACCTGGCATCCTAAAGGTGGTATGTATGAGATTATTAGTGGTATGGCTACTTTAGCCCAAGAAATGGGAGTAAAGATCTGTACAAATGCCCCTGTTGAAAAAATACGGGTTAAAAATAATTGCACCATCGGAATTACGACGAATGGCAACCCTTTTGATGCTGATATCGTAGTAAGCGGTGCCGATTATCACCATTCGGAAACGTTGCTCGACGCCGTGCATCGGCAATACTCCGAGTCGTATTGGGAACATAAAGTCTTTGCCCCTTCTTCCCTGCTTTTTTATGTAGGATTCGACAAAAAACTGCAAAATATTGAGCATCATAATCTTTTTTTTGATACTGATTTTGAGCAACACGCCAAGGAAATCTACGATGATCCACAATGGCCGCAGGACCCACTTTTTTATGCCAACTTTCCTTCAGTAACTGATGGGGATATGGCACCTCAAGGATGTGAAACCGGTTTTTTTCTAGTGCCCTTGGCGCCTGGACTGGAGGATACGCCAGAACTTAGAAATACCTATTTTGACCTTATCATGGCCCGTTTTGAAAAAAACACCTTACAAAAGGTAACAACGCATATCATGTTTCGGGAAACTTTTTGCCTGAAAGACTTCGTCGAACAGTATAACGCCTATAAAGGCAATGCCTATGGCATGGCAAACACCCTCAAACAAACGGCATTTATGCGGCCGAAATTGAAAAGTAAAAAAGTGAAAAGCCTTTATTTTACCGGCCAACTTACCGTACCAGGACCTGGGGTGCCCCCCTCTTTGATTTCCGGTAAACTCGTTTCCGAACTTATTGCAAAATATAATTGAATTGAATGTATGAAAGCTATTTTTGATACCGTTTCCTACGACTGCAGCAAACTTGTTACTCGGGCTTATAGTACCTCCTTCGCCTTGGCAACCAAAATGCTTCATTCGTCTATTCGAAGTGACATCTATAATATCTACGGATTTGTGCGCCTAGCCGACGAAATAGTAGACTCTTTCAAAGGATATGAACAAGAACGGCTTTTTAACGATTTTGAAGCGCAGCTCAATCGTGCTTTGCAGGCTAAAATCAGTGTAAACCCTATTTTAAACTCCTTCCAGCATACGTTTCACAAATATGAGCTGTCAAGTGATTTGGTTACGGCTTTTATGAAAAGCATGCGCATGGACCTTAGCAAAATGACCTATACTACCGAGAAGGAATATCGGGATTATATCTACGGATCGGCAGATGTCGTCGGTCTAATGTGCTTAAAAGTCTTTGTCAAGGGAGATGCCGCGAAATACGAAAATTTAAAGGACTCAGCAATGGCTTTGGGATCTGCGTTTCAAAAAGTAAATTTTCTGAGGGACTTAAAAATGGATTTTGAAGACTTAAATAGGACCTATTTTCCCAATGCAAATCTTCTCGACTTGGACGAAGATTCGAAAAATCGAATTATCAACGAAATAAAGGCCGATTTTCAAGACGGCCTTCGAGGCATCCTAAAATTGCCGAGGGAAGCTAAATTTGGGGTTTTTACAGCCTACAAATACTATTATAAATTGTTGAAAAAGTTACAGAATACCCCCTCTAGGGAAATTAAGTCGGCACGTATTCGTGTACCCAATTATCAAAAATTCAGTCTCTTGGCCAGCTCTTATATGACCTACAAACTAAATTTGGTATGACATGAAGACACTCATTTGGCTATTGCTATTTCTAGGAACATTTTCATTCATGGAATTTATGGCTTGGTTTACACATAAATTCATCATGCATGGTTTTTTGTGGAGTCTGCATCGTGACCACCATAAAAAGGATCACGATTCCTGGTTCGAACGCAATGATGCCTTTTTCATTTTTTATGCAGTTGTAAGTATGACCTTCTTCTATATGGGCGCTGAAGGTTTTTGGTATGGATGGCCCATTGGTTTGGGAATCATGGCCTATGGGGCAGCCTATTTCCTAGTGCACGATATCTTTATTCATCAGCGTTTTAAGTTATTTCGCAATGCGAACAATTGGTACGCACGGGGTGTGCGAAGGGCGCATAAAATGCATCATAAACATTTGGATAAGGGCGACGGCGAATGTTTTGGGATGCTTTTCGTACCTTTCAAATACTTTCAAAAATAGCCCAATACTTGCTTACAAAAGCCTATCTAATAAGGTTCTTGTTGCTTGATCATACCAATCATTAGCACCTGTCTTTGCAAGTATTATTTGTCCATTTTTATCTAGAATGTACGTGGTTGGAATCGACTTTGAGATGAATAACCCGGGTTTTTTCGATGTGGAATAATATACAGGAAAATCATATGCTTTTTTTGCCATATAGGCATCTACTTTGATTTTCTCATCCTGGGCTACGAATACGAATTTTATCTTGTTACCATATGCCCGATATAGTTTCTCCAAGCTTGGCATTTCCTGAACACAAGGTTGACACCACGTAGCCCAAAAATTGATAAGTACTACTTCATCTTTTAACGTGCTAAAATCAAATGGCCTCCCTTGACGATCGATCAGTTTCCAGTTATATTCCTCCAAGGAAAGTTGTTCTCCTTGATTATTAGCTACTCTATATTCAGTTAAAATGCCAGAAAGTCGGCTTTTGATACGTGCGCCGATCGGGGTGAGAATCAGCAAAATTCCCATGGCTCCTATAAGCAGGACGGTGTAAAGGTGTTTTCTTAAAAATTTCATTTTTCTGCAATAAGCGCATCCAAAAGGCGGGTGACCTTGGCATTATCCCAATCGGAAATCGCTGTTTGATGTACGACGATATAGCCATGCTTATCCAAAATATAGACGCCAGGTGGGTCTAAAATAGCTAATGGACTAGGTTCATCAGTAATGCGGTATGTTATTGGAAAAGTAAATTTGTGATTATGTGACATGAATTTTTCGACGGGCGCCTTTTCTTCATTGGTAATTATATAAAAATCGACATCATCCTTATAGGCTTCATATAGATACTGAATGTCATGTAATTGGGCTTCCGATGGTACATGCCATGAAGCCCAAAAATTGATAAAGACAACCTTGCCCGTTGATCTCTTAAAGTTTATTAGGTTCCAATCCTGATCTTTAAGACGCCAATCATAATCTAGGATCTTTCCACGATTTTCAATCGCGATAATACTTGGTGCCGTTGCAAATATCCTATTTAACCATACCTTCCCGTAAGTTCCCAATGGGGTTACAAAAAAAGAAAGCACAAAAGCAAAAATGAGAAGATTAAAGGCCGTTTTTTTTGTGATCTTCATTTTTAGGGAGTTTAAACAAATTAAAAACCCCCAATGATTATCGGGAGTTTTTAGGAACCAATGCCAATTATAGTATTATTATGCTGCGTTTTCCCTTTTTATGACGTTCAGCGCTGACCCTTCCTTGTACCAGCCGATCTGCGACGCATTATACGTATGATTTACCATTATTTTTTCCTTTTTCCCATCGGCATGTACAATTTCGAGCGTCAAAGGATTACCCGGTGAAAAGTCGGCTATATCGACAAAATTAAAGGTATCGTCCTCTTGAATGCGATCATAATCGTCCTCATTGGCAAAAGTCAACGCCAACATACCTTGCTTTTTGAGGTTGGTCTCATGGATCCGGGCAAACGACTTGACCAATACCGCAGCGACTCCTAAATGTCTCGGCTGCATAGCAGCATGCTCCCGCGAAGAACCTTCTCCATAATTATGGTCTCCTACTACGATCGATTTGATTCCCTCGGCCTTATAGGCGCGCTGGGTATCAGGAACCCCACCATATTCACCGGTCAATTGATTCTTTACAAAATTGGTTTTTTTATTAAATGCATTGACGGCACCTATCAAAGTATTATTTGCAATATTGTCTAGATGTCCCCGAAAACGTAACCATGGCCCTGCCATTGAAATATGGTCAGTAGTACATTTTCCAAATGCCTTGATCAATAATCTGACCCCTTGCATTTGCGCAGGAGTAATCGGCAAGAAGGGATCCAGTAATTGCAATCGCTCGGAAGTCGGACTTACTTTAACGACAACGCTGGAACCATCGGCTTTCGGTGCCAAGAAACCTGCATCTTCCACTTCAAAACCTTTTGGGGGCAATTCTATCCCCAAGGGTTCATCTAATTTGACTTCCTGCCCATCCTCATTGATCAACGTGTCATTCATTGGATCAAAATCAAGTCGTCCAGAAATTGCAATGGCAGCAACCATTTCAGGAGACCCTACAAATGCATGCGTGTTCGGATTGCCATCGGCTCTTTTTGAAAAGTTACGGTTAAAAGAATGTACAATGGTATTTTTTTCCTCTCCTTTTAGGTCACTCCTATCCCACTGCCCAATACATGGGCCACAGGCATTCGTGAATACGGTGGCCCCTAAATCCTCAAATATCTTAAGGAGACCATCTCGTTCAGCAGTGAATCGAATTTGTTCAGAACCTGGATTAATTCCAAAGTCTGATTTAGGTTTGATATGCTTGGTAATGGCCTGCTGTGCTATCGATGCAGCACGTGTGAGGTCTTCGTACGATGAATTGGTACAGGATCCTATCAAACCCCAATCTACTTGAATGGGCCAACCATTGGCTTTGGCTTTCGGTCCCAGCTCCCCAACAGGTGTCGCTAAATCAGGTGTAAAGGGCCCGTTCAAATGTGGCCTTAATGTATTTAAATCGATTTCGATCAATTCATCAAAATAATTCTCAGGATTGGCATACACTTCGGGATCAGCGGTCAAATGCTCTTTGACCTTATTGGCCGCATCGGCAACCTCATTTCTTTCGGTTGCCCTCAAATAGCGCTCCATCGAGGCATCATAGCCAAAAGTAGACGTAGTTGCACCTACTTCGGCCCCCATATTACAAATCGTTCCTTTTCCTGTGCAGGACAAGTTCTTAGCACCTTCGCCAAAATATTCTATAATGGCCCCGGTACCTCCCTTTACGGTTAGGACCCCGGCTACCTTTAAAATAACATCCTTCGCAGAGGTCCAGCCCGAAATTTTCCCGGTTAATCGTACCCCGATCAATTTGGGAAATTTCAACTCCCAGGCCATTCCTGCCATTACATCCACGGCATCGGCACCACCGACCCCGATGGCGACCATTCCTAAGCCACCTGCATTTACCGTATGCGAATCGGTCCCAATCATCATTCCCCCGGGAAATGCGTAGTTTTCAAGAACTACTTGATGGATAATGCCCGCTCCAGGTTTCCAAAAACCGATTCCGTATTTATTCGATACCGATTCTAAAAAGTCGAATACTTCCTTACTCGTGCTGTTTGCTAACCTTAAATCGGCCGCTGCGCCACTTTTAGCTTGAATCAAATGATCACAATGAACGGTTGTAGGCACTGCAACTTTACTTTTACCGGCCTGCATAAACTGTAATAATGCCATTTGTGCCGTCGCATCCTGACACGCAATACGATCCGGGGCGAAATCAACATAATCCTTGCCGCGCGTAAAGGCCTGGGTTGGCATACCGTCCCATAAGTGGGAATACAATATTTTTTCAGAAAGCGTCAAGGGCTTGCCAACAATTTCGCGGGCCTTATTTACACGTTCCGCCATCGTAGCGTACACGTTTTGGATCATATCTATATCAAATGCCATTCTTTAGTGTATTTAGGTTTGAATCAATTCTACGAAATTAAGAAAATACATGTCGCAAATAAAATTTTTCCCCCGATTCCCATCATTTTGACAATTTGGTACTTCGGGGCCCTCATCGAAAAAGGCGTTGTTTTTAGGATTACAATATCGGGACGCGTTGAAAGATCCCCTGTTAGAGAAGTTTTTTGATGATATCCGCTTCAGTGATACCTTCGGCCTCGGCTTTATAATTTTTAATAATGCGATGTCTTAAAATTCCGAAGGCTACAGCTTTTACATCTTCAATGTCCGGGGAAAATTTTCCATGGATGGCGGCGTGGGCCTTCGCCCCTAAAATTAAGTTCTGCGAGGCGCGGGGGCCAGCGCCCCAATCAACATATTGTTTTACATACTCTGAATTCGAGGCGATTCCCGGACGCGTACTGCTTACCAGTTTTACAGCATATTCCAATACATTTTCGGGTACCGGGACCCTACGTACCAGATGCTGTACCTCTAATATGGCGGCGGCGTTGAAAAGGGCTTCAACGTCAACGTTCTCATCGGACGTGGTTGCTTTTACTACCTGAATTTCCTCTTGTATGGAAGGATATTTTAATTCGATCGCGAACATAAAGCGGTCTAGCTGCGCTTCTGGCAAAGGATAGGTGCCTTCTTGTTCGATAGGGTTTTGCGTAGCTAGGACAAAATACGGCAACGCCAATTTGTATTGTTGACCTGCAATCGTGACCGCGCGTTCTTGCATGGCCTCCAAAAGGGCGGCTTGGGTTTTGGGAGGGGTGCGGTTAATTTCATCGGCCAAGATGATATTTGCAAAAATAGGGCCCTTGATAAATTTGAAATTTCGGTTTTGATCTAAAACTTCACTACCTAAAATGTCACTTGGCATTAAATCAGGAGTGAATTGAATTCGCTTAAAATCCAAACCAAGTGTTTGGGCGATCGTATTTACCATTAAGGTCTTTGCTAACCCAGGGACGCCTATCAACAAGGAATGACCCCCTGTATAGATCGACAAAAGAATTTGCTCGATCACCTTTTCCTGGCCAACGATCACCTTCGCAATTTCCTGCCGCAATTCAGCATGCTTTTCGACCAGATTATGTATCGCAGTAACGTCGGACATCTACTTATTTCTTAACCCAATTATTTGCAAATGTGCATTCCTTACTGCCTTCGTTTATGCTTACATAGGTATCCTTAATATGTTTGTCCATCCACTTTTTAATGGCATTGTATTGCTTTTCGGTGAGTGCCAACTGCTGAATCTTAATATAGTCCTTGGCAAAATCAGCGACATGTTCATCATACCGATTGGTAACCTTTAAAATCTTATACTTCGGTGCACCACCTCGCTGATCTTGCTCCAATTGCGGATACGAAATTTCATTGTCCTTTAAATTACGAACTTGATTGTACAAGGCTGGATCCATCTTTGTGAGTTCGAACCTCGAATCAAAATTTACGGGATTACGCAACAATCCGCCATCAAACTTGGTTTCCTTTTCATCGGAAAAATTCAGGGCGGCCTCAGCGAAGGTGAATTTGCCATCGATAATGTTTTGTCGAATGCTATCTAATTCGGTCTTCGCATCGTCAAGCGCTTTTTGTGAAATTTCAGGTTGAATCAAAATATGTCGCAGATCCAGCTCCTGGCCCCGGATCTTTTCGATATAGATGATATGATAGCCAAATATGGTTTCGAAGGGTTCTGAAATTTCCCCTTCCCGGAGACTAAATGCCACGTCCTTAAATGTTTTATCAAAACCGGTATCCTTGGTAACGCCTTCGTATAATCCTCCTTTTGGTTTTGAACCGGGATCCTGGGAGTACAATATGGCTTTCACACTAAAACTGGCACCATTATCTTCAACATCGGCCTTGATGGCATTCAGTTTATCGATTACCTTTTGTTTTTCCTCGTCGGTCGCCTTGGGCTGCTTCACGATTTGGGAAATTTCAAGTTCGGCACCAAAGACAGGGCGCTCCTTCTCGGGTATCTTATTAAAGAATTGACGAACTTCCTCGGGTGTGATTTGAATATCAGAGACTATTTTTTGCTGCATCTTTTCAGACAACATGCGCAGTTTGATGATTTTATTGATATCTTCCCTTAAACTGACCTCGTCATCCTTCTTATAGAATTTAAGAAGTTTTTCCATGGATCCTATCTGGGACACAAGCCCCTGTATCTGTCGTTCAGTAGTTGCTGAAACCTCATCATCCGAAACCAAAAGACTGTCTTGTACGGCTTGATGGGCATACAGCCTGTCTTCCATAAGTTTGCCCAATAGGCTACAACGGTCGACGTCATCCATAGCCGCCCCTTGACTGCGAAGATCAATCAATGTCTTATCGATGTCCGATTCCAAGATGACATAGTCGCCCACTACCGCGGCGATACCATCAATTTTCATTCTCTTGAAATTTCGGGTAGAATCTTTTTGAATTCCAGAATCGGCACTCAGATCTTGTAATTGAGGCTCGATTTGGGTATCGGGCAAGGTGTCGGTTTCCTGTGAAAAGGCAATCGCTGAAATACAGCTGATTGTCATGGAAAAAAGTATTTTATTTATCATTCGTGTAGACCTCAAACTCTTTGTCTTTAATAGCTTCATCAATTATTTCAGTTTCTAATTTTCGAATATATTCCAATTTGCGGCGGCTAAGCAGTACTTGTCGTATCGTTGGCTCTATAAAAGACAAGGGGGCGATGTCATTCGCCTCCAAAACCCCGGTGACCTTGCCCAAATATACCCCTAATGCATCCTCCAATTCAAAAAATTGTGAATTTTTTAAGTATCGCTCCTGATTTTCAAGGGTTAAGGGTGGAATCTCAGCTACGACCCTTGAAGCCGTTATCCACAAAGAATCATTAAAATTGAGCTTGATGAAATGTACTCCGATAGAATCTAAATAGGCTACATCTTCCTGCTCGAATGATTTCAATCGTTTAACGACCAAGTCCTTGTCTAAAAATTGTTTGGGAAGTTCTATAAACCGCAGCCGAACCAGCTTTTCCTTCAGCTTAAAATTATCTTTTTCCTTTTCATAAAAACTATTTAATTGTGCTTCGGTGATGATCGTATCACTACTTTGTTGCACCAATGCCTCCTTATAAGCCCGCGTGTAAAGATCGGTGCGATAGTCTGCGACCAACGCATCAAACTCGGCCAACTTGCCTTCTGGAAGGTTAATTATCGCCTTCGATAGTAATAGTTGTTTGGAGGCCCAATTATTAATATAGTTCGTTACAAAAGAGGCGCTATCTTCCTTTGGAATACCTTCTTTTAATAAGTGGGTAATATCTTCTAGATACAAATAGCGTTCCCCTACACGTGCGATGGGGGTTTTATGGGTTTCCTCCTTACGCAACAGGTCACAGGAAAACAAAATCAAAAGCGCAAGTATGCAGGCCAAAATCAGTGGCCTAAAAACTTTTCTTACATTTTCCAAATATAAATGCATCCGGCAAAAATAGGAATAACATTATGTTGGGCAAGCGATATAGTCTTTCATTAACACTTTTTTAGCCACCGCAATAAGAAATTATTACATTTATCGAAGGAACTTAAAAATGCGTCCCGAAGGTGCTTGAAGGAATTCGATTTATGTTTCTTTTCATCCTAGAATTCGGCGCTCATAGAATTTTGATAACCAATTAACCATAAAAATGAAATACACTACCCGGATTACGATCAATTTGGCGCGGGATGAGTTTATTAAAAAATTTGACAATCTCGAAAACAGGAAACATTGGCAGCGTGGCTTGATTAGGTATGCGGTCTTAACCGGCAAACCAGGTGAAGATGGCACGCAAACCGAATTGCATTACAAAATCGGCAAACGCGATATGGTACTCGTCGAGACCATCTTCAAAAGAAATCTACCGTTCGAATTCCATGCCACCTACGATGCAAAAGGGGTTCACAATGTTCAAAAGAACTACTTCGAGGATATTGACGGGAAAAGCACCGAATGGATTTCGGAAACAGAATTTCAGTTCAGTAGTGCGATGATGAAGATCATGGCTTTCAGCATGCCAGGAGCCTTCAAAAAGCAATCGTTGAAATACGCCCAGGATTTCAAGGCCTTTGCGGAAGAAGGAGTGTCAGTCGCCGAACAGACCTCATAAAATAACCATGGCACACCAAATGGAAAGAAACATTAAACTAATATGGGATTTTCGCGGCCCTTCCGCAGCGAAGATCGCAGCCCATCATTCAATTCATTTACAAGAATATATTGCAACGCATAAGCTAGACGTCCCAATAACGGGAACCAGCCCCATTTCTGAAATGCATTGCATTGCTTTTATGGTTGTTAATGAAGGAAGTATGATTTCAATTCGTGATGCCTTAAGACCCCATCGGGCCGAGCTCTACAATATCACTTCAGCATGAAACATGACACGTATGAAAGTCTTTAAAGATCATCTCCTTGAAAAGTGCGTTCTAAAAACGGTAATCCGTCTATCGACCCGCACCTCTAAATGCTATCCGGCCTTAACAGCTCTACTTTTATTAGGGGCCTGTGCCGGTAGTTCCCAAGTGCCCGATCCCCTTGCAATGGTGCTGGCTTCCGATAATCCAAAAATAAAAAAGGTGATGGATAGCGTCGAACAATACGAAGTGCAGATCCGCTATACACAAATTGACCGTTTAAAGGATTCCATCAAGTTTAAGGACTATGATTTTCAAGTAGACGACGCTACTTATTTCTATCCCGCCAGCACGGTTAAATTTCCGATTGCCGTCCTGACCTTGGAAAAATTAAATGAAATGCAGGGAATTGACCGTGATTTTCGTTTTTATGTAGAAGGTGATACGATTGAAACCACCTTTGCCCAAGATATTTCTAAAATTTTTGCCATTAGCGATAATGAAGCGAATAACCGACTTTTGGAGTTTTTAGGCCAGGATGCCATCAACAATCGCTTAAAATCGAAAGGAATCAACCCGGTACGTATTTCACACCGTCTCGGGGTGCATTCAGATGATGTGACCACGCGGCCCTTGATTCTTTTTTTAAACGATAGTACCACCACTACCTTAGACGGCACCATAAACGCGCCTCCAAAACCACTGGACCTTATTGGAATAAAAAAAGGCATTGGCTTCATTTCCGAAGATTCGATGGTTCACGAGCCGTTTGATTTCGGGCTTAAGAACTACTACCCCATCGAAGCACAACATGCCGTTCTCAAACGAATTATCTTCCCTGAGGTATTTCCGGAAAATGAACAATTTCATCTGAGCGAAGGGCAGCGCAAATTTCTCCTAACAGCCATGCACACACTCCCGCGAAAGGTAGGGTATGATCCCGAGGAATATTATGATGGATATTGTAAGTTCTTTATGTTTGGTGATACCCATGAGCGTATACCCGATACCCTAGAAATTTATAACAAAGTAGGCTGGGCGTATGGAACTTTGACAGATTGTGCATACATCCTCGATACTGGGAATCATGTTGAATTTATGCTGACGGCAACCATCTTGGTCAATAAAAATGGCATCTTTAACGATGATACCTATGAATTCGAGACCGTTGGTCTGCCTTTTTTAGCCGAATTGGGAAGGCAAATTTATGCCTATGAGCTCCAAAGAAAAAAGTAAGGTCACCTAGCTACTTCGATTTAGAAAATGTATCAAAATATCATTGCAGTAAGAACAACGATGATGGAGTCCGAATTCGACTTTACCGACCTCAAAACAGTTCGTTCGTTTCGTAAATATATGATGTCGTGGGAGCCAATTATCAAATTTGTAATTTTGCAAAAAAACCAAGACATTCATGGAGGACGGCCAAAAACGTACACGTATTAATAAATACCTGAGTGAAGTTGGGTATTGTTCGCGCCGTGCTGCAGACCTACTTATCGAACAGGGACATGTGACCATCAACGGAAAGGTCCCGGAAATGGGGACAAAAATAACCGAAGGTGACGAAGTGCGCGTATATGGTAAATTGGTGACAGAACCCAACGAAAAACCCGTTTACCTGGCATTCAACAAACCCGTGGGCATTGTCTGTACGACCGATACCGGTGTCGAAAAGGACAATATCATCGATTTTATCAACTATCCGAAACGCATCTTTCCTATCGGTCGTCTGGATAAACTTAGCGAGGGCCTTATTTTTTTGACCAATGACGGGGATATCGTAAACAAAATACTGCGGGCCAGGAACCATCACGAAAAAGAATATATAGTGACCGTTGATAAACCGCTGACACAATCCTTTCTAGAATCAATGCGCAACGGGGTACCCATATTGGATACCATTACCCGCAAATGTGAGGTAACCGAACTTGGTGTGTATCAGTTTAGGATCGTTTTGACACAGGGCCTAAACCGTCAAATACGCCGTATGTGTGAACACCTGACATACCGTGTCAAAAAATTGAAACGGATTCGCATTATGAACGTGAAACTTGATATTGCGGTTGGTTCGTGGCGAGATCTTAGCAAATCTGAATTGGCGGAAATACAACGACTGGTTGCAGATTCCTCTAAAACCCACGATGCATAAGAAAGATCCATCCTTTTTTTTGTAGTGCCGATTTAAGTGAAAGCAGCGATTTGTCAAGCTGCTATATGGCCACTTTGAAGAGCCGACAAAAAGTTAATATCAAGAGGCTTTCTTGTTATAAGTTTCGTTTTATTTAACAGCTTATATAATTAAAAATTAGTAACTTAGGAAAGCGCATTCAATAGACTTAAGAAATAAATCATATCATACCATTATGAAATCAAATGTGAGATTACCTAAGAATACCTTGGTGATTTCCTTATCGCTCCTCTTTTTCATTGGGGCAACTGGGATTCAAAAGGCTGCTGCTTTTTACCAGGATGAAGGGAAGGACTTTAAGGAATATAAGGGCGAGGTGGTCGATGCCGATTCGAACAAGGCACTTGTATTCGCCAACTTGGCACTCGAGGGCACCAATATAACCACAATTACGAACACAGAGGGTGAATTTTCGCTCAAGGTACCTGCGGGTATAGTAGATGGGAACATTGAGGTGTCTTTTTTAGGATATCGCACCAAACATATTCCACTGGTACAATTCAAGGAGAGCCATAATCGTATTTTGATGGAAGTATCGGTGGTAGAACTCTCGGAAGTAAATATCGAAGTTCCTAAAAATGCAGGCAATCTTGTGCGGGAGACCCTTAAGAAAAAAGGGGAGAACTATTTTGACGACCCTATGGTCATGACCGCTTTTTATAGGGAAACCATCAAAAAGAGAAATAAGAACGTCTCTTTGTCCGAGGCCGTGGTGAACATCTATAAAGCGCCCTATACATCTTTGAAAAGAGATGCGGTAGAACTCTACAAGGCCCGGAAAAGTACTGATTACTCGAAACTGGATACGCTGGCTTTAAAACTACAGGGAGGGCCCTTCAATGCCTTGTTCGTAGATATTATGAAATATCCGGAATATATTTTCACTGATGATAACATCGACGATTATTTGTTCAGTTTTGACCGTTCGACCAGAATAAACGATCAATTGATCTATGTGGTGAATTTTGAACAAAGGCCAGAATTGCGACAGCCCTTGTACAAGGGTAAACTGTACATCGATGCCCAAAAAAAGATACTTACAAGCGCCATATACGCACTCAATATTACCAATCGTGAAGAAGCATCTAGAATGTTCGTCCGCAGAAAACCAAGCAATGCCCAAGTTTGGCCAACCGAAATTGCCTACCGTGTAGATTATCGGGAAAAGAATGGACGATGGTATTATGGCTATAGCAATGTCTTGCTTGAATTTAAGATCAATTGGGACCGGAAACTTTTCAATTCAGTATATAGTATGACGTGCGAAATGGCGGTTACCGATTGGGAAAGGAACCTTTCTAGCCAACAGCCGAGAGGAAAGGATCGAATGAAATCTACCATAATTTTGAGTGACGAGGCCTTAGGGTTTGCAGACCCTGATTTTTGGGGAGCCTATAACATCATAGAACCAGAGAAGTCTATCGAATCTGCGATTAAGAAAATTCAAAAGCAGTTAAAACGCAGCCGAGACAAGAATGGCACTTCAGTGCCTTGAAAAGAAATAATAAAAGCGCCTTGAATCGGCGCTTTTTTTATGGACGTTATAAATCGATACAGGCAGTTGTTGTGTTACATTAATTGGCCACTTCACTGATAAATTTTAGGCGGTACAATCGTAATTCCTCATCTTCATATTCACCATCAAATTCCTTAAGGGCCTGATCAAGGTCATCGGTTTCCGCTTCCAAAAAGTATTCGTGAATTTCTTCCTGCTGATCCTCGTCCAAGACCTCATCGATCCAATACCCCAAATTCAATTTTGTGCCACTAAAAACAATTTGTTCCATTTCCTTGATGAGCTCGGGAATATCCAAACCCTTCGAGGATGCAATATCGGTCAAGGGTAATTTTCGGTCAATGTTCTGAATAATATATAATTTCAGTCCAGAATTAGCCCCTGTACTCTTTACCACCAGATCATCGGGGCGAATAACATCATTTTCTTCGACATATTGGGCGATAAACTCTAAAAACGCCTTGCCGTATTTCTTTGCCTTCCCTTCACCAACACCATTGATATTGATCAATTCCTCCATTGAAATAGGATATTTTAATGCCATGTCCTCCAAAGACGGATCCTGAAAGACCACAAAGGGCGGAACGCCTAGCTTCTTGGCTTGTGATTTTCTCAGGTCCTTTAACTGCCTTAAAAGCTGGTCGTCGACCACCCCGCCTTTTGAAGCACTTACGATGGCATCGTCATTCGCCTTATTATAGGTATGGTCTTGGGTCATCATAAATGACCGAGGGTGCTTTAAAAACTCTTCGCCCATTTTTGTGACATGTAAGATCCCATACTGCTCTATCTCCTTTTTAAGTAGGCCGGCCACCAATACCTGACGAATCAAGGCCATCCAATAGTGTTTGTCCTTATCTGCCCCGATTCCGAAAATGTCCTTATCATTGGTCTTATGGGAAGAAATCAACGCATTTATTCTACCGGTCAGGGTTTTAACGATTTCCTTGGACTTAAATTTCTCACTAGTTCCCTTAACGACTTTTATAAGCTTGATAACATCTTCCTGGGCCTCGTGCTTCTCTTTGGGATTTCGGGTATTATCATCCATGTCGGCTCCTGCCCCATTGACTTCATCGAATGCTTCCCCAAAATAATGCAACATAAACTTTCTACGTGACATCGAAGTTTCAGCATAGGCGACGACTTCCTGCAAAAGTGCATTCCCGATTTCCTGTTCGGCTACTGGTTTTCCAGACATGAATTTTTCCAACTTTTCGATGTCCTTGTAAGAATAGAAGGCCAGACAATGCCCTTCGCCATCATCCCTGCCTGCACGTCCGGTTTCCTGATAGTAACTCTCTATGCTTTTAGGAATATCATGATGAATAACGAATCGCACATCAGGCTTATCGATGCCCATGCCAAAAGCAATAGTAGCTACAACCACATCAACATCTTCCATAAGGAACATATCCTGGTATTTGGCCCGGGTCTTGGCATCGAAACCTGCATGATACGGAACCGCACTGACACCGTTTACCAACAATACCTCCGCCAATTGTTCGACACGCTTTCTGCTCAAACAATAGATAATGCCTGATTTGCCAGCATGCTGTTTCACAAATCGAATGATATCTGCATCTACATTTTCGGTCTTCGGCCGCACCTCGTAATATAAGTTGGGCCGATTGAACGATGCCTTAAAGACCTTGGCGTCGGTGATGCCAAGATTCTTAATGATATCTTCCTGCACCTTTGGCGTAGCCGTGGCAGTTAGGCCGATAATGGGAATATTATCTCCCAAACGATTAATAATCGACTTCAGATTTCGGTATTCCGGTCGAAAATCATGTCCCCATTCTGAGATACAATGCGCTTCGTCAACGGCAACAAAGGATACTTTTACAGTAGTTAGGAAATCAACGTATTCGTCCTTGGTAAGTGATTCGGGAGCAACATACAGTAGTTTGGTAATCCCATTAACAATATCCTCTTTGACTTGCTTTATTTCTGTCTTGGTCAAAGAAGAATTCAGCACATGGGCAATACCGTTTTCCGCCGAAATACCCCGCATGGCATCTACTTGGTTCTTCATCAAGGCAATCAAAGGGGATACCACAATAGCGGTACCTTCCTGCATAAGCGCCGGTAGTTGGTAACACAATGACTTTCCCCCTCCCGTGGGCATCACTGCGAAGGTATTTTTTCCTTGAACTATATTTTTTACGACTTCTTCCTGAAGGCCTTTGAATTTTGAAAATCCAAAATATTTTTTTAACGAGGCATGTAAATCGATTTCGCTTAGCGCCATCCCTTGTTTCATTAGCTTTTTAGTATTAGTATGTACAATCAAAGATCGTTATCGCACGAACCGGTTTATTGGCTAGCTGCGTTGAGCACCACGAAGGACTTCCGATGATTGAGCAGACCCATCTCGATTTCGAATCACCTAGAGGCTCCCTGCTGCGGTTTCACCCAATTTAATTACCCTTTATTTAACTCCTTAAGATAACCATTTAAACATTAAAAAAATCCTAAAATTTAAAATAATCTATGAAATTAAGTTTCCGTAATTTTGTAATCTTAAATATAAGACATTCTTTTAGGTCTGCAATCCGAAATATAAATTCACCTTGAGTAAAACCAAAGAAATACTCGCCTTAGCGAAGAAGACTTTTGAAACAGAAGCATCGGCGATTTATAATCTGACAAATTTTTTGGACAAGGGTTTTGCGGATAGTATCAATTGCATACTAAAATCAAAGGGGCGCGTCGTAATTTCTGGGATTGGAAAAAGTGCCATCATCGCTTCAAAAATCGTTGCTACCCTAAATTCCACGGGCACCCCCGCCATTTTTATGCATGCAGCCGATGCCATTCACGGTGATCTTGGGACCATTCAGGAGAATGACGTGGTCATACTCATATCGAAAAGTGGCAGTACCCCGGAAATCAAAATGTTGGTACCTTTGATAAAGCGAGGGAAAAACAAGTTGATCGCCATGACCGGTACCATGGACTCGTTCTTGGCCCAACATGCCGATTTTTTACTAAATACCTTTGTCGAAAAAGAAGCCTGTCCGAATAATCTGGCCCCTACGACCAGTACAACCGCCCAATTGGTCATGGGTGATGCCTTGGCCATTTGCTTATTGGACCTCAAAGGATTCAGCAGTAAGGATTTTGCAAAATACCATCCTGGTGGGGCACTGGGAAAACGGTTGTATCTTCGGGTAGCCGATATTTCTGGCAATAACCAAAAACCAGCCGTCGGACTTGATACCGATGTCAAAAAAGTAATCGTCGAAATCTCGGAGAAAATGCTCGGGGTGACCGCGGTCATCGATAAGAATGAAATCGTAGGAATCGTCACTGATGGGGATATTCGTAGAATGCTCAATAAATATGACACCATTAATGGGTTGACCGCCAAGGATATCATGTCGGCCCATCCGAAAACCGTACAAAACGATCTTCTCGCGATCAAGGCCCTTGAAATGATGCAACAGAATGGGATATCGCAATTGTTGGCCGTGGAAGGAACCAAATACAAAGGAGTCGTGCATCTTCACAACTTAATAAACGAAGGCATTATATAATGGCAAAGAAAAAAATTACCAAGGAACCGAACGAAATGTCGTTTCTGGATCATTTGGAAGAATTGCGCTGGCATTTGATACGCTCTACTGCGGCCGTGGTCATTATTGGTCTCATAGCCTTTATTTTTAGCCGATTTATTTTCGACGATATCATTTTCGCGCCTTCCTTAATGGATTTCCCGACCTATCAGTTCTTTTGTAAAGCGGCCACTTATATTGGCATCGCATCTGACTTTTGCAAAGACAAGCTACCCTTTACAATACAAAGTCGACAGATGTCGGGACAATTCTCGGCCGACATATGGACAGCGATTTGGGTCGGATTTATTGTAGGCTTTCCCTATATTCTTTTTGAATTATGGAAATTCATTAGCCCAGGCCTGTATGAAAAAGAGCGGAAAAACTCAAGGGGATTTATTTTTATTGCCTCCTTTTTATTCTTTTTGGGGGTCTTATTCGGGTATTATGTCGTGGCCCCATTATCGATCAACTTTCTAGGGTCCTATCAGGTCAGTTCGTTGGTGACCAACCAATTCGATCTTGACTCTTATATAGGAACGGTGCGTTCTGCGGTCATTGCCTGTGGAATTCTTTTTGAGCTTCCCATTATTATTTTCTTTTTGACCAAAGTGGGCTTGGTTACCCCTGAAATATTAAAAAAATATCGCAAAATTGCCCTAGTTGTGGTCCTTATTGTCTCGGCGGTCATTACCCCACCCGATGTAGCGAGCCAGATCATCGTTGCCATCCCGGTCCTTATACTATACCAAGTCAGCATCTATATTTCTGGTTTCGTTCTAAAAAGAGAGGCCAAAAAAGAGCAAAAATTAAAGAAGAATGTCAAACCAAGTTAAGGAATTCAATGCCTATCGTTCTAAAATGAACGAAAAATTGTTGTCTGACAACAACAAGATCATCAAGCGGATCTTCAATCTTGATACCAATGCCTATTCCGAAGGCGCCCTTGATGTCAAGACCAAAGAACTACTTGGACTGGTGGCTTCGGCCGTGTTGCGCTGCGATGATTGCGTGAAATATCATTTAGAACATGCGCGAAATGCAGGGGCGAGTAAGGAAGAAATAATGGAAACGCTTGGAATCGCAACCTTGGTTGGTGGAACCATTGTGGTTCCTCATCTAAGACGTGCCTATGAGTACTGGGAGGCCCTTGAAATAGAATCATAAATGAAATGCCATCGCCTCGACACAGGCACCATAAAAACTCGTTTTTGGCATCTTGATTACAAATGTAGTCGTATCCTAAACCATGTAATTGGTTTGAACATAACCCTAGAACGCAAAATCCTCGAATGAAACTTAGAGCGGAAAATATCATGAAGGCCTATCGTGGCAGACAAGTAGTCAAAGGAATCTCCTTGGAAGTCAACCAAGGTGAAATCGTTGGCCTATTGGGACCGAACGGGGCCGGGAAGACCACCTCCTTCTACATGATCGTTGGCCTCATCAAGCCCAATAGTGGCAACATCTATCTCGACAATATCGACATTACCAATTTCCCCATGTACAAAAGGGCCCAAAACGGGATTGGGTATCTGGCCCAGGAGGCATCGGTTTTCCGGAAATTGAGTATTGAAAAGAACATCCTCAGCGTGCTACAATTGACCAAGTTGAGTAAAAAGGAACAAGAGATGAAGATGGAATCGCTCATCGAGGAATTCGGCTTGGGCCACATTCGCAAAAACCGGGGCGATTTGTTATCCGGTGGGGAACGAAGAAGAACCGAAATTGCCAGGGCCCTGGCTACCGACCCGAAGTTTATTTTGCTCGACGAACCCTTTGCAGGGGTAGATCCCGTAGCAGTAGAGGATATTCAACGCATTGTCGCCCAACTTAAAAATAAAAATATAGGAATCCTTATTACCGACCACAATGTGCAGGAAACCTTGGCGATTACCGAACGTTCGTATCTGATGTTCGAAGGTGGCATCCTAAAATCGGGCATCCCGGAAGATCTTGCCGCAGATGAAATGGTACGTAAGGTCTATCTAGGACAGAATTTTGAGCTTCGTAAGAAGAAATTAGATTTTTAGTTGCACTGCCACAAAAGTATTCACCGAGTATGTGATTCTTCCTTCCTAGCAAGATTGCCCACGATCGAACTCCCGATATAGAACAAAATCAGCAGCGGTATCGCCAGGTATTGCATCGTACTCAACAACACCAAACTCAAGGCAATGAATATGTAACGCATCGCATTGTCCTTAAAGCCCCAGTTCGTGAATTTGAGTGCAAAGAGTTCAATATTTGAATTCAATAAATAACAACTCAACCCCGTAATACCGACCAAGAACCATTGGTTTAGAATTAAGGTGTTCAAAAAATCATTATTATGATACAGCAGTATCATCGGCAAGGAGATGATCAGTAGGGCGTTCGCAGGGGTAGGCAGCCCGATGAACGAGGTTTGCTGGCGATCGTCTAAATTGAATTTCGCTAAGCGGTATGCCGAGGCTAAGGTTATTAAAAAACCAAAAAAAGGCAAGGTGCTAAGCTTCAAATTCATAACCCATGACCCTGAAGTTGCATTCCACCCACCGAATTCAGACATGTTGAACAATTGAAACATAACCACCCCGGGAACAAGACCACTCGTGATTACATCGGCAAGTGAATCCAACTGCAGACCCAACGCGCTTTTTACATGTAGCACCCGGGCCGCGAGGCCATCAAAAAAATCGAAGATAATCCCTAAGAACATAAATAAAGCGGCTAGTTCCAACTGGTTTCTAACGGCAAAAACCACGGCCACCGAACCACAGAAAACATTCATTAAGGTCAATAGGTTCGGGATGTGCTTTTTCATTTTATTGGTCAGTTTAGGTAAAAATACCACAATTTTTAATCTATTGATCCGATGACTTATTTTATTCGGATATTTGCAGGGATGAATTCAAGCCGTAGCATACCATTGAAAAAAATACTTTTAATTTTTCTCTTTTTACTAACGAGCAACTGCTTTTCCCAAACTCCTGAATTGTCGCCCTTATCTAAAGTCAGCGTCTTGACCAGCGGTCCTGGGACGGAACTCTATTCCGCTTTTGGCCACAGCGCCATTAGGGTACAAGATCCGGCACTTGGTATCGATGTTGTTTATAATTATGGGGTGTTCGATACGGAATCTGAAAATTTCTATCTAAAGTTCGCACAGGGAAGAATGTATTATTTATTGGTACGTCAAGGCTTTCAGAATTATCTACGGAGTTACGAAATTGAAAACAGATGGGTCAAAGAGCAGGTATTAAATGTCTCACTTGCTCAAAAAAAGAAACTATTTCGGTTTTTGGAGCACAACAATCTTCCTGAAAACAAGCAATACCAATATGATTATTTTCTCAACAACTGTTCTACTAAAATTTGGGATGTACTTCAAGAAAATCTAAGTGATCATTTGGTTTTCGATGCAACCTTTATAAAAACACCCTTTAGTTTTCGTGAGCTGATCCACCAAAATATAAAAACGAATTCGTGGGGCGCTTTTGGTATCGACCTGGCTTTGGGTTCGGTCATTGACAGGAAGGCCAGTCCAAAAGAACATCTGTATCTTCCGAGCTATGTAATGCGCCAATTACGTGTGGCCAAGATCAACGGAGGGCCGGCAGTCACGAAAGAGACTTCATTGCTTGAATCGACCCGAATCGTAGATTCTTCTGGATTTATGTGGTCTCCTTTATTTTTTAGTATCCTTGTTTCCCTACTCATCATAGGAAGTACTTTTTTAGATGTAAAAAAGCAAAGGCCTAACAGGGGTTTGGATGTCGTTCTTTTCGTTCTTACCGGGGTAGCAGGTAGCCTGCTTATTTTCCTCTGGTTTTTTACCGATCATATTTGGACGGTGGGGAACTACAACATCCTTTGGGCCTTTCCCTTGAACGTGGCGATAGTCTATTTTGTTTCACGAAAAACACGCCCATCTTGGATTTCCAAATACGCTGTACTACTGCTTCTTTTATTGTTGGTCATGGTTGGCCTTTCGCTTTTTAATGTACAGTATTTTTCACCGGTATTACTTCCATTTTTATTCGCACTGGCGATTCGGTATTATTATATAATCCATAGTTCCCGAAGCAACAAAAAATATCAATAATGAACCTACTAACGGTTGAAAATATTGCCAAATCGTATGGCGAACTCGTATTATTCAAGGAAATCTCGTTCGGGATCAACAAAGATCAGAAAATTGCTTTGATTGCCAAAAATGGCAGCGGAAAGACTTCTATTTTGAACATCCTGGCCAGACTTGACGCCCCGGATACCGGTCAGGTAAATTTTCGCAAAGGCATACGCATGTCCTATTTGGCACAAGAACCTGTCTTAAGACCTGAACTAACCATCGAGGAAACGATCTTTGCCTCCGATAACGAGATCTTAAAGGTTATTCAGGCGTATGAAAATGCCTTGGAACATCCCGAGGATGCCGAAGCGTATCAAAAAGCATTCGAGGCCATGGATCGCTTTGACGCCTGGGACTTTGAAACGCAATACAAACAAATTCTTTTTAAATTAAAATTGGAAGATCTTCATTTGAAAGTCGGCCAATTATCGGGAGGTCAAAAGAAACGCCTTGCCCTGGCAAACGCTTTGGTCAACAAACCGGATCTGCTCATCTTGGATGAACCGACAAACCATTTGGACCTTGAAATGATCGAATGGCTCGAAACCTATTTTGCCAAGGAAAATATGACGCTTTTCATGGTAACACATGATCGCTATTTTCTGGAACGGGTCTGTAACGAGATCATTGAACTTGACCAAGGGAAATTATATCCATATAAGGGTAATTATTCGTATTATCTGGAAAAGAAGGAGGCGCGCATCGAGCAGGAAGCCGTTGAGCAACACAAATCAGAACTTCTATTTAAAAAAGAGCTCGCCTGGATGCGAAGGCAGCCGAAGGCACGAACGACCAAATCAAAATCGCGTATCGATGATTTTCATGCGATAAGAGAAAAGGCAGGCCAGCGTCGCAAAGAACACGAAGTGCAGTTGCAGATCAATATGGAACGGGTGGGAAGTAAAATCCTGGAATTGCATAAAATTTCCAAATCCTTTCCCGAATAAGCCTATTCTCAATAAGTTCGAATATGTCTTTACCAAAGGGGAACGCATCGGAATCATAGGGGCGAACGGTACTGGTAAATCGACCTTTTTAAATATCATAACCGGTAACGAAACACCTGATCAAGGAAAAGTGGTCGTAGGCGATACCTTAAAATTCGGGTATTATACCCAGGAGGGTATCGAGAGTAAGGAAGGGCAAAAAGTAATTGATGTAATTCGTGAATTCGGGGATTATATTCCTTTGATGAAAGGCAAACAGATTTCAGCACAACAATTGTTGGAACGATTTTTATTCGACCGAAAAAAACAATACGACTTTGTAGGGAAATTAAGTGGTGGCGAACGCAAAAGGCTTTATTTATGTACGGTACTGATTCAAAATCCCAATTTTTTAGTCCTTGACGAACCAACGAACGACCTTGATATCGTGACCTTGAATGTATTGGAAAGCTTTCTGTTAGATTTCCCTGGTTGCCTGGTAGTCGTATCGCACGATCGTTATTTTATGGATAAGATCGTTGACCATCTTCTTGTCTTTCGAGGGAATGCGGTCATCGAGGACTTTCCAGGAAACTATTCCGATTTTAGGACCTATGAGGATAGTGGCCCTCAGGAGAGCAAAAAAGAACTCGTCGAAAATATAGCTACGTCAAAAAACATAAAAAATAGGGCTAAAAACGATGAAAAAGCACCAAAATTATCCTATTTAGAGCAAAAAGAGCACAAAAACCTCGAAAATGAAATTGAGAAGCTCGAAGCTGAAAAGGTGAAAATACAGCAGATGTTCGCAGATACATCGCTTTCCGGTGAAAAAATCGATCAGCTTGCAATTCAACTCAAGGAAATCGAAAATACCATTGAGACAAAGACCGAACGATGGTTCGAATTGTCGGCGATGCTTTAGGGGCATAAATCCTTATATACATAAAATCTAAAATTTTTGATTGCTTCATCCAATATTTGCAATACAAATAGAACATGGTCAATCTAATCGAATACTTAAAATTTCGTTTTACCGCTACCAATCATCATGGGGTACACTCTCCGTTTGTGTTCGGTTTTATAACAAAATGTTTATATAGTAAGGATTCGTTTCCAGGTACTAAAACAGAAAATGTGCTATTAAAATGTGCCGCCAATCTCGATATCAAAACATTTTGGGGTATCGAGGGGAAGCCCGAGATCAAAAAAAGAATAGTCGATTTATTTCCTACTATCCATTTTGACGCAGTGCCCTATGATATGGCCTATATCGATGTTACTGAATTTGATACGGTGTTTCAAGGGATCTCTGACAAAATAAAGAACGATACGCCCGTGATCATCGATTCTATCCACAAAAATAAGGGTAACTTTGCACTGTGGGAGGCCCTAATAGACCGGGAAGCCTTAAAGGTAACCCTTGATTTGTTTTATTGTGGCGTTGTATTTTTGAGACAACAACAGGCCAAGGAACATTTTAAGATTCGGATTTAAAGCAGTAATTTAGACCAGAATCGAAGTACTGATCTTACGATGAATATCTATATTATTTTAGGAATCGTTGTCGTCATATATCTTGCTATCTCCTTGACGAACCGAAAAAAATCGAGAGGCCGAAGATCCCGCAATTTCATGGGAGATTACAAACGAACCGACGATAAAAAATAATGGCATGTGGTTTCTTGATGGCCATTTTTGGCCAGGTCCAAAGGTACATGCGAACGTGGCCGAGATCGACAAGCTTGCAATATGAAATTCAATGAAAATATATACTAAAACGGGGGACAATGGTACAACGGCCTTATTTGGCGGAACACGTGTCAAAAAATACCACCTGCGCATAGAAAGCTATGGCACGATCGATGAATTGAACTCATGGTTAGGGTTACTACGTGATCAAGAAATAACGGATCCTTTAAAAGAAACCCTTAAATCAATTCAAAGCAAACTGTTCACGGTAGGTGCGATCCTCGCTACCGACCCCAAAAAATCTATTCTAAAAAGTGGCAAGGAACGATTGAATATCGCCAAGATCGGTGATGAGGATATCGAATTTCTTGAAAATGAGATGGATCGTATGGATGAATACCTAGAACCCATGACCCATTTTATTCTTCCTGGCGGTCACACTACGGTGTCATACTGTCACATTTCCCGTACGGTCTGTCGAAGGGCCGAACGCTTGATAACGCATCTTTATGAAAAGGAACCTTTTGAAGCCACGGTTTTGACCTACATCAACCGGCTTTCCGATTATTTATTCGTGTTGGCACGAAAATTGTCACAAGATTTAAAAGCCGAGGAAATCAAATGGATTCCTGAAAAGAAGGTCTAATAAATTGATCTATTCTTCGTTATCAAAGGAAGGTCGTAAAAATAATAATGATAAAATAGACGAAAAAGATGCAAAATATCTTGGCTATGTCCTTTTAAAAATTATTTTTGCAAAAATTATAAAATCATACTCTTAACATGTATTGGACATTAGAACTAGCTTCTTATTTAAGTGATGCCCCATGGCCAGCTACCAAGGATGAATTGATCGATTATTCTATCCGCACAGGAGCTCCGTTGGAGGTTGTAGAAAATCTGCAATCTATGGAAGAAGAAGGCGGTGAGATATACGAGTCCATCGAAGAAATCTGGCCGGACTATCCTACTGAAGAAGATTACCTCTGGAACGAGGACGAATATTAATAATATTACGTTAATTCAAACGGAAAAGTCTCTTAGGAGGCTTTTTTTTTATGTAATTTTGGCAGGAAAATGGCAGTTTTTGCCAAGAAATAGAAACTGGAATACCTTTTGTATACCCAGTACGTGAATATATTTTCCAAACGGAATTATAAAAATAAAACTGCTATGGCTTCCGGCCCAGTCTGTTTTTCCAACGAATAGGATCAAATTATGAGTTTATTAAATTCGGTATTAAAGGTATTTGTAGGGGATAAATCGAAAAAAGATGTCAAAGCGCTACAGCCTTTGGTAGACCAAATAAAATCGTTCGAAGCGGCAATGCAAGGAATGAGTCATGATGAACTGCGGTCGAAAACAGTAACGTTCAAGGCCAAGATCGCGGAGAATCTCAAAGGAGTCAATGATAAAATGGAGGCCCTGCTCGAAGAGGTCAAGACGTCATCGGACATCGACAAGAATGAAGATATTTATTCGGAAGTCGACAAACTTAAGGAAGAAGCCTATAAGATTTCAGAGGATACCTTGAATGAAATCCTTCCAGAAGCCTTTGCCGTCGTAAAGGAAACCGCAAAACGCTTTGTAAACAATACCACTCTTACCGTTACCGCCTCAGAATACGACCGCAAATTATCGGGAGATAAAGACTACGTTACTTTGGAGGGCGATAAGGCGGTATGGCAAAATTCATGGGATGCCGCGGGGAAAGCGATTACCTGGGACATGGTACATTACGATGTGCAATTGATCGGAGGTATTGCCCTGCACCAAGGAAAGATAGCAGAAATGCAGACCGGGGAAGGAAAGACCTTGGTGGCGACACTTCCATTATATTTAAATGCATTGACGGGCAATGGGGCCCATTTGGTAACCGTAAACGATTATCTGGCTAAAAGGGATAGTGCCTGGATGGCACCAATCTTTGAGTTCCACGGCCTTTCAGTCGATTGTATTGACAATCACAAGCCCAATTCAGCGGGACGACGCGCGGCATACAATGCCGATATTACCTATGGCACCAACAACGAATTCGGTTTTGACTATCTGCGCGATAATATGGCTCACACGCCTAAAGATCTAGTGCAACGACCCCATCATTATGCAATCGTAGATGAGGTTGATTCGGTTTTGGTCGATGATGCCCGAACGCCTTTGATCATATCAGGGCCCGTTCCTGAAGGAGATCGCCATGAGTTTAACGAATTAAAACCCAAGGTGGCCGATATCGTTCAAAAACAACGACAACATTTGACCGGCGTATTGGCGGAAGCTAAAAAACTGATTGCTGAAGGCAATACCAAGGAAGGCGGCTTTTTATTATTGCGGGTTTTCAGGGGATTGCCCAAAAATAAGGCGCTCATTAAATTTTTAAGTGAGGAAGGGGCAAAACAGTTACTGCAAAAGACCGAAAATTTCTACATGCAGGACAACAACCGGGAAATGCCCAAAGTTGATGAAGATCTGCTTTTTGTAATCGATGAAAAAAACAATCAGATCGAGCTAAGTGATAAGGGTATCGACTATATCTCCGGGGAGCAAAATCGAGACTTCTTCGTTATGCCCGATATAGGAGGTGAAATCGCCAAAATTGAAGAGCAAAATCTTGAAATTGAAAAAGAAGCCGAACTTAAGGAAGAATTGTTCAAGGATTTCACAATAAAAAGTGAGCGCATACACACCTTAAGCCAATTATTAAAGGCGTATACGTTGTTCGAAAAAGATGTCGAATACGTTGTTATCGAAAACAAGGTATTGATCGTTGACGAACAGACAGGCCGTATTATGGATGGTCGCCGCTATTCAGATGGATTACATCAGGCAATCGAGGCCAAGGAAAACGTAAAAATCGAGGCTTTGACCCAAACCTTTGCAACGGTTACCTTGCAAAACTACTTTAGAATGTACCGCAAATTAGCCGGGATGACCGGAACCGCGGTAACAGAAGCAGGGGAATTATGGGAAATTTACAAACTCGATGTAATGGAAATCCCTACGAACCGGCCCATTGCACGTGATGACAGAAACGATTTGATCTATAAGACAAAACGGGAAAAATACAATGCGATCATCGACGAGGTTACCCAACTCTCGCAGAATGGGCGGCCTGTATTGATAGGTACCACATCGGTCGAAATTTCCGAATTGTTGTCTAGAATGTTGGCCATTCGCAAGATCGAACACAATGTATTGAATGCAAAATTGCATAAAAAAGAGGCCGATGTGGTCGCCGAAGCCGGGAAAAAGGGCGTAGTTACCATCGCGACCAACATGGCGGGTCGAGGTACCGATATTAAGCTCACGGAAGAGGTTAAAAAGGCTGGCGGACTTGCCATCGTCGGTACCGAACGTCACGATTCACGTAGGGTCGATAGGCAGTTACGAGGTCGTTCAGGTCGGCAAGGTGATCCAGGAAGCTCTCAGTTTTATGTTTCCTTGGAAGACAATTTGATGCGGCTCTTCGGATCAGACCGCGTGGCAAAAATGATGGATAAGATGGGCTTGGAGGAAGGGGAGGTCATTCAACATTCGATGATGACCAAGTCAATCGAAAGGGCTCAGAAAAAAGTCGAGGAAAACAACTTTGGGGTTCGTAAACGCTTGCTCGAATATGATGATGTAATGAATGCACAGCGTGAAGTGGTCTATAAAAGAAGGCGCCATGCCCTGCAGGGAGACCGTTTAAAAGTCGATATCGCGAATATGGTATACGACACTTGTGAAGTGATTGCAGATACCAATAAAGCGGCCAACGACTATAAAAATTTCGAGTTCGAGTTAATTAAATATTTCTCGATTACTTCCCCGGTCTCTGAACAGGATTTTGCACGATTGGGTGTATTGGAAATTGCCAATGTCGTATACAAAAACGCCTATGAGCATTACCAAAGAAAGATGGAACGGAACGCACAGACAGCGTTTCCAGTGATCAAAAAGGTATATGAGGACAATGCCAATAAGTTTGAACGTATTGTAGTACCATTTACAGACGGAATAAAAAGCCTAAATGTGGTCACCAATTTGAAGGATGCCTACGAGACCGATGGAAAACAGTTGGTAACCGATTTTGAGAAGAACATCACCTTGGCCATAATCGACGAAGCCTGGAAGACCCACTTGCGAAAAATGGACGAGTTGAAACAATCGGTGCAGTTGGCGGTACATGAACAAAAGGATCCCTTGTTGATCTACAAATTCGAGGCCTTCGAGCTTTTCAAAAGTATGATCGAAAAGGTCAACAAAGAAGTTGTTTCCTTCCTCTTCAAAGGTGAATTGCCAACAGCGAACCCTAATGAAATCCAAGAAGAACGAACGATTAGTACCCCTAGGGAAAACCTGAAGACCAGTAAAGACGAGATCCCCAATAGCGACGAACTGGCCTCACGGAATAGGGCCGCAGGTCAAACGCAAGGGCAGCGTACCCAGATAACCGAAACCATTGTTCGCGAACGACCAAAAATCGGGCGAAATGATCGGGTTACCATAAAAAATGTAATTTCGGGTGAAAGTAAGACCGTTAAATTCAAACAGGCCGAGCCCTTATTGGACAAAGGTGAATGGGTCTTAACCGAGGAATAATCCATAACAATAACCCTAGCAGCGGCAACCCATGGGTCGCCGCTGCTATTTTAGGGAATTCCAAGCCTCGAAATAGATCAGGTCACCTATCCTAATCTTTTACCACCGTTTTTTTTATAATTGAAACATAGTTAATTTTACGGTAAATTAGGGGTCACTCTCATCAGAATTTAATTGCTATGGAATATTCGTCTGTGGATGAAGAGCGCTATAAGGACAAGATCGACTTGGTCCTTCGCGTGAATTACATTTCTTCTACGCTGTCCATTATTTTTGCAGCATTTTGCTTTTATCTATTGAAAATTACCGAAATACTTCCTGAAACATTTTTATTTTTTGGAATCTTCAATTTAATAAACACCTTGGTTTTCAAGTATCACAAAAACCTAACGCTTACTTACAACCTTTCCTCCATTGCAGCACTAGCCTGCACTTTATTGATAACGCTATATAGCGGTGGCATCGGCAGTCCGTTTATTTTTATACTGGCACTAATAGTCTTTGCGGGCTATGTAACTACCCGTAAATATGGGCAGGTTTATTTGAACATGATATTGTTTTTGGTCATCTTGATTTTTTCCCAAAGTCTCCCCGATCTTAGCGTAACGCGTAATGTTATTCCCGCGAAATCACAGAATCTCTTCAATTTATTTTCAGTTCTTTTTTCGGTTTACCTTTTGGGAAATGTGTTCGGAAAGAACCTGTTAAGAACGCATCACAGGCTGTACAAATCGAAACAGGAAATCGCCCAACAAATAAAAGAGCGAGAAACACTCCTTAAGGAAATTCATCATCGGGTAAAAAACAATCTTCAGACCGTATCAAGTTTATTGAGCCTTCAATCCCGAAACATCACCGATGCAAAAATGAAAAGTCTTTTTAAGACCAGTCAAAATAGGGTTATTTCTATGGCTATGGTGCATGAAATGCTTTATATGCGAAACGATCTTTCCAAAATAGAATACCGTTCCTATGTGCAGGAATTGAGTGAATATTTAATTCGATCTTTGAAAGGATCCGACAATCATGTGACATTGAACGTCGATATAAATAATATCAAATTAGGGATCGATACGGCCATACCACTAGGGCTCCTTATAAATGAAGCCATCACCAATGCGCTGAAATATGGCATTCAAGGTGATGAGGCCGGTGAAATTAGTATTGCATTAAAAAAAGACCATTCGAGTCATTACATCCTTAATATTAGCGACAATGGCGCCGGTTACCCAGAAACGATCGATTATAAAAGTACAAAAACCTTGGGCCTAAAACTTATTCATAATCTTGCAAGGCAATTAGGTGGTACGATCAATCGTGATGCTTCAAAAAAAGGTACTTATTATATTGTGAAATTCAAGGAAGTAGGGGGTAAAATTCCCATAGTAGCATAGGTAATATTCCTAGTACCCTATTTTATGGCTTTTGCGTGTCTGTAACGAACTTCACTTTGATATATTATAGTTATATTTAAGCATCGAATTCAAAACGATTCTTAATGTTGAAAAGACTACTACCCCTACTCCTTCTTTGTGGTTTCGCCCTACATGGCCAAGATTATTTCCTTAAGAAATTTGAACCTTACAACCCAGGAATCCCTTCCCCAGAGCAATTTTTGGGATATGGCATCGGTGAACATCATACACGTCATGACCTGATTGTTGCCTATCTTGAAAAGTTGGCCCAAGTTTCGGATCGGGCTGCCATTCACTATTACGGAAAAACCAATGAGGGTCGGAAATTGGTGATATTGACGGTTACCACCCCAGAAAATCTGAAAAACCTTGATCAGCTTAAACAGCAACATCTGGCATTCACAGATCCTACCAAAAATGTATCGAATTATAGCGATGTGCCGATTTTTGTAAATCTAGCTTACAATGTACATGGCAATGAACCTTCTAGTTCTGAAGCCGCTATGTTGGTTGCCTACACCTTGGCGGCTTCTGAAAACCCTGAAATAGTACACTATATAAAGAATGCCGTGCTATTTATCGATCCTGCCATAAATCCTGATGGGAGGGACCGACATACCCAATGGGCGAATTCCTACCAAGGCACGCCCGAAGTCGCAGATCCCGCCGATGCCGAACATAATGAATATTGGCCTGGGGGGCGCACCAACCATTATTGGTTCGATTTAAATCGCGATTGGCTTTTAGCGGTAAATCCTGAAAGTAGGGGCAAATTGACCTGGTATCACGAATGGTATCCGAATGTGGTGACCGATTTTCATGAAATGGGCAGTCAAAGTTCTTTTTTCTTTGAACCAATGAAGACCAATGGATCCCTAGAACCCATAATGCCCAAGGAAAATTATGAAGACCTCAACACGATGTTCGGGGATTATTTTTCCAAAGCCATGGATAGCATTGGCTCCCTTTATTTTACGAAGGAAGTATTTGATGGTACCTATCCAGGGTATGGCTCATCCTACCCTGATTTACAAGGGGGGCTCGGACTTCTCTTCGAACAAGCCAGTTCAAGGGGCCATAAACAAACGACCGCCTTCGGGGAGATTACCTTTCCGTTTACCATTCGCAATCAATATGTCTCTGGCATCACAACGGTGCGAGCCGCGGTCGACAACAAGGCCTACCTCTATAAATATCAACAGGACTTCTTTAAAAGTGCCCTCGGCAATGCTGCAAAGAGTAAAGTTAAAGGGTATACATTTGGGGATATCCATGATAAAAACCGCACCAAGGCCTTCATAGACAAACTGCTGCTGCATAAGATCGACGTATACCGATCTGGTGAGAACTACGTAGTGCCTACCAAACAGAACCAATATAGAATGGTTCAGACCATGTTCGAAACGTACAAGAAATATAGGGATAGCGTGTATTATGACGCCTCAGCCTGGTCAATGGCCAATTTTTATAACATGAAATACCGACCGGTCACATCCTTGTCTTTAGGTGATAAAATCAGCACTACCGAGGCATTATTCAATACACTACCGGTTCAAAAATCAAACTACGCCTATATTCTCGACTGGGAGGATTATAATGCCCCCGCTGCCCTGAATTATTTGCAGGAGAACGGCTTGGTCGTTTCCTCGGCTACGCGACCCTTCAAAGCAAAGGTAGGAGCAGAAGGAAAGGAATTCGGCTATGGTACGTTGGTACTTCCGGTGCAGCTGCAGAAGAAAAATGCGGAGGAAGTATTCACCCTGTTACAATCGGCCCAGCAAAAATTCGACGTGCCGATGTATGCCGTAAATTCAGGGTACAATAGCAAGGGCATCGATTTGGGAAGTAGCTTAATAACTCCCTTGAAAAAGCCAAAAGCCCTTATGCTCATTGGTAACGGGACGAGCTCGTATGAGGCTGGGGAAGTTTGGCATCTTTTGGACACCCGCGTTCACATGCCCATCACCAAAATTCCTATGCGAAACTTCGACAGGATCGATTTTGACGAATACAATGCGATGGTCATCGTTTCAGGACGTTATACCCTGAACGAAAAACAACGAAATAGAATCAAGGATTGGACCAGCAAGGGAAACACCCTTATTACAATAGGTTCTGCATCAAAATGGGTCATTGACAAAAAATTAGTCACCGAGAAATTGACCCCAGCCGCAAATGACTCGATTGCGAAAGATACCGTTCAGGTGATTCGCAGACCCTATGCGGATGCCAATGAAAACCTGGGGAAAGAAAGTGTAGGAGGCATCATTTTAAAAGTCGATTTAGATAGTACCCATCCTTTGGCATTCGGGTATATCGATCGTACGATTCCCGTATATAAAAACAACGAAATTTGGTTGGCACCAAGTAAAAATGCGTATGCGACCGTGGCAAAATATAGCAAAGATCCGCAAATCGATGGATTTATTACCGATAAGAACCTGAATGAATTTGTAAAACCATCTGCTTCACTCATTGTAAGTAAACTTGGTCAGGGACGTGTGGTTCTTTTTGCGGACGACCCAAATTTTAGAGGGGCATGGTACGGTACGAACCGATTGTTTCTAAATGCCCTGTTCTTAGGTGGTTTAATCGACGTTCCTGAAGCACAATGACAATCATAGCGAGCCCAGTCGCTAGGATCAATGACCCGCGATATGAGTATATTTTTCTCATAAAAGGCATTCGGTTTAAAATTTTTACTGGTATCGAGTAAGCGCATAATAACTAACCAAATACGAAATAGATGAAAAAATTTTCCGTGCTTTTTGCAACCGCCCTTTGCCTAGGCGCAATCACTTTTATGACAGCCCAATCGGCCAATGGTGATGGCCCTTTTCCACAACTCATTATCCGGGGGGTTACCCTGATTAATGGGAACGGGGCGCCGCCACAAGGGCCCATCGATATTGTCGTAGAGAACAATATCATCAAAAGCATACAGGTAGTGGGCTTTCCTGGGGTGGCGATCGATGACTCAAAAAGGCCTAAATTAAAGGCAGGTGGAAAGGAAATCGACTGCACTGGAATGTACTTAATGCCGGGTTTTATTGATATGCATACCCATATCGGAGGAAAAGCCCAAGGGGCCGACCCCGAATATGTATTCAAACTGTGGATGGGCCATGGGGTGACAACCGTTCGGGAAGTCGGGGGTCCTGGGGTTGATTGGACCTTAGACCTTAAAAAGAAAATCAAGAATAGGGAAATCGTAGGCCCGCGTATTTTTAGCCTTACGGTTTTTGGAAGCGGAAGTGAAGAAGAAATAAGCACGCCTGACATGGCACGGGCATGGGTGCGGGAAAATGCAAAGAAAGGCGCTGATGGCATCAAATTTTTTGGTGCACCCCCAGAAATTATGGCCGCTGCCCTGGATGAAAATAAAAAACTTGGATTACGATCCGCTTGCCATCATGCCCAATTGGATGTAGCGCGTTGGAACGTCTTGAATTCAGCACGTGCCGGACTCACCTCAATGGAACATTGGTACGGATTGCCGGAGGCACTTTTTAACGATCGTACGGTGCAAGATTATCCGCTTGATTATAATTATTCAAATGAACAGGACCGTTTTGAAAATGCCGGTCATTTATGGGCCCAGGCTGCCAAACCTTATTCGGAACATTGGAACGAAGTGATGAACGAACTGTTGGCCCTTGATTTTACCCTTGATCCCACCTTTAACATATATGAGGCGAGCCGCGATCTTCAGGGGGCCAGAAGGGCCGAGTGGCATGAAGAGTATACCTTGCCCTCACTTTGGGAATTCTATCAACCTAGTAAAATATCGCATGGCAGCTACTGGCATGATTGGGGAACCGAGCAAGAAGTAGCTTGGAGGCAAAATTATCAGCTTTGGATGACATTTATAAATGAATATAAGAATCGCGGCGGTAGGGTTACAACAGGCTCTGATTCAGGCTTTATTTTTCAACTGTACGGCTTCGCGTATATTCGTGAATTAGAACTCTTGCGTGAAGCGGGATTCCACCCGTTGGAGGTCATAAGGGCGGCCACATTGAATGGCGCTGAAGCTTTGGGAATGGTTGACAAATTGGGATCGGTCGAAGTAGGTAAGTTTGCCGATTTTGTGGTCGTAGAAGAAAATCCGTTAAAAAATCTCAAAGTACTTTATGGTACCGGTGCAATACGCCTAACCGATGATAATAAAGTGGTTCGTGTCGGTGGTGTTAAGTATACCATTAAAGATGGTATTATTTTCGACGCCAAGGCATTATTGGAGGACGTTAAGCGACAAGTTGCCGAGGAAAAGGCAAAAACAGGTTATAAGATTTTACAGCCAGGGATTAAAGGATAGAATTTATTGAAGTCCACTTATTATTGGGATTTTTGCAGTTGTAAATCGGGGATATAAACTTAGTCTTTCTATGCGACTGCATAAAAAATAAAGTAAACCGAAAAAAATTGGGATGGACCTGTGTTGAAAGAAGGGGGCCTATATTGTAGCCCATCCCAATGATGAAAACTGAAACGATGTATGCGATGCTGGGTCGTTAATCTTGTTCTACCAGCTACTTAAATCACTATCATGCCTTTAATCAAAGCGTCTACCGTTCGTTATGAAGTGGCGCTTTTAAAGGCCTTAACACTCCTTTGGTCTTAGGAAATATAACAATATGTGACAAAATCAAAATTACGGGTACTAAAATCGAAAAAAGTATCATAGGTATGTAGGTTTTGTCAACTTGGGGAGTCAACGATTCAGCTTGGGGTTTAGGCCAATTTGGCCCGGTTATTTTTAGTGCTAAAAGCCAAGGCTTTCTTTACACGGGAATTTTTGTGTCGGTACAATTGGGCTATCTTGTTTTCCTTGGTTGTCTCCATTTTTTGGTAAGAAACAGCACCAATAACGCCAGCGTCCAAAACAATACCCATTTCAATAGGTTGAATTTTATCATGGCTTTCTTTATTTTGTGCAAGCCCCGCGGCTGCGAAAATTAGGATTGCAATAAGGGTTAAATACAATTTCATTACGTTCATTTGGGTTACATAAATATAACCCCGGAATCAGGGCAGCCTACCTCCTAAGTCGCTGAAAGGCACGTATTTTCGGGGAATGAAAAAAGATGGGACGAATGGTTAAATTTCATCGCCGATCGCAACGCGATGGCCATTCCCTTTATCGAAAAAAAAGGTAGTTGCCCGACAAAAAAAGGGATGTCAAAGGGATTGATTTGAAGAATGCACGCTGTTCAAAGTCAATAATTCGGGCTGAATGCCTCAATAATACCCCCCATCGACCTTTTTACCGCTAGGTGCCCTATTGTAGCTGATTCGCCTGACTCCGGAACGCTATGCATTTCAATTGGATTTGTGCTCCTTCCTTGGCCAACGCAAACGACGGGGAAAATATTTAGGGAAAACCAAGGCAAGGAAGCCCAGATATGGCGCTAGGAACCTCAGAGTGCAACCAGGGTATTCCCCTAGCCTATCAGCACCTAAAAAACATTATCTAGGATGCCATTTTTTTGACAAAACCGCTAATCGTAAGACCTTGTACGATTATTGAGAATACCACCACTACGTAGGTGATCACCAAAAAAAGATTCCGGTCCATTTCGACTGAGAGTCCTAAGGCAAGTGCAATCGATATTCCGCCTCTTAGTCCGCCCCACGTCATAATGAGCGTAGTATTCGGAACAAAGGCAAGCTTCTTCCTAAAAAATTTGACAGGTAGCAACAAGGAGGCATATCTGCAAATCAACACGATCGGAATGGCGAGGAGGCCGGCGAATATGTAATTGTATTGAAAGGTCAGTACCAATATTTCCATGCCGATCAATACGAATAAGAGGGTGTTTAAAAGAATATCAAGCAGCTCCCAGAACTTATCTACATAGGTTTTTGTAATCTCAGACATGGCCGAATTTCGCAAAGTGTCATTACCAACGACCAAACCAGCAGCGACCATCGCCAATGGTGCCGATAAATGCACATGTTGTGCGATAACGGTTCCTGTCATCACCGCCGCTAAGGTTATGATGACCTCGATATTATAATCGTTGATCGACCGCATCAAACGATAGGTAACCCAGCCCACGAATATCCCGAAGCAGATCCCCCCAATGACTTCGATTCCGAACAATTCTAAAATATCAAAGAAGGTGAAACGTTCCTCCAACGGGGACGCAAACCGTAAAATGGTCAGGAACACCACAACACCAATCCCATCATTGAACAAGGATTCCCCAACTATTTTTGTTTCTAATTTTTTGGGCACCCCGGCTTTTTTCAAGATCCCCAAAACAGCTATGGGGTCGGTCGGGGAAATCAAAGCACCAAAAAGCAAACAATGTACATAAGGAACTCCGAAATCAAAGAGTTGTAAAACATAGTACATGGCGCTGCCCACTAAGAAAGTCGATATGAGAACCCCTAAGGTCGAAAACACAAGAATAGGCCAGCGCTGTACTTTTAACTGTTCAAAATTGGTATGTAAGGCACCTGCAAAAAGTAAAAAACTCAACATGATATCAAGAAGAACGGTCTCGAAATCAATTTGGGAAAGTATAAATTGCTCGGCTTTTAATAAGGTGTCATCGAAGTAACTCAAACCAAATACGGCCATGGTAAACACGATGGTGATGATCATAAGACCTATTGAATTGGGCAATTTTATAAAACGAACATTCAGATAGCCAAAAAACGCCGAAAGAAAAACGAGAATGGTAGTAATCAGAAAATAATCCATAGTCAGTATGCGAAATTAGCCCGCCCTGCAAAAATGCAAAAAATCGCAATGCATTCCCCGCTTTTCATTATAAATCCCGCCCCATCAAAATTGACCTACTAAATCATGCTCCCTGAAACAATAGAATTATCTAAAAATCACAAGAACATCGAAAAAAAGGAACTGATGAAATGCTTTGTAGTTCATACTGGCCGTGTCAAGACCACCCCTCCTGCCCTATTTAATTATAATCTTCTTAGATACTCATGCGCTTCAAAGTGGCACAGGGTGCACGTAATCCTGCGATTTACCAATCGATGGGTCGATAATCCTTCAAGAATTTCCCGCTCCAGTGTTTTCCAGTGTTTATGCCATCGATCAAGGGATCAAGTACCCGGGCGGCACCGTCGACGATGTCTAAAGGAGGTTGAAAATCGTGTAGTTCGATTTTCCGCAGTGCCAGTTCGGCGGGATCTTCATCGGTAACCCATCCCGTATCAACGGCATTGATGTAGATACCACATTCCGCCAAACTGCCAGCAGCTGTATGGGTCAACATATTCAGTGCCGCTTTGGCCATATTGGTGTGTGGGTGTCGATCTTCCTTAAAGAACCGATGAAACTTTCCTTCCATCGCCGAAACATTTACAATATGTTTCCTGCCAGTAGCATCCTTTTTCATCAATTCAGCGAATCGATTGCTCAGAACAAAAGGTGCAATTGAATTGACCAATTGTACTTCGATCATTTCGGTTGTTTCAATTTCGCCCAACTTAAGACGCCAACTATTGGTCTTACGAAGATCGACTTGTTGCAGATCGGCATCTAATTTTCCTTCAGGAAATACTTCCTCGGCGCGCAATGATTTGTCAAAACTATACGGAATTTGCGACAATCGAGCCGAAGCACGCAAGCCTACCCCAGGCTCGGCTCCATGCCAGGTCACAGGTATATTTTCATTCACTGATTGCTTCGAATTGGTTAATTGGCCTACAAAGTCTGCATGGTCTCGAAGTATTTGAGCCAAATTAGGTGGCAATTCGCTAAGGGGTGTTTCTTCGTTCGCCATGAGGTGCTGATAAAATCCGGCCGGCCTGCGCACGGTCTGTGCCGCATTATTGATCAGGATATCAAGGCGGTCATAGTGCCGCTCCACATACTGGCAAAATAATTCAACGCTGGGGATATGCCGAAGGTCCAAACCATGAATTTTTAGCCGATGTTCCCAGTGTGCAAAGTCTGATTCCTTTGAAAAACGCAGGGCAGCATCGACCGGAAAACGCGTGGTAGCGATAACGGTTGCCCCGGCGCGCAATAGCATGAGCGTACTTTGATATCCGATTTTCAAACGTGATCCCGTTATGACGGCAACCTGTCCCGTAAGGTCGGTGGTCTGAAAGCGTTTGGCATAATTGAAATCGCCGCAATCGGGACACATGGTATCATAAAAATGATGTAGTTGGGTATATAAGGTCTTGCATACATAGCAATTTCTGGGAGATGCCAATTGCATTGATTCGTTACGCCCCGATTTACCGGAAGGTAACATCGTCGGGGCGATAAAGATGACTGCCTCCCGGGCACTACGAATCCCTGTTTTCTTACGGGCATTTTTGTCCCTGGCGGCCATTTTTCGTCTTTCGGCTTTCTTCGCATCCTTTTTCCTGCGTGAAAACTCTTCCCGACTTGGTCTCGAAAGTTGCCCGGAAACCTTGATTAATTCGGTTCGTTGTTCTTTCGGAATGCTGAATATTTCATCGGTGTTCTCAACCAAATGCTTTAACACGGCAATGCACCTATTGATTTCCTCAGCGGCAATTTCCATAGGCCGCTCAACTTCCTTTTCACCCATAAATTTGACGAAATGTGTTATTAAAAAATCTTCGTTGATTGATATAATTGTTGTTTGGATTCGTACCCATCCGTATAACCGTTTGCCCGCAACAATCCAAAGTTTGCGAAATGCGGACAAAGATACGATGATCCAACATGTCGAAATATTGGGATGCCCCTTTTTTTAAGATGCACTGGCAACGGCCAAAAGGACTCTCTGTAAACTAACCGCCTTCCTTTCGAAGCACTTCCAAAGGCGGGCTATTGAGAACACTACGGCTATTTGCCAGGCCGATGGCCAATACCAAAAGGGTAATCCCTGGAACGAACACGATAAAAGGAATCCAGGAAGGCGAAAAAGAAGTCTTAAAAACGAATATGGCCAACAATTGGCTCCCAAACAAGGAGAGCAGGAGTCCCATACCACTGCCCAAAATACCAAGGTAAATATATTCAAGGGCACTTATTCTTAAGATCTGTTTGGCCTTGGCACCCAAGGTGCGAAGTAATACACTCTCTTTGATCCGTTGGTATTTGCTATTTCTCACCGAGCCGAATAAGACGATGATGCCTGTAAGAATACTGAAAAAAGCCATAAAATTAATTACCCAGGCAATCTTGTCCAGAATATCCTCTACCATTTTTAGAAGCTGGCGTATATCGATTATTGAAACCGTCGGAAATTTACGAACAAGCACCTTTTGCAGCGTGGCGGAGCTCTTTTCATTTGGGACGTTCGTAGTAAGAATATGAAATTGTGGAGCGTTTTCTAAAACCTTGGTAGGGAAAATAACCGAGAAGTTCATTTGCATACGCCCCCAATCAACAGTGCGAATGCTCGCCACGACCGTAGTCATAAGGACGCCTTGTATATTAAAAACCAGGGTGTCGCCCTCAATAACCTGTGCATCTCTGGCAACATTGTCGGAGAGTGATATGGGAATCGCAGCGCCTTTCTCAAATACCGGATTCCACGTGCCGGATGCCAAGGTCTCCGAATCAATAAGGGAGTCGCGATATGTAACCCGGAATTCATGGTTAAGGATCCACTTATTGCCCGTTCTTGAAGTATCCTGACGAATATCGTTTACCGACCTGCCTTTGATACTGTGCATTCTCATGGTCACGATAGGAATATTGTCTACCACCTTCAGACCGCTGGATCGAATCGTTTGGGCTACCGAATCGGTCTGGTTGGTCTGAACATCCATTAAAATGAGATTCGGGGTATCTTGACTTGATTCCAAGGAGGTTTTTGCCAACAAGATGTCTTTTGTAAAGTAGAGTGTACTGATTAAAAAGGAGCCGACGCCAATCGATAATAGGAGTACGAGGGTCTGGTTGTTCGGCCGATAAAGGTTTAACAGGCTTTGTCGTGCCGTAAAACCCCAAGAGGTGGGAAAATACTTTTTAATGATTCTCATAAATAGGACGGCGATGCCCGTAAGAATGGAAAAAACGACCACAATGCCCGCCACGAATCCCAGTGCATACCAAATATTCTTCAATAGCCAGAACGAAAAAAACAAAAGAAAACTGAGGATGATCGTGAATATAAGAAGATTCGCCTTGCGGGTCTTTTTCGAGACCCCTTCCTGTATGCGCAACACCTGTAGCGGAGAGACATACCAGGTGCTTAATAAAGGCGACAAGGCAAATAGTACCGACATACAAAGTCCTAACAAAGGGCCGATTATCAAAGGTCGGATCGCAAAGGAAGTTATTAACTGAATCGGTAAAAAGTCCTGCAAAATCAGGGGAAAAAGCTGTTGTAGGCCCATGCCGATCAGGGTGCCTAGAATACCTCCGATCAGGCCCATTCCGGCAATTTGAAGGAGGAAGATCAAAAAGGTCTGCTTCCTAGTGGCGCCCAAACATTTCAAAACGGCTATGGAGGTTAATTTCTCTTTTATATAGATATGCACCGAACTGGCCACACCGACACATCCCAAGAGTAAGGCCACAAAGGCCACCAGGTTGAGAAATTTTCCAAAATTGTCGTAACGCCGGCCAAGTTGTCTCCCGGTCGACTCATGGGTATCCAGGTCGGCATTTTCAGCATCAAGGATTGGATCTAGCTTTTTTGCCAGTCGTATATAATCGGGCTCTGGATCTGCTACAAAATAATCTTTGTATTCGATGCGGCTTCCGGTCTGAATGAGGCCGGTCTTTTCAATTAATTCATAAGGAATATAGACTGGTGGCGCCACAGAAGCCGAGATGCCCGTACTTCCGGGACCGGAGGATATCGAACCGATAATAGGAAGGGTCACAAGACCTATTTTAACCGAATCGCCTTGTTTTAGACTAAATTGTAACATCAAAGTGGCATCGACCAAAGCACCTCCTTCAGACTGATAGTTTTTTGCAGCAGAAGCCGGGTTTGTTTCCAAGGTCCCATAAAAAGGGAAGCCCCCTTTGATACCGCGCACCAATACCAATTTCGTGGTACCTCTTTTTGGGAACGCGGCCATGGAAGGAAAATTAATTTCCTGGGCGTCGGCACCTCCCAATGAATCGATGATAGTTTGAACCTTAGGCGTTGGGGGATGGTTCGATACGATCAGAAAATCAGACCCCATCAGTTCTTTCGATTGCTGCTTGAAATTTTCCTTTAGATTCTCCCCAAACGATTCAATCGCCACAAGTGCAGCAATACCAAGGGTAATGGAAGCCATAAAAAGCAGCAGCCTTTTTATACTGGCCCGTGCATCACGCCATGCCATGATAAAGAGCCAGCGTGTGCCAGCACCGTAAAGGGGTTCCTTTAAATCGATCACGGCGTGTTCATAAGTTGATCAGACACTATTTTCCCGCCCCGCAATTTAAGGATGCGTTGCGTTCGGCTCGCAAGATCGTAATCGTGGGTCACAATGATCAAGGTAGTACCTGCTTCCTTGTTCAAATCAAATAATAATTCGATGACTTTTTCGCCCGTTTCGGCATCTAGATTGCCGGTAGGCTCATCTGCAAAGAGAATGGCCGGCTTATTTGAAAAGGCGCGGGCCAAGGCTACACGCTGTTGCTCCCCACCCGAAAGTTGGGAGGGATAATGATGCGATCGATCTGCCAAGCCCACTTTTTCCAACAATTCAAGTCCGACTTTCCGGGCATTTTTTTCCCCTTGCAATTCCAAGGGCACGGTAACATTTTCCAAAGCGGTAAGGGTTGGCAACAATTGGAAGTTTTGAAAGATGAACCCGACCTTTTGGTTGCGGAGCTGGGCCCGTTGATCTTCATCCAACGTGTTGATCTCAATACTACAGAGGGAAACCGTTCCGATATCAGGCGCATCCAGACCGGCGCAAAGACCCAATAAGGTCGTCTTGCCACTGCCTGAAGGACCCACGATCGCAAAGGTGGCCCCGGTATCAACTGCAAAGGAAATATCCTCAAGCACCGTCAGTTTTTTGGAACCACTCGTATAGGACTTCCCCAGATTGTTTACGTTTAATATCTTTGTCATTGATAAATTTTTGGAACATTCGGTACAATCAAGCCTTTCATTGACCAAAGAGGGCAAAATAAGCAAATGATTTCGATTTATAGAACTTCACTCCATGGATACTATATTAAAGTTTAGTTATTTTTTAGGATTCCTCTTTATCCTGGCCTGCGGCGAAAAGAAAACCCAGGAGTCGACCAACGCCGAACCGGGCTTAAAGGACATTGAAAACGTAGCTGCCAGTGAAACAGGTACAAAAGTTATTTTGTTTTTCGGCAATAGTTTAACGGCCGGTTATGGACTCGACATACAAGAAGCGTTTCCTGCCCTGGTACAAGACCGGATCGATTCATTGAAATTGCCGTTTACAGTAATAAATTCCGGAGTCAGTGGGGAGACCACGACCGGAGGCAAAAACCGGTTGAATTGGGTGCTTGATCAAAAAATCGATGTCTTTGTCCTAGAATTAGGGGCGAACGATGGGCTTCGCGGCATTCCGCTTCAGGAAACCCGCAAAAATCTACAGGAAATCATCGATGCGGTGAGGGCGAAAAACCCGGAAACAAGAATAATTCTGGCAGGCATGCAGATTCCGCCCAATATGGGCATTGCCTATACTACGGAGTTTCGGAAAATATATCCTGACCTGGCCGAAAAAAACGATACCTACCTTATTCCGTTTTTATTAAAGGATGTGGCTGGTATTCCCGAACTGAACCAGGATGATGGCATACACCCAACTGCTGAAGGGGAAAAAATCGTGGCAAATAATGTATGGGACGTTTTAGAAGAGGTACTTCAAAGTAAGGAGCAGGAAGCTATCGAGTGATTAGGCCATTTTAGCGGCGTTTCTTTTTGTCATAAAGGAAAGTTCCTTTTTTACGGTAGCATTTGCTCTTTTGTACAAACGGGCAACTTGAGTCTTGGTTTCCAATTTAACCTCTTGGTAATCGGTAGCAGTAACGATCCCCATTTCTACGGTGGCGACCTTAACTTCCTTGGAAGCGTTCTGGGCCTGTGCTGCTACTCCGATAAAAAGAACAAAGATTAAAGTTGCGATGGTTTTCATGTCGTGCGTTTTGTTATAATAATAACTCGCGCAGGCGTATTTCACGGGGTCCCGATCCGTTCAACAACACCCGAAATTCGTTCAAGGGGAATACGCCGGTTTAAGTGCAAAATTCAATCGACGAACGTACGAAGGCCCAAAAACAGCTTACCGAAAAAAAGCGCATTTCGGCGATGGTTTGGACAGCTTTAAGAATGCGTTAGCTGTTTAAATAGCGATTATTGCTTAAATTGTAGTAACCTATTATTTCAAAATCCCATTAAAAAGCCAATAACCATGACATCGATTCATGTATCACACGAGAAGTCGCCCAAAGGATTGAATGGCAAATGGGGCCTGTATTTTTTATTACTGTTGTCTTTCTACGCGCTCAATATCCTACAGGACCTGCTTTCGGCAGTACTTCGAAATACAGGTTTTTATTGGTCCGAAACGCTGCTCTATAATAGCTATTGGCTTTGGTTCCTACCTTTGCTTTTATGGGTCGACCTGCTTATACCCGGGATGCGAAGTAAATCATTTATTCAAAAATTCGCGGTTCATTTGTTGGTAGGCGTACTTGTTAGTGCCTTACATCTCTTGATTTTTACCAGCTTTTTTATCATGATGAGCCACTTGCTATTTGACAGCCCCCATCGATTTATTGGCATCCTTAAAAGTGCTCTTTCCAATCAGTCGTATATGACCTTGATGGCCTATACCTTCGTCCCATGGGTTTTTGGAAGCATCGTTCATTTCAAAAAACCTATGAAAGACCCCTTAAAGGATACCTATATTGACATTCTTTTTATCAAGTCGGGGGTACATAATTTTAGGATTCCCGTAGACACCATTCAGTGTATCAATTCAAATCGCCCGTATACTGAGATCAGGACCCATAATCGTAGCTTTCTTCATAATTACAGCCTGGTAAGATTTGAAAATACCTTAGACCGGAATAACTTTATACGGGTGCACAAATCGGTCATCGTCAACAAGAAGTACGTACGTCAATTAAAATCGAGGGGGAATGGCGACTATGATGCCCTGCTTAGCAACGGCGAGATAGTGCGGTTCAGCAGACACCTTCGCAATAATTGGGCAGGTCTTCTTAACCAGTAGGCCCCTTTTTTCCTCCATTGAGCCTATTCGATGGCCTAGCGTTCTTTTTGAAAATAGATCCTTGGTATCTTTCACTTAAAAGACACATGATGTATCCGATTATGAAAGAATTTATGTTTTTGACCATCTTGTCGATTATGGTGGCTTGTACCGGCCAAAATAAGGTAGAGGATAAAAACGCGGCGGTTCCGAAAAAAGGTCTTGTTGGCGGACCTTTTGAGAATGCCGAATTTATGTACATCAGTATGCCGGAAAAAATAAATGCGGTAGATACCAGCGCCGCCTGGAATCTGTATGGACAAAAGTTATTGATAACCGGCACCATTTTCAAAAAAGACGGAAGAACACCGGCACCTGGGGTTATCCTGTATTATTATCATACCGATACAAATGGAAGGTACGCGTTCAAGGAAGGTCTTGACGAACGCGTGCGCCGCCACGGCTACATTCGCGGTTGGGTAAAATCGGACGAAAACGGGAAATATGCCATTTATACGGTTCGTCCGGGCCCCTATCCGAATCGTAACGATCCCGCCCATATTCATCCTTCGATAAAAGAGCCTCTCATAGAAAAGGAGTATTATATCGATGAATTTGTATTCGATGATGACACATTATTGACCTCCGCCAAACGCAGGACCATGGAAAATCGCGGAGGTAGTGGCATTTTAAGGGTTTTACAGCAAGGCGACATGCAAGTTGCCGAGCATAATATCATTTTAGGGCTGCACATTCCGAATTATCCGGAAGCTGAAAAAAATACGTTCGTTTCGGGCAAGGAAATTGGGGAGGATGTGTTTTCCTTTACCCCCGTGCATGCCTGGGGACCCGATAAAGGCACAAAGACATGCCCTATCTGCAAATATGGAAGATATCATGGTATTCTTTATTTTGTAGGAAATCAACCTGACTGGCACCAAATCAAAAGATGGCTGACTTATTTCGAATCGGAAAGCGCGGCGAGAAAACCGTATTTAAAAACTTTTTTTATTTATGGAAAGGACAAAGATTATGATGCGAACGAACGCCTAAAACAATTGGAAGCATGGGGAGCAGAACTTCGGTTGAAATACGTTGCCCTTACTTTTGTGCCTTCGTTCTCGGATACGGCTTCTGAAATAAACCTTAATCAAATCAATCCCGAAGTGGGAAGTACTATCCTACTGTATCGCAACAGTACCATCATTGACAAATTTTTGAACCTCAAGGCCAATAAAGCCAATTTTGAATTGATTACGAAGCGATTGAATGAAACGACCAACACCTATTTTAGCTTAACGACACCCTGGGGTGTAGAATAATGAGCTAGGACGAGCGCTTGATGATTATGCCATTTTGGCGGCGTTTCTTTTTGTCATAAAGGAAAGTTCCTTTTTTACGGTAGCATTTGCTCTTTTGTACAAACGGGCAACTTGAGTCTTGGTTTCCAATTTAACCTCTTGGTAATCGGTAGCAGTAACGATCCCCATTTCTACGGTGGCGACCTTAACTTCCTTGGAAGCGTTCTGGGCCTGTGCTGCTACTCCGATAAAAAGAACAAAGATTAAAGTTGCGATGGTTTTCATGTGGTGCGTTTTGTTATAATAATAACTCGCGCAGGCGTATTTCACGGGGTCCCGATCCGTTCAACAACACCCGAAATTCGTTAAAGGGGAATACGCCGGTTTAAGTGCAAAATTCAATCGACGAACGTACGAAGGCCCAAAAACAGCTTACCGAAAAAAAGCGCATTTCGGCGATGGTTCTTAGCGTTGTTTTAAGCAATCAAGTAAGAAAGTCCCTTTTTGAACTTGTTAAAGTCTGAAGGTGCGGCCTATGGGGTAATGAACTTTTTGTACTTTGTTTCGTAAGTATTTATACCTTTTAGGTACTAATCTTAAAAAAACATATGAAAGCATCTAGGAATTTATGGCTGGTGTTGATCATGCTAGGATCGGTTAGCTGTCAGTCGAATGGTAAAAAAACCCAAGAACAGGAGGTCGCGGAGGCACCTCGAGAAATGCAATCCGAGGTACCCCAAGATTTAAGCAGCTATAAAAAGGCCTATTTTGCCAGTGGCTGTTTTTGGTGCGTCGAGGCCATTTTTGAAAGTGTCAAAGGGGTAAAGGAAGTGATATCAGGATATTCTGGCGGCACTGAAATAAACCCGACCTATGAGGAAGTGGGTTCGGGTGCTACGGGCCATGCGGAGGCCGTTGAAGTGTATTATGACCCAAAAGAGGTTAGTTTTACCCAGTTGGTCCAGGTATTTTTTGGATCGCATGACCCGACGACCCTAAACCGGCAAGGACCTGACCGGGGCACCCAATATCGCTCGATCGCCTTTTACCAAAACGAGGAAGAAAAAAAGATCATTGAGTCGTACATAGCCGCTTTAGAGGAAAAACATGTGTATGACCAGCCCATCGTAACCGAGGTTACCAAATTCACTAAATTCTATGAGGCCGAGGCATATCATCAGGGTTATGAAAAGAAACATCCCGATAATCCCTATGTTCAAGGGGTTTCGATTCCGCGCCTAAATCGTTTTAAGGAGAATTTTGCAAGCTTTTTAAAGCCCGAGGCGCAATAAGATGGCGATACAAGCGTGATTGGGGCTGGTTAGATATACAGTAAGACTTTTCAACTAAAAATTTCGTATCTTGTAGGAAGTCATCAACACCGCTTGATCGTGAAGACTTCCTATAAAGTACTTGGTCCCGTGCTCCTCGCATTGCTTGCGATCCTGGCGTTCAGGGCGCCTCAGGACACCACGCTTTTTCAACGCATCCTACAGGGCCTGCAGGCCTATCAAAACCACGAAGGGCCCGAAAAGACCTATCTGCAGACCGACAAGGACCTCTATACCAACGGGGAGACCATCTGGTTCAAGGCCTATCTGGTCGATGGCATCACCCACAGGGCCAGTGACCGGAGCAGGGTGGTCTATGTGGACCTGCTGGACGGCAACGACAGCCTGGTCGCCTCCCGGAAACTGTTCGTCGAGGACCTGGGCGCCCCGGGGGACATCCAGCTCGGGAAGGACATCGCACCCGGCGAGTATACCCTGAGGGCCTATACCAGATACATGCTCAACGCCGCCGAACCGGTGCTTTTCGAGAAAAAGCTGCCCGTTTTCTTCCAGCGGCCCCAGGACGGTACGGGCCCGGAAGACCTTACGCATAACCACATCGAATAACGCACCTTATTGGGCATCCGGAGACCGCCGATACCATCTCCAGGCCCCGTATCCGGTTCTTTCCCGAGGGCGGCCATATGGTGGCCGGCCTTCCTGCCACCTTGGGGCTCGAGGCGACCGATCCGCACGGGAGCCCGATCATCTTGAAAGGGACGATACAGGATATGCACGGGACCAAGGTCGCCGACTTCGAAAGCCTCGATCTCGGGCTGGGCAGTGTCGGCTTTACGCCCCTGCCCAATACCCGGTATTATGCCAGTGTCCTCGTGGACGGGCACGAGGAAACATATCCCCTGCCCGATGTGGATGCCGAGGGCTATGTCCTGAGCATCAAGAACCGGGGCGACGAGCTTTTGGTACAGGTCGCCACAAATACGGCCACGGGCCTCGAGGGCACCTTGTTGGTCGGCCATCTGAGGGGCAACCTGATCTTTCAGCGGATCGGGACGGCCGAGGACCGAAACGCCTATGCCGCAAGACTGTATACCGATGCACTTGCCGACGGGGTGGCCCAGTTCACCCTCTTCGCCCCCGACGGCGAACCCCTCTGCGAACGGCTGGTCTTCGTCGACGTTCCCGACAATGAAGTCAATTTGGCCATTACGCCAAATGCAAATCGCTATGGCCTGCGGGACAAGGTCTCCCTCGACCTCGCCCTGGCCGATGGGGACGGGAAACCGCTCCAGGGCGATTTTTCGCTGGGCGTGGTCACCCGCAGCAGCGACCTTGATTACACTGGGACCGACATCAAAAGCTGGCTGCTGCTGGACTCCGACCTGGGGGGCACCGTGCCAGGACCCCGGGTATTTCTTCGAGGACCGCTCGAACGGGCGAAAGGCACTCCTGGACGCGCTGATGCTCACCCACGGATGGCGCCGGTTCGTTTGGAAGGACCTCCTGGACGCCGCGGTACGCAAAGAACCGACCTACCTGCCAGAAAAGGGCATCATGGTTACTGGGCACCACCACCAAATTAAAAACCCAATATGCGCCCAAAAAAAGCATGGTGACCCTTAATATTTTCGGGCCAGGATACTTCACGGGAAAAAGGCCACCAATGTACAGGGACGGTTCAGTTTCGGGCCGTTCTATTTTCACCGACAGTCTCGAGCCATGGTCGTAAGGCGATCGACCCGGATGCCAAAAGGAAGGCGAATGAAAAAGACCTTTCGATCTTTATCGATCCCCTAACACCGAAGGTCACAGTCAAGATCCCGGAAAAAAACACGACAGGTCGAAAGACCCTGAAACTGGCCCAAGAATATCTGAACGAATCGTACCAAGAAAAGCGTAGCGACTATGAATACGACCCCAAGGAGGTTACCCAATTGGAGGAAGTCGTAGTGGTCGATAAAAAAAAGAATCCGAAATGATCGTATCACCGAACTAATGGGCGCCGAGACGACTTCAGGATTTTTTTCGAAACGGGTGCATACCGACTCAACACCTGGGGGCTATTGGATTTAGTGCCCTAGAACTTTTACGAAGGGTCCCTGGTCTTCGAGTCCTTGGCGATTACCCAAATGAATCAGTAATTTTTCCAGGGGCAACAGGCCCTCCCCTTTTCCTTATGGATGGTTTTGAAATGACAATTCGAAGCTGCGCAATATCGATGAGGGCCGGCGAAGTCATGTTCGCCGATGCGGTAACGGGTCCGGATGCAACCCTTTGGGGGTCTCGTGCGGCCAATGGGGTCGTTGCATTCTATTCAAGGCAAGGCCTTGCTCTTGACGAAGGGAAATCAAGAGAAACACCTGGAATTACCAACTTTAAGATTCCCGGGTTTTATAAGGTACGCGAATTTTATGCGCCCGATTATAGCCTTCCAAGGGATGCCACCGAAAAACCCGATTACCGTACGACCCTATTCTGGGAGCCCGACCTGAAGATCGGGGATACGGGAAAGACCTCTGTGGATTTTTATACGGGCGATCGACCTGGTACCTATCTGGTCAACGTAGAAGGTATTACGACCGATGGCAGGCCCATACGTAGTTTGGCGACCCTCGCGGTGGAGGCGGCGAATTGATCTTCGGTCCCCTGAAGCACAAGGTACCCGCTTATTATCTGGGATGGGCATTTCATTTAACGGGCTACCCTGATTCATCTAAAAAAAACTTATATTTAAGCCTCCTAACAATCCGATGTGCCTAGGATGTTCATTTAATGGGTAAACCCGCTGATGACCACAAGACGAAATTTTATAAAAAATACAAGCTCGGGGATTCTTGCCGCTACCGCCATAGGTATCCCGGGAATTGCAACGGCTCGCCAAGGAACCGACATCCCAGGTACATCCAATTCACAGATCAAACTCGGTTTGGCCTCTTATTCGTTGCGGGCGTTTTCCCTGGAGGCTGCCCTAGACATGAGCGTTCGCTGCGGTTTAAAGCACATTTCACTGAAAAGCATGCATTTGCCCATGGATTCGGACCCGATGACGCTTCAGAAGGTAGCCACACTTTGTAGGCAAAAAGGAATTGACCTCTATGGGGGTGGGGTAATCTATATGAAAACCAAGGAGGAAGTAGATCAAGCCTTTGCCTACGCCAAGGGTGCCGAAATGAAAACCATCATCGGAGTGCCAACAATCGAGTTGCTAGACTATGTCGAAGAAAAAGTGAAGGCACATGACATTAAATTGGCCATTCACAACCATGGGCCGGGAGATGAAATCTACCCGAGTCCGGAGCATGTCTACAAAAAAATAAAAGACCGGGACCACCGCATGGGGCTCTGTATCGACATTGGCCATACCGTACGCATCGGTCGGAATCCCGCGCACGACCTCAAAACCTATTTCAATCGAGTGTTCGATGTTCATTTAAAAGACGTTACGATGGCAGCGGCCGAAGGGGAAGGCTGTATCATGGGTCGCGGCGTCATCGACCTGCCCGCTTTTTTAAAAACAGCGGTCAAGCTTGGGTATAACGAAATTTTGGCCATTGAATACGAGGCAGAAGAAAAAGATCCCTGCCAGGCTTGGCAGAATCGGCAGGATACGCAAAAGGAATACTATCAACTATCTAAGCATATAATTATGAGTTCGAACAGAAGGGATTTTATCAAAAAAACAGCGGCCGGAACAATGGCAGTCTCCTTGGGAAGTATGGTCTTTCCAAAAATCGGATATGCCAATATGCTGGGAGCCAATGACCATATAAATTGTGCGACGATTGGTATTAATAGTCGTGGCAAGGCCCACGTAAAGGCCATTCATGCAAATGAGAACGCCACGGTTCTTTATACCTGCGATGTCGATGATGTCATTATCGCAGAACACAACAAGTGGTGCCAGGAAACGATCGGGTATGTGCCAAAAGTGGAAAAGGATTTTCGTAAAATGCTGGAGGATAAAAATGTCGATGCCGTTTTTATCGCCACCCCCGAACATTGGCACGCCCCAATGGCCATCATGGCACTCCAGGCAGGAAAACATGTATATGTGGAAAAGCCTTGCGCCCATAACCCACACGAGGTCGATCTCTTGGTGGCCGCCCAAAATAAATATGGGAAAAAAGTACAGATGGGCAACCAACAACGTTCTGCGGCCACTTCGATCATGGCAATCGATGACATTCGCAATGGCATAATCGGGAATGTTTTTAAGGGGGAAGCCTATTATTCTAACAATCGGGGTTCGATTGGCACAGGACAGGTAATACCGGTTCCCAGCTCGTTGGATTGGGAACTCTGGCAGGGTCCTGCACCTCGAAAAGAATATAAAGACAACATACACCCTTATAATTGGCATTGGTTCCGCAATTGGGGCACCGGGGAAATACATAACAATGGTACCCACGAGATCGATATTTGTAGATGGGCCCTTGGGGTAAATCTTCCGGAAACGGTTACCTCGGTCGGTGGCAACTATACGTTTGATGATGACTGGGAGTTTCCCGACAACCAACAAGTGGCATTTACCTTTGCCGACGACAAATTCATTACCTGGACCGGACATAGCCGGGGTGTTTTAGAACCAGAACGTCCTGGCAGGGGCATCACCATCTACGGTAGCAAAGGGGCCATTCAACTCGACCGTAATTTTTATAAGCTGTACGATCTTGGAGGAAATCTTCTTAAATCAGAAATGGAGGAATCGGCAAGTGCTACCACCAATACCCGGGGCGAAGGTCAATTGGATGTAAATCATGTCGGCAATTTTTTCGATGCCATTCGAAAGGATACGAGTTTACAAGCCGATATCAACGACGCCAGTATCTCGACGATGCTCTGCCATTTAGGGAATATGGCCCAGGATACGGGCGAACTTTTAAAAATCGATACCACCACCGGGAAAGTGCTGAACAGTGAAAAAGCCATGAAAAACTGGAAGCGCACCTATCAGCCTGGCTGGGAACCCTCAGTCTGAATAGAATTCCCGGAAAAAATCAGGATAAGTACCGTGCAATGCTACAGAAAGGCATCCGAATCAATAGGGAATACGTTTAGAGGGCGATTTATGGCTTGGACTTCCGGGTTATTAATCACAAATTACAATGCCTTAACGCCACCTTGAACACTGAACCATGTCAAAAGCACTAGAATTCCTTGTTTTAAGGTAATTTGCAGTGCTTTTTGGATCCATAAACGCCCACCAATGTAGGAATTTACTATATTTAAGGAACAAACCCCAAATTTGTACCTTATGAAAACTGTTTTTACGGCACTTGCCGTACTACTCCTGCTATCCTGCAATGAGGTCAAAAAAAAAGTCGACCACCAGATCATTGAAGTCGCAAAGACGTCAAGGCCACTTACTTTAGATGGAAAAGCCACCGAAAATTCATGGAAAAAGGCAAAATGGTACCCCATTGACCAAATCTGGGAAGGAAAACCCTATGACCCCTCTGATTTTAATGGCCGATACAAGCTACTTTGGGACTCGAATGCCCTCTATGTTTTAGTAGAAATTACCGATAATGTGCTCTTTGATCAAAATAAAGATCCCTTGAAATTGTTTTGGAACGACGACTGTGTCGAGGTCTTTGTAGATGAGGACAATTCAGGCGGATTGCATCAATTTAACAACAATGCCTTTGACTATCATATTGCCCTTGATGGGAATGTCGTCGATCTTGCCGCAGACAAGGCTCCCCACCTATTCAATGAAAATCTACGCTGTGTGCGGGTAACTGAAGGGAACACCAGTATTTGGGAAATGGCAATAAATATGTTCGATAGCCAATTTACCACTGCAAAGAATGCGCCTGCTTTAACACTTTATAACGGAAAAAAAATCGGATTTGCGTTGGCCTATTGTGATAATGATGGAAGTACGGTGCGGGAAAATTTTATAGGCTCTGTTTTTGTGCCGGGCGAAGATAAAGATCAGGCGTGGATCAATGCCGACATCTTTGGTACCCTACTACTTAAAGATAGCTCATTGTAATACCACGTCGCCATATTTCGAATTGATCGATATCGCCCGGTCCGAATTTTTGGCCAAATTGTAGCCTTTACTTACAAAACTGTTTAGATTATTGGTGCGTTGCAATGACAGGCTTGCCGGACTTGTAAATTCCGAATTTATCCCATTTACGTTGATTGTAAAGGAAGAGGTAGGCAGCTTGCATACAAACTCCGCATTGTTCAAGGAGATATCCAAACTTTTAAAGTCTTTGGAGATGGCATTAATACGAAGGGGCCCAAATTCATTTTTGATGGTAGCGGTGTTGATCAACCGATCGATGACCACGTCTGATGAAATGGCACTCAACCGTAAGTTGAGTACCTCTTTCAACGCTATTGATTCGGAATAGTCAGCTGTAAGCTGGCCATAATTCCACTTTTGAACACTCACTGGGGAATAGGAAGCCACAATCGTGGTTCGATCCCCATCGATGGTCGCGGCCAATAAACTGGCATAGGACAACTTGGCATTGATATTGCGAGTATTCTCGGCTAGTTTTACCTCTCCATGACGAACGTTCATTTGAATTTTGGTCCCCTTTGGCATCTTGATCTTGATGGTCTTTTTCACCTTATAATTCGTATTTTCACTATCGGTCGAGAAATAGAAGATACTTGGTGAACCCATCAGGCTATCGACACTGAAGACATGATTTTCATGGTCAATGCTACGAACATGGCTCGCCTTTCGTGCTTCAACGATTTCCTTTTCCCGATCCTGAAGGGCCATTTTCCGTTCTGTTTGCTTGGCACGCTGCTCCATAAGTTTTGCCTTTGTCTCCATTTGTTTTTCAAAAAGCTTTTCTTGGGCCTCCATCCTTTTTTCTTGCAGCATTTCTTGCCTTTCTTCTATTTGGGCACGTTTTTCATCCATCTGGGCACTCCATTCGTCCAATTTCTTAATATATTCTTCATCAAACCCCTTGGAGAATTTTTTTTGCCATTTTTTAAGATATTTATCCCCATCCTTTTTGAAAGCGTCATAATCAAACTCGATGGCTGGCATAGCCGGGGTTGGAGGCATTGGTGCCAAGGCCGCCAATTCGGCGATTTCAGGAAGTACGGCCATATGATGCATCAGCGAATCCATATGTATGGCTTGCAATTCTGGGAATTCAAAATGCATATTGCGCAAACCACTTAGACTATTCCCCAAGAAAAAGGGGGTTTCAGAACCTGTTCGAACACTCACTTTCTGACTGTTTCCGACGATTTCAAACCCTTCTTTTTTAAAATAGGCTGCGGCCTCCTCTTTGGTCATCCCCTCAATCTCGATGAGGGCCTCTATTTGAATCTGGTCTTTGTCCCATGTTTCGAACTCCAGATCGGCATGACTGGTATCAATGTCCAATACGGTTGCATCGGTTACCATGAAACTTTCATTGTACGATTTTGACTGTTTTTGCCCATAGGCGGAAATGCCCATTGTCACTATGGCAACCGCCATAAGGTTAAATGGTATTCGTTTTGACTTCTTCATTTTTTGATGATTTTAATTCGTTCAACTTCTCTTTTAATTTATGCAATAATTGCAGGCGCAATTGTAGGTTCTTGATCAAGGCGCTGATAGTTTGGTCATTAGGGCCTATTTTGTTTAACTCGACATTCAAACGTTTGTACTCCGTATCAAGATCGGCCACACGTTCCATATAACCATCTACCATGTTCTTGTTCTCTTTCGAAACTTCCAGTTTGGAAAGCTCCAGATTAATATTGGCCACATAAAAATTTTCTACTTTCCGCAGGTCTGGCGAGAGGTCACCGAGGGAAATCCCAAGCCCTGATGGGCCGGCGTCCTTCGCCTCGATTACAGTGGTCTTTAAAGGGGTCTGTGGTGCATACTGGTTGTAGGTGTACCACCCGAGCGCCAGAAGAATGGCTGCCGATGCCGCCATTTTAAAGTAGGGCATCCTACGCTTCGGGGCCTTTTGCATTTCTTTCTCCAGGAGTTCCAAAAAACGTGCTTCGTGCCCTTCCTTTAATTGAAATTTTTTGTTCTCCCGTTCTTTTTCGAATAATTTTCTAAGATCCTGTCCCATACTTCCAATCTTTTAGAGCTTCCTTTAACAATCCTTTTCCCCGCAATAACCTGGTTCGGCAGGTAGTTTCTGTCAGGTGCAGTACCGTTGCGATTTCATTGTGATCAAATCCTTCGATGAGGTACATCATCACCACATATTTATATTTTTCGGGCAAACGTTCAATCGCTTCCTTAATGGTTTCGGTGGTTACATCATCTTCGACCGTCCAATCCTCATCCTCGGTGATGTGCATGAAATTTTCATTTAAGCTCAACGTATTTTCCCGTTTCGACTTTAAAAAATCGATGCTCTTATTGATTACTATACGCTTTAACCAGGCACCGAACGTCACATCTCCCTTAAACTGATGTATTTTTTGAAATGCCTTGATAAACGATTCCTGCAGCACATCTTCCGCATCGTCGGCGTTTTTCAAAAACCGCATGGCAACGCAAAACATCCCCTCACAATACTGCTTGTAAAGTGTGAGCTGTGCCTTCCGGTCATTGGCCTTACAGCGTTCTACAATTTCAATTTGAAACATCGACTGGTTTCATTGATGGTTTAGTTGTTTTGATATCCTAAGGACGAAAGAAATATTTTGATGTTGCAAAAAACACCTATTTTTATACCAATAGAACTTCCGCCTTTGAAACAAGTTACCATAAATACCCCTTTTATTACCCTGATTGTGCTTGATTATGGGGCCATTATCCAAAAACTATTGGTGAAGGACAAGGATGGGAATTCGACCAATGTGGTGGTCGGCTATGATTACCCGAGCCTCTACCCTACTGACAAGGTATTCCTCGGCGCCTGTGTGGGTAGGTTTGCAGGACGTATTTCCGGGGCCAAATTTGAACTTGATCGCGAAACATATCCGCTCTATCAGGAACATGGCATGCATTTGCACGGGGGCAAGGAAGGATTCGGTAAAAGATATTGGCAGATTGAACACGTGGAGCGTGGTGAAGCGCCCTTTGTGAAACTTTCATATTATAGTAAGCATCTTGAAGAAGGATATCCCGGGAATCTTCAGGTTTCGGTTACCTATACCCTGCTGAAAAATTCGTTACAGATTACCCATGAGGCTACTACCGATCGTACGACCATCGTAAATCTTACCAATCATTCGTATTTTAGGCTTGATGATTCAGATCGTGTAAACCATTACGAATTACAGCTTAATTGTCCCAGGATGTTGGAGACCCATGAAAATATACTGCCCACGGGAAAAGTACTATCGGTCGAAGGTACCGAATACGATTTTCTAAAAACCAAAAAAATTAGCGGCCTTCCCTTAGACACTCCTTACATTATTGAAGAGCAAGCTGAAATGGCCGCCAAGGTCTACTCGAAAAAATCAGGGATATCATTGAAAGTCCACACGGATCAACCTGCGGTAGTGGTGTATACCCCACCCCATTTTCCGGGTATTTGCTTTGAGACCCAAAACTATCCGGATGCCCCGAATCACAAAAATTTTCCATCCAGTGTCTTGCGACCTGGTGAATTTTATAAAAACGAGTCCAGGTTTACGTTTGAGGTAGCCTGATGTTAGGTAGTTGACAATTGCCTTAAAACATGAAATAAGGCATTCTGTATTATAATAATTTAGAAAGTAATCTTAAAAAAGAAAGCATGAAATTCATTAAATGGTTCCTCGTTATCGTGGTGGTATTGGCAGTGCTTTTTTTTACGGTGGGTAGGCCCTACCTCCAAGAACAGACGAAAAAAAATAGTCCTCAAAAAACGGCTACGTATACAAGAAACGGTCTTGACCTGACCGTAAATTATAGTAGTCCGTTTAAAAAAGGACGTGTAATCTTCGGTGGACTTGTTCCTTATGATAAGGTCTGGCGTACGGGGGCGAATGAACCGACTACGTTCACTTCTACCACCGATCTCACAATCGAAGGGAAGAAACTGCCCGCGGGGACCTACTCGCTATGGACCCTGCCTAAAAAAGACAGTTGGTCGGTATTTTTCAATTCGGAAGTGCCCGATTGGGGGGTGACCCTCCTGAGCGGGGGTACCGAAACTACCCGTACTCCTGATTTGGATGTAGTGCAGGTCGTAGTGCCGACCAAGATAGTAACGCCTGCGCAAGAAAGTTTTCGTATTGATTTTGAGGACGGGCGACAATTATACCTCGTATTCTCGTGGGATGAGACTGTTGTTAAGGTGCCTATCAACCGATAATTTTGAAGAAGATTAAAAATACCGATATTAAAAGTATTTCAAAAGTGCAACGGAAACGCTCGGAAATCCCTTCGGCCGAAGAACTTGTCGAGAATGTGGTTCGTGGGAATACTACCGCCTTGGCGCGCGCCATTACCTTGGTTGAAAGTTCGCAATTGGCGGATCAACAAAAGGCACATTGGATCATCGAAAAATGCCTCCTTAAAAAATCGGAGGCCCTTCGGATTGGGATTACCGGGGTGCCAGGAGTTGGGAAAAGTACGTTTATAGAAGCGTTCGGAAAAAAGCTGACCGCACTCGGAAAAAAAGTAGCTGTACTCGCAGTCGACCCTACCAGTTCAGAAAGCAAAGGAAGCATCTTAGGTGATAAAACCCGCATGCAAGAGCTGGTCAAAGACGCGAACGCATTTATACGACCTTCCCCTGCTAGTGACACCTTGGGTGGGGTAGCAAGAAAGACGCGGGAAACGATTATCTTATGTGAGGCCGCCGGATATGACATCGTCTTGATCGAAACGGTGGGCGTCGGACAAAGTGAGACGGCGGTACACGGGATGGTCGATTTTTTTCTTTTGTTAAAATTAGCTGGAGCGGGCGATGAACTTCAAGGAATTAAAAGAGGTATTATGGAAATGGCCGATCTACTTGTCATCAATAAAGCCGACGGAGTGAACAAAAATGCGGCCCGAAATGCCAAGACCGAATTCGAAGCGGCCCTTCACCTATTTCCACCCAAACTAAACGGATGGACCCCAAAAGTGCTGCTATGTTCTGCCATTGAGGGAACAGGTATCGACGAAATATGGGAGATAATACAGGATTACATTTTGAAAAGCACAAAATCGGGGTATTTACGTGCACATCGAAAAAATCAAAATAAAAGTTGGCTTTTACAGACCATTGATGACCGATTAAAGCAAAATTTTTATGCCGATAAAAGTGTGAAGAAAAAACTCGAGGCCTTATTGATGGAGGTGATGGAAGAAAAAATATCGCCCTTTCAAGCGGCCGATATGCTGCTGCGTAGTTATCAGGAAAATAAATAAGGTACCTCGCACTTTTTGCGATCTAAAGGCTAAATCGAATCAAGGCAAGAAGGTATAATTTATAAAAGAGGTAGCCTAAGAATCCACCAAAAATAGCCCCTACGAGGACATCGCTCGGATAATGCACCCCAATGTAGATCCTACTATAGGCTATAAATAAAGCCCAAATACCTAGAAAAAATCCGATATAAGGATCTTCGATCTAAAGATCTTGGAAAAGAAAAATGCAAAGGCAGTGGCATTGGCCGCATGGGCCGAATAAAATCCGAATTTACCCCCACAGGTATCCTTTACCAATCGCACCAAACCATTCATATCCGGATCATAACAGGGGCGCAGCCGGGCAACCCCAATTTTAAAAAAATTGGCCAACTGATCCGAACATAAAATAAGTACGGCTATTGTAACAACAAGCACAATGCTCTTCTTTAAGCCCAATTGTCCAAAAATGAGCGGGACGAGTAGAAGATATACCGGGATGGAACTCCATTTGTTGGTCATGAAGAGCCAAAAACCATCCCAAGTTGGGCTGCCAAGATTATTAAGGTACAAAAAAAGCTCTTTATCGTAATGTATCAGCTGTTCGAGCATCCTGCCTATTCTTCGTACCGTGCCACTTCACGATCATAAAATGCCGTGGCCGCAATAATCAAGTTCTCTGTCTCTGCCTCCAAATCGTCTTTGTCGTCAGCTGAAAATTCCTCGAACCATTCAACCTCATCGTTTTCAAGATTGATAATAAAACGGGGATATTCGGTATGTACCACAAATATGGCCGATGGATGGTCGGTATTATCGCCCAATAAGAATTTAGGTAGCTCCATTTGTTATCAACTTTTTAGTCAAATAATTAAATCGAATATACAACATAATCGCCGAGGCACTAAGCCCCGATAGCAGCCCGATCCAAATACCAGTGCTTTTTAATTCGGTATGCAGTCCCAAATAAAACGAAATCGGGAAGCCTATGGCCCAATAGGCCACAAAGGTAATCAATGTAGGGATCTTCACATCCTGCAAGCCTCGGAGCGCACCCAATACCACCACTTGAACGCCATCGGATATCTGAAAAAAGGCTGCCACGAGGAGCAACTGTGCGGCCAAACTAATAACCTCGGTAGTATCGGTAAAGTTTAAAACGTCATCAATATCGAGATACAATGTGGGCAGCCAAAACCTGCCGATCAAAAATAACGTGGCGAAAATAAATTCGAGGAAAACGGTCATAAGGAAAATTGACTGGGCAATTCTTCGAAGTTCGCTAAAATTGCCCAAGCCCTTTTGATTGCCTACGCGGATCATTGCGGCCACCCCGAGGCCCATCCCGAACATAAAGGTCATACTGCTTAGATTCAGGGCAATTTGATTGGCAGCTTGCGCATTTTTTCCCAAGACCCCGCTCAACCAGATAGCCGCAGTAAAAATGGCCACTTCAAAAAACATTTGTAGGGCCGACGGAAAACCCAGATCGATGATCTTTTTAAAAACCTTTTTTTTCAGGTTATTGAAATCAAAATGGGTGACATAGTCATGAAACCTAGGTTTGCGTTTCATCAAGAGCCATAGATAAAATACCATACTAATACGGGAAGCCAAAGTGCCGATGGCGGCCCCGACGATACCAAGTTTTGGAAACCCGAACGAACCGAAAATCAATAAATAGTTCAAAATAATATTTACCACGTTCGCAAGAATCGTGGCGTACATCGGATACTTAGTTTGTGATAGGCCATCTGAAAATTGTTTTATGGCCTGAAAAATGACAAGGGGTACTAGCGAGAACGCTACCAAGTCGAGATACGGTTTGGCCAATTCAACGACTTCCGGAGGTTGCTCCATCATGGCCATTAGGGGCTTTGCCAACAAAATGATGCCAAAAAGCGACAGTCCCAACCCCGCACATAACACCAACCCATGTTGAAAGGCGCTTTTGGCAACGGCCTTGTTCCCTGCCCCGTCTGCCTCTGCGACGAGTGGTGTAATGGCCGTGGAAAAACCGATACCCAATGACATGGCGATAAAGACAAAGCTATTTCCCAAGGATACGGCGGCGAGTTCGGCAGTTCCCAGCTGTCCCACCATGATATTATCGGCAAATTGCACAAAGGTATGCCCCAGCATTCCGAGGATGACCGGAAACGCGAGCGTACTATTGTACCGAAATTCTTTGGTGTAGTCTTTAAGCAAACGCTATTTCGAATTGATGGGGGTAAGTTATTGGTTTATGGTTTATTGTTTACTGTTTACTGACTATTGCCTACTTAAACTGTTTTGCTTCTTCCCAAAAGACATCCATCTCGGCCAAGGTCATCTCCTTTAATGATTTTCCGCTTTCCTTTGATTTATTTTCCAAATATTGGAATCGTTTGATAAACTTCTTATTCGTTCGCTCCAAGGCATTTTCGGGATTGATTTTTAGAAAACGTGCATAGTTGATCAATGAAAAAAGTACATCCCCAAATTCCGATTCAATATTCTCCGGAGTACCCGAATGTATTTCGGCTTGTAACTCTGCCAATTCTTCCTGTACTTTTTCAAATACCTGTTCGGGACGCTCCCAATCGAAACCCACTCCGGCGACCTTGTCCTGTATGCGGTTTGCTTTCACAAGTGCGGGCAGACTTAACGGAACTCCCTCCAAAACACTCTTCTTCCCTTCCTTTAATTTTAAATTCTCCCAATTGCGTTTTACGTCTTCTTCGTTTTTGACTTGTACGTCCCCATAAATATGCGGATGACGATGAATGAGTTTCTCACAAATATCGTTACATACATCGGCGATATCAAAAGCATCGGTTTCCGAACCGATCTTGGCATAAAAGACGATGTGCAATAGCACGTCTCCCAATTCCTTTTTAATTTCCGTCAGGTCATTATCTAAAATGGCATCTCCCAATTCATAGGTTTCCTCAATCGTCAAATGCCGCAACGTCTGCATGGTCTGTTTTCGGTCCCAAGGGCATTGTGCCCGCAGTTCGTCCATAATGGTCAGCAAACGATCAAAGGCATTTAACTGGGCCTGTCTTGAATTCATAATCGCATGTTTGCGCAAAAGTACAAAGAGCAAATTTTACGGTTGCTAGAAATTCGGAGTAAATTAGAAATGCATCCTGTAAATAAATCGACGCGCCATGGAAGCCCCGAAATCTGGAATAATAGGTTTGAAGTGCTTCTTCTGATTTTTTTAACTACATTTAAAATGCGCAACACCAACCAACACTATGAAAATATACAAAATTGCCCTATTGTTTCTGGGTTGCCTGGTCAGTTTTTCGGGGAATGCCCAACAGGTGGGCATTTTTGAAGGATACACCGACATCGGTGCTGTAAAACATACTGGAGCGGTAGTATACAATCCCGACGACAAGAGCTATATGATTTCCGGAAGTGGTACCAACATGTGGGCGGAAAACGATGAGCTTTTCTTCGTTTGGAAAAAGATGTCGGGTGACGCATCACTGACTGCCAGCATCACCTGGTTGACCAAAGGGGTCGACCCGCATCGCAAAGCTTGTTTGATTTTTCGTCAAAGCCTTGAACCCAATTCGGCCTATGCCGATGTGGCTTTTCACGGTGACGGTCTTACTTCGATACAATACCGGGAAACAGCCGGGGCGACCACCCGGGAGGTACAATCTGGAAGCGCTGCCCCGAAACGGGTACGTATCGAAAAAGAAGGGGAATATGTTTCAATGGCTATTTCGAATGACAATGAGGCAGTACAATTCTCAGGTGGGTCGTTTAAACTTACGCTCACCGAACCCTATTATGTCGGTCTCGGTGTTTGTTCCCACAATGCCGATGTTTTGGAAACCGCCAAATTTAGCGATGTCGAACTCGAAGCCGTAACGTCAAGGCCCGACTCATTAAAACAATTGGAAAGCACCTTGGAAACGATTTCGATTGCCTCCTTCGACCGAAGGATACGCTATCATACAAAAGATCATATCGAGGCCCCCAATTGGTCTCCTGACGGAAAAAATCTGATCTATAATAGCAAAGGTCAGCTCTACAGCATCCCGGTCGAAGGTGGTACCCCTACCGTGATTCCTACCGGCTTCGCCAAGCGGATCAATAACGATCATGGTATCTCACCCGATGGTACCCAATTGGTGATCAGCGACCAAACCGAAACAGGGAAGTCATTGATGTATTCCTTACCGGTCACCGGTGGTGAACCAAATAAAATTACGCCTGTTGGACCCTCATACTGGCATGGATGGTCACCCGACGGGAAAACGTTGGCCTATTGTGCAGAGCGGAACGGCAATTATGATATTTACACAGTTCCTTTACAGGGAGGGGAGGAAGTACGTTTGACCACGGCAGAGGGATTGGATGATGGCCCTGATTATTCCCCCGATGGAACCTATATCTATTTTAATTCGGTACGCACCGGGACCATGCAGATTTGGCGGATGCGTCCCGACGGAAGTGAGCAGGAACAGATTACCACCGACACGTACAACGATTGGTTTGCACACCCCTCCCCTGACGGAAAATGGATCGCCTATATCTCGTTTGGGACCGATGTCCCGGCCGGTTCGCATCCCCCGAACAAAGACGTGCTGTTGCGTCTTATGAATCTGGAAACTAAAGAGATACAGGTCATGGCAAAATTATTCGGCGGACAAGGAACCATAAATGTCCCATCCTGGTCCCCCGATAGCCAACACCTCGCCTTCGTCAGTTATCGTCTAAAATAAAGAACTCTAAAGCAACTCAAACAACCAAAATATGAATCGTAAACTCTATTCCCTGACCCTCCTCCTTTTTTTAGTCCTCGGCAAAACAGCTGCCCAAGACCTATCGGAAAAAGCAACACATTTTTTGAATTCGCTTTCAGCCGAATTGCGGGCCAAAGCCCAATTTCCACTAGAGGATCCCGAACGCTACAACATGAATTATGTACCAATTCCTCGAAAAGGCCCAACCTTCAATGATTTTAACGACGTTCAGGCAGCCGCCGCAATTGATTTGTTAAGGGCTTCGCTGAGCGCAGAAGGTTTTCATAAGACAGAGGAAATCAGGTCGCTCGAGAAGGTACTGCGGATCATAGAAAACAATGATAATGACAAAATGCCCGACGGACGGCCGCGTCGTGATCCCATGAATTATCATATCTCGATTTTTGGCGATCCCACTTCCTCGACTCCTTGGGGTTGGCGTTTTGAGGGGCATCATCTTTCATTGAACTTTACCTCCAACGGAAATGAGATCAGTTCGGCAACCCCTACCTTTTTTGGCACCAACCCGGGCATTGTCAGAAGTACCGAATATAAGGGGAAGGAGGTATTGCGCCAAGAGGCCGTTTTGGGTTTTGCCCTGGTTAATTCGATGACCGAGGATCAATTGACGACTGTATTGTATTCTAAGGATGCGCCTGGCGATATCCTTTCATTGACCGCGAAAAAAACAGGCACCTTTGAGCCCAACGGAATTTCCTATTCCCAATTGACGGCCACACAAAGAGAAATATTCGATGCGCTTTTGGAGACCTATTTGGATAATTATGAAATGCGTTTTGCTACCGATTTTCGGGACAAGATCAAGAAAGCAGGCATCGAGAACCTTCATTTTGCCTGGGCTGGGAGTTTAAGTCCTGGGGCAGGCCATTATTATCGCATTCAAGGGCCGATGTTGTTGATCGAATATGACAATACCCAGAACAATGCCAACCATGTACATGAGGTGGTACGTGACCTTACGAACGACTATGGTGCCGATGTACTGGCCAAACATTATCAAGAAGATCATAATTAAATTCAAATATGAAAACACGAAGGGAATTCATACTACAATCAACCGCATTCACAGCAGGGAGCCTGCTTTTGCCATCCTGTATTTTCGCAAATAAGCCAATTCAGAATTTCGGGGTACAACTGTATTCCTTTCGGGATGCCATGGCAAAGGATGCCCTTAGAACCTTAAAGCAAATTGCAGCTATCGGATTCAAGGAAATTGAATCGGCTGGCAGTAATAAGGGCAACTACTATGGACTATCACCTGCAGAAATGAAAAAAGCCTGTGATGATTTAGGAATGAACCTAAAAAGTGGACACGTGCATTTGGATGCATTCTGGCAAAAAACCATGAATGACGCCGTTACAGCGGGTCAGGAATATCTAATATGTTCTTCAATGCCCACGGAAGGTCAGACAGTGAATAATTATAAAAAAGTGGCCGAGAAATTCAACCTAGCGGGTGAACAATGCAAAACAATGGGCCTTAAGTTCGGCTATCACAATCATGCCTATGAATTTGAAACGGATCAGGGCCAGGTCTTGTACGATATTCTTCTCGATAATACGGATCAAGACCTCGTGAACATGGAGCTAGATCTTGGCTGGGTCATCGTGGCCGGGAAGGATCCTTTGGACTATTTTGCAAAGTATCCTGGTCGGTTCCCACTCTGGCATTTGAAGGATATGGATATGGGCAAAAAAGAAAGTACCGAATTTGGAAAGGGAGGCTTGGACATTCGCAAAATGATGGCAAACCAAAAGGCTTCCGGGGTAAAACATATTTTTATCGAACAAGAGGAGTACACCAGTACCCCTTTGGAAAGTATGAAGGAAAATTTGGCCTTCCTTAGTAAACTTTAAACAGGAGACATGTCTGAACACGTTGATCCTTATGTACTTGCGGTGAACAAAATCAAGGATCCACCGACTACTTTTTTAGGAAGATTAAAATTTCTTGGTCCTAGTTTTATTCTATCGGCCTCTATTGTCGGTTCGGGAGAACTTATCGCAACGACCACATTGGGTGCCCAGGCAGGTTTCATCACCTTTTGGGTGATACTCGTGAGCTGTATGGTCAAAGTAGCCGTACAACTTGAATTCGGCAAGCATACCATTCTGACTGGGGAAACGGCCATGCAGGCTTTCAATGCCTTGCCAGGCCCTCTCTTTGGGAAGGCGAAATGGAGCGTATGGACCGTTTTAGGGGTCATGGTCATTAAATTGCTTCAAGTTGGTGGTATTGTCGGCGGTGTTGCCATTATCCTTAATATTATGGCTCCGATATTTAGTATCCCCTTTTATGCCATCTTCATCGCCATTGTGGTGGCATTGATGATCTACCGCGGGTATTATACGTTTATCGAACGAATTTCCTTAGGAATGATCGGCCTATTTACATTGTTTACGTTTGCCTCCCTGTATTTTCTGAATTATACCCCCTATCAAATAACCTGGGAAAATGTAGCATCGGGCCTGCAATTTGATCTTCCCAAAGAGGCTGTGGCAATTGCCATTGGTGCCTTTGGCATAACAGGGGTCGGAGGAGACGAAATCATTCATTATAACTATTGGTGCCTTGAAAAGGGATATGCCGCTTTTTCCGGGGAAAACGATGGAACCGCATCGTGGCGGCAACGGGCCAATGGTTGGATACAGGTCATGAAACTCGATGCCATTATCGCCATGTTGGTCTATACTTCGGTAACCGCAGCCTTTTATTTGTTGGGTGCGGCCGTGCTTCACGCCCAGGGAACGATACCCGAAGGCTATGCCATGGTCGAGACGCTGTCGGCAATGTATACCGAGTCATTAGGTCCGGCCGCCAAAACAGCCTTTTTAGTAGGGGCTTTTATTACCTTATTTTCAACCCTTTTTGCAGCCTTGGCTGCCTGGACGCGGCAGATTACCGATATTTTTGGCCAAGTAGGGTGGATCGATTTCAAGGACTTTGCCATGCGAAAAAAAACAGTCGCCATCCTCGCCTGGGTAATTCCATTGCTATGGGCCATCCTCTTTATTTTTATTAAAATGCCCGTCATTATGATCATTACCGGAGGAATCGTAGGGTCATTTTTATTATTTCTCGTTGTTTTCGCCGTTATTCATTTTCGATATGTGCGATTGGATAGCTTGTTTGCCCCGAATTTTTTATATGATATACTACTCTGGATAAGTATTTTTAGTATCATAGGGGTCGGTGCCTTGGGCATTTATAAATACTTTGGTCACTAATGTCCAGCTTTAAAAAAAGAAGTATATGAAAATTTCCAAAGGGTTGACACTCCTTATTTTTATTGGTTTTTTCTTCGGATGCAATGCTCCCCAATCCTATGATATTCTCATCAAAAATGGCAACATTGCCGATGGTTCAGGCCAAAAAATATACCTAGGGGACATCGGTATCAATGCCGACACCATTGCGGCCATGGGGACCCTTGAAAATGCACGTGGTATTCAGGAAATCGATGCAAGCGGCCTCACCGTGGCACCGGGTTTTATAAATATGCTGAGTTGGGCCAACGAATCACTGATAGAGGATGGTCGCTCACAAGGCGATATTCGTCAAGGGGTCACCTTGGAAGTAATGGGGGAAGGGCATTCTATGGGCCCGCTGAATGAGGCAATGAAGGAAGAAATGGAAGAAGAACAAGGCAGTATTACCTATAATATCGAATGGTCTAGCCTGGGAGAGTATCTTGAATTTTTGGAAAAAAAGGGTGTTTCAACGAATTTCGCCTCCTTTGTGGGAAATGGCACCTTGCGCCAATATGTAATGGGTTATGAAAATAGGCCGCCAACTTCCAATGAAATGGAGACCATGAAACGCTTGACCAAGGAAGCCATGGAGGAAGGAGCGGTCGGCCTTTCGACCTCCCTGATCTATGTCCCAAGCGGCCATGCAAAAACCGAGGAAATCATTGAATTGGCCAAGGTGGTTTCAGCGTATAATGGGATGTACATATCGCATATACGGGATGAGGAAGGTGGCTTATTGGGAGCCGTAAAAGAGGTGATTACCATTTCTGAAAAAGCCAAGTTGCCGGCTGAAATCTATCATTTTAAGGCTTCAGGCACCGCCAATTGGCATTTGTTGGATAGTGCGATTACCCTTATCAATACTGCCCGAAAAAACGGGCTCCCTATTACCACCGACATGTATATGTACAATGCCAGTTCAACCGGATTGAATGTGGTGCTACCTGCATGGGCCAAAGAAGGGGGTCATGCTGCAACGATGCGGCTGATCGAAAATCCGGCGAAGCGGCAGAAGATGATGGACGAAATCGATTTTTATGTCGCACCCGATAAAATTCTCTTGGTCGGCTTTCGGAACAAAGCGCTTAGAAACCTCCTCGGTAGGACCTTGGCCGACGTTGCCAAAGAGCGCGGAAAATCGCCCAATGAAACCTTGGTGGACCTTATTTATGAGGATGACAGCAGAATTCAGGTGGTCTATTTTTCGATGTCAGAGGAAAATATTATCAAAAAGATCAAACTTCCGTACATGTCGATCTGTTCAGATGCAGGTTCCTATACAAACGAAGGCGTCTTTTTGGAACAAAGCACACATCCTCGGGCCTATGGCTCCTTTGCCAGATTGTTGGGCCATTATGTTCGAGAGGAAAAAGCGATCTCTCTGGAAGAGGCTGTTTATAAGTTGACGACCCTCCCTGCGAACAACCTGAAGCTCAAAAAAAGAGGGGGCCTAAAGACAGGCTACTTTGCCGATATCGTCCTATTCGATGCCGAAACGATTACCGACCATGCCACCTATGAAAAACCCCATCAGTATGCCACTGGCATGATCCATGTTTTTGTCAATGGCACCCAGGTCATAAAGGATGGGCAACATACGGGGGCCCTGCCTGGGCGCTTTGTAAAAGGGCCGGGGTATGCAAAAGTCCGTTAATGGCAAAAGGCAAATGTTTTAAGCAAGTAGGAGGTATTCTATTTAAATGAAACATAAAGGTCATCGCGATTTCGGAAGTGCCAAGGTGCCATGGATAAAAATCAAATATCTTTTCATACCTTTTCTCCGTCAAAACCAATTTGACAATACATGCATACGATAGATCGCAACCCACAGATAACCCAACGATTCGAACGATGAAACAAGCACAGATTTTAATAGTGGCAGGGATACTCTTTACCGTCTCGGCCTGCAAGTCCCAAGAAAATTCACTTATTGCCGATGGAGCTCAGATAACACTGGTCTCGGCAGACTACGAATTTACCGAAGGCCCTGCAGTAAATGCCGATGGTGATGTGTATTTTACAGATCAACCCAATGATCGCATCCTTAAATGGTCGGCCGCAGACAATTCGGTAGCCACCTTTATGCAACCTGCTGGGCGGGCAAACGGCCTTTATTTTTCGCGGAATGGTGATCTTTTGGCTGCCGCCGATGAGAAGTTTGCCCTGTGGCGCATCGATGCCAAGAAGCATGTAACCGTTGTAACCGATGCCTTTGAAGGAAAAAAATTAAACGGTCCCAATGATCTTTGGGAAGATACGAAGGGGGGTATCTACCTTACGGATTCCTATTATCAAAGACCTTACTGGCAGCGTACTGAAAGTGAGATCCAAAAACAGCAAGTATATTATTTGAACCCGGAGACCGGGGAACTTAAAGTGGTCATCGACAACTTTGTACAACCCAACGGCATCATTGGTAGTCCCGATGGAAAAATGCTCTACGTAGCCGATATCGGAGACCAAAAGACCTATTCCTTTAAAATTGAAGAAGATGGGACTTTGACCGACAGAAAACTCTTTGCCGAAATGGGCTCCGATGGGATGACCTTGGATAATCAAGGCAACGTGTACCTAACTGGAAATGGTGTCACGGTCTATTCAAAAAATGGTGAAAAAATTTTACACATCCCCGTCCCAGAAAAATGGACCGCGAATGTAACCTTTGGGGGTCCTGACCAAAATATACTCTTTATCACTGCTTCTGACTCAGTGTATACCCTAGCCATGAAGGTGCACGGTATTCGATAACCCTACTTTAAAATTAATAAAAAACAGAATGAAGACAACAATCCGCTTACTTTCCACGGCCGCTTTCTGCCTCTCAGTACTTGTTCTCCCTGCGCAAAATAAAACGGAGAAGAACAAACAAGCCATTCTGGTCTCGGTTGAAAAACATCAACAAGCGCTCATTGATCTAAGTGATCAGATATGGGCATTTGCAGAACCTGCCATGATGGAATACAATTCAGCCAAGGTCTTGGCCGATTACGCAGAATCACAGGGGTTTGCCGTCGAACGCGGGGTTGCCGAAATCCCGACCGCGTTTGTTGCAACCTATGGCTCGGGTTCTCCGATCATCGGTATTTTAGGGGAGTTTGATGCCCTGCCCGGACTTTCACAAAAAGCGTTGCCCTACAAAGAAGCCTTGTTAGCAGGTGCTGCAGGCCACGGCTGTGGCCACAATATGTTCGGGGCCGGGAGCCTAGGGGCTGCCGTGGCCATCAAAGAATTGATCGAACAGGGCAAACTCAAAGGCACTATCCGCTTTTATGGGACCCCGGCTGAGGAAGATCTGGCAGGGAAAGTCTTTATGGCAAGGGCCGGCCTTTTCAATGACCTCGACGTTTGCCTTGATTGGCATCCTGGCTATGAAAACGAGGCCAATATGGCCAGTTCCCAAGCGGTCACCGATTTTTCAATTTCCTTTAAAGGTAAAAGTGCGCATGCCGCGGCCGATCCCTGGAACGGACGCAGTGCTTTGGACGCAGCCGAATTCTTTACCACGGGCATCAATTCACTTCGGGAACACGTAAAACCAACGGTACGTATGCATTATGTATATACCGATGCCGGGCATGTACCCAATGTAGTCCCTGAAACAGCCAGTGTATGGCTTTGGATTCGGGATTCAAGTCGTCGCGGCGTACAGGAAGTTGCAGAACGAATGAAAAAGATCGCCGAAGGGGCCGCCCTTATGGCTGGTGTATCGTATGAGATAAAATTAAATAGCGGCCTTTATGAACTGCTGATCAACGAAGCCGGGGCAAAAGTGCTACATAAGAATATGGAATATGTGGGGCCCATCGTCTATTCAAAAGAAGAGCTTGCCTTTGGTGAAAGGATTATGAAGGAATACGGACTCGAAGCGAAAGGCATCGAGGGGGGCATAAAGCCATTGGCACCCGAGGACCAGGACGTCCCCGGCGGATCTACCGATGTAGGCGATGTAAGCTATATTGTTCCTGAAATCACCCTATTGGCCACGACGGCCCCGTACGAATCCCCATGGCATTCCTGGGTAGTGGTCGCTTGTGGTGGCATGAGCATCGGCCATAAGGGCATGTTGTTCGCAGCCAAATCCTTAGGTACGACGATGGTTGACCTATTCGAGAATGCCGCCCTACGCAGCGAAATCAAATCGGAATTTATCAAAAGAAAGGGCGACGAAGTTTGGGAAGCAATGTTGCCTCCAGGACCGCCACCGGTTCCCAAGGTGAAGCCAAGCGGTAAATGATGGTATCTGCATGCGTTTTTAAAGAATTGTTGAATTTAAAATATTTTCTCACATGACCTGGAAAAATTTGTTCGACGAAAAAGAAAGCGAAGAAACCATTGCGCGTATCAAAGCTTTGACACCTGAGACCAAAAATCTTTGGGGTAAAATGAATGTATCCCAAATGTTGGCCCATTGCAATGTGGCCTATGAATTGGTGTATACCGATAAACATCCTAAGCCCAAAGGATTCAAAAAAATGCTGATTAAGCTTTTTGCGAAAAATGTGGTAATAGGCTCCAAGCCCTATAAAAAAAATAGTCCAACATCGCCTATTTTTATAATTAACGATCATCGGGAATTTGAGAAGGAAAGGAAACGACTCATTGAACACTTGGCAAAAACCCAAAAATTAGGCGCTCCTCACTTCAACGGAAAGGAATCACATGCCTTTGGAATCTTAACTGACAAGGAATGGAATACGCTCTTCTCAAAACATTTAGACCACCATTTGAGGCAATTCGGGGTATAACAGGCCCTTATTTCACCAAATCGAACATGCGGGTATATTTAATGATAAAACTGTTGTTCAAGGGACTGCCATCTTGTAGGTTATGATTGTAGACAACGAATAAGCCGGTATTGGCCCTTTGCAACCATCCAAACCGTAGGTTAAACGCCCACAATTTGTTTACGGTATTGTTCTGTACCAGGCTCTGCAAATACATACTCGGGGTAAAGGAATAGGAAAGCTGGCTGATAAATACATTGGCCGTAAAGTCCCCTACCGGAAGGTTCACGATATTGTTTTGATACGTAAAGGCCGAGTTGAACTTTTCGCCCAAACGCAGACTCAGGGTCGCACTGTTCAGATACCGTTGACCCCCAAAGGATCCCCCGATCGTGGATCGGGTGCTGATTGCCAAGGGCTTACTTTGATTCGTAAAGAAAATTATCTGGGCCTCACTGTGTTTATAGGTCCCTGGTTCGACAAAAATATTCTCATAGATTTCAAAAGGTTCGACCACACCTTCCGTGGTGAAATTAGCGCCGGTATGGATCTCCATGCCACTCTTAAATTCCCAATGGTTATCAACATGCAAAAATCCCGTTTCCTGAAACCCGTCGAAGTTCCAATACCCACGGTATGAAACATGAGGTCGTAACTCTAAAAAGAGTGAATTCTGATTTTTCGGCCGTAAATGATATAATACCAGCGCTTCCGGCTTTCGAAAAGAGGAACGCAATAAAAAACCCACTTCCGGATTAAACCCTTGGCCGACTTCAGTATATGCGGCACGCATTTCCCAATTATTCCATTTGTAATCGGTCTGGAGTTTAAAGGCATGTTCGTTGATCGTATCGTTATTGCCGGCCGACTTCGCATAGAAGCCGGTGATTCGGGCCTTACGCCCTAACCCCAATTTTCCATCGATGGCAACCGTTCGATTAAATGCATCCGATTGCAAACCCTCTTTATTGATAAGAACGGCGCCTAAGGCCGACCGGCCCTTGAACTCATGGTTGACACGGGCCACCGTAAAATTATTCTCCTCGATACCAGCCTCGGGCACATCTTCGGTGAACATGGTTAGCAGGCCGACATTCGTCCGATTTATTTTTCCCGATACCCGGGCGCCTCCGAAAATTGGAACGATATTTCCAGCTTCCCCAATCCCGATGCGGCGACTGAAAAAGAGATCCACCTCACCCGGGCTACCTACACTAAAGAGGCCGGCATTCTCCAAAAAAAAGGGCCGTTTTTCGGGAAAAAACAAATTGAATCGATCCAGGTTCACCTGTTGTTCGTCTACCTCTACCTGCGCAAAATCGGTGTTGTAGGTAAAGTCTAATGTCAAACTGGGGGTAATACTATATTTTACATCCCCTCCGACCTCACCAGTGAAGGCACTCTTCGAATCGACCGCGGTAAAATCCCTTGAAAGTTTTCCCAATACATAGGGAATGACCTTGAGATTCCCCGGACTTTTTAGATCCAATCCCGTTAATGTTCCTGCCAAGGAGAGTCGATTCAGGTCAAACCCTACCGGTACTAAGGACCAATAATCGACTTCATTGGTCTTTCTTATATTTCTTCGAAAGTTGATGCCCCAATCCTTCCCAGTTTGAAAACGGAGTGTTCGTAGGGGGATGGCGAATTCAGCACTCCAACCATACTCCCCAACTTGTGCCTCGACGACCCAAGACCCATCCCAATTCAAGTTAAACCCACCGATGGTACCTCCTTGTTGCCGATTGGCATTGTTGTTGCCTTGACCTTCATTATCGACTTGTGCGTCATATTCTACGCCAATGGAGTTAGTGCCAAAAATAAAACCATTCTGATTGTCCTTATAGGTATCAAGAATAAAAATGAAGGCATCGGTATTGTCTAAATTGGCATCCCTACGCGCATCTGAAACGACCAATTTGTCGGGTTGGGCATCATAACAAACCACCGAAACGTAAAAGGTCTCAGAAGTATAGGCCACGCGTATTTCGGTCTTCTCGGTCGCGGGCTGTTCAAAGTTGGGCTGGTTCTGCCGTAAGTCGCCAAAGGGTTCGATTTGTTGCCACACCGCATCGCCTAAAACCTCCCCATCGATAAGAGGTGCCTCTTCAATGCCTATGGCCTGGGCCATTGGCTTGTCTTTATTGCTTGAAGTTGTACCAGTTTGAGAAATTACGAATTGCGAACAAACTACAAGTCCGAGAAATTGGAGGCTTTTAAGGGAACTTTTCATTCAATGGGGATTTGATTCGGTCGATTGCTTGAATTAAAAGTACTATAATTTTTATATTCGATACAAGTGCGGTTATAAAACAAGGGGCTTCGAAACAGCTTGCTTCCGTTAATTTTTGGACTTATATCCTGGTTTAAGAGGAAGTTCTAAGATATCTGATAGAATTTATTTATCTTTTGTCCAACTAAACGACCAAACGTATGACTTCGTATCTCTTTGAATTTATTGGGACCGCTATGCTTATCCTTATTGGCAATGGCATTGTGGCCAACCTTGTGCTAAAAGGCACGAAAGGATCTGACGCTGGTTGGGTCGGTATCTCCTTGGCATGGGGAATTGCCGTTTTCATTGGCGTATTTATCAGTGCCGATGCCAGTGGCGCCCATTTGAATCCCGCCGTAACCGTAGGTCTGGCGACCGCCGGAAAATTTAGTTGGTACCTGGTCCCCGGCTATATACTTGCCCAACTTTTAGGCGCAATGATGGGGAATGTTCTGGTTTGGTTGGCCTATAAAAAGCAATATGATGCCAGCGAAGATCAAGATGCAATCTTGGCCACTTTTAGTACCTCACCTGCCATTCGCAGTCCGTTTTGGAATTTTATCACCGAAGTCATTGGCACCTTTGCCCTGGTATTCGGGGTGTTCTATATCGCCGGAGGTTCCTTTGGGGAGGAAGTGATTAAACTAGGTGCTCTGGATGCGCTTCCAGTGGCCCTTTTGGTGATGGGCATTGGTTTTGGAGTGGGCGGCCCCACGGGTTACGCCATCAATCCGGCACGAGATCTCGGTCCGAGGATTCTTCATGCCCTCTTGCCACTTCGTGGCAAAGGAGGCAGTGATTGGGGGTATGCCTGGGTGCCGGTCGTCGGCCCATTGGTAGGAGGTATCCTGGCGGCTTTGGCCTATCTCAGTATTGGAGCTTAACTCTTTTCACATACTAAAACTAAAATGATGAAAAAATACTTCTTTTTAATCGCCGGTCTCGGCCTTGCTACACTTAGCTTTTCCCAAGAAATTGTGGCCTTGCCCTATAATACCCCGACAACTGTTCAATGGCAAGGGGGCGAAAAAGACTATTTTTCAAATATTTGGCAGACCCAGGTGGTCACCAATGTTTCGGTACCTACCCTGCAGGTCTTTCGGCCGACGGTTCCCAATGGCACTGCTGTGATCATAGCACCAGGGGGCGGTCTGTATGCCCTAAGTATCAACAGCGAAGGTAACGAGGTTGCCAAATGGTTGAACACTAAGGGAATCACTGCCTTTGTCCTCAAATATCGATTGGTGCCAACGGGCAATGATGGGGCACAGGAACTTGCAGACGAAGGCACTGCGAATCCGGCACGTATTGGGGAACGTATCGCCCCCATTATGCCCTTGTCGTTTGCGGATGGCCTTGCGGCGATTACGTATGTACGCACGAATGCCTCGAAATTTGAAGTGAAGCCCGATAAAATCGGCTTTATGGGATTTTCAGCAGGCGGGGCGGTAACCATGGGGGTAACCTTTAGCTATAACCAACAGAACCGTCCAGATTTCATCGTGCCCATCTACCCCTGGATGACTGTAATGGGCCCTTACGAAGTACCCAACGACGCCCCGCCGATGCTGGTCATATGTGCTTCCGATGATCCATTACAATTGGCTCCGGAAAGTGTGACGCTCTATTCAAAATGGCTAAAAGCCAAAAAAGTCGTAGAGTTGCATATGTACTCCAAAGGTGGTCATGGCTTTGGCATGAAAAACCAAGGACTTCCCTCTGATCATTGGATCTCGCGCTTTTATGAGTGGGCTTTGGCAGAAGGCCTGACCGTGCCTAGTATTGCAGAATAAAATGAATGTGCCTTGGCAAGAGTAAAAATCAACGAGTATCGAAAAGAACCCAAGTGCTTTAAAAAGACCACCCTTAAGGCGGGTATGCACTCCCTGATTTTCAGTAATTTCGGAAATCGTAAAATAAAATTATCTTAGTCCTTTCAAAGAACCCAGCATGAGAATACTACTCGTCGCCTTCCTGCTAGTCCTGAATGTATTACAGGCCCAAGATCCCCTTCGGTTTAAGGACGAGGTGACATCCATAGAAAAAAAATATGATTCCCTTTGGGATCCATCCCAGGAAACCATTGTATTTACAGGCAGTTCGAGCATACGCATCTGGAAAGACATCGCAGAGCGATTTCCCCAATATCATATTGTCAATACCGGTTTTGGGGGTTCTCAGGCCTCCGATCTTTTGACCTATACAGATGAATTGATCGGGCGATATCATCCCAAAAAAGTATTTATTTATGAAGGGGATAATGATCTGGCAGCTGGGGTACGACGCAAAGTGATTTTAGAGAATTTGCAGCAAATCATTTCCAAGATCCGGGCGGCACGACCCGACACCGAATTTATACTCATTGCCGCCAAACCAAGTCTTGCACGCTGGAAATTGCGGGGAAAATATAGACGCTTGAATCGACGATTCGACCGGCTTGCCAAAAAAGACCCCTTGATTCGGTCTGCCGATGTTTGGTATCCGATGCTTTCTGGAAGAAAATTGAAAACGGACCTATTTTTAGAGGATGGTCTTCATATGAACGCCAAGGGGTATGACATTTGGTACAACGTTCTTAAAAGCTATGTCGAGAAATAGTTGCTTGTTAATGCATAACTCCCTACGCCACAACCTAAAGAAGATAAATAAACCACATTATGAGAAATATGAGCAAATCGAACCTGTTGCGGAGTCTTGTCCTTTGCCTAGCACTTACAGCCTTTATGGCCTGTGAAGGTGAGAAGAAACCCCCCATTAACTTCCCGCCTACCGATCTAGCAAAGGCTGACCTATTGCCCAAACCCCTTTCGATCGAGCCGACCCATTCAGCATTTGCCCTGGATCGCTTTACGATCATCAAGACGTCGAACAATGACCCGGAATTTCCCGAAATCGGGAACTATTTGGCAGCGAAAATAAAAGAAACCATTGATTTAGACATCCCTGTGAACACAGAAGATATTGAAAATGCACAAGGGGTCATTTATATCCATCAAATGGATACCACCGAAAACAAGTCGAGGGAAGCCTATCAATTGCAAATCGGCAGGGATTCGATTCTCTTGGAAGCAGGTTCACCCGAAGGCGCCTTTCGTGGCATCCAAACCCTTCGGCAGCTTATCCCGGACCGCAGCAACGATACCTTGGCGGAGCAAAAAATATGGCCCATCGCTTCGGGCAACATCACCGATGCCCCCAATTTTTCGTATCGCAGTTCGATGTTGGATGTTGCCAGGCATTTCTTCAGTGTGGCCGATGTTAAAAAATACATCGACCTGCTGGCCTACTATAAATTAAATACCCTGCATCTTCATTTATCGGATGATCAAGGCTGGCGCATTGAGATCAAATCCTGGCCTAAACTCACTGAAATCGGTGGAAGTACTGAGGTAGGTGGCGAATCTGGCGGTTTTTACACCCAGGAAGAGTATAAGGATATCGTTGCGTATGCAGCGAAACAATATATCACCATTGTTCCCGAAATCGATATGCCAGGGCATACGAACGCCGCTTCGGTCTCCTATCCATTTTTAAACGGCAATGGCAAGACCCCCAAGCTTTATGAAGGTACCAATGTAGGTTTTAGCACTTTTGACGCCAGAAAAGACACGGTCTATGCCTTTATCGACGATGTGGTGCGGGAAATCGCTGCAATCAGCCCCGGCCCCTATTTTCATATGGGCGGCGATGAGAGCCACGTTACCAAAAAGGACGATTATATCTATTTTGTGGGCAAAGTTGCAAAGATCGTCAAAAAGCACGGAAAGCGGGCGATCGGTTGGGATGAAATAGTTACGGCCGATGTAGATTCAACCGCCATTGCACAGTTTTGGTCAAACATGGACAATGCAAAAAAGGCGGTCGAAAAAGGGATGCAGGTAATCGTCTCCCCTGCCAAAAAAATGTATTTAGACATGCAATACGATACACTTTCAAAATACGGCCTCCATTGGGCGGCCTATATTCCGGTAGATACGGCCTATGTATGGACACCTGAGACCTATGCGGGTATCCCGAAGGCAAATATTCTGGGTATGGAGGCGCCTTTATGGTCAGAGACCATCTCAACACGGGATGCCTTGGAATATTTGGCCTTCCCACGATTATTGGGCTATTCGGAGCTGAGCTGGTCGACCCAGGAAAATCGCCATTGGGAAGATTACAAGGTACGCTTGGGCAATCAGGCTCCTTACTTAGACCGAATGGACGTGAAATTCTATCGTTCGCCCTTGATCGATTGGAAAAAAAGCGACTATACCTATACTGAAATTCAAAAAGACTAAACTATGAGAGCTATTGCCCTAGTATTTGTACTGCTTTGCAGCCACTATTTAATTGCACAAAAAGAAAACGACACCCTCCCGAAGGCCGAGATTGCCACTACCATGCAAAGCGTCACGATCGGGGGACGGCAAATTTTCCTTACCGCCCAGGCAGGTACTTTTGAGGTTCGGGATGAAAACAACAAACCGCTTGCCCTGATGGGCCATGTGTACTATTCAGCTGGGGATAAACGGGGCACCACTACCAATCGGCCTATTGTTTTTGCCTATAATGGCGGGCCGGGTTCCTCCTCATTTTGGTTGCATATGGGTGCCTTGGGGCCCAAACGCATTCTGGTAAATGATCCGAAAACCACCCCGGCCGCTCCCTATAAATTGGTCAACAACAATTTTTCGATCTTGGATGTAGCCGATTTGGTCATGATCGATCCCGTGGGTACCGGGCTCAGTGTCCCGGTCGGAAAAGCCAAGTTTACCGATTTTTGGGGCGTTGACCAGGATATTCGCAGTCTTTCCTTGTTCATCACCCAATTCTTGATCGAGAATGACCGTATGAACAGTCCGAAATATCTTTTAGGGGAAAGTTATGGTACATTTCGGAGTGCAGGGCTGATGAACACCCTATTAGAGCAGGGGATCGCCATGAACGGGGTTATTATGGTGTCGTCGGTATTCGACCTGCGCACCTTAGTGTTTCCTCCCAATGACGACCTGCCCTATCTGGTTCATTTCCCGACCTATGCCGCCACGGCCTGGTATCATGATAAGATTGCCGATAAACCGGCCGATGTGTATCAATTTTTAGACGAAGTCAGGAACTTTACCGAAAATGAATATGCTCCTGCCTTGTTCAAGGGGAGTCGATTATCGGAAGGTGAAAAAAAGGCGATGGCAGCGAAATTGGCCAAATATACCGGTTCAGACCCGGATTATTGGGTCAAAGCCGATCTACGGGTAACGGCCAGCGAATTTTTCGCCGAATTTTTAAGGAAAGAAGGGGAAGTCGTAGGCAGGTTAGATTCGCGGTATACGGGAATAAATCAAGACCTATTGGCCCAGGAAGGCAGCCATGATCCACAGAGTGCGGCCATCTCCCCGGCCTATATCGCGGGTTTTCTGGATTATTACTACGGTACGCTCAAGGTCAATAAGAAAAGCAGCTACGCCATTACGGCAGGCGTGCGGGATGGATTCAAATGGGATTGGAAGCACGAAGGAAATCAACGCTGGGGCACGCAGGCGGCGATCAATACCGGCATTGACATGGCACAGGCCCTTTCAAGGGACCCCAATATGAAGGTATTGATATTAAATGGTATCTATGATATCGCGACCGTTTTCTATGGAGTGGAATATACGATTGATCATTTGGGGCTTACCCCGGAAATACGAAATAATATCACCATGAAATATTATGAAGCCGGGCATATGATGTATACGAACCCCCCGTCATTGGAGCAATTCAAAAAAGAAGTATCCGAATTTATCAAATCGACTTCGAAATAAGCACTGGATAGGTTGCCATACAGGTTTTTGGTGTTCACCAACCTGCCACATCAAAAATGGGGCGAGGGCTTTATGGTTTTGCCTTACCGACCAACAAAACGGCCGAACATATAAAAATATTTAGTTAATCACTATATTCCTACGTTGTGGCACATGCACCGTTAAAATTTAAACTATGACAAATTTTAAATTTTTTATCCTTTTTCTGATAATAGGATGTTCATCGCAAGACAATGATAAATTTAAAATCGCTTCTGAATTTGACGAACAAGAATTTATATGGTTTAGTTGGCTAGAATCAACTTGGTTAAATGGTGAAGCTCTATATCTTCCAATTTTAGAAGCCATAAAGGAGATTTACCCTTACACCAAAGTTAAAATTGTATATAGTCCACATCTCGATTACAATAGAGAACAATTGCAATCTAGAATTTATGATGTTCTAATAAACTCTTCTATTGATACTTCCAGAGTTGAATTATTTTATAACGAAATACCTATAGGTGCTATTCAAGATCCTGGCCCAGTTTTTCTGAGAAATGGTGACGGAGAGATGGCAGTTGTAGACTTTCAGTACCAACAAGGTTTTCCACTCTCTGGTAATCTTGATAAAAATGTTGGCAAACAAATGAATCTCCGCATTATTCCATCAACATTGTTTTCGGAAGGCGGTGCATGGCAAACCAATGGAGAAGGAACTATGCTACTTGTTGAATCTGTTGAACTTGATAGAAACAAAACCTTAACTAAAGAACAAATAGAAAACGAGTACAAGAGAGTTTTGGGTGTTGAAAAAATTATTTGGTTAAAAAAAGGATGCAAAGAAGAAGAATGGCGAAAATTGGAAAACGGAGTATATGGCATTGGAACCGGAGGACATATCGATGAATTTTGTCGATTTACAAACCCCTCAACGGTTTTATTGGCTAAAGTCAGTGAAGTAGATACCATAAACAATGAAATAGCTAAAGAGTCTTATCGCAGAATGGAAGAGAATTACGAAATTTTAAAACAAAGTACTACTCATGATGGTAAACCTATTGAAATAATTAGATTGCCCGCTGGTCCTCTAATTGTTGATAAGGTTCATTATAAAAGTTTAAGTAAAGACGAGCAATCTTGGTTTGAAAACGTTACCACTGATACAATTGAGTATTATTTGGCTTCGGGATATATGAATTTTGTGATTGCCAATAAAATAGTTGTTTCGGCAAAATTTTGGAAAGCAGGATTGCCGGAAGAGCTTAAAAGAAAAGATGAAGAAGCAAAGCTTATTTTGGAAAAAGCATTTCCCGATAGAAAAATCGTTCAAATTGATTGCTTGCCATTACATCATGAAGGTGCAGGATTACACTGTTATTCAAAAAACGAACCTCGGAAATTTAAATAACCAAAAGCACGAGCCATACACGAGACCTTTTTACATATGCCAAACAAAACCTATGGATTTTGATAGAACAGGAATAATACTATATACACTTGAATATAAAAAGTGTGTGGATTTTTACGAAAAAACGCTCGGTCTGATAAAAATGTTTGAAACCGAAAGTTTGACTTGTTTTGAATTTGGGAATTCGTATTTAATGGTAGAATTGGATGAGGAGTATGAAGGAAATCAAACGGAAAGGCATCGGATTAGAACTTGTTTGCGAATGAATGTGCCAAATGTGAAAAAACTAGCGGATAGGCTAAACGACCAAAATATCAAGGTGGATTATCAGGAGCATTCTTGGGGTATCATTGCCAAATTTTATGACCCAGACGGAAATTTATGCGAATTTAAGGATACGGATAAATTTGAAAGGCAAATCGCTGATTTTAAAGCGGACTGAATATCTTGAAGTAAATTAAAGCCTACGTTCAACAGTGTATTAATTAATTAATTGCAGGCGCCCATATAGTTATCGTGATTCTATTCAGTTTGTAATTGCGAAACTAGCCTTTTAAACCACGCAACTAATCATCCACGAACCATTGCCAGCGAGGATCATGCCAAAAAGGCGACCAAAAATGCAATCAAATTGTTCAACTCTAAAAGATCGCATTTATCTTTAGATTACAGAACAACCAATTACGTGCACCATAATGCCGCTTAATCCCGATAGCTATCGGGAGAATATTACGCTGTAGCCGTATTTTAGGACGTGACAACGGCAAATAAAACCATTCACTAAATGCTTGGTGATCAGTGGATCTACTATTTTTAGTATATAACACACCATCAAAACAAAATTGAAATGACAAAACAATCGCGAAGGAAGTTTTTGACCAATTCAATACCTATTACCATTGGAACTACCATTGGATTAACCAATGTCAGCGCCTTGGGGAATACCACTCCAACCCCCTTCGAAAAGAAAGTTAAAATAGTGGTTGTAGGGGCTCATCCTGATGACCCGGAAACAATGTGCGGTGGACTCATGGCGCTGCATTCGAATTTGGGCAATGAAGTTGTTTCGGTTTATTTAACGCGGGGTGAAGCAGGTATCGAAGGGAAATCACACGAAGAATCAGCAAAGATCCGCACGGCCGAAGCATTTACTGCGTGCAAAATCTTAAAGGCGCGACCTGAGTTGATTGGGCAGATCGATGGAAATTGCGAAATCACCAGGGAGCGCTACGTTCCTCTTATTGATTTTTTGAAAAAAGAAGAACCGGATATCATTATCACCCACTGGCCGATCGATTCTCACCGGGACCATCGAATTTGCTCAATTTTAGTGTATGATGCTTGGCTAAACCTAGGAAGCAAAGCAGCTCTTTACTATGGTGAAGTTATGAGCGGGGTTCAATCGCAAAATTTTAACCCCACCGATTATGTGGATATTTCAAGCGTGATCAAGCAAAAACACGCAGCGTGTTTTGCACATGTAAGTCAGAAAATTGAAGAAACCTATCAGGAACATCATGGCAAAATGGAACCGTTTCGTGGCATGGAATTCGGTTGTGAATATGCTGAGGCGTTTATCAGACATAGTAAAAGTCCGTCAATTTCCTTGATGTAATTTAATTTCGACCTGGAAAATTGAAAGTTAATGTAGCAGCATGGAAATTGCCGTATTTAAATTGGTAGTGTTTGACCAATTGATTTTTCGTGTACTGATTTGACAAAGCCGCAAATTGGAGACCAACTTAAAATGATTAAAAAAAACACCATATAACCCGGGCTCAAAGACAATAGCCGCCCTGTGTGATAATTATGCTTTTTACATCAATCGTTAACTGCAAGCTTGAACAATATGATAAAACCCAGGAATTTGCTCGTAATGCTCTTTTGGACCGTCCTTATCATTTTATGCGCATATTATCTGTATCGAGCCATTACCTATCGATTTGTTATAGAGGGAATTGGCCCGACTTTTTGGAATAAGCAATTCTGGTTTGTTTCTCATTTTATTGCCGCAGTGCTTCCGTTAGTCCTTGGTCCTTTTCAATTTTGGGTTTGGTTTCGTAATCGCAATATCAAATTACATAGAGTATTGGGAAAGGTATACATTCTAGGGTGTCTATTTGGAGGTCTATCAGCATTTTATCTTGGCATTACCCAACCCTATGATGGCTCCATAGTCCCTACCCTGCTGTTGGCGACCCTCTGGTTGTTTATGACTTCCGCGGCTTGGGTAACCATAAAACGAAAAAATATTCAAGCCCATCGCCTATTTATGATCCGAAGTTATACCTTAACACTGGCTTTTGTATTCCTACGTATTTTATCGGACCTTGTTTATAAACATAATTTTTTAGCTTTTATCGACAATCAAGACGTTCGAGACGCAACCTATGAGTGGATGAGTTGGGTACTGCCAATCTTAGTTGTCGAATGCTACATTTCATGGTTGCCCGCTCTTAAGAAAAAGAAACCTACCAGAGTCAATAGCTAACGATGTATGCACAAAATAGGCGCAATAGTGGTAATTTCAACGATTTTAGCCCACTTCGAAATTGTGCTAGGTCGATACGTCTGATGCCCGCAATTGCTTCCTTTGCATGGGTCTGTCATTTACGGGCCTTTAAAAAAAACGGATTCTCGCAAGGAAAATGAACGGAAAAATTAAATATGGATTTTCAAGCAACATATGGAAACATAGTTCACCTGGAGGTTGGCATTTTGTTTCATTGCCCAAAAGGATATCGAAAGAAATAAGAGAAAATCTTAAATGGCAGGAAGCAGGTTGGGGAAGGATGAAAGCGCACGCTAAAATCGAGGAGTATGAGTGGGAAACTGCCATTTGGTTTGACACAAAAATGGGCACCTACATACTCCCTATTAAAACTGAAGCTAGGAACAAAACCAAGCTTGAAATCAACGCAAAAATTAAAATTGAAATTTGGATCTAAAACAAATAACGAACTGTTGATCATCGCTGATCGGCATGAAAACGAATGTTTATACAAACCGCAGTGCGCAACCTGATGTATGCAATACGAACGATTCTAATGACCATAACCGATAACAAAAAATTATATAAAGTTGCTTTTGGACTTGCTGTGTTTACCATAGTCTACAACATCGCAGAAGGACTGATTTCAACATATATCGGATTTGAAGACGAAAGTCTAGTTCTTTTTGGTTTTGGTACGGACAGTTTTATTGAAGTTATCTCAGGACTTGGAATTGCTCATATGATTCTAAGAATTCAAAATAATCCAAACAGTAAAAGAGACGATTTTGAACGAACCGCCTTAAGAATTACAGGAGTTTCCTTTTACGTTTTGGTTTTTGGACTTTTAGTATCGAGCATATATAACATTTGGACAGGACACAAGCCGTTGACAACTTTTTGGGGAGTTGTGATTTCAATAATTTCGATACTAATAATGTGGATTTTGGTTGTTTGGAAAAGAAAAGTTGGAAATCAACTAAACTCTACTCCGGTTTTAGCCGATGCCAATTGCACAATGGTTTGTGTATATATGTCAATTATTCTTCTAATAAGTAGTGGAATTTATGAACTGTTTGGAATTCAATATGTAGATAGTATCGGAACACTTGGACTTTCATACTTTGCTTTTAAGGAAGGAAAAGAATGTTTTGAAAAAGCAAAAAGCGACAAAGATTGCTGTTGCGACTGAACTAAAAAGGCTGCACAAAACATCGGCCATAATTCATAGCTGCCCTTCCCTATCCTGAAAATTACTACTTTTATAAGGCCAGATTTCTTGACAAGACAACCCAAATGGTCCAGATAGCTTGCTCCCCATAGCTATCGGGAGGGGGCTATCGGGAGGGGACCGTACCGAAACCATACCAAACCGTTAAAAAAATGAAAATAAAAACATCCCTCCTTGCTATAATTGCATTATTAGTATGCTCGCATTCATACGCCCAACAACTACAATTCGACTCCCTTGATATACAAATTCATCAATTGATAAAGGACTTTGACATACCCGGTCTTTCTATTGGTATCGTTCGAAATGATTCTATCCTGTTTTCCAAAGGGTATGGAAACTTGGAAATTCATAAAGAACGGAACGTTGATGAAAATACAATTTTTGGAATAGGTTCGATCTCGAAGTCATTTACAGCGCTGACATTGGGGATATTGGTAGATGAAGGGAAAATAAATTGGGATGATAAAGTGAAGGATTATCTACCCTATTTTGAATTGTACGCGCCCTATGTTACCGATAATGTTACCATTAGGGACTTACTGACCCATAGAAGTGGCCTTAAAGATGTGAGTGGGGGAACACTTTGGTACCACTCTGATTATTCTAGGGATGAGGTAATAAAGCGTCTCAAATATTTAGAACCGGTATCGGGCTTTCGGGAAAAGCCAGCCTATCAAAATGTGATGTATGTAGTTGCTTCGGAAATCGTGAAAACGGTTTCCGGAATGTCCTGGGATAATTTCGTAAAAACTAGGGTGTTTGATAAACTTAAAATGGATAACACTACATCTGTATCAACCGAAAGAGAAGCCAACACCAATCTAGCCCAACCCCATATTTGGAATGAGAAGTACGAAAAGGTGGCAATAAAGCAGGAAATTGGGGATAATCTTGCACCAGCTGGTTTTATTTATTCTTCTTCCAACGATATGTCAAATTATATAAGGCTCTTACTGAACAATGGAACATTTGGCAAGGATACTATTGTAAGTCCGAAAATAATCAATGAAATTTTCAAACCCCAAATTATATATCCTTTCACGGGCGCGCCGTTTAACAATGAATTCACTTCGTACGGATTTGGCTGGTGGTTAACCCCAAAAAATGGACATAAGATAATTGAACATAGTGGCGGTATTGACGGTATGTCTGCCAACCTGGTCATGGTAAAGGATATGAACCTTGGGTTTGTAATTCTTACCAATGAAGCCGAAGAGCCTGCTACTTTTCTGTTGACCGCTAAACTATTGGAGGAGCTATTAGACGATGCTTCGTATGATATCTATTCTAGGGTTTTGGAGTATAGAAACCAAAATTTAAAAAAGAAAAAAGAATCCCCGGTTCAAATTTCTAAAATCCCGAAGACAAAACCGTCGTTAGAAATTCAAAAATACGCTGGTACGTACAGCGACAAAATGTATGGGGACATTGTAATAAATTATACCGCAAACGGTGCGTTGGAAATTTCATTTTCCCATTCGCCCATATTCACGGGAAAATTAGAACATTGGCATTATGATACGTTTAAAATAGACTGGAATGACATGCGCGTTCCTGATGGATTTTTAACCTTCAACTTTAATTCAAAAGGAGAAATAATAGGGTTCTCCATCGACCAAGATAACTTACTTGATGTTGACTTTAGCGAATTGCACATTTTGAAAACTAAAAACTGAGTAAAACACCCTATAAAATTATTTCTTGGTGCTTGTCTACATGGAATCCCGATAGTCCCGATAGCTATCGGAAGGGACTATGGATTTTCTGTTGGTTCGTTCCATTTTAGTAAGTCCGTGGCTTGCACCCACAACTATCCTTTTACATTTCTTGTAATTAAACAAAACCGATAAAATGAATGAAGCTAAGAAGAATATCGATACTTATTTAGACAACCATTATATCCACCGAAGTAATTGGTTAAGAGCGGCAGTACTCGGGGCAAATGACGGAATTTTGTCGACTGCGAGTCTTGCGATAGGTGTTGCGGCTGCAAGTGACCTTAGAGATCCAATTGTATTAGCGACTTTAGCAGGATTAGTAGCTGGTGCCCTATCTATGGCAGCAGGGGAGTATGTTTCCGTAAGTTCTCAGACAGATGTAGAAAAAGCCGATATTGAAAGAGAGAAAATAGAATTAAAAGAAACGCCTGAGATTGAATTGCAGCTATTGGCCGAGATCTATGAAAAAAGAGGATTAAAAAAAGAAACTGCTCAAACAGTTGCAAAAGAATTAACTGAAAACGATGCGTTGGGAGCACACATAAGAGATGAATTGGGTCTAAATGAAATAAGTAAAGCCAAACCAATGCAAGCCGCTTTTGCGTCCGGGGCAGCGTTTTCATTAGGCGGACTGCTTCCTTTTCTAGTTACGCTCTTTCTTCCTCTAAAAAATATGGAATATTCACTATATGGCTTTGCCTTATTTTTTCTAATCATTTTAGGAGCATTAGCCGCCAAAACAGGCGGTTCAAGTGTTAAAAAAGCCATTATCCGAATTTCTTTCTGGGGAACTGTGGCAATGGGATTGACGGCGTTGGTGGGATATCTGTTTAATGTAAATCTCGGATAAAAAACTCCAAGCAACAATGTATGTGAATGAATTAATGGCGCTTGCCTACCGTAGGTCGGGGTTTTTCAACACCTTCGCTGAGGCTACGGTGCTCGAGGGTGGAAATTCTGGCAATTTACTATCTTAGAACTGGTAGACACTTTCCAACGGTCTCCATAGCGATGGGAATGATCAACTATTTATTCATGAGCCGTTCCAGACAAGAGAGCGGGACACAAAAAAGCAAATTATGAAAAGACGAAGTTTTGTTAAAAATACAGGTTTTGCCGCCTCTGCAGTAGCCTATTCCCCTGTATTGGCCTTAGGTGGTACTACTAAAAGCCTAAATTCAATCGGGGTGCAGCTATTTTCCCTACCCAAACTTCTTGAAAAAGATTTTAGCACAGGAATAAAGATGCTTGCAGAAATAGGTTTTAAGGAAATTGAAATGTACGGTCCTTTTCCTTTTAGTGTCGACAATGTCAAAAAAAGATGGGAATCAATTACGCCCGCTTTAGGTTTTAAAGGGAGTGGTTATTTTGGGCACGATAGTAAGGAGATTAAGGATATTCTTGAAAAACATCGCGTAAAAGTTACCTCGGTGCACTTAGACATGGAAACGATGCAAGATCATATGGGTGAAATTGGTCACGCAGCAGACCAAATGGGCTTTGAATACATTGGGCTACCAGCAATTCCAATGGAAAAGAGAAAAACATTGGATGACTATAAAAGGGTAGCGGAAGCATTTAATGACATCGGTGAAAAAGCAAAAAAAGTAGGTTTAAAATTTGCCTATCACAACCATGGCTATGGCTTGTCTGAAATGGGGGGTCAAATACCCTTGCAAATTATTTTAGATAACACCGATCCGAATCTTGTCTTTTTTGAAATGGATATCTATTGGACAGTGGCTGGAGGAGCTGACCCTATAGCATATTTGAAGGCAAATACAGGACGATATCATTTAATGCATGTAAAGGATATGAAGAAAAAGGTCGGATTTTCAGGGGATGGAGGAGACTCAACTCAGTGGATCGAATTATTCCCATATATGACTACAGCGGGAAATGGGGTACTGGATATACCTGCAATCGTTTCAGTCGCGAAAAAAGAAGGGGTCAAACATTTTTATGTTGAACAAGATATGGTTGAAAGTCCTGAAGTAGCTTTGAAAAAAAGCTTCGACTATTTAAAAGCATTAGAACTATAAACATAGCTGTTGAAATAGTACAATTTTTACCATTATGAAAAACAATGCCTAACAAGGCATTTAATGCAGTAAATCGCAGCCTACATGAACCGCTAGTTCCATTTCGTTTTAAAGCAAAACAATAAATTTTAGAGCGACCAAATCAGTTTAGTATTCCTACGTTTCTATGAAATATCTCCCGGCAATTTTCATCGCACTACCAATGGTCTTGTTGGCTCAAACGGCTACTCAGGATAAAACTATAATTGATAAAATCGACCCTTCCATTAAATACCAGGTTGATGAATTTATTATGCGTAAAATGGACTCTATTCACATTCCAGGTCTAGCACTTGCCGTTATAAAAAATGATAAAGTCAGCTATACCCACGGCTATGGCTATGCCAATTTAGAATCGAATACTCCGGTGAGTCCCGCAAGTAAATTTCTTATCGGTTCAATCACAAAATCATTTACGGCCGTGGCCTTGATGATGCTATGGGAAAAGGGCACGTTTTCCCTTGATGATCCAATTGGTAATTATGTGGACGACATGCCTGAATTATGGAAGCCACTTACCATAGAACAGCTTTTAAGCCATACCTCGGGAATTCCTTCAATAGAAGATGGTCATGCTCCTTGTGAATTCGAATTTGATAATGACAACTATACCCGAAGGAACTATTTGCAGGAAGTCATGTGCCTCCCGCTCGATTTCACTCCAGGTACCCAATGGAAATACAGCAGTTCTACCGGCTATGACCTACTCGGATTAATGATCGAAAAACTGTCAGGTGACACGTACTATGAGTTTATCAGAAAAAATATTTATGCTCCTTCATTAATGACTGAAAGTAGCTGGATTGACTATAATTCGGTTATGAAAAACCGTGTAGACGGCTATTATTACGTAGATGGTAAATTTCAAAACAGCGATACATTAGATGCCATTGGGGAATTTGCCCATGGTGGACTTGTATCGACCCTTCTGGATCTTATCAAATTTGATAGTGCCCTCTTTGGAGAAAAGCTTGTGAAAAAATCTACCTTGGAACTCATGATTACGAACGCCACCTTGACCGATGGCACGGTGGTACCTAGTTATGGCCTTGGATTTGGGTTAACCCCATATGAAGGTGAACGACGTATTGGACATACCGGCGCTGCCCCAGGTTTTTCAACGTCGTATAGCCGGTTTATAGATAAAAACCTGACCATCATTATGCTAACCAACAAAGAAGCGGACTATGGTACTTTGAAATTTTCGAATGAAATAGCGCATTATTTTTTAGATTAGGTATCTAAGTTAAACACATATTCAATCATCAAATACAAATCTGCGACAGTGTACCTTTACTCGATAGCTGTCGGGAAACCGGTAATCAATTATCTTTAGGGTCTCGCTGTCATTTCCGAGAAATTGACTCACAAAAGTAAAATTCCATACGCGTCTTTCTAGACCACCATTTTATTGTACTTATTACGATATTCTATGGGCGTAAGACCGGTAATCTTTTTAAAAACATTTCTGAATGCTTTTGTATCGGTATAACCGACATCAAACATCACTTCATTCATGTTTTTTCTACTATTCTCAAAACTTCTTTTGGCAGCTTCGACTTTTATGCGCTGAATATATTCCAAAACCGTATTATTGGTCGCAGCCTTAAATCTCCGTTCAAAACTACGCCTGCCTACTGAAAACAATTTCGTAAAATCATCAATACTAATTTTTTCCTGGAAATTTTTTTCAATGTATTCTTGTGACTTTTTAACCACAGCGTCGGTATGGTTTTTTTGCCCTTGGAACATGGCAAAAGTAGTTTGGCTTTCCCTATCGATATCTATGGCAAAATACTTTGACGCCAGGATCGCAGTTTCCCTATCAGTATATTTTTCTACCAGATGCAACAATAAATTCCAATACGAATTGGCACCACCGCTTGAATAAATTCGATGCTCCTCGGTGATGATATTTCCTTCAACTACTTCAACCTCGGGAAACATCTCCCGAAACTCATTTTGAAATCCCCAATGCGTCGAACATTTTTTGCCATTGAGTAAACCAGTTGAAGCCAAAAGAAATGCCCCAACACATAAGGAAGCCACTTCTGCACCATTTTTGTATTGTTCACGAATCCACGGCAACTGCTTTTTTATTGGCGGCAATTGCTGTTTTCATATCTCCGAACAAAGCAGGAATTATTACTAAATCCGTTTTCTTTACCTCTTTTAATAGCTGTGACGTATTTATGGAAAACAAGCCGTCATTGATTTTTACCTGTTTTTTCAACCCAACCAATTGCACATTGAACAATGGCTTTTTACCGGCTAGCGCCATAAATTGATTTACTGCGGAAAACAAATATTGCGGGTCGGCAATGGCCTGCATTACCGAGTTTTCAGGAACAAGGATACTTACCTTCATCTAGACACTTTTTATTACCTAAAAGTAACGACTATTTTGTCGCAAAACACCCTTTTGAAGTCATTTTTACACATCTAATTTATTATATATTCTTTGCATCTTTGTGATATCAAGTAACATTCTAAAAAATATTAAAATGAGCAATTCAAAAATTACAGTGCAAGCAACCATCAACGCTGATACAAAAAAGGTTTGGGAGTATTACAATAATCCAAAGCACATTGTTAATTGGAATTTTGCCGACCCAAGTTGGCATTGCCCAAGTGCCGAAAACGATATGCGCATCGGTGGCACCTATAAGGCAAGAATGGAGGCGAAAGACGGTAGCTTTGGATTTGACTTTGAAGCTACGTATTTGAACATCGTGGATGGCAAAAACTTTTCGTATGAATTTGGAGGACGTACTGCATCCGTGCAATTCAATGATCTAGGGAACCAAACAGCAATCGTAGTGACTTTTGACCCTGAAAAGGAAAATCCAATCGAAATGCAAAAAGGGGGTTGGCAAGCAATTTTGAATAACTTCAAAAATTACACCGAAAACAATTAACAAACTAAATTCATCATTATGAGCAAAGTAGCTATTTATCTGAACTTTCAAGGAAACACCGCAGAGGCCTTCCATTTTTACCGATCGGTCTTTGGAACAGAATTTTCATCCCCTATAATGTACATCAAGGATTTACCCCCAAACCCCGATGGGCCTAAATTCTCGGCAGCAGATTTGAATTGCGTTATGCATGTAGCCTTACCGATTATTGGGGGTACGGAAATAATGGGAACCGATATGTTGGAATCTATGGGGCAAAAATTGATCGTTGGAAATAATACCACGATTAGTTTGCAATTAGATTCTAAAAAGGAAGCGGATACATTGTATGAAGCCTTATCTGAAGGCGGAAGCGATAAAGCCGCTTTGAGAGATGAGTTTTGGGGTTATTGGGGTTGTTGTTTGGATAAATTTGGCACCCGTTGGATGTTTAATGTAATGAATGATACCTACAGAAAGTAATGAAAGATTCAATTTATCCGTGTTTATGGTTTGACGGACAGGCCAAAGCAGCCGCAACATTTTATTGCTCCATTTTTAGTAATTCAAAAATCACGGACGAAAATCCAATGGTTGTAAAATGGGAATTGAACGGACAACCTTTTATGGGCTTAAATGGCGGGCCAATGTATAGATTTTCACCTGCCAATTCATATGTAGTTGAATGTGAAACACAGGAGGAGATTGACCATTATTGGCACAAATTAGGCGAAGACGGAAGCCATAACCAATGCGGATGGCTTGATGATAAATTCGGGGTTTCTTGGCAGATTGTACCTAAAATATTAGGCAAATTAATGGCTGATCTCGATAAAAGGGAAAGTGTGGTTAAAGCATTTATGCAAATGAAAAAATTTGATATTGAAAAGCTAATAAACGCTTAACTGAAAATGACACAAATTCATTCATACCTCACTTTTAGTGGTAATTGCCGGGATGCAATGACCTTTTACCACGAATGTTTGGGCGGGGACCTCATTTTTCAAACAATAGGGGAATCACCACTTTCCAAGAAAATGCCAAAACATATGAAAGAGTTCATATTGCATGCTACGATTACAAAAAAAGCTTTAGTATTACAGGGCTCCGATATGGTACCTCAAACCGGACTCGTAAAAGGAAATGCAGTGTCCCTTTCCTTGAACTGCAGCAGTGAAGAAGAAATAAAAAAGGTGTATGCAAAACTTTCGGAGGAAGGGCATGCAAATCACCCTCTTGAAGATACTTTTTGGGGGGCACTATTTGGTGATCTTACAGATAAATATGGAAATCATTGGATACTTAATTTTAATAAAAATTCTACTACTTAAAATTTTACAAAATGAAAAAAGATAAAATAATTTTTTGGGTGACTACTTCAATAATCGCTTTATTTGAAGGCCTCATGCCGGCTTTGACTTCACAGACAGAAATGGCCAAAGAAGGGATACGACATTTGGGGTATCCGGAATATTTTGGGAACGCCTTGGTTGTTTTTAAAGTTTTAGGGGTATTGGCATTGCTGATACCAAGAGTTCCCCGACGAATAAAAGAATGGGCGTATGCAGGTTTTTTCTTTGATTTCGTTTTTGCGACCATCAGTCATGGTGTTGTAGACGGAATGGATTTTCAAACCTTCTTTCCAATCATTATTCTCGGTATTTTGATGGTTTCCTATATTTACTATCATAAACTAAACGCTTCGAAAATTTAAATAAAACAACTTAAAAAATAAAAAAGATGGCACAAATCAATCCTTACATTAACTTCAACGGAAATGCCGAAGAAGCATTCAATTTTTACAAATCAGTATTTGGCGGAGAATTCACAATGATAAAGCGTTTTAAGGATCTGTCGATTCCTGATTTTCCCGTTGCAGAAAAAGAGGCAAATAAAATAATGCACATCGCATTGCCTATTGGTAAAAACAGTTTGATGGCAAATGATGTCCCGGAAATTCTGGGGCAGGTAAATGAAAATGAAAATAGATCTAAAATTTGTATTAATACAGAAAGTCGTGAAGAAGCCGATACGTTATATGACGGACTATCAGCTGGCGGAACCATCGAAATGCCTATTGGCGACAGTCCTTGGGGTACCTACTTTGGGATGTTCAGGGATAAATATGGCATAGAATGGATGGTAGAATTCGACCCAAAAATATAAACGAAATAAGACCAACCACCAGCACCCAACAAATTAAGTGTAGGCGTCCCTCCCGATAGCAATTGGAAGGGACGCCTATGTTCGAATCCCGGCCTGGCAGCCAGGCACACTCAATTGCTAACATCAGTACCAAACTGAATATGAACACATATTTTCCCGTATCTTACGGTTTTACGAGTCGTTACCAAACATATAAACCAAAATATGCCGCGATTAATAATTAGCTTTTTCATGATACTTTTTTGTGTTCATTCCTCATTTGGACAGAACAACACAGATATCGTTACTGGGAAAAAGTTTGTCATACATTCTGGAATTCTAGAGGAAGACAGAGTTTGCTTGTTAAGTCTTCCAGAATCATACAATGACCCAGGCAATGTGGCGAAGAAATATCCTATTTTGATTTTATTAGATGGCTCTACCCATTTTGTAACAGCTTCAGGAATAGTGTATTTTATGAGTTCAGATAGAAACCGAAATCATTTTATGCCAGAAACTATAATTGTGGCCCTCGAAAACATGGATCGTGAACGAGATTTTACTGTAACAAAATTGAAAACTAAACGACCAAATTCTATGGGAGGGGGAAGAAACTTTTTAAACTTCATCGAAAAGGAACTAATACCGTATATTGATAAAAATTATAGGACAGAACCTTTTAGAACACTAGTTGGACATTCTTTAGGTGGACTTCTAACATTAAATTCCTATATGGATAAAAATAGCCTATTTGATGCTTACGTTGCCATAGACCCTAGTATTTGGTGGGATGAAGAAACAATGAAAAATAAAGTTGATTCTATAGCCCCAAAATCTTTGAATAAAAATCTTTATATAGCCACTGCGAATCAAGGAGTTGCCAATTACGAAAAAAACAAAAAAAGACACGATCTTCTTAATGCCATGATAAAAAAGAAATCGAATGGCCATTTAAAAGTCAAAAAAGAATATTTTGAAAAAGAGAATCATCGCTCAGTGATATTAATAGCCCTTTACGAAGCGCTAAAATATTTAAATCAGGAAAATTAATAAGGTAATACGCTATAAGCCTTAAGAAATACATTTGATAAAAATGCCCATTATTCATTGCTCCTCTTGGTTTTATTGCAATTCCCTACTTTTAAAAAGGTTGAAGTCAAACCGAAAAACCCTATCGGGAGGGAGCCACACCGAAATCAATGCCTGAACGTGGGATATAATTTCAATACAGCTTTAAAAGTAAACCCATGAGTTTACTTTTTTTAAATAATGTAAACCTATCTGTTTACTATTTTATACATTTGTAAACCCACTGGTTTACTTTATTATGGTCTTGTAAGCCTGATCATTTGCACATACAATACGTTCTAAACTTAAATCATCTTAAAAAGTGAGAAATAAACAGAAATTAATGATTGAACAATTGGACCAAAAACTTAAACCATTTCTTATGACAAAAATGGTCCTGGTCCCAGAAAGAGGATGGATAAATACTATCCGCAATACGCTGAATATGACAATGGCTCAGCTTGGCACCAGACTTAACATAACTCGTCAAGGAGTAAGAAAAATTGAGGAAAGTGAGGCAAATGGGACCATAACAATAAACACTTTAAGGGACGTTGCCACTGCAATTGATTTGAAATTCGTTTATGCAATGATCCCAAAAGATGGGACCATTGATGATTTGATACAAATAAAAGCAGAAAAGCTGGCCCAAAAAATAGTGTTGAGGACCAATCAAAATATGAAATTGGAGGACCAAGGAATTGGAGATGAAAAGTTGACCAAAACCATAAAGGAACTGGCTAATGAAATAAAAAGAGAGGTAAGAAAATCTTTATGGGATTAGAATTACAATATACAGATGGCCAAACACCTTTAGATGAAGTAGAAAAGGAAGGTCTGAAAATAAAGTCGATTACAACTCAATGGGAACTGGATGAATTTGAACAACTCAATATCGAAAAGGCCGTTGAGTGGACTATTCATACCCATTTAAAGCAAGAGAGAATATTAACTGAAAAATTCATAAAAGACTTGCACAAAAAAATGTATGGAGATGTTTGGAAATGGGCAGGGGATTTTAGAAAAACGGATCGAAACATTGGAATAAAGTGGGCACAGATTGGTATTGAGTTAAAAAACCTTCTTGATGACACCAAATATTGGATAGAAAACAAAACGTATTCGCCAGAAGAAATTGCTATCAGATTTAAACATAGAATAGTATCAATTCATTGTTTTCCGAATGGTAATGGTAGGCACTCAAGAATGATGGCAGATATAATAATAGAATCCATTTTCGGAAAAGAAGTTTTCAGTTGGCACAAGTCGAATATGGTGAAAGCTAGTGAAAAAAGAAAAGAATATATTGCAGCATTAAAACGGGCTGACAATGGAAACATAAAGCCTTTGATAAAATTTGCCATGAACTAATTACGAAAACCGACAATGCCTATAATTCACCGCTGCCCTCCCCTAAACTTTAAATTTAGAATAAATAAATAACGAAAGCACAACGATGGCTCTACGTAATAGCCTAGATCGTCGTGCATCATTGAATTATCAAATAAAAATAGATGAACAAAAAAGTACTGCTATCAACATTATGGATATTTGTGACCGTAAATTACATATTTTGCGATGTATTTACGCTATTTCATGCTCCCGATCTCAATCAGTTTTTAACCGGTCATGCCGGAGGCATGGAGCTTACACAAGGGTTCTTGCTCACTTTTGCGATCATTATGGAAATTGCCATGGTGATGATCGTCCTATCAAGGGTTTTAAAGCAGCCTTTAAACCGTTGGTTTAATATAGTCGGCGGAATTGCTTTTACGTTCATTCAGGCAGGAACCTTGTTAAGTGGTGATTTTACAATGCACTACCTCTTTTTTAGTTGTGTGGAAATAGCAACGACCGTTTATATTGGATGGCTCGCCTGGAATTGGAAAGACCCGGAAAGTGCTTGAAATCAATTGCTCCTCACCACTAACTACGAATCCCAAAAATTATCGGAAGCTATTCATGCCCTTTTAGAACTATTCGTGGCTAGATCGATCACACGAACATACACGAACCTATGTCTATAATTTTACAATTTTCTTTCTGAAAAAACCAATTGATAGTATGTAACAATTAAAAGTATCACTCGTCGGGTAAGAAACATAATCATGAAAAGTGTCCTTTTAATATTCGTATTATTGTATTCATTGTTTTCGTATAAGGGCTATACACAAGCACTTAGCAAGGAAAACACGGTTGATGATTTTGTAATTATAAAAAAATCTAAAATTTTTTACCATCGACAAGGAAAAGGTAAAGTTCCAGTAATTTTTGTATCAGGACTTGGAGAAGATCATTCCACCTGGCAGCTAGTTCAGGATAGTGTTTCTACTTTCGCATTAACGTTAAGTTATGACCGCTCAGGATTAGGAAAGTCGCCCTACAATAATGAAAAAAAAGACTTGCTTTCGATTACCAAAGAGTTAAACAAAGTGATTCGTGCCACCAAGGTAGCGACACCCTTTATCCTTGTAGGGCATTCCCTTGGTTGCCAAATTGTAAAGGAGTATGCTTTTCGCTATCCAAAGAATCTAAAAGCACTAATTTTTATTGACCCTGGTTACAACGAGGAAATTTTAAAATCAAAAGTGCCTGATTCGATGTGGCAGAAACGGGAAAAAGCACTTCAACAGTATCTTCCTGAATTCAACCAAGCGCAAAAAGAAGAACTTAAATATGTAAATCAAGCTGCTGCAATTTCTGACAGTATAAAACTAAATTCAAAAATTCCTGTTGTTTTATTTACGGCAACCAGGATTAATCCTGAATTTCCATGCAGTGTGGAGGAGTTACAAGTAAAAGAAGCATCGCATAATTTATGGCTAAAATCAATGCCCAAGGCAATTCATAAAATGGTTCCACAATCGAGACATTATATTCAAAATGATGTTCCTTCTTTAATTATCCGGAGTATTCGCTCCAATCTTTAATTTTAGATCGCCAAACAATAATTTCCTACAAAAATTGGCTTTAATTCATAGCGCTCTTTCCCCTAACCATTAAATTATTACTTTTATAACCGAATTTCTAAAGCGAAAAACCGAACGGTCACTTTAACTATCAGGAATCAGTACGCTATCATAGCCCAAATGTATGCATGCCTCATAAAAAAACAGACTATTCCGACTGGGTGTATTGCTGTAGGTAAAAAATGAATACGAATAACATGCCATACAAAGAATACGTAGCTCAATCAGTTCACTAACCCATCTTTAATATGAATATCCTATCTATGAAAAATATTATAATCCTTTCCTTGGTGCTTCTCTCCCTACAGGCATGCACAAAACAGCCGGAAGATAAAAAAGTACTGATAACGGGGATAGACCCTACACTCCGACCCGGGGATAATTTTTTCCGGTATGTAAATGGCATTTGGTATGATTCCGTCAAAATACCTTCGACCCAGGCAGGAGTAGGTACCTATATGTTCATGAATTACCCCCAAAGGATGCGCCTACAGGGCTTGCTGGACAGTATCTCAAAAAATAAAAATCCGCTGGGCAGCATTGAGCAAAAAGTTGGGGACTTTTATGCCTCGGGTATGGATACCGCTATCATAGAACAAAAAGGATTTAAACCTATCGAGCCAATACGCTCGCGCATTGAAACCATCCAGGATATCCCTTCTTTAATGAAGTTCCTTGCCGAGGAATCAAAAGTTTATAATACGTCCCTCGTGCGCTTTAGAATTGGGCCCGATGACAAAAACAGCAGTATGAATATTATACATGCCTATCAGACTGGGCTCGGTCTGCCCGACAGGGACTATTATTTTAAAACCGACCCTTCAACGCTCGGCATACAGGAAGCGTATAAAAAATACATGACTACCCTTTTTGAACTGACTGGTGCCAATACCACCGTTGCGGCAAAAAATGCAGCGCTGGTCTACGACATCGACAAACAACTTGCTGCTTCACACAGAACCCGCGTTGAACTTCGGGATGTGAAGGCCAATTACAATATGTTGGCGGTGACCGATCTTGAGAAACAGCAACCGGCTATTAGATGGCAGCAGTTGCTGCTTGACCTCGGAGCCCAAACGGATTCTATCGATGTTGGGCAACCTGCATATTATGAAAAGTTGAACCAACTCTTACCATCGATACCCCTTGCAGACTGGAAAATTTATTTGATAGCCAATTCTATGCGTACGTATGCTGGGAACCTGAGTAAACCATTCGTGGATGCACAATTCGAATTCACCAAAGTACTTTCTGGGCAAGCCGTTCAAAAATCACGCGGTGAGAGCATGGCCAGTACGGTTGATAATTTGCTAGGGGATGCTTTGGGACAGCTTTATGTAAAGAAATACTTTCCTGAATCTGCCAAGAAGCGGATGCTAGACCTGGTGAACAACTTGCAAAAAGCATATGGCGCAAGAATCGATAAGTTAAACTGGATGAGTGATAGTACCAAACAAAAAGCCAAAGAAAAGTTGGCTGCCATCACCAAGAAAATCGGATATCCGGATACCTGGAAAAACTACGATAACGTGTCTATCATACGAGATAACTATTTTGCGAACATACTATCGGCTTCGGGAGCCGAATATCAAGAAGAATTGGCCAAATTAGGTCAGCCAGTAGATAAAAGTGAGTGGTTCACAACACCTTCCACTGTGACTGCTTATAATAACCCTTCGGGGAATGAAATCGTATTTCCGGCAGGTATATTACAGCCCCCGTATTTCGATAACGAAGCTGATGACGCCCTAAACTATGGCGGTATCGGTATGGTCATTGGGCATGAGCTAACCCATACCTTTGATGACCAAGGTGCGCAGTACGATAAGGATGGCAATGTGAAAAACTGGTGGACGAAAGAGGATTACGAAAAGTTTAAGGCAAGGACCCAGCAGGTTATCGACCTGTATAGCACATTTACCGTGTTGGATACCTTGCATGTCAAGGGTGCCATGACTGTTGGTGAGAATACGGCAGATGTCAGCGGAGTGGCGGTTGCCTATGATGCCTTTAAAATGACCCCAGAAGGACAGGATAATACAAAAATTGACGGCTTTACCCCTGACCAACGTTTCTTTTTATCAGTAGCTAGGATTTGGAGAGTTAAAATGAAGGATGAGTATCTGCGGCTGTGGATCAATAACAATCCGCATTCCCCGCCAATGTGGCGAGTTAATGGTCCGCTGATGAATACCCCCGCTTTCTACCCGGCATTCGATATTCAACCCGGGGATAAAATGTATGTCCCTGAACAGGATCGTATATCGGTTTGGTAGCAGCTCGGTACTACAAAATGGGTTATTAAACAGCACCCAACATTGCTGGTAAGAAATGTGAATTCTGGTGCTTACATACTCAAATGCATATGAGCCGAATCATTGTAAATAAAATTATCATATCCTGAGCAACTTTCTTTTCATGGAAGAAAAATACACTAAAAATACGGCGTATCATTATGCGTCGTACCGACCCCCGCTTCATGAACTGATCTTAAAAGAAAGCATTCCTACTGGGAAAAAATTTGAAAATGGGTTGGACCTCGGTTGTGGTACCGGCATTTCAACAATCGCCTTAGCACCTTACTGTACAAATATTTATGGCGTTGAGCCAAGCGATGCCATGCTGAAAAAAGCGAATGCCCATGACAAGGTAACCTATCTTCAAGGTACGGGAAATTCAATTCCCTTGCCAAATACCAGTATTGACCTGGTTACCTTTGCAGGCTCCTTGTTTTATGCAAAATCGAATGTCTTAATAGAAGAACTTCAAAGGGTTTGCCGTAACCAAGCAATCATACTGATCTATGATTTCAAGGTGCTTCTAGAGGATGTTTTAGCCCATTTTGCTATTAAAATTGAAGAAATACCTTCAAACTATGACTATCAAACAAATTTTGACGGTACCCTTAATTTTAAAAAAGTAGATTCTAAAATAGATCAAATCAAGTTCACCATTAGTGCAAATAATTTAGCACATACGATGTTAGGCGATTCGATTATTTATGAATCATTTGTTGAAAAATTTAATGCGGTCGATCCATATCCCATGTTAGTTAACTATCTAGAAAAATTAAATAAACAATGGGTATTGAAAGCAAATACCTACTATTGGGTATATCAATTAAATGTCATTCGCTAAAAAATAGCCTTCCGCTAGACTACCTATTTCAGCCGGCTACTCACAAAACAAACAGTCGGTTTTTGGAAATTTAAAGCATTTTGTAGCTTGTAAAATCATCTGTACGGATTAAAAACCCAGCACCCCCACATTCACGGCCATACACTGACCACAACCTTATGCCGAGCACCTCGGGTTACGAACCGTATCTTCTAGTATTCTTTATGCGCTAAATACCACCTATTTTAATTCCCTCAACCCTAAAAAATAGTATATTTAGAATAGCATTCTAATCCCGTTAACTCATGAAAATCGCATTCATCACCCCCGCTATCCTTTTTGTACTTATCTCTAGTTTTCTACATAAGAATGGTACATCCGAACCAACACGACAAAATGCCGCCCGTGCCGAAAACCTCTTGGAAACGCAAAAATCGGAGTCCGCACATTCCGAGGGCGGATATTTAACCTGCAAAGTAGATGGTATCCCGCTCAAGGCAGCCTACCCAGGTACCATGATCCTGTTTGCACCTGCTAAAAAAGAAGTGAATATTTGGGGCAAGACCCCAACAGGAATCATCTCGATTACTATCGATAATGTTGAAAATATTGGGACCTATACCATAAAGGGCACTTCTAAAAATGGAGCAGGAATTATGAATGGCACTAAAATGTACGAGGTTAAAAAAACGGGGACGCCATTTACTGTCACCATCGAATCAATTGATGCCTTAACCGCCATACATACGCCGGATGGCAAGGCAATACGGGGTACTTTTCAAGGGAAACTAATGGATCAGGATGGGACCATAATTGAAATTACCGAAGGGAAATTCAGTACCCAATAATTAAAGGTGAACCCATTTATGGATCATATGCCCACTCCCAATGTTGTTGGAAGTTCTAGAAACCCATTTAATTTTTAAAGAGCACTTTGCAAAGCAACGAACGAAACGATGATAAAATTCTTTAAAAATATTCGCCACGAAACCTTGACCGATAACCCGCCTGACGGACGGGCAGGCAAGTTCAGCAAATATCCGAGGTACGCTTTCGGAGAGATTCTCCTGGTAGTTATTGGGATTTTAATCGCCTTGCAAATAAACAATTGGAATGAAAATCGAAAAGCTTCCCTATTGGAAATAGTAACATTGAGAAATCTAAAAGAGGATTTAATTTATAATGCATCAAAAATAAAAACCGTATACTCAAATGATTCCCTCACCGCCTCGAGGAACAACACCAAATTGCTAGGGATTTTAAAAGACAGGTATTCGGTATAGGATGATTCCCTAGAAACCTATTATGGAATGAATAGCAGATAGGATGTTTTTTTACCAAGAAAAATGGCCTACGAAGCTTTAAAATCCGCAGGGTTGGAGATTATAAAAAATGACAGTATCCTGTCTGCCAGCCTTTTGCCGTACAATGAAACCTATTTGTTAAACATCCCTACCGTTGAAATGAGAAAAGAGATACATGTTAATTCAATTGCCTTTTTCAACAAAAGACTATTCACGCTTGAGAACGTAGATTCCAAAGTCCTGATTGATTTTGACGCCCTAAAATTAGATACTGAATTCATTAACAACCTATCGTATATTGCGGCCGAAAGCAACAACTTTAACCTATATACGAAAGACATGCTCGATAAAACAAAATCAGTAGCAGATAAAATAGTGAATGAATTAAAGCGCATAGAAAATTAACTACGGTACATCAAGGGCCATTAGGGTTCCATAAAATAATGAAACCAATGAAAAATATTTTAGTTATAGCCGTATTGATTTTAGCTAGCTGTTCCGCGACACGAACGATTCCCCCCGCATCTATGGGTGATTCCCTAAAAACGAATGACCTCACTCCGGAACAAACTACTTTAATAACGAATACACTGCGCGATTTTCCAAATCATTCCGAATTTGCGATTGCGCTCGTAGACGCTACGAACGTAAAATTTTTCGGATTGAAGCGGGAGAACGACACGTTGAGAAAATCGGAAAATTCTGAAAGTTTCTTTGAAATCGGTTCCCTGACCAAGGTGTTCACGGCACATCTATTACTTAACCTCATTAACGAGAAGCGGATAAAGAGTTTGAATGAACCTATAAATCGGTATTTGGACTTTAAAATTAAAGGAGACCCTGAAATTAGCTTCCTGCAATTGGCCAATCACACTTCAGGCCTTCCAGGCGATTTAAACGTTAGTATATTTTCTGCGGATATTAGTAATCCATATAAAACATATGACAAGGAAAAATTTGTAAATTATCTTTCTGAAAAAGTCGATTTAGAGAGTAAACCTGGAGAAAAATATCAATATTCAAATGTAGGTGTTGCCTTGTTAGGCTACACTTTACGTCAAATAACTTCAAAAGACTACGAAAGCTTATTACAGGATGAGCTACTAAAGCCCATTGGAATGGGCAAAACAACTACCATGAGATCCACGATCAAAGGCCGATTAGTGACGGGATATAATTGGAAAGGAAAACCAACCGCATATTGGGATCTTGCAGAAATGAATGGCGCCGGAGCAATTCTTTCCAATGTCAGTGACTTGTCTACATATGCCCAATGGAATTTTAATGCCTTGAATAACGAACTAGCGGCCATGACCAAAAAAACATTCACGGTTACTGAAAATACCGATGTTTCAATCGGGTGGCACATTATAAAAAATAAAACCAAGGATGCATTTTTATGGCACAATGGGGGTACTGGAGGCTTCAAGTCTTCAATGGGCCTGAATCCTTTAAATAAATCAAGTGTGATTATTTTAACAAATGTAGGGGCCACGAATAATCCCATAAAAGGATTGATCGATGTATTGTGTTTTGATTTGATGAAAACCATCGAAAAAGGATAACGGCTCAAAAGAATGGTAATACCTAGGGGTTTGCACTCCCCTACTCTAAATATTCCTACCACCTGATAATCAAGCATGGACGAAATCAAGTGAAATCCATTTGACCAGAGACACATAAAATACCGAACACAAACTCAAGATACTATGTACCATAAAATAATAACACTCTTTTTGCGATTTGCAATCGCATGTGGGTTTTTATCTGCAGTTGCCGACCGATTCGGAATTTGGGGCAAAGAGGTTTCCGTTTGGGGAAATTGGGAAAATTTCCTAAACTACACCCAGCTCATAAATCCTTGGATTCCCCTCGCACTAATTCCAACCCTTGGAATTCTAGCCACCGCCGCCGAGATTATTTTTGCGATTTTATTGATAGTAGGTTATAAAACAGCACTTTTTGCAAAATTGAGCGGATTTCTATTACTCGTCTTCGCTTTATCAATGACATTTTCAACCGGGATTAAAGGGGCCTTTGACTATTCTGTTTTTACGGCCGCAGCTGGTGCCTTTGCCCTGAGTGCTATGAAAGAAAATTAAACAGGAAATTTATACCTGATGGGCGGTTATCAACCAAAAAGTATGCTATTTTTATACGCAATGTGCAATCCACCAGCCTGTTGTACAATATCCCACTAGTTCAATAGATACTATGATTAAGTTTTTTCGCCATATTCGCCAACAAGTACTTATTGAAAAGAAATTCAGTAAATACCTACTCTATGCCTGTGGAGAAATAATCCTCGTTGTCATCGGAATCCTGATTGCCCTCCAAATTAATAATTGGAACGAAAACAGGAAAGAATTGGGCAAAAGCCAAGAGATTATGCAGGAAATCAGGGAAAACCTGGAATATAATAATGTGGAATTCGAACGGGAAATTGAAGAAGAAAAATCGGTTATTAATTCAATCGATATTGTAAGTGAAAATCTTAAAATGAACCAAGGATATCATGACAGCCTTGGTTTTCACTTTTTAAATGTAGCCTATTGGCCTAGTTTCATCAAAAAGTCCTCAGGCTATGAAACCCTTAAGTCACAAGGGGTAGAAATCATCAAATCTATCGAACTGAGAAAGGCCATTATCGATCTGTATGAAAGCCAATATGAACAGATAGCCGAAGTAATGCGGGTATCAGAGAATAATGGAGTGGCAACCATGTGGCCGATGTTCACAAAACTTTTTGAAACACAACCCTCGGTACCAAATCAGGAATTTAAGAGCTTACGCCTTATTCCGTTTAATTACGAAGAAGTCGCTAAATCCCAAAACTATCTCGGGTTTGTAAGTTGGTGGCGCCATTCAAGGGTTGTTGCCCTTCAATCTAGAATGAATGCCATTGAACAAAATAAGATCGTGTTGAAACTGCTATCAAAAGAACTAGACCAACCGTTTTGAATCAGTCAAAATTATAAATCAATTGGAAAATTCTTCAGGGTACTGCAAGCCGACTAATAGCCTGAAAGCCCTTTTTATTATATGTGAGATGATTATGCTGGCATTAAATATTCAACAATGATCAAGTTTTTTCGAAAAATTAGATACAACCTTATGAACCAAAATAAGACAACCCAATACGCTAAATATGCCATTGGTGAAATTATCCTTGTCGTCATCGGTATCTTGATTGCGTTGCAGATAAATAATTGGAACGAAAAAAATAAGGAACGGATTAAGGAACGGGAAATTCTCGGCGATCTGGTTGAAAACCTAGAGCTAAATATAAAAATCCTGGAAGACAATATCGAGCAACTCAAAGTATATGGCAAGTCGAGTGAGTATGTACTCGAAAGCCTGTACGATAAAAGGCCCTACAATGATAGCATGAAGGTTCATTTTCACCAGGCCAGGGTACCCAAAATCGCAATGTACTTATCCCATTCGGGGTACGAAGAGTATAAGAATATTGGATTTCATATTATAACCAACAAAGTTTTAAAAAATGAAATATTGTCACTTTTTGAAACTGTTTACCCGAATACCTTGGCCAGTTTTGAACCTGTAAACGCAGATTTTCCTGAATTTGATAACCACGTAGTCCAAAATTTTATATTTAGCAATAAGACACTAGTACCCAATGATTATCAGAAACTTTTCACGGATCACTACTATATTTCCTGGATAAGGGCCTATAAAGAGGGAAGGAAAGAAGTGATTAAAATGGAAGTAAATTTGATCAAAGAAACCCAAGGAGTCCTTAATTTAGTAAAAAGCGAACTGAATACATCGATATCAGGATCATAAGGAATAGAGCGATTATAGTATGTTCGAATGCCATATAGCACTCGTCAACCTGATAATAGCAGAAACTCGATGAAGCACCTAGCAACATTCCTTTTGATACTCACCTGTTTTGTAAATGCAGTCGGACAAGACCACTCATTTCCCGATGATCACAAGAGGCCAAATTCATAAAGAGCGATATCGAAAAACTCTAGAAAACCTTTGATTCATATGACAATTCTTAAAAAAGTCTTTTGAGGATTCTGTGAAGAACTGAACAATCGAACGCTGCGGGTATAGTCCCTTGCTAATTATTAAAACAATCTATGAATAACTACATCAAACTACTCGTTACATTTCTCCTGGTCGCTTCCGCCTGCAATCCAAAATCTAGAAAATCGGAGGATACCCTAGTATCATACGAACAAAATTGTCAAACAACCTATGCAGATAGCACCGATGTCAATTACTTGTGGGCGTGTTTCCTTAATAACGGCACTACAGATTCCCTCAAGACAGTGTATTCTAATAATTCAATCAAAGTAGTCGAATCGGGGGAGGTAATCAGTGGCCTTCAGAACATTTCAGACGATTACCGTAAAAATGATTTTAGTATTGATACGGTTTATAGTATAAAGCGCATTGCCGCCAATGCTACGAAAACCTATGACTATGAAATTGGGGCCTTCACCACCGAAAATGAGGCCCTCTTCAAACATTTATTAATCTGGAACAATCAATATCCACAAAAAAGAGTTTTCGAGTTTATTGCCGAATCAACAAAAGCGATTCCCGTTGATCCCGGCATACATGCACAAAGGGAAAAATGGATCGCCCTGTGCAATCTTCACAATGCGACTCAACTGGTCACTGAATTGTACCACGCGAACGCCCTTTATTTCAATCATAAACCTGTAATTGTTGGTTGGGACGCGATTGCCAAAGACTATCAATATATGAACGATAAAAACTATAGCCTACGCTTAGAACCCATAAAACTGGAGATGGTCGCTGAAAATCTAGCTTATGAAATTGGCCAATGCATCGGAACTTATAACGGTAAATATCTATTGGTATGGAAAAAAGATGGAAAAGGAGATTGGAAAATTCTTGTGGACTCCAATATATAAATGGCAGCCTGTCTTCTTAAACTGGCCTGATACATTCCAAGGATCTTACCACATTTTGGGCGGTCAAATAAAATCATCTGAATGTTGGAAAAAAAATCAATAGAAATCGGTGCTTCTAAAATAGTATAACAAGAACCGGAAAATTAGTAGTATTGTAATATTTTAAGAGATCCATGGTAACAAAAAATTTATGACCCCTACAGATAAACACAACGAACGTTTTGCAAAAATGACCTTCGCGTCGGTATATCCTCTTTATCTCGCAAAAGTTGAGAAAAAAGGCAGAACAAAGCAAGAATTACATCAGGTAATCGCGTGGTTGACCGGGTTTGATGAAAAAAAACTGCAAGAACTCCTGGAAGCTAAAGTAACCTTTGAAGAATTCTTTCAGAAGGGCGAACTCAATCCGAATGCGCATCGTATTACCGGAGTAATCTGCGGGTATCGGGTCGAGGAAATCGAAAATCAGTTAACGCAACAAGTACGTTATTTAGACAAGTTGGTGGACGAATTGGCGAAGGGTCGTAAAATGGAAAAGATATTGAGGGAAGCCTAGGTCTTCTTGGCCGCTTGATTCTTTATGGCGACTTTTTTACCTGAGGTTTTGGTAACTGCGGGTTTCTTTACAATGCTTTTCTCAGTTTTGGCCTTCTTGGCAACGGTCTTTTTTTCTGAGGGCTTCTCGGAATTTTCTTCTTTCGTCTCTTTTTTCTCAGAAAAATCGGTCATGCCCTGCTCGAGCAGGATATTGTACCACTGAATAACCTTTTTTATATCACTTGCATAGACGCGGTCCTCATCATAATCGGGTAAAATTTCAAAGAAGTATTCTTCGAGTTTTATTTTATCCTCCTTATGGGTTACCGAGGTCTTTTGACCGTTTTCCTTCTCCTGTATTTTTAAGAAGACCGCTTTGAGGGGCACTTCTTCTTCCAAGGTGTAAATCGCGATTTCAGAGAGTACGCTCACATTACTCCGCAGGCCTACCGATATTTTCTTGCCATCTAAAAGTGACTCGGCAACAAACCCCGAACGGGTTTGTGTTACTAATTTATACAATCCTGGTTTCCCTCCGATAGATAGAATTTTGTCTAAATCCATTTAAATCCTCTTATTTATATTGGCAAATATGATACATTTCCTTTGAATATGTTTGCACTTTAACGCGCTTTTTTTGCATTGGGAAAACGCATTCTATATTCAACCTTAATTTTCCCCTTCGAGATGTTGTTCAATCGTCCTTTTAAGAGTCGCTTTTTCAAGGACGATAGTTTATCGGTGAACAGAATTCCTTGAATATGGTCGTATTCATGTTGGATAACGCGCGCCAAAAGGCCATCGTATGTTTCGGTATGGGCCTTAAAATCGGCATCCAAATAAGAGAGGGTAATGGTATCTTTTCGAACGATATCCTCTCGGATATCAGGAATGCTAAGACAGCCTTCGTTAAAGGGCCATTCGTTTCCGGTTTCCTCCTGCATCCTCGCATTGATAAAAACCTTTTTAAATTTGGCCAGCGTATGCTGTTCTTCCGTACTTAGTTCGTTATCATCTGCAAAAGGTGAGGTATCGACTAAAAAAAGACGGATCGGCAAACCAACCTGGGGTGCTGCGAGACCCACGCCATTGGCATGGTACATCGTCTCCCACATATTCTCCAATAATCCTGTTAAATTAGGATAGGACGCATCGATGTCTTTGCCTACTGTACGTAAAACGGGGTCTCCATAAGCAACAATGGGTAAAATCATTTTTACTTTCGATTTAAATAGGACTGTAAAATTATAGTGGCACTTATTTCATCGACCAGAGCCTTGTTCCTTCGCTGTTTTTTATTGAGGCCCCCATCAATCATGGCTTGAAAGGCCATTTTTGAAGTAAACCGCTCATCTTCACGCTCAACCGGAATCATGGTAAATGTTGTTCTCAGTCGCTTAATAAAAGGCAAAATCAAGGCCTCTGATTCTGACGGGGTACTATCCATTTGCTTAGGTTCTCCCACAATAAACAATGTAACTTTTTCTTGTGCAACATACTTTTTTAAAAATTTGACCAGGTCCTGGGTAGCCACAGTAGTCAATCCTGAGGCAATTAGCTGCAATTCATCTGTTACGGCTATACCTGTGCGCTTCATTCCATAATCTAAGGCCACAATTCTTCCCACACCAAATTTTTGGCAAAAATAACCCATTAATTGTTATATGTGTAAAATTGATGGATGATTTCTCAAAGCACCATGTATCTTTACGCAAATTTTAATGACCTATGACTGATTTGCAAGAAACCATTGAAAAAGCCTGGAACAATCGGGAACTCTTAAAAGAAAAGGCCACCCAGGAGGCCATCCGGGAAGTAATCAATTTATTGGATAGTGGCCAATTGCGCTGTGCGGAACCAGTTGCGGAAAAAGGGGATGCTGAAGGATCTGGTTGGAAAATAAATGAATGGGTTAAAAAAGGCGTCGTACTCTATTTTCCAATCCAAAAGATGGAAACCCTAGAAGTCGGAATCTTTGAATACCATGACAAAATACCCTTAAAAAAAGGATATGCCGAAAAAGGCATTCGGGTAGTACCTCCGGCAGTAGCACGACATGGCGCCTATATCTCGCCAGGCACTATTTTGATGCCAAGTTATGTAAACATCGGGGCATACGTCGATGAGGGAACGATGGTTGATACGTGGGCTACAGTGGGGAGTTGTGCCCAGATTGGGAAGCATGTACATTTAAGTGGCGGTGTGGGTATCGGTGGAGTACTCGAACCTTTACAGGCTGCGCCGGTAATCATCGAAGACAATGCCTTTATAGGTTCACGCTGTATCGTAGTAGAGGGTGTGCGTGTGGAGCGTGAAGCCGTTTTAGGCGCAAACGTAGTATTGACAGGTTCGACAAAGATCATAGATGTTACCGGCAAGATACCCATAGAACGAAAGGGGTTGGTACCTGCAAGGTCGGTCGTAATTCCCGGGAGCTATACAAAATCATTTGCTGCAGGCGAGTATCAGGTTCCCTGCGCCTTGATCATTGGCACCCGAAAAGAGAGTACCAATAAGAAAACCTCCTTAAACGACGCCCTGCGGGAATACGATGTTGCCGTCTAAATAGTATAGGCTGACAGAAAATGCCAAAATGCGATAGCCACAGGATGAAAATATTGCTCATTCAGCAAAAAATGATCGGGGATGTGCTTGTGAGTTCCATACTTTGCGAACACCTCAAACTACAGCTACCCCATGCGATCGTCCACTATCTTATCAACGAATCAACCACGGCGGTGGTTGAAAATAACCCGAATATCGATCAACTTGTCGTATTCAAAAATGAATTCCGCCATAACAAACTAAAATTCTATCGATTCCTGAAGGTACTCCGGAAGGAACATTACGATATAGTAATCGATGTGTACGGTAAAATCGAGAGCAATCTGATTACGGCATTTACCGGGGCAAAAATCAGGATTGCCTACACGAAATGGTATTCGAATTTTTTATATACCCAGCATGTCCCCATCAAAACCAGACAACCTGGAGGCAGTGGGCTTACCACCATCGACGATCGCCTTGGTCTTCTAGGCCCTTTAAAACTTGGTCCATTAAACCCCGAAATCAAGCCTAGAATTTATCTGAAGGAGAGGGAGCTGAAAGCTGCACGCGCCTTCTTAAACGAAAAAGGAATTGGGTCGACAAAGCAATTAATAATGATAGGGGTTCTCGGGAGTAGTGCTTCAAAAACCTACCCGATTCACCATATGGCGAAAGTGATAGAGCGTATTGCCGAAAATAGCGACGCCCTACTGTTACTCAATTACATCCCTTCTCAGACACCACAAATAGCCGCGCTTTATGCCCTTTGCAACGAAGCGACACGCAAAAAGATACGGCCAGATGCCTTTGCTCCTGATCTGCGTAAATTTTTGGCACTACTTGCACTTTGTAGCTGTTATATCGGAAATGAAGGAGGTGCTACCAACATGGCGAAGGCGCTTGAAAAGCCGACTTTTTCAATCGTTGCCCCATGGATTGACAAAAATGGATGGCATACCTATGCGGGCGAGGAAAATCAAATTGTGCATGTCCAGGATTATTTGAAGGACGGCATTTCTAAAATGTCAAAAAAGGAAGTTAAAAACCAATCGGCAAGGCTCTATGAATTGTTCGAACCCGATATGTTCGAAGGGAAGCTTCTGCATTTCTTAAAGACCAGCGTCTTTCCGAACCAATAGAATTTGATAGGCATTCATTAAAATTTTCCAATTTGATTGGGTCATATACGAAACCGCCAATTTGCCTTTCCCTCCGTTAGGAAGCCTACAATCGTCAATAAGAACTACACTTTGTTGGTGTAATCGGTGTTCAATTGCCTTAAATTCCTCGAGATGATGTATTTGGCTCTTCATTTGAACCTCAGGATCTTTACTATAATCATAACTGTCAAGATATAGAAAATCAACTGGATCCCTGAACTCCTTTAAGAAGGCCAAGGAATCTGATAAATAAACTTTAACATGCTTGTTAAGACCTTGCATTTCGACCGCCCGTTGCGATTCTTGCACAGATTGTTCATTAATATCGACCGAATGTAACATTGCGCCATGTTCTTTTGCCCATTTGCCAAATACGATCGTCGCGGCACCATCACCTTTTGCCGCTCGAAGCCCTTGCCGTGAAGTACCTGTTTCAACCAGTATCTTGGCATCTATTCGAGCTAGGAGTTTTAAGGTCATTCGAAAGGTATTCCTTCTTTTCCCAAAATTATAGCGAAGGGGCATAAAAGGATAGAGCGGCCGATATTTAATGAATTTGACAAGGAAGTAGCCTAAAAGGCCGAGAATCAAAAAATAAAATAGGTATTCCATAGGCAATGAGTTCTGAAAAAATGAGCCGTAATTCCCGTTTCAATGCGGCCGAGAAAACCTTGATTACAAATCGGTTCGTAAAATATGCTATCTAATACCTCTTTCCTAGAAAATGAAGACAATTTGTATAAAAAAGTTTTGGCTATATTTGATTGCAATAGGAAATAATACTCATGAGAATTGGTTTCGATGCCAAAAGAATATTCCATAATAATACGGGTCTCGGGAATTATGGAAGGGATATTATAAGAATTCTTCATAAATATTCCGCGGTCGAAAAGTTCGTGCTATATAACACCAAACCTGCAAAGACCTTGTTACTTGAACCGCTTGCCAGGACCATAGTAAAGTACCCTGAAGGGTGGTTATGGTCGACTTTTTCCTCAATATGGCGACTGGGTCCTATGACCCGCCAAATTGTAGCCGACCAAATCGATATTTTCCATGGCCTTTCGGGAGAAACCCCTACCGGACTTAAAAAGCAGGGCGTAGCTTCGGTCGTTACCATTCACGACTTGATATTTCTTAGTCATCCACATTATTATTCCTTATTTGATCGCCTTATTTATAAGCGAAAATTTCAACATGCCGCCGAGCATGCCGACAAGGTAATTGCCATTAGCCAACAGACCAAACGGGACGTAGTCAAATATCTGGGCGTACCTCCTGAAAAAATCAATGTGGTTTATCAAGGTTGTAATAAAGCGTACAAAAAGCAATATAGTCTTTCGGAGAAAGAGGAAGTTGCCAAAAAATTTATGCTCCCGAGCGAATTTATTCTGAATGTGGGTACCCTTCAAGAGCGTAAAAATGCCCTGACCATCGTTCAGGCGATTCATGGTTCGGACTTTCATCTTGTTCTCATTGGTGCCGAAAAAAAATATGCAAAAAAAATTCATTCCTATATTGAAAAGCATGGGATGCAAGATCAAGTACTATTCCTGAAGAATATCCCCGTAAAAGAATTGGCCATCATTTATCAATTGGCAACCGTTTTCTGTTACCCTTCAATATGCGAAGGATTTGGTATTCCCATCATCGAGGCACTTTACAGCAAAATACCGGTAATCACGACCTTAGGGAACTGCTTTCCGGAAGCAGGTGGCCCATGGTCAATTTATATCGATCCTTTTAATACAAAAATGCTGCGCGATAAACTCGATATGCTTTTCGAAAACTATGAAGTTCGCAAGGAAATGGTAGAAAAAGGGCATGTATTTGCACAAAACTTCAATGATGACACCGTCGCACTGAATGTCATGAAAGTTTATAATTCAGTGTACAACGAAGTACCGGCGACCAATGAATTACAGAATACCAAAATATCCGCATTGCTTATCACCTATAATGAAATTGAGCACATTGAAGCCGTTTTGGAAAATCTTGATTTTGCCGATGAAATAATCGTAGTTGATTCGTACAGCACCGACGGTACCATTGAAAAAATCAAAAAAAACAACAATGTCAAACTAATTCAGAGACCCTTTAAAAATTTCACCGATCAAAAATCATTTGCTTTGGAGCAAGCGTCCCATGATTGGGTGCTTTTTGTAGATGCTGATGAACGGGTTACCGAACCGCTCAAGGAAGAAATTCTTGCTACGGTGAATAATAAGGGTACCAATTCGAGTGCATTTTATTTTTATAGGACTTTTATGTTCAAAAATCAGGTCTTACGTTTTAGCGGATGGCAAACTGATAAGAACTATCGACTGTTCAGAAAAAGCAAGGTTCATTTTTCGCAAAAAAGAATAGTTCATGAAACCTTGGTGGTAAGAGGCAAGTCTGATTTTCTTCACAACAGATTAATCCATTATTCATATACTGATTATACGGATTATCGCAATAAAATGCTGCGCTATGGCCAAATGAAAGCTTTGGAGGAAGTCGGCAAGGGCTATACCCCAAATGCCTATCACTTTATCGTTCGCCCAGTGTACAAATTCATATACCACTTTGTATTTCGATTGGGTATCCTCGATGGTAAAAAGGGCGTCATAATATGTTATTTAAATGCGCTCGGGGTCTATGCCCGATACAAGGAACTTAAGCGTCTTAAACAAGAAGATCGAAAGCCCAAGGAGACCCGTGGTATTTAAGAAACAACGCTCTTTGAACTGTCACCATTTTATATTTAGTCCTTGAATTCTTAGATGAAATATAATTTTTAGGCGATTTTTAAGTTATAAAAGGGTATGACGTCAAAAACCCTTCATAAGAAAAAGCTGACAGCATTGGTAATTACCTACAATGAAATTAGGTACATTGAACAGTGCGTCGCTTCAATCTCTTTTGCCGATGAGATAATCGTGGTTGATTCTTTTAGCGATGACGGTACTTTTGAGTTTCTTGCGAAACATCCTAAAGTAAAGGTAGTTCAAAGGACTTTTGAAAATTTTACCAAACAAAAATCGTACGCCCTTTCACTGGCATCGAACGAATGGGTACTTTTTACGGATGCAGATGAAGTAGTGCCTGATCGCTTAAGGCTTGAAATCGAAGCAACATTGGCTCTTGAGAAACCCTGTTCTGCCTATTGGGTCTATAAAAAATTTATGTTTCACAAAAAGCCGTTGCATTTCTGCGGATGGCGTACCGATAAAAATTACCGTTTGTTCCAAAGATCGAAAGTAAAGTTTTCAACACAGCGTATCGTACACGAAACCTTGGAAGTTGATGGAAAAACAGGCATTTTTAATGAAAAGTTAATTCATTATTCCTATAAGGATTACAAGGATTATAAGTCGAAAATGCTGAAATACGGCCGATTTAAAGCAAAAGAAGCATATCAAAATGAAAAGCGATTTCATTACGGTAGTTTGATCTTCAAACCTTTCTGGAAATTCGTATATCACTTTGTAATACGACTTGGATTCCTGGATGCAAGAAAAGGCTTTATAATCAGTTACCTTGCTGCCTTAGGCGAAGTCGAACGGTATCTTGAATTACGGCGTTTGTACGATGAACCTAAACCTTCCTTTTCCTATAAGACGATCAAAGCCTGAGCATAGCGGACTGCAATTCGCTCCTATCTACTTTTTCCCTAGCTTGCAATGTCGTTTTCCCCTTAGGTTGTATTGATAGATTTTCAGGAATACGGAGGATAGATCTAGATTGCTTCTTTTAGGATATCTTTGTGCTGCATATACCATTATAGTAGATTAAGAACTATCTTAATGTTTGAAACCGCAGTCAAAGAAGCCTTGGCCACCCTCGCACAAGGGGGCCTTATTGTTTATCCCACAGATACTGTATGGGGCATAGGTTGTGATGCCACCAATGAAGCTGCCATAAAGCGCATTTATTCCTTAAAACAACGGGAAGATAGCAAGGCCTTGATTTGCTTGGTTTCGAATGAAGCCATGCTTGAAAGGCATGTGGAAAAAGTGCCGGATGTTGCCTATGACATCATTTCTTTATCAAATAAACCCATTACCATAATTTATGATCGGCCAAAAGGCATCGCTAAAAATTTGATTGCTACCGACAACACCTTGGGCCTAAGAGTGGCCACCGATAAATTTTGTAAATATTTGATTACCAATTTCAAAAAACCCATCGTTTCGACTTCAGCAAATATATCAGGGGCACCAACGCCCAGGAGCTTTGGTGAAATATCACCCGTAATTTTAAAAGGAGTCGACTATGTGGTAAATTTGCATCGCGATAGTACAAACGACGCGCCGTCGTCAATCATTAAATTGGGCAACGACGGCACCGTTAAGGTAATCCGGGAATAGCACTTGGGTTGCTGTGGCCGAAAAATCCTTACCCAATTTAATGATGGGCAATGGGACTTTCTGGTTTGTATTCGCTGGATAAAATAGCCGTGTCACAGAAATGCGCCGATCCTTGAAGTCAAAATTCAAGTACCTCGATACACTCGGCCAAGAATCATAAATATTGAACCTTTGAACCTCAAAGACCACAAAGCAGCATTACATAACCCGATTTTCAGTCTAGTGGCCGAGGCAGCCGCCGAAATTGGCATTGATTGTTATGTAATTGGTGGTTTTGTCAGGGATTATCTTTGCGCACGCCAAATACCCAAGGACATCGATATTGTAGCCGTCGGCAGTGGAATCGAACTGGCCGAAAAAGTGGCCTTGAAATTACCTGGCCGCCCCCAGGTTTCCGTTTTCAAGAACTTTGGCACGGCCATGATTCGTCACCAAGGGTTGGAATTAGAGTTTGTCGGGGCCCGTAAGGAAAGTTATCAAAGGGATAGCCGAAAGCCAATTGTAGAAAACGGTACATTGGAAGAAGATCAGAAACGCCGCGATTTTACCATAAACACCATGGCCATCTCCTTAAATGCAAGCGATTTCGGGAAGTTAATAGATCCCTTCGATGGACAATCAGACCTTGCCAAAAAACTGATCCGCACCCCATTAGATCCTAACATTACGTATTCGGATGATCCCCTTAGGATGATGCGAGCAATCCGATTTGCCACCCAATTGCACTTTGAAATTCAATTAGAATCACTTCAATGCATTACGAACAATCGGGAACGCATTAAAATCATATCCGGGGAACGCATAGTCGACGAGTTGCATAAAATTTTAGAGAGCGATAAACCATCCGTCGGATTCACCCTTTTGCATAAGACCGGACTACTTCCCTATATTCTTCCAGAATTAGTAGCCCTCGAAGGGATACAAGAGATAGAAGGCCAACGCCATAAGGACAATTTTTGGCATACCTTGGAAGTGGTCGATAATATTGCAATAACTACCGACAATCTATGGTTACGATGGGCAGCCCTATTGCACGACATTGGGAAGGCACCGACGAAAAAATTCCATAAAAAATTAGGTTGGACATTCCATGGGCATGAATTTGTAGGCTCTAAAATGGTTTACAAGCTTTTCAAACGCTTGCACATGCCGTTGAACGATAAAATGAAATTTGTTCAGAAAATGGTATTGATGAGTTCACGACCCATCATACTTTCGGAGGATTTTGTGACCGATTCGGCTGTGCGAAGATTGGTATTCGACGCAGGAGATCACGTTGAAGATCTTATGACGCTCTGTGAAGCGGATATCACGACTAAAAATTCAAAAAAACAAAAAAAGTACAAGCATAATTTTAAGGTGGTACGACAAAAAATCGAGGAAGTCGAAGCTAGGGACCATGTGCGTAATTTTCAGCCACCCATAACAGGTGAAGAGATAATGAAAGTCTTTGACCTAGACCCTTGTAAAAAAATCGGAATCATTAAGGAGGCTATCAAAGAGGCCATATTGGAAGGCGAGATACCGAACGAACGTGAGGCTGCTTTTGCGTTGATGCTGAAAAAAGGCACTGAACTAGGGCTAATCCCAAAAATGGATACGCAAGGTAAATTCCTTAAAAATTGATCAGCACTACTTTAAGAGCCTTCAAACGTGACTTATATATGTGCCTAAAATTGCATCTCATCAATGGATAAAACGTTTAGAAAACTGGCTAAAATTTCATTGATTTTAGTCTATCTCGTAATTTTGGCGGGAGCCGTGGTTCGTATGACGGGAAGTGGCATGGGGTGTCCCGATTGGCCGAAATGCTTTGGCTATTACATTCCACCGACCCATCGTTCTGAATTGCAATGGAAACCGGACCACGCGTATAAAAAGGGACAAGTGATTATCTTGGATTCCGCATTGCAAGTGGCTACATCAGACTTCAAAACTACGGCAACCTTTGATAAGGCACATTGGGAACCCTATACCAAACACGATTATGCCAAGTTTAACGCCTCCCATACCTGGGTAGAATTCATAAACCGCCTTTTGGGAGCCTTGGCCGGTTTGGCAACACTGGCCCTTGCCCTCTATTCATTCAAATACTGGAAGAAAAATAAGATGGTGCCCGTGATTTCATGGTCGGTTGTTTTTGGAATGGGCTTTCAAGCTTGGTTGGGTGCCACGGTTGTTTTTTCGGTTTTAGAGCCCGTAAAGATTACGATCCATATGTTTATGGCCCTGGCCATTGTGGCCCTATTGCTCGTTTTGATCCATAAAACAGCATCTACGACTACAAATAACCATTTCAAAAAGGATTCCTTACTGGTTCGGCTATTGATTTTTGCTATGTTGGCAACCCTAACCCAAGTACTTTTGGGAACGCAGGTGCGGCAATTCGTGGATACGCAGATCGATTCGTTCGGGGAAACCGCGAAAAACCTTTGGTTGCAACAACCTATCTTTCAATTCTATCTGCACCGCTCCTTTTCGATTTTCGTGGGGTTGCTAAACTTGTACATTGCCTTTAGGATATATCGCTTCCAATTGGGTTTTTCAAAAATAAGATGGGTTTTGATCCTGATCTTGGCCGAGATTTTGACGGGCATCGCCATGTATTATCTTCAATTTCCCTATGCGACGCAACCCATACACCTTATCCTAGCTTCCTTACTCTTTGGGGTACAATGCTATTTGATTTTGGAAGCTCGAAATGCCATTAAAAGTCCTAAAACTTTGTAACTTTGCTGCTACCTAAAAAAAAGGGCATGATTTACAAGATCCGAATAATTCTAGATGCCGAGGAAGACATATTTCGGGATTTAGCGGTAGATGCAAGTAGTTCTTTGGAAGAGTTTCATAATGTAGTTGCCCAGTCATTTGGATTTATGGGAAATGAGATGGCTTCGTTTTATACCTGTGACGCCGACTGGAACCAAGACCAGGAAATAGCCCTTTTCGATATGGGCGAAAATGGGTCGGATGTGAAATTGATGAATGAGACCTATTTAGAGGATGTTCTTTCCGAAAATACACCCCGACTTATCTATGTATACGATTTTTTGAGTATGTGGACCTTTTTTGTTGAATTGGCCGATATTGTCGAGAAGGAAAATGGGCGCTCCTATCCAAATGTCCTCTTTAGCTTTGGGGAATTGCCCGAAGATCCCCCAGAGAAAAATTTCGAATCGGATCCGACCTTCGATTTTGATGATACCCTGGAAAATTACGACGACCTCGATTTCGATGAAAATTGGAACTGACGGTATTCTAGGTTAAAATAACACGATGTATGCTTAAGTCCTTATATCGACATACTCGTTGACACTTCAACTTTTTTACGTTAAAACAAAACATTTCCAAGAGAAAATTAACTAGTTAATCCACTATTTCAAAATATGATAAACCTCTACCCCACCCATATCGAAAGTTTATCGGTTCATCGTGTCGGCAATAAAAATAAGGCCGAAAACATTTTTCTATCAGCCGAACCTTATCAACTAAATGATGAGACCACGGGTCTTTTAAAGGAATACTTTTTTAGGCCATTTCGTGAGAAAGAAGAAAATTATTACCATTTGACCAATGAAGTCGACGTTGAATTCAATGAAGTGTATAAATATGTTTCCGAGATTTTCGACGAACCCAGTGTGGCCCATTTAAGCTCAAAAAAATTGGCCACCCACCTCTACGAACAATCGAATCATCCACATATTAAGAGTGGTGAGGTCTATATTGCCTATTTGACCGGTATTCTTTTAGACAATCAAAAAGTCGATGCATTGGGCATTTTTAAAAGTGAGCTAAAGCATGACTTTCTGCAGTTCAAGGAAAAAGGAAGCAATTTGGATATTGTAATTCAGCAAGGGATCAATATCAATAAATTAGACAAAGGCTGCCTAATTTTTAATGTCAACAAAGAGGATGGTTTTAAAGTCCTTTCGGTAGATAGCAATCGTTATGATACCAAATATTGGTTAGAAAATTTCTTGGGGGTCGATTCCTTGGCCGATGACAATTTTTATACCAAGAACTATTTGAAATTCTGCCAGAATTTTGCTAAGGACGTTGTGTTGCCCGCAGAAGACAAACAACAAGAAGTCCTTTTTATGAATCGTGCCGTTAATCATTTTGCCAAGAACGACGCTTTTGAGGAGACGAGTTTCTTAAACGAAGTGATGGAAAACCCAGAATTGATTCCAGAATTTAAACACTATAAGGTCGAAAAAGGGCCGAAATATAGCATCGAGGATGTTTCAAACTTCGATATTGCCAACAAGGCTGTCAGCGATGCGCGAAAAAAAATGCGGAATGTCATTAATCTTGACACGAACATTCAAATAAAACTTGATTTCATTAACCTGGATTCGGCACAAAAATTCGTAGAAAAAGGGTGGGACGAGGAGCGACAGATGTATTACTATTTGGTCTATTTTAACAAGGAACAAAAAAGCTAACCACTGTAAAGGGATAAAAAAGCACAAAATTTGAATGCTTTAACGGATCATGGGATTTGTGGTATGAAAATTCAGCCATAGAAACCATGCCTGCACATAGGGTACAGTCAAAATGGGCATGACACTAAATTTTTATCCGCTGTTCTATAATCTGCTTCATGCTTACATTCTCATAGTTTCTTTTGACAAAATCCAATGCCAAAGACAGTATTTCACCCATACTCTTGCATCGTTTGAATTTTGCGTCAAGGGTCAGCTCATAAATCTGACTTCCCAATAAAGTGATGTTTTCAACCAACGAAATTGTATCATCCCGACATATTTTAATCAATTGTTCGATGCGATCCTCTGAACTTATTATCCGTTTGGCCACGATTGATCGCTCTTCGACCTTGTACTGATCTATTGAATTACGCTGCAATTTACCGCGCACCAGATCGACCATCAAAAAGTTTTCCTTGAAAAACTGCGGGCGATAGACCTTAAGTTTTCCTTCAAAACATTGTTGGTCAAAATCGATTGCACGTATCTTATAGACCACATGATCGAAATCATGGGTGGGGACGATGACATAGTTATAAGAACGCATATCCCCCAAAAGCCGAATCATACAGCGTTCATTAAACTTTACGAATTCCTTTGCAAGCTGGGCCTTTTCGGATTCCGTGCATTTTGGGAGGAATTCCTTGATAAAAACATCTCCCGGAATGCCAGAGATATGCTCTTCGATCAAGGTATCCTTATAGACCAAAAAGTTAAGATTGTATGGTGACAGCATATGCTCTAATTCAAGCCCATATACACGGGATGCATCGGTCTTCTTGACGTAAAAATAGGTGAAGTTATCATTGAGAATGTTCCGAACCTTAATTCTGAATGGCTTCGAGTTGCCAAACGTGCAATAGTCGACCGCATCCACATTCAGATATTGTATGATGCTATCGCTTCCGTCGGAATGTAAAATAGAATATACCTTTTTAAGGCTCAAATCAATTTCCTGCCGATCACAATCAGAATAATACACCCGGATCCATAAAGTATCTTCATCATTCGAATCGTATACTACAACTGATCCGGAGAAACGCAGAAGATCCTCATAAAATATGGGTATCTCTATTTTTCGGTTGTAATGGTCCAAATAGGCATCAAGCCGTTCGTTGACCGGATAAGCGGGTTTCTTCTTCGACATTAATCGTTCCTCCGACATAGGATTGGTATATTTTATCGCGATTCGTATGTAACAAATTTAGGGTTTCTTCGTCAAGTAAGGGCATACTATTAAAAAGCAAGACCATTTTGGAAAAAATACTCACCGTACAACACCTTACTAAAAAGTTTGGACATCTGACCGCGGTTAAAGATTTGTCGTTTACGATTGAAAAAGGAAATGTATATGGAATTCTAGGGCCTAACGGGAGCGGAAAATCAACCACTTTAGGCATTGTGTTGAATGTTGTGAATGCGACGAGTGGACAATTCTCTTGGTTCGATGGGAACACAACGACCCACGATGCACTTAAAAAAGTAGGGGCCATCATTGAAAGGCCAAACTTTTATCCCTATATGACAGCAGTCCAGAACCTCAAACTGGTCTGTAAAATTAAGGAAGTGCCTGAAGACCGGGTAGAAGAAAAATTAGAAATTGTAGGATTACTGGACCGCAAGGACAGCAAGTTCAGAACCTATTCGTTAGGCATGAAACAACGCCTGGCCATTGCCTCTGCCCTATTGAACAATCCAGAAATCCTAATCCTCGATGAACCGACCAATGGCCTAGACCCCCAAGGAATACATCAGATTCGGGAAATCATAAAAAAGATTGCGTCTGAAGGTACCACAATTTTGTTGGCCTCCCACCTCTTGGACGAAGTTGAAAAAGTCTGTACCCATGTTGTAATCCTTAGAAAAGGTGAAAAGTTATATTCTGGTACCGTAGATGGTATGCTTGCCAGTTTTGGTTTTTTTGAACTGAGGACCCAGCAGATCGAAAAGCTTAAAATCTTTTTGGAAGGAAATGCCAGTTTTGGTGAAATAAAAACAGAAAATGGCCTTGTTACTGCCTTTTTAAAAGAGGAAATGGGAGCGGCGGAGTTAAATACCCTATTGTTTGAGAAGGGAATTGTGCTTTCCCATCTTGTGAAAAGAAAAGAGAGTTTGGAAGAACAATTTTTGACCCTGACCAAAACACCGTCGCTAGCCAACGAGACCCATTAATAGAAGACCGCATATGAAACGACTTTTACAAATAGAATTCATTAAACTTTGGAACAACCGGGCCAGTAAGGTTTTGATTATAGCCTATTTTGTGCTATTGACTTCAATTGCCTTGATAGCCGCCATAAAATTTGACATCGGCCCTATTAAATTTCACCTTGCGGATCAAGGTATTTTCAATTTCCCATACATCTGGCACTTTAATACCTATATTACCGCTCTTTTTAAATTGTTTCTTGCCATTGTCATCGTCTCGATGATGTCGAATGAATATAGCAATAAGACCATCAAACAAAATTTGATAGATGGCCTGTCAAAAAAGGAATTTATCTTGTCGAAATTCCTTACCGTGATTACCTTCGCGGTGATATCAACCGTTTTTGTTTTTGTAGTTTCCCTGATTTTGGGGTTGATCTATTCTGACTTCAATGAACTTTCGATCATTTTCTCACAATTGGAGTATCTGATTGCATTTTTTGTAAAATTGGTCGGATTTTTCTCCTTCTGTCTCTTTTTGGGAATTTTAGTAAAACGGTCTGCCTTTGCCCTTGGCTTTCTAATTTTATGGGCCATTCTCGAGCAAATGTTCTTTGGCTTGCTTGGATGGAAATTGGTATCATGGGATACGGCCAGGACAATAAAAGGCTTCTTTCCACTGCAATCGATGTCTAATCTAATCGTGGAACCTTTTTCCAGATTAAAGGCAGTACAGTCGATAGCGAACGAAATCGGTGAAAAATTCGCATTTGACTACCATGTTCATTGGTATGTTGTCTTAATTGTATTGGTTTGGACGGCAATCTTTATCTATTCATCCTATGCGTTGCTGAAAAAGCGGGATTTGTAGTATCTTGTGGCGTTTGATTTATTTCAAATGCAAAAAAAAAGCTATATCTATTCTCACTTATCTTGGGATTTGCACTGCATGGTCAAAATTGTCCATTGCTTACAAATCCTGCGGATGGGGCAGTCAATGTCCCGGTAAATACCACGATCACCTGGCCTGCCGTTGACGGCATTTATGGCTATTTGATATCACTAGGTACAACCCCGGGGGGCACCGACATACTCAATAGACGTTCGTCAGGGCCTGCCAATTTTTACATTCCCGAAGTCGGTCTGCCAGAAAATACACAAATCTATTCAACGATCGAAATGTTTGGCGTGAACAACCAACTGATCATATGTCCTGGTGAAACCTTTAGGACCGGTGATGTAACGGAACCTCCACCTTGCACGGTCATGAATGCACCCTTAAACGGGGAAAACGGTGTCAATGTAAATGTCCCAATCCGCTGGGATTATGCTCCAACAGCTACGGGCTATCGGATATGGTTAGGCACTACCCCAGGAGGTATGGATATTGTAGAAAATTTCGATGTTGGCAATGTCTTGGTCTATAGGTATTCCGAACCATTGCCTTTGAATCAGGAAATATTTGTTCGTATCGTTCCCTATAATGAAAACGGTCTTGCCGCCTCCTGTGCAGAAGAGCGCTTTAGCACAGGGGAAACCATGGTTGATTGCAGTACATTACGCCCACCGATTGATATTCCAGATCAATTGGCGATCTGCGCAAACAACCCGGATACAATAATTGCTACCGGCATAGGGGCCAGTGGTTATCGTTGGTATAAACAGAATTCAGATGGCTCGGAAACCTTACTCTCTGAAGATAGGGAGGTTCATATTAATCAACTTGGGCGGTATCGATTCGAAATTTACAATACAATGGCCGCTGTTGGTTCTACTGTCGAGTGTACCGATTCGAAGGAGTTTGTTGCGATTCAATCAGCGCTGCCCATCATCGATGCCGTAGAAGTATCGCGAGAGCTTGGCGGCCTCAGCTATTTGATAAAAGTAAGGGGTAATGGCGCTTACGAGTACGCCTTGGATACTGCGAACGGGGCCTTCCAGGAGGACGCCCTGTTTACAAATATATCCGATGGACCTCATCGCATATTTGTTCGTGATAAGAATGGTTGTGGGTATACAGATCGCTTTGTGGAAGGTGCTTTTACAGAAGAAAATTTTCCACGGTTCTTCACACCGAACGGGGATGGTATCAATGACCATTGGCAATTCGTACCACCCCGTGATACCGGCGAAGTAAATATAGAATTCATTAAAATTTATGATCGCCTCGGAAAATTGCTTGCCCAAATAGATCCAAAATCCGAAGGATGGGATGGAAATTACAATGGGAAACCATTACCTTCCTCCGATTATTGGTATTGGGCCATTTCATTTGGCGGTCAGAAAATACACGGGCACTTCACACTTAAACGATAGGCTATCGATCTTTTGAAAGTGCAGTAATTTTTGAGATATGTTGAAAAATTGGATGTTTTTCGTTTTGTACTGGGGGGGTATTTGCGCCTTCGGTCAGGAATGTCCTAACATTACCTATCCTAATAACGGCGATTCGAATATCCCCGTCGATGGCACTATCACTTGGACAGCGGTTACGGGTATCAATGGGTATATCATATCAATGGGGACCACACCTGGAGGTGTTGATATACTAAATCGACGTAATACCGGTGTACTCAATTCGTATAAGGCACCTACCGGCCTGCCCGATAACACCTTGATTTATCTAAGTATAAGTATTGTACCCTATGACGGTCCTCCCATAGCATGTCCTGGAATTACATTTACCACAGAGAACGTAACCAGCCCACCACCATGCACGCGACTAATTGCACCAGATAACAATGCGGCAAATGTGACCATTGTAACCGATTTAACGTGGGCATATGCTCCAACAGCCACCAATTATAGAATCTCTATAGGAACTTCCCCGGGAGGCGTTGACATTCTTGACAATGAAAACGTAGGCAATGTCCTGACTTATGAACCACGCAGTGATTTGCCCAATGAAACCTTGATCTTTGTGCAAATAACACCTACGAACGAAAATGGGGAAAATGCCCCGTGCTCCGAAGAAAGTTTCTCAACGGGCCCCCCGGCCTACAGTTGTTCCCCGTATGTCGATATGGTTACCGGGGAGATCATAACAACGAAACCAACCATTGAATTTCCCAGTATCATTGGCATTTGTAGTGACGAACTGCCCTATACAATCACCACAGCAGATTCAGCAGATGGATTCCGGTGGTTCAAAACGATTGGCGGGAGTGCAGAGACCTTGATGTCCGAAAGTCGGGAAGTTCATCTCACTGAGCCAGGCAGGTATCGCTACGAGGCGTATAATAACATTCTGGTCAATGGGAGCACCGTAGAATGCGCCGAAACAAAACTTTTTTCAGTAGTTACTTCCGAAATGGCCACGATACTGTCTATCGATGTACGGAATACCCCACCCGGAAAGGAAATTACAATAGTGGCAAGTGGCATGAGTAGCTATGAATACGCTTTAGACGCCGTCGAAGGACCATATCAGGACAGTCCAATTTTTGAGCACGTACTGGGAGGTGGCCACATAGCGTATGTTCGCGATAAAAATGGGTGTGGGATTGCAAAGCGAACAGTTGATCGAGATTTGGATATAAAGGATTTTCCTCCTTTTTTTACCCCGAATGGGGATGGAATCAATGACTACTGGCAGTACGTTAATCCACCCGAAAATTATGAGATGACCTTGTCGATTATTTCGATTTATGATCGTTATGGCAGCTTATTGGCCCAAGTAAAACCTGAGTCATTGGGTTGGGATGGCAATTCGAATGGAAGGCCCCTTCCTTCATCCGATTATTGGTTCAAAGCCGTTACCGCCGATAATATAGAAATTAAAGGCCATTTCACGTTGAAACGTTGATGTAGGATTCTCCTGTTCTTAGTATATAAAATCAACCGGCTTTCGTAATTTTGGGGTATGCGATTTAAAGTTATATCAGATTTCAAACCAACGGGTGACCAACCGGAAGCCATCCGACAATTGGTTGAAGGGATTCAGACAGGAGAACGGTATCAGACCTTATTAGGCGTAACCGGTTCCGGTAAAACATTTACCGTGGCCAATGTCATCGAAAAAGTGCAGCGGCCGACCTTGGTATTGGCACATAATAAGACGCTCGCAGCCCAGCTGTATTCTGAATTCAAACAATTTTTTCCTGAAAATGCCGTAGAGTATTTCGTTTCCTACTATGACTACTATCAGCCCGAAGCCTATATCCCAACGTCCGGACTCTATATTGAAAAAGATCTTTCAATTAACGAGGATATCGAAAAATTAAGGCTTAGTGCTACTTCCTCCCTGCTGTCTGGAAGGCGCGATGTGTTGGTAGTAGCCTCGGTTTCTTGTTTGTACGGTATCGGGAACCCGGTCGAGTTTCAAAAAAATGTAATCTCGATACAAAAAAATCAAGTAATAGCGCGTACCAAATTTTTACATCAATTGGTCCAGGGGTTGTATTCAAGGACAACAATGGATTTTCGGAACGGGAATTTTAGGGTCAAGGGCGATGTAGTCGATGTTTTTCCAAGCTATGCCGACCATGCTTTCCGAATTCATTTTTTTGGGGATGAAATCGAGGAAATCGAAGCTTTCGACCCCTTCAAGAATACGGTCCTTGAAGTTTATGAGAATTTGAACATCTTCCCGGCGAATATGTTCGTAACCTCACAAGATGTATTGCAAAACGCCATCCACCAAATTCAGGATGACTTGGTCAAGCAGGTCGATTATTTTAAGGAAATCGGAAAACACTTGGAAGCAAAACGTCTTGAAGAACGAACCAATTTTGATTTGGAAATGATACGGGAATTGGGATACTGTTCGGGCATTGAAAACTATTCAAGATATCTCGATGGGCGCGCACCGGGAACCCGGCCTTTTTGCTTATTGGATTATTTTCCTGACGATTATTTAATGGTGGTAGATGAAAGCCATGTCACGATTCCTCAGGTTCATGCCATGTATGGTGGGGATCGATCCCGTAAAGTGAACCTTGTTGACTATGGTTTTCGCCTCCCGGCCGCCATGGACAATAGACCCCTAAAGTTTGAAGAATTCGAGGTACAACAAAATCAGGTTATTTATGTAAGTGCTACACCTGCCGATTATGAACTGCAATTAAGCCAAGGGGTCTTCGTAGAACAGGTCATTCGTCCGACGGGTCTTTTGGACCCTATCATTGAAGTAAGGCCAAGTCTTAACCAGATAGACGACTTGGTCGAGGAAATACACCAACGCGTAGAAAAAGACGAGCGTACCTTGGTAACGACCTTGACCAAACGAATGGCCGAGGAACTTGCCAAATATTTGGCCCGAATCGATGTAAGATGCCGCTATATTCACAGTGATGTGGATACCCTGGAACGCGTGGAGATCATGCAAGATTTAAGAAAAGGGATTTTTGATGTGCTGATCGGGGTAAATCTATTGCGCGAGGGCCTGGATCTTCCGGAAGTATCCCTTGTGGCCATATTAGATGCTGATAAGGAAGGGTTTTTACGCAGTAATCGTTCGTTGACGCAAACCGTAGGAAGGGCGGCACGGCATCTGAATGGCAAGGCGATTATGTACGCAGATAAGATTACGGCCAGTATGCAGATGACAATCGACGAAACTAATTATCGTCGTGAAAAACAAACAGCCTATAATCTGGCAAATCATATTACACCTACGGCATTGAATAAAAGTCTGGACAATGCCCTTGCGAAAAATTCGGTTTCTACCTATCATTTTGAGAAAGAGGAAATACGTGCTGCCGAACCAGATCTTGCGTATTTGACGAAGGAACAAATTGAAAAGTTAATACGGGAAAAAAGAAAGGCTATGGAAAAAGCGGCCAAAGATCTTGACTTTATGCAGGCGGCAAAACTGCGCGACGAAATAAAAATATTACAGGAACAAGACTGAAATACAAGCAAAAAGCAGCATTTTTAATAAGGGACGCTAATTTCAAATTAGATAAACTATAATTTTAAATAATAATGTATAATAAATTGGTTAAAAGTGTTTTAATTTAATTTTTTAGACAAGTCTAAAACATATATTTTAGGAATATCACTGAAATTATTAGCTGTTTTTCGAGGACATGACGCAAAAAAAAATTCTAGGTATCTTGTTGCTGTTCGTGCTAATTTTCCCGGACGTTCTATGTGCTCAGAAATTATCGGCCGAGGAAATCAAGGGGGCTGCATATGATAAATTCATGGACGCAGTTGGTGCCCTTGATGCATTTTTAAGACTGCAAAATGATGGTCAATATCCTGATCAGGTTGCTGCTAATTTAGCATGGAGTGAACGCCTATTTTCAGAGTTGGATTTTGAGACCCAGGTAATTTCCACGAATGGGGCTCCCCTGCTCTTCGCCGAAAAAAAAATGAACCCAAAGGGTAAAACCGTACTTTTCTATTTACAAATCGATGGCCAACCCGTAGACCCATCGCAATGGGATCAGGCCGATCCATTTGTGCCCGTGCTCAAAACGTACCGCGACGGGAAATGGCAGCACGTCGATTTTAACTCCCTAAAATCAGGATTCAATCCCGATTGGCGGATCTTTGCGCGTTCCGCTTCCGATTCAAAAGGACCTGCGATGTCATTCATTACGGCTTTGCAGATCTTGCAAGAGAAAAAGATCAAACCGAACTATAATGTCAAGGTGATTATGGATTTTCAGGAAGAAATGGGCTCACCCCAACTACCGGATGCCGTAATTCAAAACAAAAAATTGCTACAGGCCGACATGTTATTCATAATGGATGGTACGCGACATTTATCAAATTTACCAACACTTACCTATGGGGCCCGGGGAATTGCCACGGCGACGATCAAAGTCTATGGTCCACGATATGCACTACATAGTGGACAATATGGAAATTTCGCGCCCAATCCGGTTTTCGGGATGGCCAGATTGTTGGGCGGCTTGAAGGATTCAAAAGGAAAAGTTACCCTTCCAGGGTTTTATGATGGCATCACCTTAAGCGATAAGGACAAAGCATTTCTCAATAAAATCCCCGAGAATACGGATAGTCTTCTCCTGCAATTGGGGATTGCAAAGGCCGAGTCGATCGGAACTAATTATGAAGAAGCCATGCAATTTCCTTCGTTGAATATCAGGGGATTGAATGCAGCATGGACCGGCAATGAGGTTCGTACGGTTATTCCGGCCGACGTAACCGCTGAAATCGACATGCGGTTAGTACCCGAATCAGATGGTGGACGGCTGATGGGCCTTTTAAAAACCTACATCGAAGAAAACGGATACCACCTTATTGATTCGATACCCACAGATGCCGAGCGCATGCAATTTTCGAATTTAGCATCCTTTAACTACCGTTTGGGCTCGTTGCCCTTTCGAACCGAAATCGATTCGGAAATAGGACAATTCTTGAATAAGGCGCTCTCTAAAATTTTTGACGATCAAATCGTGAACATGAGGACAACAGGAGGCTCCCAGCCCATGGCCCCATTTATTTCGGCTTTAGGACTTCCGGCCGTTTCGATTCGCATCCCGAATCCCGACAATAGTATACATGGCCCGAATGAAAATCTTCGGTTGGGCAACTTTTTAGAAGGTATAGAAAGTTGTTTAGCGATTTTGACCGAACCCTTAAAATAAGTTTCCAAATGAAAAGTGCCCCCGCAATCGGAGGCACTTTCCCAACTAACCAACTAAACCAATCCTGCCTTCCCGGCAGGTGGGCCTTATGAACGTCCCATTAAAAGGCAATAGGATTGAACATAATTTCTTTCAATTTTCTTACGACAGCTCGATTAGCCGTTTTGGTTTGGGAAGGGATTCTAGTTTTTTAGGTAATGTGAATTTCAAGAGACCATCAACATACGTGGCGTCGATTTTGTCGGCCTCTACGGTTTCAGGCAAGGTAAATGCCCGTTTGAAATTCGAATACGTAAACTCCCTTCGTGTATAATTGTCGGCGGAGGTATCTTCTTCCCTTTTGATTTCAGAAGAAACAGTTAGGATATTCTTATCGACCTCGATATTGAAATCTTTCTTATTCCTGCCCGGAACGGCCAATTCCAATTCAAAATCCTTTTCATTCTCCTTGATGTTTACTGCCGGAACCTCAAACCTGCTATTTTCAAGGCCTCCGAACCAATCGGGTTTAAAGATTTCGTTCATCAATGAAGGGAACAATACATCGTTTCTTTTTACTAAGCTCATAATCGTATGTTTTTAATTAGACATTGCTTTTATTTTCTTATCACGTATAGACAAAGGGTGTACCAAGTATACAAACATGCCGTTTTGTCAGCTTTAATTGTTGTTAACATGTCATTATGTCTTTTAAAATCGAGGATTCGCGCCCTTCTTGTGCGATTCAATCAAAAGTAGCCGGGGGTATCCTGGGCTATGACAATCATATCGTTATCATAATTAGAAGCTACCAACAACTGCACACGGCGTGGGATCAAAATAACTTCAAGGGCGGACCACTCTTTTTTTAACTGGTTTTTCCTCAAAAAGAACCACTAAATATCTCTCTGGAAAGCAACAATCATAATTTTGTGATACCTTGCCAAAAATTGACGATTCAAAATGAGTAACAATGATATTTTCAAAAAGCTGCGGGTTGCCCTAATGCTTCGCGACGACGATATCGTCGAAATATTGAAATTGGTAGATTTCAAAATATCAAAAAGCGAATTAGGCGCATTCTTCAGGAAGGAAGACCATCCGAATTTTATGGCGTGTGGCGATCAAGTGCTACGAAATTTTTTAAACGGCCTGGTTATCTATCTAAGAGGTACTAAGGAATATCCGAAAACACCAGGGGAAGTGTTGATGCAAAAGCAATCGGCGGCAAAATCGGAACGGCCTAAACCTGTTTATAAGGCGTTACAGCGTAAGAAAATGGACCGGGATATTAGTGCTGTAAAATATAAGAACAAAAAAAAATCCTGACCTCGCAACGTATGCGAATCAGGATTTTTTCCTAGGTCTTATTTTATTAAGACTCTGTAATTCGTACAGGCACAGTATACCTTTTTCCTTCACGATATCCATCAACGTCGACCTTTTGATAATTTAATCGACTTTTTACGAAACCTTCAAGAACGGGACTGTCAGTGTCAACAAAAAGGACAATGATTTCGCCTTTCTTATTCATTGTGAAACTAACATTTGCCGTCAAATCGTTGGAGGTGATTACGAAGTTGTTGTGATCTAATAGGTCGGCAATCTGAGCAGATAGGTCCTTTGCCATCTTATCCCTTTTAGGGGCATGGTTCGCGAAACTACTTACACTTGATAATAGCATTACAGCTATTAGTACTACACTAATTTTTCTCATGACTTGTTTGTTTTTAATTAATTGATGATTGATGATGTTATTTAAGAGACGCCTATGAAGAAAGAATGTTACAGGAATCCTAATAATTAACATTTTTTTAATTTTTCGGTGCTACTTTTTTCGCACGAAATTACGGCGTCGAATTTCCCTATCAAGACACTCATGCCGATTTAAACAATGTTAATTCGCTGTATGGTAGGCTACATCGATCAAAATAAAAAAGGCCGTGTTTACACACGACCTTTTATTAAACTTGAACTAAAAATTTATAGCTACGCCAAAACTGCCTTTACCTTATCGGCCGCTTCCTGAAACTGTACCGCGGAATGTACGGCCAGTCCAGAATTGTCGATGATTTCTTTGGCCAGCTCTGCATTGGTACCCTGTAACCGAACGATAATGGGCACTTTGATGGCGTCGCCCATATTCTTATAGGCATCAACGACCCCTTGTGCAACGCGGTCACACCGTACGATCCCACCAAAAATATTTATAAGTATCGCCTTCACGGCTTTATCCTTTAAGATGATCCGAAAGGCCTCCTCAACACGTTTCGCATCTGCAGTACCGCCAACATCCAAAAAATTGGCGGGTTCGCCACCTGCCATTTTAATAAGGTCCATCGTCGCCATGGCCAAACCGGCTCCATTCACCATACATCCAACATTGCCATCAAGATCGACATAGTTGAGGCCAACGGCCCTAGCCTCTACCTCAATTGGGTTCTCTTCCCATAAATCCCTCATTTCGGCATATTGCTTCCTTCTGTAAAGGGCATTGTCATCAATTGCTACCTTGGCATCGACCGCCATAATCTTATCATCGGATGTTTTAAGTACCGGATTGATTTCAAACATACTGGCATCGCTCTCAATGTACGCCTTGTACAAGGAGGTTACGAATTTAATCATCTCCTTGAATGCGGTCCCTGAAAGCCCAAGATTAAACGCAATCTTTCGTGCCTGAAAAGGCAGCAGCCCAGTAGCCGGATCTATTTCTTCGGTAAAAATCAGATGCGGAGTCTTTTCGGCCACTTCTTCAATATCCATACCTCCTTCGGTCGAATACATTATCATATTTCTGGCAGTTCCCCGATTCAAAAGTACCGACATATAAAATTCACTTGTCTCGTTATCACCAGGATAATAAACATCTTCGGCTACAAGAACTTTGTGTACTTTTTTGCCCGCTGCAGAAGTTTGAGGCGTTACTAAATTCATACCGACTATTTTACCGGCAATTTCTTCTACTTCCTTAAGATTCTTGGCCAACTTCACACCGCCACCTTTGCCTCTTCCCCCAGCATGTACTTGGGCCTTGATGACATACCATGAGGTTCCAGTCTCTGCTGTCAATTGTTTTGCAGCCTCGACTGCTTCCTTGGCATTGTGGGCAACGATTCCTCTTTGGATGCGTACGCCAAAGCTTGCCAAAATTTCTTTTCCCTGATATTCGTGAAGGTTCATATAAAGGTGTCTTTAGGTTCGGTGCAAAAATAGCAAAATTGTTAACAGTATCTTGTGCTGGTCGACAGTAAAAAATATGAAAGACAGTATTTTCACTACCTTTAAAAATAAATGAGCCCTTCTGTTTTGCAATAAAAAGCACATCGCGTCAAGGGCAAGGTCAAAACGACCTACTAAATTTGAAACCTTGATCCTATGATTTCGTAAGCCGATTCACTGTATTTTGAATTCATGGAAATCCAATGGGTCGAAATTTCTAAAATCCCCGTTCAGTTTAATGGTCCGTTTCGTACGATCGACCTCTTTAAGCACGCGGATCGTATTTTCCAAATGGCTGAAGAGGTAACGAAGCCTTTCGCTTTCACTTGCAATTTGGAGTAACTCGAATTCTTGTTCAAAGGAAAGCCCCATTTTGTGTGCCAGGATATAACTATTGAACTTGTCAATAGGTATGTGCGTAAAAGGCACGTCCATGAGTTTATAAAGCGCTTGTATTTTACTCAAAACCCGCAGCTTATCACTTTCCACCCCATCATTGACAACATCCAAAAATGCAACGGCCCCTCCGGCATAGGGCTTTCCTGGCAGTTCATTTTCAAAGTTCACTATTTTAAAAACCTGTCTGGCAACACAGACGACATCCATTTCACCATTTTCATAGGTAGTAACCACCTCTACTAACTGTACCTCCGTACCAAATGTGACAGTTTCATAGATGTAAACCGGGATTCCAAAGGTAATGGCGTCTTTTTGACAATCTTTGATGAGCTGCTTGTAACGGGGTTCGAAAATATGCAAAGGCACGGTCTCACCTGGAAAAAATACCGATTGTAATGGGAAAAATGGCAATTTCATAGCGCAGTGGATTTGTTTAAAAATACAATTCAAAAGGCACATGGGCAAAATGAATTTAAGACACGACTTGTTTTATTTATAACATTTTGTTGTATTTATTATTTTGTATTGGATATTTTTTGCGTAATTCAGACAATAAACTAGCTTTGTGCCAAATTATGAGACTATGAACTATGCTGATCTGTTGAAAATCGCAAAAACCTATGGGGACCCGGTTTATGTATATGATTCTGAAAAAATCATATCCCAGTTCAACCGCTTGACCAAGGCTTTTAGCGGTGTTAAACGATTAAAATTGAATTATGCTGCCAAGGCCCTAAACAATATTGCTATTTTAAAGTTGATGAACCATTTGGGAAGTGGCTTGGATACTGTCTCAATTCAAGAAGTTCAGTTGGGCCTGCTGGCTGGCTTTAAACCTCAGGATATCATTTTTACGCCCAATGGGGTTTCCTTGGAGGAAATCGAGGAGGCCGCAGCGCTTGGGGTACGCATCAATATCGATAATCTTTCCATATTAGAACAATTTGGTAGTAAGCATCCTAAAATCCCAGTTTGTATTCGCATCAATCCCCATGTAATGGCAGGGGGAAATTCAAAGATATCAGTAGGCCATATCGATTCTAAATTTGGTATAAGCATCCATCAGATTCCGCATTTATTGCGGATCGTGAGATCTTACAAAAATGAATATCAATGGCATACATATGCACACGGGAAGTGACATATTGGATATTGATGTTTTTATCTATGCCTCCGAAATTCTTTTTGAAACTGCCAAAAATTTCAAAAACCTCGATTTTATAGATTTTGGCAGCGGCTTTAAGGTACCTTATAAAGAAGGGGATATAGAAACCAATGTCGAGGAATTAGGAAAAAAACTCAGTACGCGATTCAATGAATTCTGCAAGGAATATGGCAAGGAATTGACGCTCGCCTTCGAACCCGGTAAATTTTTGGTCAGCGAGGCAGGTTATTTTCTGGCAAAAGTAAATGTGGTAAAACAAACTACCTCAACTGTTTTTGCAGGAATCGATAGTGGCTTCAACCATCTCATACGGCCCATGTTCTATGGGGCGATTCATCGTATAATCAATATTTCGAATCCAGACGGTCGGGAACGCTTTTACTCAGTGGTCGGGTATATCTGTGAAACCGACACCTTTGCCAATAATCACCGGATCAATGAGATTGCCGAAGGGGATATCCTTTGCTTTAGGAATGCGGGTGCCTATTGCTTTACCATGGCCAGTAACTACAATTCACGATTTAGGCCACCAGAGGTTTTATGGTATAAGGGCAAGGCCCATTTGATTCGTGAACGGGAGTCCTTCGAGGATTTGTTGAAAAATCAGGTAGATGCTGGGAACCTGTTCGAGTCGAAATCAGAAAAGGCGCACGTCGGTGTAAAATAGCCAGGAATTATAGGGATTCTAGTCAGAAGTTTTTTCAGGAAACAGCAACGATACGCGGTAGTTTGCTCCAAAATGGGTAATCTAACCCGCGACCGGTCGCACTATTAAGATCGCTATTGAAATAAAATTGGGGTATTTTCGTTAGATTTGGAAGTACTTAACGACTTATGGTCCAAAATACAGGTTCACCATGAAATTGCAAATGCACGCCAGACTTACATTTATTTTAGTTATTTTCCTAGGATGCTGTTCCGTATCGCTTCATTCGCAAGAAGTTAAATGGCTTACTTGGCAGGAGGCCGCCGCCATGGTGAAAACTGAAAAAAGCCCAAAAAAGATATTCATCGATGTATATACAGACTGGTGCGGATGGTGCAAGAAAATGGATAAGGATACCTTTCAAAATGAGGAAGTCGCCGCTTACATGTCTAAGAATTTTTATATGGTGAAATTGGATGGAGAGGGCACTGAGCCTATCGAATTTAAAGGGAAGACCTATAAATTTGTTCCACAAGGCCGAAAAGGCTACCATGAATTTGCCGCAGCTTTAATGCAAGGCCGATTAAGCTATCCTACTACTATCTTTCTGGACGAAAAAATGAACATGTTGTCACCGGTTCCAGGATACCAAAAACCCGAGCCCTTTTTAAACATCGCTAAATATTTCGGCGATAACATCTACAAGGAAAAAGACTGGAAAACCTATAGTGGCGAGGGTAAATAAAAAGGATTTAAAATATTATAAGGCCAAGTAACCCAATTGACCGGATCCAGTAGTCATCGCCCAGTTATCACAAATTTAGTTTTGTGGCTCTTTGTTGGGCCAATTCATCATATAATTTATGGTTGGCATGATAATCAAAGTCTTCGCATTCATTAGGTTGTATTTTGAGGAAGACGACCGCATTTACAATTACTAAAATGAACACCAACGTTCTGAACGAACGCTGTGTATAAAACAAGGAATGTAAGTAAATGATACTCCATTTCAGCCATTAGGTTGGGGTGTATGGGGATGTGTGCTCATAATTTTATAACACGAAAGAATCCGACCCGTTGGTCATCGGCCATCAACTGTACAAAATATACGCCCGTACTTTTATCAACAAGCATGAAATTGATGGTTGATGTATTCTTAAACCTACTTTGGGCAATGACCTGACCTAGGGGATTTAAGACCGTCATTTCGACCTCCTCATAGTCCCTTCCCATATCGATGAATACTTCATTCGATGTTGGATTAGGATACAATATGCCATCATCTGGGATGGTAACCTCTTTGACTGGCAACATCACGGTGGTATAACTTTCCCCGGGACTCGAACAACTTTTTATGGGCTCGGCATCGGCATACCCATCTGAATCCGTATCCAAATACCATAACGTGTCGGGATTTAAGTTGCTATCAAGGTCATTACAATCGGTGGTAGGCAATACAGTTGCACTGTAGCCCGTTCCCGGCTTGGCGCAGCTATCAACCGTCTCAGGATCTGCATATTGATCCCCGTCGGCATCTAAATACCAAGTAATCATTTGGTGAACCGCGGTATCCGAATCGTCGCAATCGGTTGTCGGTAGCACAGTTGAGGTGTAGCCCGTTCCTGGATTGGTACAGCTATCAACCGTCGCAGGATTCTGCATACTGATCTCCGTCGGCATCTAAATACCAAGTAATCATTTGGTGAACTGCGGCATCCGAATCGTCGCAATCGGTTACCGGCAGGACTGCTGTGGTGTATCCCGTTCCTGGATTCGTGCAGCTTTGCTGGGTAAGCGGGTCGGCATACCCATCCCCGTCGGCATCTAAATACCAGATTGTATTCGGGTTGATGGCGGCATCATTATCATCACAATCGGTAGTTGGCAAGACAACAGGCGTATATCCCGCGCCTGGACTGCTAGCGCTGGTTATCGTTGTAGGATGGGCAAATTGGTCTCCATCCGCATCCAAGTACCAAACTTGATTTACTGCTTCCCTTCTTTTTATAACCAAGGTGGTATTTTTGTTAAATGCCACCTCATTCCCTGCGGCATCGATTTGAATAGTTGCGTTATTCCCACTGTTCGGATGTTGGATAGACATAAATAAAAAGCGATAATCAGGAGAGAAGGTAATCCCAGTGGGTTCGGAACCGATTGGGGTCCGACCAAAGATTTTGACTTTCGGAGCCGTTTGAGTATGACCTTTCTCGACGACCCAAATATAATTTTGAAGATTGCCGCTATCCTGAAGCACCCATAAGTTGCCATCGCCATCAAAGGCCAGATTGTCATTGCCGCTGCCCCAAGGAACTATTGAACTCCCATTTTCATTGGGTATGGTATACGAGGTATTCCCGACATAAGTTTCCACCTGGGGCACTGACGTGCCGGTAATAGGATCTGAATCCTGTAAACGATAGACTCGGCTTTCGTTCTTGACGGCAAAATAAATCCAGCCATCTGGGCCGATTTCAACATCCTCGATGCCATTAAAGGCGGTAGCATCCGCAGAAGTACTCTGTGCTACCGTTGTATTCTGCTCGGCCGGTGTACTATTGTTTATTTGGATCCAATCTCCCGGGCCGTTTTTCGAACCTTTGTATACATACAGCCTGCCGCTGCTAAGGTCATCGGCATTGTCAGCTACGAACTTATATAAATATCCAGGATTGTTATCGGCCCCTTCGTATAAGGTTCTTCTATTAGAATGTACGACGACATTCTCATGTTTCATATTACCGAGGGCCCATCTCTTATCAATTACGGACTTTGTAGCAGGATCGATTTCTACACACCAACCTAGATCGTTATGCCCATCACCATTGAAATCCGAATCAAAAAAGACCTCCTCGCATGATAAGATGGTATTCCATGGGGTAACGGTTCCCGAGCAATTGGCTGCCGTACCTACCACGGACGAAAAATCTATAGCTTGTGACCTGGAAATGTTCCAAAGGCCATTACCCGCGTTGAAATCGATATCCAAAATGCTTACGGCACCAGGGGCGGTTTCTGAATTAATGCTTAGGTAGCCATTCTGGCTACTTCCCGCAATTGGGACATAACCTGTAAAATCACCCAAATTAGGCAGCGTACCGCCCTGTGTTAATGGGTCGCCCGCTTCAATAAGCTTCTGGAATAGATGAGTAGAAGGGATTACAAAATCGGTACTTTGTGACGCCGGTTCGACGGAAATGAAATCCCCGATGGTCTGCTGGGCAAAAGTTGAGGATCCCAGAAGAAAGAAGAACAGGATCTTGGTATTCATAAGCAGTCGATTAAAACACGTTGGGCAAACCTTAAAACGATAAAGCCGGGCGTCAAGTTACTTGCGACATTCTAAGTTACGTAAAAGCGACCAAGATCGGTAAAGTTATCGATGTACTACACTAAATGAATTGGAACGATTCGAAGTTATCGGCTATAGTTAGGGGATTCTGAAGTAATGGTAACGTCATGTGGGTGGCTTTCGTTGATACCACTGGCCGTTATCTTTACGAATCGGCCTTTTTCCTTTAGACTAGCTATGTCCTTGGCGCCACAATAGCCCATCCCTGCCCGCAGTCCTCCAACAAATTGGTGAATACTCTCATACAAATCGCCCTTATAAGGAACGCGACCAACAATACCTTCGGGGACTAGTTTTTTGATATCGTCCTCGACATCCTGGAAATAACGATCTTTCGAACCCTGTTTCATGGCTTCGACAGAACCCATTCCACGATACGACTTAAATTTCCGGCCTTCATAAATAATCGTTTCCCCCGGTGATTCCTTGGTTCCTGCCAAGAGGAATCCCAACATTACGGTATCGGCACCTGCGGCTATGGCCTTTGGGATGTCGCCCGTGTAGCGAATACCGCCATCGGCAATGACTGGAACGCCTGAGCCCTTAATGGCCGATGCAACCTCAAGAACCGCCGAAAATTGTGGAAAACCTACACCGGCAACCACCCTGGTGGTACAAATAGAACCTGGTCCAATACCTACTTTCAGGGCATCGGCCCCGGCCGCAACTAAAAATTTTGCTGCTTCCCCAGTGGCGATATTGCCTACAATGACCTCGAGAGCGGGGAATTTTTTCTTTACCTCCTTCAATGTTTTGACAACATTTTGAGTATGACCATGGGCTGTATCGATAACCACGGCATCTACGCCTGCATTGACCAAGGCTTCTGCCCGCTGAACGGCATCTGCCGTAACACCGATGGCCGCGGCAACCCGCAACCTGCCATATTGGTCCTTGTTGGCGATTGGTTTTTGGGTCAGTTTGGTGATATCCCTAAAAGTAATAAGACCGACTAGGGTAAAGTCTTTGTCTACAACGGGAAGTTTTTCGATTTTATGCTCTTGTAGAATGCCCTCCGCTTGTTCCAAGGAGGTACCTTCACGGGCGGTAACCAGATTTTTGACGGTCATGACTTCGGATAAGGGCCGCGCATCATTCTTTTCAAAGCGAAGGTCCCGATTGGTTACGATTCCGATTAATTTGCCTTTCGCATCGACGATCGGAATGCCCCCAATACTGAATTCACGCATATTCGCTTTGGCATCACCCACCAAAGCAGTTGCTGGCAAAGTTACAGGGTCTAAGATCATACCACTTTCCGCCCTTTTTACCTTTCGCACTTTTAGGGCCTGTTGTTCAATCGTCATATTCTTATGCAACACCCCGATACCTCCTTCTTGTGCGATTGCAATAGCCATGCGGGATTCGGTCACGGTATCCATCGCGGCCGACACAATGGGTATGTTTATCACGATATTTCGGGTGAATTGTGTTTGAATATTGACTTCCCTCGGGAGTATTTCGGAGTAGGCGGGCACAAGAAGTACATCGTCGTACGTTAAACCTTCTCCGAGAATTTTATTTAGGTGGGCTTCCATGGCAATTAAGGATTAATTGCGTGCAAATGTACTATTTTTATTTGGATTCTATGTTGGGTATAAAACGGACTTTTTGATCAATTGGAATAGCACCAAAATTGTAGAACCTACGAAATTGATGGTCATCAAAATTCCGGATACCATAATCACATACCTCATCGATGTCATGCCGAGCCAGAGAAAATAAATCCCTCCAAAAGTCAAAATGACCGAAATAAAGGGTTCTATTGTCAGAAAGAATTTCAATTTTTTTGGCAAATCTGCAATCCAAACGAGGCCGCCCAAGAGAAAGAAGATGAAGGACATAGAGAGTATGTGGGTATGAATGATCGTAAGCATTTCCCTTGGACTCTTTTTAAACTTCATTATTTCGGCCGCTTCCCTTGATTCATTCCCAAGATAATTTTCTTCAATTCCACTGGCATGATACGTGCCTGTTTGCGATACAAATAATAGTCCGGTATAAAAACCTATGGAAAGAACGATTACAAAGGTTCCTATAAAAACTTTTATTTCTTTTGGAAATGATGCTAAAAGGCCGTTGTATTTCATTTTAGAATTTTATTTTCTTGTAAGATACCAATGCTACGTAAGAGTTGATCAATGGCAGTAGTCATAGACCGTACAGAAATTGTAGCACCAGAAATACCATCGATATTCGTTTTGTAATCAACCCGATCTTTTCCTGTTTTTCCCAAGAATTGTTGCAACCATCTTCTGCTACCGATCTCACCCCCATATTCCTCCCGGTAGGTCAGCACTTTGGACTGAATGATTTCAAGCCTGGCATTAAAAATCACCAAATAATCAAAAAAGGCCGTTTTACTAGCAGCTTTATCCATATAGGCATACCCAAGTACCTTGGCCTCCGTTTGAATCTTAAAAAAATTTTCAGGGGTCATTCGGGATGGGAGCTGTAATCTCAACCCTTCGGGAATATCGACGCTATCAACCGTAAAATCGGTAATCTGGAAGACCTTTTGAACCTCTTTCCTAACTTTTTGGGGCAGAGTCCGCTACCTTAAAACCACTTAGTAGCGTACTGATAATTATGCCGAGTACCAGTAACATGGCTTTCTTTTTTGTTTGCGTCATTGTTATTAATATTTCTAAAATCTATCTTATTAAATCGCTTCAATATAAAATATGAGCATGTTTTAATGTGTAGGCTGATACTGCCAAAAAAGGTCTAGAACCACACACCTATACCAAAATTCAATTGGTTCGGTACTTGTGCACCAGCATTAGCGTTTCCTTTAAATTGATAATCCGCTTTTAAGACCACACCAGGAGCAATATGATAGCTAAGACCTGTCGTTAGGTCCGTGCGATCATAGGACGAGTTGATTGGCAAAGATCCCGCAGTACTAGCGTGTGTATTATAATTTTCATATCGTGCAAAGGCGAATAGCCTTTGATCTTTCCCGGTTGCCAATAGATTATAGGCCCCTTCCAAATACCATCCTTGCATGGCGCTTCCCAAGTCATTGTCAGTAAGCGTGTTGTAGCTTTCTGTATTAGAAAGCGCGGCATAAACATATTGGCCCCTGGCTGTGAATCGCCCATAAACGTATCGCGCATCCAACCCAATCATTGAAATACCAATATTGGCGCCATCCAAATCCTCAATTTCACTTGCCGCCTGGGTCTTCCCAAGATACGTGGCAAGGCCCAGCCGCAAACCTGATATACCATAGTAATCGACTTTTGCTGAAAATGTAGGGCTATTCACGGTAGATTCGATTCCTTTTTGCCGCCCATTCCGCAATCCATTAGATCCGTTTAAAAATCCAATCACCAGGCCTTCACCATTGAGGTCAGTAGATTTAAATCCATTGAAGACATAGGCTTGATACCCCAGTGAAATAGTGTTGAACCTACCACTTACGCCTACACCGAGTTCCCGCCAAGTCGAAGGGACTATGTCATGATCCCCGCCAGGGCGTTCAACCCCATTAAAGGTCGTAGGTTCATGAAACTCATTTATAATGCCCATAGGTACGAGCATTAATCCACCACGAAGATTGACATTATTGGCGACGTTATAATTGATAAAGGCCTGTTCGACATACACTTCCTCAACATGTTCGATCTCAATTTCAGAAACAAACTGAACTTTTTCATTAAAACGGTATCCCAAGAGCAATACCAGACGGTGAACGTCCAAGATGCCGTTGTCATTTTCAGGTTGTAGGTATTGCATTTCGCCATAGGCTCCTATTGTGACTGCCGATCCATAGTTTCCGGATAAAATGCGTTGTGTCGCATTCAGTTGTTTTTGAGGGTCGAAGGTGATTGAATCGGTCTGGGTTTGTGCCCATACAAAGGTCGAAATGAATAGCGCAATACAACTTACGATGTGTTTCATAGAATTTATTCTTATTTAGACTGATTTAATATAATTAGCATTTCATTGCAAATATAAAATCATATTTTATTTGCACAAATTTTATTTATAATTATTCTAAATAGTGTTATTTTTATTTGGATTAATTATAAATAAGAGTTTATTTTGTCCAAAATTAATAGCACCTAATGAAATACTTCGCTTGCATCCTCCTCCTATTTACTGCGTTTTGGACCTTCGCCCAAGACAGTGTATCAATAGTGAATCACAAAGCAGAAATAAAGAAAGAACTGCGCACTGAACGGTCGGAAAATCGAGCTGCCCAGTGTCTTACTGACAACAATAAGGTAGTAAACTGGAGTAACTTTAGTTTAACGGGCTACGGGGTGGTCAACTACTACAACTTTGATTTTGACACAGATCCGAATCTGAAAAATAAATTCGATGCTGAACGCCTGAACCTGTATTTGGAATATAAATTCACCAACGCGATAAATTTTAAATCGGAAATAGAATTCGAACATGGCGGAACCGGGTCGGCCCTTGATTTGGACAACCAAGAGGAGTTTGGGGAATTTGAAGCAGAAATCGAAAAAGGTGGATCCGTTAAAATCGAACAACTACATCTGAATTTTCAAATTACCCCCTATTTTAATATTAGGGCAGGTCGCATGAAGGTGTATTTCGGCTTACATCAAACACTTGATACCCCAGTTCAATATTTTACGACCCACCGCCAGGAAATGGAAAATGAGCTCCTTCCCCTTGGCTGGTACGAAAACGGGGTCGAAATTTATGGCACATTGGCCAAGAAATTAAACTATAAGCTCTATGTGGTCAATGGCTTGGATGCTTCCGGCTTTTCTTCGAGAGGTTTTATAAAGGGTGGCTATCAACAGCGCTTCGCCCTGGTAAATTCAGAATCCTTTGGATTTGCAGGCCGATTCGATTACAACTTCGGCACCCACGAGGACACCTTTGTAGGATTGGCGGGCTATGTTAATAATGCCGCAGCAAATCGCCCCAAAAATGATATGATGGAGACTGCCTATGTGACCATGGCCGAAGGGCATATAAGTTATCATGAAAATAACCTGCGTTTTAATGCCATTGCATTGTATGGCAACCTACAGAACTCGGATATTGTTTCCCTTAAAAATGCCAATTTATCGAATAATTTGGGGGTAAAAAGAACCCCCGTTGGTAAGAGTACCTTGGGTATTTCGGCCGAAGTCGGTTATAATGTCCTACCCTGGTTGAGTCCGGGAAGTATACAAATGCTATATCCGTTTGTACGCTATGATTATTACGACACCATGCAGTCGACGGCAGGTACCGTAATCGACAATCCGCGTTGGCAACGATCGGCAATTACGGCAGGTTTCAACTGGTTTATCCATCCCAAGATCGTTTACAAAATCCAATATTCAATAAGACGGTTGGGGTCTGAAAATTTTGATTCATCAACCCTTATTTCAACAGGAAAAAGACAATTCGAAAACACTTTTTCGACAGGCATCGGCTTTAAATTTTAATTCAAATATATACCCATGAAAAAATCAGCAATCCTTTTTAGTTTTTCAATTTTAAGTCAATTTATAATTACAAGTTGTACCGATGCGAGCTCAAACGACGACCTTAACGAGCCCGTCGACACCAAGGCAATCCTGTATAAGGAAGTCTTAACCAATGTATCCCGCGAAGTTATTACCGCCACCTATCAACGTCTTTTCAACAACGCGACCAGTTTAAAAACAGCCGCCCAAAATTTGTCACTTGATGATGAGGCATCCCTTACAGCGGTCAAGGAAGCTTGGATGGCAACCCGTTCGCCCTGGGAAAAATCGGAAGGCTTTTTATATGGCCCGGTAGACACTGAAGGTATCGACCCTGCAATTGATTCCTGGCCGGTAAACCTAAACGATATCAATGCCATATTAAATAGTACCCAGGCCATCACACCGTCGTTATTGGAAAGCAATAACGAGGCCAGGGGATTTCATACAATCGAATATTTTGTTTGGGGTTTGAATAATACGAAGACGGCTGCAGAATTTACATTACGGGAACTCGAATATTTGGTGGCCGCAACAGAGAATCTGGAATCAAAAACAGAACAATTGTATACCGGATGGGCCAACACCGGCAATGATTTTGCAAGAAATTTTACGCATGCCGGAGAATCCGCAAGTATTTACTCCTCCCAAAAAGCAGCATTGAGCGAACTTGTAGATGGTATTATCACTATTGCCGACGAAGTTGGGAATGGCAAAATCGAAACTCCTTTGAACGGCAATGGAGGTGCTGCTATGCCCGAAGCAGAGGAATCGCGATTTAGCAATAACTCGAAATTGGACTTTGCCGATAACATCCGCAGTATTCAAAACATTTATTCAGGCGATTTTGAGGGAATCGATGGCAAAGGTCTTACCGATATCGTCATCCTGTATGATGCAACCTTGGACACCGAAATCAATACTGCCATATCAGAAGCCATCGATGCCATTATCGAAATACCTGAAACGTTTACCATTGCGATCACAACGAATCGTACTGCGGTTGAAAATGCGCAAACCAAAGTGTCCGAACTTCAAAAATTATTGCAAACTAAATTACAGCCACTCATTACGAACTTATAGGCAGCATACTGAACATTTAAAAATTTTATCATGTGCAATAAATCGGTCCTTATTATAATTGGTTCCCTCGCTTTGCTCGGCTGCAACGATGATAGTACCAATGACTATGAACCAATTCCTAATCCGATCATTTCTGAAAGACTGTATGCCGGTGGAGAAACAACCTTGTTCTCGGAAACCAGTAGTGCCTTCAGTTCACCGGCAAGCAACTTGTCGGGAGCCGAATTGGAAAACCATTTTGTGGGAGATGCCCTTTTTGAAGAAGCCTTCGTGACGGCGCCGGCCGATGTCAATGGAGGGATCGGACCCATTTTCAACAATTCATCGTGCATTGCGTGCCATCCAAAAGACGGTAGGTCAGGTTTTCCTGTCGTTATGAATGGTCTAAGTGGCTTCTTTCTTAGGACGAGCCTTCCTGGCACCAATGAATTTGGCGGACCTCTGCCGGTACCTGGATTTGGCACCCAGCTTCAAAATCAGGCCATCTTCGGATACCAAAACGAAGCTCAATTTCAAGTAGAATTTTCAGATATTGTAGAAATCCTTTCCGATGGTACCGAGGTCGTGCTAAAAAAACCGGTCTATAAGATAGCAGACACCTATATTTCTTTTCCTACAGACGCCCTAACTTCCCCTAGAATTGCCCCACCCGTATTCGGACTAGGACTTTTAGAAGCAATACCCGATGCAAATTTGATTGCCAGCGAGGACCAGAATGATCTTGATAATGACGGGATTTCAGGTAAGTTGAATTACGTATATGACGCGGTATCGCATGAAATCAAAATTGGAAGGTTTGGATGGAAAGCGAACACCGCAACCCTTTTTGAACAATGTGCCGGTGCTTATAATGCGGATATGGGAGTGACCAATGCCCTTTTTCAATCGGAAACCGGCTACGGTCAAACCAATGGTAGCGATGGCCTAGGTGACGATCCTGAAATTTCCCAGGAAAAATTGGAACATATTACCTTATATGTCCAGACCCTTGCTGTGCCGGCACCTAGAAACATCGATACCGAAGCCGTTATAAAGGGCGCACAAATTTTTAAAGCTATAAGCTGCAGCAAGTGTCACACCCCAAGACAGCAAACGGGTCCTAGTTCAGTCAGCGCCTTGGCCTATCAGACCTTTTATCCTTATACGGACCTTCTTTTACATGATATGGGGCCAGACCTGGCAGATGGCAGACCTGACTACCGGGCCAGTGGAAGCGAATGGCGAACGAGGCCCTTATGGGGCATTGGGCTATCGAAGGTCGTAAATGGGCATACCGATTTCTTACATGATGGCAGAGCTAAAAATAGTACGGAAGCCATTTTATGGCATGGTGGGGAAGCCCAAAACGCAAAAGATAAATTTAAGGAGCTTTCGAAAGCAGATCGGAATTATCTTTTGATTTTCATCAATTCGCTGTAATAATATGATCGTTCCTTAACGAAAGACAGAACGGCCCAAAATCTTGACATGGTCGACCCTTCGCTACTTTTTAGCTCATAAGATTACTTTATCTCCATGGTGTTGATTAAGAGGAAAATCCCATTCTTATTGGCGATCACGATGTCCGATTTCCCGTCTTTGTTCATATCGGCCACTGCGATATTGAGTCCAGCCCCGGAATCGGCATCAATAATATGCTCCTTATAATAAGGTGGCTCTCCTGGCGTAAATTCAATCCACAGCAAATAGGGGGTTTCTGCATCCCCGGCATCCCGACCGTTGTGGGCCAGATATCGTTTTCCGGTAATATAGTCGGCCCTGCCATCCCCATTTAAATCAGCCATAATTGAAGCATGCGTCTGGGCGGTCGTATTGCTGATCAAATGGGTGGCAAAGTTTTGACCTTCCAATTGTTCATGCCACCAAATACCCAGTTTATGGGCCGAGGCACTTACCACATCCATTTTTCCATCGCCATTGACATCGACTACTTGCATATGAGAACACGGTTCTCCCAAATCGGTCGGGTGAAACTCCCAATCACCTGATTTTTTATCGGCCTTTCCTTCAAACCATCCTTCGTGAATTATAACATCCCCATAGCCATCCTGATTGATATCCCCATAACCTATCCCATGGGAGTACTCTTCCGTTCCTGGCACATTTTCAATGCTGAGCGGGAAACGTTTCCATTCAGTTTCTCCAGCATGCACTGGGGCCTGAAGCCATACGATTTGCCTTTTGACCACATCCCCGCAAAGTATATCGAGTCTACCATCTCCATCGATATCCACAAAATTTGGCGATTCGTTGGAGATCCCCATAGAATCGGCAATGACATGTTTCTGCCATGGTCCCGCACCGTTTTTGGGGTTCTCAAACCAAAACCCCGATTTTCCAGGGTAATCAATGATCACCGCATCGTCCCATCCATCCAAATTGACATCCATGCCTAAATTCAGGAACGATTCGCTGTATTCCTGTCTTGGGTCAAACGTTCGTGATGGTGCCATTTCGTGTTTTTCCCAGGAAGGGGCCTCAAACCAGTAGTAACCTGCGAGGATGTCTAAAAGGCCATCCTTGTTTATATCGCCAACTGCAACCCCTTCTGAGATAAAATCCCTGGTCAATGTGGTTTTTGTGAAATCATTGGAAGAAATTGCCTGTGCGGTGGCACATTGGGCACCAATACCAAGGTAGATTAGACTGCCGAATAGGCATGCAATTATAGTTTTGTTGCTTATTTTCATGGTATCTTATTTTTATTGGGCACTTTTTACATTGACCAATGAATCGATTTTTATCTGGTAATACTGACTTTCATTTGAACTTATTTTACTCAAACGACCCTTTAAGGCCTGGAGAGATTTATTGGCTGCAGTACTTTTTAGGGCCGCCACCCTTTGTATGGTATAATCCAAGAGTTTAGGTATTTTTGCCTTTTCCGCCATTTTTAAGGCGCGCTCCGTGTCCAAAGCCGCCAAAGGTTCAAGTGCATACCATTCCATTAAAGGTAGGTTATGATCGGTTATATCTTCCGATTTCTGCACAAGGGCATCCAGTACGTCCCACCGTTGGGCCGGCTCCAATCGGAGCAATGCCGACACAAGATATAACCTGACCATAGCGGAACTGTCATTTTTGGCCATATCGACAAATTTGTCCATGGTCGCTTGGGAAATGGCCCTGTCTTCGGTCATCAATTGAATGGCCCAGCTTCTGATATACTCATCCTGATTTCCCAGAAGTTCGTTCATCTCCTTATCGGAAAGTCCGTTGGTCACATGAAGTGTCCATAGGGCCCTTAGTTTTCGGGTTACATCCGGATTTTCATTGAGTATCTTTTTCAAGGCTTGATGCACTTGTGGGTTGGGGCCACGCTCCTGCAATAAGGTCCTCGCTTGTCGAACATACCATTCATTCCGATTTAATTGATAGTTTACCAGCTCGGCATCCGAAGCTTTCGTAAGATCCACTTTGACCCATTGATCGTTTTTATGACTGATCTTAAAGATCCGGCCCAGGGTTTTGTCATGCACATCGGGATTCGGGCTATGACATTGGTTTTGGTCATACCAGTCTATTGCAAAAACCGAACCACCTGGATCATATTTAAAATTGAGCCATTGCGACCAAGAATCGTTCATGACCAAAAAGTCCTTATTATGAGTGGCCAAATAGCCAGATCCAGAACGGGTGAGCTGATCATTGTTCAAGCGTGCACCATTGATATTATTCATGAAAATGGAATTGCGGTACTGCTTTGGCCAGGTATCCCCACCCAAATAGATCATCGCTCCGGCATGTGCGTGGCCGCCTCCAGCGGCGGCTGATCTAAAATTGCCGGCATGTGGCCCACGATCGCCCAAGTAGTGGACGTGGTCTGCAATCGTCTTAATGTCATCATAGGTATACGGATTGTAATGTTCCCCTCCTTGGCGCTGATACCGGGCACCTTGTATAATGTGGTACATGTGTGGAATGACGCAAACGGTAATAAACGCCTGCCCATAATCATTAAAATCGATGCCCCAGGGGTTGCTGGTACCCTCTGAAAAGACTTCGAACTCATGTCTTGTGGGGTGGTATCTCCATACTGCGGCATTCAATTTAGTGCGTTGATCGTCCGAGGCCCCGGGTTTTCCGACATTTGAAAAGGTAAATACCCCATGCACCCCATATAACCAACCATCCGGACCCCATCGTAGATTATTGAGTACCTCATGGGTGTCATCAAGCCCCCATCCATCCAACAATTTTTGTGGTGGACCAGCTGGGCGGTCGTTTTCAGCATCGATCGGGATAAACAACAAATAGGGGGCCGCACCTAGCCATACACCACCCATACCTACTTCAATGCCGCTGACAAGGTTAAGGCCTTCGGTAAATACTTTTCGCTTATCCAAGGTACCATCCCCATTGGTGTCCTCAAAAATCAGGATTCGATCCTTGCCTTTTCCTTCTTCGGCCGGAACAGGATAGGTATGGCCCTCAACCACCCACAGGCGGCCTTTTGCATCAATGGTAAAACTAATGGGCCTTACAATATCAGGTTCGGCAGCCGCAAGGGTAATCTTGAAATCTTCGGGCAACGTCATCACCTTGGCTGCTTCGGTACCGGAAAGCCCAGAATGCAGCACAGGATCTAAAGGGGGCATAACTACAATATCCTCCTGGTGGAGTTCATTCGGGAAATTAGGACGCGTAGGATAAAACCGAAAATCATCAAAACTGATATGGGCCATTTTATCATCGCCTATATAGGAGATGGGGGAAGTCCCGGTCTCATTGTCAATAACACGAATGAAGATGTCCTTGTTCAAATAATCCTTTAAATCGACTACGATCGGCTGCATAGTGGTTCGTCCTTGTCCTGAAGACGAAAAGATAACCTGTTGGTCGTCATTGGACACCAGCTCTACCCGGGTATCGGCATTGGCACCACCGGAAATCAAAAAGGAGGCAAAGGGATGTGTGACTTCAAAGGCAACGGAAGTCAAGGTGCCTTTTAATTTATAATTGGTAGTACCCCCGCTGCTCAAAAAGTAATCGCCGTCAAATCCGATTTTTGCGTCTGTCTCGTAAGCTGTCGATGGACCTGTAAAAAGAGCGTTCTTAAATGCTTCCCCAGTCGCGCTCCAATCACTAAGGGTGCCTCTTTCAAAACCAAGGTTGAGAGGCTTTCCATTTTTCTTTGGAACAATTCCGACAATTGTCGGTGCCGTGATAGCTCCTTCGACAATTTCAAATTTGCCCACCATGCCCGCTGCACGGTGACCAGGAACGGTACAAAAATAGATGTCGTCAGAAACGGCCGTAAAGGTGATGCTTGCACTTGAACCCTTCTCGGACAAAGTGGCACTCTTAATGCCTAATTTTTCCAGAGCGATGTCGTGAGTCATAACTTCCCCATCGGTAATAGTGATTCGAACCCGATCGCCTTTATTGGCCTTTAGGGTAGGGTTTCGAGATCCATCTTGGGCAAAGTATCCCAGCATGGTCGCCTCTAGGGAATATTCACGATCGATAATCGTAGAGTCACGCACAAGATCTTCAGTAGCTTCGCCCTTAGACTTAGGACGGCAGCAAATTAACAAGAGTACAAATACAAAGGGCAGGCTAATGTGGAAAAATGAACGGTACTTTCTCATTTTGGTCGGTTGGTTATGATTGTTTTTGAATGGTGATGCCGTGATTCTTTGATTATTCAAGTGCTTCCAAACGGATATCCTTAAAGGCGACTCGGGCCTTTCCGCCCCCATGAATCTGAAATCCGATCAAGCCTGCCTGTGGTATGCCCGTATCGACTTCCGTGTAATCGACGGTTTGATGCCCATTGACATAGAGCCGTATTCTACGATCCTCTGCACGAATTTCATAATTGTTCCAGTCGCCGATCTTTATCCAGTCAAGCACTTTTACGGAATCGGGAGCGCTTAAGGTCTTGTTGCGCCGCGATTCATCGTACAGACTCCCCCAATAATCAGCTCCCCAATCGGCTTGATATCCGGTCATTTCATAATCGGGCTTCTCAAGACGCTTACTTCGAAATTGGATTCCTGAATTTATAAAACCGTCATCGCCCGTCAATTTAATTTTTAGTTTTAGAATAAAATTGGCATAGGATCGATTCGTACATAAAAAATCATTATGAGGAACGACGGTATCGTTTGAGCCTCCAACAATAACCCCTTTTTCAATACGCCACGTATGTAACGTATCGCCTTCCCAACCCTGAAAAGTCTTTCCATCAAAAAGTGGCACTGATTTTTCCTTAGTTTGCCCATTTCCGGCCCATATGATACAAAGAAGTCCAAAATAAGTAAGGAACACGCGCATTGGTTTTTGTTTAAGAAGCTTTACAATTTGATGAATGAGATGATTTTATGCCTTTTGAGTGCAATTAAGTCAAACGAATGCCTTGTCTATGGTGTCAATGGCATCAACCCAGTTTAAAAATAAAGATTTAATTCTAATTTCGAGGTATTATCCTTTGACTTTCACTAGGTTATTTATGGGCGTATAAAGCAAATCCCGAATGAGCCACAAAAATACGCGTAGATTTTAGGAATATTTCGAGAACAATTCAGTGGCCTTATTGTAGGCCGCCTCAAAAACCATCCAATTTACTCCTGTATCGACCTTCAACGAAGAAAAATAAGAAAGCAGTTTTTCGGTCGGCATATTCCCTGTGAGTTCATCTTTGGCCATGGGACATCCACCAAATCCCTGAACAGCACCGTCGAATCTATGGCATCCTGAGCTATAAGCCGCTGCGACTTTTTCATGCCATTTAATCGCGGTGGTATGTAAATGGGCACCGAATTCGATTTCAGGAAATTTAGGAATCAAATTGGAAAAAAGATATGAAATGGAATCAGGCGTTGAAGTTCCTACGGTATCGGATAGCGAAATAATCCGACACCCCATGGCTGCTAACTTTTCTGTCCAATCCCCAACGATTTCGACATTCCATGGATCCCCGTAGGGATTACCGAATCCCATAGAAATATAGGTAACCACCTCTTTGTTACTCGCTTTTGCAATCCTCAATATTTCTTGTAAGGTATCTACGGATTGTGCAATCGTCTTATGGGTATTGCGCATTTGAAAGTTCTCGGAAATGGAAAAGGGATAGCCCAAATAGCTAATTTCCGAATGTTGTACGGCATCTTCTGCGCCTCGCACATTCGCGACAATCGACAAAAGCTTGCTTTTGTTATTTGTTAGATCCAGTAGTGCAAGTACTTCGGCTGTATCGGCCATTTGTGGAATCGCCTTGGGGGATACAAAACTGCCAAAATCGACCGTGTCAAAGCCGCAACCCAACAACGACTGGATGTATTTTACTTTTTCCCCGGTAGGAATGAAGTCTTTCAAACCTTGCATGGCATCCCGTGGACATTCTATAATCTTAACTTTTACCGACATGAAATCGTATTCGACAAGGATAGACAAGCTTTTGACAGCGATCCCTACCAAGGTTGCTTCACAAAATTAGTACTATTTATCAGATAATAGAAGGTAGATTCCAATCCCGATGAACACGGTTATTTGCATCCATTTCAAAAATAAACCGGCCTTGGCATGGGTTTTAAAATATTTTGAGATACCACCTGATAGGAAGGCGATAAGCGCAAAAATAATCCCTGCAATGCCCATAAAAATAAGTCCCAAAATATAAAATTGAAAAAATGGCGGCATTGTTTCACTAAACAAAAATCCGGGAAAAAAAGCTAAAAAGAATATGGTCACCTTCGGATTGAGTACGTTCATGATAAATCCTTGTTGGAATAATTTTCCCAATGACTTTTTTGGCACATTGGCGCTATCTATGAGTTGCAATGAAGCGCCTGCACGAAATACCTTATAGGCCAAAAAAAATAGATAAAGTGCTCCGAATACTTTGATACCAAAAAAAATACTGTCATTGTTTTTAATGACAGCCGATATTCCGAAGGCCAACAAACTAGTATGCACCAAACAACCCGAAATAAGACCTGCCGCAGTTGCGAAACCGTACTTTTTACCATGCACGACGCTCTGCATTAGTACATAAATGTTATCCGGTCCAGGTGCTATGGCCAAGGCCGCCGTTGCAATCATAAATGCAGAAAGAATGTCGTAGTTCAATCCGTTGTTTTTTGAGAACAGAAAAATACAAATTCCACACGATTAACCCTGATTTTTTATATCTTTCCATAATTTGTATCCTGAGAAAAGTTTGTTGGCCCGAATGCTCCAGTAAATAGGGTGTACGATTCCCTGGAGCTATGGTCTACTTGTTTTCTAGGAATTCTGTATATCGTAATCGTATGACAAACATCTTACTAACTTCATGAATCGTTCATCGGGGTCAAAATGCACATTCAAAAATTAATTAAATAGTATCTATGAAAAGAATAGTTCTTTTAGCGCTTGTAGTTTTTTCGGGGATTTCAGTGAGTTTTGGTCCTGCTTCTTCGAACATTGAAGTAACATCTCAACACCAAATAATGTCAAAAATTCATGATAGCCTGCTGCGACATGTTGTCCTTTTCAAGTTTAAGGAAGGAGCAGCGCCTGAAAAAGTGAAGGAAGTGGAAGCGGCTTTCAAGGCCCTTCCTTCTAAAATTCCTCAAATCGTATCCTATGAATGGGGCCTAAATAATAGCCCGGAAGGATTGGCAAAGGGATTTACTCATTGCTTTTTTCTGACCTTCAAAAGCGAGGAGGATCGTGCAATCTATCTACCACATCCAGACCATAAGGCATTCGGTGCGCTGTTATCACCGATTTTAGACGATGTATTGGTAATCGATTACTGGGCGAACTAAATGAAACTTTAAAGGCTTGATTACGCGCCACTCATTTCATACCGTTTAAGCAGTTCCTTATTTATCATTTTGACCAAACTCGGTCCTTCATAGATAAACCCGGTATAAATTTGAACAAGATCAGCACCGGCTTCGATTTTTTCCACGGCATCTTCCGGGGAATGGATACCTCCTACCCCAATGATTGGAAAGGCTTTTTCGCTTTTCTCGGAGAGATATCTTATAACTTCGGTACTTCGATGTGCCAAGGGTTTTCCACTTAGGCCTCCTTTTTCCTCGGTATTCACCAAGTCTGACTTTAAATTGATGCGCTGAATCGTCGTATTGGTGGCGATAACACCATCGATCTTAGTAGCCACAACGATGGTTATGATGTCATTTAGTTGATCGTTTGTAAGGTCTGGGGAAATCTTTAATAAAATTGGTTTGATTTTGGAACGGTTCGCAATTGCGCACTTTTCATTCTCCTTTTTAAGTTCCTTTAATAAGGCCATTAAAGGTTCTTTTTCCTGAAGCTCACGCAGTCCAGGGGTATTCGGGCTACTTACGTTTACCACAAAATAGTCTACAAATTCAAATAGGGCATCAAAACAAATGAGGTAGTCTTTGATGGCCTCGTCATTCGGGGTCGATTTATTTTTTCCGATATTCCCTCCAATAAGTACTTTGTGTTTTTTCTTCAATCGCTCGACCGCATCAAAAACCCCATCATTATTAAACCCCATCCGATTGATAATCGCTTCATCGACCTTCAGGCGGAATAATCTTTTCTTAGGATTCCCTTCCTGTGGTTTCGGGGTGAGTGTCCCGATTTCTACAAAGCCAAATCCAAAATTAGCGAGTTCATTGAATAATTTTGCATCCTTATCGAAACCAGCCGCCAAGCCGACCGGATTGGTGAATTTCAATCCAAAAACCGTACGCTCCAGGCGTGAGTCTTTTTCAACATAAGCGGATCTTATAATCGGACCGAGACCCAATTTAGAAAAGGTCTTAATGAGATAAAATGTCATCTGATGCACCGTTTCTGCATCAAATAAGAAAAGAATGGGACGAATTAGAATTTTATACATGAAATTCAGTAGGATTTCGCCAAAAATACAAACTTCGTTTAAGTATTTCGAGTATCCTTACGAATTTAATGCGAAAGCGGCTTCCCCTTTATTCTGGATCAGGAACATTCTTTAATGGAACGGGGTCGATTTGTAGTGGTTCCCGTAAGGCCTCCTTACATAAAGACATATAACGTTGATATTGTTTGGGGTTAAAAGTAGCCAAAAGTTTTTTATCGCCATCGAGTATGGTATTGACCATTTTGAGTTGTAGTTCGCGATACTTCTTTGCCAGGACCATCAATTCTTCCTGGGTGCTCTGCGGATGTTCCTTCACTAGTTTTTGAATCGCTACCTCGATTTGACCAGTCTCCCAAGCCAGATGGGCCTTGATATCCTGAAGGGCCACTTGCTGATCATCGCTCAGTTGAAATATTCCAACGATAACCTGTGAATCTTCACCACCAATATTTAAGGAACACTTTTGGGCATGCGCCAAAAAGCATGAAAATAAGATTGCGGAAAAGAGAATACGAATTTTAAAGTACATAATCTTGTGTAGCATATTGCTATAGTTTAAACAGTATTTTTGTCCAAAAATTATATCGATGCAGCACATAATAGATCGGTTTATAAGCTACATAACAATCGACACCCAAAGCAATCCCAATTCAGATTCCACGCCTAGTACGGAGAAGCAATTTATTCTGGCCCGTAAACTCGTTGACGAGCTTAAAACCATCGGCATGCTGAATGTTGCCATTGATGAAAAGGCATACGTTACGGCGACGCTTCCTTCCAATCTCCAAAAAGCGGTTCCGATCATTGGTTTTATCGCCCACTTTGACACTTCTCCTGATTTTACGGCTGTGAATGTCAAACCCCAGATCATTAGGGACTATGATGGTAAAGACATTCTGCTCAATGAAAAAGAACATATTGTTTTATCCCCTGAATATTTTGAGGATTTATTACTGTACAAAGGTAATACCTTAATTACAACTGATGGCACCACTTTACTTGGGGCGGATGATAAAGCCGGTCTTACGGAAATCGTCACAGCCATGGAATATCTTATCAAACATCCGGAAATCAAACATGGTACCATAAAAGTAGGTTTTACCCCAGATGAGGAAATCGGTCGTGGCGCCCATAATTTCAATGTGAAAAAATTTGGGGCAGACTGGGCCTACACCATCGATGGCAGTCAAGTTGGCGAACTTGAATATGAGAATTTCAATGCGGCGAAGGCCAAGGTTACGATTAAAGGAAAAAGTGTACATCCAGGATATGCTAAGAATAAAATGGTAAATGCCATTAGCATTGCCAATGAATTCATGATGGCCATCCCTGCCTCGGAAACACCCCAGCATACTTCAAAAAGACAAGGATTCTTTCACATTCATCATATAAAAGGAGAAATTGAACTAACCGTACTTGAACTGATTATCCGCGATCATGATAAGGAAGATTTTCTGGGACGCAAGGAATTTTTGACGAAACTGGTTGAAAAATTGAATCGATTGTACAACGATTGCATCACCTTGGAAATCGAAGATCAATACTACAATATGCGCGAAAAGATAGAACCCGTAGTATATATTGTGGATATCGCCAAAGAAGCTATGGAGGCCGTTGGTGTTGTTCCCATAATTAAGCCCATTCGGGGCGGCACCGATGGGTCACAACTAAGTTTTATGGGGTTACCTTGTCCGAACATATTTGCCGGCGGGCACAACTTTCATGGTAAATATGAATATGTTCCGGTAGAAAGTATGCAAAAAGCAATTGAGGTTATTGTAAAAATCTGCGAGATTACGGCCCAAAAATCGTTCTAGTTTGATTTCCGACCCTTACACCATTGGCAATTTCCAACCATTGTGATACTTGGCTTTTATAAATTCATTGGCGGCTTCCTGTTTAAATTTTCCGGTAGTCGTATCCCAATAAATTCGATCCCCCGTCTTAAAGGCTACATTGCCCATATGGGAAACCAAGGCTGCATCATAGCCTACCTTGATTGGGGCATGCAATTTCGAAGCGTCTCGACTTTTGACCGCCTCGATAAAATTCTTAGTGTGGAGATCAAGTCCGCTTCCCTCCCCTTTTTGTAAGGGTATGGCTTCCATTTTTGGGGTCCCTTCCTTTCCCCAACCCGCAAATTCACGTTCTGGAATAACTTCCCAACCTGCCCGGTCTAAAACCAAAGTGCCATTGTTTCCAATAAATGCGATACCGTGATTGCGGCCATAGTTGCCGCCATCGATTCCCGTAGCATGCTCCCAAAGAATAGAAAATTTATCATATTCATACACGGTCTGCAGGGTATCGGGAGTTTCGGAAGCATCATCGGGATAGGCAAATTTACCGCCTAACGCCATCACCGATTTCGGGGTTCCGGCCTTCATCCCGTATAGGGCATAGTCAATAAGGTGCACGCCCCAATCGGTCATAAGTCCACCGGCATAGTCCCAGAACCATCTAAAATTAAAATGGAATCGGTTTTGATTGAAGGGTCGTTGCAGGGCAGGCCCCAACCACATGGCATAATCAACACCTTCCGGTGCAGGCCCGTCGGGCATAATGGGAACGGGTTTCATCCATCCCTGATAGGCCCATGCCTTGGCCAAGCGGATATTTCCCAACTTACCGGAATGAACAAAATTGATAGCTTCCAAGAAATGAGGCTGGCTGCGCTGCCACTGGCCAATCTGGACCATCCGATCACTGGCGCCAACATAGTTCAACATGATATTAGCCTCCTCTATCGAATTAGCGATCGGCTTCTCACAGTAAACGTCTTTGCCGGCTTGCAACGCATCGGTAAGTATCAGGCAATGCCAATGATCAGGAGTGCCGACTATAATGACATCAACATCTTTGTTTTCTAAGAGCTTTCGATAATCCCTATACCATATGGGCTTTTTAATCCCGGCTTTGTTAAGATCTTCGGTTCTTCTTTTAAGTACATTCTCGTCAACATCACATAGCGCAATAACATTCACTTCACTTATTTTGAGCATAGAACTTAGATCACTAAAGCCCATACCATTACAGCCGACCAAGCCTACATTAATTTGATCATTTGGGCCGACTTTCCTTCGCATCGTTGCCAAAAGTTCCATTGGGAATAAAAAAGAAGCGCCGGCACCTGCCAATGCCAAGGTACCCTTTTGTAGAAAGTCTCGTCGATTTTGATACATGGTCGTATATTTAAATGAATCTATGAATATACTTATTTTTAGAGAATGATCCAAAAAAAAAGCGCCGACTTATGATCGGCGCTTTTCTAATGTATGGGTCCTTGCTTATTTCTTTTCGGGAGCATTCAATTTTTTGCTCATTTCCATTGAAATGGCCGAGCGGTCAAATTTTAATTTTCCGGCCATGGTCTCGATGATACATGTAAAGTCACTATCGTTCAAATCCAACACCTTTCCATGCAGACCACTTTTGGTGACTACGCGATCCCCCCGCTTCAATTCGGCTGCAAATTTCTTTTCATCTTTCGACCGCTTCATCTGTGGTCGAATCATAAAAAAATAAGCCACCACAAAAATAAGAATCATCGGCAGGAACTGTCCTATATCACCCATTCTATAATTATTAAATTATTAGTTAGTATTTATTGTGCAACCGGACCTGCAGGAGCGGCTCCTTTAGGGTTTACAAAGGCCTTTATTCTCAAAAGTTCCTGGCCTTTCTCGGTGTTGGCAGTTACAGTTATCGTTTTCGTTACCGGACCATTACCTGTGCCATTGAACTTCACCAACAATTCACCTTTTTCCCCTGGAGCGATCGGCGCATCTGGTTTTTTAGGAACGGTGCATCCACAAGTGCTCTTAGCGTCTGCTATGATCAATGGCGCATTGCCGGTATTGGTAAACGTAAATATCGTTTCTTGAGGCGTACCTTGTTCGATCGTTCCGAAATCATGTTCTGATTCTTCGAATTCCATCACAGGTAGGTTTTTTGCTGCTTGGTCACGCTCGGCCGCAACGGCCACGTTATCGGTCTTAATTTTACTGCTTGCATTTTCCTTACAGGAAATTAAAGCGAAGATCGATAATAGACCCAAAGATAAAACTGCTTTTTTCATATGGTATACTTTTTTATTTAGTCGCAAAATTAGAAAATATTTTTCACAACAGGCCCCTGCCTATTTTTTTTAGTTTTCCTTCGCTTTTATATTCTTTTACGAGCTTGTCTAATACCCCGTTAATGAAAATGCTGCTTTTCGGCGTAGAATACTCCTTTGCGATTTCCAAAAACTCATTAATGGTAACTTTTTCAGGGATCGACGGGAAGTTCAAAAGTTCACAAATAGCCATCTTAAGGAGGATGGCATCTATTTCGGCAATCCGATCTTTATCCCAGTTCGGTGTCTTTCCTTCAATTTCCTGTACCCATTGGGCATCGTTCAAAAGCGTTTTGTCCAAAAGTTTTTTGGCATATTGGGCATCTTCCTCGTCTTTTAATAGTTTTGGCAGGAAGAAGGATTCATTATGGGTTTCCTTCACTTTTTTGAATTGTTTGACAATAAACGTATTTACAATGGGGAAGTCGTCGACCCATGTTAATTTATCATCTTCAAAATATTCGTAAATCTTTTCGTTGGGTGCGATGATATCCTTATACAGGAGAATTACAAAGTCCCTATCATCTTGATAGGTACTATTAGGCGTCATCATATAGGCAGAATACATATCGCTTTCCACAATTTCCTTGTAGATCAATTTAACATATTCCTCATTGAGATACCAATTTTTAAGCTTTCGTTTGGCCAGTGCATCACTTAATTGGCCGTTACCTGAAATTTGACGTAGCAGGCGATTGTTGGCAAATTTCTCTTTATTGGGATAACTGTCGGAAGTACTTAAAAGGTATTTTTTTGAGGAAAGTTTCAGCTGGCTAATCGCCATTAGGTGTACTTCGGCCAACAGGCTCAACATCAACAAATATAGTGTATACATGTTCTCAATGCTCATCATTAGGAATTTCTCCTGTTTTTCAAGGGAATCATCCTTGGATTGGGTCAAAGCATAGATGCATTGCATCACTTTAACCCGAATATGCCTTCTTGTAAGCATTTTAAAAGAACTTTAGATACGATTTCGGCCAAGTTTCACAGCGCAAAAATAACAATCTATTTAATATGGGGTGCTAGTTGTAAAGTTTTATCTTATGTATTTAATAACATTTGATTTTAACGCAAACCATTATCTTTGGCACGTAACGGGAAAACGATCCCCATAGCTCACAAAAGCCGAATGAAGGAACTAAAATATTTAAACAAGTACTTTAAAAAATATTGGTTCAAATTATTGATGGGTATCGTCATTACGATCATCGCCAGGGTATTCACTTTGGTCTTGCCCCGGTATGTCAATAAATCGGTTACGGCTGTTGAGGATTTCATGAATGGCAAAATATCGGAGGTGGTCGCGCGAGAAGAACTGCTAAAATTCATTCTTATTATTGTAGGCGCAGCCTTGCTTTCTGGCTTTTTCACTTTTTTGATGCGGCAAACGATAATCAATATCTCGCGGTATATTGAATATGACCTCAAAAATGAAGTATTTGATCATTACCAATTGCTCAGTCTTAATTTTTACAAAAAGAACCGGACAGGGGACCTAATGAATCGAATTAGCGAAGATGTGGGGCAAGTTCGAATGTATGCCGGTCCGGCCCTTATGTATGGCATCAATACAATAACATTATTTGCCTGTATTGTTCCCATAATGTTCATTACAGCACCTAAACTTGCTTTGTATGCGCTGATTCCTTTGCCTATTTTATCGGTATTGATCTATCAAATAAGTATTATTATACATCATAGAAGCACCAAGGTGCAACAATTCTTATCAACCTTATCGACGTTTACCCAGGAAACATTTTCAGGAGTATCGGTCATCAAGGCCTATGTCCTAGAGCCACAAGTGAACGATGAATTGAAGCTACTGGCAATTGACGGAAAAAACAAAAGTATGGACCTCGCCAAGGTCAATGCCTGGTTTTTTCCATTGATGGTATTGTTGATTGGGATCAGCAATATCTTTGTTATATATATTGGCGGAAAACAATATTTAAATGGACAAATAGACTCGGTAGGAGTCATCGCAGAATTTATATTATATGTGAATATGTTGACGTGGCCTGTAGCCATTGTAGGCTGGTTGACCTCGATCGTACAAAGGGCCGAAGCTTCCCAAAAACGTATTAATGAATTCCTCAAGGAAAAACCGGAAATTGTAAACCTCGTGCAGGAAGAGACTCCGATAAAGGGAAAAATCGAATTCAAAAATGTTTCATTTACCTATGAAGACACCAAGATTACGGCCCTTAAAAATATTTCTTTCACTATCGATGAAGGGGAAACAGTGGCCATATTAGGTAAGACAGGTTCGGGAAAGTCTACGATCTTGGACTTGGTCGCCCGACTTTATGACATACAATCAGGAGAAATTTACATTGATGATCGACCGATCAAGGAATTGAATCTTCAAAATTTGCGTGAAAGCATTGGCGCCGTACCACAGGATGCCTTTCTGTTTTCCGATACCATTCAGAACAATATTAAATTTGGGAAGGAAACTGCCACGTTGGAAGAGGTAATAACGGCGGCCAAAAACGCCGTTGTACATGACAATATAATGGGCTTCACGAATCAATATGAAACAATTTTAGGAGAACGGGGGATTATGTTAAGTGGCGGCCAAAAACAGCGGGTCTCTATTGCCCGGGCGCTGTTAAAAGACCCAAAAATGTATCTTTTTGATGATTGTCTCTCGGCCGTAGATACCGAAACGGAAGAAGAAATATTGCAGAACCTTAAGAAAGCATCGCGCAACCGAACCACCCTGATCGTGAGTCACAGGGTTTCATCGGCAAAAAATGCCGACAAAATCCTAGTCTTGGCAAATGGCATGCTTCTACAGGAAGGTACACACGAACAATTGAACAGTATTGAAGGCTACTATAAAGAACTTTACAGGAATCAACTGTCGGAGAAAGAAAATTAAAAAATTGTTGTCTGATACGCTTTTTTTTTTCATTTTTGAGGGATAAACACCTTTTATTTTAGGATAACTACAACTACACGAGATGGGCGACAAAGATTTAATGGATCAGGAAGAAATTTATTCCAAAGTTTTACGAGCGGGCAGAAGAACATACTTTTTTGATGTTCGGAGTACCAAGGCAGGCGACTACTACCTTACGATTACTGAAAGCAAAAAATTTACACATGATGATGGTTCCTTTCATTACAAAAAGCACAAGATTTATCTGTACAAGGAAGATTTTGTCGCTTTTAAGGAACATGTAGATGAAATGATGGACTATATTGTCGATGAGAAGGGATCTGAAGTAATCTCAGAAAGACATCAAAAAGATTTTAAGCGAGAGGAAGAAGAACCGATTGAAAACGGGGAGGCCAAATCGACCGATAGTTTCACCGATATTGATTTTGATGACATTTAAACTTTTAATTGGTACAAAACTATTTAACGGCCCTAAGTACAAATAGGGTCGTTTTTTATAGTATAACCCTGAAAAAATAAGATTACACATGAAAAAGTTGCTGATTTTAATTCTCTTTATTACACTTCAAAATTCGATCGCACAAGAAGCACTCGATTTGGGGTATTACTTACCAAAGGGTATTAGTTATGATGCCAATATACCTACTCCGAAGGAGATTATCGGCCATGAAGTCGGGGAATGGCATGTAACCCATGATAAACTAATGTATTACATGCAAGCTTTGGCAAAGGCTAGTGACCGTATTACTATAGAAAATCGTGGGGAGACTTTTGAAGGAAGACCAATTCTCTTATTAACCGTTACATCACCCAAAAATCATCAAAATATTGAAAAAATCAGAAAAGAACATCTTGCCCTAACAGAAAATAATGGTGCTTCACTTTCTATCGCAGATATGCCCATTGTAGTGTATCAAGGATTTTCGGTCCATGGCAATGAACCCAGTGGCTCCAATGCAAGTTTGGCCTATGCCTACTATCTTGCCGCAGCCCAGGGCCCCGAAATCGAACAGCTATTAGACAGTATGGTCATTTTGTTAGATCCTTCCTTTAATCCTGATGGCCTGCAACGATTTGCCTATTGGGCGAACATGCACAAAGCAAAGAACCTAAACCCCGACCCGAATGATCGGGAATATCATGAAGTATGGCCTGGTGGTCGCACGAATCACTATTGGTTCGATGTAAATCGGGATTGGTTGCCGGTTCAATTGCCAGAAAGCCGCGCTAGGATAGAAACTTTCCATAAGTGGCTTCCAAATATTTTAACCGACCATCACGAAATGGGTACCAATTCAACCTTCTTTTTTCAGCCTGGTGAACCAACAAGAGTGCATCCCTTGACTCCTAAATTGAATCAGGAACTTACCGCTGAAATTGGCACGTATCATGCCAAAGCATTGGATAAAATCGGATCTTTATATTATTCCGAAGAAGGTTATGATGATTATTATTATGGAAAAGGATCGACCTTCCCAGATGTAAATGGCTCAATCGGTATTTTGTTCGAACAGGCGAGTTCGCGTGGCCATATCCAAGAAAGTGAAAACGGCATTCTTACCTTCCCCTTTACCATCAGAAATCAATTTACAACGGCCCTTTCGACCATTGAGGCCGCAAAAAACATGCGGACCAAAATCTTGGAATACCAACGGGACTATTATCGAGATGTGCAAAGTGAGGAAGCAAAAAACAAAGTGAAAGCTATAGTCTTTGGAGACAATAAAGACGCAGCCCGTTCTTGGCATTTGGCCGAAATTCTGCAGCGGCAGCATATTAAATTTCATGAATTGAAAAACGATGTCACTATTGGAGGTAAATCATTTGTTACGGGAAAAAGTTATGTAGTGCCAATGAATCAAAAGAACCCACGATTGATTCGTGCAATGTTCGAAAAGCGCACTACCTTTTCCGATAGCCTTTTCTATGATATCTCAGCATGGACGTTTCCCTTGGCTTTTGACCTAGACTATGAGGAATTGGCGAACCTAACCAATGCTGGGGACGAAATAGAAACTTTGGAACCCCTTAGTGGAGGCGCAGAATCACAAAGCAATTACGCCTATCTTTTTGAATGGAACGAATACTATACCCCGAAGGCGCTGAATGCAATTTTAAACAATGATATTCGGGCGAAAGTTGCTAGGACCCCTTTTACCTTAGAAGGAAAAAAATACGATTATGGTACTATTATGATTCCCGTTCAAAATCAAAAGCTAAATGCCAGTGATTTATACGCATTCTTGAATAAAGTTGCACAGGAAAGCAAAATACCCATTAAATCGGTGGGCACTGGTTTGACCAAAGGAATCGATTTAGGCAGTAATGATTTTGAAACCTTGAAAAAACAAGAAGTCGGGTTAATTGTCGGTAAAGGCATTACTTATAATGATGCCGGCGAAATATGGCACCTATTGGATCAGCGTTATGATATGAAGCTCACTAAGCTAGACACCGACTATTTCAGCAGCATCGACTTAAAGCGATATACTGCGCTTATTCTTCCCAATTCCTGGGGAAGTGCCCTTGATAAAAAAGCCGCCGAAAGAATAACGGAGTGGGTAAAGGATGGTGGTACCCTCATCGGGTTTATGAATGCGGCCGAATGGTTTGCCAAAAACGATTTGATGAAATTAAAATTTAAGAAAGATACCTTGGTGGCCAAGAACATTTCCTTCGAAAAAAAGCGGGACTTTTTAGGAGCACAGGTTACCGGAGGGGCAATTTTTGAGGCCAACGTAGATCGGTCACATCCGATTAATTTTGGCTATAAAAATGATAAATTACCTCTTTTCAGGGATTCCAATATTTATATCGAACCCGACAAAGAGAGCTATAATAACCCCATTAAATACACTGATAACCCTTTACTAAGCGGATATATTTCAAAAGAAAATCTTAAACTCCTCAAAAATTCGGTGCCGTTCCAAGTGCAACACCTTGGCAAAGGACGCGTAATCATTTTTACCGACAACACCAATTTCAGGGCTTTTTGGTATGGCACTAATAAACTTATGATGAATGCTATTTTCTTTGGGACGATTATGTGATTTGCCTTAAGGGGTTTAACCGCTATTTTCGAGGGCGGTTTCAAGAAACTCCTCGATAATTGGCACTATATAATAAGAGATCACCGTACCCTTTTCTAAGGATGTAATTTCACCAAGGTAATCGCCATGACCTCCTGGTACCATGACCAATTGGCAATTGGGAATCAGACGATATAAGGCGACCATATGTTCAGGGCTGCCAATATCGACATTGCCATTAATGAGTAAGGTCGGTCTATCGATCGATCGCATTTGCTCATCGCTCCACCCCACGAAATCCTGCATTCTTCTGACATCTTTTTCGAACATGTTACGCAGTTTGGAGGTACTATTATTTACCTCGAGAAATGCCTTCTTGTAGGGTTTCGGCATATCGCTAAACGCAACCTCACCCTCGAATCTTTCCCAAAATCCATGAAAAACACCCGTACGCTTGTAGAAAGTCGAGCAGAGAATAAGGGCATGAACCAGATGCGCATGCCTTAGGGCCACTTCAATGGTTACGTGGCCGCCATTGCTAAAACCAAGGAAATTCGCCCTGTCAATTTGAAGATTTTTTAAAAGTTGGGCAATGTCATCGGCGTCTTGCTGAAAGGACAAGTCTGAATTTCTGTCATTCGTACGACCGTGTGCTTGTAGTTCTATCGCAATGATCCTTTGTTTTTTCGAAAGCTCCGGAATGATCCGACCAAAAGACGTCCCTATGGTCGACCCTCCACCATGAATCAATACCAATGGCATCCCTTCCCCATATACCTCATAATACATGCGCAGGCCATTTACATCCGAATAGCCATTTTTAAAATTCATAGGCATTTATATTGGGAACAGTCACCTATTTACCCGAAGTTTTTCTAATTGACAACGCCAAATTTTCCTGTTCCCTAAATTTCACAATTTTCACAATTAGGTCGTAGGGAATTGGTTGATCAAGTGGAAATTGGATTGATCCCTTCCCCGTTTTATAATTTACCAACTCATTTTTAAAGGCCGCGTTGCCAGAAGGAAGCGCATAGACCCCTATGTGATTCGAAAATGCGGCAAAATAGACCAGATCCTTTCCGTAAATGCGAAAAGAAGGCATTCCATAACCAATTTTTTCCTGGGCTTTCGGTACCGTTTTTTGAATAGTCGTTCGAATCGTTTCCAAGATTAGTTTGATATCCTTTGGAAAGGAAGCGATATATTCGTCTATGGTATTAGGTTTCGTAGATTTCATTCCATTTACAAGTTAAGCCTGCAACAGTTCCTTGATATTAAATTTAATCGATTTCATAATAACCTGCATGGTCCGATCCGCTTGTTTAGGATCATTCATCAAGGTCCCAAGAATGGTAGGTACGATCTGCCATGAAAAACCGAATTTATCCTTAAGCCAACCACACTGGCTTTCACTACCTCCTTCTGTAAGCAACTTCCAGTACTGATCGATTTCTTCTTGGGTATCACAATCAACGACCATAGAAACCCCTTCGTTAAAGGTTAATGTATCCATATGGCCACTATCCATCAAAATAAATTTCTGCCCCAAAAGTATGAATTGGGCATGGGCTATTTTGCCACCTTGCAATGTATCGGAATTAGCATAGGGTGAAACAAAATTTACGTTTGAGTCGTTGAATATATTGACATACATTTCAAGGGCCTCCTGGCCCTTACCGAATTGAGTGCCGGAGAACATCATAGCGGGAACGACCTTTTGGCCGATCTCTTTGACCTTGCCCAGGGTCAACTGCCAGGAAACGCCATATTGGTCTTCCACCCATCCGTACTTTTTGCTCCACGCGTATGCGTCCAAGGGCATCATCGCTTTACCATTGATCATCAATTTATTCCAAATAGCGTCTATTTCGAGTTCGGTTTCACAGGTTGTATAAAATGACAACGTGGCATTCGGCCTGAAATTCGGTCCCCCATTTAGGCCCATGAATTTGACGCCCCCAATTTCAAATACAACAACTATCGCGTTTTCAGAAATAATTTTACAATCGCCAAAAACCGTGCAATAAAATTCTGCAGCCTCCTTGGCATTATTATTAAACCAGATACAGGGATAGATTTTATTTTTCATGGCCTTAATTTTTTATTATACTTATTATACAATCAACCCCGAATTTTTGCATGGGGGAGGCAACTATCAGTGCGCTAACCCGTAGCATCAAAATAGCTTCCATTTGTGTTTTATCGGTTTAATTTAATCAAGCAACGACAATCATTTTCATTCAAATACCATTCGAGACAAAACCCATTAGGGTCTATCTGAGGGTGGGCCATCAGCTTATTGAATGCTTCCCCGATCTTGGGAATACGTTCCATAAAATTAGTGATGATTATTGAAATATAGGTGCCTGTTTCAATTCTAAATTCTTCCAATCCATGAGCTCGCAATTCGCCTATCTTCAATTCATTGGCTGCAGCCAGATAGGTGATGCCCCCTTCTGGATTTTGATAGGATATGCCGAAATACTTACGCTTTTTGGAGTAGGAAATAAGGGCATGTAATGATTTATGGGCTTGCGTAACCCCTTCCGGAAAGCTGGGTGCTCGTATACAAAATACGTCGATCCCCTGTTTTAGTTCAAAAAGCTCCATTTTAATGGCTATTTTTTGTTTTAAGAGCTGACCTTATTTGCTGTATATCACGTTCGATACGCTTGCTCTGTCGCATATGATGTCTTAGATGCATCGTAGCATAGCGAAGCCATTCCTCACCATTAAAATAGCCCAATCCGGGATGTTCGGTTTTGCCGGTTCGCTGTGTTCTCTTGTGCATTATTATTTTACCCAGGTGATTCTTCAATTCAGACATTTTCTCGTGCAACACTGCTTTATTAGACGGCTGTGGCACGTTTTCGACAGTAGCCTGCCCTTTGATCTTCTGATTGGGAAACTCATTGGCCTGAAACATCGCCCGTGCCTTTTCAGACATTTGACGTTTCGCATTTTCTGAAATACCACTACAAATCTCAAGTTGCTGAAGAAACCATCCGGTCTCCGTTATCAAATGCATATAGATTTGTCCCAAGGACCAATTTTCTGGATCTGGTTGAAACCTAAGTTCAGGTTCTCCATATAATTCGAGGTTCGAAAGCCAAATGTCCAGGGTCATGTAAAATTCTTCGATATAGCGATCCATAAAAATATCAAGCCTGTTTATTCCAGCACCTATACATCAAAGATAGTGTCTTAATTTTCAATGTTTCATGTGTAATTACGACAACTTCATGGGTTGTTTACGACATGAATAAATGCTATCATTACCAATGAAAGAAATCTTCCCGCCATGAAAACAGAAAGTATATTGGTCCCGGAAACGGCTGCACCCACTGCTACAAATGGCGGCTGTTATATGCTTTCGACCGGTAACGACATACTGTACGAAGCAGGCTATTTTGATACCATGGCCCTGCGGGACGTATTTAGCATACATAACGGCATCTTCTCACTTGATTAACGTAAAACGTAAAACGGATACCATCATGAGGGTCATGCCAGACGTACGTAAAGCCAATTTATGATCACGATACCGAGCACACAACCGACTGCAAACAAGATATTGCCCTGACTACTTAATAATAGAAATAGCGAAAGATAGTAAAGGGGGTATACCAACATGGCATAGGCAAAACGAAAGGTTTCAAGGAATTCGGCTTGTGGGACCTTTGGCTTGATAAACGCCCTCCATCCAACAAGTACGGGGAAATTTACAATCCAAAAGAGCACTTTTAAAAAGGCCAAAAAAAAGTTCGTTTTTTGTGGGGCCTTTTTGATCTTGATATTGGATCTCAAATTGTGAATTACCTTATTGACCGCTTCGGGATTTAGATAATCAACCCCCAGCTTATCGAGCTGCCCTAAGATAACTTCATAGGATTCAATAGCGGGGATATCGGTGGTCAGCGTTTTTAATTTTTCGGAAACGGCATTCATTATTTTAAATGGAGACGAGTCCGGATCTTTTGAATCATACCATGTGTTTAGAGGAATATTTTCCCCGATTTTAATGTGCACCCGATTCGGAAAGCAATGCGCATTGCGATAATTCATACCGACAGGAACTACCCGAAGATCAAGATCCGGTTGCTGTTCCATGGCACGCCTTAAAATTCTAGTAAACCCCTTTGTTAGCGGGCGTATGCGCCGTTTAAGACTGTGGTTTGCTTCTGGAAACATCAGGATGGATTCCCCTTTGCCCAATAATTGGGCACACGTAGCAAAAATAGCCTCATTGTGGATCAGATTCTCCCGGCCATCACGTATCCGGTAAATAGGAATCATTCTGAAAAAATGTAGGATCGGAGTCACGAACCGATTCTTAAAAACATCGGATCGCGTCAAAAAATAGGGCTTTCTTTTACTGACAACGGCAAGCAATAGTGCATCCATTAGGGCACTTTGATGATTCGGTAGGAAAAGGGTCGATCGGGCATCCGCAACATTTTCAATACCGGACAAGGTAATTTTTCCGTAATAAAAATAAAGGCCCGTTTTTATCCAAAATTTGACGAAATAGTACAAAATATTTTTCAAACCAATTCTTCCTGTTTTATAGGGTGATAGCCCCAAAATGCGGCTAAAATCAATCCGGATATTAAATGCCAAATCCCCCAAAAAGCAGCCAACAAGGCCATTCCGCCCAGTCCATCAAAAAAAGTGAATATCAACAATAGCCCTAAGCCGGCGTTTTGTATTCCGGTCTCAATGGTAATGGATCGCACATCCTTCTTGCACAACCCCATGATCTTTGCAAAAGAAAATCCCGTTAACAGTGCCATGAAATTATGGATTAAGACAATCCAAAAAACGTATGTGATATAGTCTCTAAAAATGTCCCTGTTGTCGTACAACGCCAAGAATATCAATGCAATAAAAAAGAGCAAAGAGGCTAATTTTAGTACATGTGCCATTTTTCTGGCTTTTTTGGGAAAACAATAGTTCACTGTGATTCCTGCGAATAATGGAATTCCCAATAACAAGGCGACTAATTTGACCATCTCGAACGGGGAAATCGCAATTTCCTTTAAAAGTGTTGCGGTAGGTCCGTACAATGATCCCCAAAATTGCAGGTTCAAAGGGGTCATAAGTATGGCTAACAACGTTGCGATGGCCGTGAGACTTATAGACAGTGCCGTATTGCCCTTTGCCATGTGCGTCATAAAATTCGAAACGTTGCCCCCAGGACAGGCTGCAACCATGAACATACCCATGGCAATGCCAGGTGAGGGTCTTAGCAAGGATACCAACAACACGGTAATTATAGGCAGGAGTATAAATTGACTGACCACCCCGATTACTATTGGTTTGGGTTCTAGAAATAAACGCCTAAAGTCCTTGATGGATATTTCAAGGGCGATTCCGAACATTACCAAGGCCAAGGCAAGGTTGAGCCACCATAAATTCTGGGTGTCAAAATTGATGTGTACTTTATTGAGGAGGATATCAGTCAATGAATCAGGAGATTTTCAGGCCATTGGGGACTTGGGTACCGGGTTGAAGCACAATTACATCCTTCCCTTGTACCGCTCCTAAGATAAGACATTCGCTCATAAAATTTGCAATTTGTTTTTTGGGAAAGTTGACTACGGCGATTACCTGTCTTCCCATTAATTCGTGTTTCAGATACCGTTCGGTGAGCTGCGCCGAAGTCTTTTTTATACCTATTTCAGGACCAAAGTCAATTTGTATTTGATAGGCCGGATTACGTACTTCCGGAAAATCGGCTACCTCGATAATGGTACCGACCCGCATATCGATTTTTGAAAAATCTTGCCAGGATATGGTTTCACTCATGGAGCAATCTTCAATTTATCTAGCATTTCCTTGGGAACATTCCCAGAATAGGCCCCATAGGCATCGACCAATAATCCCTTTTCCCCATTTGAAGTTTCAATTACATATAGGATCGCATTATCATCGGGATTGGTCATTCCTTCAAACCGATAATATTTTACAACATTTAGATCGCCTGCCTCGTGAATATGCTTTTTATGTTTATGTTCTAAGCCCGCATCGCAAAGGTTATAATCTTCTGTATATCCTTTCTTCTGTAAGTCTTGAATGGCCTCGATCATTGAATTATAGGAAACGTTCATAATGTGTACCGATTTTTCTTTTAAGGTATCAAATATGGTCCCAATACGCAAGAATTTTCAACTTACTTTTTATTTTTTCCCTTTAATTTGTAATTTAAAAGGAAAATGTCAAAAACGCCCAGTAATATGTTGCCCTTGGGCACAACCGTACCTGATTTCAGCCTGCTAGATACGGTGACCGATACCATGATGCAACTTGAGGACCTGGTTGGTGAAAAAGGTACCGTGGTCATGTTCATTTGTAACCATTGCCCCTTCGTAAAACATTTAAATTCAGCTATTTCGGAAATGGCCAGGACCTATCAACCCATGGGCATCGGCTTTATTGCTATTTCAAGTAATGATATTGTTAACTTTCCGCAAGATGCCCCAGACGTAATGAAATTAACTGCTAAAAATGAAGGCTACGTTTTTCCGTATCTATATGACCATAATCAAGAGGTGGCCCGTAGCTTTGATGCCGCGTGTACTCCTGATTTTTATGTGTTCGATGCAGCGTCAAAATTAGTGTACCGGGGGCAATTCGATGATTCAAGGCCAGGCAATGGCATCCCGATAACTGGTAAAGACTTGCAAAATGCACTAGATGCCCTCTTGGTCGGGCACCCGATTAGTCCCAACCAAAAACCCAGTATTGGCTGTAATATCAAGTGGGTAAAATCACCTACATAATCAAAAAAAATGAAAATCGACAAATACCAAGCTTTCGATAGCTTACAGGCAAGTGGTGCTCAATTTTTAAAGCTTTTCGGCCATGGAACTTTAGTGGTTGAGATCTATAAGCCCGATGGGGTTGATTTACAAGAACCTCATAGTAGGGATGAGGTCTATGTAATAATTTCAGGCAGTGGTACCTTTTTTTGTGATGGATCACGTACGCAATGTGCCCAAGGCGATCTGCTCTTTGTTGCCGCTGGATTGGAACATCGTTTTGAAAATTTCACCACTGATTTTGCAACTTGGGTACTTTTTTATGGTCCGGTCAACGGTGAAAAAGCCATAGACTCTTGAAAGAGGCCATTCGCATCGAAGCGGTCACCACAGGAAGTCAGGACCTTTATATCGAGGTTGGCCGATCATCGTATTTACAACATTATGCGCATCTTTGGAAGCATCAGGATCCATCGGTCTATCTTGACAAAAATTTTACCCGTAAGACGCTCATTTGCGAAACAAAAGCTTCCAACTCCTACTTTTTCATTATTTATGAGGGCCCGCTTGCCATTGGAATCCTAAAAATCCAAAAAAATGCCGCTCTTGCACCCTATAATGCCCATGAAGCAATGTTGTTGGATAAAATCTATATTTTGAATCAATTTGCCGGCAAGGGCATTGGTAATCAGGTACTCAATTTTGTAGTCGATTTTGGAAAAACCAACAATAAAAAACTTATATGGCTCGAAGCGATGCAAAAAGGAGCTGCATTGCAGTTTTATCTCAAGTACGGATTTAGCATATATACTGAAATCGAACACCCGGCACCTCAGGTCCTCACTGTTCATAAGGCCATGTATACAATGATGCTGCCCCTTCAGGCCCTATAAGCATATTATCGATCGACTAGACCCAATTCTCGCGCTTTAATAGTCTTTCGATATGGGCGAAATGATGCCGACTATGCCAGGCATACTTCCCAATATTTTCAGCAACGGTTACCGCTACCAAGCCATCGGGATGAATATAGACCCTTTTTAAGGCCTCGCTAGAAAGACCCTTTAATAAATAAACCATTTTTGCATGAAGGGCCTTTAAATACGCCAATGACAATTCAATGGGCGCGGTTTGGGCGTCGATTAAATTAGACCAATCTTTTTCCTCATATGCTTTAATGACCGGGCGATCCTCGGTCAACGCCCATTTAAAACGCGTGTAACTGTGATGATGACTGTCTGCCAGATGATGTATTAGCTGTCGAACGGTCCATCCATCAGGGCGATACGGTGTATCGAGTTGTTCGGAAGAAAGGTTTTTGACCAATGAAAACAAGTTCGAAGGCAAGTCCTCCAGCGTCTGTATCCATTCGGCAATCAACGCCTCGGTAATTGTTTGCGGCAATTGAAAATGGCCTATCGGATAACGCAATTGTTCTTCTAAAGTAATTTCCATATATTAAATTTAGCAAGGAAAATTGGAATAGTTAGGTTTTTATTTTTGATGGAGGTACTTTGTAACCATATTTCAAGGACGTATATTGAAATTTTAATACATTTTTAACGGCTTTCATCACAAGATTAACGAATAATCTACTAGATTTATAGGATAATTCAAGAGCAATTTAAACAATAAACGATATGGCAACAATACGACTCGGGGATTTAGCCCCGGATTTTACAGCAGATAGCTCTATGGGAATGATAAATCTATACGACTATTTGGGTGATGGCTGGGGAATTTTATTCTCACACCCTGCTGATTTTACACCAGTGTGCACAACAGAACTCGGTACGGCTTCAAAGTTCAAGAAAGAATTTGACAAACGGAATGTAAAAATGCTCGCCCTTAGCGTAGACGGCAAGGAATCACACAATGAATGGATAAAGGATATCAACGAGACCCAACATACGGAGGTCAATTTTCCGATTATCGCCGATATGGACAAAAAGGTTTCCATGCTGTATGATATGATCCATCCGAATGCCAATGATAGTCTTACCGTACGCTCGGTTTATATTATCGCACCTGACAAAACTGTGAAACTTATCATCACCTACCCTGCATCGACAGGAAGGAATTTTCATGAATTACTCCGGGTTATCGATTCCCTGCAGCTGACTGCCTATCACAAAGTCGCTACTCCTGCCAACTGGGAACATGGCGATGATGTCGTGGTGAGCCCTTCTATTGCGACCGAGGATGCCATTAAGATATTTTCCAAAGGCGTGAAGGAAATAAAACCCTATTTGCGAATGACACCCGACCCGACAACCTAAAATAAAAACCAAGGGTGAAATTTCACAAACTTTTAATTTTATGCGTAAAAATAGGCCTTCACCGACATTTTCTTGTCCCTTAACGGAAAGATAAGTTGAAAAAAATCGCGAGAATAAATATTTTAATATTATATTCGCGCTTTAATCAATATTTAATTTTATTATTATGAGTAAAGGGACAGTAAAATTCTTCAATGATTCCAAAGGATATGGCTTCATCACTGAAGATGGTTCGAACGAAGATCATTTTGTACACATTTCAGGCTTAATCGATGAAGTTCGAGAAGGTGATGTTGTGGAATTTGAACTACAACAAGGTAAAAAAGGATTGAACGCCGTAAATGTGAAGGTTGTTGACTAGGTAGGTATAAACTTTTTTATAGTATAACCCCGACGGTTTTGTCGGGGTTTTTTTATGCCCTATCTTAAAATTTTCGTAGGAATTATTTTACTTTTTCTTAACTTTGCTTGACCTTTGCGCAACCTTTTTACAATTTCCCTATCTAAGGTTAAAGATTCGAATTCCCCCAGCTAGAATTTTAACTAAACGTGCAACCAAGATGCTCATTTTTTTTAGTATTCTGTTTTTTCTTTTGATTGTAAATATCCTCTTGCTGGCGCTTAGTTTCGGGAACGTTAAAAATTAACCATTCCCTCGAAAATTTGCCAGATTAAAGTAGGGTATTACGTTTTTTGGTTGTTATTACCCAAAGTAATTTATGCTTTGGCAAATACCAAAATCCAAATGACGATTCTTTTTAGTGTCCTATGTTTTTTTATCCTTTTGAATACACTTCTGCTCTTGGGGAGTATCTATTTTCGCAGGAACGACTAATTTTGGGGTTCATTAATTCTTCAACCGAATTATAAAAAATCCCCAGCGGTAAATTTGCCGATGGGGATTTTTTATTTCCTTTTTGATTGATGCAATACGATGTTCATTTAACATCCATCAATTCTACATCAAATAACAACGTAGCATCCGGAGGAATAACGCCACCGGCACCTGCGCTCCCATAGGCCAGATCAGATGGAATCACCAATCGCGCTTTATCACCGACTTCTAAAAGTGCAATTCCTTCATCCCATCCCGGGATTACCTGGCCTACACCTAATTGAAAATCAATAGGCTCCTTTCTTTTATAGGAAGAATCAAAAACTTTTCCGCTCAATAATGACCCCTCGTAATGAACGGAAACCTTACTGCCTTTTTTGGCTTTCGCACCAGATCCTTTTTGTATGATCTTATAGCGCAGCCCACTTTCGGTTTTTTTAAAGCCCGCGGCGACTGCCTCCAATTCAATAGCTTGTTTTGCCTTGGCCGCTGCCAATCTTTTTGCTCCCGAACCTTTGAAATCCTCAAATGCCTTTTTGGCATCCCATTTTTCAGCCGCTTCACCCACACGGATTATGCGCACACTTTTTATCGCGTCCCCTTGGGCAATGGCATCAACGACCTCCTGACCTGAAACTACATTACCAAAAACAGTATGTTTGTTATCTAACCATGGTGTTGCGATGTGAGTAATAAAAAATTGACTTCCATTCGAACCAGGACCGGAATTTGCCATTGATAGCACCCCAGGACCATTATGGGCAAGATCTTCGTGAAACTCATCATCAAATTTATACCCAGGGTCTCCGGTTCCTGTTCCTGACGGACATCCGCCTTGTATCATAAAATCGGGAATGACCCGATGGAATTTCAGCCCATCATAAAAGGGTTTCCCTATTGCAGTTTTGTTATTTTCTTGATTGCCTTCTGCCAAAGCAACAAAGTTGCCTACCGTACCCGGGGTTTTATCATGGGTAAGTCGCACAACTATTTCCCCTTTGTCAGTATTGAAATTGGCATAGATTCCGTTTTGCATATTCCATATTTTTAATGAAGCGCAAAGGTAAGAAAATAAGTTCGCTGTTCTGTTAACGATACTAGAAAGGCATGAATTCTAGCGTGGGATAACTTGGTGGCCATTATCGCAAAACGAAATACCCATTCTCACTATTTGCTCGAAGCCGTACTGCCGTATTTATCGAACAGATAAACCAGACTTGCCATGGCCGCCGCCCCGAGTTCAAGCTCCCGTTTATTTACATTTTCAAAAATGTCATTCTCGGCGTGATGATAATCGAAATACCGTTGGGAATCGGGTAATAATCCGGCCAACAAGATTTCGTCATTTTTTAAAGGACCTATATCGGCGCCGCTATGGCCTTTTGTGAACATATGAATCCCGTATGGCTCAAATAATTCACGCCACGTTTGTAGCCGTTGAAAATTGGCGTCCGAGCAATCAAAGGAAAACCCGCGTGGGGTAAATCCGCCGGAATCGCTCTCTAGCGCGAAAACATGCCTATCATTATTTTTACTGGCATCTTCGGCATAGGCCTTCCCGCCCCTTAGACCATTTTCCTCGTTCATAAAAAGGACTACCCGTAGCGTTCGCTGCGGCTTATAACCCGAAAGTTTAAGCAATCGAAGAACGTCCATACTCTGAGCACACCCTGCACCATCGTCTTGTGCCCCACCCCCTAGATCCCATGAATCAAGATGGCCACCAACAACCATTATTTCATCAGGATAGTTCGTACCTTTTATTTCGCCGATTACATTGTACGATTCAACATCCTCCATTTGCCTGCAGTTCTGCCGAAAATAAAATTTTGTCTGTGGATTCAACGTGAGGGTTGCACTTAATAAATTGGCCCCCTTTGTACTTATGGCCGCTGCAGGAATCTTTTCTGCCTCCGGTAGGTCTCCATAACTCATAGAACCTGTATGCGGTAAATCATCAGATCGCAGGTTCATCGAACGTACAATGACTCCCACCGCCCCATATTTCGATGCTTCCTTTGCACCTGAGGAACGTTGGTCTACCGACCCTGAATATGCTTGAAATGTATTGATGAGTTCTGGATCCATTGGTTTGTTGAAGAACACAATCTTTCCTGCAATTTTTTCCCTCCCAAGTTCTTTTAGGCCTTCGATGCCTCGCACTTCGATCACATTCGCCTTAATGCCACCAACCGGGGTCGCTACCGACCCACCGAGTGCGCAGATGGGCACCGTATTGGTCATCCCTGGCGCGGTTTCAACGTAGGCGTATTCAGGCGTTCCCCGCACCCATTTAGGCACCATGACGGGTTGCAACCAAACGCGGTCCAAACCAAGGGAGTCTAATTGTGATTTAGTATATTCAACGGCCTGTTGCGCCTGAACGGATCCTGAAAGTCTACCCCCGATCTGATTTGATAGGTAATTCAACCAATCATATGATTTGCTTTGGGTCAAGGCATTAGTATAAATTTCCCGTAGTTGTTTTTCATCAATTGACTGGCCATAAATTGGTGCTGCCAACAAAAAAGCCATAATCAGTACTATTTTCATTCTTTTTCTTTTTGTAATTGAGCCTTGTAGAGCTCTAGATTCTCTTTTATCCCTTCATCCAATTCCGGCTCTTTAATATCGTCATATGTATTTAATTCTTCCAATAGGATCGAAGCCACGATAACTCTTGCCCCATTTTTATCATCGGCCGGGATGACATACCATGGGGCATGCTTCTTCGATGTATTTCGTAGGGCTTCCCCATAGCAAAACTGATAGTTCTCCCATAGGGTTCTTTCCTTAAGGTCACCAGGGGAAAACTTCCAGTTCTTTTGCTTTAGTTCTAACCTTCTCAAGAGTCGTAATCGCTGTTCTTCTTTGGAAAGATGAAGAAAAAATTTGAAAATAATGGTTCCATTCTCGAAAAGCATTCTTTCAAAATTATTGATTTGCTCAAAGCGTTTGTCCCAAAAAGTTTCATCAATATCACTTACTTCATGGATTCCAGGAATATTCTCGTTCAAAATAAATTCAGGATGTACCCGGGTGACCAGTACGTTTTCATAATGGGTCCTATTGAAAACCCCAAATTTACCTTTGGCCGGCAATGCAATATAATGTCTCCAAAGGTAATTGTGTTTTAGTTCAAGTTCTGTAGGAACCTTAAAACTATGGACCTCAACACCCCGAACATTAAAATCCTTAAAAACCTCTCGGATCAAACTATCCTTTCCGGCCGTGTCCATTCCTTGAAGACAAATTAGTACATTGTATTTGGAATGGGCATAGAGTCTTTCCTGAAATTTTCCCAATTCTACCCTGATTTTTTCCAAATGTTCTTTAAGATGTCTCTCGGAAGCATTTAAATCCTCTTTGGTTTGATACTCGGATAATTTTAAGGTCCCGTCTACCCGATACGACTCAAAATCTAAATTTTTCATGGCTTGAATATAGATTATTTTATCGTCGAAATGCGGATAATGTTAAAAAAAATGACCGTTTATCTTATATATAAATCGCTTTGGCCAATATATCACGAACAGCCCTCCATCCATCGAAAAAATGAGGTTTCAAATTAATTCCCGCCGTACTTTTACCAAGTAATATTCCCAAATCTTACAGCTTATACTATTGGTTTTATGAAGAAGTTCTACAGCATCATATGTATTATCATCTTGGGTTTGGTCTCTTCCTTTAAGACGAGTACTGCCTGCGAGTATGCAGGTTCGAATATCAATTTTGTGAAGACACAGACCGAAAAGGCACTCGCTGAGGATAATATCAATCAGGCGCGTTACTATACTTATAAGGCGGTAAATGCTATCGAAAAATCAAAGACCCAACTCGCAAATTGTGGTTGTCAAGATGCTACGTTAAATATAATAGACGGACTTGAAAATCTTAAAAAGGCGACACGCACCAGTACGATCAACGCCACCCGTCTTCTTCTTAACAGGGCATTGGAAAATATATTGGGAGGCTTGGAAGCGATGGAAAATCATGGGATGCACGGGACCAAATATTCAGATAATGTGTTAGTGATGAACACCGTAGCGAACGCGAATGCAAACCTAACGATGAAATTACCTGAAGATGCCGTTCTGCACAAGAAAATCGACCAATCCTTGGAAAAGTTCCGAAAATCTTTGAACACGATACTCTTGAAAGTAAACTGCAAGGAGGCAAAGGCATTTGCCAATAGGGTCTTTACCAATTGTGAAGCCGAATTACTGAAACCCAACCTCACGGAAGGTAAAAAATACTATAATCTGAGGACCAAGGAAATTACAGCCGAGGCACTTGAAAAATTGGGAGACTGCTTGAACTAGGATTTAGACAGCATCGGCTTAGGCCGACGACCTAGAAATAAAATTTGTACAAGACTATTTGCTTGCAAACAATTTTACATCAGCTTCCGAAACTTCCTTCCCTCCAAGTATTATAAGTCTTTCGACTACATTTCTCAACTCCCTTATATTACCTGTCCAGTCATACGTTTTAAGTAAATCAATTGCTTTATTCGAAAATATCTTGGGTGCTATGCCCTGTTCTGAGGCGATTTTTTCTGCAAAATGGGAAATCAACGTTGGAATATCGTCCCTTCGTTCATTCAAGGAAGGAACACGTATTAAGATAACCGCCAATCGATGGTATAAATCTTCCCGAAAATTCCCTTCCTCGATTTCCTTTTTAAGATCTTTATTGGTTGCCGCAACCACACGAACATCGACTTTAATATCTTTATCGGTACCTACGCGTGCTATTTTACTTTCTTGTAAAGCACGAAGTACCTTCGCCTGTGCTGAAAGACTCATATCCCCGATCTCATCGAGGAATAGGGTCCCTTTATTGGCAGCCTCAAATTTGCCCGCCCTATCACGAACCGCCGAGGTAAACGCCCCCTTTACATGGCCAAATAGTTCACTCTCAATAAGCTCGGAAGGTATTGCGGCGCAGTTCACCTCGATAAACGGGGAGGCACTACGTTGGCTTTTTTCATGGATCCAATGGGCCACCAGTTCCTTCCCAGTACCATTGGAACCGGTTATCAGTACTCTAGCATCCGTAGGGGCCACTTTTTCAATCATCTCCTTGATCTTGGTGATTTCCTTACTATCCCCTACCATCTCATGGTTTTTACCTACTTTTTTCTTCAGGATTTTATTTTCAATGACCAATTCTTTTCTGTCGAGTGCATTGCGTACCGTCGTCAATAAACGGTTCAGATCAGGTGGTTTTGAAATATAGTCAAAGGCGCCCAAGCGCATCGTATTGATGGCGGTATCCAAATCACCATGTCCTGAAATCATTATAAACGGAATTTCTGGTTTAATTTTCCTAGCTGCCACGAGCACCTCTACCCCATCCATTTTAGGCATTTTGATATCACAAAGCACCAAATCATACTCTGTATTCTTTAGGCTTTCCAAACCTTTTAAGCCATCTTCGGCTTCGTCTAATTCGTAGGTATCATTTTCCTCCGATAGTATCTTTATCAATACCCTACGTATCGCTGATTCATCCTCGATTACTAATATTTTAGGCATGTTTATAATTTTATAGTCCTATTCTAAAACCAGTCCTAAAGTAGAAACTGGAATGATCATTAAGTGTTAAAATGTCATTACGGTCTTTATTCCGAAGGACATTGCTTTGAAACAGAGTATGTCCGGCAAATGCATAAACAGACATTACCTTGGTTATATTGTATGAATATCCCAATGTCGCAATAGCTGCACTTGAAGAAATCGACGCTGCAAAACCCGCATCGGGTAAAAAAGTACCATCTTGGAGATTGACAAAATATCCATCTAATATGAATTCGGTCTGTATGATATTCTTTTCCTTAAAATGGAATTTCATCCCTGACTTTGGCACCCCCAAAACATAGGTCCAGTTAGGATGAAACCGCTTTTCATAGTAAACGACGGGCAACGGGGTACCTCAAGGCCACCGTTGAATTATAGGCAATACCCAATACCAGTCTCGTTGGCTTGGCGATGTTTTGCCGGTCCCTGAACGCCCCAATGGTGGCATTCAATGAAAGGTCGCCATTTTCAATTGGGTTCGTCAACGTAGACGACAACCGCGGCGTAAGGACACCAATGAACCGCCAATCCTTGTTATATCTATAGATATAGGCAAGGTTCAAGTCTAATACATGAAAATGCTTCAATCCCTCATTCCCGAATTCGATATCATTTCGTTGTAGATCATACGCCAGGTTATTGTATTCAGCACCAATGATGATATTATTAGAATCGCTGACCTTTATGGGCAGGTTTGCCACCAACTTCAAGCGCTCCAATTTGGCCCCAGCATCGTTTCTGGGCATATTCATATACTCGATCCTTAATACATCTGGCGTTTGTGCCGCTATGTAGTAAACCGATAGGTACGCCAGTATACTGCAAAAATATCTCAATCCTCTCCTAACCCCCATTCCTTATTGGTTTTAGAGATGTTAACATGTTCGAAGGGACGTGGCTGAAATATATGCACATCCCGCTGGGGGAATGGAATGGTTATGTTATTCGCCCTAAATTCAGCATCGATCTTATAACGCACCTCACTTTTAATTCTAGGATCACCGTAACTATCTGTAATATAAAAATTTAAAGAAAACATCAGGGCCGAATCGCCAAAATCCTCAAAGATAACAAAGGGTTTAGGACTCTTTAATACGCCCCGTTGATCTTGAACGACGCCTTCCAATAACTTGGTTACCAATTTGACATCACTACCATAGGCAACCCCTACCTTTACTGCCTCACGGGTCATATTGTGGTTTTGCGTATAGTTATAGATGCTATTCGTTAAAAATATGTGGTTGGGAATGACGATCACCTTATCATCTCGGGTAAGTGCCCTGGTAGTTCGTAACTTTATCTCGAATACCTTGCCTATTTTACCATCCATATCAATGATATCCCCTACGTGCAGTGACTGATCCAAGATCATTAGAATGCCCGAAATAATGTCTTGGAACAAATACTGCAAAGCAAAGCCAAGTCCGACGAATAAAGCGGCCGATGCCGTCAGAAGAGCCGTCATATTGACCCCTGATGAATGTAACACGATAACGATTACGAGAATGTAAAGCAGGTATCTTAGGAAATTAAAGATGCTGATAAACTTGTTCTTATCGTCGCTCGGGAGTTTTTTGGTTACAATTCTGTGGACCAGCCGGAGAACGATGGAAACCAAAATCAGCGCAAAAATAATGGTAATCAGCGTGCTCATATTAATATGAATCGTTTCACCAGTATAAATACTACTTGATAAGAATTTCTCTATGGAAGAAAGTATTTTTTCCAACTGTTCCATCTCAATATTTTAACCATTTATACAATTCCTTATAACTGGGTTTTTTGCCATACATCAATATGCCAACCCGATAAATTTTAGCGGCCAGCCAAACGATTCCGATAAAGGTAATTATCAACAATAAAATGGAGGTGATCAATTGCCAAATAGGAACACCCCCCTCACCGATTCCACCAGGCAAACGCATAAGCATTACAATGGGCGATGTAAGCGGAAATAGGGAAAATCCGACGGCAATTGGGCCATGCGGATTATTAAAAACCGAAAAGAAACCCACATAAATAGCCAGCATCAATGGAAGAATAATGGGGAATATAAACTGTTGGGTATCGGTTTCATTATCTACCGCAGCACCAATTGCGGCATATATAGAACTATAGATCAAATATCCCAGTACAAAATACACAATAAAAAAGGCGATAAGCATGAACCAGGGTATCTCAAACAATTCCTGGGCATATAGTTGCATGGTTTGATTCGCATTTGGGACCATTGTCGGCATGGCACCTCCCATTGATGCGCCCATACCCTGATTACCGCTCATGACGGTAGGATCAATGCCAAAAATGGAAAATGCTACCAGCATCAATAATCCGGCAGAGATGATCCATATAGTAAACTGCGTGATCCCTGCCAATGAAGTGCCAATGATTTTTCCAAGCATCAATTGAAACGGTTTCACCGATGAAATTATTACTTCAATAATCCTACTCGTTTTTTCCTCTATGACGCTTCGCATTACAAATCCGCCGTAGATAATTATGAACATCATGATCAGATACCCAAATCCCCCACCGATAAAGGCCTTGATCTCGTTAATACCCTTTAAATTCTGTTCGCCGTCAAAAGTAGAGGTATTGATCTCGAATTGATTGTCCATTAAGGCAAAGTCTTTGGCGGAAACGCCTAAATCTTGCAATCTTCTTTGTTGTAACCGGTCTTGAAAAGTATCTTCAAGTTTGTCCAAAACCGATGAGCTTGGGGCGTCCTTGCTAAAGAAAAAAGACCGGCCCGCAACTTTTTCCAAGTCCTTTTCATCAGGAATGTACAACAGGCCATAATATCCCAGTCGCAATGTAGAGTCTTTCGCCTTTTGTAGGGAAATGTCCTTGAACTTGACAAACGCAATATTTTCAGTCGAATTGAAATCATTTGAAAAATAATCGCTTTCATTCAAGATCGTGATAATTCGTTGTTCATTATCATTGATTTTGGTCAGGTATGCAATAAGAACGATCATACCTACCATTAAAATCGGACTTAAAAAAGTCATAACAACAAAGGATTTATTGCGCACTTTCGCCAAATATTCCCGTTTTATTATCAATGCCAATTTATTCATAGGATCCCTTACTTTTCACGGTTTGTATAAAAATATCATTGGCCGATGGTATTGTTTCGAAAAACTCATTGATATTGCCCCACTTCGATAGAAACGCCAAAATTTCCCCTGAATCGCTGTTTGGCAACTGAATGGTACAATCGAATTGTTTTTCGACAGGGTCGAATTTAGAAGCTAGCACATTGTATTTAGGAGACATGGCCTTAACCAAGGCGTCACCATCGCCTACTTGGAGACCGATATTGAATATATTGTTCTTATATGCCTTCTTTATATCGGATAACCTACCCTCCAATATGATTTCAGATTTATGAAGCAGTGCGATATATTCACAGAGTTCTTCAACAGATTCCATCCTATGCGTTGAAAAGATAATGGAGGTTCCGTTTTCTTTAAGTCGAATGATCTCATCTTTAATGAGGTTGGCATTAATGGGGTCGAAACCACTAAAAGGCTCATCGAAAATTAGCAATTTAGGTTCGTGTAATACAGTAACGATAAATTGAATCTTCTGTGCCATTCCTTTTGAAAGTTCCTGGACTTTTTTATGCCACCAATCGCCAATTTCCAATCGATCGAACCAAAATTTAAGTCGCTTTTTGGCCTCGTCTTTGCTCAAGCCTTTCAATTGAGCCAGATACAATGCCTGCTCCCCGACTTTCATGCTTTTATAGAGTCCCCTTTCCTCGGGTAGATAGCCAATCAAGGAAACATCATTCGGTTGCAATGGCGAACCGTCAAAAAAAACTTCCCCACGATCTGGAAAGGTGATTTGGTTTATAATTCGTATTAGGGTCGTCTTGCCAGCCCCATTCGGACCCAGGAGACCGTAGATACTATTTTTAGGTATTTCGAGGGAGACTTTATCGAGGGCTGTATAATTTCCAAATTGTTTGGTGACCTCTTTAGTTACCAAAATATTATTCATGAAAGCAATTTCCCCAAAGATAGAGAATTGGATTAAAACGTGTTTTGAAAAAATCGGGGATTTTAAAAAGTAAATGAAGTTTTCAGAACGCCTTATTTCCTCAATGACCATTCGCGTACATTGCACAAACAAATAGCATAATTGCACGAGGGGGTGATTCTGTATCTGGCAATTTTCCGCTTTCTGGTGATGGGGTAATATGAACCTAATAAATCGCAAATAGGCACTTGATTCAAAAAATCAGGAAACAGCGGGCAATAATTCGGAGACGATTTCACGGGAGCGAATCCCTAAAAATACAAAACCCACCCTCAATTGAATTGAGGATGGGAAAAAAATTGCTATGAAAAAGAAAATTAATATTGGTTTCCCAATATTGAATCAAATATACGTTTTTTATTTAAAATCCAAAGCAAATCTCAATTAGGAGAACATATCTTTCACTTTCTCAAAAAAAGATTTATCCGATTTTTCGGGTTTTGGCTCAAAATTCGTATCGCCTTTCATACGTTCAAAAAATTCCTTTTGTTCCTTATTTAGCTCCTTGGGTGTCCAAACATTCACATGAACCAATAAATCCCCGCTACCATAACCATTGATATTCGAAATTCCCTTTCCTCGCAATCGCAATATCTTGCCCGATTGTATTCCAGGTTCTAATTTAATCCGAACGGTACCGCCAACGGCATCGATTTCCTTCGAGGTACCCATTACGGCTTCTGGAATACTCACATAAAGATCGTAATGCAGGTTATCCCCTTCGCGTTTCAAGGTATCGTGATCCTTTGTTTCAATAGCTACCAATAAATCACCAGGCACTCCATTACCCGGAGCATCATTTCCCTTATTGGGCACTTTCAATTGCATCCCGTCTTCAACACCTGCGGGAATTTTAATTGAAACGGTTTCCTCAACAATTTTAAGACCATGGGCATCCGAATCGCTGGGACGCTGATCTAGAATCTGCCCACTTCCACCACACGTACTGCAAGTAACCGCCGTTTGCATTCTCCCTAATATGGTGTTGGTAATCTTGGTTACTTGACCATGACCTCCGCATGTGCTACAGGTTTTATAGGTAACCCCTGCGGCCTGTATCTTTCTCCGAACCTTGATCTTTTTTCGACGCCATGGGCAACTTCCTCCAAATTTAGAGTCACTCGAATCCTAAGGTTACTGCCTTTCACCCTGCGTTGGCCGCCACCACTAAAGCCCCCAAAGCCACTAAAACCGCCTCCTCCGAAGGCGCCACCAAAGATATCCCCAAACTGGCTGAAAATATCTTCCATGTTCATACCACCACCACTAAAGCCACCGCCACCTTCAAAGGCAGCATGACCAAATTGGTCATAGCGCGATTTCTTATTTGGATCACTTAAGACCTCATAGGCTTCTGCCGCCTTTTTGAACATTTCTTCGGCCTTTGCATCACCTTGGTTTTTGTCGGGATGGTATTCCAAGGCCTTTTTCCTGTAGGCCTTTTTTATCTCGGCAGCCGTGGCATTCTTGGTTATGCCTAGAATTTCGTAATAATCCGCTTTCATAAACTTAAATTAGTTGCCAACGACCACTTTTGGGTGACGTATAATCTTGTCGCCAAGCTTAAATCCTTTTTCGATAACATCGACAATTTTTCCTTTTAATTTATTGTTTGGTGCCGGAATTTGGGTAATGGCCTCGTGCAATTCGGCATCGAAAACATCCCCAGGTTTGACCTCGATCTCCTTCAAACCCTTAGAAATCATGGTTTCCCTAAATTTTCCACGAATCAGGTCAACCCCTTTGAAGAGGTCATTTTCCTCATATTTTGAAAGCTCTTTCAACGCCCTATCAAAATCGTCCAAAACGGGCAATAAGGAAACTATCACCTCTTGGCCGGCAGTTTTGAATAATTCCATCCGCTCTTTGGAAGTACGCTTCTTATAATTTTCAAATTCCGCAAAAAGTCGTAAAAACTTGTCCTTCTCCTTGGCCAATTCTTCACGAAGTCGCTCCTCTGTGCTCATTAATTCCGACTCGCCTTGAGGCTCTTCCCGTCCTTCAAGATTTTCCTCGGTGTCTGAAAATATCTCCTCGAAATCTTCCGTTTGTTCTGTGTTGCTCATTTATTTTCACAATTTTAGCTGCTCCTTACGATGGCAAAAGTACTGCCAAATCTTTAAAAATGTCAAAATGTCACACAACATTGCAAAAAAGCACCCATAGTACTCGGGTGCTTTTCGATTCGCATTTGCTATTTCGACTTATTTTATTGAAGTGTATTCCTGGGTAAATGGTGAGTCAACGGCTTCGACCCCCTCTTGTTGTTGATAAATTTCTTGTAAGGCCAAACAAATGTTTCGATACCTAAAGATAAATCCTTCTTCCTCTATTTTTTTACTACTTACCCGTTGACTGGCATATAGGAGATATGACATTTCACCGAGCAAAAAATTCATGACGAATTTTGGGATGTTTGGCAAGATCAAAGGGCGATCCAATACTTTTGCTATTTCCTTGACCAACTTGGAGTTGGTAATAGGATTGGGGCCCACACCATTATAAATTCCCTGGAGTTCATTCTCAACGACAAAAATAAAAATGTGCGCCAAATCAGAAAGATGAATCCAGGATTGCCATTGTTCGCCACTACCGAAGGAAGCTCCTAGTCCATACTTAATGGGTTTTGCTATTTTTGGCAACGCACCACCGTTGGGAGACATTACCAGGCCAATCCTAATTTTTGCCACTGTACATCCGAATTCAGTGAACAGGTCGGCTTCCGTTTCCCAAGCTTTGACCGTTTCCCCCAAAAAACCTTCGTCTACCTCGATTTCATCCTCATAATATAAGGATGTCAACGAATTGGGGTAGATACCAATGGCAGACGCCGAGACAAACGATTTGATGTCACCCCCATCTATTTTTTTCAAGGCGGCATATAAGGTTCGCAAGGAATCCAATCTGCTGGTCAGAATCTCTTTCTTGTAACTTTTTGTCCATCTTTTTGAAATACTGGCACCTGCAAGGTTAATAATCGCCGATACCCCTTGAAAGCACTCCACATCAATCTTAGCGGTAGCCGGATTCCAGTAAAATCCTTTCAAATTTTCCGTTTGAACCAGTTTTTCCTTGTGTGTGGTCAAGAAATTAACTGCGAAATTCTTTTGTTGACATAAGGCAACGATCTCTTTTCCGATCAAACCCGTGGCACCTGTAATCAATACTTTCATATGTCAAAGGTATGGGATCCGATCAATGGGCACACTGCATTTAATTCCGATTTAACACTGTGGGTTAAACTATTGTTAATTAATGGAATAACAATAAAAAGGGCTTGTAAGAACCAACACCCTATTTATTCTTTGTTGCCCGTAACATTTCACGCTTGCCAGGGGGGCCTGGCAAGCGTTCAACCATAAAACCTACTGTCTGCATAGCCCGTCTAACACTTCCTTTTGCAGCATAGGTAACCAAAATACCCTCGGCTTGTAGCGCAGTATACATTCTAGAGAACAGCTCCTCGGTCCAAAGTTCAGGTTGCACCCGGGCTCCAAAGGCGTCAAAATAGACCAGATTGTAGACATTGGAACACCTAAGTTCCTTAAAATCGATTTGACGCTTTGTAAGTGTGAATCGTTCGGTGATTGCAGTGGCAACATTCCAAGTCGAACTGTGCATTTTAGTAAATTCTGAGGATAATTCTTCTGCCTGCAGAGCCGAAATATAGTTTAGTTGTGAAAGTTCTTCAGGAGTTACGGGATGTTGTTCGATCCCATGATATTCAATATCAAGATTGTATTTCGATGCTTCAAGCAAGGTTATCAATGCATTCAGACCGGTTCCGAATCCGATTTCAAGTATCGAGAGGGATCTATTTTCAAAAAGTGCAAGGCCGTTTTTAATAAAAACATGGTATGCCTCCTGTATGGCGCCATGTTTTGAATGATATGGCTCGTCCCAATCTTTGATATGAAGGGTCTTTGATCCATCGGCCGTGGTTATTATTTCGCGTCTCAAGTTATTCTTGTATCAGTACGCCGTCGGCCTCAAAACCATACGTTCGCTTGGGTCGTGTAATCTGGTCGATTTCTTTTGCCGAACGGCCTTTATCCTTTGCAAAATGCCTTTGATCTTCAATGCCCATATCTTCAACGTACGCCAAACCGTTCACCACTACCTTCTTCCCTGCAATATTCTTAGGCACAAAGAAAGCATAATCCTTAAATCTGACCATTACTTCCCGCCCATTCGACAATTGTAAGTTCATCCAACAGCCCTTTGCCTGACAAACGTCAATTACTTGAGCGGTAAACTTGGACTTTATGGTATCGGAAACCGACATCGCAGCAAATTTTCGGGTCATTTCACCAATCGAAATACTGCCCTGTAAATCGATTTTTTTACCGAAATAGGGCAAGTCGACTATCGATTTATGGGTATTTGGGTCGGCTTTTGGTGTTTCTTGCCCCCCTACCCTCGCAAGTACTAGCAAAAACACAATCAATATGTTAAAATTTTTCATAACCCTTAAAAATTAAAATATTCATACAAAACTGCCCAATTTTGATTAAAAAAGAAAATATCTTAGGGATAATTGGTTAATTTTAACCTTTTAATGATAGCATACATGAGCAATACCGTCCAAAAAATTAGTGTTGATAAGGCCAAGATTTCTAAAATCAATCAAATCGATTTTGACAACCTGGCATTTGGAAATGTATTTACCGACCATATGCTGGTCTGCGATTATAGGAATGGCGCATGGGAAGCTCCTAAAATAGTCCCATATCAGGCTTTGTCCTTAGATCCATCGGCAAAAATATTTCATTATGGCCAATCAATCTTTGAAGGGATGAAGGCATATAAAGATGAAAATGGTTCCATTTGGCTTTTCCGCCCTATCGATAATCATCGCCGTCTTAATATTTCGGCCAAACGAATGGCCATGCCAGAATTGCCTGAAGAATATTTTATGGAAGGACTCACCGCGTTATTGCAAGTTGATAGTGCTTGGGTTCCTAAAAAAGAAGGCAGCTCCTTGTATATTAGGCCCTTTATGTTCGCATCGGGCAAAGGGTTTCATGCTTCGCCGGCCGACGAATACAAATTTATAATCGCCTGCGCTCCTTCCGGGGCATATTTTTCGGGAAAAGTTAGCGTACTTATAGAAGAGAAATATTCTCGTTCGGCCAATGGTGGAGTCGGTTATGCCAAAACCGGAGGAAATTATGCAGGACAATTTTATCCGACGAAGCTTGCAATCGAAAAAGGGTACAATCAAGTAATTTGGACCGATGACAATGCCCACGAATATATCGAGGAGGCAGGGGCCATGAATATTTTTATCCGCATTGGGGATGTCTTGATTACCGGGCCGACAAGTGACCGAATCTTGGATGGTATTACACGAAAAAGTATTCTGGAAATTGCTAAAATGGAAGGCATTGCGACAGAAGTTCGCAAAATATCGGTGCATGAGGTTTTGGCTGCAGCAAATAAAGGTAGTCTCAAAGAAATGTTCGGGGCAGGAACGGCCGCGGTAATTTCTCCGATTTCTTCCTTTGGATATCAAGGTACCGATTATGATTTGCCTGAACTTGCCGATAGTTATGCGGCCTTACTTAAGAAAAAGGTCACCGACATTCAATACAATCGGTCGGAAGATCCTTTTGGGTGGCGATTCAAGGTTTCATAGGCAGAACCCAATGTTTTGTGCTGCGCGTATCAGGTCGTTAACCCATACGTTCGGTAGTTCACATTCCTACTTTATTTATTAAGGATACCTTTAATATCGGGTTTAAAGTAATTAGGCCCTTTCAATACCTTTCCATCCTCGCGATAAATGGGCTTGCCATCGGCTCCCAATTTACTCATATTGCTTCGTTGAATTTCCTCAAATACTTCTTCGATTTTATGCTGCATCCCGTGTTCAAGTATGGTTCCGCATAAAATATAGAGCATATCGCCCAACGCATCGGCAACTTCGACAAGGTCATTGTTATTAGCGGCCTCCAAATACTCATTGTTCTCTTCGTCCATCAAATTAAAACGCAACTTATTTTTTTCTTTGCCCAGATCTGCCCTCATACTATGGGAAACCCCAAGACCAAAAGAAATATGAAATTGTTCAACAGCACCTATCTTGCTTTTCATACTACGTAATTTTACCTTAGTTTTGCGTAAAAATAAGCAATATGTTCAGCTCCGGGCAAATGATTTTTGCCGTAATTTTTGCCCTTGCTTTTGTAATTGTCATTACCTGGACATATAGGAAGGACAAAAAACTTCACGACAAGAACTATAAGGGATTCAAGTGGGTCGGAATTTTCTTCATCATTTTCATAATAATTCTTTTCTGCATTAAGTATTTGTTAAAAAAGTAAGTCGAATATTACGCTTGCCACAAAACTTAACCCTTTGACAACAATTTCTTAATTTTTAACGTATTGGATAACAAATAGCGTAATTTTGCGTTACTTTATTAAAGGGGCAATTTAATGATGACATTTTTAAGCATACTATTTATTCTGATAGCCGTCAACGCCATTATGATGATTTTCAGTCTGAACGTTTTCGGCCAAAGGGACAGGAAGTCTTCAAATTCTTTCCTGGAAGATCATTCTTCCAATATTTATCCAATTGATTTAGTAGCTTCCAAATACAAAAAAGCGGTATAGTTTTATACCTTTAGGGTATGAAGCAATTTGCATTGGTTTTTTTAGGTGGAGGCCTTGGTAGCATGCTACGATATGGCATCTCAAAATCTTTAAACACCTACTTCCACCATTTCTTTCTAGGTACCTTCTTGGTAAATAGTATTGGTTGCTTGTTAATAGGCGTCATCATCGGTCTTTCCCTAAGAGGCAATCTGATCACAGAGAATCAAACCCTATTGTTAGCCACTGGCTTTTGTGGTGGATTTACCACCTTTTCAGCTTTCACCTTTGAGCAATACACGTTATTAAAAGACGGGGAATTCTTGAATTTTTCGATTTATGCCCTTGCGAGTATTATAGTTGGTCTCGTATCGGTATTCTTTGGCCTTTGGCTCGCAAAATTGCAATAAAGGTCTTTTTTTACACTAATCGAGACACTTCCCCCCCCCTTTCTTAAAAATCGCATTCTTCCATCGTTTTTCTTCATTTTAGTGCCTAAAAGGTCATTTCAGACGAAAACTGGCCATTAATTCCATAATTTTTCATGTGAATAGTCAAAATAGGTTATTCATTTAAACAATACCCTAAATATTTTAGGGTATATATTGTTGAAATGATAAAAATCATGTTTATACCCCTAAATTTTATGGGGTCTAAATTTCTTTAGCATATTTTTGCCGCGACAACAATATAAACTATCATGCAATGAACCTGGAAAAAATCCTATTATAAAAAAAACGATTTAAGGGACATTTCACGATTCATGACTAACAAAAACCAAATTAAAGATGAAGCAAATTGAAGCGATTATCAGAAAGTCAAAATTTGAAGAGGTCAAATTGGCCTTGCACGCCATTGAGGTGAATTTCTTTAGCTACTGGGACGTAACCGGTGTCGGAAACGAAACGAAAGGCCATGTCTACCGAGGCATTTCATATAGTACGACGGATATACAAAGAAGGTATCTCACCATTGTAGTTTCCGATGATTTTTTAGAAAGAACGGTGAATGCAATTTTAGATGCTGCCTACACAGGAAATGTCGGAGATGGAAAAATATTTGTATCGGAAGTGCTAGAAGCCTATCGAATTCGTACCAAGGAAGATGGACACGCAGGAATAAACTAAGACTAAAGACAACAAAAAAAAGAAGCAAGATAACTAACTAAATAAATAAAAATTATGGAAACAGATGCAGTATTGGATTTAATGTGGGTACTGGTGGCAGGCATATTGGTGTTTTTTATGCAAGCAGGATTCACATTGGTAGAAACTGGTTTTACGAGATCAAAAAATACAATAAACATAATAATGAAGAACCTGATGGATCTTTGTATCGGATCTCTGGGTTTTTGGGCAATAGGATATACGCTGATGTATGGTGATGACATCGGAACCTTTATAGGAAGCCCCACCTTGTTTTTCAACGACAAGGAAGCAATGCACAGCTTGTTCTTTCAAACCGTGTTTTGTGCAACCGCGGCCACCATTGTTTCAGGTGCCATTGCAGAAAGGACAAAATTTTCAACCTATTTGATATTCTCCTTGGTTATGACTGTTTTGATCTATCCTATTTCAGGACACTGGGTATGGCAAGGAGAAGGCTGGTTGACCAATCTTGGATTCATCGATTTCGCCGGATCTACAGTGGTACATTCCGTAGGGGGCTGGGCAGCATTGGTCGCTGCATATTTGGTAGGCCCAAGGATTGGAAAATATGTGAACGGGGAATCGAAGGCGATACCAGGGCACAGCATGTTGTTCGGAGCCCTTGGGGTCTTTATCCTTTGGTTGGGATGGTTCGGTTTTAACCCTGGTTCACAGTTGGCCATTTCAGGAGATAACGCCAATGCTGTTGCCGGAATTGTAATTACAACAAACCTCGCCGGTGCCGCAGGCGCTATTATTGCTATGTTCATCACATGGGCCAGGTTTGGGAAACCCGATATTTCAATGACCTTGAACGGTGCCCTAGCCGGATTGGTCGGCGTTACTGCAGGTTGTGCGGCAGTCGATAATTATGGCGCCGTTGCCATTGGGCTTATATGTGGTACCGCTGTGGTATTCGCCATCGAGTTTATTGACAAAAAATTAAAAATAGACGATCCCGTCGGTGCCGTATCGGTTCATGGAATATGTGGTGCCTTGGGCACCTTGGCTGTGGGTCTTTTCGCAATTGACGGAGGGTTGTTCTATGGCGGTGGATTTGATCAACTTATATCTCAGGCAATCGGTGTTTTCGCCATTGGTTTATGGGCAATCGTAGCCTCCTTCATCGTTCTTTTCATCTTGAAAAAAACAATCGGGTTACGTGTATCCAAGGAGGAAGAACTAGAAGGATTGGACATAGCGGAACACGATGGCTCCTCGTATCCTGATTTTGGCATTAAAGAACAATAGTTAAAGAAAAAACGGGGCGTTTTGCAGAACGCCCCATTTAAAATAACCTTTTCAATAAAATTCAAATCAGCACTTAAACAATCCCAATGGGATATCTAAAATCTAAACTTATGAAAACGATTACTTGTACAAATTACGTAAAAAAAATACTTTTTGTGGCCTTGACACTCCTATCTACTGGAATTTTTGCCCAAGAAACCGAAGAAGCAGAGGAGACCAAACCGACATTTACTTTTGGCGGTAGTGTAGATGCTTATTACAGAACCAATTTAAGCGCCACTGACCGAGCCATTTTCGGCGGTGGGGGTAGTTTTTTGGCTCCAGGTACCTCTTTTGCCAATGAAACCGGATTTGCTTTGGGAATGGCGAATTTAATTGCAAGTTACGAAGGTGAAAAAGTCGGCGCCGTGGCCGATGTGGTATTTGGTCCTAGGGGTGATGCAGCTACCGGTGGATACAATTTAAATCAATTGTACGCCTACTGGAAGGTGTCGGAAGGAACTAAATTGACTATGGGTCGGTTTAACACCTATTTAGGGTATGAAGTGATATCTCCTGTCGCCAATTTTAACTATAGCACTTCCTATCTATTTTCGTATGGCCCTTTTTCACATGTTGGTGTTAAAGCGGATTTCTCGTTGTCCGATGATTTTAGCCTTATGTTGGCCGTGATGAACGTAACCGATGAAAACAGTAACCTGACCGGGGAATATTCCCTTGGCGCACAATTAGGTTATTCTGGACAATTCTTGAATTTCTATTACGATGGAAATGCAAAGCTGGGTTTTGAAATAGATTATACTGGCGGGTTCGACGTAACCGACACCTTCTTTTTAGGTCTTAATGCCGCCTACCAGGATAATGATGGAACCGGCTTTTATGGCGCGGCCATTTATCCACAATTAGCGACATCCGATAGCTTTAAAATTGGGCTACGCGGAGAATATTTTGCAGAAATGGGTGATTATGGAGCCATTGGTACAGGAGTCGAAGATTCTAGTGTTTTTGCAGTCACCTTAACGGGTAGCTACAGCATTGAGAACTTCATTATCAAGCCTGAATTGCGTTTGGATAGTGCTTCTGACGATGCCTTTTTTGACAATGACCTGGCAACTACAAAAAGTCTATCCTCCTTTTTAATCGCCGCTATTTATTCTTTCTAATAATTGTTTTGTTTGGTTTATTTTGGTTGAGTAGTTTAGGACCCCGTCCATGAGCGGGGTCCTTCATTATTTTTTGTTAAATGCTTTAACGCCCGCCATGATTTTTGTATCGAGTGCATTGCTTGCCGGGACCAAAGGGCAGGAAAATTTTTTATTATACGCACAATACGGATTATAGGCACGATTAAAATTTAATACAATGGTATCGCCGACCGGAATCGAAAGATCCAGGTATCTACCCCCAGCGTAGGTTTCCTTTCCATTCGTGGCATCGGTAAATGGTAAAAACAGGTAATCCTTATACTTTTCTTGTAGCATCAATTGTTTATTCTGATAAACTTCCAATTGATGTGTTTGGCCGTGGAGATAAAAAGAGGCTATTCCGAATACCACTTCCTCTGATTTTCGATCGGTTGTTGTCGGCATCATAAAAGGCAGTGCTTCCGGGGTTCGTATAAATTTGGCCCTGATAATATAATTGGTGTCAGGTGGAAAGAAATCAAGGCCTTCAAAATCTTTTCTATACGTATCGGGTAAGGGGGAAGTCTCCGGGTTTTTGAATTCTGCATCCATCCCCTTTTGAAATTCCAAGACTTCAAGAATGGCTTCCGATTTCGCATTCACAGCCCTCTTATTGACTGCATCATGATATTTCTTGTCCTCCTTGCAGGATAGGCACAAAAAAATACATCCGATCAAAAGATACTTCATGTACTATTTTTAAACAAAAATACAATTAAAACGATGTTTCCGTCAATAGGATTTTAGTTACTTTGTTGCATGCAGGAATACATCGCTTTATACATTGATGAAACGCATTTTCTGAAGTCGATATACTTGGGGTCCTTGATAGCATGTTATCCTGTAACAAAAAATCCGTCCGAATTAACCGTAAAATTGTTTAAACCATGAGAAATGTGGTCTATCTAGTCATCGCATGGCTGATGTTATTATCCTGCAACCAATATGTAAACAAGGCCGAAATCAAAGAGAAGGTTGAAAAGAGCTCGCCAAAATTGATACCTGGTCGGTACAATGTGGCATTTTTGATTATGAACGGTACTTATAATACCGAATTGACCGCACCTTTCGATATTTTTCAGCACACGCAATATCGAAAAGGCATCAAGGCCATGAATACTTTTTTGGTTGCCAATACCTTGGAACCCATAACAACCTTTGAAGGAATTCGCGTTTTGCCCGATTTTGATTACACGAAAGATTCAATACCCCCAATTGATATTCTGGTGGTACCTAGCGCCTTGCATCATCTAGACACAGACCTTCAGGATTCGGACTTGATCACGTTTGTAAAACGCGTGGATCAGCAGGCAACATTTATGACCAGCCATTGTGACGGCGCATTCGTGCTGGCTAAGGCGGGCGTCTTGAACGCAGCTTTTTCAACAACGTTTCCGAGCGATATCGACACGTATAAAAAAATGTTCCCCCATCTTAACGTAAAGGATTCTGTTCTTTTCGTACATGATGGAAAATATATTACCTCGGCGGGAGGAGCAAAGAGTTTTGAGGCCGCCCTCTATCTTTGCGAATTTTTATACGGCAAGGAAATCGCCGATTCGATTGCAAAGGGCTTGGTAATTGATTGGGATGAATCGCGAATACCAGCGTTCATTGCGAAATGAAGAAAGTGCTTTCTTACTTCAAATATTTTTCCAAAAGTGTCGAAAATTCAGGAGTGATCCTCAATAATGCAGTATAATCAAGATGTTGCAAGACCTCTCGATCCGTATAGCCGTTTTTTAATAGTTCTTCCAGGTAAAACAATGCGGTGCCATAATCTTCCATGCGGGAACTATTCGAAATCACCTTTAAATAAGCATCATAATCGTTCGGGGAGGTAATGGTCTTTAGCATATTCAGAAAATTCAGGGCATCTAAATCTACTGGGGAAGTTTCAATCTTAATAACATCGATGTTGTCGTCGATCAATGCATTGATATAGCCACGAAGGCGCTTCCCCATTTGCCGTTCAAAGGGGTTATCGCTTTTATCATAGGCATCTAATTGATCCATTTGATAGTGCCACCAACCTAAATTGTTGTAATTATAGGTACGAATATCTTCTGCGAGATAATAAACATAATCTTCCCGAGTAAGATTTTCACGCAGAAGAACCGCATTTTGATTGCGAGAGTATGGTCTATATGATGTGCCCTTTTTAATGGCCTTGCGTGTTAACTTTAAGGAATCGATATTTCGTAGCGGTTTATAGATTTCCATCATTTCCGAAATTTCCTTTTCTGCAAGAAGGGGCTTATTTAAGGTCATCAAGGAACTTACTTTGCCAAGGTTTTTAGAATAGGCGTTCTCGATAAAAATTGAATCTCGAGGAATATCATTCCTGCTCATTGCAGCCAAAGTCAATAGTTCCAATGATTTTGACAGATAATCTTCTGATGGCCATTCATGCCCCCCGTCGAATACCAAGAGCTGGTTAGGGTATTTCAATTGATCAAGTGTAGTTTCCAATGAAAGCATTTCCAGATAATTATAGTCCTCACGACCGACAATACTTACAACATGAAATGGTGTCTTTGCACTCAATACATCGGTATTGAAAATGGTAGCGCCACAGATAATGACTCCTTTAACATTTTTGATAAAAGCAGGTACCAAAGATGCAAATCGAGCTCCTCCAGAAAAACCGGCCGTAAAGGTCCTGTTTTTGCCGATGGGCAACAACCCATAGACGCTGTTGAACATCCTAGCGCAAATCAGCATATTCTGACTAATTGAAAGGCTATCGGAAATATCATTCGAGGTTGCCAAAATATAGCCCTGTTCTTCTGCCGCCGCCCTGAACATATTCATGGCCTGTCTGCCTTTGCCATTCATGTCAATAACAAAAACTACAGGCCATTGTTTATTGGTGTCAAAACTCGTAGGAAGATACAGTCCAAAACTTTCGGAAGTAGCATCATTTACTTTGATCGAATCTGTAATTGTACCTTTTTTTAGGGTTATTTGTTGCGCTGAGGAAAGAAAGAAAACGCATAGGGCGAGAACACTTAAAATTCGTTTCATAGTATTCGATTCATCAAAAATCCGGCCAATAACCATAAGGTCTAAAATATATGCAAGATGGTACTATCAGTTATTTAAAGACATTTCCCCGAATTTTGGCATCACTATTTTCGGCAGAATTTTACCGAGTGGTTTATGGGCAAAATCAAAACAATAAGGTACTTAATTTCCTTGAAATAATCTTTAATTCATCAATTACAAGGTAGCCTATAAGTGCTTCAAAAAGTTCGAACACCAGTCGATAATTCAACCTATTAGGAGTTCGTCTTCCCTATAGGAGCGTTGGTAACAACGTTCGACAATATAATATGGGTTCTTGTTTCCCCATACTGAATAAGCTTATCAATAAATTTTTCCAAGTGAAATTGATCCATCAATACAACTTCCATAACAATATTTTCATTCCCCGTGATACGATAACAATTTATAACCTCCTTTAAGGTTGGGACCATCTCCAAAAAAGGTTTTAATTTCCCCATAAACGCCCGCAAAGTGATAATAGCCTTTAGTTGATGCCCCGTTAATGCATGGGAAACCATCGCCTTATACCCTTGTAGAATTCCAAGGTCTTCCATGCGCTTCACCCGTTCTGCTACCGCCGGGGGGGTTAGACCGATTTTCCGGCCGATATTGGCAAAAGATTCCCGAGCATTTTCCTGAAGACATTCCAAGATTCTCCAGTTCAAATCATCTATCTTTATATTCAATACTTTAAAATTAAATTTATTTATATTCAATAGTAAATATACTATTTTAGTATTGATTATAAAGAAATAAATCAAGAATCGGCCGTAACTTTATAATACAAATTTTGCTAGAAAAGAAAATGTCCCACAAACACATAAGTTCTGTACCTATTTATCGAAAAGCCATGGAACTCTGTCATATGAGCAGGGAAATCGCTTCGTACGTCTCTTACAATAAAGACTTATTAAAGCTGTATACCTCCCAAAGTCTTCGGGATATCATTGCCGAGGCATTGCTGACAGACGCTATTTTGATTCCACAACAAATTGCGAATGCCGAGTATTCAAAATCACGTTCCGAACGATTGAAAAGCGCCACCTATATCAATATTATGATTCGCAACATTAATTCCTATTGTCGGGGTCTTGATAATGACGGCGTTCGGGAAAAGGAATATATTAACCTATTACGTGGCGAAATCAAGAACTTTAGGAAATCTTTCAAAGAATGGCGAAAATCGATTATCGATAGCCGCGATGGTACTTGGGGCCTAAATGAGGCTCCCTCGGGCATTTGAAAAATCAGTTACCACCCCTAAAAAATTAACTTTATAGTACGTGATATTTCCTGATTGTTTGGGATAGGCAATTAAAACATGATATACCGAATCCGTCCTATTTCAAAATCGGGTGATTTACATATTTCTGCGGTATTGACCTCCTACATCGAACAAGGCTTTCGTAATCTGTCCTAAAGAGCAGATTTTAGTAGCTTCCATCAGTTTTTCAAAGATATTGCCATCACGGCTCGCTTCTTCTTGCAGTTCCTGCAAAAGCACATCACTCGCTTTCCCATTCGCTTTCTGAAGGGTTTCTAAGGTTTGGATCTGGCACTTTTTTTCCTCCTCCGTAGCTCTGATTACTTCACTAGGCATAATTGTAGGTGATCCTTTCGAGCTTAAGAAGGTGTTTACCCCAATGATAGGATATTGGCCTGAATGTTTTAACATTTCGTAGTGTAGGCTCTCTTCCTGAATCTTCGAACGTTGATACATAGTCTCCATGGCCCCAAGAACTCCACCTCGTTCGGTAATTCTATCAAACTCCAAGAGTACGGCCTCTTCCACAAGATCTGTCAGTTCTTCAATAATGAAGGACCCCTGTAACGGATTTTCATTTTTTGCCAGTCCCAATTCATGATTGATGATCAACTGAATGGCCATGGCCCTACGAACCGATTCCTCGGTCGGCGTGGTGATGGCTTCATCATAGGCATTGGTGTGTAACGAATTACAATTATCATAGATGGCATAAAGTGCCTGCAAGGTGGTACGGATATCGTTGAAATCGATTTCTTGGGCATGCAGGCTTCTGCCTGATGTCTGAATATGGTATTTCAACATCTGTGCCCTTGGATCTGCGCCATATTTATGCTTCATGGCCTTGGCCCAAATTTTTCTGGCGACCCTTCCAATGACCGCATATTCGGGATCTATGCCATTTGAAAAAAAGAAGGAAAGATTGGGCGCGAATTTATTGATGTCCATTCCACGGCTTAAATAGTACTCCACATAGGTAAAACCATTGGAAAGGGTAAAGGCCAGTTGTGTAATCGGATTTGCACCAGCTTCAGCGATATGGTAGCCAGAAATCGATACCGAATAAAAATTTCGGACGTCATTTTGAATAAAATACTCCTGCACGTCGCCCATTAGGCGCAAGGCGAATTCAGTTGAAAATATACAGGTATTCTGTGCTTGGTCTTCCTTTAATATATCGGCTTGAACCGTTCCTCGTACTTCACTTAACGTCCTTTTCTTTATTTCATCATATACTTTTTTAGGCAATATCTCATTCCCGGTTACGCCTAAAAGCAGTAATCCAAGGCCTGTGTTTCCTTGCGGTAGTTTGCCATGATATCGAGGTCTGGTAAGTCCGTTCTTTTCGTAGATAACCTGAATTCTTTCTTCCACGGCCTGTTGCATTCCATTTTTTACAATGTATTTTTCACAGTTTTGATCTATGGCCGCATTCATGAAAAATCCCAACAGCATAGGGGCAGGACCATTGATTGTCATACTGACTGAAGTCTTGGGGTCACAAAGATCGAATCCCGAATACAGCTTTTTAGCGTCATCCAAACAGCAAATAGATACACCGGCATTCCCTATTTTTCCATAAATATCAGGTCGAATACCCGGGTCGTTCCCATACAGGGTCACCGAATCAAAGGCTGTAGATAAGCGCTTTGAATTCATATCCTTACTTACATAGTGAAATCTTCTATTCGTGCGTTCAGGGCCACCTTCACCGGCAAACATGCGGGTGGTGTCTTCCTCTTTTCTTTTAAATGGATATAATCCGGCCGTGTAGGGAAATTCTCCAGGCACGTTTTCTTGAAGCATCCAACGCAATAGGTCTCCCCATGCTCTATATTTTGGCAAGAGTACTTTCGGTATCGGGGTTCCTGAAAGTGATTTGGAGTCGGTTTTTATTTTTCGTTCCTTTCCGCGTACCACAAAGGTAAATTTAGGGTCTTTATAGGTCGCCATTTTGTCTTCCCATGTTATAATTGCTTCCCAATTTTTTGGATTTAAAGCGGTTTTTACACGATCAAACTCCAACATCAGAAGACGGTGTAATTCTTCGATTTCTTTCCCCGAAGCGGGTGAGGCATCGAAACTCAATCCGCTTTTAGATAAATCAGCAGGTATCCCATGGAGACTTTCCAACGTTTTGTTGATTCCATACAAGCGCTGAGCGATTTCGCACTCGCTATGTACGCGTGCATCATATTGCCGATTATTCTCAACGATTTCAGATAGATAGCGCGTCCTGGCCGGCGGAATGATATATTGTTTCACGGTCATATCGTCATCGATTTTCATCTTTGTACGCAATTGAACGCTGGTTTTATTCGCCAGTGCGTTTAATATGGCCACATACAAACGGTTCATTCCGGGATCGTTGAACTGTGAGGCAATGGTTCCGAAGACCGGGAGTTCAGCTTGGTCTACTTCCCAAAGATGATGATTGCGGACAAATTGCTTTTTGACATCCCGAAGGGCATCTAAAGCACCCCTTTTATCAAATTTGTTAATTGCTACAATATCTGCGAAATCTAACATGTCGATTTTCTCCAATTGGGTAGCGGCACCAAATTCAGGGGTCATCACATATACCGCAATATCACTATGTTCAATGATTTCGGTATCTGATTGTCCGATGCCCGAAGTCTCGAGGATTATCACATCAAAAGCTGCCGCCTTCAAAATACCCACGGCCTCAGTCACATGTTTTGACAAGGCCAAGTTCGACTGTCTGGTCGCCAAAGATCGCATGTAAACATGTTCATTGTTTATGGCGTTCATTCGTATTCGATCCCCTAAAAGCGCTCCCCCTGTTTTTCTTTTCGAAGGGTCGACCGATACGATACCGATATATTTATCGGGAAAATCAACCAAAAATCGTCGTACTATTTCATCAACCAAACTTGACTTCCCGGCGCCGCCAGTTCCCGTAATTCCGATTACGGGCACTATTTTGGTGGATTTATTCAACGCCCCAAAGAATTTTTCGAAGACTTCGGGATTGTTCTCGGCGATGGTAATCGATTGTGCCAATACATTGCTATTTTTGGTAAGTAAGGCCATTTCAAGTTCTTCTCCGTTTTTTGGGGAAAAGGATGGAACCGGAGAATCACTTTTTTGAACTAAATCGTTGATCATGCCTTGTAACCCCATTTCTCGACCATCATCCGGGGAGTAGATCTTCGTAATACCATAGGCCATGAGTGCCTCGATTTCTTTTGGCAGAATAACACCTCCGCCGCCACCAAAAATTTTAATATGTCCCGCATTTCTCTCCCGTAAAAGGTCGAACATGTACCTGAAATATTCGTTGTGGCCTCCTTGGTACGAAGTCAGGGCAATGGCATTTGCGTCTTCCTGTATAGCACAATTGACTACTTCCTGAACACTACGGTCGTGCCCCAAATGAATTACTTCAACCCCAGTAGCCTGAATAATCCGGCGCATGATATTGATCGACGCATCATGGCCATCAAAAAGAGAGGCGGCCGTGACAACCCGAATTTTGCTTTTAGGGGTGTAGGGTTTTATTTGTTCCATCTATAATATAGGTGCTTTTTACTAGCTGCAATTTACAGAAATCACAAAGAACAATGTAATCTAATTCGAATTTTACAAAAATATACCCCGATAAGTTCTGCCAATTGTAATTGTCATAATTTTAGAGCCTAAATTTAAAACCTTTTGAGAGCGATAATTTTAATACACTGCCCTGATCAGTCAGGAATTATCAGTGCCGTCACAGGATTCATTCATAGTAAAGGTGGTAATATTGTTTATCTGGATCAACATGTAGACCAGGAGGCAAACGTATTCTTCATGCGCCTTGAAAGTGATTTTACCTATGATGTAACGGAAATTGATAATTTTAAGGAAGCATTTGACAAGATATTGGGTACCCCCTATCAAATGCAGTGGAGCCTTCATTTAAATACAAACAAACCAAGAATGGCCATATTCGTTTCAAAATACAACCATTGCCTATATGACCTTTTAAGCAGATTCCATTCTGGGGAATTGGCTGTCGAGATTCCTTTTATCCTGAGCAACCATCTAGATTTACAAGCGATTGCAGACCAATTTGAGATTCCTTTCCATCACATAGCGCTTAGTGAAACAAATAAACAAGCCTCCGAGAAAGCCCAATTAGCGCTCTTAAAGGAGAACAGAATCGATTTCGTAGTACTCGCCCGGTATATGCAAATTATAAGTGGAAAGTTAATTGCCGATTTCCCGAATAAGATTATCAACATTCATCATTCTTTTTTGCCTGCATTCGCAGGTGCGAAACCCTATCATGCCGCGTTTCGCAGGGGCGTTAAGATTATAGGCGCCACTAGTCACTATATTACCGAACAACTTGATGAAGGTCCGATTATAGCCCAAGATGTCACAACGGTTACCCATTCGCATACTATAAAAGATTTTATTGCAAAGGGAAGGGACTTGGAAAAAATCGTTCTGGCACGCGCTGTACAACTACATGTAGCTCGAAAAACAATGGTCTATAACAATAAAACCGTCATTTTCTCGTAACCTATTAAAGAAATTCAATTTCACTTCTGTAAAACATGGTCTATGGTAAAAAAAGTAATGTTGTTTATGGTAGTTCTTCAACTTGTTGCCTGTGAAGAATTGCAACAAGTCGTTAACCAAGCACCTCAAGGAGGAATTAGCAACTATGAGATTGCAAACGGACTCAAGGAAGCCTTGCAATTGGGCATTGATAAGCAAGTAAGCAAGTTGACCCAGACCGATGGCTTTTTTAAGAACAGCTTGGTTAAAATTCTATTACCCGAAGAACTACAAAAGGTTGACCAGACCCTCCGTGATATTGGGCTTGGAAGTTTAGCCGATGAAGGATTGAAAGTTTTAAACCGGGCAGCAGAAGACGCAGTGGGTGAGGCTACACCTATCTTCGTATCCGCGATTACAAGCATGACATTCGACGATGCCCGAAAGATTTTATTGGGAGGAGATCAAGCTGCTACCCAGTATTTGGAGGGCAAGACGGCAACAAGCCTGTATCAAAAATTCAGTCCCATCATCACAAATTCCTTTAAGAAGGTACAAGCCGATGTTATCTGGAAAAATCTGATAACCAAATACAACAGCATTCCATTGACAAAAAAGGTAAATCCCGACTTAACCGATTATGTTACCAGGGAAGCCTTACAAGGAGTGTACACTATGATCGGAGTAGAAGAAAGGGAAATTCGTTCGAACATTGCATCAAGAACAACTACTTTATTGAAAAAAGTTTTTGGACTACAAGATTGATTATGAAATAATTCTACGCTTTTACTGCAATAAAAACCACATTGATGCGTTAAAAAATAAGGAACGCAAATACGTCTATGAATTTTTGAAAACTACTACTTTTTGTTGTAGGATCTCAAAAAATTAAAAATATTTGAGTTAGTATTTTTGAGTTAGTTAGTTAATTAAAAACCGGTGGGAGCGCCGGTTTTTTTGTTTTTACTATGCTGACTTTATTGCAGGGATTATAGATTTTTAAAACTTCCTGTTATTTTTAACTCCGCTTCCCCCTTCCAATAGGTAAACTATTATCGGGAATTACTTAATTTAAGATTTTTTTAAGATTTGGCTTTTTTTTATTTTTTAATTTAAACCTAGCTAATTCGCTCATCAATCATCAATCATCAATCAATCAATCACAATGAGACACCAAGTAATTTTCCTGTTACTTTTATTTTCCAATGTTTTCCATATCAATGCGATCAAATCAATAAATTACCAAGATGATTTGATGAACAAATCCGATTTCAAGGCCGAAGAGGTTTTGGCGGAGGCAGATAAATTATTTCATGCTCAATACTTTTCAAAAGCCCTTGAAAAATATAGATTAATCATAGACAGCCCCGGAATAGAACAGGTTCATGTCCTTAAAAATATGTCATTGAGCCATGCGGCCTTGAATAATCCTACAGCAGCTGTAAAATATATCAAGAAGTACCTTTTAAAGGAATTCAATACATCATTTATAGGCAATGACGGTTTTTCAAAAATCAAGAATTCGGCTGAGTTCAGGGAGCTGGCGGAAAAATATACCCCGAAAATAACCATTTGGTCATTTTTATATCTTTATGTCGCCTTAATAGGATTTTATATTGCGGTCGTGATAAATTTCAACAGAAAGATCGATACGGCGGCCAAAATCCTTATCAGTGGGTTCATCTTCATCCATTCTTTTTTTATTCTTCACATCTGTCTTAATATTACGAACTATCAATTTGAATTTCCGCATTCCTATCTAATGTCAACCGTTTTTTCATTTCTCTACGGCCCATTACTTTATTTTTACTTTAAAAGAATTTCGGAGCAATACCGATTTAAGAAGTCAGACTTGTGGCATCTTGCACCTACCCTCCTGTTCTTAATTTATATTATCCCTATTTATGCGCTACCCGCCCATGATAAATTGACAATTATGCTAGAACAGCTAAACAATGGCCTAGGACCATCTGATTCAAGGCATTTGACAATTATTGTCCTCCTAAAATTGATTTCTTTAATGATCTATGGGTATTATATTAGAAAAGTATATTTAAAATCTAAAAACAACGGGGAAATAAGCAGTCCGAATAAATCCTGGCAAAAAAATATTTTTCAATTACACATATTTTATATCATTACCTATGCGATTTATGGCATCTTGATTGCCAACCAAATTTCATTTGGGTTTTTCTATCACACGCCCATCGTATTTATGGCTCTAATGGTATTGTATGTAGGCTATTCGGCAAATGTACAGCCCTTGGTATTTAGCGGCATTTATGCCCTTGACAATCGCCTTTTCTACAAATATGAAAAATCAGGGCTTACCAAAAGTCTATCTAAAGAATTGATGGAACAGATAATCTGGCTTTTCGATACCGAAAAAATATATAAGGAAAGTGATATTAGCCTTGAACTTTTAGCAGCTAAATTGAATACAACTCGACATAATGCCTCACAAGTTATCAATGAACATTTTAAAGTTAGTTTTTACGAGCTTGTCAATAAATATCGAATCCAAGAAGCAAAGGAAATTCTTAACCAAGATTCCCAAAAAAACCTGAATATTATCGATGTTGCCTATGAAGTTGGCTACAACAACAAGGTCACCTTCAACAAGGCCTTCAAAAAAGACACGAATCTAACTCCAAGTGAATATCAAAAACTATCGATTATTACCTAAGGGTAAATAGTTCGTAAGTTTTTATCGGTCAAGTAAACGTTGATAAGCATTTCCTATCAAACGCCCAAGAGCATGTTATTTTGAATGACAACCCTTAAATGTAAAGCAGCTCTGAAGAAGTACCTCAACTGGAAATCTACCTTCATAGTTTAGAGTATCGTTTGTATTAGTCATCGAACCTATTCAGGGCTGCCCTTTACATAATTTCTTTTTTCGTAATTAATTTCAATCACGCTTTCCTAGTGTCTTACGCCTAACAAGGCATGACGCCGTTCTTCTTTCATTCATGTCTTCCTATGACATTGGCCTATCGACTAAGCATGGGAAGAAAATTAATTTGAAATGTTCATAATTAAGTCCTGATTTCTCCTTTGAACTAAGCGTAAAATAAAGGTAATTATTTGTCGGTAAGGTAAACGTTTATCAGTATTTCCCAAAATTTTGTTAAGAGGGTGTTTCTTTGACCTCAATGACTAATTACTGAGATAACGGCTCTAGGACGAATAGTCCTAAAATTAAAAATCAAAGATATTTCTTATCCATCGGGTGCAAGATTTAGAATTTTTTTCAAATTCTCCTAGGTCTGTTAATTGAATGGTTTACTCATAACTAACTCATTAAATTTCTTCATATGAAAAAAAAATGTATTTGGATGATTGTGCTACTCATTGGAGTATCGTGGGCATATTCACAAGAAAAAACAGTTACGGGAACGATAACCGCCGAAGACCAAATCGCCCTTCCGGGTGTCAATATTTTGGTTAAAGGAACAACAAGGGGCGTACAGTCTGATTTTGATGGTAATTATAGCATTTCAGTTACGGAAGGTCAGGTGCTTGTTTTCTCCTATCTAGGACAGAAGACTGTTGAAATTACCGTAGGACCTAATGATGTCATCAATCTTCAAATGGAAGAGGATGCACAGGCCCTAGAAGAAGTAGTGGTCACGGCACAAGGCATTGTTCGTGAGAAAAGGTCTCTGGGCTATGCGGTCACCACGGTCGAATCTGACCAGGTTGAATCACGACCCGAAGCCGATGTCGCCAGAATATTGAGTGGCAAGGTCGCCGGGGTAAATATAACCGCGAACAATGGCCTCTCAGGATCTGGAACAAACATTATTATTCGAGGGTATTCTTCGGCCACGCAATCGAATCAACCCTTGTTCATCGTCGACGGCGTTCCCTTCGATTCGGGCACCAACACCCAGTCTAATTTTCTGGACGGAAACACAGAATCAAGCCGATTCCTTGACATCGATCCCAACACCATCGAAAGTGTAAACGTACTTAAGGGGTTGAGTGCTACCGTACTTTACGGAAACAGAGGTCGCAATGGGGTCATTCTCATAACGACAAAAAATTCGGAATCAGGGCAAGCCTCAAATAAAACAGAAGTTACCGTAAATCAATCGGTATTTCTTTCAAAAGCGGTACTTCCTAAGTATCAAGACAATTATGGGGGTGGTTTTCATCAAGGTTTCGGGTTCTTTTTCAGTAACTGGGGGCCGAGATTCGACAGAACGGATGATGATGGTATAGCCGTTGCAGGACAATATACTGGAAATGGTCCTAACGGTGTGGCCTTATTACGACATCCTTTTAATTATATAGCCGACCCAACGCTCATCGCAGGGTATGAAGACCTTTTAAATGTACCATATGAATACAAACCCTATAACGGGGTAGAGGAATTCTTTAGAACAGGGTATGTCTATAGTACATCGATCAACGTTCGTGGTGGTTCGGAAAAAGTGAATTTCAATGCCAATTATGGTCGTACCGAAGATGCAGGAGTAACCCCGGGAAACAATTTGTTAAGGAACAATTTTAGCCTAGGTGGTAGTGCCCAGCTTTCGAACAAATTAACGGCGTCAGGGGTATTCAATTTTATACGAACCGGTTACAAATCACCGCCAAATGCAGTTAGTACCGGTAGTGGCGCCGCATTTCAGGGTTCCGCTATTTTTGGTGACGTCCTTTATACCCCTAGGAGTGTTGATTTAACCAACATTCCGTTTCAAGCCGCTGATGGTAGGAGCCTTTATTACCGATCGGGTAATGACATCCAGAACCCATATTGGACCGTGGCGAATGCAAAGACAAGTCAAAATACGGATCGATTCCTAGGTTCCATGTCGTTGGGCTATGATTTCAACGAGTGGCTAAATTTGACGTATCGTGTCGGGCTTGACACCTACACCGAGCTGAATTCGTATGGTCAAAATAAAGGGGGCGTCAACGGCCCGGCCTTGGGAATCTTACGGACTACGGCTGTTCGAAATTCTATTATGAATCATGATTTGATACTGAGTTCAGACAAGAATTTAACCGAAGATCTAAATTTAAAAGTTACCCTAGGGGCCAATAGCAGGAGAGACGTTTACGCCCAGGACGGACTTGAAAGTACAGGCCAACTCGTATTCGGAGTGCTGGAGCATTATAATTTTACCACTCCGTCTTCAATAAATTCATTTTCAACTCTCAATATGGCCCAAAACTTTGAGGAAAACCTAGTTGGGCTGTATCTAGACGCTACCTTGGGCTTTAAGGACTACATATATCTCAATATGGTGGGCAGGAACGACTGGTCGTCTACCTTGGAAAGGGAAAATAATTCACTTTTCTATCCAGGTGCCAGTATCTCATTTGTGCCTACCGCGGCCTTTAAAAATATGCAGAGCAATGCTATCAACTATCTGAAACTTCGTTTCGGATATGGTTCTTCGGCCGGATTCCCTACCCCTTTCAACACACGTGATGTGTTAACCTTAGGTGCTCGTAATCTTATTGATAGTAATGGGAATGTAATTTCCGGCAATACTGTTTCAGATGCGCTTGGAAATAGGAATTTGGTACCTGAAAAAGTCGAGGAATTGGAAGTTGGTATTGATACGCGGTTATTCAACCGATTAAATTTGAACGTGAGTCTCTATAATAAAACTACGAGCGACTTGATTACCAATCGCACCCTTGATAGTTCAACTGGATTCCTAAGTACGTTCGTAAATATTGGTGAAATTCAATCACAAGGAGTAGAGATCGACTATGATCTAACAATTTTTCGAGGTGGTGGAGACCGCTTTGGGTTAAATATAGCGGGTAATTTCACAGCTAATGAAACCATCGTTACCGATCTTGCCGATGGTACCAATAACATCCTACTTACAGATGCCATTGCCGGAGAGGCCGCAAATTATGCCGTAAAAGGGAGACCATTTGGGGTTTTCCTAGGAACGACCTTCTTGAGGGATACCAATGGTGATCGCGTGGTAGGTGGCAATGGATTATATCTGGTTGATAATAATATAACCGAAATCGGCGATCCCAATCCAGACTGGACCACAGGATTCATCCCGACGCTTACCTACAAAGGGTTGACCTTATCGGCCAACCTGCAGTATCGCCACGGAGGGGATATCTATTCGGTTACGGCAGGAGCACTAATTGGGCGTGGCACGGTAGATCCCGATAATCCGATCGATCGGGAATCAAACTATGTACTTCCCGGTGTCAAGGCCGATGGCACTCCCAATGATGTTGCCATTAGTTCAACAGAATTCGGTTTCAACACTTTTTATGGGGGGGACATCAATGAACTAGGGGTTTTTGACGGTTCGACCATACGCATTCAAGAGGCATCTTTGGGCTATAGCATCCCCAAGGAACTCTTGAAGAACACCCCTTTTGGCAGTATGTCATTCACACTATCCGGAACCAATTTATGGTTCAAGGCCATAAATTTTGAAAGTACGCTTAATTATGACACCAATGCCTCAAGTACAGGCGTGGGAAATGGCCAAGGAATCGACTTTATTACCGGGCCATCTACCAGACGCTATGGATTTACCTTTAGGGCCTCTTTCTAGAATTCATGAAATAAAAATATGATATTATGAAAAAAGTTTTCACTATTACCGGTTTATTACTTACCGCCTCATCACTTTTACTTTTAATGGGATGTGATACGGTCGAACTTGCCGTAGTGCCTAGTCCTAACGCCTTGAACCCTTCCCAAGCCAGCGTGGATTTCTTTCTCAACCAGATTCAACAACAGGTAGCGGAAATTCATTCAGGGGAGGAAGATCGCAATGAGGATGGTCTAAGCCAATTTGGGATGCAACCAGTACGCATGTTGAACGGCGGGGGGCCTACCTATAGGGAATTGAATGATCCAACTGATTTTGACCGGGTATGGGACAATGTTTATGCCCGTATGCTGATCGATATACGCACTATGAATCCGATTGCCGAGAGTGCCGGACAATATACCCACATAGCCATTGGGCAAATTCTTGAGGCATATGTAATGATGAGCATGGTCGACTTTTTTGGTGATGTCCCTTACTCAGAAGCAGCAAAGGGCGGAGAAGGTATCTTAAATCCCAAAGTTGATTCTGGTGCTTCTATCTACAAAGCATTAGACCAATTATTGGTAACGGCCATCGACAATCTCGACAAAGAGGAACTCGTGCTACCCACGAATGACCTATTTTATAATGGTGATGAAGGTAAGTGGAAAAAAGCGGCCAATACTATGCGGCTAAAGCTCTATTTGCAAACACGATTGGCCAATGAGGAAGGATTTGGGTCCGCTACCTCTACCTCGGTAATCAATGATTTGATAGCTGGCAATCAATTGATTCTTGATACAGCTGACGACCTTCAATTTCAATGGTCGACCAGTAATGCCGCCCCAGACAGCCGGCACCCTTTTTTCGCCGCCAATTTTGATGGGGCGGGCCCAAGCTCTGATTTTTATATGTGCAACTACTATATGGATCTACTAGCCAACCAATATAATGACGCAGATCCAAGGATTCGCTATTACTTCTATCGTCAGGTAGGCGATTTTAGTGGTGCCGACGTGGTTACCAAAGAATGCGTCACCGAGATTTCAGAACCATCATGGTGGGCAGGTTTTAATACGTATTGCCTAGTGCCGAACATAAATGGTTTTGACGGCCTTTGGGGGCGCAATCATCTTGACAATGACGGAATCCCGCCAGACGCTGCGTACAGGACCGTTTTTGGCGTGTATCCCGTAGGCGGGCCTTTTGACGATGACTCATTCCGAAATGTCGCGGGATCAGCGGCAGTAAGCGAGGGCTTGGCAGGTGCTGGGATTTCACCGATAATGATGTCATCCTATACCTATTTTATGTTGGCAGAAGCGGCGCTTACCCTAGGAACAACTGGGGATGCTCGATCCTACCTTGAAAACGGAATTCGCGAATCGATCAAGAAGGTAATGACTTTCGGCGCACCATTGGCCGCAGGATCTGGCTTTGAACCGACCGTGACGGCAATTGACAATCATATCGCTAATATTCTTAGCGTGTATGATGCCGGATCGAATACCGATAAATTGCGGATAATCGTAGAGCAGTATTTTATCGCGCTCTGGGGCAATGGTATTGAGGCCTATAATACGTACAGAAGAACCGGCCAACCCGACAATCTCGAACCTGGCTTTTTCCTTTCAGACTCAGGCCCGTTCCTTAGGTCGAACTGGTATTCCCAGACCGCTGCTGACAATAACATTAATATCGTACAAAAGGCAGCTCCCGATACTCCCGTTTTTTGGGATACCAATGCCCCCGGGTTTGTTAATTGAAATAACCATTAAAAAATGATACAATGAAAATAAGAATAAATTCAATAGTAAGCCTGCTGCTAATAGCTAGTACTTTTGTAGGCTGTGAGGATGAAAGCAAAAACCCGTTAAATCTGCTCGAGGCAGATACCAGCAAGGCCCCATATGTTCGAATCATTGTAGACGAAACAGTAGTTGCTGCGGGAGATATCGCCACAAGTTCCTTCAATGGTAAGGTCGATGCCCTTGACAAGAATGTTGCTTCATGGGAACTGAGTGTTACCCGAGAATCGGGTGGGGTATCAAGTGATACGATTCCCTTGATCACCTTGACAAGTTTCCCAAACGAAATTTCAATTCCCTATACTGATATTGCAACTGCCCTGGGAATCAGCATTGACGAAATCTCCGGGGGCGATTTTATACGCTTTTTGGGGAAATCTGTGGGAACCGATGGTTCTGTTTTTGAATACGATAATTTCACCGGTAGTATCACTGGCCAAATAGAGCAGCGCCAAGCCTATAATTTTATTGTCCTGGTAAAATGCTCTCCGATTACCGATGCAACAATAACGGGGAATTGGATCGTCGAAATGCAAGACTTATATGGTGATGGTTGGGATGGTGCCTTCCTTACTTTTGAAATCGATGGTGTCAGCACCAATTATACGGTATCAGCAGGAGCGGGATCTGCCGCAACGCATATCATCGAAGTGCCGGCCGGAACTTCCCAATTGGTTATATCCTATACAAGTGGGGCATTCGAAGAAGAACATGTGTTCACCATCGAAACTCCCGATGGGGATGTGAGAGGACCTTTCGGTCCAAATCCGGCACCGTGCATTAATTAGGTGGATGGGCATGAATATACTAAAAACCCACGCATAAGATAGATGGGCAATTGGTAACAAGGTCATAAATGGGGTGTTTAGAAAGCGTAGGGCAGACACCCATATAGGTTGAAAGGAGACTTACAGGCTAAATTGTCAAAAGAGCTATGAAGAAGCTTACCGAAGGCTTCATTTCAACCTTAAAAGTAAGTGAAGTATTAATTAGCCGTAGTACAAAAACTATTTTTCAATGTAAATCGTAAATCTTAAGTAAGCATACATCGGAAAAGTAAATGTTTATAGGCAGTTCCCGATTATACAATACAATTCGATTAATTTGGGTAAATGATAATGGTAAAGCAGCCCTGGCCACTACTCCTAAAAAAACTTCAGTCTCATTTTTTTATGGGCGGTTATTTGAATTAGCTATCAATAAATCAGGGCTGCATTTTACCCTTTACGTTACGATTCATCAATCAAATTGGTTATAATCACCGAAAACGGACGTTTTAAAACGTCCGTTTTCGATTTTTAGGTAGCCCACGACCGTCCTTCAATTGCTTCTTTTATATAGGCCGTCGAATGCGACTTGAATTACAACATCATCTTGGAGAACTTCCCAAAGTTGTCGTACTGTTCCGTCATCATTTAAGATCCATTTAATCCTATTTGTATAAAGTTTACCATCGGCACGGGTAAATTCATCGGAAGATAGAACCATCTGGTTTCCCGTTCGGTTTCCTTTTAATTTAAGGGGTGTCCCCGAATTGTCGACCCATAGTTGTTCCCATTGCTTGGATTTCAAATTGAAAAAATTCAAGCTAGTTCCCGTACTTCCGCTAAGGCCAATCCAATTTTCACGAAGCACACACCCTTCCTGGATTTTATCAATGGTATTCGTCCCCAAGCGATTCCCGGCGTCATCGTACACGTCCCACTTCCCCACCCAAAAATCAAAATCCCTATGATTTTCAGTACAACATGCACACGACTCATTTTGTGCCTTAGCACTAAAAAAAGCGAAAAAAAGTAATGAAAATAACATTCCTGACCGCATGTACTTCTTTTATCTATTTGGTATAGCAATCAGTGGGTATATTTCACGCAGGATGGGAAAGATAACCAATGACCATATCATTGAAAAGTTTGGGTTGCTCCACATTCACCACATGGCCACAATGTTCAATAAGAAGCAAACTAGCAGTTGTACTCTTTTGAACTGTTTTACGCACTGAAGGAAGAAAAAGATAGTCTTCGCCGCCCATAACATATAAGGTGGGTATCTTAATATCGACCGTCCTGAAAAACCGTAACAAGGGATTGATTTGGGAACCTAATTTATACCACCGAATAAATTCTTTTTGGTACAGTTTTTTTGCTTCACGAACGAATAGCAATCTAGACTCCCTGTGATTGCTATCGGGCATTATCATAAAGGTAAAGAACCTATATAGCCAAATATACGGAACCAAGGATTTAAAGATGTTGCCCAGGCCCATCATCAACCGAAATCTAAAGTCAAGTTTCATGATTGCACCGCCCATTACCATGCTTTCTACTCGTACTGGGTATTTTTCGGCCAGATTCCGAATTAATACGGTGCCCAGTGAAATCCCGACAAAGTGTGCTTTTCCAACTTGCAAAAAATCCATGACCTCAACGATGTCCTCGGTGATCTTGTCAAAATCATAACGTTCGTCAAAGGTGTTCACCAAACTCGGTCGGGAATCACCGTGTCCCCTAAGATCCAATAAGAGTACATTAAAATGCTCCTTGAATTCCTTGACTTGTTTATACCATACTGAGGAGCTACCCCCGGCGCCATGTACGAAGGTAACCCAGGTATGGGAACCGGGATTAAGATGTGTAATGTAGTTTAACAAAGTGTTCTCGTAACATCCTAAAGAAGGAAGCCTCGCAATGTATTAAAACTTTTAATGCACCGAATACCCTATTGGAAAATTTTAACAACATATCCATTAGATTCACATCCAAAATGTAATTGAATTGTTAATAAAACATCAAATGAACCGATATTCGATTAAATTCAACGAAAGCCTACATCCAAAAATTAATCTCTACCGTATATTTATAAGAACAAATTGCAAGACTATGGAAAATCAATATTGTAAAGTAGGATCTGTAACCCCAATTACAACCGACGGCAATTTTATTAGCCTATTGGAGTATCAATATCAAAATTTCTTGGAAAAGGCCAGCAACTTGGAATACACCGATTCGAAATTGGTCGAATTCTTTGAACAAAAAGCCCAAAAGATCAAAAGGATGCTTGAAAGTCTGGTGCAGTAATTAACCAAGTCTTTTTAGTTCAAGAGCCATTTGGCCTTGTATTTCTTTTGCCGCTTTGGCGGCAGCGTCCTCAAAATCAAGCTCATTCGAGGCATATATAATTGCACGGGAAGAATTTATCAATAATCCTATTTTCGGGGTCATGCCATTTTCGCATACCTCCGTTAAACTACCTCCTTGTGCGCCTATACCTGGCACCAATAAAAAATTGTTCGGGATTATCTTTCGAATATCCTTCAAATAGCTTGCCTTGGTGGCACCTACAACATACATAAGATTTTGGGCGTTAAGATAGGATTGAGAGGTTTCCAAGACATTTTTATAAAGTTCCTTCCCTTCGACCGATTTAGTCTGAAAGTCAAGCGCCCCTTGGTTTGAGGTCAGGGCAAGTAAAATGGTATGTTTATCCTTAAAGGCCAAAAAGGGTTCAACGGAATCCCTTCCCATATAAGGGGCGACGGTGACAGCATCAAATTTTAATTCCTCAAAAAATGCTTTGGCATACTGTGTCGATGTATTTCCGATATCACCGCGCTTAGCATCAGCAATCGTAAATTGTTCGGGATAGGTTTTATTGATGTAATTAATGGTTTTCTTTAATGATTTCCAGCCAGAAATACCATGTGCCTCATAAAAGGCCGTATTGGGCTTATAGGCTACACACAAATGTTGCGTGGCATCGATTATTGCTTTGTTGAAGGCGAAAATTGGGTCTTTTTCCCTAAGGAGGTGCTTTGGTATCTTAGTCAGGTCTGTATCAAGGCCAATACACAAAAAAGATTGTTTGGCATACATTTGATCAACAAGTTCTACTGTCGTCATACGTGTTCTTAAAAAATTTCAGAAGCCGCCTTTAGTCGCTCTGTATTATCGACCAGGCTTAGTTCATTGATGATTCGTTGAATATCACCATCAAGGATATTCTGAAGGTCATACAGCGTCAGGCCAATCCTATGGTCGGTAACACGCCCCTGCGGATAATTATAGGTTCTGATCTTTGCCGAACGATCCCCACTACTTACTTGTGAATTACGCTTGGCCGAATCCTCTTCTTGTTTTTTGGCGAGTTCCATGTCGTATAAACGCGAGCGCAAAACCCGAAATGCCTTCTCCTTATTTTTATGTTGTGATTTTTGATCTTGACAAGTGGCTACCAATCCGGTGGGGATATGAGTCAATCGTACCGCTGAATAGGTTGTATTTACTGATTGCCCACCTGGTCCCGAGGAACAGAAAAAATCGATCCGCACATCCTTAGGGTCGATTTCCACATCAAAATCGTCGGCTTCAGGAAGTACCATGACCGTTGCTGCACTTGTATGAACCCGCCCCTGGGTTTCGGTCTGTGGCACGCGTTGAACGCGATGTACGCCTGCCTCAAACTTCAAGGTACCATAGACATCCTCGCCAGTAACCTCGAATTGAATTTCCTTGTAACCACCGCTTGTACCTTCGTTCAAATCGATTACATTGGTCTTCCAGCCCTTCGATTCGCAATATTTGGTATACATTCTAAAAAGATCCCCGGCAAATATACTAGCTTCGTCCCCGCCGGTGCCGGCCCGGATTCTCGACGACGACATCCTTGCTATCTTCTGGATCCTTCGGCACCAACATGAATTTGATTTGCTCCTCCAATTTTGGCAGGTCACTTTTGGCTTCTTCCAATTGCATTTTTGCCATTTCGGTCATCTCGGCATCATTTCCGTCTGAAATAATGGCTTCGGCCTCTTCGATATTATTTGTGAGTTCGATAAAGCGCTCCCTTTTATCCATTAGGTTTTTAAGGTCCTTATACTCCTTGGTCAATTGTACATAGCGCTTTTGATCCGAAATTACATCGGGTTGAATGATAAGATCGGAAATCTCATCGAAACGCTGCTTTACAATATTCAGTTTATCTATCATAGTCAATCCTGCTCTTGGACTGCGAATTTACGATAAATTTGTACATTATTTATCCGTCGCGAGCGCGGCATCGATCTCAATTTGTTTGAATTTCATAGTTTGGTCCCTTAATTTTTCCTTGGGGCAACCATAAATCATTTTTTTAAAAGAAATTCAGGATTTTGGCAATAATGGGAGGTATGAAATCGCGCTTTGCCACTACGATAGTAACGTATAAAAAAGCGCTTTCAGGATATTAAATTAGAATGTGAATCGATTCGTATTCAAGTAATCGATTCTTTTAGAAATCGACGACCCTGATTATCAATTATTAAATAGAATTCCGTTGCTCTTGAACATTTTGTTATTGTCATCGACTAAAATAACCTCAGTTGCCCCAAGCTGGTTGATCAAGGCTAGACCTGCATCCTTACCCATTATAAATATCGCGGTCGCAAGGGCATCACAAAGCTCGGCACTTTTGGAGAATACAGATACCGAGGTAATTCCGGTAGCGGGATAACCGGTCCTAGGGTCAATGATATGTGAATATTTATTACCATCAAATGCTACATATTTGTCCAAACTTCTGGAGGTGGCTACCGAAGATTCAACGATGGGCATCCACGTAAAAATCTTACCATTGTTCATAGGATTTGCAATCCCGATCAACCATTTTTCACCGCTTGTTTTCGTTCCCCAAGTCGTTAAGTCACCCGCCGCGTTAATTACACCGGCAACTACCTGTTTAGAGACCAAAAGCTCCTTGGCCTTATCGGCCGCGTACCCCTTGCCGATGGCACCAAATGAAATTTTCATTCCTTTATCCCTTAAAAAAACCGTTTGTTCCTCTTCGTTTAATATTATTTTTTGGTAGCCGACCTTGGTAATTGATTTTTTTATTTCCGCGGCTGTAGGTTTATATTGCATTGAGCCATCGAATTTCCATACTTGTTCGATGGAAGCGAAGGTGATGTCAAAGGCCCCATCGGTAATTAATGAAATCTGTTGCGAGCGTTCGATTAATTTAAAAAGTTCATAACTCACCTTGACCGGTTTTATGCCCGCATTTTTATTGATTAATGAAGTTTCCGAATCAGGTTTCCAGGACGAGATGATATCTTCGATACGACGTATCTCCCCGGCGGCCTCATCAATGTTGATATATCCGATCTCCTCATTAGCCGCAACAACGGTAATATCAAACCGAGACCCCATAAGCGTTATCGCCTTAGTAACGGTAATGTATTTTCGCTCCTGTCCGACAATCGTCAGGGTGAGAAAACATACGAAAAGCGCAAGGAGTACTTTCACCTCGGAAGTCGATTTAATGGTGAAAGATGCCAGATAGTGAAACCGATGACTTCCCCTTTGATTATAAAAATCCGTATTCTTCCAAAACTAGTGAACTCGCATACTTCCAACAAAAGAAACCTATGAGACATAGGCTTCAACGAGAAGATGTAGGCTAATTTATACATGGGGGATACGATGGACTTGTTTCAAATAGCGGTTATTCAAATACCCGAAGCAAATCCCCGGTAAGTTGGGTATTAAATATTTTTAATGCCTTTGGTTGATTACTATCAACCTGATTCAGCGGCGTACCATTTTGTCCAAATTTTGAGCCATGTACTTCACAATAAAATATACCACCTTGACTCTCTATAAAGCGTACTTGATCATATTGTTCATGGCTACAGACCTGACTGGCTGCTACAAAATTTCCTTCCAAATTTCTAACTACAACCACCAAATTCTTGAGAATAAAGCCGCCATTGGTAGCCAAACTGGCAGCTTCGGCAGAATTGAGGTCTACGGTAAAATCCACACCGGTAGGAATCGGCGTATTTCCCCCGTTCCCATCATCCTTTGAGCATCCTTGCAAACAAGGAAAGGAGATTGCGAATGCAGCACCCACACCCAGTGTGCGTAAAAATTCCTTTCTTTCCATAACACGCATGTTTATTATAGAAAACGAAGTAATTAGGGTAATCGTATGCCTTAATAGATAAAGGTGCCGTACGTACTTTTTATGGTCAGTTTTTTGGTGTCGCTTTCCTCCACCCTTCCCACAATTTTCGCTGGGATTCCAAAAAGGGTCGAAATCTCTATTAAATCCTTGACCACTGCTTCATTTACATAGAGTTCAAGACGATGCCCACAATTAAACACTTGATACATTTCCTTCCAATCGGTGTTCGACGCCTCCTGAATCAGTTTAAACAAGGGGGGCACAGGAAATAGTTGATCTTTTATTATATGAAGCCGGTCTACAAAGTGTAGTATTTTGGTCTGTGCCCCGCCACTGCAATGAACCATGCCATGGATATCCTGTGCATCATATTTTTGTAATATTTTTTTAACGACTGGAGCATACGTACGCGTAGGTGAAAGCACTAATTTTCCGGCGTCCAAGGGGGCGTCCTTTACAGAATCGGTCAGCCGCGTACCCCCAGAATACACTAATTCGGAAGGTACCGCGGCATCGTAACTTTCAGGATATTTTTCGGCCAAGTACTTACCGAATACATCATGACGTGCCGAGGTGAGTCCGTTGCTACCCATTCCCCCATTATAACTCTTTTCGTAGGTCGCCTGCCCATACGAAGCCAACCCAACGATTACATCCCCGGCCCGGATGTTGGCATTATCTATGACCTCACTTCTTTTTATGCGCGCAGTGACGGTAGAATCAACGATGATTGTTCGAACTAAATCACCTACGTCGGCCGTTTCGCCTCCAGTAGAATGAATGTTTATTCCAAATTCCTTAAGGTCGGCAATCAATTCTTCGGTACCATTGATGATGGCGGAGATTACCTCGCCTGGAATCAAATTTTTATTCCGACCTATAGTCGAGGACAACATAATGTTATCAATGGCTCCCACGCAAATCAGATCATCAATATTCATGATAAGTGCGTCTTGGGCAATACCTTTCCACACCGAGATATCGCCCGTTTCCCGCCAATACAAATAAGCGAGGGACGATTTTGTTCCAGCACCATCGGCATGCATAACCAGGCAATAGGTCTCGTCTTGGGTCAAATAGTCAGGGACAATTTTACAGAAAGCCTTCGGAAACAGCCCCTTATCAAGGTTTTTTATGGCATTATGCACATCTTCCTTTGAAGCTGAAACGCCACGCTGACTATATCTTTTACTTGTTGAGGAACCCATTAAATGAAGTTTGCGGCAAGAAAACAAAAAAAACGATCTGTTGAAAGTAAAGGTCCATATAAAATTTGCCGCGCTCCCGAATTCGCATAAAAATTAATCGGATCCCCTAAAATTTTTGATAAATACCGAAGCTAAGTACTTCTTTTTTCGGAACGTTGTTTCCTGATAGGGCTCCGGCATAACCTGCTAAGAGTCCAAAGTTTGAACTAATCTCACCGATGACCTTGATCCCAAAGGCAACGAACTCCTGATCATTGACATAGAGGGCGGTCAACATGTTGTTCTGGGGCACTATAATATCCCCATTCCTCAAGGATATTAATGCGTTGAGATACCCGATCAGCAACAGCGGTCTTGTGGGTCGGGCACCAATTTCAGCTCCCAGCTTAAAATTCGAGCTATAGCCACTAAATCGCAGGTCAAAACCGGCATACCCCTGGGCATAAAAACCTTTAAAACTTTTGCCGATATTTAAGGTTGGGGCCAATGAATAGGTGTCATAACCCGTGCGAAGTCCCGATTCATTTTCGAAAGATCCCGTTGCCGCCTCGATGGTTAATTGGCCTGATACGATCCAATCCTTAACGGGCAAGCGATGCTTGATGCCGATCATTATATTTCCCAATGCGTTTTTTGATCTCTTGGCGGTAACGGGATTGGCCGTTGGCGTTACGAGGGACCCAGCCTCCAAAATCTTGAATGGAATGCCTAAAACCAACGTGGTCTTATCAGAAGTACCGTATTCTCCATAAAATTGCAAGGTATTATCCGAGATTTTTCGTTCGCTCGCATAGTCGGGATTCCCGAAAATACTTGAATAGTTGGCAATGGTGCTATAGGAAACCTGTAGATAGGCTTCCCCTTTTTTTTGAGTCCAGGCACTTTGGGAAAATGATGAAATTGTATATAATCCGATAATGATAAAAGCTGCATTCCTCATAAAACAGGTATTGATTTTATAAGTAGTCAGTATTTATATCCAATCATTACATGGGGACAGCCAAAAATTCAATAATTGAATACCTCAACCCATCACAATTGCCGTGATTGCAAAAATCTAAACACGCAGTAGGCTGTTGTCAATGTTTGCTTGCTATTTTATAAATAACAACTCCCGATATTTGGCGAGCGGCCAAAGGCCGTCATCTACCAAACGCTCCAAATGGTCACAATGAAAGCGAATTTCTTCAAAATACGGTCGTACCTGTTCGCAATAGGCGGTGGCCTTTTTGCTACTATCGGTCATAAGGTTCGCTTTTTTACGGGCGTCGACCATGGCATCGGTCTTCTTTTTAAGATCGGCAAGATGCTCTGCTATTTTTTCAATAATGTTCAATGGCGCATCCGCTAACTTTTTATGGGCGGCCCCATAGATATCCTTCAAACCCATCACATTTTTTGTAAGTTCGTTTTGATAGGCAATTGATGCTGGGATGATAAAATTATAAACGAGTTCGGTATAGACCCGGCCTTCAATCTGAATGTTTAGGATATAGGTTTCCAATTCTACTTCCTTGCGGGCCACCACTTCCACTTCACTCAACACTTTCATTGATTTAAAGAGGGCAAGACTTTCCTTCGAGGTCATTACCTGCAGGGCTTCTGGAGTCGTTTTATTATTGCTAAGCTTCCGTTTCATGGCCTCCTTTTCCCAATCCCCGCTATATCCGTCCCCGTCAAAGCGGATTCTCTTAGACGTTTTTATATATTCCCTGAGTACATTAAAGACAGCTTCATCCTTTTTAAGGCTTTTCTTGTTGATCAAGAGATCTACCTCTTTTTTAAAGGCCAGTAATTGTTTGGCCACGATGGTGTTCAGTACGGTCATCGGCTTGGCACAATTGGTTTTCGAACCGACTCCCCTCATCTCGAACTTATTTCCCGTAAAGGCAAATGGAGAGGTGCGGTTACGATCTGTATTATCTAATAAAATCTCGGGAATCTTACCTACGACGTTCAATTTAAGTTCGGTTTTTTCCTCTGGGGAAAGTTTTCCTTGTGAAACCCCTTCGAGCTCGTCTAAAACATTACTCAATTGTGTACCAATAAAAATCGACATGATTGCGGGCGGAGCCTCATTGGCTCCCAATCTATGATCGTTGCTAGCGGATGCAATCGAAGACCTCAATAATTCCTCATAGGTATCGACCGCCTTTATGGTATTGATGAAAAAAGTCAAAAACTGAAGATTTTTCATCGGGGTCGAACCCGGGCTCAAAAGGTTTACGCCCGTATCGGTCGCCAAGGACCAGTTGTTGTGTTTCCCGGAACCATTGATGCCGGCGAATGGCTTTTCATGAAACAATACCTTAAAATTGTGCCGATCCGAAACTTTTTCCATGACGTCCATCAGCAAAAGGTTATGATCGACTGCCAAGTTGGCCTCTTCGAAAACGGGTGCCAATTCAAATTGGTTGGGGGCCACTTCGTTATGCCGTGTTTTTACGGGTATCCCCAAACGGGTACATTCCTTTTCCAGATCACTCATAAAGCTTAATACCCTTCCCGGAATTACCCCAAAATAATGATCATCGAGTTGTTGTCCCTTGGCAGCGGAATTGCCGATCAATGTTCTTCCGGTCAAAATAATATCGGGACGGGAATAGGCCAACGCCTTATCGATTACAAAATATTCCTGTTCCCAGCCCAAAGTGGCATTAACCTTCGATACATTTTTATCAAAATACTTGGCGACTGCCGTTGCGGCATCGTCAACGGCGGCCAAAGCCCTGAGAAGCGGCGCCTTATTGTCTAAGGCTTCCCCCGTATAAGCCACGAATATGGTCGGGATACATAAAGTCGTGCCGTAAATAAATGCAGGCGACGTTGGATCCCAGGCCGTGTATCCTCTCGCTTCAAATGTATTTCTGATTCCTCCACTGGGAAAACTGGAGGCATCAGGCTCTTGTTGGACCAATTGGCCACCTCCAAATTTTTCAAGCGCCTTGCCGTCTGACATAAGATCAAAAAATGCATCGTGCTTTTCAGCAGTCGCTCCTGTCAAGGGTTGAAACCAGTGGGTATAATGGGTTGCGCCCATAGAAATTGCCCAACCTTTCATCGCCTCTGAAATTTGATCGGCAATTTTCCGGTCAATTTTTGAGCCAGAAATTATAGCGCCTTTCACACTTTCAAATGCATCCTTGGTCAAATATTGCAACATGCGCTGCTCGTTGAAGACATTGACGCCGAATATTTCGGAACGCCGTCCTTTTTCCTCAATATGGATTTGTTCTCTCTTTTGGCTATCCAAAATAGCCTGAAATCGTAGCGTTGACATAGTCTCTATTCGATTATTCTGGGTAAAAATACCAATTAACGATTTAATAGTTTATGTGACACAAAAATATATTTTAGTCAAAATACCCTCATTTCAGCAGGGGTGTTAATAATTATATCGATGTTTAAGAGAAATACCCCCCAATTAATACCATATTCTGCTCAAAAAATATATTTTTGTGAGTCTGAAAATTTAAAAATATTAACATCTACGTATTATGAGTAAAGCAAAATTAGAATATATCTGGTTAGATGGTTATTTCCCCACCCAGAATATGCGCAGTAAAACGAAAGTCGTGAACAACTTTGGAGGCAAACTGGAAGATTGTCCGGTATGGTCATTCGATGGTAGTTCAACAAGACAGGCTGAGGGTGGTTCTTCAGATTGCTTGCTTAAGCCGGTCGCCCTTTTTCCAGACCCTGATAGAAAGGATGGTTGGTTGGTGATGACGGAAGTATTGAACGCCGATGGAACAGCACATGTTTCGAACGGTAGGGCCACCATCGATGATGATGATGATGATTTCTGGTTCGGTTTTGAACAAGAATATTTTATTATGGATACGCATACTCAATTACCCTTAGGTTTTCCCGTGGGCGGATATCCTGCTCCACAGGGCATGTACTATTGTTCGGTAGGTGGCAAGAACACACATGGTAGGGAATTGGTCGAAGAACATGCCGATCTTTGTATTGCGGCAGGGATCAACTTTGAAGGCATCAACCAAGAAGTAGCCTGTGGCCAGTGGGAATTTCAATTATTCGCGAAAGGAGCCCAAAAGGCCGGAGATGAATTATGGGTTGCCCGATATCTTCTTGATCGACTGACCGAAAAATATGGTTACTATATCGAATACCACCCGAAACCCCTAGGTAAGGATATGGACTGGAATGGATCTGGAATGCATGCGAACTTCTCAAACAGCACCTTACGTACTGCGGGCTCTAAGGCGGTCTATGAAAAAATATGCGAAGCATTCCGACCTGTTGTCGCAGAACATATCGCAGTATATGGCGAGTTTAACGATCAACGTTTGACAGGACTTCATGAAACCGCATCGATTCATGACTTTAGTTATGGTATCTCCGATAGGGGTGCCTCGATACGCATCCCCATTGCAACCGTTGAAAGTGGATGGAAAGGGTGGTTAGAGGATAGAAGACCTGCTTCGAATGGGGATCCCTATAAAATTGCAGGTCGCATCGTAAAGACCGTAAAGTCTGCCAAACTATAGTAAAAACTAATTAATTGTTGCATATTAAAACCGTCATCAAATTTTATTTGCTGGCGGTTTTTAGTTTTCTATATTTTGAAGCGGAGTGTTCATCCAATAAGCATCGAATTTCATCAGATTTTTGAAGCCCTATCTCAAATGGAATTCACTCCAATTAAACCCTTTTCCCAAATCGTGGCAATAGCGATTGATTCATTCGTTTTCATATCATAAAGTTCCACGATTACAAATTCTTCTTGTGCCCGCATTGTAAAACAAGAAAGCACACAGATCATGAGAATAAAATATCGGAACAGCACAGAGGACAAACTGTTAATTAGACAATCGTAAAATAAACGAAAACTACATACATAAGTAAAAGTACAATTCCATCACGCCAGCCCAAGCGAAGCCCTTTTGGAAAAAAGACCAAGGGTAATATGACGAACGAAATCCCAAGCATCCAAAAAATATCGCTGGTCAATAGGGTTTGATCAACCACCCGAATGGGTGTAATAATCGCGGTGACGCCAAGTACCGCTAAGAGGTTAAAAATATTCGATCCAATTAGATTGCCTAAGGAAATAGCCTTTTCCTTTTTAAGTACGGCAATGACCGAGGCGGCCAACTCCGGAATACTGGTGCCTACTGAAACCACTGTGATACCGATGATCCGCTCGCTTACATGAAAGGCAGTCGCCAATCCGACGGCCCCTTTGATCAGAAATTCAGAGCCACCATACAAGGCAACGCCTCCCAAGCCCAAAAATAAAACGGTTTTGTACATGGGTAGAAGCACATCATCGACTGAGGCTTCATCGATTACTGCAGTTTTTTGAAATCGGAGGAGATATACGAGGAACAAAAATAAGACTACCAACATGACAATCCCTTCGAATTGTGACAATTGCCCATCAAAATATACGAAGACAAAAAACAACAGGGAGGCGAGCATCATTACCGGCCAGTCAGTTGTATAAAAACTTCTTTTCACGTCTATATGCCCCAAAATGACCGTTATTGCCAACACAAGTCCCAGGTTTGCAATATTCGATCCCACAACGTTGCCTAAGGCAAGATCAGGAAAGCCATCTAGGGCGGCATTTATACTGACGATCATTTCAGGGGCCGAGGTGGCGAAGGATACAATGGTCATTCCGATAACGATCTTCGGAATATTCAGTCGCAGGGAAAGTGCGACGGCCGATTTCAACAACCAATGTCCCCCAGCTATCAGAAGTGCTAGGCCCAAAACGATAAAAAGAAAATTCAACATCGGCCAGTTTTAAATTACAGTGGTAAATATAACCGAACATTTTGACATGCACCGTCTTCCCTGAAAACATCATTCATCAAATCCTAAATATTTAGTTAAATAACTATTTATATAGTTGTACAACTATATAAATAGTTTTATATTTGGCCTTAAATCTTAGGAAGATGCAAAAATTGACCAATAAGGAAGAGGAGGTAATGAAAATTCTTTGGCGCCTTAAAAAGGCCTTCGTCAAGGAAATCCTCGCCGAAATCAAAGAGGACAAACCCCATTATAACACGCTTTCCACGATTGTTCGCAATTTGGAGGAAAAAGAATATGTTTCTTATGAAGCCTACGGCAATACCCACCAGTATTATCCCTTGATCACCAAGGAAGCCTATCGGAAAAAGTTCATCAATTCGACCATCGCTGATTATTACGACGACTCTTACAAGTCGCTGGTTTCCTATTTTGCGAAAGAAGAAAAGATTTCTATTAAGGAATTAAAGGAAATTATCGACCTTATCGAAAAGGAAAAATAGATGGAGGAAACCTTGGTTTATATTTGGAAAGCATCTTGGGTATTATCCCTTTTTTTTGTAGCCTACCGCGCGCTACTCAAAAATGAGACGTTCTTTATTTACAATCGGCTTTTTTTGATTTTGGGAATACTAGGTTCTTTCATGGTCCCTTTGCTATCTATAAAGAAATATATTCAACTTCTGCCAACAACCTTTACACGGGTTATCCCTGCGGGCAATGGTATGGCGCAAGCCTCTTATGATATTCAGGCCGGTATTGGCATCGATACATTAATTATTTCGGTATACGGCATCGGGGTGCTGTTTTTCAGTATAAAATTTGCCGTGCAATTAGGTTCACTGAAGAATTTTATTCAACAGGGCGTTCATGAAAAACAAGGGACATATGTTTTCGTGGCAACTAGCCGAAATGTAACGCCATTTTCCTTTTTTAAATATATTGTATTTAATCCCGATTGTTACCAAAAATCTGAATTGTCATCGATTATCAGTCATGAAAAAGTGCATTGTTCACAATGGCATTCCGTAGATATTATTTTAGCCCATTTGACCCAAATTATCTTTTGGTTTCATCCCATATCATGGCTTTATAAAAAAGATGTACAACAGAATTTGGAGTTTTTGGCCGATGCCGGGGCTTCCAAAAACATACCCAGCTTGAAAGCCTATGAATATGCCCTGTTAAAAGTTTCGGGCAGCCAGTATTGTACCCCGATTACCAATAATTTTTATAATTCATTAATCAAAAAACGAATCGTCATGTTACACAGATCAAAATCTAGTAATCGCAATCTATGGAAGTATTTCACCGTGCTACCCTTACTCCTAATTTTTGTTATGCTTTTTAATACCAAGGTAGTCGCACAAAATGCCAAGAGCACCGAATTAGCCATTTCAAAAATCGAGATCGTAATCGATAAGAATTCCGATGACGAACATATGGATCAGGATATTGCCTTTCTCAAAGAACGGGGGGTGACACTGAAGGTGAAGAAGCTTAAACGCAATAAGGATGGTGAAATAACGTCCATTCAGGTAGAAGTGCGTTCTGATCATGGCAACGCCCACTATGAAACCAATACCGAGGCTCCTATTGAACCAATTAAAATTTCAATTGACGGGGACGGTAATAACATCGCCATCGGTAATGTTTCCAATAGGAGTGACAACGATTTTCATATCGCCTTTCAAGATGACGATATACATTCAGGGACCTCGTCAAACACCAAAACTATTCAGTTGAAAAAAAAGGGCGAAGATGAAAACAATGATGGTAAAATAGAAATAATATCCGGCATACACTCCGATGATGATGTGGTATGGGTCACTGACTCCGATGAAGACAATCAGGAAATTAAAATAGTGAGTATCAATGGAAAGAAAACCATCACGGTCGATGGCAACGAAGTCACCCCAGAAGAGTTTGACCAAATAAAGGGAGCAGATACTAAGAAAAAGAAATTTAAGATCATTAGAGATAACAAAAACGAGAATGGTAATAAACAGATTATGATTATGAAAGACACGGATGATGATGGGGACATTGAAATCATCGACAAGGACCAAAGCGGATTTTTCCTTCTTGATACCGAAGAGGGTGAAAACCCCGTATTCTTTATTGACGGAAAAGAGGCAACCGATGAAGATGTTAAAAAACTCAATCTAAAGGAAATCGAATCGATCGACATCATCAATGGAGAACCGGCCATTAAAGAATATGGTGCAAAAGCGAAAGATGGCGTATTCAAGATTACGACAAAAAAGAACTAACAAATGATATCTTGAAAACTGCTGGCAAAATGCACCGATCCCTGAAGTAACAGTCGCTCGTTATGGACAAACCCGTTATCTTTACAAAAAGATGCAACGATGAAAAAGGGGGTTTTTGTTTTCTTGGCGAGGCTTAACAAGCTACTTCTTCCCTCCTATTCGAAAAAGCAGCTCGATTTGTCAAAGGCCTCCAAATTACAATTGGCCATCATTGGTTGGCGTTATTTCGTAACCACGAACGCCTTGGATTAATAATGAAGTATTGATTTTACCTCATACTCCTTTAACATTTCAGCGCCTTTAAGAAAGTCAAGTTCGATTAGAAAATTGCACTGCACGATCTCGCCGCCTAATTTTCTTACCAAATCGCAGACGGTTTTGGCCGTGCCGCCCGTAGCCAATACGTCATCATGGATCAACACCCGTTCCCCTTTCAAAATGCTATCTACATGTATTTCAAGCTTATCATTTCCATATTCCAATGCATATTCAAGGCCAATGGTTTGTGACGGTAATTTGCCCGCTTTACGAACGGGTACAAAGCCTGCACCAAGTGCCAATGCCAACGATGGGCCGAAGAAAAAGCCACGACTTTCAATACCGACCACTTTATCGATTTTTTGCGTATGTATCATTTTCAATAAGGTCTCCAAGGTTCCCTTAAACGCCGTAGCGTCTTTTAAAAGTGGGGTAATATCCTTGAATAGGATGCCCTTTGAAGGAAAATCGGCTATGTCGCGTATATAGGTTTTTAAATCCATTTATTTTGATCGTACTTAGTTTGCCGTTAAATTTAAAAAGAAATATATTTGCAACCCTTTATAAGCCAATGGAAAAATGGCCCCGTGGCGCAACTGGATAGCGCATCTCACTACGAATGAGAAGGTTACAGGTTCGAATCTTGTCGGGGTCACGACACTCAGGAAACCACGTCTAAAAGACGTGGTTCTTTGTTTTTGAAAAGACGAAGCATTTGCTTGAAGTCTTGGAAAAAACAAAGGACTAGGGCGAGAGCCCGTGGTTTGCTAATTGCAACTTTGAGGCCTAAAGAAAGACAGAGTCAATCTTGTCGGGGTCACTTAAAGCGAAAAGTCCATCATTTTTATGATGGATTTTTTATTTTATGAAGCAATGGAAAACCAACGGTTTTGCGATTACGGAATAAAATAAAAACATTGCGTGCCAACGCGATGCCTTTTCTATTTTCAGGGGAGAGCCCAAAAGCAGGACGCAGTCAATCTTGTCGGGGTCACTTAAAGCGAAAAGTCCATCATTTTTTGATGGATTTTTTATTTTATGAAGCAATGGAAAACCAACGGTTTTGCGATTACGGAATAAAATAAAAACATTGCGTGCCAACGCGATGCCTTTTCATTTTCAGGGGAGAGCCCAAAAGCAAGACGCAGTCAATCTTGTCGGGGTCACTTAAAGCGAAAAGTCCATCATTTTTTGATGGATTTTTTATTTCAGGAAGTAGAGGAAAACCGCAGTCAATCTTGTCGGTGAAGGATGAATTCATTATGTTCATTCTTTTTATAATTGGAAATCGATTCCCTTGAAGGTCTTTCCTAATTAGTTACTATGGAACAAATGGTAGTTACCACTTCTTTTTTCAATGTACCTTTGTAAAAATCGAAACTATGGAAATACTATTGAAGCCCTGGCCTTGGTATGTGTCAGGCCCATTAATTGCCGTAATCATGTTCTTACTCATTTATTTCGGGAAGACTTTTGGCATGTCTTCGAACCTAAGAACTTTATGTGCCATCGGGGGTGGCGCAAAATATACCGACTTCTTTAAGTACGATTGGAAGGCCCAGCGCTGGAATCTTGTAGTGGCTTTGGGTGCCGTAATGGGCGGATTCATTGCCGTGACCTTTCTCTCTGACGGCTCCTCGATCGCCCTGAACCCTAAGACTGTAACAGATTTGACCGAAATCGGATTCCATAATGCCGGAGATACCTTATTACCCCCTGAAATTTATGATTGGCAGCATGTTTTAAGTATCAAAGGATTGTCAATATTGATCATTGCAGGATTTTTAGTAGGCTTCGGTACCCGATACGCTGGTGGATGTACCTCAGGCCATGCCATTACCGGACTGAGCAACTTACAATTACCGTCTTTGATTGCCGTCATCGGATTTTTTATAGGCGGTTTGCTTATGACCCACTTTTTATTACCCTTACTATTCTGAATATGAAGGTTATTAAATTTTTATTGGTCGGTATTTTTTTTGGTATAGTCCTCGTTAAATCGGAAGCGGTATCCTGGTATCGCATCTATGAAATGTTCAAATTTCAGTCGTTCCACATGTATGGTATAATTGGTTCTGCGATATTCATTGGCGCTATAAGTATCGGCTTGATCAAATACTTAAAAATCAAAAGTATAGAAGGGAAAGCAATTCATATACGCCCCAAAGACCGAGGCTTTCTAAGGTATCTTCTTGGCGGCACCCTATTCGGTTTCGGATGGGCCTTGGGCGGTGCCTGCCCAGGACCTATGTACATCCTCTTGGGGACTGGGGTATTTAGCATGTGCATTGTTATTGCGGCCGCCGTGCTTGGTACATTCACCTATGGCCTACTTCGAAATAAATTACCGCATTGAGATGTTTTGCCCAGCGCCTTGGGGAGGAATCTTTGTTGGTATTGAACAGCGCTTGACCGCCACAGAGCCAATTAAAATGATATGCTTTCACATAACTGTATTGTAAACTAGAATGGGGGTGTTTGCATTCTGGGCAAAAATTGTACTGCGTTCGTATTCATGGACCAAAATAAAGTAGGAAGCTTTGTTCGGCCAGTCGAGGCCGAGGATAGAAGTTTATAAATGGCAGACGTAAGTCAGGACCCCCTTAGCCATTAGGTGGTTGAAAAAAACCCAGATGGGTACGTGCTACACGATCTCTGCACTCAACCCCGCCTGAAGTAGGCGGCTGCACCGTGGTTCCAACTCAGTATATTCCCCAGTTTTTACAGTACATTTTCCATTATAATGTACGATTAGCGAACACTGTTCAGCTTGTTCAGGAGTGTGTTCACACACGGCGATCAAGGTTTCGATGACATGCTCAAAAGTATTGACCTCATCATTAAAAAGTACGATTTCATTTTGTTTTAGCTTCTCTTCCTCTAAAAGTAATTCTACCGATTCTTGTTCCCTTGTACTCATAGTTATTCGTTTTTTAGTTCGTACAACACTCCCTAAAATACGTATTTTGCGGCAACCCAATTATTTTTTTGGAGTTTTTTTTCAAACTTTAACCCTTCATCCTCACATTTTTGCGTTATTGATGGCAGATCCTCCAAATAAAAACCACTTAGATAAATAAAACCGGCTTTGTTGAGACTTTGCACATATTTCGGGATATCCACAAGTAAAATATTCCTATTAATATTTGCGAAGATGATATCATACTGACGTGCTTGCAAGCGACCTGCATCTCCCTCATAGACCTGAATGTGATTGCAGCCATTACGTTCAACGTTTTCCTTGGCATTCAAATAACACCAAGTATCATTGTCAATCGCATCAATATCCTTGGCGCCCTTCATTGCAGCGAGTATGGCAAGGACTCCTGTACCACTTCCCATGTCTAATACTGATTTTCCTTTGAAATCTTGTTCAAGAATAAATTCAAGCATCATGTGTGTCGTTTCGTGATGTCCCGTCCCAAAACTCATTTTGGGTTCGATTACAACATCGTATGAAACCTCGGGTTTTTCATGAAAAGGGGCACGAACAATACAATCATTGCCGATTCGGATAGGATTAAAATTACGTTCCCAAGTAGCATTCCAATTTTCTTGTTCGATTTCCTTGAATTCATAGCGTATCTTGACTATAGGATGCCCAAGGATGTGGATACTTTCTAACATTCCGGGCTGCCAGTCGGCCTTCTGAATGTATGCCAGGATTCCATCGTCGCTTTCTATGAAACTCTCAAAGCCGGCCTCCCCTAGTTCTGCAATCAAGATTTCGGACCACGGTTGAAGTGGCTCGATCTTAAAGCTATATTCAATGTAATTCGTACTGGGCATAAAGAGTGCTATTTTAATCGGAAATAATAGTTGCAGTTTCTATCTCTGGTCATTAATGTTTGGGTCATTTCTAGCAATCAAAAAGGTAGCACAATGCAAGGCCTTTGGTCAAAGGAAGGTCGTTTTTCATAAAGGTGCAGGTACTGCCAAACCTAGCTACCTGTAAACACCCATTCATGTGTATCCCGATATGATGAGGCTATTTAAAGAAACTTCGCTTGATGGTAGTCTTTTAAATGGCCTGAATGATGGCAATAAAATCATCGGCTACCAAAGACGCTCCACCGATAAGTCCGCCATCTACGTCAGGTTTTGAAAAAATCTCGGCTGCATTCGAGGGTTTTACACTACCTCCGTACACTATTGAAACGGCACTTGCAATCCCGGATCCATACTTTTGGGCAAGGGTCTGACGAATAAACGCATGCATTTCCTGAGCCTGTTCAGGGGAGGCTGTCTCCCCGGTTCCTATGGCCCAAACCGGTTCATAAGCAAGAATTATTTGGGGCCATTTGGTGGCCTCTAATGAAAACAAGGCATTTTGAAGCTGCCTTTCGACCACTTGAAAATGATTACCAGATTGGCGATCATGAAGCTCTTCCCCAAAACAGAACATAACCCGCATATTCTTCTGTAATGCCGATACGACCTTTTTCGCTAAAATTTCATCGGTTTCCCCAAAATAGGCACGTCGCTCCGAGTGTCCGATTATTACAGTGCCAACCCCAATATTCAGCAACATATCGGCAGAGATTTCCCCGGTAAAGGCCCCATTTTCGGCATAATGCATATTTTGTGCGATTACTTCAATGGTAGAATTACTGAGACTTCGAACGGCCCCGGCGAGGTTCACAAAAGGGGGTGCAACCATAACCTCTGCGCTTGTATCGGGGAGCATTGCCGCAAGTTTTGTGACTAAGGCTTCCGTCTCGGACATATTCTTGTTCATTTTCCAGTTTCCAGCTACTATTTTATTTCTCATGCTTGCTATTATTGATTATGGTTTCCAAAAGATTCTTGATCATTGATCTCGACTTTGAATTACTCTAAATTTAATTTATCGATATCATTGTGATGTACCTTTTGCATTATGGTACCCGCTTGCAAAACCAAAACGCCTGGATTCGAGCGGACAATGGTCTTCAAAGTGGTTTCATCGGTAAAATAGAATTCGAAATCAAGACTATATTCTTCTATGAGTGCGTCGGTCAATGATGTATTCGATGAAGACATACCAACAACCTTATATCCTTTTTGCATTGCCTTGTCAGTCATTGTCTTAATGGCCTCAAAAGCACTACGATCACTTTTCGTAAGATTATACGAAATGACCATTACAAGCTTGGGTTCCTGCAATAAAGAAGCAGAAAAATCCTCTCCATCATGTTCTATGGTAAAATCATGAATGGGCGGCTCATAGCCTGCTTGCACCTCGGTTGTCTCAACCTCTATGAATTCGCCATCGACCGTGGGGTAATCCCCTTGGGTCACTATTGTTTTTTCACCATCTTCGGTTTTGAACTTCCAAGCATAATCATATATCGCTTGAGGAGCACCCTGTGGAACCGTCATACCGTCCGTAATATTGGCCCCTATTTTATAGGGCCTGAAATCGACTGCCGGAAGGTGGTTCAAAACATAATTCGCAAATAAGACACATAGTAGCAATGAAACACCTACAACCACACGTTGGGTATTCTGTCCGAAGACTGATTTAATAAATTTCCTGCCACTAAAGAGGATAATAATCAAAAGTAGCAGTATAATATCTTTTGTAAAAGACTGCCAAGGGGTCAATTTTATCGCATCCCCAAAACAACCGCAATCGGTGACTTTATTGAAATATGCTGAATAAAACGTCAGAAAAGTAAAAAAAATGATCATCAACAAGAGACTCCAAACCGTTAACTTCACGCGGAATCCTACCAAAAGCATTATGCCCAACAACACTTCAAGGATGACTACAAAAATTGAAATTGCGAGGGCATAAGGAATAAGAAGCGGTAGATCCAGCACGCCTTGACTAAAATATTCCTCCAGCTTAAAGGAGAAACCCATGGGGTCGTTCAATTTTATGAGTCCACTTAGTATGAATAAAATTCCTACAAAAATCCTGCTTACTCCAACAGCGTATTTCATGTTAAATAGTTGAGCTTTTGTTAAGGTGTATGAGCGCGAATATCGCATAATTTACCATGTCCTGATAGTTTGCATCAATTCCTTCGCTTACTAAGGTCTTGCCTTTGTTATCCTCGATCTGCTTTACGCGCAATAATTTCTGCAAAATTAAATCAGTTAGGGAACTAACACGCATTTCACGCCAGGCTTCACCATAATCATGGTTTTTGTTTTCCATCAATGTTTTCGTTTGGGCGACGTGTTTGTCAAAATGCATTAGTGCCTCATCGACTGTCAAATCGGGCTGTTCGACTACACCCAATTGCAATTGAATCAGGGCCATGATAGCATAGTTGACAATCCCTATAAATTCACTCCTTTCATCTTCCTCGATCTTGCGAACCACATTCTCCTGAAGGCTCCGTATGCGTTGTGCCTTTATAAAAATCTGATCAGTCAATGACGGCAATCGCAATATACGCCATGCACTCCCATAATCTTTCATCTTCTTTTGGAACAAATCCCGACAAATTTTTATGACCGCATCGTATTGCTCAGAGGTAAGCTGCATGTATATTTTCTAATTTGCGTAAATTTCGCTTAAAATTTCGGAAACATCAAAGTTCACACTTTAAACTTCCCCAGCAAAATTCAACCTTAAAAAGTCTTAAAAATTCAAATGACCTTAAACTGTAAAGGAAACTTAGTCGACTTGACCCAACCAAAAATAATGGGCATAATGAATATTACACCCGATTCATTTTATGATGGTGGAAAATACAAAGACCCGGTAAGTATATTGAGACAGGTAGAAAAGATGCTGCGGGAAGGGGCTACATTTATCGACCTTGGCGCCTATAGTTCACGACCCAAAGCCCTTGAAATTTCTGAAAATGAGGAACTTGATAGGATTTTGCCGATAGTTTCGCTACTTCTTGACGAATTCCCACAAATGCTGCTTTCAATTGATACGTTTCGGAGTGCAGTAGCGGGTCGTTGTCTCGATGCGGGAGCGGCAATGATCAATGATATTTCCGGTGGCACACTTGATACCGAGATGATTACCACTATCGCCAAACACAAAGTACCTTTCATAGCGATGCATATGAAAGGTAATCCGCGCACGATGCAGAATGAAACCTCCTATGAAAATCTGTTGGTCGATATAAACTACTATTTTTCGGAACGGATTAAAATTGCCAGGGCAGCAGGTATTATTGATATCATTATAGATCCTGGTTTTGGTTTTGCAAAAACGCTTGAGCAAAATTATGAGCTGTTTCAAAACCTAGACTTTTTCAATGAACTGGGACTTCCCGTTATGGTCGGGGTTAGCAGAAAATCAATGATCTATAAACTGCTTGATACGACACCAGAAGAAGCATTGAATGGCACAACGGCATTGCACATGCTTGCCCTTTTGAAAGGAGCGAATATACTTCGGGTGCATGATGTGAAAGAAGCCATGCAATGCATAAAACTTTATTCTCAAAGCACCCGATAATGCGCAACGTTTGGTTCACCATTTTTTTCTAATTTTACAAAAACCGGTACCTATTGGATTTTCTCAATTTTCTTGACTTTAAGATTACCGATATCATCGATATTATCTTGGTCGCCATTCTCTTGTACTATATCTACAAATTGGTCCGGGGGACGGTCGCAATTAACATATTTATCGGGATTGTCATCGTTTGGGGGTTTTGGAAGCTCACAGAGTTGCTGGGAATGAAAATGATCAGTAGCATCGTAGGTGGATTTATGTCGGTCGGACTTATTGCATTGATTATTGTGTTTCAACAAGAAATCAGGAAGTTTTTATTGATGATAGGTTCGACGAATTTCTCCAATAAACGCAAGTTTATTAAATATTTTAAATTCCTTAAGCGCGACGGACTTGCGTCGACCACTAACATTGAAGCCATTTTAAGGGCTTGTGAAAAAATGGCCACCACGCGTACTGGGGCCATCATTGTTATTGAACGCAACAATTCCCTTGATTTTATAAAATCAACGGGAGATCTTATGAATGTTGAGATCAACCAGCCCATCCTTGAGAGCATCTTCTTCAAGAATAGCCCACTCCATGATGGGGCTGTTATCATCAATGGCAACTATATTGTGGCCACACGTGTTATTTTACCTTTATCGAATGAACGAAATATTCCATTGCGATTCGGATTAAGACATCGGGCTGCTGTAGGAATCACCGAAAAAACAGATGCCTTGGCACTCGTTGTCAGTGAAGAGACCGGTTTGATTTCATACATAAAGAATGGTGAATTTGTCTTGTTCAACGATTTGGCCGAGTTGAACATTATGATGCGAGAGGATTTGATCTAAGCAATTAGGCCACCTCCTCAGCCAAAAATTGGGCTTCATAGAGATTGCTATAATACCCGCCCTTTTTGAGTAGTTCTTTATGGGTACCTACTTCTACTATGTTTCCGGCATCCATTACCAATATACGGTCGGCCTTTTTTACGGTATGGAGACGGTGGGCGATGATAATCGATGTTCTTCCTTCTGTAATTTTATCAGTAGCGCGTTGAATCAATTGCTCTGAATAGGTGTCGATCGAAGAGGTAGCTTCATCGAGTACCAAAATACTGGGATTACTTACATAGGCTCTTAAAAAGGCAATCAATTGGCGCTGCCCACTTGAAAGCATGGTTCCCCTTTCTTTTACGTTATATTCGTAACCGCCTGGCAGACTTGAAATAAATTCATCGACCCCGATTTGAATGGCAGCCTGTTTTATGGTGTCGGTGGTAATCGATGGGTCTTTCAATGAAATATTATTGGCAATCGTATCGGCAAAAAGAAAAACGTCTTGCAGAACCACTGCGATCTGTGATCTCAGGGATGCTAATTTGAAGTCTTTTATATCGACGCCATCTACTAGGATACTTCCCGAATTCACCTCATAGAAACGATTTAATAAATTGATAATGGTCGATTTACCCGCCCCGGTGGCCCCTACTATTGCGATAGTTTCCCCAGCTTTTACATCAAAGGAAATTCCATGTAAAACCGCTTCTCCTTCCAAATACCCAAAATGTACAGCGGAAAACTTAATATTCCCACGAATATCATTCTTCCCTAAAGTACCATTATCCTGAATGTGTTCTTCGGTGTCCAAAATTTTAAAGACACGATTGGCAGCCACCATTCCCATTTGCAGCGTATTGAATTTATCGGCAATCTGCCTCAGTGGACGAAACAATAGGTCGATCAAGAGAATAAAAGCGAATATGGTCCCGAATTCTTCTTTTTGCAAATTGGCAACATTTTGAAGTCCACCATACCAAACAATAAGACCAACGGCTAAAGAACCCACAATTTCAGCAATGGGAAAGAAAATCGAGTTGTACCAAACAGTCTTCAGCCACGCATTTTGATGTTTTTCATTGATTTCCCTGAACTTTTCACTTTCTATCTGTTCACGCGTAAATAACTGCACGATTTTCATCCCAGTAATACGTTCCTGTACAAATGAATTAAGGTTCGCCACTTCGGCCCTTACCTCGCCAAAGGCAATTTTCATGGCTTTCTGAAAAAGTCGCGTCGCGTATATAATAATCGGAAGTACTGCAAATACCAAAAAGGCCAATTTCCAATTGATGATGACCATTACTACGGCTGCTACAGACATTTTCAAAAGATCTGCAACGATCATAAAAAAACCTTCACTGAATATTTCACCAATACGCTGCATATCGGCTACCGCTCGGGTTACCAAAACACCAAGTGACGAGTTATCGAAATATTTCATCTTAAAACTTAGGATATGCTTGAACAATCGGATCCTAACATCTTTGATGACCGATTCCCCTAGCCAATTGGCATAATAATTAAAGCCCAACTGACTGACGACCTGCCCGATAAGAACGGCTAACATAAGAAGTGTAAGGTTCAGCAATTTATCGCCGTTCCCACTCTTAATGGCATCATCGATAATTTGTTTGACCAATAAGGGTGTCAACACGGCAAAACCCGATAACAAGATGGCTGCCAGTGCTACGCCATAAAAAGTGGCACGATATGGACGGGTATGCGCCATCAACCGCTTGAATAGCCGTAAATCAAATGCTTTCCCCGAATCTTTATCCATAATAACCAAAAACTGAATTAGGGTATAAAACCTTGGTCAAATATAAGCCTTTTGCCGGGACAGATGGCCCCGCTTTTGATCGGTCCTTACTTTTTAAGATTGTCTTAACATCCTCAATATCCAACTTTCCTTGACCAACCTCTAAAAGAGTACCAACAATGGCCCGAACCATATTGCGCAAAAATCGATCCGCTGTAATCGTAAAGACCAATCGATTGTCGGTTGGTTGCCATAAAGCACTTTTGATAGCGCAATTATACGTCTTTACCTCGGTGTTCGATTTCGAAAAACACTCGAAATCAGTATAAACAAGAAGTAATTGCGCAGCCTCGTTCATTTTTCCCACATTCAAGTCATGCCCAAAAAAATAGGCCAGCTCCGTCAAAAACGGATTCTTATCCTTTGTAAGCCAATATTCATAAGTACGCTCAACAGCATCAAAACGGGCATGGGCTTCCGCCGGTACCTTAAAAATGCGCTTTACCGAAATATCGTCCGTCAGAAAAGCATTTAAACGATACGTTAAGGCATCGACATCGGTGATAGCATCAACATCGAAATGCGCGAACATTTCTTTCGCGTGCACTCCGGCATCGGTTCGGCCTGCTCCCACAAGGCTAATCGATATCCTCAATAATTTTGAAAGGGCGTGCTCCATAGATTGTTGCACAGTATGGGCGTTGGGCTGATTTTGCCAGCCGTGGTAGTTTTTTCCGAAGTACGAAAACTGGATAAAATATCTCACGGGAATACCTTAGTTTTGTCGATAACAAAGATAGATTACCTAATCTGAAATCGGGGTCGAGAATCCGGAATTTCAAAAAAATGACCAAAATCCTATTACTTTCGGATACCCATTCCCATATAGATCAGGCAATTTTGAAATATGCGGGCAACACTGATGAAATATGGCATGCCGGTGATATAGGCTCCTTCGATGTTATTGATGCTTTGACTGAATTGGCACCTATTCGGGCTGTATATGGCAATATAGACGACCATAAAATGCAAAACGAATTTCCACTTGACAATCGTTTCACATGCGAAAATGTGGCCGTTTATATGACGCATATCGGTGGCTATCCACCGAAGTACAATGCGAGGACCCAGGCCATTATAAAAAAGGATCCTCCAAAACTTTTTATCTGTGGCCATTCACATATCTTAAAGGTGATGTGGGACAAAAAATTGGGAATTCTGCACATGAACCCGGGGGCCTGTGGCAAACATGGATTTCACCAGGTTAGAACCATGCTGCGTTTTGTTATTCATGGCGACGCTATTAAAGATTTAGAGATAATAGAGCTCGGGAAGCGATAAAATTGTATTTTAAGGACGTCACTTAACACATCACCTTATCATGAAACCGCATTGCAAAAATTTTCTCACACTACTATCTTTAGCATTTTTAACGCTCAGCTTCAGTTACGGACAAGTAGCATTAACACTCGATAAAAAAGATGGCATCTATAACACGGGAGAAAACGCTCTTTGGACCCTAGAACTTCAGGAGGGTACTGTGGTCGATTCAATAGGTTATACCCTTAAAAAAGGGGGATTGACCATCTCTAAAAAAGGATACATCTATCCCAAAAATAAAAAGGCCACCATTAGTTATTATTTTAATGAACCCGGTGCCGTTTTATTGAATATTAACTGGAAGGATGAAAACAATGAGGAACAAAACCTTATTGGAGGAGCCATTGCTTCGCCCGAAGAAATCGCGCTCTCTGCAAAGCGGCCTGATGATTTTGATTCTTTTTGGGGAAAGCAAATAGAATCGCTAAACAAAATACCAAAAAACACAACGCTTAAAAAGGAATCCAGTGCCGTCAAAGGGGTGAATTATTACAACATCACCATGAACAATATTAGGGGTACCCACATTCAAGGTCAACTTGCCCGACCAGCTAAGGGCAAAAATTTTCCAGCCCTACTAATTGTTCAATGGGCAGGAATTTATCCACTTCAAAAAGAGTGGGTGCTTAACATGGCGAAGAACGGTTGGCTGGTTTTGAATATCAGTGCACATGATCTTCCAATACACGAGACGGAATCCTTCTATGAAGAACAATCAAACGGCCCTTTGAAAAATTATCCAAGTATTGGGAATGAAGATAAAAATACCAGTTACTTTTTAAGAATGTACCTCTCTTGCTATAGAGCAGCCGAATACCTAACCGAACGAAAAGACTGGAACGGAGAAACACTAGTAGTCACTGGGGGTAGTCAAGGTGGTTTGCAATCCTTAATGACCGCAGGGCTTCATCCCAAAATCACTGCCGCACTTGCGCTGGTTCCAGCTGGGTTTGATATGCATGGTCCCGTGGTTGGAAGAAAAGGAGGATGGCCCCAATGGTATAATGCCATTGAGGATAAAAATTCTCAAAAAGTACGTGAGGCGAGTCGCTATTTTGATGTGGCCAATTTTGTGCCTCATATCAAATGTCCAATTCTTGTCGGAATTGGTCTATTAGATGAAGTGTGTCCCCCGGAAGGTATTTATGCAGGAATAAACCTATTGAAATCGAACAAGGAGATCATACTATTACCAAATTCTGGACATCAAAATAATGATGATTCGCAGCAGCCCTATTATCAGCGAATGATGAATGATTGGCTTCCCGCTTTGATGAAGGGTGATGATCCACTGGCAAAAAAGTAAATCCCAACAAAAACCCCGATGCTTCCATCGGGGTCTTCTACGCACTAATACTACTAAGATGTCAGGTTTAACGCAAACGATCAACAGATTTTACAAGATCTTCATCCTTCTTAATGGCCCTATTGGCAAGGACCAAAAAAACGATAGAAAATACAGGAATCAGCATCCCAATACCCTTCTCTGAAACCAAGGTTTCTCCAGATAGATTTAGCGACCGGTAAACGAAAAATCCCAATAAAAAAAGATTCAATATCATATTCAATCTGTTGACAACAAATTGATTTTTTCGATTTTTAAAACTCAAAATGGCTATTAAGGCCACACCCGAAGAAACATAAAAAATGGCAGAAACCAGAATTTCACTCTGCGCATAAATTTCATTTCCTTGGGCATCCGACCAAAGATTTACCCAAAAAGGTAAAACCCCGGTCAACAGAATAACAATCAGTAAAAAAATGGTCTGTATGCGCTGGATCATTCCGATTATGGCCTTCTAAAAGGCAAAAATACGTGTCTTTTTAAAAAATATGCGCTAAATATTGAAAATAATTTGTAATATTGCTCCGTTATTAGTTATAGCACTTACCGATAGGGGAATCTTTCCCGAGTAATACCCAAATAACAATACACTTCTAGTATTTTCTTAAGGATATATAATTTATACCATACTTAATGTTTGAAATTTCAGATTTAAAATCAAAAAAGCTACCTGAGCTTCAGGAAATTGCTAAGGGATTGAACGTTCCTAAATACAAGACTCAAAAGAAAGAAGACTTGGTCTATCAGATTCTTGACCTGCAGGCAGCGAATCCCAAGGCAGTGGCAAGCGTGGTTGCCGAGGAACCAATAAAAGAACCAAAAGCAAGGGCTGAAAGGCCTAAAGTCGTTCACAAAAAGCCTGCAACAAGCGAGGAAGTCAACCACAATAATGTTGATTCAAACCAGCCTAAAGAGGCCAGGGAAGTCAACAAACCAGCAAGGCCGAATCCGCGACCACCGAAAAAGGAATTTCAGAAAAACACTCCAGAACGTGGGGATCAGCATGCGAAAAAACCACAGCACCAAAAGAACGGGCATGAAAAAAACAGCAGCAATTTCGATAAGGACCTAAAGAACCGTTACAAGGAGCCCGAATTCGAATTTGACAGCATTATAGAAAGCGAAGGTGTATTGGATATCATGCAAGATGGATATGGTTTCCTAAGGTCATCTGATTATAACTATTTATCTTCTCCTGACGATATTTATGTCTCTCAGTCACAGATTCGCTTATTTGGTCTGAAGACCGGGGATACCGTACTAGGTAATGTTCGCCCGCCAAAAGAAGGTGAAAAGTATTTTCCATTGATCAAAGTAATCAAAATCAATGGTATCGACCCACAAATCGTGCGGGATCGGGTATCATTCGAACATTTAACCCCTTTGTTTCCCCGTGAAAAATTTAATTTGGCAGAACGCCAAGCCACAATTTCAACGCGAATTATCGACTTGTTCTCGCCTATCGGAAAGGGCCAAAGAGGGATGATCGTTGCCCAGCCCAAGACGGGTAAGACCATGTTATTAAAAGATATCGCCAATGGCATAGCCGCTAATCATCCTGAGGTTTACCAAATTATTCTCCTAATCGATGAACGTCCTGAAGAGGTTACCGACATGCAACGCAATGTACGTGGTGAAGTCGTCGCATCGACCTTCGATAAGGAAGCCACAGAACATGTACGGGTGGCGAACATCGTACTCGAAAAAGCAAAAAGGTTGGTTGAATGCGGCCATGATGTCGTTATCCTATTAGATTCAATTACCCGTTTAGCACGGGCATATAATACCGTTCAGCCAGCTTCAGGAAAAGTATTGAGTGGTGGTGTAGATGCCAATGCCTTGCATAAACCGAAGCGCTTCTTCGGTGCCGCCAGAAATATCGAGAATGGGGGATCATTATCGATAATAGCCACAGCACTTACCGAAACAGGCTCGAAAATGGATGAAGTTATTTTTGAGGAATTTAAAGGAACTGGTAATATGGAACTTCAACTAGACCGTAAGATCAGTAACCGACGAATATTTCCCGCCATCGATCTTACTTCTTCAAGTACAAGAAGGGATGATCTATTATTAGATGAAAATACAATCCAGCGTATGTGGATCATGCGTAAATACCTCGCAGACATGAATCCTGTAGAAGCCATGGAGTTCATTGAACAACGGTTTAAACAAACAAAGAATAATGAAGAATTCTTAATGACAATGAACCAATAGGGACGGCCATCTCGGTACATCCCAATCCGGATCATGATCAGGCAATCCCAAATTCCATTTGTACTATCAATATGGAATTTGGGATTTTTTATGGTAGAACCAATAATTTAAGTCCGAAGTAGCACAAAATTGATATCTTTATGTCAATGTATTGCCGCCACCTCCCCCTACAAGGCATGCAGCGTTTTGTTATTTAACCCTAAAAAAGACTTTATGAAAAACCATGGGAAAAAATTCGTACGAAGTTTACTATTAGTACTGATCCTTATTGGAGCCTACAATTGCAAACCTAAAATGGAGGCCGAAACGCCCCAGGAAACACCCGTAAAAGCCCCGGGGCAAATTATAGCCATCAGCGAGGCAAAAGACATGTATGATCGCTATAGTGATCGTAGAGTGCCGTTGATTCAAAAATATGAAGACTCGATCAATGGTGTCAAAACCGGAGACAAGATGCAGCAAAGGCAGGAAGCTCCTGCAAAATTCGATGTGGCCCGGTATGTATATTATGACTATGCCACCATCAAAAATTACATCGCCTATATAGAACAGGAGGCCAAGGCGGCAAATGTTGATATATCAACCCTCAGGTTCTATTTTTCAAACTATTCTGATGACCCAAAAAATGTGCATCCCAGACAGAATTCGATCATGCTATCCCCTACTGTAAAAAAAGGAGATCGAGACTATTTATTCTATATTGGGGATCTTGATGGGAAGGCCGAAGCCGTTTTGCTCGATGATTCGTTTGGACCCATAGCAGGAATGGGCGCCACGTTATCGAATGACGAAAAGTCATACGCATCAATGCTGCCTAACTTAACTATGCCTAACGCCAACTTGTTGACCCCAACGTATCTAGGTGGCACAAGTGTTACAATGAACCGGGGAAGCGGAGCACCACCATATGGTCAATAATGCGTTTTTCAATACTTTTTACTCCTGAAATGAGTCATGAAGTTTTGAACTTTCTAAAATACGACGGCTTTATCCTGTTATATGGCATCACCTTTCTATTTTCAATTTTGAGATATAGAAAATATTTTGATTCTGTATTAAAATATTTGCCCATTATTATCGGCTATACTTTTTTAACCGAATTGCTAGGATATATTATGCGTGTGAATGACAGTTTTCAAATATTATTCTTGGATAGTCATTCGGTATCAAACAGTGTATTCTATAATATATTTGACCTAATATTCTTCTTATACTTCTTTTATATTTATTGGCAAATAGCTTCAAATCTGAAACATAAAATATATATTAAGTATGGGGGAATCATTTATATTTTGGCAAGTATTGTTAATCCCATATTTCAGGATTTTATTTTACTTCCCCAGATATTGTCCTTGACGATCGGCTCAATTGTACTTGTTTCCTGCACGATTCTGTATTTTCTTGAATTAAACTCAAAAACAAAAAGAATCCCGTATCGAAAAAATCTTTTATTTTGGATAAGCATAGGCCTTTTGTGCTTCTATACATTCTACCCTGTCGTTATGGTTGTTGCACTTTATTATAAAAATTATGTATCTTCCATAAGACCATTGCATTTCGGACTGATTATTTTCATGTATTCCTGTTTTATACTAGGGTTCCTACAAACGGGACCCATGCGAAGGATTTCAGAAGAAATGTAACCGGTGAATAATACCAAAATAGTAAGTCCCCTTGGCAGCCCATGATAGAATTTCTGAAAAATAACTATTTCATGGTGCTGTATCCAATCACATTGGTCATAGCCCTTTATCGGTATCGACTATATTATGACGGACTGTTGCGCTATTTTCCAATATTAATCGCCTATGCCCTATTATCCGAGATCTTAGGATTTATGATCCGAGAATTCGAAGCCTTTCAAATTGTTGATTCTATACAGTATCCATATGCCAACAATTATGTCTTCAATATTTATGATATTGTATCCTTTTTATATTTCTATTTTATTTTCTGGAATAGTGTAAATAAGGAGGAGTATAAGAATCTAATCCTCTATGGGGCCATTCTCTATGTAATGGCCGTGTGTATCAATGCGGTGTATCAAGATGCCATAATTTTTCCGCAAGTCTTTGCATCAATGATTGGATCGCTGTTGCTTGTTATCAGCATCTTACTCTTCCTTATTGAAGGCAGTTCGAATCATTTAAAGGAAAAAAACCTGTTGATTTGGATTAGCAGTGGATTATTGATTTTTCATCTTTTTTTTCCACCAATTCTGTTTGTAGGACATTTTTACACTGACCTCTACATGCGGTTTCATCTTAAGCAGGTACATCTGCTTTTAATCGTGGCAATGTACGCTTGCTTCATTATCGGCTTTTTGAATCTGCGTGCCATAAAGCCCTCCGTCAAATAATATAGAAATAAAATGCCCTCTCCGTGATGGAAAGGGCATTTTTATAGCTTGCAAAAAATAACGGCAACTATAATGCAGCTACGTGCTTTGTAAGTTTACTTTTTAAGTTGGCCGCCTTATTATTATGAATAATATTTCGCTTAGCCAAACGATCGATCATACTAATAACCTCCGGCAATAATTTTTCAGCTTCCCCTTTTTTCTCCTCGCTGCGCAATTTTTTAATTGCATTACGCGTGGTCTTATGCTGATACCTGTTACGAAGGCGTACTGCCTCGTTTCTTCTAATTCTTTTTAATGCCGACTTGTGATTTGCCATCTTTATTTCTTATTACATTAATTGCTGCTTCGTCATTCCTCTCCGAACTTTTGTAGCCCGTAGGGGAATCGAACCCCTGTTACCAGGATGAAAACCTGGCGTCCTAACCCCTAGACGAACGGGCCCTTTAAAAATGAACCCTTTCAAGGCTCATTTCGTATGTGTAGTCCGTAGGGGAATCGAACCCCTGTTACCAGGATGAAAACCTGGCGTCCTAACCCCTAGACGAACGGACCATTTTTTCGCACTTTGACGTACGCACCTGCATGTATTCAAAATTAATACCATTCAGGCGGGTGCAAAAATACAATTATTTTTTACTATCACAACCCTTGAATATCTTTTTTTAAAGAAACTCAGACACAAGCCAGAATTCGTTATAAAATGGCCTCTTTTAAACGTACGATAATCAACCGTTTGATGTGTATTTCTTTAGCGAGTTGCCCAAAGAACCCTGGCAAATCAACGCCAATTTCCTTTAATATGCCTTTGCGAATAGCACCCTACGAACCGAGGGCTTTCCAGTAATCATGCAGCTACCTTGTTCGCTTTCGGAATGAAAGGGAATACATCGAATCGTTGCTTTGGTTTCATCCTTGATCTTATCTTCGGTCATAGTGCTTCCATCCCAATGGGCGGAAATAAAGCCGCCTTTTCCCTCGAGCACTTTTTTAAACTCGTCATAGGAATCCACTTTTGTAATATGTGAATCCCTGAAGGCCGCTGCCTTTTCATAAATATTCTTTTGGATATCCTCTAACAAGAATTCGATCTTTTCGACGACTGCCTCCATCAGGATAGTCTCTTTTGCCATTGTATCGCGCCGTGCGATTTCCAAAGTCCCATTATCAAGGTCGCGTTGTCCGATGGCCAAACGCACGGGTACCCCTTTTAATTCATATTCATTGAATTTGAACCCAGGTTTATGAGTATCCCGATCATCATATTTTACCGATATGCCTTTTTTTCGCAGCTCCTTGATCAAAGGGCCGACTTTTTCGCTAATGGCCTCCAATTGCTCGGGACCCTTATAAATGGGTATGATCACCACTTGGATAGGGGCCAATTTAGGAGGTAAAACCAACCCATTGTCGTCACTATGGGTCATTATCAATGCCCCTACCAGACGCGTTGAAACACCCCATGACGTGGCCCAAACATACTCTTGTATCCCTTCCTTAGTTGTAAATTTCACATCAAACGCCTTTGCGAAATTTTGACCTAAGAAGTGTGATGTTCCTGCTTGTAAGGCCTTTCCATCTTGCATCAATGCTTCTATACAATAGGTCTCAATGGCCCCGGCAAAACGTTCACTTTCTGATTTTGTGCCCTTAATTACGGGCATCGCCATATGATTTTCTGCAAATTCGGCATATACATTCATAATCAATTCGGCCTCTTTTACAGCCTCATCTTCCGTAGCATGTGCCGTATGGCCCTCCTGCCATAAAAATTCGGTTGTTCTTAAAAATAAACGGGTCCGCATCTCCCAGCGTACCACGTTGGCCCATTGATTGATCAATAAAGGTAGATCTCGATACGATTGGATCCACCTTCTATAGGTATCCCAAATAATGGTTTCAGATGTCGGCCTAACGATAAGTTCTTCTTCCAATTTAGCATCCGGATCTACGATAATTCCACTGCCATCTTCGGCATTCTTTAACCGATAGTGGGTAACGACCGCACATTCCTTAGCGAACCCTTCTACATGGCTGGCCTCCCTACTCAAAAAGGATTTGGGGATAAACAACGGAAAATAGGCATTCTCATGGCCCGTCTCCTTGAACATGGCATCAAGTCCTGCCTGCATTTTCTCCCAGATTGCATAACCATATGGTTTAATGACCATACAGCCCCTAACCCCGGAATTTTCTGCTAAATCGGCCTTAACGACCAATTCGTTATACCATTTTGAATAATCCTCGGCTCGCTCGGTTAAATTTTTACCCATTCTTGTAGTTTGGCACAAAACTTGTGTTTAGTTAACGAAATAATTCGGTAAAACTAATTATTTTTACTATGTTGAACAATAAAATTTGCAATGATGAAGAATAACCCACCCCTCCAAAAAATTAGTGCCATGGCCGCAATGGTCATTGTAGGCATTGGTTTTATTTCCTGTGGTTCATACCAGCAGGCATCTTATTACGACAATGACGGCATCTACGCCGGTCAGAATGACCGAATTACGGAAACCGTTCCACAGCGTACTAACGCGAATAAAAATCAAAATGACACTGATACGTATGGCGAATATTTTAAACAAAAAGCCGACGAATACAATGATATCTTAGACGGCGAGATTTTCACCGATATTGATTCCTATTCAAGTGATACCGTAAATGATAGTATTGCCGATAGCCAATTGACCGATTATTACAGTCCCGATAATGATTATCAGGGATATGCCGGTTGGGGCGATAATTCTACCAGCGTAAGTATAAATGTCTATGATAATGGATGGAATAATTGGGGCTGGGGCGGTTATGGTCTTGGTTGGGGCTATTACAATCCATGGTTATACGGTGGTATTTATCGACCTTGGGGCTGGGGTGGCTATTATGGATATGGTTATGGATATGGATATGGATGGGGTGGTTATTACAATCCCTGGTATTATCCCAATTACGGATATTATGGCTATTCACATTATGGTTATGGCTATGGTTATGGCTATTCCCGTTATGGTGGGTATGGCACCAGAAATTATGCCTACATGCGAGGAAGACGCGGCTATTACAATAATAATTCACTGGCAACAAACGGCATTTCAGGCAGTGCCTTACGAGGTAGGTCTAATTTAAATTTGAATTCGAGAAGTCAATCGGTCAGAACTCGAAATAGTAGTGCACGTTATGCCGATAGGAGCTTGAATGGTAGGAGTTCCCGCTCTTATAGTGATGCCCTTTCAACAAGAAGGACCGTAGGAGTTGACCAAAACAGTGCGTACAGAACGAGCAGGAGTACGCGTGTAGAACCACGATACAATACTTCTTCACGCAGTAATGAAGCGTACCGAGGCAGTGCGCCTAACACGAGTTCTTATAGAAGCGGATCTTCGTCAGGTGTCAGAACCACACCTAATAATTCAGGTTATAGGAGTTCTGGCAGTCGTACAGGGAACGGGGGTGCTTACAGAAGTTCGGGTAGTAGTTCACGTACTAACCAATCGTACCGCAGTTCTACACCGAGCAACAGTAGCTATCGTTCGGGTAGTAGTAGTTCGGGTTCACGAAGTAGTGGCGGAAGCTATCGGAGTTCAGGAAGCTCGGGAAGTTCTAGCGGCAGTGTACGAAGTTCGGGTGGTTCTTCGTCTGGACGTTCTTCAGGGGGTGGACGATCTTCAGGAGGTGGACGCAGCAATGGCTCTCGGAATTAAGCCAATTTCATAATTTTTTTAAATTCACGATTGATATGAAACGATATATAACTTTCATAGTACTATTTGCATGTGTATACGCGAATGCCCAGAATATCCAGGACGCTTTGCGATACGGCACCGAAAACCTAGAAGGATCAGCACGATTTCAAGGTATGGGTGGGGCTTTTGGGGCACTGGGCGGCGATCTTTCGGCGTTGAATATTAATCCTGCCGGATCGGCCGTTTTCAATAATAGCTTGTTTACGGTCTCGGGCACCAGCTATTCAAGGAATAATGAGGCTGGATATTTTAACCGTTCAAATGGCACGGTATCCAATGATCTGGATATAAATCAAGTTGGTGGGGTAATGGTGTTAAAGACGCTGGATCCCAATGCAAATTGGAAAAAACTATCCCTAGCGATCAATTATGATGTAGTTCAAAAACTGGATGACAAGCTGTATATTTCTGGGAATAGCAATCAAGGCATCGACAATTATTTTTTGAATTTTGCGCAAGGTGTCCCTTTTGGCGCTATTCTTCTACAAGATGGGGAACTCTTGGAAAACGCCTATCTAGATATTGGTGCAAGCCAAGGATATAGCGACCAACAAGCATTTCTGGGGTATTATGGTGGCAGTATAGACCCTGCAAGTACAGATGCTACCAATACCGCGTATATGCGAACATCACAGTACAATACCGTCAATCAAGAATTTTCTCGAAGTAGTTCAGGGTACAATGGCAAGTTTACGATGAATATCGCCTCGCAATATCGTGATAACCTCTATTTGGGTGCATCATTGAATTTTCATAATGTGCTCTTTGATCGGGTAGACGACTTTTATGAAGATGGTTATGACGCTGCTTCCCCTATCCAATTTACATCGTTTGGCAATTATTTACATACTGAAGGCACCGGATTTTCATTCAGCCTTGGGGCCATTGCCAAATTAAACGAGTTTGTCAGGATCGGTGGGAGTTATCAATCTCCGACCTGGTATCGTCTTACCGATGACACTGCCCAACGCATTGATTCTGACTTGGCAGATCAGGACATTAATTTCATCAATTTTCAAGTGGTAAACCTGTTTGATTCCTATACCATAAAAACACCTGAAAAACTTACCGGAAGTATTGCCCTTGTTTTCGGCAAAAACGGACTCTTGAGCATGGACTATGGGTATCAAGATATGTCAAAAGCCCAACTACGTCCAAGTAATGATGCCAGTTTTGCAATCGCCAATAATCAAATTAATAACGAACTCACTGGGGTCTCGTCTCTTCGTGTCGGTGGCGAATATCGCATCGAGCAATTTAGCCTCCGTGGTGGATATCGTTTTGAACAAAGCCCGTATGCCAACGGAAACACCATTGGTGATTTAAATGGGTACTCAACGGGAATTGGGTTTAGTTTCGGCGGTAGCCGATTGGATCTCGCCTATAATAGAACCCATCAGGATTTTAATACCCTGCTATTCGATACAGGTTTGCCCACACCAGCCCTTGTAAAAAACCAAAATACGAATGTCACTTTGAGTTACACCTTAAATTTTTAATGGCAATTTTAAGGAACTAACACTAAAAAGACCGGCAATTGCCGGTCTTTTTATTATCGTTTTAGACTAAAATGTGTTTTCCGGGTCTTGGCAACCAACACCCCATCGGTCGACTCCTCATATTCAAATCGGAACCAATAATCGGAAGACGGCATGGGCCTGCCATTATACGTTCCGTCCCATCCAACTGAATTGGCGTCTAGCAGGGCCAACAACTTACCAAATCGATCAAAAATATAGACTTCTGGATTAGTAAGGGTCTCGATGCCCAAAATATTCCACGTATCATTAATACCGTCGGTATTGGGTGTAAAAAATTTTGGATACCCCACCACCAGAAAATCAATCGGTTCAGTGATACCACATCCATTTTTATCATTAATGATTACCGAATTTATTCCAGGGGGTACATCCCTGAAGATCGGATCATCCTGAAATTCACCGCCATTGATGGCATACTCATAATCACTATCCCCATCGACGACAATCTCTATGTTGTTCATATCGGGGTTGATGGAAAGATTGGTGTCAAGAATTTCAACGTGATCTAAAATAGGAATCCCATAAAACGTAATTAAAATCCCTCCTACATCAGCAACCAGAGGTGGCGTACCGGATATCGTGGTAATCTCGGCAAAGTAGCGCCCAGAATTGGGACTGGTAACAATATACTCCGCACCGTAGGGCCCCGAACCTGTAAAACTAGCATCAACGATGCCGTCATCCTCATAATCAACCGACCAAGCTACACTGGCAATGTCGGCACCTGCAGGCGAGTTCAAGGCGCTTAAAGTGATATCAGGATCACCTTCGCAGGCAACGATATCCAATCCTAGAAATTCGTCCCGAAGCGTACAATCTAATGCACTATTTTGATCATCATCGACCGAATTACCTGTAAAGGTGAGCATAAATGGCTCTGGATCATCATTGAAATTTGTGTTGTAGTTATTGATCAGGATATAATAGATTTCCCCGGGTAGTACATCGAGATATTCGTCGTAGGTATTCAGGTTTTGGGTGAGGGACGGCTCCCCTATTTGCCCGTTTTCGGGATTTACACCTAGCCCCGTAAATCGCGTACTATTCACCTCATAGTTACACCGAATCGGCAAATCTGTACCACTACTGATATCGGCACAGCTCGAACCTGGTCCATACGGCCCATACACTGCAAAATCGTACTCGGCGGTTATGGTCGTACCAGTAGCGGGTAATGCCTCAATATCAAAACCGACCTGACCACCGGTTCCTGCCCGGAAGACATACCAAGAAGTATTGTGTTCGATATTGGCCGAACCTACACTTCCCTTTTCCAGACAACCAGATTCACGGATGACATCAGGGTCAAAATCATCGATATCGCCACTGCCATCGGTAAGTCCCATTATGGGGGCGTCGGCACATACAGGAATCGCTGTTCTACAATCCGCGGAGTTTTGTGCATAGGTCCCGGTTGAAAAAAGGGCGAAGCAGCAAACGGCATAAAAAAGTGTTCGCATAGAAAGTGGGGCTATCATTGAACTATTGATCAATAATATAACTCCACCTTACCAAATTTAGTATGTTCTATCTTAAAAATGTGCTGCCTATCAAGGAATTGACAGTGATAAAATTTAATTAGCGCTTCAACGAAAAGTGACTATTTACGAATTTTGCGGTTATTTGCTCACCCACCGTATTTTTATAGGTCAATTTAAACCAATAATCGGAAGATGGTAAAATTTGGCCCTTCATGGTACCATCCCATCCTTCGTCTTGATCCGTGAATTGATCTACTAATTTTCCTTGGCGATCAAATATGTAAACTACCGGGTCTTGTAACTTGGATAGGCCTTCAATTTTCCATTTGTCATTGGTATTATCGCCATTCGGTGTAAAGTATTTCGGGAAACCAACAACCACAATTTCTTCGGAAATCGCGCCACAACCCTTGGGGTCATTGACGGTGATTGTGTGCATCCCTGGTGAAACTTGATTCCATGTAGCACTGGTCTGATATTCCCCATTGTCAAGTTTAAATTCATAATCACCTTTGTCTTGTAGCACGACGGTTACGGTATTGTCGCTTTTTAGGTCATCGATCAGGATGTCACTGATACTAGGCGGCTTTGATTCAAGGACCGTGATAACAGCGGTAATTTCACAAGTTAGTCCTCCCTGTGAATTTGTGATAGTGAGTGAATGAATACCCGCATTCGAAACGACCAAGCTTGATGTGGTTTCCCCAGTGTCCCATAGATATGTGAAATTGGGGTTCGTTATAGGATTCCCTAAGGTTGTAGCGCCATGCGAACTGCACAAATACGCTTCGGTGGGAAAGTCGACTTTCGGAGACTCCAGGGCAGTCAACTGAAATTTTTGGGAGACATCAAAACAAGTAGGATTGCTGATTGCGGCGACACGTACATAAATCGTTTGGGAGCTAAAGCCCATGTTATAGTTTTTAGGCAACGAATTGATGCCATTCGCAGCATCGGCTAACGATGAATAGTAGGAAACAATATATTGATTTGGATTTTGATTTCCGAGTGCCTCACTATCCTTAATTGACAGGTCATACGAAAGAACGCCCGAACAGTTGGCATCGTCTGTTATTGAAAAAGCCATGGGCATGGCTGTAAAAAACACTTGTACGTCGCTTATGATATTCGCCCCTGTCGCCATAATGACTTCGACCCGATAGGAGGCTGAGGTGTTCACCTGTAACAATGGGCCTTTTTCTCCCACAATCGCTTGAAATCCAGATCCCGAATCGATAAACCATGTGTAATCGATTGCATTCGTAGTAGTCGCATCGAGCTGAATGAGCTCATTTTCGCAAGCCGTTATCGGTGGTCCTAAAAGGTTATTGATGATAGCGCAATCTAAGGCCGTAAATGGATCTGTAACAAAAATATTTCCCGAAAATTGAATCGAAAACCCGGTGTTATTAAGGCTAAAATTATTTATGAGCAAATAATAATCTTCTCCTGGGGCAACATTCAACCAGGCATCGTATTGCACATTGGCCGTGTCACCCGTTGGATCCTCACCAACCCCTATAAATGAGTTTTTGTCTTGATTATCAAAAAAGTTACAGCGTACGGGATCGCCAAGAGTAGCACAGTCATTGCTTTTGTATAACGCAAAATCCCAATCCTCTGAAGAATCGATGCCAATATTAAATCCAAGTTGTCCGCTAGCACCGGTTCGAAAACGGTACCAAGCCGAATTCGACTCGATGGCACCCGACAAAGTCTGTTCAAGGCAACCCGAGGTCGCCGACCCATTGAAATCATCTATACCAAAACCTGTAGTCCCTCCGTTTACCGGAGTATTATTGCATATTGGGATGGCATTCCCGCAGTCAGGAGATACCTGTGCAGCGACTAGTGATAGTCCCAGAAAAAAAAACATAGGAAATATCAGGTCAAAGTGCTTCATCTGTGCGACTTGAATTGCATGTCCTAAAAATAATCCGAGTTTTGCGCCATCACTAATTTATGTTGTGTAAGGGCGAGTATATGATATAAAGTGCCATTTAATGTATATCTTTGCCGTTCTTAAAAAGTTTTTTTGAATGAAAATCGATAGGAGATTGGAGGAGCATTTTGAGGAGATGGGAAACGAGCATGTATCCTCCTCTGCAGATACCCCATTGCGTAAGGACGCCTTTGTATTGACCGATGAGGAGAAGATAGTGAGGATCCGGGAAAATGTTCGAGAAATAATGCTTACCCTGGGCCTTGATTTGGAAGATGACAGCCTGAAAGGCACCCCGAACCGTGTCGCCAAAATGTATGTGAACGAGACGTTTGGTGGTCTGCATCCCAACAAAAAACCAAAATCGTCGACCTTCGAGAATAAATATAAATATGGTGAAATGCTCGTTGAGAAGAACATCACTGTATATTCTACTTGCGAGCACCACTTATTGCCGATCGTAGGGAGGGCACACGTGGCATATATCTCAAATGGTACGGTAGTAGGTCTTTCGAAAATGAATCGTGTCGTCGACTATTATGCCAAGCGACCACAAGTGCAGGAACGATTGAATATACAGATCGTACAAGAACTTCAAAAAGTTCTGGGCACAGAGGATGTAGCCTGCGTTATTGATGCCAAACATCTATGCGTCAACTCAAGAGGTATCCGAGATGTGGAAAGTAGTACGGTGACTGCCGAATATGGTGGTAAATTTAAGGAGGAAGCCGTTCGACGCGAGTTTCTTGATTATATCAACCTTGACACCACTTTCTAATTGTTCTAGTACAAAATGCACTTATATAAAAATCAGCATCTCAGATTAACAAATTCCCTTTCCGGCAAAAAAGAAGCGTTCAAACCTATAAACGAAGGTCATGTGGGTATGTACGTTTGTGGTCCTACGGTGTACAGTAATGTGCATTTGGGAAATTGCCGTACATTCATGTCCTTCGACATGATTTTCAGATATCTTCGGCATTTGGGATATAAAGTGCGTTATGTACGAAATATTACCGACGCAGGTCATTTAGTGGACGATGCAGAGGATGGGGAGGATAAAATCGCTAAAAAAGCGCGTTTGGAACAACTTGAGCCTATGGAAGTTGTTCAACGCTATACGCTTGATTTTCATAATATTCTAGATAAATTCAATTTTCTACCGCCAAGCATCGAACCCACGGCAACCGGACACATTATAGAACAGATTGAAATAATAAAGGAAATCCTCGAAAAAGGTTATGCCTATGAAACCAATGGCTCGGTATATTTTGATGTAAAAAAGTTCAATGAAACCCATCAATATGGCAAGCTGAGTGGTCGTAAGTTGGAAGATATGATCACCAATACGCGTGAATTGACTGCACAGGATGAAAAAAAGAGCCCTCAGGACTTTGCCCTTTGGAAAAAAGCGGAGCCCCAGCATATTATGCGCTGGCCTTCACCTTGGGGTGATGGATTTCCTGGATGGCATCTTGAATGTACGGCAATGAGCACCAAATATTTAGGAGAAACCTTTGATATACATGGTGGCGGAATGGATTTGAAGTTTCCGCACCACGAATGTGAAATAGCACAAGCTGAGGCATGTTACGACCATCCTCCAGTGCACTATTGGCTTCATGCCAACATGTTGACCATGAATGGAAAAAAAATGGCCAAATCTACAGGAAACAATATTCTTCCTGGGGAAATATTTACGGGGGAAAATACGATTCTCAGCAAAGCCTTTTCTCCTTCTGTTGTGCGGTTCTTTATGATGCAAGCACATTACACGAGCATCCTCGATCTAAGTAACGATGCCCTAGTGGCATCGGAAAAAGGATATCATCGACTCATGGAGGCAATCGACATTTTGAATTTAGTGTCCACGGGGTCCAAATCAGATTTTGATGTAGTAGCATGGAAGCAAAAATGCTATGATGCCATGAACGATGATTTTAATACCCCGATCTTGATCGCCAATCTCTTTGAAGCGGTCAGGCACATTAACCTGCTTAAGGATGGTCATGAAACAATCACTCCCGAAGATAAGAACCTGCTTCAAAAAACCATGGGAGATTTCATATTCGAAGTTCTTGGCATCGAGCAAAAGTCCGCAATGGAAGCTGCCAATGCACTCGCGGGAGTCATGAAACTGTTGATCGCATTGCGCGATGACGCCAGATCCAACAAAGACTTTGCGACCTCCGATAAGATCCGGGATGAACTAAATGCACTAGGCATTCAATTAAAGGACGGAAACGAGGGCACTACCTATAGTGTATCCTGACAGTGAAGGATGGTAATTATATTCTCTTTACCACCAACAAAACGAATTAGGAACCCATAAAAATTAGGTGACCTCGCTATGAAAAAAATATTGATAGCCCCTTTCGTGTTTCTTATCAAGTTTTATCAGCAGGCAATTTCGCCGTATACCCCCGCTACGTGTCGATATTCCCCTACCTGCTCACAATATACCTTGGAAGCGCTAAAAAAATATGGCCTGTTCAAAGGGGGGTGGTTGTCTATTAAACGTATTGTAAGTTGTAATCCCTGGGGTGGAAAAGGATACGACCCAGTACCATAAGTCGTCGCTTGCCACATTTTGTATTCTAAGGAGGTGTATCTTCAATTCAAACCCCAAATTATGAAGTTTGCCCTGCATCTATTATATAAAACCGCAACGGTCTAGTTTCTATTTTTTATCTTAGCCTCTTAAAATAATCGCTATGCATTTTTTGGGCATTATCTGGAATCCGAATGACACGCTCTTGCACCTTGGTCCCATTCAAATCAAATATTATAACTTACTTTGGATCACTGCCTTTGCAATAGGATGGTTTCTTACCAAGCGAATTTTTCTTAGTGAGAAAAAGACCGTTGAACAGTTAGATTCCTTATTCATATATAGTGTTCTCGGAACGATGCTCGGTGCCCGTTTGGGTCATGTATTCTTTTACGATTGGGCCTATTATTCGGACCATCTTATGGAAATACTGCTCCCGATACGCGAAACTGCCAATGGATATGAGTTTACTGGGTTCACCGGATTGGCAAGTCACGGTGCGGCTATTGGCGTAATCATCGGCATGTATCTCTTTACGAGAAAACATCGCGAATTTAAAATGCTCTGGATATTGGATAGGATTGTTGTTGCATTTTCCATCGGAGCTTTCTGTGTGCGATTGGGAAACTTTTTCAATTCTGAGATCAATGGAAAGATAACCGATGAGAACTTTATTTTCGCAACCCGCTTTGTTAGGGATTCAGATGATATGCACCCTTCGAAGGCAATGGCCATAACCAAAGAAAAAACAGTGGACGCGGCCTATGAGGCACTTGCGAATAAACCTGAGTTTTCTGAATATTTGGCACAGATCCCATACCGGCATCCTGCCCAATTGTATGAGGGGGTAGCTTATATTTTTGTATTTATATTGTTGTATTACCTCTACTGGAAAACCGACAAGAAAAAGAAGCCTGGCTATTTATTCGGATTATTTTTAGTGCTTTTATGGACCATACGATTCTTCGTGGAATTCGTCAAAAAGAGCCAAGGTGGGTTTGAGGACACTTTGGGATTATTGTCGACAGGTCAATGGTTGAGCATTCCGTTCATCCTGATCGGGCTGTACTTCATGTTTCGGCCGACGACCAAAAACGCCTAGAAAGTATCTTTTGGTCGAAGTGGGTTCCAAGGTTGGAATAAATCGATTTAAGGGTGCTCATTTGAATTTTGTGGTCTATCTGTCTATTCATGAGCAAATCCCAGTTGCCCTCTAGTAATTCGAACATAGGATACCAACCGATATAGCAATGGGTTATACCTTTTAAATGAACAGATATACACTATTTTATAGTCTACCATGAGAAACTTCAAATTCGTTTTATTTTTATGTGTTGGTGTGGTATTGTTTAATTCCTGTAAGGAGGATACCAAAAAAGTTTTAAAAACCGAACCGATTGAATTCAAGAAAGAAGGTGAGCTTTTTATATACCGGGAAAAAGTAGATACGTTGATTGCAAAAATAAACATTGAAATCGCCGAAACCGATTATGAGACCGAAACAGGGCTCATGTATCGAAAGGGAATGGCCGAAGATCAAGGTATGCTCTTCATATTTCCCGATGCACGTCTGCACAACTTTTATATGAAAAATACCGAGTTTGCTTTAGACCTTATTTATATCAATGAAAATCTAGGGGTCGCCAGTTTTGTAGAAAATGCGAAACCCTTCGATGAAAAGAGTCTGCCTTCGAAAGTCCCAGTAAAATATGTGCTTGAAGTGAATGCAGGATTGGCCCAAAAATGGTCATTGGAAGTAGGCGATCGGGTCGAATTTACAAGACGCTGATAAGAGTATGGAGTTTCTGTTACAGGGTCAGGAGACAAAACGACTACATTTCCGTAACCTATGTACGACCGATTTTGATTCTTGGCTGCCTTTCCATCAAAACAAATTAAGTACCCAATACTGGACAGTTCAGTCACCAGATCCGCGGGTGGCGTGTCAGCAATGGTTCGAAAAAACATTTTATCGTTATGAGAACCGCCTTGGTGGTATGAATGCCTTGATTGAAAAAAAATCTACTAAATTGATTGGCCAATGTGGCCTCTTGATCCAAGAGGTCGATGGGGTTCAGGAACTCGAGATAGGATACTCCATAGTACCTTTTTATTGGGGACACGGGTTCGCTACCGAGGCAGCACTTAAATGCAAGTCATTTGCCTTTGAAAATCGCTTGGCGAAATCCCTGATTTCAATCATCCATATAAAAAATGTACCTTCTATAAAAGTTGCCACCCATATGGGAATGCGACTGGATAAGTCTACTATCTACAAGGGCAATCCCGTGAATATTTATAGGACGACCGATGCTGCCCAGGGAGATTGAGTTCTTAAGTGAATCTAGCCTTTTTGTATAAAATACCTGAGATATCAATAATACCGTATTCAACAGTAGCTATTGCAATGCCCCCTAAACAGTGCCCCAGGAGAGGGTGTAAATACGGAAGACCCTCATTATCAAAGAAATCGAGAGCGCCAAGGTATTGAATTTCGATCAAAATTCCCAGATCATTTATATGGGTTTAGCTTGTATTGAAAAGCGGGATACTGTTAAAGTTATTCTAAAGTTGGATATGTCAGTAGGGTATCCAAAAAGTCAATTGTCATACTCTCATAAATGCACACCCCTAATTTTATCACGAACTAAAATCAAAAAATGGAACGAAAGGAATTTTTAAGATCCGTAGGTGCCGGAGCGGCATTTGCCATCAGTTTTGCCTGTCTCGGCGGGTGTTTAAAAGAAGACCCAAATCCTTTAATGGCTGTGGACCCGAATGCCACTACGCCCACGACCCCAACGACCCCAGATCCAGTGACTGGGGTACTCTTTACAATCGATCTGTCGGCATCGACTGCGAGTAAATTACAAAATAATGGGGGGTACCTAATTAAAAATAACATCGTTGTTGCCAGAGACCTTAAGGGGGAATACGTGGCCGCCTCGGTCGTTTGCAGTCATGAATTAAGGAAGAACGTAATTTATAGAAATGATGAATTTTATTGCACCGTACATGGCGCCCGATTCGATTTGACCGGAAAAGGCCTTAACAATGATGGTAAAAGGGGATTGAAAATTTATGCTACATCCTTGCAAGACAATATTTTAAGCATTTTGGCGTAATACCTATAACATTTCAATTATAACTTAATTACATGAGGACATTTCTTTTTTTACTAATCATTTTAACTACATCTGCGATACAAGCACAGGATTGGGAAAACAACTGGCAACAGGCCATAGAAAAAGCAAAAAAGGCAGACCATAATTTGATTTTGGTATTTTCCGGGTCTGATTGGTGCGGCCCATGCATCAAACTTGATAAATCGATTTGGCAGTCGACCGAATTTAAGGAGTACGCCAAAAACCATTGGATTATGGTACGTGCTGATTTCCCGAGGAAAAAAGGCAACAAACTTCCTGAGGACCGGGCTGCTGAAAACGGCAAATTAGCTGAAAGATATAATCAAAATGGGTACTTCCCACTAGTCCTGGTACTGAGTCCCGAAGGAAAGGTCCTTGGCACTACTGGATATAAAAATATATCGGTAAAAGAATATATTGACTTACTAAAGAAGTTCGAAGGTTGAGAACTATATACCTACTATTAACCCTGCTTATAGTTTCCCCACTTTGCTCACAAGAGGTAATGCAAAGACGCACCCTAAAGTTAATGGGTAGCAGATTTGACATTACCCTCGTGGCAAAGGACAGCAATTCTGCAAATACCTATATTGACACCGCCATTTCTGAAATTACACGCATTGAAAAACTAATCTCTTCATGGGATCCCAATTCACAAACTTCAGAAATCAATAAAATGGCCGGGATCAGGCCTGTTAAGGTAGCTGTTGAATTGATAGAACTGATCGAACGTGCCAAGGAAATATCAAAAATTACCGATGGCGCCTTTGATATATCGTATGCTTCCATTGATAAGGTCTGGCACTTTGATGGTACGATGACCCATAAACCCACTGAGGAAGAAATCGCCAACTCCGTGGCCAAGATCGGGTATCAGAATATTATTGTAGACAAAGTGAGGCAAACGGTATTCTTAAAATTGGAGGGCATGAAAATAGGGTTCGGGGCTCTTGGTAAGGGGTATGCCGCCGATAAGGTGCGTAACATGCTAAAGGCCAAAGGAGTGCCTGCGGGGATTATCAATGCATCGGGCGATCTTACTACCTGGGGGAAACAACCCGACGGTACTGATTGGATGGTAGGAATCACCAATCCCCTTAACAAGAATAAGGTATTTTCATGGTTTCCAGTGGTCGATGCTGCAGTTGCCACTTCTGGCAACTACGAAAAATTCGTGGAATTCGATGGTATTAAATACAGTCATATCATCGACCCTAGGACCGGATATCCTGCAACCGGACTTGTTAGCGTCACCATTTTTGCAAAAAGTGCCGAACTTTGTGATGCGCTGGCTACCTCGGTGTTTATAACCGGAGTCGATACCGGCCTGAATATCATCGATCAGATCAAGGGGGTGGAATGCATTATCGTTGATGATCATAATGCAATACATACCTCAAAGAACATCCAACTTAACGCAACAGCTTCAGAATGAAAAAAATAATGTTATGTGTTTTGGGCCTACTATCCTTTACCTCGTGTGTGGCCGTCCGGGAATACGAAAAGGTATATCTGAATGATGAGGAAATGAAACTATCCTCGAAGGATTTGGAACGCTTTGAGACCAATTTTCAGATATATCGCGAGGGATCGGCAGGTGGTAATGGCGGCAAAACCGGAGGGGGATGTGGTTGTAATTAAAATACGAAAATGAAAAACATACTAATGCTACTTGTTGTTGGAGGGATGGGTTGTTCCCTACTGGCACAGGAAAACAAATCCCAGGAATACGTAAAAAAAGTCTTGGAAAATACCGAAGTCGAATTGCTTTACAGCTATTACAATCAGAACGGGACGCATGCATCGGTCACCGGTGGCGAGGGTACCGAACAACTCACCGATATGACCCCGACGATTGTGGTCAGCATCCCGGTAGGTGAGAATAATGTACTTACTCTGGATGCAGGCTTATCGGCCTACACTTCAGCTTCCTCGAGCAACATCAATCCCTTTGATGGCCGAAATCCCGCGAGTCCTTGGATTGAATCTTCAGGTGCTTCAAGAAGTGATGTACTCAGCTATGTACATCCATCTTTTTCGCATAGCTCGAAAGATCGCAATAACATCTTAAGTGTTAATGCCGCCCTTTCAAATGAATTTGATTACAATTCGATTGGTTTTGGCGGGGGGTATACGCGCTTAATGAATGATAAAAACACAGAGATAGGCATCAGTGGCCAAGTATATCTCGACAAATATAATCCGCAGTATCCCATCGAATTAAGAAGTGGTTTTACGGGCAGCTTTGGAAGCAGCATTACCGGAAATGGCACTTATACCCCACAATTTGTTCCTTTTGCACAATTAAAACGGAATTCCTATTCAGGATCGCTGACCCTTTCCCAAATCTTCACTAAAAAATTCCAAGCCTCCCTTTCGATGGATTTTGTATTTCAGGAAGGATTGCTTTCCACTCCCCACCAAAGGGTGTATTTCGCAGACAAGGGAGACTTTTTCATAGAGGATTTTCAGTTGGCCGATGATGCGGAACGCCTACCCTTCAATCGGTACAAATTGCCAATCGGGGCACGCATCTCGTATGCCATCAATGAAGCGGTGACCTTTAGGGGTTATATGCGCTACTATTATGATACTTGGGGCATCAATTCGACAACGGCCAGTGTTGAGATTCCTATAAAAATATCGGATAAATTCACGGTATATCCCATGTACCGTTACTATATACAGACCGCTTCGAAATATTTTTTTCCGAAGGATGTTGCCCTATCGACGGATCTTTATTATACCTCTGACTATGACCTATCGGCATTCAATGCACATCAGTATGGTGTTGGTGTAAGTTATAAGGATATTTTCACAACCGCCAAGATTTGGAAAATCGGACTTAAATCAATCGATTTTAGATTTAATCATTATGAACGAAGTACCGATTTAAAGGCGAATATTTTTGGCCTTGGTTTTAAATTTATTGTAGAATAGTTCCCAAATCAAAGTTACTTATGAATCGTTCCCTATACATTTTGACATTGTTTTTAAGTTCATTTTTCTTGCATGCCCAAGGTATCGACCCCGTAAAATGGACAACTACTGTTCAAAAGATCAACGATACCGAGTTTGACCTTGTCATGAGGGGCAGCATTGATCCAGATTGGCATGTATATTCCCAATTTACGGCTGAAGGAGGTTCCTTGCCTGCAGAATTTGATTTTTTAGAGGCCGCAGGGCATTATAAGACGTTGGGTTTGGTAAAGGAGAGTGCGACAAATACGGCCTTTAATGAGGTATTTGGAACCAATGAGACTTATTTTACCGAAAAGGTCGAATTTACCCAGCGAATCAAACTGGTCGACCCCAATCTTAGTAACATAAAAGTGGTCGTTCGTTATCAAGTTTGCAAGGACGTTTGTATTAATAAGGAAAAACAGTTTGTATTTCCCATCACCGGCAGTACTACCTTGGTGCAAATAGCGGCTATTGATGGAAAAAGCAAAGTATTGGCCGATAAATTACGCATAGATTTAAAGAATAAGTCGTTATTAATTGATCAAACCAGCGTTCAGGACAAGGGAACGAACCTGTGGAGTATTTTCATTCTTGGATTTTTAGGCGGGCTGGTCGCTTTATTGACCCCTTGTGTTTTTCCCATGATCCCACTTACGGTTTCGTTCTTTACCAAACAAAACTCGAATAAGGCCAATGGAATCACCAATTCGGTTTTATACGGGATTTTCATCGTCACCATTTATTTAGCCCTTAGCATCCCCTTTCATTTTTTGGATACGATCAGTCCTGAAATTTTGAATACGATTTCTACCAACATATGGCTCAATGTGTTCTTCTTTGTCATTTTTGTGGTCTTTGCATTTTCCTTTTTTGGCTATTTTGAAATTACGCTGCCCAATAGCTGGTCGAATAAGATGGATTCAGCTTCTAATACCGGTGGCATTATCGGTATTTTCTTTATGGCCCTGACCTTGGCACTGGTTTCATTTTCATGTACGGGTCCTATCCTTGGCTCTTTATTGGCAGGCTCGTTAACCGCCGATAGCGGGGCACTGCAATTGACAGCAGGAATGGGTGGTTTTGGTTTGGCACTGGCACTACCTTTTGCGGTTTTTGCATTATTTCCGAATTTATTACGTGCCTTGCCAAAATCAGGTGGTTGGCTTACTACCGTAAAAGTCGCTTTGGGTTTTGTTGAATTGGCACTGGCCTTTAAGTTTTTGTCGAACGCAGATCTCGTAGCACATTGGGGCTTTTTGAAACGTGAAGTGTTTATAGGTATATGGGTCATCATATTCGTTCTTATGGCGCTCTACTTTTTTGGGCTCATTCACTTTCCCCATGATGGCCAAAAGAAAGTGACCTACCCGAGAATCGTTACTGGAATCCTGATAAGCGGTTTTGTGATTTATCTATTTTCCGGAATACAGAAAGATGCCCCTTTAAAACTTTTGAGTGGATTTCCACCTCCGTCGTTCTACAGTGTTTATTCACAGCAATCAGACTGCCCCCTTGGGCTCGATTGTTTTAAGGATTTTGATGAGGGTCTTGCTTTTGCCAAAAAGACGAACCGACCGATTTTATTGGATTTTACAGGTTGGGCCTGCGTAAACTGCCGAAAAATGGAAGAAAATGTATGGAGCAATCCCAAGGTTTACAAAATGCTTAAAAACAACTTTGTACTTATTTCGCTGTATGTAGACGATCGCAGGGAATTGACTGAAAATGATCGATTCAAAATCAATATCAACAATGATTATTTAAAATCGATCAATACCATCGGGGATAAATGGGCGACATTTCAGTTTTTGAATTTTGACACGGCTTCGCAACCGTATTATGTGACCTTAAGCCCACGACTTGAAATTCTGAATACGCCGAAACAATATGTAGGAATCGAAGAGTATTATCATTGGTTAGAAAATAGTCTATAGGTTCATTCCCAATTCGTAAAAACGATTTTCCGTTCGGGAAATTGAAGGCCAAATTCGAATTAATGCCGTAAATAGGAGATAGTAATGTAGCTGTGAATTTATTTTGATGCAGCGATAGTTCTAAAATTTATTAGTGATTTGAGCGTTAAATAATAAGTAATATAATCCCCACGACCTTGAAAAAGTCAGTACACTTCACCTACATAACACTTATGGTACTCATTACCATAGTGGTCACTTTATATCTCTTTTATACGGGATACAGTTATTACAATACTCCCTTGGAAGAGCGATTTTATCATCCAAGGCATAGTTGGTTCAAGTCAAGTGGCATCTATGGCCAAGGGCTCGGAATCGTGGGTACCTTGATGATCTTGTTCGGAGTAGTCATCTATATCCTGCGAAAACGGTATAACTTCCTAGCGAAACAAATTCGTCTTAAGTACCTGCTGGAATTCCATATTTTCTTGTGTACGTTAGGACCGATCTTGGTATTGTTCCATACGGCCTTCAAGTTCGGGGGCATTGTATCGGTTGCCTTTTGGAGCATGGTAGCCGTCGTCTTAAGCGGCGTAGCCGGAAGATTTATCTACAATCAAATTCCAAAAACCATCGAAGGCCGGCAAATGACCATGGAAGAAGTCAAAAGTATGAAAACCGATTTGGCAGTGGTACTGCATCAAAAATTTAGTATTGAATCGAATACCATAGAAATCGTATCAAACCTCATGAGCGATGAAAACACCACTGAAAATCGAAAAAAACTGGGGTATTTAAGAAAAGTATTGAATCGTGGTGATTTGCCAAAAGCCGATCGAAAATCAATTATGCAGATGGTAAAACACGAAATAAAACTTACTAAAAAGATTGCACGGTTGAAGCGGATGCAAAATCTCTTCAAATATTGGCATGTAGCCCATATGCCCTTTGCTGTAATTATGCTGATTGTCGTGGTCATACATGTTGCCGTAACCGTAGCCTTTGGCTATAAATGGATATTCTAATGAACGAAGTACTACTTGAACAGCTTATAACCTATGGCACCGTATTCTTGCTATTTACTTTTATCATTTTATTTTATCTGCGAAAGAAAAAAGTCAAATCGATAACGACCATTGAAAAAGTAAAAATCGCCAAGGAAGAAGGTTTGTATGAACCTATTTCACTATATCCCCATATAAACCTTAGCACCTGTATTGGTAGCGGGGCTTGTATTACAGCCTGTCCTGAAAAGGATATTCTAGGCATTGTAGATGGGGTTGCAACAGTCATCAATACCTCGAATTGCATTGGTCACGGTGCCTGTTTTCACGCGTGTCCCGTAGAAGCCATCAGTTTGCGAATCGGGACGGAAAGCCGCGGAGTGGATCTTCCTCATGTAAGCGAGGATTATGAAACGAATATCAAAGGGATGTACATCGCGGGAGAACTTGGTGGAATGGGCCTCATAAAAAATAGTGTTGAACAGGGACAACAGGCCATGGAGAATATCGCTAGGAATAAAAAACCCTCGAAAGAAAATATATTAGATGTGGTCATAATCGGTGCTGGTCCTGCAGGCATTAGCGCCACCCTTTCCGCAAAGGAACACAAGTTGACCTCGGTTACCTTGGAGCAGGATTCATTAGGTGGAACGGTCTACACCTTCCCAAGATCCAAGATCGTGATGACGGCGCCCATGGATCTGCCATTATACGGCAAGGCAAAATTATATGACACCTCTAAGGATGAACTGCTGCAGTTGTGGAAGAAAGTAATCTTAGAACACAATCTGACCATCAAGGAAAATACAAAGGTTGAAAGTATCGTACCCATTGAAAATGAGGTTTTTCGATTGACCACGAATACCGGGGAGGAATATCTTTGCCATCAGGTCTTATTGTCGATCGGACGCAGAGGAACCCCAAGAAAATTAGGTGTTCCCGGTGAAGAATCGCAAAAAGTTGCATATCGCCTTTTGGAACCTGAGCAGATAGCCGATAAAAAAATAATTGTCGTAGGTGGAGGGGATTCCGCAATTGAATCGGCACTCCTCTTAAAGGACCATAACGAAGTACTACTTTCCTACCGGAACGATAAATTTTCAAGACTAAAGCCTAAAAACAAAGAAAAAATTGAAACGGCGATGGCCGATGCCTCGATTCGCGTTGAATTTAATTCTAACTTAGTTTCGATTGCAGAGAAAAGTGTTTTGATCAAAATGGGGGATGAAAATGAGGATGCCCTTGAAAATGACCTAGTATATATTTTTGCTGGTGGCGAACTGCCGACTAGTTTTCTACAAAATGCCGGCATCAAGATTACTAAACGCTTTGGACATGTTATGAAAAAACACCGATAAATGATTTGAAGGCCCCTTTAAAACATATCATCCTACTTTTGTTCTTGACCACTGCATTGGGCTATGGTCAGATATCCCCTGGTGACCTAACCAATGCCCATGCCGACCTTGAAGGGATGAGTAATTGCACTCAATGTCATGACCTAGGCAATAAGGTAACCGACAAAAAATGTTTGGAATGCCACAAGGAAATCCAATCTTTGATCAATCAAAAAAATGGCTATCATGCGAATCCCGAGGTCATTAAACAAGATTGTTTTCAATGCCATAGTGAACATCATGGCCGAAAATTCGACATGGTACGTTTCGACCAAAAAACCTTTGACCACAGCCTTACCGGGTATAACCTTGAAGGTAAACACGAGGAAGTAGATTGTAAAAAATGCCACGTTTCAGAATTTATTGCCGATAAGGACATCAAAAAGCGCACGGGTACCTTCTTAGGGTTGGATGAGAAATGCCTCTCCTGCCATGATGATTACCACCAAAAAACCTTGGCCAGTACCTGTCTTGATTGTCACGATATGAAAGGCTTTGAGCCCGCCCCTAAATTTGACCACGACAAGGCCGACTATCAGCTAAAAGGAGAACATATCAATGTCGATTGTATAGAATGTCATAAGAAGACCATCAAAAATGGCAAGGAATTTCAGGAATTCAGTGGTATCGCCTTTGATGACTGCGTTTCGTGCCACGAGGATCCCCATAACGAACAATTACCAGGAGCATGCACCCAATGTCATACGGAAGACTCGTTTAAAACCTTCGCAGGTCAAGGTAAATTTGATCATGACCTTACTGATTTTAGCTTAAAGGGAAGCCATAAGGAGGTTGACTGTTTTAGTTGCCATAAACCCAGCGATGACCCCCTTCAGGTTTTTCGAGATCGCGGCAAAATCAGTGAAAACAATTGTGTGAAATGTCATAAGGATGTGCATGAAGGCAAATTCGGTACCGATTGTGCAAAATGCCATCGTGAGACCAGTTTTAGGTCGTTGCGCTCCATGGACTTCTTTGATCATAGCGTAACCGATTATCCTTTAGAAGGCCAGCATGTGCAGGTCGATTGCAAGGAATGCCATAAAAAGAGCTATACCGCCCCCATCGATTTTTCGGCCTGTAACAATTGCCACGTCGACTATCACAAAGGGGAATTCAAGGAAAATGGAAGTTCACCCGATTGTGTTGAATGCCATTCCTTGGAAAAAGGATTCGATTATAGCCTGTATACGCTTGAACAACACCAAAAGACCGACTTCCCGTTGGAAGGGGCTCACGTGGCAACCCCTTGTTTTGCCTGTCATGTCAGTGAAGGCGCCAAAAATTGGAGCTTTCGAAATATGGGGACTTCCTGCGTAGATTGCCATAATGATATTCACAAAGGCTTTATCCCTGAAAAATTCTATCCCAAACAGGATTGTGCGACCTGTCATAATAATGAAGCCTGGGCTTCGGTCGATTTTGACCATACTAAGACCGATTGGCCATTAACCGGTAGTCATACCGAAGTTGCATGCAAATCGTGTCATTTCAACGAAAAAGCAGGTAAAAAATCAACCCCAGCGCAAAAATTCTCTAATTTAGGCACTGATTGTGTCACATGCCATGAAAATGTGCATGGTGATACGTTCGCTGTGGAGGGCGTAACCGATTGTACCGAATGTCATGTGACGAACACGTGGTTTCCACAAAGTTTCAATCATGACCTGACGAATTTTCCTTTGGAAGGGCAACATGCTAAAATCGCATGTAGTGCCTGTCATGAAGTTACCAATGCCAGTGGGGAAACTACAGTGGTGTATAAAATACAGAAGTTTAGATGCATAGACTGTCATTTGCAATAATACTGTTTTTAAGCGCCCTGCCGCTACTGGCCCAATCACCGCATGGGGACCAGTTAAAGATGGATTGTGTCAAATGCCACGACCCCTCGGGCTGGACCGTGAATTATGCGACCATTCAATTCGATCACAACAAAACGAGCTATCCGCTCGAAGGGGCACATGCCCAGACCGACTGTAAACTTTGCCATAATACCCTGATTTTCCAAGGGGCCCCTACCGATTGTGTTTCATGCCATACTGATGTACATAGTCAATCGGTGGGCAATGATTGTGTTCGCTGCCACACTACGCAAACCTGGCTGATCAACAACATTACCGAAGTGCACGAGGAGAACGGTTTTCCATTAATTGGTGCCCATAATAATTTAAGTTGTGTCGAATGCCACACCTCGGAAACCAATCTGCGATTCGATCGAATAGGGAACGATTGTATCAGCTGTCATAACGATGACTATGCACGTACGCAGAACCCCAATCATGAGTCTGCCGGTTTTTCGAAGGATTGTACCGAATGTCATAGTCCGTTAGGGTTTGGTTGGGACTCGGGGACCATCACCAATATCAATCACGATTTTTTTCCATTGACACAAGGGCATAATATTCAAGACTGTAGCCAATGTCATACCACGGGCAATTATTCAGATGCCTCGCCCGAATGTGTCAGTTGCCATCAGAACGATTATGCCAGTACCCAGAATCCGAATCACGCGGCCGCAGGGTTTTCAAATGATTGCGTCTCTTGTCATACCACAAACCCTGGGTGGAAACCAGCAACGATCAATCATGACTTTTTCCCGCTGACACAAGGCCATGCTATTCAAGATTGCACACAATGCCATAAAACGGCAAACTATGCCGACACCTCGCCTGAATGCGTGAGTTGTCATCAAACCGATTACAATGGCACCTTGAACCCGAGCCATCAAACGGTTGGCTATTCTACCGATTGTGTACAATGCCATACCACGAACCCTGGCTGGTCACCCGCTATCATCAACCATGACTTTTTCCCATTGACAGGTGGTCATAACATACAGGACTGTGCCCAATGCCATACCAATGGCACCTATGCCGGACTATCGCCCGAATGCGTCTCGTGCCATCAGGACAATTATAACCAGACATCCAATCCAAACCATACGACCGTCGGATTTTCCACCGATTGCGTCTCCTGTCATACGACAACACCAGGCTGGAGCCCAGCAGTTGTCAACCACGACTTTTTCCCATTGACCGGCGGCCATAATATACAAGACTGTGCACAATGCCATACCAGTGGTAGTTATGTCGGCCTGTCGCCTGATTGTGTGAGCTGTCATCAAAATGATTATAATCAGACTGCGAATCCGAATCACCAAACGGTTGGATTTTCTACTGATTGTGTGCTGTGCCACACCACAAATCCTGGTTGGGCACCCGCTACGGTCGACCACAACTTTTTCCCATTGACCGGTGGCCATAACATTCAGGACTGTACCCAATGCCATACTTCCGGTAGCTATGTAGGTCTGTCTCCCGATTGCGTCAATTGCCATCAAACTGACTATAACCAGACCAGTAATCCGAATCATCAGACAAATGGGTTCTCAACTGATTGTGCCTCCTGCCATTCGACGAATCCCGGGTGGTCACCTGCCACGATCAATCATGATTTTTTCCCCTTGACACAAGGGCATAACATTTCAGACTGCACACAATGCCATACCTCGGGTACCTATGCAGGACTATCACCTGATTGTGTATCGTGCCATCAGGATGATTATAATCAGACCACCGACCCGAACCACGCAGCAGCGCAATTTCCAACCGATTGTGTTTCCTGCCACACTACCAATCCTGGTTGGACACCCGCTACCTTTGACCATAATCAGTATTTTCCGATTTATAGTGGAAAACACCGTCAGGGCCAAACATAAGGGGAGTTGAGTCGGAGGTGGCTCGGTCACTGGAGGATGCGCCTGCGGTGGCCCTGATCGGCCCGCGACAGGTCGGCAAGACGACGCTGGCGCTGCAGGTGGCCGAGAATCGCCCGGCGGTCTACCTCGACCTGGAGTCCGAGCCGGACCGGTCTCGGATCGGATCGCCACTGCTCTACTTCGCCGACCACACCGGCGAGCTGGTCGTTCTCGATGAGATCCACCGCGCGCCGGGCCTGTTCGAAGCGCTTCGGGGTGCGATCGACACCGGTCGCCGAGAAGGCAAGGGGACCGGGCGATTCCTCCTGCTGGGCTCGGCAGCGCTCGAGCTGCTCGCCCAGTCCGGCGAGACGCTCGCCGGGCGAATCGACTTCGTCGAACTGGCTCCATTCGACGTGACCGAGGTGGGTGCCCGGCGGCTCGACGAACTCTGGGTGCGGGGAGGGTTCCCGAACAGCTTCCTCGCTCGCAGCGAGGAAGCCAGCATGCGCTGGCGGCAGAACTTCATCCGCACCTACCTGGAGCGTGACATCCCCCAGCTCGGCCCGCGGATCCCCGCCGAGACCTTGAGACGCCTGTGGACGATGCTCGCCCATGTCCAAGGAGGCCTCTTGAACGCGGCGCAGCTCGCGCGCAATCTCGGGGTGACGGGAGCGACCATCGGCCGCTACATCGACCTGCTGGTCGACCTGCTGCTGGTGCGGCGGCTCTCCCCCCGCCTGATCAACGTGGGCAAGCGACTGGTTCGCTCCCCAAAGGTGTACGTGCGCGACAGTGGGTTGGTGCACGCGCTGCTGGGGTTGGCCGACAAGGAGGCGCTGCTGGGCCATCCCGTTGTCGGAGCCAGCTGGGAGGGGATGGCGATCGAGAACCTGCTCGCGGTGCTGGGTGACCGGGCCCTGGCCGGCTTCTACCGCACCAGCGCCGGGGCCGAGGTCGATCTCGTCCTCGACTGGCCCGACGGGAGAGTGTGGGCGATCGAGATCAAGCGCGGCACGGCACCGAAGGTAGAACGCGGCTTGCGCTCGGCGCTGGAGGACCTTGAGCCCGAGCGCAGTTTCCTCGTCTACCCGGGAAGCGAGCGCTATCGCCTCGGCACCGGCGTCGAGGCGATCGGGCTGGCCGAGCTGTGCGCCGAGGTGGCTGGGCTGCCAAAGGCGCCGAAGGGCCGGTAGCGGCCCCGACTCGGCCGCCAACGCCCTGCTCGGCGACTTCGTGGCCGAGGCGGGGGAACGCCGCGAGGTTCCCAGCGCCGCGCTTCGCGGCCTGATCAGGACGAAGGCCACGTTCTTCGACCGCCTGCTCGAAGCGGTGCGCGAGGAGCACGTCCGCGAAGCCAAGAGCTGGCGGAGCAGCTCCGCCGATCGGCGCCGCGAGTGCGTGAAGAGCCTGCTCGCCGGCGAGCTGGTCGACCACTCCGAGCTCGGCTACGAGCTCGACGCCCACCGCCTGGCGCTGATGGCAAAGGGCGAGACGGCGCGCTCGACGAAGGCCGCGAAGCACGCCTGCGGAAACTCGATAGTCGGTTCCGGCGAGGGCAAAGTCGAGGTCGCCTTTCCCGAACAGAGACCGTTCACCGCCAGGGTCGGCCGGCGGTTCTCCCGCAGGGGCCGGCCCAAGAGCTACCTGACGGCCAGCTGCCCCACCGGGCACTACTACACGGGAGGCAAAGGCACTCTTCGCCGACGGGACGTCGCTGAAGATCACCCACGTGCTGCCCTGCACTCCGCAGGACTAGCTCAGTGCTTGGCGCCGATCCCGTTGCCTTCGAACTTGTAGCCGACGCCGCGCACGGTGAGAACCAGCTCGGGGCGCTGGGGGTCGCGCTCGACCTTCTGGCGGAGGTTGGAGATGTGAACGTCGCAGGCGCGCTCGTCGCCGTCGAACTCGGTCTGCCAGAGCTCCTCCATGATCTGGCGGCGAGGGAAGACCTCGCCGGGGCGGCCGACGAGGAGGCGCAGCAGCTGGAACTCCGAGCGGGTGAGACCGATCGCCTCGCCGCGCACGGTGGCGACGTGGCGGACCAGGTCGATCGCGACCGGGCCGGCTTCGATCTTGACCGCCTGGTTGAGCGGGCCGCGGTCGAGCTCGCGGCGGCGCAGCTGAGCGCGCACCCGGCCGAGCAGCTCGCGCACCGAGAAGGGCTTGGTGACGTAGTCGTCGGCACCGACCTCGAGCCCGACGACCTTGTCGACCTCGGCGTCCTTGGCGGTGAGGACGATGATCGGCACGGCGCTGCGGGCGCGCACCTCGCGGCAGATGTCGAGGCCGCTCGGTCCCGGCATCATGATGTCGAGGATCAGCAGGTCGAAGGGGATGCCGTCGCCGCTGAGTTTGGTCGTCGCGTCGTTGCCGTCGATCGCGACATCGACATCGAAGCCGTCCTGGGCCAGGGCGTAGCCGACCGACTCGCGGACCGAGGGCTCGTCGTCGGCGACCAGGATGCGTCCGCTGCTCATCCTCAGGCCACCGGGGTGGTGCTCGCTTGTGAGATCGGTAGACGTACCCAGAACGTACTCCCCTGGCCCTCGACCGAGGTGGCACCCATCTGGCCGCCCATCACGTCGACCATGCGGCGCGCGATCGCCAGGCCGAGGCCGAAGCCCTCCTGCTTACGCGTCTCGCTGCGGCGGTAGAAGCGCTCGAAGACGCGCTCGATCTCCGCCGCGGGGATGCCTGTTCCGGTGTCGATTACCTCCATGATCACGTCCGCCTGGCCAGCGCGGCGGCCGCGTACGGTAACGGCGCCGGGGGGTGGCGTGTTCTTGAAGGCGTTGGTCAGCAAGCCGATCATCACCTGGCGCAGCAGGGTCGGGTCGGCCTTGGCGGCCAGGTCGGGCTCGACTTCGACGTAGAGATCGACATGTTTGCGCGGCTCGACCGCGGCGACGACGTCGCGGATCGCGATCGGCACGTCAACCACCTCGGTCTCCCCCGCACCCAGCGACTCGACCCGGGCCAGGGTGAGCAGGGCCTGGGTCAGCCGGCCCATCCGGTCGGCGTCCTCGGCGAGGCGTTTGAGGAAGTGGTCGCGCGCTTTGGGGTCGTCCTTGGCGCCGTCCTGCAGGACCTCGATCGCGCCGGAGATGCCGGCCAGCGGGTTGCGCAGCTCATGAGCGGCGTTGGAAACGAAGTCGGCTTCGGCGAACTCGCGGCGCATCTCTTCGGTGCGGTCGCGGACGACGGCGAGCACGGCGCGCTCGGCGGGTAGCGAGCGGGCCTGCATCGAGTAGGCGCGGTCGCCGATCCGCAATGCCGGGTGGGCGGCGAAGCCGACTTCTGCGGCGCGGGTGAGGTGGGGCAGCATCGCCTCCGGCGGGCGGCCGCCGTCGAGCAAATCGGCGGCGGCGCTGTTGGAAAAGCGCACCGGGCCTTCGTCGTCGACGACCATCACCGCGTCGGTGAGGCCGTCGAAGATCGCCTCGAGCTTGTTGCGGTCGGCTGTGAGCACGCCGAAGCTCTCCTTCAGCGAGGCCCGCATCGAGTCCAGGGCGCCGGCGAGTTCGCCGATCTCGTCGCGCGCCCCGACCCGCAATGGCGCGTCGAAGGAACCTGCCGCCATTTCGCCCGCCGCCTGGGCGAGGCGGGAGACGCGATGGGCGATCGCCGCCGCGATCAGGAACCCGGCGAGCACCCCGACCAGCACGGCGACGACCAGCGCCTGCTGGTTTTCGCCGAAGAGGTAGACGGCAAATGCGGTGATCAGCGAGACCGCCGCAAAGGCCCCCGCCAGCCACAACCGCATCCCGATCCGCCTCATGAAGAGTTACTAACACAAACCCACCGCCCACAGGGGGCGTGCCTGACTTTGGCCCTCCATATGGACCCATAAAGTCAGGCACGCCCTCCCTGGGAACGGGGTGGGCCGGTGGGCGTGGGAGAATCGGGGTGTGCGGACGCTTGTCTTTATTCCGGCCTGGAACGAGGAGGACTCGGTGGCGGCGGTGATCGCCGACGTGCGCGAGTGCATGCCCGCCGCCGACCTGCTGGTGATCGACGACGGCTCGGGCGACGAAACCGCGGCGCGGGCGCGCGAGGCGGGGGCACTGGTCGCCTCCCTGCCGTTCAACCAAGGTCTTGGCGCCGCGCTGCAGACCGGCTACCTCTACGCATTGCGCGAGGGCTATGAGGCCTGCGCCCACCTCGACGCCGACGGCCAGCACCCGCCGCGCGAGGTGGCGCGGCTGCTGGCGGAGATCCACTCCGGCAAGGCCGACCTGGTGATCGGCTCGCGCTACCGCGACCCCGGCAAAGCCGAGAGCGACGACTACAAGCCGACCCTCTCGCGGCGGATCGGCACCGGCGTCTTCCGCTTCTTCCTCACCCTGGCGACGCGCCAGCGCTTCACCGACACGACCAGCGGCATGCGCGCCGCCAACCGCAAGGTGATGGCGCTGTTCAGCGAGCACTACTCGCCCGACTTCGCCGAGATCGAGTCGCTGCAACTGGCGGTGCGCGAAGGGCTGCGGGTCGAGGAGCTGCCGGTGCGGATGCTGGAGCGGGCCGGCGGCAGCTCCTTCCTGACGCCGCTACGCTCGGCCTTCTTCATCTTCAAGGGAATGATCGTGCTGCTGGTCGGCCAGTTCCGCCCCCACCATGCCGAGGCCGGCGAGCAATGACCGCGCTGGCGCTGGCGGCGGCGAGCGATAGCCCCAAGGTCCACCTCACCTCGCAGACGCGGATCATCGCCGCGGTCCTGGCGCTCGCCTTCATGGGCCTGGTGCTGGATCTGATCCGCCGCGACAAGCTGCAGGAGCGCTTCAGCGTCGTCTGGTTCGTCGCCGGCCTGGGGATGCTTGTCGGCGCCGCCTTCCCCGGCCTGCTCACCCTGGTCGCCGACGCGATGGGGGTGCGCGACACCAACGTCGCCCTCTTCTCGATCGTGCTGTTCTTCCTGCTCGGCCTGGCGCTCAACTTCAGCGTGACGATGTCGCGCCAGGCGGCCCAGATCACCCGGCTGGCGCAGGAGCGGGCGCTGGAGAAGGCGAACGCGCAGGCGCGCTCAGGCGAAAACGGCAGCAAGGCGGAAGGCGAGCGCCTCGAGGGCTAGCCAAACACCTCTGACCTGTCATTGGCTGATTGCACTTTTCCCCGGCTCGATATCAAGCGAAATCGGGGACCCATCCTCGTTCGAGACTTTCTCAAGTGAAGCTCCGCGGCGCTTCAGCATCCGAAGCCGCAGCACAAGATATGGGTTATCAGCCCAGTCACTTGGCAAGATTACAGGCTTATCAACCTCATATGCACGAGAGTCGTGTGGTGCCAATCCGACCACACGCCGATTAAGAGCTACCAGCGTCGCAGCTTCGTCCAAGCCATCTCGCTTGGCCCACGCCTCAGCCTCGTCATACTTTTGAAGGCCCGACTCAATATTCCCGCGCCATGCCGTAATTAGGCCATCGGTTGCCAAATAGTACAGCGCATCTCTACCGTGATTAAGCGTTAGCTTTCTAGCCTCATCCGCATGACCGCTAAGAACGAGCGCGTATGCAATGTTGTTGGCTAGAGGGTGCGCCGCCGGCATTCGCCTTAGGGCCTGGATGCCGAGGTCAATAGCATCTTTGAACCGATCCTCGACGTCGATCAGTAGGCAAGTAGCCGTCGTGATGGCCTCCGGCATAAAGATGGCATCTTCCGCCCATTCCACCGCGAGCTTCGTAGCAGCCTTCGCCCGATCTTTGAGAATGGAAGTTTGAACCTCGATGGACCAGAAACGTTGATCTGGATTTGCCGCAGCAATTCTCTCGCCAGCGTTCTCCAATACACCTAGCTCAGAATACCGGCTAAGAAGCACGGGAATCATTGCACCCAAGCGGGGACTTTTCCATTCAACGCCCTTTAGCTGGCGAAGTACTTCACGAGCGGCCTCCTTGCGCGAATTGGAACCCTGATACCAACGCAAATAGGCTTGGTTGGCCTTTAGCTCGGCACGCTGAACTGTCGAGGCGCTATCCCAAAGTGGGTCACGGGCAGCCCGAAGGCGTTTCTCAGCACGATCGGCATCTCCAACGGCAAGACGCCAATGCGCCTCGGCAAACGCTGGCTCCAAATCGGTGGGAAATTCCTCCTGTAGCCGTCTAAGTTCACCCATAGCTTCATCAATGCGTTCAGTTGCCACGAGATAAGCGACTAGGTTGAATACAACTCGCTGTTTCTGGACCGGCCCCCGCGCCAACGCTTGGCGTGTCTCGACAATGGCCTTTTCTTGTATGCCGAGAGCTGCGTGCGCTAGTCCCATATTCGCGAGCAGAGCGGGGCTCGGATCACCGTGCTCCATTGCACGCCGATAGAAGCGAATTGCTTGATCGACATGTCGCTCTTTGAGAGCTATCCAACCGCGCAAATCCCAAGCATCTGTGGACGAATCGTCCCCGAGAAGATCAAAGGCGCCATTGAAATCTCCCCTTCTGGCAGCAAGGGTCGCAGCCATAACTGCCGAGGGCCCACTCCCCCCAAGATCGCGCAGTGCACCCTCGGCCTCGTCAAGCCAACCGCACGCCATCAACGTACGAACTGCCGAGTAAACAGCCGAAGCATCAGATACTTCCCCACCCTCCCTGGACTCAGCACCATTCGTCGTTGTCCTAGCTTGCGCGAGGGCCTCTCGCGCCACCTTTGCGGCTTGGTCGTACTCTCCCGCTGCTATCGCAGCTTGGGCTAGCCGCGCATGAGCCATAGGGGATGATGCGTCCTCCGTTGCGAGCGCCCGCGCCTGCGCCAAAAATGAAGGCTCTTGCTCCCCTATCGAATCGGGGATGAGATCGACTATTGGCAGCTTTGACACCCTGGCTGATTCATCTTCAGATTGACCAGCAAAGTCAAATAGAGGCGGCGATACCGAGCCGAGACGACTCGGTGCCGCAAGCTGGTCCTTCTCATCTAGTGCTAGCGCCATGTTTCCTGTCCTCCTTCCAAGGGAATCGTGCGTGTCCCCGCTCCGCAATACGTAGTCGCAGACTCAAACGATCGACCTGCTTAAGGAGCCATTGCAGATCCCAATTGCTAGCCCGCCGCGCGATGTGTCCGGGCTCGCGATCTTGGGGCTCAACAGCAGTAAGACGTCGAAGAAGTGCTACCGCCTCGGCGCGAATTGGTTTCTCAAGCTCCTCAGCAAAAAGTTCATACGCGGTCTCTAGGTCCCTGCTAATCCTCGATTGACTATGCCTATAGTCTCGAACTCGTACATCGCGGCTCAGTTCTTTCTTGGTCATCAAAATTCCTCGCGGATCACCAAAGACAATCCCGGTAAGGCCTTGTCCAGTGGCAAACTCAAACAACACTGATCCAAGCAAAAAGAGGTCGGCAAGTCGCATCTCTTCGGGGTTGTCAGTTCCCAGGCCCCACAAAAACTCGGGGGGAGCAAACCGAAGGTCGCCTCTTCCAACCTCGTAGGCAGACGCGGGGACCGGCGATGGATCCCTAGTATTTCTACTTCGCCCAAGGTCCGATACCTTGGCGCGAACAAGGCTTCCGTTTCTGGTAACGAGAAAGTTCTCCGACTTGAGATCTCGGTGAACTACATATCGATTGTGCATCTGATGCACGCCCTTGACGGCGTTACGAAACAGAGTCAAGCGATCAGACCATTGAATCTGGTGGCGTTTTAGCAGCAGCTGGGTAAGGCTCGCGTCAGCCCTCTCTAGAACTATAAAGTTCACATCGAGTTCTACTGGCATTCCGCTTTCAGCCAACGCCATCGAGACTTTTGCCGTGCCACTATCGAGAATGTCAATGACATTTGAGCAACTCGCTAGCAGGGTAAGCAGCTCGGCATCCCGTTCAAACTCAAAAAGACCTTGAGCGTTTCGTTGACTCAGTGAGAGAATCTTGATTGCGCAGCTGCAGAGGATGCAAGATCTTGCACCGCGTAGACCAAGCTAAAATTTCCGTCGCCTAGCTGCTCACCGATCTTCCAACGACCATTGAAGACTTGACCCGGATAAACACTCGCATCAGGGTGGACCAAAGCGAGTCCTCAATTCATCGATCAACTCAGGATGCCGTTGAAGAATCCTGATGACGTCTCTTGGGAGATCACCGTCTGCGATTGCTAGAACTTCTGGCTCAACGTCGTAGTAGTTCGCGAGACGCTCCTGCACAGATTTTGAGGCGCCCTTTTGCCCCCGCTCTATTCTCGACAAATATGCCGGATTGATATCGAGGTCTCGAGCCGCTTGCCGAAGAGATGTGCCGCTAGATTCTCTTAGCTCTCTGAGCAGCTTGTTTAGTGATTCGGCCATGGATGGAGCCTAGCAAGCGTTGCCCAAATAGGTCAACGCTAGGAGCGTCTCTACTGGAGTACGCGCTGTAGGCGGAACGCGAGCGCCTCGAGGGCTAGCTCCTCGGAGACGTTGAGGTCGAGGCGGCGGCGCGTGTCCTGGACCAGCTCGGCGGCGCGGCGGGGACGGAACGGGTCGAGCGTCGCGGATTGCAGCTCGGCCAGGCGGTCCTGGTTGTAGACGACTTCGGGGGCGCCCGATGCAGTCGCGGCGAGGTCGCGGAACCAGGTGGCGACCAGCTCCAAGCCGAGGTCGAGAACCTCGGTGCGGCGCCGGCGGCCAGCTCGTTTCGCTTCGTCGCCGATGTCCTTCGCGCTGCGCTTGACCCCTGCCTCGGCTTCCTCCTCGAGGAGCTCGCGGGTGGTCGCTTCGGCTTCGTCACCGGATGCTTCGGCAGCATCGAGTAGCTGGCGCCAGGGGGTGGGGGCCGTCGAGGGGGATTCGGCGGACGCGCTTTCGCGCTGAGTGTCCGGCGAATCCCCCTCGACGGCCCTGCTCAGCCCTAGCGCCGCATCGCGAAGCGTTCGGCCTGGGTCCGAGAGAAGAAACTTTGCGCGAGCGACGTCTCCTGCTGAGAGCCGAGCCGCGGTGGCGATTTCGTCGGGGGTCCCAGTGCCGGAGAGTTGCGCTTCGATCGCTTCCGGTGGGAGCGGGGCGAAGTCGACCGGCTGGCAGCGGGAGGCGATCGTCTCGAGCAGAGCGGAGGGCTCTGAGGTGAGCAGCAGGATGTGGACGAAGCCCGGGGGCTCCTCCAGAGTCTTCAGCAGCGCGTTCTGGCTCTCGTCGCGCATCTGCTCCGCCGCCTCGATCACGAAGACGCGCTTCTCCGATTCGAAGGGCCGGTAGGACGCGGCGCGGATCACCTTCTCCCGCACCTCCTCGACCATGTGCTGCGCCCCGCGCGGGCGCAGCCAGACCAGATCTGGGTGCGGCGAGGGGTCGATCAGGACGCGGCGGCGAGCGTCGTCCGGGTCGGCGGCATCAGCGGCCAGGATCTCGGCAGCAAACGCTCGCGCGACCGCTGCCTTCCCGGCTCCCCGCGGGCCTCGGAAGAGGTAGGCATGGCTCGGCCCGGTCGCAAGCGCCGCCGCCAGTGCGACTCTCGCCCGCGCCTGCTGCTCTGTGGCCTCAGTCAGCAGATCCGACACGTACCGCCTCCATCACCCGCTCGTGGACCTCCTCGACGCTGCCGTCGCCGTCGACCACCATGACGCGGTCCGCCGCGATCTTGGCTATTTCGTCATAGGCCTCGGCGACCGCGCGTTGCAGCTCCAGCCCCTCGGACTCGAAGCGGTCGCTGCCCTCGGCGCGGCCGAGGCCGGTCTCGGGGTCGATCCGCAGCAGAACGGTTACGTCGGGCCAGAGGCCGTCGCTGGCGTTGTCGGTGAGCGAGATCACCTCGGCGGCGCCGAGGCCGCGCGCCGCTCCCTGGTAGGCGACGCTGGAGTCGGCGAAGCGGTCGGCGACGACATCGGCGCCCGCCTCCAGCGCCGGGCGGATCACCCGCGCGGTGAGGTCGGCCCGCGCCGCCAGGAAGAGCAGCAGCTCGGCGAAGGGGTCGAGCTCCAGCGCCGGGTCGGCCAGCAGCTCGCGAATCCTCTCCGCCGCCTCGGTCCCCCCCGGCTCGCGGATCAGCAGCGTCTCCGGGCCGAGCGCCGCGGCCAGCAGCTTCGCCTGCGTCGACTTGCCGGACCCGTCGATCCCCTCCAGCGAAACGAACATGTCAGCCCCCGTTCCGGTGGTCCTTATCCACCGTATAGGGCGATAAAGCGCACCGGAAGCTCTATTTGGCCGCGGCCTTGGCGCGCTTGCGGCCGCGGGTGGCGGTGTCGGCTTTGCTCGCGACCTTGGTCTTCTTTTTTTTCTTGGCCGGCGCCTTGTCCTCGTCGCCCTCGGGCAGCGGCTTCTCGGCCATCGCTTCTTTGGCCGCTTTCGCCGCTTCGCGTTCGGCGCGGCGTTTCTTCATCTCCTGCATCGACTCGCAGTCGTCGTTGAGGCAGAGGTTCCAGGGGCGGCCGCGGAAGGGCTGCACTTTCAGCCGCGGCGTCTCGCCGCAGATCGAGCAGCGTTCTTCGAGTTTGAAGACGTCGCCGCGCTGGGGCAGCGGAAAGGTCTGATCGCAGGACTCGGGATCGTCGAGTACCCAGCCGCTGCAGCCGACGAAGCGCTTGCCCGACTTCTTGGCGCGAATCACGCGCAGCATGTGGGGCGAGCCGTCGTCCTTCTTGCGGCCCGCTTCTTCGCAGACCTTGCAGGGGCCGAGGATGCGGTCCTCGTCCATGCCCTTCCAGACGACTTTGGCCAGGTCTTCGCGGCTCTTGTCGATTTCGGTCCAGGTCTTGTGCAGCAGTTCGCGGCTGTCGCCGACGACGCCGTCCTTGCTCATCTCGCCGGCGGCGATCTGGTCCATCTCGGACTCCAGCTGCGCAGTCATCTCCGGCGTCGCCATCGCCGGCACGTATTTTTTGAACGCCTCATACATCGCGATCCCGGTCTCGGTCGGGATCGGCGGGTTGCTGTAGACGTAGCCGCGGTCGAACAGCTTCTTGATGATGTCGGCGCGGGTCGCCTTGGTGCCGAGGCCGCGCTCCTCCATCATCTCGACCAGCTTCGCCTGCGAGATCCGTCCCGGCGGCTGGGTCTCCTTGTCGACGATCCAGGGCTCGCCCTCGAGCTGAAGGGTCTGGCCCTCCTGCAGGGCCGGGATCTCCTCGTCGGAGGAGCGAGCGTAGGTGTAGATGCCGGCGAAGCCGGGGTCGACGACGACCGAGCCGCGCACGAAGTAGGTCTGCGAGCCGGCGGCGATATCGGCGCGCGTCGACTCGGTGATCATCGGCGGGCTGAAGGTGGCGAGGAAGCGGCGCACGACCAGTTCGTAGACGCGCTTCTTGGGACCGTCGCCGAGCGCGCCGGGGTGGATCGCCTGGGTCGGGTAGATCGGCGGGTGGTCGGTCGTCTCTTTCTTGCCGCGGGTCGGCTTCAGCTCACCGTCGAGCAGGCCCGCGGCGGCGGAGAACTCCTTGACCCGGACCAGCGAGGTAACCAGCTCGCGCAGCGGCAGCGAGACCGGGTAGACCGTGTTGTCGGTGCGCGGGTAGGAGATGAAGCCGTCCATGTAGAGGTCCTCGGCCAGCCGCATCGCGCTGGCGGGGGTGATGCCGAGGCGGCTGGAGGCATCGGTTGTGAAGGCGGTCGTGTTGTAGGGAGTCGGCGGCTTGCGCGTGTTCTTGCGCGCAGTCACCGCCTTCACGGTGCCGGGGCCGGAGGTGCCGGCGAAGGCGGCGTCCGCCTCGGCCTTCTCCCAGAACTTGTCGGTCTCGTGGTGGGTCTCGAACGTCCCGTCGGGGTGCTCGAACTTGGCGAACAGTTCCCAGAAGGGTTTGGCGACGTGGGCGCGGCGCTCCATCTCGCGCTCGACGATCAGGCCCAGGGTCGGGCTCTGCACGCGGCCGACCGAGAGGAAGTTGGAGCCGAAGCGGCGGGTCGAGAGCGAGACCGCGCGCGTCAGCGTCGCGCCCCAGAGCAGGTCGATGTCCTGGCGGGCGGCGCCGGCGTTGGCGAGCGGGTAGGAGAGTTCGTCGAGCTCGCCGAAGGCGCGCTCGATCTCCTCTTTGGTCAGGGCCGAGTAGCGGGCGCGCTTGATCTGCAGCGTGCCGGCCTTTGTTTCCTCGCGGTTGCCCAGCGTCGGGTTGGCGTCGAGCATCTCCTCCAACGCCTCGAGCCCGATCAGCTCGCCCTCGCGGTCGAAGTCGGTGGCGATCACCAGCTCGTCGGCCTCTTTTGCGACCTTGCGGATCGCCTTGACCACGTTCTTGTCGGTCGGCTCCTTGATCAACTCGGCGTCGATCAGGTCGTGCAGGTCGGTTTTCTGCCAGTTCGAGTAGCCCTCGGGAAAGGCCGGGCCGAGCACGTGGCCCTTGAGCCCGATCGTGCGCTGAATTTCGCCCTCGGCATCAGTCCACGTGTAGTACGGGACTTTGAAGGTTTTGTCGCTGGTCGCGCTGCCCTTGCTGAGGAAGGTCGCGATCTTCTCGGCGCTGTTGTTCTTCTCGGTGACGATGAGGCGCATGGGGCGGCGAGGGTAGCAGGGGCACTCGGCTGCCCCGAACCGGGGCCGATGGGCCGATACGTCAAGGCGTACTTGACATTTCGGCCCGTCGACACCTGGGGAGGCTAGGATCGCGGCGGCAATGAAGGCATTGGTGACAGGCGGCGCGGGGTTCATCGGCTCGAACCTGGTCGACGCGCTCTTGGCGCGCGGCGACGAGGCGATCGTCGTCGATGACCTCTCGACCGGACAGCGGGAGAACCTCGACGGAGCGCTGGCGGCGGGCGCGACGCTGGTCGAGGCCGATATCCGCGACCGCGCCGGGCTCGAGGAGCTTGCGAGCCGCGAGCGGCCCGAGGTCGTCTTCCACCTGGCTGCCCAGATCGACGTGCGCAAGTCGATCGCCGACCCCGCCTTCGATGCCTCGATCAACGTCGGCGGCACCGCCAACGTGCTTGAGGCGGCGCGGGTGGCGGGGTCGCGGCGCTTCGTCTTCGTCTCCACCGGTGGCGCCATCTACGGCGAGGGCGAGGGGCAGCAGCTGCCGCTCGGCGAGGGCGCCCCGGTCGAACCGTTCTCGGCCTACGGGCAGAGCAAGTTCGCCGCCGAGGGTTACCTGGGCCTCTACGAACGCCTCTACGGCCTCTCCACCGTCGCCCTGCGGCTTGGCAATGTCTACGGCCCGCGCCAGGACCCGCTCGGCGAGGCCGGCGTGATCGCGATCTTCTGCGGCAAGCTGCGGGCGGGCGAACGGCCGCTGGTCTTCGGCGACGGCAAGCAGACCCGCGACTACATATATGTGGGCGATGTGGTGGCCGCCGCCCTCTCGGCGGCGGGGTCCGAGACGACCGGCCCGATCAACATCGGCACCGGGGTCGAGACCGACGTTCTCGAGCTGGCGCGAGCCCTCGGCGAGCTGGGCGGATCCGAGAACTTCGAGCCCGAGCTCGCGCCGCCCCGCCCCGGCGAGGTCCAGCGCATCTCGATCGACCCGACCCGCGCCGAGCGCGAGCTGAGCTGGCGGGCGGAGATGGACCTCACCGACGGTCTCCGCCTCACCCTCGACTCGATCTAGCCGCCGATGGGCCGATACGTCAAGGCTGACTTGACGTATCGGCCCATCGGCGGCGGATCACTAACCTCCAGGGCATGCCCGCTCAGGCCTATGCCGGTAAGGAGTGCGTGTGTCAGTTGCGCAAGGGGATTTGCGACCAGTCCTGCGTGCGCGACATGCTGGAGACGCCGTTCTACATCGCCTGCCTGAAGCTGAAGGGGCGGCGCTGCCTGGTCGTCGGCGGCGGCGACATCGGGCTGGAGAAGGTCGAGGGACTGCTCGCCTGCGATGCCGATGTGACCCTGATCGCGCCGCTCGCCCACCCGGAGCTGGAGAGCCTGGCAGCCGAGGGCTCGATCGTGTGGGAGAAACGGGACTACGCGGGCGCCGCGGACCTGGCGGGCGTCTTCATGGTCATCGCCTCCACTGACGACACCGAGGCCAACATCAACGTCTATGACGACGCCGAGCGGCGGGCGATGCTGGTCAACATCGTCGACGTGCCGCCGCTTTGCAACTTCATCCTGCCGGCGATCGTCCGCAGCGGCCCGCTGGCGATCGCGATCTCGACCGCGGGTGCCTCCCCCGCCCTGGCGAAGCGGATGAAGCGCGAGGTCGCCGAGCTGTTCGGCGAGGAGTACGCCCGCCTCGCCGTGATCCTCAACGACGCCCGCGGCTGGGCAAAGGGGACGTTGCCGACCTACCAGGACCGCAAGGAGTTCTTCGAGGGCATCGTCAACGGCGACCCCGACCCGGTCGAGCTGCTGCGCTCCGGCCAGGAGACGCAGGTCCTGGCGCTGATCGAGGCCGCCAAAGAGCGCGCCGCCGCCGCGCTCGCCTGAGCCCATCCCGGTAGGGGTTCCGCTTAACTTTTTTCGAAGTTACGTGGGAGGGCTGGCGCCCGGTGGGGCACCCGAAAAAAGTACAAGACGCTCCACCCCTACCGGGATGGGCTCAGGTGCCGCAGGCAGAAGCTCGAACTTGGTCGAGGGCCTCGCGCAGGTCGTTGGCCTGGGCGGCCGTGAGCTTGGCGGCGAAGGCGACCTCGAGCTCGGCGACGACGACGGGACGCATCTCCTCCAGCAGGTCGGCCCCCGCCGGGCACAGCGTCGCGTAGCTGACCCGGCGGTCCGTCTCGCAGAAGGTCCGCTCCAGCAGGCCCGCTTTGACCAGGCGGTCGACCAGCTTGGTCAGGCCGCCGCGGGTGATCACCAGGGCCTCGGCCAGGTCCCCCATCTTCAGCCGCTGCTCGGGCGCCTCGGCAACCGTGGCGAGGACCTCGTACCAGGGCAGCGGCGGGAAGTCCGAAGCGGCCAATGCGTCCTGCAAGCGCTGGGCGATCGCCGCGTGGGTGCGGGCGAGGGCGCCCCAGGCTTCGCCATGGGCGCTTTGGGCCGACTTCTTCGGGCCTGTAGCTGTCGCCTGCGGATTCATGTCCCCATTCTCGCAGATGAACGTTGTCCCGACAATAGTTGTATTTACAAGTGTTTCTGCTAAGATGGTTTCTGTGTCAATCATTGAGAAGACAACGAACTACCGGGAGGACAGAACGATGAGCACGCAGACCATCGGCCAGCAGGTACCGACAGGGACTTACACGGTGGACCCGGTCCACTCCTCGATCGGCTTCGCCATCGCCCACAACGGCGTGGCGACCTTCCGCAGCGGCTTCGGCGCCTACGAGGCGCGGCTCAGCGGCGGCGATGCCCCCAGGCTCGAGGGCACGGTCGACGTCTCCAGCATCGAGATCGACGAGGAGCAGCTCAAGGGGCACCTGCTCTCCCCCGACTTCTTCGACGCCGGGCGTTACCCGCAGCTGCGCTTCGCCTCCAGCGAGCTGGACGTCGCCGAGGACGGCGCGGTGACGCTGCGCGGCCAGCTCGAGATCCGCGGCGAGACGCGCGAGGTGGAGGCGAGCGGCAAGTTCGGCCGTCTCGGCGCCGACCTCGCCGGCAAGGCCCGTGTCGGCCTCTCGGTCGCCGCGACCGTCGACCGCCGCAGCTTCGGGCTCGACTGGAACGCCGAGCTGCCCAGCGGCGGCGAGGTGCTCGACTACGAGGTGGCGATCGCGGTCGAGCTGGAGCTGGTCGAGGAGGCCGAGTAGCGATGCGGGTGCTGGGCATCTCCGGAAGCCTGCGCCGGGACTCCCTGAACAGCGCCCTGCTGCGGGCGGCCGCCGAGCGGCTGCCCGCAGGGGCGGAGCTGGTCGAGTTCGAGCGGCTGCGCGACGTCCCGCCCTACGACGAGGACCTGGAGCGGGAGGGGACCCCTGCCGTGGTCGAGAAGCTGCGCGCTGCCGTCCGCGACGCCGACGCCGTCCTGATCGCCACCCCCGAGTACAACCACTCGATCCCGGGCCAGCTGAAGAACGCCCTCGACTGGGTCTCGCGCCCGGCCGGCCAGAGCGCGCTGAACGGCAAGCCCAGCGCGGCGATTGGCGCCTCGACCGGCATGTTCGGCGCCGTCTGGGCCCAGGCCGAGCTGCGCAAGGTGCTCGGCGCGATGGGCGGCCGGGTGGCCGAGGCCGAGCTGCCGGTCGGCCACGCCAAGGGTTTGCTCGACGGCGACCGTCTCGCTCTCTCCCCCCAGCATTCCGAGCAGCTCGAGGAGATCATCGCCGAGCTGATCTCCGAGGCCGAGATCGAGTCGGAGCTGGTGGCAGCCTGACACGAGGGATCGGGTCAGCCCGTCAAGCAGACGGAAGAGCGAAAAAGGCGATTGCGGCGAAGTGGGCTGCTGCTGCTGCGATCACGAAGGCGTGGAAGACCTCGTGGTAGCCGAAGACCCGCGGGTATGGGTTGGGGCGTTGGGTGGCGTAGACGACTGCGCCGGCCGTATAGAGGAGACCGCCGGCGGCTACCAGGAGGGTGCCGGCGGTGCCCATCGAGTCCCATAGCTCGGGGAAGGAGATGACGGCGACCCAGCCGAGCGAGAGGTAGATCAGGGCCGCTACCCACTTGGGGTGGTCGATCCAGACCATCTCGACCACGGCGCCGGCGATCGCGCCGATCCAGACGACGAGGAGGATCGCGTCGGCGAGCGGGCCGCTGAGGACGAGCAGGGCGAAGGGCGTGTAGGTGCCGGCGATGAGGAAGAAGATCATCGAGTGATCGAGGCGGCGCATCCAGCGGCGCACATTGGGCCGGGTCCAGTTGACCCGGTGATAGAGGGCGCTGGTGCCGAGCAGGGCCGAGAGGCTGACCGCGTAGATCGCGACCGCCAGGGTCGCCTTCGGCGACTTGGCGGCGACGATCAGGCCGGCGCCGAGGAAGAGCGAGACGAAGAAGGCCCACTCGTGGGAGACCCCGCGCAGCTTCGGCTTGACCGCGGCGATCGCGTCGCTCGCCGCCTCGCGCGCAGCGCTGGCCCGCTCGCCCATCGCCCCCCGCGCGGCGCCCGCTCGCTCACCCATCCGTTCTGCGCCCCCGCGCAGGTCGTCGACCATGTCCCCAGGGTACTCGGAGTTTGTGCCGATATTGCGGAATTGCCACCATGTAGGGGCGGCGCTCCCGGCGAATCAAGTCCCTTATTTGCGCTTTTCGCCACTTTTCCGTCTGAGGCTTTAGCGATCCTGCTGTGTTACCCCTGAAAGTTGCTGCGAGAGGAGAAGTTTGATGTCCCAGACCGCCACCAGTGCCCCGAAAACCGGTCTCAAGGGCCTCGCCATCGAACGCCGTTTTTCCTCTCCCGGGACCCATCCCTTCGATGAGATCGAGTGGGAGACGCGGGATGCGGTGATCGGCAACCCCGAGAGCCCGGCCTTCGAGCAGCGCGGGGTCGAGTTCCCCAAGAGCTGGTCCCAGAACGCGACCAACATCGTCGCTCAGAAGTACTTCCGCGGCCAGCTCGGCTCAGACAAGCGCGAGTCCTCGGTCAAACAGATGGTCGGCCGCGTCGCCGGCACGATCTCCGAGTGGGGCCGCACGGGCGGCTACTTCGCCTCCGATGAGGACGCCGAGGCCTTCGAGGCGGAGCTGACCTCGATCCTGCTCAACCAGAAGGCGGCCTTCAACTCGCCGGTCTGGTTCAACGTCGGCTTCGAGGAGCGGCCGCAGTGCTCGGCCTGCTTCATCCTCAGCGTCGAAGACAACATGGACTCGATCCTGGGCTGGAACACCAAGGAGGGCAAGATCTTCCGCGGCGGCTCGGGCTCGGGGATCAACCTCTCCAACATCCGCGGCTCGATGGAGCAGCTGGCCAAGGGCGGCACCGCCAGCGGGCCGGTCAGCTTCATGCGCGGCGCCGACTCCTGGGCGGGGACGATCAAGTCCGGCGGCAAGACGCGCCGCGCCGCGAAGATGGTCGTGCTCGACGTCGACCACCCGGACATCGAGCACTTCATCTGGTGCAAGGCCGACGAGGAGAAGAAGGCCGAGGCTTTGCGCGACGCCGGCTTCGACATGTCGATCGACGGCGAGGGCTTCACCTCGATCCAGTACCAGAACGCCAACAACTCGGTGCGGGTCAGCGACGAGTTCATGGAGGCGGTCGAGGCCGGCGAGGACTGGCAGCTGACGGCGCGGACCGACGGCTCGACCGTGAAGACGCTGGAGGCGCGCGAGCTGATGAACCAGATCGCCGACGCCGCCTGGCGCTGCGCCGATCCGGGCGTCCAGTACGACACGATCGTCAACCGCTGGCACACCTGCCCGGAGTCGGGCCGGATCAACGCCTCCAACCCCTGCTCCGAGTACATGCACGTCGACGACTCGGCCTGCAACCTGGCCTCGCTCAACCTGATGAAATTCCGCCGCCCCGACGGCAGCTTCGACGTCGAGGACTTCGAGCACGCGGTCGACGTTGTCTTCCTCGCCCAGGAGATCGTCGTCGGCTTCTCCTCCTACCCGACCGAGGAGATCACCGAGAACGCCAACAAGTTCCGCCAGCTCGGCCTCGGCTACGCCAACCTCGGCGCCCTGCTGATGTCCGACGGCCTGCCCTACGACTCGACCGAGGGCCGCAACGTCGCCGCCGCGATCACGGCGCTGATGACCGGCCGCGCGTATCGCCAGTCGGCGCTGATCGCCGCCGGGGCGACCGGGCCCTATGAGGAGTACGGCAAGAACCGCGACGCCCACAACGGGGTGATGCGGATGCACCGCGACGCCTCCTACGACGTCGATGAGACCGGGATCAAGGGCGAGTTGCTCGGCGCCGCCCAGCGGGCCTGGGACGAAGCGGTCGAGCTCGGCGAGGAGCACGGCTACCGCAACGCGCAGGCGACGGTGCTGGCCCCGACCGGGACGATCAGCTTCCTGATGGACTGCGACACGACCGGGATCGAGCCCGACTTCTCGCTGGTCAAGTTCAAGGAGCTGGTCGGCGGCGGGCAGATGACGATCACCAACCGCTCGGTGCCGCTGGCGCTGCGCACGCTGGGTTACGCCGAGCCGCAGGTCGAGCAGATCGCCGCCCACATCACCGAGAACAGCACGATCGTCGGCGCTCCCGGCCTCAGGGACGAGCACCTGCCGGTCTTCGACGTCGCGGTGGGAGAGCGGGCGATCTCCCACACCGGCCACATCGACATGATGGCCGCCACCCAGCCCTTCATCTCGGGGGCGATCTCCAAGACGGTCAACCTGCCGCAGTCGGCGACGATCGACGACATCGCCGACGCCTACACGCGCGGTTGGAAGGGCGGGCTGAAGGCGCTGGCGATCTACCGCGACGGCTCCAAGACGGCGCAGGCATTGCGCACCGATGCCCAGGAGGAAAAGGGCACGGAGGAGGTCGTCGTGTTGCCGCCGGAGCGCAAGCGCATGCCGCGCGAGCGCGAGTCGATCACCCACAAGTTCTCGATCGCGGGCCACGAGGGCTACATCACCGCCGGCAAGTACGACGACGGCACCATCGGCGAGATCTTCCTCACCGACATCGGCAAGGAGGGCTCGACGATGCGCGGGCTGCTCAACGCCTTTGCCACGGCGATCTCGCTCGGCCTTCAGTACGGCGTCCCGCTCGAAGACTTCGTGCGCAAGTTCAGCTACATGCGCTTCGAGCCCGAGGGCATCACCGGCAACCCGGAGATCCCCTTCGCCAAGTCGATGCCCGACTACATCATGCGCTGGCTCGGCAGCCGCTTCATCGACGACATCGATGTGCTCGAGGACCTCGGCATCCTCACCCCAGAGGTTCGCGCCAAGCGCGATGCCGAGACGACCCAGCTCGGTCTCGGCATCGACACCAGCGGCGGCACCGCGGGCCCGGCCAACGGAGGGAACGGCCACGCCAAGCCAGGCAACGGCAACGGCGGTGGCGAGGCGGCAAAGGCCGGCAGTGGCAAGGCAGCCCCAGCCTCCTCAGCCTTCACCGAATCCCCCCCGGTGGTCCCGGCCAAGATGTCCGGCCTCGACCTCGGCCCCGCCTGCGAGCAGTGCGGCGGCATGATGCAGCGCACCGGCAGTTGCTACACGTGCTCCAGTTGCGGCAACAACACCGGCTGCGGCTGAGACTCCCTACTCCTCGCCGCGGGCCTCTCGCATCCGCTGTAGGTCGATCAGGTCTTGCGGTCGTCCCGCTTGCTCCTTGAGGGCGACGAGGTTCTCGTAGCTCGCGAACTTGATCGCCAGGTCGCCGACCTCGGCCTCGGCCACAGTCGGCGACAGCTTGTCCCATAGAGCGTCCTCGCCAATCCACTGCATGACGTCGAAGCGACCCAGTCGCGTGCTCAGCACCCAGTTGCCGCCAAGGGCGAGCGCGTCGGGGTCGAGTGGGTCGGGAAGCTCCTCCCCCTTGAAGTCATCTGCGCCCTCGACTTGCGCATCGAGCGCCGAAAGCACCCTGGCGAGCCTTTTCAGATTCTCGGGCTCCGGATTGGGCACGATGTCGACGTCCTTTGTGCCTCGCACAAAGCCATGGAAGCCGACTGCCACGCCCCCGATGACCAAGTACTCAACGTTGCCTCGGTCGAGCGCCTCGAATATCCCTTGGATATCGAGCTCAAGCACTGCGCTGGCGGCGTCCATCCCGGGCTAGCTGAGTCAAGGTGCGCGAGAGCTCGGCGACCTGTTCGACTCGTTCCGCCGGGGTTTGTTCCTTGTATTCCTGGCGCAAGATGGCCCGCTCCAGGCTCCCGTCGGGCGTCCAGTTGCCCGTGCGCTTCGCCGATTTCATGCCCACAACGGTACCGCGGCCCCCAAAGGGCGGGTGGCTGTCAGCCGAGCACGACCTCGGCGTTGTGGCGGGGGGTCTCGGTTATGGCGCGGCGGAAGATTCGTTCGGGCTTGGGGTTGGCCGGGCGGATCTGGTGGCGGCGGAGCAGCTCTTTGAGGACAACGGTCATCTCGAACTGGGCGAAGGAGGCGCCCAGGCAGCGGCGGACGCCGCCGCCGAAGGGGATCCAGGTGTATGTGCCGGGCGGGGTCTCGAGGAAGCGCTCTGGGCGGAACCGCTGTGGTTCGGGATAGATCTCGGGATTGCGGTGGACGAGGTAGATCGAGGGCGCGACCGAGATCCCTGCGGGCAGCTCGTAGCCGCCGATCTCGACCGGCTCGGTCAGCTTGCGCAGGACGATCGAGATCACCGGGCGCAGCCGCAGCGTCTCCTGGATCGTCGCGGTCAGGTACTCCTCGCCACCGTCGTTCACCTCGGCGCGCAGCCGCTCCAGGGTGTCGGGGGTGCGGGTGAGGCGCTCGACCGCCCAGGAAAGCGAGGTCGCGGTCGTCTCGTGCCCGGCGACCAAGAGGGTGAGCAGCTCGTCGCGCATCTCCTCGTCGCTCATCGGGCTGCCGTCCTCGTGACTGGCGCCGATCATCATCGAGAGCACGTCGTCGCGCTCGCCGACGTCCTCGGCGGCGCGGCGCTCGGCGATCTCGCGGTAGATCAGCGCGTCGACCGAGTCGATCCGGCGGCGCAGGGCGGGAATGCGGCGCAGGCGGTTCGGGCCGACGGCCAGCAGCGGCAACAGGAAGCGCGGGTTGGTGGTGATGTCGAGGAACTCGCGCAGGGCCTTGCGCAGGCCGGCCAGCTTCTCGGCCTCTCCCTCGCCTACCCCGAAGACCGTGCGCAGGATGATGTCCAGGGTCAGCGCCTGCATCCGCGGCCGCAGCTTGTAGGGGGTGCCGGTCGGCCAGCTGGAGATCTCGCGCTCGGCGATCTCGCTCATCGTCTGCGCGTAACCCTGCATACGCTCGCCGTGGAAGGGCGGCAGCAGCAGCTTGCGCTGGCTCATGTGGCGCTTCTCGTCGAGCACGAGTACCGAGTTGCGGCCCAGCAGCGGGGCGAGGATCTGGTTGCCCTCCCCGGCGTGGAAGACCTTGGGGTCGCCAGTGAAGACCTGCTTGATCGCGGCCGGGTCGGCGAGCATCACCCAGGTGCCTTCGTAGGCGAGGCGGATCGTGAAGATGTCGCCGTAGCGGTCCTGGCAGGCGTAGAGCAGGCGACGCGCCTGGCGCGACCAGATCGCGGTCTGGATCGGCATCGGCAGCGGCGGGCTGGGCGGCAACCGTCGCTCGGGCGCCCGGCTGGCCGGTCGCGGAGCGCTTGTCGTCGCTGCCTCCATCGTCCCTGCCCGCGAGGCTAGCGATCCCGATGCGAAGCTCCCGTTAGCTTCGTCACGGAGGCGGTAGCCTGCCCGCGTGGCCCTGCCCAGGCTCTCCCCCCAAATCGAGCACCGCATCGTCAAGCGGGCCTGCGGACTCTCGCCGCGGACGATCCGCCGCCTGATCGGCCCGCCGCCGCGGCTCGACGGCCAGGAGCTGGCGCCCGACATCCAGATGCTGCTGGCGCTGAACAAGTGGAGCGGCGAGACCTCGCTGGTCGAAGGGCGGACGGTGGCGGAGGCGCGGGCGCAGGCCCGCAAAGGCACGCCGGTGGTGACCGGGCCGCCGCGGCCGATGGCGCGGGTCGAGAGCCTCTCGATCCCGGGGCCGGAGAGCGACCTGGCCGCGCGCCTCTACGTCGCCCTCGGCTCCCCCCAGCCGCCACAGCCGCTGCTCGTCTACTTCCACGGCGGCGGCTGGGTGATCGGCGACCTCGACACCCACGACGGGCTCTGCCGCTTCCTCGCCGAGCACGGCGGCTGCCGGGTCCTCTCCGTCGATTACCGCCTGGCGCCCGAGCACCCCTTCCCAAAGCCGGTCGAAGACGCCGTCGCGGCTTTCGCCTGGGCGCACGAGCACGCCGCGGAGCTCGGCGCCGACCAGGAGCGCATGGCGGTCGGCGGCGACAGCGCCGGCGGCAACCTCGCCACTGCGCTCTGCATCCAAAATCGCGAAGCCGGCCGGGCCCAGCCCGCGATGCAGCTGCTGCTCTACCCGGTCACCGACGCGGTCGGCGGCCAGGCCTCGCGCGACACCTTCGCCGACGGCTTCTTCCTCACCCGCGAGGACATGGTCTGGTTCGAGAACCACTACATCCCCGACGGCATCGACGACGCCGACCCGCGCGCCTCGATGATGCGGGCCGAGGACGTCTCCGCGCTGCCCCCCGCCTACCTCGCCACATCCGGCTTCGACCCACTGCGCGACGAGGGCGAGGTCTACGCCGGGCGGATGCGCGAAGCGGGCGTTCAGGTGGTCCTGCAGCGGCACCCGGACATGATCCACGGCTTCGCCAACTTCACCCCGATCTGCCCCAGTGCCCGCACCGCGATGCTGGAAGTGACCGGCGCCCTGCGCATGGGCCTCGGACTCGCCGCCGCCGAGCCGGCCAAAGTGCCGGCCTAACTCCTCAGCCCCCGCAACTGCATCAAATTCTCATCCCAGGAGATTGAGAATTTGATGCAGTTTGCTTACTCGTACTGGAGGGACTCGAGCACGTCGAGGCGCGAGGCGCGACGGGCGGGCGGGATCGCCGCGACGACGCCGGCCAGGCCGGAGAGGATCAGCAGCACGATCAGGGAGCCGACCGGGTAGGAGAGGGTGAAGCCTTCGTCCTTGAGCGGCTGGGCGATCAGGGCGGCGAAGACGAGGCCGAGCGCCATGCCGAGGATGGCGCCGATCAGGGCCGTGATCACGGCCTCGTAGCGAATCAGGGTCCGCACCTGGCGGCGCGACATCCCGATCGCCCGCAGCATGCCCAGCTCCCGGGTTCGTTCGTGGATCGAGAGGGCGAGCGTGTTGGCGATTCCGAAGAGCGAGATCAGGATCGCCAGCAGCAGCAGGGCGTAGACGAGGTTGACCAGCTGGCCGACCTGTTTTTCGCGGCTTTCCTTCAGTTCCTGCTGGTTGAGCACTTCGGCGACCGGGAAGGCGGCTTCGACTCCCTTGGTGAGGATCGCCTGGACCTCGGCCGGGTCGGCGCCCGGCTTCAACTGGACGAAGTCGATCGTGTCCTGGGTCTGGCCGAACTCGCGCGCCATCGCCGCCTGGGCGATCAGCACGCTGCCGAACACGCCGAGCTTGGAGTCGAACTCCCCAACCACCTCGAAGCTGGGCCGGTGGCGGGTCTGGCTGAGCAGGCGGAAGCGCTCACCGGGTTCGAGGCCGTGGTCGGAGGCGAAGGAGTCGGAGACGATCGCCTGGCCGTCGCGGAGGCGGCGCAGCAGCGCCGGTCCCCCCTTCTTCCACTCGATCTGGACCGTCCTTTCGACATCGCGGCTGGGCGCCGAGATACTCGCCCCGCCGCCGCCCGGCAGGAGCTTTGCCTGCTCGGCGCGGATCGTGGCGACGGCGCTCACCCCCGCCACCTTGCGCGCCGCCACCGCGGCGCCGCCGGGGATCGGCGAGAAGCCGTCGCTGTTTTGGATCACCAGCCCGCCGGCGAAGTTTTCGTCGACCACCTGGGCGACCGAGCTCTTCAGGCCGGCGGCGAAGACGGTGACGAAGGTGACCACGGTGAGGCCGATCATCAGCGCCGCCGCGGTCACCGCGGTGCGGCTCGGGTTGCGCTGGGCGTTCTCGCGCGAGAGCCGGCCGAGCAGCCGCCGCACCCGCTCCAGGGGCCAGCCGGCGACCCGGGCCAGCGGCGGCACCAGGTGCGGGCTGAAGAGCGAGACGGCGAAGACCATCACCACCGCGCCGCCGCCGATCAGGCCGGCAGCGGTGCCCGCCGAGGCGCCGCCGAAGAGCCCGCCGACGATCATCGCCAGGCCGGCCGCGCCGAGCAGCAGCGAGGCGACGATCCCGACCAGGCGGCGACGGCGGCTGGGGGTCGCCTGGACCGCGCGCAGGGCCGCGATCGGCGGCACGCGGGTCGAGCGCAGCGCCGGCACGATCGAGGAGAGCACGGTGACGACGACCCCGATCAGCAGCGAGACGACGATCGTCCGCGTCTCCATCACCAGACCGGTTGTCGGCAGGTCGAATTCGAACGCTTCCAGCAGGCCGTTGAGCAGCATCGCAATCAGGAAGCCGCCGCCGATCCCGATCACCGCGCCGAGGACCCCGATCGCCAGGGCTTCGATCACGACGTCGGCGAGGATCTGGCGGCGCGAGGCGCCGAGCGTGCGCAGCATGCCGAACTCGGTCACCCGCTGGGCGACCGTGATCGAGAAGGTGTTGAAGATCAGGAAGGAGCCGACCAGGATCGCGATGAAGGCGAAGACGAGCAGGAAGATCGTCAGGAAGGTGAGGTTTTCGCGGATTTCTTCGGAGCCGCGGTCGGCATTTTCCTTCGCTGTCTCGACCTTGACGCCGGGCGGCATGCGGCGGGCGATCCGCTGCTTCAGCGTCGTCGCCGCGACCCCCTTCGCTGCCGCCACCGAGATCTGGTCGAAGCGGCCGGCCTTGTGGGTGAGGCTCTGCGCCACCGGCAGCGTCACCTGGGCGATGCTGGCGCCGCCGAAAGAGGCGCCGCCGAGGCGGGTGAGGCCGACCAGCTCGAAGGAGCGGGCACTGCCCTGGCCGATCAGCTTGATCTTTTCTCCCAGCGCCAGGCCGGAGGTTTCGGCCGCCGCCTTGTCGATCGAGGCTTCGGTCGGGCCGCGCGGCCGGTGCCCGTCTATATAGGTGAGCGACTCGAGGCTGCCGGGCAGCTCGGATGAGATGAACTTCGGCGCGAACTTGTTGCCGATCTTCTCGCCCTTGGAGTCGAAGAAGCCGCCCGGGGTGAAGATCGCTCCGGAGGCCAGCCGCACGCCCGGCGTCCGCTGCACGCGCGGCAGCAGCGAGGCGCTGATCGTGGGGATTTCGCCGTTTTCCTGTTTGACCGGGTTCTCGGCCGTGATCACGACGCTGGTGCCCTTCAGCGACTCGCCGAAGATTTCGTCGAAGGCGGCGAAGATCGTGTCGGTGAGGACGTAGGAGCCGGCGACGAAGGCGACCCCGATCACGACCGCGAAGGTCGTCGCCACGGCACGCGCCTTGCGCGCCCAGAGGCTCTTGAGGGCGAGGCTAGTCAACCTGCTTCATCAGCTCGATCACGTCGTCGGCGGAGCCCGGAGCGCCGTCGTGGACGATCCTGCCGTCGCGCAGCGTGATCAGACGATCGGCGTGGGCGGCAGCGGCTGGGTCGTGGGTGACCATGATCACCGTCTGGCCGAACTCGTCGACCGCTTGGCGCAGCAGCGCCAGCACGTCCTCGCTCGCCTTCGAGTCCAGATTGCCGGTCGGCTCGTCGGCGAAGACGACGGCCGGCTTGGAGACCAGGGCCCGGGCGACCGCGACGCGCTGCTGCTGGCCGCCCGAGAGCTCGGCGGGCCGGTGGGTGCGACGGTCCTCGAGCCCGACCGTGCGGATCAGCTGATCGAGCCAGGCCCGGTCGGGCTTGCGGCCGGCGATCGAGAGCGGCAGCACGAGGTTCTCCTCGGCGGTGAGAACCGGCAGCAGGTTGAAGAACTGGAAGACGAAGCCGAGCTTCTCGCGGCGCAGCTTGGTCAGGGCGCGGTCGTCGAGCCCGGTGATCTCCTGCCCGTCGAGGACCACCGTGCCGGCCGTCGGCGTGTCGAGGCCGGCGAGGATGTGCATCAGGGTCGACTTGCCCGAGCCGGACGGTCCCATGATCGCCGTGAAGCGACCGCGATCGAAGCCGGTGCTGACCTCAAGCAATGCGTCGACCGCCGCCTCGCCCTCGCCGTATCGGCGCGAGATGCCAACGGCTTCGACGACCGTGCCGCCATCTGATCCGGGTAGGGGTTCCACTTAACTTTTTCCGAACATAGTTGGAGGCAATCCGCGAACCACGCTCCGGAAAAAGTACAAGACGTTCCACCCCTACCCGGATCAGCCTCAATAGCCTGAACGGCGCGATGGCCTTGGCGGACCGATTCGACGGGTTTCTGGTTGACCTCGACGGGGTGGTCTGGGAGGGGCGTGAGCTGATTCCTGGTGCGGTCGAGACTTTGCGGAAGCTGATCGAGTCCAATAAGGAGATCGTCTTTGTCACTAACAACTCGGTGAAGGCGCCGGCGGCCTACGGGGCGCGCTTGCGGGATGCCGGTGTCGAGATTGCCGACGACCGGGTTGTCACCGCGGGCGCGGCGACCGCCCGGCTGGCGGCGGAAAGCGTGGGGGGCGGGGGCACCGCCTTCGTGATCGGAGCGCCTGGCTTCAAGGAGACCGTCGCCGCCGCCGGACTGGTCCTCTTGGATGGCGAGGCGGCGCGGAGCGCCGGCACGGTGATCGTCTCCGGCCACCGCGAGTTCGACTACGGGGAGCTGCTGACCGCGACCTTCGCCCTTCGGGCCGGGGCCGCTCTGTTCGGAACCAGCCGCGACCCCACCCTGCCAATGCCGGGCGGAGCCTGGCCCGGGACCGGTGCGACCTTGGCGGCCGTCGAGACAGCCTCCGGGAAGACAGCCGAGATCGGCGGCAAGCCCGAGCGGCACCTCTTCGACCAGGCACGGGCGCTGATCGGCGATGCCGAGCGGGTGGCGATGGTCGGCGACCGAATCGCCTCCGACATCGAGGGCGGGCGACGGGCGGGGCTGGAGACGATCCTCGTGCTCAGCGGTGCCAGCTCGCGGGAACAGGCCGAGGCGGCCGACCCGAAGCCCGACCGTGTGCTCGAGGACCTCGCCGGACTTCTGACGTGAGCGCCGTCGCCGAGCAGTCGCGGCCCCTGGTGCCGCGGCCCGGGCTCGCCTTCGCCGGCGTCTTCGCCGTCACCTTCTGCGGCCTCGTCGCCATCGGCGCCGTGCTGCCGGTGCTGCCGCGCTTCGTCCGCGGCCCGCTCGACGCCGGCAACGTCGCGGTCGGGGTCGTGATCGGCTCCTACGCGATCACCGGCCTCCTGCTCCGCCCCTTCGCCGGGCGGCTCGCCGACCACCGCGGTCGCAAGCCGACGGTGCTGCTCGGCTCGGCCCTGGTCGCGGTCGGCGGCTTCATGTACCTGCTGCCGCTGGGAGTCGGCGGTCTGATTGCGGCGCGGCTGGTGCTCGGCGCCGGCGAGGGCACCGTCTTCACCGCCGGCTCGGCCTGGATCGTCGACCTGGCGCCGGTCGAGCGGCGCGGGCGGGTGATCGGCCTCTACGGCCTCGCCGTCTGGAGCGGGCTCAGCGTCGGCCCGCTGATCGGCGAGCTGCTCCTGCACGCCTCCGGCTACACGCTGGTCTGGGTCTTCGCCGGGGTGGCGCCGCTGATCGGCGCCGTGATCGCGACCCGCCTGCCGGACCCCTTCCATCCTGTCCCCGCGGCGGAGGAGGGAGAACACCACGCCCTGATCGAGCGCGAGGCGGTGCGCCCGGGAGCGGCGCTGGCCCTCGGCTCGATCGGCTACGCAACGGTCGCCGCCTTCGTCGTCCTCCACCTCGAAGCGCGCGGGGTCGGCCACGGTGCCACCGTGTTCGGCGCCTTCGCGACGATGGTGGTCCTCACTCGGCTGATCGGCGGCGACCTGCCCGACCGGATCGGCCCGGTGAGGGTCGCCATCGCCGCCGCCCTGGTCGAGGCGGTCGGCCTGATCACGATCGCCGTCGCCCACAGCCTCCCGGTCGCCCTGGTGGGAGCACTGGCGATGGGCGCGGCCTTCTCACTCCTCTATCCCTCGCTCTCGCTGATCGTCGTCAACCGCGTCTCCGACAGGCGGCGCGGGGCCGCCCTGGGCACCTTCACCGCCTTCTTCGACGCCGGGGTCGGCTTCGGCGCCCCGCTGGCCGGCGCCGCCGCGGCCCTGACCAGCTACGAGGGCGCCTTCCTCCTCTCCGCCGGCATAGCCCTCGTCTCAGCCACCACCATCGCCCTGGCAGTAGCCCCGGCAGCTCGAACTGCCATAGCGACCCGCTAGCGAAAACCGCCGAACTGCATCAACTTCTCGGCCTGGCAGAGCGAGAATTCGATGCAGTTCGTTCTTTAGCGCTGGGCGATCAGGAGGGACTGGGCGGCTTGGCCGATGCGGCCGTGCTGGTCTGAGAGGCGGGACTCTGCCGTGCCGATGCCGGTGGGCTGGGGACGGGTGACGGCGTCGACGCAGACCCACTCGCCCTCGGGCATGCGCTCGAAGTGGACGGTCAGGTCGACGTTGATGAAGACGTAGGAGCGCCAGTCGAGCACGGCGCTGATCCCGTTGCCGACATCGGCGGCGACCAGCGCCCGCTGCAGCGGCGTCGGCTCCTCGCCCGCGACCAGCGGCTGGCGCATCCGCATCCAGACCGTCGCCGGGCCGGGCTCGAGAAAGGCCCCGGCAACGGCCTTCCACTCCATCGCCGTGTGGTACCCCGCGTCCTGCCCGGTCGGGAAGAACTCCGGCGTCCACCCTTCCTCCGGCCCCTGCGGCGGCGCGTCCTCGGCCACCGCCCCCGTCGGCAACTCGAGCTCGGACCTGCGCAGCAGCCAGGCGGTAGCCCGCATCAGCTCCCCCGCCTCCCCGGAGAGAGAGGCCTCGACCAGTTGCACCCGCCTCCCCGGCCGCAGCACCCGCGACGTGACCGTGACCGGCCCAATCGGCACCGGCCGCAAGATCTCAAAAACGACCCGCCCGACCTGAAACTCCCCGGACTCCTCAAGAGACTCGATCTCCCGCCCGAGCAGGGCAGAAGGCGGCCCCGCATGCTGGGACCCGGGGTCCCATGGACCCCTCGTCAGCTCCGTGGCGACGTACCGGCCCTCTCCGCTTCGCTCGTAGAACGCGTCAACCATCTACGAACCGATCCTATGAGGAGGCGACGGGTACCGCCTCGCCGGACACTCGGCGCGAAGCGCGTCCGCCGAGGCGGTACCCGTCGCCTCCCCGCAGGAATGGCCAAGACGCTCCCCGTCACCTCCCCGTAAGACGACCCCCGTAACCTTGGATACAGACCGAAAGGAGCGAGATGACAACCAAGATCAGCAAGTCCGACCAGGAGTGGCGCGAGCAGCTGACCCCCGAGCAATACGAGGTGACCCGCAAGGCCGGCACCGAGCGCCCCTTCACCGGGCCCTACGTCGACGAGAAGACCGAGGGCATGTACCACTGCGTCGGCTGCGGCACCGAGCTCTTCTCCTCGGACACGAAGTTCGACTCCGGCACCGGCTGGCCCAGCTTCACCGAGCCGGCCAACCTCGAGCACGTCGAGCTGCGTCCCGACAACAGCCTCCTCATGCGCCGCACCGAGGTCGCCTGCAAGCACTGCGACGCCCACCTCGGCCACGTATTCGACGACGGCCCCGGGCCCGGCGGCCAGCGCTACTGCATCAACGGCTGCGCCTTGGAGCTAAAAGCGAAGGCCGACGCCGAAGCCTAAGCCATCCCGGTGGGGGTGGAACGTCTTGTACTTTTTCGCCTTGTGGAGGCGCGGCCGCAAGGCCGCGACTTCGCGAAAAAGTTAAGTGGAACCCCCGCCGGGATGGTTTAGGCCCCGCCGCCCGCGCCGAGGTAGCTGAACTTCACGGCCAGCGCGACCGCCTCGGTGCGGGTGTCGACCTCCAGCTTGGCGATCGCGTTGCGCACGTGGGTGTGCACGGTCGCCGGGCTGAGCTGGAGGCGCTCGGCGATCTCTTTGACCCGCAGGCCCTCGGCGAGAAGCTCGAGAATCTGGCGCTCGCGCGGGGAGAGCTCGAGTAGCTTCTCCACCTCCGAGGGCTTGCCGCCGGCGAAGTCGCCGCCGAGGAAGGTGCCGCCGCCGGTGACCGCTTTGACCGCGCGGGCGATGTCCTCGGCCGGCGCCGACTTGAGCACGTAGCCGGAGGCTCCGGCGCGCAGGGCCAGCGCCAGCAGGTCGGGCTGGGCGTGGGCGGTGAAGATGATCACCTTGGTCCGCGGCCGGACCTTCAGCACCTCCTTGGTGGCCTCGATCCCGTCGCGCTTGGGCAGCTCCACGTCGATGATCAGGACGTCGGGCTCCAGGTCCTTGACCACGTCGACCACATCGCGCCCGTCGCCGGCCTCGCCGACGATCTCGACGATCGTCGAGTTGGCCATCCTGGCCTTGATCGCCTCGCGGACGATCTCATGGTCGTCGCAGAGGACGACGCGCTTGGCGTCCCGCACACCGCTACTCATAGCGGTCCGATCCTCTCAGGCGAACCATACGAATGCAAAATAGTGGGTAGCGTGAATCCGCCATCCCGCTCCTGGCGGTTCTCGATCAGGGCGATCATCGTCCGCCCCACCGCGACCGCCGTGCCGTTGAGTGTGTGCACCGCCCGGGGAGCCTCGTCGTCACCCGGCCGGTATCGGCAGCCAAGCCGCCGCGCCTGATAGTCGGTCGTGTTGGAGCAGGAGGTCAGCTCGCGATAGCGCTCCTGGCTGGGAATCCAGGCCTCGCAGTCGTACTTCTTGGCCGCCGGGGCGCCGAGGTCGCCGGCGGCGACATTGACCACCCGGTAGGGGATCTCCAGCTCGGCGAGGATGCGCTCCTCGATCGCCAGCAGGCGCTCGTGCTCAGCCGCCGACTCGGACGGCTCGACGAACGAGAACATCTCGACCTTGTCGAACTGGTGGACGCGGAAGATGCCGCGGGTGTCGCGGCCGCCGGCGCCGGCCTCGCGGCGGAAGCAACTGGAGAAGCCCGCGTAGCGGATTGGCAGATCCCCGGCGGCGAGGATCTCGTCGGCGTGCAGGGCGGCCAGGGCGACCTCGGAGGTGCCGACTAGGAAGAGCTCGTCCTTGGGGACCTCGTAGATCTGGTCGCGGTCGCCGGGCAGAAACCCGGTCCCGACCAGGGCCTCCTCGCGGACCAGGACCGGCGGGACGACCGGCTCGTGCCCCTCGCCGCGGACCAGGTCGAGGGCGAAGCGGACGAGGGCCATCTCGAGCATCACCAGGTCGCCCTTGAGGTAGGCGAAGCGCGAGCCGGAGACACGGGCGCCGGCCTCCATGTCGATCAGGCCGAGCTCGGTGCAGATATCGAGGTGGTCGCGGGCCTCGAAGTCGAAGCTGGGCCGCTGGCCCTCCTCACGCAGGACGACGGCGTCCTCCTCGGTCATCCCGTCCGGGGAGTCGGGGTCGGGCAGGTTGGGCAGGGCGGTGGCGACCCGCTCCAGGTCGGCCTCGACCTGCTCGAGCTCGGCCCTGCCGGACTCGATCGCCTGCTTCAGCTCCGCCACGGTGGCCATCTGCCCGGCGGCGTCCTCACCGCGCTGCTTGGCCTCGCCGATCTGCTTGGAGATCGTCTTGCGCTCGGCCTGGGCGCCCTCGATCTGGGGCAGCAGCTCGCGACGGCGGGCGTCGAGGGCGAGCAGCTCGTCGAGTGGCTCGGCGGCGCCGCGGCGGGCCAATGCCGCCTTGACCCGCTCAGGGTCGGAGCGGATCAGCTTCAGGTCGAGCATGGCTCGGAAAGGTTAGGGCGCCGGCTGGCCGGGGCGGGGCGATTCTTCGGCTTCGCCGCCGGCGTAGTTGGCGACAAAGCGCGCCACCGCTTTGGCTTCGTCGCCGACGATGATGTTCTGGGGCATGATCGCGCCCGAGAAACCGCCGTTCTGGATCGCGAAGAGAGCATCTTCATACGTCTCGGTTCGCTGGTTGAGGTTCGGACCCTGCGTGCGCAGTCCCCGATTGCCGCTGCCCTGGGTGCCGGCGGCACTGAGCGTGTGGCAGCCCGAGCAGTGCGTGGCGAAGAGCACGGCCCCGCCGTGGTTGGGGTCGCTCTTGGAGACCGAGACGCCTTCTTCGCCGAAACCGCAGGCGGCGAGCCCGAGGGCGGCGAGGAGTGCCATGGCTGCGATCAGTGCCGGACGCATGCGGCGCGCATCATATTGTCTTGACCCGATTGCGCTCTGAGACCATGCCGACGCCCGATCCAGACCGATTCCGCTCCGCCATGGCAATGCTGCCCACCGGCGTCACCGTGGTCAGCGCCAGCGGCCCCGGCGGGCCGGCCGGGGCGACCGCCAACGCGGTCTGCTCGCTCTCGATCGAGCCGATGCTGATGCTGGCCTGCCTCGACCGCGGCTCCCGCACCCTGCTCGCCGTGCAGGCGGCCAACCATTTCGGGATCAGCGTCCTCCACGCGGGCCAGGAGGAGATCGCCCGCTCCTTCGCCACCAAGGCCCCGGTGGCGGAGAAGTGGGACGGCGTCGCCTGGAGCGAGCGCGACGGCATCCCGGCGATCGAGGGCGCCCTCGCCTGGATCGCCTGCGAGCTGCGCGACGTGGTCGCGGCGGGAGACCACGTGATCGTCACCGGCGAGGTCCGCGGCCTGCAGAGCAGCGAGGGAACCCCACTGGTCTTCCACGGCGGCGAGTACCGGCCGCTGGGATAAAGCTGTCAGCGACAGCCGTGGGCGATCGCCAAGGCCAGGCAAACCTCATCCATGCGTTTGCCTGCGAGGGATGTGATCGGATCGCCAAGAAGAACCTGACTGACGGTTCGCAGGTTGTCGAGAGTCACCGCACACTCCTCTGGCATCCCATCGCCAGGTCCGAGCCGCACCTCGGTCGGGATGTCGCGAACGGTCCTGGTGAGGTAGGCAATCGTGACCTTGCGCAGGACAGGGATCGCCTCCTCGCGGGTCAGCACCAGCGCCGGCCGCCGGGCGTCTTCGTCGTGCTCAAGCCAGCGGATGTCTCCTCGCTTCACCACGGTTCTTCTCGGATTCCCTCGCGTCCCGCCCGTTCAGCAGATGCGAGTTCCTCCTCCGTCTCCGGAATTCGTTCGTAGCCCTCCCTGATTTCGCGGTCGATCCGGGCCTCCTCTTCGTCGTAGAGGTAGGCATCGATCGCGTCGCGGATCAGCGCCGATCGCGAGCGCCCCTCCCGGGCCGCCCGCTCGTCGAGACGCCCGAGAAGGACGCGGGAGAGCTGGACCAGAGTCTGGGTTCGCTCATCGTCGCGTTGCGGCACCTGCCATATGGTATCCAATGGTCGCGTAGCCATCTGGCCCCATAAGCACCTGGAGTCGGGTTCTCTCCCCCCTCGGTCGAAAGAAACCCGGAATTTCGGTCGACTGTGGGTAGGCTTCACGGCGATGGAGGCGGCAGCGGTTCCTCGCACTCGGTGGACCTTCGCCCAGTGGGCGATCGTCGTGATCGCGGCATTTCAGATCGGCTGGGCGATCGCCGGGCTCCTCGCCGAGCCGAGCTTTCACTTCGGCGACGGGGCGCCGACCGAGCGCGTGCTCGGGGTCGACTTCAACGGCGTCCACGCCCTCTCCGGCTTCCTCCTCTTCGGCCCGGCCTTCTACTTCGCCCTCAAGCCCCGCTGGGCCCTCCTCTACGCGATCTACGTCGCCGCCGCCCTGATCGTCACCGGCCTCTGGGCGATCTGGTCAACGAGTCCGGCCGGCATCTTCACCTTCCCCAACAACGACGCCGACGCGATCCTGCACCTAGCCACAGGCGCCCTATTCGGCATAGTCGCCGCAATCCAGCTCGGCCTGGACCGAAGAAGCTAACCGGCAAAGGCTCGTTCTCGCGCGAATCTGCCACAGCGAACCGGCAGCCGCGGTTCGGACTTCACCCTCGCCCAAGGAGGACCGGGCACCCCTCCCAAAACACTCCAGCGCGGCTCCTGCCGCGCGTTTTGGGAGGGGTGCCCGGTCCTCCCGGCAAAAGTCAAGTCAGAACGCGCCGCTGGTCCCAGCCGCACGCAACGCGAGAAAGAGAATCACGCCACAGCTGACCGCCATGATCCCCATCTCGCGCCGAACGATCGCCAGGGCCAGGTCCTGCTGGGCGTCGGGGGAGAGTGCTTCGAAGTCGATGTCGCCCAACTCGCGCTCGGCGGCGCCGGCGCGGGCGCCCTCGGCGATCAGGGAGACGACCAGGGGCAGGATGCCGTAGAGGTAGTGGAGGCTGTCGTCGGGCTTGTGGTTGGTGAAGACGAGCAGGCCGCCCAGCATCACCTGCGCGAAGACGGCGGCCTGGGCGGCGCGCAGCAGGTACCAGAAGGGGACCGAGGGGCGGTCGCGGTACCAGGCGATGCCGCCGATCGCGAAGGCGACGAGGTTGAGGACGATGACTGCGCAGCCGACTGCGAGGTGTACCGGGGCCAAAGGTCTATTTCCTCCCAAAAGGGTCGGGATTCGGCTTGCTGATGCGGAAAAGCACTATGTAGCAATGTGTTACAAGGTCGGTATATAACTCGCCGTGCAGGCGGTGCGGCGGAGGCGACTGGCGCCCCGCGGGACCGCCCGCTCGATCCGATCTACCAGTGCTGAAGAGCTACCTGCCGATTCTCGTCTTCGCCTTCCTCGGCGTCACCGTTGGGGGGGCTTTCGCGATGCTCAACCACGTGATCGGGCCGAAGCGCCCGTCGCGCCCGACCGCGGCGAGCCTACGGCAGTCGGAGCCGTATGAGTCGGGGATCCCGGTCTCCTCCTCGCACGGGCTGCGCTTCGGGGTCAGCTTCTACCTGATCGCGATGCTTTTCATCCTCTTCGACATCGAGGTCGTCTTCCTCTACCCGATCGGGGTCATCCTCAAGGGAGCCGACAGCGTCTTCGTGCTCGGCGAGCTGGTCACCTTCATCGCCCTGCTGCTGGTCGCCTTCGTCTACGTCTGGCGAAAGGGTGCGCTCGATTGGAGGTAGAACGCCAGTCGATGCGCGAGCGCCAGCTGCGCGCCCGCGACATGCTCCGCGGCGACCTCGAGGGTGAGGATCTGGAGCGCTACGTCGAGGAGAAGGTCGTGATGACCAACTTCGAGAAGATGCTCGGCTGGGCGCGCTCGAACTCGATATTCCCGCTTACCTTCGGCCTCGCCTGCTGCGCGATCGAGGCGCCGATCTCGATCGTCACCGCCCGCTACGACCTCGCCCGCTTCGGCGCCGAGGCATTGCGGGCCTCGCCGCGCCAGGCCGACATGATCATCCTCTCGGGCCGGGTCTCGATCAAGATGGCGCCGGTCGTCCGCCGCCTCTACGACCAGATGCTGGAGCCGAAGTGGGCGGTCTCGATGGGCGCCTGCTCCTCCTCCGGCGGCATGTTCTCCAACTACGCCGTGGTACAGGGCGCCGACAAGTTCATGCCGATCGACCTCCACATCCCCGGCTGCCCGCCGCGGCCCGAGGCGGTCCTCTACGGCTTCACCAAGCTGCAGCGCAAGATCCAGGGCAACCCCGACCAGGGCTGGCGTGCCCGCTACGGCGCCGCCGGCACCGAGGAGTGGGCGCGGGGCGGCCCGCGCAGCGAACCGAGCGCCGAGGCGGCCGAGGCCTACCTCGCGGCCAGGGGGATGATCGGTGCCTGACGCCCCCGGACTGGAGCTGATCCGCGGCGAGATCGAGGCCGCGCACCCTGGCGCGGTCCTCGACAGCGGCTTCGAGCACGGCTGCGCCAGCCTCTCGATCGATCCCGCGCACGTCCTGCCGGTGCTCAACTGGCTACGCGACGCCCCCGGCCAGGGCTACCGCTTCCTCTCCAGCCTGCACGCGGCGGATTACCTGCCAGCCGAGCCGCGCTTCGCGGTCCACTACGAGCTGCTGAACCGGAATCGGGTCGAGCGGATCAGAGTGAAGGCGCTTCTTGCCGATCCGGCTGCGGGCGCTGCGGCCTCGGGGGGGCCTGCGGGCGGTGCAGTTGCTCCGTTCTCGACCCCCCCGAGTCCACATCACCCGCAGAGCGACGGCGGCGAGGGTCTGCTGCTGCCCGAAATCGATTCTTGCTGCGAGCTCTTCCCGACGGCGGAATTCCAAGAGCGCGAAGTGTTCGATTTCTTCGGGATCGTGTTCAAAGGCCACCCCGACCTGCGGCGGATCCTGCTGCCCGACGACTATGTCGGCTGGCCGCAGCGGCGCGACTTCCCCGTCGGTGGCGAGCCCGTGACCTTCACCTACAACGAGCGCAACTATGGCTGAGTCGGCTGGAGTTAAAGCGTCAACCCCGGGCGCTTCCTCCGCGGGCGGCGCGGCCTCGGGGGGGCCGAGAACGGAGGCGCAGCCCCCGCCCGCAGGCCCCCCCGAGTCCGTGACGCCCGCGGTCGACACAACCGAGGTAATGACCGTAAACATCGGGCCCCATCACCCGGCCACGCACGGTGTCTTGCGCCTCGTCGTCGACCTAGAAGGTGAGGTTGTTCGCGACCTCAAACCGGTGATCGGCTACGTCCACACGGGGATCGAAAAGTCCTGCGAGGACAAGAGCTACTGGAAGGTCATCCCCTTCGTCGAGCGGATGGACTACGTCTCCTACTTCTTCCAGATGGAGGCCTTCTGCGGCGCGGTCGAGCGGCTGATCGAGCTGGAGATCCCGCCGCGGGCGAAGTACCTGCGGACGATCTTCCTCGAGCTCAACCGCATCCACTCCCACCTGGTTTGGCTCGGCACCACCGCGCTCGACCTGGGCGCGATCTCGATGCTCTGGTACTGCTTCCGCGAGCGCGACCGCATCCTCGACCTCTTCGAGATGGCGACCGGGCAGCGGATGCACACGCGCTACTTCCAGGTCGGCGGCGTGATCGAGGACATCCCCCTCGGCTTCGAGGCGAAGCTGCGCGAGTTCATCGCCGAGATGCCGGTGCGGGTCGAGCAGTACCAGGCGCTGCTGGACCGCAACGAGGTCTTCCTCTCGCGCACCAAGGGGACCGGGATCGTCTCCCGCGAGCGGCTGCTGGAGCTGGGCGTGACCGGGCCGCTGCTGCGCGCCGCCGGCGAGCCCTGGGACCTGCGCAAGGCCTTCGACTACCTCGCCTACCCGGAGATGGACTTCAAGATCCCGGTCGGGACGGTCGGCGACAACTACGACCGCTACCGGGTGCGGGTGGCGGAGATGGTCGAGTCGACGCGGATCGTCGAGCAGGCGCTCGACGCCCTGCCCGAGGGGCCCTTCATCGCCGATGACCGCAAGTACGTGCTGCCGCCGCGCTCGGAGCTCTCGACCTCGATGGAGTCGCTGATCCACCACTTCAAGCTGGTCACCGAGGGCTACCGGGTCGGCCCCGGCGAGCTGTACTACGCGATCGAGTCGCCGCGGGGCGAGCTTGGCTGCTTCGTGCTGGCCGACGGGTCGGCCAAGCCGGCGCGGGTGCACTTCCGCGATCCCTCGTTCGTCAATCTTCAGGCGTTCAGGGACATGTCGACGGGGAGCTACATCGCCGACATGATCTGCTCGCTGGGCATGCTCGACCCGATTCTGGGCGGGGTCGACCGGTGAGGGGCAAGCGGAGCAGAGCCGGGACCCTCCCCGCCGTCCAATTGCCGGTCCAGTTGGACCGGCAATTTGAGTATCCGCCCGTCGGGGAGGGTCCCGGCTCTGCCTGCGCGAGGCGCTCTCCTGGACCTGATGTAAGCCGCGAGGGAGCCGTACATGGCTGAGCTTCCGGTTGATCGGGCGCTGGTTGAGGGTCGAGTACCCGGCCGCTCACAGGAGGAGATTCCTGAGCTTCACGAGCTTGGGTGTCCGCCCGAGTTGCAGGAGAAGATCGAAACGTTGATGTCGCGGTACCCGGACCGAAAATCCGCCTCTATCCCGGCGCTCTGGGCTGTGCAGCGGTTGTACGGGTGGTGTACGCCGGAGGGGATTCGGCAGGCCGCGGCGGTGATGCGGGTCACTCCCGCTTACCTGGAGTCGGTGGCCAGCTTTTACGACCTGCTGCATACGGAGCCGGTCGGGACTCACAAGGTGGCGGTCTGCACCAACATCAGCTGCTGGATGCGGGGCGGGGATCGGCTGCTCGATTCCTTTCGCGCCGCCGCCGAGGGCGAGGACATCTTCGTCACCGGGTTCGAGTGCCTCGGCGCCTGCGACATCGCGCCGATGGCCTCGATCGACGAGCGCTACTTCGGCCCGCTCGACCCGGCCGAAGCGAAAACCGCGATCGATCAGCTCCGCGCCGGGTCCGAGGTGCTGCCCGAGAAGGCGCTGGAGAAGCGGCCGCTGCCGGGAGGTCCCGATGCCTGAGACTCGGATGCTGCTGAAGAACGCCGAAGACCCGGCCCTGCGCACGCTCGCCGGCTACAAGGGCTATGGGGGCTACGCGACCCTGGAGAAGGCCTACCGCGAGATGGAGGCCGAGGAGGTGCTGTCCGAGCTCGAAGACTCGGGCCTGCGCGGCCGCGGCGGCGCCGGCTTCTCGATGGGCAAGAAGGCCTCCTTCCTGCCCCGCGGCGAGATGCAGAAGTACCTCTGCTGCAACGCCGACGAGTCCGAGCCCGGCGCCTTCAAGGACCGCGAGCTGATGCAGCGCAACCCGCACCAGCTGGTCGAGGGGATCGCGATCGCCGCCCTTGCCGCGGGCGCCGGTCACGCCTTCATCTTCATCCGCGGCGAGTACGACTCGCAGGCCGACATCCTCGACGCCGCCGTCGCCGAAGCGTATGAGGCGGGCTACCTCGGCAAGGACATCCTGGGGACGCACCGCGACCTCGAGCTGGTCGTCCACCGCGGCGCCGGCGCCTACATCTGCGGCGAGGAGACGGCGCTGCTCGACGCGCTCGAGGGCAAGCGCGGCAACCCGCGCCTCAAGCCCCCCTTCCCCGCCGTGCAGGGGCTCTACGGTGGGCCCACCCTGATCAACAACGTCGAGACGCTCTCCAACGTCCCCCACATCGTCCGCAACGGCGCCGAGTGGTTCAAGGGCTTCGGCACCGAGCAGTCGCCCGGGACCAAGGTCGTCTCGGTCTCCGGCTGCGTGCGACGGCCCGGCAACTACGAGATCGAGCTGGGAATCCCGACCCGCGAGCTGATCATGGACCTGGCCGGCGGCCCGGCAGAGGGTCGCGAGGTCAAGGCCTTCTACCCGGGCGGTTCCTCCTCCCCGGTGCTGACCGCCGCGGAGGGCATCGACCTCCCATACAGCTTCGAGGCGATGGCCGAGGCGGGCTCGATGCTCGGCTCGGGCTCGATCATCGTCGCCGACGACACGGTCTCGATCCCGCATATGGCGCTGCGCACGGCGCGTTTCTACCACCACGAGTCCTGCGGCAAGTGCACTCCCTGCCGCGAGGGCACCAACTGGACGGTGAAGATGCTGGAACGGGTGGTGCGCGGCGAGGCGACGCCGATGGACCTCGACATCGTCGCCTCGGTGCAAGAGAACATCATCGGCCACTGCCTCTGCGTGCTCGGCGACTCGATGGCGATGCCGGTCGGGGCCATGGTGCGCAAGTTCCGCGACGAGTTCGAGGACGTGATCGCCTCGGCAGGACAGCCGGTCGAAGACCACCTGGCCGTAGTGCAGGGACCTGCCGAGACGATGGGAGCGGCGACGTGAGCGGTAAGGAGATAACCCTCCTCATCGACGGGCGCGAGGTGAGCGCGACCGAGGGCGAGATGCTGCACGACGCCGCCAAGCGGGGCGACGTCGAGATCCCCGTCTTCTGTTACGAGCCGAAGCTGGGTGAGCCGGTCGGCGCCTGCCGCATGTGCCTGGTCGAGATCGAGGGGATCCCGAAGCTGCAGACCTCCTGCTCGACTCCGGTCCGCGACGGCATGGTCGTCCACACCCGCACCGAGCAGGTCAAGCACGCGCAGAGCGCCGTGGTCGAGTTCCTGCTCGTCAACCACCCGCTCGACTGCCCGGTCTGCGACAAGGGCGGCGAGTGCCCGCTGCAGGACATCTCGATGGGCTGGGGCCCGGGCAAGAGCCGCATGATCGACGACAAGCGCCACTTCGAGAAGCCGATCGAGCTCTCGCCGCTGGTCGCGATCGACCGCGAGCGCTGCATCCTCTGTTACCGCTGCGTGCGCTTCAGCCAGGAGGTGACCGAGGACGAACAGTTGCAGCTGCTCGAGCGGGGAGACCGGACCTTCGTCGGCACCTTCGACGACCGCCCCTACGTGGCGCCCTTCCACGGCAACATCACCGACCTCTGTCCGGTCGGGGCGCTGACCAGCTACACCTACCGCTTCCGTGCCCGGCCCTGGGACATCGAGCAGGCCGGCTCGGTCTGCACGCTCTGCCCGAGCCAGTGCAACGTCAGCTTCACCGTCCGCGACGAGCAGGTGAAGCGGGTGATCGCCCGCGACAACGCCGACGTCGACGACGGCTGGCTCTGCGACCGCGGCCGCTACGGCTTCGAGATGTTCAACGCCGAGGAGCGCATCCGCGGCCCGCGCCTGCGCGGCGGCGCCGAGGCGAGCTGGGAGGAGGCGATCGCCAAGGCCGCCGAGGCGCTGAAGGCCGGCGGCGCGCAGAGCGCCGCGATCCTCGGCGACGCCTCCAACGAGGAGGGCTACCTGGTCCAGCGCATCATGCGCGAGGCGCTTGGCTCGCCGCACGTCGACTCAAGGCCCTCCCGCGGTCCGGGTCGCGAGGCGCTGGTGCGCCTGGCCCAGCCCGAGATCGGCGCCAAGGTCCGCGACATCGACGAGGCCGGCGCGATCCTCGTCATCGGCACCGACCCCCTCCACGCCAGCCCGATCCTCGACCTGCGAGTCCGCAAGGCGATCCGCCGGGGCGGCGCAAAGCTGGCGGTCGCGACCGAGGCCCCGACCACGCTCGACGGCGGCGCGACAGCGGTCGCCCGCTACGCCCCGGGTAACGCGACCGCCTTCCTCGCCGAGCTGGCCGCCGGGGCCATCGCCGGCAACCCCTCCTCACTCGCAACTCGTCGAAGTGACGACGATGGGCTGTCGCTCGAAGCTTCCTCCTCCTCCCGCGCAAAACGTTCGGAGGGGGCGCCGGCGATAGCCGAGGTACTGCAGGGCGCTGAACAGGTGGTGGTCATCTGGGGCGATCGGATTGGCCGCGAGGGAGACCGAGCAATTGGCGCCCTCCTTGACCTCGCCAAGGCACTCGACCTCGCCGGCAAGGACAGCTCCGGCCTGCTCGAAGTCCCGGAGATCGCCAACGCCCGCGGCCTGCGCGAGGCCGGCTGCCTGCCGGACGCCGGCCCGGGCCTTGGCGAGCCGAGACGTGCATTCACCACGGATAACGTGGTAAATGCACGTCTCGGCCGAGGGACGGAGGAGATCCGGGCCGGCCTCGAGGCTGGGGAGCTGAAGACGGTGCTGCTCTTCGGGGTCGACCCGCTGCGCGACTTTCCGGACACCGAGGCCTGGGACCGGGCCCTGACGGCTGCCGACCAGGTCATCTGCTTCTCCACCTTCGAGACCGCGACCACCGCCAAGGCCTCGGTCGTCTTCCCGCTGGAGACCCACGCTGAGAAAGACGGCACCGTGTCCCACCCCGACGGTCGCCTCCAACGCGTGCGGCCGAGTGCTTCGAGGCCCGGCGACATCCGCCCGAACTGGGGAGTCCTCGCAGAGCTCTCCCTCGCCCTCGGCCACGACACCGGCATCTCGTCACAACCCTCAGCCTTCGCCGCCCTCGCAGAATCTGTCCCCTTCTACGCCGGAATCACCGACGCAGACATCGGCGGCCGAGGCATCCGCTGGCAGGACACCCCATCTCGCGCAAACGCTCCCGGGCCCGCTGCGGCGCCCGGGGCGGGGTCCCCAGGACACTCGAGCGCGGCTCTGTCCGCGCGTCCTGGGGACCCCGCCCCGGGCGCCCTAACGCTCGCGACGTACCGCGACTTGTGGGCGGGAGTCATCACCGAGCTGAACCCCCCCCTCCGCTTCCTCGCTCCGCAGCAGCGCGTGGACCTCTCCATAACCGACGCCGAGCGACTCAACCTGTCGAGCGGCGACGAGGTGTCCGTCTCCCAGAACGGCACCAGCATCCGCGCCAAGGTCGCGATCAAGGAGCGCATCCCCGTGGGTACCTGCCTGCTGATCGAGGGCGTCGCTGAGGGCAACGCCAACGAGCTTCTCAACGGCTCGCCCGTCTCCGTCCAGATCGAGAAGATCCCCGCCCGCTGATGCTGCCCGTCGCCGACACCCAGTTCGTCGAAGCCACCTGGATCATGGTGGTCAAGAGCCTGGTCATCTTCGCCGTGATCTTCGGCATCCTGCCGCTGATGACGGTGCTGGAGCGCAAGCTGATCGGCCGCTTCCAGCACCGCTACGGCCCCAACCGCGTCGGCCCGTTCGGCATCCTGCAGCCACTCGCCGACGTCGGCAAGCTGCTCTCCAAGGAGGCCTTCCGGCCGGCCAACGCGATCCCGTCCCTGTTCATCCTCGGCCCGCTGCTGCCGGTCCTCTCCGGCGTGCTCGCCCTGGCGATCATCCCCTGGGGCGATGTCCAGGACGGCGTCGGCCTCTACGGCATCGACGTGCCGATCGGCATCCTCTACTTCTTCGCCGTCGGCTCGATCGCCTTCTACGGCCTGCTGCTCGGCGGCTGGTCCTCGGGCTCCAAGTACAGCCTGCTCGGGGCGATGCGCGGCGCCGCCCAGCTGATCTCCTACGAGGTCTCGATGGGCCTGGCCCTGCTCGGCGTGATCATGATGGGCGGCTCGCTCTCGCTGGTCGACATCGTCCACGCCCAGGGCACCCTCTGGTTCGTCTTCCCCCAGTTCGTCGGCTTCCTGATCTTCATGCTGGCCGGCTTCGCCGAGACCAACCGCACCCCGTTCGACATGCCCGAGGCCGATGCCGAACTGGTCCAGGGCTTCATGACCGAGTACGGCGGCATGCGCTTCGGCAGTTTCCTGCTGGTCGAATACATGGAGATCATCGTCGTCTCCGGCGTCGCCGCGGCGATGTTCCTCGGCGGCTGGATGGGCCCCGGCCCCAGCTTCCTCGACCCGATCTGGATGCTGGCCAAGATGCTCGGCCTCGTCCTCCTCTTCATCTGGGTGCGGGCGACCCTGCCCCGCCTGCGCTACGACCAGCTGATGAGCCTCGGCTGGAAGATCCTCCTGCCGCTGGCAACCCTCAACGTGCTCGTCACCGCCGTTCTGGTGGTGGTCACATGATGGACCTGGCGGCTTTTCCGTCATATAGACGTATAACCCGCCAGGTAGGGGTCTTCGGTGGCTGAGTTCCCCTACCTGAAGGACGACAGCGTGGTCGAGGTCCAGCGCGGGCCGGAGCCCGGCGGGGTCGGCGGCGCCTACCGCGCCTTTGGCGAGACGCTGCGCGGGCTGAAGACGACGATGGCGCGGCTGATCGAGGGGCCGATGACGATCGAGTACCCGGAGGAGAAGACGCCCGTCTACCCGCGCTTCCGCGGCCGCCACAAGCTGCACAAGTTCGAGGACACCGAGCTGGAGAAGTGCGTCGGCTGCTCGCTGTGCGCCGCCGCCTGCCCGGCCGACTGCATCCGCGTCGTCGCCGCCGAGAACATCCCCGGCAACCGCGTCTCGGCCGGCGAGCGCTACGCGGCGGTCTATGAGATCAACATCTCTCGCTGCATCTTCTGCGGCTACTGCGAGATCGCCTGCCCATTCGACGCGATCACGATGGGCCACGACTACGAGATGGCCGACTACGACCGCGAGAACCTGATCTTCACCAAGGAGATGCTGCTAGCCGAGCCGATCGAGCGCACGCCACTGCGGGCGGAGGGCGAGTGAGCGCGGCGCTACTCGGGATCGGGCCTGACCAGGACCGTGTCGGCAACCGGGATGATCTCGTCCACGGGCAGGTCTGCGCGGTCGGCGTGTTCGCGGATCGCATCGGGGCTGGTTGCCTGGTAGACGCAAACCGTGCCGACCGACCCGGCGCCCTCGTCGAGGACGTAGCTGCGGATCCAGCGGATGTCGTCGGACATCTCCTCGTCGCCGACCTGCCGCGACCGCTCGGCGGCCGCCTCGAGGTCACCACCGGACTTCCAGCCGCTCCGTCGCAGAATCACATAGGTATTCACATCGTCTCCATTTCTCCCCGGCCTGTCAGTTACGAGTCCATACAACCACGCTCCAAATTCGCCGTCAACGCAACTGGGCGGGGCGAGTAATGGAAGCGGTCCTCTTCTTCGCGGCGGCGCTCGGCGCCCTCGGCGGCGCGGTCGGCGTCGTCGCCATGCGCAACCCGTTCTACGGCGTCCTCGCCCTGATCGTCCACCTCTTCTCGCTGGCGGTCCTATTCCTGTTGCTGACCTCGGCTTTCGTAGCCGCGGCCCAAGTCGTCGTCTACGCGGGAGCGGTGATGGTCCTCTACGTCTTCGTAGTTGCCTACATCGGCGGCAACACGGAATCCGCCTGGGAGCCGATTCCCGGCCAGCGCTTCCTAGCGCCCCTGCTCGGCATCGCCCTCTTCGTAGAGCTCTCGATAGCCGTGCTCGCCTCATCCCTGATGGCCCTCGGCACCCACGGCCCCGACGTCAACCCGGGCTTCGGCGACCCAGCCGCAATCGGCCGCCTACTCCTCGAACGCTTCCTGCTCCCCTTCGAGGCTTCGTCGATCCTGCTGCTCCTGGCAGCCGTCGGCGCGGTGGTCCTCGCCGGACGACAGGCGACGCCTCGGGCAAGTGAGGGCGACGAGGCGGGGTCTCCAACTGGAGGTGCTTCCTCATGAACATCGAGTGGTACGTGGTGCTCAGCAGCCTGCTCTTCGCAGTGGGAGCAACAGGCATCCTGATCCGCCGCAGCCCAGTCGTGATCCTGCTCTGCCTCGAGCTGATGCTCAACGCCGGCAACCTGGCGCTGGTGGCGTTCAGCCGCATGGTCGGTAACCAGCAGGGACAGGTCTTCGCGATCGTCGTGATGGTCGTCGCCGCCTGCGAGGTCGTGATCGGGCTGGGCCTGATCGTCGCCATCTTCCGCCGCAAGCTGCCGCTCGACGTCGACGAGCTGCGGGAGCTGCGCGGATGAGCGCCACCGCCTGGGCCTGGCTGGTCCTGCTCCTCCCCCTGCTCGGCGCGATCTCGATCGGGCTCAGCTTCAAGGCGATCCCCGCGCGGGTCGCCGGCATCCTCGGCACCGCGACGATCGGGCTCGCCTTCCTCTGCGGTATCGCCGCCCTCGTCTCCCTGCTCGGAGAAGACGCCGGCGCGCGCCATCACGCCTCCTCGCTCTGGGACTACGCCTCGGTCGCCGGCCTCGATATCAAGCTGGGGATCTTCGTCGACCCGCTCTCCGTCTTCATGGTCCTCGTCGTCACCGGGGTCTCCACCCTGATCCACCTCTACTCGTTCGGCTACATGCGCTCCGACGAGGGCTACCACCGCTTCTTCAGCTACCTCAACTTCTTCGTCTTCTCGATGCTGCTGCTCGTCCTCGCCGGCAACTTCGTATTGCTGATCGTCGGCTGGGCCTTCGTCGGCTTCGCCTCCTACGCGCTAATCAGCTTCTGGTACCGGCGCACCACCGCGACCAGAGCCGGGATGAAGGCCTTCGTGATCAACGTTGTCGGCGACATCGGCCTCGTCCTCGCCGCCTTCCTGATCTTCCGCGAACTGGGGACCTTCGACTACGAGTCGGTCTTCGCCAAGGCGCCGCAGGTCTTCTCCACCAACGAGTGGACGGTGACCGCGATCTGCCTGCTGCTCCTCGTCGGCGCCTTCGCCAAGTCGGCGCAGCTGCCCTTCCACACCTGGCTGCCCGACGCGATGGAGGGCCCGACCCCGGTCTCCTCGCTGATCCACGCGGCGACGATGGTCACCGCCGGCGTCTACCTGATCGCCCGCACCCACACCCTCTTCGTCCTCGCCCCGACCGCCGCCGACATCGCCGCCTTCACCGGCCTGGCGACGCTCCTGGTCGCGGGCACGATCGCGATCGCCCAGACCGACCTGAAGCGGGCGATCGCCTACTCGACGATGAGCCAGATCGGCTACATGATCATGGGCGTCTCGATTGGCGCCTACGCGCAGGGCCTCTTTCACCTGATGACCCACGCCTTCTTCAAGGCGCTGCTCTTCATGGCCGCCGGCTCGTTCATCTCAGCGATGGCCAACCGCCAGGACATCGACCGGATGAGCGGCTTCTGGAAGGCGATGCGCTTCACCTCGGTGCTCTTCCTGATCGGCGGCCTAGCCCTCGCCGCCTTCCCGCTCACCTCCGGCTTCTTCTCCAAGGACTCGATCCTTGCCTACGCCGAGGCGCGCGGCGGGATGTACTACTGGATGGCGATCGGCGGCTACGTCGGCGCCTTCCTCACCGCGATCTACACCTTCCGCCTCGTCTTCCGGGTGCTGCCCGGCGACCCCTGCCCGGAGGCCCAGCACCTGATCGAGAGCGGCGAGCTGTTCCACGGCCCGGCGATCAATCCGGCGACCGAAGAGGAGGAGGACGCCGAGGTCGGCTTCCCCGGCGCCCACCACCACATCGCCGAGCAGTCGCGGCCGATGGCGGTGGCGATGGCGGTGCTCGGATTCGGCGCCCTCTTCGCCGGCCTGATCCAGGTCCCCGGTGTGGACGATGTGCTCTTCTCCTGGCTCGACCCGGTCTTCGCCAACTCGCCGCTGAGCGAGGTCCACCCGGCGGTCGGCGCCGAGTGGCGCGGCCTGGCGATCGGCGGCCTGATCTCGATCCTCGGCATCGCCACGGCCTGGCTGCTGTGGGTGCGCAGCCCCGAGCTGCCCGCCCGCTTCCGCGAGCGCCTCCGACCCGTCTACCTGCTCTGCCTCAACAAGTGGTACTTCGACGAGGCGATCGACTTCCTGATCGTGCGCCCGGCGCTGGCGATCGGCCGCTTCGCCAACCGGGTCTTCGAGCGCCTCGTGGTCGACGGCCTCGTCACCGGTACCGAGGACGTGGTCGGCACCGGCGGCCGCGTCGTCCGCGTCGTCCAGAGCGGCTTCGTGCGCAGCTACGCACTGCTGCTGATCGTCGGCTTCGCCGGGCTCGCCCTCTACTTCCTGCTGAGCAGCTCATGATCGACTCGCTGCTCTGGACACCGCTCGCGTTTGGCCTCATCGGCCTCTTCATGCCCAAGCGGCTGACCGGCTGGTGGGCGACGCTGGGCGCGGTGGCGACGCTGGGCATCGCGATCTCACTCGTCGCCGGCTTCGACTCCGGCGCCCCCGGCCTGCAGGACACGGTCGACGTCAACTGGATCCCCGGGCTCGGCGTCGACTACAGCCTCGGCATCGACGGGCTCAACGTCTTCCTCGTCCTGCTCACCGCGGTGCTGTGGACGGCGGGCACGGCCTTTGCCGCCTTCCGCGAGCAGGAGCGCCCCCATCTCTTCTTCCTGATGATGCTGCTCGGCGAGACCGCGACCCTGGGCTCGTTCCTCGCCCAGGACCTGCTCCTCTTCGTCCTCTTCTTCGACCTGATGCTGGTCCCGTTCTACTTCCTCTTTGGTGCCTGGGGGAGCGACCGCGAGGACGGCCCGAGCGCCGCGGCGGCGACGCTGAAGATGATCGTCTACACGCTGATCGGCTCGCTGCTGATGCTGGTCGCCGCGATCGCGACGGCGATCGTCGCCGCCGACGGCGGGCACCTCACCTTCTCCATCGCCGAACTGGCCCAGCACCCGATCGGCGAGGGCAGCCAGCGCTGGATCTTCTGGTTCTTCGCCGCCGCCTTCCTGGTCAAGATGCCGGCCTTCCTCCTGCACGGCTGGATGCCCGACGCCTACCGGGTGGCGCCGCTGCCGGCCCTGGCGGTCTTCTCGGGCGTCCTCGCCAAGGTCGGCGCCTACGGATTCCTCCGCGTCGTCCTGCCGCTCTTCCCCGACGCGACGGTGGAATTCCAGGAGGTGATCCTGGTGATCGCCCTGGCCTCGATCCTCTACGGCTCGGCGATGGCCTTCACCCAGACCAACGTGCGGCTGGTCGCCGGCTACTCCTCGGTGGCGCAGCTCGGCTTCATCACCGCGGGGATCTTCGCCCTCTCCAGTGACGGCGCCGACGGCGCCGTCCTGCAGATGGTCAACCACGGCCTCGTAGTCGCCCCGCTCTTCGTAATAGTCGCGATCCTCGCCGAGCGCTCCGGCACCGAGGACCTGCGCGAGATGGGCGGGATGGCAATGAAGGCCCCATTCCTCGCAGCCCTCTTCCTGATCGTCACCCTGGCCACCCTGGCGATGCCCGGCTCGGCCAACTTCGTCGGCGAGTTCTACATCCTCAACGGCCTCTTCGACTCAAAGATCGTCTTCGCCTGCGTAGCGATCTCGGGAGTGGCAATGTCCGCCTACTACGCACTCAGGCTCTACCAACGCACGATGCACAACCGGCAGGCGGGCGGCGTCGAATCGCGCGAGATCGGCTGGCGAGACGGGCTAGTGCTGGTGCCCCTGGTGCTCTGCATCCTGGGCTTGGCCCTGTACCCGCAGCTGATCCTCAAGCGCACGGACCTTTCGGTGGCGAGATCCGTGGCAGCGACCGAAGGGCCGTCAGAGGGGTCTCCCAAAACACTCAAGCGCGGCGCCAGCCGCGCGTTTTGGGAGACCCCTCTGACGGCCCTCGACCCCCCCAAGGCGAGCCAGTGAACTTCGACGCTCCCCACATCGACTACGCCGCGTTCTCGCCAGTCCTGGCGCTGACCGCAGGTCTCTGCGTTGTTTTGCTCACCGCCGTGTTCAAGCCGCTGCGCCGCACCGCGCCGGCTCTCACCCTGGTTACGCTCCCGGCGACCGCCGGCCTGCTGATCTGGCAGTGGAATGACCCGACCCCGCTCGTCTCGGGCGCGCTCCGCCTCGATGACCTGGCGATCTCGATCTCGCTGATCGCGATCCTCACCGCCTCGTTCGCGACCCTCTTTTCGCTCCGCGAGCCCGCCGCCGAGCAAGCAGGCTCAGGCGAGTACCACGCGCTGCTGCTCGGCTCGGTGCTGGGCATGGTGCTGCTGGCCCAGGCGCAGAACCTGGTCACCTTCTTCGTCGCGATCGAGACGCTCTCGATCCCGCTCTACATCCTCTGCGCCACCAATATGCGGCGCGAGAAGTCGCTCGAGTCGGGGCTCAAGTACCTGATCGTCGGCTCGCTCGGCTCGGCGACGCTGCTCTACGGGATGGCCTTCCTCTACGGCGGCTCGGGCTCGACCGACTTCGCCGGTATCGCCGAAGGCATCGCCCGTAACGGCGCCTTCAGCGACCCGCTGATCCTGGTCGGGATTGGGATGGCCGCGGTCGGGCTCGCCTTCAAGGCCTCGATCGCACCCTTCCACCAGTGGACGCCCGACGTGTATGAGGGCGCGCCGACGCCGATCACGAGCTTCATGGCGGTGGCGACCAAGGCCGCGGCCTTCGCCGTCTTCGTCCGCTTCTTCGACGTCGCCCTCGCCCAGCAGGCGAGCGAATGGCAGCCGGCGCTCGCCGTCCTCGCCGCGATCTCGATCGTGGTCGGCAACGTCGGCGCCCTGGGCCAGGACTCGCTCAAGCGCCTGCTCGGCTACTCGGGCATCGCCCAGGCCGGTTACATCCTCGGCGGCCTCGTCGTCGCCAGCGAGGCCGGCGTCAACGCGATCGTCTTCTACCTCGCCGCCTACGCCTTGATGAACCTGGCCGCCTTCGCCGTCGTGATCGCGCGGGAGCGCGAAACGATCTTCGGCGATCACATCGAGTCGGTGCGCGGCCTCGGCAGCGAGCGACCGCTGCTCGCCTGGCCGCTGACGATCTCGATGCTCGGCCTCGCAGGGCTCCCAGCCACGGCCGGCTTCATCGGCAAGCTCTACCTGATCGAGGCCCTGGTGGAAGGCGACTACACCTGGCTGGCGGTCTTCATAGCCGTAGGAACGATGATCTCGCTGGCCTACTACCTGCGCGTCGTCGCAGCCATGTGGATGCGTCCGGACGGCGAGACCGCCGCAACCCCGGCCATCGCCGGCGCTTCCCCAGAAGCCGACCCGATCGACCCAGATGCGGGGCGCCGCATCTACCTAGTCGCCCCGGCCCTGCTCGCCGCCGCGGCAACCGTCTTCTTCGGAATCATCCCCCAACCCCTCGTAGAGTTCGCCCAACACGCCGGGGCCTCACTCTTCTAGTCAACCGAGAACACCCGTCGCGGGGGGTGGCGTTGCGGGGGGGACCACCCCCGAGGAAGCTTTAGCTACCGCAGGGGGTGGTGGGTCCCCTGCGACGACAGGACCCGCCGCGCCGGACGCCAACGGGCGATATGTTCAGCAGATGAGCGAGCGGCTCAGAGCACTCGATGCGGAGACGATGTGCGAGGCGTTTCAGATCACGGCCCAGGAGTGGGCTGGCAGTCCCGCGCTGCGGTTCAAGGACAGCGACTACGAGGCGAGCTGGCGGGACTACGCTGAGGCGGTCCAAAAGCGAGCTGCTGGACTCGCGGCGTTGGGCGTGAAGCGAGGCGACACGGTTGGGTTCATGCTGGTCAATCGGCCTGCCCTGCACCTAACCGATGCCGCGGCGATGCACCTCGGAGCGACCTGCTTCTCCGTTTACAACACGTCGTCCCCGGAGCAAATCGAGTATTTGGTGCGGGACGCAGAGAACCGGGTGATCGTTACGGAGCAGGAGTTTCTCGGGACGGTTCTGGCGGCCCGGGATGCGGTCGACTCCCTCGCGCACGTCGTGGTGATCGACGGGGAGGCGCCCGAGGGAACGATCTCGATTGCGCAGCTCGAGGAAACGGGCGCGGCCGACTTCGACTTCGAGGCGACTTGGAAGGCCGTCGAGCCCGACGACGTGCTCTGCCTGATCTACACGTCCGGCACGACCGGGCCGCCGAAGGGGGTGCAGCTGACGCACGCAAACATGATCGCCGTGTGGCGCGCCTGCGATCAGGTCCAGCAGACCACCCCGGGCGGCCGCATGATCTCCTACCTGCCGAGCGCCCACATCGCCGACCGCTGGGCCGGGATCTACGCCCAGATGATCTACGGCAACTGCGTCTACTGCTGCCCCGACCCGCGCCAGATGGTCGCCTACTCAATTGAGGTCAAACCGACCGTCTGGGGCGGCGTACCGCGGATCTGGGAAAAGCTGAAGGCGGCGATCGAAGTCGGCATCGCGGCCGAGGCCGACGAGGCCAAACGCGAGGCGACCGAGGCGGCGATCGAGCTCGGCCGGCGACGCGCCCGCGCCATGATGGACGGCGGGACGCCCGCCGAGCTCGAGGCCGAGTGGAAGCGCGCCGACGAGCAGGTGCTGTCGACGATCCGGGCGATGCTCGGCCTCGATGAGGTCGAGTCGTTCGTGGTCGGAGCGGCGCCGACGCCACCTGAGGTGCTCGAGTTCTTCCTCGCCCTCGGGATCGAGATCCGCGAGACCTGGGGGATGTCGGAGACGACAGCGATCACGACCCTGAACCCGCCCGGCGGCGTCCGGGTCGGCACCGTCGGCCCGCCGATCCCCAACACCGAGGTGAAGCTGGCAGAGGACGGCGAGGTGATGGTGCGCGGCCCGCAGGTGATGGCCGGCTACCGCAACATGCCCGAGAAGACCGCCGAGGCGCTCGGCGACGACGGCTGGCTGCTGACCGGCGACATCGGCGAATTCGACGAGGCCGGCTACCTGCGCATAGTCGACCGTAAGAAGGAGCTGATCATCAACGCGGCGGGCAAGAATATGTCGCCGGCCAACATCGAGGCGAAGCTGAAGGCGGCCTCGACCCTGATCGCCCAGGCGGTAGCGATCGGCGATAACCGCCCATACAACGTCGCCCTGCTGGCGCTCGACCCCGAAACCCTGGCGGCGCGCGGCCTTGACGCCGGGGGCAGCGCCGTCGCCGGGGAGATCGCCGCCGCAGTCGAGGAGGCCAACGCCCGCCTCTCCCGGGTCGAGCAGATCAAGCGCTACGAGATCCTCAGCGGCGAGTGGGCACCGGGCGGAGACGAGTTGACGCCGACGATGAAGCTGAAGCGGCGGCCGATCGAGCGCAAGTACGAAGCCCAGATCGAGGCGCTCTACTCCTAGCCAGGCGCCGTGAAAGGGTCCCCAGATCGGGGTCCTGCTCACAACCGCCGCGATCGCGATCGCCGTCTCCGTCGGTGTCGCTTCCGAGCGGCGCTGGCCCGCTGGCGCTGCCAACGCTGCGCGGCGCTCGCTGACGCTGCTGCTCTACGTCTTCCTGCCGCCGGTGATCTTCTTCAACATCGCCGCCAGCAGCATCGACCTCAGCCACGGGGTCGGGCTGGCATTGGGGATCGTCGCCTCCTCGCTCGGGGCGACCTTCGCCTACCTCCTCGCCAGCCGCTGGCTGAAGCTGCCCCGCTTCCAGGTCGGCGCCGTCGTCTGCACCGTACTCAGCGTCAACACCGGCTACCTCGGCTACCCGCTGGCGGTGGCGCTGCTCGGCCGCGACCAGCTCTCCACCGCGGTCCTCTACGACGTCCTCGTCACCGGCCCCTGCCTGCTGCTCGGCGCCTTCGCCGTCGGCGCCGCCTTCGGCACGAAAGCCGGCGAAACACCGCGCCAGCGGGTCGCCGCCTTCTTCACTCGCAACCCGCCGCTCTACGCCGCGATCGCCGGCCTCCTCGCCCCCAAGGCGCTCGCCCCGGAAGTCCTGGTCGACATCTCCCAGGCCCTGATCGTGGCGATCCTGCCGATCGGCTTCTTCGCCGTCGGCGCCACCCTGGCCGAGAACGCCGAGCACGGCGAGCTGCCGATGCCGCCGCCGATGACCCGCCCGGTGGCGCTGGCGATCGTCACCCGGCTCGCCGTCGTCCCCGGCCTGCTGATGCTGCTCGCCGCCCCCCTGATCGACCTGCCGGCCGCCTACCGCCTGCTCTCGGCAATGCCGTCGGGACTCAACTCCCTCGTCATCGCCCACGCCTACGGCCTCGACATGGAGATCACCGCCGAGGCGGTCACCTGGTCGACCGCGATCGTCGTCGGCGCCTCCCTGGTGTCACTCTTGTTCTGATGCTGCATCACGTCGGGATCGAAATCGCGCCCGCGGACATCGAGCGCACGGTCGAGCTCTGGCAACTGCTCGGCTTCGAACAGGTCGAGCCACCCGCGACGCTGGGCGAGTTCACCTGGCTCGAGCGCGAGGGGACACAGGTCCACCTCATGCCCACCGAGTCGCCCACCGCGTCGCCCCGCGGCCACACCGCGATCGTCGTCGCCGACTTCGATCGCGCCTTCGCCGCGCTGGCTGAGCACGGCTTCGAGGTCGAACGCCGCCGCGAACACTGGGGCGCCCCCCGAGCCGCAGTCATCGCCCCAGCGGGCCACCGAATCGAGCTGATGGCCCACCCCCCAAATCGCTGACTTCGTCTTTTTCAGTGCATAAGTACGAATAAAGGCGAAGTCAGCGGAGTTGTTGTGGGGACGGGGAGGTTTGGCAGCCAGGGGCGCGGCTACGATGCGGCGGTGCGTTACCCGGTCGAGGACTTCACCGCTGAGGAGCGGGCGCTGCTGGCGCCTCACTTCACCAACCTGGACCGGCCGGTGTTCGCCCTGGTCAACCTTCCGGAGACCGTGAAGGGGGCGCTTTTTGCCCGCTATTCGCGCTATTCCGGGACGGTGCGCAGGCTCTACCTGGAGGAGTTCGCAGAGGATGCAGCGGCAGGGACACGGCCGTTCGACGGTGCCGAGGGCGAGCGTGCGGCGGGACTGTACGAACGGGTCTTCCTCGGCTACGGCGATGACTCAATCGCCCAGGTCGGCGGCGCCCACGTCGCCTGCGAGTGGGTCTCCAACGTGCTGACCAAGGTGCTGCAGCGCGGCCGCCTCGCCGCCTACCTCGAGCAGTCGACCCGCTACATCCCCTACGACAGGCCGATCTCCGAGGACGGGGGTTACCGCTACTACCGCGACGAGCAGCTCGGGCCCGAGTTCGGGGCCGCGATGGACGAGATCTTCTCGATCTACTCGGCGACCCTGCTCCAGGTCGAGCGGTGGGCGGCCGAGCGCTGGCCGCGCGGCGACGGCGAACCGGAGGGACCGTGGCAGCGCTCGATCCGCGCCAAGGCACTCGACCTGCTGCGCGGCCTGCTGCCGGCGGCGACGCTCAGCCACGTCGGCATCTACGCCTCCGGCCAGGCCTACGAGCAGCTGCTGCTGCGGCTGATGGCCTCGCCGCTGCCGGAGGCGCGCGAGTATGGCGGCATGATCCTGGGCGAGCTGAAGCAGGTGATGCCGAGCTTCGTTTCCCGGGTCGAGCGGCCCGACCGCGGCGGCGAGTGGGTCTCCTACCTGCAGCAGCGGCGCCGGCGCACCGAGGACTGGGTCTCGCGGCTCGGCCTCGACCGCCGCGGCGGCGGCGAGGACGTGCCCTCGGTCGAGCTGGTCCACGTCGACGGCAGCGAAGAGAACCTGCTGGCCGCCTGCCTCTTCGAGTCGGCCGCGGTGCCGGAGACGGAGGTGCTGGCCCGGCTCGACGTGCTCGATTCCGAGGAGCGGGTCGAGCTGCTGGCCGCGCTGGTGGGAGAGCGCGCCAACCGCCGCCACCGTCCCGGCCGTGGCTTCGAGGCGCTGCGCTACCGATTCGAGATCGTCTCCGACTACGGCGCCTTCCGCGACCTGCAACGCCACCGGATGCTGACCGTGCAGTGGCAGCGCCTGGGGCCCGACCTCGGCGCCGGCATACCCGACGAGGTCCGCGAAGCGGGCGCCGGCGGCGAGTTCGAGCGGGCGCTGGAGCTCTCGCGGGGCGAGTACGAGCGGTTGCTCGCGGCCGGGCTAGCTGAGCAGGCCCCGTACGCGCTCAGCCTCGCCTACCGGATCCGCTACACGCTCGACCTCAACGCCCGCGAGGCGATGCACCTGATCGAGCTGCGCTCCGGCCGCGAGGGCCACCCCACCTACCGCGCCGTCGCCCAGGCGATGCACGAGCGGATCGCCGCGATCCACCCCGGCGTCGCCGCCGCGATGAGCTTCGTCGACAACTCTCAGGAGCCGAGGCTGGAGCGGATCCTCAGCGAGATTCGGACGCATCGGAAGCGGGCGGGTGCCGAGCAGCCCCGATAGGGGTTCCGCTTAACTTTTTCGGTGGGACGAAGTCAGACTCTCGAGGGCGGACGGGCGAAAAAGTACAAGACGCTCCACCCCTACCGGGGCTGCTCGTCGTCGGCAAGCTTGCTCTGGTTCCTCGAGCTACTGGGACTGGCCCGTCTCGGTCGGATCCTCAGGTTCCTCTAGCTGTGATGGTGGGTCCATAGCCGCGGCCGCTTTGTCGCCCGGGGTCGGCCAGGGGATCGGTTCTCCGGTCTGCCAGGCGGGTGGTTGGCTGTCGCGGCGGAGGAGGAGGATGCCGAAGTAGATGAACCAGAGCAGGGTGAACTGGAAGAAGAGGAAGGAGACGGCGCCGAGGGCGATGCCGAGCGAGCCCCAGAAGCGGGTGAGCAGGCCGGCCCGCATCGCGTAAAGGCAGGTGTAGACCATGGCGAAGACGAAGCCGATCTGGCCGCCGAGGCCGAAGCCGGCGGCGAGCGGGCGCAGCGGCGCGTCGCTGATCGTTTCGCTGGCGATTTCGTCGGCGTGGTCGCTGTTCAGCTTGACACCCTTGGCGAGGAGGCGGGGAACTTCGTTGGAGACGAACTCCGAGGCGGCATGCAGGTTGGAGAGGCCGGTGAGGATCGCCAGCACGGCGAGGAAGAGCGGCGCCGCGACGACGACTCCCACCAGCTGGCCGCGCATCCGGTCGCTGCGCCCCTTGGCGGCGCGGAAGAGGTAGAAGAGCGGCAGGGCGAGCAGGCCGACCCCGATCGCCTGCAGGATGCTGGAGAGCATCTCGGCGCCGCGGTGAGCCTGGACGTTGCGCAGCAACTCGGATTCGCCGCTGCTGCTACCGACGCCCTGGGTGGCGACGACGATCGCGGCGATTACGAAGGCGACCGCGGCCAGCGAGGCCAGGGCTGCCGCGAGCGACCAGCGGTCCTCCCAGGCCAACATCTGCCGGCGGTTCAAGTCCCGGTCCCGTCCGCGCAGGAGGATCGATCGGTCGGCCGCACGGGGCGTACGCTACCTGGATGAGCAGCGAGCAAGCAGCGCCGAGCCGGCGCCCTCGAACCCCGGTCGTGCCGCTGGAGGCTGGGGCGGGGCCGGACAATCCGCCCTGCCCGGCCTGCGGCGAGCCGCTCTTCGGCTGGATCGACTCGCGGCAGGGCCTGGCCGGGCCGGTGGCGCGCTGCGAGAGCTGCGGGCTGGGGGTCGTCGGCGGTGAGGCCGGCCTCACCGAGGCGCTCGCCGTGCTCGACCGGCTGCGCCGCGGGGACACGATCCGGATCGCCGACCGGGCCGGCTTCGCCGCCTGGATCGGCGGAACCGGCTGGGCGGGCCTCGATCCCGAGAGTCGCTACCTCTTCACGCCCGAGGCGGTCCGCCGCCTCGTCGCCAACCGAGACCAGGTGGTAACCCGCGTCCGCTGGTCCCCGGGAGCCGGCATAGCAACGATGTGGCAAACAATCCTCAACGGCGTCACCTTCGGCCGCAACACAGCCCTCGCCGCCCTCGGACGAGGCAACGCCGCCCCAGCCAGCCGCCCCTGGCAACGCCGAATAGACAAAGCAATAACCCTCCTAGCCGCAATCCCAGCCCTAATCGCAGCAATTCCCCTAGAGCTAATCGCAGCAACCGTCCGCCGAGGCTCAGCCACAACCCTCCACGTAGAGCTTCTCTAAACGGGAGAGGGGGGTGCCCCTCGACCGGGCGGATACTCAAATTGACGGGCTAATTAGCCCGTCAATTGGACGGTCGAGGGGCACCCCCCTCTCCCGTCTTAGGAAAGTTAGGAAAGACCTTCCCGCGCCTCGCGAACAAGCGTCACGGCCTCGGGGAAAAGCACCCGAATCGCATCCCGCACCTGCATCGACTGCTCATCGGGACTGCCCGAAAGGTCCAGCTGGGCGATCGAGGCGACGGTCATCTCGACCGCGAGCTTGATTGCGTTATCGGCCCAGGCGACCCGCTGGGAGGACTGCATCTGCTCCGAGAGCTCCTCCATACGGGCGCGGAACTCGTCGGGGTCGCCGAAGAGGTTGAAGGGGCTGCCCTCCATGGGGCACATGAATAGCAGACGACGGTTGCGAGGCAAAGTCGTGACAGCCTGCGCACCACCCGTGCGCCGCTCCCGCCTAGCTTCGCGGGCATGGCTCCTCTCAGGGAAAGCGAGCGCGGCTCGGCCAGCGTCGAGCAGGCCGGCCTGGTCGCTCTGGTCGCGCTCTTGGCTCTGGCCGCGATCGCCGCCGTGGCCGCGGGAGGCGAAATCGACGCCGGTCGCGGCCTCGCCGGTGCGATCGCCAGGCGCCTCGCCTGTGCGCCGCGGCTTCCCGATGCCTGTCGCCATCACCCCCTGGTTCCCGCCTACGGCTGGCCGCTCGCCCGCCTCACCCGCGCCCTCGCCCCGGCCCCGCTCGCCGTGCCCGGGCCCACCGGCCTCCCCCTCGTCCCGGTCGACTTCCGCTACTGCCGCCGCGAAAGCTGCGCCGTCGCCGCCGGCCCCCACCTGACCGCCTCGCGGCGCCGCACCACCGCCTTCACCCAGCTGGTCGACCGGCGTCGCGGCGAGGGCCTGGTCGAAATCGTCTACTGGCTCTACCGCCCGGCCATCGGCTGGGAACGCATCGTCCGTCGCGCCGGCCAGGCCCAGGTCGACGCCGCCGCCGGCACCGAGGTCCTCCTCCGCGACGACCCGAACCTGGTCCCGCTCGAGACCCTCCCCGGCCGCGACCACTACGAGTTCCCCGCCTCCGAGCGCCCGCCCTGGCAGTGGCGCGTCGGCGGCCGCTACCCCGGCTGGTCGAGCTGAGGCGCCCAGCATGCGGAGATCGCGATGGACAGGGCGCTAACTGGGCAGCGGTTCCATTGGCCAAGGCTCCACGGGGTCGGGCGGGCGAATATGAGCTTTGGTCAGATACATCATGCAACAAGTGTAAGCGCCTGGGCGGCAACTGCGAGCAAGGCACCTGCCAGACCGAAAGTGACCCAGCGCACGAGGTCTCTCTTGAGCCCATTCAGCACACGCTGGTCCTCGATCGCGGCAACGGTGGAGGCAATCATCGTCTGCTCGATCGCCACCGGGTCCTCAATTGTGTAGGGCCCGCTGAACTGCCGAAGAACACTTGCCTCTACCCCGATGCGAACCCACGGCACATCAATGGGACCTTTGGGCGTCTGGACTGTCCTCTTCCGTATCCCCGCCGTAACCGCGATCAGCGCGGTCCCAGCCAGGAGCAGCACGGACGCGATGTAGAAGACTTCGAAAGAAGCTCCGTTCCCATCGTCCAGATGTGCAGCTCCAAGCGGCGCGATCAACGTAAGGATCACGCCAGCAAATCCCGTCAACTGTCCCAGCCTTGCGTCGAAGCCCTCGCCATGTGCACGCTCATCGTCCAGCGTCCTCCGCGCCTCTTCCAGGAGGGTCGTTACCGTCGCGGGATTCGGCTGTTCGGTCGGCCTGATCCAATTCAAGGGCATCACGCCTCCAATCCTTACCCCGCGTATCGGATGGGTCGACGGGTCAGGGCGTGCTAGCCGCCGAGGCCGCCGCCTCCTCTCGCTCCGCCTCGTCCTGGGCCTGCTTGATCAGTCCTTTCCAGTCCGTCGTCCTGAACACCAGCAGGATCGCGGTGAAGCCGAGCACGACCGACCAGGCGGCCATCGCGATCTGGGTGCCGACCGAGAAGGAGAGGACGGCGGCGCGCGAGGGGCCGCGCAGGGTGGCGACCAGCAGCGCCTGCTGGGCGCCGGCACCGCCGGGGGTGAAGGGGACGATCGTGGCGAGCGCCTGCACGCTCATCACCAGCAGCACGTTGCCGAAGGAGCCGCCGATCCCGAAAGCCTCGAGGAAGAACCAGAAGGCGCCGAAGCGACAGAGCCAGCCGACCCCCTGCCAGGCAGCCACCTGGCGCAGGTAGCGGCGCGGTTCGGTGAGGATGACCAGGCCCTGGCGCACCCGCGCCCAGAAGCGCCGCACGTGATGGCCCAGGTAGTAGACGCCGGCCGCGATCGCCAGCAGCAGCACCCCGGTGACGATCAGGAACGTTTTCGGGTGGTCGGCCCAGAAGGAGAACTCGAAGGCCGGCAGGTTGGGTAGCTGCGGCGGTTCGGGCAGCAGGCCCTGGCCGATCGCGTAGAGGAAGACGAGGACCCCGGCGGTGGTGTCGAAGACCGACTGGACGAGGAAGGAGGAGGTCACCGCCGGGTAGGAGGACTCGGGGATCTGGCGCTTGACCAGGAAGACCTTGGTGACGTCGCCGGCGCGGGCCGGGACGATCGCGTTGATCCCCGCCCCGGCGAGGTAGGCGGCAGCCAGCTGCAGGAAGGAGATCGGCTTGGCCGGGTAGGCGGCGCGCAGCACGTTGCGCCAGGCCCAGGCGCGGCAGAGCTGCATCGCCAGCAGGAAGCCGAGGGCGATCGCGAACGGCGTCCAGCGGACGTCGGAGAGGTGCTCGAAGAACGAAGCCGCCGCGTGAAAGAAGGCGTTGAAGCTGGATCCGAGATCGGCGAGCGGCATCGCAGCTACACTAGCCCGCTCGTGTCAGAGGCCGAGACCCAGATCGCCGCTGCGCAGGCCACCCCCGACCCCGCCGACGAGGCGATGTGCGGGCGCGCCCGCGAGCGCTACACCGCCGACCGCAAGAGCCGCTTCCGCCGCCGCCGCAAGCGCCACGCCGCGCTGCCCAACCTGATCATCGTCGGCGGCCTCAAGTGCGGGACGACGAGCATCCACCACTACCTCGGCCTGCACCCCGAGATCCAGATGTCGAAGCCGAAGGAGCTCAACTTCTTCTGCGAGGAGCTCAACTGGGACCTCGGGCTCAACTGGTACGCGAGCCGCTTCGACGACCGCTTCAAGGTGCGCGGCGAGTCCTCCCCGCACTACACCAACCTGCCCCGCTTCGAGGGCGTGCCGGCGCGGATCCGCGAGCACTGCCCGGACGCCCGCCTGCTCTACATGGTGCGCGACCCGATCAAGCGCATCCTCTCGCACTGGGTCCACGCCACCGGCGCGGGCTATGAGACCGGCGAGATGGTCGAAGTGCTCTCCAACCCCGACACCTCCTACATGAACCGCTCCAAGTACTGGATGCAGCTACAGCCCTACCTGGAGCTGTTCGAGCGCGAGCAGATCGAGATCGTCGCCCAGGAGGAGCTGCAGGCCGAACGCGAGGAGACGATGCGCAAGGCCTTCGCCTTCGCCGGCGTCGATGAGACCTTCACCTCCGAGCAGTTCGACCGCGAGTGGGAGAAGTCGAGCGCCAAGCAGGGCGACAAATACCAGTTCATGGAGAAGCTGATCAAGCTGCCGGGCTTCCGCTCCTTCGACCGCAACTTCGACCGCCTGCCGGAGTCGATGCGCTGGATCGTCGAGAAGGTCGTCCACGACCCCGAGAAGCCCCCGGCACCGAAGCCAAAGCTTCCCGACGACCTCTTCGAGACCGTCCGCGGCCGCTTCGGCGACGACGTAGCCGCCCTGCAGAAGTTCGCCGGCCGCGAGTTCGCCGGCTGGCACGACTACAGCTAGGTCCCTACATGCGTCGATTGATCCCGGACCCCGGCGAGACCACGGTCGAACGTCAGCTCGAGTCCTACCGGCCCTGGGAGGAGGAGCGGGAGGGGCGGCCGTTTCTGGCGGTGAACTTCGCCGCCACGCTCGACGGGCGGGCGACGATCGGCGGCGTCTCGGGCTCGATCGGCTCCGACAACGACACGGCGATGCTGGTCGGGCTGCGCAAGCGCTTCGACGCGGTGATGATCGGGCACGGGACGATGCGGGCCGAGCGCTACGCCGGCCTGGAGAAACGGCTGGTCGTGGTCGAGAGCGGCCCGGACGGCCCGGTGGACCTGCCGGCGCTGCTCGGCACCCTGCGTGAGGAAGGGGTGCGGGCGCTGCTATGCGAGGGCGGCCCGACCCTGCACGGCGCCCTCCAGGCCGCCGGCCTGGTCGACGAGCTCTTCCTGACGATCGCGCCGAAGCTGAGCGGCGCCGAAGCGCCCCACATCCTCGAGGGCCGGCCGCTGCCGCAGGTCGCCGCGCTCGACCTCGTCTGGCTGCTCGAGCAGGAGGGGGAGCTCTTCGCGCGTTACCGCCTGCGCTGAGCTAGGTTCCCTGCCATGGACTTCACTCCCAGCTCCCAGGTCGAGACGCTGCGCGAGCGCATTCTCGACTTCATCGACGCCGAGATCTACCCGCAGGAGCGGGAGATCATGGAGGCGCTCGACGCCGAGGTCGCGCCGGGGGTGCCGTTCCCGAAGATCCTCGTCGAGATCCGCGAGAAGGCCCGCTCGGAGGGGCTCTGGAACCTCTTCATGCCCGAGGAGCGCTTCGGTCCCGGCCTGACCAACTGGGAGTACGGCTTGCTCTGCGAGGAGATGGGGCGCAGCCCGGTCGCCGCGCCGATGGCCTTCAACTGCGCCGCTCCCGACACCGGCAACATGGAGATCCTCGCCGAGCACGGGACCGAGGAGCAGCGCGAACGCTGGCTGGAGCCGCTGCTCGAGGGCCGCATCCGCTCCTGCTTCTCGATGACCGAGCCCGAGGTCTCCGGCTCCGACCCGACCCTGCTGCAGGCGCGCGCCATGCTCGACGGCGACGAGTGGGTGATCGACGGCCACAAGTGGTTCACCTCCGGCGCCGTCGGCGCCGAGCTGGCGATCGCGATGGTCGTCACCGATCCCGAGGCCAACCCCTACGCGCGCGCCTCGATGATCTGCGTGCCGACCGACGCGCCCGGCTTCAACCTGGTGCGGCCGATCCCGGTGATGGGACACGACAAGGGTCCCGGCCACTGTGAGATCCGCTACGAAGAATGCCGCGTCCCTGCCGCCAACCTGCTCGGCACGCGCGGCGGCGGCTTCGTCGTCGCCCAGGACCGGCTCGGCCCGGGCCGCATCCACCACTGCATGCGGGCGATCGGCACCGCCGAGCGGGCGCTGGAGATGATGTGCAACCGCGCCAACGAGCGCCAAGCCTTCGGCGGCCCGCTGGGCGAGAAGCAGTTCGTCCAGGAGGCGATCGCCGCCTCGCGGATGGAGATCGACCAGGCCCGCCTGCTCACCCTCTACGCCGCCTGGAAGATGGACACCGAGGGCAAGCGCGCCGCCCGCCAGGCGATCTCGGCGATCAAGATCGTCGCCGCCAACATCGTCATGAACGTGCTTGACCGCTCGATCCAGGTCCACGGCTCGCTCGGCATGACCGACGACACCCCGCTCGCCGCGCTCTGGCGCTTCAGCCGCATGCTGCGCCTGGCCGACGGTCCCGACGAGGTCCACAAGATGGTCCTTGCCCGCCGCGAGCTCAATCGCTGGCAGAAGCGGGCCGAGGCCGAGGCGGCCGGGGAGTTGGACCCGAAGCACGCCCGCCGTGCGATCTGAGTAGGTATACACATACTGCCTGCTAAGGTATGTGCATGTTGAATCGCCGCCTTCAGGTGCTCGTTGACGACGAGCGCTTTGAGCTGCTGACCAGGGAATCGGAGCGTATCGGTGCTCCGGTGGGGGAGCTGGTGCGCCGGGCGATCGACCACGAGTACTCGCTATCCAGTGACAGCACCGAGCGCGAACGGGCCGGACGGGCCCTTCTCGCGATGACGGCCCCTGAAGGACCGGAGCCGGACTGGGAGGTTCAAAAGCAGGAACTGCTTGACGCGCGGCTGCGCAAACTCGAAGGCGCATGAGGCGCTTTCTCTACGACACGGCGATCTTCAGCTACGCCCTGGGGGGCGAGCACCGCTACAAAGAGCCGTGCCGCCAGATCGTGCGAATGGCGACCATCGGCGAACTGCGGGGGGAGGCAAGTGCCGACATGATCCAGGAGTTCGCCAACCAACGCATGAGGCGCACCGGTGACCGTGACGGCGCGGCGGCGGCCGCCAGGAATGTCGAGCGACTTGTTCGGCTGCACCCGCTCGAGCCCGACGATGCCCTGCTGGGCATCGATCTCTTCGAAGCAAACGCGCGGCTCGATGCTCGCGATGCCGTTTTCGCCGCGGTCGCGCTGAACCGCGGTATCGACGCGATCCTTTCCACCGATCGCGCCTTCGACGAAGTCAACGGCCTGGAGCGCATCGATCCGGCCGACGAACGGGCGATCGCCTCCCTGGTCGCTTGACACGATGGTCCTAGCCCGCCGCCATCTGGGCCGCTGGTCCAAGCTGCGCCGAAGCGGCCGCGGCGGGCGAGCTCGATCCCAAGCACGCCCGCCGCATGGTCTGAATCAGCAGTAGACGGTCACGATGAAGCCGTCATCGCCGATCGGGTCTGCGAGGTTGCCTTCGGGGTTGGTCAGGGTGACGTCGACGGTCGAGGTATCGGCCTGCACGCGGTTGTCGGTGCCGACGATTCGGGCGGCTGACGCTGACGGTGCCGCGCCGCCGGAGATGTCGGTTGCCGTGCCTTCGCTGACGCAGCCGTTGACCGGGCGGTTGAAGCCGACCCGGAACGTGCCCGTCCCCAGGCGCGTCGCCGAGACCGCGCCGCTGCCGCCGGCGAGATCGCCGTTCTCATCGACGGCGGCCCAGAGCAGCTCGCCGCGGCCGACGTAGGCATCTGGACCGTGGCCGGCGAACTTGCTCGCGTCCGGGACCGTCCCGAGCGTCGACTCCTTCAGCTTGGCGCCGGTCACCGCGTCGTCGGCGAGATCGTCGGTGACTATCGTGCCGTTGCGGATCTTGGCGCCGGTCACGGCACTGTCGCGCAGCCGGTTGGTCGGGACCGCGTTCTTGGAGAGCTTGCCCGCCCTGATCGCTTCGAAGGCCACCTTGCCGGTCCGTACCGCGTTCTTGGCCAGGTAGCCGGTCTTTACCGCGTTCGGCTGCAGCTGTTGGCTGCCGACGCTGCGCGCAGGCAGGTTGACGGCTGCGAACGCCGCACCGCCGCCGAGCAGCAGGAACACCGCCAGCGAGGACATCACGTTGGCGTAGGTGAGCCGCTTGCGAATCGATTCCACCAGGTCTCCTTTGGTCGAGGTCATGGACGCAGGCCTCCAGCAGGCACGCGGGTTGGCGTCCGGCGAAGGCCCGAAACCTGCGACTACCCATCTCTTCCGTCCGGGCGGGCGGGAGTGTCCGAATACGGACAGGTACGCGATAATTATCAGATTTGATAATCTTAGGGAGTGGACATCGCTGAGAGAGACCCGCGGTTCCTGACGCTCCTCGAGTCAGCCGCCCATCTACAGCGGCTCGTTCCAGGAGCGGTGCTGGTCGGCGGCTCCGCGGCAATCCTCTATGCGGATCACCGCGAATCCCGGGATCACGATCACGCGCTTGCCGACCTTGCCGACCGCTTTGAGATGGTGCTCGAGGCGGTCGAGCAGGACGAAGGCTGGGCTACCAACCGGGTGACGCCCGGAAAGGTGATTCTCGGCAACCTCGACGGGATCGAAGCGGGCGTCCGTCAGATGCTGCGCAAGACCCCGCTCGAGGTCTCGAAGGCCACCTTGCCGTCCGGCGAGACGGTGGTCGTGCCGACGTTCGAGGAGACGCTCCGCATCAAGGCATTCCTCGTCGTCCGCCGCAACCAGACCCGTGACTACCTCGATCTTGCGGCGCTCGCGGACCGGATGGGACTAGAGCGGGCCGCCGCGGCTCTCACCGGCATCGACTGCTATTACGCCGACCAGCGAGGAGCTGGGGACGGCATCGCCTCCCAGCTGGTCCGCCAGCTGGCGGACCCCCAGCCCGCCGACAGGGCGGTCACCGAACAGCTTTCCTCCTACCGCCGCCTGAGCAAGCGCTGGAGCGAGTGGAGCGCGGTGACCGGCCTACTCGGAGAAGTGGCCGCGGCGATGATGGACCGATGAGTTCGGTCGAGTTCCGCAACGTCGACGTCTTGCCCGGCGCCCCGGTATCCAGCTGGCCGCTCGAGGCCATCCAGACCACTCTGGAGCGAGGCGGGCTGTCGGACTGGGAACGCCTTGCCGTGGCAATCCGGGCCGACCCTTGGGGCCCCCTCGCGCGCAGGCTCGAAGAGGTTCTCCGCTACAGCCGCCCATACGGAATCGCCGAGGGCATGGAAGGGCTCATTGCCCGCACGCGAACCCGCGCCGAGAAGCGTGAGCGCGATGAAGTTGCCAGGGAAGTCGGTCTCCTGGTCGAGGAATCGAGGCTGTCGCGCGGAGACTTTGCATCGCGGATCGGCACCTCCGCCTCCAGGTTGTCGACCTATGTCACGGGCAAGGTGACTCCGTCGGCGGCGTTGATGGTACGCATGCGCCGTCTCGCACGACCGGGCGGGACCGAGTCCCCGGGATGACCCCCTAATAGAGGATCAGGAAGAAGCCGGCATCGACCGGTTCAAATTTGCCCGACGATTCGCGGGGGTCGACGAAGGCCTGGGTGCCCGCCGGGCAGACCGGGCCTTCGCCGGTGTCGAGCTGGATCGTGATGTTTTTACCGGCCTCGGAGTAGTCGACGGTGGCAACGCCGCCGCTGGGAGTGGGTGTGAGACCGGAGAGGCAGTAGAAGCCGGTGGCCGGGTGGGTGACGTTGGCCTGCGATATGCCGACGCCGCCCTCGAGCACGTTGCCGCTGGCCGAAATGTTGACCGAGTGGGCGAGCCGTTCGGCTGCCGGCGCGACGAAGCCCGGCGCCAGCTTCCCGGCCGTCACCGCGCCGTCGGCCAGCTTGATCCCGGTCACCGCGCCATTGGCGATCCTGCCGCTGCGAACCGCCAGCACGCCGATCTTCGAGGTCGTAACAGCCTTCTTGCGGATCTTGGTCGTGGTAACCGAGGCGCCCCGCAGCTGCCTGGTGCCGATCTTGTTGGCCGCGTAGGCGGCCCCGCCGCCAAGGACGAGGAAGACCGCCAGCGAGGACATCGCGTTGGCGTAGGTGAGGTGCTCGCGGATCCAAAGCATGGCCACCGACGGTTGCAGGGACGCGCGGGTACTTCAAGCGAACTCGACGATGCGTCCGTGCGCGAGAAGAGCTGTTATAGCCAGTCCCATTCCACACCCTCGTGGCATCGATCGGGTAGGGGCGGGGCTTACCCCCGCCCCTCCCACACCACCGGACGTGCGGGTCCGCATCCGGCGGTTCGCGTCGCATCCCGAAAGCGGCGGTAGGGGTCGGTGAACCCCTGTAGGCCCTGCTCGCGCCAGTAGGCGTTGGTGAGGCTGCGGGTGAGTACCCACGACCCCGCGATCCGCCAGTAACCCAACCTGCTGTTGGCCCATTCCCAGGCCTTGGCGTCGGGGGTGCCGGTGGCGACGAGGTTTCGGTGCTTGGTGCGGATTCTCTTCCACTCCTTCCACCTGACCTGCCGCAATCGGCGGCGCAACCATTCATCGAGATCGGAGAGCGGGCGCGGGGTGCCGGCCAACGAAAAGTAAGCCGTCCATCCCACCGTGAAGCGGTTTGCTTCACGGATTCGCCGCTCCATCGAGATGCCCCGGCGGCGCGATGTGATCTTGCGCAGGCGATTCTTGGCGCGCTCGCGCGCTTTCGGGTCGATCCTGATCTTGATCTCACCGTCGCGCCGCAGGAAGCCGAACCCCAGCAGGGTGGCTCTGAAGGCTGAGGCAACCGAGGACTTATCCCGGTTGACCCGTAGCTTCAGGCGTCGCTCGATGAACTCGCTGGTGCTCACCATCACGCGCTGCGCCGCCCGCTTAGAGGCGACGTAAATCGTGACGTCGTCCGCGTAGCGGACGAAGCGGTGCCCTCGCTTCTCCAGCATCCGGTCGAGGTCGTCGAGGTAGACGTTGGAGAGCAGCGGTGAGAGTGGAGAACCCTGAGGGGTCCCCTCCTCGGTCGGCTGCCTTACCCCGTCCGCCATGACGCCCGCTTCCAGGTAGCTGCGGATCAGCTTGAGCACCTTCTTGTCGGTGACCCGCCTTGCGACCCTGGCCATCAGCGCGTCGTGCTGGACTCGATCGAAGAAGCGATCGAGGTCCAGATCGACGGCCCACTCCTGCCCTGCGGCGATGTCGCGCTGGGCGCGCTCGATCGCCTGGTGGGCTGAGCGCCCGGGGCGAAAGCCGAAGCTCCGCTCCGAGAAGCCGGGATCGAAGACGGGCACCAGCACCTGCGATAGGGCCTGCTGGATCACTCGATCCAGGGCCGTCGGCACCCCCAGCTCCCGCTCGCCTCCCGAGGGCTTGGGAATCGTGACCCTCCTGGTGGGTTGCGGTCGGTAGGTGCCCGCGTCGAGCTCTGCCCGGACTTCGGGCCAGTGGTCATGCAGCCAGGAGCGAAGCTCTTTGGTCTGCATGCCATCGACGCCGGGTGCACCGGCGTTTCGCTCGACCCGTCTGAGCGCCGCCGCCAGGTTGCCCCTGGAGAGGAACTGCTCCCAGAGGTCGTCTGCTTCGGCGGCGGGGCGAGGCTTTGCCCCGCCCGGCGCCGGGAAGCCGCTTTGCTCTTCGCGGGGAGCTTCGGGCTTCACCCTAGGCATCCATTGCGCGAAGGCCCGGCAGGTGCCGGGTTGGCTGCTGTGGCTTCCGCGAGCACGGGCGCGCTCTGCCTCGGCTTCGCGTTCGGCCCTTCGCGGCGCACGATCCCGCCGCTACTACGGCCTCTGCTGACTCCTGCCGGATGCCCGCTCGCCTTCCGGCGGGCGGTGTCGGGCGACTGCTTCATCGAGGCCGACCCTCCGACAGGTCTCCCCGGATAAGAGCAGCAACCTTCCTCGCGCACCCGCCGCATCTACGTTGCGGTCCCTTGATGACCCCGGACTTCGACGTGTTGGGCCGTCTCGTCCGGACCGCCCCGCCTTCTATGCAATTCGTGTTCCTCGGGTCGCGATTTCGCCTCCACCTTCCTTCCCACCCCGCCTCGCGACGACGCAGTTGGCTTCGGCTTGTGGTTTCGGTCATCTGATCCACAGGGGACTTGCACCCCCGAGCTGCTGCCCATGCCGGGCGTACCCCAAGAGAAGGGCGCGGCCGAAGCCGCGCCCTTAGCTCGCCGCTGACTCCTTGAGTTCAGCTGTTGTTCAGTACGTGAACCTCGAACGCGCAGGGCGATCCGAACAAGTGAATCGCCGCGTTAACTTGGCCTTCGATAAGCGTTGAACCGTCGGCCGACTGTGCCGTGACGACAGTGTAGTAGGAACCAAAGAAGCCGGATTCCGGTTCAGTGCCTTCGATCTGGTAGCCGACTTCAGCTTCTATACCCGGATTGAAGTCGCCCTGGTAGTAATCATCGCCATATTCGCTGTACATGCTCGAGCCGGCCTGGCTGGTGGTGAGGTAAGTATTGGCAACAGTTTTACCAGCCGATTCAGTGCACTTGCCGGTAAAGGCGAAGGGTCCCACCGTCAAGAGCGCAACGGTCTCTCCAACGCTTGCCTTCTTCAAGCCACTTGAGTAATAACGGCTCCAGTTCGTTGCGTTGTCGGCGTTTGTGGCATGTGCTGCCTCCGGCACCGTGCCCAGCGTGCTCAGCTTCACCTTCGGGCCAGTGATGGCGCCATTTCTCACCTTCGCCGTCGTGATCGAGTTCTTCTTGATCTTGGCGGTGGTAACGGCGTTCTTCTTGATCTTGCCCGTCGTGATCGAGTTGCCCTTGATCTGGTTGCTGCCGATCTTCTTCGCGGCGTAGGCGCTGGCGCCACCGAGGACGAGGAAGACGGCGATCGACGACATCACGTTTGCGTACGTGATGCGTTTGCGTATCTGCTTCACGGAAGCTCTCCTTGGGTATGAGGGATGGGAGGCTGGTGCGGGTCAGGAATCTGACCACAGGCGGACCTTGGCAGGTCCCGCCAAGCGATGTCAAGCGGGCTGGACCGGCTTTCGCCTCAGCGCCGCTCGGCCTGCTCGGCCGCCTCGGCGAGCCGCTCGACCAGTCGGGCGAACTCTTCTATGCCCGAATCGACCTTGCCGTACTGGCCGGCCGCGTAGCGGGCGTAGACGCCCTCGAGGATGATTGCCAGCTTCCAGTAGCCGAGGGCGACGAAGAAGTCGAGCTGGGAGGGGTCCCGGCCGGAGCGCTCGGCGTAGCGGGCCTTCAGCTCCTCGCGCTTGGGGAAGCCCGGCGCCAGCGTGGCCGGCTGGCCCAGCGCGACCAGCTCCTCCCCCGCCTCGGGCCAGTAAACCATCAGCAGGCCGACGTCGGCGAGCGGGTCGCCGAGCGTGCAGAGCTCCCAGTCGACCACCGCGGCAACCTCGCCTCCGGCCGTCAGGATCATGTTGTCGAGGCGGTAGTCGCCGTGGACGATCGTCGCCGGGCCCTGCTCGGGAATGCGGGCGGCGAGGCGTTCGTGGACGGCGTCGATCGCCGCCAGCTCGCGCGTCTTGGACTTCTCCCACTGTCCCTGCCAGCGGCGTAGCTGGCGGGCGACGTAGTCCTCCTTGCGGCCGAGGTCGCCGAGCCCGACCGCGTCGGGGTCGACGGCGTGGATCTCGACCAGGGTGTCGACGACCCGCTCGCCGATCGCCCGGCGGTCGTCCTCGTCGGGGAAGGCGTCGGCCTCGGCCAGCCCGCGCAGGATCGGCCCCTCGACGAACTCCATCACGTAGAAGGGGGCGCCGTTGACGCTCTCGTCCTCGCAAAAGCCCGTGACCGGCGCCACCGGCACCGGCGTATCGGCCAGGGCCGAGACGACGCGCTGCTCCCGGCCCATGTCGTGGGCCGAGCCGAGCCGCTTGCCCAGCGGCGGGCGGCGCAACGCCCAGCGGGTTCCGGCGGCGTCGCGCACGCCGTATGTGAGGTTCGAGTGCCCGCCCGAGATTCGCTCGAAGGAGAGCGGCAATTGCGCCCCCGGCACGTGCTCGACAAACCAGGCCTCGACCCCGGCCCGATCGATGCCCTGGGGAGCCTCGGCGCTGCCGTCGGCCGTGCCTGTAGCCTCGTCGCCCATCGAGGCGCAAGCATATTCCCGCCGCCGCTTCCGGCTCAGCCCCTCGCTCGCCAACCGGCTGACGATCGGCTTCGCGATCGCCTTCGCCGTGCTCACCGGCCTCGCCGTCGTCGGCGTCGCCCGCTTCCTGGCGCAGCGCCAGGACTTCGAGGACGCGACGGCGCGCTCCTACCAGATCGAGATCGCGGCCCGCAACCGGATCGCCGCCGGCACCCACCCCGCGACGGCCCGGGCCGTCGTCGTCTCCCAGCAGCGCAAGCGCCAGAACCTGCGCGACGACATCAGCGGCGAGACCCGCGACACGGCGCTGCTGGTCGGGGCGGGGCTGATCGCCGGCCTGACCGGCGCCGCCCTGCTCTTCAGCGGCCTGATCGCCTCGATGCGCCGCCCGCTGGAGGAGCTGGTCGAGGCCTCGGGGCGCCTCGCCGCCGGCGACCTCAACACCCGGGTCAAAATCGGCGGGCTCTCGGAGACCGCCTCGCTCGGCGGCGCCTTCAATGAGATGGCCGCCGAGCTGCAGCGCCGGGCCGGCGAGCGCGACCAGCTGGAAACGATGAAGGACGAGTTCGTCCTCACCGCCTCGCACGAGCTGCGCAGCCCGCTCACCTCGGTGCAGGGATTCGCCGAGCTGCTGATGCTGGAGCGCGACAAGCTCAGCTCCAAGCAGGCCGACACGGTCGAGATCATCCTCGACAACACCCGCCACCTGGTCCGCCTACTCAACGACCTGCTCGACCTCGCCCGCAGCGACACCGGCCGGCTGACGATCAAGCCGGCGCCGATCGCCGTCTCCACCCTGGTCGAAGACCCGGTGCGCACGATGCTGAGCCAGACCCAGTCCAAGGGACAGGTGCTGGCGCAGGCGATCGAGCCCGGCCTGCCCGAGCTATGCGTCGACCGCGACCGGATCCGCCAGGTGCTCGTCAACCTGCTGACCAACGCGCACGAGTACTGTCCCGAGGGCGCGTCGATCGAGGTGGCGGCGACCACCGTGAATGATGGAGTGGAGCTGTCGGTGAGAGATGACGGGCCGGGGATGGCAGCGGACCAGCTTGAGCACATATTCGAGCGCTTCACGCGCGGAGACGCCGGCCTGACCCAGCACGTCGGCGGCACCGGCCTCGGCCTGGCGATCTCCAAATCGCTGGTCGAGCTGCACAGCGGCACGATCGCCGCCGAGTCCGCCCCGGGCGTCGGCTCCACCTTCCGAGTCTGGCTCCCCGCCGCCGACGGGCCGAATAGTCAAGCTGGCCTTGACGTATCGGCCCATCGGCAGGAGGGAGGGGCATGACTCGGGTGCTGATCGCTGATGACTCGGAGACGATCTTGCTGCTGATGCGGACGCGGCTGGAGATGGAGGGCTACGAGGTGATCACGGCCGCCGACGGGGTCGAGGTGCTCGAGGCCCTGCGCACAGGCCCGGCGCCCGACATCCTCCTGCTCGACGCGATGATGCCGCGCAAGTCCGGCATCGACGCCCTGCGCGAGCTGCGCGCCGGCGGCATCGAGACCCCGGTCCTTATCGTCAGCGCCCACCAGGACGAGATGGACGCCGGCGCCGCGAGCGACGTCGAGGTGAGTGGCTACATCACCAAGCCGATCGACTTCGACCGGCTCTTTGGTTGCATTGCAGAACTGACGGCGCCTTAAGCGCTGGGAGTCCGCAGGTCGGCCGGTGCCAGGATCGGCGCGCCGCGGCCGATATCGAGGAGGTGTTTATCCCCAGAGACCAGAACGGCCTTCTGACTATGGGCGAGGGCGAGCAGATAGTCATCATTTGGATCGGAGGAACGCAGAGGCGGTGGGCCCTCCGGATCGGGCACGTCAATCGCATCGCGGCGGAGAAGGTCCACGTATTCGCGCGCCGCGCCGAGATCGAAGTAGCGGCGAAACTTGTCGCGACTCAGCACGCCTTCAAGCTCCTCGAAAAGGAGTGGAGAAACGACCAACTCCATCGCTCCCCCGCGTATGTCCAGCAGCAGCAAACCTGGTGCGCCGGAGGGATTGATCAGCGCGGAAACGAGGACGCCCGGGTCAATGACGACCCGTCGCACGCTTCTCCTCGCGCATCGCGTGGAGCTCGGCGTTCGCCAGGCGCAACGCGTCGGCTTCGGGCGCAGGCTTTACCTGCGCCCAAATGTCCTCGAGATCGTCAAGCCCGAGATCCCGGCGCAGCGACTCCTCGATCACCTGCGAGTCCCGCTTGCCGCTTCGCGCCGCCTTGATCCTGACGGCCCGGAATACGTCCTCATCGATGGTGAGCGTCGTGCGTGTCTTCGCCATCAGCGCACCTTAGCATCAAGATGCGCTAGTTCTTCGCTACCTCGAGCCGGATCTCGCGGCCTTTGAGCTTCGTGCCGTTGAGGTACTCGACCGTGCGCTCGGCCACCTCGGGATCGACGTGGACGAAGGAGAAGCGGTGCAGGACGTGGACGTCGTGGACGGCCTCGTCGGGGAGGACGGCGCCCTCGCGCAGGGCCCAACGCAGGTCCTCCTCGGAGATGCCGCTGCGCTCGCCGCGGTTGACGAAGAGCTTCGTCGCCTTGCTCGTCTCTGCCGCCGGCTTCGGTGCGCCGTTCTCCTCGGGCTTGGGCTCGCTGCGTTCCCGCCGCCGCGGGCGCGGGGCATGCTCGAGGCGCTCCTCGGGGGTTTCCCACTCGCCGATAGTCGTCTTCACGTCGCGCTCGATGCGGGCGATCTCGTCGCGCTGGGCGGGGGTGACGAAGGTGATCGCGCGGCCGGTGCGGCCGACCCGGCCGGTGCGGCCGATGCGGTGAACGTAGACCTCCGAGGAGGCCGGCACGTCGTAGTTGATCACGTGGGTGACATGCTCGATGTCGAGGCCGCGGGCAGCGATGTCGGTGGCGACCAGCAGGCGCACGCGGTGGTCCTTGAAGGCGATCATCACGCCGTCGCGCGAGCCCTGACTCATGTCGCCGTGCAGCGCCTTGACGTCGAGCCCCTTCGTCTTCAGCGACCTCTCCAGGCGGTCGGCACCGATCTTGGTGCGGCAGAAGATGATCGCCTGCTCGGGTTCTTCGGTCTTCAGCAGCTCGATCAGCCGCGCCGCCTTCTCTTTGGCCGGCACCTCGACGTAGGCCTGGGCGATCGCGTCGACGGTCAACGTCTTCGGCGTGATCCGGATCGTCGTCGGGTCATACATGTAGCTCTCGGCCAGTTTCTTGATCGGCGGCGGCATCGTCGCCGAGAAGAGCGCCGTCTGGCGCCCGCTCGGGCACATGCGGAGGATCTTCTCGACGTCCTCGATGAAGCCGAGGTCGAGCATCTCGTCGGCCTCGTCGAGGACGATGTAGCGGGCCGCGGTGAGGACCAGCGAGCGGCGGCTCATCAGGTCCATCATCCGGCCGACGGTAGCGACGACGACATGGGCGCCGGCCCGCAACTGCGCCTGCTGGGATTTGATCGGGGCGCCGCCGAAGACGGCGACGATCTCGACATCGAGGTGCTCGGCGTAGGAGCGCAGCGCCTGGGTCACCTGGATGCAGAGCTCGCGAGTCGGGGTGAGGACGACGGCCTGGACCTCGTCGTTGGCGGGGTCGAGGTACTGCAACAGGGGAAGGCCGAAGGCGGCGGTCTTACCGGTCCCGGTCTGGGCCTGGCCGATCACGTCATGGCCTCCGAGCAGCTCCGGGATCGCCTGGTCCTGGATCGGCGTCGGCTCGTCGAAGCCGAGCTCGTCGATTGCCTGCTGGATCTGCGCGGAGAGCCCCAGCTCTTTGAAGGCGGTCACTTCGACGGGTCCAGCAATAGCTTGCCGCTGCTACGGCGGGCGATCAGGTCTTCGTGGGCGCGGGCGGCCTCGGAGAGCGGGTAGACGCCGCCGACGGTGACCTCGAGCTCACCCGAGGCGACGGCCCCGACCAGCTCGCCGATCATCGGCACGGCGATGTCCTGGCGGGCAAGCAGGTGGACAAGCCAGAACCCGACCACGGTCTTGGAGCCGCGCAGCAGGGCCGCGGTCGAGACGTCGCGCTGTTCGCGCGAGGCGATCCCGAAGACGACCATCCGCCCCAGCGGCGCGAGGATGCCCAGCTCCTCGTCGAAGGCCTTGCCGCCGCTCATGTGGAGCACCGCATCGACGCGCTCGCCGCCGTTGGCCTCGCGGATCGCTTCGCCCAGATTCTCGGCGCGCGAGTCGACGGTCGCATCCGCGCCGAGGCGCTCGACCAGGGCCCGCTTCTCCTCGGAGGAGGCAAGCCCGATCACCTTCGCCCCGGCCCGCTTGCCGAGCTGCACCGCCATGCTGCCGGTGCCGCCCGCAGCAGCCTCAACCACAAGCGTCTCCCCGGCCTCGACCCGAGCACAGCGCTTGACCAAGGCCACCGCGGTAAGCCCCTGCAAAAGCATCGCCGCCGCCTGGTCGTCATCGACCTCGTCGGGCAGCGGAACCAAAAGCGCCTCCGGCACGGCAACCTTCTCGGCGTAGCCGCCGTTGCCCAGCAAAGCAGCAACCCGACGCCCATCGGCGGTACGACCGGAAACCTCGGCCCCGGGAATCAGCGGCAACGCCTGCTCAGCCAGGTAGTCGTTCCGAGTCGCATGCGTATCGGCAAAGTTGATCCCACTCCGCGCGACATCGACAACAACCATCCCGTCCCCGGCCACCGGATCGTCAACCTCAACGACCCGAAGCGTCTCGGGACCCCCGAACTCCTCTATCTGAACAGCCTTCACGGCGGCGAACCATAGTCGGCGAGGGCAATGGGACCGAGGGCGCCTCGGCCCTTGGGGACCGCGACACCTCCCGAAACGGCGGAACGAAATTGCGCCGGGCTGGACAACGGGGGCCGGGGGCGTGTCGAGGGGAGCCTCGCGAAGCGGCCCCCGGCAAGGTGATCATCAGCCGCGAAGCGGCTCCATCTTGGTGAGCGAGGCGCAGCCGAGCGAACATAGGCTCCCCTCGACACGCCCCCGGCCCCCGCTACCCTGCCCACCTCAATGTCCCTGACCGTAGTCGGCTCAATAGCTTTCGACGCCGTAAAGACCCCCTTCGGCGAACGAGACAAGATGCTCGGCGGCGCCGCCGTCCACTTCTCCCTGGCCGCCAGCTTCTTCACCGACGTCCGCCCCGTGGGCCCGGTCGGCGAGGACTTCGGCCCGGCCGAGTTCGAGGTCCTCGAGAAGCGCGGCGTCCTCACCGACGACATCGAGCGCGTGACCGGCGGGCAGTCCTTCTTCTGGCGCGGCCGCTACGAGTACGACCTCAACGTCGCCCACACCGAGGACACCCAGCTGGGGGTGTTCGGCGAGTTCGAGCCGAAGCTCTCCACCGCCGCCGAAGCCGCCGACACCCTCTTCCTAGCCAACATCCAGCCCGACCTGCAACGCCAGGTCCGTGCCCAGTGCGGCGCCGCCCGCTTCTCCGCCCTGGACTCGATGAACCTCTGGATCGACACCGCCAGGGACTCGCTGCTGGCCGCCATCGGCGAGGTCGAGTGCGTCGTCCTCAACGACGCCGAGATCCGCCAGCTGACCGGAGAGCCCAACCTCGCCCGCGCCGCTCGTGCGCTGATGGAGCACGGCCCGCGCGCCGTCGTCGCCAAGCAGGGCGAGTACGGCGCCGCGCTCTTCACCGTGGATGGCTTCTTCGCCCTGCCCGGCTTCCCGCTCGAGGACGTGCGCGACCCGACCGGGGCCGGCGACAGCTTCGCCGGCGGCTTCCTCGGCTACCTCGACAGCCAGGAGGGCGAGCCCGACGAGGCCTGCCTGCGGCGGGCGATGGGATACGGCACCGTGCTCGCCTCCTTCAACGTCGAGCGCTTCGGCACCGAGCGGGTCTCCGGGCTCACCCGCGAGGAGATCGACGAGCGCTTTGCCGAGCTGCACGCGATGACCCGCTTCGAGCCCCTACCGATCTCTTAACAGCCGAGCGGCACAAGCTGAAAGAATGAGCGCCGGCATGGGCTCCGACTCTCTCTCCGTCACCGACAACCGCACCGGCCAGACCTACGAGCTGCCGATCGTCGACGGCACCGTGCGGGCGATGGACCTGCGCCAGATCAAGGTCGACCCCGACGAATTCGGCATGCTGGCCTACGACCCGGCCTTCACCAACACCGCCGCTTGCCGCTCCTCGGTCACCTACATCGACGGCGAGGCGGGCATCCTCGAACACCGCGGCTACTCGATCGAGCAGCTCTGCGAGCGCTCCACCTTCCTCGAGGTCGCCTACCTGCTGATCTTCGGCGAGCTGCCGACCGGGCCGCAGCTCGACCGCTGGGTCTATGACATCACCCACCACACCTTCGTCCACGAGGACCTGAAGCAGTTCTTCGAGGGCTTCCGCTACGACGCCCACCCGATGGGGATGCTGCTCTCCGGGGTCGGCGCGCTCTCCACCTTCTACCCACAGGCGAAGGCGATCGACGATCCCGAAGAGCGCTACATGGCGGCGGTGAGGCTGATCGCCAAGGTGCCGACCCTGGCGGCCTTCTCCTACCGGCACAACATGGGGCTGCCCTACGTCTACCCCGAAAACGACCTCAACTTCTCCGAGAACTTCCTCTCGATGATGTTCAAGAAGACGGAAATGAAGCACGTCCCGAAGGAGAGCCTCTCCAAGGCGCTCGACGTGCTCTTCATCCTCCACGCCGACCACGAACAGAACTGCTCGACCAACGCCGTGCGCGGCGTCGGCTCCTCCCACGTCGACCCCTACTCGGCGGTGGCGGCGGGCGTGGCGGCGCTCTACGGCCCGCTGCACGGGGGTGCCAACGAGGCGGTTCTGCGCATGCTGCGCCGGATCGAGTCGGTCGAGAACATCCCCGCCTTCCTCGAGAAGGTAAAGGCGCGCGAGGAGAAGCTGATGGGCTTCGGCCACCGCGTCTACAAGAACTACGACCCGCGGGCGCGGATCATCCAGGAGTACATGGAGCCGGTCTTCGAGGCGACTGAGTACAACTCGCTGGTCGAGATCGCCCGCGAGCTAGAGAAGCGCGCCCTTGAGGACGAGTACTTCACCTCGCGCAAGCTCTACCCCAACGTCGACTTCTACTCGGGGATCATCTACGAGGCGCTGGAGATCCCGACCGAGATGTTCACCGTGATCTTCGCCATCCCCCGCACCGCCGGCTGGGTCGCCCAGTGGATGGAGATGCTCGACGACCCCGAGCAGAAGATCGCCCGCCCGCGCCAGATCTACACCGGCGAGCGCGAGCGCGACTACGTCCCGCTGGAGCAGCGCGAGGGTCCCGAAAAGATCGTCGGGCCACCGGCGCGGCGCCCGAAGCGCCCGCTGCGCGGCGCCTAGACCCGCCGCCGTTGTCGCGCTGGAAGCTGACCGTGCGGCACGGCTCCGAGGTCGACCACCTGGGCTTCGAGGATCTCGGCGAGGCGGTGGCGGCGATGCGGGAGCGGGCGCTGGAGATCCGCGCCGAGGGTCCGGTGAAGGGAGTCTCGGCGCTGCGCGACTTCGGTCCCGAGGCCCAGGTCCACGCCCGCCTGCAGCTCAGCGGCAAGGGGCTGCTGCGCAAGCCGACCGCCGGGATCGACGTGCGCGGCGACGGCACCTTCATGCCCTACCGCGGCGGCGTTCGCCGCGATGAGCTCGACCCGAGTGGCCACGAGACGCCCTTCGACCTGGTGCGCGAGACTCTCGAAGGCGAAGGCTGAGTGGCGGCTTATCCGTCCATATGACGGATAAACCGCCAGGAGACGAAGTGAGACGATGACCGAGACCGAGACCGAGATCCCCAAGGGCAGCTACGCGGCCGGGCGGCGGGTGAAGCTGCCGGCCGGGTCCGAGGCGCCCTACGTGGTCTACGTCAACGGGGTCGAGCAGAGCGAGGGCGACGACTACCGCGTAGCGGCGGGCGAGATCGTCTTCACCCGCCAGATCGTCAAGGAGAAGGTCGGCACCGGCCGCTGGCTGGCGATGTACCTCGGCCTCTTCGGCACCTACCGCAAGAACGAGACGATCGATCTCCAGTTCCAGCGGGGCGGCAAGACCGAGCTGATCTCGGACCTCGCGGTCGAGCCGGACTGAGCTCGGTGCTCAGGTGGCGCCCAACTCGGTGCTGACCTTTTCGCGAAGCTCCGCCAAACCGTTCCCCAGCGCTCGTTTGATCAAGCTTTCGGCCCGGCGCTGAACGACGCTGGAGATCCGCGGGCGCAATTCAGAGCGCTTGAAGACCAAGCTTTCGCCCTCCATCTGAACGCCCTGCACGAGGAGAGACGCGGAAGGTCCAATGTCTTTCGAGACAAAAACGTCGAACCGGCGGGGAAGGTTCGAGGTGGCCGGCGCCGCCGCCTTAAATTCCATCCGCACGCACCTGGTGCCGGCTGGGCGAATGGCGCGGTACCCAGCTGGGGGTTTCTGTTTGTAACCGTCGAGCTTCTCTACTTCGATCGTTACGTTGTTCCGGTTTGTCGCAAGTGCAGAAATCTGCTCCGCTGCGATGTCGGCAAGCCAGTCGGCGAACGACAGGCCGAGGCGATCAAGCTCCTCATGCTCCTCGTGTGCGTTGTATATGTCTTGAAAATTTTCAAGTACATGATTTGGGTCGGGCACCAGAATCGTGCGCAGATAGTCGCTGACCAATTCGATTGCGCTGACACCGGCGTTCATCACAAAGTCCACAAACGGCATCGCTCTGCCACGGTCCGCTGCCGCCAACGCCTCAAAATATTCGGCCCGCTGATCGTCGAAGACGAGGAGTGGCACGGTCGCAGCGCGGTATGTGTATACGGACGCAGCGGCTCGAGCAACCCTGCCGTTGCCATCCGCAAACGGATGGATGGCAACCAGGCAGTAGTGCACGTAGGAAGCTTGGATGACCGGGTGGGCGTTCCCGAACACTTCCGTTTCGAGTTCTTCGACGAACCGCTGCATCTCTGACTGCGTTGCCTCCACGGGTGCATATGCGTGAATGTCGCCCGACTCCGTGCGCACGTGATTTGGATGTTTCTTGTACTCGCCGCGAGGGAGCTGTTGCTCCTGTGTGCCACCTGATGTGTGCACGATGTACTTGTCCTGATGGGCGACGATCTCCTCGTGGAGGCGCCGCAACCACGCCTGCGTCAGGGTCGGCGGTCGATCGGTGACGTGATCGAGCACCAGCTCGAATGCCTTGAGCTGGGCTTCGAACAGCGCGACGGCATTGCTGCCTCCCTGCTCGCGGGCCTCTTCCTCCCATTGCGCGGCCTGTTCCGCAACCGTGAACGTCAGCCCGCGATTCGTCGAGTAGAGGCCCTCGATTGCCCCGGTATCGAACGCCGCGGCTCGCTGAGCGACCATCTGGGCCCGCTTTAGATCCTCGTCGCCCACCGCCTCGGTGGCGCGCTCGAGATCATCGTTGGCGTGCTGCCAGGGCCCAGGGTCCGGGAGCTCTTGAGGCCAGTCCGCAAATGCGGGGAACGGCTCATACTGAGCGTCTATCGCAGCGATCTCCGCTGGGCCCAGGGCGCCCGCATCAGCCTCAGTCATCCACGCCATGGTAGGCGGATGAGCGGGCGCGAGAGCCCAATCCTCAGTTGAAGGCGTAGAGCAGGAGGAAGGCGACGATTACCCAGGCGGCGCCGCCGGCGACCATGCCTCTGTCTTTGGAGACCATCGCGGCGATTGAGCGGTCATCCGCGCGGTCGTAGATCAGGTAGAGGTAGCGGAAGATCACGTAGACCACGGGCGGGATCGTCCACATCATCTTGTTGCCGACGATCGGCGAGTTGACGGCGTAGATCGAGTAGCTGATCACGGTGCCGGTGGTGACCATGGCGACCATCTGGTCGAGGAAGGGGAGCGAGTAGTGCTCGAGGACCGGGCGGCTGGCAGTTCCCTCGTGCAGCTCGGAGACCGCCTCCTGGCGGCGCTTGGTGAAGCCGAGGAAGAGGGCGAGCATGCCGGTGCACAGCAGCAGCCATTCGGAGGCATGGGCGTCGACGGCGACGGCACCGGCGGCGACGCGGAGGATGAAGACGGTGGCCAGAGTCATCACGTCGACGATCACGACCTGCTTCAGCCAGAGGCTGTAGGCGACCTGGATGATTCCGTAGCCGATCACCATCAGCCCGACTTCCCAGTTGACCGAGGCGAAGGCGAGGCCGACCGCCACGAGCGCAAGAAGGGGCGCGATCGTTTTCGCAGCCCCCTCGGAAAGCTCGCGCGCGGCCAGGGGACGGAAGCGCTTCTTCGGGTGCTTGCGGTCGAGCTCGACGTCGACCAGGTCGTTGACGTAGTAGCCGGCGCTGGAGATAAGGCAGAAGGAAACGAAGGTCAGGGTTGCCTCAAGCACCTCGTGGGACTGGTTGAACTTGCCCGAGAACAGCAGCCCGGCGAAGACGAAGAGGTTCTTGATCCACTCCTGCGGCCGCCCGGTCTTGATCGCGGCGCGCAGTGGCGAGCGCCGCGGCACGACGGGATCGTCCATCGAGGGCGGGGCGTCGGCGGCGGGAGCCGGGACCGTCGGCTGTTCAGAGGTGATGGTTTCCATCCTGGGTTTGCCGGCGGAACAGGCGCAATCCCACCCGGCCAGGGAGATTCAGTCGCGAAAGGGTAGCGCTGAGCGCCGTCAGCCCTCTTCGTCCGGCTCGCTTTGGGCGGCTTCCAGCGCCTCCAGATCGTCCCGGTCCCGAGGCCTCTCGCGCAGGCGCAATGGCTCGGGCATCAGACGCTGCGGCGAGCGCTGCCGGTGAAGGTCGACAGAAATTCGCTGAGAGCCAGGCCTTCGGCCAGATTGACGGCGAGCGGACGCTTGGCGTCGTCGAGCGGCTGCCGGCGCCGAGATTCCTCGGTGGCGCGCCACGGGTCAGGCGCGGGTGCTGGCTTTTCGCCGCTCATGCAGGGAGGGTAGCTGGGGAGACTCAATCCGCGGCGGGCAGGCGAATCGTGAAGCGGGCTCCCTGGGCAGGCAGATTCTCGACTTTGGCGCTGCCCCCCATCGCCTCACTCAGCTCGCGGACGATGGCGAGGCCGAGGCCGGCGCCGTCGGGGGAGCCGCGGCCGGCGCGGGCGCGGAGGCGGAAGCGCTCGAAGGCATGGGGCAACTCGTCGGGCGGGATGCCGGGGCCCTCGTCGCTGATCTCGACCTGGCCGGGCGCGGCCCGCAGGACGACGGTTCCGCCCCGTGGGCTGACCCGGATCGCGTTGTCGAGCAGGTTGGTGAGGACCTGGAGGACGCGGCCGTGGTCGGCCGTGGCGGGTGCCTCGCTGCCCTCGACCCGCACGCTCACGCCCGCCTCGGCGGCGCGCGGGCGCAGGCGCTCCTCGGCCTCGCGGGCCACGGCCGCCAGGTCGACCGGCTCGCTGCGCACCTCCATCACGCCCTGGCGCAGGCGGGCGAGGGCGAGCAGGTCGCCGACTAGCCGCTCCAGCCGTTCGGCCTCGCGGCCGACCACGGCGGCGGCCTGGCGCGGCTCGACCGTGCCGTCCTCGATCCCCTCGGCGTAGCCGCGGATCGAGGTCAGCGGCGTGCGCAGGTCATGGGAGACCGAGAGCAGGATCGCCCGCTCGGCGTCGCGGGCGAGGCCGAGCTGCTCGGACATCTCGTTGAAGGAGGTGGCGAGGCGGTCGAGCTCCTCGGTCTTCTCCGGCGGCACCGGCTCGGGGCGCCGGCCCGCGGCCAGCTCCCCCGCTGCCTCGGAGAGACGGCGCAGCGGCAGGGTGAGGCGCCGCGCCAGCAGCGCCGCGACCGCGGCGGCAAGCAGCGCCGCGGCGCCGCCGGCGATCAGCAGCGCCGCGAGATAGCGGCGAAAGTCGCCGCTGAAGACTTCAACCGGCGGCGGTGGGGGCGGAAGGCGCACCCCGGGCGGCGGTGGGGTCCGGAGGCGCCGAGCCGCCTCGCTGCGCAGGGTTTCGTCGACCGCATTCCGCGTCAGCACGATGCCGAGCGCCAGCGAGGCTGCCACCGCGAGCAGCACGACCCCGAGGATCGCCAGGAACAGTCGCGCCCGCAGCGAGCGCATCCGACCTTGACTCCCCTCTGGCGTGGTCAAGGTCGGCTCCGTCACGCCACCACCTTGTAGCCGGCGCCGCGCACCGTTCGCACCAGGTCGGGACGGCCGAGCTTGGCGCGCAGCTGGGCGACGTGGACGTCGACCGTGCGGGTGCCGCCGGGGAACTCTCCCCCCAGGCAAGCTCGAGCAGGCGGTCACGGCTGAGCACGACGCCCGGGTGGGCGAGCAGGGCCGCCAGCAGGTCGAACTCGCGCCCGGTCAACTCGACCGGCCCGCCGTCGACCGAGACCGTGCGCGCCGCCCGGTCGAGCTCGACTTCGCCGACCGAGAGCACCGCGTCCTCCAGCGTCCCGTCCCCGCCCCCGGCGCGGCGCAGGATCGCCTTCACGCGGGCGACCAGCTCCCGCGGCGAGAACGGCTTGACGACGTAGTCGTCGGCTCCCGCTTCCAGCCCGGCGACCCGGTCGACCTCGTCGTCGCGGGCGCTGAGGATCAGGATCGGCACCCCCGTGCGGGCGCGCAGGCGGCGGCAGACCTCGAAGCCGTCGATCCCCGGCAGACCGATGTCGAGCACGACCAGCCGCACCGGGTGGCGCGAGAGCTCCTCCAGCGCCGCCTCGCCGCTGGAAGCCCAGACGACGCCGAACCCGTCGCGCTTGAGGTAAGCGCGAACGAGATCGGCGATCGCCTGCTCGTCCTCCACTACGAGGATGGCTCCCTTCACAGGGCTAGCCTTGCATTTGCGGCGGTCCACCTCGCGAGCCACCGAGCCGGTCTCCGGGCGGAGGCGGGGGCAGCTGGCCGTTGCCCTTGCCGCCCATCCGGCGGCCCTTCTTGGGCGGCACCACGATCGCCTTCGCCGCCTCGCCCTCGGGACCGCAGACGGTGACCTCCTGGCCGGTATTCAGGTCGGCGACACCTGACGTCTTGCCGGGGCCGGCGAGCACCTTGGTCCCGTCGTCGACGTCGATCGTCACTTCGTTGCCGTCGTTCTCTTCAAGCGTGACCGAGCTGTCGTCGACGGCCGTGATCTTGCCCTGGTCGATGCGGATCACCTGCGCTTCCCCTTCGTGCTGGACGTGCAGCTGGGCATAGGTCAGGTCTTTGCCGCCGGGCAGCATCGGGGGCGGTGGCATCCGCTTGCCGCTTCGGGCACCGGGGCCTCTTTCTGAGTTGCCGCCGGACCCTCCCTGGGCCAGGGCAACGCCGCCGACAGTGAGCGCCGCCGCCACGGCCAGCGTCGCCACCGTGCGAGCGCGTTTGCGAAGCGAGTCGAACATCGTGGACCTCCTTGTCGAGTGAATCGGACAAGGCGATCCTCGACTCCCCTCGTACAGGGGAAGTGAGGAGCGTGTAAGCGCTCTGTAAGCGCTACGGGTCGATTAGGACGCCGGGATTGAGGATGGCGGCGGGGTCCAGGTCGCGCTTGGCGGCTCGCAGGGCGGCGGCGAAGGGGGCCGGCCGCTGGCGGTCGTACCAGGGGCGGTGATCGCGGCCGACGGCGTGGTGGTGGGTGATCGTGCCGCCGCCCTCGGCGATCGCCTCGCCCGCAGCGGCCTTGATCTCGTCCCACTGCTCGACCTCGCCGCCGCGAACCGCCGGCGCGAGGACGGTGAAGTAGGGAGCCGGGCCGTCCGGGTAGACGTGGGTGAGCCGGCAGCTGACGCGAGGCGCACCGGGGCCGTCGGCGGGGCCATCGGAGACCTCGGCGACCTTCCGCCGCACAGCATCGATCACATTGGCATGGAAATCCTCGAAACGGTCCCAGGTGATCGCCGTCTCAAACGTCTCACTGAGCACCCCGCAAGCCACAAACGTATCCCGCAAGTAGGGAGCCAACAAAAACGCCGAGCGCCAAGCCCCCACCGCATCCCCGGAACTGGGGCCGACGGGCCGATACGTCAAGTCTGACTTGACGTATCGGCCCGTCGGCCCCTTGGTTTGGCCACCGTGGTGGTGGGCTATGTCTTGGGCTTGTTGCATTGGGTCGTCTACCGGTAGGGCCGGGGACTCGAAGCCGAGGACTAGGAGGTGGCTCTCGCCGCTGCCCGCTCCGGTCGTGCCCGCCTCTAGAGCGTCGAGCAGGCGGCAGTTGGCCGGGTTGAGGCCCGACTGGGAGATCTCGCGGACGGCCGCGGCGGCGGCGTGGAAGTCCTCGAACTCGACCGAGCAGGAGGTCTTGAACTCGGGTCGCGGGCGGACGCGGACCCAGCTCTCGGCGATCACGCCGAGGATGCCCTCGGAGCCGAGCAATGCCCGGTCGGGCGAGGGGCCCGCACCGGAGCCCGGCAACCGTCGGCTCTCCCAGGTCCCCCGCGGCGTGATCGCCCGCACCGACTCGACCAGGTCGTCGATATGGGTGTAGAGCGTGGCGAAGTGCCCGCCGGCCCGGGTCGCGATCCAACCCCCCAGGGTCGAGTACTCGAAGCTCTGCGGAAAGTGGCGCAGGGTCAGCCCGTGCTCCCGCAACTGGTCCTCCAGTCGCGGCCCCGTGGCCCCGGCCTGAATCCGCGCCGCCAGCGACTCCGCATCGACTTCCAGCACCCGGTCCAGGCGCTTCAGGTCCAGCGAGACGACCGGCCTGTCCCCGAGCGGCGCCTCCACCCCGCCGACCACGCTGGTCCCACCCCCAAACGGCACCACGGCCGCCCCCTCGGCCTCGGCCCAGGAAAGCACCACCTCGATCTCCGACTCGTCCCTGGGATAGGCGACCAGATCCGGCGGATTAGGAAATTCCCCCCGAAACCCCCGCACCACATCCCGGTAGGCCTTCCCCAGCGAGTGCGACACCCGCTCGTAGCGCTCACCCGTAAAAAGGTCCCCAAACGCCTCAGGAGGCCTCAACCGCGACCCGCGAACCTCAACCTCATCAAGCGGAACCGGCGCCTCAGGCTCCCTCCCAAACCCCAACCGCTCCCCGATCCCCGCAGCAGCCTCCCGAAGCTCCTTCCCAGAAGGCGCCTGATCCTCAAACCCCCACCCCCAATGCTTAAGCCTCCGCATACTCATGAGAGCTGTCCGTTGAAGAGGGCGGGGACCTCTCCGACGGGCGGATACTCAAATCGCCGGGCTAATTAGCCCGGCGATTGGACGGCGGAGAGGTCCCTGCCCTCTACCAGTGCACACCTTTCATCAGGTGAGCGAAGGCAACCGCCTCGGTGGAAGGCGCCTTGTCCGGCGCCTCCTCGCCCTTCCCCTTGGCCGCTTGGGACTCCGGGAACAGTTTGTAGGCCTGGTTGAGAATTCTGTCGCTGACCGTCGGCGCCACCGCGTAGAGCAGCTCGCCGAAGGTGCCCAGCCGCGTCGCCACCTTCTTCGGCTGGGAGACCATCGCGCCCGCGATCATCTCCGCCGCCTCCTCCGGCGAGATCGCCGGGAAGACGTCGTACATCCGCGTCGGCGCGATCATCGGCGTCCGCACCAGCGGCATGTGAATCGTCGTCATGTGGACTCCATCGTCGATCACCTCTGAGGCGATCACGCGGCTGAAGGCGTCGAGCGCCGCCTTCGAGGCGACGTAGGCCGAGAAGCGCGGCGGGTTGGTCTGGGTGCCGATCGAGCTGATGTTGATCACGTGGCCCGACTTGCGCGCCCGCATCGAGGGCAGCAGGGCGAGGATCAGCCGCACCGCGCCGAGGTAGTTGAGCTGGATCGTCCGCTCATAGTCGTGGAAGCGGTCGTAGGCGAGGCCGACCGAACGGCGGATCGAGCGGCCGGCGTTGTTGACGAGGATGTCGACGTGGCCGTGATAGCCGAGAACCTCCTCGGCCATCCGCTCGATCTCCTCGATGTCCGACATGTCGCAGCTGTGGATGTGGGCGATGCCGCCCGCGGCCTCGATCTCCCGCTTGGTCTCCTCCAGCTTCTCGATCGAGCGCGCGACCAGCAGCACCGTGGCGCCTGCGTCGGCCGCCTTGACCGCGGTCGCCTTGCCGATCCCCGAGGAGGCGCCGGTGATCAGCACCACCTTGCCCCGCACCGCGCTGCCCAGCGAGCGGTCCTTGAACAGGTCGGGATCGAGGCTGCGCTCCCAGTAGTCCCAGATCCGGTCGGCGTAGGACTCCAGTGGCGGCACCGAGATCCCCGAGCCCTCCAGGGCGGCCTGCGCGTTGGTCGAGTCGAAGTGGGTCGGGTAGTTGAAGTAGTTGAGCACCCCGGCCGGAATGCCAAGCTCCCCCAGCCCGGCCTTGGCCAGCCGCTTGGCGGGCGGGAAGAAGCGCAGCCCCGTGCGGACCAATGAGGTCGCCGGGTCGGTGACGCCGGAATCGAGTCGCAGCGTCGCCTGCGGGGCGTCGGCGGCGCGGGCGAAGAGGTTGATCATCTCCCCGGCGCTTTTGGGGTTCGGGTCGGTGAGGCTGAAGGCCTGGCCGTCGAGGCCGGGCTGGTGGGCGATGTGGTCGAGCGCGTCGGCAACGTAGTCGACCGGGACGATGTTGATCTCGCCGCCTTCGACCCCGAGCGCCGGCAGCCAGGAGGGCAGCACCCGGCGCGCCCGCTGCAGCAGCTTGAAGCCGTAGTAGGGCCCGTCGATCTTGTCCATCTCCCCGCTGCGCGAGTCGCCGACGACGATCCCCGGCCGGTAGACGCGCCAAGGCCGGCGGCATTCCTCGCGCACGACCCGCTCGGACTCGTGCTTGGTGCGGAAGTAGGGATGGGTGTCGAGGTGTTCGGCCTGCTCGAACATGTCCTCGCGCCACTCGCCCTTGTAGAGGCCGGCGACGGCGATCGAGCTGATCTGGTGGAAGCAGCCGGCCTCGATCGCGCCCGCCAGTTCGACCGCGTGGCGGGTGCCCTCGACGTTGGCGATCTCCTGCGCTTCGGCGCCGGCGGTCATGTCGTAGATCGCGGCCAGGTGGAAGAAGTGATCGACCTTGCCGCGCAGCTCGAGCAGGTCCTCCTCGGAGACCCCGAGGCCGGCCTGGGCGAGGTCGCCGTCGACCGGCACCACCCGCGCCCCGTCCGGTCCGAAGGAGGTGCGCAGCTCCTCCAGCCGCCCGCGCGAGCCGGCCCGCACCAGCGCGTAGATCGTCCCCTCGCGATGCAGCAGCCGCCGCACCAGGTTGTGGCCGATGAAGCCGGTGGCGCCGGTGACGAAGTAGTTCATCGCCTTGCAGCCTACCTCGACTTAGAAGTGCGTTAGCCCGTTTTCATAGACTGAGGGGAAGAAATGGCGGAGACGGCGACCGTGCAGATTGCGATGCCCGAAATGGGCGAGTCGGTCACCGAGGGGATCGTGCTCGAGTGGCACGTCGCCGTGGGCGATTTCGTCGCCGAGGGGGACACGGTGGTCGAGGTGTCCACCGACAAGGTCGATGCCGAGGTGCCGGCGCCGATGGACGGCGTTATTACGAAGCTGCTGGTGGCTGTCGACGACGAGGTGCCTGTGGGGGCGGCGCTGGTTGAGATGGAGCCGGGCGAGGGTTCGAACGGGTCCGCCGCAGGCGTCGCGGCCTCGGGGGGGCCTGCGGGCGGGGGCTCCGCCTCCGTTCTCGGCCCCCCCGAGTCCACGACCCCTGCGGACGGAACGGTTGGAGCAGACGGTCTTGCCGCCAACGGGGACAGCGAGGTTCGGGCGACGCCCGTCGCCCGCAGGGTTGCTGCTGCTAACGGCGTCGACCTTGCTTCGGTAGCTGGGTCTGGGCCGGGGGCGAAGGTGACCAAGGAGGACGTGCTGGCGGCTGGGAACGGGGCTGGGCCTGTTGCCTCCGGGGAGGAGAAGGTGCTTCGGGGGCCTGCGGCGATGTTGGCTCAGGCTATGGATGAGAGCCTGGAGGTTCCCACCGCTACCTCGTTCCGGACCGTGGCCGTCGACACCTTGGATGCGAAGCGGAAGGCTCTCAACTCCCAGCTCAAGGAGCGGGGGATGAAGGTCTCCTTCACCCACCTCGTCGCCTGGGCGATCGTGGGGGCCGCCAAGGAACATCCCGTGATGACGCGGACGTTCGGGCGGGTGGACGGCAAGCCGGTGGCGATCGAGAACGGGCCGGTCAACCTCGGGATCGCCGTCGATGTCGAGCGCAAGGACGGCTCGCACAGCCTGATGGTGCCGGCGATCAAGGGCTCCGACGGGCTCGACTTCGCCGCCTTCCACAGCTACTACGAGGACCTGATCACGAAGACGCGGGAGAACAAGCTCACCGCCGACGACTTCCAGGGCACCAACATCTCGCTGACCAACCCGGGCGGGATCGGCACCGTCGCCTCGGTCCCCCGCCTGCTCAGCGGCCAGAGCGCGATCGTCGCCACCGGGGCGATCGCCTACCCGGCCGAGTGGGCCCACGCCACCCCCGAGCGGCTGCGCCAGATCGGCGTCTCCAAGACGATGACGCTGACCTCGACCTACGACCACCGGGTGATCCAGGGCGCCGAGTCGGGCGCCTTCCTGCGCAGCATCGAGCAGCTGCTGCAGGGCGAGGCCGGGTTCTACGAGGCGCTCAGCGCCGATCTCGGGCTCGACCCCGCCCCGATCGCCGCCGCCCACCCGGCCTCCGCCTCGGCCCCGCCGCTCGGCACCGCGACCGCCGGCAGCGCCGAGGCCGGCGTCACCACCACCCAGCCCGACGAGGAGCTGCTGCAGGCGGTGCAGTCCGCGACCTCGCTGCTCAAGGGCTACCGCACCCACGGCCACCTCTCCGCCCGCCTCGACCCGCTCGGCCGCGAGCCCAAAGGCGACCCGGCGATCCAGCCCGAGACCCTCAACCTCACCCCGGAGCTGATGGCGCGGGTGCCGGCCTCGATCCTGCGCATCGGCGTCCCCGGCGAGACCCTGCTCGAGGCATTGCCGCGGATGCGCGAGGCCTACTGCGGCACGATCGCCTACCAGTTCGAGCACCTCTCCTCCCACCAGCAGCGCACCTGGCTGCGCGAGATGGTCGAGACCGGCGCCCACCGCGCCCCGCTCGCCGGCGAGGAGAAAAAGCGCCTGCTGATGCGGCTGATCGACGTCTTCCAGTTCGAGCGCTTCATCGAGAAGGCCTACCTGGGCCAGAAGATCTTCACGATCGAGGGTCTCGACGTGGTGGTGACGATGCTCGACGAGCTGGTCACACTGGCCGGGCGCAACGGCGCCGAGGAGGTCGTCTTCGGCATGGCCCACCGCGGCCGGCTCAGCGTCCTCGCCCACAACCTCGGCCGCTCGGTCGAGTCGATCCTGGCCGAGTTCGAGGGCGCCAAGCAGATCGACCAGGTCAAGGCCGTGGCAGGCATCCCGCACGGCGGCACCGGCGACGTCAAGTACCACTACGGCCACCAGGGGATCTACGAGACCCACGAGGGCGAGAAGATCGCCGTCCGCCTCTATCCCAACCCGAGCCACCTCGAGTTCGTCAACCCGGTGGTCGAGGGCGCCACCCGCTTCATCCAGTCCGACTTCGAGGGCCCGGCGATCGAGCACAGGCCGAAGGCCGCGGTGCCGGTGCTGCTGCACGGCGACGCCGCCTTCCCGGGCCAGGGCGTGGTCGCCGAGACGCTCAACCTGCAGGCGCTCAAGGGCTACACGACCGGCGGCACGATCCACATCATCCAAAACAACCAGGTGGGCTTCACCACCGACCCCGAGGACGCCCGCTCGACCCCCTATGCGGCCGACATGGCGAAGGGCTTCAACGTGCCGATCGTCCACGTCAACGCCGACGACGTCGAAGCCTGCTCGGCGGCGATGCGCCTGGCGATGGCCTACCGCGAGCGCTGGGAGCGCGACATCGTCATCGACGTGATCGGCTACCGCCGCTACGGCCACAACGAGACCGACGAGCCCGCCTACACCCAGCCCCAGATCGCCGCCAAGATCAAGGCCCACCCGCCGGTCTCCGAGATCTACGCCGAGCAGCTGGTCAGCGAGGGCGTGCTCGAGCGCGAGCAGGTCGACGCCGCCGCCAAGCAGCGCCACGACGAGATGTCGGCCGGGCTGAAGGACCTGCGCCACAAGATGGAGCTGGGCGAATACGAGGACCCGACCGTGACCACCAGCGCCACCGGCGAGCTCGACCGCAGCGCCAGCCCACCGGTACAGACCGCGGTGCCGGCCGAGCGGCTGCACGAGCTGAACGAGGCTCTGATCGAGGTGCCGGAGAGCTTCACGATCCACCGCAAGCTGCGCAAGCCGCTGGCCAAGCGGCTCGACACGCTGGAGCACGGCGGGATTGAATTCGGCCACGCCGAGGCGCTCGCCTTCGCCTCGCTGCTGACCGAGGGCGTCCACATCCGCCTCACCGGCCAGGACACCGAGCGCGGCACCTTCTCCCACCGCCACCTCGTCCTCCACGACGAGAACACCGGCCTCGAGTACTGCCCGATGCAGAACCTGAGCGAGGCCTCGGCCCCCTTCGAGCTCTACAACAGCCCGCTCTCGGAGACCGCCTGCCTCGGCTTCGAGTACGGCTACTCGGCGGCGATGCCCGGGGCGCTGGTCCTCTGGGAGGCCCAGTACGGCGACTTCGCCAATGCCGGCCAGGTGATCATCGACAGCTTCATCGTCTCCGGCGAGGCCAAGTGGGGACAGACCAGCCGCCTCACCCTGCTGCTGCCGCACGGCTACGAGGGCTCCGGCCCCGAGCACTCCAGCGCCCGGATCGAGCGCTTCCTGGCGCTCGCCGCGGAGGGCAACATCCGCATCGCCAACCCGACCACGGCGGGCCAGTACTTCCACCTGCTGCGCCGCCAGGCACTGATCCGCAAGCCGCGGCCGCTGGTCGTCTTCACCCCCAAGGGCCTGCTCCGCCTCGACCGCGCCACCGCGGCGCCGGAGGAGCTGACCGAGGGCCACTTCCACTTCATCCTCGACGACCCGAAGGCGGTCGAGCGGCGCGAGAAGGTCGAGCGTCTCGTCCTCTGCACCGGCAAGGTCTACTTCGACCTCGACGGCAGCGAACGGCGCGAGGACGCCGAGAAGGTCGCGATCGCCAGGGTCGAGCTGCTCTACCCCTTCGCCTCCGACCAGCTCAAGGGCATCGTCGCCGGCTACCCGAACCTGAAAGAGATCGCCTGGGTCCAGGAGGAGCCGCGCAACATGGGCTGCTGGAAGGTGATGTCACGCCGCCTCCCCGACCTCCTCCCGGAGGGCGTCGAGCTCGGCTACATCGGCCGCCCGATCCGGGCCAGCCCGGGCGAGGGCTACTCCGGCGCCCACGCGCGGGAGCAGGAGCGGATCGTCTTGACCGCGCTCACCCCCGGCGCCTAGACAGGCGCCGGGGGTAGCGGCGGAGCCAGCGCATCTCCCGCTCCGCGGCCAGGTAGACGACCACCACGCCAATGGTGGCGAGAGCCGTCGGGGTCGAGCGCCGGCCGCTCGCTCCCGGCAAGGGCCCTCTCCCTGACCTTCTCGCCTCCACGCTGCACGAGGACGAGCGGCACCGGGTTGGCGTCGCCGGCACCGATCAACTTCGGGCTGCGTCAAGAGTTACTTACTCATAAGTGACTAACTCGCGATACACTTACCCGCACATGCCCACCGCCCTTATAGACCGCATGCAAGAGCTGGAGCGCCTGCGAGGGGCGATCGCGCGTCCTCCGCAGCTGGTCGTGCTGCGCGGGCGGCGACGCATCGGCAAGAGTTTCCTGCTGACCCACGCGCTGCGCAGCGTGCGTGGGGTCTTCTTCCAGGCCGACGAGCAGACCGAGCGGGCGCACCTCGACCTGTTCGCCGGGGAGGTGGCGCGGCTGCTCGGGCCCCGCGTACCGCTCCACTTCGACTCCTGGGACGAGGCGCTGGAGACACTGGCGGAGCTGGCTCGCGAGAAGCCGGTGACGGCGATCCTCGACGAGTTCCAGTGGATGAAGGCTGCCCAGCCGGCGCTCGACTCGATCGTCCAGCGCCACTGGGACCGCTGGCAGCGCGAGGGAACGCAGGTGACCCTGATCCTCAGCGGCAGCGCACTGAAGCTGATGGAGCAGTTGCTGGAGCCCGGCGCCCCGCTCTACGGCCGGGCCGACTACCGGCCGCTGCTCCCTCCCCTCGACTTTCGCGACGCCTCCCTCTTCGCCGCGAAGCGCCTCAGCGCCGAGCAGAAGCTGCGGCGGTTCGCCGTTCTCGGCGGCACCCCGCAGTACCAGGTCTGGGCCGGCCCCGGGGAGCTCAAAGAGTTGATCGCGACACGCATCCTCGCTAAGGGCGAGTCCCTGTACGAGGAGCCCCTGCACCTGCTGCGCGAGGAGCAGGAGATACGCGACCCGGCCACCTACTTCGCCGTGGTGCGAGCGATCGCCGCCGGGCGGACGCGCGTCGGTGAGATTTCGAACGCGACGCAGATTCCGACGCCGAACCTGACCAAGATGCTTGCCCGCCTGGGGGCCCTGGGCTACCTGGAGGCCCGCGCACCCATCGGTCCCAGGGGACCCGAGCCGAGGCGCACCAGCTACCGGCTCGCGGACCCCTTCTTCCGCTTCTGGTTTCGCTTCGTCTTTCCCAACCGCAGCCTGTTGGAGCGCGGTCGTGTGAAAGAGGTACTCAAGGTCGTCGAACGCGATCTTGACACCTTCATGGGCGCCGCCTTCGAGGACTGCTGCCGCGAATGGGTGGGGCGCTACGCCAGCGACTCCATGCCGACCTCCCAAGAGCTTGGCTGCTGGTGGTCGCGAGACGGCCAGGTCGAGGTCGACATCGTCGGCACCTCACGCGGCCGCTACGACCTCCTCGGCTCGTGCAAGTGGGACCGAAAGGCGCCCGCCGGTGCCCTGCGCCGGCTCCTCGCCCACCGCGACGCCCTCGGCCGGGCCGACTCTGCCCGTCTTGCGATCTTCGCCCGCGGCTTCACGCCGGAGCTGCGTCGCCAAGCCAAGAGCGAGGGCGTCGCGCTGATCGATGCGGCGCACCTGTTCGTCGGCCCCGGGTATCGTCCAAGGCCGTGAGCGCTCTTCCCAAGCCGGTGCCCGGGCCGATGTTCAGGTGGGTCAAGTGGCTCTCCTGGATCGAGCTGGGGATCTTCAGCCTGCTGATCGTCTTCTGGCTGGTGCCCGGGTTCGACACCGAGACGATGGTGTTTGGGTGGGCGCACGGGCTGGGGTTCGTGGTGCTCTGCATCCTCATCTGGGTCGCATGCGGCAGGCGCCAGGCGCCCTACACATTGCTGGCGGCGACGCTGACGCCGGTCGGCCCGGTGGGCAGCGTGATCGGGATCGAGCTGATCGAACGGCGTGGCTGGGGCGTTGCGGGTTCCCCGCAAAGAGTCGCGGATTCGCCGTAATCCGCTCAGGATGCCTTGACCCGCGGGGTTCGACGCGGTATAGCTAGAGGCTGACTGTTCCTCTGAGCAGTCCCGTTTAGGGGAATGGCCGCGTCGGCATCCCTCCCTGGCTACCGACGCGCAGGTGCAGTGAGGGTCGCGCGGACCCCCCTGCCTCCCGCGGCCCTCCTGTACCGCCTTGCGCGTTTAGACGGTGGCGGGCTGGCGCGATGCGGCGTCCTCAGTCGCCTGAATAGCGCCGCTATTCAGGCTCCCTGCGTCCTTGCCTCGCTTGGCCCGGCACCGTCTAAGCACCACAAGGACTACTTGCGAAGATTGCGCAGGACCGTCTGCAGGATGCCACCGTTTTGGAAGTAGGCGACCTCGTTGGGGGTGTCGAGGCGGACGGTTGCCTCGAACTCGACCTCTTCGCCCCCGTCGCGCCTGGCGCTGACCGCGACGCTCTTGGCCTCGCCGCCCTCCAGATCGCCGATGTCGAAGGTCTCCTCGCCGGTCAGGCCGAGTGAGGAGATCGTCTCGCCTGCCGGGCATTGCAGCGGCAGCACGCCCATCCCGATCAGGTTGGAGCGGTGAATGCGCTCGAAGCTCTCGGCGATCACGGCACGGACGCCGAGCAGCTTGGTGCCCTTGGCGGCCCAGTCGCGCGAGGAGCCCGAGCCGTACTCCTTGCCCGCCAGCACCACCAGCGGCACGCCTTCGGCGGCGTAGGCCATCGCCGCCTCGTAGATCGTCGTCTCCTCGCCGCCCGGGAAGCGGCGGGTGAAGCCGCCGCTGCGCTCGACCAGCAGGTTGCGCAGGCGGATGTTGGCGAAGGTGCCGCGGATCATCACCTCGTGGTTGCCGCGGCGCGATCCGTAGGAGTTGAAGTCGCGCGGCTCGACCCCCTGCTCGACCAGCCACTCCCCCGCCGGGCTCGCCTTCTTGATCGCCCCGGCCGGGGAGATGTGGTCGGTGGTGATCGAGTCGCCGAGCAGGGCCAGCACGCGGGCGCCTTCGATCGGCTCGACCCCGGGCGCCTCGGCCGGCATCCCCTCGAAGAAGGACGGGCGGCGGACGTAGGTCGAGTCCGGCCAGGTGTAGCGGTCGCCCTCGGGAACCTCGACCGCGCGCCAGGTCTCGTCGCCCTCGAAGACCTCCCCGTAGTTGCGGGTGAACATCTCCGAGGCGATCGAGCGCCCGACCAGGTCCTTGATCTCCTCCGCCTCGGGCCAGATGTCGCGCAGGAAGACCGGCTCGCCGTCGCCGTCCTCGCCCAGCGGCTCGGTGGTCAGGTCGAGGTCCATCCGCCCGGCCAGCGCGTAGGCGACGACCAGCGGCGGGCTGGCCAGGTAGTTGGCCTTGACGTCCTGGTTGATCCGCCCCTCGAAGTTGCGGTTGCCTGAGAGCACGGCACAGACCGCGAGGTCACGCTCCTCGACCGCCGCCGAGATCTCCGCCGGCAGCGGCCCGGAGTTGCCGATGCAGGTGGTGCAGCCGTAGCCGACCAGGTTGAACTGGAGCTGGTCGAGGTAGGTGGTGAGGCCGGCCTTGTCGAGGTAGTCGGTGACGACGGTCGAGCCCGGCGCCAGCGAGGTCTTGACCCAGGGCTTGCGGGCGAGCCCGCGTTCGATCGCGTTGCGAGCGAGCAGGCCGGCGCCGACCATCACGCTCGGGTTGGAGGTGTTGGTGCAGCTGGTGATCGCGGCGATCACGACGCGGCCGTGGTCGAGCTCGAAGCTGGTGCCGTCGGCGAGCTTCACCTCGATCGCGTCCTCGCTGCCGCGCCCGGCGAGCGCCACGGCGCCCTCGTGGACCGCGGGGCGGGGCTTGCCGCTCTCGTCGTCGTGCTCCTCGGCGGGCGGGTCGGAGGCGGGGAAGGACTCCTGGCCGGCCTCGTCGATGCCGTCGCTGAGCTGCTCGCCTGCCGCGGGGTCGAACTCGACCATCGCCTCGAGGAAGGCCTCCTTGGCCTGGGCCAGCGGCACCCGGTCCTGGGGGCGTTTGGGGCCGGCGATGCTGGGCACGACGTCGCCGAGGTCGAGCTCGAGCAGGTCGGAGAAGGCCGGGTCGGGATCGCCCGGCTCGAAGTACATGCCCTGCTCGCGGGCGTAGGCGTCGACCAGCTCCAGGGTCTCGGTCGGCCGGCCGGTCAACTCCAGGTAGCGCAGGGTCTCGGCGTCGACCGGGAAGATCGCGCAGGTCGAGCCGAACTCCGGCGACATGTTGCCGATCGTTGCCCGGTCGGCGAGGCCCAGCGTCGCCAGGCCGGGGCCGTAGAACTCGACGAACTTGGAGACGACGCCGCGCTCGCGCAGCATCTCTGTGACGGTGAGGACGAGGTCGGTGGCGGTGGCGCCCGCGGGCAGCCGACCGCCGAGCTTGAAGCCGACCACCTGGGGCAGCAGCATCGAGATCGGCTGGCCCAGCATCGCCGCCTCGGCCTCGATCCCGCCCACGCCCCAGCCGAGCACGCCGAGGCCGTTGACCATCGTCGTGTGCGAGTCGGTGCCGACCAGGGTGTCGGGATACGCCTGCGCGGTCGTCATTTCATCCGCATCGCGGTCGAAATGGCGACCGCGGTCGGGGGCACGGCTGTAGACGACCTGGGCGATGTGCTCGAGGTTGACCTGGTGGCAGATGCCGGTCGCGGGCGGGACGACGCTGAAGTTGTCGAAGGCCTCGCGGCCCCACTTGAGGAAGGAGTAGCGCTCGGCGTTGCGCTCGAACTCGTGCTCGGCGTTGACGGCGAAGGCGCCGGCGTTGCCGAAGGCGTCGACCTGGACCGAGTGGTCGATCACCAGGTCGACGTCGACCAGCGGGTTGATCGCCTCCGGATCGCCACCGATCTCGGCCATCGCGTCGCGCATCGCCGCCAGGTCGACGACGGCCGGGACGCCGGTGAAGTCCTGCATCAGCACCCGGGCAGGCTGGAAGGGGATCTCGACGCTGGGCTCGGCCGCGGGGTCCCAGCCGGCGATCGCCTCGACCGCATCAGCCGTGACGCTGACCCCGTCCTCCAGCCGCAGCACATTCTCCAGCAGCACCTTGACCGAGTAGGGCAGGCGGGCGACGTCGAAGCGGTCGGCCAATGCGTCGAGCCGGAAGATCTCGTAGTTGCAACCGCCAACCTCGAGGGTCGATTTGGCGCCGAAGGAGTTCGTGCCGCTCATGCTCTTCATCCTAGGCAACGGCAAGCGTCGGGCGGGGTGCCCCTCGCTCTGTCCAAATGTTGTGGACGAGGGGAGGGCGGGGGACCTCTCGACCGTCCAATCGACGGCCTAATTAGGCCGTCGATTTGAGTATCCGCCCGTTCGAGAGGTCCCCCGCCCTCCCCTCGAGCTACCGCTTGTCGTGCTGTCCTTCGGCCACTGCGGCGGCGGCTTTTTGGCCGGCGTCGCCGCTGGCGATCTTGACCGAGATGCCGGGGGTTGAGAGAGCGAAGTGGGCCAACACGCGCTGGCGCACCGGTGCCACGGCGATCTCAACCTTGTTGCGCTCGATCGCCCGCACGACCGCATCGGCCACCTGCTGGGGAGAGCCGGTGCCCAGGCCTGGGATCGGTTTCGCGCCCGAGTCCGCGTACATGCCGGCTTCGCGGATCGTTCCCGGGGAGACGATGGAGACGCCGACGCCGAGCGGGTCGAGGTCGGCGCGGAGGCCGAGGGCGAAGCCGCGGAGGCCGAACTTGGTCGCGTTGTAGATCGAGGAGAGCGGGGTCGCGGACTTGCCCGAGAGCGAGGAGATGAAGACCATGTGGCCCGAGCCTTTCTCGACCATCGGAGACTCCAGCGCCTGGGCGAGCAGCATCGGCGCCTCGAGGTTGACGCGCAGGGTGCGGGTCAGCTGCTCGCCGCTCAGTTCCCGCAGGCGGCCGCTGCCCGGCAGGCCGGCGTTGGCGATGAGGGCGTCGACCGGACCCGCCTCGGCGGCGAGCTTCTCCGCCGCCCCCTCCTCGCCCAGGTCGGCGGCCACTACGCGGTGGCCGTCGCCCGCAAGCTCCGCCGCCAGCGATTCCAGCGCCTCGGCCTTGCGGCCGCTGAGGGTGAGCTTGGCGCCGCGGCTGGCGAGCGCCTTGGCGATCGCCTGTCCGAGGCCTCCTGTGGCCCCCGTCAGCAGCGCTGTCCTCCCCGCAAGTTCCATCGCAGAGCGCAAGCTACCAACGTCGGCGTCGAAAGAGATTCTAAATGTTTGCGTTTTATGAGCAGAGCGCCGCAGGATCGTCTACACTGCCGCCGTTCCAAACAACCGAAACGCCGAGTCCCGTGCGCTGGAGGCGTCACGGGAGCGGGGGAACCACGTTTTCGGGGCTAACTCGCCTGGTACAGGCGGGGGCGCAGGCTCCTTTCGCGCCAGCCCGACAGCTAACCCCGTAGGCCGACGAAGGAGATCGGTTTGCGTAACAACAAGAAGAAGCTCAATCTAGGTATAGCCGCGGCAGGGGTGCTGGCAGCTATGGCCTTGGCGCCCGCCGGGGCGTCCGCCAACTGTGGCGGTGGCGGCCTCTCGCCCGCCGAAACGGACATCTGCACCCCGACCGCGAAGGCGCGCCTGCTCCCCAACGGGATGCTGATTCCGCCCAAGTCGGCGCCCGGCCGCGTCAAGCGGGTTATCTGGGCCGCTGACCGCATTCGCACCAAGCCCTATATATGGGGCGGCGGCCACGGCCGCTGGCAGGACCGCGGTTACGACTGCTCCGGCTCCGTCAGCTACGCGCTGCACGGCGGCCACTTCCTCAACAGCCCGCTGCCCTCCGGCCCGATGGAGAACTGGGGCCTGGAAGGAGAGGGGCGCTGGATCACCGTCTACGCCAACGCCGGTCACGCCTACGCCGTGATCGCAGGCGTCCGCTGGGACACCTCCGGCGACTCCAACGGGACCGGCCCGCGCTGGCACGAAGACCTGCGCAACAACAAGGCCTACACAGCCCGCCACCCCGCGGGCTTCTAGCCCCAGCAAAACGCTTCCGCTGTTCCTTTGCCGCGCTATGCGTGGCAAAGGAACAGCGGAGCGGATCGGAAGTTTAGGCCGAAATACTTTTCAAAAGTTATTCGTTGTAAAGTCCTAACCCGCGCTACAATCTCTGGGCATGGAGTTCACCGGCCGAGAGCGAGAGTTGGGACTGCTGGCCAAGCGCCTTGCTGAAGTGAGGAGGGGTGGGCACGGTGCCCTGGTCACGATGCGGGGCCGGCGCCGGGTCGGCAAGTCGCGCCTGGTCGAGGAGTTCGGGCGTTCCGCCAACTGCCCTTGCGTCTTCTACACGGCTGTGCAGGAGGAGGGCGAGACCGAGCTGCGGCGCTTCACGCGCGCGATCGAAGGCTCAGAGGTGCCACGCGCGGCCGACGTGCGAGCTGGCCTGCGCCCGGAGTCCTGGGAGGCAGCGCTGGCGCTCGCCGCAGGCGGGGCCACGAAGGCGACGCCGACGATCCTCGTGATCGACGAGTTCCCCTACCTCGCCGGCAAGGAGTCGAGCATCGAGGCGGTCATGCAGCTGGTCTGGGACCGGACCCTGCAGCGGATGCCGATGCTGACGATCTTGATCGGCTCCGACGAGGCGATGATGGAAGCGCTGACCGACCAGGGTCGACCGCTGTATGACCGCGCGCGCGAGATGGCGATCGAACCGCTCAGCCCGGCCGACGTCGGAACGCTGCTCGGTCTCGAGCCAGCTGACGCACTCGATGCGTACCTCGTGATCGGCGGCTTCCCAGTCCTCGCTCAGGATTGGGGCAGGGGACGCAAGCTCGCCACCTACGTGGGCGATGCACTCACCGATCCCACCTCCTTCCTGGTGGTCAGCGCCGAGCGGGCGCTGAGTGCCGAATTCGCGACTGAGGCGCAGGCACGGACCGTCCTCGGGGCGCTCGGCGCGGGTGCGCGAGCGCACTCCCGAATCCTCGGACAGACGAGCCTCAGCGCCACCACGGTCAACGAAACACTGCAGATGCTGGCCTCCAAGCGAGTGGTGCGGCGCCTCACTCCTTACTCCACCCGGGCCGCGCCCAAGACGGCGCTGTGGGAGCTGGTCGACCCTTACATGCGCTTCTGGCTGCGCTTCGTCAACCGCAAGGTCGACCTGATCGAGCGCGGGCGGGGAGAGTTGCTGGTCGAGGAGTTCCGCAAAAGCTGGTCGGTTTTCAGGGGGAAATCGATCGAGCCAGTGGTGCGCGATTCCCTGGAGCGGCTGCTGCCGGACGCCGAGCGCTTCGGCTCCGCCCGTTACGCAGGCGGCTACTGGAACCGCACCGGCACGATCGAGGTCGACCTGGTCGGCGGCGACAACCGGCCGGTAGCGAGGGAGGTCTCCTTCGTCGGCTCGGTCAAGTGGCGGCAGCGACACAGTTTCAACCGCGCCGACGTTCAGGATCTCGCCGCTCGCCGGGACGAGGTGCCCGGCGCCAGCGAAAAGACCCCCCTTGTCGGCGTAAGCTCGCATGGTTTCACCGCCGGTGCTGGCCTCGACGTACAACTCACGCCCGAAGACCTGGTCGACGCCTGGAGGGAGTAGAGCGGCTTGGCCGTTGTGGATAAACGCACGTTGTGGCTTTGTCCTTGCTTTCCTGAACGGCTCGGATAACTTCTCTGTGTAGCCGCTACACCTGACATCCGCTTGGCTGGCCTCACCAAGCACTATGGCGAGGTGGTTGCGGTTGCGGGAATTGACCTCGAGGTCGAGGCCGGGGAGTTCTTCACCATGCTCGGGCCCTCGGGCTCGGGCAAGACGACGACGCTGCGGATGATCGCCGGCTTCGAGGATCCCAGCGGCGGCACGATCGAGCTGGCCGGTGAGGATGTGAGCGGCGTGGCGCCGTATGAGCGGGCGGTCAACACCGTGTTCCAGGACTACGCGCTCTTCCCCCACATGACGGTCGGCGAGAACATCGCCTACGGGCTGCGGATCGCCCGTGTGCCGAAGGACGAGCGCGCCAAGCGCCGCGACGAGGCGCTGGAGATGGTCCGCCTGCCCGGCTACGGCGAGCGCAAGCCGGGCGAGCTCTCCGGCGGCCAGCGCCAGCGCGTCGCCCTGGCGCGGGCGATCGTCAACCGGCCCAGGGTGCTGCTGCTCGACGAGCCGCTCGGCGCGCTCGACCTGAAGCTGCGTGAGCAGATGCAGGTCGAGCTGAAGTCGATCCAGGGCGAGGTCGGGATCACCTTCGTCTACGTCACCCATGACCAGGACGAGGCGCTAACGATGAGCGACCGGATCGCGGTCTTCAACGAGGGCCTGATCGAGCAGGTCAGCTCGCCGGTCGAGCTCTACGAGCAGCCGCAGAGCGAGTTCGTCGCCGGCTTCGTCGGCGTCTCCAACCTGCTCGAGCGCGACGGCGAGCGCTTCACCATCCGCCCGGAGAAGATCCAGCTCCTCGACCCGGCCGCGGGAGCCAACGGCCTGCGCCGCGAGCGCGGCCGCGTCGCCGCCGTCGCCTACGCGGGCATGGTCACCCGCTACACGGTCGCGCTCGAGGCGGGCGGCGAACTTCAGCTGATCCGGCAAAACGTGGAGGGAGCGTCCGCGGACGCGACCTCCGAGCAGGGGCGGGAGGTAATCGTCGGCTGGCGCCCGGAGCATGCGGTCGCCGTCCGGGGCAATGCGACAACAGAGGAGGAACCACCGTGAGAAGGCAAACTAACCCCGCCCGGACGGCGTGGCTGATCGTGGGAGGGCTGCTGGCGACGATGCTCGTCCTCGCCGGCTGCGGCTCGTCCAGCAACAGCGGCTCGACCGGCGAAGAACTACAGAAGCTCGGCAAGGGCGAGGGATCGCTCAACCTGATCTCCTGGGCCGGCTACGTCGAACCGGAATGGACCAAGCCGTTCGAACAGAAGACCGGCTGCAAGGTGAACAACAAGACCGCCGGCACCTCCGACGAAATGGTCTCGCTGATGCGCAGCGGCGAATACGACGGCGTCTCGGCGTCGGGCAACGCGACTGCCCGCCTCTTCGAAGGCGGCGACGTCGACCCGGTCAACGTCAGTCTCGTCCCCAACTACAAGACCGTCTTCGCCGACCTCAAGGGCCAGCCGTACAACACCTTCGACGGTAAGCCCTACGGAATACCACACGGTCGTGGGGCGAACCTGCTGATGTGGAACGGCGATTCGGTAAAACCCGCGCCCAGGTCCTGGAACGTGACGCTCGATCCAACGGTCGCCTCGAAGTACAAGGGAAAGATCAGCCAGTACGACGACCCGATGTCGATCGCCGAAGCGGCGGTCTACCTGAAGGCGCACAACCCCGACCTCGGGATCGAAGACCCCTACGAGCTGAACGAAGAACAGTTCGAAGCGACGGTGCAGCTGATGAAAGACCAGCGCTCGCTGGTCGGCGAATACTGGTCGGAAGCCGAAAAGCAGATCTCCTCGTTCGCCAGCGGCGACAGCCAGGTCGGCACCACCTGGCAGTACCAGTACTTCCTGCTCAAGGAAGAAGGCAAGCCCGTGGCGGCCAGCCCGGCAAGCCAGGGGTTCCTGCCCGAAGAGGGCGCCACGGGATGGTCCGACACCTGGATGATCAGCTCCGAAGCCGCGCATCCCAACTGCATGTACATGTGGATGAACTGGATCATCGAACCGAAGGCGAACGCCGAGGTGGCGGAATACTTCGGCGAGGCTCCGGCGCAGGAACTGGCCTGCGAAAACACCGAAAACCCGAACTTCTGCGCTGAATACCACGCGGAAGAACCCGGCTTCTGGAAGCGCGTCTACTACTGGAAGACCCCGCTTGCCGATTGCGGCAACGGTTCCGAAGATTGCAAGAACTACAACGACTGGGTCCAGGCCTGGACCTCGATCAAGGGTTGAGCCGCAGGCTCGCCAAGCTGTTCCACGGGCGCCCCCGCCTTCAGGTGGGGGCGCTCCTGGCGGGCCCGGTCGGATGGCTGGTCGTCGGCTACCTCGGCTCGCTCGCGCTCCTTCTCGTCGCCTCGCTGTGGTCGGTCAACGCGGTCAGCGGCGAGCTCGTCAAAGGGCTCAGCTTCGAAAACTTCGAAATCCTCTTCGACGAACCGGTGTACCGGACGATCGTCGGAAGAACGGTGCTGATCGCCGCTCTGGTGACGATCACCGACGCCGTCCTCGCCTTCCCGATCGCCTTCTACATGGCCAAGGTGGCGAGCCGCAGGGGCAAGGCGGTGCTCGTCGTCGCCGTGCTGATTCCGCTCTGGTCGAGCTACCTGGTCAAGGTCCTCTCCTGGCGCAACATGCTCTCCGGCGGCGGGCTGATCGACTGGGTGCTGCAGCCGCTGGGCCTACACGGGCCCGGCTACGGCAATACCGCGGTCTGGCTGGTGATGAGCTACCTCTGGCTGCCGTACATGATCCTGCCGATATTCGCTGGGCTGGAGCGGATTCCCAACTCGCTGATCAGCGCTTCCGAGGACCTCGGCGGCCGGCCCTTCACCACCTTCCGCCGGGTGATCCTGCCGCTCGCCTTCCCCGCCGTCGTCGCCGGCTCGATCTTCACCTTCGCCCTCACCCTCGGCGATTACATCACGCCGCGCCTAGTCTCCAACAACCAGTTCATCGGCAACGTCGTCTTCAACAACATCTCCAACAACCTGCCCTTTGCCGCGGCCCTGGCGCTGGTTCCGATCGTGGTGATGACCGGCTACCTGCTGGTCGCCCGCAAGCTCGGGGCCTTCGAGCACATATAGGAGAACGGTGAGGCTCTCGAGACAATCCACGATCCTGCTGCGCGTCGCGGTCGGCGCCGGGCTGGCGTTCATCTACATCCCGCTGCTCGTGCTTGGGATCTATGCCTTCAACGCAAGCAGGATCCTCAAGTGGCCGCCGCCCGGCCTCACCTTCGAGTGGTTCCCCAAGGCGATCGAAAGCACCGCCCCCGACGCCTTCTGGACCTCGATCGAGGTCGCGCTCGTCGCCACCGCGATCGCCCTGCTGCTGGGGACGCTCGCCTCGCTTGCGGTAGCCAGGCATCGCTTCTTCGGCCGCGAGACGATCTCCTTCCTCGTCGTCCTGCCGATCGCCCTGCCCGGGATCGTCACCGGCGTCGCCCTCAACAACACCTTCACCCAGGTCTTCGGCCTCGACCTCTCCCTGTTCACGGTGATCGTCGCCCACGCCACCTTCTGCATAGTCGTCGTCTACAACAACTCGATCGCGCGCCTGCGCAGGATGTCCTCCTCCTTCGAGGAGGCCTCCGCCGACCTCGGCGCCAACACCTGGCAGACCTTCCGCCACGTCACCCTGCCCAACATGCGCTCGGCCCTCGGCGCCGCCGGCCTGCTCGCCTTCGGCCTCTCCTTCGACGAGATCATCGTCACCACGTTCACCATAGGGGCGGGCGAACAGACCCTGCCCTACTGGATCTTCAGCAACCTCTTCCGCGCCCAGGAGCGCCCGATAGTCAACGCTGTCGCCGTCCTGGTGGTCCTGATCTCGATCATCCCGGTCTACCTCGCGCACCGGCTCACGCGCGAGGAAGGCGGCGTGACGGCGGCGCGGGGCGGACGGCGAGAGCGAATCGAGGGCGGCGGCGTCGAGGCCGAGGCGACGGCGGTGCCGTAGCCCTACCCGGTCAACCAGAGGCGATCGACAGGCAGGGCATGAAGCCGGTCGTCGTGCGTATAGCTCCGCCGTCCGAGGTGCAATACGATGCCCCCCAGGAACCTTTCGCCGAGTCCATCTCGGAGCTTCGCGAGGCTTCGAAACTCCGATCCGGTGACCCGTTCCCCAGCCTTCACCTCGACGCCGGCGACCGCTCCATCGTCGCGTTCGAGGATCAGGTCGACCTCGTCTCCGTCGTGAGTCCGCCAATGGCCGGGCTGGGCAGGCGATTCCATCCAGCTCGCCTGCTTCAGCATCTCGCCGACGCAGAAAGTCTCGAGCAGGTGCCCGAGCTCGGTCATCGCCTGAGGCTGTGCGGCCGAGAGGCGTGCGCTCGTCACCCGCAGCATCCGGCCGGCGACCCCCGAATCGACGAAGTGAAGCTTCGGCTTCGCCGAGGCGCGGGCCCGCAGGGTCGTGCCCCAGGCCGGGAGCCTGTGGATCACGAACGCGGCCTCCAGGAGGCGGACGTAATGCTCGGCGGTCGAGCTCTCGATCTCGATGTCCGCCGCGGCCCGGGCGACGTTCAGCACCTGAGCGGTCTGCGCTCCCAGGCGGGCAGCCAAGCGGGGCATCTTCTCCCGCTGTCGGATGTTCGACAGCTCGGCGACGTCGCGTGCGATGACGAGGTTGAGGTAGTCGTCGAACCAGCGGTTCCGGCTTGCGCCCGCCGAGCGCTCCACCGCCAGCGGGAAGCCGCCGCGAAGGATGCGCTCGACGTGCTCCTCCCGCGACGTGCTGGACGTGGAGGGTGTCACCAGCGTCTCCGGGTCACTCAGCAGACGGGCGACGAACTCCTCTTGCTTTCCGTCGATCTCTCCCTGCGAAAGGGGCCAGAGCGTCGTGACGTGAAGGCGGCCGGTTAGGGACTGCGCCGCGCCGGGCAGGCTCGAGTACCGAGTGGATCCGGTGAGGACGTAGCGGCCCGGCCCAAGATCCCGGTTCAACTCTGCCTTGATCGCATCCAGGATCACCGGCGCGTGCTGATACTCGTCGATGAAGACGGGGGGGTCGGCGGCGGCGAACGCCGCCGGGCTCGCCGCCACCGCATCACGCGTTTGCGGGTCGTCAAGATCGACGACGGTCCGCCCCGCTTCCCTCGCGAGCGCCCGCACGATTGTCGACTTGCCAACGGTCCTCGCCCCGTGGACAGCAACCACCGGCTCCTCGGCCAGCAACCGCTCCACAACGCCGGCAAGTCGACGCTCAAATGACCGCGAAAGACGTGCCGCCATAAGGCCAGTATCGCAAACTCGGAAATTGGAGGAGATCAAACACCGAAACTGGAGGACCACGTACACCGAAACTCGATGACAAGTTTGGTCGCGTCGAGAGGCAGCTACTGGGCGGTGCCGCTGCCGAGCATGAACGCTTCCGGCTCGGGCACGTTGACCTTCCACCGCCCCTCGTCATCGGCCATCGCGATGAACATCGGCTTGCCTCCGGCCCCCTTGAAGATCAGGTAGGCATAGCCGTCGCCCCTGGCCCGGAAGCTGAGGACCTCGCTCAACTGGAATCTCTCTCGCAGCGCCGCCTTGTCTCTCTCGGGCGTGAAGAGGGCGAGAATATCGGCGCAGCCCTCGGGCTTCTCGGCACCGCCCTTGACTTTGGCGCTCGCGATCAGCTGCACCAGCTGGTCGCGGAACTCAGCCGAGGCAAGAGCGCAGGCGCGGGCGAACCGGCCCGCCAGGCGGGCGTCGCGGTAGGCGAGGAGGTTCGAGACGGCCTGGTCGCGGGGAGCTTCCTCAGCCTCTGTGCCGAAGGTCTGGATCGAGTTGTCGCCGCCCTTGACGACGGGGACGCCAGGGGCGACGGCCTTGGAGCCGGGGGTGGGGCTGCCGACGGGCACGTCCTGGCGGGCGGGGTTGGGACTTGCCTCGACGGCGCCGCTCTCTTCCTGGCCCTGGGCCTTTTCCTGCTCGGCGGCATCGCCCTTTGACTTGGCCGCAGCGGCGGACTGGTCCCGAGCGGCGCTGCTGCCCTGCTCCCCATCTCCCCCTCCACAGCCGGAGAGCAGGGCGAGGGTCGCTCCTGCCAGGAGGAGCGAGGAAGCGATGCGTCTCATCGGCGGTGGGACCGGCGCTTCGCCTTCTTGCTCTTCTTCTTCTTGCCGCACTGCCCCCTCAGCACCGAGGAGAAGCGGGCGCCGATGTTGTTTTGGCCGAGGGCGCTGACCGTGGCAAGCGGTGGGGCGGCGCAGATGTTGAGCGAGTTCTGCAGCAGGCCGTGGCGTCCGCCCCTGAGGGTCATCTTGAAGAAGTCAATCGGGGCGTCGGGGAGCTGGTCGAAGAAGGTGCGGATGCCGCCGTGCTTGCCGGGGCCGATCCGCCCTTCGACGACGATGCGGATCGCGCCGGAGTGAAGGTCGGCGACCAGGTCAGGCAGGCGGGAGCTGGAGGCGCGCAGGTAGACCTGGCCGCGCAGGGGGGTGTCGAAGAGCAACGTTCTCGCGACTGCCTTGCCGTAGGCCGAGCTCTTGGGGCACCGTTCCTGGGCGAACTGCGCTTTGGTGCAGACGGCGCGGATGTGGTTCTGGGCGAGGAAGAGCGAGTGGGGCATCTCGACTTCGATCTTCTTCAGGTTGGAGTCCTTCGCCCCCCTGGAGACGAAGGTGGCCCTGAGCGAGGGGAAGGCGCCGCGACGCACCGGGCCCCGCAGGCGCAGGCCCAGCTTTGGCTTGAAGCCCAGGGTGAGGCAGTTGAGCAGCTGGAAGTGCCTGGCGGCGGTGGCAACGGAGTCGTCGCCGGAGTCGGTGAAGGTGGCGCCCGAGCCGCCCAGCCGGGAGATGAGCTGGGACGGCTCACAGCTCGATGGGTTATGGGTGAACTGGAAGCGGTCCATGTAGATGCGGACCTCCCTGAGGTGCAGGGGGATGCCGTCGATGATGTGGGGGATCGGGTCCGAGGCGGCGGAGTCGATCTCCAGCTGAGCCGTCTCGGGGTCGACCTGGAAGGCCGATCTGATCACGATCGTGCCGAGATCGAAGGGGCCGACGGTAGCGGCGTTGACCGTGACCAAAGACAGGGGCGCGCCGTGGTAGGGGCCGGCGAGGTAGATCCTCCCCGGCGCGTAGGTGAGCGCGTCGCCGACCCCGTAGCCGGTGTAGGTGCGGCCCACCTGGGAGGCGGCCGGGCAGGAGGGGTTGGCGGTCTCGGCGAAGCCGCTGGTGTGCCTCGCTGCCTCGATTGCGGCCTCGGGACAGAAGGGAACCCCGGCGAGCTTGCCGGTGATCCCCTTGGGCAGGATCAGCGAGTAGGAGGTGATCTCCTGTTCGGTATCGCGGCGGGAGAGCTTGACGTAGTAGGGGGTGTAAGAGCCGACGTTGGCGTTGACGCCACCGGCCAGGGCTTCGGGCGCGAAGGGTGGGGTGCCGGCGGGACAGGGGCCGGATTCAGAGCCCTGCTCGATCGGCGAGTTGGTGTCGAGAACCCGGTCGGGTACCTCAGATGCCCAGGGGGTGAGGATGAGCTTGCTGGCGGCGTTGCCGCAGTGCGGCGGCGAGACGAGCGGAGCCCGCTGGCCCGAGCGGAAGTTGACTTCGAGGTCGGAATAGGGCAGCTGGGGCAGGTTGTCGAAGGTGGCGGTGATCGTGCCCTCGCCGTCGGGGCTGAGGCGGCCCGGCGCCTCGATCAGGATTCCGCGGTCGGCCGACTTGGCGACGAGGTAGACCGCGAGCAGCGAGCCGAAGGGGTTCTGATGCGGCTGGGCGAGGTAGATCGCGCCCCTGAGCCGTTTCGTGTAGTAGGGCAGGCCGACCTGGAAGATGCCGATCTTGGAAGCTGCAGGGCAGCCTGAGGCGGGAGCGTTGAAGGCGGTTTCGGCCGCCAGCTCGGCGGGAGAGCAGGTGCTGAGGCCGGCGCCGACCGAGGGGTTGAGCGTCGTGCCCTGCGGCAGCTGCACCGTCACCTTGCGGGCCAGGGCCTGGATCTGCCCGCGCGGGTTGGTCTGTTCTTCGTCTTCGTTGTAGAAGCGGTAGACGTAGCCCGAGGCGGAGGAGGCCTTCTTGACCGAGAGCAGACCCTCCTGTGAGAGCCTGAATTCGAGGTTCCCACAGCCCGAGACCGGGGCGGCGCTCTGGGCTGAGGCGGTCTCGCTGCCCGAACCTTGCCAGGAGGAGGCCGTGGCCTCGAAGGCAAGCGGCGCGCCGCAAAGGCTCGGCAGAGTGATGAAGGCGCGCGGCTTGGTCGTGAGCGGCTCGCCAGCCGAGCACTTTCCCCAGCCGAAGGCGGGCTCTGCCTCGTTCAGGCAGTCGCCCCGCTGGAAGTTGTGGGTGGCATCCCAGGGCACGCCCCAGAGGTCGACGCCGAGGCCTTCGAGCTCGAGGCCTTCAGGGATCTCACTCGCTTCCAGGGTCATGTAGGCGCCGGGGACGTCGGCGCGGACCTCCATATCGAAGTGAAGCGGGTAGCCGAAGGGGGCGGCGCCGAAGCGGGCCGCCTTGCCGGCGAGGGGGTTCATGTTGAAGAGGCCGAAGCTGCGCTGCTGGCCGCCGCTTGAGACCGTCACCGTGCCGACCTGGGACTGATCGGGGCAGCTCTCCCCCGATTCGGAGCCCGCGGCGAAGGGCGTGATCCTCGGTTTGGCAAAGGAGCTGTCTGAGCAGAGCAGGCCGGTGCCGTTGGCAGGGTTCAGCAGGAGGCCCGGCGGCAAGGTGAGACGGGCGCTGCGCAGGTGGGAGTCGCCCGAGCCCTGGTCGAGGCCGAGCGAGAGCTCGACGTCGTAGGGGTGCGAGCCCGCCTGGGTGGCGGGTGCGCCGCCGTCGGCCCAGGCCTCGGCGGCGAAGCCTTCGGCGCCGGGGAGCAGGGCCGAGGCGTGCGGCGTGGCGAGAGCGGATGTGACCGGCTGGGCCGCGGGCGGTGAATCCGGGGTGGACCGAAGCGACGAGGAAACCGGGGTGGGCGTCGTCGCCGCGTCCGCTGAGAGCAAGCTCGAGGCAGAGGCGCGGGCGCGCTTGCCGTGCTTCCGGCGATGGCTGCGGCGCCGGCGCTGACGCTTCTTCGCCTTCGCCCGTCGGTACTGGCGGTAGCGCGGCTTGGGGTTGCCGCGGCCGCTGAGCAGCGTGGTCAAGGTCGGGTCGACCGGTTCGGGCGGCAGGATCTGGCAGGCGTCGCCTTCGCATTCGAGGGCGCCGCCGCCGGGCCCGCCGATCGTGACGGTGGGGAAGAGCAGGCCGCTGCCGAGCAGGGGGATGTGGAATTTGGAGGCCAGCGGCGTCGCCGTCGTCGCCGAGCCCGGCGCATAGGCGTAGACCGCGCCGCGATGGGTGTTGCCCGAGGTGAGGTAGACGCGGCCTTGGTTGGCCCCGCCGGAGTCGTCGATGGCGATGCCGGTGGGGGAACCACCGATCACGTCGTACTTGAGGTGACCCTGATAGGTGCCGGCGGAATCGAAGATCTGAACGCGCGCCCGCGGCTCCTCGGTGTGGGCGGGCTGCACGGTGTCGGTGACATAGACATCGCCGCCGGCGTCATCGACGGCGACGCTCGAGTCGACCAGCGAGGCGAAGCCTCCCGGCGGGGAGATCTCGGCCACCGGGTCATCGGCGTCGGTGGCGGGGTCATAGACCTTGAGGGTATTCGAGCCGGCGTCGGGGACGTAGAGGAAGCCTTCCGTGCCCGAGTAACCCGAGACCGCGATGCCGTAGCCGTCTTCAAGCGAAGCGGCGCCGATCTCTCCCACGAAGGAACCCGAAGCGTCGTACTCGCGCACGGCGTCCCTGGCGTCGACGTAGGCGTGATCGTCGGTGGGATCCACCGCCACCCCCGTGGCTTCTTCAGAGCCGACCAGCACCGCTCCCGTGCCGGAGGAGACCGGCGTCGGGAAGCGGGCGACGTTGCGATGGTAGTTGTTGAGATAGAGGCGCCCGGTCGAGTCGAGGTCGATGCCGCAGGGGTCGTCATAGGCTCGGGTATGAGGGTTGGCCTGGCTGGTGGCCGAGAGCGGTTGGCCATCGTAGATGGCGTTGGCGTCGAAGACATCGACGCTGCGGTGGTAGCCGTCGGAGAGCCAGAACTTCCCGCCGGAGTCGACCGCCAGCCCGCAGGGGCCGTTGAAATAGCCAGTCGGCGGCGGTTCGGGCAATCTCGGCGGCGGCGGCGGTACAGGCGAGAAGATGTAGATCGGGTCGGTCGGCGCCGCGGCGGCAGGGGCGCTCAGCGCCAAGACAGCCGCGAGGGCGCCGAGCACCGCGCCGGCGCCCCTCAGGCGCCGGCGCTTCTTGGCACAGGCGCCCATCCCTACCTAGCGGCAGCCCGCGCCAGCACCTGCGGGCGGCGGTGAGCGTGACGCTGGGCCTTGCGCCGCGAGCGCTTGCACTTGGAGTTGCGCAGCAGCGGCAGGCCGCTTCTGACCTTGCCGCTGTGGGCGGTGTAGCGGACGGTGGCGCGGAAGACGTGGGCGCAGATGTTGCGGGAGTTCTGCAGCAGGCCCTTCTTGCCGCCCTTCAGCTTCATCACCACTTTGGTGAAGGGCGCGTCGGGGATCAGGTTGAAGGTGTTGCGGATGCCGCCGCGGATCGAGTCGGTGCCCCCTGAGGCCTCGACTTTGATCGGCGTGTCGGCCGGGCCCCGCAGATCGGGGACCAGGTCGGGCAGCTTGTTGTTGGATGAGCGCAGATAGACCTTGCCGCGCAGCGGGAAGTCGAACAGCGGCGTGCTGACGTAGGCCTTGCCGTAGACCGATGCCGGCGGGCACTGATCGGCGGCGAACTGCACCCGGGTGCAGACGGTGCCGATGTGGGCCTGGTCGAGGAACTCCGATCGCGGCAGGGCGACTGAGATCCCGGCCAGGTTGGCATCGCCCGGGCGGGGCTTCAGCACCGCGGTCAGGGCCGGGTGCTTGCCGCGCTTGATGCCGCCCTTGAGGCGCAGCGAGAGCTGAGGCTTGAAGCCCAGGCTGGTGCACTCGGCCAGCTGGAAGCGGCTGGCGATGTCTGCCACCTGGCCCAGGGTCGAGGTCAGCTGCCCCTCGACCGAGGAGGGATCGCAGCTGGTGCCGGTCTTGGTGAACTGGTCGCGGTCGAGGATCAGGTCGACCGTCCTGATGTCGAGCGGGATCCCCTCGAGGATCGAGGGGATCTCATCCGAGACGGCGGTGATCCGGGCCGTCTTTGAGTCCACGTGCAGGGCGACGCGAACGACGATCGTGCCCAGATCGAAGGGCCCGGCGGTTGCCGGGGTGATGATCGCCATGCTCAGCGGGGCGCCCTTGTAGGGGCCTGCCAGGTAGGCCTTGCCCTCGGCGTAGTAGGGGCTTGGGCCGGCACCGGCTCCTGCCACCACCTGGCCCAGCTCAGAGGAGGCCGGACAGGAGGAGCTTGCCTTCTCCTGCGCACCGCTCTTGGCGGCGGCCGTGGCGAGCTCTGCATCTGAGCAGCGCCCGACTCCGGCCAGCTTGGCGATCAGGCCCGGCGGGGGGCTGATCGTGACGGCCTTGAAGTTCTGGGTGCCGTCGTCGCGCCGCAGGTGCATGACGAAGGGGCTGTAGCTGGAGGCCGAGGGGCTCACCGTGCCGGCGTCGAGGCTCGGCGCGTTGGGCACCTCGCAGGAGCCGCCGGGGCCCTGTGTGACCTGCCAGCTGTCTTTGATCGCCACGGACGATTCCGGCGCCGAGTAGGGGGTCAGCTCGGCATCGCTCTGATAGCTGCCGCAGCCCGGGGTGCGAAGCGGCGCGTGCGGGCCCTGCTTGAAGTGCAGGAGGAAATGGGAGAAGGGCAACTGCGGCGCGTTCTGCACGAGCGTGGTCAGCCGGCCCGTGACCGGGTCCGCTTTCACCTCGCCCGCGAGCTTGACGATCAGGCCGCGTTCCTGGTCGTCGGCGACGACGTAGATCGCCAGCAGCGATTTGAACGGGTTGTCGTAGGGGTCGGCGAGGTAGACCGAACCCGGCATCGGCGCTTCCAGCAGCGGCGTGTCGACTTCGACGCTCGCGATCCGCGAGGCGTCGGGGCAACTCGGCACAGCTTTGGTGAACTGCTGCGGGGTGACTCCCAGCGGCGTGGTCAAGCCGATCTCGGCGCTCGAGCAGCCGTCGAGGCCGTTGGCGCCCGCGGTGTTCAGCGCCAGGCCCTCGGGCAGGGTCAGCGTCGTGTCTTTCAGGTGCGAGGTTGCGATCCCGCAGTCATAGACCGATTCCGCGTTTTCCAGCATTTCTTCTTCTTCGAGCTGCGTCTCGGGGATCAGCTCGCAGCTTTCGTCCTGGGGCGTGCCGATGTCGACCTCGAGGCCCGAAGGCGAGTCGGCGACGTTGGTCGTCGGCCGGGCCGAGATGCTCGGTTCGAAGGGAACTTCCTCGCAGCCCGTCGGCTCGGGGGACGTGCTGGACGCTTCGGCGACGTCTTCGTGCTCCCAGGAGATCGACTTGATGTCCAGCGTGATCGGCCCGGTCGAACAGTTGGTCGGCGCCGAGAAGAAGGGGCGCGGCACCCCTTCAAGGTGCCAGCCCACTTCGGAACCGACCTCGTCGATGCGATATGGGTCGTGCACAGGGTCGTGCGGCACGCCCCAGAGGGTGAGCGTGCTGCCCATGTACTCGGCGAGCGAGTCGGGGATGCCGTCGGCCGTGATCCGCAGCCCGTAGTCGCCTTCGCTGCGCACTTCGGGGTGCAGGAGGACCGAGAAGGCGAACGACTTGAAGCCGAGCAGCGCCGTCTGGCCCGGCGAGGGCACCAGGCTCGTCGCCGGGCTGTAGATGATGAGGCCTTCGAGCCCGCCGAAGTTGGTCGCGGTCATGCTGCTCCCGATCTGGCTCTCCGGCGGGCAGGCGCCGAAGGCGGTCAGATGGAAATCGGCCAGTTCGCAGCGCGGCACCGCGCGCGGGTTGCCGACCGATCCCGCGGGGGCATCGGACGTCACCAGCCTCGGGTGGCCGGCGGTGAGGAAGTTCTGTTCCCCCGGCCCCTGGGTCGGGGCGAAGCGAAAGTGCACGCTGAAGTCAGTGTGCCCGCCCGCCTGGATGTCTTCGGGGGCTTCTTCGATCGCCTGCGTCCAGCCTGCCTGGTCGAAGGCCACGCACTGGAAGGCGGCCGGGACGCAGAACCGCGCCAGTTCGGGCCGCAGCGCCGGGTGCGCCTTGGCGAAGGCGTCCGCCCGGAAGGCGAAGGGGCCGGTCGGGGCGGCCCCCGCGGCCGGCGCCAGCGCCGCCAGCGAGACCGCCAGGGCCGCCAGGACGAGCAGGAAGCTACGGTGGAACTTCGCGGTCTTGGCGCTCATCGGCTGGCCCTCCGGTTGTGCTTGGCGTTTCGCTTGTGCTTGCGGTGCTTCCTGCGCGGGGCGCAGCGCACCTTGCCCTTGCGCCGCACCTTGCGCTTGCCCTTCGGGCAGCGTCGCTTGGCCTTCGGCTTCGGGTTGCCCGGGCCCTCGAAGGCGGCGGTGCCAGCCCCGGGGGCATCAGGCGCGCTGCTCGGCGCGCCCTCGCAGGCGCCCGCGCTCGGGTCGCACGGCGGCGGCGGCGCCACGTAGGGGAAGCCGCCGCCCACCCGGGCCACGTAGGCCTTCGGGACCCCAGGCTCTTTGTCCTGGGGCGCCAGCGCTTCCAGGGTGGTGAAGAAGACCGAGCTGCCGTCGACGCTGGCGTTGGTGAAGAGGGTTATGCCTTTCGCTCCCACCGAGCCCCGGGTGATCATGCCCAGCGCCCCGTCGTGGAATTCATAGACGTCGGGGGTTTGGTTCTGATCCTCGGGCAGCAGCGCCGTCGCCGTGCTGAAGAAGACGGTTCCGTCGCTGCTCACCCAGCGCGACACGCCCCTTTCGGACTGCCAGTTCGAGCGGACTTCTTCGAGCCCGGGGTTGTACTTGCCGACCGTCTCGGCCGGCAGCGAGCCGTCGCTCGGGCACGACGGGCAATCCAGCGTGCCCTGCTCGGAGTCATAGGCGAAGAGCTGCTCGGTCAGGCCCAGCGGCTGCCCGGTCAGGCTTTCGGTCGAGGCAAAGCCGAGCGTTGCCCCGTCCGGCGAGGCCAAGGCCGTTTTGCCTTGGTTGGAGACGCCGTAGACGAACGTGCCCGACGCCCAGGGCAGCTGCCAGTTGCCGCTGTCCAGCGACCCCAGCGTCACGACGAAGCGCAGCTCGATCGGGTCGTCGATCCCGTCCAATTCGGCCATGTAGAGGTTGTGCCCGCCGGCCGAGGGCAGGTCGCCTTCGGGGTTGGGCGCGGTCGGGTACTGGGCGTCGGCGACGAAGTAGATCCGCTTGCCGTCGCTCGAGTTGGCGACGACGCCGAGCGCACGACCCCGGTCCGCCGTCGCCGGGTCGACGGTGGGATCGCCGAGCCCGTCGAGGCGCGGCGTCAGGTCGCGCAGCGTGTCGCTCGGCACGTCATAGGCGTAGAGGTCCGCCGCGCCACCGCCGCTTTCTCCCGACGCGCCGGAGTCGGGCGTCAGGCGCGAGGCGCTGGTGAAGAAGACGCGCGAGTCGTCTTCGGCGGCGCCGCGGTAGGTGACGTCGAAGGGCTGGTTAGCCGACAGCGGCGGCACCCCTTCGGCCTTGCTCGCCTCGACCGTCGGCTGGCCGTCGGTCTGCACGTAGAGACTGCGTCGAGATCCGTCGTCGAGCCGGAAAGCGCTGAAGACGACCCGGCTGCCGTCGCGCGAGACCGCGTAGCGGGCATATCCTTCCGATCCCAGACTCGAGCCCGCGCTAAAGCTCCCGTTAGGCACGCTGCCGTCGGGCCGCTTGCCGATGAAGCTGAGCTGGCCGTTGTGCCACTTGTAGAGGCGCGAGTTTGAGCCGGAGGTGGTGTCGGCGTCGAGCAGCGGGGAACTCGACTTGAAGACCACGGTCTCGCCGTCTGCCGACATCGTGAAATTGGGCACGTCGCTGGCGTATTCCGCAAACGTCCGCGTGGTCTGCGGCGTGCCGACTGGAATGCGGCGATCGCGGGATAGCCAGGTGATGCTGCCGTCCGGTTTCCATATGTAGAGATCGGTCGATTCCGCACCGTCGTGGTCATCGGGGTCGAGCCGCGAGTCGACATATAGGGAATCCGAGCCCGGCCCGTCGGTTGCCACCGTCGAGATGTGGGTGTCGAGGTTGGTCGACCAGCCCTCGCCGTTGGGAAGCGAGATCTCGTGCATGTTCCAGCGATCGGCGCCGCGCACGAACAGGTTCTGCGGTCCACCGGTGCCGACGATCAGGTTCCCGAAGTTTTGAGGAAGGTTGGGGGTGCTGGTCCCGGGCGCCGGATCGGGGGTCCTGATCACTGCCGAGTCGCCAGCCTCGTCGGGGACAATCGCGCCGGCGAGGCCGAACACCGGCACCCCCTGGGTCGGGTAGAAGCTGGCGATCTCATAGCCCCGTTCGGGCAGCTGCGGCTCGCCGGCGAGGGTGGTGAAGGTTTGGTCGGGGCCGGTGGTGGTGCCGGTGGCGTTGGTGGCGAGCAGGCGGTAGTGGTAGGTCTGTCCCGGCGTGAGACCGCTGAGACCGGCTTCGACCGCGACCGGGGCAGCGCCGGAGGGCAGGGCGCCGGGCGTGGTCGAGTTGCCGTAGGCGTTGGTCGGGCCCCACTCGAAGTGGTAGCCGCTGACCGCCTGGCCCTCGGGGACGATCGCGGCGCGCAGGGTCGCCTCGTCGGCTTCGACGTCGGTGGCGACGGCTTTGACGCTCGGCGTCGCGCCCGCCGTGGTGAAGGTGAGCGGGCCGCCGATCGCTTCGTTCGCGGTGAAGACGTTCTTGGCGACGAGGCGCACGTGGTATTCGGTGCTCGGCACCAGGTGGTGGGGCGGCTCGGCTTCGACCGGGATCGAGGACGTGCCGGCGCCGAGGTCGACGTCGGCGGGCGGATATTTGGCGGCGTTGGTGAAGCCGGTCGCCTGGAAGGTGGCGTCGTCGACGTACTCGAAGCGGTACCCGGTGCGGGTGCCGTTGGGGTTGACTTCGCCCGAGAAGGTGGCCGAGTGGGTGCCGATGCCCGAGACCGGGTCGAGGGTGGCGCCGGGGACGGTGGCGTTGTCGAGGACGTAGACGCGACCTTGGAAGTGGGCCGCGACGTAGAGCTTGCCGCTGGTGTCGTCGAGGCCGAGGCCGGCGACGGAAGTGAAGCCCGCTTCGCCGCCGTGGGTGTCATCGACGGCGGTCGGTGCCGCCGTGAGGCCGGGGTCGTTGGTCGGACCGTACTGCTGCACCACGGTGTTGCCCGAGGAGGGGTCGCGCAGCACATAGAGCACGTCCTCGTCGGCACCGGCGCCGTCGGAGTCGGGATCCACTTCCAGGCCCGAGGTGGCGCTTTCGGCAAAGCCGGCGAGCAGCGGCGGCGCGGCGATCGAGGCGAGGAAGCCAACGCCGCCGCCGTTGGCGTCTTCGGTGTCGTAGCGGTCGATCTCGCCGCCGTTGTTGGAATCCGAGGCGTAGAGGATGCCGCGCGAGTCGACCGCGATCTGGCGCGGCTGGCTTTCGCCGAAGTTGGCCGAGGAGCCGAAAGAGGAGGGGCCGCTGCCGTCGAGCGCATAGGTGTTGACGCGGCGGTTCTGCGTGTCGGCGAGGAAGAGGGTGCCGACGGCGGCTTCGCCGTCGGGCTGTGAGACGGCCAGGCCGTGAGTTCTGAAGGCTCCGGTCGAGCCGATCTGGCCGGAACCGGCACCGGCGCTGCCGAAGGTGCAGCGGTTGGCGGCCGGGCAGACCTCGTATTCGGACCCCGCTTCGGTCGCGTCCACTCCCCAGCCGAAGGAGCGGATGAAGGCGCCGGTGGCCGAGTACTCGTTGACCCGGTTGTTCCTGGGATCGGAGACGTAGACGTTGCCGGTGTCGCCGTCCACGGCGACCGACTGGGGCTTGTTGAGCGAGCCGTTCTTGGCGTTGTTGGCGGCGTTGGCGCCGCCGGTCGCCGCGCCGGCCCGGCATTCTTCGGCGACGGTGCAGACCTCGAAGGCGCCGGAGCCCTGGGTCGTGGTGGCGATCGTCACCGAACCCGTCAGCAGCGAGTCGTCGACGGAGAGCTGCGGCATGTTGGTGGCACTGAGGCTGCCTTCGAATTGGACGGTGGGGGGGGTGCCGAAGAGGTTGACGTTGGCGGCGCCACCCACGGGTGGGAGGTTGCGCAGCGCAGTGCGCACGGTATTTAGGGAGGCGTTGTAGGCAAGGGGGGCGGTGGTCGCGCCGCCGAGGCTGAGCGTGTACGTGCCGGCGGTGGCGTTGACCGTGATCGTCTGCTGCTCGTTGGCGGATGCGGTCAGCACGTTGGCGCCCCAGGCCGAGACGAATTCCCCGCTGGGGCTGAAGCGCTGGACGCGGTTGTTGTTTTCGTCGGCGACGTAGATCGTGCCGGCGGGGACGCCGCCGGCGCCGCTGGTGTTGACGGCGACGTCGAGGGGGCCGTTGAACTTGCCGCCCTGGCTGCCCGAGCCGCCGATGTAGTCGACGGCCTGCTTGGAGGCGAAGGCCGAGGCGACGAGCAGAACCAGCCCGGTGAGTGCGAGGGCCGAGAGGCCGAGCAGGGCGAGGCGGCCCCGAGACGAAGACGCACCACTCCCTCTGGTGTCGCCGGAGACGCCACGGGTGACGAAGGCTCCACGCGCGATGCGGCCGAGGCCGGTGGCCTGGCGCTGGGTCGATGCCGCGGACGATGCCTTCGCGTGGCGATTCACGTAGCTCTCTCCTTGTTCTTCGAGCCCCTCTACCGGCCGCTTCCCTTAGCGGCCCCCGTGGACTCGGTTGTCCCTGTGTGCTTTCCCTGTATCGCCTCTTTTGGAGACGATGGTTTGAGACCGTAAACGATGCCTTTCACAAAGTCAAGGAGAAAGTTTCTGGGAGAAAGCGGCGCGTTTCAGCGCAGGCGTCATCGCCCGCACGACCAGGGGGGCCGGCAACCCTCAGAGCAGGGCCGCGAGCGCTTCGAGCTCGGCGGCGTCGGGCACCTCGCCGGCGGCGAGCCGGCGGCCGGCGGCGGCGACCATCGCGGCGGCGCAGGCCCAGGCGGCATCGGTGTCCCACCCCGGTGCGGACGGACCCCGCAGGAGCGCGGCCAAGCGCTCGATCGCCTCGTGCTGGGCGCGCACGCCCTCGGGCCCCAGGGCGAGGATCTCCACGCAGAGAAGCCGCGCCGCCGGCGGGTCCCCCCCAAGCAGCGCTGCCGCCGCCCTCGCCCCGGACCGGGCGCGCTCGGCCGCCTCGACCTCCCCGCCGCAGGCACGCGCGAGCGCTTCGAACAGCCGCTCGAACAGCACCTCGAAGGCGGCCAACATGCAGTCCCGCCTGTGCTCGAACTGGCGATAGAAGCTCGCAGTCGACACCCCGGCCCGCCTGGCGACCTCGGCCACCGAGGACTCGCCGTACCCCCGCTCCCCGCAGACCTCGGCCATCGCCGCGATCAGCCGTTCGCGCTGGTTGCGCCCGACCAGCTCCGGCGGCAAACCGTGCGGCCCGGCCGGCAAGCGCCGCATCCCGCCTTGTCGCTCCTCGGCCACGGACCAAGGATAGATGCCGTTCCTGAAAAGCGATCTACGTACCGGGCTCGCTCCTACGCACTGAAGATCTCGGCAGCGGTGATCGCACCCAGCTCCCCGGCAGCGGCGAGCCGGCGCAGGTGATCGCGGGACGCCTCCTCCCAGGGCCCGCCCATGTAATCGTCGATCGAATCGAGCAGGACCGGCAGGATGCTCTCCCCCAGGCCGCGCTCGATCTCCGGCCGGAAGCGGTCGAGCAGGCCGAGCCAGAAGGCGAGGAAGTTGTCGGCGATGCGGTAGACGCGGCGGCGCGTGCGGCGTGGGTCCTCGGTGACCGTCCCGCGGCGATCGCATAGAGCACCTGGCGGACGAGCTCGTCGCCCTCCCCCTCGGTTGCAAGTACCAGCTGCCCCTCGGTGAGCAGGTGCCCGCCGGGAGTACAGGCGAGCCGTTTCAGCTTGGTCCGCGAGCGGACCCGGTCCCAGGCCGCCCGAATCACGCCGGGCAGCTCCGGTGCAGTTCCGACGAGCGAGCTTACCGACAACGATCGTCGCCGACGTCTGATGTCGCCGACATGCAATGTCGGCGATCTTTTCGGCTCGCCTACCCGCTCACCCGGCAGCTGCGCGTCAGCACGCTGCTCAGGTGGCGGCCGTCCTGGAAGCGCATCGAGGCGCGGGCGAAGGGGAAGGCGGCGACGCCGAAGCCGGGCGGGGCGGCGCAGGCGGCGCTGATGTAGCTGCGCTCGCGGCCGCGCCAGGTGTAGGTGCGGAAGAGGTTGAGGGCGATGCCGACGACGTAGCCGTAGTGGTTGAGCGACTCGGGCAGGTAGCCGGTGAGGACCGTGCCGAAGGTGCCGCGGCCGCGGCGGATGTGGAAGACGACCAGCCGCGTGATCGGCACCGGCTTGCCCCCGTATATATGGGCGAGGATCACCTTGTGCCCTTTGAGGCGGCCGTTGAAGGCGAGGATGTGGCCGCTGGAGGGGAAGGTCGCCTGTTCGGGGAAGGCGGTGCGGGCGCGGTAGGCGCCGCCGCCGACCCGGGCGCCGCCGCAGGTCGCGATCGCCTGCCGCGGCGAGACCGCGCGCAGGTCCCGGTAGTGGCAGACCGGCAGCCCGCGCGAATCCAGCACTCCGCCTTTGTTGAGCTCGATCCGGATCCGCCGCAGCGAAGGTGGCCTCTTGCCCGAGAGCGTTTTGACCGTGCCGGCGACGCTGACCGCGATCGGCGCCAGCTGGGTGCGCGGCAGCGCGTTGGGGTCGATCCCGCCCTGGAACCTGACGAAGAGGTCGCCGCGCTCGGTCAGCTCCGCCTGCGCAGGGGCTGCCGCGCCGACGATCGCGATCGCGGCCAGGCATACGACCTTTATTGCCCCCTTCCCCAGCACCATCCTTGGTTCAGGTTAGCGGCGAAAATCGGTCAAACTGGGAACCTGAACGTGTACATTGAAGAGAGGGAATGACTACGGGGGAAGTCAAACTGGGGAGTGCTGCGCAACGACGGCTGTTTGTGCCTAGTGCACTGCTCGTCTTGCTCGCATGGGTTGCGCTCCTCCTCGCGCCGGGGTCGGCCCAGGCCGAAGGTCCATACGAGCCCAACGACGCCCTTGCCGCACCGGCGGGGCCGCTCGCCCACGGCCAGTCCTATCTCGCCGCCATCGAGTGGATTGGGGACCGCGACTATTACTCGTTCTACGTCACCTCCCCCAGCGCCGCTCGGGTGGAGCTCACCGTCCAGAACCTCGGCGGTAGCGGCAAGATGTCGGACATCGAGGTGACCGTCCTCGACGCATTGGCTACCCCCATCGCCGCCCAGACCTTCATCCGCGACGGCGAATCGCGGCTCATCGCCGCCGAGCTTGAGCCGCGGAAGTACTACGTCGAGGTTACCGCCAACGAAGGCTCGGGCGACTCCTACAGCCTCAGCACCGGCGGCGAGACCGGCGCCTTCGGCCCTTACGCCCAGATCGCCGGCCGCTGCACGCGCGCGACCGTCGCCACGAAGCGGGCCAGACGCCGCCTCAGCCGAGCCCGCTCGCGGTTGCAGCGAACCACGGCCCTGTTGCGGCGCAGTCGCTACGCCCCGCTGGCGGCACGGCGGCGGGCACGGCGGACGCATCTGAGGACGAGGCGCCTGGTCCGGGCCAAGCGACGGGCCTTGCGCGTCGCTTGGCGGTCATCGCAACCCTGGTGCTCGATCGCGCCGTGAAGACCGCCGCAAGCAAGCGCAAGCGCCGCCGCTGGGCGCTTGGGGCCCTGGCGCCAATCGCGGCGCTGGCGATTCTCGTCCCGACGGCGCTCGCCGAGCTGACCCAACACGGCAACCTCTTCATCCGCTTCGACGGCGGCATCTCCCCACGGGCGCTGCCTCGCCACGAGCTCAGCCCGATCGGGGTGCGGATCGAAGGCACGGTCCGCACGCCGCCCGGGGTGCGACGGCCTAAGTTGCGCACGATCACGGTCGCCGTCAACCGGGCCGGAAAGCTGACCACAGTCGGGCTGCCCAAGTGCCGGCGCAAGCGCATCGAAGCGTCGGGGCCGAGCCAGGCCCTGAATGCCTGCGGCGCGGCCCTGGTCGGATCCGGCGGCATTGTCGCCCGCACTTCCATCGAAGACCAGGTGGCGAGCACCGCGCGGGGTGAAATCCTCCTCTTCAACGCGATCGATCGGGGCCACCCCGCGGTCCTTGCCCACGTCCACCAGACCCAACCGATCCCACTGACGCGCATCTTCACGATGAAGATCCGCCGCAAGCGCGGCACCTTCGGCACCGTGATCAGTGGCAGCCTGCCGAAGGGCCTGAGCGAAAAGGGCTACATCAAGTCGATCTTCCTCAACCTCGAACGCCGCTACCGCTACCGCGGCCGCCAGCGCAGCTACCTCAGCGCCGCCTGCTCCGCTCCAGCCGGCTTCCGCATCGCCAGCTTCCCTTTCGCCAAGGCCTCGATGACGTTCGAGGGCGGGCGGACGTTGCGCTCGACTTTGGTGCGCAGTTGCCGGGTGAGGTAGCCGCTACCGCGCCGCGTCGGCGCCCGGCATGAACGCTTCAGCTTCGAGCACGTTGACCCGCCACTGCCCGCCGTCGTCGGCCATCGCGATGAACATCGCCTTGCCCTCGGCGCCCTTGAAGATCAGGTAGGCGTAGGGGCCCTCGATCCGAAAGCTGAGCACTTCGCCGACCTGGTTCTTCTCGCGCAGGGCGGCTTTGGCTTTCTCGGGGGTGAAGAGGGCGAGGGTCTCGGCACACCCCTTGGGCTTGTCCTTGCCTTTGGCGTTTTCGATGAGGCGCTCGAGCTGTTGCCTGAACTCCTCGGAGGCAAGCGAGCAGGCCTTCTCGAATTCGCCCGCGAGGCGGGCGTCCAGGTAGGCGAAAAGGTTGGCGAGGGCCTGTTCGCGCGGGCCTTCCTCGCCCTCGGTGCCGAAGCTCTGGATCGAGTTGTCCCCGCCCTTGACGGTGGGGACGCCGGGGGCGGGGGCCTTTGAGCCCGGCTGGGGTTCGCCCAGGGGGACATCGGGGCGGGCGGCGGAGGTGCTTTCCGGCTCGGCCTCCCCGGATCCCTTCTCTTCGCTGGCCGGAGAGTGCTGGGCTTCGGAGTTGTGGCTCTTCGCCTCGGCTGAGGCCCGCTCTTCGGTCGAGGCGCCATCGCCCGGGGAGGAGGTCTCCTCCCCGCCCCCGCACCCCGCCAGGGCGAGGAGGCAGAGTAGAAGCGTGAGCCCGAGGCGCCTCACCTGCCCAGCCTCTTGTGGGCGGCGCGGCGGTGCTTCTTCGCCTTCTTGTGGCACTGGCCGCGCAGGGTGGCGGTGAAGATCGCGCCGCGGTTGTTCTGGCCCAGCCCTTTGACCGCGGCGATCGGCGGGTTGGCGCAGATGTTGGTGGAGTTCTGCAAGAGGCCGCGCCTTCCGCCTGAGAGGGTCATCGTGAAGCTGTCGAGCGGGGCGTCTGGGAGGTTGTCGAAGAAGGCGCGGATGCCGCCGTGGCGGGAGGGGCCGATCCGCCCCTCGACTTCGATCCGCACCGCGCCGGCGTGCAGGTCGGCGACCAGGTCGGGGATGCGGTTGCGCGAGGAGCGCAGGTAGACCCTGCCGCGCAGGGGATCGTCGAAGAGCAGGGTCTTGGCCACCGCCTTGCCGTAGGCCGATCCCCTGGGGCAGCGTTCGGAGGCGAACTGCGAGCGGGTGCAGACGGTACGGATGTGGTTTTGGGCCAGGAACAGGGCGTGGGGCATCTCGACTTCGATTTTCTTCAGGTTGGAGTCCTTGCCCCCGCGCGAGGCGAAGGAGGCTCTGAGCGCGGGGAAGGCGCCGCGGCGGGGGTTGCCTCTGAGGCGCATGCCGAGCTTGGGGCGAAAGCCCAGGGTGAGGCAGTTGAGCAGCTGGAAGTGCTTGGCGACGCTGGCGGTTGAGTCGTCGGTCGGGCTTTCAAAGGAAGCCCCCGAGCCGGTCAGGGTCGATTCCAGCGCCGAAGGGGCGCAGCTCGATGGGTTGTGGGTGAACTGGGGGCGGTCCATGTAGATGCGTACGTCCCTTAGGTGCAGGGGGATGCCGTCGATGATGTGGGGGATCGGGTCTGAGGCCGAGGAGTCGATCTGAAGCTGGGCGGTTCTCTGGTCGACCTGGAAGGCGGAGCGGATCACGATCGTGCCGAGGTCGAAGGGCCCGACCGTGGCCGAGTTGACCGTGACCAACGAGAGCGGCGCGCCGTGGTATGGGCCGGCCAGGTAGATGCGGCCCTTGGCGTAGGTGAGGGCGTCGCCGACCCCGTAGCCGGTGTCGGTGCGCCCGACCTGGGAGGCAGCGGGGCAGGAGGGGCTCTGTTCCTCTCCCACGCCGCTGTTGTGCCTCGCCGCCTCGATCGCCGCCTCCGGGCAGAAGGGCACCCCGGCCAGCTTGCCGGTGATCCCCTTGGGCAGGACCAGGGAGTAGGAGGTGATCTCCTGCTCGGTGTCCTGGCGTTCGAGGTGAACGTAGTAGGGGGTGTAGGAGCCGACGTTGGCGTTGACCCCCCCGGTGACGGCACCGGGGGCAAACGGCGGGGTGCCCTGCGGGCACGGGCCGGCGTCCACGCCGGTCTCGATCGGGGAGCTGGTGGTAAGGGCCCGCTCTTTGACCCCGCTCGCCCAGGGGGTGAGGGTGAGGGTGCTGGTCGCCGCTCCGCAGCGCGGCGGGGAGATCAGCGGTGCCCTTTGCCCGGAGCGGAAGCTCACTTCGAGGTTGGTGTAGGGGAGCTGGGGGAGCTCGTCGAAGCTCGCGGTGATCGTGCCCTCGCCGTCGGGGTCAAGGCGGCCGGGGATGCGAAAGAGCAGGCCGCGCTCGGCCGACTTCGCCACCAGGTAGACGGCCAAGAGCGAGCCGAAAGGGTTCTCGTAGGGCTTTGCCAGATAGATCGAGCCGCGCAGCGTCTTTTCGAAGTAGGGCAGGGCGACCTGGAAGACGCCGATCTTGGCGGCGTTGGGGCAGCCCTCCCCGGGGGCGTTTGAGGCCGTCTCATTGGCCAGCTGGGCGGGCGAGCAGGTGCCCAGGCCCGCCCCCACCGAGGGGTTCAGCGTCACCCCGGCCGGGAGCGCCACCGTCACCTTCTTGGCCAGGGCCTGGATCCGCCCGCGCGGGTCGATGTGGGATTGGTCTTTGTTGAAGAAGCGGTAGAGGTAGCCCGTGGCCGAGGAGGCCTTCTTGACCGAGAGCTGGCCCGATTGCAGCAGGTTGAACTCGAGTGTCTCGCAGCCCGATACCGGGGCCGGGCCTTCGGCGCTCGCACCCTGGGTGCCGCCCTGCCAGGAGGAAACCTCGGCAGCGAAGGCAAGCGGCGCCCCGCAGCGGCTCGGCATCGTCAGGAAGGCGCGCGGCTTGGTCGTCAGCGGCTCTCCGACCGAGCACCTGCCCCAGGCAAAGCCCGGCTCTGCCTCGTTCAGGCAATCGCCGCGCTCGGTGTTGTGGGAGGCGTCCCAGGGAACTCCCCAGAGGGTGATCTTCATCGCTTCCAGCTCGAGGCCTTGCGGCACCTCGCTGGCGCCAAGCAACATGTTCGCGCCGGGAACCTCGGCTTCGATCCGCATGTCGAAGTCAAGCGGGTAGCCGAAGGGGGCGGCGCCGAAGCGCGCCACGGTGCCCGCTCGCGGGGTGCGGTTGAAAAGGCCGAAGCTGCGGGTCCCCTCGCTGGCGCTGCTGACCTGCACCGTTCCCACCTGGGCCTGGTTGGGGCAGCTCTCCCCCGACTCGCTCCCCGCCGCGAAGGGCGTCGTTCGGGGCGTTGCGAAGGCCGAGTCCGAGCAGAGCACTCCGGTGCCGTTTGCGGGGCTCAGCAAGAGGCCGGGCGGCAGGGTGAAGCGGGCGCTTTGCAGGTCGGCCCCTCCCCCGCCCTGGTCGAGGCCGAGGGAAAGATCGACCTCATAGGGGTGGGAGCCGGCCTGGGTCGCCGTCCCTCCCCCGTCGGCCCAGGCCTCGGCATCGAAGCCGGCGGCACCGGGGAGGAGGGTCGCGGTGGTGGTGGAAATCGGCCCAGAGCTCAAGGTCGGGGCATTGGCGCCGGCGAGAGCGGCGACGCCCTCGGGAGCCTGCGATGGGCTCGGCACCACCGGTGACGCAGCGGTCCGGGCCGCGTTCGCCGATGCGCGCGCCAGCCGCCGCCCTCCCTTGCGGCGGTGGCTGCGCCGACGCCTCTGCAGCTTCTTCTTCTTGGCGCGGTTGTAGCGGGAGTAGCGGGGCTTGGGGTTGCCGTGGCCCGAGAGCAAGGTGGTCAGGGTCGGGTCGGTGGGTTCGGGCGGCAAGACCTGGCAGGAGTCGCCTTCGCAGATCGCCGCGGCGCCGCCCGGCCCGCCGATCGCCACGGTGGGAAAGAGCTCCGGGCTGCCCAGCAGGAGGGGGTGGAATTTGGGCGCCAGCGGCGTCGCCGTGGTGGCGGCGCCGGACGGGTAGACGTAGACGCCGCCCTGGTGGGTGTTGCCCGTGCTCACGTAGACGCGACCCTGGGTGGAACCGGCAGAGTTGTCGACCGCGAGGCCCGATGGCGCGCCGCCGATCGCGTCGTATTTGAGGTGGCCGAGGTAGGTCCCGGAGGCGTCGAAGAGGTGCACCCGCGCCCGGGGCTCCTCGGTGCTCTCGGGCTGGGTGTCATCGAGCGCGTAGATCGTGCCGTCGGCGTCATCGATCGCCGCGGCGGAGTCGATCAGCGAGGTGAAGCCCCCCGGCGGAGAGAGCTCGGCCACCGGGTCATCGGCGTCGGTCCCCGGGTCATAGACCTTGACAGTGTTGGTGGCGACGTCGGGGACGTAGAGGAAGCCTTCGGTCCCCGCGTGGCCCGAGACGGCGATCCCGTAGCCGTCTTGCAGCGAGGCGGCGCCGATCTCCCCGACAAAAGAGCCCGCGGCGTCGTACTCCCTAACCGCGTCTCTGACGTTGACGTAGGCGTGATCGTCGGCGGGGTCTACGGCGACCCCGGTCGCTTCTTCTGAGCCGGCCAAAACGGCGCCCGTCCCCGCCGCGACCGGGGAGGGGAAGCGGGCGACGTTGCGGTGGTAGTTGTTGAGGTAGAGCGTGCCGGCGGAGTCCAGGGCGAGGCCGCACGGGTCGTCATAGATCCTGGTGTGGGGGTTGGACAGACCGGCGGCCGAGAGCGGCTGGCTGGTGTATTCGGGGGTGGAGCCGAAGACGTCGACGGCGCGGTGGTAGTGGTCTGAGAGCCAGAAGTCGCCCGCTGAGCTCACCGCCAGCCCGCAGGGGCCGCTCAGGTAGCCCAGCGGCGGCGGGATCGGCTGCGCGGGCGGTGGCGGCGGTGCGGGCGAGAAGACGTAGAGGGGGTCGGTGGGGCCGGCGGCGGCCGGCGTCGCGGTGGCGAGCGCCGCGCAGAGCCAGAGCGCGATCACGCCGCCACTTGCGATCAAGCGGCGCTTGCGAGCTCTCGACACCGTGACCGTTGCTCCCGCCTACCTCACCGCGCGCCGGGCGGCGAGCGAGGAGGCGCGGGCGTGGCGGCGGTGCTTGCGGCGCTTTGCCTTACCGCACTTTCCGTTCCGAAGCAGCGGCGCCAGGTCGCGGATCTTGCCGTTGTGGCCGTCGAACTCGGCGGTGGCGCGGTACTTGCGCCGGCAGATGTTGGTCGAGTTCTGCAGCAGGCCCTTCTTGCCGCCCTTCATGTTCAGCACGAAGCGCGAGACCGGCAGGTCGGGCACCCCTTCGAAGCTGGTGCGGATGCCTCCCCTGACCGAGTCGACGCGGCCGACCACGTCGACTTTGACCGGCTGGTGAGGCGGCCCGTGCAGGGCCATCACCAGGTCGGGCAGCTTGTTGTTGGACGAGCGCAGGTAGGCCGGTCCTTCCAGGGTGTAGTCGACCAGGGGGCTGGTTGCCCTGGCGTAGCCATAGACCGAGGCCGCCGGGCACTGATCGGCGGCGTACTGCACCCTGGTGCAGACGGTGCCGATGTGGCCCTGGTCGAGGAACTCCGAGCGCGGCAGCGCCACCGAGGCGCGGGAGATGTTGGCCCCGCCGGCGGGCATCGCCACCACCCCGCGCAGGCGCGGGTGGGCGCCGCGCCCCGTACCGCCGAAGAGGCGGATGCCGAGCTTTGGCTTGAAGGCCAGCGAGGAGCACTCGGCCAGCTGGAAGCGCTCTGAGAGCGAGGCTCCCTGGCCCAGGGTCGAGGTCAGCTCGCCCGCGAAGGCAGAGGGATCACAGCTGGTGCCGTTGCGGGTGAAGTCGGGGCGATCCAAGACGACCTTGGTCGAGCGGATGTCGAGCGGGATGCCCGCCAGGATGTGGGGGATCTCATCGCTGGTGGCGGTGATCTGCCCGCTGCCCGCGTCGACGGTGAGGGCGACCCTGACCACGACGGTACCGAGGTCAAAGGGCCCGGCCGTGGCCGGGGCCACGATCGCCATCGAGAGCGGCGCGCCCTTGTAGGGGGTTGAGAGGTAGGCGGTGGCCTCGGTGTTGTAGGGGTCGGGGCCGGCGCCGGCCTGGACGTAAACCGCTCCAATCCGGCTGTTGGCCGGGCAGGAGGGAGAGGACTTCTCCTCTTGGCCGGACTTGCCTTCGGCCGCCGCAAGGGCGCTCTCGGGGCACTGGCCGACCCCGGCCAGCTTGCCGGTCAGCCCCGGCGGCAGGGTGAGGTTGACCTTGGAGAATTCCTGGCTGCCATCCGGGCGGCTCAAGTTGACCACGGTCGGGGTTGCCGTCGCGGCCAGCGGGCTGACCGAGCCGGCGTCCAGATCGGGGGCGACCGGATTGGCGCAAGCGCCGCCCGGGCCCTGGGAGATCTGCCACTGAACGGTGCTCGTGACCGGCGAGGCGGGGTTCGCGTAGCCGCTCATCTGCGAGCTGGTCTCATAGGTCCCGCACCGCGCGGGGGTGCGAAGCGGGGCGTGCGGGCCCTGCTTGAAGTGGATGAAGAAGTGCTCGAAGGGTAGCTGGGGGTTCTCCTCGAAGGTCGCCGTCAGCCTGCCGGTGACCGGGTCTGCCTCGACCTTGCCGGGCAGTGTGGCGGCGATCCCCGTCTTCGTGTCATCGACGGCGATGTAGAGGGAGAGGAAGGATTTGTAGGGGTTCTCGTAGGGGTCGGCGAGGAAGACCGAGCCCTGCATCGGGTTGTCCAGCAACGGCGTGTCGACTTCGACGTCGCCGATCCGCGAGGCGTCGGGGCAGTCGGCGGGCTCGCCGTCGAACTGGGCGGGGATCTGCCCCAGCGGCGTGGTCAGCCCCGCCTCTGAGGGCGAGCAGCCGTCCAGGCCGTTGCCGCCCGAGGGGTTGATCGCAAGGCCCTCGGGCAGGGTGACCGTGGTGTCCTTCAGGTGGGAGGTAGCGAAGCCGCAGTCATAGAACGACTCGCCCGAGAGGACGTGTAGAGCCGTCAGCGCTTCCTGCGCTTCCTGCATCGCGTTTTCGAATTCGCCAAATTCTTCTTTTTCGATGATTTCTTGCAGTGCCTTGCGCTTTTCGACGACCACGCTCAGTGCTTCTTCGAATTCTTCGAGCTGGCCTTCCAGCGCCGGCACGACCTCACAGCCTTCGTTCTGCGGCACATGCAGGTCGACGTCCAGGCCCGAGGGCGAGTCGGCGACCGTGGTCGAGGGCTTCGCGCTCAGACTCGGTTCGAAGGGAACCTGATCGCAGCCGGTCGGCTCCGCAGCTTCGGTGCCTTCTTCGATCCAGTTGCCGGATTTCTCCCAGGAGCGGGCTTTCACCGTCAGCTCGATGGGTCCGGTCTGACAGTTGGTCGGTGCCGAGAGGAATGGTTTCGGCGTGCCCGCCACGGAGCCTCCCAGTTCGCCGAAGGCGTTAACGCGATGCTGGTCGTGCACCGGGTCGTGCGGAACACCCCACAAGGTGACCGTGGCGCCGAGTAGGTCAACTCCCTGCAATGGGATGCCTTCAGCCGTGAGGTTCAATCCGTAGTCACCGTCGGTGCGAATGTCCGGGATGAGCAGGACGGTGTAGACGAAGGACTTGTAGCCGATCAGCGCCGGAATCCCTTCGTAGGAAACTAGGCTGGAAATCGGACTTGCCAGGTCGAGAAATCTCGTTCGGGTAATCGCCTCGCCGAGTTGGGTCTCCGACGGGCATGCGCCGAAAATGGTGAGATGGAAGTCGGCAAGCTCGCAGCGCGGGACCGCACGCGGGTTGCCGATCGAGCCGGCCGGGGCTTCGGCAGTGACGGTCCGCGCATGGTCGTGGAGGCCCGTTTTGACCTCGACGAAGTCGAAGTTTGTCGTGAAGTCGGGGTGCCCTCCGGCCTCGGTCGGCTCCGGGGCTTCTGCGATTTCCTGGACCCAGGCGTCTATTTCGCCTGGGAAGAACTGGCCCATGAAGGCCTGGTAGATGAATGGCGGGTTGTGACTCAGCGGCCCGTGCGCCTTGGCGAAGACGCTGCCGGGTTCGAATTCGAGCCCTTCCGCCGAGGCCGCCGGAGCGAGCACCGCGAGTGAGGCGGCCAGCGTTGCCAGCGAGAGCAGGATCGTGGTGGTGATTCTCTTGGTCATCGGCCTGCCCTCCGGTTGTGCTTGGCGGTTCGGTGCTTCCTTCTGTGCTTGCGGATCCTGCGTGGAGCGCAGCGGACCTTGCCCTTGCGTCGCACCTTGCGCTTGCCCTTGGGGCAGTGCTTGCGGTCACGCCTCGCCTTGCGATCGGCGGGACCCTGGAATGCCGCCGTCCCCGCCCCCGGTACGGCCGGCGAGCTGGTGCCAGCCCCCTCGCAGGCCCCGGCCCCGACGTCGCAGGCCGCCTCTTTGGGTACAAAGGGGAAACCGCCGCCAACGCGCGCTGCGTAGATCTTGGGGATCCCGGGCTCTTCGTCCTGTGGAGCCAGCGCCTCGACGGTGTTGAAGAAGACTGTGCTGCCGTCGCGACTGGCATTCACGAACACCGTTTTATTCGAGCCGCCACCCGTGCCGATCAGGCGGAGCTGGCCATCGCGGTACTCATAGACGTCGTCAACGACGTTTTCGTCCCGGTCGACAAGTGCACTCGGTGTGTGAAAGAAGACACTCCCTTCACTGCTCACCCAGCGCAGCTCGAACTGGGGGCGCTGCCAACCCGATTCCTGGACAACACCTTCTTCTTCTACGAGTGTGTTCACGTCGCCCGCCGGAAGGGAGCCATCGGGCGGACAGGAGGCGCACTCGAGGGTGTGTCCTTCCGCGTTGTAGACAAAGAGCTGTTCGGTGCCACCGACGGCCTGACCCGTCAGGTCCTGCGAGGAGCCGAAGCCGAGCACCGACCCGTCGGGTGAAGCATAGGCACTCTTGGCCCCAATCGGGCCGTACAGGTTGCCTTCCCAGCTCGTCTCATCACCGCTGCCAAGTGTGGCGACGAAGCGCAACTCGATCGGGTCGTCGATCCCGTCCAATTCGGCTAGGTAAAGGTTGAATCCACTTGCTGACGGCATGTCTCCCTGTGGGTTCGGCGCCACGTCGTAGCGAGCGTCGGCGACGAAGTAGACGCGCTTGCCGTCCTCTGATTCGGCGGCGACTCCGAGCACGCGGGCGCGAGCACTAGACGCCGGATCGACGGTGGGCTCATCGAGGCCGTCGAGACGCGGCGTCAGGTCTCGCACCTTGTCGGCTTCGAGATCGTAGACATAGAGATCTTCGTCTTCGGGTTCGAAGATGCTGGGCGGGTGCGTCGCGCCCGCATCTTGCGTAAGCCGCGATGCCGTCGTGAAGAAAACCCGCGAGGCATCGTCGGAGGCTCCTCGAAGCACCGGTGCGAACGGCTCATTTTCCGGTAGTGGAGCGACGCCGGTCTCCTTGGTGGCCTCCACGGTTGGCGCGCCGTCGGTCTGGACGTACAATGCCTTTCCGGTGCCTTCGTCGGTGCGCTTGGCACTGAAGATCACCCGGCTGCCGTCCCGGGACAACGCATGTCGTCCTCCGCTCGAGCCGAAGCCTGATCCAAAGGCTGATCCAGCTTCGGGCGAGCTTCCGTCCGGACGCTCGCCGATGAAGGTGAGTTGACCGTCGGACCACTTGTAAAGACGTTCGCGCGGACCGCCGAGCGGCGGCTGCTGGGTCGTGTCTTCGTCGGTGAGCTGGCGTTTGGATCTGATGATGATGGTTTTGCCATCCGCCGAAATACCCTCGGGCGGGCTCCCGCTCGCGAGGTCGGCGGGTTCTGTGGCGGTTTGTGGCGTGCCTACGGGGATGCGAGGATCTCGCGTGATCCAGACAATCGAGCCATCGGGCTGGCGCAGGTAGACGTCTGCGGCGGCGGACGTACCAGACCCGTCGTTCTGGTCGTCTGGATCCAGGCGGGGCTGCCCCCCTCCTTCGTACGACAGGAACGCATAGTGCTTTCCGTCGGCCGACCAGGCTTGGCTCAGCGACGACCCCAGTGCCGTGTCCTCGAATTCCCAACCGTTCGGGCCGCGCTTCGAGATGAACCGTCGCCCCGCATCCGCCCCGACCTGCTCAGGCAGAATCGGCCCCTCGACACTTGGATAGGCTGGAAGGGTCTGGTAATTGATGACGTTTCCGTCTTCGCTGGCATTCCAGCCACCAAAGTATTGGGGAACCGGCACCCCCTCCGTCGGGTATTTGCTGGCGATCTCATAGCCCCGCTCGGGGAACTGCGGCGGCGTACCCGTCGTGAAGGTCCGGGCCGGGCCGGTCGTCGTGCCCGTGCCGTTGGTCGCGACCAGCCGGTAGTGATATTCCTGTCCCGCCGTGAGGCCGCTCAGCTGCTCTTCGACCGCGACCGGGTCGGCGCCGACCGGGAGCGTGCCAGCAGGGGTGGAACTGCCGTAGGAGGCGGTGGGGCCCCAATCGAAGTGGTAGTTCGTCACCGCCTGGCCCTCGGGGTCGATAGCGGCGCGCAGGGTCGCTTCTTCTTCGCCTGCATTTGCCGTGACCTGAAAGCTCGGTGCGGCTCCGGGCGTGGTGAAGGTCTGCGGCCCGCCGATCGTTTCGGTCGTGGTGAAGACCTGCTTGGCGACGAGGCGCACGTGGTATTCGGTCCCCGGCACCAGGTGATGGGGGATCTCGTCTTCAACCGGGACCGAGGCTGTGCCGGCCCCAAGCTGGACATCGGCAAGCGGATACTTGACGGCGTTGGTGAAGCCGTTGGCCTGGAACTCGGCATCGTCGACGTACTCGAAGCGGTAGCCGGTCTGGTTTCCGTTGGGGTTGACTTCGCCGCTGAAGACGGCGGAGTGGGCGTCGAAGGTGGTGATTGGATCGAGCGTGGCCGCCGGTGCGGTGATGTCATCAAGGACGTAGACGCGGGCGTCCGAGGGCAGTCCCGAGACGCTGGTCGTGGCAGCGATGTAGAGCTTGCCTGAGGCATCGTCGAGGCCGAGGCCGTTGACCGTGCTGAAGCCGGCTTCGCCGCCGTGTTCGTCATCGACCGCGGTCGGGGCGGCGGTGAGGCCCGGGTCGTCGGTCGGCCCGTACTGCTGCACCACGGTGTTGCCCGAGGAGGGGTCGCGCAGGACGTAGAGCACGTCCTCATCGGCGCCCACTCCGTCGGAGTCGGGGTCGACCGCGAGGCCGGAGGTGGCGGTGGAGGCGGGCCCGGCGAGCAGCGGCGGAGTGGGGATCGAAGTAAGGAAGCCGACGCCGCCGCCGTTGGCGTCTTCGGTGTCATAGCGGTCGATCTCGTTGGCGTTGCTGGAGTCCGAGGCGTAGACGATGCCGCGCGAGTCGACCGCGATCTTGCGCGGGTTGACGGTGCCGAAGTTGGATGAGGAGCCAAATGAGGAGGGGCTGGTGCCGTCGAGGTTGTAGGTGTTGACGCGGCGGTTCTGGGAGTCGGCGAGGAAGACCGTGCCCACGGCGGCTTCGCCGTTTGGCTGGGAGACGGCGATGCCCATCGTGCCGGCGGTGCCGGTCGAGCCGACTTGGCCCGCTCCCGCTCCGGCGATGCCGAAGGTGCAGCGGTTCGCGGCGGGACAGACCTCATAGGCTTCTCCGGCGACGCTGGCGTCGACGCCCCAGCCGAAGGAGCGGATGAAGGTTCCCGTGGCGGAGTACTCGTTGACGCGGCGGTTGTCTCGGTCGGAGACGTAGACGTTGCCGGTGTCGCCGTCGACCGTGACCGACTGGGGGTTGTCCAAAGAGCCGTTCTTGGCGTTGTTGGCTGCGTTGGCGGCGCCGCTGGGAGCGCCGGAGCGGCAGCTTGCCGCCGTGCTGCAGACCTCGTAGGCGCCGGAGCCCTGGGTGGTGGTGGCGACCGTCACCGCCCCCGTCAGCAAAGAGTCGTCGACCGCGAACTGGGGCATATTGGTCGCCTGCAGGCTGTTGTTGAAGGTGACGGTGTAGGGGGCGGTGCCGCTGACCGAGAGGTTGATGCCGCCGACAGTGGAAAGGTTGCGAAGCGCCGTCTGCACGGTGCCTGAGCTGGCGTTGTAGGCAATCGGGGCGGTGGTGGCGCCTCCGAGGCTGAGGGCGTAGGTTCCGGCCGTAGCGCTGACGGTGATCGTCTGCACCTCGCTGGTGGGAGCTGTGAGGACGTTTGCGCCCCAGGCGGAGACGAAGCCGCCGTCAGGGTCGAGGCGCTGGACGCGGTGGTTGTTGTCGTCGGCGACGTAGATCGTGCCGGCGGGGACGCCTCCGGCGCCGCTGCGATTGACGGCGATGTCGCGGGGGTTGTTGAGTTCGCCGCCTTTATTGCCCGAGGTGCCGAACCAATCGACCGCCTGCTTGGAGGCAAAGGCCGAGGCGACGACCAAGACCAGGCCAGTGAGGGCGAGGGCCGCGAGCCCGAGCAGGGCGAAGCGTCCCCGGTATGAGGGCGCACCACTCCCGTCGCCATCGCTGGAGGCGCCACGGGTAACGAAGGCTCCACGCATCATGCGGCCGAGGCCCTTGGCCTGGCGCTGGGTCGATCCCGCGGACGTAGCCTTCGCGTGACGATTCACGTAGCTCTCTCCTTGTCCCGTGAGCCCCTCTACCGGCCGCTTCCCTTAGCGGCCCCCGTGAGCTCGGTTGTCCCTGTGATCCCTGTGTTCAGGCACGTTTTAAACTAATGCGTACATGAACTATGGGCGCATTAGAACAGAGACGTTTCCGGCTGTCAAGGAAAGGATCGAATTTCTAAACGCGGCGGTTCCCCAGTCGCATGTAACGGGGGACCTGGAGGGACGCGGGGGAGAAGGAACGGTTTGCGGAGATGCCGGCTTCGATCCATCCCCGATGGGTGGCTACCTGCAGGCCGAGATGCGGAAACGCTCTACGAGTTGCCGCGCGCGAGTCGCTCTGCTTCCTCGACGCCCAGGTAGGGCGCCAGGATCAGCTCGGTGAGGTCCGGCAGCAGCTGCTCCAGCTCGGCGGTGCGGTCGGCGGAGATCTCGCGCACGATCAGCGAGACGATGCCACCGACGAGGGTTTCCTCGGTCGCCTCGGGCAGGGGGCGCTCGCCGCTGTGGGACGGGCGGCCGGCCTTGAGGATGGCGACGAAGTCCTGCATCGTCGCTCGGTAGCGGGCGGCGATCTCCCCCCCGGCCGCGACCGGCTCGACCATGCAGAGGCGGGCCAGCTCGGGCTCGGCGGCGAGGAAGCGCAGCATCGTCGCCAGCGCCGCCCGCACCTGCTGCGGCCACTCGGCGAAGGACTCCGCGGCGGCGCGCATCGAGGCGCGGATGTGGTCGGCGACCATCTCGTAGGCGGCGAGGAAACAGGCTTCCTTGTCGGCGAAGTGCTCGTAGAAGGTGCGGCGCGAGACCGATGCGGCCTTGGTGATGTGGGCGACCGTGGTCGCGTTGTACCCCCGCTCGGCGACGGTGTCGACCAGGGCGGTGATGATCCGCTCGCGCTGGTTCTGCTCGATGAACTCGCGCGGCAAGCCGTGGCGGCCGGCAGGCAGGCGAGGCGAGGCCCCAGCCGGTGCGTCCGGCCTGGCACTCCCGTCCTTGGCGACTCCCTTTGCCGTCCCCTTCGCCACGCTCCGACGATACCGCTAAGGCACCGGCGCAGCGTCAACAAAGGGATTGACGAGATCCACCCCGGTGCGCGCAACGTCGCGAGTATTGCGCGTTGCGAGCGTCAAGCCATTCACCTTCGATGTGGCGGCGAGAAGGCCGTCGATCACCGGCAGGGGGTCGGGGACGTTCATTCTCCCCCACTCCTCGGCGATCGCGCGGCCGATGAAAAGGATGCGATCTCGATGTGCCTCGGAGACTTGGTCGAGCCAGCCATCAAGAGCCGTGGCTGCCTTGCCGTCACGCCTGCGGATGCTCTCGATGCCCCGACGGATCTCACCCAAGGTGAGCACACTGATGAAAACCTGCTCGTCGTCAAGGCTTTTGAACCATGCAGCTACCCGGGGATCAGCGCGCTCGCCCTTCCGAAGCTCGGAAATGACATTGGTATCGATCAGGTAGTTCAAAGCTCGACCGGGCGGCCGCGATCGGAGAAGCGGTCGAAGTCCCGGTCGTCGCCGACATCCGGAATCTTCAGGATGAGCTCCTTCAAAGAGAGCGGTGACTCGGGCCGGCGCAGGGCTCCGCGCAGGATCTCCCGGTGCTCCTCCTCGGCGGAGCGGCCATGGCTAGCTGCACGAACCTTGAGTGCGCGCACCACGTCCCTATCTATGCCCCGTACGAGAAGCTGCGCCACGATGGTGATGATAGCAATGATATCGTTGGTCCCTAACGCAGCGTCTGGACCAGCAGCTCGTCCTCTGCGGCGCGGCTGCCGAGGTAGGGCAGCACGGCCATGTAGACGAGCTCGGGGAGGAAGTCCTCGCCGCGCTCGACCCGGCCCTCCTCGATCCGGGTGAGGACGGTGCCGTAGATCGCGGCGGCGACGATTTCGGCGCTGCAGCGGGAGGCCGTGCCGGGCTTCTCCAGCTCCTGGCGGCCGCCGTCGAGGACCTCGGCGAGGCCCTGGAGGATGCGGTCGCGGCGGGCCTGGGCGCCGACGCCGCTGCCGTTGATCTCGACCAGGAGGAAGCGGGCCCGGGTCGGGTCCTCGCCGAGGAAGCGCATCGCCGCCCAGCCGACGGCCCAGACCCGGTCGTGCCAGGAGGGCGGCCCGGCCTGGGCCTCCCGCAGGCGCTCGCAGAACTCGGCGGCGACCTCGTCGTGGACGGTGAGGAAGCAGTCCTCCTTGCCGGCGAAGCAGCGCTCGAAGTGGGAGCGGCGGGCGCGGGCCCGCTCGCAGATCGCCTCGACGCTGGTGGCAGCGTAGCCGACGCCGCCGATCAGTTCGATCGTCGCGGCGACGATCCGGGCGCGGGCGGGATCGGTCAGAGCCCGCGGCGGTCCTCCGTTGCCGGAGCTCACATCGTCCCGGCCCCTCCCCCTGCGCTCGCTGCACTCACGCGGCGGCGGCCCGTGCCTGCGCCGCATCGGCCGCCCGGCCGGCCTCCACCTCGCCGACATACGGGGTCAGCGTCACCTGCAGCATCTCCGGCAGCAGGCCCTTGATCTCCTCGTCGCGACCGGCCAGCAGGCGCTGGTGGACAAGCCAGACCAGGCCACCGACGATCGCCACCTCGAGCCCGTCGGGGAGCCGCGCCGAGCGCGGGTTGTGCTCCCGGCCCTCGCGCAGCTTCGGGGCGATCCGCTCCAACATCCCCTGGTAGCGCTTCAACGCCTCTCCCCCGGCGGCCTGGGACTCGACAATTACGAGCCGCGCCCGGGCGGGCTCCCGCGAGACCATCTCCAGGGAGATCTCCAGCGCGGCGGAGACCTGCTCCACCCAGGGCTGCTCGGGATCGAGCAACTCTTCGAAGACTTTGGCAGCCGCGCCCATCGAGTCGTCGAAGGCGGCGAGGAAGCACTCCTCCTTGCTGGAGAACTGCTCGTAGAAGGTCGAGAGGGCGACGCGGGCCGTCTTGGCGATCAGCTCGATCGTGGCTTTCCGGTAGCCGCGCTCGGCGACCAACTCCGCCGTCGCCAGCAGCATCCGCTCGCGCTGGTTTTGGGTGACGAAGTCGCGGGGCACCAGGTGCCGTCCCGGAGGGAGCTTGGAGAGGCGTTCGGAGAGCGATCTCGGGTCCGCCATTCCGACAAGGTACCAAAACATATATCTGATGTCTACTTTCGTGCTTTACAGAAAACATAGCGTTCTGGTCATCCGTCGTTTCTAAAAGGTGCTATACCTAGACAGAAGGTCACCGTTTGCAAAACTGGCAGGACCCGATGTCGGAAACTCCCAGCGCATCCGCCAAAGACGAGCAGCTCGCCCCCGTGGTTCCCTTCCCCGGCCTGCGCTCGCGGCCGCCACGCGAGCGGCTGCTGGAGGCGGTCCTGCTGGTCAGCGGTGAGATGGGCTACGAGCAGGTCTCGGTCAAACACGTGATCGAGCGCGCCCGGGCGAGCCGCGCCACCTTCTACAAGTACTTCGAGGATCGCGAGGACTGCTTCGCCCGAGCCTACGGCGATGCCAGCACCTGGCTCTACCAGCGGATGACCGGCGCCGCCCGCCGCCAGCCCAACTGGCGCGAGGGCCTGCGCGCGGCGCTGGCCGAGCTGCTCGAGTTCTGCGCCAACCAGCCGGCGATCGCCAAGGCGGTCTTCGTCGAGGTCCATGCGGCGGGCGAGCAGGCGCTCGCCCGGCGGCGCGATTTGATGGAGCGCCTCTCCCGCGCCCTTGACGGCGCGCGCCGCGAGATTCCCTCTCGCCAAGCTCCACCTCCTGTTACGTCGACCTTCATGGTAGGGGCTATCGACACCCTTGTGTGCGCGAAGCTGATGGACGGCGACGCGGCCAAGGCCCCGGAGATGCTCCCCGGCCTGCTCTACTTCGTCGTCATGCAGTACTTCGGCGAGGACGCTGCCTGGGAGGAGATGACCGCCGCCTCGGTCAGCACCTGGCAGGCCCGCCGCGACGCCGCCTCGCAGCTTCCATGAAGCTGCCGCTACAGCGGGATGTTGCCGTGCTTGCGCTTCGGCTGGGCGACGCGCTTGGATTGCAGCATGCGCAGTGCCTTGATCAGCTTCGGGCGGGTCTCGCGGGGCTCGATCACGTCGTCGATGTAGCCGCGCTCGGCCGCCGAGTAGGGGTTGGCAAAGTGGGCCTTGTAGTCGTCGATCAGCTTCTGGCGGCGCTCGTCTGGGGTCGGCGAGGAGGCGATGTCCTTGCGGTAGATGACGTTGACCGCGCCCTCGGGGCCCATCACCGCGACCTCGGCCGTCGGCCAGGCGACGTTGAAGTCGGCCAGCATGTGCTTGGAGCTCATCACGTCGTAGGCGCCGCCGTAGGCCTTGCGGGTGACGACGGTGAGCTTCGGCACGGTCGCCTCGGTGAAGGCGTAGAGCAGCTTGGCGCCGTGGCGGATGATCCCGTTCCACTCCTGGTCGGTGCCGGGGAGGAAGCCGGGCACGTCGGTGAACGTGAGGATCGGGACGTTGTAAGCGTCGCAGGTGCGGACGAAGCGGGCCGCCTTCTCGGAGGCCTCAATGTTGAGCACGCCGGCGAGAAAGGCCGGCTGGTTGCCGACGATCCCGACCGGGAAGCCATCGAGCCGCGAGAAGCCGCAGACGATGTTCTTGGCGAAGTGCTCGTGGACCTCGAAAAACTCCTCGTCGTCGACGACGCGGGCGATCACCTCGCGCATGTCGTAGGGCTTGGAGGGGTCGTCGGGGACCAGCGAGTCGAGTGACTCGTCTTCGCGCTCGGGGTCGTCGGAGGGCTCAAAGCGCGGCGGCGCCTCGAGATTGTTCGAGGGCAGGAAACTGAGCAGGTAGCGGGCGTCCTCGAGGCAGCTCTCCTCGTCCTCGGAGGCGAAGTGGGCGACGCCCGACTTCGAGTTGTGGCTCATCGCCCCACCCAGTTCCTCGAACTCGACTTCCTCGCCGGTCACGGTCTTGATCACTTCCGGGCCGGTGATGAACATGTGCGAGGTCTCTTTGACCATGAAGATGAAGTCGGTCATCGCCGGCGAGTAGACGGCGCCGCCCGCGCAGGGGCCCATGATCAGACTGATCTGCGGGATAACACCCGAGCATTTGACGTTGCGGGCGAAGACGTCGCCGTAGGCGCCGAGCGAGACGACCCCCTCCTGGATCCGGGCGCCGCCCGAGTCGTTGATGCCGACGACCGGCGCTCCGACCTGGGCGGCGAGGTCCATCACCTTGCACATCTTCTCCGCCATCACCTCGCCGAGGCTGCCGCCGAAGACGGTGAAGTCCTGGGAGAAGACGAAGACGGTGCGGCCGTCGATCGTGCCGTGGCCGGTGACGACGGCGTCGCCCCAGGGCCGTTTCTTCTGCATCTCGAAGTCGTAGGTGCGGTGGCGGACGAAGGTGTCGAGCTCCTCGAAAGAGCCGGGATCGAGCAGTTTCTCGACCCGCTCGCGGGCGGTCATCTTGCCCTTCGCGTGCTGCTTCTCGACCGCCTGCTCGGAGGCCGAGTTGATCGCTTCGGAGCGCAGCTCGCGCAGGTAGGCGAGCTTCTCCTCGTGGGTGACCGGATTCCGTTCCCGCATCGGCGCGGGAGTCTATTTCCCGGGCCGAGCACGTGCCCGCAGCCGACTGCGGTCGTAGTTGTTCCCGCAGGCCGCCATCGATGATCTCGGCGCAGACGGCGTCGTGTCGATCCTGCGGGCGGCGATTGGCGCGGTCAGGCGTTGCCGAAGGGCTGGCGCTGTGGCTCGGCGAGGCCGTCGAGGATCCGCTCCAGGTCGGCCTCGGCCAACCCGGACTCCTCTCCGGCCCGCAGCTCGACCCGAGTGCCGAAGCCCTTCTCGGCCATCGTCACCTCGACGCCTTCGACCTCGGCGACCGGGTCGGCCAGTTCGGGCTCGGACTTCATCAGCGTTCGCGACGCCTCGATCATGCGGGCGTTTTCAACCCCCGCGAAGCCGTTCCTTCTCCCAAATTCCGCTGAACGAGACCGTTCAGGGGGGAGAGTCTGCGCCCTTCCGGCATTGACCCATCGCGGGTGTGGTCGATGCCGGAAGGGCGCAACTACAAGCGGAGCAGGGCAGCCTGGGAGCTGGCCGAACGGCAGCATGGTGTCGTCGCGCGGCGGCAGCTGCTGGCGCTGGGCTTCAACGCGCGCGAGATCGAGCACCGGGTGGCGCGAGGGCGGCTCCATCCGCTGATGCGCGGCGTCTACGCCGTGGGCCGGCCGTGGCTGACACAGAAGGGCCACTGGATGGCTGCCGTTCTCGCCTGTGGGGAGGGGGCGCTGTTGAGCCACCGCAGCGCCGCAGCCCTCTGGGGAATCGGCAGGTGGCGAGGCGCCATCATCGACGTGAGCGTGCGTCGCCGCACCAGGCTGCGCCGGCCGGGGATCCAGGTGCGCTCGCGCAACGACCTCTCGGAGACGGATGTTTCCCACCGCGATCGGATCCCCGTAACCGGGATCGTGCGAACCCTGGTCGACATAGCCGCGGAGCTCAGCCCGATCGAGGTCGAGCGGGCGGTCAACGAGGCAGACAAGCTCGACCTGATCGATCCCGAGACCCTGCGTGCGGCGCTCGAGCGCTACGTCGGACGCCCCGGGGTTCGTCCGCTGCGGATCGTGCTCGACGCGCGGACCTTCCGGCTCTCAGATTCCGATCTGGAGATCCTCTTTCGACCGATCGCATCGGCCGCCGGCCTCCCTCCCCCGCTCAGCAAACAGGTGGTGAACGGCTTCGAAGTCGACTTCTTCTTCCCAAGTCTCGGCCTGGTCGTCGAGACCGACGGCCTCCGCTACCACCGCACGGCCTCGGCTCAGGCCCGCGACGCACGCCGTGATCGAAGCCACACGCTGGCGGGAATGACGCCGCTCCGCTTCACCCATTACGAGGTGAAGTACGAAGCGGCCAAGGTTGCTCAGGCGCTGCGGCGGGTCGCCAAGCTGCTCAAGAAACGTGAAGCGAGAGTTGACCCCTCTATAGGTGGGTCAACTCTCGCTTGAACGATCCTGAGCTAGAAGAACGCGCCGCCCTTGTATTCGCCGAAGACGTCTCGCATCGCGCCGCAGACCTCGCCGATCGAGGCGTCGGCGGCTAGCGCGGCGCGGATCGGGTAGAGGAGGTTGCCCTCGCCGCGGGCGACGTCGCGGAGGGCGTCGAGCTTGGCGTCGACCGCGGCCTGGTCGCGGCGCTCCTTGAAGGCCCGCAGCCGGGCCAGCTGGCTCTGCTCGGCCTCGGGATCGACGCGGAGGATGTCAACGTCGTCGACCTGGTCGGTGACGTACTTGTTGACGCCGACGACGATGTCCTGGCCGCTGCGGTAGCGCTCGTGATAGCTGTGCGCGGACTCCTCGATCTCGCGCTGCATGAACTCCAATGCCTCGACCGAGCCACCCAACTCCTCGACCTTCTCGATCAGCTCCCAGGAACGTGCTTCGACCTCGTCGGTGAGCGACTCGACGAAGTAGGAGCCGGCGAAGGGGTCGACGGTGTCGGCGGCGCCGGACTCGTGGGCGAGCACCTGCTGGGTGCGCAGGGCGATCCGGGCCGAGCGCTCGGTCGGCAGCGCCAGCGCCTCGTCGAAGCCGTTGGTGTGCAGGCTCTGGGTGCCGCCGCAGACGGCGGCGAAGCCCTGCAGGGCGACGCGGATGATGTTGACCTCGGGCTGCTGGGCCTGCAGGGTCACTCCCCCGGTCTGGGTGTGGAAGCGGATCTTCATCGAGCTCTCGTTCTCCGCCCCGAAGCGCTCGCCGACGATCTTCGCCCACATCCGGCGCACGGCGCGGAACTTGGCGATCTCCTGGAAGACGTTGTTGTGGCCGTTGAAGAAGAAGGCGAGGCGGGGCGCGAACTCGTCGATCTTCAGCCCCCGTTCCAGCGCCGCTTCGACGTAGGCAATCGCGTTGGAGAGGGTGAAGGCGACCTCCTGCACAGCCGAGCAGCCCTTCTCGCGGATGTGGTACCCGGAGATCGAGATCGTGTTCCACTTGGGCACGTTCTCACGGCAGTACTCGAAGATGTCGGTCGTCAGCCGCATCGTCGGCTCGGGCGGGTAGATGTAGTTGCCGCGTGCCATGTACTCCTTCAGCACGTCGTTTTGGACCGTGCCCCGCAGCTTCTCCGAGGGCACGCCCTGTTCGGAACCGACCAGCTCGTAGAGCAGCAGCAGGATCGCCGCGGGCGCGTTGATCGTCATCGAGGTGGAGACGCTGTCGAGGGGGATCTGATCGAAGCAGATCCGCATGTCCTCGATCGTGTCGATCGGGACGCCGGTGCGGCCGACCTCGCCGCGGCAGAGCGGGTCGTCGGAATCGCGTCCCAGCTGCGTCGGCAGGTCGAAGGCCATCGAGAGCCCGGTCGAGCCGTGCTCGATCAGGTAGCGGTAGCGCTCGTTGGTGTCCTCGGGGGTGGCGAAGCCGGCGTACTGGCGCATCGTCCAAAGCCGGTCGCGGTACATGCCGTCGTGGATGCCGCGGGTGAAGGGGGGCTCGCCCGGCTCGCCGAGGCGCTGCTCCAGGCCCTCGGCAACATCGCCAGCGTCATAGACGCGCTCGATCTCGATCCCCGAATCAGTGAAGACGCGCTCGTCGTCGGGCCCAACCAGGGGCGCGATCGTGCGGTGGGTCTCTTCAGTGGCCATTGGTAAGAGGATATGGGGCCGCCGCGCCTTAATGCGGCCTTCCGGTGCGCTTTTTGTGGTTATAGGCCGTAAAAGGCGCACCGGAACATTGCGGGCCGGCTTGCGGGCCCGGCCTCTTCCTTTCGGTAGATTCGATCTAAGACATCTGAGCGATTTGCTTGCATCTGCATGTTCCCTTCTGTACCTTCGGCCGTACCGGATAGGCGTTTGTGTCGTATCCGGATACGTGGACTCAAGCGCGCATGGCGCCGGGCCATGCAGGAGGGGAAGGGAAAGGGAGATGTCGCAGCTGGCCAGTCGCAGGGCTCCGCAGCTACTGCCGCCGTTTTGGCCGATCGAAGACCAGCACGGCGTCGGCCATATTCGGCTCGACGGCGAGCCGCCGTCCAACCCGGCGGAGGCAATGCCGTTGCTGCTCAAGCTCGCCGCCCAGAGTGACGCGCTGCGCAGCCTGCAGAGCGCCGAGGGCGAGGCGGTCTCCGAGAACGCCGCCTCGGTCCTGCGCGGCGAGATGGCGGAATGCATGCGCGAGCTGGCCGACCTGCTCGATCCCGACAGCGCCGAGGCAGTCCGCCTGCGCGCCAAGGGGCTGGCCGGCGGCATCGAGCACCGCGAGATGACCCTGGAGATCGCCCGCAGCGGTCCGCCCCCCGCGCTGGAGGTCGTCTGCGGGCCGCTCTGCACCTGGCGGATGAAGACCCGCGTCGGCCTGCACTCCTTTCTCGCCGCCGCCCGCGACGAGCGCCAGCAGGAGATCCTGGACCGGCTCGACGACTCGCTGGAGCCCGCCCTGGCGGCGGTCGAAGCCGAGATCGGCGCCAGCGGGATGAACGTCCCCTTCAAGCTGCCGATGAATGTCACCAACCTGCTGCTCTCAGCGGGCGAGGCGGCCGGGCACCCCAAGCACTTCGCCTACTTCATGCCCGAGGACGAATGGGTCGACGGCCTGCCGATCCAGGAACAGCGCACCCTCTACATGCGCAACGTTCACCTGGCGCGCTACTCGACGATCACGATCCCGCTCGCCGAAGAGCTGCTCGAGGGCCCGATGCGCGCGGCCGGCGTGCCGGTGGAGACGACCCTGATGCCCTGGATCCGCGGCCACGACCACGGCCACAACGTGGTCGTCCCGGAGACCTCCTACGACAGCTGGATGGAGACGCTCGGGATTGAGCCGTTCATGGCGCTGCAGGAGGCGATCGCCGACGTCTACGGCTTTCTGATGACGATCTCCGAGCCCTGGCGCTCGATCACCGGCGCTACCCGGCTCGAGATGGCCGCGACTCACATCGCCGAGCTGCTCCACTACCTGCGCCGCGGGCCCAAGTACTACGGCGACCCCGGCGCCGCCTACGTCGAACTCAGCTTCCTCGCCGAGAACGGCTTCGTCGAGATCGACGAGCGCGGCCGGATCAAGTGGAACGAGGAGGACTTCTGCCGCGGCATGGCAGCCCTCGCCAGCGCCCTCACCGACTCGACCGTGGCGGCCCCCGACGAGCAGGGCTCAGAAGCACTCCTCGCCCGTTACGGCTGGCCCACCGAGACGGCGGCAATGCGGACCTTCAACGCAATGCGCAACGAACTGACCAACGTCCCCACCTCACTGGCCTTCTACCGGACAGCCGACGTGGCGGCTCCGGACAGCGTTCCGGTCCCGGCCTGACTCAAGCTTCGGCGGCCCGCGGTTGGCCGGCGCCCCTGGAGTACGAGCGTCGGCGGGCGAGGGTCCGCCAAACACTCAAGCGCGAAGCGCGTTTGGCGGACCCTCGCCCGCCGACCCCAGCGCTCAGTCTGAGGCGCCGGCCAGGCGCTCGACGCCCGACTTCTCGATCGTCATCCGCAAGCCGTCTCTGAGCTCAACCGTCGGTTCCCAGCCGAGTAGATCCCGAGCGCGGCCGATGTCGGGGCGGCGTTGTTGCGGATCATCGGTGGGGAGGGGCTCGAAGACGATCTCCGAGCGGGACTCGGTCACCTCGATCACTGTTTTCGCCAGTTCCAGCAGGGTGAACTCGTTGGGGTTGCCGATGTTGACCGGCAGGTGCTGGTCGGACTCGGCAAGGGCGACGATGCCGCGGATCAGGTCGTCGACGTAACAGAAGCTGCGCGTCTGGTCGCCCTCGCCGAAGACGGTCAGCGGCCGGTCCTCCAGCGCCTGGCGCAGGAAGGTTGGGATCGCCCGCCCGTCGTGGGCGCGCATCCGCGGGCCGTAGGTGTTCTTTGCTGCGATGCCGGTTCCGGCCCAAAAGTTTTCAAGCCCAGGCACAGAGAAATCGAAGACCAGCTCGGTCGCCGGCACTTCCTCGATCTTTTTCACGGGAACCCAAACAAGATCCCCGTGGCGCCGAGATCGGAGCTTCTGCGTTACGCCCGCGTCCCACTCAAGCGGAGCCCACGGGGAAACACCCTCCAAGGTCAGGCGCCAAAACGGGTATTCCCGATCGCCCGTGCGCTGCCTGAGTGTCGTTGTGTAGCGCCCCACGCTGGGAATCAAGCCATACCTTGCAAACGCAACGATCAAATCATCCTTCAGCTCCTCGTGGACGGTCGAGAACTCGTGTCGAGTTGCCTCCGTCAGCTTCTTGCCCGAGTGAACTCCGTCACCCTCTCGATAACCCTCGATGAACCACTTCAGGCGACTTAGCGGCAGGCCGAGGATCCATCCGGGAATGCGCTTGCGGTTGTGGTCGAGCCCGAGGAAATCGAAGAGTCGAAGGAGCAGCTTGGAGTGAATGAAGATCGAAGCCGCCCTGTCCTCGCTGGCTTTGCCCCAGGTGACGTGCAGACCGAAGGACCGCTCGATTGCGCCGGCCGCCCGTTCCAGCAGCTCAGGCTCGCCGCTGATCGTGAGGAAGGCGTTCTTGCCCTTCTCATGCATGCAACCCTCGGCTACGTAGAGGCCCAAGAGCCAGAGCAACTCGTCGGTGATCTCCACCTGGGCCGGCATCGTGACCCCGCCCCCGGCGGTCCTCATCCGCACCCGCGCCCCCTCGGGGATCGGCTCACCCAAACGCCAGAGCACCGGCAGCGTCACGCGGTCCGTGTCGCGCATGCGGATGATCCGCGACCAAATTGAGTTACGCCAGACACGGCCCTCACCTGGCTTCAGCCTGGCCAGAAGTCCGAAGGCGTCGAAGCGGCGCTCCCAGACCTTCTCGCCCAGGCCCGGGTATTCGACGTAGAGGTCGGCGGAGTCGTTTTCGGCCCAGCGCCACACCTCGATCATCGAGACGAGGGTGCGGTCACGCTCCGGAACCTCGACCCGAGCCATGAGGGCGATCCGGTCGCCGATCTCGAGATCGTTGACCGGCTTGGCAACCGGCTCGCCATCGGCACCCTCGACGAACAGAGAATGGTCTCCCGTCACCTTCACAGACCGGCCGTATCGAGTAGTCACCTCGAAGCACCGCTGCTCCGTCGGGTGACCGATGAACCCGCTCGGTTCAGCCGCGGTCATTCGCCCCCCCTCGGCGAACGAGGGAACTGAGAACCCATCCACCGGGAAATCGACGGCGGGGGTCGCCTCCCGGTCAAGGACAACGACTCCGGAGCCGGCCGGACCTGATGCGGCCCTCGCGTAGGAGGCAGGGCTGACGTAGCTGCTTAGCCGGGCTGCCAGCTCTTCCGCCGTACAACGTTGCAGTTCGCGGCCGTCGTCGAAAAGGATCTGCTCGTCGGCCAGCACGGAGTTGAAGATGCGGACGATCGAGGTGTCGACGCCCTGCTGGCGGTGGTAGGCCATCGTCATCGCCTCGGCGTAGCGCTTGGCCTCGTCGTAGACGCCGCGCGGGCCGATTGGGTTGACGTGGCCCCAGTAATCCTCGGTCTGGGGGTGGACCTGGGGGTCGCCGTAGACCTCGCTGGTCGAGGCGATCAGGAAGCGGGCGCGCTTGAACTTGGCGACGCCGAGCATGTGGTGGGTGCCATGCGAGCCGACCTTGAGCGTGTGCAGCGGCAGCCGCAGGTAGTCGATCGGGCTGGCCGGCGAGGCGAGGTGGTAGACGAAGTCGACGTCCTCGGGGATGTCGACGTACTCGATGATGTCGATGTGGCGGAACTCGAAGGCCGGGTCGCGGATGTGCTCGATGTTCTGCAGCGAGCCGGTCTCGAGGTTGTCGATGCAGATCACCCGGTGCCCCTCGCCGAGCAGGTGCTCGCAGAGATGGGAGCCGAGGAAGCCGGCGCCGCCGGTGACCACACAGGTACTCATCGCCGCTGATGCTATCCACCCCGCCCCAGGGACGTGCCTGAGCTTATGCGTCCATATGGAAGGTAAAAGTCAGGCACGCCCCGGGGAATGTCGCAAATTGCGAATGAGGGATTCGGTCAATCGTCCAGAAGGGGGGCGAGTTTCGTCGGCTGGGAGCTTTCGGTTGCCATGTTCGGGACGACCAATTCAGCGGGCACGGGGGAGCTCGGCGGGGGATGAGCCAGGGAACCAAGGCAGTGGGGACGAGCGACGCGGCTCGCAAGCGCGCCGCGGTGGAGATGATCAGGCGCTACGAGAGCACGCTGAAGCGGACCGCGATGCGCTTCTCGATCTCCCCCGAGGACGCTGAGGACGCCTACCAGCGGGCGCTCGAGATCGCCCTGACAAAGGCGCCGACCACGGACTTAGCGGAGCTGATCCGCTGGACCCAGACCGTGACCAAGCACGAGGCATTGGCGGTGCGGCAGGGCAGGGAGAAGCTGCTCGGCCGCCAACCGCGGCGCCCGCGGACGGCCGAGGATGCGACGGCGCGGATCCCAGCCGGCGGGGCCGGCCCCGCCGAGCAGGTCGAGCGCCGCGAGGAGGTCGCCCGCAGCCGTGAGGCGCTGCGAACGCTGAAGCCGGCCGAGTTGCGCGCCCTCGGCCTGCTCGCCGAGGGCTACTCCTACGCCGAGATCGGCGAGATGACGGGCTTTAGCCAGACCAAGGTCAACCGCGTCCTCGCCGAGGGGCGGGCACGCTTTCGCAGCTTCGTCGCCGGCAGCGAGGACGGCAGTCGCTGCCGCACGCTGCAACCGCTGCTTTCCGCTTTCTGCGATGGCGAGGCGAGGCCGGGCGAGGCGACGGCGGTGCGCGAGCACCTGCGTGCCTGCAGCCGCTGCCGGGCGACGATGCGTAGCTACCGCTCGGCGCCGCGGATCGCGGCCGCCCTGCTGCCGCTGCTTCCTCCCTCGCGCTCGCTGCTCGGTCGCGTCCACGATCTCGCCACCGGCCTGGCCGCACGCCTACCGGGAGCCGGCGGGGGCGAATCGGTGGCGACGCCCCTCGCCGCGGCGGGCGGCTCCCGCGGCGCCGGCATGGCCGCGCTCGCCAAGCTCCTCACCCTCTGCGCCGGCGCGGCCGGCGGCGCCGCGGCCTGCGTCGCGACCGGCGTCCTGCCGGCGCCGGTCCTGGTGCCCGAACGCACCGAGAAGCCGGCGATCGTCCGTCCCGCCGCGGAGCAGGCCGGGCCGGACGCAAGCGAAGGGGTCGAATACCAGCCGGCGCCGGTGGAGGCAACGACCCCGGAACCCAAGCCCTCTGCGCCCGAAAAGTCGCGACAGGCGAACAGCGAACCGAGCGCGGCAGCGGTGGGTGCGACCGAATACGAAGCCCCGCCGCCGCCACCACCCGTCGCGGAAGCGGCGAGCGGCGCCGAAGCGCCAGCCGAGTCGAGCACAAGCGGCAGCGCGGCCGGGGAGTTCGGCCCGTGATCGCCCCGCCCGGGGCGGGTGCAACGTCCCGCACCCCGCCGATGGCCAAGAGACGTATCACCTCGGCCGTCGGGTTGCTCTCCTTAACCCTGGCGCTGCTATTCCCTCCGCCGGCCGCCGCCGCGCCGCTGCAGCCCGTCGGCCTGCGCGTCGGCGGCGGCGAGGAGAGCTGGCGTGCCGGGAAGCGTTTTGCCCTGTACTGGACCAACCCGCCGGGCTCGATCGCCGCGGTCCACTACCGCGTGCTCAGCCCGGACGGCAACGTCCTCCTCGCCAAGGTGCTGCCCTGGACGGCAACCTCGATCGACCCGGTCTGGGCCGGCGACACCCCGGGCGCCTACACGGCGGAGGTCTGGCTCGAGGACGGCAGTGGCGCCAGCGGCCCCGCGGCGAGCGCGACGCTGCGCTTCGACAACTCCCACCCGGCCGTGGTCGAGCCGCTGCCGCGGCCCGGCTGGATCGGCCGCACCGCCTTCCCCCTCGCGATCCACCTCAGTCATCCGGACGGCCCGCAGCCGCTCTCGGGGATCCTTGGCTACGCGATATCGGTCAACTCGTCGCCCGTCGGCAATCCCTGCGCAGGGTCGACGTGCAGCGCGGTCGAGACCGGCCTGCAGGGCGGCATTGACGGAGACTCGACCTACGTGGGCGAGCTCCCAGAGGGCACCGACTACGTGCACGCGGTCGCCGTCTCCGGGGCCGGCGTGCCCTCGGCGACGGTGGGCAGCTCGGTCCTCCACGTCGACAAGACCGACCCGAACGTCGTGATCGAGGGCGTGCCGGCCGGCTGGTCGAGCCAGCCGGTGGACCTGACCGCTCGCGGCAGCGACGCGGAGTCGGGGATGGCACCGAGCGGCAACGACGGCCCGCTCACCGCGATCCGGGTCGACGGAGGCGCGCCGGCCAGCGCCGCGGGCGACACGGTCAGGACCACCGTGATCGCGTCCGGCATCCACACCGTCGCCTACTACGCCCGGGACGCGGCGGGCAACGTCAACGACGGCGGCCTCTCCAACGGCTACCGCAACCACTCCCCCGCGACGGCGCAGGTGAGGATCGACCGGGAGGCGCCGGCGCTCGCCTTCGCCAACGCACAGGACCCGTCGGACCCCGAGCGGATCGCGGTGCGGGTGGCGGACCTGCTCTCGGGCCTCGATACCACCCGCGGCTCGATCGCGGTGCGGGCACTCGGCTCGGGCGAGCGCTTCACCCCGCTGCCGAGCGAGCGCTCGAGCGGCGCGCTGAGCGCCCGCTGGGACTCCGGCGCCTATCCGGCGGGCGAGTACGAGTTCCGCGCCATCGCCTACGACAAGGCCGGCAACTCGGAAACCACCCTGGAGCGGGCGAGCGGCGCGGCGATGCGACTGCGCGCCCCGCTCAAGGTCGCGACCAGGCTGGTGACGAGCCGGCGCCGAGACTGCTCCGCTACGGCCGCGGCACCTGGTTCGGCGGTCGCCTCCTGGCCGGGCGCCACACGCCGCTGGCGGGCATGCCGGTGCGGGTGATCGAGCGCTTCGCAGAGGGCGGGCCCGCCAACCGGATCACGACGGCAAGAACCAGTGGCCGTGGCCGCTTCGGCCTGCGGCTCACCCCCGGCCCGAGCCGTGAAGTGGTCGCCGAGGTGGCGCCGACCGCGACCACGCAGGGAGCGAGAACGCGGAACCTGGCCGTCTCGGTCCGCGGGCGCGTCGCCCTGCGGGTCTCGGCCAGGGTGGCGAGGGTCGGGGGTCGGCCGGTCGTCTTCCGCGGCCGGGTCGCGACGGGCGGAGTGCGACTGCCGCACACCGGTAAGGCGGTGCAGTTGCAGTTCCGGCTCGCCGGGACGCCCTGGAGCGAGTTCCGCACGGTGCGCACAAACCGGCGCGGGCGCTTTCGCTACGCCTACCGCTTCGCCGACGACGACAGCCGCGGCGTGCGCTTCCAGTTCAGGGCCTACGCAACGGCGCAAGCCGGCTGGCCCTACGAGCCAGCCGGCTCACTGCCGGTAACGGTGCTGGGTGCCTGAGGGTGACTGACCAAGCAGATCAAGGACGCAGATATGCGCCGGTCAGACGGCCTCAGACGGGGAGGAGATCGACCGCCTGCCGCACCCGCTCCTCGAGCTCGGTGCGGTTGCGCTTGATCGTGGTCTCGACCGTGCGCCGGCGCTTGCGCGCTTCCCGCTCGACCTTGTTGCGGGTCTTGCGGGCCTCGGTGGTGGCACGCTTGCGGGCGGTGGTGCCGCGGCGCTCGGTGCGCTTGACCCGGCGGCGCACCTCAGCGCGATAGGACTTGAGCTGTTTTTCGGCGGCGCTGCGGCCGGTGAACGGCTCGACCAGCTCGCTGACCCGGTCGGTGACCGTGAGCACGGCGCCGACGGGAATGTCGACGGCGGTCTCGGCGACAGTGCGGGTCTGGCTCTTCTCGGGGGCGGTGGATTTGGCTTTGGAAGTGGTGGTGGAGCTTTTGCTGCCGTTGGTGCTTGCCATGGTGGGTGGGAATCCCTTCGTATGCGGGTTTGCGGCTTGGGGGGGCGTTCGCGAGTGTAGCGAACATACGTTCTTACACAAGCCGCGGCCGGGAGTTACGGCCGCGTCCCGGTTGAAAGCCCCCGGTGCCCGCTCAGCGCTGCGCCGAACGGGCGATCGCCAGGCCCTGCTCCCCGGCCGCGGCGGCGATCGTGTAGCGGGCGTCCAGCCCGAGCGGCGCCGCCGCGAGCGAGCCCTCGCCGAAGGCGACCTCTCCGCCCGCCTCGCGGACGATCAGCTGGGCGGCGGCGGCGTCGACCGAGCGGCAGGGACGCAGGCTGGTCATCGCGTCGAAGCGCCCGGCGGCGACGTAGGCGGCGGTGATCGCGATCGAGCCGACGACGCGGACCCGGTAGACGAGCCCGTCGAGGGCCTCCAGCGCCCGCGCCGCGGGCTCTGGCTCGGCGGCCTCGAGCCCGAGCAGCTCGAGCTTTTCGCCATCCCCGCCGACCCCGATCCTCTCGCCGTCGAGGGTCGCGCCCTCGCCGCGAGTGGCGGCGAACTCCTCGCCGGCACCGAAGTCATAGACGTAGCCGAACTCGACCGCGTCCATCGAGTCGGCGGCGGCGACGGCGATGCTGAGGCTGTGGGCCGGCAGGGTGCGGCGGGCGTTGAGCGAGCCGTCGATCGGATCGATCACCACTCGCGCCGGGCCGCCGTCGCCGAAGCAGACCTCGCCGCGCTCCTCGGAGACGGCGAGGAAGGAGGCGCCCTCGGCCGCCAGCCGCTCGAGCTCGGCGAAGACGACGTCCTCGCAGCGGCGGTCGATGACCAGGGTGCGGTCGCCGCCCTCGCCGACCCCCTCGTAGGCGGTGCGCGCCTCGATCCCGCGCACCTCCTCGAAGATCTGGCGCTGCGCGGCCACGGCGCGGCGGCAGATTCCCAGCCAGTCTGCGGAAAAAACGTCGATGCAAGCCATCCTATGGAGGCCGTCCACTCGCTAGCGTTGAACCATGCTCGCCCTCGCCGAGGCCCAGCAGCGCGCCGTCGACCATGACGGGGGACCGCTGCTGCTCTTCGGCGCCCCCGGTAGCGGGAAGAGCGAGGCGCTGGCGCGGCGCTTCGCACGGCTGGCGAGCGACGGGGTCGCCACCGAGTCGGTGCTGCTCGCCTGCTCGAACCAGGCGACGGCAGAGGGGCTGCGGGGGCGGGTCGAGGGGCTGCTCACCGGGCCCTACGAGGAGCTGTGGATCGGGACCTGGGGAGCGATCGCCGAACGCCTGCTGCGCGAGCACTCGACCGCCGCCGGGCTCGACCCCTTCTTCGACGTGCTCGGACCGGCCGAGCGGCTGGCGATCCTGATCGACCGGCTCGACGAGCTGCCGCTGCGCAACCAGCAGATCCGCGGCAACCCGGCCGGCCTGCTCGCCCGCCTGCTGGAGCAGATCGACGCGCTGAAGGCCGGCACCGATCCGCCCGAGCCGGAACTGGCCGAGTTCTGCGCGGCCCACGACCGGATCCTGGCCGAGCGCGGCAGCCTCGACCGCGCCGACATCTTCCTGGCGCTGGGCAAGCTGTTGGAGGAGCGCTCAGACATACGGGCCGAGATCGCGTCCCGCTTCGTCCACCTGATGGTCGACGAGTACGAGGACGCGACGGCGGCGCAACGCTCGATCCTCTCCAAGCTCGCGGACGAGAACCCGAACCATGTCTACGCGGTCGAGGTCAGGGAAGAGGGGGGGTTGGCCGCCTTGGGCCCGGCGGTTGAGAGAGTCGAGCTGACGGGTCGGCAGCGGGAGCCTGAGGTTCGGCGCTGGCGCTGTTCCAACCAGCGGGCGGAGGCGCAGGCTGTGGCGCGGGAGGTTGAGCACCTGCTGGTCGAGGGGGCGTCGCCGGCGTCTATCTGTGTACTGGTGGAGGACCCGGCTGCGCAGGGGGGTGCGGTGGCTGGGGCGATGGACGAGCGGGGCGTTCCGTTTCACCTCGCCGGACCGGCGGCACTGTTTCAGCGGCCGGAGGTGCGCGATGCGATCGCCTGGCTGCGGGTGCTGGCGGACCCTGAAGACTCGCCCGCGGCCGCGAGGGCCTTGACCCGTCCGCCGGTCGAGTTGCGGGCGGCGGACCTGGCGCGGCTGACGACGATCGCGCGGCGGCGCAAGGTCGACATGGTCTCGGCCTGCGAGGCGGCACTGGAAAGCCCCCAGATCCCGCCGGAGGGGCGGGAGCGGATCCAGGCCTTCCTGAAGCTCTACGGCGAAGCCTCGGCGGCGATGGAGGAAAGGCGCGCCGACGTCTTCGTGCGGCGGCTGATCGAGCGGGTCGGGCTGCGCCGGCAGCGGCTCTTCGCTGCCGAGCCGGAGGTGGCGGAGCGGCTGCTCGGACTCTCGCGGCTGGCTGAGCTGGCCGCCGCTTGGGCGCGGCGGGAGCCGCACGGGTCGACCAGGGACTTCGTGCGCTACCTCAGCGCCGTCGCCGAGGCCGGGGTCGAGCCCGCCGCGGGAGAGGAGCCGCACTCGCCGGGGACGGTGGTGGGGCTGAAGCTGGCGACGGCCAAGGGCACGGAGTTCGAACACGTATTCGTGCTCGGCAGCGAGCCCACGACGGCGCAGGCTCGCGCAACCCTCGTCATCTCCCGGATCGCCGGGGAGAGCGAGGCGCGAAATCCTTTCGATACGCCCAGCGCACAGATTGGAGTTGGCGTGGAGGAGGAGCGCCAGGAGGAGGAGCTGTTCGGGCCGGCCGAGGGGCTGCACGCGACCTACCGCAAGCTGCGCGAGGAGGTCCTCGAGGCGTCCTGGCGGGCCGGGCGGGAGCTCTCGGAGCCGCGCCTGGACACCGTCGTTGACGTCAACCGGGCGATCGCCCGCCACCTCGAGCTGCTGAAGCTGGCGGCCCTGGCGCAGCGGCCGGGCGAGGAGGCGACGGCGGAGGCGGTCGAGGCGGTCAACGGCCTGCTGCGCCAGGTGGCGACGCCCGAGCAGCAGGCCGAGCTCGACGCCTCCCCGCTCGATTCCTACCTGCTCGACTCCGAGCGCGAGCGCGACGGCCGCCGCTCGCTGATCGCCGCTCGCCACGAGCCCTCGCTGGAAGCCTTCCTGCCGCGCCGCGGCGACGGCGCCCTCAGCCTCTCGGCCTCCGACCTCGACCTCTACCTGACCTGCCCGCTCAAGTACAAGTTCCGCCGCGTCTTCGGCATCCCCCAGGAGCCGACGATTAACCAGCGCTTCGGCATCCTCGTCCACAACGTGCTGGAGCGCTTCCACAAGGAGGACGGGGACGGCGAGGGCGGGGTCGAGCGCCTGATCGACCTCTTCGAGGCGGGCTGGCGGCGCTCCGGGTTCGGGACCAGCGACGACGAGCTGCAGTTCCGCGACCGCGCCCGCAACGCGATGCGGCTCTACTGGGAACGCGAGCAGGAGTCCGAGGGGGAGCCTGTCTGGTTGGAGCGGAAGTTCGACATCCGGATCGGCGAGCACCAGGTGCGCGGCCGGGTCGACCGGGTCGACCGCCTGCCTGACGGCAGCCACGAGCTGATCGACTACAAGACCGGCGAGCGCCGCAGCGAGGAACAGCTGGAGAACGACCTGCAGCTGGCGCTCTACCGGCTCGCCGCCCGCGAGGCCTGGAGCCTGGAGGCGAGCAGCGGCAGCTACTACTACGTGCTCGACGCCGAGAAGGTGGCGGCACCGACCAAGCCCGACGACGCCGAGCGGGTCGAGCGCACGGTGCTGGAGGTCGGCGAGGGGGTGCTGGGACAGGACTTCGAGCCGCGGCCCTCGCCCGCCACCTGCTCGTGGTGCGACTACCGGCTGATCTGCCCAGCGGCCGAGAGCTGAGCTACTGCTCGCCCTGCTGGCGCAGGAACTGCTGGAAGTCGCGGGCGATCGAGTCCGCCGACGGTAGGTCTTCGGGGCCGTCGAGCTGCTCGGTTTGCTCGGCCTCGATGCGGTCGACCAGTTCCTCTATCTCGGGATTGGCGGCGATCGCGCGGTCGATCTGCTCTTCGTAGCTGGTCGTTTCCTCCTCCAGCTCGGTGGCGTCGACGGCGATGCCGGTGAGGCCCTTGAGCCGGCGCAGCAGGGCCAGGGCCGCCTTCGGGTTGGGGACGGCGGCGATGTAGTGGGGGACGGCGGCCCAGAGCGAGGCGGAGCTCATCCCGACCTGGCGGCAGCAGTCGTGGACGACGCCGACGATCCCGGTCGGCCCCTCGTAGTTGGAGCGCTGCAGCTCGAGCTCCTCGACAAGCGTCTCGTCGGAGGCGAGGCCGGTGATCGGCACCGGCAGGGTGTGGGAGACCTCGGCGACGAGGGCGCCGAGAGTGATCACCATCTCCACCCCGAGCGCGTCGGCGGCGGTGGCGATCGTCTCCGAGAAGGTGCGCCAGCGCAGGTTCGGCTCGGTCCCGTCGAGCAGGACGAGGTCGCGCTCGGCGGCCGGGATACGCACCGCGATCAGGTTGTTCTGCGGCCAGTCGATCCGCCGTGCCTGGCCCTCGGTGAGGACGATCGTCGGCCGGGTCGCCTGAAAGTCGAAGTAGTCCTCGGCGTCGACCTCGGCGATCTGCTCCGAGTCGAAGGCGTCGCCAACGGCGCTCAGAGCGGTCGAGGCGGCCGCCGCCGCGTCGTTCCAACCCCGAAACGAGCAGACCAGAATCGGCCTGCGCAGCTGCGGCATCTCGCCTTCCCAGCGGAGCGATTCCACCCGGCTGAGGTTACCGATGCCCCTCAGGGGGTTGGGGCGAGGGCGCGGCGGAGGAGGGTGTAGGCGAAGAAGAGGACGAGGGCGGCGAAGGAGAGTTCGAGGACGCGGGTTGGAACCTCGTTGGAGACGGCGACGCCGATCAGGACGCCGAGCGGGGAGAGCACGCCGATCACCAGCGCGTCGCGGACGTTGACGTTGCCGTAGGCGTTCTGGCGGTAGGCGCCAGCGAGGGCGACGATGACGATCATCAGCAGCGAGGTCGACTCGCCCTCGACCTGGCTGAGGCCGAGGAAGATCGTCAGCGCCGGGACGAAGAGGACGCCACCGCCGACGCCGACCAGGCCGCCGGCGAGGCCACCGGCCAGGGCAATCAGGATCGCCGCGAGCTCGTTCACCGGACGATCAGCTCGATCGCGACGGCGAAGAGCAGCCCGGCGAAGAGCAGCGACACCGCGCGCTGGGAGATGCGCTGCTGGATCGCGGTCCCGGCGACGACGCCGAGCACGGCGGGGATCGTCAGCAGCAGGCCGGTGAGCAGGTGGACGTTGCCGTAGAGGCCGCCCTGGGCGATCACGCCGAGCAGTCCGATGAGGACGATCGCGGCGAGGCTGGTGCCGGTGGCGAGGCGCTCGCCGTAGCCGAACCAGAGGATCAGCAGCGGGACGATGACGGTGCCGCCGCCGACGCCGAAGATGCCGCTGAAGAGGCCGGCCAGGGTGCCGATCGCGGCCAGCTTGAGTGTGCGGCGAGAGGGCGTCGCCAAGTCCGGACTCATCGTGCCGCGATACTAGACCCGTGCCTTCCGCGAACAAGCCAGGGGACGGCGGCAGGGTAAACGCGCCGCTGGAAGCGTTGCGGGCCGACCCGAGCCGCACGGCGATCCTCACCGACGTCGACGGCACCCTGGCCCCGATCGTCGAGCGGCCCGAGCAGACCGCGGTGCCGGCCCGGGCGAGCGAGCTGCTGGCGGAGCTGAGCGGGCGCTTCGGGCTGGTCGGCTGCATCTCCGGCCGCCGGGCGCTGGAGGCGCGGGGCCTGGTCGGCGTCGAGGGAATCGCCTACGCCGGAAACCACGGCCTGGAGCTACTCCTGCCCGGCGAGGAGGAGCCCCAGCTGGACCCCGCGGTGGCGGGCGACGAGGGCGCGGCGGCCGAGTTCCTCGACGGTCTCGACCCGACGGTGCTGGCCGCGAGCGGCCTGCGGCGCGAGGACAAGGGACCGATCCAGACGCTGCACTGGCGCGGCGCCGAGGACGAGCGAGCGGCCGAGGCGCGGGCTCGGGAGCTGGCCGCCGAGGCCGGGCGGGCGAAACTGGAACCGCGCTGGGGGCGCAAGGTGCTGGAGCTGCGCCCGCTCGGCGGCGGTGGCAAGGACTCCGCCGTGGCGGCGCTGCTGGCCGGCACGAAGATCGACGCCGCCGTCTACGCCGGCGATGACCGCACCGACCTCGACGCCTGCCGCCGCCTGCGCGAGCTGCGCGAGGAGGGGCGGCTGGAGACAGCGCTCTGCGTCGGCGTGATCTCATCCGAGGCGCCACCCGAGCTGGCCGAGGAGTGCGATGTCGCCGTCGACGGGCCGGAGGGGTGGCTGGCCCTGCTGGCGGAGCTGGCGGCCTAGGCCGTGCTCTTCACCGACCTGCTCCGCGTTACCGTGCTGCTGACCGGCGCCGAGGCGACGGCCCTGGCCGCGATCACGGCGGTCACCACCAACCGCGACGCCGACGGCACGACCCTGATCGTCGCAGCGGCGTGGTGGCTGATTGCCGTCGTCGCCGGCTTCTACCTGGGGCGTCCCTCCCGCGCCGCCAGCACCCTCCGCGCCGCCCTCGCCGGCGCCCGCACGGCGACCTCCCTGCCACCGGAGTCGCCCGCCCGGATCTCCTTCGCCCGCCTCTGGCCGATCGCGCTGACGGCGATCGCGGCCGGGGCACTTGGCGTCTTCTTCCCCGGCGTGGCGGCGATCGGCGCCGGCTACGCCCTGCTCGTCTCCCTCGCCTGGCACTCGCGCGAGGCAGCGGTGCTGGCGATCGAGCAGCGCGACGGCGTCAAGTTCTACGTCGTCCCCAACTCTGCCTTCAGGCCGATCCAGCTCGTCCGCACCCCGGGACTGCGCAGCTCACCGGTTCAGTAGCCGCTTGAGACCTTTAGCTGCCGCGATCTTTGCGGCGAGCGCGTTCCGCGGAGCGGATCTCGGCGGCGATGTTCCCCGTCGGCCAAGCCTTGGCTTCTTGGAGTTCGTAGTAAGAGACAACTCGGCCCTGCTCCGTCTGGCGGCTCGACTTGATCCGCCAGCCCAAGAGGCGAAGCTCGCGGAGTCGCTTCTGCCAGTCCTCTTGATACTGCTTCGCCGATGCCACCCGCTCCAGCAGGTCGCCCCGAACTGGCTTTCCCTCGAAGGCCTTGAGCAACTCGCCGATACGGCGGTGCGGTTCCTCGTAGCCAACCGCCTGTTTGATTTGTGCGGCAAACTGATCGAGTGTCGCGTAGTAATTCTTCTTGCCCTCGTTGCACTCAGAGCAAAGGGCCTGGAGGTTGTCGACCGCATCGGTGCCACCCCACTGCCGTGGGATCTTGTGATCGACGTGCAGGACGACGCCATGCTTCCCCGGAGTGCGGCCACACTGGTCGCACCGCTGGTTACGCAGGACATACGCCCGCACTGCCTTGCTGATGCGTCCGCTTGCACGTGACTCTTGCAAGCGGCCAACGAGCTCGTAGGTCGTCGCATTGCCGACGCGACTTCGGTCCACCTCGAACTCCCGGTAGAGCTCTCGGAGCCGACGGTTCAGATGCTCTTGAGTACCCGAAGCGACCTTCAGCTTCCGGCGAATCTGGGAAATGGTAAGCGGCGTGCCGCGATTCTCGTAGAGAAGGCGGTAGACCTCCCGCTCGAGCACGCTGAACTCGAGGTTTTTGAGTTCATCGCTGCCTGGATCCGGAAGCTCGGGCATCCTCGCCAGGCTATACCGTCAGGACCAACGCGTAGGTTGCATGCCGTGCGTAGCGAGCCCGGAAATGCGACCGTGAATAGCCTCGCCTCGATCGAGATCTGCGCTGGTGCGGGAGGGCAAGCGCTAGGTCTCGAGGGGGCCGGGTTCGAGCATCTGGCCTTGGTCGAGATCGAGCCCTGGGCCGTCGAGACCCTGCGTCTCAATCGTCCGGGCTGGAATGTGATCGGCCCCCGAGTGGGCGACAGGTCTCCTTTTGCCGGCGAGCCTGGCGACGTGCGCGTGTTCTCGGCGAGTGAGTGGGAGGGCCAGGTCGACCTGCTGGCGGGCGGCGTACCGTGTCCTCCGTTCTCCAAGGCAGGCAGGCAGCTCGGCACGCGCGACGAGCGCGACCTCTTCCCAGAGGCACTTCGCCTGGCCGGGGAATGCCGACCCCGGGCCATAATGCTGGAGAACGTCCGTGGCCTGCTCGATGCCAAATTCGCCAGCTACCGGCGGAAGATCGAGTCCAAGCTACGCCAGCTTGGATATTCGACGGAGTGGCGTCTCCTGCAGGCTGCGGGCTTCGGCGTTCCCCAGCTCCGGCCGCGGACGATCCTGGTCGCCCTGCGAAACGACATCGCCTGGGACTTCGAGTGGCCAGCGGAAGACGCGAGGCACAAATCGACGGTCGGCGACAGCTTGTACGACCTGATGGCCGAGAATGGGTGGAAAGGAGCGGATCGCTGGCGCAAAGGCGCCGAGCGGATCGCGCCGACGCTCGTGGGTGGCTCGAAGAAGCACGGAGGGCCGGACCTCGGGCCAACGAGGGCAAAGCGCGAGTGGGCGGCGCTGGGGGTGGACGGGCACGGCCTCGCCGACGCCCCTCCAGCGCCCAGGTTCAAAGGCATGCCACGCCTCACCGTGCGCATGGCGGCTCGGATTCAAGGGTTCAGCGACGAGTGGGAGTTCGCGGGTGGCAAGACGGCTCAGTACCGGCAGGTCGGCAACGCCTTCCCTCCCCCGGTGGCCGCAGCTGTCGGTGAAGAGATTGCCCGAGCGCTCACGCAGTGCGCAGCTGGGCTGGAGCAAGTCGCCGCATAGCCAAATCGGCCGGAAGCGGGCGACCGACGGTCGCCAGGGCGGCAATAATCTTGGCCAAGCATTCTGAGGTTTCTTCACGCACCTCGAAATCCCAAAAGCGCAAGACGGTCCAGCCACGCATCCTCAGTTCATCGTTCGCCTTCCGGTCCCGCTCCTGGGTGCGGGCGATCTTCGCATCCCAGTACTCGCCCGACTTGCCGAAGGTGAAGTGATCGGGATGGCCATGCCAGAACGCCCCGTCGACGAAGACCGCGACACGCCAGCGGGTGAAGGCGAGATCGGGGCGGCCCGGAAGCGTACGGGTGTGGCAACGCCAGCCGCGAATGCCCAAGGCGAAGAGGCCTTGCCGGATGGCAAGCTCTGGCTTCGTGTCCTTCGAGCGAATACAGGACATGACGCGGCTGCGCCCGGCGGGCGTGAGGTGATCGGCCACGCGCGAAAGTGTGCCGAACCGGCAGCGGCGAGGCGCCGGCAACGCCGCACTTTGCGCTCACCGGTTCAGTAGTCGCTTGAAGTCGCTCCAGCCGCGGGTGTTGGCGACGTCGGCGGCGGTCAGCCAGGCGCGGCGGGCGGTGGCGATCGCGTAGTCCATGTTGTCGAGGGTGTCGATGCCGTGGGCGTCGGTGTTGAGGACGATGGTCACGCCCGCGTCGGCGGCGAGGCGGGCGTGCTGCTCGGAGAGGTCGCGGCGGTTGGGGTTGCCGTTGATCTCGATCGTCGTGGCGGTGCGGGCGGCCGCCTCGGCGACGGCCTCGACGTCGATGCCGTAGGGCTCGCGGCGGCCAATCAGGCGCCCGGTGAGGTGGCCGATGCAGTCGACCTGGGGGTTCTCGATCGCGGCCAGGACGCGGGCGGTCATCTCCTCGGCCGAGATCGCGAAGGAGGTGTGGACGCTGGCGAGGACCCAGTCCAGGGCGCCGAGCACATCCTCGGAGTAGTCGAGCGAGCCGTCGAGGCCGATGTTGACCTCCGAGCCGGCCAGCAGGCGGAAACCGCGCTTGCCCTTGTTCCACTCGGCGATCTCCTCGATCCGCTCCCAGAGGCGCTCCTCGGTGACGTGATCGCCGAAGCCATGGCTGGCCGAGTGGTCGGTGATCGCCATGTAGGCGTAGCCGCGGGCGCGTCCGGCCTCGGCCATCTCCTCCAGCGTGTTGCGGCCGTCGGAGAGGGTCGTGTGGGCGTGCAGGTCACCGCGGATGTCGTCGAGGGAGACCAGCTCGGGCAGCTCGCCCTCACGGGCGGCCTTCAGCTCGCCGCGTCCCTCGCGCAGCTCCGGCTCGATGTAGGCGTAGCCCAGCCGCTCGTAGACGGCAGCCTCATCGCCGCAGAGCTCGACCTCGCCGCTCTCGGTCTCGGTGATGCCGTGCTCGGAGACCGAGAGCCCACGGGCGACCGCGTCCTCGCGCAGGGCCACGTTGTGCGCGGCCGAGCCGGTGAAGTGCTGCAGCAGGTTGCCGAAGGCCTCGGGAGCGACGATCCGCAGGTCGACCGAGATCCCGTTCTGGGTCTGCGCCCGCACCCCGTTGGGCCCTGGCTTGCCGGCAGCGGCAACCAGGGGACTGGCGACGAAGTGCTCGGCCAGCGCCTGCGGCTCGGTCGCGGTGGCGATCAGGTCGATGTCCTTGCAGGTCTCGGCCCGGCGCCGCACCGAGCCCGCCACCTCGACCCGGTCGGCGGCGGGGTGCTCGCGCAGGTGGGCGGCCAGTTCGGCGGCGATCGGGCGGGCCATCGAGAGCAGCACGCGGTCGCTGCCCTCAGCAGGGTCGCCGAGCCGCTCGAGGCCGGCGAGCACGTTCTCCTCGACCTTCGGCCCGAGCCCCTTGACCTCGCGGATCCGCTCGTCCTCGGCCGCCGCCTTAAGGTCGTCGAGCGTCGCCACGCCGAGCTCCTCGAAGAGGCGGCGCGCCGTCTTCGCTCCGACGCCCGGCACCCGCGTCACCGCGACCAGGGTGGGCGGGAACTTCGCCTTAAGCTTGACCGCGGCAGGGATCTCGCCGCTCGCCAGCAGTGCGTCGATCTTTTCCGCCAGCGTCTTGCCGACACCGGGGATCTCAGTCGCCCGCCCGGCAGCCGCCAGGTCCGCCACCGAGACCGGGCTTTCGCGGATCGCCTTAGCCGCCGTGCCGTAAGCGAGGACCCGGTATTTGACCGCGCCGTCGAGCTGGTAGAGCACGCCAAGCTCGTCTAGCGCGGCGGCGATTTCCCCGTTGGTCACCCGTGCAAAACTAGCGAGTGGACGCGTACGAGCCTCGCTATACTTTTTGAAGTAATGAGCGGCGAAACCCGACTGCCAGGAGAGAGATCCCAGTGACAGGCAAACTCCAAGACGTAACCGATGCGACCTTCAAGTCCGATGTCCTCGAGGCCGACGGGCCCGTCCTCGTCGACTTCTGGGCTCCCTGGTGCGGCCCCTGCCGCGTCGTCCATCCGGTGCTGGAGGAGATGGACGCCGAGCGCGAGGATCTCGACATCGTCAGCATCAACGTCGACGAGAACCAGCAGACCGCCGCGCAGTACGAAGTGCTCTCGATCCCGACCCTGATTCTGTTCAAAGACGGGGCGATCGCGAAGAAGGTGATCGGGGCGATGCCCAAGCGCCGCCTCGAGGCCGAGCTCGAGCCTGCCCTCGCCTAGCGGGCAGCGGAGCGCACCGTGCCCTTCGTGCAGGTCCACTGGTTCGAGGGCCGCTCGGACGAGCAGAAGGCGGAGATCGCCAAGCGGATCGAAGCGGCGCTGGTCGATGTGGCCGGCGCCGCGCCCGAGCACTGCTGGGTCAAGTTCTCGGACTCCAAGAAGACCGACTTCATCATCGGCGAGCCCGCCGAGGACTGAGCCCGAGGGCCTCGCTCAGGCGGGGGCGGCGACGCGCAGGCCGACAGCGGTGCAGGCCGACGCCAAGCGCTTGTCGTAGGTGAGAACGGCGGCGATCCGCTCACTCGCGGACAGCGCCGTCGCGACGTGGATGGCATCCAGCGATCGCAGCTCGGGCGGGCCGATCAGCCCCGCGTCGCGACGGATCTCGGCGCTCAGCGGAAGCAGCACGACGGTTCGCAGAAGCTCGACCGCATGGGCGACGGCGCTGCCGCCGATTCGCCCAGCGGTGCGAACGACCTCGACGGCGAAGATCTCACTCGCCAAAACCCCGCCCCAATCCGAGCGAATCGCCGCCGCCAGCGCTTCGCTCTCGGGCTCGTTGGAGAAAAGCTTGACGAAGGCCGAGGTGTCGACGTAGGCAAGCGGCTTTGGCATGCCCTGCCTCAGACCCGGTCCTCGCGGAGTTCCTGAAGGATCCGCGTGGCGCGGTAGGGATCGTCGGGATCGACCGGGGGCAGCGGACCCGCCGCCTCGAGCGCCTCGGCCATCGAGACCTTCGGCCACTCGACGCCTTCGCGTTCGAATTCGGCGATTGCCTTCGCGGTGTTGTCGGGCCCAAGCTCGCGGGCACCGCGCAAGGCGAGCTCCCGGACGAGGCGAGACTCGGGCAGGTCGCCGAGCTCGCGGCGCGCCGCGGCGATCGCGGCAGTCAGCTCGGGGTCGGTGGTCAGGGCTATGCGCCGGTGCTTGGTTGGCATCGGTATTGAGTGTAGCACCGGTGGTGTGACAGAAGTATGGGTAGCTGCTGGCTGTGCGGTTGGCATGCCCTCCTCAAGGGAACAAGTCGAAGAGTTCTCCCCCCTTGGATTCCGAAATTCCCGCTAGGAGCGGAGAACGGCGATGCGGAGATCTCGCCCGTCGACCCGAACCGGGGGCGAATCGGCGGCGTCGTAGGCGACCGAGGTGGCGAGCACCTCGCCGGCGAGGTAGGGCTCGTACTCGCGGGCTGCCGCCAGCAGCTCCTCGTCGCCATCGAGGGAGAGCTCGATCCGGTCGGAGATGTCGAGACCGGCCGCTTTGCGGGCGTTCTGGACGGCGTGGACGATCTCGCGGGCGAGGCCCTCGCGGCGCAGCTCGTCGTCGAGCTCCAGCTGCAGGGCGACGGCGTGGCCAGCCTCGGCCTCGACCTCGTAGCCGTCGAGCGGCTGCAAGGCGAGGGTGACCTCCTCGGCGCCGATCGCGTGCTCGTCGCCGTCGACGTTGATCCCCACCTCGCCGCCCTCGGCCATCACCCGGGCGACATGAGCCGGGTCGAGCGCGGCGACCGCAGCGGCGACCTGCGGCATCCGCTTGCCGAAGCGGGGGCCGAGCGAGCGGTAGTTGGGCTTGACCTCATAGCTGACCAGCTCCGACTCGTCGCTGACGAAGTCGAGTTCCTTGACGTTGAGCTCGGCGGTGACGAGACCGGCGCGGGCCTCGATCGCGGCGCGCTCGGCGTCGCTGGCGACGATCACGGCGCGGCGCAGCGGCTGGCGCATCTTCGCCTTGGCCTGGGCGCGCGCGGCGCGGCCAAGCTCGACCGTGAGCCGCACGGTCCCCATCGCCGCCTCCAGCTCGGGGTCGGCGAGCGCCTGGTCGGGCTCGGGGAAGTCGCGCAGGTGGACGGAGTCGGCACCATCGGCCAGCTCCTCTGCCTCGCCGCCAGCGAGGTTGAGATGGATCTCGTCGGCGAGGAAGGGCGTGAACGGGGCAAGCAGGGCGGAGACCTCGAGCAGGCAGTGGCGCAGGGTGGCGAAGGCGGCCCGGTCTCCCTCCCAAAAGCGGCGCCTGGAGAGCCGCACGTACCAGTTGGAGAGCTCCTCGACGTAGTCCGCGATCGCCCGCCCGGCGGCGGTGCAGTCGAACTCGTCCATCCGCTCGCGCACGGTGGCGACGGTCGACTGGAGCTTGGAGAGCGCCCAGCGGTCGAGGTCGTCGGAGGGCTCGGGAGCGGCGCTGAAATCCGCCGGGCCGAGGTCCTCGGCGTTGGCGTAGAGGACCCAGAAGGAGTAGGTGTTCCAGAGGGTGAGCAGGAACTGGCGGACCGATTCGCCGACCGTGTCGACCGAGAAGCGGTAGCCCGACCAGGGCTGCTGGGCGGTCAGGTAGTACCAGCGGAAGGCGTCGGCGCCGTGGGCGTCGATCACGTCCCAGGGCTCGACCACGTTGCCCTTGCTCTTCGACATCTTCTGGCCCTCGGGGTCGAGGATGAGGCCGAGGCAGACGCAGTTGCGGTAGCTGCTCTCGCCGAAGAGCAGGGTCGACTCGGCGAGCAGGGTGTAGAACCAGCCGCGGGTCTGGTCGATCGCCTCGCAGATGAAGTCGGCGGGGAAGCGCTCGGCGAACAGCTCCTCGTTCTCGAACGGATAGTGGAGCTGGGCGAAGGGCATCGCGCCGCTGTCGTACCAGGTGTCGATCACCGACTCGACCCGGCGCATCTCGCCGCCGCAGCGCTCGCAGTCGAGCACGACCTCGTCGATGTAGGGACGGTGCAGGTCCTCGGGAACCTCTCCCCGCGCTCGCTCGCGCAGCTCCGCGACCGAGCCGGCGCAGTGGCGACCGGCGCAGTCCGCCGCCGTGCACTCCCAGATCGGCAGCGGCGTGCCCCAGTAGCGGTCGCGCGAGAGCGCCCAGTCGACGTTGTTCTCCAGCCACTTGCCGAAGCGGCCGTGCTTGATGTGCTCGGGGTGCCAGCCGATCGTCTCGTTGTTGGCGAGCAGCTGCTCGCGGGTGCCCGAGGTGGCGACGTACCAGCTCGACTTGGCGTAGTAGAGCAGCGGCGTGTCGCAGCGCCAGCAGTGCGGGTAGGCGTGCTCGTAGACCTGCTCTCCGAAGAGCAGGCCGCGGGCGTCGAGGTCGGCGATCAGGTCCCGGGTCACCTCCGGGTCCTTGACGAAGCGGCCCTCGAAGCCGGTCACGCGGCCGTCGAACTTACCGTCGAGGCCGACCGGGTTGTAGAGGGTGCCGTGACTGGTCGGGTCGAAGATCCCGTTCTCGGCGGCGACGCGGTAGTCGTCCTCGCCGAAGGCGGGGGCGATGTGGACCAGGCCGGTGCCGTCCTCGGTGGTGGCGAACTCGCCGGCGATCACCGGGTGGGCGCCGGGCTCGCGGTCGGCGAGGTTGAAGACCGGGCCGCTGTAGCTGCGCCCGACGAGCGCGGAGCCCGGCAGGCGCTCGACGATCTCCGCGCCTTCACCGAGCACCCGCTCGACCAGCGACTCGGCGACGATCAGCGTCTCCCCCTCTGCCCGCCGATGGGTCTCAAAGCGATCTATATCTCTACTTTTAGTCCCGTCGGCGGGGGTGGCTCGTACGTAGGTGACGTCGGGAGCGACGGCCACGGCCTGGTTGCCCGGCAGCGTCCACGGCGTCGTCGTCCAGACCAGCAACGACTCCCCGGCCTCGCTCCCGTCCTCGGCGAGCAGCGGGAAGCGCACATATATAGAGGGGTCCTCGACGTCTTTGTAGCCAAGCGCGACCTCGTGCGAGGAGAGCGCGGTGCCGCAGCGCGGGCAGTAGGGGACGACCTTGTGGCCCTCGTAGAGGCGGTCTTTGTCCCAGAGCTGGCGCAGCGACCACCAGACCGACTCGATGTAGTCGTCGTCGAGGGTGACGTAGGGGTCGTCGAGGTCGATCCAGAAACCGATCCGCTCGGTCAGGCGGTTCCACTCCTCGACGTACTCGAAGACCGATTCGCGGCAGCGGGCGTTGAACTTGTCGATCCCGTACTCCTCGATCTCCTGCTTGGAGGCGATGCCGAGCTGCTTTTCGACCTCGATCTCGACCGGCAGGCCGTGGCAGTCCCAGCCCGCCTTGCGCGGCACGCGGTAGCCGCACATCGAGCGGTAGCGCGGGTAGATGTCCTTGAAGACGCGGGCCAGGACATGGTGGGAGCCGGGGCGGCCGTTGGCGGTCGGCGGGCCCTCGTAGAAGTTCCAGATCGGGGCGTCGGCACGCTGCTCCAGCGAGCGGCGGAAGACGTCGCGCTCCCGCCAGCGCTCCAGTACCTGCTGCTCGAGCTCGGGGAAGGATTGCTTGGTGTCGACGGGGCGGAAGCCGGGCATGGACGGGTGATTCTAGGAGCGGGAACGCAAGCGGTCCTCTAGGCTCTCCGCCGCATGCCCGTCTACGACCTCAACGGCAAGGTGGCGCTGGTCACCGGCGCGGCCCGCGGGATCGGCTTTGAGACCGCCCGCCAGATGCACACGCGCGGCGCCTCGGTCGCGGTCGTCGATCTCGACGCCGAGGAGGCGCGCGAGGCGGCGGAGCGGATCGGCGAGCGGGCGATCGGGATCGCCGGCGATGTCACCGACGTCGGTGCGATGCGGGCCGCGGTCGCCGAGACGGTCGAGCGCTTCGGCGGGCTCGACCTGGCGATGGCCAACGCCGGGATCGGGCCGCCGACCCAGACGACGACGCGGACGATGCCGCCCGAGGAGTGGGAGCGGGTGATCGACGTCAACCTGATGGGCGTCTGGAACACGGTGCAGGCGGCACTGCCGCAGGTCTCCGAGCGCAACGGCCAGATCGTGATCGTCGCCTCGGTTGCGGCCTTCGCCGGCGGCATGATGATGAGCCCCTACGCAACCTCGAAGGCCGCGGTCGAGGCCCTGGGGCGCTCGCTGCGGGCCGAGCTGCTGCCCTTCGGGGCCAGCGCCACGGTTTGCTACTTCGGCTGGGTCGACACGCGGATGGTCAAGGAAGCGCTCGACGAGCAGGAGTCCGGCAGCAGGATGCAGGAGACGCTGCCGAGCTTTCTGATGAAGCGGATCAAACCCGACGAAGCCGGTGCCGCGGTCGTGCGCGGGATCGAAGAGCGGGCACCGCGGATCTTTGCCCCCAAGTGGTGGCGCTACGTCTCCGCCCTGCGCGGCATCCTGATGCCGTTGACGGAGAAGCGCCTGCAAAAGGACCCCCGGGCAGTCGCGGCCCTGCGCGAGGCCGAGGCGAGGGTCAGCGAGTCAGGCGCTCCAGCAGGACGATGACCGACTCGTAGTTCTCGCCGGTGGCGCGGCTGAGGCCGATCTCGCAGGTGCGGTTGTTGGAGAGGTGGGCGTCGAAGCTGCGGCCGGAGAGCTCCTCGGCCTGAGGGCAGGTCGCGGCGGCGGTCAGCTCGGGGTGGGAGATGCCGCGGTCGCCGGCGAAGCCGCAGCAGGTCGCCGAGGGGGCGACGTGGACGTCCTCGGCGAGAGCGTTGGCGAGCGAGCGCAGGCGCGGGGCCAGGCCCATGTGGCGGGTTGCGCAGGTCGGGTGAACTGTGGCCGAGCCGACCTTGCTCTCGATTTGGAGCTTGGGCAGGAGGCGGTCGCTGGCCCAAGCGACCGAGTCGAGGATCTCAAGCTTGGCGAGCCGCTCCGCGTTCTCCTCGCTGAGCACGCCCTCGCCGGGGTCGGCGATCACCTGCGTGCAGGAGGCGGCGTCGACCACGACCGGCAGCGACCCTGCGTCGCTCCACTCCCACAACCGCGAGACCATCTCATTCGCCTTATGGGCGTGAGCGTCGGCGAATCCCTTCGAGCTCCAGGGCAGCCCGCAGCAGCTGCCGGCGACCTCGTTGGGAATCCAAACCGGCAACCCCGCCCGCGCCGACACATCCACCAGCGCCTCCACCACCGAGACCGCCCGCCGACGGGCCGATACGTCAAGGCCACCTTGACGTATCGGCCCGTCGGCCCCGGGGTTGGTGGGGCCGAAGATGCGGTTGGTGCAGCTGGGGATATAGATGGCGGCGGCGCTTCGGGGAGCAGGGGGTGCCCCTCTCCCGACACTCCCCGCTTTTGTCGGGAGAGGGGCGCCCCCTGCTCCCCGTTTGGCCGGCCCCGGCAGCGCGCGTCCTCGCTTGGTGCGGCGCGCCAGCGGGCCGCCTAGGCGCAGGGCCAGCCGCGAAACCGCCTCGACCGCACCCCAGCGCTTCGCCGCGGCCAGGGCGGCGCGTTCGGCTCGCTCCGGGTGGCGCTGCTGGCGCAGTTCCTTGACCAGCTTGCCGGTGTCGATCCCGACCGGGCAGGCGAGCTGGCAGGAGCCGTCGGCGGCGCAGGTGTCGAGCGAGTCGTAGCCGTACTCCTCGAGCAGGGCGCGCTGGACCGGCGAGCCCTCCGGCTGGCGGGCCATCTCGCGGCGCAGGACGATGCGCTGGCGCGGGGTCACGGTCAGGTCGCGGCTGGGGCAGGCCGGCTCGCAGAAGCCGCACTCGACGCAGGTGCTCACCGACTCCTCGATCGCCGGGGTCGTTTTGAGGTTGCGCAAATGGACGCCGGGGTCGCGGTTGAGGACGACGCCGGGGTTGAGCACGCCATCGGGGTCGGCAAGCTGCTTCACCCGCCACATCAGCTCGGCCGCCTGCTCCCCCCACTCGCGCTCCACATAAGGGGCCATGTTGATCCCGGTGCCGTGCTCGGCCTTGAGCGAGCCGTCGTACTTGTCGACGATCAGCTCGACCAGCTTGGCCATGAAGGCCTCGTAGCGCTCGGTGTCCCCGGGCTTGGCGAAGTCGGGGGTGAGCATGAAGTGCAGGTTGCCCGCCGAGGCGTGACCGGCGACGCCGGGCAGGAAGCCGTGCTCGCCGAGCAGCGCCTGGAGGTCGCGGGCCCCCTCGGCGATCCGCTCCGGCGGCACGCAGACGTCCTCGACGATCAGCGCTGTGCCGGGCAGCCGCAGGCGGCCGATCAGGCCGTGCAGGCCCTCGCGCACGCGCCAGGCCAGCTCGATCTCCTCGCCCTCGCGGGTGAACTCGTGGGGCTGGATCGTCTCGTGGCCGGCGAGGATCGCGTCGGCCTTGGCGACGGCGGCGTCCAGCTCCGGGCCGGTCGCGGCGCCGTACTCGACCAGCAGCACCGCCGACTCCGGCGGCAGCTCCTTCCACTCCTCGGGGGCGCCGTGCATGTTCCAGGCGGCAGTGATCAGGGCCGGGGCGACCATCAGCTCGACCGCGCTGGCGCCGGAGTCGACCAGCTCGCGCACCGCCCCGATCGCCTCCTCGATGCCGGGGAAGTGGACCCAGGCGGTGGTCGTGCGGGCGGGCAGCGGCACCGTCTCGAAGACCGCCTCGGCGACGAAGGCGAGTGTGCCCTCCGAGCCAACCACCAGGCGACGGAAGATCTCCAGCGGCTCGTCCGCGTCGAGGAAGGCGCAGAGGCGATAGCCGGTGGTGTTCTTGATCGCGAACTTGCGGCGGATCCGCTCGCTCAGCTCGGCGTCGGCGCGGATCTCCTCGCGAATCGCGGCGAGGCCGGCGGCGAGCTCGGGCTCCTCGGCCGCGAAGCGCTCGGCGGCGCCCGGTTCGGCGGTGTCGACCGTCGTGCCCGAGGGGAGGACGACGGTCATCGAGCGCACGGTCGAGTAGGAGTCCTTGCTGACGCCGCAGCGCATCCCGCCCGAGTTGTTGGCGATCACGCCGCCGACGCAGGCGATGTCGGTGCTGGCCGGGTCGGGGCCGAGCTTGCGGCCGTGCGGTGCGAGCACGCGGTTGGCATGGCCGAGCACGGTGCCGGGCTTGACCCGGGCGCGCTCGCCGTCACCCTCAACGGCGACGCCGCCGAAGTGGCGGCGCACGTCGACGAGGATGCCGTCGCTCTGGCCCTGGCCGTTGAGGCTGGTGCCGCCGGCGCGGAAGGTCACCGGGATGCCGCTGCGCTTGCCGTAGGCGAGCACCTTGGCGACGTCGGCCGCGTCGCGGGCCATCACGACCGCCTGTGGGAAGAGGCGGTAGGGGCTGGCGTCTGAGGCGTAGCGGACGATGTCGGAGGCGCGGGCGAGGACGCGGCCGGAGCCGAGCAGGTCTTCGAGCTCGCCGCGCAGCGGCTCGGGCGTACCGGCGGCGATCGCGTCGGGGGCGCGGTCGGCAGCGGCCTCGGAGGGGGGCGGCGCCAGCTTCTTCTCGAGCAACGCCACGGTCGCCTCCTAGAAGAGGGACATCCCCGGCGCCACCGGGACTTCGACCAGCTCGGGGCGGGAGGAGGCGAAGGCCTTGGCGAGCGCCTCGCGGACTTCGTCGCGGTCCTTGACCCGGGTCGCGTTGACCCCGTAGCCCTCGGCCACGGATGCGACATCGAGCTTGGGCAGGTCGAGGCCGGGCGCCCCGCTGACCTGCTCGACCTCGGCGAACCACTTGAGGATCGCGTACTCCTCGTTGCGCACGACCAGGAAGGTGACCGGGACCTTGTAGGCGACGGCGCTCCAGAAGGCACTGACCGCGTACTGGACCGAGCCCTCGCCGATCACGCAGGCGACCGGGCGGTCGGGCTGGGCCAGCTGCACCCCGACCGAGGCGGCGAGGCCGAAGCCAAGCCCGCCGCCGGCCGCAAAGTAGTAGCTGCCGGGGCGCGAGAGGCGCAGCTGGTTGCGCAGGGCGAGGGTGCTGGAGGGCGACTCGAGCACGACGATCCCGTCCTCGGGAAAGACCTCGCCGAGGGCGGTGTGGACAGTCGAGGCGTTGAGTGGGTCCGAGGGCGGGATTTCCTGCGGGCCGGGGTTGGGCTCGGGCGCGGGGCGGGTGGACTCGGGTACCTCGGCGAACAGGGCGGCGAGGGTGAGCTTGACGTCGGCGACAAGGGCGTCGCCCATCGGCGCCCGGGCGGCCTCGTCGGGATCGCTGGTGATCGCGACCAGCTTGGCGCCCTCGGGCAGCAACGGTCCCGGGATGTGCGGGTAGTAGGGGAAGACCGAGCTGCCGATGACGAGGATCAGGTCGTGACCCTCGAGGGTCTGGCCGACCGGGCCGATCGCCGGGGGCAGGACGCCGCGGTAGTTGGGGTGGTTCTCGGGGAAGCCGAGGCGGCCGCCGCCGGTCGCCGGGGTCGCCCAGACGGGCAGGCGCTGGCGCTCGGCCAGGGCGACCGCGTCATCCCAGGCGCCGCTGGCGTCGATATCGGGGCCGGCGACCATCACCGGGTTGGCGGCGCTGTTCAGCCGGTCGGCGAGGACGCGGACCGCGGCGGGGCCGGCGGCGGCGCGGCCGTCGACCTTGCGAGCGATCGCCTCGGCCGCGTCGGCGGGATCGACCTCGGCGTACCAGTCGTCCATCGGCAGCGAGACAAAGGTCGGGCCCTTGGGCGGCAGGCCGGCGAGGTGGGCGCCGTGGGCGAGAGCGAGCGGGACGTCCTCGGGCCGGGCCGGCTCGTAGGCCCACTTGACCAGCGGGTGGGGCATGCGGATCGCGTCGCGGTTGGTCAGGTTGGCCTGCAGGCCGATCTGGGCGCGGGCCTGCTGGCCGGCGGTGACCAGCAGCGGCGAGTGGTTGGCCTGGGCGTTGAAGATCGCCCCCATCGCGTTGCCGACGCCGGGCGCGGTGTGCAGGTTGGCCATCGTCGTCTTGCCGGAGGCCTGGGCGTAGCCGTCGGCCATCCCGACCACGACCGCCTCCTGCAGGCCGAGCACGTAGCGGAAGTCGGAGGGGAAGTCGGCCAGCATCGGCAGCTCGGTCGAGCCGGGGTTGCCGAACATCGTCGTCATCCCCAGCTCCCGGAAGAGATCGAAGCTTGCCTCGCGAACCGTCGGCATACCGAGCGGAACCCTACCGGTGCGTTGCCGTTCTCAAGGGAACGCCCCGTGCGTCCGATTAGAGAGGCCATGGCACCGACGGCAGAGAAGCTGGGGCGGGCACTGCTCGTGCTGGCCGGGGTGCTGGCCCTGGGGCTGCTGCTGGTCAACTCGGCAAGCGCCGGGCCGGCGAGCACCCGGCTCGCCTACTCGGCCGGAGAAATCGTGCCGATCCCGGCCGCGATCCCGCACGAAGAAGGCGACATGGTCGACAAGCGCATCGTCGGCGACCTGCGCTGGATCGCCGCCCGCTTCCCAATCTACGTCACCGACGGCTACTCGGGACCGCTGCCGGGCGGCGAACACGTCGGCTGCCACATGTGCCACGTCAAGGGCTCCGACCACTACAACGGCCTCGCCGTCGACGTCGTGCCGCTGCACGGCACTCTCGGGAAATGCGACGAAACCTGGCGCGGCATCACCCGCCTCGCCGAATGGGCCGAGCCGGTGCAGAACCGGCCGGTGCCGCCCTTCCGCTGGGTCGGCTACGACGGCGACACCGGTCACGGCTGCGGCAACCACCTCCACATCTCCTGGCAGCACTCGTCGGCAGCCCAGTTCCAGCTCGCCGAATGGGTCGAAGTCTTCCCGGTCGGCCCGGGCGCCGGGCGCAGGCCGCGCCACCGCCGTCCCAAGTCCCCGCCCCAGAAGCTCCCCCAGGGGCCGCCCGGCGGCGTCTCGACGCTACACGCCGGCGGCATCTCGGCCCGCGGCGACTGATCCTTCGTGGCACTGGGGCCGTTCGAGCGTCCCTCCCCAGGCCGCTTCGCGGGAGTTCCTGGGGAGGGACGCTCGAACGGCCCTTACGCCTCATAGGATCTGCGAGCGATGCGCGCCCGAATCGCCCTAGCGCTTTTGGCTCTCTCGGTCCTCGCCGGTTGCGGGAGCGTCGATAGCTCGACGCCGGTTGCCTGCGCTGAAGGAACCGGGACCTACCTGAAGGCACTGAGGAGCGCGCCGGGAGAAGTGGAGCTCGCCGGCGAGACGCCGATCTCCGACTGCCTGGCCGAGAACCAGGGCGGCGGCGACCTCGCCACGGTCGGCACGGCGATGGTCGCGGTGGCGACGCGGCTCAACGCCGAGGCGCGGGCCGAGCCCGGCGGGGCCGCCAACCTGCGGCTCGGCTACCTGCTCGGCGCCGCCCAGCGCGGGGCCGATCGCACCGGCGGCATCCACGCCGAGCTGATCCGCCGCCTGTCCGCCGCGGCCCGCTACAGCCCCGACAACCGGCCGCTGCCGCCCGCCTTCCTCGGCACCTACCGCGAGGGCTTCGACGCGGGCGAAGCGCACGGCTGAATACGCTCCCCCTACAACGACTTCGATGGAGGCACAGACCGTGAGTGAGCAGCTCTGGGGTGGCGAGACCACCAAGGCAGTCGACAACTTCCCCGTTTCCGGCGAGCCGGTCCCGGTTCCCGTAGTGCGCTGGCTGGGCCGGCTGAAGGCCGCCGCGGCATTGGTCAACGGCGAGCTCGGCGGGCTCGACCCAGCGGTGGCCGAGCGGATCGCAAGGGCGGGCGAGGCGGTTGCCGCCGGCGAGCACGACGACCAGTTCCCGGTCGACGTCTTCCAGACCGGCTCCGGCACCTCCTCGAACATGAACGCCAACGAGGTGCTCGCCAACCTGGCCGGCGACGGAGCCCACCCCAACGATCACGTCAACATGGGCCAGTCCTCCAACGACGTCTTCCCCTCCGCCGTCCACCTGGCGGCCTTGGGCGAGGTGACGCACGACCTGCTGCCGGCGATGGGCGGGCTGGAGGCGGCGCTGGAGGCCAAGGCCTCACAGTTCGCCGACGTGGTCAAGGCCGGCCGCACGCACCTGATGGACGCTGTCCCGGTCACCCTCGGCCAGGAGTTCGGCGGCTACGCCGCCCAGGTGCGGCTCGGCGTGCAGCGGGTCGAGGCGACGCTGCGCCGGGTCGGCCAGATCCCGCTCGGCGGCACCGCCACCGGGACGGGACTCAACACCCACCCCGAGTTCGCCGCCAAGGTGCGAGAGAAGCTCGCCGGCGAGACCGGGCTCGACATCTCCGCGCCGCTCGACCCCTTCGAGGCGCAGGGCAACCGCGACTCGCTGGTCGAGCTCTCGGGCGCGCTCAAGGTCTATGCCGTCTCGCTCAACAAGATCGCCAACGACCTGGCCCTGATGGGCTCGGGCCCGCGGGCCGGGCTCGCCGAGCTGCGCCTGCCCGAGCTGCAGAAGGGCTCCTCGATCATGCCCGGCAAGGTCAACCCGGTAATCCCCGAGGTGGTGATCCAGGTCGCCGCCCAGGTGATCGGCAACGACGCCGCGATCACCCTCGCCGGCAGCCAGGGCCAGTTCGAGCTCAACGTGCGGGTGCCGCTGATCGCCCGCAACCTGCTCGACTCGGTCAAGCTGCTCGCCTCCGCCTCGCGCCTGCTGAACGAGAAGTGCGTCGCCGGGATCGAGGCCAACGAGGAGATGACGACCCGCCACGCCGAGGCCACCCTGGCCACGGCGACCGCACTCAACCCCCACATCGGCTACGACCGCGCCGCCGACATCGTCAAGACCGCGGCGGAGTCAGGCCGCTCCCTGCGCGAGGTGGCGCTGGAGCAGGGGGTCGAGCCTGCGGTGCTCGAGGAGGCACTGGACCACCGCCGCATGGCACGGCCGCACCAGTAGCGGATCGGTCAGGAAACGTGGCGAGCCTTCGCCGCGTCGACCAGTTTCTCGGCTCGACGCCAGGCGCGCTTCCGCTGTGCTGCCGAAATCGGAATCGGTCCGTACTCGGCACGGGGCTTCATCTGCAGCAGGGCGCGCAGATCGTTGCTGAGCGTCTCGCCGTCGGGCTTCACCTTCGCGAGCTCTGAGATTGCCTGATTGTGATCGTCGCCCTGCGCGTGACGGCCGAGAGCCTCGCAGCAAATCGTGTCCGCTGCCGCGATTCCTGCCTGAACACAGAGGGTGACGAACGCGTCGCCGACTTCGGCTTCGTCGTCGGCGAACTCGCGAATTGTCTTCGCAGCGTCCCGAAATTGACGGGCCTTGCGGAGGCGGCCCGCCGAGATCCTCTCGTCGCACTCGCGAAATCTCGTGGTCACCCTCGATCGTCTCCAAGGGCCTTACCGAGAAGTTCAAGCGAACCGGAGAGCTCTATCCCCTCCTGGAGCACGTTCTCGAGCAGCGGGCCCGCTTGAGAGAGCTCCCGCTCCCCAAGTTCGACGATCCGGGCGTCATTGCCCGTCTTCAGGGTTGCTGAGCGTTCAAGGGCACCAAGCTGATCGGACCAGGTGGCCGAATCTTCCTCAACCTCGGCCGGCCGAACCACAAGAAGGTCAAGGTCGCTGCCCATGCCCGCCCGCCCGCGAGCCACCGATCCAAATATCGCTGCGCAGAAGGGTTGGGTGTCCCACAGGGCGATCGTCCTGCGGAGCCATCCAATCAATTGGAATCGGGCTTCGGCCAGGCGTTCGACGGCCTCGGCGCTCAGGTGGTCGCGATTGAGCCGATAGAGATTGGCCCGCCCGGCGCGGCGCCTGAGGACGATTCCCTGCTCAACCAGGCGATCCGCTGCTTTCCTGACACCGGGCTCCGAACCACTGGCAAGCAGGCGATGGATGCTGCGACCACTGAACTCCTCCTCGGCACCGGCGAGCACAGTGAGAACATCGCCATCCAACGTCGGCGAGACCACGCGAAGTGGGTGAGCAAAGTCCATCGAACCATCCCTACTATAGTTTTTATATCAAAACTATAGTAGGGATACTATCCCTGCAGGGCGATGAAGCGCTCCTCGGTTAGCTCCTGGACGGCGAAGGCGGGGCCCTCGCGGGTGTTGCCGGAGTCCTTGACGCCGCCGTAGGGCATTTGGTCGGCGCGGAAGGTGGGGACCTCGTTGATCAGGACGCCGCCGAACTCGAGCTTGTTGGCCGCCTCCAGGCCGCGGCCCATGTCGCGGGTGAAGACGCCGGCCTGGAGGCCGAACTTGGAGTCGTTGGCCATCGCCAGGGCCTCGGCGAAGTCGGTGTAGCGGTCGATCGTCGCCACCGGGCCGAAGATCTCCTCGCACCAGACCTTGGCCTCGCGCGGCGGCGAGCCGAGCAGGGTCGGGGCCAGGCAGCGGCCCTCGTCGAGGAGCTCGCCGCCGCAGAGCAGCTCGGCGCCTTCGGCGACCGCCTCGTCGATCCACCGCTTGACCCGGTCGCGGTCGCCGGGGGAGATCAGCGGGCCGACGTCGGTCGCCGGATCGAGCGGGTCGCCGACCCGCAGCTCGGCGGTGCTGGCGACGAGGCGCTCGGTGAAGGCGTCGGCCACGTCGGCGTGGACGAGGATGCGCTGGATCGAGATGCAGCTCTGGCCGGCGTGGGAGAAGGCGTGCAGCTTGGCCTTGTCGGCGGCGGCCTCCCAGTCGCCGTCGGCGTGGACGAGCAGCGGCGCGTTGGAGCCGAGCTCGAGGTTGACCTTCTTGTGGGGGACGCGACTGCGGATGCCCCAGCCGACCCCTGCCGAGCCGGTGAAGGTGAGGGCGCGGGTCAGCTCGTGCTCGACGATCGCGTTGCCGACCTCCGAGCCGGGGCCGGGGATGACGCTGAGCCAGCCCTCGGGCAGGCCCGCCTCGACCAGTATCGCGGCCAGCTTCAGGGCCGAGATCGGGGTTTGGCCGGCGGGCTTGAGGACGATCGCGTTGCCGGCGGCGATCGCCGGGCCGAGCTTGTGGGCGACGAGGTTGAGCGGGAAGTTGAAGGGGCTGATCGCGCCGACCACGCCGTAGGGGACGCGCAGCATCGCGCCGAGCTTGCCGACGCCCGCCGGCGAGGCCTCCATCGGCACCGTGCCGCCGGTCAGCTTCCGCGCCTCGGTGGCGGAGAAGGTGAGTGTGTCGACGCAGCGTTCGGCCTCGACCTGGGCGGTCTTCAGCGGCTTGCCGGCCTCGGCGGCGATCGTTAGGGCGAGATCCTCAGTGCGCTCGCCGACAAGGTGCGCGGCGCGGTCGAGCAGGGCGGCGCGGGCGTGCTGGGGGAACTCGGCGCTCTCGAAGGCCTCGCGGGCGGCCACTGCAGCCCGGTCGACGAGCGCGGCGTCGCCTTCGGCAACCCGCCCGACCACGGTCCCGTCATAGGGGCTGAGCACCTCCCCCCACTCGCCGGTCTCCAACCACTCACCGGCCACCAACAGCTTGTGATCGCTCGCCATCCGCTCTCCTTTCGGGTTCCGGTGCGCTTTATGTGGCCTATGACCACATAAAGCGCACCGGAAGCTCAGGGTAGTGCAGGCAGGCCGCGACTCCTAAAGCGCGAACCTGTTGTCTCGGTGATGCGGATACGAATCGCAGCCCTCGCTCTCTTCCTGCTTTGCGCGAGCAGCGCCCAGGCCAGCGTCAACTGGGTGGTGCGCGGGCATGGCTTCGGGCACGGGGTCGGGGTCAGCCAGTACGGCGCCTACGGCTACGCCCTGCACGGCAAGGGCTACCGCTTCATCCTCGCCCACTACTACAAGGGGACGACGATCGGACAGGTGAGGGGCACGCGGATCGTCCGCGTCCTGCTCGACGTCTCGCCAAACGACGTCGGCTTCTCCGGCGCGACCAGCGCCTGCGGGCGGGCGCTCAGCCCGGCGCGGAGCTATCGGGCGCATCGCAACCGCGGGCGGGTGAAGCTGCGTAGCTCCGGCGGCAAGACGCTGGCCAACTGCGGGCGCAAGCTACGCGCCGCCGGGCACGGGCGGATCGCGATCGCCGGTTCCGGCACCTACCGGGGTGCGCTCGAGGTGGTGCCGACCGAAAGCGACTCGAGGTCGCTGAACACGGTCAACGCGCTGGCACTCGAGCAGTACGTCAGGGGCGTGATCGCCAACGAGTCGCCGCCATCCTGGCCCGCGGCCGAGCTGCAGACACAGGCGGTCGAGTCGCGCTCGTTCGCCCTCACGGCCAGTGTCGGCGGCAACGGCTTCGACCTCTACGCCGACACCCGCAGCCAGGTCTATGAGGGCCTCGCCAGCGAGACGCCCTCGACCAACGCCGCCGCCGCCTCGACCAAGGGCCAGGTGGTGATGTACGGCGACGAGATCGCCGAGACGTTCTTCTCGGCCTGCTCGGGCGGGCGGACGGAGAGCGTCGAGAACGTCTTCTTCGGCCCGCCCGTCCCCTACCTGACCAGCGTCGCCGACCCCTACGACCACTACTGCCCGCTGCACAACTGGACCCTGCGCTTCTCCGGCCCCGAAATCAGCGCCAAGCTCGGCGCGTATCTCAAGGGACGCCTGAAGAAGGTAGTAGTCACCAAACGCGGCGTCTCCCCCCGCATCGTCACCGCCAAGCTCTTCGGCACCGGCGGCGCCAGCACGGTGAGCGGCGAACAGCTCGAGGTCGCCCTCGGCGGCTACAGCACCTGGATGGGCTTCCGCAAGGTCGCCGGTTAGGGAAGGACGATCTCGGCGTGAATGGCCCGGTGGTCGCTGCCGGGCAACTCGTCGACGCCGTAGCTGGCGATGCCGAGGCGGCGGTCGGCGAGGACGTGGTCGATGGCGACCGTCGGCGGCAGCAGGCGGTGGCCCATGGTCGGGAAGGTCGGCTCCAGGCCCCTGCCGGCGATTGCACCGGCGTCGTCGTAGCCGCGGTCGACCACGGCCCGGAACTCGGCCTGGTCGAGGGTCCCGTTGAAGTCGCCGGCCAGCACCCAGGGGGTGCCCCTCCCGGCACTCGGCAGGCTCTGCAGCGACGCTTCCCAGGTTCCACTGTGGGCGCTGAGAGGCGGGTAGGGATGGACGCCGACCACGCGCAGGCGGCGGCCGTCGGGCATGGCCAGCGCTGCCCGCGGCATGCGGAAGAAGAAACGCGTTTGGTGCGGCAGCGGCGTCAACGGCAGGCGCGAGTAGAGACCGGCGCCGCTGGCATTCCGGTGGACCAGCAGCATCGATTCGGGCAGGCGGCTCGCAATCCCAGCACGCCTCAACTTCGCGGCGAAGGTTGGGGTCAGCTCCTGCACACTGAGCAGGTCGGGGTGGTAGCGGTCAACCAGGGCGAGGACGGCGTCGGGGTCGGCGGTGCCGTGGTGGATGTTGGTCGAGAGCACGCTCAGCGTCTCGTGCCCGGCGGCATCCACCGTTTCGCTGCCGAACGCGCGCGGCAGGACCGCCGCCCCGAGACAGAGCATCGCCAGCCCGGCCAAGGTTGCCGCGGCCCAGTTGCGCAGCGCCAACGAAACCCCGGTGACGAGCAGGGCGGCGATCGCGACGTAGGGAGTGAAGGCCATCATCGCGACCAGCGGGTAGCCGCCCTCGAGGCCGAAGAGGCGGATCGCGGTCCAGGTCAGGATCGGTATGACCGCCGCCCAGATCCACCAGTAGCGGCGGGCGCCGGTGCGATTCAGCCTGCTCAACCGTCCGGGTAGGGCTGGATCGGGATGCCGTGGTCGGTCTCGTGGAGGCCGAACTCGTAAGCGCCGCCGGCGCTGAGGGTGAGTCGGCGGGGCGGCTGGGCGGGGCGTTCGACGGTCAGCTCGAGGTCGGCGACCGAGCAGTTGAGGGTGTTGTGCTCGGGGCCCTTGGGATCGGCGTAGACCCAGCCGACAAAGTCCTTGCGGGGAGCGGAGACGCGGCCGCGGACGACGATGTCGCGACCGGGGAGGGTGAAGTCGCAGGCGGTCGGGGTCGGCTCGATCGAGGCGGAGCCGATCTGGCCGAGGCCGCCGAGCCGGTGCGCCTCGCCGTCGAGGACCAGCATCCCGGAGGGCAGCCAGGGCGTCGTCCAGGGACCGGCCTTGACCCGGGCGGCGCCGGCGTCGAAGTAGGCGCCGGCCTCCCCGGCGAAGCCGGTGCCCTCCAGCCAGACCCAACGCTCGGCGTGCTCGCTGCCCCAGTTGTGGCCGACCATCCCCGGCCACGCGTCCAGGTCGATTGCCTCGTCGCCGATCTCCAGGCGGCCGCTGAAGTGGGCGCTCGGAAAGGGCGCGACGAACTTCGTTTTCGGCACCGGCGCCTCGTAGAGCCAGTCGGCCGGCAGGTACTTGCAGGGCTCGGCGTCGCCAACGAAGGTCAGGTCCCAGGAGGCGTTCAGCGCCTCGGTCTCGATTGAGCCGCTGGCCCGACCGGGGCCGACCTCGGCGCCGGCGACCCTAATCCAGGCCCCGATCGGGGCCGAGAGCTCCCCCGCCGGCACGGTCAGCTTGGTCGCCCGCGGTCCCTCCGCCTCACGGTCGAAGAGGACGAACCAGATCGAGGCGGTCGGCTCGGCGCCGGGCCGCTTGTGGACCGTGTGGCGAATCCAGATCGCCCGCCCGCCGCCGGGCCGGCAGGCCTTGAGGTAGAAGCTCTCGTAGTGGCCGGCCTTTGCCGCGACCCCGGGGAAGCGTCCGCCTTCGTCCATTCCACTAACCCTAGAGCCCGAAAACCAAGCAGGTCGTGGGACGCAGGGAGGCTGGTGAGGGGAGCGCACATTTGGTGCGTGACCCGATCCAGCCCGACCGAGGACCGCGAGATGCGCAGGTTTGCAGGGCTCTAAACCTTGATCGTGATCACGTCGCCATCCTGGACGACGTAATCGCGGCCCTCGATTCGCAGCAGGCCCTTGTCGCGGGCCGGGGCGTAGCCGCCGCACTCGACCAGCTCCTGCCAGCCGATCGCTTCGGCCTTGACGAAGGCGTCCTGGATCTCGGTATGGATCGTGGCGGCCGCCTCCCAGGCGGTCGAGCCGCGGGCGAGCGGGCGGGCGACCGCCTCCTTGTCCTCGCCGGCGGTGAAGAAGGTGATCAGCTCGAGCAGGTCATAGGCAGCACGGACGAGGCGGGCCAGGCCGGAGCCCTCGACCCCGTAGGACTCGCGCATCTCCGCCGCTTCGGCCGGGTCGAGCTCGGCCAGCTCGCCCTCGATCCGAGCGCTGACGGCGACCACCCCGGCACCGACCGAGGCGGCGTGCTCGGCCACGGCGGCGGGCGGCTCGGCATCGCCCTCGTCGACGTTGGCGACGTAGAGGATCGGCTTCGAGGTGAGGGCCTGCAGGTTGCGCGGGCCGTGCGCGGCGGCCTCGGGGACCGCGATGGAGCGGGCCGGCTTGCCCTCGGCCAGCGCGGCGACAACCTTCTCCAGCCAGTCGCGCTCGGCGATCGCCTCGCCGTCCCCGGACTTCGCCCCCTTGCCGACCCGGTGCAGGCGGCGCTCGGCCTGCTCGTAGTCGGAGAGGACCAGCTCGGTCTCGATCGTCTCGATGTCGGCGAGCGGGTCGACACGGCCGTCGGGGTGCGGCACGCCGGAGTCGGCATGGCAGCGGACGACGTGGCAGATCGCGTCGGTCTCGCGGATCGAGGCGAGGAACTGGTTGCCGAGCCCCTCGCCATCCGAGGCGCCCTTGACCAGGCCGGCGATGTCGTGGAAGGCAATCGTCGCCGGTTCCAGCTTGGAGCTGCGCACGGTGGCCGCGACCTGCTCAAGCCGCTCGTCGGCAACCGGGGCGATCGCCACGTTGGGCTCGATTGTGGTGAACGGATAGTCGCCGGTCTGGGCGCCGCCCTGGGTGAGCGCGTTGAACAGCGTCGACTTGCCCGCGTTGGGCAACCCGACGATCCCGACCTTCATCTGACCTCGCCTCGCTTCATAGCGAGAGCGGCACGATCAGGCCCAGGGCGACGCCGAGGATGGCGCCGGCAAGGACGTCGGATGGGTAGTGCATCCCCAAGTAGGGCCGGCCGAGCGCCAGGGCGAAGGCGAGGACGAAGGCGAGCGCGCCCCAGCCATCGACCCGCGTCATCGCCGTGGCCACGGCAAATGCCGAGGTCGCATGAGCCGACGGAAAGCTCAGCGAACTGGGCGCCCCACCCAACGGCGGCAACCCCTCCAGCACCGGCCGCGGCCGCTTGACGATCAGCTTGATCAGGTAGTTGAGCGCGATCGCGATCGGCGCCAACAGCGCGCAGATGAACCAGGCCTCGCCATTGGAATCGGTCGCGGCGAGGATGATCAGCGAGATCACAACCCAGATCGCCCCGTTGTTCCCAGCTTTCCCCAGCGCTTTGGCAGCTTTCTCCAGGCCGGGCGTGTGCCCGCGAGTACGCATCGCGTGGAGAAGCCTGAGGTCGAGTGCATTCATCGGCCGCGCAGGATATGGGGTGTCGGGGGCGTCTCGCCGGTGCCTATGTTCGCTGCGCTGGCGCTTCGCTCACGAAGATGGAGCCGCTTCGCGGCTGATGATCACCTTGCCGGGGGCCGCTTCGCGAGGCACCCGCGAGACGCCCCCGACACCCCACTCCCTCCAAGGTCAATCACAATCTCCTCCGTGCCAACCGTTCCCGGCTACGTCCACACTCCCGGCCACCACTGCGGATCTACTGCCCTGCGCAACCTGCTTGGCCACCACGGAGTGGAGATCAGCGAGGAGATGGCGTTCGGGCTCGGCGCTGGTGCGTGTTTCTATTACGTCGCCCTCGAGGACGCCTCGCCGACGCGGTGGTTCAACGGCAGGACCGCGCGGTTGGAGGAGAACTTCGGCGAGCTGACGGGCGCGGCGCTGGAGCTGCGCACGTTCGAGGAGGGCGACGACGGGGCATGGGAGGCGGCGCGAACTGAAGTCGAAGCGGGAAACCCGGTGCTGCTGTTGACAGATCTCTACTACCTCGACCACTACGGCAACTCGGCCCACTTCCCGGGGCATGCCGTGGTTCTTGCCGGCTACGACGAGGAGTTCGCGCACCTCTCCGACACCGGCTTCGAGCAGCTGCAGGTGACCACGCGGCTGGAGGATCTCGACCGGGCGCGGCACAGCCAGCACCCCGCCTACCCGCTTGCCGGCCACATGTTCACTGCCTTCGGCGGGGTGGCGCAGGAGCAGCTGCGCGCCGCGATCCCCGCCGCGATCGAGCGTGCTGCCCAGGCGATGGTCGACTCCCCCTTCGGCGAGTTCTCCGGCCTCGGCGCCGTCGAGCGGCTCGCTGACGAGGCCGGCAGCTGGCCCGAGGTCGCCGCGGACTGGCAGTGGTGCGCGCGCTTCGGCTACCAGGTGATCGAGCGCCGTGGCACCGGCGGCGGCGCCTTCCGGCTCATGTACTCGCGCTTCCTCGCGGAGGCCGGCCGCCCCGAGGCGGCGCTGGCGGCGGATGCGGCGGCGCGCTGGACTGAGCTGGCCAAGGCCTTCCACGCCGCCAGCGAGCACGACGAGCCCGAGCCGGGACTGTGGCGCCAGGTCGACGCGGCTGCGGGCGAGGTGGCCGAGGCCGAGAGGCGCCTCTGGACCGCGCTCGCCTGACGCAACTAACTCACTTTGTCGCTGACAATCCTCACCCCGGCCTGCCGGCCGAGCCCTGCTCCAGCAGCAGCGCGGTGAGCGCCCCGCGCGAGCCGACGCCGGTGTGCCGGTAGACATTCTCCAGATGGCGCTTCACGGTGCCGGGTGCGACGTGGAGACGCTCGGCGGCCTCCCGGTTGGATAGCCCTTGGGCGATCAGGCGGGTCACCTCGGCCTGCCGCGCGGTCAGGCCGAGGGTGGCGATCCGGGCCTCCAGCGGCGACTCGGCTCCCCCAACCGGCTCCAGGTCGGCTTCGGCTCGCGCCTTCCACAGCGGCGCCCCCATCGCCGCGTAGGAGTCGATCGCGGTTCGCAGCGAGCGCCGGCCCGCCTCCTCCTCGCCCAGCAGCAGCTCGAGCCGGCCGAGTGGGTGGTCGACGACGCCCCAGACGGCGACTGCGGTCGTCGCCAACCGCCCCCGGTAGGGGTCGAGGAGCCCGTGCAGAAGTGACGCCGCCTGGCGATCGCCGAGCCGGGCGACCGCATATGCGTAGTCGACGACGGTGGCGATCCAGAACGGGTCGCGCGGCAGCGCCTGGAACCGCGTCGCCACGTCGGTGTCCAGCACCTCACGGGCGAGGGCGTGCTCACCGGCCTCGGCGTGGGCGAGGGTCACCAGCGAGCGGAAGCCCGGGATCCCCGGGTACTGGGGCAGCGCCTGTGCCAGCAGCGGCGCCAGTTCGCCGAGCCGCCCTTCCTGCCAGCGGATGCTGCAGAGCTGACTGATGTAGGGGGGAAGGGCGTCGGGCTGGTTGCTGTGTTTGGCGCGCTCGACCGCCTGCTGAGCACGCGCCTCGGCCCCCTCCAGCTGCCCGCGCAGCGACAGGTGCAGCGACTCCGTCCATTCGCACAGCCAGCGGGCGGTGGCGTCGCCGATCCGGCCGGCGATTCGATCCTGCTCGCGCAGCGAGCGCGCCGCCTCCTCGACCTCGCAGAGCTCCAGATGCGCCACCGCCTGCCAGTGGAGGGCGTGGAACAGCTCGAGCGGCTCGTCCAGCTCGGCCCCGATCTCGATGCTCTCGGCCGCCATCGCGATCCGCTCGGCGGCGTTGTCGGGGTCCCAGCGGGCAATCAGGCAACGGACCAGCACCTGGGCGAGGACGCGGCGGTCGCCGGACTTGCGCGCCGCGGAGAGAGCGCTCTCCGCCAGCCAGTGGCGGCGGTCGACCTGGTCGGTGAAGGTCAGCTCCTGCGCCAGCTGGGCGAGCACCAGGGCAGACTCGGGACCGCTTCCGTCGAGTCGCTCTCCGGCGCGTCGCAGCATCGCGGCGCGCTCGCGGTCGAAGCCGCCCACCTGGGAGACGAAGCCGCGGTGGTTGGCGAGCGCCGCCGCGACCAGCCGATCGACCTGGTCGAGACCGTCGGCCAGGCGCGCCGCTTTGAGCAGGCACTCGCGCGATCGCTCCTGGCTCGTGTAGCGGAGGGAGACTCCGAGGCCGATCAACAGGTCGCAGAGCTCGACGTCATCGCGGTCCTCGCCGCGCCGCTCCAGCGCCCGCTCGAACCAGCTCGCCGCCAGCTCGTGGTCATAGCCGCGCAGCGCCGCTTCGCCGGCCTCGGCGCAGTAGCGGGTGGCGCGCTCGCGGTCTCCAGGCTCGGCGCGCCACCAGTGGTGGGCGAGCTGGGTGGACCGGCCCTCGCCGGCGAGCAGCTCGGGATCGGCCTCGAGCTGCTCGCCGAGGCGCCGGTGCAACTTCCCCCGCGCCGCGGGCCCGATCTCCTCGTAGAGGCAGTGGGCGACGACCGCGTGGCTGAAGACGTAACGGCCGTCGCCCCCGGTGGCGACCAGGCCCGCCCGCTCTGCCGCCCACAGAGCTTCCTCGACCGCCTCGACGCCGACTCCCGTCGCCGCGGCGAGATCGGCCGGGGCGAAGGCGCGGCCGAAGACGGCGGCGGCCGAGAGGCAGGCGAAGGCCTGCTCGCCGAGGGCGTGGGCGCGAGCGGCAATCAGCATCCGCAGCGAGCGGGGGGCGGGGGCGTCCGCAGGGGAGGGGCTCGCCACGTCGCCCATAGCCCGCAGCAGCTCGCAGGCGAAGAGGGCGTTGCCGCCGCTCTCGCGGGCGACCGCCGTGGCGGCGCGGTCGAGCGCGGCCCCGTCGGCATCCGGGTTCAGCGCGGAAGCGATCTCGCGCACGGCCGGCGGCGCGAGGGCGCCGAGCTGCAGGCGCCTGGCGCCGGCCGCCGAGCCGAGCTCGGCGATCGCCTCGGCCACCTCGCCGCTCGGGTCTACGTCGGTCGGGCGGTAGGTGGCCAGGAGCAGGAACGGGGCTGCGCTCCCCGCCCGGGCCAGGTGTTGGACAAGGGCGAGGGTCGAGGGGCCGCAGGCGTGCAGGTCGTCGATCGCCAGCAGCAGCGGGCCGTGGCCGGTGATGCGCTCGAGCAGCTCCAGCGCCGCCGCGAACAGCCTTGCCCGATCGGCGTTCGAGCTCCAGGGCGTCTCGTCGCCGGGCTCGCCGGCCAGCGCGCCGAGCGCAGAGCGGCGCAGCTCCTCGCGCAGCGGCATCGTCACGTGGCGATCGAGCTCGCCGAGGGCCGCGACGAACGGCGCGTAGGGAGTCTCGGCGGCGCCTTCGCCGCTGCCGTACAGGACCAGCGCTCCCTCGGCGTGCGCGGTCCCAGCCGCCTCGGCGACCAGGCGGCTCTTGCCGGCGCCGGGCTCGCCGGCCACCAGCACCGTCTCCCCGCTGCCCTCCGCGGCCCGCGCCCAGGCGGCGGCGATCTCCGCCAGCTCGGCCTCGCGACCGACGATCGGCCAGGGGCGCTCGCCTGCGCTGAGCAACGGGCCCGGCAACGGAACCGGCTGGCGCGACGCGGTTTGGGTCAGACGTGGCACGACTGGCTCGCGGCAGCCAGCCTAGATCACTCATGTTTCAGGCGGTGAGCCAACGGGGGTGCCCTCCGCGGGGGTCCAATCTCGGATGGGCCGATCGGCCCATCTTGCGCTCGTGGAGTTGAGGAACCCGGGTGGGAACGCTCAAATGGCGACGATGCCCGGTAGGGGAATACCAAGAGGAGGACGGATGCGTCGTCTCGCCGTCGTTGCCTGTGCGTTTGGCCTGCTGGCGCTGCCGGCTTCGGCGAGCGCGGCGAAAGTCGTGGCGGTGCCGCTATCGCTGGAGGTCCGAAGCGGAAACAACGGCAACAACAACTGCGCGGCGGTGGCGTATCTGCAGTGGCCGGCGCAAAAAGACGCGTCGGCATGGCGGATCGAATATCTCTGGAACGGCAGTCTCAAAGAAGCGAACCTAGTACCTCCCTTTCACGACGATCCCTTCCCGACATATGGCTGGGCTCCCCCGCAAGGCTCTCACTGGTACCGCGCCAGTGCCCCAAGCACCAAGAGCAGCCCGAACCCGGAGACGCACGTCGATTGCACGGACTTTGCGGTCGCGAAGACCAACGCCTTCGGCGGCGGCACGATCTACATCACCGTCCCCGACACCGCCGAAGAAGAAGAAAAAGAGAAGGAAGAAGCGGAAGCGAAGAAACGCAAAAAGGAAGAAGAAGAAGCCGCTTCGCGGCCGTCCGACGGCCCCGAAGACCCACCGGGGAAGAAGGGGAAGGCGACCTGCCGCGGCAAGACCCCGACGATCTTCGTCAAGCCAGGCCCCCCGACCAACGGCACCGCCGGCCGCGACGTGATCCTCGGCACCCCCAAGCGCGACGTGATCCGGGCGGGTGGCGGCAACGACCTGGTCTGCGGGCTGGGCGGCAACGACATGATCCTCGGCGGTGGCGGCAACGACGTCGTGCTGGGCCAGGGAGGCGGGGACACCCTCCACGGCCAGGCGGGCAAGGACACCGTGCTCGGAGGCGGCGGCAACGATCAGATCTTCGGTGAGACGGCGGCCGACCGGCTCTTCGGCCAGGCCGGCGCCGATGCCCTGAACGGCGGCGCGGGACGACCCGACCTCTGCGACGGCGGGCCGGGCCGGGACGAGCGAAGAAGCCCCGGCTGCGAGCGGCGGCGGCATATCCCCTGAGCGCCAGCGCACGTCAATGCTTCAACCATCCACCGGGCGCCGTAGGTAATCGGTCGAGATTGGTTTTTCCGCCATGAGCGGCGGGTAATCTCGTAGCCATGACTATTGGCGCAGGAATCTTCCTCATCGCGGTTGGCGCGATCCTCCGTTACGCGACCAACCTCAACGTCGAAGGCGTCAGCATCGACACGGTTGGGCTGATCCTGATGATCGCCGGCGCCGCCGGCCTGATCCTCGGCCTGCTCCAGGAATTTGTCTGGTCGGACCGCCGCAAACGCCGCGAAGTCGAAGCCCAGCGCGCCGCCCAGGAGCGAGCCGCGCAGGAACAGCGCAACCCGCCGCCGCCGCAGTACTAAATACCGGGCTCCTGCAGCCAGATAACGAAGCTCTTGCCGCCTCAGGCCAGCCGGGCGAAGTAGGCGAACCAGTTGCCTGAGTGGGATTGCCAGGTGAGCCCGGCTTCCCCTGCCTGGCGTTTCAGCGCCGACTGGGTGGTGAAGTGGGGGTCGCCGAACAGCTCGCCGACTATCAGGCGGCCGGTGGGCTTGAGGACCCGGGCGATCTCGCGCAGGGCGGCTACCGGGTCGGGGATCTCGCCGAGGACGGCGGTGAGGACCACGGCGTCGATCGAGGCGTCCTCGTAGGGGAGGGAGGTGGCGTCGCCCTGGGTGGGGATGACGTTGGCGAGGCCGCCCTCGCTCGCACGGTTGGTCGTGTGGTCGAGGAACTCCTGCTGTAGGTCGAAGATCTCGACCTTGCCCTCGGGCCCCACCCACTCGGCGATGTCGAGGGTGTAGTAGCCGACGCCGGGGCCGATCTCGAGGATGCGCTCGCCGGGCTCGGGGCGGAGGACCGCGCGCAGGCGCTCGCGGGTGATGACCGGGTGCGGGGCTTCGACCCAGAAGCGCTGGCCGTAGGGGCAGGCCGATGGGTTCTTGCGCCACCACAGCGCCGCGCCGGCGACCGCCGCGCCGGCAGCCACGATCGCGGTCCTAATTCTCATCGTGGCTCAGAAGCCGACCCGGTGATCGCCCGAGTCGATGCGCAGGAAGGCGACCTTGCCGACGTAGAGCGCCAAGACGCCGTCCTCGGTCTTGACGTCGTGCCAGCCGCCCTTCTCGATCTGCTTGCGCAGCTCCTTCAGCTCGTCCGCGCCGAGACGGACAGAGATGACCTGGCCGCCCTCGAAGCCGATCTCCACCTTCTGTGCGTCCGCCATCAGTGCCCTCCTTCGGGGGGTTCGACAATCTCGATCAGTACGCGCCCGGTCGAGCGCGGTTGCAGGAAGGCGACCTGGCTACCGCCGATGCCGGCGCGCGCCTTGGCGTCAATCAGCTCGATCCCGCTCGCCGCCAGCCGCTCCAGGGTCGAGTCGATGTCATCGACCGCGTAGGCGACGTGGTGCAGGCCGGCGCCGCGCTTGGCGATGAACTTGCCGACCGGGGTGTCGGGCCCAGTCGCCGCCATCAGCTCGACGTGGTCCTCGCCGACGTTGAGCAACGCCGCGTCGACGCCCTGCTCGGCGACGGTTTCGCGCAGCCCCAGCTCCATGCCGAAGCTCTTTTCGTAAAGCTCTATCGCGGCGTCGAGATCCTCGACGGCGACGCCGATGTGGTCGATCCTTCCAAACACGGGCGGCAGTCTACGCGGCGTTCTCGGCGCGGAGGATCTCGGCAAGCGCGGCGACGCCGACCTCAAGCTGATCGGGCGTCGGCTCCTTGGTCGCGATCCGGCGCTGGATCTCCCGGCCGGGCGTGTGGAAGGCCTCGGCCAGCGGATCGCCGTGGTGGCGATCGCTCCAGGCGAACATCTCGACCGCGATCGAGGCACCGGCCAGACCCACCGCCGCGCGGGCGGCCGGGCTGGGCTGCTCGACCGTGCGCTCGAGCAGCAGGGTTCCCCCGACCGAGAGCATCATCATCGGCGCGATCAGGTTGGACCCACAGCGGTCGTGCTCCTTGGGCACCCTGGCCGGGTCCTCGATCCCCTGCTCATAGGCAGCGATCGCCTTGTGCTCGACCCCGTGGTATGCGGCAAGATCGCGATCCAGCAATGCGACAAAGGCGGGCGCCGCGCCGACGACCTGAACCACACCCTCGCGCAACGCCGAACTTCCGAATCTCCTCCGCAACAAGCTGGTAGCCAACAGCGTCGCCCCCACAGTCCCCACAACCCGCCAGTCCTCAAACGGCAAGCGAGCCGCCGACATCCGCCGCCGCACCAAGGGCAAGACCGCCAACGCCTCAGTCAATTTCAAAGGCCCCCGCAGTCCGGGAAGTTTGGCGGCAAGGCCAGGAGCAAGTTCCGGCTTCCGCTCAGAAGCAACTTCGAGGCTTCCGTCCGGCCTGCGCACGGCAGCGGCCCAATGGGTAGGCCCATGGATCAAAAGACCATTCCGCAGAGCCATCCCGCCGAGCCGAAGCTTCTCCGAAGCCATGGCACTGACGATAGAGGAGGGGCGAAGCCGCCTCGCGGGTGCCTCGCGAAGCGGCCCCCGGCAAGGTGATCATCAGCCGCGAAGCGGCTCCATCTTCGTGAGCAGAGCCGCAGGCGAAGCGAACATAGGCACCCGCGAGGCGGCTTCGCCCCTCCCCGAACACAGTGAAAGCGCCCATCGAGCAAGGCGCTCTCACCGTTCCCCCCTGTGTGTCCCTTTTAGTGCCGGCCGGAGGCCCCCAGTCCAGGCCTCCGGCCGGTGTGTCGGCTCTCCCTGGCTCTAGCTTGGAAAGCCGACCTCTAAAACACCGCTTTCGAAAGAAGTTGCGGTTGTGTCAATCGACCTGAAAATTTTTCCTCAACGCCTCCAAGCGACGCCCCAGCTCGGCCTCGAAACCGCGGTCGGTCGGTGAGTAAAAACGGTGCCCCGCGAGCTCGTCCGGCAGCAGCTGCTGGTCGCTGACCCCGCCCGGCTCGTCGTGGGCGTAGCGGTAGCCCTCGCCCCGACCGAGTGACTTGGCGCCGGGGTAGTGCGCATCGCGCAGGTAGTCCGGCGGCGTCTTCGCCCCGTGCTCGCGGACCTCCGCTCGGGCGGCACCGAGCGCTTTGTAGGAAGCGTTGGACTTCGGCGCAAGGGTCAGGTAGACGGCGGCCTGGGCGAGGTTGAGCGCGCACTCGGGCAGTCCCACCCGGTCGACCGCCCGCGCCGCCGCGTCGGCGACGAGCAATGCCTGCGGATCGGCGTTACCGACGTCCTCTGAGGCGAGGATGACCATCCGGCGGGCGATGAAGCGCGGATCCTCGCCGCCCTCCAGCATCACCGCCAGGTAGTAGAGCGAGGCATCGACGTCGGAGCCGCGCGTGGCCTTGATCCAGGCGGAGACGAAGTCGTAGTGGCGGTCGCCCTGGCGATCGTAGTCGAGCGCCTTGCGCTGCAACGCATCCTCGATCGCAGCAACGTCGATCGCATCCGACTTTGACCCCTCTCCAGCGGGGTCAAGGTCGGATGCGCGCTCGACCGCCCGCTCCAGGGCCGAGAGCGCGACGCGGGCGTCGCCGCCGCTGCGCTGCGCCAGCATCGCCAGCGCCGCGTCCTCGACCGCGGGCGGCTCGGCAAGGCCCCGCTCGGGGTCCCCCAGTGCCCGCCGCAACAACTCCTCGACCTGCACGACTTCAAGCGGCTTCAGCTCATAGACCTGGCAGCGCGAGAGCAACGCCGAGTTGACCTCGAAGTAAGGGTTCTCCGTAGTTGCCCCGATCAACGTCAGCAGCCCTTCCTCCACCGCCGGCAACAACGCATCCTGCTGCGCCTTGTTGAAGCGATGAATCTCATCGAGAAAGAGCACCGTGGGCCGCCCACTGCCAACCCGCCGCTCCCTCGCCCGCTCGATCACAGCCCGAATCTCAGCCCGCCCCGCATTAACAGCCGACTCCTCCTCAAACGCGCCCTTAGCCCCAGCAGCAGCAATCCGAGCCAACGTAGTCTTCCCAGCCCCCGGCGGCCCGTAGAGGATCGCGCTGTGAGGGTGGCCGCTTTCGATAGCAGTCCTAAGCGCCGAGCCTTCCCCCAGCACATGCTCCTGCCCCACAAGCTCATCGAGACTCCGCGGCCGCATCCGCACCGCCAACGGCGCATCGCCAGCCGGAACCTCAGCCTGAGCGGGCACACCCGTGTCAAACAATCGATCGGCCACTGCGGCTGAGTATGACCACAGCCGTGGGCGGCTCCGCGCTGTTCCCAGAAGCGAGAGTGGGACCGAAGTTGGGAGCGGGGGAAGGTCTCGGGGGTGCCTCGCGAAGCGGCCCCCGGCAAGGTGACCATCAGCCGCGAAGCGGCTCCATCTTCGTGAGCGGAGCCGCAGGCGGAGCGAACATAGGCACCCCCGAGACCTTCCCCCGCTCCCCCCCACCGCCCTACAATCAATAACCATGGAGAGCGCAACGCAGTCACCCCCAGCCCAGTCCACCCTCGAGTCCTTCAACCCCGCCACCGGCGACCTGGTCGGCTCGGTAGCCACGATCACCCCAGACCAGGTCCAGGGAGTGGTGGACGACGTGGCCCGCATCCAGCCGGCCTGGGCCGAGCTCTCCCTCAGTGCCCGCGCCGCCTACATGAAGCGCGCCGCCGACGCCCTCCTCGATGAGATTGACGAGATCGCCGAGCTGCTGGTCCAAGAGCAGGGCAAGCCCCGCGCCGAGGCGTACACGATGGAGCTGCTGCCCACCGTCGATGCCCTTCACTGGTGCGCCAAGGCCGGCCCCAAGATCCTCGCCGACGAGAAGGTGCGGATGAGCCAGTCCTTCCTGATGACGAAGAAAAGCCGCTTCACCTATGAGCCGATCGGCGTGGTCGGCGTGATCGCGCCCTGGAACTACCCCTGGTCGATCCCCTTCGGCGAGGTCGCGATCGCGCTGATGGCCGGCAACGGCGTCGTCCTCAAGCCCGCCAGCCTCACCCCGCTGTTGGGCGAGGCGATCCGCCGCGTCTTCGAGAAGGGCGGGTTGCCCGAGGGACTAATCCGGGTCGTCCACGGCGGCGGGGCGGTCGGCGACGCACTGGCCCGTTCCAGCGCCGGCAAGATCTTCTTCACCGGCTCGGTCGAGGTCGGCCGCAAGGTCGGCGCCGTCTGCGCCGAGGCCCTCAAGGGCTCGGTGCTGGAGCTGGGCGGCAAGGACCCGATGATCGTCTGCGCCGACGCCGATTTGCCCAAGGCGATCTCCGGCGCCGTCTGGGGCGGCTTCGCCAACGCCGGGCAGACCTGCTCGGGAATCGAGCGCGTCTACGTAGTTGAGGAGGTCGCCGACCGCTTCGTCGAGGGCGTCGCCGCCGAGACGGCCAAGCTGCGCCTCGGCAACCCGATGCAGTGGGACACCGAGGTCGGCCCGATGACCTCCGACGGCCAGTACGAGATCGTCGTCGACCTGATCGCCGACGCCGAGGCCTCCGGCGCGACCAAGCTCTGCGGCGGCCCGACCGAGGTCCCCGGCCTCTCCGGCAAGTTCGTCGCCCCCACCGTGCTCACCGGCGTCACCCACGAGATGCGGATCATGCGCGAGGAGGTCTTCGGTCCGGTGCTGCCGATCGTCGTGGTCAAATCCGAGCAGGAGGCAATCGAGCTCGCCAACGACTCCGAGTTCGGCCTCGGCGCCTCGGTCTGGACCAAGGACCGCCAGAAGGGCGAGCGGATCGCGCGGCGGATCGAGTCCGGCATGGTCTGGGTCAACGACCACTCCTTCAGCCACGGCGCCTGCCAGTGCGCCTGGGGCGGCGTCAAGGACTCCGGGGTCGGCCGCTCGCACTCCAAATTCGGCTTCTATGAGTGCGTCAACATCAAGATGAACTCCTGGGAGCCGGGGCTGACCCGCGACTTCTGGTGGCACCCCTACGACGAGACGCTGGGCGAAGCGGTGCGCGCCTCGGCCAAGCTGCTCTACGGCAAGGGCGCGACCCGGACCAAGGCCCTGCGCGAGGGCGCCGGGCCCCTGCTCAAGGTAGGCCGCCGCACCCTGCGCAAGCGAGCACGGTAACGGGCGTCCCGGCAGGGGTTCCGCTTAACTTTTTGGAGTGACGGCGTGAGCCAGTCGAGAGACCGAGCTGACCAAAAAGTACAAGACGCTCCACCCCTACCGGGACGCCCGTTTTCACGTTGCGATTAGCTGCTCCAGCTCAAACACCGCTCCGGTGGCGTCTAGCTCACGGATTCGGTTGTAGTCGGTTTTGAGCTGCCCCCGGTCGGGGTCGACCAGGTAGATGATCCCCGGGCAGGAGAAGAGGTCGACTGTCTTTTTCAGCTCATTGCCGGGGCCGAGCATCGAGATCGTGCCGGCGAAGGAGGGCAGCGCCTCGATCTCCCGCATGCCGGCGTCGTCGACGATCCGGCCCTCGTGCTGGGAGATCAGCATCACGCAGTAGGCGCCCGCCATCAGCTCATACGGCCGGGCGGCGCGGCGGGCGACCGAGCGCGGTTCGAGGTAGGCCTCGGCGGTCAGGGTCTGGTGACTGGGCGTGCAGCGGTCGACGATCTCGTCGGGGACCGAGCCGTGCATGCGCGCCCCCGACTCGACCAGGACCGGGCCGGTCGCGGTCAGCATCACCTCGGTGTGGGCGGGGCCGAAGCGGATGCCGAGCGCGTCAAGCACCGATTCGACGTAGGGGACGACCTGGTCCTGCTGGGATCCGTGGCGCGGCAGCAGCTCCTCGTAGTCGTAGATGAAGTTGGCGTCGGCGCGCCGCTTGTTGTCGCGCCAGACCTCGGAGACGTGGTGGATGCCCTCCCAGCTGACCGAGTTGACGAAGAGCTGGGTCCCTTCCAGCAGCTCCTGGACGAGCAGCTCCTCGTTGGCGCCGTGCAGGGCGTTGGGCCGTCCCAGGATCGTCGCGAAGGCGGCCTCGATCGCGGCGCTGTCGCGGCAGATGCTGACCCCGTCGGTGCCGGCGCTGTCGAGCGGTTTGACCACGACGGGGGCGCCGCGCTCCCGCTGCCAGGCGACAGCGGCGCTCGCGTCAGCCGTCTTCAGCGCCTCCGCGGTGCACAGGCCGGCGTCACGCAGCGCTTCGGACATCGCGTTCTTGTCGCGCCGCGCGGCGCTCTGGGCGCTGCCGTTGGAGGGCAGCCCGAGCCGCTCGCTGAGCGCGTCGGCCAGCGGCACGCCGGGCTCGGCGCCGACGACGACGAAGGCCGGCTTGTGCGCGGCGAGCCGCGCCGTCGTCGCCTCCAGATCCCCCTCGTGGACGACGTTCTCGACGAAGTCCCCGGCCCGGAAGGCGCGGGCGTAGAAGTCCGGCAGCCGCGGGCTGCTCTGCACGTGGACGACGGGGAGCCCTGCCGCGGCGAAGCGGGGAGCCAATCGCGCCCCGGTCGAGTAGGCGTCGACGACGACCGCCGCGCCGCGCCCGCTCATGCTGTGGCGAGGAGGACGAGGCGGTCCTCGGGACGCTTCGGGCCGCCGGCGAAGTTGCCGTAGCGCTCGACATCGCGGAAGCCGGCTTCGACCGCCATCCGTTCCAGGTCGTCGGCCTCGTACATGCGGATCCGCGAGTCGACCACGTCGTCGCCATAGGCGTAATGGACGTGCAGCATCCCGGTCGAGAAGTCGACGTCGAGCGTTTCCCGCACCCCGTTCGTCTCGCGCTCGACCACGCCCTCGTCTGTTTTGAGCCGGAAGCGCGAGCGCTCCAGGTCCGAGAGCTCCATCGCCATCTTTCCGCCCGGGCGCAGGGCGTCGCGGTAGGCGCGCATCATCCGTTCGTCCTCGGCGACGGTGGCGCCGAAACCGAAGCTCGAGGACAAGCTGACCAGGCCATCGAAGCCGCGCAGCTCGGGCGGCAGAGGCTCGAGCAGGTCAGCCACGTAATAGGTCGGACCCGGGTACTCGCGCTTGGCTTCCTCGATCGCGATCGAGGAGATATCGACGCCGACGGCCTCGATCCCGTTCTCCGCCAGGGCGGCGACGAAGCGGCCGAGACCGCAGCCCGCGTCGAGCACGCGATCCCCCGCTTCGACGCCCAGCAGGTCGATCGCCAGCGGCGCCTCCTCCTCGTTGCCCTCGTAGCGCCCGAGCTGGTTGGCGACCCGCATATAGGCGGGCCCATAAGTGTCGACCTCGTTCAGGATTGGCGGTTGATCGCTCACGGATCTCAAAGCGTACCGCGAGCGATCAACCCCGGTACCGGTTGCCGGCTGGGCGCTGCCGGGCTCAGCCGCCGGCGATTTCCACCGTCTTCGAGATCGCCGCCCCACACTTGTAGATCGGGCCGGCGGTCGCCTGGGTCGACGGCTTCACTTCCGCGAAGACCTTGGCCGGGATCTTGATCTTTTGGTTGAGCTCGTCGAGGTCGGCCTTCCAGTTGCCGTTGGCCTTTGACTTGACCCGGCTGAGGACGCCGTTGCCCTTCTGCTTGAGGACGACGGTCCGTTCGCCGACGCAGTTCGAGTTGGCGGCCTTGACCTTGCCCTGGTAGCCGACGGCGCCAAGCGTCAGTTTGGATTTGACTTTGACGGTCCGGCCCGGTCCGGCCGCGCCGGCGGGAATCGCCACCAGTGCGATGGCGACGAGTGCCAGTGCCGCGAGTGCCCCTGCCTTCTTGGTCTTGCTCATTCGTCCCTCCTGTCGAGATGTGCCGCGGCAGCCTAGACGGTCACAATCCCCGCAGTGGAGCCCGGCCCCGCGACAGACCAACCGGCGCTGAAGCTCGCCGGGCTGCGCCGCGACTACGGCGAACGGACCGCGCTCGACGGCGTCGGGGTGGAGCTGGCGCGCGGAGAGACCCTGCTCGTGCTCGGTCCCAACGGGGCAGGCAAGACGACCTTGCTGCGAATCCTCGCCACCCTGCTGCGGCCGAGCGGCGGCGAGGTGTGGGCATTGGGCTGCTCACTGCCCGACGAGGCCTGGAAGCTGCGCGGCCGGATCGGCTTCCTCGGCCATGAGCCGCTCTTGTACCGCGACCTCAGCGGCCGCGAGAACCTACGCTTCCACGCCCGCCTGCACGGCCTGCGCGGCGAGGCGGCGGAGGCGCGAATCGAGACGCTGCTGGCCGCGGTCAAGATGGAGCGTCGGGGAGAGCAGCGGGTCGCGGAACTCTCGGCCGGGATGCGCCAGCGCCTGGCGATCGCCCGCTGCGTCCTGCACGAGCCCGAGCTGCTCCTTCTTGACGAGCCCGACTCCAACCTCGACGCCGATGGCCGTGAGCTGGCCCGAGCGCTGGTCGGCCCCGGCGAGGGCCGCACCCGCGTCATCGTCAGCCACGACCCGGAGCGCTTCGAAGCAGAGGCGGACCAGGTCCTGCGCCTCGAGGCCGGCGGCAAGGTGGCCGTCCAATGATCTTCCGCTGCGCATTTACCCCGCTATACGCGGCAAAGGAACAGCGGAACGGGAGGGCCAACTCCAGCATGATCTTCCGGTGCGCCTTTTCCCCGATATACGTGGATAAAGCGCACCGGAAGGGGGCACTGTGACGCCGTCGCGGACCGCATTCGCCACGATCCTCGCCAAGGACTTGCGGGCCGAGCTTCGCACCCTGCAGTCGCTGCCGGCGATGGCGCTCTTCGCCACCACCACCTTCGTCATCTTTCGCTTCGGCCTCGACCGCACCCAGCTCTCCGGCAGCCTCGCCGCCGGGGTGCTCTGGGCGACACTGCTCTTCGCCGCCCTGCTCGGCGTCAACCGCCTCTTCGTCAGCGAGCGGGAGGAGGGCGGCTTCGACGCGATCCGGCTCGCCCCGATCGACCGCAGTGCCCTCTTCGCCGCCAAGGCGACGGCGCTCTTCGCCTACCTGCTGGTGCTGGAGCTGGTCGTGGTGCCGATCTTCGCCCTCTTCTTCCTCGGCTCGGCCGCGGCGCTCGGGCCGCTGCTCGCCGTGCTCGTCCTCGCCGACCTCGGCATCGCCGCCACCGGCACGCTGATCTCCTCGATGGCGGTTCAATCACGCGCCCGCGATTTGCTCGGCCCCCTGGTTCTACTACCGCTTGTGGTGCCGCTGATGATCGCGGCAACGGGCGCCAGCGAGCCGCTGCTGGCCGCGGGCGGTCCCGGCTACCACCGCTTCGGCACCTGGCTGGCGGTGCTCTCCCTATACGATCTGATCTTCCTCCTGGTCGGCTACGCCGTCTTCGACTTCCTCCTGGAGGACTAGCGCGCAGGCCGCTTCGGACCGCCAACCACGCATGTACGGCAAAGGACTCAGACCCCTCTCGATCGCGACCGTCGTGGCGCTCGCCGCCGCGCTCTCGCTGGTCTTCTTCTACGCCCCGCTCGATGCCGACCAGGGCTTCATCCAGAAGATCTTCTACCTGCACGTGCCGCTGGCGATCGTGGCGCTCCTCGGCTTCATAGCCGGTGGCGTCTTCGCCGTCTTCCACCTGCGCAGCGGCAACCGGCGCTGGGACGCCTACTCCTACGTCTCGATCCACATGTCGGTGATCTTCGGCGTCGCCGTGCTGATCACCGGCTCGATCTGGGCCAAGGCCTCCTGGGGGCACTGGTGGGTCTGGGACGAGCCGACCCTGGTCAGCTTCCTGATCGTCTTCCTGATGTACGCGACCTACTACCCCTTCCGCTACGCGATCGAGGACCCCGAGCGCCAGGCGCGCTACGCCTCGGTCTTCGCCGTCACCGCGGGCGCCTTCGTGCCGCTCAACTTCATCGCGGTGAGGATGGCGCAGAGCCTGGTCCACCCGCGCACCTTCGGCACCGCCAACGGCGGCCTGCCCGGCTCGATGATGCTGACCTTCCTCGCCTGCCTCGCCGCGATCGCGCTGCTCTGGGTGACCCTGGTCAAGCTTGAGCTGACCGCGAAGAGCACCTCGGGGCAACTGAAGCGTCTGCGCCGGGCGCTCGACGCGCCGGCGCCGGGTGGCGGCACCTCGCGGATCGCGCCGGAGGTCGGTTGATGCTCGGCCTGCTCGCCGCCACCCCCGCCCTGCCGCTCGACGAGGCGGGCAAGTACGTGGCCGGAGCCTACGTCGTCTTCCTCGTCCTGATCGTCGTCTACGTGGCGATCATGGCGAGCAAACTGCAACGCATGGAGGGGGAGTTGCGCGAGCTGGCCGGGTTCGCCGAGAACCGCGCCAACGGCGAGGTCGCCGCGGCCTCCGACCGCGAGGAGGTCAGCGCCGATGTCTGAGCTGCTCGCCCTGGGCGTCTCCCACAAGACCGCGCCGCTGGACCTGCGCGAGCGGCTCTCCCTGACCGAGGGCCGCGCCGCCGGCGCACTGCGCGAGCTGACCGGCGTCGCCGGCATCCACGAGGCGGCGGCGATCTCGACCTGCAACCGGACCGAGCTCTACCTCGTCGTCTCCGACCCGGTCGAGGCCGAGTCGACCGCGCTCGGCGTGCTCACCCGCCAGGCCGAGATCCGCCCCACCGAGCTGCTCGGCCACCTCTACTCATTGCGCTCCGGCGACGCCGTGCGTCACCTCTTCCGCGTCACCGCGGGGCTCGATTCGATGATCCTCGGCGAGGCCGAGATCCAGGGCCAGGTCAAGCGCGCATACGAGCTGGCTCTGGTCGAGGGCGGCACCGGGCCGATCCTCAACCGCCTCTTCCGCGGCGCCCTCGCCGCCGGCGGCCGCGCCCGCGACGAGACCGGGATCAGCGAGAAGAACGTCTCGATCCCCTCGGTCGCGGTCGAGTTGGCGCGGCGCACCCTCGGTGACCTCAGCGACCGCCGCGTGCTCGTCGTCGGCGCCGGCGAGACGGCGGAGTTGCTCGCCCGTGCCCTGGTCAGCCGCGGGGTCGCCACCGTCTTCGTCGCCAACCGCCACTACGACCGGGCGATCGGCCTGGCCCAGCAATTCGACGGTAACGCGGTCCGCTTCGAGGAGCTGCCCGAGCAGCTGGAGGCGGCCGACATCGTCGTCTCGGCGACAAACTCGCCCCACCACATCGTCGAGCGCGATGACCTCGAGCAGGTGATGCGGACCCGCGGCGGTCGGCCACTGCTCCTGGTCGACATCGCCGTGCCGCGCGACATCGAGCCCGCCTGCCGCGAGATCGCCGGGGTCAGCCTGCACGACATCGACGACGTGCAGCAGATCGTCGAACGCAACGCCAGCGGCCGCGAGGCCGAGTCGCGCCGGGCCGAGCGCCTGCTCGACGCCGAGCAGGACCGCTTCGAGCGTTGGCTCTCCTCGCTGGAGGTGGTGCCGACGATCGCGGCGATGCGCGGGCGCGCCGATGAGATCGTGCGCCGGGTGCTGGACGAGAACGAGGGCCGCTGGGAGGAGCTCAGCGAGGTCGACCGCGAGCGGCTCGGCACGATGGCCAAGGCGATCGCGTCGCGACTGCTGCATGAGCCGACCCTGCGGATGAAGCGCTCGGCGGGGAGCGACGAGGCCTACTTTTACGTCAGCGCGTTGCGGGAGCTGTTCGGGTTGGACGTGGAGACCGAGCCGGAAGCGGAAGCGTCCGGCAATGTGACTGAGTTGCGTAGGAGCGATCCCGGCAGGGGTTCCGCTTAACTTTTTCGATGGATCGGAGTTGGCGATGCCTGCAGCGTTCGACGAAAAAGTACAAGACGCTCCACCCCTGCCGGGATCGCTCCTCGGCGGCACAGGCTTCGTTCGATGATTCGGATCGCCACTCGCGGTAGCCAGCTGGCTATGGCCCAAGCGGGGCAGGTGGCTGAGCTGTTGGGAGGAGCTGAGTTGGTCGAGGTCTCTTCTGACGGGGAGGCTGGGGACAAGGCTCGTTTTGTGAGGGGGGTCGAGCGGGCCTTGCTGGCGGGGGAAGCGGAGGTTGGGGTTCACTCGGCCAAGGACTTGCCGGCGGAGCTGACCGAGGGGTTGATGCTTGCCGCGGTCCCGGTGCGTGAGGATCCGCGGGACGCTTGGATCGGGGTCGGCTCCTCGCTCGACGAGGTTCCGGAGGGGGCCAAGGTCGGCACCGCCAGCCTGCGCCGCCGCGCCCAGCTGCTCGCCGCCCGTCCCGACCTCGTGGTGCGAGAGCTGCACGGCAACGTCGACACCCGACTGGGCAAGCTCGCCGAGGGGGGGCTCGACGCGATCGTGCTCGCCGTTGCCGGACTGCGGCGACTGGGACGGGAGAGCGAGATCGCCTTCCCGCTCCCGGTGGACTCGATGACCCCGTGCGCCGGCCAGGGGTCGCTGCTGCTGCAGATTCGCGGCGAGGACGAGGACGCGCTGCGCGCCGTCGACCCGCTCATCGACGAAGCTGCCCTGCGCGAGCTGACCGCGGAGCGCACCGTCGTCTCGCTGCTCGGCGCCACCTGCGACAGCCCGATCGGCGTCCACGGCCAGGTTGACGCGGCGCTGGACCGGATGCGCCTCGGTGCCTTCATCGGCCTCCCCGATGGCAGCGAGTGGCTCCGCGACAGCGTCGAGGGCGACTCGACCGAGCCCACCGCCCTCGGCGCCGAACTGGCAAAGCGCCTCTTGGACGTGGGCGCCCGCGACCTCCTCGACCGCGCCGAGAACCGGAGCAACGGGCGTGCCTGAGCTTGAGGGTCCCATAGACCCCCGTAGCTCAGACACCCCCCGCGGAGGGATGGGATGAGCGCTCGCGGCGGGGTTGTGTATTTGGTCGGGGCCGGGCCTGGGGATCCAGGGTTGATGACGGCGCGCTCGCTGGAGTTGATCGCGGCGGCCGAGGCGATCTATTACGACCGGCTGATCCCGCCGGGGGCGCTCGACGGGGTGCGCGAGGACGCTGAGTTGGTCTACGTCGGCAAGGCACCCGGCAAGCCGTCCGTCCCCCAGGAGGAGATCGGCGCGCGGCTTGTGGAGGCGGCCAAGTCCGGTAAGAGCGTCGTGCGGCTGAAGGGCGGCGACCCGTTCGTCTTCGGCCGCGGCGGCGAGGAGGGAGAAGCGCTGCGCGAGGCCGGGGTCGAGTTCGAGGTCGTTCCCGGGATCACCGCCGGCGTCGCCGCCACGGCCTACGCCGGCATCCCGGTCACCCACCGCGACGACGCTTCCGCGGTCGCCTTCGTCACCGGCCACGAGGACCCCGGGAAGGAGGAGAGCGCGCTCGACTGGGAGGCATTGGCCCGCTTCCCCGGCACGCTCGTCTTCTACATGGGGGTGAAGCGGCTGGCCGGCAACGCCGCGGCGCTGATCGCCGCCGGTCGCGATCCCGAGGAGCCCGCGGCCGCGGTTGAACGCGGCACGATGGAGGGACAGCGGACCACGCTCGCCACGCTCGGCACGCTGGCGGGGGCGGTCGAGCGGGAGGCGGTCAAAGCACCGGCCCTGATCGTCGTCGGCTCCGTGGTCGGGCGACGCGAGGCGCTGGCCTGGCTCGAGCGGCGGCCCCTGCACGGCAAGCGCGTCGTCGTCACCCGCGCCCGTGCCCAGGCCAGCGGCCTGGCCAAGACCTTGCGCGGGCTCGGCGCCGAGGTGGTCGAGCTGCCGGCGATCCGGATCGAGCCGCGGATCGAGAGCGAAGAGGTGCGGGGCGCGGTGGAGCGGATCGGCGAGTACGCACTGATCTGCGTGACCAGCCCGAACGGGGCGCACATGTTGTTCGAGGCTTTCGCGGACGCAGGGCTGGATGCCCGGGCACTCGGCGGGAAGGAAAAGCATCGGGCAGGAGCGGCCGGCGAGGCCGGCACGGTTGTTGCCACAATCGGCCCCGGCACGGCACGCGCTTTGAAGGAGCACGGCATCGCCGCCGACATCGTCCCCGAGCGCTTCGTCGCCGAGGCGCTGGTCGAATCGCTGGCCGATCTGGACCTCAGGGGCAAGCGCGTCCTCATCGCTCGCGCTGCCGAGGCACGCGACGTTCTTCCAGACGCGCTGCGCGAACGCGGTGCTGAGGTCGACGTCGTCGCTCTCTACGAGACGGTCCGCGAGAAGCCGGCCCCCGAGGCGATCGAGGCGGCCCGGACCGCCGACTACGTCACCTTCACTTCGTCCTCGACCGTCCACAACCTTGCCGACGCCCTCGGTGATCGCTTCCCAGCCGCGGCCCGAGTCGTCTCGATCGGCCCAGTAACCACCGAGGCAGCCGAGGAAGCCGGTCTAAAGGTCCACGCCGAAGCCACCCGCCATGACATCGACGGTCTCGTAGCAGCCCTGCTGCAAGACGCAGCCGGCTGAGGGCCAACTGACCTTCGGCTCTCCGCATCGCCACTACCGGGTCACCGACTCGACCAATAGCCGCGCTCGCGAGCTGGTCGAGGCCGGTGCGCCGGGTGGCACCGTGGTCACCGCTGGCGAACAGACCGCGGGGCGGGGACGGCAGGGGCGGGTCTGGACCGCACCGGAAGGGAAGGCGCTGCTCTACTCGGCGATCCTGCGGCCGCTGGACGAGCGCCACCTGCTGCTGCCGCTCTCGGTGCCGCTGGCGGCCTGCACCGCGGCCGAGGCGCTCCGTCCCGGAATCGAGTGCCAGGTCAAGTGGCCCAACGACGTCTGGCTCGACGGGCGCAAGCTGGCCGGGATCTTGATCGAGGCCAAGCCGCAGGATGGCTGGGCCGCGATCGGCGTAGGTCTGAACCTTTCCATAGCTCCCGAGGAGTTCCCACCCGACCTGCGCCAGCCGGCGGTCTCGCTCTTCGCCCCGGTCTCGGGGACCCAGGGGGAGTCCCGACCGAGCCTCCCCGCTGTTGCTCGGTCGGGACTCCCCCTGGGTCCCTCCACCGCCGCGGAAGCCCTAAACCGCCACCTAGACCGCTGGGTCTGGGCGGGGCACGACGAGGTACTCGCTGAGTGGGGACGCCGTGACGGGCTGCTCGGCCGCGAGGTCTCCTGGGAGGACGGCTCAGGAGTCGCCAGCGGGATCGACGACCGAGGCAACCTCGTTGTCGTCACCGCCGGAGGCGGACGCATCGTTCTCGGCGCGGGCGAGGTCCAGCTGCGCCTCTGAGCCTTGGGCGGGTTTTTTCGCCCGTTTGCGCCGCCGTTTCGGTTTGGCGGCCTTCTCGACGCCCTCGTCCTTGCCCGCTCGACCGTCGTTCGCGTCCGCCGGGGCGCCACCCGGCGCCTTCGCCTCGCCATTCGCCGCAGCCCCGCCCCGCTTCGGCCTCTTCTTGCCGCGCTTGTTGCGGCGCTTACCGCCCTTGGGGAAGTTGCGCAATAGCTCGCGGGCGATCGCCGAGGGCTTTCGCGCCATCCGCATCCGCGCCCCGCGCAGCACCTCTTCGCCCTCCGGCGTGTGCGAGACGGCGCCGGCCAGCAGCGCCACAGCGAGGCGGCGGTCCTGTTTGCGGGCGGAGTGGACTAGGCGGCGGGCGTTGCGGCCGTGGGCGCGGCCCGAGGAGTTGACCAGCAGGCCGAGCAGCCGCTTCGTCTCCGGCCAGCGTTGCACCGCATACTCTTCGTGCAGTTCCGGGGTGTAGGAGGCGAGCCGCCAAACCCATGCCTGGGCCTGGTCGCGGCGGCCGATCCGCTTGTCGACCAGGGCCTGCAGCAGCGTCCGCGTCCCGGCCCGCTTGTCGTCGCGGCTCCAGGTGCCGACGATGTCGATCGCGTCGTCGAAGGCGTCGGCGTCACCGAGGTCGGCAATCTCGCTCAGCGCTTTCAGTTTCAGCTGCGAGTTGCGATTGCGCTGCACGCAGGTGAGCAGGAAGCGGCGCTTCAGTTCCTGCGAGCCGCTGCCCTGCAAGATCGCCCGCGCCCGCCGCCAGCCCTGCGGGTTTACCCGCGCCCCGGCGAGCGCCGCCCAGGCGTGCTGCTCGGCGTGGTCGAGGTTCTCGACCGCGATCCGCCAGAGCTCGCGTTCGAGTACCTGCATGCGCCGCTCCTCGGCGCCGGAGACCGGCACGATCCTCCGCTCGACCCGGATCCGCCGCCCGCGCGAGCGCCGCACGGGTCCGATCACGATCGCGCCGCCGCGGTAGACATCGCGGTCGAGCAGGCTGTGCAGGGTGACGATCGTCTCGTCGTGGGTGGTCGCCGGGTGGACGAAGTCGATCACCAGGCCCGCCTCCTTGCCGGGCGCGCGGCGGGTGACGCGGCCGACCCGCTGCTGGTAGATCCGCCGCGAGGCGGTCGGCGCCAGGTGCATGCACAGCGTCGCCCGCGGAGAGTTCCAGCCCTCGGCGAGCAGCATCGCGTTGCAGAGCACGTCGACCTCGCCGCGCTCGAAGCCGGCCAGGATCTCGGCCAGTTCGCGCTTCGGCGTCTCGCCGGAGACGGCGCGCGCGGCGACCCCGATGCTCTGCAATGCCCGCGCCACGTTCTTGGCGTGCTGCACGCCGGCCGTGTAGAGGACGCCGGGCATGCCGTCGAAGCGGGTTTTGTAAAGGTCGGCGATGGCGACGTTGAAGGGCTCCTGGTCCAGCAGCGCGGCCAGCTCCTCCTGGTCGAAGTCCTGGTCGACCTCGCCTTTTCGCAATGGCACCTTGGCGATCGTCCGCACCCCCGGGCCGGGCGGGATACGCATGCATCGCAGCGGCGAGATCACCCCCCGGCGCGCCGCCTGGATCAGGTCGAAACGCGAGGTCTGGGTCGGGAAGAGGTCGGCGACGTGGCGGGCGATCAGCGCCCCGGTCGCGGTCATGCCGATGAAGACGGGACCGGTCCAGGCGCGGATGCAGGCGCTGGTCTTCTCGCCCAGCGCGGTGTGCGCCTCGTCGCAGATCACGATCGAGTAGGCGTCGGAGATTTTCTTGTGGTTGCGGACGAACCACTGGTAGGTCTCGACCGTGACCGGGCCGTCGGGGTCGTCGCGGCCGTTCATCAGCGGCGGGCGCAGGCGCTCCTTGTAGCCGCGGTCGGAGATCTCGCCGATGAACTGGTCGACGAGGTTGCGGCGGTGGGTGAGGATCAACACCCCGCCGGTGCGCGAGGCGTCGATGAAGCCGACCGCGGCGACGGTCTTGCCGGCGCCGGTCGCGTGCTCGAACCAGAAGCGGCGCTCGGCGCCGGGGTCCTCGGGCGCCTCCTCGATCGTCTCCTCGTCGTCCTCGGCGCCGACCTCCCAGTCCATCGGCTCCTCGTCGGGCGCCAACTCCTCGTCCTCCAGCTCGGCCTCGCCGTTGGCCTCGGCGCCGTCCGCACCCGCCTCTCCGTCCTCCGCCGGCGGAGCCTTCGCGGCCGGGGCCGGGGCGGTCTTGCCGTTCGACTTGCCGTTGGCCTCGCCGTCGATCGCCACCTGCTGCTCGGCCATCAGCTCGGTCAGGGTGCCCGAGAGGGCGTCGACCTGGTGCGGGTTGAGTTCCGCCCCGTCACGCAGCTTTGGCGGTTCGTCGGCGAGCAGGCGCTCCAGGCCCAGCAGCAGTGAGAAGGCGCGGCGCCACTCGATCGAGGGGTCCTCGGCCCCCTCGTCGAGCTCGGCCAGGGCGGCGTCGAGGGCGCGGCGGCGTGCCGTTCCGGGCGCCAGCGCCTCCGGCCCCTCCCCGTCGAGCAGGAACGGCTCGCGGACGAACTTGGCCGCCCGATCGATATCGGCGCTTGATGGAACTGCCGCCGGCGCGGCAACTTCGCTGGTCTTGGCCATGAAGGCTTTCGGTTTCGTCCCCGCCGCAATTCGGTAACGGGCGGGAGCACTAGGACGAGGATGCCGGGCGTCAGCCTTTTACTTCCCCCCGGCGCTCTCAGTAGCGGTTCGCACGGTCGGCGAACCGAACGTACGTATTGTAATCAAGGAATTGGCCGGAAAGCGACGACAGCTCGCGATTGGACAGATTGCGGCCGTGGCGGCGGCGCTGCTCGTCGGCGGCTGCGGCGGCGCCGGGGACGAATACGGCGGCCAGCACCCCGACTACGCCAAGGCACTGGCCGGCGCTCCCGCGCCCCTGGCCGCTCTATATAAGGAAGGCAACCGGCTCCTGCCTGGCGGCGAGGCAGCCTTCGAACGCCGCCTCGCGGCGCTGAGGGGGTACCCGGCGGTGGTCAACGTCTGGGCCTCCTGGTGCGGGCCCTGTCGCTTCGAGTTCCCCACCCTGCAGAGGCTCTCCGCCGCCTACGGCAAGCGCGTCGCCTTCCTCGGCGTCAACAGCGAAGACTCCGCTTCCCTGGCCAAGGAATTCCTCGAGGAAGCGCCGGTGCCCTACCCGAGCTACAGCGACGGCGACGGCGCGATCACCGACGCGATCGGCGCCGGCCGTGGCAAGCCAGACACGGCCTTCTACAACCGCGACGGCAGCCTCTGCTATCTCAAGCAGGGGCCCTACAGCGAGCACGCCGAACTTGCGGCCGACATTCGCCGCTTCGCCTTGCACGAAGAATGCGAAAGCGGATAATCCGGATATGGACGCAGCCGTAGTCGTCGCCACGATCGGGATCGCCCTGCTGGTCGGAGAGTTGCTGCTCTCCACCGGCGGCGTGCTGGCGGTGCTCGGCGCGCTCGGGCTGGTCGCGGGCGGAGTGCTGGCGCTGGACTCCGGCGACGGCTCCGGCGATGTGGTCGGCGCGGCGCTGATCGCGCTCGGGCTGATCTCGCTGGTCTCCTTCTACTTCATCACCCGCAAGGTGATCGAGGCCCACCGCGACGGGCCGGTGCGGACCGGGACCGAGGAGCTGGTCGGCTCGCTCGCCGAGGCGCGCGGCAGGCTCGACCCCGACGGCCAGGTCGCAGCCGGTGGCGCGATCTGGGGCGCTCGCCTGGCCAACGGCGCCGGCCCGGTCGGGCTTGGGGATAGAGTCAGGGTCGATGCGGTCGAGGGGCTGACGCTGGTCGTCCGTCCCGAGCCGAACCCCACCGGCAACGCCGAGGAGGAAGGAACGAGCTGATGGACATCGCTGCGGGAGTCTTCCTGGTCCTGGTCTTCTTCGCCGTGATCGCGCTGGGCACCTCGGTGCGGGTGCTGCGCGAGTACGAGCGCGGGGTAATCTTCCGGCTCGGGCGGCTGATCGCCCAGAAGGGTCCGGGCCTGATCCTGCTGATCCCGCTGATCGACCGCATGGTCAAGGTCGACCTGCGCACGGTGACGCTGAATATCCCGCCGCAGGAGGTGATCACCCGCGACAACGTCCCGGCCGGCGTCAACGCCGTCGCCTACTTCCGTGTGATCGACTCGCGCAAGGCGATCGTCGAGGTCGAAAACTTCCTTCTCGCCACCTCGCAGATCTCCCAGACGGCATTGCGCTCGGTGCTCGGCAAGGCCGAGTTCGACCAGCTGCTCTCCGAGCGCGAGCGGCTCAACGAAGAGCTGCAGAAGATCATCGACGAGTCGACCGAGCCCTGGGGCGTGAAGGTGACCGCGGTCGAGATCAAGGACGTCGAAATCCCCGAACAGATGCAGCGGGCGATCGCGCGCCAGGCCGAGGCCGAGCGCGAGCGGCGGGCTAAGATCATCAACTCCGAAGGCGAGTACCAGGCGGCGCAGAAGCTCACCGACGCGGCCGACATCATCAGCACCAACCCGGCCTCGCTGCAGCTGCGCTACCTGCAGACGCTGCTGGAAATCGGCAGCAACCAAAACACGACCGTGGTCTTCCCGCTGCCGATGGATGTGCTGAAACCCTTCATCGAGGCGACCGAGCGAAGCGAGCGGCCCAAGCCGCCGCCGCCCACCGAGCCGCCTCCCCCGCCGCCCGAGCCCGACCTCCCCCCCTCCCGCTCCTGAGCGCGCCCGAGCTGCGCATCGACCAGCTCTCGGGGCTGCCGGCGATCCTGGCGCCGGGACGAGCCGAGCGGCCGGACGGCTTCAATCTGCCCAGGAGCGAGCCAAAGGGTCCGGAGAACTGCCCCTTCTGCGAGGGACGCGAGGACCGCACGCCCCCGGAGGCCTACGCGACGCGGCCGGGTGGCGACGGTGCGGACACGCCGGGTTGGACGACTCGCGTAGTCCCAAATCTCTACCCGGCCCTGGCCGCCCCCCAAAGCGATGCGCATCACCGTTCGGGGGAGATAGCACCGAACCGCGATTCGCATTCGGCCGGGCGGAGCGGCGAAGCCGGTGCGTTCGCCAGCGCGGGAGACCCGCTGCTCGAGTCGCGGCGCTCCGGCGAGCCTGACCTGTTCTCCTCGCCTGCGGCGACGGGCGCCCACGAGGTGCTGGTCAACACGCCCGCACATGTGACCGCGATGCACGAGCTGAGCGGGGAGCAGTTCGGCGCCGCGGTAGCGACCTGGCGCGAGCGCATGCGCGCCCACGCGGACGCCTCCTACGTGCAGCTGATCGTCAACGAGGGAGGCGGCGCCGGTGCGTCCCTCGAGCACAGCCACGCGCAGCTCTACGCGCTCGCCTTCGTCCCGGCCGCGGTCGCGCGCGAGCGCGAGCGGGCCGGCGCCTACGCCGAACGCACGGCGGGCGGCTCGCTGCTCAGCGACGTCCTGGTCGAGGAGGTTCGGCGCAAGGATCGTCTGGTGGCGATCGACGGGGAGGCGGCGCTGGTCTGTCCCTGGGCCTCCCGCTCTCCCTTCGAGCTGCGGGTGATCCCACGCGAGGCGTCGCCGAGCTTCGCCGAGGACAGCGCGGGCGCGGCGATGATCCACACCGCACTGCGCCTACTCGCGGAGCGCTTCGACACCCCACCCGAGCTCAACCTCTGGGTTCGCACGGCCCCCCGCGGCACCGACCATTTCCACTGGCACGTCGACCTCGCCCCCCGCCTCAGCATCAAGGCTGGCTTCGAGTTCGCCACCGGAGTCGACATCAACACCTACCCCCCCGAGCGCGCCGCCTCCGACCTGCGCGAACTCGCGAACTTCTGATGCCGCCTAACCCCCGCCCAATTCCCCGCTTCATCGCTGACTCGACTCAGGAGGGGATTCCGCATGGGCGTTTTGCCGAGCGGCTCGGCGAGGCCTTCCGCAAGGCCTGCGTCGAGATCAAGGACCTGCCGGACGGCGCCGAGCCACCGGCCGACCTCGAGTGGTATCCCGAGCGCGCCTGGGGCGGTCGGGTCTGGGTGCCCTGCACCGCTCGCAGCGAGGGACCCGACGGTCCGCTCGAGCTCTTCGGCCACGTCTCCTACGTCCAGCCCGAGCAGGGCGAGCCTTCGGAGTTCCGCGCCGCGGCCGATTTCACCGACGTCCTCGCCGAGAACAACCCCGGCTGGAAGATCGACCTCAACGACGAGGTGATCGGCCGCTGGCGAGGCGAGAACGGCCGCGCCGGCGCGGTCACCCTGGTCTGGGGTCGCCCCCTGGTCCAGGGCGCCGTCGCCGCGACCGCCGAGCTGGAGCTGGAGACCGTCGACCAGGAGGAGATCTCCAACGGCCGTTTCACCCTCCTCGCCCTCGATGCCCTCGAGGCCTACGGCGACGACATCTTCATGCAGGTCAAGCTCTGGAGTCGGCGGGCGCAGGAGTTGGCCGCGGAGAGCCTCTACGAGGTATGAGAGCCGCCACGCGGGCGGCTCTCATACCTTTCACGGACTGTCGTAGGCTGAATTCCCTCCTATTCTTCCGCGAACAACGTAGCTTCTTCTTCGTTGGCCAAAGTGGCTTCGTATTCGGTTTCGAGCGACATTTCTTCGAGCGCGGCTCCGTTGATAGAGACGGCCAGGAAATGCAGTTCTTCGGATCCTTTGGTCTGCTGTGGCCCGGATTCCACAATGGACGACGTGAAAACGTTCGCCGGTTCTTCGAGGGACGGCGCGGCCAGATCGACGATCGCGCTTCCGGTGACCTCCGCGCTTATCGGACCACAGGTGAACTTCATGAACGTCGGCGATTTCGTCGGCTCCAGCAAGAAGCCGACGGCGGTCAGCCCTTCTTCGGGATAGACGGGTCTGGCCTTGAGGGAGGATGTTCGGATCGTTCCCGATGATTGACCCGGACTCGTGCATTTATACAGCGAGCCGAAGGACCACCCGCAACTGTTGAACGTGAGCGTCACATCGCTTTCGTGCTCGTTGAGGAACTTCCCGGTTCCGGTCGTGCTACCCGCACATTCGAATTTGTAATAAGTAGACGCCGCCTGCAGCAGGGCCGCACCGCCCGTGGCCGTGAAATCGACAGGGAATTCATTGGATTTCGGCACGAACACCGGCCCCTGAAGCGTCGGAACGATCCAATTCTGCACGCTGGATCCGCTCGTCACCCAGAGACCGCCAGGGCCGACCACGACACCATTGGGTTCGGATATTGTGGTCTGCCAGCCAAGTTCGGCTTCGTATTCTCCTTCGCTGTCGAAGCCCAGAACGCGGTCGTTTCCGTGATCGGCGATCCAAACGTTGCCTTCGGAATCCACGGTCAGGCCAAAAGGGGAACCGATCTGGCCTTCGCCGCTGCCGTATTCGCCGAATTGACTTAGGTATTCGCCTGCGGAGTTGAACTTTTGGACTCGGCCGGTGGCGTCGGCAACGTAGACGTCGTCTTCGGAGTCCGTGGCAACGCTCATCGGGACGAAAAACTGGCCTTCGCCGGTGCCGCCTTCCCCGATCTGGCCCAGGTATTTGCCTTCCGAGTCGAACTTCAGGACATGGTTGCTGTTGGCAACGACATAGACGTCGGCTTTGGAGTCCGTGGCAACGTCTACCGGGCTCAACGGGAATTCGAATTCGCCGAATTTTTCGGAATGGCTCCACTGGGTCACGTATTCGCCTTCGGAGTCGAACTTCTGCACGCGCTTATTGCCGTTGTCTGCGACGTAGACGTTGCCTTCGGAGTCGGTGGCAATGCCCTTGGGTTCTTTGAGCTGGCCGTTTCCGGTGCCTTCTTCGCCGAATTCGCTCAGGTACCCGCCTTCGGCGTCGAACTTCTGCACGCGGTCGCCTTTGTTGTCGACGACGTAGACGTCGCCTTCGGAGTCGGTGGCGACGCCCCAGGCGCTTTCGAACTGGCCTTCGCCGCTCCCTTCTCCCCCGAACTGAAAAGCGAACGAGTAGAGCGGCGTGGCGCCGGCTGGAACCGAGCCGAGCACCAGCGTCGCCATGACGGCGATGCCAAGCGCCAATGCCAGGCACCTCGGCGATCTGCGTTTGCTATCCATGTGCTTGCGAGTTCCTTTCCCCGGACCCATGTCCGGGCTTGGGTTTTCGTTCAGCGCACGACACCCGGCGCGTCCGGAACAGCAAGCGGGCGTCGGGTGTCGCGTCTCTCCCTCCGCACGCAGAGATGCCAATGCATCGCCTGTCGCGCCGCGTTCCTCATCGCGAGGCCGCTTATCGGCCGCTTGCGCGGCCGTCTATTCACGGGCACTCCCGTTCCCTGTGCCGACTGGGCAGTAATTCGAGGAACGACTTCTCGATGCGGCTAACCGTAAACGGAGTGGTTTGTTGGTGTCAACCCAACTGGACGCACGGGCAGTGAAAGCCGCTCGCTGCTCGATCACGAAAGAACCACCCTGCTTCGCTACCGTCTCTTCGTGGCTTCGATTCAACAGCCGGGCCAAATCTCGAAGGACCCTGCGTCGGCAGCCGGGGCGGTTCAGTAGGGCCTACAGACGCCATCGTTCCTGTCCCCCGCTCCGGCGCCGGCTTCTTCATCGCCTGAGCCGTGGAGCGTCCTGGGAGCTTCACCGCTCCGTCCAGACCCAGCACTGACGGACAGCTGCGACCGTACCTACTGCTCACCCTTGTAGGTCTCAAGCCTGATAGCGAAATCATGGTCTCCGGGCTGGTCGATACCGACGCCGACAGGTCCGTGCTCCCGGTCGACTACGCGGAGGAACCCGGCTACACGGTCGACGACCTCGCTCCCGTGGAGGTCGGCCAGCTGGATAGAGCGACTCCCTTTTAATCCAGGTGGGGGAGTGCACGTTTTCGGCTCTGCACAGGGGACTGTGCGGTGCCGTGTGCGCCCGCGGATTCCAGTCGATTGCCGTGGTTTGATTTCGGTTTGGGCAGCGAGAACGGGCCGCTGCCCAAACAACGCCGACGACAAAAGATTTCGCCGTAGGCATCGCTAACGTGAAGACGATGGCGGGGGAGTTTGAGAAATTGGCTTATGAGGCAGCGCTTCGCGGCCTCGACAAGCAGGAGGGCCTGCTCGAAGAGCTGCGGACCCGGACGGGCGTGCTCCTGGCGGCCTCCTCGCTCGCGGCATCGTTCCTCGGCCAACAGGCATTCCAGCACCCAAGCCCTCGGGGGTTGGCGATTGCGGCTCTGGTTGCGTTCGTAGTCTCGATCGCCGCAAGCGTCTTCATCCTGCTTCCGAAGAAGAACCTGATCTTCGCCGAGGCCGGTGCCGGCCTGTATGAGGGCCTTTACGCATTTCGCGACGACATGCCTGAGGTCTATCGCCGCCTCGCCTACGACCTCGATCTGTTTTGGGATTCCAACGATACGAAGATCAAGTGGCTGACCCGCGCCTACACAGTCGCGGCAGCCGCACTTGTAGTTGAGATTCTTTCCCTGGCCGCCCTACTGGGCGATAACATCGTCTAGGCAATGACAGAAGCACCAAAGCCTCAAACGGGAAGTGGCGGAACCCCACCGCCCCCCCCTCCGCCTACTCCGGGCCTCGGTCGCCCCGAGACTCGCGGCGGCTGATCTCAGTTGGTTCAGGCGCGCTGCACCAGTTCACAGCGAGCCCTTCCGAGCCCCACGTTCGGCCTCTACGATTAAGCCATCCGCCCCGATAGCTCAGCTGGATAGAGCGACTCCCTCCTAAACGAGGTAGGGGAGTGCGCCTTTTCGGCTCTGTACCGCGGTTCGCGAGGCGCCTCCCGCGGTCATGGATTCCAGTCGATTGCCGTGCTTCTATCCCGGTTTGGGCAGCGGTATAGCCCTGCTGCCCAATCAGCCCTCGACGCCGCGAGGCAGGCACCGGGCGAGGGTTGTAGGTATTCTGTCTGCACCCCCTCAGTTGGCTTCGGCGGCTGAGATGCGGTGCCGCCTTCGGGCGGCACTTGCGAATCTGAATCCCTGTGGCGATAGGAAGCAACTTTTGGCCATGAAGGCAGCGGAGTTCAGATATGGAAGCGAAAACGCAGCGAGAGGAATTGCGGGGATGCCTTCAACAGCACGGTCGGCTTCTGCCATCATCCACCGCATGGAGTTGCACGCTCACGTCGAGCTCAGCGACGACCGGGTGGGCGAGTACCTCGTCGCCGAGGAGCGCCCAGACGGCTCGCTCACCTTGGTGCCGGACACCTCATTCGAGGCGGCGCGGAAGCGCCTCGGCACCACGCCCGGCACGTTGGCCGATTTTGAAGCCGAGTACGGCCCGGTCAGCGCCCCAGACGGCGAGGGGTAGCTGATCGAGCTGCAAGGCGGCAAGGCCCTCCTCTCCTGCGCCGCCTTCGGCGTCCGCCATCACCCGCGTGACTCGAACGCTCCTACGGTCTACCAGATCGCGCACGGCCGGCTTCAGGCCTAGCGCTTCATTGGACGGCTCGTCTGAGAGACAATGTCGACACCCGCCCCGATAGCTCAGCTGGATAGAGCGACTCCCTCCTAAGGCGAAGGGAGGGCGTTCGTTTTTGGCTCTGCAGAGCCGATTTGCTCGCCTGTCTTCAGCGCGGTGATTGCTTTCGATTGTCGGCGGTTGATGCTGTTTTGGGCAGCGGAAGCCGGCTGCTACCCGTTCAGGAAAGAACCACTCTGCTTCGCTACCGTGTCTTCATGCCTTCGATTCAACAACCGGGCCAAGCCTCGAAGGATCCTGCCGCGGCAGCCGAGGCGGTTCGCGTCCAGCGACTGCGCGAAGACGCACAACGTCCCATGAGCGTGAACTTGGCCGAGACGATCGCGCTGAGTCACGCACTGCTGAAGATGGCCGGATCCGCCCAGCGGCAATGACGTCAGCCGCATTCGACGAGATCCTACGAAGGCTGGTAGCCGCGGGGGCGGAGTTCGTGGTGGTCGGTGGGCTTGCTTTGGGAGCAAGAGGCGTCGTCCGTGCCACCAAGGACATCGACATCGTCATCGCGTCCGATGTCGAGAATCTAAGGGTGGTTGCAGAGGTGGCGGTAGAGGCCGGTGGGCATGTACAGAGAGGCGAAGCGCTGCTCGGAACCCCATTCTCGATCGCGGCGGAGCTCGCCAGCGGGGAACAGATGGCAATCGACACAGAGCTTGGACGCCTCGACATCGTGCAGGGACTCGAAGGGGTTCCGAGCTTCGACGAGCTCCGGTCGCGTGCAACCGAGACCGAAGTGCTCGGAGTCAATGTGGCGGTCTGCTCAGTGGAGGATCTGCGTGCGATGAAGCAAGCTGCCGGCCGCGGCCAAGATCTCGTGGACTTGGAGAACCTCGGCGCGGCGGAAGGTTGACCCAAGCGGAAGCCCGTGACCAGGCACTACCCTTCTCGGCATCCGCCCCGATAGCTCAGCTGGATAGAGCGACTCCCTCCTAAGGAGTAGGCCCCAGGTTCGAATCCTGGTCGGGGCACTTGCTGGCCAGAGCACCGGATGATCCTGTCGGTGGTCGAACCGCGAAGTTCCGTGGTTCCGGGGTGCAACCAGTGTCCAGAAATGCCGAGGCCGCCTTGCGGCGGCCCCACTCCCTGCTGACGAAACAGCAGGCGGATTGGTTGCGGTATACGGATCGTTGGTCTGGAGCCACAGGGCTCACCACATCTCGGGCTTGACCAGTCGAGCGCCCTTGGGGGAAACGATCTAATCGGGGAACTGGCACTCCGCCACGTCACGGGCGGAAAGGCGGATGAAGCTGGGGTTGACCGGCAGCGGGTCCGGGGACAGCGTGGCGCTGCGATGCTTGCTGTGCAGCACTGGGTTGACCACGGTCACGTGCAGGCCCAGCTCTTCGCGGACAACCCGGATCGGCAGGCAGGCGCGCGTCAGGGCGCCCCGCCGAAATGCTACCGGCGGTGATGCTTGTGACGCCTGTGGCGGCGCTTGCCGCGGTGCTTCTTGACCTTCACGCACCTGACCTTGCGGTGCACGCGCTTCTTCTTGAAGCCCTTGCGGCACCTGAGGCGCTTCTTGTGCGGCGGCGTGGGGGTGGGCGGCGGAAGGAAGATCGGCGCGGTCTGCGTAGGCCCTTCCGACGGCGGGCAGAGGGCAGCGTTTTCGGCGCAGGTTTCCGCCGCGGCAGTAAAGCTGCTCGGGCTCGCTTCCGTTGTGCCCGAGTTGTTGGTGGCGACGACGCGGAAGCGGTAGCCGGTGCTGGGCACGAGGCCGGTGGCTTTCGCTGAGACCGCGGCGACGACATTGCCGCTCGGAGCCGGCGTACAAGGCTTGGAGGTGGCGCCCCCGAAGCCGCCACCCTGGAACCCGGCCTCCGTCACATACTCGAAATGGCAGTCGGAGACCACGCCTCCCTTCGCGTTCACCGTGCCACCCAGGGTGGCGCCGCTCTTGGTCACCGAGGTCGCCGAGCCGGTGGTTGCTTCCGGCGCTATCGGCGGCAACGTTTCGAACGACTGGGTGCCACCGTGGACTGCGCCGCCGTAACTTTCGGCCTGGATCCGGTAGTCATAGTTGGTCCCCGGGGGGAGGCCGCTCACGGCAGCGACGATCGGCACCGATGCGCTGTCACCGATGAGCGGTGGGCAGGCCGCCGCGTCGGCGTTCGCCCAGCCGTTGGCGAGGAAGTCGGCATGGTCGGTGTATTCGAAGCCGCAGCTGCTCAGCACGTGCCCCATGGGGTTCGCCGTCCCGTGCAGCGTCGCCGCTACCTGGCCGACGCCGCTCGGCGAGCCTGTCGTCGCGGTGGGAGCGGGGATCGAGCCGATCCGTTCGAAGACCCGAAGGTTTTTGCCCCCCGGGTTGCTCAGGTACAGCCGGTGGGTGGTCGTGTTGACGGCGAGCTGGCCGATCGCTTCCCCTCCCTGGGGCGCGGTCACCAGGCCGGTTCCGAAGTCGTCGAAAGCCGCTCCGGAGGAATCGTAGGCGGTTACGTGGTACTGACCGCCGGCGAGGTTGCCGACGAAGACGTCGTCGTCGGAGGTGTCGACGGCCACGGCAACGACGCCGCCGCCGCTCTGGATCGTCTTGTCGTAGACGTAGCCGCCGCCGGAGGGGACGAGGCGGACCAGGCGACCGGCTCCGGAGCGATCGGCGACATAGAGGTTGCCGGCCGAATCGAAGGCGACGCCGACCGGCTTACCGAGACCCCCGCCGGGGCAGACGCCACAGGCGACGGTGCCTTCCAGGCTTCCCGACGAGCTGAAAATCTGCACGCTCCCGGCTTCGCTGTTGGGAAAGAAGACACGTCCGGAGGAGTCGGCTGCCAGCGTTCCAACTTCGGAGCTGGACGGGAAGAACGACGTTTCCAGCGCGCCGCTCGACGAGAAGCTGCTAAGCGTCGAGTGCCCCATGTGCCCGAGCGGCGTATCGGCCTCGCCCTGGTAGGCGTAGATGCCGTGGGTGACCGGATTCACGGCCACCGCAAGAAACAGGTCTTCGCCCCCGGTGCCGAAGGGAGAGTCGGTGGTGGCAAGGCCCCCGGAGTCGAACTGCTCGACCTGTCCGGGCTGAACACTGGAGACGGACGCGCTCTTGCTCACCTCGGCCACGTAGATCTTCTGGCTGCTCTGGTCGACGGCGACCCCGATCGGCAGTTCGCCGGAGAGCGGAATCGACGACGTGACCGAGTCGAGCTGATAGCCGGGACCGGCCGAGGCAGCCGACACCTGAACGGTCGCCGAGGCGAATACGAACAACAGCGCCGCTTCGATGCGGAAGCGAGCGCCCGATCCCGTGGGTCTGAACATGACCTCCCCTACCTTTTCTGCTTGCGAACCAGCGCGTTTACACGCGGCGGCAAAGCACGGTAGCGCATCTCAGGAGGCAATCAAAGAATGCAACCTTTAAGGCTTCGCGGAGAAGCTCAGTCGCCGAGGTCTGCGCGCAGCGCCTCCAGTTCGGAGCGCAGCTCCGCGACTTCGCGCTCGAGCCGGGTGAGGCGGTCCTCGGCCGGCGCCAGCTCCGGCTCGGCCCCGGTTGTGCTCGACGTCGGCCCGTCCACTTGCGGACCGGGATCGGTGGGGGCGGGGGCGCCGACATCGCCGCCCAGCAGCTGCTCGTAGCGGTCCTCCTTCTGTCCCGGCCGACGCTCGTGGCGGGCGACGATCTCGCGCTCGACCAGACGATCCAGCGCCTCCTGCACCTCGCCCAGCGAGGCGAAGTCGTGCAACCTCTGGCCGCGCTGCTTGAGCTCGCCCGGCGTCTGCGGCCCGCGCAGCATCAGCACGGCGAGCAGCGAGACCTCGGCATCGTCGAGGCCGAAGGCGTCGTTAAGTAGGTGACGGTACTTGCGGGCGCGGCTGCCGGCGCCGCTGGCGAGCCGGGTCCAACCGCGCAGGGCGAGACGGCGCAGTGCTTCGACCACCAGCTGCTCGTCGTACTCGACCACCGGCTCGCGGTTGGTCGACTGGTTGCAGGCGAGGCGCAATGCGTTGAGCGAGAGCGGGTAGGCGTCCGGCGTGGTGTGCTGCTTCTCGACCAGGCAGCCGACCACGCGGATCTCTACGGCGTCGGGCTCCATCGTCAGTCGCGGTCGGGCCTGTCGGGATAGATCTCGTCGATGCTCACCAGCGCCCTGTAGGGAGCGTTCGCCGCGGCTTCGATCCTCTCCCCCCGCCGGCGAGGCGGTCGACGACGCCGACCACGCCGGCGACCTCCAGCCCCTGTTCGGCGATCCGCTCGATCGCGCGGGCCGTGGAGCCGCCGGTGGTGACCGTGTCCTCGACCACGAGGCAGCGTGTGCCCTCCTCGACCGGCCCCTCGACCCAGCGCTGCAAGCCGTGCTCCTTGCGCTCGCCGCGGACGAAGAAGCCGAGAAGGTCGCGACCGGCGGGGACGGCGAGCGCGGCGCAGGCGGGTGGGATCGCCGCTGTCGCCGGGCCGCCGACCGCGTTCGCGCCGGCCTCGGCTGCCGCGGCGGCAATCAGCTCGCCAGCGGCAAGGAATCCAGCCGGCCGCAACAGCGCCCGCCGCGCGTCGACGTAGTACTGCGCCGTCGCCCCGCTGGAGAGAGTCACCTCACCAAGGATCAGCGAGTGCTCGCGAAGCTCCGCGAGCAGGGTCTCCTTGGCGGCGGCGAGATCGGCCATTCGCAGCTCATCCTATGGAGTCGGAGGCAAAATGTGCCAATAGTGATGCGAGACTGTGAAATGAGGCGGAAGTGGCTTGATACTGCGGAATACGGCACTACCCTCGCTGCCAGCGGAGGGCGAAGCCGCGAGGTGCGGCGACCGGTTGATACCCGGAAGTCCGGGTTCGCCCGGATGGGGTTCGAGCCCCCCGCCCTCCGCTGCTAATCTTGCCCCTGGGTATCAACCGGTCGGGGACGAGATCCCCATCACCTTTGATCAGGCCCGCCTCGGCGGGCCTTTTCATTGTCTAAGGGCAAGCGCCTACCCGAGCGCCGCCGGGTCGGCGAAGCCCTCCCGCCAGCTCGGGTAACGCGGCTGCCAGCCGAGCTCGTGCTTGGCCTTGGCGTTGCTGGCGCCGCGCAGCTGGGTCGCCGAGCCGACCGCGGCCGGGCCGGCGACAAGGCGAGCGAGCCAGGCTGGGACGCGGAGGGGCTTCTTGGCGCCGACGGCCGCGCAAAAAACCGGTACCCACTCGCGCATCGGCGCGGGCTCGTCGTCGACCACGTTGTAGGTGCCGGGGGCGCCGCCCACGATTGCCGCGACCGTGGCGGCGGCAGCGTCCTCGACCTGGACGAAGGAGAAGATGCCGCTGCCCTTGCCGACGACGGGCAGGCGGCGCTTGAGCGCGTCCTCGGTCTGGGAGCCGACGCGGTCGAAGAAGGTGCCGGGGCCGTAGAGCCAGCCGTAGCGAAGGACGACTCCCTCGAGGCCCTCAGCGCCCGTCACCTGGCGCTCGAGGTCGTCCATGGCCGCGGCGGCCGGGCCGAAGAAGCCGGGCGCATCGAGGTTGAGTGGCGCCTCCTCGTCCTTCACCCAGTCGCCCTCTGGCGCGTAGAAGAAGGCGACGCTCTCGGCGACGATGCGGCGGGCGCCGGCCGCTTCGGCTGCGGCGATCAGGTTTCGCGTGCCCTCGGTGCGCACCCGGTTGGTCGCCGCCAGCGGGCTCTCCTTGGCCTTGTAGTCGAGCCGCTGCGGAAGCGCGGTCAGCTCGTGGACGACGACCTCCGGTTCGGCCTCGCCCACAGCCGCCTCCAGCGCCGGCCGGTCGAAGACGTCGCAGACGACCGCCCGCGCGCCCGCGGCGCGCAACTCGACAGCGCGGTCCTCGACCCGCGTCATCCCGGTCACGTCGTGCCCGGCGGCGAGGAGCTGGCGCACCAGCGGCTGCCCGATCACGCCGCTCGCCCCGGCGACGAAGATCTTCATCGCGGCTCCCCGTCCGGCCCGGCCGCTCTCAACCGTTCGGAGACCCGCGCCAGCCAGGCCGATGCACCCGCCCCGAAGGCGATCAGCAGGGTGTCGCCCCAGCCCCGCCCCTCGCTCTTCGCTTCGCCCGTGTCGAAGGCGTGATTGATCGCGTGAAAGCCATACCACAGCGCCCCCAGCCAGAGGATCGGCGCCCGCCAGCCGGGCCGCACGACCGCGATCCCGACCGCCACGCCGAAGGCAAGCATGAACGCGCCCACGTCGCCAATGTAGTGGGAGTTCTCAACTCCGTAGTAACCGATCTGGTCGAAGAAGGTGTCGGGCGCGATCAGGGCGATTGCGCCAGTGACGATGTGCCAGGCCGCGATCACAACCAAAATCGCTTTTAGAGCTTTCTCAGTCACTTGAGACGGTGCCTGGCCAAGCAGATCGAGGACGCAGTGAGCGCGGCGTGCTCTGCACGCAAGCGAGCGAGGACGCCGATATGCGCCGCGCCAGGCATCGTCTCAGAAGACGAAGATGCTCTCGCCGTAGTTGATCCGGTTGTAGATCTCGGGCTGGTCGGCGATGAAGGTCCGGATGCAGCCGTGGCTGGCGGGGTAGTCAGGTACCGATTCGTAGCCATGCACGGCGTAGCCGCCATAGAAGTAAAACGAGTAGTACATGCCGTGCGAGTTGTAGCCGGGTTCTTGGCGGATGAAGCTGAAGTGGCCGGTCACGGTCGGGGTCGAGCTCTTGCCCGAGGAGACCGGGTAGACGGCGAAGGGCTCGGCGCCTTTGGCGAAGACCAGCACCTGCTTGGAGAGCGGCGCCTCGAGGTGTTCGCCGGCCGCCGGGTGGACGACCTTGTATTCGCCCTTGCCCGAGAAGACGCTCTTGACCAGTCCGGCCCCGGCGCGGTTGCTGCGGCTCATGCCGTTGACTTTGCGGTAGGCGAGCACCCCGCGCGCCGTCTTGCCGCCAAAGCAGCGCCCGCTGTTGGCGATGTAGCCCATCTTTCGCATCGCCTTCTTGAAACCGACGACGACGTTGCCGCACTGGCCTTCGTGCAGGGCGGGATAGCTGACCCCCCAGCCCTTGCGCACGGTGCTGTCGCCGCCGAGCGCCGCAGTCGCGACATGCGTGGCCGAGGCCGCATACCTGCCCGCCTCCCGCACCAGGATCGCGGCACGAAAGGCTCCGCTGCCTCCGCTCCCCCTTCCCTTCTGCACGGCAACGTTGCGGGTGAGCAGCTTGTGGGAGTCGCGGTAGAAGGTGACGGCGACATGCTGGCCCGGGACGAACGGGGTCACCGTCCCGACCACGGACACCTTGCTGTAGATCCGCGCCTTGCCACCGTGCAGGTCGATCTTGATCTTCACGGTCGCCTGCGGCGGCCCGGTCTCCCTTGGCGCTTTCGCCCCGGCCCCGAGCGCGACGGCAGGCACCGCGAGAGTGCAGAGGACAGCGAGGAGAGGAGCGAGGCGACGACTCACGGGACTTGGATTCTTGCGGATCGCGCTGTCGCGTGCCGAAAGCGTCAAGCCTTTGTCAAATAAGACATACCTCCCTTGAATTCCGGGACAAGCCCAATACCTTCGCCACAGCGGAGGTGATGCCGCGAGGTCGAGGCAAGTGATTGACACTCACGAGCTCGGCTTTTGTCCGAATGGGGGTTCGAGTCCCCCGCCCTCCGCTGTTAGGCTTCGTGGCCTCGTGAGTGTCAGTCGGTCGGGGGCATAAGACCCCTTTCACCCGGAAACGGCCCGCAAATGCGGCCGTTTCTTTTGTCCGCTACTGCCCAAGCAACGCCACCGAGTTGTTCAGCATGTGCAGCAGGATGCCGGGGACGATCGAGCCGGTCTTCTCGTAGAGCAGGGCGAGGATGAAGCCGAAAGCGATCAGGACCGGCACGGCGCTGAGACCGGTAAGGGCGTGCAGGCCGCCGAAGATCAGGCCGCTGAGGAGCGCCGCGACGACCCGGGGCCAGCGCTCGCGCAGGCCGCCGAAGAGGAAGCCACGGAAGCAGACCTCCTCGCTGACCGGCGCCGCGATCGCGATCAGCAGCACCTGCACCGGCAAGGCACCGAAGTCTTCGGCGATGTCCTTCTGCTTGGGCTGGCCGAAGATCGCCGTGTAAGCGATCGCGAAGAGCAGGTAGGCCCCGATCGCGGCCAGCATCCACTTCACCGAGGAGGGCCGGAAGCGCCGCAGCCCCAACCGCGAGGCCGCCTCGCGCACCGTCGCCCCCCGCCCAGCCGCGATCGCAAACGGCACCAGCAGGAAGCCCAGCGCGGTAGCCAACTGCACAAGCGCATTGGCCGCGTCGCTCAGCTCCCCTCCACTGGGCGGCTTGTCGATCACCAGCACCGGAACCGAAAGCACGATCCCCGCGCCAAGGGCAAGGAACACCCCGAGAACTGCCGCCCAAGGACCCCAATTGGAGTACGGAAAGGACGCCGGCAACCCCTCCCGGCGGCTTGTACTTTTTCGCCAATTCATCCTCGACAGGCGAGCTCCGCCCCACCGAAAAAGTTGAGCCGGGAGGGGTTGCCGGCGTCCCTGCCCTCTAAGTTGGTCGCCATGACCCCGGCAGTCTCACAGGTCTCCCGCTCGACTAAAACGCGCCTGCGCTTCCTGCGCCGCCTGATCATCCTCACCGTCTTCCTGGTCCTTGTCGCGATCGCGCTCAGCCAGTTCACCGAGCTGAAGCGCCTCGCCACCGGCATCCTCGCTTCGACCGCGGTGCTGGCCGCGATCGTCGGCTTCGCCGCCCAGCACACGATCGGCAACATGGTCGCCGGCGTTCAGATCGCCGTCTCGCAGCCGATCAAGATCGGCGACCGGATCTCCTTCGAAGAGATTGAGGGCCGGGTCACCGACATCACCCTCTCCTACACCTACGTCGACCCCGGCGACGGAACCTCCGTCGTCATCCCTAACCAGATGCTGGTCGACGGCATCGTCCACAACCTCTCGACCGAAGACACTCAAGCCTAGTCGCTCCGCCGACGGGCCGATACGTCAAGGCAGACTTGACGTATCGGCCCGTCGGCGGGCTGTTCGGGGCGAAGTACGCTGGTGGATATGAGGCAGCGCAATCGTCGACGTCAGCGGCGGCGCGGGGGGATCGGAGGCAAGGTCGCGCTGGTCGGCGGGGCCCTCTTCGTCACCCTCGTGCTGGGCGCGATCGCAATCACCTCCTGGGTGCTCGACATCGCTGGCGGGGCGCCCTCGCTTGCGGCCTGCAAGAAGGTCGAGCGCACTGGCAACACGGTCGTCTACGCCGCCGACGGCAGCAAACTCGGCCGGATCGAGTCAGGCGAGGCGCGGGCGCCGGTCGCGATCGCGCGCATCCCCAAGCGGCTGCGACTGGCCACGGTCGCGATCGAGGACCAGCGCTTCTACGAACACGGCGGCGTCGACCCTGAGGGCATCCTGCGCGCAGCGCTCAAGAACCTGGAAGCGGGCAGGACGGTCGAGGGCGGCTCGACGATCGCCCAGCAGCTGGTGCGAAAACTCTGCATCCGCAACCCCAAGCGCAACCTCGAACGCAAGATCATCGAGGCGAAGCTGGCGATCGAGTACTCCGAACGCCACTCGCGCCGCGAAATTCTCAACCAGTACCTCAACACCGCCTCATACGGCACGGTCGACGGCTCGACCGCGGTCGGTGTTGGCGCCGCCGCAAGGATCTACTTCTCGCGGCCGGTCTGGAAACTGAACCTGAAGCAAGCGGCGCTGCTGGCCGGGTTGCCGCAGGCGCCGACGGACTACAACCCGATCCTGCATCCGGGCGCGGCACGCCAGCGTCGCAACGCGGTGCTGGCGAAGATGGCCAAGCTCGGCTACCTCGCACCGGCGCGCGCCCACCAGGCGCAGGCGGGCGGCCTCGGCCTCGATGTCTCGGGCTCCTACTTCGCCCACCGCGAACCGTTCTTCTTCGACTACGTCGAACACGAACTGGTCGAGCACTACGGCGTCGAGGCGGTCCGCGGCGGCGGCCTGAAGATCTACACGACGATCCAGCCGCGCCTGCAGGCGATCGGCCTGGAGGCGATCCGCTCCGCCCTGCCCTACTCGACCGACCCCTCCTCGGCGCTGGTCTCGATCGACCCGGGCAGCGGTGAGATCGAGTCGATGGTCTCCAGCTCCAGCTACGACCAGAGCCAGTTCAACCTCGCCGCCCAGGGCCACCGCCAGCCCGGCTCGACCTTCAAGACCTTCGTCCTCACCACCGCGATCAAGCAGGGCATCGACCCCTACTCGACCTACTACACCTCCAAACCGCTCAGCCTCGACCTGCCAAAGTGGGGGCACTGGAACGTCCACACCGCCGACGAGGGGTACCTCGGCAAGGTCAATCTCCAGCAGGCGACGGTCGCTTCCGACAACACCGTCTTCGCCCAGCTCGACCTCGACGTCGGGCCGCAGCGGGTCGCCGGGACGGCCCGCTCGCTTGGGATCACCAGCCCGCTCGACGGCATCCCGGCCGAGGGGATCGGCGGCCTGCGTGTCGGCGTCTCGCCGCTTGAAATGGCCGACGCCTACGCGACGCTCGCAGCTGGCGGCATCCGCCACGACCCGGTCGCGGTCAAGCGCGTCGTCTTTCCCGGCGGGCGGACCGAGCGCCCCGGCCGCACGCCGCCCCGCCGCGTCGTCTCCGAAGCGGTTGCCTACGAGGTGACCCGGCTGCTGCACGACAACATCACCGAAGGCACCGGCACCGCCGCCTACACGGGCTGCGCCGGGCAGGCCGGCAAGACCGGCACCACCGACCGCGAGACCGACGCCTGGTTCGCCGGCTACCAGCCCAACCTGGCAACGGTGGTCTGGGTCGGCTACCCGCAGTCCAACGCGATCGAGATGACCAGCGTGCACGGGATCACCGTCTACGGCGGCACCTTCCCGGCCGAGATCTGGCACTCGCTCTACTCCGGCGCCGAAGTTCCCTGTGAGGAATTCGGGAAGCCGAGGCACCCGATCGTCTGGGCTCCCTTCTTCGGCAAGTTCACAGCCGCGGCACCGCGGCACGCGGGAAACGGCGGCGTGGCGGAAAAGGAAGCCGACCGTGCCCGTGAAATCGGCGAAGAAGTGACCGGCGGCTACAACCCCGACGCCTACGCGCCGGGGGCCGGAACGCAGAAGCCCACTCCGGTTCCGCCTCCGCCGACCGCGGGCGTCGGCGGAGGCAGTGCCGCTGAAGAAGCCGGGAGCGAATAGCTGACCATCGCGCCGGGAGTCGCCTATGCCCTGATGTGGGCCGGATTCGCGGCCTACCTCGGGGCCGTCGCGCTGGCGCCGCGCCTGGGCCGCCGCCTCGTCTGGGGAGCGATCGTCCTCGCCCTCATCGCCTTCGCCGCTGTGCCGCCGTTGCTCTCCCATGACGTCTACAGCTACATCGACTACGCCCGCCTCGGCGTGCTGCACGGACTCGACCCGTATGTCCATGCCCCGGCGAGCGCACCGGCCGACGCCGCCTTTTCGCACGTCACCTGGACCGAGACCACCAGCGCCTACGGCCCCCTCTTCACCCTCACTACCTACCCGCTCGCCTGGCTCCCGGTCGGCGCCGCTGTCTTCACGCTGAAGGCGGCCTCCGCGGCCGCGGTCCTCGCTACCGCTTGCCTGGTCGCCCGCCTCGCCCCTGCCCGCGGCATCGACCCAACTCGAGCAGCCGCCTTCGTCGCCCTCAACCCACTGGTCTTGGTCCACGTGGTCGGCGGCCCCCACAACGACTCCTTCGCCGTTCTTCTGATGACTCTCGGTGTCGCGGGACTCCTAGCCGCGAGAGAGACATCGGCAGGAGCAGCCCTCATAGCCGCCACCGCAATCAAGGCCTCAACCGCAATAGCAATCCCCTTCGCCATCCTCGCCACCACCCCAGGGCCGACGGGCCGATACGTCAAGTCTGCCTTGACGTATCGGCCCGTCGGCCGCTTGGTGATGGGGGGGTTGGGGGGGGTTGCGGTTATTGGGGGGTTGGCTTGGCTCGGGTTTGGCTGGCACTGGCTCGACGCCTTTGCCCTGGCCGGAGAGAACCAGGGGCGGACCAGCCACCTGAGCGTGCCAATCGCGGCAGCACGCCTCACTGGCCTCAACCCCGACCTCGTCCGCGCTGCCACCCTGGTCCTTTTCGCCGTCCTGGTCATATTTCTGCTCGCCTGGACCTATCGCGGCAACGACTGGCTCCGCGCAACCGCCTGGGCCACCACCGGCCTCCTCCTGGCAACAGCCTGGCTCCTCCCCTGGTATCTGCTCTGGCCACTCCCTCTTGCTGCCCTGTCCCGAGACCGCCTGCTCAAGCTCCTCCTCCTAGCCATGACGGCCTACCAACTAGGAGCCCGGATCCCGCTCTGACGGGGGGGTTGGCGGTGTGGTGCCACGGGGCGAGGGAGGGTGGCCCTCGCCCGGGCGGATCGTCAAATCGCGGGGCTAATTAGCCCCGCGATTGGACGGTCGAGGGCCACCCTCCCTCGCCCCGTCCACCTACCCCTCCTCAGCCGCCGCCTCTTCCTCCTCAGGCGACGCATGAATCACCCCGGTGTGGATCGACCAGCCCTCCTTGCGCCCAAGCGCCGTCACCACCGCCACGTAGAGGATCTCGACCACGGTCATCACGCCCCGCACGACGATCGCGATCAGCGAGGCGACCGCGAAGCTGCCCCCCGGCGCCGCCACCTTGACCGCCCAGGCAAAGGCCGCGTCGCGGACGCCGAGCCCGGCCGGCGCCACCAGCGTCACCAATGCCGCCACGTAGCCGAACGCCTGCGCCGCGCCGACGGTGAGGATGTCGCCGGCGGAGACGTCGCTGACCGAGCGAGCGACGCACCAGAGCCCGACCGCGACCACGCCCCAGTTGAGCGCGTAGAAGATGAGCACGGCGATCACGCCGCGCAGCGACATCACCTCGGGCAGCGGCTCGCGGCCGAAGGCCCGCAGCACGCGATTCGAGAGCGGCCCGAAGACGCGCGGGTGCAGCAGTGCGAGGGACAGCGGGATCAGCAGGAGCACGCCCCAGCGCAGCGGCTGCCCCTGCAGGTCGGGATGGTCGATCAGGAAGTAGGCGGCGAAGATGATCGCCGAAGTCGCCTGCAGCGCCTGTTCGTAGACGATGCTGGCGATCGTCAGCCGCCGCGGCACGCCGCTGCGCTCGGAGAGCAGCACGCGGCCGAGCACGTAGAGGACGCTGCCGGGCACGTAGCGCGCCAGCAGCGGCTGGCCCCAGGCGACCTGCGCCCGTCCCGTCCCCAGCCTGTAGCCGAGGAAGCGCAGGATCAGGTCCCAGCCGACCGCGTTGAGCGCGTAGAAGACCGGCAGGATGACGAAGGCCGGGATCAGCCAGACGACGTGGAAGTGGACGCCCTTGTCCTGGATCTCCGCCCACTGGTCGACCACGGTGAGGACGAGGAAGCCGAAGACGAGGATCGCGATGCCGAGCTGGATCGCCAAGCGCACGCGCTTGCTGCGCGGCGGCTTGCTGCCGACCTTCGCGCCGGCCTCGCCGATGCGGTGCAATAGGGGCTGCCTGCGCTCCACGTGGCTCGGCACCTTAGTGACGTCACAGGTTGCGGTCGTAGTACTTCCGGCGGGTCAGAACAGGTACGACCGCAGCGGGGATGGACAATGGGGCGCATGGGCGAGTTCGACCTACTGGCGCGGATACGGGAGCGGCTGCCCGCGCCAGGATCGCAGGTCCGACTCGGCAGCGGGGACGACGCGGCGGTCACCGTGCCAGCCGGTGCGACAGCGACCTCCGTCGACGCGCTGGTCGACGGCGTTCACTTCCGGCGCGATATCGCGACTCCGGCCCAGATCGGTCACAAGGCCCTCGCCACGGCGCTCTCGGACCTGGCGGCGATGGGAGCGGAGCCGGGAGAGGCCTACGTGGTGCTCGGCCTGCCAGGCGATTTTGGCGAGGACGAGTGCTTGAAGCTGCTCGACGGCATCATCGCGCTCGCCAAGCGAACGGGTACGACCCTCGCCGGCGGCGACCTGACCCGCACCAACCAGCTCTTCCTCGCGATCGCCGTGGTCGGCCACGCCCCCCGCCCCGAGGACTTCGTCACCCGCGCCGGTGCCCGCCCAGGCGACACCCTGGTCGTGACCGGCGAGCTCGGTGGCGCGGCGGCGGGTCGAGCCCTGCTCGAAGGGGCATCCGACCTTGCCCCCTCCCAAAGGGGGTCAATGTCGGATGCGCTGGAAGCGTTGCGAGAACGACAGCTCGAGCCCCGACCGCAGCTGGCGGCGGGTCGGTCGCTCAGGCGAGCAGGGGTGACAGCGATGATCGACGTCAGCGACGGGCTCGGCGGCGACGCCTGTCATCTCGCCGATGCCAGCGGCGTGATGCTGCGGATCGAAGCTGAGGCGATCCCGCTCGCGCCAGGCATTGAGAGCGTCGCGACCGCAGCGGGCATCGAGCCCTGGCAGCTCCTGCTCGGCGGCGAGGACTACGAGCTGCTTGCGGCCGTACCCCCCGAGCGGCTCGATGAAGCAGCAGCCGCGGTGCAAGAGACAGGCGAAACCAGGTTGACGAAGATCGGTGAAGTGCTCGCCGGATCGGGGATCGAGATCAGGCTGCCCGACGGCCGGATTCTGGAGCCGGGGGGATTCGACCAGCTGGCATGACGCCCTCGCTCGTCAGCAACTCCCGCACGCCGCGCCGCTGCAGCATCGCGGCCGCGATCAGCGAGGGCTCGGGCTTGTAGTGGCCGGTCTCGACCAGGCTCTTCAGCTGTCGTGGTTGCATTCTGCGCTTCATATCGGCTTTCTACCCGCCAACCTTAGTAGTTGGTACTCGCACATCTGTCCAAGGTAGCCAGAGATACCCTTTGAGCATGCCCAACGGATCGACCCGCATCCTTCTCGTCGACGACGAGCACTCGATCCAAACCCTGCTCAGCTATCCGCTGCGCAAGGACGGCTACCACGTCACCTCGGCCCAGGACGGCCGCGAAGCGCTGCAGCGCTTCGAAGAGGCGCGCTTCGACCTCGTCATCCTCGACCTGATGCTGCCCAAGCTCGACGGGGTCGAAGTCTGCCGCGAGCTGCGCTCGCGCAGCCAGGTGCCGATCATCATGCTCACCGCCAAGGGCTCGGAGACCGACAAGGTCGCCGGCCTCGAGGTCGGTGCCGACGACTACATCACCAAGCCCTTCTCGATGCGCGAGTTCCGCAGCCGGGTCAAGGCCGCCCTGCGCCGCTCGCGGATGGGTGGCGAACCGGTCGAGGAGGAGCAGATCGACCACGGCGACCTGAAGATCGACTTCGGCCGGCGCATGGTGACGCTGCGCGAAGAGGAGATCCGCGTCACCTACGTCGAGTTCGAGATCCTCGGTGCCCTGGCCCGCTCTCCCGGCCGCGTGCTCAGCCGCGAGACCCTGCTCGAGCATGTCTGGGGCGACTCCGAGTACCGCGACCCACGCACCGTCGACGTCCACATCCGCCACCTGCGCGAGAAGCTCGAGAGCGATCCCAAAAAGCCCGAGTTCCTCTCCACCGTGCGCGGCGTCGGCTACCGCTTCAAGGAGTAGATGCCGCAGGTCAGGCCCAGCCGGCTCGGCAACCGCATCGCGCTGGTCGCGATCGGAATCGCGGCGGGCACGGTGCTCCTCATCTACGCCTACACCGTGGCGATCGGCGGGGCCGCCAGCGGTCTCGACGCGGTCAAGGGCCAGATCCTGCTTGCGGGCTTGATCGCGATCGCGATCGCGGCCGGCACCGGCATCTACTACGCCCGGGTCGCCGGCGCCAACATTCGCCGCCTCCAGGACGCGGCTCGCAAGGTCGCCGACGGCAACTTCGAAACCCCGATCCCGATCTCCTCGGCCGGCCAACTCGGCCAGCTCGCCCGCACCTTCAACGAGATGCAGCGCCGCCTCTCCGAGCTCGACAGCGCCCGCAAGCAGTTCATCGCCAACGCCTCGCACGAGCTGCGCACGCCGATCTTCAGTCTCGGCGGCTTCGTCGAACTGCTCGAGGAGGAGGACCCGAGCCCCGAGGAGCGGGCCGAGTTCGTGCGCACGATGCGCGAACAGATCGTCCGCCTGACCAAGCTCACCGCCGACCTGCTCGACCTCTCCCAGCTCGACGCCGGCGCGGTGGCGATGAAGAGCGGCAACGTCGACCTCGGCTCCCTGGCCCGCGAAGTGGCGCGCGAGTTCGGGCCTCGGGCCGACCTGCGCGGCTCGCGGCTGGAGCTGCGCACCCCCGAGGAGCCGGTGATCGCCAGCGCCGACGCCGACCGCGTGCGCCAGGTCGTCCGTATCCTGCTCGACAACGCCCTCACGCACACGCCGGAGGGCACCAAGGTGACCGTGACTACCTACTCCGTCAATCGCCGCGCCGAGTTGACCGTGTCCGACGACGGCCCCGGCATCCCGCGCCGCGTCCACAGTCGCATCTTCGAGCGCTTCTACACCGCCGACTCGGCCGGGGGCTCGGGGCTCGGCCTGGCGATCGCCCGCGAGCTTGCCCAGCGCATGGACGGCAGCGTCGCGATCGCCTCCAGCAAGCGCTTCACCGCCTTCACGCTGGACCTGCCGCGCTCCCGAACCGGCCTCACGAAGCCGGCGGTCCCGCCAGCGCCCAGGGCCGCCGCATGACGGCGGCAACGCATAGGCCCCCTCGGAAGGGGACGAGACGCCGCACCTCGATCCGTTCCGTTGCGGGCGGCATCGCCGCACTCGGCGCGGCGGCGCTCCTGATCGGCGGCTGCGGCGGCGGGAGCGGCGACTCGGCCATCCGGACCGCCACCGTCACCGAAACCACGCCGCAGGTGGTCGTGCAGGCCGCCGAGCACGGCTTCGACGCGGCCAAGGTCTACCGCGAGGCCTCCCCGGGCGTGGTCACGATCCGCTCGATCTTCCGCGGCGGAGGAGGCGCAGCGGAGGGCTCGGGCTTCGTCCTCGACGACTCGGGGCGCATCGTCACCAACGCCCACGTCGTCACCGACGAATCGTCCGGCACCCGCAAGTCGGCCAAGGAAGTCTTCATCGAGTTCCCCGATCGCAACGTCGTCCCGGCCGAGATCATCGGCTTCGACCCCTTCGCCGACGTCGCCCTGCTGAATGTGAAGCCGGACGGCTTCAAGCTGCACCCGTTGGAGCTCGGCGACGACAACGACCTCGTGGTCGGCCAGCCGGTGGCGGCAATCGGCAGTCCCTTCGGCGAGCAGCAGTCGCTCTCGGTCGGGGTCGTCTCGGCAACCGACCGCGGGGTCGAATCGCTGACCAAGTTCCAGATCCAGGGCGCGATCCAGACCGACGCCTCGATCAACCCGGGCAACTCCGGCGGCCCGCTGCTCGACGCCGGCGCACGGGTGCTCGGCATCAACGAGCAGATCGAGACCAACTCCGGCTCCAACTCCGGCGTCGGCTTCGCCGTGCCGGTGTCGGCGATCAAGCGCTCGATCGCACAGCTCGAGCGCGACGGCAAAGCAGAGTACGCCTACATCGGCGTCGCCTCCCAGCCGCTCTACCCACAGCTCGCCGAGAAGCTCGGCCTCGAGGCCGACCACGGCGGCCTGCTCTCCGAAGTCGTCCCCGGCGGCCCCGCCGACAAGGCCGGCCTCGAGGCCGGCCACGAGAAGCTGCGCTTCCAGGCGGCGACCTACGAAACCGGCGGCGACGTGATCCTCTCGGTCGATGGCCACCCCGTGATCCAGCCCGACGACCTGGCCCGTTTCATCGCCGGCAAGCAGCCGGGAGAGAAGGTCACGCTGGAGGTCCTGCGCGACGGCAAGCGCAAGCAGATCGAGGTCACGCTGGGCAAGCGACCGCAGGGCTAAAGAACGGCCGACCGGGCGGCGATGTAGAAATCCCGGATGCTTCAGGAAGTCTCCCTAGGCCAGAAGTCCCTTTCCGACTACACCCACATAGCCGGCAAGGAGACGATCGAGCGGATCCGCGAGCTGGCGGAGCCGATGAAGGGCCACCGCGTCCTGCACGTCAGCGCCACGGCCTTTGGCGGCGGCGTCTCGGAGATCCTCTACACGATCGTGCCGCTGATGCGCGACATCGGCCTCGACGCCCACTGGCACGTGATCTTCGGCAAAGAGGAGTTCTACAACGCGACCAAGCTGCTCCACAACTCGCTGCAGGGAGCCCCGGAGACGCTGAGCAGCGACGAATGGGCGCTGTTCGACGAGATCAACAAGATCAACGCCGACGGCCTCGAAGGCGAGTGGGACTCGGTGATCGTCCACGACCCGCAGCCGATCGGTCTGCGCCGCGGCGCCGGCGAGAAGGGCCGCAACTGGATCTGGCGCTGCCACATCGACCTCTCCGAGCCCAACCCGGAGCCGATCGCCCGCCTGCTGCCGATGATCGAGGAATACGACGCCACGGTCTGGCACATGCCCGCCTACGTGCCCGGCGGCGTCAACGGCAACGGTTCCAGCTCCGGCAACGGCGTCCGCATCATCCCGCCGGCGATCGACCCGCTCTCGCCGAAGAACATGGCCTTCTCGCCCGACGACGCCGCCTTCGTCGCCCGCCAGTTTGGCATCGACGTCGACCGCCCGCTCCTCACCCAGGTCTCGCGCTTCGACCCCTGGAAGGACCCGATGGGCGTGATCGACGCCTACCGGATCGTCCACGAGCAGGTGCCCGACGTACAGCTCGCCCTGGTCGGCTCGATGGCAACCGACGACCCGGAGGGCTGGGAGTTCTTCCAGCAGACCTTCGAGTACGCCGACGGCGACGATGACATCAAGATCCTCAACAACCTCAACAACGTCGGCGCGATCGAGGTCAACGCCTTCCAGTCCCAGTCCGACGTCTGCCTGCAGAAGTCGATCCGCGAGGGCTTCGGCCTGACCGTGACCGAGGCGCTGTGGAAGGGACGGCCGACGATCGGCGGCAACGTCGGCGGCATCCCGTTGCAGATCGTCGACGGCGAGAGCGGCTACCTGGTCGACTCGCCCGAGCAGTGCGCCCAGCGCTGCCTGGAGATCCTTGCCGACCCGGAGCTGGGCAAGCAACTCGGCCGCGCCGGCAAGGAACACGCCCGCAAGGAGTTCCTCTCGCCGCGCTTGCTGCGCGACTGGGTCGAGCTACTGGCCGAGCTCGACACCTGAGCGCAGCTCGGCGATATCGCGGAGCTGGTCGTCGACCCAGTCGCCGGGGTTGCGCGCGAAGACCAGCTCCTTGAGGTGCTGGGCGCGCAGGCGGCGCTCCTCGGGGTCCATCGTCAGCGCGCGGTAGATCGCCTCGGCCTGCTCCTGGATGTCGAAGGGGTTGACGGTCAGCACCGAGTCGGCCAGCTCCTCGTGGGAGCCGGTGTTCTCGGAGAGCATGAGGACGCCGTCGCGGGTGTTGACCGCGGGCGCCTCCTTGGCGACCAGGTTCATCCCGTCGAAGAGCGAGTTGACCATCAGCAGGTCGAAGTGCTTGTAGCGGGCGACCGCCTCGGGGAAGTTCTCGTAGATCTTCAGGTCGATCGGCATCCAGTCGGTGGTGCCGTGGCGGTGGTTGACCACCGCCACCAGGGCCTCGATCCGCTCCAGGTACTCGACATACTCGGGCACGTCCTGGCGCGAGGGCTGCAGGTGGGCGATGAAGGTGACTTGTTCGCGGAACTCCGGGTGCTGGGTGAGGAAGGTGTCGAAGGCGGTGAAGCCGCGCAGCACGTTCTTGGAGAGATCGGCGCGGTCGACGCGGATGATCAGGTGCTTGCGGCGGCGCTCCAGCACCTCGCGCTCGGCGGCGGCGACCTCGGGCGACTCGGCCGCGCGCAGCAGCCGTTTGGCGTCGATCGAGAGTGGATAGGCGCGGGTGCGGGTCTCGCCGCCCGCGTGGTGGACGATGCCCCGCTCGTAGTCGACGTCGGCCTCGAGCAATTCGTCGCAACAGCGGATGAAGTTGATGCAGTAGGCGTGGGTGTGGAAGCCGATGATGTCGTTGGCGAGCATGCCGCGGAAGATCGCCTCGCGGATCCGTCCCGGCAGGATGCGCCAGCTGTCGGGTTGGGACCAGGGGATGTGGACGAAGTGGTGCAGGAAGGCGTCGGGACGGGCCTCGCGGATCATCGCCGGGGCGGTGTAGAGGTGGTAGTCGTGCAGCATCACCAGCGGGCGGTCGCGCCCCTCGATCTGGCCCAGCACGGCGGTGGCGATGTCGCGGTTGACGGCCTGGTAGCCGAAGTCCCAGGCGTCGAGCTCCTCCTGGCGGATGTCGGGCGCGTTGGAGAGGTCCCAGAGGTAGTGCTGGATGAACCAGAGAATCGGGTTGGCGATCACGTTGTAGAAGCGGTCGTAGGCTTCGGCGTCGGAGCCGACCAGCAGCACCCGGTAGTCGATGCCGTCGATCGAGAGCTCGGCCGGGCCGCCGCGCTCTTCGCTGACCGCGACGTCCTCGTCGGTCATCGCCGAGGCGATCCAGAGCGCGTCGCGGTGGGAGACCAGCCCCGAGAGCGCCGTGACCAACCCGCCGCCGCCCCGCTGCACGGTCCGCGCCCCATCCTCACCCCGCTCGAACTGGGCGGGGCCGCGGTTGGAGACAATGATCAGGGGGTCCGATTCGGGCACGCGCCCAGATTACCCGGGAACAAAAAAGCTTCCCCGGGGCGGTTGGGGTAGGGAGGGTTGGGCACCCCTCCCTACAGCAGTTAGGGGGGAGACTTTCTTGGCCTGGGGACTTAGGGGTGGATGCGTGTCCGAATACGGTGGTCTCGAGCTGGGGTGGTGGCGGTCGGCGTTGTGCTGGCGCTGCTTGCCCTGGAGGTGGGGCCGAGCCTGCTTTCCCCGCCCGCGCCGCCGCCGCTGCCGGCGGATGTCGGGCTGCCGAGGTCTTACCCCGAGGAAGTTCGTGAGCCCGAGCCGCGGCTCGGGCGGGTGGCGCCGAGAGGAGGTGCCCGGCACCGCGCGGAGGCTTCTGAGGGGAGGGCTCCGAAACCCATGCCGCGCCGCGCCGCTCCCCGAAGAAGCGCGCAGCGCAAGCCGGGCACCTCCACCCGGCGCCAGGACCCGCCCGTCGACCCGCCCACCCCTGCACCCGAACCCGTAGAAGCTCCTCCACCGAGCGCACCGGCGGCTCCGCCCAACGACGGCTCAATGGAGTTCGAGCCACACTGAAAGCGAGCGTGGGGGACCGCTCCCGGCGGCTTGTACTTTTTCGTCAAGCCGACCTCGCAAGGCGTCTCCCGCTCCACCGAAAAAGTTGAGCCGGAAGCGGTGCCCGACGCTCGCCTCCTGTACGGGACGGCTATAGTCCCTCGCCGCTTTGGCAGCCCCACGCGAATATGAGCTTGTCCTGATGCTTGACCCTGGCCCCGACGAGGCCGGGCGTGACGCGCTTGCGCAAGAGGTGCGCGGGCGGATCGAGGGCAAAGGGACGCTGAAGCACGAGAACAAATGGGGCCTGCGCAAGATGGCCTACGAAATCGGCGACAGCAACGAGGCCGACTATCGCTGGTTCCGCTTCGAGGCGCCGACCGAGCTGCTCGACGAGCTCAACCACAACCTCAAGATCGCCGACGGGGTGCTGCGCTTCCGGATCTTCAAAGTCGACGCCTCGGCGCCGGTGCTCGTGCCGCCCGCGGTCGCCGCGCCCGCTCCGGGCGCCTCGCGCGACCGCGACCGGGGGCCCCAAAGCGCCCCGCCCGTCGCCGTCGCCGCCGAGCCGGAGGAGGACGCTCCCGAGAGCGTCGAGACTCCCGCCGCACCCGCCGAGTAGCGCCGACGGGCCTCAAAGTCGAGACATGGGCCGCTTTGCGGCCCATCGGCCGCGATTCCTGCGGATATTGCGGGGCAAGGGGGGAGAGTTTCGCCGCCACCGCTCTTAGACTGGAATCCAGACAACGATCCTGAGGAGTTGAGAGCTGTGGCAGCGTCGAACGTGAACGTGGCGGTCATCACCGGAAACTTGACGAAGGACCCCGAGCTGCGCCACACCGGGGGCGGAACGGCGGTCTGCGAGCTGCGCGTCGCCGTGAACAGCAGCCGTAAGAACGGCCAGACGGGCGAATGGGAGGACAAGGCCAACTACTTCGATGTCGTGGTCTGGGGCGCACAGGGCGAGAACTGCGCCAACTACCTCTCCAAGGGCCGCCCGGTGGCGGTCGAGGGGCGCCTCGACTGGAGCGAGTGGGAGGCCAAGGACGGCAGCGGCAAGCGCCAGAAGGTGCAGATCGTCGCCAAGTCGGTGCAGTTCCTCGGCTCCCGCGACGGTTCGGGCGGAGGCAACAGTGGTGGTGGAGGCAACGGGGGGGGCGGTTTCAGCCCCAGCAGCGATGTCCCGGCCGACTCCTCCGACTTCGCCGGCGCGACTGCCGGTAGTGGTGGGGGCGGCGGGGGCGGGGACGACGACATCCCGTTTTGAGCAGTCGCCTGGCAGCGGCGCTGTGTCCGCCGCTGCCAGGTCTGTAGGATGCCCAGTCCGTTATGGCCCGTACCAACGACGCAACAGCTTCGACGCCCCGGCGCGGCCGACGCGACGACCGCGCTCGTCCGCGCAAATACACGCGGATCAACTCCGAGGCGGTCGACTACAAGGACCTCAACCTCCTGCGTCGCTTCCTCTCCGACAAGGGAAAGACCCGCGGCCGTCGCGTCACCGGCCTCTCGCGCAAGCACCAGCGCCAGCTCTCCGTCGCGGTGAAGCGGGCGCGGGAGATCGCCCTGCTTCCCTACGTCGGAGAGCGTTGATGACACAGGCGATCCTGCTCGAGGACGTCGAGCAGCTCGGCCGCCGCGGCGAGCCGATCGACGTCTCCCCCGGCTACCTGCGCAACTACCTGATCCCGCGCAAGCTGGCCGCCGCGGCGACGCCGGGTGCTTTGGAGGAGGCGCAGCGGCGGCGTGAAGCGACGGAAAAGGCCGAAAGGGTGCGCGCCGAACGCGAAGAGCAGGCGGCATCGCTGCTCTCCAAGACGGTCTTGACGATCCACCAGCGGGCGGGCGAGGACGGCAAGCTCTTCGGCTCCGTCGGCGCCAAGGAGATCGCCGACGCGATCCGCGACGCCCGCGACCTGCGCATCGACCGGCGCAAGATCCGCCTCGAGCAGCCGATCCGCGAGATCGGCACCCACATGGTCGAGATCGAGCTCGCCGACGGCGCGATCGCCTCGGTGAAGACGATCGTCACCGAAGAGCGCTAGCCCCGCCGCCGCTAGTCTGCGGGACATGGGTTCGCCGCGCTTGCCGACTCGCCTGACCCGGCGCGCCCGGGCGCGGACACGGGTCGGCTGGGCACGCTCGGAGCGGGCCACCGTCGGTCTCGCGGCCGTGGCGCTGGGAGGAGCCGGCGTCGTGCTGGCCGGCCAGTTCGGCCGCATGCTGCAGCGCCGCTCCCACGAGGAGCCCGACGGTGAGGGGCTGGTCGAGGCGGCGCCCGCCGCCGCCCTGGACACGGTCAGCGTCGCCGTCAGCGGCTACAGCGAGGCGCCCCGCACCGAAACCGTGCTCTTCAACCTGCTGGCCGGCTTCCTCGCCTCCTTCGCGATCGTCCGCATCTCCACCCTGGGCATCCGCGACGGGTGGGGGCCGTTCCGCAACGTCAGCGTCGGCGGCCACCACATCCACCACTTCGTTCCCGGCATCCTGCTCGCCTTCGCCTCGGGCACGACCGCATTGCTGACCGATGACCCGATCCTGGAAGAGCGGCTTGCGATCACGACCGGCATCGGCATGGGACTGACCTTCGACGAGGCGGCACTGCTGCTGGACCTGCGCGACGTCTACTGGACCCGCCAGGGCCTGCTCAGCGTCCAGCTCAGCCTCGGCGCAACCGCGATCCTCAGCATCGCCATCCTCACCCACCGGATGCTCAGGAGGGGCGAGAAGCGACGCGAAGCCGATGGCGTCATCCCGCCAGCGCTCAACGACCTGGTCGATTCCCGGGGCTAGTGGCCTTATCCCACGTGCCATATCGATCAACGGAACCAACCCTGAGACTCACGCCAGGCGGCGTCCCTTCCGCACGTTAGCTACTTGCCCCGGAAAAAGTAGCCGCCCCTGAGCCTGATCCGTCCGGACTCATCTCGAGAATGTCCTGGTAATGGGCATGTTTCAAGATCGAGGAGGTACATATGCTGACCCTGCGAGCGCCGCAGGCGGAGACGCTTTGGGACGAGGTGTTGCCGGTCGAGGCCAAGGAGCTGCCGGAGGACTTGGGGAAGATCGACGAACTGCTCGGCGATCCGGAGCTGCTGCGGCCGATCGCCACGCATTGGGAGGAGGAAGCGAGCGAGACCGGGCGGGCCATGTTGAGCGAAGGACGGCCGACGATCGCGATGGAGACCTACGTGCGGCTGATGGTGCTCAAGCAGCGCACCGGCTGGGGCTACGAGACCCTGGTTCGCGAGGTCTCCGACTCCCTGCACCTGCGCCGCTTCTGCCTGATCCCCCTGCACGAGCGGGTTCCCTGCGAGTCGACGGTCCGCAAGCTGACGCGTCGCCTGGGGGCGGAGACGGTCGCGGAGCTGACCCGGGCGCTGATCGCAAAGGCGCAGAGGGAGCGACGCTTTCGAGCGCGCGCCGCACGGATCGACTCGACCGTGGTCGAGGCCGACGTGCGCTACCCGACCGACTCCGGCCTGGCCGCCGACGGGGTCAAGGCGCTGGCGCGCGAGGCGCGCAAGATGCTCTCGCTGGCCGGCGAGGAGACCAAGGCGGTGCGCGACCGCTCCCGCGCGCTGGGCAAGCGGCTGCGGGCGATGTCGCGAACCCTCGCCCGCCGCTCGGGCGAGCGCAAGGCCGAGGTCCTGCGCCTCACCGGGGAGTGCGGCGAGCTTTTGCGCCGCTCGGTCGGCGAAGCCCGCAAGCTGGCCGCTGCGATCAAGGGCCGGGCGCGCGGCCGTGGCGCCCAGGCCAAGCTCGGCGCCGCACGGCGGCTCACCTAGCTGGCAGAGCGCTGCGAGAAGGTCACCGAGCAGATCGCCAAGCGCATCGCCGGCGAGCCGATCTACGATCGGCTCGTCTCGCTCTCAGACCCCGATGCGCGGCCGATTCGCAAGGGCAAGCAGGGCAAGCCGACCGAGTTCGGCTACGTCGTCCAGCTCTGCGAGCTCACCGCCTCGACCAAGCCCGGCCAGCGCGGCCTTCTGCTGCCGCCCGCCTCGCTTCCCGGCGCCCCGAACGAGAACGAGCTCCTGCCGCAGACCGTCGCCGAGCTCACCGGCCTCGGGATCTGCCCGCGCGAGTTCGCCCTCGACGGCGGCTTCGGCCACCTCCGCACCGACGAGCAGCTCGCCGCGATCGCGCCCGAACGGACCTTCATCGCCGGCCGCAAGGAGCCGGGGCGCTCGCGGCGCACCGAACGCCGCCTGGCCCGCTACCGAGTCGGGGCCGAGGGTCGCATCTCCCACCTCAAGCGAGGCTACGGGCTGCGGCGAGCGAGGTTGAAGGGTGTCGAGGGCGAGCGGATCTGGACAGGTTGGGCAACCTTCGCCTATGACCTGGACACCGTCGCCGTCCTGCCCACTTGAAACGATCGGCAAGCTCGCAAGAGCAAATGCCCATTTAGAAGACGGCCGCGCTGAACCTCCTGCGCGGCCGTTTTCATGCCCGGGGGCTTTTCCGGGGCAAGTAGCTAGCCATAGATGTTGCAAGAGGGAGAGCCTCTCTTCAGTTCTTGCTGCCCCACAACAACTATTCGCTGCATGGAAGTCAACATGTATGCGTTATGCACCGGGGATATGTAGCACTCGCCGTGGCCTATTCTGACTCGTATCTTCCTGACCCAATCTGCAGCTATCCCAAGAACGACGTACCCCGACCGCGAATCGTTCCCTGGTTCCTTGATATTGCCAAACCCAACCGCGAGCCCGTGGTGGACCGCCTCAACCATGACGGCGCAGGATGTAGCACCAGATGGCGCAATTGCCAGACAGGCGATCCCTTTTTTTGCCATAACCCACGCTCTGAAGCCCCCGATGTAGATCGCGCGGACGACTTCGAACTGGTTTATAGCTCTTCCCACACTTCTCCTTATACGGCTACCGAGCTCGGCTGACGGAATTAGTGACGCGCGACGAAAATGGGAAAACGACCGCAAAAACATTCGCCGCGCTTGCCAGGCGTTCCACGATGCGCCTGGCTGCTTCTTGACCAGTAGCGGCCACAAGCCGTTACTCCTTGTGGGTGTCGCCCTCTCAATCCCAGCCTCCGTATCCGAGCCGGTACCAGGATCCCCTTTGGCCACCCAAACGCCAATACCGCAGCCACAGATGAGAAGGGCGACAAACAGCCTGCGCATTACGTTACGAGCGTGGATTGCGACGAAAGCGTGCCTGGAGCCTTACACTCCAGGCACGCTTGGCGGGCTACTGCCACGCGACCCCATTCACGAGATTAGTATTCCAACTGTTGTTGGTGATTCCGGGTTTACCAGCGGCAGTGAATGGCCAATAAGTGTGTTGGCCAGCGCCGCCAGAGCACGTACCGTTATGGAGAACGCCACTCCCCGTTAAATACGTGAACACGCACACAGAGCCATTTGCCCCCCAGCCTTCTAGCGCCACGAAGGATCGCGCGGCTCCGATGCAGGAGGTATGGCCTCCGAGTGTTTGACCGCCACAATAGCCGCTGGGATTTGCAGCGGCTGCGGGGTGCGTCCAGGCCAGCGCTCCAATTATCAGGATCAGGCCAAGTGCAGCTAGTGACCTGAGTCATTGATCCGCTGGCAGTAGGCAGCCAAGCTGTTGAGGATCTCATCGGCGCTCTTGTGCCAGACGTAGGGCTTGGGCTCGTCGTTCCAGCTGGCGATCCAGGTTCTGATCGAGGCGACGAGGTCGCGGACCGAGCGATGGGAGCCGCGCTTCAGCCACTTCGTGGTCAGCTCCGCGAACCAGCGCTCGACCAGGTTCAGCCAGGAGCTGTAGGTGGGAGTGAAGTGCAAGGTGAAGCGCGGGTGGCGCTTGAGCCAGCGCTGGATCGAGGGGGTCTTGTGGGTCGAGGAGTTGTCGAGCACGACGTGGACATCGAGACCTTCGGGCACCGAGCCCTCGATCAGGTTGAGGAACTTGCGGAACTCCTCGGCGCGGTGGCGCGGCGTCATCTCTGAGATCACCTTCCCCGAGGCGACATCCAGGGCGGCATAGAGGTTGGTGGTGCCGTTGCGCACGTAGTCGTGGGTCTGGCGCTCGGGCACTCCGGGCATCAGCGGCAGGATCGGCGAGGAGCGCTCCAGCGCCTGGATCTGGGACTTCTCATCGACGCAGAGCACCACCGCGGCTTCGGGCGGGTTCAGGTAGAGGCCGACAATGTCACGGACCTTGTCGACGAACTGCGGGTCGGGCGAGAGCTTGAAGTGCTCGCTTCGATGCGGCTTCAGCCCGAACGCCCGCCAGATCCGGCTGACCGCGCTCTGGCTCATCCCGGTTGCGGCAGCCATCGAGCGGGTCGACCAGTGGGTCGCGTTTGGCGGACTCTCCTCCAGGGTCTTCACGATCACCCGCTCGACGTCTTCGTCGCCGATCTGCCGTGGCTTGCCCGGGCGTGGCTCGTCATGCAGGCCGTCGAGGCCACGTCTCGCGAAGCGGCCTCGCCAGCGGCCCACCGTCTGCGTCGAGCAGCCCAACCGAGCCGCGATCTCCTTGCTCTGCTCGCCGTCGGCTGCCGCGAGCACGATCCGGCAGCGCAACGCAAGAGCCTGAGCGCTTGTCGGGCGCCTGGCCCAGCGCTCCAGCACCTCTCGCTCTTCCTCGCTGAGCGTCACATCCACACGAACGGGCATCAGGCCTCCCATCGTCGCTTGCGATGGCGACGACTTCGACGGCCGGAGGCTCATGCCTGCGAACTATTGCCTCAGGTCACTAGCAGCAGCTTGGCACGGCTGGTAGTTGCCGACACTTCGGACATGTTTCTCCTTACTTATTAGACGACGGCACCATGAGATGCCCTTGCAATCACAGTCATAGTCGATTGCAACTAGTAGAAAGGTTGACAACTGCCTAACATCAATCGTGCCGACTTGACAGATGCTGAAAGGTCATATGGATCACAATGGCCCACTGCCGGAGGGACGAACAGTTCTTGATCGTGCGCGGCTGACTAGCGATCGTCTAGCCGCGCCATGTCGCCCGATCCTTTATGAAGCTCTTCGAGCCTAAGTGCCGTTTCAAACTCCGCAGCGCAAGTTGATATTGGCCTGCCAACTCGCTGCTCGATTATCTTCAGGCGATTTGTAATCGTTTGCCGCGTCACTCTCAGAGCCGCTGCAGCAGACGCTCCATTCCTATCAGCCGTAAAATAGGCTCGAAGCGTCTGGCGCAGCACTAGGCCTCCGTCGCGCTCTAAATTCAGTGGTGCCAGGAAAAACTCATTCAAGCAGGCCGTGAGGAGATCGTCGCGGACAGCTGCGGCAAGGAGGGGGTCTTCCGCGTATCGTATGGCACAACCAGGCCTGCGGAGCGCGAGAAGGAAAGCTGCCCTGGCCTGATGGTGGCTTAATCGCCAGCCCTCTCGCCCGTACGCGATCTCGCCAATTGCTAGATATATTTTGTTTGGCCAACGACCCGATATGACTTCTTCAAGATCGGAGATACTTGGCTTGCTGTGGCGAGACATCCAGGCCCATATTGCGCCATCCGCATTCGAGACCGCAAAGTGGCAACAGTCAAGCGTGCTAGCCAGTGCCCTGACAACATTGGCAGCTCCGACTCCTTTCGCAATCGCGGCGATATGAAAGGCGTCGAGATCGCAGCCGAGCGTTGACGCGTCAAGCGATTCACCGTTGAGAAGACCCTGGGCAGCCGAAAAACGCAGTTGCCGATCGGAGGCAAGTCGGTCCTTTTCGCGTTTGTACTCTTCAGTCAGCTCTTTCGTCAGTCGATCAAAAAGAACTCCCTGCACCCTGAGGACGTCCGATAGCTTGGCCGGACTAGGCGCACCGACACTTTCAAACGTAGGCGTTCACGGGGCGTCGCCAGCCTGAGCAGGAGTCCTTTCCGGCAAATGGAACGTCTCTCGCATGCAGCGCGAGGAGGCCGAGGCGGTCGCGCTTGCCGGCGGAGCCGGCACGAGAACTCGTCCTCGGCCTGGTTGAGCAGGTAGAGGGGATTCCTGAGCTCCAGAGTCGTGTGGTGGAGTTGGCCGGGCGCATCGAGGAGTTGGAGCGCCAGATCAACCGCAACTCGGGCAACAGCTCGATGCCACCCTCCTCCGATCCGCCGATGACTCGCCAGCAGCGCCGCGCCGAGGCGCGACGGCGGGCGAAGGAGTCGCTGAGAAAGCAAGGCGGCCAGCCCGGCCACGAGGGCAAGAGCCGCGAGATGGCGCCGCCCGAGCGGGTGGATGAGATCTTCGAGCACCTGCCCGCCTCATGTGAGTGCGGGCACGCCTTCGACGGCTCGGAGGAGCGGCTCGGTAAGCCGCTCGCCCACCAGGTGTGGGAGCTGCCGCCGATCGCCCCGCTGATCGCAGAGCATCGCCGCCACCGCCTGCTGTGCCCTGCCTGCGGCGCCGGCGGGCTGGCCGAGCTGCCCGCCGGCGTCACCGCTTCTGCCTTCGGCCCGCGCCTGCAGGCGCATGTCGCCACCCTGGCCGGCGTCCACCGCCTCTCGCGCCGCCAGGTCTGTGACGTCGTCACCCAGATGTTCGGAATCCCGATCTCCCTCGGCGCGGTCGACCGGACGATCATGAGGATGAGCGCCGCCCTGGCCGATCCCTGGCGGGAGCTGGCCGAGGCCGTGCGCGAAGCCGAGGCCGTGCATGCCGACGAGACCGGCTGGCGCCTGGGATCGGCCCAGCAATGGCTGTGGCTCGCCGCCACATCGCTTTACGCCTGCTACCGGATCGACCCTTCGCGCGGGCAGACAGCGGCCAAGGAGCTGCTCGGCGAGGACTTCGGCGGGATCGCGGTCACCGACCGCTATGCCGCCTACCACTTCCTCGATCTCCTCCAACAGCAACTGTGTTGGTGTTGACCGGCCCCCGTTTACCGGTCCACCCTCAGCGAGAGTTCGTGGTCGGTATCGACATGCACCGTAGCGGGGTCGACCGCCGCCTCGCGGAGTGAGCCCGTAGGGCGATCGGAGTGAGGCGGCGGAGCGCCGTTCTCCTCCCGCCAGCGCTCGGCGAATCGCGCCGGCGGCAGCATCCCCAGGGACGAGTGTGGGTGTTCGGTGTTGTAGGCGACGATCCAGTCAGCGAGGATGACCTTGGCCTCGGCCAGGGTGTAGAACAGCTCGATGTCGAGCACCTCGTCGCGGGTACGGCCGTTGAAGGACTCGATGAATGGGTTCTGCCAGGGTGAGCCCGGCTCGATGTAGGCGGTGGCGGTCTTGCCCAAGCGACACCAGTCGCGCAGGGTGTGGGCGATCAGCTCGGGCCCGTTGTCGCAGCGGATGTGCTCGGGTACGGTGCCACGCAGGCCGACGAGGCGTTCCAGGAGCGCAACCGTGTCCTCGGCGGTGATCGAGCGGGCCACCTCGCTCGCCAACGCCTCGCGGGTGAACTCGTCGATCACATTCAGCACCCGCAGCTGGCGCCCGTCGGCGGTTTCGTCGGTCTGGAAGTCGAGCGCCCAGACGTGGTCGGGATGTTCGGCGCGCAGCTCCTTGCCGTCTGCGTTATCTCCCAGCCTGGCGCGCTTTCGCTTGCGGCGGGGCACCCGCAACCCCTCCTCGCGCCAGAGGCGCTGCACCCGCTTCTTGTTGACTTCCCAGCCCTCTTCAATCAGGCGGGCGTGGGCGCGGCGGTAGCCCCAGCGCTTCTTCAATTTGGAGATCTCGCGCAGGCGTTTTCGCAGGGCGGCATCGTCTGGGGCGAGGTGCGGCTCATGGCGCTGCGTGGATCGGTGCTGGCCGGCGATCCGGCACGCCCGACGCTCGGAGAGGCCGAGGCGGTCCTGGAGGATCAGGACCGCTCGGCGCCTCCGGGCCGGGCCTAGAAGTTTCCCTTCGCGATCTCCTTGTAGGCGCGGATGTCGAGCTCCTTGTCGGCGACGATCTGCTTGAGCTCGTGGTTCTCCTTCTCGAGCTCCTTCAGCCGCTTGACATCGTCGGCCTTCATGCCGCCGTACTGGTTGCGCCAGCGGTGGAACGTCTGCTCGGAGACCTCCAGCGCCTTTGCCACCTCGGATATTTGCTTGCCTTCGCCGAGCATCTTCTCGGCCTCCCTGAGCTTGCGAATGATCTGCTCGGGGGTATGCCTGCGCTTCTTCACTTGCGTCGGTCCTCCTTGGCCCATTGTCGTGGGCCGGAAGAACTCTCACACAGGGCGGACCGATTTCAGGGGGTCATGCCAGTGTCACCTGGCTCGCCAGTTCACAGAGCTCTCCGAGCGAGGCGGGGCGACGGGCAGACGCGGAATGGGACTTCTGGAGATATCGCGCCAGGTTTTCGCCGCCCACCGTGCCTACCTGGAGGGCGGGCACGACCTGGACTGGCTCGCCACCGAGCTTCGGCCGCTGCGCGATCGCCTCCATTCCCTGCTCGAGCAGGGCACCCGCGGTCACAACCGCCGCGAGCGTCGCTTCTGCGCCGGACTCTTGGCCGAAGAGCAAGCGCTGTGGACCTTCTGTGAGGTGCCCGGCATCGACCCCACGAACAACGCCGCGGAGCGGGCTGTTCGCCACGCGGTGATCATGCGCAAGGTGCAGCTCGGCACACAGTCCGAGCGCGGCAGCCGCTGGGTCGAGCGGATCTGCTCGGTGCGCGAGACCTGCCGGTTGCAGGGTCGCTCGGCGCTCGACTACCTGATCGAGGCGGCGGTCGCCGCCCACGACCGCGTGCCTGCCCCTTCCCTGGCTCCGCCGTAAGTCACGCAGGAATCGCGTTCACGAAGGCGACACCCCGTGAACGCCTACTTTCAAACGCGATTGCGATTTGATCGCGAATAATCGTCGAGCAGGTCGAGCATCTAAGAATCATCATGTCGATGGACAAACCATTGCGAGCAGCGAGACGCGCTTGAGCAAGAAGAGCGACGGGGACTTGCGGCAAATGTCGCTCGCTTGATTCGACACCCGCGAGCGCGTAGTCGAACCCTGATGACACTGCCCGCCGGAGCCCTTCCAGATATTCTGGATCTGTGATGTCGTCTGTGTTCGCGACCGCCTTGATCCGATTAAGAAACTCTCGCTCGATCTTTGCTCTGTGCCCTAAGAGAGCAGCGCAGATTGCTATTTGGGCCTGCCGTAACGAAGTGGTGTCCCCGCTCACGTTCTTCAGCTTCCCTGCCTTGGCTGCGTGTCAGCGATGATGATGGCGTATTCTAACAAGCATCTTGCGACAAACAAGAAAATCTAAGTGTCTCCGGGAATTGATGACGCAAGTCAGCACGTGACCTGCGCAATGGCTGATCTGCGACTAGCCATGTCGGTTGCTTCTGTCGGCGCCCGCGCTGCTGCTCTGCTCAAGATTTCCTCCCGTCTATAGCTCCTACCAGAACCCAAGTCTGGCCGGTGGTCTGCCGTCCGGCCGTCCAGCAAAAACTCGCCTGTCGGTCTCGGTGCTGAGACCCAAAAACAAAGAGGGCGGCCAACCGGCCGCCCTCTTTCCCCTTTTCGTCCTGAGTCGGAGCGCTCGTTAGCCCTTCGGGCTACAGGTTCGAGTGAAGGTGCCCGTCAGGCGCGTGCCGTCGGCGAAGATCGAGGTGGCCTTCGCGTTGAGGTGACCGTCCGGGCAGTTGGCGAAGAGGTACGGTGTGTTCTTGTAGCCGCGGTTGAAGGTCAGCGAGAATTCCTTTGCTGAGCCGTAGCCGCCGGCGATCTTCGGGATCAGAGCGACCGACTTGGTGCCGTAGCGGCCCTTGTGGATCTTCGAGATCTTGACCGTCGTCACCACCGCCGCGGATACCGGCGAGGAGAGATAGGCGTGGATGTAGATCGTCGTCTTGCCGCCCTTGACGCCGCCGTTGAAAGCGAGCAGCTTGCTTTTCGCGATGAAGGGCTTCGATTCGGGGAATTCGACCTCGACGTTGGTCGTGCCCTTGCCGATGATCGCCTTCTTGCAGATCTTTTCGGCTGCCTTGGTGTCCTGTGCCTGCAGTTTGCCCGAGGTGCACTTGGGCAGGCCCTTGACGTTGATCGAGCCGTTCTTGTCGGTTTCGACGATGATTTCCTTCACCGCCGGAATGTGGGTGCCGTCAACGCTCTGGATCTTGCCGCTGACGTTGAGGGTGATCGGTGCCGGCTTGCCCTTCTTCGGCAGCTTCTTCGGCGAGAACCCGCCGTTCAGGGTCAGCTTCAGGTTCCCGACCTGGACGACCGTGGGCTTGTCGGCCGTGGCGATCCCGGCCACCGCGACGGCAAGCGCCGCCCCTAGAGCCATTATCGAAATCAGACGCTTGCGCATGTGCTGTATCTCTCTCCTTTGTGGCCTGGCCGTGTCAGCCACGGCCATCGAAAGCCTTGGTGTATCCCTCCGACTGCCCAAATTACCAGTCTCTCAACCAAGGTAAACCCGAGCTTTCACAGAAAAGAGCGGCTTAACAGGCGCCGCCGACGGGCCGATACGTCAAGTCTGCCTTGACGTATCGGCCCGTCGGCCCACTTTGCGGCTAGCTCTCGAGCATCGAGAGGCGGGCTCGCTCGCGCTCCGCCGCTGCGCCATCGGGGCCGAGGAAGGGCAGGGTGATCCAGAACATCAGGTCCGGCAGGCGGCTCGGCAGGCGGGCGGACGCGCCGTGCAGGATCTCGCTGTAGAGGAGCTCGTTGATGCCGCCAGCGAGAGAGAGCGAGGTGATCCCGGGCAGCTCGACCGAGGTCTCGGCGCGGCCGGCGTCGAGGAAGCCGGTGAACTGGCGCAGCGCCGCGTCGCGCCGGGCGAGCGCCTTGGGGCCGGCGGCGAGGACCTCGACGATCGCGAAGCGGCCCTCGTCGGGGTGCTCGGCGAGGTGCTTGAGCAGCTCGCCGAGGCCGGCGGCGACGCGCTCGGCCCAGGGCGCGCCGGGCTTGGACTCGAAGCCGCGGGCGGTGTCGCCGAGGATGTTGCCGAGCAGGACGTCGTAGGCGGCGAGGAAGCAGTCCTCCTTGGAGGAGAAGAGTTCATAGAAGGTCTTGCGCGAGACGCCGGCGACGCCGATCACGTCGACCACGCGCGTTTCCGGGTAACCGCGCTCGGAGACGACCTCGATCATCGCCTGGAGGATGCGGGTGCGCTGGGATTCCGTCACGGCCTCCCGCGGCAACCCGTGCCGACCCCGTGGCAGCCGCTCGCTCACCCTAGCCGTGCGTCTACCTGAAGCCACGCCCTCAACTGTAGTGCAGAAGAGGGGGCCGCGCGATTTCTGTACCCCGGCGTCTCGATCAGGTAAGCGCCAATACAATCGGCGCCGTGAGCGGGAGCGAGCGGATGAGGCTGCTAGCGATCATGGTTGCTGCGGTGCTCGCGGCTGCCCTCCTCGCCGCTTGCGGGGACTCGGGATCGGGAGGCGGCACCGCGCAGTTCCACGGCCAGAGCAAGGACCCCGTCCTCGAATTCGGCGCGGAGGGCAGCGATGCCGAACTCGGGCAGGCCGAAGAAGCCGTGCGGGAATTCCTCCTCGTTCGTTCCGAAGGGGACTGGGAGGCCGCATGCGCCCAGCTGTCGGCGTCGCTGGTCGGCAAACTCGAACACCTCGCGGGCTCCTCGACAGGCCTGCACGACACCTCCTGTCCCTCCTTCCTCGAAACCTTCGTTCGCCTCCCGAAGGACGAAAAGAACGAAACCACCGTCGACGGCGGTGGTCTGCGCCAGCAAGGCGCGCAGGGCTACCTCGTCTACTACGGCAAGGGACAGGTCATCTACGCGATGCCGCTCGACCGCGACGGGGACGCCTGGAAGGTGGCGGCGGTCTCACCCAAACGATTGAGTTGAGAGAACTCGCCGTTCCAATACAATCAACCCGGTGACCAGGGTGGGGACACGGACGTTGGCGACGTTTCTCGCTGTTGCTCTCGCGACGGCGCTGCTTGTCGCCTGCGGCGGGTCGGACTCCGGCTCGAGCAGCTCGAGCTCCACCGAGAGCTCGACCACGGCCGGCTCGCAAGCCGAGGCCAAGGCCAAGCTGAAAGAACAACGTGTCGAAGAAGCGGAAGAGGAAGGCAAGGGCTCCCCGCAGAAGCAGGGTGGCGGCGGATCGAGCGGCTCCGAAGGCAACAGCAGCAGCGGTGGCAGCTCCAGCAAGAAGAACGTCGAAACGCCGCTGAAGGTCTCGGGCGGCGGCTCCGAGCAGTTCCGCGCCAAGGGCGGCGACAACAGCATCCAGAACTACGGCGAAGAGGGCGGCGAATCCGAACTGCGGGAAGTGGCGGAAATCGTCCACGGCTTCTACGTTGCCCGCGCCGAAGAAGACTGGGCAAAGGCCTGCTCCTACCTGGCCAAGTCGAACGTCGAACAGCTCGAACAGCTCGCCTCGCAGTCGCCGCAGTTCAAGGGCAAGGGCTGTGCGCCGATCCTCAAGGCCTTCACCCGGCCCGTACCGGCGTCGGTCAGCCGCGAAATCACCACCGTCGACGCCGCCAGCTTCCGCCACGACGGCGAACAGGGCTTCCTCGTCTACCGCGGCGCCGAAAACACCGTCTACGCGATGCCGCTGCGCAATGAAGACGGCGTCTGGCAGGTGGCGGCGCTCTCAGGCAGCGCGATCGGCTGAGCCGATCCAGACCACCTGGTCACGCCCCGGCCCGACGCCGACCAGGTCGATCGGCACGCCGACGAACTCGGCGATGTACTTGAGGTAAGCGCGAGCCTCGGCGGGCAGGTCGGCCTCTTTGCGGCACTCCCCCAGGTCGCCGTCGAAGCCCGGCAGCTCCTCGTACTCGGGCGTCGCCGAGTGCAGGATCGACTGGTGATAGGGGAAGCGGTCGAGCAGGGCGCCCTCGCGCGAGCGGTAGCGGACGGCGACGCGCAGGGTCTCCAGCCCGCTGAGCACGTCGAGCTTGGTGATCGCCAGCGAGCTCATCCGGTTGAGCCGGACCGCGTAGCGCAGTGCCACCAGGTCCATCCAGCCGCAACGGCGCTCGCGGCCGGTGGTGGTGCCGTACTCATGGCCCTTTTCGAGCATGTGGCGGCCGGTCGCGTCGTCGAGCTCGGTCGGGAAGGGACCGGCACCGACGCGGGTCGCGTAGGCCTTGGCGACGCCCCAGACCTCGTCGATGTCGGCCGCCCCGACCCCGGCGCCGACGGTGGCGGCACCGGCGATCGGGTTGGAGGAGGTGACGAAGGGATAGGTGCCGTGGTCGAGGTCGAGCAGGGTCGCCTGGGCGCCCTCGAAGATCACCGTGCCGCCGCCGTCGAGCACGTCCCAGCAGAGACTTGAGGTGTCGGCGATGTGGGGCTCGAGGCGGTGGCCGTAGTTGACGTACTCCTCGGTCATCCCGTGCAGGTCGAGGCGCGGGTCGGGCGCGTCCTCGATCGCCAGCTCGGCCGCCTCGCGGTCGCCCTCGCCGGCCTCCTTGCGCAGCTTGCGCCGCTGCACCCCAAGCTCGCGCAGCGCCTGCTGCTTGGGCTCCAGCGCGGTACGGATCTTGGCCCGGAGGATCTTCTCGTCGAGCAGGTCCTGGACGCGGATGCCTAGGCGCAATGCCTTGTCGGCGTAGCAGGGGCCGATCCCGCGGCGGGTCGTGCCCAGCGAGAGCTTGCCCAGCTTCACCTCGCCGGCGGTGTCGAGCAGCACGTGGTAGGGCATGATCAGGTGGGCGTTGGCGGAGATCTTCAGGTTGCTCATCTCGACGCCGCGGCGCCGCAGGCCGTCGATCTCGCCGAGCAGGATGCGGGGGTCGAGCACCACCCCGTTGCCGATCACGCAGGTCTTGTCGGCGTAGAGGATCCCGGAGGGGATCAGGTGGAACTTGAACTCCTCGCCTTCGCGGACGATCGTGTGGCCGGCGTTGTTGCCGCCCTGAAAGCGCACGATCGCATCGGCGCGCTCGGCAAGCAGGTCGGTGACCTTGCCCTTGCCCTCGTCGCCCCACTGGGCCCCGACTATGACCAGCCCTGGCATCGCCGCAGCATTGTGCCGGTTCGGTCGGCTAGGCGACCTTGCCGAAGCGCCGGTCGGCCCCGAAAAAGGGGATCTCGTCGCACATCTCGTTGAGGCGGGAGACGGTGCGGGCGCCGATCTGCTCTTCGAGCACCTCGTGCGGCATGTTCGTCGTGACCAGCACCGAGCGCTGCGCCTCGTAGCGCTCGTTGATCAGCGCGTAGAGCTGCTCCAGCACCCAGTCGCTGCGTTTCTCGGCGCCGAGATCGTCGATGTGGAGCAGGTCGACCGAGGTGAGGCGCTCGAAGAAGGCGAGGTAGGAGTCGCCGCCGGGCTCGGAGTCGTAGGTGCGGCGGATGCGGGCAAGCAGCTTTGGCAGCGAGTAGATCGCCACCGAGTGGCCGGCCTCGGTGGCCATCTTGGAGACCAGCATCGCCAGCGTCGTCTTGCCGGTGCCGGTGTCGCCGAAGAGCCAGAGCCCGCGGCCCGCGGCAAGCCGCTGCTCGAGCTCATCGACGAAGCTCCGCACTTCGCCGACCGCGGCCTTGGTCTGCAGGTCCCGGGCCATGTCGGAGACGGGCGGGCGGTCGAAGGAGACGCCGCGGTAGCGCGGCGGGATCGCCGAGGCGACGCCCTTGCTGCGCCCACGCTTCAACCGCGCGGCGCGGCATTTGCATTCACGGGCCTCGTCTTCGGGCCCGAGGATCCAGCCGGAGCCGTCGCAGACGCCGAGCGGGCAGACCTGCTCGCGAAACGGTTCGCTGCGGGCGATCGCCGGCATCAGAACTCAGGTCCCTCGACCGCGGCGACGTCGTCGATCGGCGGGCCCTCGCCGCTGGGCTGTTCGATCGGCCGCTCCTGGCCCGCGTAGTCGGCGAACTTGGGGAAGCGGTCGAGAAAGACAAGCTTCGGCGCCCCGATCGGCCCGTTCCTGTGCTTGGCGATGATCAGGTCAGCGAGCCCATCCGGCTCATCTTCGGGATCGCGGTAATAGTCCTCACGGAAGAGGAAGGCGACAAGATCCGCATCTTGCTCAAGATTTCCTGATTCCCTGAGGTCGGAGAGCATCGGCTTGGGCGGATGGCGCTGCTCCGGCGCGCGCGAGAGCTGGGAGATCGCCAGCACCGGAACCTCGAGCTCGCGGGCGAGGATCTTCAGGCCACGGCTTATCTGGCCCACCTGCTCGACCCGATTGGCGCGCGGATCGTCAGTGCGCATTAGCTGCAGATAGTCGACGATGATCAGGCCGAGCCCGCCGCGATCTTGTTCCTGGGCGTGCAGCCGGCGGGCCTTGGCCCGCAGGTCGAGGACGCCGAGGTCGGAGGAGTCGTCGAACCACAGCGGCGCCTCCTCCAGCTCGTTGCAGGCCCGCACCACCTTCGGCCAGTCTTTCTGCGACACCTGGCCCTTGCGCAGCTTGTCGCCGGAGATCCGCGCCCGGCAAGCAATAAAGCGCTGGGCCAGCTCGACCTCCGACATCTCCAGCGAGAAGAAGGCAACCGGCAGATTCCGCTTCACAGCTACGTTTTCAGCGATATTGGCGACAATCGCGCTGTTGTGGACGATGATGTCGTCAGCGACGAAATTCCTCAGTCCGGGAACGTCGAGGTCGTAGGTCTCTTCTTCGCCGGCGTACTCCACCGAGGCGACTTCGTCCCACCAGATGTCCGAGTCGCAGAGGTCCTCGAGGGCGGGGGACGGCGTGGCAGTCGCGATCTCCGACACCAAGGCCGGCGAGGGACAGCGGGCGCCAACGTGCCAATTGTGAGTGCGTGGCCGGCCTGTCGATGCGCTGACGTCTGCCCAGGACCGCTCGCCCTTGGCGAGCAGGATCTCGTCCCATATCTCAACCGGCAGGGTGTCCGTGTTAGTCGAGCGCGGTGAAGTATCCAGGCGCTCCAAGACCTCGGCCTGTTTTGCCTCCTTGCCTGGAACCTCGATCAGCTCGCAGAACCGGCGTAGGCTCGCCTGCGCCGTGATCCTGACCTCCCGAGCGACTTTCCCGGTCCCGTCGTAGACCGGCCGCTTCAGCGTCCTGATCCTCGCCACGATTCCAAGGCGGAGCAACAGGTGCTGGACGTCCCGCGCCAGTCGCTCGCTGATCGTCGTGTAGCCGATCTGGGCCAGGCGGTCGCTGCAATAGACATGGCCGTCGCAGGCGTACATGACGCCGAGGAAACGAGCTATCTGCTCGTCGCTCAGCCCGAAGATCGCGTCGGGGACGAACTTCTCGGCCGAGCGAAGACCCATAAGGCCATTGCGACGCAGCATTTGAGTCACCGGGTTCGGTGCGGATCCATGGTGGCCCGAACTCAAGGAGGAAGCGCCGCGGGCCTGTTCACGGGGCGGGCGAAATTGAACACCAAATGCGTTCGCTGCTATCTCGACGGTTTCCGCCACCCCAGAATCGGAGCCGTAGCAATAGACCGGCGTCTCTCCTCCGATCGACCCGTCGGCAATGAGAGCGGCGAGCAAGACGACCTCGGCATCGGGCAGCTCGACTGTGCGACTGGGACGGGGCAGCTTGCGGGGCACCGCAATACGCGTGCCAGGCGAAATGTTGCCGAGCTCCTCCCATCCGGAGCTCGTCAGAACGGGGTGATTGGAAGTTGCCTCGGTCCACTTTCCGAGGCGAGTTGTCAGCCGGTAGACCCGTTTACGGCCGTTGCGGTCGATTGCCGCGACCTTTGCCGGCTTCATTTGCAGATCCGCACCGAGCGAGGCAACCCAGATCTCTTCGCCGCGGCCCTGCGAACGGAACAGCTCGTCGACCCTTTGCCGTGCTCCGGTGCGAGGGTCGTAGACGAGACTTTGTGACGAAACGCACTTTCCCATGGCCGGCCGTGCAGCCACGATGATCAGGTTCCCCGGCTGGAAGCCGCCCGTGATCGAGTCGATGTCGCGGAAGCCCGACGGGGTGCCGGTCAGCTCGAGCTCGCCGGTGGAGAGCTTCTCGAGCCGGTCGACCTCGTCGTGGAGGATCTCGGATAGCTGTTTGAAATCGCTCGCCTGCTCTTTGTGGGCGACTTCGAAGAGCAGCCGCTCGGCCCGCTCGGAGAGCTCGCGCGGTTCGCCGTCGCGCTCGTGGACCCAGCCCTGGATCTCCTGCCCGGCGCCGAGCAGGCGACGCAGCAGCGAGTTCTGCTGGACGATCTCGGCGTAGTGCTTGGCGTTGCCGGCGGCCGGGACCTTGGCCGCCAGCTCGGAGACGTAGTGCTTCCCCCCGCCTCCTCGATCTGGTTGCGCTGCACCAGCGACTCGCTGACGCTGAGCTCGTCGACCGGCTTGGAGGCCGCGTAGAGATCGTGGATGCAGGTGAAGATCGCCGCGTGCTTCTCCAGGTAGAAATCGGTCGCACTGAGCTTGACCTCGTCGATCACCCGGGTCAGGGTCGGCTCGGCGACCAGCATCGCCCCCAGCACCGATTCCTCCGCCTCGATGTTCTGCGGCGGAACGTGGGCTGTGGGAGCGGAGGCCATCGACTTAGTTAAGGCCCCGGAGCGGCGGCAACCGCCGGGAATCCCAAGAGAATCAGACGCCGGGCGCGCGCCTTACGCGCGTCTCTGCAAATTGAGAGGAAAGGATCAGCGAGGTCGCGGCTCGGTGCGGGGCGAAAGCCGGCGGCGGCCTATTTGCTCTGTTCGTAGGTGTGCTGGTAGGTCGTCGGCGGGCCGCTGCCGCCGTTCGGGTTGAACGGGGCCTGCTGGTAGCAGCTCGGAGCCGGAATCGCCGTGGAGTCGGTCTGTTCTGCGAAGGCGTACTTTTTCAGGACTTCGAAGAAGCTTTTGGTAGTTTTTTCGTTTTCTTCCGCGCTCTTTGAAGTCTGGTTCGTGCGAGATGTAAAGGCCGGATTTTCGAGGGTGGCTTTTTCGTCGAGCGTCGCCGTGACCCCGGAAGTGCAGCCGCGTATGTCGAAGCTGGGCAGGCCAGTTGCCAGGCTCTTCGCCGAAAGAGGCTGGGGGTAGGCATTGGTGCGGCCAGTGGTGGTGCGGCTTGGATAGGTCGCCAAGGATTCAGGCGTAAACGGTCCCATCGAGCGGAGGTAGTGGAGGTGTTCCCCCTGGGCGTTTTCTTCGGTCAATTTCGCATTGGATATCGAGGCGATATTCCCCATGGTCGCAGTCAACTCATGCTTGTAGAGGCCGAGGCCGGTGATCACCGGGTTGAGGTTGCGCAGGAAGGGATCGACCGCACGCAATAGCGGCGGGAACTGGTCGCGGAAGAGCTTGCGAGCGGCCGGGAAGCCGGTCGGAGCGCGGTCGATCACCGGTTCCAGGCCTTCGAAGAAGCCCTTGGCCTGGGGCGCCAGCTTGGAGAAGGCGATCAGGGTCGGCGAGAGCTGTTCCGCCACCGGCACGAGCTGCTTCATCACCGGGTCGGCGTTGAGCGAGAAGCTCTTCAGCCGGTTGAGCGTGAGTTTCGACTCGTCCTGAAAGGTCGGGAAGGCACGGAAGAGCGCTTCGATGTCGCGGTCACGCGCCGCGGTGGTGCTGAAGACGGCGTTTGAGCTTTCGATCAGGCCGGCCAGCTCGCCCTGGCGCCCGCGCAAGGCGCGCAGCGAGGTGGCCCCGTTGCGGAAGAGCTGCTTGACCGCGAGGCGCTGGCTGTCGAGGACGCGGAAGAGGCGGTCGAACTGGGTGAAGGCCGGTTCGAGCTCACCGAAGGCGTAGGAGAGGCTGGCGCCCTGGCCCTCGATCGAGAGCGCCGCTTCCTGCTGCCAGGTCTGGAAGGCGGCGCGGGTCTTGGCGTCGAAGGTGCGGAAGATCTCATCGAGCTGGACCGATTCGGCGATCTGGCCTTCGGGCAGGATGCCGCCGTCGGCCAGCCTCGGGCCGTTTTTGCTGCCCGGGGTAAGTTCGATGTAGGTCTCACCGAGCAGCGTCTTGGTGCGCAGAACCGCGCGCGTGTCAGCTGGCAGCGGCCCGTACTTGTCGTCGATGTCGACCTTGGCCATCGCCTGTTCGCCGTTGGGGGCGAGGACGATGTCCTGCACCTTGCCGACCGAGACGCCGGAGATCCGCACGTCGGACTGCTGGGCAAGTTGGGTCGCCTCCTTGAAGGGGACGTTGATCTGATACGGCTTGGCCTTGAACGGCGTCGGGCCGCCGAAGGTGATCCAGAGGAAGAGCAGGATGCCGAAGCAGGAGAGCGCGAAGCCGGCGATCACCAGGAGCTGCGTCGTGCTGGGGGCGCGCTTACTCATTCGGCTTCCGGTCCACAGCCATGTTTCGGGAATTTCGGATCTTCCGGAACGACCGGCAACTGGTCGGCACGGGGAACGTTGCCCCCGCGCAGAATGGACTGGATATACGGTTTGTCCCTGGCAAATCCGTAGGCGAGAGACGTTCCGTTGCAGGAGATCAGGACCAGTCCCCGGCTGATCGGTCCGGCGGGATCCTCGAGGTTGAAGCCGGCATTGGAGTTGTGGTTGAACCAGGGCAGGTAGAAGAGGTAGCTCTGCTTGCCCTTCGGCTTGTAGGCGAGCTCGTTGAGGAAGCTGTTGAAGGCCGAGAGCGAGTTGCCGAAGCTGCGCACCGACTTGCTGAAGTCGGCCGAACCCTGCTTGACGTGGGTGAGCACCGGGCGGACTTCGCGCGTGAAGGGGCGGATCTGGGTGCGGATCGGCGTCACCGTCTGTTCGAAGAGGCGCTGGTTGGCCTTCAGCGCCGGCTTCAGCGCCTGGGCCTGGGGGATCAGGCCGGTAAGGGCGGGCGCCGCGACCTTGGAGAAATCGTTGGCGCTGGCGAAGGCCGATTCGGCCGCGGAGAGGGTGGAGGGGAATTCGGTGAGGATCTCCTGGATCGATTGCTGCTGGTTGGCGAAGTTGCCGAGGGCCCCCTTGGAGGCGCTGACCCAGCGTTCGATCTCGGTGTCGTGGCGGCCGAGTTCTGTGGTCAACAGGCCGAAATCGTGGATCACGCGGGCGAGGGCGACCCGGCGGGTGGCGACGGCCTTGTTGAGGTCGGCGACGTAGTGGGAGAAGGGCTGCAGGCGGCGGAAGGCGTTGCCGAGCTGGCGACCGCGGCCGCCGATGCCCTGCGCACCGCCCGCGACGAGCAACTGGATGTACTGGCGGGTGTCGCCATCCAATGTGGCCCAGAAGGCATCGAGGTTGATGTTGGGTTCCGTGCGCGAAAGCGGGAAGTTATGGCCGCTTTCGATGTGCCCCTTGGCCTTGCCCGGGTCGACCTCGACCACCATGTCGTTGAGGTTGGTTTTCGGGCGCAGTAGCAAGGTCGCGTCGGGATGGATCAGTTCCATGTACTTCGGTTCGATGTCCATGCCGACGACGGCGTGGCCGTCTTCGAGATCGACCGAGGTGACCTTGCCGATCTGGATGCCGGCCACGTCGACCGCCTGTCCCTGGCCGGGAGTGACCGCTTGGGCGGTGGTGAAATCGCCGGTGATGTGGTCGAATTCTTCGCCGACCACCGGGACCCAGGAGGGCAGCGAGGCCTTCTGCTGGGTGAAGATCCAGAGGGTCATCACGATCCCCACGGCGGCGAGAACGAAGATCGCGATCGTGTCCTTGCTGCGCCCGCGCGACTGGCGCGCAAGCGATGAGCGGAAATGCGTCCAGCGGCTCATGGACTCACCGCCGCTGGGCTGGACGCTCCGACTTGACCGAGTCCAACGTTGAGGTTTGGCACGGGGTTTCCGTCGCAGCGCACTCCGGGCTTCTTCAGGCGGCCGGCCGCCGATCTGTGGCTGGGTGCCGAGCGGGTCGGCAACCGTGTGGGCAAAGTCTCGCTGGTCGGTCGTCAGGTTCCCGTTGGGGTTCTTGAGTTCAACCAGCTGACCGCCGCCTCCCGGTTGGACCCGAACGAAGGGTCCGTTGCCGTCGAAATTCTGCCCCCAACCGGCGAAGTCAGCCAGTGTGTACAGGAACTCGCGGTAGTTGGGCCCACCGGTCGAGAACTGGTCTTCGATCGTCTGGTTGAAGGTCGGCGAGAGGACCTTTGTCGTGCAGAGGCTGATCCGGTTGAGCTGGGGCAGGGCCACCGCCTTGCCGGCCTGGGCCGCCCCCGCCAGGCCGGGGGTCGCTTCGCGCAGCAGCTTGGCGAGGCCGCCGGCCTCCTTGCCGGAGAGCAATGGGCGGGCCTGCTTCAACCAGGGCTTGCCGGCGCTGATCAGGTCGGGGATCTCGGCGACCGCCGGCGTCATCTCGATCGCCCAGGCGCGCAATGGCGGCAATGCCTTGTTGAGGTTGACCAGCGAGCTGTGAAAGTTGGCCAGGGTCGGCGCCAGGCGGTGGATCGTGGTCGAGAGGTTGGCCGACTGGGCGGCGAGGGCGCCGGTGAAGACGTCGAAGTTGACGATCAGGCCCTTGAGATCCTCCTCGTGGCGGGAGAGGGCGGCGAAGGTGCGGCCGGTACCCGCGACCAGGCGCGAGAGGTCGTGTGGGCTGGTCCCCAGCAGTGCGTTGGTGACCTGGGCGCTGTAGTGGCCGGCGTCGCCGCCATAGCGGAAGCCGCCATTGAGGCCCTCGGCGCCGCTCTTGCCCTTTACCTCGGGCAGCTGGGTCCTGTCTTCGGCCGCGGTCGGCTTGTGGGTGAGCGCGGTGCCGTAGCTCTCCAACAGGTGGCTGAGATCGGCGCGCACCGGCGCCTGCAGCGCCGTCAGCACCTGGTCGATCTGCACCCAGGTCGAGGTGTGGCTGACCGGGATCGTGTCGTCGCTGCCCAACTCCGGGGCGCTGGGGCTGCCGGGGGCGAGGTCGATGAAGAAGTTGCCCTCGAGGAAGATGCGCGGGCGGATCGCGGCGAAGGCGTCGTCGTGGACCGGGCGGCCTTTGCCTTCGACCGTGAAGGTGACGGTGGTCGCGTTGCCGTCGCGTTCGGTCGAGATCACCCGGCCGACTTCGACGCCGGCGATCCGCACCGGCGAGTTGATCGCGATGTTGACGTCGTTGCTGAAGGTCGCCTTCAGCTCGTAGCCGTAGCTGGTGAAGGGCACGTGCCCGGTGAAGGCGAGGTAGGGGCCGACGGTGAAGATGAGGATGAAGATCACCGCGATCAGGGCGTTGCTGGGACGCCACTTGAAGCGACTGTTGGTCGCCCCCGCCCTGGTATCTCTCTCCGGCAGCCGGCCCATTACTTCTTCGTTCCCAGTTGTTTTTCCGACTGCCCGGCAGTTTTAATGCCGTCGTTTCGGGGTGTATTTCCGATCCGGGTGCGACCGAGTTCGTAGCGCTCGTTGCCCGCTTCGCACTCCTTTGGCTGCCCCGGTGCAGCAGTATTTGGATAGGGATTCGAGTGTAGGTAGTTGAGGGGTTGGCCGAAACTGGAGCCCGGGGGTTCGCCACCGTTGGCGGGTGCCGACGCCTGGCCACCCTCGTTGTTGGGGCCTTCGGGTGGCTGGAAGGAGACTGCGTTGAACCAGCCCGCCGTGCCGTTGTCTTCTCCCGAGGAACTCGCCAAATTCCGGAACGCGATGCTGAGGTAGTTGCAGGTCGTCTGCGCCGGGGCGATAAACCTGATTGCCGGACCGAGCAGGTTGTTGGTTTCAATCAGCAGGTCGAGGCCGTTGAAGACGCCGGTCGACTGCTGGAAGGCGAGCAGGGCGTCTGCCGTCGGAGGGATCTGGGCGTTGAGGCTCGGTGAGCGGTTGAGGGCGGGGACGCCGGCGCGCAGGGCGGCGGCGATCGTCGGCGAGGTTTCTCCCAGCGCTTTCGCCCCCGGCTCAAGCGCGGCGAAGAAGCGTTCGGAATCGCGCAGGAAGGGGCGCAGGGCCGGCAGGTCGGCGGTGACGCTGTCGAGCGTTTCCGGGCCCTTGGAGATCGTTTCCTGGATGTAGGGGCGGGAGACGCGGGCGAAGGCGGTGAAGGTGCGGTCGAGGGCGGCGAACATGCTCGCCTGCTGCTCGGCAACCGGCGCCACCGTCGCCGAGAGCGCCTCCAGCGCGCGCCAGAATTCGCCGAAGCCGGTGCTGGGGGCGACCAGGTCGGCGAGGGTCGGCTGGCTGCTTTCGACCAGCATCCGCAATGCGACGAAGGCGTTGTTGATCTGCGGGCCGCGGCCGGCGAAGGCGTTGCCGTAGCCGGCCAGGCCGCGCTGGATCGCCTTGCGGGTGCGCTCGTCGAACATGTCGAAGAACTGGTCGATGTCGACCGGTTCGGGCCGCGCCGCCTTGACCGGGATCGTTTCGCCGGCCTTGAAACCTTCGCTCGAGTCGCCGGGGACGATCTGCAGGTACTTGAGGCCGAGCGGCGATTTGGGCCGGATGATCATGGTCGAGTTGACCGGCAGCGGCTCGACGTTCTTGTCGAGGCTGAGGTTGAGCTCCGCCGCCTGGCCTCCGTTGCCGGTGCTCACCGGAACCACCGACTTGACCACGCCGACGCGGGCGCCGCCGATCCGCACCTCGTTGCCCTTGACCAGGGCGTTGGCGTTGGGCACCCGGGCCTTGAGGTTGTAGGTGGAGACGAAGGGCAGGCCGTTGTTGGCGTTGTAGGCGAGGAAGACGGCAACCATCACGACCAGCACGGTCACCGCCCCGACGATCACCGGGCTGCTTGCCACTCCCTGTATGCCGCTGCGGTTTCTCATGGTCCGAGGAGGTAGTCGAGGAGGGCGCGCTGTCGGGGTGCGGGAAGGCTGGACTTGGCGCCCAGCTGGCGACCCTGGGCGATTTCAGGGGATTCGGGAGCGATCGGCGTAGAGGGAGCGAGGCCCGTGCCGGGAGCGTTGGGCAATGCGAGCGTCCCCCCGACCTCACCGGCTTCGCGTTCTTCCTGCTGTTCGAGCAGGCGGTACAGCTGCGCCTCGTTCAGGGACGACGTGCCGGCGTTTTCGCCGGTGAACTTAGCCGAGCAGCTGCTCGATTCCGTTTCATATTCGAGACAGTTGGTCAAGGTCACCAACAGGCGTGTGAAGTGCCCGTACTTGTCGAAGCCGTTGGTTGCCGCGGAACCGTTGTAAATCAAATCCACCAGGCCGTCGAAGCCCTTCGTTTCCTTGGTGCTGGCGAGAAATTCAGCCAGCTTCGTGGTCGGGTTGGCGCCGGATCGGGCAAGTTCCGTCGTCTTGCGCACCACCGGGTCGGCGGCGCGCAGGGTCGGCCCGGCTTCTTCGCCGGTGGTGCCGAGCGACTTCAGAGAAACGGTCGAGGCGGCGGAGAAGGGGGTCAGCAGGCGGGTCGCTTCGGTGAACGAGGGCGCCGCCTTGCCGAGCGCGGCGAAGGTCGGCGTGGCGGCGTCGGAGAAGCCCTGCAGGCTGCGCATCGTCGCGCGGAACTCGCGCAGGAAGGCGGGGAACTTGCGCAGCGACGCTTCCAGGTCTTCGCCGCGTTCGGTGGTTGCCTGCGCGGCGGCGCCGGAGTTGGTGAAGAAGCCGGCGACGTGGGCGCGTTCGCGCGAGAGCGGCCCGAGGATCTGCTCGGAATCGGCGGCGAGCTGGGTCAGCTGGTCGCGCTGGGAGTTGAGGATGCCGAGCAGGCGGTCGATGTCGCGCAGGGCCGGGTTGGCGCGCTTGACCACGGTCTCGAGATCGGCGCCGCGGCCGGCCAGGCCGGCGCCGAGTTCGTTGAAGATCAGCCGGAAGCGCTGCGCGTAGGGCAATTTGTTGATGTCGTTGATCAGGTCGGGGTCGACGCTGGTGCTGTTGTTCTCCAGCGGCAGCAGCAGCTGTCCCGCACCGGACTGTCCGGCAGGGACCTCTTTCAGCGGCGGCGCCGGCTTCGAACCCGGCGCCCGGGGCAGGGTCGGGCGGCAGTCGACGAACTTCTCGCCGATCAGCGACTGCGGGCGGATTATGCAGCCGGCGTCGCTGCGGAAGTCCTGGAAGCCGGGGTCGGTGATCTTCATCACGATCACCGCCTTGCCGTCGATCGCCTGTTCCTTGCCGCCTTCGTAGCTGTCGATTTCACCCGGCAGGGTGACCCCTACCGACTCGATTTCGCCGACGTTGGCGCCGGCCACGCGGACCTGCTCGCCTTTGACCATGAAGCCGCCGCTGTCGAAGATCGCCCGCACGACGTAGCCGTCGCTGCTTCCCCCGCCACCCGAGGAGACCAGCACGACCACCGCGATCGCGGCCGCCACCAGCGCGCCTATGACGATTGCCCTTCTCATGGGCCTGGGGGCGCGTCGTCGGGGTTGCACTGGGCGGCGGTCACGCCAGAGCCGTCGAAGGGGGGTTCGACGAAGGGGCTGGAGCCGTCGGCGGCCGGCTGGCTGGCGCCGCCCGGACAGCGGCGCTTTACCCCGGCCGATTCGCCGAACACGTCGTACTGTTCGGCGGGGCTGATCGGTTTCAGCTCGCGATTTTCAGCGTTGTAGTTGAAGATGTTGAGGTCGCTGAAGCTGCCGCGCACGTAGTGGCCGTTGCCGTCATACGGGGCGCTGACCTGGCCCAGGCGGGCGAAGCCGTTGAAGAGGTCCGGCGTGTAGGCGCGGATGAAGTTGAGGTTGGGCTGGAAGGCCGAGATCGCGCCTTCGGAGTGGGGGAACGCCTTCGAGGCCCGGTGCTGCACGGCGGGCAAGGCGCCGAGCAGTTCGGCGCTGTCGTTGGCGAAGCCCTTGCGGCGCACGGTGAGGCGCAGGTTCTTGAAGACCGGCACCGCTTTGGAGAGGACCGGGCGCAGTTCGGCGAGGAAGGGCGCCAGGTTCTTGGTCGCCGTCTTGGAGGTGTCGATCAGCGGTTCGACGTCGTCGAGGGCAGCGCGCAGGTTGACGAAGGTGGTGTTGGCCTGGCGGAAGGTCGGCGGCAGCAGGCTGAGGCTGGTGCCGAGGGCGGCGTTCTGGCTGGCGATCGCGCCGAAGGCGGCGTTGGCGTTGGCGATCGCGCTGGAGAGCTCGGCACCGCGTTCGGAGACCGTCGTGCCGAGGCGGCTGGAGCTGACCAGGAAGCGGGCGAAGAGCCGTTCGTCGGCGTTGAGCTCGTGGGCGAAGGCGCCCGCCCGGTTGAAGCCGACCCCGAGGTATTTGAAGGTTTCGTTGGCGCTGCCGTCGCGGCCGCGCCCCGCGTACCACTGGGCGTTGCCCTTGATGAACTGGGCGAGGCCGCGGCGCACCGGCGCCGGGAAGGTGTTGAAGAGCTGGTCGATGTCGATCGGGGTCGTGGTCGAGGCGAGGCCGAGCGTCCCGTCTTCGTCGAGCGGCGGGTTGCTGTTGGGGCCGGGGCTGATCGAGACGTAGTGGTTGGCGACGCCGGAGAGCGAGGTGGCGCGGATCGTCGCCGTCGTCCCCTCGTGCAGCTCCTGTTCGACGCTGACCACGACCTTGGCCAGGTTGTCGCCGGTCAGCTCGATGCTTTCCACCGAGCCGACCGGCTGGCCGCCGATCAGGACCTGGTTGTCGGGGACCAGCTGGCTGGCGTTCTGGAAGAGCAGGTTGTACTTGTGTTCGCCGTTGCCGTTGAACAGCACGTAGCCGAGCACGAGGACGGCGATCCCCAGCACCGCGATGACCGCAATCCGGGCGGGGGTGACTCCCCGGCTTTGCGCCGGGCTACTGTCCTCGCCTGAAGGGTTAGCAGCCACGGATCGTCGCTTACGGTTCCCCGGCCTCCGATCCGGTGGAACGGCCGCAGAATCGTATCCGAGCGACCCGCTACCACCGCCGTCCCAGGCAGGGACTTAACTGGAAATCAACGCGCTGTTCAAAGCCGCTCAGACGTTGAGTCGCGGCAGCGCCCGGTCCAGCGCCTTGGGTAGCCACCAGACCCGGTCGCCGATCAGCAGCATCAGGGCCGGCAGGAGAACGATGCGGACGACGCTGGCGTCGAGGATCACCGCGACGGTGAGGCCGATGCCGATCTGGCTGACAGTGGCGATCGGGGCGCTGGCAAAGGCGATGAAAACCGCCATCATGATCACGGCGGCGCCGGTGATCACCCGCGCCGTCTTCTCCAGGCCGAATTCGATCGCCGCGGCGTTGTCGCCGTGGCGGTCGTAGTGCTCGCGCATGCGCACCAGCAGGAAGACCGCATAGTCGATCGAGAGCCCGAAGACGACGCCGAAGATCATCACCGTGCTGACCGCGTCGACGTAGGTGTGGCCGCCCAGCGGCCAGCCGTCGGGCACGTTCGTGAGCAGCATCAGCACGCCGAACGCGACGCCGACGGATGCCATGTTGAGCGCGATCGCCAGCGCCGCGAGCGGGATCGAGCGCAGGACGAGGACCAAGACCAGGAAGGTGGCGAGAATGATCGCGGCGATCACGACCGGAATCCGTTCCCTGGTCACCCGGCTGAAGGTGTTGAGGGTCGCGGGCCCGCCGGTCACGCCGGTTTTCAGCCCGGTTTCCTTGCCCAGCGCGGCGGCGTCCTTGTCCAGTTTCTTGTTGAGATCGATCGAGCCCGGTGAGTTGAGCGTGTATTCCGGGATCACGAGCAGGGTCGCCGCCTGGCCCCCGTGTTCGAGATCGACCGCTTCGCCGGCGCGTTCGCGCAGGCGACCGGTTGAGCCGTCGAGCGCCGAGAGGACGAAGTAGCCGGATTCGAAGATGCCCGGTGAGGTGCTGCGCAGGGCGTTGACTCGCTTGTTGATCGTCTTGTTCTGGGACTCGACGCTGACCGCGATCCGCCGCGATCCCGACTGCACCGGGTAGGAGCGGACGTAGAATTCGCTGAGACGGCGTTCGAGTTCGCTGGTACCCCCAGCGAGCTGGGTGAGGCCAGTGGCGAGCTGCTCGGTGGCCGACTGGAATTCGTCGAGCTGACCGAATTCCTTGCTCACTTCGCGGTCGAGTTTGGCGGTCCCGGCAGCGAGTTCCTTGCTGCCGGATTTGATCGTGTCCAGTCCTTCGGAGAGGCGTTTCGCGGCGGCGGCGACCTGTCTCATCTGCCCCAGTGTGCTTTCGATCCAGCGCTCTATTTCCTTCGCTTCGTCTGCACCGGAATCGACGCTTTCCCCCAGCGTGCCCAATTCACCGTTCAGCGTCGCGCTCGAGCCAGAGGCCTGGCGCAGCGCGTTCAAGGCGGCTTCGTAGTTCGGGTCGGTCTTGCCCACCGTCATTCCTTCGACCTGCCGCAGGGCGTCGTTGACCTGTTCGCCGCCGGCCTGAGCGGTGGACTGCGCCTGCGGGACGCTTTCCTTCGAGGTCTTGCCGAGCGAGCGCGAGAGCCGCTTGGCGCGGGAAAGCCCGTTGGCGTTGAAGTTGGGAACGAGGTCATGGGTGGCGAACTTGAGCTGAAGCGCGCCGAGCGCCGCTCTTTCATTCGCCTTGGCGAGTTCCTTGTTGCCTTTCGCCACTTCGCCGATCGCGTCCAGCGCTTGCTGGCTGCCGCTGGCGAATTCGCCCACCCCGGAGGCGATCTGGATCGCGCCTTCTTCGGCTTGGCCGGAGCCTTCGGCGAGGAGCGCCGCCCCGGCGGCCGCCCGCGAGAGGCCGCCGCGCATCGCGGCAACTCCGCTGGCGACTCGATCCATGCCTTTGCTGAGCCTGGTCAGGTTCGCAAGCGGGCCAACTTTTTTGTTCGAGGCGAGAATCGCCGAGCCGGTTTCCTGCAGCGGTTCAACCGCTTCGGAGACCTGCTGGGGCCCAACGACGCTCTGCACCCCGGGAGTCTTGGCGATCCGGTCCTGCCAGCGGCTCAACGCTTCGAGGTTGCCTTTGTCGGTGATCGTTCCAGACGGCGTCGCGGCGACAACGACGAAGGGGGCTTCGAGGCCGCCGCCGGCCGATTCTTCGATCAGTTCGGCGTCTTGGCGGGCCGGATCGTCTTTGGGCAGCTGGCCGACGCTGAACGGGCCGGTTTTCAGGGCAAGGGCCGGAGCGGCGAGCAAGAGCACGACCGTGCCGATCGCGATCGAGACCGGCACGGGCCGGCGCAGGGCGGCGGCGACGATCGTCATCAGCCGCGAGCGCTCGCCGTTCGGAGCGGCTCCGATCCGCCAGCGGTCGATGTTCGTCCCAGCCAGGACCAGCACGGGGGGGCCGAGGGTGGTCGCGATCAGGGCGGTGAGCACGACCACCAGGGCCAGCGTGCCGGCGAGCGAGGCCAGCAGGGCGCCCGGGACGACGAAAAGGGCGACGACCATCGAGAGAACCAGGGTGCTGGCGGCGAAGAGGACGGTGCGCCCGGCGGTGCGCCGCGTGGTCCAGGCGGCGGCGGCGGGATCGGCGCCGCCGGCCAGCTCCTCGCGGAAACGCGAGACCATCAGCAGCGCGTAGTCAACCCCCAGGGCCAGGCCGAGCATCGAACAGACCGTGAGGGCGAGGGCGCTGACGTCGAAGAAGCTGGTCAGGATCGCCAGCAGGCCACGCGAGGAGAGCACCGAGAGAGCCCCGAAGCCGAGTGGGATCCCGGCGGCGACCGGCGAGCGGAAGACGAGCAACAGGACGACGAGCAGAACCGGCAGCGCGATCAGCTCGGAGTGCTCGGTGCTGGAAATGGACTTGTCCTCGATCGAGCGCGAGAGGGTGGCGACACCCGTCTGCGTGCCGCGAACCGGTGCGTGAATCGTCTGTTCCAGGGTGCTGTTCAGCAGCGGCACCTTGTCGTCCACCGCTTCGTTGTTGCTGACGTGGAAGTCGAGCAGGATGAAGGCGCGGCGGGGCGTGGGGCGGAATCGGCCTGTGGCTCCCCGGTCCCACGGCGAGAGCGTCGTCACCTTCGGGTCCTGGCGCAACTTGCGGATCAGGGCCGGGCCCTGCTTGTCGATCGCGCCCGGAGAACCCTGGAGGAAGACGACGAAGGGGGCCGATTCGCCGAAGTATTCGTTCAGCATTTCGGTGGCGCGGCTGGTCTCCGTGCCACTGATTTCGATCGTGCTCGGGTTGAGCCGTTCCTCGAGGCTGAAGCCGAAGACCGAGAGCGCCGCGACGATCGCGGCGCCGATGACCAGCGTTCGCTTGGGGTAGCGCAGCATCGCCGGCGCGCGGCGTTTCTTCTCGCCGCCCTGAGCGCTCGGGTCGTCGCGCCTCCCCCTGCTCCTCCTCACAGGCACACCCGTAGTTTGGCGGTCCGGGCGGCCGAGCGGGGCCACGGTTGCGGAAGACTCTGTTAAGAACAGATCCGGGGCCGGCTTGAACGAGGCGCTAGCCTGGTTTGAGGAGGAGATGATGAAGCGGCTTCTGGCAGCAGGCGCATTGCTCTGTTGCGTCCTATTCGCGGGCGCGGCGAACGGCGCCTACGTCAGGACCGGCAACCTGGTGCTGACAGCCGATGGCGGCTTCACCCCCCACAAGCTGCCACGCCGGGCCTACGTCCCGATTTCCTTCAAGGGCCACGCCGACCTCAAGGCGGTCGACGGGACGACGCCGCCGCCCCTGCAGCAACTGGTCATCGATTTCGACCGCGACGGCCGCCTCAGCACGGCCGGGCTCGCCACCTGCCAGCCAGACGCCCTGCGGGAAGTCACCCCCGCCGAAGCGCGTGCCACCTGCCACGGAGCGATCGTCGGCACCGGGCACGCATCCGCCCTGGTCACGCTTCCGGGACAGTCGCCGATCCTGGCCAGCTCCCCGATCACCTTCTTCAACGGCCCGCACCAGAACGGCAGCCCGACCATCGTCCTGCATGCCCGCACCACCGCTCCCGCGGTGCAGAGCTTCGTGATCACGATCCCGATCCGCAAGCGGGCCGGCCTCTACCGCTACCGAGCCAGCGTCGACCTGCCGCCGATCCTCGGCGGGCGCGGCTCGCTCGTCCACCTCGACGCCTCGATCTCCCGGCGCTACAGATCCAAGGGCAAGAAGCGCAGCTACGTCTCCGCCCGCTGCGGCGACGGCATCTTCCGCACCCGCGGCCGCTTCACCTTCGCCGACGGCATAGTCATCGAAGGCAGCGTCGACAAGGCCTGCACCGTCCGCTGAGCGCCCCGTCTTCCTATACTTGCCCGCCGCGGGCCGTTAGCTCAGTTGGTAGAGCAGGAGACTCTTAATCTCAAGGTCGCTGGTTCGAACCCAGCACGGCCCATCCTCGATCCAGCGAAAGAGCTTTAGGTCTCGGCCCGTTGCTCCCTGTCGATCAGGTGGCGGACAAGTTCCGAATGAGCCTCTCCGAAATGGCGGACGCGCGGGACCAAACCCTCCGGCGGCTGGCCTGTAGCGACGCGCTGAACCGGGATTGCGCTGGAAATCTCGACATTGGCGGACCACTGAATGGGCACCCGCTGGCCGAACAGGGTGAGGTTGAGGCTGCCAGGCAGAGCGGCCGACGGGCTGATGACCCCGCCGGCGCCGAGGCTGAAGAGGCGCTGGGCCTCGCGCTGGCAGTATTCGTGGTCGTCATCGACCAGCGCCTCCGCCGGAAACCCAGCGCTTTCAGCCTTTGCGAATGTGCTGTAGTCGACGACGATCCCCTCGTTGACTCTCATTTGCCACAGGGTCGTTCGGTAGGTGGCCGCCTCTTCCTCGGAACGAAGATTCTCGTGACGGAGCATCTCGGCGAACGGCGCCTCCGTATCGAGGCACGTGTACTGCACGGTCCCGCTGCCGACCAGGTTCCAGCGCCCGGAACGACGGTTCTCCGCGACTCGAACCGGCACGTCATAGCTTGTCGCCCTATAGACGACCCTTTCGATCCGGAGGTGGGGCGGGAGATCGCTAGGAGGCATCTTGCGACCTGCCCGAGCGCGCCTCGGCAAGCAACAGATCTTCGGCAACCGGGTCATCGAGCAGGCTGACCGGCCTGCGGCCGTCCAGTCCTCGTCGGGGCCGTTCGAACCAAGCGATGATCCCCTGCTCGGTCCAGTTATGCCGAAGGACGGCGACGAGGCTCGCGACCAACTGCAGCCGCCGCGGTGTCGGCCGGTGGACCTTGCTCCACCGGGAGAGCGTGCGGCGGTCGACCCCAACCAAACCGCTGAGCGTTTCGACTGAGGTATCGGGGAGCCATTGCCGTAGCTCATGAACCGCGAGGCTTGCGTCATCGGGAACCCCCGCGACATGTTCGTCAAGCGCATCCCGGACGACATGCCTCACCCGCTCGATGCAGACCAACAGCTGGTCGACCGTATCCAGGTCGTACTCATCTCCCTGGTCGTCGATCAGATCCTTGATCTCCCAAAGGGCACCGTGGAACTCGCCGATCTGAGCTCTGTCGAGATCCTCAATGCGCAGCCCCCTGCGAAGCTCGCGAAGTCGGCTTTCTATTTGGCTCAACCGCTCCTGGAACGAGCTATCGACGTGGCGACTTTTTTGAAGCTGCCCGATTGCCTCGACGAAGCTGTCCTTGAGATCCTGAAGCTGCTGATCCGCGTGGCCTAGTCGCTGTTCCGGTGTCAGAGCTGTGGTCACCCCGTCTCCTTTCTGCCCCGTCTCGTTGATGAGACGTTCGTGGGACATTGTAGGGACATCGGTCGACAGGTCGAGTTGGCCGACCAGTGGCGTGAACGTGCGGAGACTATTCGCCGAGGGTGCCGGTGCTGCCGGAGAGGCCGCCGAGGGGGTTTTGGAGGCGTTCTTTGCCCTGTTCCTTTTCCTGTTTGGCGATTTCCTTCTTCTGGGCCTCGAAGGCCTTGCCACGCTTGCGGTATTCGGTCATCTGTTTGCCGATTTCCTTCGCTTCGGCCTTGCTCGGCGCCTTCGCTTCGGCTTCCTTGACGGCCTTGTCGCCGGCGCTGAAGTTGCCCGCGTAGAACTCGTAGATCGCGAGCGTGGTCAGGGTGCCGATCGAGGGCTGGGCTTCGGCTGCGATGCGCTGGGTCCTCGCCGCGCCTTCGACGTTTTCCACCGCTTCTTCCAGGCTGCGAGACGATTCGGCCAAACCGAAGTAACCGCGCGAGACGACCAGGGCGACCGAGGCCTTCGGTTCGCTTGTCTGCTTCGCGTAGCTGTTCCAAGCTTCGACCCCGCGTTCGAGTTCGTGCCGCCCTTCGGCGGTGTAGGTGGTGGCACCGGTTTCCGGGTTGACTTCGGTCAGCGCGTTGGCGGCGTTTATCCGCGTCCGGCTGAGCGAGATCAGCAGCTGTTCGTTTTCAGGGTCCCGTCGCAGCTTCTGTTCGGTCCGTTCCGCCTGTTCCTGCAGGACCTTGGCGGCTTCGGTGGTGCCGCTACTGCCGACCAGGTTGCCGATATTGAACGGGCCGACGACGAGGAAGAGGCTGGCGCCCATCAGCAGCGCCAGGATCGCGTAGACGACCCGGACGACGTGCTTGCGTCGCCCGCGGATGTCGAACAGCATCCGTCGCTCGTCTTCTGCCAACTCGAATCATCGCTCCTGGGTCGAGGGCCTTGCCATTCCTCCCGCCGCCTGCGGCGTACCGAAGGCGCGAGCGATCAAGATACTCAACTCGAACAGAACAAGCAGGGGGACCATCTCGATCAGCATCGAGAACGGGTCGACTCCGGGCAGCGCGGCGGCGATCACGGCGATCGCCAGGTACGCGTAGCGGCGGTTCTTGGAGATCTGCTCGACCGTGACGATGCCAAGCCGGACGACAGCGAGGATCGCCAGCGGCAACTGGAAGACGATTCCGCCGGCGAGCAGCGTGGTCGAGAAGAAACTGTAGTAGTCGCGGGCACGGACCTGGACGTTGAACTGGGTGTCGTTGAAGCCGAGGAGGAACTTGACCGCGGCCGGCATCACGACGAAGTAGGCGAAGGCGACGCCAGCGAGGAAGAGCACCGGCACCATCAGCAGGATCGGCAGGATCACCCGCTTCTCGCGGTCGCTGAAGGCGGGCAGCAGGTAGGCGTAGGCCTGGTACAGAAGGATCGGCATCGCGAGGATCAGCGCCCCGTAGGTGGCGACCGTCAGCGTCGTCGTGAAGGCCTCGGTGACGCCGAAGGTGAGCAGCTTCTTGTGGTCGCTGGGCAGTGGACCCGAGGCGATTTCCAGCAGCAGGTGGTTCTGCCAGAAGCAGAGGCCGAGGGCAACGCCGAGCACCACCAGGCAGACGACGATGCGCGTGCGCAACTCATCGAGGTGCTCGACGAGGGTGAGCTGGTCTTCGTGGGAGACCGGCCGCATGCGGGCCATCGCTAGGCCTCAGCTGGGGTCGTGAGCGACAGTCTCGCCCTCGGCGCTCTTCTCCGCCCCGTCCTGCTCGGCGGCGGGCTTGGGCGGCTCGATTGCCTCGGGGGGCTCGGGCTCATCGTTCTCGCCGCTGACCGAGCCGCGGAACTCGCGGATCCCCTTGCCGAGCGAGCGGCCGAGCTCGGGCAGTCGCTTGGGCCCGAAGACGACCAGGGCGATGATCAGGACGATCGCTAGCTCGAAAGGTCCGACGTTTGGCATCGACCAATGGTAACGGCAGGCGGGCACGATCGGATCAGGGGGAATTCGACCTTGCCTCTACCCGATATTGGGATTTTCGGGGCGAACTAGGGGAAAGTGCGGATTGAGTCGCGCCTTCGCGGGTTCGATAGGACAGGTATGCGAGACGCGGGCACCAGCCAAACCCAGACCGACCTCGGGCTCCACGTCTGCCCGAGCTGCGGCTCGGGTCTGGTGCAGCCGACCTGCTGGGAGCAGGCCGGCGACCGCGGCCACTGGCGCCTCTGGCGGCGCTGCCCCGAGTGCGAGTGGCACAGCGACGAGGTCCACGCCGAAGCCGCGATCGACGCCTTCGACGAAGAGCTCGACCTCGGCACCCGGGCGCTGAGCGACGTGCTGAAGGCGCTCGAGCACGAGAACATGCAGTTCGTCGTCGACACCTTCAGTGCCGCCCTCGACGCCGACCTGATCAGCGCCGACGACTTCCGCTGAGACCGCAACTCGGAGTTCAGCTGTAGCGCTGCACGACGCCGTCGGCGACGAGGCCGAGCAGATGGCGCTGCTCGGGGTCAAAGGGACCGGAGTTGAGCCGGGCCTTTGCCGCCGTGACCATCTTCAGGGCGCGCGAGCGCACCTGCTCGAGCGCGCCCGTGGCGGCGATGCGGTCGCAGAGCTTCTCAGCGGCGGCCGGATCGAGCCGACGCAGGTCGGTATCGCCGATCGACGGGTCGGTCTCCGCCGCGGCGATCAGCGGCAGAGTGACGGTGCCGTCGAGCAGGTCGGTGCCGCGCGCCTTACCGGTGCGCTCGGCCGGGCCGGAGACATCGAGCACGTCGTCGAGCAACTGGAAGGCGAGGCCGATGTCCGCCCCGAAGCGGCCGAGCGCCTCGACGTCGCGGCCGGCCAGGCAGGCGCACTCGAACAGAGTCGCGGTCTTCAGCCGGCAGCGCTCGAGGTAGCGCTGCTCCGAAATTCGGCTGTCGAAGGCATCCTGGCGCTGGGCGAGCTCCCCTTCAGCCAGGGCCACGGATGCCTCGGCGAGCAGGGAGACGGCGCGCGTATCGCCGTGCCCGGCGAGCAGGGCAAAGGCGCGGGAGAAGAGTAGGTCGCCGACGGCCAAGGCCCGCTCGCGCCCGCCGCTGGCGGCGATCGTCGGCAGCCCGCGGCGCAGCGGCGCGTCGTCGAGAACGTCGTCGTGGACGAGGGTCGCCATGTGGACCAGCTCGATCGCGGCGGCCGCGCGCAGCGCTCGCTCGCCGCCCTCGGCACCGGCACAGAGCAGCACCAGGAGCGGCCGCAACCGCTTTCCGCCCGCCGCCAGCGTCGCGGCCGCGTCGCCGCCGAGGACGTCGCCGTGACCGCTGCTCTGCTCGCGCAGCAGCTCCTCGACCTCGCCCAGCCTGGCGGGCAGCCAGCGGCTGGAAGCATCGAGTACCGCGGTGACCGGCGGCGGGACGGCGGAGGGACGCGTCACTCGCGAACGCCGCTGTGGATCGCGATGATCCCCCCGGCGAGCACGGTCCAGCGAACCTGCCCGAATCCAGCGCCATCCATCAGCTCCGCCAGGCGCTGCGGGCTGGGAAAGCTGCGCACCGATTCGGGTAGGTAGGAGTAGGCCTCCGACTCCTCGGAGAGGGCGCCGAGCAAGGGCACGACCCGGTCGAACCAGAGCGAGAAGAAGGTCGAGAGGGGCGGCCGGGACGGCTGGGTGATCTCGAGCACGACGAGACGCCCCTTCGGCCGCAGCACCCGGGCCATCTCCCCCAGGCCGCGCTCGAGGTTGGCGAGGTTGCGGACTCCGAAGCCGACCGTGACCGCGTCGAAGCGGGCGGCGTCATAGGGCAGGCTGAGCGCGTCGGCCCACTCGAAGCGGACCCCGGCGGAGGCGCGGGCCGCAGCCTTCTCACGGGCCAGGTCGAGCATCGGCTCGGAGAAGTCGCAGCCGATGACGTGGCCGCCGGGGGCGACGCGGGCGGCCAGCTCAAGTGCCAGGTCGCCGGTTCCGCAGCAGATGTCGAGGGCCGAGTCTCCGGGCGCCAGCTCGGCCCGGCCGGCGGCGCGCTCGCGCCAGCGATGGTGCAGGCCGGCGGTCATCACCGAGTTGAGCGCGTCGTAGCGACTGGCGACGCGATCGAACATGCGGTTGACCTGCCCCGCGAACTGGGCGGAGTCCCGGGAGGGCTTAGTCGAGTGAGGAGAGGAAATCGGCGAGCTCGTTGAGCTTCTTCGGCGGCAGGTCGCGGAAGGAGGGCATGATACCCGGGCCGATCTCCACCGAGCGGATGATCGCTTCGCGTGGGATGCGCTGGGCGATGTGGGTCAGTTCGGGACCGGGCCCGTTGTTGCCGTTCTCGCCGAGCTTGTGGCAGGCGAGGCAGCCCGAGCCGGCGACGACCTCCTTGCCGGCCTCGTATTGCGGCGCCACCTTCATGTCGATCTCGGTCGGCGAGCCGCCGGTCGCGCCGAGGAAGGTGAGGTAGGCCATCGCGGCGATCGTCATCACTCCGGCCGTGGTCGCGATCGGGCGGCGGATCGGGTTGCGCTCCGGGCCGCGGTCATAGAACGGCAGCAGGAGCAGCAGGACCATGCAGATGGTCGGGATGCCGATCGTCGCGATCGGGACCAGCTCGGGCGGCTTGATCACGCGCAGGAGCTCGAAGAGGAAGAAGAAGTACCACTCCGGGCGCGGCACGTAGGTGGTACTCGTCGGGTCGGCCTTGGGGCCCTGCTCGGCGCCGAGGATGACCGACATCGCGACGATCACGCCGACGACGACCAGCATCATCGCCGAGTCCTTCAGCACCGCGTAGGGGAAGAAGGGCTTGCCCTTCTTCTTCAGCAGCTCGTACTCCTCGAGGTATGCCTGCTTGTCAGACGGTTTCATGTCCGATCATCCGTCCGAACCGTTAGCGCTTGCGTTCAGCTGAGAAGTAGGGGTGGCGATCTTCGGCTTTTCGGCTTTGAGCCAGGGCGGCGCGGTGGTGCCGAGCTTGACCACCAGGTACATGTGGGCGCCGATCATCGCGATGATCGCGCCGGGAACGAGCAGCATGTGGATCGCGTAGAAGCGCGAGAGCGTGGTGGCGCCAAGCTCAGGCCCGGCGCGCAGGAAGTCGCTCAGGTAGGGACCGACCACCGGGCCGGTGCCGTTGATGTTGATGCCGACCACCGAGGCCCAGAAGGAGCGCTGGTCGAAGGGCAGCAGGTAGCCGGTGAAGGCCATCGTCATGGTCAGGATCAGCAGCACGACGCCGATCACCCAGTTGAGCTCACGCGGGTACTTGTAGGCGCCGAAGAAGAAGGTGCGCCCCATGTGCAGGAAGATCAGGATCACCATCACGCTCGAGCCCCACTTGTGCATGCCGTGGACGAGCTGGCCGAGGAAGACGTCGTTGTTGATGTGGGCGATCGAGGCGTAGGCCTGGGTGGTCGAGGGCGTGTAGAACATCGCCAGGAAGACCCCCGTGATGGCCTGGGCGATGAAGGCGATCAGGGTCGCCGAGCCGAGCGTGTAGAACCAGTTGGTCCCCTTCGGCACCTTGCGGTAGAGCATCCCGGTGAGGAAGCCGGTGGCGGCGGTGCGCTGGTCGACCCAGGCGAGCACGTCGGCGGGCGCGTCCTTGGCGCGGTCGCCGAGGCGCTGCGCGTCGGAGGGGCGCTCCGGGGGGGCGCTCTTGAGGTCCGCTGGCGCCGGGCCCTTGGCACCGTTGCCGGTGCCCGGCTTGGCCGGTTTGCGAAGTGGCGCGGGAATCAGGGAGTCGAGCTTCATCTAGACCTGGCCGATCAACCGCTCGGCGGTGGGAAGGTGGACGGACGCGGCGGGTAGAGATATTCCCAGACGCCGCCGGTGAACTCGCCGGGGTCGCGGGCGCGGACCGGCTCGAGCTGGGAGGTGACGCTGTAGCGCGGGCCGACCTCGACCTGGCCGTTGCGGACGCGGGTCTGGAACTGGTCGAGCGGGCGGACCGGCGGGCCGCCGATCCGCTTGCCCTGGAAGTCGTAGACACCGCCGTGGCAGGGGCAGATGAAGTTGCCGGCGGCCTCGACGAAGCGGACCGGGCAGCCGAGGTGGGCGCAGCGGTTGGAGACGGCGACGAACTTGCCTGGTTCTTCGCCGAGCTGCTTGGAGCTGCGGCGGATATAGGCGGTGGTCTTGCCGGCGTCGCCGATCGACTCGGTTTCGGTGAAGACGACCTGGCGGTAGGTGTCCTCGACGAAATCGCCGACCGGGCCGACGGCCTCCCAGCGTTCCTTGCCGCGGTGGAAGATCGGCGCCACGGCGAAGCCGACGGCCGGCAGCACGATCGCCGCGCCGGCGAGGCCGCCGATGCCCTGCACCGCGACCGTGAAGGCGCGACGGCGGTTCATCGACTCGCCCTCGAAATAGCCAGGGGGTTCGGGCTGGGGGCGCTCAGGCCGCCCGGCCGTCTCGGCCCCGTTCTGCTTGTCCGCGTCGTCGCTCAACAACTCAACCTCAGAGTCGCGGAGTCTATTGACTCACGGCCCGGCGCGGTCGCCATGGTCCCGGCCGCCGATCGCCAGGGCCGAGGTCCGCCACAGCAAGGGCACCTCGTCCTCGCGTCCCTCGCTGTGCAAGCGGGCGCAGCCGGCGATCAACTCGGCGAGGACGGCGACCGCCTTTGCGTCGCCAATCTCGGCCAGGCGCTCGATTCCGAGCGCGTACAGGTAGTCGCCGGCCAGCAAGGCGAGGTCGGTGTCGTGGCCCCGCAGCAGGCGGGGCTCGCCGTAATGCAGCAGGTAGCCCTCGCGGACCGCCTCGACCACGAAGGCGTACTCGGCCGGGGCGGCCGCGGAGCGCGGGCCGATCGCGGCGAGCAGGCCAAAGATGGGGCGGCCCGGTGGATCGACCACGTGTGCCGCGACGGGCGACTCGGCCTCGCGCAGGCGGGCCGCGAGCTGCACCAGTGCCTGTTGTGGATCTGAAGTCATCGAGTGTCCTGCTCGTTCGAGGGTGAAATGTTTTGTCTGTCGGCCAGGGCGGAGGTACCCTACGCCCTCGTCAGGCGAAAACCTGCCCGAGCGACTCGGCAGCGGCCTCGAGCGTTCGGTCAATCGCCGCCTCGTCGTGGGCGAGGGAGACGAACCAGGCCTCGAATTGGGAGGGCGGCGGGTAGATGCCGCGATCGAACATTGCGCGGCAGAAGCGGGCATGCGCGTCGAGGTCGCAGGCGCTCGCGGCAGCGAAGTCGGGGACCGGCTCGGCGCTGAAGAAAAGGGTGAGCAGGCCGGTCGCGGCCGTGACCTGCAGGGGGCGGTTCTCGGCCAGGCCGGCGAATCCGGTTCGCAGGCGCTCGGTCAGCTCGGCGAGACGCAGGTACGCCTCGCCGTCGAGCTGGCGCAGGGTCGCCAGCCCCGCCGCGGTGGCGAGAGGGTTGCCCGAGAGCGTGCCGGCCTGGTAGACGTCCCCCGCCGGGGCGACTCGCTCGAGCAGCTCGCGCGGGCCGGCGAAGGCGGCCGCCGGCAGGCCGCCGCCGAGGATCTTGCCGAGCACCGTCAGGTCGGGCTCGACCCCGTACAGCTCCTGGGCGCCGCCGCGGGCGACGCGGAAGCCGCTGATCACCTCGTCGAAGATCAAGAGGGCACCGGCGTCGCGGGTGCGGGAGGCAACGTGCTCGAGAAACCCCCCGGCGGGCGGGACGACGCCCATGTTGGCCGCGATCGGCTCGAGGATTATGGCGGCGACGGGGTGTTCGGCCAGCGCTCGCGAGACCGCCTCGCGGTCGTTCCAGGGCACCACGACCGTGCCCGCCGCCTGGGCGGCGGTGACGCCGGGCGTCGCCGGGATCGCCAGCGTGGCCAGACCGGAGCCCGCCTCGGCGAGCAGGCCGTCGGAGTGGCCGTGGTAGGCACCGGCGAACTTGACCACGACCTCGCGGCCGGTGGCGGCGCGGGCGAGCCGGATCGCGCTCATCGCCGCCTCGGTACCGGAGCTGGTCATGCGAATCATCTCGGCGCTGGGCACGCGGGCGACGACCTCCTCGGCCAGATCGACCTCGGCCTCGGTGGCGGCGCCGAAGCTGGTCCCGCGGGCAGCCGCGGCCTCAACCGCCGCCAGCACCTCCAGGTACGCATGCCCAAGGATCAGCGGCCCCCAAGAACCGACCCAATCCACGTAGCGCTTCCCGTCGACATCGACCAGCTCGCAACCCTCACCCCGCTCGATGAAAATCGGCTCCCGCCCGATCTGCCGCATAGCCCGCACCGGACTATTCACTCCCCCCGGAAGCACCTTCACCGCACGGCGGTAGAGCTCCGAAGATCGGGACACGCTAGATGCCGGGTCCGGCAGGGGTGGAGCGTCTTGTACTTTTTCGCGTTATTCGGGCGCGGCCGCAAGGCCGCGACCTCGCGAAAAAGTTAAGCGGAACCCCTGCCGGACCCGGCATCTACGAATGCTCCGCTTCCCACTGCCGGTACTCGTCGGTGAAGTAATGGAGGCGGATCTTCTTGTACTCGGTAGAGGAGTAGAGGGTGGCGCGGTCCTCGGGGCCCATTCCGCACTCTTCGGCGATCGAGTCGAGGATCGCGTCGCACTCCCCCTTGGAGCGGCCGTGAGCCATCGTGAAGACGCTGTAGGGCCAGTCCTCGTAGGTCGGCCGCTGGTAGCAGTGGGAGATGCCGCGGAACGAGGCCATCCGGGCGCCCGTCTCCATGATCTCGGCCTCGGGCACCTTCCAGACGCCCATCCCGTTGGCCGAGAAGCCGGCGCGGCGGTGGAAGAGGATCGCGGCGACGCGGCGCAGCAGCTTGCGCTCGACCATGCCGCCGAGGTGCTCGAGCAGCGCCTCGGCGCTCATCCCGACCTCGGCCGCGGCAGCGTCATACGGCCGCTCGACCGCTTCCATCGGGCCCTGCAGGGCGCGGATCACGGCGATGTCGCGCTCGTCGTAGGGCTGCGCATCGAGCTCGCGCGGCGGCGAGGCGTCGACCGCGGCGGCCGCCAGGGCATCGGTGCCCTTCTCCATCTCCAGGTTCATGTTGATCTTGAACAGGGTCAGGGTGGGCAACTCACGCATCGACTCGGCGCCGGTCTCGCGCATCAGCACCTCGAGCGTGCCGGCCAGGCCGAGCTCGGAATCCGGCGGCGTGGCGATCGTGAACCAGAGGTTGAACTCGTGGGTGCGCAGGTAGTTGTGCGAGACGCCCGGGTGGGCGTTGACGGCCGCGGCAGCCCGCTGCGGGTTCTCGGAGTCGACCTTGGCGGCGACCAGCATCGACTCGTAGCCGAGCGCGCGGGTGTCGAAGATGGGAGTGATCTCGCGGATGATGCGGCCGTCGAGCAGGCGCTGGGTGCGGGCGAGGACGTCGTCGAGGTCCAGCTCGGCCTCGGCGGCGATGATCGCGAATGGCTCGGGGTCGAGCGGGAAGCTCGACTGCAGGAGGTTCATCAACTGCTTGTCGGTCTCGTCAAGGGGGATCGCAGCGCCGTCCTTGCGCGAGCGAGCCTTCGACTGCGGGACCTTCAGCGAAGCCATCCGGCGGCCTCCTTGGCGTAGTAGGTGACGATCGCGTCGGCGCCGGCGCGGCGGATCGAGGTCAGCGTCTCCAGCACCGCGGCGCGCTCGTCGATCCAGCCCTGCGCGGCGGCGGCCTTCAGCATCGAGTACTCGCCGGAGACGTGGTAGGCGGCCAGCGGCGCTGCGGTCGCCTGCTTGACCTGGCGCACCACATCCAGGTATGGGATGGCGGGCTTGACCATCAGCATGTCGGCGCCCTCTTCGAGGTCGAGTTCGGCCTCGCGGACCGCTTCGGCGGCGTTGGCCGGATCCATCTGGTAGCCGCGGCGGTCGCCGAACTCGGGAGTCGAGTCGGCCGCGTCGCGGAAGGGACCGTAGAAGGCGGAGGCGTACTTGGCGCTGTAGGCGACGATCGGAAGGCCGGAGTGGCCCTCCTCGTCGAGCTGGTGGCGGATCGTCCCGACCCGGCCGTCCATCATGTCGCTGGGAGCGACCGCGTCGGCGCCGGCCTCGGCGTGGGAGATCGCGGTTTTCGCCAGCAGCTCGACGGTGATGTCGTTGTCGACCTCGCCGTCGCGGACGAAGCCGCAGTGGCCGTGCGAGGTGTACCCGCAGAGGCAAACGTCGGTGATCACGGTCAGGTCGGGGTGAGCCTCCTTCAGCGCCCGCACCGCCATCTGCACGACGCCCTCGTCGTCGTAGGCGCCCGTGCCGGACTCGTCCTTGGCCGAGGGGACGCCGAAGAGCAGGACGGTGCCGACCCCGGCCGTGGCGATCTCGGTGGCCTCGGCGACCAGCTCGGAGATCGAGAAGCGCTCGATGCCGGGCATCGAGTCGACCCCTTCGCGGACGTTCTCGCCGGCGAGGACGAAGAGTGGCTGGATCAGGTGCGCGGGCGACAGGTTGGTCTCTCGGACCAGGCCGCGCAACGGCTCCGTGCGCCGGAGGCGGCGCAGGCGTGTGGCGGGGAACGGCATTCAGAGCCGAGTTTAGGGGAGGTGGTGTTTGTGGGAGGCTCGCTGAGCTAGGCCGCGGTGAGCTCGCCGGTCGCAGCGTCTTGCATGGCTTCAACGCTACTGCGGCTCACATGAAGCTCGAGATCGGTCTCGCGAACAATGATCGCGATCACCTTGGCCACCTGTTTATGAATCTCGGCGTCGGTTTTGGCAAGAACATCGAAGCGGAGCTTGATGGAGCACTCGTGAGAGTTGACTGCGAGGGCAGGCCCCAAAGCGATCTCAGAAGCATGGTTCAGGACAGCCTCGATCACGTCCTCAGAATTCGCAGCGAGCACCTCCTCTGACATCGGATCGACCATGCAGAACTCCAGAAGGACGTTCGCCTCGCGTTTGGTCGTCTCAGTGCTGCTCTTCCGATTCTTTGCCATATCCCCTGATCGGCAGGTTACACGTCCAGGCCGGCCGCCCGGAAGTTGCTCTTAACGTTTTCAAGGGTCCGAGATCCGCTCGGCGTCATTGGAACCCAGATCCAATCCCGAGTCTCATCGGGCGGATAGCAATAGATGTATTTCTTGCGCCTCTGGCACCTCCAACCTGCACCCCAGGCAGCTTCGACAAGTAGCCGATAATCCTTCTTGGGATGCCTAGGGCATTTCGCGTCAGGGTTTTCGCTTCTCCAGCGGTGCTTCTCGATTTTGGCCTTCGCCATGATGCGGCACTCCCAGTTCCGTCCGAGCGTCGCGTCACGATCCTTCTCGCCAAGTCCAGATTCAAACGTGCGCTTCGGAATTTTTGGCTTATGAACCCGCTTCGGCGGGTTCATGCCATTCTGGGGCGCGTATCGGATGCCATTGAGGAGGCGCGCCGCTAGCTCCGGCATCCGTCTCAAGCGCTGCACAACAAAGGCGGCGGGCCGGTGCGGGTAGCTTTCGGCGGCATGGGTGCGGGGACGGGGACGGGCGGGGCCGTGCTGGAGGCGCGTGAGTTGGTCATGCGCTTCGGGGTGCGGGAAGCTCTGCGCGGGGTCAGCTTCGAGGCCTCGGCTGGGGAGCTTGTGGCTGTGATTGGGCCGAATGGGGCCGGGAAGACGACGTTGCTCTCGATTCTTGCCGGGATTTCCAAGCCCGATGAGGGGGAGGTGCGTGTCCCGGAGGGGGAGGTTGGGTGGGTGCCTCAGCAGGCGGCGCTCTACCGGCGGCTGACTGTCGAGGAGAACCTTCTTTTGTTTGCGCGCCTGGAGAAGCACGGCGATCCGCGGGCCTCGGTGGCGGAGATGTTGGAGCTGACGGGGCTTGGCGAGCGGCGGGGGGAGATCGTCGCACGGCTCTCCGGAGGGAACCAGCAGCGGATCAACATTGCGATCGGGTTGCTGGCGCGGCCTTCGGTGCTCTTGCTCGATGAGCCGAGCGTGGGGCTCGATCCGCGCCAGCGGGCGCGATTGTGGGAGTTCGTCTCGGGGCTGGCAGCGGGGCGGGGGACGACGGTGATCTTCTCCACTCACGACATCCAGGAGGCGGAGCGCTACGGCGGCCGGTTGCTGGTGCTCGCCGACGGCGAGGCGCTCTTCGACGGCTCGCCCGGTGAGCTGCGCGAGGCGGTCCGGCGCGAGGCTCCCGAGGCCGCCGAGCGGGACTTCGAGACAGCTTTCGTCTCCTTCCTCCACCACCGGGGCCACTGATGCGCTGGCTCTTGCTCAAGGACCTGCAGATCCTCCGCCGCTCCCCCCTGCAGGCGGTCCTGCTCGTCGCCTACCCGGTCCTGATCGCCGTCCTTGTCGGCTTCGCGATCTCGCGTTCCCCGGAGAAGCCGCGGGTCGCCTTCCTCGACGAAGTACCCGCCGAATCGCGGGTCATCGTCGGTACCACCGAGCTGCCCAGGATCGGCGTCGCCGAGCGGGTCTGCAAGCGAGTCGAGTGCGTCTACGTGAAGAGCCACGCCGAGGCGGAAGACGAGGTGCGCTCCGGTGACGTGCTGGCGGCGCTGATCCTGCCCGCCGACCTGGTCGACGAACTCAACTCGCTCTCCACCCCGAACCCCGGCACCCCCGAAGTCGAAGTCATCGTCAACGAGGACGACCCGGTCAAGGCGCGGCTGGTCAACGACCGGATCGACTCGCTGCTGACCCAGGCCAACCTCGTCATCGCCCGCCGGATCGCACACGAAGGCGGCAAGTTCGCCGGGCTGGTCGTCAACGGCGGCCAGTTCACCGTGCTCGGCCAGGCGATCCGGATCCTCGGCCTCGGCAACACGGCCCGGATCCTCCGCGCCGTGCGCACCTCGCTACCGCCCGGGCCGCTGCGCGACTCGCTCGACGAAGTCCTCCGCTTCACCGCGCTCACCCGCGCCAACCTCGGCACCGCCGGGACCCTTCTCACCCGCCTCTCGCAGCCGGTCACGGTCGACAAGCAGGTCGTCAACGCCTCCACCCCACCGCTCGAAATCTTTGCGATCTCCGTCGCTGCGACCTTCACGCTCGCCTTCGTCACCGTGCTGCTCGTCGCCGGCTCGCTGGCATTGGAGCGGGAGGAGAACGCCTTCCCGCGGCTGGTCCGGGGGTTGGTATCGCCCTCCGCCCTGCTGACCGAGAAGGTCGCGCTCGGGATCGCGCTCGGCTTGGCGGTGACGCTGCTGATGCTTGCCGGGCTGGCCCTGTTCGTGCCCCTGCACTGGGGTCGCTTCGGCCTCTGGCTGGTCGCGATCGTTGCCGGCGGCGCGGCCTTTGGGGCGGCCGGGGCGGCGCTGGGTGCGGCGGCGCGCGAGGTCCGCGCGGTCTCCCTGCTCGCCTTCATGGTCGTCCTGCCGGTCGCCTTCCTCTCCCTGATCCCCTCCGGCACGGTCGGGCCGGGGCTCTACGGCGCGATCAAGCTGGTCGCCGCGCTCTTCCCCTTCAAGCCGGCGCTGCAGGCGATCACCGGCGCCCTCGACCCGGCCGGGCCGAGCATCGTCGCCGCACTCGGCCACCTGGCGATCCTGATCGCCGGCTACGGCGCGCTCGCCCGACTCGCCCTGCGCCGTTTCAGCGCGGTATGAGCGGGCGGCGGGGCAGCTGGGCGGATCGGGCCTGAGAGAGGCCGGGGTCGGTGACGTTGGCGAGGACGAACGCCTCGATCGTGTCGCTCGAGGAGAGCGAGTGCCTCAGCTGCTCCATCGCCTCGGGCTCGCTCAGGTCGTCGAACTTCCTGCCGATGGCCGGTACCGCGGAGAGGGCGACCTCCGTGCCATCGACGAGCAGGCAGCCGTGGCGGCTGATGTAGGCCGAGAGCTCCGCCAGCTCCTCGCCGTCGTCCAGCCGGCACTCGATCCCCTCCAGCAGCGTCGGCTCGTAGTTGGGCTCGGTCGCCGAGATCACCCCGATCTGGGCGCTGGTCATGTAGATGACGTGGACCTGCACCTCGGTGCCGGGGCTGCGCTGCAGGGTCGCGGGCACCGCGCCATAGGGAGAGATGTGGGCGGAGTAGACGACGTCGAAGCCGCCGAGCCGGGCGGGCACGACGAGCACCGGCTGGTCGCTCAACGCCAGCTTGCGGGAGAGGACCTGGGGGGCGGCGTTGGAGCCGTAGGCGAGCACCGGGGTGCGTGCCTCGCGGTCGATCTCGACCTCCCCCGGATCGAGGGTCCGGTGGCCCAGCTGGGCGAAGGGCTCGCGCGGGGCCAGGTAGGGGTAGCCCAGCGCTCGCTCGACCACGTCGTTTCGCTCGCTCACCCTGTACACCCTTTCGCAATTGCGCAGCTAGGGTCAGCGACCATGAAGGTGCTCTTCATCGGCGACGTGGTCGGCGGCCCGGGGCGGCGCGGCCTTGCCGCGGCGATGCCGGGGCTGCGCGAGCGCTACGAGCCGGAGATGGTCGTCGTCAACGGCGAGAACGCGGCGGGGGGCATGGGCATCACCGAGAAGACGGCCAAGGCGATCTTCGACGCCGGGGCCGATGTGATCACCACCGGCAACCACGTCTACCGCCATCGCGAGGTCTACGGCTACCTCAACCGCAGCGACCGCGTCGTCCGTCCCGCCAACTACCCCTACGCCAACCCCGGCCGGGGCTACACGGTGGTCGAGATCGCCGGCCGCCGGGCCGGGGTGATCAACCTCAGCGGCGCGATCGGCCTCAAGGTCGCCCGCTCCCCGTTCCACGAGGCCGACAACATCCTCGAGAAGATCAAGTGCGACTTCGCCATCCTCGATTTCCACGCCGAGGTGACCAGCGAGAAGGTGGCGATGGGCTGGCACCTCGACGGGCGAGTCGCGGCCGTGCTCGGAACGCACACGCATGTGCCGACGGCAGACGCGCGGGTTCTCCCCCAGGGCAGCGCCTTCATCTCCGATGTCGGCATGACCGGCTCCCGCACCAGCGTCCTCGGCGTCAAGCCGGAGCTGATCCTGGAGCAGATGATCACCCAGATGCCGGTCAAGTTCGAGACGGCGGACGAGGACGTGTGGGTAATGGGGGCGGTGGTCGATGTGAACGACCAGGGGTTGGCTGACTCGATTGAGTCGGTGATGGTTCCGGCGCCGGCTTAACACCCACGCCAACCGCCCACGCTCCGCGCTCGGATGATGTCGCCCGAGCGCTTCGCCGCCTCGACCCCGATGAAGAGGCTCATCTCCTCGGCGTCGGCGGGTCGAACTCCCGGCCGAAAAAAGCTGAGGCCCCCTCGAGATCTCGCTGGCCCGGCGTCGATCCAGGCTGGCGAGTCCGAGCCACACTCGTTAGTGGTAGATCTCCGTGCCTTCTTCGGAACCACCGGTTCGGACTCGTTCGCGCTGCCTGAGCGCCGCATCGAGCCCATAGGTATTCGTCACCCCGCCCTGACTCTGGCTGTAGGTCAGCCGAGAGCCTCTGCGTAGTCGATCGGCAGTACGGACCTGTCCGCACCTGTATCGACCAAGCCGAGAATGTCGACCTCCAAGCCGGGCTTGACTCCGAGCAGCGTCAACAGAAGGTACGGCCGCAGCTGCCCGTCGGGTCCGGGCTTGTACGGTGCAACGAGGCCCTCGTGGCGCTCCACGGGCTCAGGCGATGAAGAAGCCGGCGCGGGAGCGGGGAACCGGGACGATCGCGTCTGTCGGCCTCACCTCTGGATTGCTTCGCAGGCCCTTGGCGTTGAAGTCGCTGGCGATGACCTTGCCGCTCCGAAGCGCGACCCACTTGCCCATGTAGGGGGCCAAATCCTCTTTTGCGTCGAGCTTGGCCTGAGCCTTGCGGAAGCTCTCTTGATCCTGAACTGCCATTTGATCCTCATTCCGGTGAGATCGCCGTGTTGCTCAAACCACGATAGCGACCCCGCCGGAGCCGTTGAAGCGGCGGAGCGTTCGATTAAGAGTCCGAAAGGCCCTCTTCGCCAGCCGGGCCACGATCCCCGATCTTCCCCGCTCCCCCCTCGGCGCCGCCCCGCCCTCTCCGCGGCTCGTTCCCCGCCCCCGGATGGCTGGCCGAGTGGACCGCCTCCAGCTTGCGCAGCGAGACGCGGGTGTAGATCTGGGTGCTCTTGATGCTGGCGTGGCCGAGCATCTGCTGGACGTGGCGGATGTCGGCGCCGCCTTCGAGCATCAGGGTCGCCATCGTGTGACGGAAGAGGTGACAGGAGCCGGGCTTGCCGACGCCCGAGCGACGGATGTAGGAGGTGACGTGGCGGCTCAGGTTCTCGGTGTAGATCTTCTGGCCGGATTCCAGTTTGCCGCCTCCGGCGTATTTACCCGGCAGAGTCATGATCCGACCCAGGTTGTCGTATTCGACCTCTTCGCCGATAGGTAACTCGCCTTGACTCCCGTCGGCCAATTCTCGGATGTTGTCCTCGTAGTCTCGGGCTCAGCCACACTCCGCCAAGGCGTTTCCCCCTAGATCTACTTTGCCCCCGTCTTCCATACCAGCGACGAGCGATACCTCCTGCCCGGTGGCCAGGCAGGGCTTGACCAGATAGGCGAATATGGAGACGTCCCCGTCCAGCTCGAACTTCCTGGCGAGAGATCCGCCTATTACCCCCACAATCGGACGCGGCCCAGGTTCGAGACTACGATCGGCGGCCGACAGCGTGAGGTTTCTTACCCTCCCTGTCACCGCGCCGGAGACCACGGTTACCTTCGAGACGCCGTTCCGGCCCGGATTCAGACCGCTAGGCCCTATCCAGCACTGCGCATGACAGATCGGGACCGTCGGGGACGCCTCGACGCAACCGCCTCCGCTCTTGGCGCCCCTCGACGGTTGTTCCAGTACGTAGCAAAGCTGCCTCGATCGGTGATCCGCCCGGACGTAGGCGACAAGGCGAAACCAGCCGCCCAACCTTCTCCCGCACCCTATGACGACCGAATTGACGAGGACACGGTGCGCGTGGTCGAACAGGCCCCGGGGGACCTTGGCCGGCGGATCTTCCGATCGCCGGCATCCGCCGCGATCAGACCGCACCATCGCCGACACAGCGACCTGCTTCGACGGTCCAGGCCCCTGCGCGGCTCTCTCCAAGGCATATGCGACACCAATCAACACCAGCACCAGAAGCACCGAGAGTAGCGCGATCTTCCCCGGTCGTCTCATCGGGGGTCAACGGGTTCATAGCTTGCGGTATCACCTTTGAGCTGGACCGGCTCCGCCGTGGCGCTCGCCAGTTCGCTGGTGACCCAACCGCCGTCGAGCGAGACGCGGCAGTCGAGGTGTTCTCTTCCGGCGATCCCTGCTCGGCCAGCGCGGCGCCGGAACATAGAAGAAACAGGGCCAGCACAACGACGCCAAACAACCTCTTACCCTGCATGCGGCTTCTCCCTCTCGACTGGCGTGCGCGTGCGCACTGTGGACGGCACATTCACCTTTCGGTACAGCGCGAGTTTTCTACACCACCGCGCAACAGGAATGCAACTCGACGGGCCGTCCATTAATCACATAACTATGTTGCAGTGGAATTTGGTGCACCGAGAAACTCGCCATGCCAAGCGAAATGACATCTCCGCCTTACAGCCGAAAGTGAATTGTTAAGGAGATACTTTCTTGTAAAGAGGGGGGCTGACAACTCTCTTCAGACCCTGTTTGGTCTCCGAAATGGTCATCCCCAGTAGCAGGAGAGGGTAGAACCAGACTATGTAGAGGTAGAACCAGTGGTGCATGGTCAGCTGGACGCCGATTAGGAGGGCTGCTCCCAGGGCCGCTACTTGGAATAGCTGCTTTTGCTTGGGGCGGAAGGCAAAGAGCAGGGCGAGGGTGGCGGCTGTCGCCAGGATCGCGATGCGTAGGGGCTCAAGTCCAGCTACCTGCCCCCAGACGCTGAAGGGCGACGCTCTTCCCGCTTGGTAGGCAATCGTGCGGTCGTAAACGGTGTGAAATCCCGGATCGATGGCGGGCCATGCCAAGAGAACAGCGGCGGTCAGGGCAAAGCCGGTGACGAATTTCCAGCGGCGCTCACCGTACGTCGCAAGCATCGGCACCAACACCACGGGTGCGAACTTCGCCAATGTGGCCAGGGCCGCCATGACGCCTCGCGCGGCTGGGCGGGCGAGGACGAGGAGCGTGCCCACCAGCAGCATCGCCACCAACGAGTCGTTGGAGTTCGAGAGCAGGGCGAAGGCTGTGTAGGGGTAGGCGGCCCAGCCGAAGGCGAGCGTCGCGGCGAGCTTGTTGCCTGCGGGGCCCGGCCTGATCCTGCGGCCGAGGAGGATCAGCAGGGCGAAGGTGGCGAGGTCGAAAAAGACTGCCGCGCCGTGGGCCGCGGGGAGGTCGTTCCAGGTTCCCGACCAGGGCCAGATTCGCTCAAAGGGAACGTAGGCGACGTAGTTGACCGGTCCGTAGGTGTCGCCCTGGGAGACGTCGCTGGGAAAGTTGTCGTAGACCGGTTCGCCGTGGGCGATGCGGTCGGCGCCGACCACGCCGGCGTAGCCGACGTCGATCGCGCCCGAGTCGGCCATGTTGAGCCCGACCCGGAAGCCGATCAGGAAGAGAGCGGCGACCAGCAGCCAGGCCGCCGGCCAGCGCGGCCGGATCCCCTCCCCCCCGCGCAGCCCGATCCACAGTGCCCGCCCGAACAGGTAGGCGAGCGGGATGTACTGGAGCGGCACAGAGACGCCGATCTCGGCCCGGTTGAAGAAGTAGTTGGAGACGCCGAAGCCGAGCAGGAAGAGCAGGTCGAGGTTCGCCATCCGGCGCAGGCGGCGCCAGTCGAGGAGGCCGAGCAGGAAGACCGCGCAGAGGGGGAGGAAGACGTAGGGCGCGTTGAGCTTGTGGCCGAAGGCGCCGGAGTAACCGCGCGCCATCTTCCAGGCGACCTGGTAGCCGGTCCAGGACTCGCGCACCAGGCCCGTCTGGGGATCGACGATGACCAGCGCCACCTCCTTGCCGCCGGCGAAGTAGGCGACCTCCCAGTTGCCGTCGACCTTGCTGGCGCTGTGGGTTAGCACCGTGTTCCTTTCGCGCTCCTCGATCGCCTTGGGATCGTGGGCGGCGATGCGGGAGGCTTGGGTGGCGCTTACCTGGGCGGCGGCGGTCGAGGGGAGGAGTGCGAGGAGCACTGCTAGGCAGGCAACGGCCGGGATACACCTCGACCGTCCAATCGACGGCCTAATTAGGCCGTCGATTTGAGTATCCGCCCGTCCGAGGTGTATCCCGGTCGTTGCCTGCCTGAGCGGCCGCTCTTTCACTAGCTCAGACCAAAGTGGCGGCGAATTTCGGGTGCTACGTCGGAGAGTGTCCATTGGGCTCGCTCGGCAGCATGTTTTGGGCCGCAGCCGGCGAAGAGGAGGGGGCCGAGCGAGTCGCCGGCGTGCAGGGCGCCGTGGCTGCCACCGCCGGCGTGGGAGACCCCGCCCCAGTCGACGGCCTCATAGCCCGGCTCGAGCGAGAGGATGAAGTCCCCCGCGTGCGGGGCACAGAGCGCCGACCAGACACGAGCGAGCGGATCGGGATAGGTCGAGCTGGAGAGGCGGTCGTCCTCGATGCTGGCCTCCAGCGCCGCGAGCGATCCCCCCACTTCCCACCCCCCGCCCCGCAGGTCCTCCACGGGCGCAACGTCTTTTCCTCCTGGCAGGGGGCCGGCGTGTTGTGCCGCGGGGCGAAAGCGCAGGGCCTCGGGACCGCGTTCGACCACCGCGACGGCGCCCGGTTCGGGGGGGCCGGGCAGCTCCCGGCACAGCGGCTCGCCGCCGGCGGTCTCCATCCGGCAGGTCAGGTCGACCCCTTCGATCGTCCCCAGCGCTCGCCGCAACGCTTCGGGGTCGGCTCGCTCGCCGTCCCCCGGCAGGAGATAGACGTGGGCGGCGCGGCCGGTCGGGCTGACCGCGAGCTGGGCCTCCTCCGGTCGCTCCTGGGAGGGCTGCAGGACGGAGAACTCGCGAGCGAGCAGCTCGGCCAGCGGCAGGCCGCGGTGGACGTCGGTCTGGGCGTGGTCGGCGAGAAGGATCACCGCGTGCTCGGCGAGGAAGGCATCCAGTCCCCCACAGGCCTCGACCAGTTTGCCGAAGCAGTGGTCGGCCTTGGCGATCGACTCGACGCTCGCCTCGGGGCCGAAGCGGTGCGAGTAGTTGTCGTTGTCGGGCAGCGAGAAGAGCAGGAAGTCGAAGCCGTCGGCCTTCGCCAGCTCCCCCGCGCAACAGGCGGAGTAGCCATCGCGACTGCCGGGGATCGAGGTCGACTTGCAGGGCACCTCCCGGCTGGCGTAGAGGTCGCCGTAGAAGAGCTCGGCCGGGCCCCAGGTGTGGTGGCGGAACTTGAGCCGGGTTGCGTCGACCGCGCGGCGCAGCAGCCCGTCGAGCGAGACCTGGTGGCGATGGCGGCCGCGGTAGATCAGGAACGGCGTGCAGGCGGTGCGCAGGCCCGCGTCGTCGAGCTGCTCGAAGAGGGTCTCGACGCCCGGGTTGAGGTGGGCGAGGTTCATGTTGTAGACGAGGTCATAGAGCGAGCGGAAGATGCCGAAGGCGCGGCTCGCCTCCAGCGAGGAGCCGTACTCGACGTAGCGCCGTTCGAGCCGGTGGTACCAGTTCATGCCGCTGATCCAGTGCCCGTCCGCGCCCAGCCCGGTGACCATCTCCGCGCTCGCCACCGGGGTCACCGAGGGGAAGCTGGAGACGCAGTCCGGCACCAGCACGCCGCGCTCGAGCAGGGCGGCGAAGGTCGGGGCACGGCCCTCGGCGACGGCCCGTTCGAGCATGTCGGTGCGCAGCGAGTCGACGTATGTGAGGACAAGCTTCTTGGCAGCCACTGCCGCCATGATCGCGGTTTGGGCGCGGCGACTAGCGCAATACGCGCAGGCCGGCGTGCTTGCGCTGTGCACGCCGGCGGCGAGAGATGCCCAGCCAGATCAGAGCGGCGATGACCAGCAGGACCGCCGGGGAGAGCAGAATCGCGATTGCTACGACCACCAGGGCCGCGAGAGAGACGAGGAAGCCGAGGGCGCCGGCGCCGCTGCCCTCGCGCCGGCCCGCCGAGCTGACCACGTCGCTGACCACAAGGCAGGCGAAGACAGCTCCGATCGGGCAAAAGAGCGCCCCGGCGAGGCTGTTGACGTCGGCGCTGCCGGAGAGCAGGAAGCCGATCGCGAGCGCGATCGCCCCGGCCAGGATCGTCATCCGCCCGCGGGCGGAACCGTGGGTGCCGGTTGTCCCGGCGAGCATCCCGATCGCGATGCCGATGCCGAGCTCGAAGCAGATGCCGGAGAAAGATCCCACGCGGAAAACCTAACTCCCCCGGCGCGACGGCGCCGATTCGCCACACTGTCCGCATGCCCGAACCGCCCCACCGGCGCCGCGCCCACGCGAGCAGCAGCGACCTCGAGCGCTACGCCGGCCTCTTCGCCGAGCGGACCCGGGTGATGCGCTCCTCCGCGATGCGCGACCTGATGGCGGTGACCGCGCGGCCAGAGGTGATCTCGCTGGCGGGCGGGCTGCCCGACACCTCGACCTTCCCGCCCCAGGCCTTCGCCGCCCAGATGACCCGGATCGCCCAGGAGTCGGCGGCGGAGGCGCTCCAGTACGGCCCGACCGAGGGCTTCCGCGAGACGGTCGACTGCATCGTCGAGGTGATGGGTGCCGAGGGGATGCTGCCCGACCCCGACGACGTGATCGTCACCACCGGCGGCCAGCAGGCGATCGACCTGCTCTGCAAGACGCTGCTGGACCCGGGCGACGTGGTGATCTGCGAGGCGCCGACCTACCCGGGAGCGATCCCCGTCTTCTGCAGCTACCAGGCCGAGACGATCCAGGTCGAATGCGACCGGGACGGTTTGAAGGTCGAGGAACTCGAGGACACCCTGGAGCGGCTCGAGCTGGACGGGCGTCGGCCCAAGTTCATATACACGGTGCCGACCTTTCAAAACCCGGCCGGGGTGACGATGTCCCTGGAGCGGCGGCGGCGGCTGGTTGAGCTGGCCCGCTCGCGCGAGCTGCTCGTGGTCGAGGACAACCCCTACGGCCTGCTCCGCTTCGGCGGAGACCCCCTTCCCCCGCTCTACCAGCTCGACGGCGGCGACTTCGTCATCTACGTCGGCACCTTCTCCAAGATCCTCTCCCCGGGCATCCGCCTCGGCTGGGCAGTGGCACCGCCGCCGGTGATGGAGAAGGTGGTGCTGGGCAAGCAGGCGGCCGACCTCTGCACCTCGACCCTCACCCAGTACTTCGTCCGCGAGTACTTCGGCGGAGGGGGCTGGCGGGAGTACATCGAGAGCCTGATCGACATCTACCGCGACCGCCGCGACGCGATGGTCGAGGCGCTCGGGCGCTACTTCCCGCCGCAGGCAAGCTGGACCGAGCCCGAGGGCGGACTCTTCGTCTGGGCCACCCTTCCCCCCTTCATCGACACCAGTGACCTGCTGGCGAAGGCGCTGCGCGAGGACGTCGCCTTCGTGCCGGGCGCGGCCGCCTACGTCGACGGGCGCGGGCGCAACTCGATGCGGCTCAACTTCTCGGCCAGCAACGAGGACGAGATCCGGGAGGGAATTCGACGCATCGGCAGGACGGTGGAGGAGCAGGTCGAGCTCTACGGGGCACTGACCGGCGAACAACCCGCGGCCCCGGCGGCTCCTTCCCGCAAAGAGGAGGCGGAACCCGAGAACGTGGTGCCCTTCCGCAGGAGCGGAGAGGGCGGCGCTTGAAGGTCGCGGTCCTCAAAGGCGGTCGCTCGCTGGAGCGGGGCGTCTCGCTGCGCTCCGGGGCGCGGGTCGAGGACGCGCTGGAGCGGCTCGGCCACGAAGTGCTGCCGCTGGAAGCCGACGGCGACCTGGTCAAGCGGCTGCTGGCGGAGCGGCCCGAAATCGCCTTCGTCGCCATGCACGGCCCGGGCGGTGAGGACGGGACCGCGCAGGAGCTGCTCGAGATCCTCGGCATCCCCTTCACCGGGCCCGGCATCGCGGCCTGCGCGCGCTGCATCGACAAGGTCCTGGCCAAGCACGAGCTGCGCTCGGCGCGGCATCCCGACCCCGGACTGGTTCGCCTTCAACGAGACCGCCTTCCGCGAGCTGGGCGCCGCCGACGCGCTCGGCGGCCTCGAGGAGCGGCTCGGCTTCCCGCTGGTGGTCAAGCCCAGCCGCGGCGGCTCGGCACTGGGGATCAAATTCGCCGAGAACTGGTTCGACGTGCCCGAGGCGCTGGTCTCGGCCTTCAGCTACGACGACCGGGTCCTGCTCGAACGCTTCGTCGAGGGGCGCGAGCTGGCCGTCAGCGTGCTCGGGGGCGAGCCGTTGCCGGTGGTCGAGGCGATTCCCCGGGAGGGCGACAGCTACGACTTCGAGGCCCGCTACGAGATCGGGCGCACCTCCTTCGCCTGCCCGGCGGAGCTGAACGGCGAGGAGGCGGCGGCGGTCACCGAGGCCGCGCTCGGCGCCTACGAGGCGCTTGGTTGCTCCGGCTTCTCTCGGGTCGACCTGATCCTCGCCGCCGGCGGCCCACAGGTACTCGAGGTCAACGCGATCCCCGGCCTCACCGACACCAGCCTCCTCCCCCAGGCGGCTGAGGCCGCGGGGATGAGCTTCGAGCAGCTGGTCGAGAAGATCTTGGAGCTGGCCCTGGCGCCGGCCGGCGCCTAGGAATCCTCGCCCTTGGCGAAGTCGTCGGGGGTGACCTCGTCGAGGAACTCTTTGAATTTGTCGACGACCTCCTCGGTGTCCTCGACGTCGTGCTCGAACTCGATCGCCGACTCCTCGATCACGTCCTCGTCGGCGAAGATCGGTGCCGAGACCCGGACCGCGAGGGCGAGGGCGTCGGAGGGGCGCGAGTCGATCTCCATCTCGGTGCCGTTGACCGAGATCGTGATCGAGGCGTAGAAGGTGTTGTCGCGCAACTCGGTGACCGAGACCCGCTCGCATTTGGCGTCGACCTGCTCGAGCAGGTCGGAGAGCAGGTCGTGGGTCATCGGGCGAGGGGTCGAGGCGCCCTGCAGCTTCATCAGGATCGCCGCCGCCTCGGGGTGCCCGATCCAGATCGGCAGGAACTTGTTGCTGTCGACGGTCTTCAACAAGACGATCGGCTGCTTGCCGACCATGTCAAAGCTGACGCCGTAGATCTGCATCTGTTGCACGAGTGGGCGATCCTGGATTCGAACCAGGGACCTCGTCCTTATCAGAGACGCGCTCTAACCAACTGAGCTAATCGCCCGTAGCCAGGCGAAGGATAGCGAGGGAACACGGGTCGCCCGGCGCCTGGCGATGTATGTCGACAGCGTCCAGCGCACGGACCGCGTGACCGCGGAAAGGGTGATCGACGAGGCGGCCCGGTGGGGTGTCCCCCGCGAGCGAGCGACGGCGACTGTGGCTGACTTGCTGGAGCGCGCCCCCGAAGCGCTCGCCAACGCCCGCGAGGAAACCGAGGGCGTGTCGCCCGAGCTGGTCGCGATGATCGAAAGTCAGCTGGCGAACCTACGCCCGGTCAGCCGCGCCGCTTGATCTCGCGCGCGAGGGCGATCGCCTCGTCGAGATCGGCGAGGCGAATCCCGACCTCTATCTCCCCTCCCCTGGGCCTGACCTGGACCTCGTGGCCGAGCGCCGACTCGAGCTCGTCGGCCGCTGCGCGCATCGCTTCGGCCTCCTCCGGGGAGAGGGTTGCTCGGGGTCCCCTCCCTTTCTTTGGTTGGCCAGCCAGCTTGGCCCTGTTCTCGGTCTCGCGCACCGACCAGCCACCGCGGGCCGCGTCGCGGGCTAGTCTGCGCCGCACGTCGTTGCCCTCGGCGGCGAGCAAAGCCTTGCCGTGGCCCTCGCTGAGCGCGCCGGACTCGAGCATCTCCAGCGCCTCGTCGGGAAGGTCGAGCAGGCGGATCAGGTTGGAGACCGCGGGGCGGCTGCGGCCGACTCGCTTGGCGAGCTCCTCCCTGGAGAGGCCGAGCTCGTCGACCAGGGCGGCGCAGGCGCGGGCCTCGTCGACCGGGTTGAGATCCTCGCGGACCATGTTCTCGATCAGCGCCACCTGGAGGCGCTCGGCCAGCTCCTGGTCGCGGATGACGGCGGGTACCTTGGCCAGGCCGGCGGCCTGGGCGGCACGCCAGCGGCGCTCGCCCGCGATCAGCTCGTAGCTGCCGTCGGCGAGGGGACGGACGAGCAGGGGCTGCACGACCCCGTTGGCCTCGATCGAGGAGGCGAGGCCGGCCAGCGCCTCGGGGTCGATCTTGGTGCGGGGCTGGTTTGGGTTTGGCTTGATCAGCTCGGTCGGCAGCTCGCGCAACTCGCCCGCCTGCGTGGCGCCCGCCTCGGGCAGGATCGCCGAGAGGCCGCTTCCGAGGCCTCTTTTTTTCGTCTTCTTGGCGGCGCTAGCCACGCTTTGCCAACTCCTCGGCAAGCGCTCGGTAGGCCTTGGAGCCGCGCGAGTGGGGCGAGTGGTCGATCACGGGCAGGCCGTAGCTTGGCGCCTCGGCGACGCGGACGCTGCGCGGTATGACCGTCTCGAAGACCATCTCTGGGAAGTGCTCGCGCAGTTCCCGCTCGACGTCCTGCGCCAGGCGGGTGCGCTCGTCGTGCATGGTGACCAGCAGGCCCGACACCTCCAGCGCCGGGTTGAGCTCGCGCCGGATCGTCGCCAGCGTCTCGAGGAACTGGACGAGGCCCTCGAGCGCCAGGTACTCCGCCTGCACCGGCACGACGACCCGGTCGGCGGCGACCAGGGCATTGACGCTGACCGGGCCCAGCGAGGGGGGACAGTCGAGCAGCGTGTAGGCGAAGCGCTCGCGCACCGGGCCGAGGCGCTCGCGCAGGCGGGTCTCGGAGCCCTCGATCCGCGGCAGCTCGACCGCGGCGCCAGCCAGATCCTTGTTTGCCGGCACCAGCCAGAGGTTGTCCGGACCCGCCGGGCGGGCGGCCTCGGCGACCGAGACCTCGCCGATCAGGCAGTCGTAGGAGGAGGGGTGCAGGTCGCGGTCGCCGCCCAGGGCCACCGTGGCGTTGCACTGGGGGTCGAGGTCGACGAGCAGGGTCTGGGCGCCGGAGGCGGCCATGCAGGCGGCGAGGTTGACCGCGGTGGTCGTCTTGCCGACGCCGCCCTTTTGGTTTGAGATCGCGTAAACGGCGCCCATGGCCGCAGACTAGTTTGCGTGAGGAATGAGGGCCGGTCCGCTGGAGCCTATGTTCGCTTCGCTCACCAAGATGGAGCCGCTTCGCGGCTCATACTCACCTTGCCGGGGGCCGCTTCGCGAGGCTCCAGCGGAGCGGCCCTCATTCCTCATCCATACGGTCGCTTCTTGGCCATGCCCGGGCGGCGGGGCAGCTTGGAAGGCGTGGGGCCGACCTTGTGGATCAGGTGTAGGTGGCGGTGTTGGCTGCCGGCGAAGGGGCCCACGTGGCGGATTTCTTCTGGGCGCATGGCCAGGTCCGACGCGGCGCGTGCCAACTGCTCCTCCTCGTCCGGGTCGCGCTTGCCCTTCCAGGCGACTAGGACGCCGTTCTCTTTGAGCAGGGGTGAGGCGAGCTCGGCGAGGGTTGAGAGGCGGCCTACTGCTCGGGCGGTTACCGCTGCGTAGGCCTCGCCGCCGTCCGCTTTGGCGAGCTCCTCGGACCGGAGGTTTAGAACCCGGGCGTTGGGGATCTTCGCTGTGTCGATGGCGCGCTGAATGAACTCGCACTTGCGCCCGACCGACTCGATCAGGTCGAGCTTGGCATTGGGTAGCGCGACGGCGAGCACAAGTCCCGGAAACCCCGCTCCAGAGCCAATGTCGGCAATAGCCTCGGCCTCGCGAAGAACCGGAAGCTCGAGCCCGCTGAGGCTGTCGGCGACGTGAACCCTCCAAGCCCGCCCCGGATCGGTAACAGAGCTAACCGACGCCCGCTCTTCCTCGAGAAGCTCCAAGACGCGCGTGATCGTCGCTCTCTGTACCTCGTCAAGGAGCGGTCCCGGTAGGGGTGGAGCGTCTTGTACTTTTTCGTCATCGGCCATGGGCTGATCTGCGCCGCGGCTCGAAAAAGTTAAGCGGAACCCCTACCGGGACCGCTCCTCTACTCAGAAACAAGCGGCGCGACGACCACGCAACGCCGCGGCTCGTCCCCTTCGCTGTAGGTCTCGACGCCCGAGCGCTCCTTCAGGTGCTCGTGCACGACCCGCCGCTCCTGGGCGCTCATCGGGTCCATCTCGACCGAGTTGCCGCCGCTCAAGGCCTGCTCAGCCGCCCGGTCCGCGCGCGCCGTGAGCGTCTCCCGGCGCCTCTCCCGGTACCCCGCGGCATCGACGACAACTCGCTTGCGCTCCCGCAACCCTCGGAAGGCCGCCTGGTAGGCGATCAACTGCAGTGCATCGATCGTCTGGCCCCGTTTGCCGATCAGCAGCCCGTAGTCGTCCTCGCCCTCGATCGAGGCCGTGATCCGCTCCTCCTCCTCAACGATCTCAACCTCCCCATCGAGGTCAAGCTCCTCAAGCACCTCCTCAACGATCTCCCGAACTCGCCCAGCGGGCTCCTGCGGCCAGTCGTCAGCTCCGGTCACGCGCAGCAGTCTATGCGCCAGGCTCTAGGCGCGGGCGGTCCTGTCACCAAATGGGGGCCCTCTCCTCAAAAGCTTCCGGAATAAGGGAGCGCCGGGGGAGGTCTCGGCCGATCCCGTGCACCTCCCCCGGCGCTCCCTTGCTACCGCCGCTTCTTCTTCTTCCGAGGCGGCGGCGGAGGCGGCTTCGCTTCGACCGCAGTAGCCGCCGTAACAACCACCGGTGGCGGAATAACCCTCTGGACCACGTACTGCTGCCCAATCGTCCAGAAGTTGGTCGTGATCCAGTAGAGGACCAGGCCGGCCGGGAAGTTGATCACGAAGGGGACGAAGATGAAAGGCAGGATCATCATCATCATGCGCTGGCTTTTGTCCGCCGTGATCGCCATCACCATGCCCGAGAACAGCTGCGTGCCGACGTAGAGCACCAACAGCACGATCAATTCGGTGCCGTGCGCCTTCGCGGTCAGGTCGTTGATGAAGAGGAACGACGCTTCCGAGCCGCATTGGCCCGCTTCGCAGCCGATGTCGGCCGGAAGCTCGTTGCGGAGGACCGAGAAAAGCGTGAAGAAGACCGGCAGCTGGGCGAGGAGGGGGATGCAGGAGGCCAGGGGATTGACTTTGTTCTCCTGGTAGAAGCGCATCATCTCCTGCTGCATGCGCTGGCGGTCGTTTTTGAACTTGGCCTGGATCTCTTTGATCTGAGGCTGCAGCGCCTGCATCGCGCGCATGCCCTTGATCTGCCGGTAGGTGAGCGGAACCAAGATCGCTCGGGTGAGGACCGTCAGGGCGATGATCGACATCCCCCAGCTCAGCCCAGCACTGTCGTGGAAGAACTTGAGGACCGAGTTGACGAGGTCGATCAGCGGCTGCAGGATGTTTGCCTCGACGATCACGAGTGGATCTCCCCGTGGTAGACGGCCGGATCGACGGGCCCGACCTTGAGCGTGAATCGCTTCGGCACCGGATCGAAGCCCCCATGGCTGAAGGGATTGCAGCGGAGCAGGCGCCAGCTGGCGAGGAGCGTTCCGCGGACGGCGCCGAAGCGGCCGATCGATTCGGCGGCATAGGTCGAGCAGGTCGGCTCGTAACGGCAGCGGCGAGGAATGGCCGGTGAGATCCAGCGTTTGTAGGCGCCGATCAGGGTCAGGAGGGGACGTTTCACGTGGAACGCTTCTTTCCGGGGGAGCCCGCGAGGGCCTCCTCGATGCTTGCCCGCACCCCGTCCGACCCGTCGCGCTCGATCAGCTCGCCGATCGCCGGCCGGGCGACGAGGACGAAGTCGTGCTGAGCCGGAAGCTTCTCCGCGAGTCCCCAGAAGGTCTCGCGCAGGACCCGCTTGACGCGGTTGCGATCGACGGCACCGCCGACTTTACGGCTCACCGACACCCCGAGCCTCACCTCTTCGTCCTCCTCGTCCTTGCGAGGGAAGCTGTAGAGGACGAGGTAGCGGGTTGCATGTGATGTTCCGTCGCGATAGACGCGGTCGAACTCGCCGCTCCGCGAGAGGCGGCGTCGTTTCGCCGCCATCTAGGGGGTGAGGCGCTTCCGGCCTTTGCGGCGGCGGCGCTTGAGAATCGCCCGGCCACCGCGCGTGCTCATGCGCGCCCGGAACCCGTGCGTCTTCGCCCGCTTGCGCTTCTTCGGCTGATAAGTCCGCTTCATCGGGCGTCGCAGTATACGGACGCGCCGCGCGCTGGGTGAACTCGGTGGGGAAATGATTTCAGCGGCATTTGCGGAGGGACGAATTTTGGCCCACCCAGGCGCCGCTATGGTCGGCCGCTGGTGACCGGTGACGCGCAAGGACAGGATCTCGACTCCCTCTGGAGGGATATTCAGGACCGGCTGCGGGCCTCGGTCCCGCACTCCACGTTCCAGCTCTGGCTGGAACCCCTGAAGGTCACCGGAGCCCAGGCAGAGACCCTCCTCCTCACCGCGCCCGAGAGCATCCGCGCCTGGACCGAGCGGCGCTACTCGGGCCTGATCCACGAGGCTCTCGCCGGCGCCGGCTCGCAACTGAAAGCCGTGCGCTTCGTCGCCGAGGCGGATTCCATCGCCCTCGAGTCCGACCGCGGCCCTGGCCTCGACCTCAACGCCAACTACAGCTTCGACCGCTTCGTCATCGGTGCCGGCAACCGCGCCGCCCACGCCGCGGCTTTGGCCGTTGCCGAGGCACCCTCGGAGGCTTACAACCCGCTCTTCCTGCACGGGCCGCCCGGGCTGGGAAAGACCCACCTCCTGGTCGCGATTGCCAACTACCTCGGTGCCTCGGCACCCGGCCTCAACGTCCGCTACACGACCGCGGAGTGCTTCACCAACGAGTTCGTCACCGCCCTGCGCAAGGCCGGTGCTGAGGAGTTCAAGCGCCGCTACCGCGACCTCGACGTGCTGCTCGTCGACGACGTCCAGTTCCTCGAGGGCAAGCGCCACACCGAGGACGAGTTCTTCCATACCTTCAACGCGCTCTACGAAGGCGGCAGCCAGCTGGTCCTCTCCGCCGACCGCATTCCCAGCGAGCTCTCCACCCTGGAGTCGCGATTGCGCGACCGCTTCGAGTGGGGCCTGACGGTCGCGGTCGAACCGCCGAACCTGGCCACCCGCCTTACCGTCCTGCGCCGCCTCGTCCGCGAGGCGGGCATCGACACCGAGGGTGACGTCCTCGCCGAGCTCGCTCGTCGCATCGATCTCAACGTGCGCCAGCTGCACGGAGCGCTCACCCGGGTCATCGCCCACGCCTCGCTCACCGCGAAGCCGCTCACCCCGGAGCTGATCGATGCCGTCATCCCCAACGTCGTCCGCGCTCCCGAGCGCACGCCGGTCGAGGAGATCCAGCAGCGGGTATCGGCCTCCTTCGGCATCTCCCGGGCCGAGCTGGTCGGCTCGACCCGGGCCGCCACCCCGCTCAGCGCCCGCCAGGTCGCGATCTACCTCACCCGCGAGATGACCGACCTCTCGCTTCCCCAGATCGGCCGTCTCTACGGCGGGCGCGATCACTCCACCGTGCTCAACTCGATCCGGCGCGCCGAAGCTCGCTTCGCCGAGGACGCGACGCTGGCCTCGCAGGTCAAGGAACTGCGCGATGCAATCCACAGCTACTCCACAGGGCGAGCCTGACCGCCGCTGGCACTGTAAGAATCAATGCTTTCCCACAGTTCCCTCCACAGCCCACGAACCGCTACCCAGTGCGGACTAGGCCGCTGTCTCGCGTTTTTCCACAAGTCCTAATCCAACTCAAGAAGGCATCGATCACTTGAAGCTGACAACCAAACGAGACGAGCTCGTCGCAAAGCTCTCGGTCGTCTCCAGGGCCGTCTCAACGCGCGCCGCGACCCAGTCGCTCTCAGGCATCCTCCTCAGCGCCGACGGCGACGGCGTCAGTCTCTGCGCAACGGATCTCGAGATGGGGATGAAGACGAAGCTCGGCGCCGAAGCCGACGGTAGCGGCGCGGTCCTCCTTCCCGGCCGCCTACTTGCCGAGCTCTCCCGCTCCTTGGGCGACTCGGCGGTGGAGATCGAGCTGCGCGAGAGCGAGCGCGACGTCGAGATCCGCAGCGGCAGCTCGAGCTTCCACCTTCGCGTCCTCCCCAGCGAGGATTTCCCTACCTTTCCGGAGGAGGAGGGCGAGCCGCTCTCGATTCCGGCCGCGGCACTCGCCGCCACGGTGGACCTCGTCGCTCGGGCCGCTTCGCGCGACGATATGCGCCCCGTCCTGACCGGGGTTTTGGTCAGCGCAAGCGGCTCGGAGATGACCATGGTTGCGACCGACTCCTACCGCCTCGCGGTCAAGCGCACCGAGCTGGAGACGGCGATCGGCGGCGAGCTCGAGGCGAACATCCCGGCCAAGGCGCTGCGCGAGCTGGGCCGGATCGTCTCCGCCGGCGGGGTCGAGACGGTGTCGGTCGCCCTGCAGCGCAACCAGGCCATCTTCAAGGCAGGGGAGATCGTCCTCAACACGAGGCTGATCGAGGGCCAGTTCCCCAACTTTCGGCAACTCCTGCCGGAGTCCTACGACCACGACGTGCGCTTGCCGCGACCCGAGCTGCTCGACGTCACCCGCCGGATCAGCCAGCTGGCCCAGCGCAACGCGCCGCTGCGGCTCTCCTTCGCGCCGGGGGAGCTGACGATCGCGGCCTCGACCCCGGACGTCGGCGATGCCGAAGAGACGATGCCGGCAGCCTTCGAGGGCGAGCCGCTGGAGATCGGCTTCAACCCGGAGTTCCTCCGCGAAGGGATCGAAAGCGTCGAGGGCGACGAGGTGATGCTGCGCCTGATCTCGCCATTGCGGCCGGGCTTGCTACAGCCGGTCGACAACGAAGACTTCCGCTACCTGGTGATGCCGATCCGCCTCAACGTGTGAGCTCGCGGTGCTGGTCTCCGCCGTCGAAGCGAGACCGCTGCGGAGCCTGGCGCAGGCCCGGATCGAGCTGGGACCGGGGATCGTCAGCCTGGTCGGGCCCAACGGGGTCGGCAAGACCAACCTGCTCGAGGCGCTCTACTTCGCCCTCACCGGGCGCTCGTTTCGGACTGCGGACCGCCGTGACCTGATCCCCTTCGGCGGCTCCTTTGCCCGCGCCGAAGCGACGATCCGCGATGAGGATGGGATCGAGCGCCACCTGCTCGCCTCGGTGAGCCGCACCGAGGGACGCCGCCACCTGCTCGACGGCAGCGCTGCGGACCCCGCGACCCTTGCCCGCAGCCGACCCCCGGTGGCGGTCTTCTCCCCCGATCGCCTCAGCCTGGTCAAGGGCCCGCCGGCGGAGCGGCGAGCGCACATCGACGGCTTTGTCGCGGCGCGTTGGCCGCGCCGCGCCGCGCTGCGCCAGCGCTTCGGCCAGGCACTGGCCCAGCGCAATGCGATGGTCGCCCGCCTCGCCGCGGGACAAGGGGCCCCGTCCCAGCTCGACACCTGGGACGCGGCGCTGGCCGAGGCCGCCGCCGCGCTGGCCGCCGCGCGGGCCGAGGCCGTTGGGGAGCTCGCCGGCCCGTTTGCCCTCGCCGCCGAGGAGCTCGGCCTCGAGGGTGGGGGGGAGCTCGAATACGCGCCGCGTGCCACCGGCACGGCGGAGGAGATTCGGGTGGGCCTGGGGGAGCGGCGCGAGGCGGACCTGCGCCTCGGCCGCACCTCTTGGGGCCCGCACCTCGACGAGCTCAAGATCGCCACGCAGGGCCGCTCGCTGCGCCGCTACGGCTCGCAGGGCCAGCAGCGGGCGGCCCTGCTGTCCCTGCTCTTCGCCGAGCGCCACGTACTGATCACGGCCCGGCAGGTCGTCCCGCTGCTGCTGCTCGACGACGTAATGAGCGAGCTCGACCCAGACCGCCGCCAGCGTTTGGTCGAGCGGCTCGGCGATGGCGGCCAGGCTCTGCTGAGCGCCGCTTCGGAGGACTCGTTGCCGGCGGCCTCGATCGGCAGGGTCGTGCGGATGCCGCTGTTGGACGAGGAGGCCGCGGCAGCATGAGCCACCGCCGCGCGCCCCGCCCCGCCGCAAATGCCCTGCGGGCAGCGCTCCAGCAGGCGGCCCCGAAGACGCCGCTCGCCGCGGTGCAGTCTGCCTGGGCCGAGGTTGTCGGCGAGCGAATCGCCGCAGTCGCCAGCCCGGTCTCCGAACGCGCCGGCGAGGTCACCGTGGGCTGCTCGGATTCCGTCTGGGCGCAGGAGTTGGATCTGATGCAAGGCCAGCTTCTGGAGCGCTTGCGAGGCGAGCTGGGCGAGCGCGCGCCGAAGAGTTTGCGCTTTCGTGTGAGAGATGCCGAAAAGTAATTTAAATTGTGCAGATTTGCAGGCCTTTTATTTCTTTCCGCAGGGCCGGAGAGGGGTCCGAACTGGTATCCTTATGTCAACTTGCGTTTCTGCCCCGACCGTGCCCAGAAAGTGTCCAGGCGGTCGGGGTTTTCTATGAGAAGGGGAAGGGACTAATTGCCTGAGAAGACGAATAAGGCCGCGCAGAAAAAAGGCGGCTCGGAGTCCTACGGCGCCAAGGACATCACCGTCCTCGAGGGTCTGGAAGCGGTTCGCAAGCGACCCGGCATGTACATCGGCTCGACCGGGCCGCGCGGCCTCCACCACCTGGTCTACGAGGTGCTCGACAACTCGGTCGACGAGGCGATCGCCGGCTTCTGCGAAAACGTTCGCGTCGTCCTGCACCCCGACAACAGCTGCACCGTCATCGACGACGGCCGGGGTATCCCGGTCGGCGAAATGGAGAAAGAGAAGCGGCCCGCGGCCGAGGTCGTGCTGACCACACTCCATGCCGGCGGCAAGTTCGGGGGCGAGGGATACAAGGTCTCCGGCGGGCTGCACGGAGTCGGCATCTCGGTCGTCAACGCGCTCTCCGAGAAGCTCCATCTTGAAATCAACAGCGAGGGAGCGATCTGGACCCAGGACTACGAGCGCGGCAGGCCGCAGGCGGACCTTCACCGCGGCGAGGCAAGCGACTCGCACGGCACCACGATCACCTTCCTTCCCGACGCCGAGATCTTCGACGAGCTCGAGTTCGACTACGCGACCCTGGCCGAGCGGCTGCGCGAGACCGCCTTTCTCACCCGCGGCCTCAAGATCGACCTGGTCGACGAGCGCGCCGGCGGCGAGAGCGACACCTTCCACTACGAGGGCGGCATCGTCGACTTCGTCGCCCACCTCAACGAGAACAAGGACGCGCTGCACCGCAAGACGGTCTTCTTCGAGAACGAGACCGAGGAGGGGCAGGTCGAGGTGGCGATGCAGTGGAACTCCTCCTACCAGGAATCGATCTTCAGCTTCGCCAACAACATCAACACCCACGAGGGCGGCTCTCACCTCTCCGGCTTCCGCTCAGCCCTGACCCGCACGCTCAATTCCTACGCGCGCGGCAAAGGGCTGCTCAAAGAGAAAGACGAGAACCTCACCGGGGACGACGTGCGCGAGGGCCTGACCGCGGTTATCTCGGTCAAGCTGGCCGACCCCCAGTTCGAGGGACAGACCAAGACCAAGCTCGGCAACCCGCCGATCGAGGGCCTGGTCAAGGAGTCGGTCAACCGCAAGCTTGGCGAGTTCTTCGAGGAGAACCCGGGCGAGGCGAAACGGATCGTCGGCAAGGCGGTCGACGCGGCGCGCGCCCGCCAGGCCGCCCGCAAAGCCCGCGACCTGACCCGCCGCAAGTCGGCGCTGGAGAACTCGACCCTGCCGGGCAAGCTCGCCGACTGCACGGTCCGCGACCCGGCCCTGGCGGAGCTGTTCATCGTCGAGGGCGATTCCGCCGGCGGCTCGGCCAAGCAGGGCCGCGATCGCAACACCCAGGCTGTCCTGCCCCTGCGCGGCAAGATCATCAACGTCGAGAAGGCGCGGATCGACAAGGTCCTCTCTAACAACGAGATCCAGGCCCTGATCACCGCTGTCGGCACCGGCATCCGCGAGGAGTTCGACGTCAAAGAGGCCCGCTACCACAAGGTCGTGCTGATGACCGACGCCGACGTCGACGGCGCCCACATCCGCACCCTCGTGCTCACCTTCCTCTACCGCGAGATGCCCGAGCTGATCGAGGCCGGTTACATCTACATCGCCAAGCCGCCGCTCTACAAGCTGAAGAACGGCAAGCAGGAAACCTACGTCGAGAAGGAGTCCGAGCTGGAGGAGTTGCTGCTGCGCGACAAGCTCGAGCAGATGGAGGTGACCGACGCCGCGGGCGAAGGGCACAAGCTGACCGCGACCCGCTGGCAGCGCTTCAACCGACGGCTCAAGGAGCACGAGGGCTGGGCCGACTCGCTGCAGGCCGACTACGGCCACGAGATGGTCCGCTTCCTCGGCGAATCGGAAGTGCTCGACCGCGGCGCGACCACGCTGGCCGCAGTGAAAGAGGTTCTCAACGGCGAGGCCGGCGAGGTCGAGCCCTTCGACACCGAGATCGTCTCCGAATCCGGCGATGAAATCCTCGTCCGCGCGGTTCACCGCCGCGACGGCCTCGCCAAGACCTTCGAGCTCTCGGCCGATCTGGTCGAGTCCCACGACTACCGCCGCCTGGTCGAGTCCCACCGTGAGCTGCTCAGCCAGGTGGGCCGCCCGCCGTTCAAGGTCTCGCTCGACGGCAAAGAGAAGACCGCCGAGTCCTTCGCCGAGCTGCGCCGGATGGTGATGGAGCTGGCCCGCCAGGGCGTCAGCATGCAGCGCTTCAAGGGTCTCGGCGAGATGAACGCCGAACAGCTGCGCGAGACGACGATGGACCCGGCCAGCCGCACGCTCGAGCGGGTCCAGATCGACGACGCGGCGATGGCCGAGAAGATCTTCACCGACCTGATGGGCGACAAGGTCGAGCCGCGCAAGGCCTTCATCGAGCGTCACGCGAAGGAGGTGCGGTTCCTTGACGTCTAGCGAGGGCCGCCAGGCCGAGGGGGGGTTGATCTAGTGGAGGGCGCCGAAGCACTCACCGGGGGGCGGATCGAGGAGCGCGAGCTGACCACCGAGATGCGCTCGTCGTATCTCGACTACGCGATGAGCGTGATCGTCGGCCGGGCACTGCCCGACGTGCGCGACGGGCTCAAGCCGGTTCACCGCCGGGTGCTCTACGCGATGCACGACCTCGCCCTGCAGCCCAACCGGCCCTACCGAAAGTCCGCCTTCATCGTCGGCGAGGTAATGGGCAAGTACCACCCGCACGGCGACAGCGCCATCTACGACACCCTGGCCCGCATGGCGCAGCCCTTCTCGCTGCGCTACATGCTGGTCGACGGCCAGGGCAACTTCGGCTCGATCGACGACGATCCGCCAGCGGCGATGAGGTACTGCGTCAGCGGGGATACACGTGTAGCGACCCCACAGGGCACAGTGCGGATCGATTCGATCGTTGAGGCCGCGGAGCCGAACTCAGACAACGAGATCGACCTTGAGGTACTCGACAGGCTTGGCCGCCCGGTCCCGGCTTCGAAGCTTTTTCATTCCGGAGACCACCCGACCCTCCGGCTTCGCACAGCCCAAGGCCACGAAGTCACAGGGACCCACAACCACCCCCTGCTCTGCCTCGTCGACATGGCCGGCGTACCGCTTCTCCTCTGGAAGCTCCTGGAGGAGATTGAGCCCGGCGATCGAGTGCTGGTCGCCCGCTCCCAGGTTGACCCGCTTCCAGCCCAGGATGCCGATGCTCTAGTTGGCAGGTACCTACGCTCGGAGGGCGAGTCCCTTACTCCTGGTAGTGCAGCAGTTTCAGTCGCGACCAGCACCGCGATCCTCGAGCGGATCCAGTCGCAAGAGGTCCGCGACGTCGTCACACCGCTGGTCACCGGCGACTACTTCTACGCCGAGGTGGAGTCCGTCGTCGATGCGGGGGTGCAGCCGGTCTACTCGGTGCGAGTCGAGACAGAAGACCACTCGTTCCTGACAAACGGATTTGTCAGCCACAACACCGAGGCCCGGCTGCCGCGGCTCTCGACCGAGCTGCTGCGGGACATCGAGGCGGACACGGTTGAGTGGGGGCCGAACTACGACGAGTCACAGCAGGAGCCGCTGGTGCTCCCCGCCCGCTTCCCGAACCTGCTGGTCAACGGCTCGGCCGGGATCGCGGTCGGCATGGCGACCAATATCCCGCCGCACAACCTGAGCGAGTCGATCGGGGCGGTCAAGGCCTACATCGCCAACCCGGGGATCGACCTCGAGGGGCTGATGGAGCACGTCAAGGGCCCCGACTTCCCCGGCGGCGGGATCATGAGCGCCGAAGGGATCCGCGACGCCTATGCCTCCGGCCGCGCCTCGGTGCGGGTCCGCGCCCGCGCCCACGTCGAGCCGCTCAAGGGCGGCCGCGACGCGATCATCGTCACCGAGCTTCCCTTCATGGTCAAGAAGGGCGGCGACGGCGGCCTGATCACCAAGATCGCTGACTTGGTTCGCGACAAAAAGATCACCGGCATCTCCGACCTGCGCGACGAGTCCGACCGCTCCGGGATGCGGCTCGTGATCGAGACCAAACGCGGCGGCGACCCGCCCGAGGTGGTGCTCAACCAGCTCTACAAGCGGACCGCGATGCAGAACACCTTCGGCGTCAACATGGTCGCCCTGGTTGACGGTGTGCCGAAGACGCTCAGCCTCAAGGAGCTGATCGAGCACTACGTCAACCACCAGCGCGAGGTGGTGATCCGGCGCACCCAGTACGAGCTGCGCCGCGCCGAGGCCCGCGCTCACATCCTCGAGGGGCTGCTGATTGCGCTCGACAACCTCGATGCGGTGATCGAGCTGATCCGGGGCTCGTCGGATACGGACGCTGCCAAGACCGGCCTGATCGAGCGCTTCGAGCTCTCTCCGGAGCAGGCGCAGGCGATCCTCGACATGCGCCTCGCCCGCCTCACCGCGCTGGAGTCCGACAAGCTGCGCGAGGAGCACGAGGAACTCGCCACGCGGATTGCCGAGCTGCGCTCGATCCTCGGCGATCCGGCCCGGATCGACGCGGTGATCGTCGAAGAGCTCGACGAGGTCGACAAGCGCTACGGCGACGAGCGGCGCACAGAAGTGACCCATTTCGAGGGCGACATGAACATCGAGGACATGATCGCCGACCAGCAGATGGTGATCTCGATCACCCACTCCGGCTACGCCAAGCGCCTGCCGCTCGCCACCTACCGCCAGCAACACCGCGGCGGCCGCGGGGTGATGGGGATGGACATGAAGGAGGACGACTACATCGAGCACCTGCACATCTGCTCGACCCACGACTTCCTGCTCTTCTTCACCAACCGCGGCAAGGTCTACCGGCTCAAGGTCTACGAGCTGCCAGAGGGCTCGCGCACCTCGAAAGGTCGCGCCCTGGTCAACGTCCTGCCCCTGCGCGACGGCGAGAAGGTGACCGCGGTGATCCCCACCCGCGACTTCAGCGAGAACAAGTACCTCGTTTTCGCCACGGCGCAGGGCCTGGTCAAGAAGACCGAGTTCACCGCCTACAACACGCCGATCCGCGCCGACGGGATCATCGCGATCAAGATCCGCGACTCCGACGAGCTGGTCCAGGTCCGGCTGACTTCGGGCGAGGACGACATCCTGCTCGTCTCCAAGTCTGGCAACGCCTCACGCTTCTCCGAGGGGGCGGTGCGCCCGATGGGGCGCGACACCAGCGGGGTCAAGGGGATGAACGTCTCCAACAAGGTCAACGGGGTCGAGAACCGGGTGCTGGCGATGGACATCGCCCGCGACGACTCCGAGCTCTTCGTCGTCACCGAAAACGGCTACGGCAAGCGCACCTCGGTCTCCGAGTACCCGGTCAAGGGGCGCGGCACCAAGGGCGTGCTCACCGCCAAGCTGACCGCCAAAAAGGGCGGCCTGGCCGGCGCCCTGATCGTCCGCGAGCACCAGGACCTCCTCTTCATCTCCCAAAACGGCATGGTCCAGCGCACCCAAGCGGGCGGCATCTCCCAGATGGGACGGCCGACCCAAGGGGTCAAAGTGATGAACATGAAGGACGACGACCGCGTCTCAGCCGTGGCGCTTGTTGTTGACAACGACGCTCCTGTGGTCGAGGTCGACGGGCAGGAAGAGCTGACTGAGTAGGGAGGAGCGGGGAGGGCTCTGGAGATCCCAGCACCTCCGTCAGGCGGTGCTGGGTTCCTATGGACCCTGCCCTACCTGCCTACGCGGCGGCCGGCAGGTACTGCTGCCAGTTTTCCGGAATGCTCGGGCTCGCTACCTGAATGAAGACAGTCGGCCCCGGTGCCTTGGGGGTGTTCTGGGGGTGCATGTGGATCTCGCGGGGGAGGCGGTTGCCCTTGCGGCGGTTGCAGGAGGCGCAGGCGGCGACGATGTTCTCCCAGACCGACTTGCCGCCGCGGCTGCGGGGGATCACGTGGTCGACCGTTAGGCCGGACTTGCGCGAGCCGCAGTACTGGCAGGTCCAGGAGTCGCGGGCGAGGACGGCGCGGCGGGTGATCTTGCGGCGGTGGGCTTCGCGGGGGATGCGGACGTAGTTGGTGAGGCGGATCACGTCCGGGCGCTCCATCGTCATGTGCTCGGAGTGGATCGCCCCCGCGCGGCGCTCCAGAAGCTCCGCCTTTTCCTTGAGAAGAAGCACGGCGGCGCGCCTCAACGTGCAGACGTTGATCGGCTCATACGTTGCGTTGAGTACGAGCACACGTGCCATCTTGCTCGGGAATTCTACGCAGGAGGGGGGTGGGACTCCCTCCGGGCTCTATCCCACCGGATACGAACCGAGGATCCGCACAGACTCGGCCTTTTCGCGGAGAGCTTTCAGGCCCTTGGCTACGGGCTCGTCGGTGGCTGCTCCCTCCAGGTCGCAGAAGAACATGTAGCGGCCTAGTTCGGAGCGGAGGGGGCGGGACTCGATGCGGGTTAGGTTGACGGCTCGGGAGGAGAACTCCCGCAGGGCCTCGACCAGAGCGCCGGGGTGGTCTTCGCCCAGCTCGGAGAAGACGAGGGAGGTCTTCCAGCCCGCGGCGCCCGGCTCGCCCTCGCCGCCTCCCTTCACCCTCCCCGGAGCAATCCAGACGAAGCGGGTGACGTTGTTGGCCTCGTCCTCTATCGCTTCCCGCAGGACCGTGCAGCCGTACAGCGCCCCCGCCGCCACCGCGCCGATCGCGGCCCAGGGCTGATTCGACTCCCCGACAAGGCGAGCAGCCTCTGCCGTGCTGCTCACAGTGCGCAGCTCGGCGCCGGGAAGGCGATCGCGCAAGAACCGGGCGCACTGGGAGAGCGGTTGTGGGTGGGAGAGGACGGTGGTGATCTGCTCTAGGGCGATCGGCTCGCGGGCCAGCAGGGTCGCGTGGACGGTGAAGTCGTGCTCGCCGACGATCTCCACCGACCGGGTCTCGAACGCGAGCGTGTCGAGCGTGTTCCTAACCGAGCCCTCGATCGAGTTCTCGATCGGCACGAAGGCCCGGTCCGCCTCACCTCGCTCCACCGCCAAGATCGCGTCGTGGATCGACGGCTTGCGCAGCCGCTCGATGTCCCCGCCGGGGATCTCGATCTCGCCCAGGGCGTCCTCGGTGAAGGTCCCGGCCGGTCCCAGATAGGCGATCCGCACGCCCGCCCTCCTATTCGAAGGTGACCGAGTAGCTGGCTTCGTTGTTTTCGGAGACCTTCTCGCCGGGGACCGTGTCGACCTTGACCTCCAGCGTCACTTCGCCGCTGGGCGCCGGCGTCAACGGGATCGAGACGGTTTCCGATTCGCCCGCGCCGATGCTGTCGATCGTGCCCGAGAGGGTCGCGCCGCCGCTGACGCTGACCGTGACGTTGATCCCGTTCTCGGTCGATTCGCCCTGGTTCGCCACCTGCACTTCTACTTCGGGGGTGCCTTCGCTCGCCACCGAGTTGGCCGATTCCGCGACCAGTTCGGTGCCGTTGACGCTGGTCCCGATCAGCCCGAGGCCGTGGACACCGCTGACCGAGCCGCCGCTGGAGCCGCTGACCGAGCCCAGCGCGGCGCCGACTTCGGCTTCGTCGAGCCAGCGGATTTCGTCGGGGAGGTAGATGCTCTTCGGCACGTCGGAGCCCTTAATCCCGTTTGCGGCGAGGACGCCGTTGATCTCCGGCCGCACCACGGCGGCGTAGAGGGAGTCGCTGCCCAGCAGCTTGCGCATCTGCAGCGCAATCGTTTTCGTTGCCTTCTCGGAACCGACGTCGCCCAGCGCGGTGCTCATCTTTTCGGCGATTTCGTTCATCGCGCTGGCGCGCAGCTCATAGGTCAGCTCGAGTGTGCTCTGGGCGTGGCTCATGTCGCCGGGCGTGTCGAGCCCGTCGACGCGGCTGGCGTAGTTGTCGACGGCGCTGCGGTCGGCGCTGACCTGGTTGATGAATTCGGTCACCGAGAGGCTGCCCGGTTCGTCGAGCTTGGCGAAGAAGGCGTTGCTCGTCTGCCTCGTCTCTTCGACGATCTGGGTGACGTTGCGGGCGTAGTCGCTGAGAGCCCGGTTCTTGCGCGCGTCGAGACACCCCTTGACCCCGAGCACGATCAGGATCAGCAGCAACAGGCCGCCGCCGAGAGCAAGGCCGCGGCGCAGCAGGATCTGCTGGCGTTCGGGCCGACGGTGCGGCCGGGGCCTACGACCCGGTCCGGTTGAGGGGGAAGAATCCTCCAAGAAGCAGGGAGTATGTCGCAGGAGGAAGCGGATTCGCGGCGAAGCGGGGAAGTGCATTGGTCGGTTCGCTCGTCCTCAACCGCTTCTTGATCGAGCGCCGCATCGGCAGCGGCGGCTTCGGCACGGTCTACGAGGCCTGGGACGGGCGCCTCGAGCGCCCGGTCGCGGTCAAGGCGATCGAGTCGGGCGGCATGCAGGGCTCCGACCGCGTCCTGCGCGAGGCCCAGGCCGCTGCGCGACTCAACCACCCCGGGATCGTCACGCTCTATGAGATGGGCGAGGAGGACGGCAACGCCCTGCTTGTCACCGAGCTGGTCGACGGCAGGACCCTGGCCCGGATGAACCGCGACGGCACCCTCAGTGACCGTGAGATCGGCGAGATCGGCGCCGACCTCTGCGAGGCGCTCGACCACGCCCACGAGCGCTCCGTCGTCCACCGCGACATCAAGCCGCAGAACGTCCTCGTCACCGAAGGCGGCGAGCCGAGCGCGAAGCTGATGGACTTCGGCGTCGCCCGGCTCACCGATGCCGCCGCCCTGACCGCGCCCGGCGACGTCGTCGGCACCCTCGCCTACATGGCGCCCGAGCAGGCCGAAGGGCGTGCGGCCGGGCCCGAGGCAGACGTCTACTCGCTGGCCCTGACGCTGTATGAGAGCTGGAGCGGCGAGCACCCTACCCGGCGCTCGACCCCGGCCGCCACGGCCCGCGCGATCGGCGCCCGGATGCGGCCGCTGCGCCGGCTGCGTCCCGACCTTCCCCGCGAGCTCTGCGAGACGCTCGACGCCTGCCTGCAACCCCGCCCGGAACGCCGTCCCTCCCTGGAGGAACTGGGCGGCTCGATCGAGGACTCGCTCGAGGGCCTCGCCGAGCACCACCGCCACGGCGAGCGGGCATTGTCCCTGCGTCTCGGCGCCGTTGCCCTCGCCGCTGTCTTGGGAATTTGGCTCGCCGCTGGTCACGGCGTCCTGCTCCCGTAGGATTTCAGCCGCCGCCCCGCCACCCGGCGGCTTGGTGGCGCGCTCGCGAAAAGGAGCCAACGATCAGCGTTCTACGTAACCTTGAGAGTCGGATCGAAGGCCTTGTCGAGGGGGTCTTCAGCCGCGCCTTCAGCTCCGAGGTGCAGCCGGTCGAGCTGGCCCGCAAGCTGGCCAAGGAGATGGACGCCCACAAGACGGCCGGCATCGCCCGCGTCTACGTCCCCAACGAGTACACAGTCTTCCTCTCCAGCAAGGACCGGGTCAAGCTCGAGGGCTACGAGCGCTCGCTGGAGCAGGAGCTCTCTGGCTACCTGCTCGAGCACGCGCGCCGCCGCGACTACGACCTGCTCACCCGTCCCGCGGTCGAGTTCAAGACCGACGAGCGGTTGCGCCTCGGCGAGTTCGGCATCCAGACCCGGCTGGTCAAGCCACCGGCCCACGAGGGCGAGGCGCCGGTCCCCGGCGAGGAGGGTCACACGATGGTCTACTCGGCGGTCAAGGAGCGCGAACCCGCGGCGGCGAGCCCGGAGCAGCGGGCGGAAGCGATGGTTGCGACGCGGGCCGTCGTCTCGCTCGACGATCGCCGCTACGTGCTGGAGGGGCCGCGGGCGACGATCGGGCGCTCCAAGGGCGTCGAGTGCGTGCTCGCCGACCCCAACGTCTCGCGCCGCCACGCCGAGCTGCGGCGCACCCAGACGGGCGACTGGACGATCGCCGACCTCGGCTCGACCAACGGGATCAAGGTCAATGGTCGGCGCGTCTCCTCTTCGCGGCTCAGTCCCGGCGACCAGGTCACGGTCGGAACGACAACCTTCCTGTTCGAGATCGAGCAGTGAGCACCCCGATCGTCACGGTGATCGCCGGTGGTTCGAGTCCGTGGCGATCGGGATGCGAACAAACCACTGACCTGAGCGCTCCGTCCTAGTGGACTACGCCCCGATCTCCGTCTTCCTCAAGTTCGGCTTCCTCGCCGTCCTCTACCTCTTCCTGCTCTGGATCGCCCGCAGCGCGCTCAAGGACCTGCGCCGCACCGCCTCGGGCGGCCCGGCCCCAGACGCGACCGGCTTCCACCAGGCTGCCGCCCCAGCCCGGCCCAGCGCTACCGACGCCTGGCTGGTCGCCGAGCGCGGCGGCGGTCTCGACCCGGGCGAGCGCTTCGACCTGATCGGCGGCCTCTCGATTGGCCGCTCCGCCGAGGCGGACGTGCGGATCGAGGACCGCTACGCCTCCGGTGTTCACGCCAGGATCTTCAGTCGCGATGGCCGCACCTACGTCGAGGACATGAACTCCACCAACGGCACCCTGCTCAACGACGCCACCCTCAGCGGCGAAGCCGAGCTGATCGACGGCGACGTGGTGCGGATCGGCGACACCGAGTTCCGCTATGAGGCCGGGGGCTAGGGATGCTGCGCATCGACGACCAGGCCTTCCGCTCCGACACCGGGCGTCAGCGCAACGCCAACGAGGACTCCTTCTTCGTGCGGGCGCCGATCTTCGTCGTCGCCGACGGTATGGGCGGCGCCCAAGCCGGCGAGGTCGCCTCGAAAGCCGCCGCCGACACCTTCGACGTCGACCTGCCCGGGGGCCCGCCCGAGCGTGTCCTGCGCGAGACGATCCTCGAGGCCAACCGCCGCATCCACGACCTCGCCCAGGCCGATCCCTCGCGCGCCGGGATGGGGACGACCGTGACCGCGGCGATCGTCGACGCCGGCGCTGAAGAGGTGGCAATCGGCCACGTCGGCGACAGCCGCGCCTACCGGCTGCGCAGCGGCAAGCTCGAACAGCTGACCCGCGACCACTCGCTGGTCGAGGAGATGAGGCGCAAGGGGCAGCTGACCGACGCCCAGGCCGAGGACCACCCGCAGCGCTCGATCATCACCCGGGCGCTCGGCCCGGAGGCGGAGGTTGTGCCCGACGTGCAGACCGTCCCGGCCCTGCCCGGCGACGTCTTCCTGCTCTGCTCGGACGGCCTGACCACGATGCTGCGCCAGGAGCAGATCGCCAAGCTGCTCGCCGGCGCCACCTCGCTGAGCGCGGCGGTGCGGGCGCTGATCGACGAGGCCAACCGGGCCGGCGGCCGCGACAACATCACCGCTCTCGCCTTCCGGCTCGAAGACGCGGCGGCCCCGGTGCCGCAGGGCCACGAGGACGCGACGCTGATCGGCAGCTCGGCCGAGGAGGCCGGCTTGACCGGCACCGAGGTGCGCCGCCGCGCCGCCGCGGCAGCGGCCCGCGACCGTCGCGAGCAGCTCACCGCCAGGGCGCCCCGCCGCGGCCTTCGCCGAGCGCTCAAGCTGCTCGCCGCGGTCCTCGTGCTCGCGGCGGTCGCCTTCGGTGCCTGGTACGGCAACCGCCAGGTCTGGTTCCTCGGCACCGACGACGGCGGCCGGGTCGCCCTCTATCGCGGCATGCCCTATGAACTCCCCTTCGGGATTGTCCTCTACGACGAGCGCTACGCCAGCCCGATCCAGACCTCGGCACTGCCGCCGCGCCGCCAGGACGCGGTCAGCGGTCACGACCTGCGCTCGCGCGGCGACGCCGTCTCCCTGGTCGAAGACATCGAAAAGTCCCAGGGCGCGCGATGACGCTCCGCTGTTCCTTTTCGGCGGTATGCGTGGATAAGGAACAGCGGAGGCGGTTTTGAGCGCCCGCAACCGGGAGCTGGTCGCTCTCGTCCCGGTGGCGCTGCTGCTCACCGCCGGCTTCGCTGCCGTTTTCGCCCAGGAGAACTCCCAGCTCGACAACGCCAGCCTCGTCTACGGCGCCTACTTCTTCGCCGTCTGCCTGGCCACGCACTTCTTCCTGCGCCTGCGCCTGCCCAACGCCGACCCCTACCTCTTCCCGCTGGTGGCGCTGCTGATGGCCTTCGGCCTGGTGATGGTCTACCGAATCGATCCCAACCTGGCCCGCGACCAGGCCAACTGGTTCGTCCTCGGCCTCGTCCTCTTCGCCGCGACAATCCACTTCCTGCGCGACTACGACGTGCTCGAGCGCTACCGCTACACGATCGCCGTGGTCGGGCTGCTGCTCTTGCTGGCGCCGCGGCTGCCGGGGATCGGCCAGCAGGTCAACGGCGCCTACCTCGGGGTCAAGATCGGCCCGCTCGCCTTCCAGCCGGCCGAGTTCTCGAAGATCTGCCTGGTCGTCTTCCTCGCCAGTTACCTGCGCGAGCACCGCGAGGTGCTGATCGTCGGGGCGCGACGGGTGCTCGGCGTCACCCTGCCGCCGCTCAAGCACTTCGGCCCGATGCTGGTCGTCTGGGGCGCCTCGATGTTCATGCTCGTCTTCATCCGCGACCTCGGCAGCTCGCTGATGTTCTTCGCTGCCTTCCTCGCCCTGCTCTACGTGGCGACGGGACGCTTCTCCTTCGTCGTGATCGGGATGGCGATGTTTCTCCTCGGCGCCTGGTTCTTCGCCGCGACCGTGCCCCACGTCCACGACCGGGTCGAGATCTGGCTCGATCCCTATGCGCACCCGCATGGGAGCGGCTACCAGATCCTGCAGTCGATCTTCGCCCAGGCCGACGGGGGCCTCTTCGGCAAGGGGTTCGCCCAGGCGCTGATCACGATCCCCGGCACCGACAACGCGCTGCTGCCGGCCGCGCAGACGGACACGATCTACTCGCTGATCGTCAACGAGCTCGGCCTCTTCGGCGCCTGCGCGGTGCTCCTCACCTACCTGATGATCGCGGCCCGCGGCTTCAAGATCGCCCTGCTCGCCGGCGACGGCTTCTCGAAGCTGCTGGCGACCGGCCTAACCGCGGTCTTCGCGATCCAGGCCTTCGTCATCGTCGGCGGCGTCACCCGGGTGATCCCGCTGACCGGCGTCACCCTGCCCTTCATCAGCTACGGGGGCAGCTCGATCGTCGCCAACTTCGTCCTCCTCGCCCTGCTTCTGCTTGTCTCCGATCGGGCGCGCCGTGAGGCGGTCGGGTGAACCGCCAGATCGTCAAGCTCTTCGGCCTCGTCGTCGTTCTCTTTGCCGCGCTGATCGGCTTCACCTCCTACTGGTCTGTCTTCGACGCCCACGCCCTCAAGGAAAAGGACGCAAACGCACGGCCGCTGCTCGAGCAGCAGCAGATCCGCCGCGGTCGCATCCTCGCCGCCGACGGTACCGTGATCGCCCGCTCGGTTCCCAAGGGCCACGGCGCCGCCCTGCGCTACGTGCGGCGCTATCCGGAAGGGTCGCTCTACGGCCACCCGATCGGCTACAGCTTCGTCCAGTACGGCGACAGCGAGTTCGAGCAGTTCCACAACGACGAGCTGGCCGGCAACGAATCGGAATTCAGCTCGATTCTCGACGAGCTGCGCGGCCGCAAGCAGGAAGGCAACGACGTCGTCACCAACCTCGACCCGGCGGCCCAGTCGACCGCCCTGGCCGATCTCGAGGCAGCCGGCCACGGCGCCGTGGTGGCGATCGAACCGAAGAACGGCCGGGTGCGGGTGCTGGCCTCCAACCCCCCGTACGATCCCAACCGGGTCCCCTACGAATACTCAAAGCTGAGCACGAACACGGTCGACACCCCGCTCTTCGACCGCGCCACCCAGGGCCAGTACCCGCCCGGCTCGACCTTCAAGGTGGTGACCGCCGCGGCCGGCCTCGACAGCGGCGCGATCACACCGCAGACGACGATCGACGCGCCTGGCACGCTCGAAGTCGAAGGCACGCCGCTGCAGAACGACTTCAACGACGACTTCCCAGCGGCGACCCTGGACACCGCCCTGACCAACTCGGTCAACACCTGGTTCGGCCAGCTCGGCCAGCAGCTCGGCAACGACACCCTGTTCGAATACATGGAACGGTTCGGCTTCAACTCGCGCCCGCCGATCGACCTGCCCCCCGACCAGGTCTCCAAGAGCGGCGTCTTCAACGAATCCGAAGAACTGCTCAGCGCCGCCGACCCGGTCGACCTCGCCCGCGTCGCGATCGGCCAGGAGCGGCTGGCGGTGACGCCGCTGCAGATGGCCGAGGTCGCCGCCACCGTCGCCAACAAGGGCAGGCTGATGAAGCCGCAGCTCTGGAGCCGCGTCGTCGACCCCGACGGCCGGGTGACGAAGCGGCTCGACCCCGCCGAGTACAGCCAGCCGATCGGTGCCCAGACCGCCGCGGAGCTGACCACCGCGATGGAAGGCGTGGTCAACGAAGGCACCGGCACCAACGCGGCGATCCCCGGCGTCCCGGTCGCGGGCAAGACCGGCACCGCGGAAACGCCGGGCAACGAAGCCTGTGGCGGCGGCGAAAACGAGAACCAGGCCTGGTTCATCGGCTTCGCTCCCGCCGACGACCCGAAAATCGCGATCGCGGCGACGGTCGAGTGCACCGAACAGTTCGGCAACGACGTGGCCGCGCCGATCTTCGCCGACGTGGCAGAAACAATCCTCGCCGGTGAATGAGATACAACAGCCGCCGATGGGCCTGAAAGCGATCTATGTCTCCACTTTGAGGCCCGTCGGCCGCGAGAGCCGAGGGGGTTCGCGTGGCTGAGGTTGCGCAGGGGTCCGTGGTCGACGGGCGGTACACGGTTTTGCGGCGGATCGGGTCGGGCGGGATGGCCGATGTTTGGCTGGCCGACGATGCGCATTTGCAGCGCCAGGTCGCGCTCAAGGTGCTGCACTCGCGCTTCGCCCAGGACCGCGAGTTCGTCGAGCGCTTCCGCCGTGAGGCCGAGGCTGCCGCAGGCTTGCAGCACCCGAACGTGGTTGCCGTATTCGACCGCGGCGAGGTCGACGGCACCTACTACATCGCCATGCAGTACCTGGAGGGGCGCACGCTGAAGCAGCTGATCGACGCGGGGTTGACGCCCGAGCAGTCCGTCGGCCTGATCCGCCAGGTGCTCGAGGGCGCCCGCTTCGCCCACCGGCACGGCGTCGTCCACCGTGACCTGAAGCCCCAGAACGTGATCGTCGACGACGAGGGCTCGGCGACCGTGACCGACTTCGGCATCGCCCGCGCCGGGGTCTCGGAGATCACCCAGGCCGGCTCGGTGATGGGCACCCCGCACTACCTCTCGCCCGAGCAGGCGCAGGGCTTCGACGTCACCGCCGTCTCGGACCTCTACTCGATCGGCGTGATGCTCTACGAGGCGCTCACCAGGCGGGTCCCGTTCGAGGCCGACTCGGCCGTCGCGGTGGCGATGAAACAGGTCTCCCAGGCGCCGCAGCGCCCGAGCTCGATCAACCCGCAGGTCTCACCGGCGCTCGACGCGACGGCGATGCGGGCCCTGGAGAAGGAGCCGGGCCAGCGCTTCCAGAGCGCCGACGCCTTTATCGCCGCGCTCGACGCGGCGCTCAAAGACCCCGGTGGGGGAGCGGGCAGCACCGCCGCCTTCGCGCCACTGCCCCCGGTCGTCGCCACGCCTGAGGAGCCGGTCGCCGAGGGGACGACCGAGGAGGAGGAACGGCGGCGGCGCAGGCGGCGCATCTGGATGCTGGTCGCGGTCGCGGTCCTGATCGGGTTGCTGGCCGGCTTCGCCCTGACCCGCGACACCAGCACGGAAGTGCCCGACGTGACCGGCAGTGAACTCAACGTGGCAATCGCCCTGCTGCAGCAAAACGGCTTCAGCGTCGGCGACGTCAAGCGAGTCCAGCGCGAAGCGCCCGCCAACGAAGTGCTGGAGCAGGACCCACGCGCCGCTCCGCCGGCCGAGGAAGCGGCCGAAGACTGCTCCTTCATCACCTTCTTCTGCTCGAAGCCGAAGGTGATGCTGACCGTCAGCGCCGGCCCCGGCAGCGCCAAGGTGCCCTCCACGGCCGGTGACCAGCTCGCCAAAGCCGAAGAAGCGCTGGAAGAGGCCGGCTTCGCGGCGAGGGTCGAAAACGTCAACTCCATGGACGTCGAAGAAGGGCTGGTGATCAAGTCCGAACCGGGCGGCGGCGAGACGGCGACGCGGGGCAGCGATGTCGTGCTCAAGGTGTCCAGCGGCCCGAAGCTGGCCAAGGTGCCGGTGCTGGTCGGCTCGCAGCGCTCGCTCGCCGTGCAGCAGATCCGCAGCCGCGGCTTCAGCCCCAGCGTCGAAGAAGTCGAAAACAAGGCGCCGCAGGGGCAGGTGATCCGCCAGGCTCCGAGCGCCGGCTCGCAGTTGCCGCCCGGTTCGAGCGTCTCGATCGTCGTCTCCAAGGGCGAAGAACAGGCGAGTGCTCCCAACGTGATCGGCAAGGAGCGCGCGGGGGCGGTCGAAGCCGTGCGCGAAGCGGGCCTGAAGCCGGTGGTGCAAGAACAGCAGACCGAAGTGCCCTCGCAGGTCGGCCGCGTTACCGACCAGTTCCCGCCGCCGGGCTCCGAACTGAAACCGGGCAGCACCGTCACCTTGGTCGTCGGCAAGACCGCGACCGGATCGGCCGAAGCGGAAGCCGAAGGATGAGGGTCGCGGTCCTGCGCGGCGGCCGCTCCTCAGAGCACGATGTTTCGCTGCGCTCCGGGGAGGCCGTCGCCCGCGGCCTCGAGCAGGCGGGGCACGAGACATTGGCGGTGACGATCTCCCGCGAGGGCAGCTGGAGTTGCGAGGGTGCCGCGGTCCAGCTTGTCCCCGGCGAGGGCCTGTTCGGCGCCGACGTTGCCTTTCCGGCCCTGCACGGTCCCTTCGGTGAGGACGGCAGCGTGCAGGGCCTGCTCGAGTGGCTGGACGTTCCCTACGTCGGCTCAGACGTGCTCGCCTCGGCTGCCTGCATGGACAAGCTGACCCTGAAGCGCCTCTTCGCCCAGGCCGGCGTTCCCCAGGTCGATTTCGCCGACGCCGGCGAGGCGGGCTGGCGCGAGCGCTGCGAGCAGCTCGGCTCGCCGCTCTGGGTCAAGCCCTCGCGGCTAGGTTCCAGTGTCGGCATCAGCAAGGTGGCGGGGACCGGGGCGGAGCTGGACGCGGCGGTCGAGCTCGCCCGTCGCCACGACCCGCGGGTGATCGTCGAGGCCTCGGCCAGCGGCCGCGAGGTCGAGTGCTCGCTGCTGGGAAACGAGGAGGTCGATGCCTCGCAACCGGGCGAGGTCCGCGCCGACGGCGAGTGGTACGACTACGAGAACAAGTACCGCGAGGGCGGCATGGAACTGGTCGTCCCCGCCCCGATTGCCTCCGAGCAGGCCACCCGCGTCCGCGAGCTGGCCATCACGGCGTTTCGCCTTGGCGGCTGCGCCGGCCTCGCCCGCTGCGACTTCTTCGTCGAGCCCGACGGCACCGTCCTCGTCAACGAGATCAACACCATGCCCGGCTTCACCGAGACCAGCGTCTACGCCAAGCTATGGCAGGCCTCCGGCCTCGAGTACCCGGCCCTCTGCGACCGATTGGTGACACTGGCGGTCGAACGTCACCAACGCGCCCGCTCCTACGAGTTCTGATCAGCGCAGCAATTCGACGTCGCTTACCTCGATCTGGAAGCGGCCCGCCTGGTCGCGGGCTTCGGAGGCCTTGTTGAACCAGATCAGGAAGTAGCGGGCGGGGGAGGGCACCGCCAGGTCGATCTCCTCTCGGGGGGAGGCGTCGACGGCGATGCCGACCGGTTCGTTCCAGCCCTGGAGGTCTTCCGGCGGCCCTGACGCGGCGGCGAAGATCTGGGCGTCCCAGCCCGGCGTGGGGGTGCGGACGATCATCGTTTTCGGCTTGGCCAGGCCGCCCGTGGTCACGTAGAGGCCGACGCCGGGGTCGGGCCCGGTCTTGGTGCCGGCGAAGACGTCGGAGTCGTAGTGCTCGCTTTCCCAGGCGGTGCCGCTGGGGTCGCCGTCGACCGCGAGGCCGACCTTGCTGCCGACCTCTTCGCCGTCGCCCTGCGGGTCGTAGTCGGTCGCTTCGTCGATCGCGATTGGCTTGCCACCGCCCTTGCCCGCTCCGCCGCCACCGACGTCGCCGCTGGAGATGACGAAGACGACGAGCAGCACGCCGCCGACGATCAGCAGCACGGCCACGATCGCCGCCCAGCTCCAGCGCGCCCGGCCGGAGAGCTGGCGCTTCGGCGGCGGCACCGCGTCGAGCACGCTGGTCGCCTCGCCCGTGGTCGAGCCGGCCCGTGCGGCCTCCACCTCCAATGCCGTCTCCAGGTCGTCGATCAGCTCGCCGACGTGCTCGTAGCGCTGCGCCGGGTCCTTGGCCGTCGCCCGCTCAACCACCAGCGCCACCGCGGCGGAGAGCTCGGGCCGGCGCCGCTGCACGTCGGGGAGCTCCTCGTTTACGTGCTTCATCGCCACCCCGACCTGGCTGTCGGCGGCGAAGGGAACCTGGCCGACGAGCATCTCGTAGAGGACGACGCCGAGCGAGTAGATGTCGCTGCGCAAGTCGACCTGGCGGCCCATCGCTTGCTCCGGCGCGACGTAGTCGGTGGTGCCGAGCACCCGCCCGGTCGCGGTCATCCCGTCCTGCTCGAGCTGGCGCGAGATGCCGAAGTCGGTCAGCTTTGCCCGGCCCTCGCCGTCGATCAGGATGTTCTGCGGCTTGATGTCGCGGTGGACCATGTTGCGGGCGTGGGCCATCGAGAGCCCGCGGGCGATCTCGATCGCGTAAGCGATCGCCTCCTGCGGCGCCAGCGCCCCGTCGCGGCTGACCCGCTGCTTCAGCGTTTCCCCGGCGACGTATTCGAAGACGATGTAGGGGTGGCCGCCGTCCTCGCCGGCGTCGATTACCGAGACCACGTTGGGATGGGAGAGCTTGGCCACGGCGCGCGCCTCCTGGCGGAAGCGCTCCAGCTGGTCGGCCTGCTCGGACATCTCGCGGTGCATTACCTTGACCGCCACCTGCCGGTCGAGCGTCTGGTCCCGCGCCAAATAGACCGTCGACATCCCACCGCTGCCGATTTTCGCCTCCAGCCGGTAGCGGCCGGAGAGCACAGTTCCGATCATCGCGCTTGAGGGTGCGGGGCTCATCTAGCTGTGGTCATTGTCGAACACGCTGTCGATAGAGCTTTTCTCCCAGGCGCCAAGCAGTTCGTCTGGGCCAAAGGTTGCATCCGCGCCGAGGTTCTCGTCAAACCCGGAGCGGCTGACCGCGACCAGTTTGGCGCTCTCGGCGCCGGGGACCTGCACGCGCTGCCTGGCCAGCTCGGCCAGGTCCTTTGCAGTGAACGAACCTCGCTCCCGCCACTTGACCGAGCCGACGAAGCCGATCGTCCCCGGATCGGGGCGGTCGCCACCGACCAGGTCGACCTCGACCGAGTGATCGCGCCGCCACCACGCACCTACGTGGCGAGCGCCGCCGAGTGGCACGCCCAGCGATGGATCGACGAGCAGGCGCTCGAGCGAGCCGCGCACCAGCGGCTCGATTGCCCGCCCCCGGTAGAGCGGCCAGTCGCGCTCGATCCGGTCGAGCACGAGGTCCGGCCGGCCGCGCGACAGCTCATCCATGTGGGGGCCGACGAAGCGCATCCAGAACCGCAGGTAGGGGTCGGCGACGGTGTACCTGGGCGCCTTCTTGCCGCTGGGAACGGCGTAGGGAAGCTCCCTGGTAACCAGGCGCTTTTGCCCTACCAGCAGGCCCAATGCGTCATTGAGCGTGTTGCCCTTCACCCCGCTGCGTGCCTGGATTCGACTGTGGGAAGCCTCTCCATGCCCGATCGCCTCGATCACGTCCTTCGCCTGAAGCTCACGCGGGAACTCCGAGGCCATGATTCGCAGGGCGCTCGCGGCGAACAGGGTTTGGTCGTGCGCGAGCGACTTGCGCAGGAACGCCCTTGCCCCGTCGCCCCTCGGCCACGAGGCCGCCAGCTGCGGGAAGCCACCCACGATGAGGTAGCGGTCGAAGGCCGCTGCCGCGTCGGGAGCGGCGGTGAGCCCGGCGACCTCGGCAGGGTTCAGCGGCGCCACACGAAGCTCCATCGTCGGCCGTCCGTGCAGCGGCGATCGAGCGCTTACCAGGTTCTCCATCATCCGCGCGTCGGAGCCGATGCAGACCAGCAGCAGCGGTGCCTTCTCGAGTACCCGGTCCCATGCTTGCTGAAGGTCCGCAGGAAACCCGCGATCGCCTTCCGCCAGGTATGGCAGCTCGTCGATCACGAGGATCGCCGGCCGAGCGGGGTCGATGCCCTGTGCGGCCGCTCGGATGGCGGTCGGCCAGGACTCGAACGACGCCCCCTCGAACGCGGAGGCCGCGGGAAGCGTCGATTGTGCGACGGCGTTGACGAAAGCTGCAATCGCCGCGGCACTCCCGCGCTGAGGCGCTTGGTAGAAGGCGTACGGGGCGTTCAGTCGGTCGCAGAGCTCCTGCACCAGGCGCGACTTCCCCACTCGCCGGCGTCCCTGGACCCAGGCGAACCGCCCTCCCTCGCCTCGCCCGGCTCGCTCGAACTCGGCCCGCAGGGCTCCCAACTCTGCGTCCCGTCCGATGAACTCCATAGCGAGACCGTAGCAGACTAGACACTACCTAACTAGTGTCTAGTTAACTATTGTTTGATGGGAAAGTTAGCGATTCGCGGAGCGGCCGACCCGTTTCGCCTCCGGGTAGTGGCGCCGCAGCAGCGCCAGCGCCTCGGTCTCGTCGTCGGGGGCGACGATGCAGCAGAAGCCGCAGCCCATGTTGAAGACCTCGCGCATTTCTTCGTCCGAGGCCCCGGAGCGCTCCTGGATCAGGGTGAAGATCGGGGGGACTGGGAGCGGCGCGTCGATCTCGTAGCCGACCTCGGCGGCGAGGCGATTGAGGTTGCCGAGGCCGCCGGAGGTGATGTGGGCGAGGCCGCGGACCTCGACCTCTGAGCGCAGCAGCTCGAGGATCGGCTTGACGTAGATCTCAGTCGGCTCCAGCAGGGCCTCGCCGAGCGGGCGGCCGAGGCGGCCGTCGGGGTCCTGGTCGAGGGGGAGCCCGTCGAGAGCGGAGCGGGCGAGGGTGTAGCCGTTGGAGTGCAGGCCGGAGGAGGGGAGGCCGACGATCGCGTCGCCGGGCCGCACCGCCGAGCCATCGACGATCTCGTCCAGGGCGACGGTGCCGAAGCAGGCGCCGGAGACGTCGACCCCGCTGACCATCTCGCCGAGCTGGGCCAGCTCGCCGCCGGGGATCTCGATCCCGGCCAGCTCCGCGCCGCGGGCCAGGCCGGCGCCGACTTCGGCGCAGACCGCCGGGTCCGCTCTGTCGATCGCGATGTAGTCGAGCATCGCCAGCGGCTCGGCGCCGACGCAGATCACGTCGTTGACGTTCATCGCCACGCAGTCGATCCCGACCGTGTCGAAGCGCCCCAGCTGCTCGGCGACCTGGAGCTTCGTGCCCACCCCGTCGGTGGAGAGCGCGATCCCGGTCCGCTCGTCGAGCTTGATCACGCTGGCGTAGTGCCCGGGCAGCGGAACCTGCCGCGACGGCCGCCCCAGCTGGATCGCCCCGAGGGCCTTGACCAGCCCGGCCACAGCGGAATCCGCGGCCCCCTGGTCCACACCGGCCTTCGCGTAGGCGTCGCCGCTCATAGCCGAACTTGCTTCACTTGGTTTTGCAGGCATTTCCAAATCAATTCCAAATTTCTCCAAATTTTGGAGTTAGCTAGCGTCGCAGTTTGACCAGCACCGCGGCGGCCAGCCCCGCGCGGTATGCCGCATAGGGCCAGAGCGCCCGGTCGCGCTCGACCAGGTCGATCAGGCGTTGGGAGGCGAGGGTGGAGGCGAAGGAGGCGGCGACGCCGATCGCCATCGAGCGGCGCAGCCCCGGGGGAACCCCGCGGCGGCGCAGCCGCTCGCCCTTCAGCGCTGTTGCGCCGACGATGATCGGCAGGGCGATCGTGCGCGAGAGCAGGTTGGCCTGGTCGCGTGAGAAGCGCCGGCAGCGGGCGGCCGCCAGGGTGATGCCGTTGCGCGAGACGCCCGGGGCGAGCGCGGCGGCCTGGGCGACGCCGAGCGCGAGCCCGTCGGCGGCGCCCGCCTCGCCGCGCCCACGCAGCTGTGGGCGGGTGTCGGCTCCGAGCATCGCCGCCGCACCGGCGAGCAGGCCAGAGGCGGTCGCCCGCGGGCCGCCCAGGCGCCGCTCGATCGGCCGCTCCAGCTTGTAGCCGACGATCGCGGCCGGCAGGAAGGAGAGCGCCAGGACGACCGCGCCGCGCCGGTCGAAGGCCCGCAGCTCTTCGGCGATCAGCTTTCGCTGGCCGAAGATCAGCGCCGCCGCGGCCCCGGCGTGCAGGGCCACCTCGAAGCTCTTGCGCAGCTCGGGGTCGATTGCCTCCCAGTCCCAGCCCGCCAGCCAAGGGACGAGGACGATGTGGGCGGAGCTGGAGACCGGCAGAAGCTCGGTCGGGCCCTGGACGATGCCGAGCGCCAACGCGCGCCCGGGGGGAATCCCGTCGCCGCTCAACTGCCCGGCGAGCGAACCGCCTCCGGGGCGGCCGGAGCCCCGGGCTCGTCCTTCCCCGGACCGCCGCCGCGCCGGCGCTTCAGCACGAGGTAGACGAGACCGGCCACGATCGCCACCGCCACCACGTAGTCAAGGTAGCCGAGCTTGTGTCGCCAGTCTTCCCAGTTCTCGCCGACGCTCTTGCCGACCAGGGCCAGCATCAGCACCCAGGGGATCGAGCCGGCCAGCGTGTAGGCGCTGAAGCGCCAGAACGGCATCTTCGCCACCCCTGCCGGCAGCGAGATGAAGGTGCGGATGATCGGCAGCATGCGCGAGAAGAAGACGGTGGCGGCGCCGTAGCGCTCGAACCAGCTGTCGGCCCAGGCCAGGTGCTTGGGGCTGATGTGGATCAGCTTGTTGCGCTCAAGCAGGTCGAGCCGCCCGTAGTAGCCGACCGCGTAGGCGACCCAGGAGCCGGCCAGGTTGCCGAGCACGCCGGCGGTGACGATCCCGAACATCGTCAGTTCGCCTTCGGCGACGCTGAAGCCGGCGAAGAGCATGATCGCCTCGCTGGGGACCGGGATGCAGGCCGACTCCAGCGCCATCAAGAGGAACACGGCGACGACCCCGGCGGAGCCGATGAAGTCGGTGGCGACGTTGACGATCGGGTCGAGGACCTTGTCGCTGACGCTGGCGAGGACGAAGAGAGGCATTCGTGAAGCGGGGATTGTAGGCGGGACGCGGGCCAGCAACTAAACTCGCCAGGTTCCATGCGCCGGTTGAACCATCCCGTCTATCGCAACCGGGTGCTCCAGGTCTGCGCCGATGGCGCCCTTGTTGCGCTCTCCTTCTACCTGGCGTTTCGCCTGCGCTTCCTCGACCGCAGCGACCTGCCGCACCGCTACGCGGTCCTCTTCGCCCAGTCGGTCGGCTTCGTCGTCACCGCCAAGCTGGTCGTCTTTGCCGCCTTCGGGCTCTACCAGAAGTGGTGGCGCTACGTCAGCGGCCGCGACTTCCTGCTCATCGTCCGCGCCGTCACCGTCTCCAGCGCGATCCTCGTCGTCGCCTTCACCGTCCTGCGGCCGTTCGCCCACAACCTGCCGCGCTCGATCGCGGTGATGGACTTCCTGCTGACCCTGATGCTGATCACGGGCGCCCGCCTGGCCGTGCGCCTGATCGTCGAGCGTCCCTCGCGCTCCGGCCGCCTGCCCAAGCACGAGGTGCTGGTGATCGGGGCCGGCTCCGGCGGCCAGATGGTCGTCCGCGAGCTGCAGCTCAACCCCGACCTGGGCGCCACCGCGATCGGCTTCCTAGACGACGACCCGCGCAAGCGCGGGATGCGGATGCTCGGCCTCAAGGTGCTCGGCTCGACCAAGCGGATCGAGACGGTCCTCGACGAGACCCGTCCCGACGAGGTCGTGATCGCGATCCCCTCGGCGCCCGGCACCCTGCGCGCCAAGGTTGTGGCCGCCTGCCGCGCCCGCGAAATCCGCGTCCGCACCCTGCCCACCGTCTTCGAGCTGCTGCGCGGCGGCGTCCAGCTCAACAAGCAGCTGCGCGAGGTCCAGGTCGAGGACGTGCTCGGCCGCGACCCGATCGTGGTCGAGCTCGACCGGGTCGGCGCCTACCTGCGCGACCGCATCGTCCTCGTCACCGGCGCCGGCGGCTCGATCGGCTCCGAGCTCTGCCGTCAGATCGCCCGCGTCGGCCCGCGCCTGCTGGTGATGCTCGACCACGCCGAGGACAACCTCTTCCAGATCGACCGCGAGATGGTCGAGGAGCGCCACTTCTCCCACGTCGAGTCGGTGCTCGCCGATTGCAAGGAGCCGGGCCGGATGCTGGAGACGATGCAGCGCTTCAAGCCCAGCGTCGTCTTCCACGCCGCCGCCTACAAGCACGTGCCGCTGATGGAGGCCAACCCACTGGAGGCCGTCCGCAACAACGCGATCGCGACCCGGATCACAGCCGAGACCGCGGCCGCCTCCGAGGTCGAGCGCTTCGTCCTGATCTCCACGGACAAGGCGGTCAACCCGAAAACCGTGATGGGCGCCTCCAAGGCGATGGCCGAGTGGATCGTCGAGTCGGCCGGGCGCAAGCACCCTGGCACCCGCTTCGCCAGCGTCCGCTTCGGCAACGTGCTCGCCTCCTCGGGCAGCGTCGTGCCGATCTTCCGCAGCCAGATCGAGCGCGGCGGGCCGGTCACCGTCACCCACCCGGAGATGACCCGCTACTTCATGACCATCCCGGAGGCGGTGCAGATGGTGATCCGCACGGGGGACATCGGCGCCGGCAAGGGCGAGGTCTTCGTCCTCGACATGGGCGAGCCGGTGCGGATCGTCGACCTGGCGCGCAACATGATCCGGCTGGCGGGCTACGAGCCGGAGACCGACATCGCGATCGAGTTCACCAAGCCACGGCCGGGGGAGAAGCTGCACGAGGAGCTCTTCGGCCTGGCCGAGAGCGCACAGCCGACGGCGGCGAAGCGGATCCGCCGCGCCGTGCGCGACGCGCCGCTCGATCCAGAGTGGGTCGAGGCGACGCTGAATTCGCTCGAGCACCTGGTCCTGGCCGGGGATGAGGCTAACCTGGCCCAGCGTGTCGTCGAGATGATCACCGCGCCCGGCGGTGACGCGGCGGCAGTCGCCTACGACGAGTAGCCTCTCGCAGCCACTCCGTGGAGTTGATCAAGGAAATCGGCGCCTTTGCAGGCCTGGCTGCCTTTCTGGGCCTCGCCGTCCTCGCCATGCTCGCCTTCTCCCAGGGGCGCGACATCCGCCGCCTGCGCGAGTGGGCCGGATCGGCGCCCGAGCGCGACACGGAGCGCAAGGACGCGACCTCGGCGTCGGCGGCCAAGCGGGCCGAGGAGTTGCGGGCGCTTGAGGATGCGCGCACCGCCGAGCACTCGGCGATCGACCAGCGCGAAGAGCGGCGCAAGCGCCGCGAGGCCGGGTTGCCGGAACTGACCCGGGGCGAGCGAGTGAGCCAGGGCCTCTCCAGCTTCGGGGCGCGCTTGGCCCGGCCACGCTGGCTGGCGCTGGCCTTCGTCGTCGTCATAGCCGTCGCGGGCGGCGCGGCTTACCTGGTCACCCAGGGATCCGACTCGGCCGGCGGCAAGGGCGGCAAGGGGCAGAAGCCGGCCAAGGCGACGAGCCCGGGGGAAATCGAAGTCACGGTGCTCAACGGCACCGCCGTGCCGGGCCTTGCCGCCGAATACGGCGACAAAGTCGAGAGCAAGGGATTCCAGCTCGGCGCCGTGACCAATACCAGCACCAGTTTCACCGACAGCGTCGTCATGTTCGAACGCGGCCGCGCACCGGAAGCGCGCCGGGTGGCCAAGTCGCTGGGGATCTCCCAGGTGCGGCTGATCGTGCCCGAGATCTCCTCGGTCTCTGGCGGCGCCCCGGTCTCGGTGATCGTCGGCGAGGACAATGCCGCGGCCGAAGGCTGAGGCCTGGGCCGGACTGGTCTTCGCCCTCCTTGTCCTCGCCACACTCGCCGCCTTCGCTTACTCGCAACGGGTGAAGCGAGATCCACTCGTACTCGACCGCGTCACATTCGTCGCCGGGCCGCGGCTTCACCGCAAGGCGCCCCCCGTTCGCGCCTTCACCCCCAACGGCGATTGCCGCTACGACAGGATGCGGATCCGCTTCCGCACCACCCAGTCGGACCGGGGCACGGTCCAGGTGGTCAAGCCGGGCGGCAAGCTGATCCTCACCCTCGCTCGCGACACCTACCTCAAGCGCTACCACTTCCACACCTACTACTGGGACGGCCGCACCCGCAACGACGGCATCGCCGCACCGGGCCGCTACAAGCTGCGCGTCAAACTGCTCGGCCAGGACCGGGTCCTGGTCCCGCCCGGCACGATGCGCCTGCACCGCGCCGCGCACCGCCCAGCCCCAAATTGCCGGAGCAGCAGATGAGCTTCCGGTGCGCCTTTTACGGTCATAGACCACATAAAGCGCACCGGAACGGGAGTTGGTCGTGAGCCAGGTGCTTGCCGGGGTCGCGCTTCTCGTTGCCGCCGGTGGTGCTGCCGGCGCGATCCTGCTGCCGGCGGGACGAATGCGAGCGACCGCGATGCTCACCGCACTTGTCCTCTTCCCGGTCCTGATCCTCGGCGACCAGTGGCACTCCCACCAGATCGTCGACCTGCGCGACCACCCCTCCCGCCTGATCGCCCTGGGGGTACTAGCGGTCGCGGCCTCCGGCGCGCTCGCCTACCTGTTCAGGCGCTGGCCGCCGCTGCTCCCACTCGCAATCGTCGCGGCCCTTCCGTTCCGTGTGCCTTTGCATGCCGGCGGGGACACCGCAAACCTGCTCGTGCCGCTGTACCTCGTCATCGCCGGCGGCGTTCTCGCAACCGCCGCGCAGCAATGGCGTGCCCCTCAACCGCTGCTGCCGGGGGGTGGCGCTGTAGGGGGGACCGACCCCGAGGAAGCTTTAGCTACCGCAGGGGGCGGTGGGTCCCCTACAGCGACAGGAACCGCCGGCCCGGTTGCATGGCTACCAAGGATCCTCGCTGCGGTAGTGGCTCTGTACGCCGTCCAGGTTCTGTATTCCGAGGACTTCTCCAAGGGACTTCAGGACGTCTGCTTCTTCTTCGTGCCGTTCAGCCTGGTTTACGGACTGCTCAGGGACGTCGAGTGGAGCCGGAAGCTCCTCATCCCCGTGCTCTGGGTCGTCGGGATTGAGGCCGTGGCCTTCGTTTTGATCGGGACGGTTGAGCACTTCACCCGTGAGCTGTTCTGGAACGACCAGGTCATCCGCTCGAATGAATTCCACACCTACTTCCGGGTCAACTCGGTGTTCTGGGACCCGAACATCTACGGCCGGTATCTGGCCCTGGTGGCAGTGATCGCGATGAGTGCGCTTCTCTGGGCGCGCGAGCGCCGGACCCTGTCGCTGCTCACCGCCCTCATTGCCGTGCTCTGGATCGGCCTCGTGCCGACCTTCTCCCAATCGAGCTTCGCCGCTCTGCTGGCCGGACTCGTTGTGCTCGCAGCCCTGCGCTGGAGCTTGAAATGGACGGCGATAGCGGCGGTAGGCGGGGTGGTGGTGACGATGCTCCTGGTCACCATCGCGGGAAGCTTCAGCTTCGACCGCATCAACATCGACACCTCGGGCCGCGCCAACCTGGTCTCCGGCGGCGTCCACCTCTTCGCCCAACGCCCCGCCTACGGCTACGGATCCGGCAGCTTCCCCAAGGCCTACCGCCAGCACGTCAAGACCAGGAAGGCTCCAGTCTCCGTCTCCCACACCGAGCCAATAACCATCGCGGCGGAGCAAGGAATAGCGGGCCTGGCTCTCTACCTAGCTTTGGTCGTAGTCACCCTGTGGACCATGGCCACCGGCTTGCGACCCTCCCTGTCTCGCCTGTCTGCCTCGCGCGCGGGTGGCGCTGTAGGGGGGCCCACCCCCGAGGACGCTTTAGCGACCGCAGGGGGTGGGGGGTCCCCTGCAGCGACAGGACCCGCGCGCCAGGCCGTCGCGCGAGCAGCGATCCTCGCGACCTTCACGGCACTACTGATCCACACGATGGCCTACGCAGGCTTCTTCGAGGACCCCATCGCCTGGGTCCTGCTTGCAGCGGGAGCTTCGCTTGCAGCCGCCAACCAACGTAGTCTCGCGGCGTGTCGGGATACCTCCGCCGCCTAGCGACCACCGGCGCCGCCTACACCGCGGCGAGCATCTTCTCGAAGCTGATCGCGGTCGCGTTGCTGCCGCTCTACACGCGCTACCTGACGACCGGAGACTACGGCGCCGCCGAGGTGATGTTCGCCGCGGTCGTCTCGGCCAGCATCGTCGTCCGCCTCGGCCTGATCGAGGCCCTGCTGCGCTTCTACTACAAGGACGGCGAGGACCCGGGACGGGTCCTCGCCTCCTCCTTCGCCGCCCTCTTCTGGCTCGCCACGGCCGCGGCGCTCCTCGCCCTCCCCTTCGCCACGCCGATCTCCGAAGCGCTCCTCGCCGAACCGGCGCCCGACCTGGCGCGGGTCGCGATCGGCGGCCTCTGGGTGGCGACGATGTTCGAGTTCCTGCTGACGATCTTCCGCCTCGAGGAGCGCGCTCGCGCCTTCTTCCTGACCACGATGATCAGCGTCCTCTCGGCGATCGGGTTGACCGTCGCGCTCGTTGTCGGCGCGGGGGAGGGCGCACGGGGCCTGCTGCTCGGCAGCTACGCCAGCGGCGCCGTCGTCGTGCTGGCCCTGATCGCGGTCCACCGGCGCCGCCTCTCGCTGCGCTTCGAGCGGCGGCTGCTGCGGCGCCTGATGCGCTTCGGCCTGCCGACGATGCCGGCCGAGCTTTCTCTCTACGGACTCAACTTCGTCGACCGGATCATCATCGTCCACGCGGCCGGCCTGCCCGAGGCGGGCCTCTACTCGCTGGCGGTCAAGTTCGCCCAGGCCGTCAACGTCTTGGTCCGCGGCTTCCAGCTCGCCTGGCCCCCGCTCGCTTACTCGATTCGCGACGACGGCGAGGCCCGCCGCGTCTACGCCACTGTCGTCGCCCTGTTCACGGCAGGCTGCGCCTTTGTAGTCACCGGCATGTGGCTGCTCTCGCGCTGGATCGTGCGCGCCCTCGCCGCGCCGGAATTCTTCGACTCCTACGAAGCGATCGGCCTGATCGCCACCGCCGTCACCCTCTACGCCCTCTACATGGTCCTCGTCGTCATCCTCGGCAGGACGGGCCGCACCGAGTTCAACTTCCCGGCCACGATCGCCGCCCTCGTCGCCAACGTCGCCCTCAACCTTCTGCTGGTGCCGCCGCTCGGAATCGTCGGCGCCGGCCTCGCGCTCGTCGCCTCCTACCTGGTCGTGCTGGCCCTGATGTACGTCTTCACCCAGCGCCTCTTCCCGGTGCCCTACGAATGGGGACGCCTCGCTCGGGTGGTCGGGATCTCCGCCGGCCTGGTCCTCCTCGGCGAGCTGCTCCTTCCCACGGCCGGCTTCGCCGGCCTGCTCTTGCGCACAGCGCTCTGGCTCACCTACCCCCTCGCCCTGCTCGCCACCGGCTTCTTCTCCTCCGGAGAACGTCGCTGGCTCGCCCAGCTCCGCCACCCGGGCGTGCTCGCCACCCAACTCCGCTCCCTGCGCCCAGCGAGCGCCGGAATCGACGGCTCGGTCCCCGAGACTTACGAGGCGGAGCAGATGGACGAGGACTCGCGGTTCTAGCCCGCCCGGTCCCGGATGCTTTCCCCTTGTCCCGGCAGCAATGCCTGGCGGGCGTGGGCCCAGTAGACGTTCGTCGGCCGGCCGGGGAGGACGGTGGCGGCGAGGGCGCGCAGGCCGTAGGACCAGGCCGTCAGAACCCGCACCGCCAGCGCCGCCGGGCGCCCATGGTGCACCCGCATGTATCTATCTCGATTGCGGTGGAATTCGACGATGCGGGGCAGGCCGGCGGCGAGGTCGGTGGAGAGCTGGTCGTGGTGAATCGCCTCGGCGCCCGGGACGAAGAGGCTGTGCCAGCCCGCCCCCTCGAGGCGCTTGGCGAAGTCGCACTCGTCGTAGTAGACGAAGAAGTCGGGGTCCATGTAGCCGACCTCGGCGGCCGCCTCGCGGCGCACCATCAAGGCGCTCGATTGCGCCCAGTCGACTCGCCGCGTCACCTCGCCCTTGCTCTGCACGGTCAGCCGGCGGTGCAGGAAGAGCGCCCCCGCGAGGGCGGTGCCGACGCCGGGGAAGCGCCAGGCGCAGGGAACCGGGGCGCCGTTGGAGTCGAGCAACCGCGGGGTCGCGGCGGCCGCCTTCGGGTCGGCGTCGAGGGCGTCGATCAGTGCCGCCACCGCTCCCGGGTGCAGCTCGGAGTCCTCGTTGAGCAGGAGGCAGTAGCGACCGCTGGCGCGGCGCATCAGGGTGGAGTCGTTCTCGGCCTTGCCGGCTCGCCGCTCCAGCGCGATCAGCTCGATCTCGACGCCGCGTGCCCGCACCGCCGCCGCCGAGCCGTCGGCCGAGGCGTTGTCGAGGACGAGGACCTCCCGCTCGACCCCCTCGGGGTGGGTGCGCTCGATCGCGTCGATGCAGGCGAGCAGGTAATCGCGGCCGTTCGTGTTCACGACGCAGTAGGAGAGCATGGGTGGCAGGGTCCGTCCCGGTAGAGGTTCCACTTAACTTTTTCCGAACACAGTCGGTGGCCGTCCGCCGACCTCACTGCGGAAAAAGTACAAGACGTTCCAACTCCACCGGGACGGACCCGAACCCAAGCAATGAAAATCCAGATCGTCGACCCCTCGGCTTTCACGCCGCCCTACGACCACGCCCTGTCCGCGGCCCTCGCCCGTGCCGGCGCCGACGTCGAGCTGCTGACCAGCCGCTTCCTCTACGGCCCGGTACCCCAGCCGGACGGATATGAGGTGCGCGAGTGCTTCTACCGCCGTACCGCCGAGCGTGGCCTCGACGCGCCCGCCCGCCGGGGCTTCAAGGCGGCCGAGCATCTGGCGGACATGCGCCGCCTGCGGCGCACCCTCGACGGCGATCTCGTCCACTACCAGTGGCTGACGATGCCCGAGCTCGACGCCCGCATCCTGCCGCGGCAGCGGCCGCGGGTGATGACGGCCCACTACGTCCTCCCGCCCGTGCCCGCTCGCCGGCAGCTCGCCAGCGCCCGCCGCACCTTCGGCGCCATGGACGCGGTCATCGTCCATTCCGAGCACGGCGCGCGCCGCCTGCGCGAGGACGTCGGCCTCGACCCGGCCCGCGTCCGCGTTATTCCCCACGGAGCCTTCGACTACCTCACCCGCCTGCCCGAGGAGCGCCCGCTGGCGCCCGAGCTGGAGGATGCCGAGGGCCCGGTGATCCTCTTCTTCGGCCTGCTCCGTCCCTACAAGGGTCTCGACTCGCTGCTCGAAGCCTTCCGGCGCGTCGAGGGCGCCGAGCTGTGGATCGTCGGCAACCCGCGGATGCCGGTGGAGCCGCTGCGGCGGCTGGCGGCCGAGGCACCGGGACGCGTCCGCTTCCTCACCCGCTTCGTCGAGGACGCCGAGATCCCGGCGATTTTCCGCCGCGCCGACCTCGTCGTCCTTCCCTACCGCGACGCCGAGCACTCCGGCGTCCTCTACACCGGCCTCGCCTTCGGCAAGCCGCTGGTGCTCAGCACCGTGGGCGGCTTTCCCGAGCTGGCCCCGACCGGCGCCGCGCGGCTTGTCGCACCCGAGGATCCGATCGGCCTGGCGGCGGCGCTCAGCGAGCTGGCAGCCGACCCCGCCGCCCGCGAGCGCCTGGCCGTGGCAGCCCGCGACGCCGCGGCCGGCCCCTACTCCTGGGACGCGATCGCGTCCCAAACCATGGCGCTATACGAAGACCTGCTCAGTTGAGCCCCCCTCTCCCTTCCGGTGCGCCTTATGGACCCCATGGGGACATAAAGCGCACCGGAAGCAGATAATCGCCGGATGCTCGCTGCGCTCTTCTGGCTTTCCGCTGGGCTGATCGCCTACACGCACCTCGGCTACCCGCTGGTGCTGCGCGCGCTGGTCGCGCTCCGGCGCACCCCGGCTCGCGATCCATCGCCGCTCGCGGAGGACGAGCTGCCCCGCGTCTCCCTGATCGTCGCCGCCTACGACGAGGAGGAGGTGATCGCCGCCAAGGTCGCCAACGCGCTGGCGCTCGCCTACCCGCGCGAGCGGTTGGAGCTGATCGTAGCCTCGGACGGCTCCGCCGACGCCACCGCCGAGCGCGCCCGCGAGGCCGGGGCCGACGTCGTCTTGGAGCTTCCCCGCGGTGGCAAGCTCGCCGCCCAGAACGCCGCCGCCGAGCGGGCGTCGGGGGAGATCCTCGCCTTCTCCGACGCCAACAGCGAGTGGGGCGCCGATGCCCTGCGCCGCCTAGTTGCCCCCTTCGCCGACACCGCGGTCGCCTACGCCTGCGGCCAGGTCCGCTTCCTCGACGCCGGCGGCGACAACCTCGAGGGCGCCTACTGGCGCTATGAGATGCGGGTTCGCGAGCTGGAGTCCGCCCTGGCCGGGATCACCGCCGGCAACGGCGCGATCTACGCCGTTCGCGCCGCCGAGTACCTGCCGCTCGACCCGGCCGGCAGCCACGACCTCTCCTTTCCTTTCGCCTTCGCCAAGCGCGGCAAGCGCTCGCTCTACGTCCCCGCGGCGGGCGCGGAGGAGAAGATGGTGCCGACCCTCGGAGGGGAGTTCGCCCGCAAGCGGCGGATGATGGCCGGCCTCTGGGACATCGTCGTGGGCGAGCGGATGGTCTCCCCGCGCGGTTACTCGGCCCTCTACGCCTTCGAGCTCTTCTCGCACCGCCTGCTGCGCTACCTGACCCCGTTCCTCCACTTCGTCGCCTTTTTCGCCAATCTCGCCCTGCTCGGCAGCGGCGGCATCTACGTCGTCACCTACGGCATCCAGGTCGCCGTGATCGCTGCCGCCCTCTTCGGCGGCAGCTTCCCGGTCGGGCCCCTGCGCGTCGCCCGCTACTACGCGATGACCACGCTCTCGATCGCCGCCGGCCTCTGGGACCGCTTCCGCCGGGGCCGCCCCGCGGGAGCGTGGGAGAAGGCGCCGGGCACCAGGTAGCGATGCCCCGCGCTGCCGACATCCTGATCGCGACCGTCGCCCTGGTCGTGTTCTCCCCGCTTCTCCTCGTCGCCGCGGTCGCGATCAAGCTGGGCAGCCGCGGCCCGGTCCTCTACCGCCAGCGCCGGGTCGGCCTGCACGGCGCGGAGTTCGAGATGCTGAAGCTGCGCACCATGGTCGCGGGCTCCGATCCGGTCGGGGTCGGCACCGTCGTCACCCGCGACGACCCGCGCGTCACCACCGCCGGCCGCGTCCTGCGCCGCACCTCGCTCGACGAGATCCCCAACCTGCTCAACGTCCTGCGCGGCGAGATGGCGATCGTCGGCCCCCGTCCCACCATCCCGGCCCAGGTCAAGGACTACACGCCCACCCAGCACCGCCGCCACGAGGTCCGCCCCGGGATAACCGGCTGGGCCCAGGTCCAGGGCCGCGCCGGCATCCCCTGGGAGGAGCGAATCGAGCTCGACGTCCACTACGTAGACCACCGCGGCCCCGCCCTGGACGCCCGCATCCTCGCCAAGACCGTGAGCCTCCTCCTAACCGGCCAAGGCCTCGCCCCCGACTGATCCCGAACTGCATCAATTCTCAATCTGCCAGGCGGAGAATTTGATGCAGTTCGGTCCGGATAGGGTTTTGGTGTGCCCGATCGTCCTGAAGTCTCGTTGCGACCCTTCGAGCCTGGCGATGCAGCCGCCGTGCACCGCTGGTTCAACAACCCAGCGGCGACGGCCTCGCTGATGGAGCAGCGGGACTCGTTCTCGCTGGAGGAAGCCGAAGCGTGGGTTGGGCGGGCGATCGGGGACTCGGGTGAGGACCGCAAGTACGCGATCGTGGTCGAGGGGTACGGGGAGCCAGTCGGCTTCACCGCGCTCTACGGGCTCTTTCGCCAGACCGCCCCGGAGCTGGGCGCCCTGATCGGCGACGACGTGCGGGGCAAGGGCGTCGGCCGCCGCGCCGAGGCGCTCACCCTGGCCAAGGCCTTCGACGAGTTCGGCGCTCACCGCGTCTACGGCCGCATCCCGGCCCGCAACGAGGTCGCCAAGAAGACCGTCGCCGGCCTGGGCTGGAAGCACGAGGGGACGATGCGCGCCCACCTGAGCCGCGACGGAGGCCCCGCTGAGGATTGCGAGGTCTGGGGCGTCCTCCCGGACGAGTTTCGCGCCGCGGCCGCGGACCTGTTCCCGTGAGCGAATTCGTCGCGACCGCCGAGCTGATCGAGGATCGCGGCGAGGCTGCGGCCGGCGAGGAGTTTTTCCGCTCGCGCGAGTTCCTCGACGCCGAAGCCGTCACCCACACCCTCCGCATCACCGGCGCCGGCATCGACCTGGCAGCCCCCCTAATCCTCCGCGAAATCCCCCCGCCGACGGGCCGATACGTCAAGTCCACCTTGACGTATCGGCCCGTCGGCGGGGGTTGGGACGGGATTTCGCCTTATGGGTATCCGGGGGTTGCCTGCGCTTCTGACTTTGACCGCACTCCCGGGGGGTTGATGTCGGATGCGGGGCTCGACCCAGCCGTGATCGACTTTTCCAACGCGGGTCTCGTCTCCGTCTTTATCCGTCACGCGCTTGGCACCCCGCCGCTCGCCGGGTCCAGCGAGCGCAACGTGGTTCAGATTGCCGACCCCGCCCTGCCGCCGAAGAGCCGCGGCAGCGATCGCAACCAGGTCAACAAGAACCTGCGCAGCGGTTACCAGCTCAGCCTAGTCCCCGGGCCGCAGGTGAACGAGGACGAACGGGCCGGGTTCCTCGCCGCATACGAGGAGACGATGCGCCGCACCGGTGCGGCCGAGCGCTACTTCTTCGGTGCCGCCTACTTCGACCGCATCCTCGAATCGCCGCGCACCTGGCTCGCCCTCGCCCGGGCTCCCGACGGGACGGCCGCCGCTGCCTCGGTCGCCGCCACCTCCGACGGCTTCGTCCATTACTACCTCAGCGGCAGCGCCGACGCGCACCTGCGCGACTCGCCGATGAAGAACGTCGTCGCCCGCCTGGTCGAGCTCTCGGTCGAGTTGAACCTGCCGCTCAACCTCGGCGGCGGCATCGCCCGCGGCGACCGCCTCGAGGAGTTCAAGCGCGGCTTCGCCAACCGCGAGCTGCCCTGGCACACGTCAGAGATCGTCGCCGATCCCTCCGCCTACGCCCGGCTCTCGGCCGGCCACGACGCGGGCGGGTTCTTCCCCGCCTACCGCGCGCCCGCTAGTTGACGGTCGGTTCGACCGGCGTCGGCGCGGTCGGGTTGAAGGTGTTGACCGGCTCGCCGCCGTAGCGCCCCCAGGTCGCTTTGCCGAAGTCGCGGATCGCGTCGAGCGTGATCGAGCCCTTGTATTCGTTGCAGCCGAGCAGGTTGGTCCAGGTCGTCGCGGCCACTTCGTAGGGCATGTTTTGGTTCGGGAAGATTGCCGTGCCGCCCCACATCGTCTCGTAGAGACCGAGCAGTTCGAGCTGGGCGCTCTCGGACAGGTCGGGCGAGTACTGGATCTCCATCCGGCCGTGCTCAAGCGTGTGGACGATGTCGATTTCCTTGGGCATTTCGGTGTAGGCGCCGTCGGCCTGCTGGTAGGGCGGTTCGACGTGGTTGCCCGAGGTCGGCGGGTTGGTTTTGTATTCGGGCGCTGGCGCGGTCGCCGGAATGTGGTTGTGGCCCTCGTCCTTGAGGTGTAGGCGGAGGTCGCAGTCAGCCTTTTTCGCCGCCTCTTTGAGGTTCTTCACCTTGAGCGCCGGCGGCGCCGTCCCCGACCGTTTGTCGGGCTGGATGCCGTTGGTCGAGCCGGTCGCCTGGTCGATGTGCGCTTCTCCCCCGTTGTTCTTGCTGGAGGAGGAAACGACTACCGCGACAATCCCAATCACCACCGCGAGCCCGATCAGGCCGGCCACGCCGTAGCCGATCATCAGGCGACGTTTCTCCGACCCCGCCTGTTTGGACTCGCGTTCCTCCCGGGCCTGGCGGAGACGCTCCCTCTCTTCCTCCCTGCGGTTAGCCATCAGCTGCTGATCAGTTTACTCAGAGCGACCGGGCCAGGTCGCCGCTTTGATCGCGCCGCCGCTCCCAGGGCCGCGCCGCCCGCAGCGCGCCCAGCACCGCCCGCGTCGCAGGCGCCCGGTTGAGCGCATAGAAGTGGATGCCGGGGCCGCCGGCGAGCAACAGCTCCGAGCACTGTTGCGCGGCGTAGGCGACGCCGAGCTCGAACTCGGCCGTCTCGTCGCCGGCAGCGGCGGCGAAGGCCGCCTCGAGGCGGGGCGGGATTGAGGCGTCGCAGAGCTCGCAGATGCGCTTGGTCTGGGCGAAGCTGGCGACCGGTACCACTCCGGCCAGGATCGGCACCCCGATCCCCGCCGCCCGCGCCGCGGCGACGAAGTCGAAGTAGACCTGGTTGTCGAAGAAGAGCTGGGTGATCAGGAAGGAGGCGCCGGACTCGACCTTGGTCTTCAGGTAGGCAAGGTCGGTGGCGAGGTCGGGGGCCTCGGGGTGCACCTCCGGGAAGCAGGCGCCGCCGACCGTGAAATCCCAGCGCGAGCCGATGAAGGCGCTCAGCTCGGCGGCGCTGCCGAGGCCGCCCTCGGGCTGGACGAAGTCCGCTTCACCCCGCGGCGGGTCGCCACGCAGGGCGAAGACGTTCTCGATTTCCGCCGCGGCGATCCGGTCCAGCGTCTCGGCCAGGCCGTCGGCGGTCTCACCGACGCAGCTCAGGTGGGCCATCGTCTCGTAGCCGAGCTCGTCCTTCAGCGCCCGCGTGATCTCAACCGTGCCCTCACGGGTCGAGCCCCCCGCTCCGTAGGTGACGGAGACGAAATCGGGCTCGAGCTCCCGCAGCGAGCGCGCCGCCGCGAACAGGTCCTGCCGCGATTCGGCCGTCTTCGGCGGGAAGAACTCGACCGAGAAGGTCGGCGCTTTGGCAGCGATGATCTGGTCTATACGCACCGGGGGAGGGTATCTGGCGATGCCCGGCACGAGCTGAAGGGACCCCGTTATTCCACCCGCGCCTGGAAGTAGGCCTGGATGTCCTCCAGCCGTTTGCCCTTGGTCTCCGGCACGAACTTCCAGCAGAAGGCGAGTGTGAAGAGGCCGATCGCGCCGTAGAACCAGAAGGCGCCACTGCGCCCGAGCGCTTCGATCAGCAAGAGGAAGGTGAGCGAGACGATGAAGTTGAAGGTCCAGTTGGCCATCGTCCCCACCCCGGCCGCCTTGCTGCGCACGCTGAGCGGGTAGATCTCGGCGTTGAGCAGCCAGAAGATCGGCCCGAGGCCGACCGCGAAGGAGGCGACGTAGGCCATCAGGCTGCCGATCGCGATCGCCGAGGCGAGGGTGCTGCCGCCACCGGCGATCTTGAAGGCCGCGCCGAGGGCGAAGAGCGAGACCGACATCCCGCTGACGCCGATGAAGAGCAGCGTCCGCCGCCCCGCCCGGTCGAGCAGGCGCAGCGCCAGGAGGGTGAAGCCGACGTTGATCACGCCGACCCCGACCGCGGCCAGGATCGACCCCGCCGAGGAATTCACGCCGGTGAATTCGACGATCGTCGGCGCGTAGTAGATGACCGTGTTGATCCCGGTCACCTGCTGCAGGATCGCCAGCCCCACCCCGACCACCAGTGCCGCTTTCACGACCGGCTGCAAGAGCTCGCTCCAGGCGCCCGGCTTCTCGTCGAGGCTCCCCTTGATCTCGTCGATCTCGCGGTCGATCGTGTCCGGGTCGTCGACGCGAATCTTGGCCAGCGTCGCCCGGGCGGCGAAGTCGTCTCCGCTCATCACCAGCCAGCGCGGGCTCTGCGGCATCCGCAGCATCCCGAAGGCCAGCGCCAGGGCGGGGACGACGCCAAGGCCGAGCATCCAGCGCCAGCCTTCGATCCCGTCGAAGGCGAGCCCGACCAGGTAGGCGACGAGGATACCGATCGTCACCGCCAGCTGGAAGAAGCTGACCAGCCGCCCGCGGCTCTCCGGCGGCGCCACCTCGGAGATGTAGACGGGAGCGGCGGCGGAGGCGAGGCCGATCGCGACCCCGATCACGATGCGGGCGAGGACCAGCACCTCGACCCCGGGCGCTGCCGCGCTGGCCAGCGCCCCGGCGATGAAGACCAGCGCCGCCAGCAGGATCATCAGCCGCCGGCCGTGGCGGTCCGCCGCCGGTCCGGCAAAGGCCGCCCCGGCGACCGCCCCGATCGGCACCGCGGCGACGACCAGGCCCTGGGCGAAGCTGCCGAGGCCGAAGTCGCCCTTGATGAAGAGCAGCGCCCCGGCGATCACACCCGTGTCGTAGCCGAAGAGCAGCCCGCCGAGCCCGGCGATCGCCGCCGTCAGCACAACGTTGCGCCGCGCCCTCCTCCGGGACGCGTCAAGGCCGCCGTTCATCCCAAAGCGACCGTATAACTCCTCTCGGACACGCGCAATTCCCGGACTTTGCGGGAACGTTTTCGTCGCCCCCCTAGCGCCGCCCGGGGACCCGCGCTAAGTTGATCCTGCGACTGGGAGAGACGGAGTCCGCGGAAGCCCACCGGACACCGCCTCGAAGGTGGCGCGACGAGCTTAAGTGTGCGAAGGCTACGTGCACGGCAGGCAACCGAGCGTCACCGCCGGTCGTTTTTTTGTGCGTCCGGGGCGGCGCCTAGCTTGGGGGACGGTGGTCGGTTGCCTGCCTTCGATCGCCGCGCGTGCCGGGGCGCAGGACCCGGGAGCTGGGTGTCGCCGCGAGACCCGGAAGGCCGCCGCGACTAGCCCGCCCGCTCCCATACTCTCTGGGCGATGAGCGACGAGCTTCGCTACGAGCGCACCGGCGCGGCGGCCGTGCTGACGATCGACCGGCCGGCGCGGCGCAACGCGATCGACGCCGCCGCGGCGGAGGCCTTCCGGCAGGGGCTGAAGGACTTCGAGGCCGACGCGGGCGCCCGCGTCCTCGTCCTCACAGGGGCCGGCGGCGAGGCCTTTTGCGCCGGGGCGGACCTGAAGGCGATGGACCTCGACGTCGACCATCCACACGGGCCGATGGGTCCGACCCGGCTGACCCCGGCCAAGCCGGCGATCGCCGCCGTTGACGGCTGGTGCCTTGCCGGTGGGGTGGAGCTGGCGCTCTGGTGCGACCTGCGGATCGCCACCCCGCAATCGACCTTCGGCCTCTTCGAGCGGCGCTGGGGCGTGCCCCTCGTCGACGGCGGAACCCAGCGGCTGCCCCGCACGATCGGGATGGGCCGCGCAATGGAGCTGATCCTCACCGGCCGCCCGGTCGAGGCCGAAGAGGCCCACCGCATCGGCCTCGTCAACGAGCTGGCCGAGCCCGGCCGCCACCTCGAGCGCGCCCTCGACCTGGCCGAGAAGATCGCCTCCTTCCCCCAGGAGACAATGCTCGCCGACCGCCAGGCAGCCCAAGAAGGCTTCGGCCTCCCCCTGAACGAGGGAATCGCCCTCGAGCACCAGCTAGGTCGCGAGGTCCTCGACGTGGCAGCACGCGGTGGCGCCCGCTTCGCTTCAGGCGAGGGCAGGCACGGGCAAGGCATATAGAGAGTCCCGGTAGGGGTGGAGCGTCTTGTACTTTTTTCGGAGTTTGCTGCGCGCGCCAGCCGATCCGCGTAACTTCGAAAAAAGTTAAGCGGAACCCCTACCCGGACTCTCTAGAACCTTCTCCGCGCGTGACCCGCCGCATCTCGTCTTCGGCCTGTTCGGGGCCCAGATACGGCATCAGCACGGCGAAGACGAGGTCGGAGAGGATTCGCCGCAACTCCGGGCCTCGCCCGGCGCGGATCTCGTCGAAGATCATCGAGGTGGCGCCGCCGATCGCAAAGCGGGCCGTGTCGGCCGGCAGCTCCTCGCCCTGGCTGGCGTAATCGCGCCCTTCCTCGAGGAAGGGCGTAAAGCGCGCCAGGGCCGCCCGGTAGCGGGCGCGCGCGCCCTCGCCGGCGGCGGTCACCTCGACCATCGCCAGCCGGGCGATCCCAGCCTCGATCGCGAGCAGGCCGACCAGGGCGCCGAGCCCGGCCGTGATCCGCTCTGGCCAGGGATCGCCCGCCGCCGCCTCGAAGGCGCTGGTGACGTGGGCGACGAGGACGTCGAAGACCGCGTCGTAGGCCTCGAGGAAGCAGGCACCCTTGTCGGCGAACATCCGGTCGAAGCTCTCGCGGGAGACGCCGGCCACCTCGATCACGTCCTCGACTGTGGTCGCCTCGTAGCCCTTCGCCGCCGCGACGCGCAGCATCGCCTCCAAAAGTCGCTCCCTCTGGGACCGCACGAGGTAGGCGCGGGGGAGAGTTTGCGAACCTGCTTGTGTTTTTTCCGGATTAGAGGTTGACGGCGTATCCATGCATTCAGAGTAGGGCAGTGTTCTCAGACTGTCCAACGAAAGCTCGAGGCTCCCTATCGCGCCGCCTTCATCTCCGCACCCGCCACGTCGGGACCGAAGTAGGGGAGCGTGGCGAAGTACATGAAGTCGGGCAACAGCTCCCGGTAACCGTTCTCGTCGCCTGCCGCCAGCTTGGCGTGGACGACCGCGTGCATGCCGGCGACGATGCCCTCGGCGGCGATCTGGGGCGGCGCCTCCGCCCCCGTCGAGGCCTGACGCGCCGAATCGATGAAATCGGTGATGCGTTTCATCGCTTCGGCCCGAATCTTCAGCGCCTCAGGGCCCGCCGCGTGCACCTCGACGACCAGCGCCCGACCGCCCGCCGGGTCGGCCTGGAGCGCGTCGAGGGCCGCACCGACACCCGCGCGCAGCTTGCCGCGCCAGTCTTTCTCGGACGCCGCCGCGGCGATCGAGATCGCTTCCAGCCTGGCTACGCCAAAGCCGAGCGCCTCGAGGAAGCAGGATTCCTTATCGGCGAACTCGTCGTAGAAGGCCTGCCGGTAGAGACCGGTGCCGTCGAGCACCATACGCACGGATGCGCCCTCATACCCGGACGTACCGACCACCTCGAGCATGCCCTCGAGAATTCGTTGGCGCTTGGGGGAACTCACCAGTCTGAGTGTGGGTGCTTGGGGGAAGACCTTCCCCGTTGCGCCGGTCCCCGCAGCCCCTGCCCGGACCTTGGTTGCGGCCTGCTTGCCCATCCGACCTTCCTCTAATCGATCAAGGGAACAGGTTGTCTGGATCAGGAACAGTAGCGGTATCTCACCGATCCGTCCAGCTTGGAAACGGATTCCCATCGAGGTACTCTGGCGTTCGTGACCGACCGCGCCCCGCAAGTAACAAGAATGCCGCCGGGAAGACACCAGCTGCCGCGGGAGTTCATCGCCCAGCACCAGCGAGCCCGCATCATCGCCGCCCTTGCCGAGGAGACCGTCGAGAAGGGCTACCGCGCCGTCACCGTCGCCGACATCGTCCGCCGCGCCGGCATCGCCCGCAACACCTTCTACGAGAACTTCTCCTCCAAGGAGGACTGCTTCCTCGCTGCCTCGGAGTTCGCGGTCAAGGAGGCGCTGCGCCGTGTCGTCGACGCCGCCAGCAAGGTCGACACCTGGCCCGCCAGGGTCAACGCCGGCCTCGCCGCCTTCCTTCGCTACGTCGCCTCAGAGCCCGCCCTCGCCCGTACCTGCATCGTCGAGGCGCTCTCGGCCGGGCCCGCCGCGGTCGACCGCTACGAGCGCTCGATCCAGGCCTTCGTCCCGCTCTTCCGCATGGGCCGCAAGGTCTCCGCCAAGGGCGAGGAGCTGCCGGGGACGCTGGAGGAGACGATCGTCGGCGGCATCTTCTGGATCCTCTACCAGCGCATCATCATGGGCCAGGCCGAGCAGATCGAGGTGCTGCTGCCGGAGCTGGTCGAGTTCTCCCTCACGCCGTACCTCGGTGCCGAGGCCGCCAAGCGGATCGCCGCCGAAGAGTCCTCGACGTCCACTGCGGATTGAGCCAGGGGCAGGGATCGGAGGCCCCATGACCTAGTGCTTGACCTAGAGACTCGCGAGCGCGCCGCCGGTTCCGAGCGCGAGCGCATCGTCGAGGCCCTGATCGAGATCGCCGCCGAGCGCGGCTACGCCGAGACCACGATCGAGCTGATAACCAAGCGTGCCGAACTCGACCGGCCCGCATTCGACCGCCACTTCCGCGGCAAGTACGACTGTTTCCTCTCCGCCTGGAGGGAGATCAACGACTCCTGCATGGAGGAGATGCTGGCGGCCTACAACAGCCGGGAGAGCTGGCCCGACCGCCTGCGCGCGGTCGCCTGCGAGATCGCCGAACGCCTCCGTGACGATCCCAGCCGTGCCTCCTTCGCGGTCGAGGTTCTTGCCGCCGGCGACGCCGCCCGCGCCCGCCGCGACATGACGATGCGGGTGATCGCCTCGCTGATCGACGCCGGCCGCAACGAGATGGAGGACCCGGAGTCCATCCCGCACACCACCGCCGAGGCACTGGCGGGCTCCGCCTACCGCCAGGTCTACGCCAAGGTCGTGCGCGGCAACGCCGACGACCTGCCCGCCCTGGTCCCACAGTTGATGTCCGCAGCGGTAATCCCGTATCTGGGAATCGAGGCCGGCCTGGCCGAGCTGTCGAGGGGCTTTGACCCGCCAGCGCGATATCGTCGTGGGGTGGCCAAGAAGAAGTCATCCTCCCGGGACAAGGGTGAGCCGGGAGTGTCAGCCGAGGAATATCCACCTGAGCTTGCCCGCCTGCCGCCGGGCCGCCACGGCCTGCCGCGCGAGTTCGTCATCCACAACCAGCGCGAGCGCCTGATCGCGGGCCTGGCCGAGGCGATCGCCGAAAACGGCTACTCGGGCACGACGATCGCCCACATCACCCGCCACGCCGCCGTCTCCCGCCGCACCTTCTACGAGCACTTCTCCAGCAAGGACGAGTGCTTCGTCGCCGCCTACGACACCGTGATGGAGGAGCTGCGCGGCCGCGTCTCGACCGCCTTCGAGGCCGAGGAGGACTGGCCGCACGCGGTCAAAGCCGGGATCGGGGCGATGCTCGAGTTCCTCGCCGCCGAGCCCCACCTGGCCCGCCTCTGCATGGTCGAGGCCCTGGTCGCCGGCCCGGTCGTGGTCGAGCGCTACGACGCCGCGATCCAGAGCTTCGTCCCCTACTTCCAGACCGGCCGCGAGGGCCGCTCGCCCGACGTTCTCCAGCGCCTCTCGCCGACCACCGAGGAGGCCCTCGTCGGCGGCATGGTCTCACTGATCTCCCGCCGCATCATCGCCGGCAAGGCCGAGGAGCTGGAGCAGCTGCTCCCCGACCTGGTCGAGTTCATCCTCACCCCTTATGTGGGGAGCGCCGAGGCGGCAAAGCTGGCCCACGAGCCGAGCTGAGCGCCCCAGGCTCAGGTCTAGGTCTAGCCCTCGGGCAGGTTCTCCAAGTCCAGCAGATCCTGGGTGCGGCTCTGAGCCCGCTTCATCTCCCGCAGTCGCGTGAGTGAGCAGACCCTGACCGGCACGCCAAGGAGATCGCTGTCAACCGCGTCCTCCGCCAGCTGGGAATAGCTGGGCACCCCCTGAGCTCGCTGCACGACGTCCAGAGCCCCGAACCTGGTCAGGGTCGTGACATTGCCGCGGCGCCGGATCACGCCTCCGTCGCCGACGGGGTCGAAGTGACGTCCTCCCGCGGTGGGCAGGGTCGATTCGAGTGCGGCGAGCGCGGCGGTCAGGCGTTTGAGATTTTCGGGGTCCGGGTCGGGGACCAGGTCGAGATCCTCGGTGCCGCGCACGAACCCGTGAGCGGCGACAGCGACCCCGCCGATGACGATGAATTGGACATCGTGATCGTGCAGGGCCTCAAGCAGCGCGCGGAGGTCGAATTCGGTCAACGCCCGGAGGCGGCGCCCTTGATGGCGCCCATCTGCTTGCAGAGGGCATGAGCACGGGCGAGCCGCTCACTCATCGAGGCGCGCCTGTCCAACTCTTGCCGTAGGGCACGTGCGCGAGCGAGTTCGTCAATGCCCCCCGTGAGCGCTCTCTCTGCCACGGCGCAAGTGTAAACAGCCGCCCGCCCCAGTCTTCGAACTGAAGCTGTACACATCGCTATGTGTACGATGTAGCGCATGCGTACCAACATCGAGATCGACGATGAGGTCATGAGCGAGGCGCAGCACCTGCTCGGCGCCAGCACCAAGCGCGAGACGGTCGACATGGCCCTGCGCGAGCTGGTCGCCCGTCACCGGCGCCTCGGGGTGCTCGACCTGCGGGGACGAGTCAGCTGGGCCGGTGATCTCGACGAGAGCCGCCGCGGCCGCCGGTGATCGTCGTCGACACCAGCGTCTGGATCGACGTTCTGAATGACGTCGATACACCGAAGTCCAAGCGCTGCGTCGAGTTGATCGAAGAGGGGGAACCGGTCGCTCTGACCGACGTCATCCTCGCCGAGATCCTGCAGGGATTGCGATCTGAGCGGGAAGCGCGGACGGTCGAGCGCCACTTGCGCGCGTTTCCGATCCTGCGGCTCGATGGCCTCGACGACTTCGTCCTCGCCGCCGAGCTCTACCGCGCGGCCCGCAAGGCGGGAGTGACGATCCGCAAGACTCTCGACTGCCTGATCGCCGCTCCGTGCGTCCGCACCGGAGCGCCCTTGCTTCACGCCGACGCGGACTTCGACCGGCTGGCCTCGTGCACCGACTTGCGCCTGTTCTCGGCAATTGGATGACAGCCGCCTACTGTTTTGTAGGCGATGGGATCAAGCAGGTGGCTCCACCGAGCTCAGCTGGCTTGAGCTGAGCTCGAGCCAGGCCTCGTCCTCGCCGAAGTAGTTGAGCACGGCGAGGTGGGCGAGGTCGGGGAGCAGGCGCTCGACGGTGTCGGCGCGGCCGGCGGCGATCTCGGCGGCGAGGGATTCCTCGATCGCGCCGACGACGAACTGGGCGGTGAGCGCGCCGGTGGCGATCCGGGCGCCGGGCTGCCGGCGGGCGGTGTCGACCGCGCGGGCGAAGCGCTCGACCAGCTGCTGGTGCTTCTCCCAGGCCTCGCCGCGGGCGGCGCGCACCTCGATCAGCAGCGCCCGCGCCAGCAGCGGCTGCTCGGCGACGGTGCGCAGCAGCGCCGCGAGGGCGGCGCGGAAGCCCGCCCGCCAGCTCTCGGCCTCGCGGCCCGCCTCGAGCACTTCCGCGCAGATTCTCTCCGCCGCCATCTCGTAGGCCCGCGCGAAGCAGGCCTCCTTGCCGCCGAAGCGGCGCTGGAAGCGATCCCGGGAGACGCCGCTGCGCTCCAGCACCTCCTGCACGGTGGCGCCGTCGTACCCCTTGTCGCCGACCGTGAGCAGCATCGCTTCCAGCACTCCCTCGTCCGCGGCGCGCGCCGGGATTTCCGCCTCGTCCCAAGACCTGACCGCGCGCAGTGTGGGTGGTGAGTCCACTCGGGGTACCTTAGCCCATCTTTGGGAACTATCCCCACTTCATATACTCCCTTCATACCAATGGGAACGAGCGCTATCCTGACCCCGTGCGCGCATTGCCTGGAAAGGCCTCCCGGCAGCCGCCGGGCCCCGAGCCGGTAAGCCGTGCCGAGGCCGCGGCCGACCAGCGGCGGCGGATTCTCGAGGCGCTCGCCGACCTGGTCGCCGAGCAGGGCTACGCCGAGACCACGATCGAGCAGGTGGTGCGCCGTGCCCGGGTCGGCTACGCGACCTTCTACAAGCACTACGAGGACAAGGACGAGGCCTTCCTGGCGCTGCTCGACGCTGCGGTCGAGCGCACCGTCTACGTGGTCGAGGAAGCCTACGACCGCGAAGACGGGCCCTGGCCCGACAAGGTCGGGGCCGGCCTCGGGGCGCTGCTCGAAATCGCCGCCTCGCACCCCGGCGTCGCCCGCACCTGCCTGGTCGAGGCGCCGACTGCGGGGCCGGAGGCGGCGGCCCGCCACGAGGCCGCGATGAAGCGCTTCGTGCCGTTGCTGCAGCCGGGGCGGAAGCTAAACCCACGCGGCGACAGCCTGCCCGCCAACCTCGAGGAGACCCTCGCCGGAGGCGTCCTCTGGGTGATCAACCAGCGCCTGGTCGCGGGCGAAGTCGAGCAGCTGCGCGCCCTGCTGCCCGAGGCCCTCGAGTTCCTCCTGCGGCCCTTCGTCGGCGAGCAGGAAGCGGCGCGCGAGGCGGGCGGCGCGAGCGCCGCCTCGGCCTGAGCGCGACTGAGAGATGGCGGGCGAAGAGGAAACCCTCGGCCCCCTCCCGGCGGGCCGTCACGGATTCACCCGCGAGCAGGTGGAGCACAACCAGCGCGAGCGCCTGATCGCCGGTCTCGCCACCGCGGTCGCCGAGAAGGGCTACCGAGCGGTGACGATCACCGACATCACCAAGCAGGCCCGCGTCTCCCGCCGCGTCTTCTACGCCAACTTCGAGGGCAAGGAGGAGTGCTTCCTCGCCGCCTTCGAAGTGGTGGTCGCGCACGTCGAGGAACTGGCCCGCGACGCCACCGCCGGCATCGAGAGCTGGCCCCAACAGGCAATCGCCGCCACCCGTGCCGTGCTCGCCTTCCTCGCCGCCGAGCCCGACCTCGCCCGCCTCTGCCTGGTCGAGTCCCAGGCCGCCGGCCCGGCGGTCTCCGCCCGCTTCCACGAGGCCGTCCACGAGGCCGTCCCCTACATAGAGCGCGGCCGCGCCGAGCGTGCCGCCTCCGCCCGCGAGCTGCCTCCCACCACCGAGGAGTCGACGGTCGGCGCCCTCGCCATGCTCGCCTCCCGCAAGGTCGCAGCCGGCGAAGCGGCGAAGCTCGAAGACCTCCTCCCCGAGTTCGCCGAATTCATCCTCGCGCCCTATCTGGGTAGTGAGGAGGCCGCCGGCTTTGCTCGCGAATAGTGCGGTTCATGCGAGCGGCCCGCCAGTGGCGGGCCGCTCTGCAAATCCGGGGAAGCCGGTGAACTGCGCTCCCGATATCGCAACTGCAGTGTAGCGCCCCCGGAAGGAATCGAACCTTCTCTTCCCCAGTTGCGATACCGGGAGCCGGCGTCCACCGGCGGGGGCGACCGCCGCTCTCGCGGCAGCCCCGACGCTAGGGAATCCGGCGATACACGTGGGTGACAAAGGTGCCGTCTCTGTGCCGCCAAAGCAAATTCTCTGGTGGCACCTTTCGGTACTCCTCTATCCCTCCAGGGAACGCCTCTAGGAACGCTTTTTTTCTTTTGGGAACTTTCACTTGACAGTTCCGTCACAGGGTGCTTCACTGGCCGAGCTGGCCGGTACAGAGAGCACTTTCTAGGAACTCCTTCCATCGGGCAGACAGTCAGGGAAACGAGAAGTACGCAAGGCCCCCGGGAAGGGCCGCCAGGGAAATCAAGGGAGAGGTATCGCAGTGAAACGGGACAACACCACCGGCTTGGCAAAAGCGGCGGCCGCCTGCTCTCCCTGGCCGACGGCGCCGGGGAGCCCGGCGGCCGGGGCGCCGGGCTCCACAGCTTCCGTACATCCCCTCTCCTGCGAGAGGGAGCAGTCAGTCACCCACTACAGGAGAGGTAACGCACTATGAGACGCATAACCGAACCGTTCGGCAAGGCCGGCCTGATCGTGGCCGTCGTTGCTCTCGTCGCCGCTCTGGTCGGCGGCGCCTACGCCTCCACCAACGGCGTCGGCCCGCTCGCCTCGAGCTCGGGCAAGCAGCACAAGAAGAAGAAGGGCAAGGCCAAGCGCGGCCCGCGCGGCCCCAAGGGAGCGACCGGCCCCGCCGGCCCGGCAGGCCCCGCAGGCCCGACCGGACCCGCCGGAGCCCAGGGCCCCAAGGGCGACACCGGCGCACAGGGCCCGCAAGGTCCCGAAGGGCCGGAAGGCGAACCGTGGGCCGCCGGTGGCACGCTGCCTCCCGAAGCGACGCTGACCGGGACATATGCCACGAGTTTGACCAATGACATTCTGCCAGAAGGAGAAACAAAGGAAGACAGCGTCAGCTTCGGCATTCAAGTCAGCCCGGCGCCCACTTTCGTCTTCGTTCCAGGCGTTGGAGGCACAACAAGCTATGGCAGCGACGCAGCGAACGGCTGCCCGGGCGTGGTCGGGGGAATTCCCCGTGCCGAATCCGGCAAGTTCTGCGTCTACGGCTTCGCTCACTCCGTATTCGCCTCTGCCACCGTGGAAGCCCGCGATCCGGGGGCCTTTCCGCCCGGTCACGCGGTCACTCCTAACGGCGCCACTCTCGTCGGCACATGCCCGACTGGCAATTGTCTGGGCAACGGCCTCTGGGCGGTAACCGGATAAGCACCTTTCGTCGGCTCCCCAGGGGACAGCTGTCGCCTTGGGGAGTCGACGTCGACAACACCTGCCTTGACAGCACGCTCGAATAAGCGGAGAAGGGAAGTGCGGAGGATGACCGGTAAGCAGCAGCGCTCTTCAGCCACCAGGCACAAGGGCTTCCGTCTATGGGCCGCCGCCTTCTTGGCGATCGCCCTCGCCGTCTGCCTGCTTGCCGCTCCGGCCTTTGCCTCCAAGGAAGCGGCCGATTACTTCGGCACCGACGACCAGAACGGCAACACCAACCCCGGCGGAGAACTGAGCGGGGCGCGCGACGTCGCCGTCAACTCGACGGGCGTCGGCCCCGGCGGCCCCGGCGACATCTACGTCGCCGATACTAAAAACAACCGCGTTCAGCGCTTCGACGCCGAAGGGAACTTCGTCTCGGCCTGGGGCGCCGACGTGGTCAAGAGCGGCGGCGCGGGCGACGTGGGAGACGCCGCGGCGAAGGACTACGAGATCTGCACCGTGGCCTCGGAGTGTCAGGCCGCCCTCGCCTCCGCCGGCAACGGCGCCGTCTCCGGCAACGGCTCGATGAGCAGCCCCCAGGCGATCGCCGTCGACCCCGACACCGGCAACGTCTACGTCTCCGACGCCGGCAACAACCGTGTGAACGAGTACACGGGGACCGGGGCCTTCGTTCGCTCCTTCGGCTGGGATGTGGTCAAGGCCGGCGACCCCGGCGACGTGCCGGGCACGAACGAGGTGCAGACGGTCAGCCTCGACCCCGGCGTCGACGGTGAGTTCATGCTCGATTTCGACGGCCTTCAGACGCCCCCGATTGCGGCCGGCGCCGCTGCCGCAGCGGTGCAGAGCGCGCTGGAGGGCCTCACCACCATCGACCCCGGCGACGTCGGCGTCAGCGGCCCCCCCGGCGGGCCCTGGACGGTGACCTTCACCGGCGATCTCGCCGAGCGCGACGTGCCGCAGCTGAGTGTCGACGGTAAAGTCAACAACTTTGGCCACAGCGGTTCTCAGTACTCGCTAAGCAAAGGCCTCAGCTCCCCGGTCGGAACCGAACTCACCTGTGCCAGCCCCGACGCGGCGACCACGACCAACTACCGGTGGCTGACCAACGGCGCTCCCTCCACCGGCCCGGGAGCCACCACCAATACCTATACGACGGTGGCCGCCGACGCCGGCAAGCCGGTGCAGTGCCAGGTCACGAAGCTGAACGCCAACGGCGGCTCGACCCAGACCTCCCACCAGCCCGTGGTCGTCTCCCCCTACGCGAGCGCGATCCCCAACAGGAGCACCAATGTCGGTAGCCCTGAACTCAACGGCACGGAAATGTGGTGCTCGGCCAGCGGGTGGGGCGGCGCCAGCGAAACCTTCACCATCGGCTACCAGTGGTATCGCAACGGCGCGCCGGTCACGGGCGCCTCGGGCACGATCCCCCCCGGAAAGACGTCGGCGATTTACACGCTGCAGGCCGGCGACGTGCCGGGCGTGTTCCAGTGCCTTTTCACCGCCACCGAAAACGGAATCACGGTAGCTACTTGCCCCGGAAAAAGTAGCCGCCCCTGAGCCTGATCCGTCCGGACTCATCTCGAGAATGTCCTGGTAATGGGCATGTTTCAAGATCGAGGAGGTACATATGCTGACCCTGCGAGCGCCGCAGGCGGAGACGCTTTGGGACGAGGTGTTGCCGGTCGAGGCCAAGGAGCTGCCGGAGGACTTGGGGAAGATCGACGAACTGCTCGGCGATCCGGAGCTGCTGCGGCCGATCGCCACGCATTGGGAGGAGGAAGCGAGCGAGACCGGGCGGGCCATGTTGAGCGAAGGACGGCCGACGATCGCGATGGAGACCTACGTGCGGCTGATGGTGCTCAAGCAGCGCACCGGCTGGGGCTACGAGACCCTGGTTCGCGAGGTCTCCGACTCCCTGCACCTGCGCCGCTTCTGCCTGATCCCCCTGCACGAGCGGGTTCCCTGCGAGTCGACGGTCCGCAAGCTGACGCGTCGCCTGGGGGCGGAGACGGTCGCGGAGCTGACCCGGGCGCTGATCGCAAAGGCGCAGAGGGAGCGACGCTTTCGAGCGCGGGCCGCACGGATCGACTCGACCGTGGTCGAGGCCGACGTGCGCTACCCGACCGACTCCGGCCTGGCCGCCGACGGGGTCAAGGCGCTGGCGCGCGAGGCGCGCAAGATGCTCTCGCTGGCCGGCGAGGAGACCAAGGCGGTGCGCGACCGCTCCCGCGCGCTGGGCAAGCGGCTGCGGGCGATGTCGCGAACCCTCGCCCGCCGCTCGGGCGAGCGCAAGGCCGAGGTCCTGCGCCTCACCGGGGAGTGCGGCGAGCTTTTGCGCCGCTCGGTCGGCGAAGCCCGCAAGCTGGCCGCTGCGATCAAGGGCCGGGCGCGCGGCCGTGGCGCCCAGGCCAAGCTCGGCGCCGCACGGCGGCTCACCGAGCTGGCAGAGCGCTGCGAGAAGGTCACCGAGCAGATCGCCAAGCGCATCGCCGGCGAGCCGATCTACGATCGGCTCGTCTCGCTCTCAGACCCCGATGCGCGGCCGATTCGCAAGGGCAAGCAGGGCAAGCCGACCGAGTTCGGCTACGTCGTCCAGCTCTGCGAGCTCACCGCCTCGACCAAGCCCGGCCAGCGCGGCCTTCTGCTGCCGCCCGCCTCGCTTCCCGGCGCCCCGAACGAGAACGAGCTCCTGCCGCAGACCGTCGCCGAGCTCACCGGCCTCGGGATCTGCCCGCGCGAGTTCGCCCTCGACGGCGGCTTCGGCCACCTCCGCACCGACGAGCAGCTCGCCGCGATCGCGCCCGAACGGACCTTCATCGCCGGCCGCAAGGAGCCGGGGCGCTCGCGGCGCACCGAACGCCGCCTGGCCCGCTACCGAGTCGGGGCCGAGGGTCGCATCTCCCACCTCAAGCGAGGCTACGGGCTGCGGCGAGCGAGGTTGAAGGGTGTCGAGGGCGAGCGGATCTGGACAGGTTGGGCAACCTTCGCCTATGACCTGGACACCGTCGCCGTCCTGCCCACTTGAAACGATCGGCAAGCTCGCAAGAGCAAATGCCCATTTAGAAGACGGCCGCGCTGAACCTCCTGCGCGGCCGTTTTCATGCCCGGGGGCTTTTCCGGGGCAAGTAGCTATTGCAAGCGGCAACCGGGAAACCTCGCCGGGAATCGGCAGCCCGCCGCCTCCCGGCGGCGTCGGCGGCTCGCCCACGGTCACCGTCTCGGGCGGGCCGAGCGGTTCGGTCCACACAGACACCGCAGGCGCGAACGGCGGCATGGAGACCTGCGAAGGCCCCGCGGCCTGCCGCCGCGCCAGCCCCGGCAGCGGTGGCGGGCAGATCGGCTCAAGCTCGACGAGCGGAGCGCTCGGCATCGCCGTCACCCCCGACGGCGGCGCCGGCTCGGGCACGGTCTACCTCGCCGATACCGCCAACCGGCGGGTCAACGCCTACGGCGTAGACGGCAGCTCGCCGGGCTCCTTCGGCTCCTCGGCGCAGTTCGGCGCCGAACAGCCGCGCAAGCTCGCGGTCGACTCGGCCGGGATCGTCTACGCCTCCAACTCCAGCAACGGGGGGGAGATCGAGCGCTACGACAGCGGCGGCGCGGCCTTCCTCGAACCGATCACGGCGACCGATTCCTCGCCCAGCGCCGGGCCGTTGCTCGCCGGCTCGGCCGCCACGGCCACCTCCGGCCTCGCCGTCCACCCCGACTCCGACGGCGCCGGGACCGATACCGACGTCCTCTACGTGCTGCGCGACCCCTCCTCGGGCCCGACAGTGGTGCAGCAGTTCGGTACGGTCAACCCGCCGGGTCAGAGCGTGCCGCCGAGCGCTGCCGACGACACCCACGGTGCCGGTGCCGGCTTCGGCGAAGGCGGACGCACTACCAGCGGGCTGGGGCTCGACGACGCGACCGGCACACTCTACCTCGACGCGGAAATCAGCGCGGTGCGCGGCGAGCGCCTCTATGTGCTCAAGGACTCCGTCCCGCCGGCGGCGACGCTGGACTCGATCACCAGCTTCGACGCCCACTCGGCGACCTTCTCCGGCCACGTCAACCCCAACGGATCTCGCACGGCCTACCGCTTCGAGTACGTCGACGACGCAGAGTTCGCCGCCCACGGCTTCGAAGACGCGGCGCAGGTGCCGGTCACCGACCCCGACCTCGGTGCCGGTACCGCCACGATCGACGTCAGCCAGGAGGCCCCGCACCACCTGGTGCCGGGCACCACCTACCATGTCCGGCTCCTCGCCAAGCAGATCCTCGGCGCGACCGCGACGATCGGCGGGCCGCTCACCTTCACCACCCCCGGCGCCGCCCCGAGCCTCCACGCCGAGGCCTCCGGCATCGGCACCGAACAGGCGACCCTGCGCGGCGCGATCGACCCCGAGAACCAGGCGGTCAGCGACTACCACTTCCAGTGGGGGACGGACACCAGCTACGGCAACACGACGCCCACCGGAACCCTGCCGTCGGGTCACGAACCGGTGCCCGTCGCAATCCAGCTCGGCGGCCTCAGCCCCGGACAGACGTACCACTACCGGCTGATCGCCACCAACGCGACCGGCACGACAACCGGCCCGGACCGGACCTTTGCCACCCCGGCATCGCAGCCCCAGCTGGGACCCGAACGCGGCTATGAGGTGGTCAGCCAGCTGCCCACCGGCGGCGTCCCCGCCTACGCGCCCAACACCTCGCTGGCCGCGGGCGAAGACGGGAACCAGGTCGAGTTCGTCAACGCGCAGCCGCTGCCCGGCAGCGAAACGCCGGTGGTCGAAGACCAAGTGGGCCACGGCTTCATCTGGGTCTACGAATCGGTCCGCGGCGAAGGCGGCTGGCAGGTGAAGCAGCTCGGCATCGGTTCCAGCGTTGCTCCTCGGGCTCGCGCCATCGATGCCAGGCGAGATCTGTTCGGGACAAATGTCGGCCTCAACCCCGACGATCAAGGCAGCCACGACGTATACCTGCGTGAACCCGACGGCTCCTACGTGTGGGTCTCGCGTGACCCGCGCATCCCAGTTGGAACCTCGCATCCCGGCATGGGCTGGGCTGGACTCGCCCCAGTCAATACGGGCACGCCCCAAGCGTCCCTGCTCTCGGCCGACGGACACACGGCGCTGTTCAGCTCCGAACACCAGCTGCTCGACGCCGATACCACCCCCGGCAGCGCCGAGCGCCTCTACAAGTGGACCGACGGGCAGCTCAGCTTCGTCGGCGTGCGCCCTGACGGCAGCGTGCCGGCGGGGGGCTCGTGGGTGGGCACCTGCGGCGCTTGCCCGAGTGGAAATCAGGCCTCCATCCTTCACACGATGTCTGTCGACGGACACCGGGTCGTCTTCGGGGCAAAGCGAGACGACAGCGGTGCCGCCGCCCTCTACGTGCAGCGCGACGGCGAACCGACCGTGGAAGCTACCAAGGAGACGGGCGTGGCGGCGCTGCCCGACCCCCAGCCCTACGCGGTCACCTACCGCGGCGCGGCGGCCGACGACTCGCGCGTCTTCTACACCTCGGCTTCGCGCCTGACCCCAGACGCGGGCGCCACCTACGGCTCCATCGTCAGCCACGACGACCTCTACGCCTACGACCTGGCGGCGAACAAGACCCGCGACCTGACCCCGCGCCTGGACGGGATCGAAGACCCGAGCGTCGAAGCGACGGTCGCCGACCGCGCCCGGGTGCTGGGGGTGGCGGCCAACTCCGATGACGGGCGGGTCGTCTACTTCGCCGCCGACGCAGCCTACCCGACCGCTCCCAACCCCGAGGGCGAGCTGCCCTCGCCGACCGGCCGTAACCTCTACATGGCGAAGCTGGGCGCCGACATCGAAGGACCGGTCGAGCTGCGCTTCGTGGCGGCGCTGGGGGCGGGCGACGGCGGGGTGTGGAGCATAGGCGTGGGAGGTATCGGCAACGGCGATGGCAAGACCGCCTACGCCTCGCCCGACGGTTCGGTGCTCGGCTTCGGCTCAAGCGAGGATCTGGTGGGGGGCGAGGCGACCGGCGGCACCGAGCAGCTCTACGTCTACGACGCGAGCGCGAACACGCTGGAGTGCGCCTCCTGCCCGCCCGACGGCTCGCTGCCGGCCGGTCCGGTGAACGAACCCGACGTCGGGTCCGGTTTCGGGGTGGGCGGCTCCTGGCAGCAGCAGAATAACGTCAAGCGCTGGATCTCCGCCAACGGCACGGTCTTCTTCGACACGAAGACCCCGCTGGTCGCGGCGGACCAAAACGTGGCCGATGACGCCTACGAATACCGGGCGGGCAAGCTGCGGCTGATCTCGGCGGGCACGTCCAACTACGCCTCGATATTCGCCGGCGCCAGCCGCGACGGCTCGACCGCCTTCTTCCTCACCAACAGCGCCCTCGCCCCCCAAGACAAAGAGCCGGGGGTGACCAAGATCTACGCGGCGCGGGTCGGAGGCGGCTTCCCCTACACCGCGCCGCTGCCGGGCTGCGACACGAGCGCCGGCGCCTGCGAGGGACAGGGTACGAGCGCCCCCGATCTGTCCGGCGCGGGTACCGCGGCCTTCTCGGGCCCGGGCAACCCCAAGCCCAAGCCGGCGGGGCGCTGTCCGAAGGGAAAGCGCGAGGTGAGGCGCAAGGGCAAGCTGCGCTGCGTGGGGCGCCACCGCAAGCGCCGCCACCACCGCAAGCGCCACCACAAGCGAGGGGCAAAGCACAACCGGAGGGCGGGACGATGAAGACGAAGCTCCAGAGAAGGCTCCTGCTCGCCACGCTCTGCGCGGCGCTCTCCCTGGCCGCTATGGCACCCGGCGCGCAGGCGGACTTCGCCTTCGCGCCGGGCAGCGTCTTCGCCAAGGGCCACACGCCGACCACCCAGGTTCCCCATGTGACGATGGCAGGGCAGGGCACCCTCTTCCCGTACGAAGTAGAACCATGGCGCCAGGCGATCCTCGACGCGCCCGAACCGACCCAGGCGGGTGGGCACCCCGACTTCACCACCAGCTTTCGCTTCGCGCCGGGCGAACACCCGGACAACGTCAAGGACATCGTCGCCGATACCCCAGCCGGGGCGGTCGGCAACCCGCTGGCGGCGCCGCGCTGCGAGCTGGCCGACTTCTACGGCTCGCAGCTCGGCAACTGCTCGACCGAGAGCCAGCTCGGCGTGGTCGCGGTCAGGTCTGGTCCGGTGAACTTCCTCACCCCGATCAGCAGCCTGGTGCCCCCGCCGGGGGAGGCGGCGATGCTCGGCTTCAAGGCCCTCAGCGTCACCGGCGCGCTCTTCCCCTCGGTGCGAAGCGATGGCGACTACGGGCTGCGGGTCACGACCAGGGATATCGAGCCCAGCTACTACGTCGAATGGGTCACCCTCACCTTCTGGGGGATCCCGCACGATCCCGTGCACGACGGACAGCGCATGAACCGCACCACGGGCACCTGGGGCGCAGCGGCCCCTGGCGCCGCCAAGCCGTTCCTCAGCGCGCCGACCGACTGCTCCTCGGGGGCGCTCGGCTTCACGATCAAAGCGCGTTCCTGGCAGGCGCTGTGGGCGGGCACCGGTGCCTGGATCGAAGAACCCGACCCCGCGCCTGAGCCGACCGGCTGCGATCAGGTTCCCTTCGAACCGAGCGTCGCCGCCCGCCCGAGCACCCCGGTCGCCGACTCGCCCAGCGGCCTGGAGGTCGACGTGCACATGCCGCAGAACAACGAAAGCTGCAAACAGATCAAACCGTTCCCGGCGCCGAACGAATCCCAGTACGACTGCGGCCTCGCCACCTCCCACCTGAAGGACACGACGGTGACCCTGCCGGCGGGGCTCTCGATCAACCCCTCGGGTGCCAACGGCCTCGATGCCTGCACCACGGCGCAGATCGGCCTGAGCACGCCGATCGGGGTGAGTCCCCAGCACTTCAGCGCGCAGGCGCCGCACTGCCCCGACGCCTCGCGGGTCGGCACGGTCGAAGTCGACACCCCGCTGCTGGAAGCGCCCGCCCCCGGCTCGGTCTACATCGCCAAGCCCTACGACAACCCGTTCGGCTCCCTGCTGGCGATCTACATCGTCGTCGAAGACGCCGAACGCAACTTCATCGCCAAGCTGGCGGGCGAGGTCCACGCCGACCCGGTGACGGGGCAGCTGACCACCACGGTCACAGACGCCCCGCAGCTGCCCTTCGAGCACTTCTACCTGCACTTCAAGCAGGGCCCCCACGCCACCCTGCGCACGCCGAGCGGCTGCGGCGAATACACCTCCACCGCCGCGCTCACCCCCTACTCGCAGCCGGCCACGGCCTTCGAGCGCCAGGACTCCTGGTCGATCGAAGGCGGTCCGAGCGGCGGTTGCGAGACCCCCAACTCGCCGTCTTTGGACGCGGGCTCGGTCAGCCCGCTGGCCGGGACCCCGACGCCGACCGTGGTCGACCTCTCCCGCGCCGACGGCACGCAGGAGTTCTCCACCGTCAAGCTCACCCTGCCGCCGGGCCTTACCGGCAAGCTGGCGGGCGTCGGGCAGTGCCCCGACTCCGCCCTGGCGGCGGCCGAAGCCAAGTCCGGGCACGAAGAGCAAGCCTCTCCCTCCTGCCCGGCGAACAGCCGCATCGGCACCGTCTACGTCGCCGCCGGCGCCGGCCCCTCCCCGTACCACACCACCGCAACCGCCTACCTGGCAGGCCCCTACAAGGGCGCCCCGGCGAGCATCGCGATCGTCGCCCCGGCGACGGCCGGCCCCTTCGACCTGGGCACCGTGGTGGTGCGCGTGGCGCTGCGCCTCGACCAGAGCACCGGGCAGATCACCGCCGAATCCGATCCGATCCCCCACATCCTCGAGGGCATCCCGCTGGACGTCCGCTCGACCAAGATCGTCATGGACCGCCCCGACTTCACCCGCAACGGCACCAGCTGCGACCCCTCGTCCTTCTCGGGCGAGGAGGTCTCGCTCCTGGGCCAGGCCGCGTCGCTGTCGGAGCGCTTCCAGCTGGCCGAGTGCGTCAACCTGCCCTTCAAGCCCAAGCTCGGCATCCGTCTCTACGGCGGCACCAAGCGAGGCGCCCACCCTGCCCTGCGGGGAGTCCTGCGGATGCCCGAAGGCGGTGCCAATACCGCCAAGGCCTCGGTCGCCCTCCCCCATTCGGAGTTCCTCGACCAGGGTCACATCGGCACCGTTTGCACCCGCGTGCAGTTCGCCGAAGGCGACGGCAACGGCTCGGCCTACCCGCCCGGATCGGTCTACGGCCACGCGGTGGCGAGGAGCCCGCTGGTCGACTACCCGGTCGAAGGCCCGGCGATCCTGCGTTCCTCCTCCCATGAGCTGCCCGACCTGGTGGTCGCTCTGCACGGGCCGCCCTCCCAGCCCGTCCAGTTCGACGTCATCGGCAGGGTCGACTCGATCCACGGCGGCATCCGCACCAGCTTCGAAGGGGTCCCCGACCTGCCGGTCTCCTCCTTCGTGCTCTCAATGAAGGGCGGCAAGAAGGGCCTCTTGCAGAACTCGACCAACATCTGCCAGGGCGTCCACAGGGTGAGTGCCGAATTCGACGGCCAGAACGGCAAGGCGCGGTACCTGCGCCCGAAGCTGCGCAACGCCAAGTGCGCGAAGCACGGTCACCATCGCAAGAAGCACCGGCGCCACAGCCATCGCCGGCCGACGCTGCGCCGCCTGCGCGCGGTCCGGTAGGGCGGGGCCCCAATTACGATGGGCACCCTCGGCAAGCGCCGTTGGTCTGGCAGTAGCAGCGGGATTCTGCTTGCCCTCTGCACGGCGCTCGCCCTGGCCACCCCGGCGAACGCCGACGCGACCGACCCGCTCTTCGTCTTCTCCCCGGTGCCGCCCTCGCTGCCCGGCAAACCGCCCGCGCCGCCGCCGACCAGCTACTTCGATGGGCCCTGCGGGATGACGATCGATCCGGCGGGGAACTTCTGGGTGTCCGACTACTACCACCGCTCGGTCGACGTCTTCAAATCCGACCCGGCGAAGCTGGCGAGCCAGGAAGCCTACCTCGCCCAGCCGCTCACGGCCAACGCCCTGCCCGAACCTCACACGGGGCTCGTCGACGATCCCTGCCAGATCGGGCTCGGCCCAGCCGGCACGCTGTACCTCAACAACTACCACCGCGACGTCGTCCGCTTCCCTGCCCCGACCTCGCTGGGCAGCGGCACCGTGCTGAGCGGTTCGCAGGGGGCGACCGGAGTGGCCGTCGATCCGGCAGACGGTCACGCCTACGCCAACCTGCGCGACCACGTCAGCGAGTACGACGCGAGCGGCGCCTTCGTGCAAGCGATAGGCGCCGCCTCTCTCTCGGACGGCTACGGGATCGCGGTCTCGGGGTACGGGCCGACGGCCGGCTGACCTCTACGTCCCCGACGCCGCCGACGGCAAGGTGGAGGTCTACGACCCTGCGACCGACACGGAAAACCCCGTGGAAGTCATCGTCGGCCCGCCGGCCGGCTTCGTCTCGCTGCGCGACGCGGCGGTCGCGGTAGACGACGCCAGTGGCGACGTCTACGTCCTCGACGACACACAGCCCGATCGCACCGAGGAGCCCTTGGGCCGGATCGACGTCTTCGACGCCGGCGGCGCCTATCAGGGCCACCTCAAATACGACGTGATCGACGGCGGCCCGAGTGGCTTGGCAGTGGACAATTCCGAAGGGGCCACTCAGGGCCGCGTCTACGTCACCACGGGGAACACCAACGAGGCGGGTGTCTATGCCTACCCGCCCGGAGCCGCGACCGGTGCCACGCCGCTTGCACCGAGGTTCCGCCCGACGCTGAGCGGCAGCGGCCTGCTCTTCCCGACCGTCTCGATCGGCGGGCCCGGCGGCGCGGTGGCCGACTGCTCGGGCGACGCCTGTCAGGTTCTGCCGCCCGAACCGAGCGACCCGACCCTGACCACGCTGCTTTCCGGTCACGGCAACCCCAAGCCCCGCTACGCCCGCTACAAGCGGGGCGGCAAGAAGCGCCGCAGGCGCCAGCACCGCCATCATCACCGTGGCAAGCGGCGGCGCCGGGGCGCCGGCGCCTCGGCCGTGGGACCGGCAGGCGATCCGACCGTCTCCACCTTTGCGCTCCCCGGCAGCCCGACCATCCCCGACGACCCCCCCATCGCCGCAGTCGGGAGCGCTGCCCCGGGCACGGCGGGCACGCTCCTGCCCGGCACGGCCGGCTTTGCCGTCGCCGCCTGGGCCGACGGCGGCGCCGTCGCCACCAAGGCCGGCTCGCACCCCTACCAGCTCGATCTCTCCGTCGGTCTCGATCAGGGCGGCGAAGCGGACCTGCGCAGCGCCCAGGTCACCCTGCCGCCGGGGCTCCTGCTCAACCCGGCCAACGCGAACGGGGTGCTCTGCTCGGATTCCGAATTCAGCACGCCGCGCGCCACGCCCTTCGCGGCGGGCAGCGAATCGGGGGAGAGCTGTCACGACCAGGCCCAGGTCGGCACGGTCGAGGTCACCAGTGGGATCGGCGGTGGCAAGACGCGGACCTTCGGCCTGTATGACCTCCAGCCCCGCCAGGGCTTCGCCGCCCGCTTCGGCGCCGCCCCCTTCGGCCAGCCGCTCGCCTTCGACGTCGCGATCCGCGCCGACGTCCCCGGCGCCTACATGACCCTGGAGGATTCCGAAGTCCCGCAGGCACTGAAGCTGCAAGGCATGGTGCTCTCGATGTGGGGCGTCCCCTGGGACGCCTCTCACGACGCCGAGCGCGGCGATTGCCTGAACGAGGCAGGGCCGTCCTTCGGCTGGGGAAAGTGCTCGGTCGGCGATCCTCGCTCGGAGAAGCCGCGCGCCTTCCTCACCCTGCCCACCGTGTGCGGGGAACCGCTTTCCTTCGAACTGGCCGCCGGCTCCTGGCAGCAGCCGGGCGAGGAGCACGCGGGCGCCGTTGGCCGCGACTCCGGCGGCGAACCGGCGCCGGTCTCCGATTGCGGGACCCTCTCCTTCGATTACCGCCCCGAGGGCCTGCTGTCGGTGAAGAAGGCCTCCTCGGCAACTGGCTACGCCTTCCGCTTCGCGACCGACGACGAAGGCTTCTTCGCCAACCCGCGCACCCGCCTGCGCTCGCTGGTCAAGAAGATGGTGGTGCGACTGCCTCAGGGGGTGAGCCTCAACCCCTCGGTGGGAGCCGGCCTCGGCACCTGCTCGGAGGCCCAATTGGCGGCGGAAACGGCATTCAACTCGCCCGGCGCCGGTTGCCCCAACGCCTCGAAGATCGGCGACTTCATCGTCGGCCTGCCCTACTTCACCAAACGGCTTCGCGGCTCGGTCTACCTGGCCAAGCCCTACGAGAACCCCTTCGGCTCGCTGCTGGCCGTCTACCTGGTGGCCAAGTCCGCGGACCGTGGCCTGCTCTTCCGCATTCCCGGCAAGCTCACCCCCGACCCTGGCGACGGCACCCTGACCGGGAGCTTCGACGACCTCCCTCAACTGCCCTACGAAGACCTGGAAGTGAACTTCAGAAGTGGCCAGCGCGCCCCACTGGTATCCCCGCCGTATTGCGGTCAGGCGATCAGCAGGCTCACCCTCGGTCCCTGGGCGGCGGGCGTCCCCGACGAAGTGGGAACCACCGACTCGCCGATCGAAACCGGCGTCGACGACGGCCCCTGCCCCGACGGCTCGGTTCCGCCCTTCCACCCCGAAGCGGTGAGCGGCGGCGTCAACGCCAACGTCGGCTCCTACACGCCCTATTACGTGCACCTGATCCGCAAGGACACCGAACAGGAGATCACCTCCTACTCGCTGGTCCTGCCCAAGGGGATCACCGGCAAGCTGGCCGGCATCCCCTTCTGCCCGGAGGCCAATATCGAAGCCGCACGGCACAACACCGGCGTGGGGGAGGAACAGAGCCCCTCCTGTCCCTCCGCCTCCCAGGTGGGCCGCACCGACACCGGCTACGGGGTCGGCGCGGCCCTCACCTACGCCCCGGGGCGGATCTACCTCGCCGGGCCCTACCATGGCGCACCGCTTTCCCTGGTCACGGTCAACTCGGCCACGGTCGGCCCCTTTGACCTGGGCACGATCGTGATCCGCTCCGCCTTCCAGGTCGATACCTCCACCGCCCAGCTGCGGATCGACTCCTCGGCCTCAGACCCGATCCCCCACATCATCGACGGCATCCCCCTGCACCTGCGGGAGGTGCGCATCTACGCCGACCGCTACCAGTTCACCCACAACCCCTCCAGCTGCGAGGCCTCCCAACTGGAATCGACCCTGACCGGCTCGGGGGCTTCCTTCGAAAACAGCGCCGACGACTCGACCGCGAGCGTCGCCAAGCACTTCCAGCTGCTCAACTGCCTCACCCTGGGCTTTCATCCCAAGCTCGGCATTCGCCTGCGCGGCTCGCCAAGGCGCGGCGGCTATCCCTCGATGCGGGCGAGCTTCGTCTCGCGTGGAGCCAAGGACTCCAACCTGAAGAAGATCGAAGTGCAGATGCCCCACGCCGAGTTCCTCGCCCAAAACCACATCCGCACCGTCTGCACGCGAGTGCAATTTGAGGCGGAACGCTGTCCCTCCGGATCGGTCTACGGCAAGGCCGCCGCCTACACCCCGCTCTTCGACGAGCCCCTTCACGGCAAGGTCTACCTGCGTTCCTCCTCACACCGCATCCCCGACTTGGTCACAGACCTTCATTCCGGCGCCGTGCGGATCGAGGTAGACGGTCGCATCGGCCCCGCAAAGCATGGCATCCGCGCCTTCTTTGACAATCTCCCCGACGCCCCAATTGAGCGCTTCACAATGACCCTCTTCGGCGGCAGACGAGGACTGCTGCAGAACTCCTCCAACATCTGCGCCAACCTGCCGCTGGCCTCGGTCAAGGGCCTGGGTCAGAACAACCGCGGGGCGATCTTCACCACAGTGCTGCGCGGGCAATGCGGGAAGAAGCACGGCAAGCACAAAGGGCGCCCCCGGGGTAAGAGGAGATGAGACGGTCCAGCGCATCGCTTGCGCTCGTCGCCCTGCTTGCTCTCGCCAGCTGCGGGGGAGGAGGGGAAGGCACGACGGCGAGCACGAGCACGACCGTCGAGCCCAAGCCAGAAGAAGAGCGCCAAGCTACCTCCAATGGCGATCCAGTCTCCGGCTCGCAGGACGTCGCCCCCGGCGTACCGATGACCAAGGGAGGCGACAACAGCATCCAGACCTTCGGCGCGGAGCGGGGAGGAGGCCAGCGCGCGCAGGCGCTCGCGGACCTCAAGGCTTACCTGCACGCCAGGCTTGCCGGCGAATGGGCGCGGGCCTGTGCCCTGGCCTCGCAGGAGTTCAGGCACGAGTTCGCGAGGCTGGTCGCTCAGGCAAAGGGCAAGGAACGGCCCAGCGGGTGCGCACAGACGCTGGCCGCGTTCCTCGGCAGCACTCCGCGGGCCACGCGCCGTGAAGCCGCGCAGGTCGGCGAGCTGCTCAGCTTCCGTGTCGAGGGCAAGCGCGGCTACCTGATCTTCAAGGGCGCAAGGAGCGTGATGTTCATCGCGTTGGAGAACGACGCTGGCAGATGGAAGGTGAACGTATCCCAACCCACCCCGTTCTCGGAAACCACCCAGGGGAGCAGCCGATGAGAGTCCGCACATCGTCTTCAAGCTGGGCCAGCGTCATCACGGCACCTACGGCATCGTGATGAGCAGCCAGCTGTCCAAGGTGATGAAGGCATGGGGGCGGCTGACCGGTTTCGAGATCACCCTCTCGCGGCGCTTTCGCGTTAAGGGCCGCGCCCATAGTTACCTGAGCTCCGGTTGCCCCGCCCCCAAGGGCTTCGTCCGCGCCATCTTTCCCCTCGCCCGCACCTCTTTCGCCTTCGTCGGCGGCAGGACACTCAGTTCGGCGCTGACCTCCACGTGCAGGGCGCGGGGGTGAAGGTAACGGCGACCCCCGCAGCGGGCGAGCGCGACACGATATGGGAGAGGCGACACAGCGAGCGCGAAGCGAGCTGGCGGAGCGCTTAGGGGCCCGCCGCGGGGAGATCGAAGCGGCGGTTCGCGCCAAGGTCTACGCGATCGCCGGGGGCGAGCAGGCAACCGATCCGAGCTACGTCGAGGGGCTGAGCGCCGCCGTTTCCGCGGCGCTGGACTACGGCCTGGCAGCCATGGAGGCCAGCGAGGAGACTCTCCCTGCGCTGCCCCTCGCCCTCCTCGGCCAGGCGCGCCTCGCCGCCCGCAACGGCATCGGCGCCGACACGGTCCTGCGTCGCTACTTCGCCGGCTACACGTTGCTCGGCGAATTCATAGCCCAGGAAGCTGCGGAGCTCGACCTGGGCGCCGCCGCGCTGCGTTGGCTCCTGCACAACCAGGCGACCGCTCTTGAGCGCCTGCTTGCAGCGGTCGGTGAGGAGTACGAACGCGAGACGCGACCGTCTCCCGCATCGGCGGAGCACCGTCGGCTGCGGTTGGTGCAACGCCTGCTCACCTTTGAGCCCGTCGATGCGACCGATCTTCGCTACCCGCTCGATGCACGGCACCTGGGCCTCGTTGCGGCCGGGCCGGGGGCAGAGGTCGTCGTGCGCGAGCTGGTCTCCAGCACCGACCACTCGTCGCTTGTCGTGCGGCCGGAGCAGGAAGCCGTCTGGGCCTGGCTGGGGGGACGGCGGGCGCTGGGCTCTCGTGAGCTGCTCGCGCTTGTAGAGGATTCGGATTTGGAGTCAGCGGCGATCGGGATCGGCGAGCCGTCCCAGGGTCTGTCCGGCTGGCGCCTGACTCATCGCCAGGCGGCTGCCGCCCTGCCGACTGCCCGGCGCGGCAAGAACGCCGCTGTCCGTTATGCCGACGTTGCCCTTTTGACCTCGGTGCAGAACGACGACCTTCTGGACACCTGGCTCCGGCGCTCCTACCTCGAGCCGCTCGATAGAGGGCGCGACGGCGGCAATGTCGCGCGGCAGACACTCCGTGCGTACCTTCAGGCGGGTCACAATGTCTCCTCGGCGGCGGCGATCCTCGGCGTGAGCCGCACGACGGTCGGCTCGCGCCTTCGCGCCATCGAGCAGGCACTCGGTCGCCCCCTTGCCTCCTGCGCCGCCGAGCTTGAGGTGGCGCTCGATCTGGAGGATTGAGCGCGTTTCTCGCCGATTTGTGAACTCCGACGCACAGATCGGCGAAGCGAGCCCCGGCTCCACCCACGAGCATCGGCTTCAACCCCACCACGTTGGGGCAAATAAACAGTCCCATTGGAAGGAGCACAAGAGAAATGCCGAACAAATCAGCCAAGCTCAGGCACGGCATCGGTGCATTCGCAGTCGCCCTCATGTCCTGTCTGGCACTAGGGGCAGCGGGTGCCTCGACCGCCTCCGCGGTCAGCATTACAGGCAGTGTCCCGAACGGATTTCAAGTGTCGGGCGGCAACTTCATTGCCAAAAGCTCAGAAGGCGACTCTATCTCGTGCAAAGGGGAAACGACGGGAAGCGGGACCATGGAAGGGCCCGCTGTCGGACTCGCCACGCTGCAATTCCATAACTGCACTCCGAGTTTTGGCTCCTTCAACTGCACGTCCGAAGGCGCCGAAACAGGCACCATAGTAACGAAGCCGCTCGCGGTGGAATTGGCGCCGATATCGGGTGGTGAAGCCGGAATAATGTTCACGCCGGTCAGCGCCAACTCGATCTTCGCCGCGTTCAACTGCAGCGTAGTGAGCGTGGACTTGTCGGGAAGCGTTATCGGAGAAATCACCGAACCCGGCTTCAACCAGTACTCCAGTAAAATGAGCGTTAGCTTTCCAAACGAATCCATTGTCGAAACCGATCACGGCCAGAAAGCACAACTCACGATGTCCGTGAACGGAAGCACACCGTCCAACTCAGTGCTCAATGGCAGCGTCAGTCTGAACTTTGAACACGAATTCAATCTGTCTGAAGAAGAAGAAGCCGACAATGGACACCCGGATCTCGCACTCCCGGGAGGCTTTCCGGCAGCGGTGTCGCCCACGCTACTCGTGAGTACGGTTGTCTTGCGAGCCGCCACCGATACCATCACGTGTACGAAAGCAGAAGCCTCCGGTTCGGGCGAATTCGTCGATCCAAGCTCGGGCAACCTCGCACTCACGTTGCACAACTGCACCGAGGAACTCGGCTTCAAATGCAAATCAACCGGGCAGGAAAGCGGCACCGTAAAAACGGAATCGCTGCCGATCAGTCTCACCTACCTGTCGGATGGCACCCCGGGCACCGCCCTCAAGGCAAACAAATCCTCGGGTAAGGTCATGCAAATGGTCTGTGGCGGCTTCATCCCCGTTGTAGTGAAGGGAGGCGTCCTGGGAGCCATTTCCTCCCCAGAACTCGGTGAAGCAGGTTCCGAGATAGACACCGCAATGAATACGGTAAAAAAAGGCGAAGGATACGTTCAGGAATACATCAAAACAAAAGGCGGAGAAGAATTGAGCCTGCAGGTGGAAATTGCTGGCGGGAAAGCTGAACCGGCGAGTCTGGATATGGTGCCGGGAATCGGCTTTTCGGAATACTTCTTGCTTAGGAAATAGGATCCACTGACACCCGGTAAATAGTTGGGAGGCCCACCGTGCCGCACAAAGCGGCACGGTGGGCCTCCCGTTACGATCCATAGGTGCGATGTGTGCGGCGTCGCGGCTGCGATAGAAGGGCTCAAGTAGGGAGTACCGATGGTCGCCGGTGGGGAGGAACCGTTAGCGGAGAAGGAGTCAGCTTGCAGCCGGGAATCGCTGGGGGAAAGCCGAATCAGCAAGCTTGGATATGCCAGCAAGCGTATTCCCCCCAACCTCAGAGGACGGAAACCATAAGCCGAAGGCAGCTGACCGGACCCCGTTCATCGGTCCACCTGATCTAACCCCCAGGCCCGTCCACTTCGCATGAGAATCCAGCTAGCTGGATTCTTTCTGGTGGAGTTCCTCGAACTCCGTTGGTGTGAGCATATTGAGCGAGCTGTGGCGTCGGCGGTTGTTGTGGAACGACTCGATGTATTCGAAGATCGCGTTGGCGAGCTCGACCCTCGTCATCCATCGCCGGCGGTTGAGCAGACGATGGACGTCTGCGGCCGCGCCCGCGTCGGCACCTTCGGTACGTAGCGCGATCTTCAGGAACGCCGTCTATCCTAGATCGATGTCAACGGGTCGAGAGGAGCGACTTCGGCGGTTGCCGGCCGGGCCGCACGGTTTGCCGCCGGAGCTGATCGAGCGCAACCAGCGCGAACGGCTGATCGCGGCGATCGCGGAGGTGTGCGGGGAGCGGGGGTATGCCGAGTCCTCGGTGGCGGAGATTGCCGGGCGCGCTGGGGTCTCGACCGCCAGCTTCTATCGCCAGTTCGATGACAAGCGAGCCTGCCTGCTGGCGGCCTTCGAGGAGCTTTTCGGGCGCCTGCTGACGGCACTGGAAGGGGCGTGCAACGGTGCCGCGGAGGCGGGAGAGAGGGCAAGGCTCGGTGCACGCCATGCCGCACAACTGCTGGCCGCCGACCTGCCCACCGCCCGGCTCCTCGGCATCGAGATCCTCACCGCCGGCCCCGACGGGGTACGCGCCCAGCACGAGGCGATCGAGCGGCTTGCGCGTCTAGTGCGGGGCCGCGCACCCGATGCCGGCCGACCCGACGCTGCCTGGGCGGCGGCGGCGGCTCTGGTCGCCCTGGTCGCCTCCAGCGCCGCCGAATGCGCCAGCCCCGATCCGACTGACCTCGAAGCCATCTCGGACCTGCTCTGAGCACACCAGGCGCAAGAGCCGAGCCGAGCGACGCATCGGCCCGCGGGGTAAGCGTCCTCGGACCGCACCCCGCAGTCCCCGAACGTGTTGAATGGGCAGTCCATAAACACGCAGTATTGACATTAAAAGGATGGAACAACGACGATGAGCCTTCCCGCCCGCCGGTTTGCAGTTGCCCTAGTCGCTTCAGCCCTGGTGCTGGGGGTCGCGGCGCTTGCCAGCGCGGAGATCACCCAGACTGAAAACCTTCGCGTTTCGGTCAGCGGCAAGCTCTCGCCGAAGAAGCTCCCACGCAAGGGGGCCGCCCCGATCTCCGTCGCGGTCGGCTGGGACATCTCCACCGTCGACGGCAGCGTCCCGCCGAAGTTGAAGGGCCTGAAGATCGAGATCAATCGTCATGGGCTCCTTGACCACACTGGCCTCCCCGTTTGTCCCTACCCGAAGATTCAGCCCGCCTCGACGCGAAGGGCGCTCTCGAACTGCCGCTCCTCGCTGGTCGGAAAGGGAAGCTTCACGGCAGAAATCGGGCTGCGGGGACAGGAAGCCGAAAGCTATGAGACGCGAGGCCGGTTGCTCCTGTTCAACGGGGAAAGCCACCGCAAGCCGGTCCTGTACGGCCAGATCTACTCCGCGCACCCCTTCGCCACCTCCTTCGTCATCCCGTTTGAAGTGAAGGAACAGCGCAAGGGCGCATACGGCACCGTGCTCGCCGCCAAGCTGCCCAAGACGCTGCTCAGTTGGGGCAACCTGACCGGAATTGAGATGAAGCTCGAGCGCCGCTACGGCTACAAGGGCCATCGCCACAGCTTCCTCTCCGCCGGCTGCCCGGCGCCCAAGGGCTTCAAGCTCGCCTCCTTCAGGCTGGCCAGGACCTCGTTCTCCTTCGCCGGCGGCAAGCATCTGGCCAGCACCGTGACCGGGGATTGCCGGGCACGGGGTTAGGAGCGAGAGGGGCTTCAAGGCGGCGTCGGAGCGGATTCCCGCCGCTAGAATCGCTTCGGTGACGGTCAATCTGACCCGCATTTACACCCGTCTCGGGGACTCGGGGGAGACACACCTGGGCGACATGAGCCGGGTCTCCAAGAACCACCCTCGGATCGAGGCCTATGGCGCGGTGGATGAGCTGAATGCCGTCGTCGGCCTCGACCTCGCGGCCTGCGAGGTGCCCGAGCCTCGCCGTGCCTGGCTTGCCCGTATCCAAAACGAGCTCTTCGACCTCGGCGCCGATCTCTCCGTTCCCCCGTCCGAGGACGACCGCGACCGCCTGCGGGTGACCGCGGCTTACGTCGAGTGGCTCGAGTCTGCCTGTGACGAGGTGAACCAGGGCCTCGAGCCGCTGCGCTCCTTCACCATCCCCGGCGGCTCCCTCCTCGCCGCCCACCTCCACGTTTGCCGCACGGTATGCAGGCGTGCCGAGCGCCTCGCCCTGCTGGTGGACGACGCCGGCCCAGAGCCCCTCCGCTACCTAAACCGCCTCTCCGACCTCTTCTTCGTCCTCTCCCGCGAGGCAAACGGCCCCAACGAGCCCCTCTGGCAGCCCGGCAGCTCCCAGGGCTAGATGACGAACCCAGGGACGTTCCGAACGCCATGAGGTAGATCCGGGCCTACCGAGAGGCTGTGGGTGTCAAAGCTCACGACCTCAAGGAGGCCCGGATGCAACACGCTAACTCCCCGCTCACCCCGAAGGGCAGGCACCGCATGGTCCTGCTCGTCGAAGAGGAGGACTTCACGTTCGAGGCGGCCGCGGCCGCCTCGAACGTGGCGAAGTCGACGGCCCACACCTGGGTCTCGCGCTGGCGGGAGGCCGGCGAGGAGCAGCGGCGGGACCTGAGCTGCCTGCGCGACCGCTCCTCATGCCCGAAGAGCAGCCCCGCGCAGGTCCCCGAGGGGGAGGCGAAGAAGATCTGCGAACGGCGCGAGAAGACCGGCTGGAGCCCACGCCGCCTGGCCGACGAGCCCGACATCGCCCGCCCTCACTCGACCGTGCACCGGGTCCTGCGACGCGGTGGCTGCTCGCGCCTCCCCCGGCCAAAGCCGCCGGCGGTGATCCGATACGAGTGGCCCTGCCCGGGGAACCTCCTGCACATGGACGTCAAGAAGCTCGGTCGCTTCGAGGAGCCCGGCCATGCGCTGACCGGCGACCGTCGCAGGCGCTCGCGGCGAGTCGGCTGGGAGTACGTGCACTCGATCGTCGACGACTGCTCGCGCCTGGCCTATTCGGAGATCCACGACGACGAGCAGGCCCCGACCGTCGCCGCCTTCACTCGCCGCGCCTTCGAGTTCTTCGAAGAGCACGGGATTGCGATCGAGCGATTGATGACCGACAACCACTTCAGCTACACGAAGAGCAAGGCATTGGCCGAGCTGCTGGACCGCCGCGCGGTCTCCCACCTAAGGATCAGGCCCTACACGCCGCGTACCAACGGGAAGGTGGAGCGCTTCCACCAGACGCTGATGCGGGAGTGGGCCTACGCGCTCGAATACGCCTCAAGCGACGCTCGCGGCGAGGCGCTGCCACACTGGCTCGAGCACTACAACGAGCGGCGCTCCCACTCAGCGCTCGGCAACCGGCCGCCTATGAAGCGCGTTCGGGACGTGTTGGGGTTCGACAGCTAGACCAACTGAATGCCTCCAGCGAGGCATAAGACGAACCGCGTCACACCCACCAGCTCAGCCCGATCGAGAAGTGCCGCCACCTCTTCGTTTCCTCGCCAGAAGTTGCATGGAGCGCACGCCCTTCGCGCCGAGCCCCTGCCCGAGGAGGTCGATAACCGTCTGGTTGAGGGACTTGCCCCTACGGCGCTTCTCGCGTTCGAGGGCCTCCGCGAGGCTGGGCGGCACATTCCCGATCGTCAGCGCCTTGATTGCCCCCACCCCTCGCAGTCAATTAGTGCATTCATTGATGCGACATGGTTAAAGCCCCAGCGTTCGTGCGATTCGACCACGGTCGCCGCCGCAACAGGCCCCAGCCGGTCAATACGCCCCGAGCTGGATTCGAACCAGCGGCCTACTCCTTAGGAGGGAGTCGCTCTATCCAGCTGAGCTATCGGGGCCGGATTCCGACAGCGTAGAGCCTGATCACGGCCTTCCGCTTGGGTCAATCTTCGGCCGCCGCGTCGAGGTTCTCCACGAGGCTCGGGATGGTCCATGCCCCACGCATCAAGATGCTAACCTTGACGCATGCGGACGACGATTGATCTTGCCGACGATGTTGCCGCTGCGGTCGAGCGGGCCCGGCGGGCGCGCGGGCTGGGGTTGAGCGAGGCGGTCAACGACCTGGTGCGGGCCGGGCTTGTTCCGCGTGAGCGTGCCCCGTTTCGACAGCGCAGCTACGCCATGGGCCTGCGGGTCGACGTCTCCAACGTCGGCGAGGTGATCGAGCTGCTCGAGTCCTCGGACGACTCGCGCCCCAGCTGATGCTCGTCGACGCCAACTTGCTGCTCTACGCCACCGACGAGCAATCCCCGTACAACCGCCGGGCGGTTGGGTGGATCGAGGAAAAGCTCAACGGCTCGCGCCGGGTGGGCCTGCCTTGGCAGAGCCTCGCCGCATTCCTGCGCATCGCCACGCATCCTCGCATCCTGAAACAGCCGCTCACGCCCGCCGATGCCTGGGGCCAGGTTGAGGATTGGCTGTCGGCTCCGGCAGCCTGGGTGCCGACGGCGGGACCGTCATACGCGGCGCTGCTCGGAGAGCTGATCGTTGGCCACGAAATCACCGGCAACCTCCTACCCGACGCCCAGCTCGCCGCCCTCGCCCTCGAACACGGCGTCGCGGTGTGTTCGGCCGACACGGACTTCGCCCGTTTCACCGAGGTGCGCTGGGAAAATCCGCTGGCGTAAGTAGGAGAGGCCTACCCGAGTGCGCAGAGCAGATCGAACCAGGACCAGCTTGAGGACATAGCCGTCGAGTTCGCCCGTTTCACCGGCAACGCCGTCTATCCGCTCGCTCGGCATGTCCGCACCAGCGTCGAGCGCAGGGTGCAGCCGTCCTCGAAGGTCATTGAGGCCTTGGCGAAGGGGAAGCTTGCGATGTTGAAGCCCGGTCGAGTGTCGCCACTTGCAGTGGCCCCGGGCTCGACACCTGAACTGGCCCACCCATGCCAGTTGTTCGGTTGGTCTGATTGTGCCCGATGTGCCGTAGGCCGTCAACGCGGAGCCGATGCCCGCAGGGCGAGGCGGAGCAATGACGGCGGCCGGCTCTGTCCCCTCAGTCCCCTTTCTTCTTCGCGCCGCGCTTCTCCAGCCCGTGGCGAAAGCGCCAGGACTCGGTGCCGGTCTCGACGATGTGCGCCTTGTGGGTGAGGCGGTCGACGACGGACTTGGCGAGGCGGGCATCGGCGAAGACCTTGGTCCACTCCCCGAAGGGCAGGTTGGTCGTCTCTTGCGCGTGCTCGCGCCCGATCTGCTCGAACTGCTCCACTCTTGCCACTCCCTCCCGACCTCCGCTTCTCGCGCTCGATAGGAGCGCTCAGCGTCAGCCGTGGTTCGGACAGAGGTGGGGCCAGTTGAGATGTCTACACCCAATTGCCAATCGGGACAAGAGACCGGTCCCTTGCACTCCAGATTGGCAATGCGAGAGCAAGCGGAGAGTGAGAGCTTCGCCTGGACGGACCCGGACGTACCCGGGCACGCCGAAGTACGTCATCGACCCTCAATAGAAGGAGCACTACCAGTGATCCACGAATCGAGAAAGCCCAGACGCCCCCGTGGGGCATTCGCCTTGGCACTGTTCTCTGCCCTGGCCCTAACGGCCGCGATCGCCGCACCGGCGAGCGCGACCAGCCTCCAGTTCAAAGGCGAATACCCGAAATCCTCTTACGTGGTATCCGACAGCACAGGCACGATCCTTGAAACAAAAGAATCCATCAGGTCCTGCGGCGACATAACGGGCAGCGGAAGCTATTCGGGTGAGAGCTCGGCGTACCTGCAGCTCGAAATCGCAGGCTGCAGCTCTCTATGCCCCGGCGAAGCCATGGTCACCTCCCCGCTCGCGGTGGATTTCACCAGCTTGCCGGCGGCGGAGGGTGGAGGACCCATCGTGGTGCTCGATCCAGTCGGCACCGAAGTCTTCGCCAAATGCGGCAGCACACCGAGGCTGGAAGGTAGCTTGATCGGCGAGATCGCATCTCCCGAAGAAGGGTATTGGAGCACCGGCATGACGCTGCAGTTCGAAGGAGAAGGCGGCGAACAGGATCACTCCGAAACCTTCCGCGGGCGCACCACCGGCCTCGACCTGATCCTCTCCGGAAACCCCTTCCCCGTCTCCCTCAATTTCTCGATTGACCTTGAATTCGAAGAAGAATTCGAACTGAGCTCAGAAGAAGACGGGCATCTGGATCTCGAGCTCTCCGGAGCTGGAGAAGGTAGCTTCAGCGGTTTGGCCTCATTTTTCCGGCTGAACAGCGCTGAAGCGGAAGTCGCTTGTAAAGACTTCGATGAAGAATTCAACTGGCCCGGAGTCACAAGCGGGCAATTCCTCAGCAGCGTCCAGGGTGACATGAGCCTCACCTTCACCGGCTGCAAGATGTTCGGTATTTTCAATTGCACCACGCCGGGCCAGAAAGCGGGCACGATCGCCACTGACTCGCTCCCTCTGGAACCGGTCTATCTCTCCGACGGCCAGCCCGGAATTGCCATCTCATCGAATGAATCGACTGGCAGGGTGCTCGAAGCGAGTTGCTTCGGAATCAAATTCAAAGTGAGCGGTGACGTGTTGGCGTATAGCTATTCGAAAGGAGGATGGGGAGCGCCGAACAGCTTTACGGCTGTTAGTACGGTTGAAGAAGGCGCTGCGCAGGAATACACCGAAACGCAGGACGGCACAGAGTTCGGTTTGACGTTGAATCGAGGTGGCACCGAAGAACCGGTAACGATGGGCCTGATAACGACCGCCAAGCTGGATAGTTCCGGCAAAGGCTACGAGCTGAGGGAATAGCAGGTAGTCGTTTCAAACCGGCCAGCTTCCAGCGCCCGCCTTGCCAGTCTGGGCAAGGCGGGCCTGTCGGCCGGGGGCAAACCGTAGCCCGGCGTTTGATCACACCCTCCGCGTAGCCGTTGGATATGGGTTGCTCGAAGCGGGCGAGGATCTCCTCCCGCCAGGTCGAGCTGGTCACCGTCGTCGATGACACTCTTCACCCTGAAGCCGTCCAGGCCGACGAGGCGGCTAACGTGATCTTGCATCCGCTGTTCCTCCTGACTCCGCGTTCTTCGAACCACGCAGAGCCTTCTGAGGGCAGCGGACGTCCTTTATCCGGGCCTCATCCCCGCTTGTTCAGCAAGCCCCGAATGTCCCAGCCTGACTCCCCCTGTTGCCATGCCCACTCGATGTACACACCATGGTTCTCTGGCCGGCCGATTTCCACCGCTAACCTCATCTTGGGATGGCACTGGGGAAGATGGCAGCGGTGGTGGCGGCGGCGGTCGCGATGCTCGGCCTGGCGGCGCCAGCCACGCATGCCGAGCTGACCGAGCGCGGCGACCTCTTCGTCACCTTCAAAGGCGGGATCGACCCCAAGGCGCTGCCGCGCACTCACCTGGCGCCGATCGCGGTCAGCGTCGCCGGCAGGATCAAAACGCTCTCCGGGAAGCGGCCGCCCTCGCTGCGGCGGATCACCATTGGGCTCAACAAGGGCGGGGTGCTCAACTCCTACGGGCTGCCGGCCTGTCACTACGGTGACCTGCGCGCCGCCTCGCCCAAGCAGGCGATGGCTGCCTGCGGCCGCGCCCGTGTCGGCGGCGGCACCTACAGCGCCAAGACCGCCTTCCCCGAACAGGAGACCTTCCCCTCCAGCGGCCGGATCATGGCCTTCAACGCCGTCTACAAGGGCCACAGGGCGATCCTCGCCCATATATATGGGGGCAACCCGGTGCCGATCACGCGGATCGTCGTCTTCCACATCCGCCACGACAGCGGCACCTTCGGCACGATCCTCACCGGCTACCTGCCCGACTCGCTCAACCACTACGGCTACGTCGTCGGCATCTACCTCAAACTTTTCCGCCGCTACGTCTACCGGGGCCAGCGCCGCAGCTACATCAGCGCCGCCTGTGCCGCCCCTGCCGGCTTCGACCTTGCCAGCTTCCCCTTCGCCCGCGCCTCGATGCGCTTCGCCGACGGCCGCAACCTGGCCAGCACGTTGACGCGGAGCTGCCGGGTCAGCGGGTAGCGCGCCGGATTGGTCGACCCCTCCCGTTCCCCGCAAGCCCCAACGCCCAAGGTCGCCAGCACGAAGGGTGGCCGACCTCTGATGTAGGCCCGCCCTACTGGCGATCACGGCAACGGACATATTCGGCGCGTAGCCTGTCCTCAAGAGGCGGGCCCGAGCCAGGCGGGCCGCTCGCCGCTGGCGTATTCGGTGGCGACGGCGAGAGCGACGCTCGGGCTGGCGGCATCGAGCATGCGGACCTGGTTCAGAAGCCGGCTGCGACTGGCGGCGAAGACCGGCACGCACCAGCCGCTCGCACGGGGCCATGCGGCGGAGGGGACCCGCATCGCCTCCCAGCCAAGCTGATCGACCAGGGCGGCGAGGGCCGGGCAGTCGCCGTAGCCGGCTGCGGCGTCGGCGTAGAAGCTGTCGAGGTCGAAGCCGGCGCGGCGCAGGCAGTCCTCGGCCCAGGGGCTGGTCAGGTCGGCGAGCATCTCGAAGCCGAAGGTGAGCGAGTAGAGCGAGCGCAGCGGAAGGGCGCGGGAGACGCTGAGATGGGCGAGGGTGCCGAGCGAGGCTTCGGTGACGCCGATACCGCCGGTCACGTCGGAGGCGGCGACGTCGCTTGCGTTGTTGCGGCAGTACTCGGCCCACGCGACCGCCTCCGTGCTGCCGGCATACAGGGTCCACTCGGTCGACCAGCGGCCGTGGTATGGCTGAATGAAAAGCGGGTCGGGGTCTTCTAGCTGTAATTCCTGACCACGTTGTTCATCCGGGCCTCCTTGGAGGCTGGGGGTGTCCACCACCCAGAACCAAGGAGAACCCGGATGAAGATTCACGCTAATGCCCCCTTCGGTCCGAAGGGGAGGCTCACGATGGTCGGGCGCGTCATCGAGCAGGGGTGGTCGCTGACGGAGGCGGCCGAGGCCGCCGGAGTCAGCGAGCGCACCTGCTCGAAGTGGGTCGCCCGCTACCGCGCCGAGGGCGAGGCCGGCTTGGTCGATCGCAGCTCGGCCCCGAAGACAGTCGCCAACCGCACCGAAGAGGGCCGCATCGAGGCGATCGCGGCGCTGAGGAGGCTGCGGATGACCGGTGCGGAGATTGCCGAATGCCTGGGGATGGCGCTCTCCACCGTCTCGGGGATCCTGGCCGACATCGGCCTCGGCAAGCTGAGCCGCCTGGGGCCGCCCGAGCCGCCCAACCGCTACGAACGCAAGCGGCCGGGCGAGCTGATCCATATCGACATCAAGAAGCTGGTGCGGATCGAAGGCGGCGCCGGGCACCGCATGACCGGCAAGCGCACCACGCACGCCCGCGGCGCGGGCTGGGAGTTCGTCCACGTCTGCGTCGACGACGCCACCCGCCTTGCCTACGTCGAGGTGCTCCCCGACGAAAAGGCGAGAACGTGCGTCGGCTTCCTGCGCCGGGCGGTCGCCTTCTACCGCTCACACGGGATCAAGGTCGAGCGCCTGATGACCGACAACGGCGGCGCCTACCGCTCCACCGTGCATGCGATCGCCTGCCGAGCCCTGAAGATCCGCCACATCCGCACCCGGCCCTACCGGCCGCGTACCAACGGCAAGGCCGAGCGCTTCATCCGCACGATGCTTGGCGGCTGGGCCTACGGGGCGATCTTTCGCTCCTCGGCCGAGCGCACCGCGGCGCTACCCGGCTGGCTGGAGTTCTATAACTGGCGCAGACCACACGGCTCCCTCAGCCACAAGCCGCCCGGAACTCGCCTCGGCGAACTGAAGCAGAACAACCTGGTCGGGTCTTACATCTAGCGGCGGGATGTAGGTGGCTCGGTAGAGGACCGTTTCCACAACCCGCTCTACCGGGATCTCGCCCAGGATGCCGATGTCAAGCACGATCGCTCCCCGGGCCCTCGCGCCGCTTCAGGTGGCGGGAGTGTCCCGGTAGGAGTCCGCTTCGGCACCGACCGTCTTCCACTCACCGTCGCGCAGCCGCTCGAGCCGCGAGGGTTTGCCCGCGGCCAGCCAGGCGCAGACACCGGATGGTTCCAACCCGCCGGCAAGGATCGCCCCGATCGCTCTTAGGGCCTCCATCGCTTCCACCCGGTAGGCGGGCACGCCCTGCGCCTTCCAGCCCGCGACCGCCCGCTCGCTGATTCCGAAGACGTCGGCGATCTGCCGCCAGGTGAGCCCGCAGACGAGGTGCACGTCCTCCGCCAGGTTTCCGCTCAGGCGGAGGACGGCGGGCTTGACGGCGTCGACATGGGGACTCTCCACCGCGAGCGATGCCGCACGCCCGCGTAGGTCGTTCGCGTCGTCCGCCAGCGTCGCCGCCGGATCGCCGCCGGCTTGCTCGATTCCCCAAAAGCTGGAGACGAAGACCCTCAGCGAGGTGGTGAGGCCGTACTCGTGGCCGGTGGGTTCGTCGTCCAGCCAGAGCCGGTATACGGCAGACCACTCCTCGGCGCCTATGCGCCCGGTGACTCCGGATGCCGCGATCGGGCTCATCCAGCGGTCCTCCGCAGTTCCTTCAGGTAGCGATCGGTGATCGACCAGACGAAGAGGCGCTCGATCAGGCCGTGAAACCGTTTCACCCGCTCGATTATCGAGGTAGGTGCGAAGTCACGCTCCTCGGCGCTGAAGCGGTCGAAGTCGAGCAGGTAGTGCGTCGGTTCGATCAGGCCGTGGCGGATCGCCAGGGTGCCGCCGCGCTCTCGGAAGCGCAGCTCGGCCAGGCTGCCGATCAGGTCGTTGCCGAGATCGGTGCCCACCGGGGCGGCGAGCTGGTCATTGACGAAGAAGGTCACACCCCGTTTGCGCAGCCGCTCGTCCTCGATGCGGTTGACGTAGCGCAACCCCAGCCGTACCTCCAGGCGGGGTTCGAAGATCTCGTGGAGCGCCTTGACGACCTCGGACAGCTCGGCGGCGAAATCGTCGAAGTCGAGGTACTTGACGGCCTCAAGGGCAAGGCCGGTGCTGGAGAGGGAGATAGTCCAGTCGCGTTTGGGGTGCCTGAACCGCCAGACCGTCTCGGGATCGCCACCGGGCGGCATCGGAGTGATCGCCCCGAGTCCAGATTGCGGTTTCGGCGCCCCGGCCTCGACCGCGACGTAGCGCTTGCCGAGTCGTTCCTGGAAAGTCGCCACTTCTTCTCGCCGCTCGATCGCGAACACGGGCGCGTATCGAACCTGCGCGATCACGACCTCGAGCGGTGCGCCTGGCAGGTGCTCCAACTCGACATCGGGGACTTTGATCGCGATGAGAACTCCTTTCGTTTGCCGGCGCGCGGATCACCGGCTTCATGCGGAACTTCATGGTATCGAAGATAGTAGGGGAAAATAGTTGTTTGCAACTAGAGAGGAAAACGCCACGAACCAGCGAAGTAGACAGGGCTGATAGCAAGAAATATGTAGGTACTGGGGTCCGTCTGACGGTCTGACTAAGGTGCCAAATTGGGGGGTTGTAAGCAACTGTACGACCTGCCATGATTCCGCCATGGCGGAATCGCTGCTCAAAGGCCTGCGACTCAAGATCGCCACGGTGCTTCGAGACCGTCGCCGGACGCTCTACGAAACCGCGATCGCCCTGGGACGGCGCAGCGGGGATCTTCAGCGGACGCTGCGCCAGATGCACACCGAAGGCCTGCTCGAGGCGGAACACGATGAGCCCGAACCGGGAACTCGTTTCTGGCTGGCGTCCGCCTACGGTGAACTGCTTGAAGATTCGCTGCGCGCCGGGCAGCTACCTGGCCTTGTGCAGGAAAACGAGGACCTGCTCCTGCTCAGCGCCCCGAGCCGCCAGGCCTTGAATGCCGTCTTCGCGCAGGGGGACCTCGCGGCCGTCGTCTCCTGGGCGGCCCGTCTGGGGGGTGGCACCGCGATGCTGGTGGCGGTCGCGCCGCAGGCGACCGAGCTCGATTACAGCCGCTTGCTCACCGTGCTCGAGTCCCAGGGCGTCGGCGTCGGTTCCTACCGAACAGCGAAGGTCTCCGACAGCGGTGAGCTCAGGGCGCTGGCGATCGCGTCGAACCAGGCCGTCGAGGTGGCAGCAGGAGGGGATGAGGCATGAGAATGAAATCTCGCCTCGGGATGTTCGTGCCGGCCCCTTCGCCGGCCTGTTTGCGACGGGCGCGATGGACACAGTGGCGGTAGTCGCGGGCATTGTCGTGGTCGTACTCGCTGTCCTAGCCTGCATCCTGATTATGAGTGGCGGTGTCGCCCCAGTGCTGGAGTGGGGCAAGCTGAAACTCGGGTTCGTCCCGCTGCGGGAATCTCCGTCGCCCGACAAGCCTCCCGGGAACCAGCCGCCGCCGAGCCGGGAACAAGCCACATCCTTAACTGACCGCCGGACCATCAAGGAACGAGTCTTGTCGCTGTCGTGTGGGAAAAGCCGGGCCGGCTGAGCGACCCTTGAATCTGGTTGGCATTTATACGAACATATGTTCGTATGGAAGTCGCTTGCGTCCTAATCCCCGATGCCGCGCTCGGCGACCCGGTTGAGGCCGGGGAGCTGACCGAGCGGCTGCTGCGCCGGCTTGAGAGGACCGGCGCCGCGGTCGAGTCGGAGCGGGCCGGGGAGGCGTTCTTTGCCCTCGACGGGTTGCGGGGGCTCCACGGTGGAGAGAGCGCGGGGGTGCTGGCAGCGGCCCGGCGGGCAGCGGGAATGGAGGTGCGGATCGGGGTGGCGCCCACCCGGTTCGCCGCCCATGCCGCCGCCCGGCGGGAGGCGATCGTGTCGCCGGCCGAGGCGGGCGACTTCCTGGCGGGGCTCCCCGTCTCGGCATTGGCCGGCAGGCTCGCGCTGCCGCCGGGCGAGGCGGGGAGCCTGGTCGAGACGCTGCGGCGGCTGGGGATCGAGACGCTGGGGGCGCTCGCCGCGCTGCCGGCGGGGCGGGTCGCCGACCGCTTCGGCCCACCGGGCCTGGAGGCGCTGCGGCTCGCTCGCGGCGAGGAGGGGTCGCTGCGGCCGCGCCACCCGCACGAGGAGCTGGTCGCCTCGGTCGAGCTGCCCGAAGGGGCGGCGGGAGGCCAGCTCGAGCACGCCCTGAAGCTGCTGGTCGACCGCCTGCTGGCGGTGCCGCGGCGCAAGGGGAGGACGGTGCTGGGGCTGCGCCTCGGCGCCGTGCTCGGCGGCGGCGGCAGTTGGAGCGTCGACCAGGGGCTGGGACGGCCGAGCGCCTCGGCGCGGGTGCTGGGGGCGGTGCTGGCACCGCGGCTGGAGGCGCTGCCGGGCCCGGTCTCCTGCCTGCGCCTGCGCGCGCTCGGCCTCGGCCCGCCCGCCGGCGACCAGCTCGAGCTCTCGGTGCGCGGCTCCGAGCACCGGCGCCGCCGCCTCGGCGAGGCGATCCGCGAGGTCCGCGCCGCCCAGGGCGCCGAGTCCCTGCTCCAGGTCCTCCCCCTCGATGCCGCCTCCCGCTTCCCCGAGCGCCGAGCGATCCTCACCCCGGCTGCGGGCCGGTGACCCCAGGCATACGCAGGCTCTACGTGCCGCGCCGCACGGAGGTCGAGACCGGCGCCGGCGGTGTTCCCGCGGCGGTCGACGGCGTCGCGATGGAGGCGGTGCGGGAGGAGTGGCTGGTCGAGGACCGCTGGTGGATGCCGAGGCCGCTGCGGCGCCACTACTTCGAGCTGGTGCTCGCCGATGGCCGCGACGTGGTCGTCTTCCGCAGCGCCCTCAGCGGCCGCTGGTACCGGCAGCGGGGCTGATCCGATGGTCGCGTCTGTGCGGGGTTTTTCGGAACTGTCCCTACGATTGCCAAATGGCACAGCGACTCACGACGGGCTCGGGTTGGCTCGCTACGCATCCTCCCGCGCCGGAGCGCCTGACCCAGACTCTCTCTGGAGTGGCCGAACGTACCCGCCTCGGGGAGGACTTCCACATGGCTGTTCGAGACTTCCTCGACGAGTTTGCCCTGCGGGGGGACGAGCGCTCGCGCACGGATGCGATCGCCGAGAAGCCTCCCCTCACTGGCGAGCCCCGCCAGGACGCTTACCTCGGTGCTCTGGCCGAGCACCTGGCTGTCACGTATGGGCTCGCGCGACCCTCATGGTCGGTGGAGGCCGTCCGCTTCCTGCCCAGCTTTTGGTTCGTCAGCGAGGTCGCCGGCTTCCGCGCGATCTCGATCGCCCAAGCTCCCGCTGCCTTCCGGCGACGCAATGTGTTCGTGCCGGAGCGCTCTCTTCATCGTGTCTGAGCGATGGATCGCGAAGAAGGGAGTCGTGTACGAGGCAGCTGCGTCGGTTGGCGAACAGCGAAACCTCCCTCCAGGGTGGCTGAATGACGCTGTCAAGGGTTTTCTGGCTGGAGAGGACCCGGCCGCCGCACCCGTCCTCGATCTGCCCGGCTTGCGCTGTCTCACTGCCTCGCCAGAGACGTTGCTTGCGCTCAAGGTGCTTGCGCACCGGGTGGGAGAGGATGAGGCTGATCTGCGCTTGCTGGCCAATGAGCTCGGCCTGGAGAGTGCGGAAGAGGTCCTCACGATTGCCGAGCGCACCTATGGCGATCGGCTCGACCCTGCCTCCCGCTTCTTCGTCGAACAGGTCTTCGAGTCCGGATAAAGCCGTTTTCGAACTCGGTCAAGGACGACGAGTCCTTGGCTGACGTCCCGTATATAGAGCTGCACGCCCACTCGGCCTTCTCCTTCCTCGACGGAGCCTCGACGCCGACGGAGTTGGCCGCCGCTGCGGCTGGGCTCGGCTACCCGGTGCTGGCGCTGACCGACCACGACGGGGTTTGGGGGTCGATGGAGTTCGTCCATGTGTGCAAGGGATTGGGGGTGCGGGCGATCACCGGGACGGAGTTGACGGTGCGAGTGTCCGGGCGGGACGTTCACCTGACGCTCCTGGTTGAAGACGGGGTTGGGTATCGGAACCTCTGCCGGTTGCTGACCGCAGTCCACTCCCACACTCGCGACAACGCCCAGCGCTCGGCGCAGAAGCCTTGGGTGGGCCTGGAGGCTCTTGAGGAGTACGCCGTGGGGCTGGTTTGCCTGTCGGGGTGCGCGGGGGAGGGGGCTGTTGCCTCGGCGTTTGAGCGGGGCGAAGTTGCCGCCGGGGCGAAGATCGCGCGGCGGTTGAGCGGCATCTTCGGCCGCGAGCGCTTCCGGGTCGAGCTGCAGCGGCCCTACTGGCGACGGGACCGGGCGCGCAACCGCTGGCTTGCCGGGCTGGCCGAGCGGCTCGGGGTCCCGGCCGTCGCCACCGGCAACGTCCACTCGCACGCCCGCCACCGCGCCCACCTGCAGGACGCCCTCGTCGCCGTGCGCCTGGGGATGACGCTGGAGGAGTCCGAGCCGCTGCGGCGCGGCAACTCGTCCTCGGCGCTGGCCTCGCCGCGGGCGATGGCGGAGCGCTTCGCCGAGCACCCCGAGGCGGTCGCCGAGACCCTGCGGCTGGCCGAGCGGCTCGAGTTCGACCTCGCCACCGAGCTCGGCTACCGCTACCCGCGCGAAGGCGACCGCGGCGCCGATCGCGAGCTGGCCGAGACCGGCCGCGCCCTGCTCGCCGAGCGCTACGCGGGCTCGCGTCGCCGGGCCGAGGCCGAGCAGCGGCTCGAGCAGGAGCTGGCGACGATCCGCGCCCTCGGTCTCTCCGGCTTCTTCCTGCTGCACCGCGACCTGCTCGTGCTGGCTCGCGAGGTCGCCGCCGAGGTGCGCGGCCCCGAGTCGGCCCGCGCGATCCTGCCCCCGGGCCGCGGCCGCGGCTCCAGCGTCAGCTCGATCGTCTGCTACCTCACCGGCCTCTCCCACATCGACCCGGTCGAGGCCCAGCTCTTCACCGGCCGCTTTCTCAACGAGGAGGTCACCTCGATGCCCGACATCGACCTCGATTTCCCGCGCGACATCCGCGAGGTGCTGATCCCGCGCGTGCACGAGCGCTACGGGGCCGAGCACTCGGCCCTCCTCGCCGCCTTCCCCACCTACCGCCCGCGCGGCGCCGTGCGCGACCTCGGCAAGGTGCTCGGCCTGCCGACGGCCGAGATCGAGCGGGTGGCGAAGATGGTCGGCTTCCACGAGCGCGGCGGCGAGATCGAGCGCGACGTCGTCGCCGCGATCGGCGCCGAGCGGGCCGCGACCCCGCGCTGGCGGGCGCTGCTGGCGCTCTGCCCCGAGGCGATGGGCCTGCCCCGCCACACCTCCCAGCACCCCGGCGGGATGGTGATCTCGACCCGGCCGCTGATCGACGTCTGCCCGGTCGTGCCGGCGGCGATGGCGGGGCGCCAGATCGTCCAGTGGGACAAGGACTCCTGCGCCGACGCGGGCTTCCTCAAGATCGACCTGCTCGGCCTGGGGATGCTCTCCGCGGTCGAGCGCTGCGTCGCCGAAGTGGGGCGGACGCGGGAGGAGCGGCTCGACCTCTCGCGCATCCCGGTCGACGACCCCGAGACCTACGAGTCGATCCGCGCCGCCAAGACGACCGGCGTCTTCCAGATCGAGAGCCGCGCCCAGATGCAGATGCTGCCCCGCACCCGGCCCGAGAACCTCGACGACCTCACCGTGCAGGTGGCGCTGGTCCGTCCCGGGCCGATCCAGGGCGGCGCGATCCACCCATATATAGAGCGGCGCAAGCGGTTGCGCGAGGACCCTGGCTTCGAGATCCCCTACGAGCACCCGCTGCTGGAGCCGGTCCTGCGCGACACCCTGGGCACGATCGTCTTCCAGGAGCAGGTGATCGAGGTGGCGATGGCGCTGGCCGGCTTCTCCTCGGCCGAGGCCGAGGGTCTGCGGCGGGCGATGAGCCGCAAGCGCTCCGAGGAGGCGATGCGCTCCCACCACCAACGCTTCCTCGCCGGCGCGCGGGAGCGCGGCGTGCCGGTCGCTACGGCGGAGCGGGTCTGGGCCCAGATCCAGGGCTTCTCGGGCTTCGGCTTCCCCAAGGCGCACTCGGCCGCCTTCGGCCTGCTGGCCTACCAGTCGGCCTGGCTGCGGGTCCACCGCCCGCCCGAGTTCCTCTGCGCCCTGCTCAACGAGCAGCCGATGGGCTTCTACCCGCCCGACGCCCTCGTCCACGAGGCCCAGCGCCGCGGCATCCGCCTGGCCGGCCCCGACGCCAACGGCAGTCGTGTCCTCTGTCACGTCGAACGCGAGCGCGGCGGCCTCGTGGTGCGAGTTGGCCTCGGTTACGTGAAAGGCGTACGCGAGGACGAGATGCACAGCTTGGTCACCGAGCGCGGGCGCAACGGCCCTTACACCACGATCGCCGATTTGGCCTCTCGCTCGGGCGCCTCGCGCGAGTCCCTGGAGCGCCTGGCATGGGCCGGTGCTCTGGACGACCTGATCGAGCGGTCAGGGGATGATCCGGCACCCCCCGAACGGGCGGATACTCAAAATGCCGGGCTAATTAGCCCGGCATTTGGACGGGCGGGGGGTGCCGGATCATCCCCGGGCGGCCGACGAGAGGCCCTCTGGGAAGCGGGCGGAGTCGCAGTGGGCGCGGGGGATCAGATGGCGTTGCCACTGGAAGCTCCGAAGGCCCCCGGCCTGGAGCCCCTCGACGAGTGGGGCCGGGCGATCGCCGACTACAGCTCGGTCGGGATGACCTTGGACGAGCACCCGATGGCGCTGATGCGAGAGGACCTCGAGCCGGCGATCCTGCGCAGCTCCGACCTCGCCAAGGTCGAGGACGGGGCGACGGTCGAGGTGGCCGGCATGGTCGTCGCCCGCCAGCGCCCCGAGACCGCCAAGGGCATCGTCTTCATGCTGCTCGAGGACGAGCGCGGCACCGTCAACCTGATCGTCCCCCCACCCGTATACGAGCGCTGCCGAGCCGCCGTCCGCACCGCCCCCCTCCTCAGCGCCAAGGGCAAGCTAGAGCGCCGAGAAGGCACCACCAACGTCCTAGTCACCACCGCCACCGAGCTCTCCCCCGCAAAACCCCGCCGACGGGCCGATACGTCAAGTCATACGCGACGTATCGGCCCGTCGGCCCCCGTGTTGGGGCGGCGGTTGGTGCGGGAGCGGGCTGTGGCGGAGTTGCGGGCCGTGGTGCCGGCGGGGCATAGCTTTGGGCGGCGGCGCTGAGCCGGCCGAGCTATTGCTTTCGCTACGGTGCTGCGCACTATGCAGGCAAGTCCTAAAAGCAAGAGGCCCAGACAGTGACCGACGACCGCAGTCGCTGGTTCGCCCTCTACGTCCTCTGCGCCGGGATGCTGATGATCGTCCTCGACGTGACCATCGTCAACGTCGCCCTGCCGACGATCCAGGACAGCCTCGGCTTCTCGCAGAACAGCCTCGCCTGGGTCGTCAACGCTTACCTGATTCCCTTCGGCGGCCTGCTGCTTTTGGCCGGGCGGCTCGGCGACCTGCTCGGGCAGCGACGCATGTTCCTGCTCGGCCTCGCCGTCTTCACCTTCGCCTCGCTGCTCTGCGCTGCCGCTGAGAACCAAGCGATGCTGATCGCCGGTCGCTTCTTCGCCGGCGTCGGCGGCGCGATGGCCTCGGCCGTGATCCTGGGCATGATCGTGACCATGTTCCCGCAGCCCCGGGAGCAGGCGAAAGCGATCGGCGTCTACGGCTTCGTCGCCTCGGCCGGCGGTTCGATCGGCCTGCTGCTCGGCGGCATCCTGACCCAGGCGATCAGCTGGCACTGGATCTTCATCATCAACCTGCCGATCGGCCTCGCCACCGCCTACGGCGCCCTGCGCCTGGTCGAGGACAGGCCCGGCATCGGCTTCAAGGCCGGAGCCGACATCCCCGGCGCCGCCCTGATCACCAGCTCGCTGATGATCGGCGTCTACACGATCCTCGGCATCGCCGACCACGGCTGGATCTCGGCCCAGACCCTGATCCTGAGCGCGATCTCCTTCGTCCTCGGCGCCGCCTTCATCGCCCGCCAGGCGCGGATCGAGAACCCGCTGATGCCGCTGCGCCTCTTCCGCTCGCGCAACGTTGCCGGCGCCAACGCGATCCAGTCGCTGCTGGTCGCCGGGATGTTCGGCATGTTCTTCCTCGGCGCGCTCTACCTGCAGCGAATCCTCGGCTACGACGCGCTCGAGGTCGGCCTCGCCTTCCTGCCGGCGACGGTCGTGATGGGGACGCTCTCACTCGGCTTCTCGGAAAAACTGATCATGCGCTTCGGCCCGCGGACGACGCTGATCCCGGGCGTGATCGTGGTCGGCATCGGCCTGCTGCTCTTCGCCCGCACCCCGGTCGACGGCGACTACCTCACCGACCTGCTGGCGCCGATGCTGCTCGTGGGCCTCGGGGTCGGCACCGCCTTCCCCGCGCTGATGACGCTGGCGATGTCGGGAGCGACCCAAGAGGACGCGGGCCTCGCCTCGGGCGTGGTCAACACCAGCATGCAGATCGGCGGCGCGATCGGCCTCGCCGTGCTGGCGACGCTGGCGAGCCAGCGCACCGACAACAAGCTCGCCGACGGTGCCGGCCAGCTCGCTGCGCTCAACTCCGGCTATCACCTCGCCTACGTGGTCGGCGCCCTCCTCGTCGCCGTCGCCACAGCGATCGCGGTCACCGTCCTGCGCGAAGTGCCGATGCCCTCTCCGGAGGAAATGGCGGCGAGGCAGGAGCAGCACGCGGGCGGCGAGCCCGAGCCGGCCTACTCCGAGGCCTGACGAAGGTCACGGCTCAGATCGACAGGGCGGCGAGAAATCCCTCGGGGTCTTCGAGCTGCGGGTAGTGAGCGAGCCCGGGCAGCTCCGTCACCGGCACCGCCGGCCGCAGCTCGCGCAGCGCCGCCAGGACGGCGGTCGTCGCCACCGGGTCGCGCATGCCCCAGGTGAGCCTGAGGTCGCCCTGCCAGTCGCGGATCGCGCCGTGCCAGCGCCCGGCGTGCTCTTCGCGCTGGTCCATATAGGAGATCGTGCGGTGGCCGAGGCTGCGCCCGCCCTGGTGGCAGATCAGCGACCACTGGTCGGCCGCCTCCTCGTCGCTCAGCGGATGGGCGGCGGAGAAGACCGAGCCGAACTGGTGGCGGAAGAAGCGCTCGCTGGAGAGGCGGGCGACGAGCGGGCCGAGGCGGCTGCGCAATGCCCGCTGCGCCGGGGTCGGGCTGGCCGCTTCCAGCACCATGCTGCCGTTGAAGAGGACGATCGCGGCGATCTCCATCTCCAGCTTCCCCTCGAGGTCGCGCGCCATCAGCTCGTTGGCGACCGAGGTGCCCATGTCGTGGGCGAGGATGGATACGGGACGGCCATCGCCGTGGCGGCGGACCAGCTCCTCCGTCAGGTCGGCCTGCCAGAAGAGGCTGTAGTCGTGCTCGCGCGGCTTCTCGGAGAGGCCGAAGCCGAGGAAGTCGAAGGCGAGCACGTTGCGCGACGGCATCCGCTCCAGCAGCGCCCGCCAGTCATAGGAGCTGGAGGGGAAGCCGTGCAGGAGCACCAGCAACGGCCCCTCCCCTTGCTGGCGGAAGACATGGATCGAGTGCCCGCCGAACTCCTCACTCGACCCGCGCGCCTCCCACTCCCGAACCCGCTCAGTCAGCATCGAAGCGCTTGAGGAAGGCGAGCGCCGCATCGGCGACCTCGCGCCAGCCGTGGTCGATCGTCAGCGAGTGGCCGCGGTTGGCGAATTCGGCGTGCTCGGTAACGCCCGGGTTGTGGCTCTGCTTTTTGAAGGTGGCCTTGCTCATCGCCGGCGGCACCGCGTGGTCGGACTCGCCCGTGGCGATCAGCAGCGGCCCGCGATCCGGGTTCTTGGTGTCGGCCTTGGTCTCGGCGGCGGGGTTGAAGTTCGCCATCGCCGCCTGGAACAGCGGCGCCTGCGTGATCGTCGCCATATCTCTTCCTTAAGTGAAATTTCTCTCGCATCGTCAAATAGACGAGTGCGGCTGTCGATGAAGCGTCCATGTTCTCACTCCGAAGCACCCCGACGCCAGCGCGGATCGCCTCCGCGGCAACCCTGCTCCTCGCCGCCTGCGTCCTACTCGCGGCGATCCCGGCCCTGGCGACGGCGGCTCCGGAAGGGGGCGAAGGCCCTCCGGCTCCGCAACTAGCCTTCGAACCGGGCAACTATGACTTCGGCCTGCAGGAAGCCAACCGCTCCAACAGCCAGGCCTGGTTCCAGCTGCGCAACAACGGCGAAACTTCGGCCACCGTCTACTACACCGAAATCTCTGGCTCCAGCGCCTTCTGGACCGGCTACAACGAATGCGGCGGGCGCACCCTGAACCCGGGCGAATCCTGCTCGGTGCAGGTCAGCTTCGGCCCCTACGAGGCGCTCCCGTTCGAAGCGGAACTGCGCGCCTACTCCGAAGAAGGCACGGTCTTCGGCGCCGGCCTCAAGGGCGAAGGCGGCCGGGCGGCGTTCGTCCCCGCCACCGACCCCAGCAACTTCGGCTCGGTCCCGGTCGGCTCGGCCGGGGTGACCAGGACGATCGACGTCACCAACCGCGGCAACATGGCCGGCGGCGTTTTCATCGCGGTGATCGCCGGCGGCGCGGTCGGCAGCTTCCACCTGATCGACGAGAACTGCAGCGGCGTGATGATCGCCCCGGGGGCGACCTGCAACATCGTGGTCAACTTCCAGCCGCTCAGCACCGGCGCCAAGACCGCCCGCCTCGGCCTCTTCGGCGACGGCGACGCGGGCGCCCAGCTGACCCTCACCGGCGTCGGCCTGGAACCCGAGCTCCCGGCCGCGCAGGATTTCCCGGCCCCCCAGGCTGCCGTTCCCGGCGCCCGCAAGGCCAAGCGCGCCCACCGCTGGCGCAACCTGCGCAAGCGCCGCGGCGCGATGCGGCGCCTGCGACGGGCGTCCGTCGCCTACCGCAGCACCGTTCGCTAGCCCGGGGTCAGCCGGCGGCCTCGGCCCGCTTCAAGCCGCCGCGGGCCCAGAAGGCGAAGAGGACCGGCAGGGCCACGGCGATCGCGAAGGCGAGGGCGACAACCACCGGTTCGCCGGAGATGAAGCCCCGGCCCGCCTCGAGCAGGGCGGTGACCGGGTTGACCGAGGCGACGGTGTGGATCCAGCCGCTGAGCAGGCTGAGCGGCACGTAGACCGGGGCAAGGAAGAGGATCAGGAAGACCGGAAACTGCATCAGCGGGCCCCCCTGGATCGAGCGTACCCGCATCGCCACCCCGGCCGCCCACAGCGTCGCCGTCAGGTTGGTCAGCACGGCGAGGCCGTAGAGGCCGACCAGTTCGACCCCCGCCCCGCCGACTTCCATCCCGGCGATGAGTGCGATCACGGTCAGCACGGTCCAGGTGATCAGGGCTCGGGTCAGCGCCGCGATCGCGTAGCCGGCGACGATCCCGTCGCGGTTGGAGGCGGCCAGCAGGTAGCGGTTGGCGAAGCCGATCTCGAAGTCGCGGGCGATGCCGAAGCCGGTGAAGACGCCGCCGAAGGCCGCCGACTGGAGCAGGACGAAGACGAACTGGAAGGCGGTGTAGCCACTGGGGAAGTCGAACCCCGGCAGGTTGCCGATCGCGGAGAGGCCGCCCGCGAAGGCGACGAAGAAGAAGAGCGGGAAGACGATCGCCGGCGCCAGGAAGGCCGGGTTGCTGAGGAAGTTGTGGATGCTGCGCCAGGCGACCGCGAAGGCGACGGTGCGAAAGCCGGCCAGGCCGCGGTTCTCGCGCCCGCCGCTCACGTCCGCACCAGCCGTGTCTTCAGGGCTCCGGCGGCGGCGAACATACCGACGATCAGGATCGCCGCGGCGATGCCGAAGCCGAGCGCCAGGGCGCCCGCGTCCCAGCCTTCGAAGAGCAGCGAGCGGAAGGCCTCGAGCAGGTAGGTGACCGGGTTGACGGCGGCGACGTCGTGGAACCACTGGGTCTGCAGCAGTTCCAGCGGCAGCGCCATCGCCGAGAGGAAGAGGAAGACGAAGGCGACCGGGAAGAGGCTCTGCACCGCCTCGCCGGAGCCGGTGCGCAGGGCCGCGAAGAGGCCGATCGAGCCGAAGCCGACGGTGATCGAGACCGCGAGCGCGACGATCGTCAGCGCCCCAGCGACGCCGGTAACCAGTTCCGCACCCGCGATCAGGCCCACCGTCAGGTAGGTCGCCGCCTGCACCACTCCCAGCACGACGGCGCCGGCGAGCAGGCCGCTGAGCAGGGCGGCGCCGCGCAGCGGGGTCAGCGCCAGGCGGTTGAGGAAGCCGGTCTCGATGTCGCGGGCGAGGTCGGTGCCGGCGTTCATCACCGAGAACAGGCCCCCCTGGATGAAGGGCACGGCGAGGGCAAAGGTGAGGTAGGAGTCGGTCGGGAAGCCCGGCAGGCTGGTCGCGTCCCGCAGCCCGCCCGAGTTGACCGCGAGCAGGAAGAGCGGGAAGACCAGCGCCGGGACGATCTGGGCCGGCTGGCGCAGGGTGCGCACCACCGAGCGGTGGGCGAGCTGCCCGACCTGGGTGCGCAGCGCCCGGCTCACGCGCTGCCGACCGGCTCCGCCTCGGCCTCCCCGGCGCCGCCGGAGCCCTCCAGCGAGCGGCCGGTCTTGGCGAGGAAGACGTCGTCGAGCGAGGGCGCGTGCAGCTGCAGGGTCTCGATCGCGATCCCCTCGCCGTCGAGCGCCCGCACGACCTCGGCGAGCTGGGACTCGCCCCCCTCCAGCCGCGCCGCGGCGCCGCGGGGGGAGGAGCCGGCCCGCTCGCCGAAGCGCTCCAGCACCGCCGCCAGCCGCTCGCGCTCGCCCGGCTCGCGCGGCACCGCTTCCACGGTCGGGCGGCCGATCTCGGCCTTCAATGCCGCCGGAGTGCCCTCGGCGACGATCTGGCCGTGGTCGATGATCCCGACCCGGCCGGCCAGCGCGTCGGCCTCCTCCAGGTACTGGGTGGTGAGGAAGACTGTCACGCCCTCCTCGGCGGCGAGCCGCGCCACCTCGTCCCAGAGCGCCGTGCGGCTCTGGATGTCCAGCCCGGTGGTCGGCTCGTCGAGGAAGAGGATGCTGGGCCCGTGGGCGAGTGCCAGGGCGAGGTCGAGCCGGCGCTTCATCCCGCCCGAGTAGCCGCCGACTTTGCGGTCGCCGGCCTCGGCCAGGCCGACCCGTGCGAGCAGTTCTGTCCCGCGCGCCGCGCGCTCGGCCTTGGGGATGCCGTGCAGGGCGGTCTGCAGGCGCATGTGCTCGGCCCCGGTCAGCAGCGGGTCGAGGGCGGCCTCCTGCAGTGCCGCCCCGATCGAGGAGCGCACCTGCGGTCCCTGCTTGACGATGTCGAAGCCGGCCACCCGGGCCGTGCCGGCGGTCGGCGGCAGCAGCGTGGTCAGCATCAGCACCGTGGTGGACTTGCCCGCCCCGTTGGGCCCAAGGAAGCCGTAGATCTCACCGGCCCCCACCCGCAGGTCGATCCCGTCCACCGCCCGCGGGCCGTTCTTGAACTCGCGAACCAGCCCCTCGACTTCGATCCCGTCTCCAGCGCTCATCGCGCCGCAGGCTACCCAACGCCCGGCCTCGGCCGGTGGCGGGCGCATAGGATCGTGGAGTGAAGCCGGTCACGGTCAGCGTCACGGTGGGGAAGCCGGTCGCGGAGGTCTACGACCACCTCGTCGTCCTCGCCAATCACGAGGCGTTTCTCGACCACTACCTGGTCGACTGGAAGTTCAGCGGGCCGCGGCGTGGGGTCGGGGCCAAGGGCGAGGCGCGGGCGGGGACGCCGATGTCCCAGGACTGGACCGAGTTCGAGATCGTCGAGGCGGAGGAGCCGCGGCTGATCGTCGAGGACGCGGTCGGCGCCGGAGGCAAGCGCCACACCCACGGCACCTACCGCCTCAAGGAGCTTCCCGGCGGGAAGACCGAGGTCTCCTTCGAGCTCGAGTGGCTCGAGGCCTCGCGGGCCGAACGCATCCTGCCGCCGCTGACCCGCGAGTTCATCCGCCGGCCCACCGCCAAGGCGCTGCGCCGCCTCGCCCGCCAGCTCGAGCAGGGCTGAGCCGGTCAGCTGAGCGGCGAGTCGAGGATGAAGACCTCGACCGCCATGTCGGGCTCGAGCTGGTTGTCGGAGAGCAGGGCGACCACACGGCGGCCGGTCAGCCGCGCGACCGCCTCCTTCATCTCCGTTGCCATAGCCCGCTGGGAGAGGCGGCGGGTGGCGAGGACCGCCTCGCCCTCGCCATAGGAGACGAGGTTGCGCTCGGCATGCGTCAGCACCTCCAGTAAGACGACGACGATCGTCTCGCCGCTGTGGAAGGAGTAGGACTTCTTCGGCCCGCGGCCGATCGCGGCGGTGTGGATGCGGACGATCTCGCGGGTCACGGCCGCGTTCAGCTCGCCGCCGCTCAGCTCCCCTGCCATCTCAACTTCCCCCTCGTCTCTCATCGCGGCTGGAAGTGGTCGCTGAGGAAGTGCTGGGCGGCGACGATCATGCCGCCTTCGAAGCGCTCAATTGCCCAGAAGGACGCTGGTGCGCCGGGGCCGCCGGCGGTCAGCGTGCCGGCGGCGACCAGCTTGCCGTCGCTGGCGGCACTGACCGCGTTCAGCTCGATCCGGTGGTGGTGCTCCAGCTCCCGCAGCCCGGTGAACCATTCGCGCACGCCATCGTGGCCGTGGTAGGCGCTCTCGAGCCCGTGCAGTCGTAAGGGGCGGAAATCGACGTTTGGATGCATGCAGGCGAGCATTCCCTCGAGGTCGCGGGAGTTAAAGGCGTTGAACCAGCGCCTGACGGTGGCCTCTTCGGCATGAGAGGTGATGCTTCGGCTCCACGGGAAAGGTCCCGATAGGCCGAATCGCCGCCGCAACAGCCGCCATTGCACCCACCGTTTCGATGCTGACGCCTGCGCGGGCCCCTGCGAGGTGCGCGGGCGTCGGTCGCGATGGTAACCGAGGCTCCCTAGGCGCGGACTGGCGCCGGCCGGCGTCCGCTGCCGGACGCCCGAAAAGCTGCGCGGAGGGGATGCCGATCAGCCCGCCCTCGAAGCGCTTCTCGCAGCCGTAGACGACCCACGTCGTGTCGATTTCGCCGATGTCGAGGTCGAGCCGCAGCTCCTCCGCATGCTCGGTGACGTGCTCCATGTGAGTCAGGCCGGAGTCGTAGTCGCCGCGCAGCAGGCCCTCGCCGACGAGCGGCTTGGAGACGACGTCGATCACCTCATCCCACTGGGAGAGGTCGACGTAACCCTTGGTCGCCGGCACGATCCCGATCGAGCGCGGTTTCTCCACGTCGCGGCGGCTGAGCAGGACCAGGTGCTTGGTCGGGTAGATGAAGGTGTCGACGACGAAGACCTCGGTCCAGTACTTCTCGGTGACCTCGTGGACCTTGGGGTGGGCGCTGCACTGGACGAGGAAGGCGTTGGGCGTCTGGCGCAGCAGCTCGAGGCCGTCGAAGAAGTCCGTGATCAGGACGATCTCGTAATCCCCGACGCCTTGGAACTCGAGGTAGCGCTTCACCGCCCGCTCGTGACATGTCCCCTCGGGGCCGAGCGTGATCACCGTGATTTTGTCGGCCTGGGCCGCAACCATGCGCGCATCCAGCGTAGCGAGTGAACAGGAATCCTCAAGCAGTAGAAGGGAGATGGGATTCACCGCCGTCCCGAGCCACCTGCCCTATGCATCCGTTCCCAGACGGTACCTGTATTGGTTACAAACCCGACGAGCTAGTAGGCTGGCCTTCCGACCTCTCCCGGGCCAGTACGCACGATCCCAGAAGCTGACATGGTCGGAAAAGAGACATCCCGTGGCAGTCAGGCGCTGGTCGAGCTCTCCAACGCCATGGTTGCCCTGCACCGCGAGTACTTCGGCCGGGGGCCGGGAGCGGCGAAGAGCTTCTTCAACGACGAGATGGTCGTCTGCGTCCTCAGCGACATCTACACGCCGGTCGAGCGGACGCTGATCGGCGCGGGCCAGGCCGAGCACGTGCGGCGCACGCGCAGCCTGCACCAGGAAGCGCTCGAGGGCGAGTACAAGGCCCGGGTCGAAGAGGTGGTTGGCCGTCCGGCGGAGGCGTTCCTAAGCGTCGTGCACGTCGACCCCGACATCGCGATCGAGATCTTTCTGCTCGGTAAAGATGAAGAACTCGAGGGCTAGGTTGGCCTCGATGTCGACCTGGCTGATAAAGACGCGAACGCCGCGGCCTGTGATCCGCTCGACCACGCCGATGAACTCCTCCCTGACCGCGTCCTGGAACTTCTTTCTCGTCTCGCTGACGTGCTCGCCCGAACCGGCGCCGATCAGGGTGCGCTCGGCCGTGGTGAAGATCTCTTCGAGCACGCAGGCCGCGTAGTCGTTCTGCAGGTAGCTGCGGGCCTTGGTCGGCCCGCGTCCGTAGAGGCGCGCGTGCAGCTGGACGATCTCACGCGAGAGCTGAGAGACGAGCGCCCCGCGAGCAGGGCTTTCTTTTGGGTCCGGACGATCCAAGTGGACGGCTCCCGTGGAGTTGCTTGGAGCGAGGGGTACGCAAGGCTCTTGCGCCCGCTTGCCGCTGCGGAGCCGTTTGCCCTGGCCTCGGATCTGTCGCCGCCCCGCCCGGCGGCCGCTGGGACCGCCGTGCCTGGCTAATGCTCGGCGCCGCCAGGGCACTCAAGCGCGGCAAGCATATCGGTGTGCCGATTTCGGGCCACCCGCCGAGTGAGCTCGAGGGGCGCCTGCCGATGACGCGCTTCGGCGTGATGAAGCACCTGCGGGTGCTGGAGGAGGAGTGATCATGGAGAAGGTTTTTCGAGATCTACATCAAGACCACGCCGGAGCGGTTCTAGGAGACGACGCCGAGGTCGACCATGCTGCGGCCGGTCTCGGCGATCGTCTCCTCGACCGGGCGGGGCATCCAGCCGAGCTTCGCCTCGGCCTTCTCGCTCGAGTAGGTGAGCTTCTTGCCGAGCTGGTTGGTTATCGAGCGGATGCCGGGGTCGAAGAGCGCCATCGCCCGGACGAGCAGGTTGGGGACTTCGCGGCTGGGAACCTTGGCTGCGTCCTCGCCCAGCTCGCGGCGCAGCACGGCGGCGACCTCGGCCATCCAGAGGAACTCGGCGACGGCGATGAAGCGCTGGCCGGCTGCCTCGGGCGCCAGCATCGCCTTGACCTGGAGTGCGGCGACGTCGCGGGCGTCGACGAAGCTGAAGCCGACCTTCGGCGTCCCCGGGATTCCCTTCAGCAGCCGCTCGATCGCCTCCAGCGAGTAGGAGGCGTCGCGGCTAAGCAACGGGCCGAGGATCGCGCCGGGGTTGACGGTGGCGAGCCGCTCCGTCGCGTTTCGCTCCCCGGCCAGGTCCCAGGCGGCGTGCTCGGCGATCGTCTTCGAGCGCACGTAGGGCGAGAGGCCGGCGAAGTCGAGGTCGGTCCAGTCCTCCTCGCTCAGCGGCCCGGGCCCCTTGGCGCCGCCGGCGATCGCGGCGACCGAGGAGGTGACGACAGTGCGCTTGACGCCGGCATCGAGCGCGGCGCGCAGCACTCGCCGGGTTCCTTCCCGGGCCGGCACGATCAGCTCGTCTGGGTCCTTGGGCTGCACCGGCGGAAAGGGCGAGGCGACGTGGAGGACGTAGTCGCAGCCGGTCACGGCCTCGGCCCAGCCGCCCTCGGCGGTCAGGTCAGCGGCGAGGACCGAGATCGACTCGCCGGATTGGCCGCCGGCCGAGACCGCCTCCCGCACCTCGTCCTCGCGGCCGAGGTCACGGACCGTCGTCCGCACCTCATAACCCTGCCCAAGCAGCTCGACCATGCACCAGCCAGCGAGGAACCCCGAGCCGCCGGTGACTAGAACTGTGCCCGCCATCGATTCATGAGACTAGTGACCTGAGGCAATAGTTCGCAGGCATGAGCCTCCGGCCGTCGAAGTCGTCGCCATCGCAAGCGACGATGGGAGGCCTGATGCCCGTTCGTGTGGATGTGACGCTCAGCGAGGAAGAGCGAGAGGTGCTGGAGCGCTGGGCCAGGCGCCCGACAAGCGCTCAGGCTCTTGCGTTGCGCTGCCGGATCGTGCTCGCGGCAGCCGACGGCGAGCAGAGCAAGGAGATCGCGGCTCGGTTGGGCTGCTCGACGCAGACGGTGGGCCGCTGGCGAGGCCGCTTCGCGAGACGTGGCCTCGACGGCCTGCATGACGAGCCACGCCCGGGCAAGCCACGGCAGATCGGCGACGAAGACGTCGAGCGGGTGATCGTGAAGACCCTGGAGGAGAGTCCGCCAAACGCGACCCACTGGTCGACCCGCTCGATGGCTGCCGCAACCGGGATGAGCCAGAGCGCGGTCAGCCGGATCTGGCGGGCGTTCGGGCTGAAGCCGCATCGAAGCGAGCACTTCAAGCTCTCGCCCGACCCGCAGTTCGTCGACAAGGTCCGTGACATTGTCGGCCTCTACCTGAACCCGCCCGAAGCCGCGGTGGTGCTCTGCGTCGATGAGAAGTCCCAGATCCAGGCGCTGGAGCGCTCCTCGCCGATCCTGCCGCTGATGCCCGGAGTGCCCGAGCGCCAGACCCACGACTACGTGCGCAACGGCACCACCAACCTCTATGCCGCCCTGGATGTCGCCTCGGGGAAGGTGATCTCAGAGATGACGCCGCGCCACCGCGCCGAGGAGTTCCGCAAGTTCCTCAACCTGATCGAGGGCTCGGTGCCCGAAGGTCTCGATGTCCACGTCGTGCTCGACAACTCCTCGACCCACAAGACCCCCTCGATCCAGCGCTGGCTCAAGCGCCACCCGCGCTTCACCTTGCACTTCACTCCCACCTACAGCTCCTGGCTGAACCTGGTCGAGCGCTGGTTCGCGGACCTGACCACGAAGTGGCTGAAGCGCGGCTCCCATCGCTCGGTCCGCGACCTCGTCGCCTCGATCAGAACCTGGATCGCCAACTGGAACGACGAGCCCAAGCCCTACGTCTGGCACAAGAGCGCCGATGAGATCCTCAACAGCTTGGCTGCCTACTGCCAGCGGATCAATGACTCAGGTCACTAGATGATTGATTCCACGGAGCGTGGGGCTCGACAGGCCGGGCGAGCCCTCGTCACCGAGTGGTCGGTTGACCCACATATACGGGGGCAAATCGACCAGCGAGGGCCGATGGTGGACCCGATCCGTCTTAGTACGAAAACAGTCCTCTATCGGTACATATTCGGTAACCAATCAACTAGGGTTTCTGCCTCGATGGCGAGGCGGGCGCATGGAGTGCAGGTTTTGCGACGGCGGGGCTGGTGCAGCGGAATCGCACTGTTCGCTGTGCTGGTGCACGCTGTTGTCTTTTTGACCGTCGCCTCTGCTCAGGATCCGGCCACTGCCCTGAGCGAAGCCGAATCCTCCGTTTCCAGTGCGGAAACGCTGAGGGAGGAAGCGGCGTCCCAGCTCGCGCCGGCCCGAGCTAGATATGCGGCGATCAACCGCCGGGCGGTTCCAGCGAATCGCGCAGCTGCATCCGCCCGTCAGCAGGCCCGCAGCCTGAGGGCCGAATTGGTGGCCACGCGGGAGCTGGCTTCCTCGCGCATCGCCGAAGTTGAAGCTGACTACGGCCAGGAAGTCGAAGACCACGACGACGAAGTAAGCAGCGGCATTGCGTTCGGCCTCGCCGCGCTCATCCTGGCGGCCATAGCTCTCGGCTGGGGCTGGTTCCGGGCAAGCTCGCCCATTGCGTGGCTGAGCGGCCGCCGCCGGGTGCAAGCAGTCGGCCTCTGTCTCTTTGGTGGTTTGGTCTTGATCATCGTGGGTGCCGCGATCGGCGGCGCTGCCGGAGGGTTCATCCTCCTGCTCGGCCTTCTGCTTCCGGCAACTTTGCTTCTCGCCCGTCACTCGGCTGAGGTCCAGCGCGGGCGCTCCAAGCCGTTGATGAAAAGGGAGCGCATGCCCGCTTGGGTTACGAGGGCGACCGCGGCGACGGTGTCGGTGCTGGCACTCGTGGCACTTGGCGGCGCGATCTTCTCCAGCGAGCCGCAGGAACCCACGATCTCGGCACAGCTGCGACATGACGCCGAGGCGGAGCCGACCAGCCAGGCACTTACCGAGGCAGCGCGAAGCGCCGCACGGCTCTCGGCGAAGGCGGCGAGCCTCAACGCCGACCGCCGCACTGCCCGCCACGATCTGGGGGCTGCCCGCCGCGATCGGCACAGTGCCACGCGGCAGCTCGCCAGCGCCGAAGGCGACGTCAGGCGCTACACCCAGCGCCTCGCAGTCATCGCCAGGCGCGAAGAACGGGAAGCGATCGAAGAGGAAGAAGAATTAGCCGTCGAAAACGAGGCTTCGTCCAGCTGCGACTCGAACTACACGGGCTGCCTCGACCCCAACTCGGCCGACTATGACTGTGCGGGCGGCAGCGGCGACGGACCGGATTACACCGGCCCCGTCGAAGTCATCGGCGCCGACCACTATGGCCTGGATGCAGACGGTGACGGCAGCGCCTGTGAGTGACGGATCGGTCTGAGCTTCGAGGTCGCCCCCCGGCGACTCGGCGCGGAGAGGCTCCTCAGCCCTTCTTGTGCCGTTCGAGCACTTCGCCAAAGGCTTTCTCGATCTCGGCGGTGAGGGTGAGGCGGAAGGTGGCGTTCAGCGCCTCGGAGGCGAGCGGGCGCAGCTGCTCGACCGCCTCGGTTATCTCTGGCCAGCGCTCGTCGGGGCGGCCGGCTTCGTCGAAGGGCTTCCAGAGCTCCTCGACGAAGAGCTTGACGAAGGCGCGGGCGGAGGACTGGGAGTTGCGGGTCAGCTTCTCGATCGCGGCCAGCGCGGCGGCGAGCGGGATGCCGCGACCGAGCACGTCCTCGGCGGCGCGCAGCAATGCCGGGCTGGGCGCTTCGAAGCGGTCCTTGCCGAGGGGGATCAGCAGGCCCAGCTTCTGTGCCTTGGCGAGCAGCTTGTCGTCCTCGCTGTGGAAGCGCTCGGCCAGCTCCTCGCGGGTCAGCACCTCGGGCGCCTCGGAGGCGAAGGGGGCCGTGATCGCCTGGCGCAGGCCGACGAAGCGGTCGGCGTCGACGCCGTGCTCGCCGATCAGCCGCTCGATCGCGCTCAGCTTGAAGCCCTCCGACTGCATCTCCTGAATAAGGCGCAGGCGGGCGACGTGGTCGGGCCCGTAATAGCCGATCCGCGCCCGCACCTCGGGCGGCGGGAGGAGGCCGCGCGACTGGTGGTTGCGGATGTTGCGCACCGACATACCGGTCTCATAGGCGAGCTGCTCGACGGTCAGCTCCGCCTGCCCGGGCGCCTCGGTGACGGGGTTCACATTGCGGGCCACGAGGGCAATGCTACCTTGCCGTTGTAACCTCGTTTGAGGTAACGGTTAACAGGTAACCATGAACTTGCCGTCTACTCGAGAGGCATCCAGATGACTTCGACTTTCGCGACGCACCTGCTTGCAGCGGCGCCCCCCGCCGGGGGAGCGACGCTGGGCCAGGTGGCGATCGCCTCCCTCGCGGCGACGATCCTCACCGCTGCGCTTCTATACATCGGCTTCGGCTACCGGGCGGGCCGGGTCGCCTGGCTGCGGCGCCTCGCCGCCGAGGTCGAGGAGCGCAGCGGCTACCCGGCCTGGGTTGGCATTCCGGTCGGGATCGCGACCACCTCGCTGCTGGTCGCGCTCTTCGGCATGTACTGGGACATCTCCCTGCACATCGACGTCGGCCGCGACCCCGGGCCGCTCGCCAATCCCGCCCACTACTTCATCCTCGCCGGCCTCTTCGGGATCTTCACCGCGGGCTTCATCGCGATCGTCCTGCCCGAGGGACGGCCGAGCGAGACCGCGATCCGGCTCGGTCCCGGCTGGTACGCGCCGCTGGGCGGGGTGCTGATCTGCGCTTGCGGCGCCTTCTCGCTTGTCGGCTTCCCGCTCGACGACGTCTGGCACCGGCTCTTCGGCCAGGACGTGACCCTCTGGGGGCCGACCCACCTGATGCTGATCGGCGGTGCCGCGATGACCCTGATCGGAATCGGCGTGCTCACGGTCGAGGGGATGCGGGCGCGGCAGCGCCGCGGCGCGAGCGGCGAGCGGCGACCGGTCGTCCTGGCCCGCGCCGTCGCCTCGACCGGCGGCCTGCTGCTCGGCCTCTCCACCTTCCAGGCCGAGTTCGACTTCGGCGTGCCGCAGTTCAACTTCCTCTTCGAGCCGATGATGATCATGCTGGCCGCCGGGGTCGGGCTGGTCGCGGCGCGGCTGTACGCGGGCCGCGGCGCGGCGCTCGGCGCTGCCGTCTTCTTCCTTGCTGCCCGCGGCCTGCTGGCGCTGCTGATCGGCCCGGTGCTGGGCGAGGCGACGCCGCACCTGCCGCTCTACCTCGCCGAGGCGCTGGTGGTCGAGGCGGTTGCGCTGGCCGTGCCGCCCGAGCGCCCGCTCGCCTTCGGTGTCTGGTCGGGACTCGGGATCGGCACCGTCGGGCTGGCGGCCGAGTGGGCCTGGTCGCACCTGTGGATGCCGATCCCGTGGCCCGCGGCGCTCTTCCCCGAGGCGGCGATTGCCGGGCTCGCGGTGGCGCTGGCGGCATCGGTGCTGGGCGCCTGGATCGGCACCCGGCTCTCGCCCGAGCAGGGACGCCGCCGTCCCGCCCTGCGCCTCGCCGCCTGCGCGGGCGCGGCGACGATCGCCGCCGCCACCGTCTTCGCCTTGCACACTCCGGCCGACAGCGGCGTGCGGGCGCAGGTCGCCCTGCGAGAGGTCTCGGGCGGGCCCCAGCGCGAAGTGAGCGCGACGGTGAGGCTGACCCCGCGCGACGCGGCCGCGAACGCCGAGTGGTTCGACATCACCGCCTGGCAGGGGGGCGGGCTGCGGGTCGACTCGCTCGAACGCGTCGCCCCCGGCGTCTACCGCACCACGGCGCCGGTCCCCGTCTACGGCGACTGGAAGGCGATGATCCGCCTGCACAGCGGCAGCTCGCTGACCGCGGCGCCGATCTTCCTCCCCAGCGACCCGGCGATCCCGGCGGCCGAAGTCCCCGCCCGCCCGGCCTTCAGTCGCGGCTTCGTCGACGAGACCCGGATCCTCCAGCGCGAGAAGACGGGCGGCTCCCCGGCCCTGGTCGCCGTCGCCTACGCGACCGTCGCCGGCATCGCCCTCTCGCTACTCGCCCTGCTCGCCTGGAGCCTGCACCGACTCGCCTTCCCACCGCGCCCCCGCCCGCAGCGCAGCCGCCGCCGCGCTCCGGCCAAGCCGACTCCGGCCCTGGGGCGATAGCGATGCTGCCGCTCGCCCACCACAACCTGGTCATGGCCCTGCCGGCCTTCGGCCCGGTGCTTCTCGTCACAGTGGTCCTGGCCGTGCACGCGTTTCGCAACCGCGAGTCGAGTAAAGCGGACGAGAGCTAGCGAGGCACGGCCCCCGTTTACCATCAAGCTCCATGCGCAGCACGCCACTTCTGATCGAAGCCAAGCTCCGACAGGCTCCGGCCTTGCCATGATTGGGCGGATTTTTTTTATGGGGCCTCCGCTGCGGGCAATTGATCGCTTGGACGCGTGACGCTCAGGCCTCCAGCTCCAGCACCACCTCGAACTTCTCCACGCCGGCGCGCTCACCCATGCTGTTTTCTCCGCTCGGCGGCGACATCGAGTTCAGCGTCTCGTCGCCCTGGCGGTAGTCGTCCTCGTTCTCGAAGAAGGCGATCGCCAGCGTCTTCTTGCCTTCGGCGTCGTTGAGGATCAGGAGTTTCTTGGCCGGGAGCCCTGGCGGTGGGCCGCCCTCGGTCTGGTCTCGTTCCCCGATCTCAGCGGCGGCCTTTGCTCCGTCGCCGCCTGTGAACGTTGCCACTCGTGCGTACATACCGATCTCCATTGGTTAGGGGGTTCAACTCTAGGATGATGCTGTCATTACCGGGGAGAAGAAACAAACCAACTGGCGCGCATGGGCGGTCGGAATCGCCATCGCACTTGTTCTCATCGTCTGCCTGCAGAACTCCCAGCAGGTCCGGGTAGACGTCCTCTTCGTCACAGTCAACGCGCCGCTGATCGTCACCCTCCTGGCCGCCGTCGCGATCGGCGCGACGATCGGCTACGTGGCTCCGGTGATCCGCCGCCACCGCCGCGACGAGGGATCGTCAGGCAAGGCTTGATCGGGTTGGTCCCGACTCGTTGCTAGGTGTGACTCCAACGAGCTACGCTGACGTGGCATGCCCTCCAAGCACCCTCGAATCGCCGTCACCGCCGACCCTGAGTTGGGGGAGGCGCTGGCACGAGTTCGCGCCGCCACCGGTACCCGCGAGGCCGATGCGACGCTCCTGCGCCGTCTTGCCGTTGAGGGGGCTGAGGCTGAGCTCGAGGCCGGGCGCAACCGCCGCCTTGCTGCTGAGGCGTTGTTCGAGGCGATGGAGGGCGGGCACTTCGACCTCGACCTTGCCGCAGTCGACCGCTTGAACGCTCCACCTGCGCCCTGATGTCCGATCGTCTCTGGGACGGAGCCGGCCAGGTGCTCGCGGACACGTCCGCCTGGATGCGGGCTCGGCGCGACCCGAAAGCGCGCAGCCTGCTGCTCGCCGCGATCGAGCGCGGCGACGTTTGCTGGTGCTGGCCGGTGCGCTATGAGCTGATCGTCGACGCAAGGGGGCCGGAGGGGATCGCCACCGTTGAGCGCACCCTCGACGGGCTCCGCGAGATACCCGTAGATCGCAGTGTGCAGCGGGCCGTCCTGGCGACGATGCGCGAGTTGGCAGCCACTGGCTCTCACGGGGCACATCGCTACCCGATGACCGACCTCGCGGTTGCGGCCGCCGCACAAGGGGCGGGCATCGAGATCCTGCACTTCAACCAGCACCTCGAGCGCCTCGGCGATCACCTCGGCGTCGGAGCGCACTGGATCTCAGAGCCGTCCTGAGCTAGCGAACCAGCTTGAGGCGGCGGAAGTAGGTCTTCCTCTTGCCGCGGATTGTCCGCGTCTGCTTGAGCAGGGCCTTCCGGGCCTTGGCGAGCCTGGCGGCGAAGCGGGGCCTTGGCTTCAGCACGACGAGCTTCGCCCCGCCGGCCTTGATCCTGGCCCGCGTCACCTTGGTCTCGGCCTTGCCTTTGCGCTTCTTGGTGAAGGCCCTGACCTTGAACTTGCAGCCGCCGGGCTTGGCCCTCTTCGGGCAGTGGAGGCGGACACGGAGCTTGCCAGGCCGAGGAGCAGCGACCGGCAGTGACCGCGACGTGCTCGCTCGCGCAGATCCGTTGCAGGAGGCGGTCTGTCCGGTGAAGACGAAGGCGGTCGAGCAGCCCTCGTTGTCGGTCACGGTCAGGCTGGGCAGGTAGTTGCCAGCGCTCGCGTAGGTGTGGGTCGGGCGCGGGCCGCCGTCGGCGGCCGACTGGCCGTCGCCGAAGCTCCAGTCGAAGCGGGCGACCGAGCCGTCCGGGTCGCTCGAGGCGGTCGCGTCGAAGGCAGCGGGCAGCCCGGCGACGGCGAAGGGATCGTCGAAGGCGGCGGTCGGCCCCTGGTCGGGGACGATCGCGATCGCCTGCGGCCCGCCGCCGACTTCGATCGGCGCTCCCACGACTTGGTTCGTCTGGGTGTCGATCGCCGAGACGGTGTCCGGGCCGGCGTTGGTGACGTAGACGTAACGGCCGTCGGGCGTGACTGCGGCGGAAGTCGGTTCGGCGCCGACCCCGATCGCGGCGCCGTTCGCTTTGTTCGTCTGGGTGTTGATGACGGAGACGCTTGCCGAGCCGTGGTTGACCACATAGGCCCTCAGGCCGTCGGGCGAGACCGCGACCGCCTTGGGTTCGGCGCCGACCCCGATCGGCGATCCCACCACTTCGTTCGTTTGGGTGTCGATTACCGAGACGCTGCCCGCCCCGTCGTTGGCCACGTAGGCCCGCTGGCCATCCGGCGCGATCGCCAGCGACCGCGGGTGGCTGCCGACTTTGATCGCCGCGCCGAGGGCTTTGTCGGTCTGCAGGTCGATCACGGAGACGTCGTTGGAGGTGTAGTTCGCTACGTAGGCGCGCGTGCCATCCGGTGTGATCGCGATTCCCTCCGGGTCTTCGCCGACCGCGATCGGCGTGCCGGCCTGGTTCGTCTGGGTGTCGATGACGGCGACCGTGCCCGTGCTGCCATCGGCCACGTAGGCCTTCGTCCCGTCCGGCGCGATCGCGATCCAGTACGGCCCGCCGCCGACTTCGATCGGCGGCCCGACGACCTGCCTGTTGGCGATGTCGAGCACCCTGACCTCGCCGATGTCGATGTTCGCCACGTAGGCTCGAGTGCCGTCCGGCACGATCGCGATCCCGAACGGCCCCAGCCCGACCCCGATCGGCGTCCCGACAACCTGGTTGGCGGTCCCGTCGATAACCGAGACGCTGCTCGCCCCGCCGTTGGCAACGAGGATCTCGCGGGCGCAGGCAGCGGCCGGGAGGGCGCCGGCAAGTGAGACGGCAACGGCGAGAACGCCGCAGAGGCGGGCGAAGCGGTGCTGCCCAGAGCGCGAGACCCGGTCCACGCGCCGATTGTACGGGCACGAACTCAGTGCGCGGGCGCCATCTGGCCCGAGAGGGTCTGGTGCAGCTGGTCGCTGCGGTCGTTGAGACCGGTGATCGCCAGCTCGATCCCGTGGCGGCGGTAATGGGCTTCGATCGCGTCGATGGCGGCGATTGCCGAGGCGTCCCAGAGGTGGGCGCGGGAGAAGTCGGCGATCACCTTGGGCGGGTCCTCGGCGTAGTGGAAGGCCTCGATCAGCTCCTGGTCTGAGGCGAAGAAGACCTCGCCGGCGATCGAGTAGATGCAGGTCGTGCCGTCGGGGTCGAGCACGCGGTCGACTTCGACCAGGTGGGCGACCCGCCGAGCGAAGACTGCCATCGCGGTGAGCACGCCCGCAGCGACGCCGACGGCAAGGTTTTTCGTAGCCACCGTGCCGCCGACCGTGACCAGCATGATCACGGTCTCACCGCGCGGCATCCGCCGCAGGGTCGCCGGGGCCACCGAGTGCCAGTCGAAGGTCGAGACGGCGACGAGGATCATCACCGCGACCAGCGCCGCCATCGGGATCACGGTGACGAGTCCGCCAAGCCCGACCACCAAGACGAGGAGGAAGACTCCGGCGGCGAAGGTGGAGAGGCGGGTGCGGGCGCCGCTGGTGCGGACGTTGATCATCGTCTGGCCGATCATCGCGCAGCCGGCCATGCCGCCGAAGAGGCCGGTGACGACGTTGGCGATGCCCTGTCCTCGCGACTCGCGGTCCTTGTCAGAGCCGGTCTCGGTGATGTCGTCGACCAGCTTCGCCGTCATCAGCGACTCCAGCAGCCCGACCACCGCCAGCGTGAACGAGTAGGGCGCGATGATGATCAGGGTCTGCAGCGAGAACGGGACCGCCGGGATTCCGAGCACCGGCAGGGATTCCGGTCAGCCGGCCCTCGTCGCCGACCGTCGGCACACCGATGCCCCCCGCCACGCAGGCGGCGGTCAACAGCACGATCGCGACCAGCGGGGCCGGCACCGCCGTGGTCACTCGCGGCAGCAGGTACATGATCGCCAGGCCGGCGGCGACGAGTCCATAGACGGCCGCCCCGCCGTCGGTCAGGTGCGGGATCTGGGCGAGGAAGATCAGGATCGCCAGCGCGTTGACGAAGCCCGTCATCACCGAGCGCGGCACGAACCGCATCAGTTTCGCCACTCCCAACCCGCCGAGCGCGATCTGGATGACTCCGGCGAGGATCGTCGCGGCGAGCAGGTACTCGACCCCGTGCTCGGAGACCAGCGAGACGACGACCAGCGCCATCGCCCCGGTCGCGGCCGAGATCATCGCCGGCCGGCCGCCGGTGAAGGCGATCGCGACCGCCATCGTGAACGAGGCGAAGAGGCCGACCCGAGGATCGACGCCGGCGATGATCGAGAACGAGATCGCCTCGGGGATCAGCGCCAGCGCCACGACCAGGCCGGCGAGCAGCTCGATCCGGAGCAGGTTGAATGAAGGTATCTGGAGACGGATGCGCATAGAGGTTCCTGTTCGTGGTTGCTGAGGCCAGCTGCTCCTCAGCACTCGCCGCACCTCGGTGCGGGGCTGCAACAGGACGCGCTCTGACTGCTCACTGGGACGATCCACCGGATGTGCGATCGCTCCCCTGCCGTACGGCAGAGCGTAAACCTACACGGACCGCAACCGAGCCGGTTCTCGTTCGCCTGGCCGACGCCCCACCCGTCATCCTCCGTTGTGTCGATGTGGGTCCAACGGACAATCCGGCTCGCCGCGCGGCCGCGCGGCTTTCACCTGGTCACCGCGGAGGTGCTCGATGCGCTGCCGGAGCTCGGTGAGATATCGGTCGGGATGCTGCACCTGCTGATCCAGCACACCTCGGCCTCCCTGGCCCTGAGTGAGAACGCCTCACCGGAAGTGCGCCGAGACTTCGAGGCTTGGTTCGACCGTGCGGTCCCCGAAGGCGCCTCGTACTGGACGCACACGACCCCTGGGCTGCTGTCCGTAGCCGGGTGAAGACTCTCGCTCCCCATGGTGACCAAGTTCCTCCGGCGGCCCGTGAAGAGCGGCCACAGAGCGTCAGCCGCGCCGCGACCGGCGCCAGCTCCTCTGCGCCGCGCTCCCTCCTATTACATGGTCGCGGGGGTGGCGCTCGACCAGGAGCTCGAACGCCTGGGGGCCCTGCCGGTCTTCGCCGGCGGCCCGCTCGCGACGCGGAAACCTGCGCTCAAGGTGCGGCGGGCCCGCAAGCGCCCAAACCGCCTCGGCTTTGCCGTGCCCGCCGAGTTCCGCCTCTCAGTCACCGCCTACCCCGGAATCCGTTCCGGCGATATCCAGGAGACCCTGATCCACGAGCTGGTTCACCTCCACGTAGGCCGCTCCGCCGAGCCCCACGCCTGGCATGGCCAGACCTTCAAGCAAACTCTCGCGACGGCGATGCGAGAGGCCTACGGCATCACCATCCGCCCCCCGTCGAGCACCCGCCACGGGACCTACGCCGACGCGATCGAGCGGATCGAGCAGATTTTCGAAGCCGACAAAGGAGACAGCCGATGCCCGTCACCGACGTGAACAAGGACCTCGACGCCCTGACGATGTCGATCCAATCCAAGTTCGCCAGCCGCGAGGGGATGGAACGGCTGGTCGAGATGGGCATGGAGCAGGGCATGGTCGAAGCCCTCGGCCAAATCGACGCGCTTCTTGCCGGCGAGGGGACCTGAGCGGCGGGCGCGAGATCGCCTTGACCACGCTGGAAAAGGTGGGCTGGAAGACCTCGGTGCGCTCGGGCCTGTAGAAACCCTTGGACAGCAGGCCCAACCGGGGCCCTGCGCCTGTTACTTCTAGGAGACGAGATGCCGATAACCACCAAGGATGAACTGGCAAGGAAGGTAGCCGAGCGGACCGGGCTCGAGACCGGCCAGGCGAAGCTCGCGGTGGACGCGACAATCGAGGAGATCACCGCTCAGCTCACGGCTGGCAACGAGGTCAAATTCACCGGCTTCGGCAAGTTCTCGACCGTGGACCGGCCGGCGCGGGAAGGCCGCAATCCGCAGACCGGCGAGTCAATGCAGATCGCCGCGAAAACGGCGGCGAAGTTCAGCCCCGGCGCGGAACTGAAGAAGGCCGTCAACGGCTGACGCCGGGGGGCGGCGAGGAGGGCGAGGCCCAGCGCGGACCGGCGCGGCGTCCGGCCCGCCGTAGCGGACCCAGGTCTGCGCCTGCGTCAGTGCCTGCCCGTCGACGTACTCGCCGTTTTCCTGCAGCAGCGCTTTGACCTGGTGCAGGAAGGCCATGTGCGCCTCCACCTCCTCGGGCGCCCACTGGTCCATCGGCGGGAAGGGGTGGTGCGGCTCCGGGCCGCCGCTGTAGTGCTTGAGCAGCAGATACTTCGGCATCGTGGTCAGACGCGCTGATTTCGAAGTCGAGCTGAGGCGCCAAGCCCGCTAACCGGCCGGTGCGCTCCCGATGCAGCTCGCCGAGTTGCCCATCGGTGACCTCGACCAGTCCCACGGCGGAGGGTGTGCCTCGCGTCGAGGCAGGGAGAGTCCTGCCCCAGGACGAGGTCGAGCAGCGGTTGGCCCGGTGGCTCGACAGGTAGCGTGGGCCGAGACTGCCTGGCGGGACCTCGAGCGCATCGCCGACTACATCGCCGAGGACTCCCCTGGCTATGCGGCAGCGTTCGTGCGGCGCGTCCGCGATCGCGCTCGATCGCTTGAGGAGATGGCCGAGCGAGGCCGCGTGGTTCCCGAGTTGGGAGAGCCGACGGTCCGCGAGCTGATCGTCGGAAGCTACCGCCTGATTTACGAGATCGAGGATGCGGATGTCCATGTCCTCGGCCTGATCCACGGCGCGCGTGATCTCGCGGCCCTCTGGGGCAAGGAGAGTCGCTCCGAGCCGGGGGCTAGCTGCACAAGGAACTACGCGAGGTATACTGAGGCTGTATGACTCAGCGAATCGGTGCCAAGGGCCAAGTTGTGATCCCCAAGGATCTCCGCGAACGCGCAGGGCTTGGGCCAGGCTCGGACGTTTCCTTTGAGCCCGTTGACGATGGGATCGTCGTGCGGCGGGCCACCCCTAGTTCTACGCTGCGCGGAAGATTCGCTGGTAGCGGCATGGCGGCGCGGCTACTTGAAGATCGCGACAAAGAGCCTCGGTAGCCCTTGCCCTTTTGTCTGGATTCCTGGCCTGTTCTGTCCTGGCTTGACGGAGACGAACCGGCGGCGGATTTGGTCGATGAGATTCTGAATCGGGAACGCCCGGCGATGAGTTGGATCAATCTGGTCGAGGTCCACTATCGAACCAATCGGGACCACGGCAAGGAAGAGGCGGACCGCGTGCTTGAGGAACTCCGCCCTCGGATCACCGAGCATCTCCCCGGAGTCTCGGCGATGAGAGTGGCGGCGAATCTAAAGGCCTCCTACCCGATGGCGCTGGCTGACTGTTTCGCGGTCGCGCTTGCCGCCTCTGAGGGCGCGGTGCTATTGACCGGAGACCCGGAGATCATCGATCGGGTGGAAAGCCTGCCCTGCGAAGTCCAAGACCTTCGACCGTAGCCGGGTGCGATGGGCCTAACCGGACGGTATTTGAACCACAGCACAACTTCCCGAATACGGGTGCTGAGTCGCGAAGCGGCTACTCGTCCTCCGGCGCCCTGAACCCGATGGCCCTCTTGGTCGAACGGGCGGTGCGATCAGATGCCGAAGGGTCTTGAAGACCTCATCCAGCCGTTCATCGTGCTGGCCCAGCTTCGAACTCGTATCTCGTTCTAGCTGATCGAGCCGCTTCTCCAACGCCGCGTAGCCCACCGCCGCACGGCGCAACTCGACGAACGCGCGCATGATCGCGATGTTCACAATGACGGCCCTCTTGCTCTTCAGGACCCCCGAGAGCATCGCTACTCCTTGCTCGGTAAAGACGTAGGGCGCATAGCGACGGCCGCCGGACCCTCCGTTTGAGATCGCAATTTGCGATCTCAAAACCGCAGCCTCCTCTTTGCTCAACTGGAACATGAAATCCTCCGGAAAGCGGTCGCGATTCCGCTTCACCTGCTCGATCAACCGCCTGGTTTCGACGCCATAAAGATCGGCGAGGTCTTCATCGAGCATCACCTGGCTTCCGCGGACGACCAAGATCCGCTTCTCTATTGCAGGAGCCGCGACCAGCTCCAATGAGCCCGTCTTCTCTGCGGTCTGAGCCATCCGACCAGCATGCCAAACGGTTCGAATGCTTTTGTCTGCGATATGGGCCTAACCGGACGGCATTTGAACCCCGGCGCGGCAGACGTGATCAGGCGCCTGCATGGGGAGCTGTAGCCGATCCAGGTTGCCTTTTTGTCATCGGCAGCCACTCGGGATCCTTCCCCAAAACTAAATCTGTCCGTTAAGGTCGTACACTGGTGTACGGTGAATCCGTTCAACTATCAAGGCCCGGTCGGTCCCGCCCGTCTAATCGACCGCCGCTCCGAGCTCGATGACCTGCAGCGAGCCGCTGCTGACCGAGTTGCCGTCCGCCTCGCGGCTCCGCGCCGCTTCGGCAAGAGCAGCCTGCTGGACGCCCACATCTTCGCAATGCGCGAAGCGGGGCATCGCGCGGTGCGCGTCGACTTCTCAAAGGTCGCGACGCTGGGCGACGTGGCGGCGCGCGTCGCGGGCTCCTTCAGCGACCTGCCAAACGATCCGGGGCGCAGCGTTCGCCGCTGGGCGACGCGCCTCGAAGTCGGCGCCTCGGTCGCTGGGCTCGGAGTTAGGGCGGCCGCGCGGCGGCCGCGCCCACCCGCAGACGAGGCGCGCGCCGCACTTCTCGAGCTGCTCGATGTCCCTCAGGCACTGCATCAAGCGGATGGCGGGCTCACCGTCGTCTGCTTCGATGAGTTCCAGGACGTCCTCATCGCCGATGACGCGCTCGACGGCCTGATGCGTTCCGTGATCCAGCATCACGGCGAGGCTGCGGCATATGTCTTTGCCGGAAGCCAGCCGTCGCTCATGCATGCGCTCTTTGCGGAGCACGAACGGCCCTTCTACGGCCAGGCTCGCCCGCTCGAGCTTCCCACCCTGCCCATCGCCGAGGCTGCGCACGACATCGAGGCTCTGCTCGTCGCCAACGAGCTCGACCCCGGCCGCGCCGTCGACGAGTTGCTCGCCTACACAGGTGGGCATCCGCAGCGCACGATCCTGCTTGCCCACCATCTTTACAACCTGCTCGAGCAGCAGCCAGGCCATTCGGACCCCGCGCCTGCGGCGCTTGAGCTGGCGCTCGCGGAGACCCAAGACGCACACCAGGCGCTGTGGGACGGCCTCAACAGGAACGAACGCCTGGTCCTGCTCGCGGTGGGCGACGGCCAAGCCCCTACAGGCAGTGTTGTCGCAAGTGAGCACCGCGTCGCGCGTTCCACGCTTCAAGAGGCACTCGAACGGCTGCTTGCCGATGAACGTCACGTCAAGCGCGACGCGGACGGCAAGCCGCATCTGCTCGACCCCCTGTTGGCCGAGTGGCTCAAGCGCCGTTGAATCGCCGCAGTTACCACGGGAGATAACTCAGTCGGGACCTGCGAGTGGGCCTAACCGGACGGCATTTGAACCAAGGCGCGGCAGTGACCATAGGACGCCTGCACGCTGAGTGCCGTCGCACCGCCGGTGGTTGAGGCCGTAAAGCGGCCGTCGTCCGAGGTCGTCGGGCCAGGTGCTAATATTGTCTGACATAATTGATAGCTTGAGATCGGTCTTTCTGGGTGACGACGCGGACGGGATTGCGTTGGAGGTGATGGCGGTGGAGCTTGAGGACGGCAGCCTGTTGGTCTCGCTGCCGAGGCCGAGCGCGGCTACGACCTCTCGAAGGCGAAGCGCCGCCGAGTGGGCCGCCCCTCGCTGGCCGGGAGCGGCACCTCCCCTCGCCTGAGCTTCCGCACGACGCCGGATCTCTATCGCGCCGCTCAGAGGCAAGCCAAGAAGGAAGGCCGCTCGGTCAGCGACCTCGCCCGCGAGGCGGTAACCCGCTTCGTGCATTCGTAGTGAATAGGACAGGAATCTTTTGTCTGCGATGGGGCCTAACCGGACGGCATTTGAACCGTGCATTACGGCGGATGGTCGAAGGGCTCGCCGGCTGACGGATCGCGTCAAGTTCGCTTCCCCGGTCCGGTCGGCGAAATGCAACCGACAACGACCTCTGGGGCACCCAAGTCCGTGAGCAACGTGGGCCGCTTGGCCATCACCTGTGTCGCGGCGCTTCTGGTCGGCGCCTACACCTACGGGAGTGCGTTCGATCTCGACCGCACCGGCATCCTCGGCGCCCTCTTGTTCAGCACCGCGTCCACCTGGGCCTTTTTGGCGCTCAATGTTCTCGCGGTCACGCTCGTAAACCGCTGGTGGGCGCTGTCGGTTGCCCTAGTCCCGTTCGCCGTCTTGCTTTTCCTGCACTCGGCAACCGACTATGTCTATCCCTACCACGAGGACTCATACCCGACGATCGATGCTTTTTTTACCGTGATCCTGCTGGGCATCTCCTCGCTCGGTTTCCTGCTGCGCGCCTTGCTCGATCGGGCCGTCTCCAGGCCATGGCACCCGGGGCTCCGGGGCGAACTCGGCTAGAAATGGGCCTAGCCGGACGGCATTTTGAACCAAGCATTTCGCCGGATGGTCGACAGTTTCGCTATCTGACGCTCGCGTCAGGCCCGATGGCGGTGAGCGGCCGGGCCCTGATAGATCGTGTCCCTTTACGTTAAAGTAAAGGTATGCCACGCATCTCCAGCAAGCACCAGGTCACTCTGCCGGTCGAGAGCCTCGAGGCGGCAGGCCTGCGGCCGGGAGACGACGTCGTGATCGAGGCCGAGGGAGCAGACCGGATCGTCGTACATCGGGCGGCACCAGATGTGGCGTCCGCGCTCGGCGTCTTCGACGGCCTTTACGGGCACGACTACCTCGAGAAGCTGCGCTCCGAAGAGCGCAGCTGAGAACGCCGAAGTCCACGTGGCAACCTGCGTTCTCGACACCGACATCGTGATCGCGGCGCTCGACCGTGCCGACGCGCACCACGCCGCCGCTGCGGCGGCCTTCGAACGGTTCACAACCGAGAGGACGGAGCTTGTGATTTGCACGGTCAACTATGCCGAGGCTCTGGTGCGGCCGGCCGAGGACGAGCGCAGCCTTCGGGCTGCCGTCAACGCGATTGCGTCGCTCGGTATCCGCACGTCATCGCCCGACGCCGCCCTGGCTCGCGTTGCGGCACGGCGTCGCGCCCTTGGCATCAGCCTTGCCGACGGCTTCGCGCTCGCGACCGCCGAGCGGGTGGGCGCCGACCTGGCCAGCTTCGACCAGCCGGTGCGTCGCGCGCTCAAGAGCGTTGACGTGCGTCTCAGTTCAGCGCTGACGAACTGAGTAGAGCGCGCTCGACGAGGCCCAGGAGGTGCTGATCTCGGTCAGGCACACCCCGGGGGTGAGCGTTGCCACTACCAGCCAACGACTCGGCGTGTCCGAGCCGACGATTCGCAGCTGGGCTCCCCGACGATCTCTATCTCCCGCCCTTCGGCCCGCAGCTCCTCCGCTCGCCGAAGCTTCGTGCTCTTGCTCTCTCCCTGGGCCAGCTTCGCCATGTCCTGATAGCCGGTGACGAGAAGGTCCGTGTCGCGCCGTACTCCGCGAGTCGCCACGGCGCCGCGGTCTACTACTGCCTGCTGGGCCTCGCGCCGCGGGATAGCCAGCGCGCCGCCCGACCGTCGCGTGGCAGCTGTCGAGCAACTCAACCAATTCAGTTGCTTCGCGTGTCCGCAGGGCTCGGCAGGCGACTTCGGCTGCGCACGCCGCGTCGGCGACGGGCTCGTGGTTGGCGGCGGGCTCGATCCCGAGGTGCGCGGCAAGAAACGGAAGGCTGTAGGTCGTGAGCCCCGGCCACACGCGCCGGCCGACCACCAGGGTGCAGGCATACTCGAGTTGCGGCCATTCGAGTTCGCAAAGCTCGCAGGCATCGCGGACCACGCCGAGATCGAAGGCCGCGTTGTGCGCGACGAGCGGCCGGTTCGCCACTACCTCCAGGATCTGTCCGAGGCTCTCTGCCCAGGTGGGCGCGTCGCGGCACATCTCCGGCTCGATCCCGTGCAGCGCGACATTGAACGGCGAGAACTCAAAGACCGGCGGCCGGATCAACCAGCGATGCCGCTCGCCGAGTTGCCCATCAGTGACCTCGACCAGTCCCACGGCGCAGGGTGTGCCTCGCGTCGAGGCGGTCTCGAAGTCGATTGCGACCCAGGAACCCATTCCGGATCCTTCTTGCCTCCCCTTCCTTGACCTCCCGCCGTGCAGAAGTGCCCGGCCTCGCACACCGTTTCCAACCGCCGAAGCCACGGTATCCTCCTAAGCGATGGCCACCACCGCAAAGCAGGATGTCCGCAGGGTTCTCGACGGCCTCCCCGAGGAAGCCTCGCTCGAGGACATCCAGTACCACCTCTACGTCCTGCAGCGCATCGAGCGCGGCCGCGAAGATGTCGAGGCAGGGAGAGTCCTGCCCCAGGACGAGGTCGAGCAGCGGTTGGCCCGGTGGCTCGACAGGTAGCGTGGGCCGAGACTGCCTGGCGGGACCTCGAGCGCATCGCCGACTACATCGCCGAGGACTCCCCTGGCTATGCGGCAGCGTTCGTGCGGCGCGTCCGCGATCGCGCTCGATCGCTTGAGGAGATGGCCGAGCGAGGCCGCGTGGTTCCCGAGCTGGAGGAGCCGACGGTCCGCGAGCTGATCGTCGGAAGCTACCGGCTGATCTACGAGATCGAGGCTGCGGATGTCAACGTCCTCGGCCTGATCCACGGCGCGCGTGATCTTGTGGCACTCTGGGGCAAGGAGAGTCGCTCCGAGCCGGGAGCCAGCTGAACCTCCAGTGGAGCTAGCCGGATTCGAACCGGCGACCTCTTGGGTGCGATTTCCGAAAGCTGAATCGCACGCTCGTGTACCGAGAGCGTGATTTGCAGGGCTTTTGTCACACGACCCACCGTCGTCCGTTCCTCTCGAAGTGCGGGGATACGCGGGGATTAGCGGCGATTCGGGCACTTCCCGGCAAGAAGTGCCTGGTTTCGCGCGGCGTTTCCAACCGACGAAGCCGCGGCATCCTCCCCGGCGACCTAGCTGATCGGCTTGGCGATCTCGCCCAGCAGCTTCCGCATCAGCGCCTCGTCACCCTGCATGGCGGCGATCGAGGCGTCGGCGTTGGCCTGTGGGTCGACGAGCTGCCAGTCAAGCCGATAGCCGGCGCCCGCCGCCAGCTGAGCGAAGAAGGCGCGCTGTGCGCGCCCGTTTCCGTCGCGAAACGGATGCAGGGCATTGACGTCACCGAGGTAGTGGGCCAGTCGGGCGACGAAGCGGTCCCGGGCGAGGCCGCGGAGCCGATCCTCTCGGGCCAGCTCACCGAAGATTTCCGCCCCATAGGACTCGATGTGCTCGGGTAGGCAGAAGAGGTCGGTCTTCGCCAGGACGACGGTCCTCAACTCGCCAGCCCACTCGTAGAGCCCGGCGAACAGATACTGGTGGAAAGCTCGAAGATGTGCGAGGTCGTACTCGCCGGTGATCGGCTCGTGGAGGAGTTGCAGGCCGTTCAGGAACGTCAGGTGTGCTTCGAACCTCTGGAGCTCGTCGGCATCGCGGATGCCCGGCATGTTCCGTAGGACTTCGGTGCCGGGGTAGACGTACGGGTCGTCGCTCACACGTGTCGCGCCGCACCGTTTGTCGCCACGGCGGCGATCAACCCCTCGAGCGGCTCTCGGGCAAGCAGGCGACGCGCTGCCTCTCGCAGGTCGGCGTCAGTGGCGTCTCCCCGGACCCATAGGTCGGCGAGCTCACGAACCGGTCCGGTGGGCTCGAGGCCCTCCAGGCGCAGCGACCCAGCAACGCTGGCGGCGATCTGAGCGCGATCGGTCACGACGTCGATTTTACCGGGTCGAGCTCGGCCATCAGCTTCATCAGGTTGCGCTTTGGTTTGTGGGCGGCGCGGACTTCCTCGACGTAGGCGCCGAAGTCCTCCGGACGACCGCACTCCGTGTACAGCTCCCGCACCGTCTCATCGATCAGCCGCGCCGCCTCGGCGTAAGCGCGCCTGTCCTTACCCGCGATCACGTTCTCGACGTGGCGGCGATAGACGCCGAGCGCGTCCTCGGGATGCTCGGGGCGTCTCAGGTCGGCCAGCTTCAACCACAGGTCAGAGGTGCAGCCGCCCTCGTTCGCGGCTCGCCAGGCGGCATCCGCATCGCCCTCCCAGATCAGCACCCGCACGAGCTCTGAGCGGCCGCGACCGCGTAGCGAGGGATGTCGCATTGCTCCCGGCGAGTCTGGCTCCGGACGGCCGAGCAACGAGAGCGCCGAGCGGCGTCGCTCCTCCCATTCGCCCAGAGCCTTCGCGTCGGTCGCGAACTCGCGGTAGCTCTCGAGCGTCGGCCGGGCGTCGAACGCCTGGGCGGAGTGCTCGAGAGCCTCCGCGCTGCGCCCGCGCCGACGGTACTCCTCGATCAGGAAGGCACGCAGGCGCGGATCGGGCTCCTCGGTGAATGCCGCCATCCCGCGCTCGGCCCATTCGAGGGCCATGTCGTCCTCGCCGTGCTCCCGGCACAGCTCGGCGATCTGAAGGAAGCGATAGCCGATCGAGAGGTCCCGTTCCTCCACGGCGATCAGGTCGGCGAGGTCTCCGGAGTGCTGCGCGAGGGCCTGCATGATCCGCGTGATCCGAAAGCGGCTGCGGTAGCGCTCCCGCGAGTCCTCTCCCGGAGCAAGCTTCGGCACTCCCGCCCACTCCTTCGCGGCCAGCTCGCGGTAGCGCGCGAGGCCGGCGTCCCCGAGCACCTCGGCGTAGCGGGTGACGGCTTGGTCGAGCACGTCCCAGGGGCCGTCGAGCTCCCAGGCGAAGAGGCGCTCGGCGAGCGCCGTCGGGTCCGGTTGCGCCTTGATGCAGGCGTTGTGGTGCAGCTCTTCGAGACGCGCGATCGCGTCGCCCATCTGGCCGTCGGAGTCGTCGACATGATCAAGCGCGTCTTCGGCGAGTTTGAGCGCGTGCTCGGCGAGGGCGACGACATCGCCGCCGTCGCCCTGCTCGAGCTGGGCTTCGAGCACGTCGGCCGCTTCCTCGATGCCGCGGACGTAACCCCAGACCTCGCGATAGGGGACGAACTCCCGGTGGACGAAGGCTTGCTCGATCAGCGCGCGCAGGGACGCGACGTCTGCCTTGGCGCTCGCCGGCGTCGCGGTCCGCAGCAACAGCTTGCGGGCCAGAGCGTCGTCGTCGTGGGCGTGATCGATCAGAAGCTCGACCAGCTCGCCCTGGGGAAGCGTCTCGAGATGGGCACGGGCGTCATCAAGCGTCGGCACGGGATCGTCGCGCTCGCGCTGCCAAGCAAGGACGACCGCGACGCAGTGCTTGCAGAAGGCGCCCTCGCGCCCGACAGGGCACGAGCAGGAGAAGCGAAGCTTCCCGCCTTTGGCGCGAAGCTCGACCAGGTAGTCCTCGGAGCCTTGGACCATGGCGCCGACTCGCCCGGCGCTCGCCCGCAGCGCCCCCACCCTTCCCGCTTCGAGATAGGCCAAGCCGCGCTCGTAGGAGGGCGTCGACGCGAGGCCGGCGACGGCCTTGTCGAGCATCTGCGATAGCTCACCCGGCATGCGGCCTGAGGGTACAAAGGGAACCGGTGTGGATTCCGGCAGACTGCACCCATGCCGCACAGCGGCCGGAAACCCCAGCCGAAGTCCGAGATCGTCGCCGTCTCGGCGCTCAAGGACTGGAGCTGCGTCGAGTGCGGGGGCGGCAGGAGCCTGCTGACGATGGACAACAAGGGACCGCTGTGCCTGGGCTGCGCCGGTCTCGCCCACCTTGCCTTTCTGCCGGCCGGCGACGCCGCACTGACCCGGCGGGCGAGAAAGGCGAGCGGCCTCTCAGCTGTGGTCGTCCGTTTCAGTCGGGCGCGGAAGCGCTACGAGCGTCAAGGCATCCTGATCGAGGAGGAAGCGCTTGAGCAGGCGGAGAAGGAATGCCTCGCCGACGCTGACGCTCGGGCCAGGCGCCGCGAGCGAGAGCGCTCTCGTCGCGCCGAGCACGACCTCGCCTTCCAGGCTGAGATGGCGAAGGGACTCGTGCGCCTCTTCCCGGGCTGTCCCCGCGATCGGGCCGAGGAGGTCGCTCGTCACACGGGCGCGCGTGGCGGCGGCCGAGTGGGCCGCAGCGCTGCTGGCCGGGCCTTCGATCCTGGAGCGCTTGAGCTTGCCGTCGCCGCGTCGATTCGCCACCGCGACACCGGCTACGACGAGCTGCTCATGTCGGGCGTGGATCGAGCCGAGGCCCGGCATCTGGTCCGGGGCGACGTCGAGCGGATGTTGGACGAGTGGCGCTCTCCCGGATGATGCGAGTTTCGGTCAAATTGGAACCCGGGCGAGGCTTTTCCAGAGGTTTGACGGGCGGCTAACAGCCGAAATCGGTCATGTACTGAAGTTTCATCTCCCGGAGATAGATATGAGTCGAGAGGGTGTCCATGGCTGCGGGGTCGGCGGCCAGACTTTGCAGCAGTTCATGAATTTCGCGTTCCAGGCGGCTGGTCTCTTCTCGGTCATAGTCATTGTTGCGCTCTGGAGCGCGAATGCCGTCGACGACCCCGGTCTCGGATCTGAGAGTCGCCGCGATCTGATCGGTGACGGCGAATATGGCGCCGCCGACCCCCTGTGATCCGACTCCGACCCATGCCAGATTTCCCGGCAGGGTTCGAGCCGAAATCGACACGAAGACGGGTTCCTCTACGGGAGGCCAGATTGACGTCAGCATGCCATTCCGTACCTCGTCGGGTCCCGAAATCAGCGCGTCCATCTGCGCCGCGATCTCAACGGCGGAGGACATCACCCTATCTGCCTCGACCGGCGCTGCGAATGCTCCGACTCCATAGAAATGCGGTTCAAAGGAGGCCATTGACGCGGAACCCTAGCCTGGGTTGGAGCGCTGAGCGTACCTTGAGCACAACCGCCGAGCGATATGGGGAGGTGAAGCAGTCGTTTGGCGTCAGCCTGCGCTTTGCCCGGCTCTTCGGGCACTGGAGTGATCAGGGGGCAGCGCCAACAACGGCGCCGTATGTGAATCCGGTGAGAGAAGCGCGGCGAAGTCGCTGGCCGCCATCTGACTACGGATCTCGCGGGCGTGGCGAGCGTCATCGAAGAGATGGGTGTAGACGTCGAGCGTGATCGTGATCCGAGCGTGGCCGAGAATGCGACTGACCTGGGCGACGTCGAGGCCGAGGTCGACGATCAGGTGGCTGGCGAAGGTGTGGCGCAAGTCGTGGAACGCAGCGGCGGCCAGCCGTCGCCGTTCAGCTGAGCTGCGTCGGCGGCGCGGGTGAGCACGCGCCGGGCGACGTTGCGGTGCCCGTACGGGGTGCCGCGTGAGGTGGCGAAGACCCAGTCGCCGGGCGACGCGAAGGGGGATGCCTGCTTGTGCGCGGCGAGCTGGTGTGAGAGCTGTTCGACCAGGGGTACCTCGCGCATCGAGGCCGGCGTCTTCGGCGCCGCCCGCCGCGCGGGCTCGCCTTGGTGGGCGCGGGATAGCTGCGCCCGGACGCGGATCAGGCCCGCGGCGAAGTCGACGTCCGCCCAGATCAGGCCGAGCAGCTCGGAGATCCGCAGGCCGCTGTAGAGGGCAGTGATGACGAGCAGCCGTCCCCGCGGTGGGCAGGCATCGAGCAGGCGCTCGATCTCCGGCCGGCCCAGCACCCGCTGGCGGCGCCGGGGGGGCGAGGGCGCTCATCGGGTTCCAGCAGCTCGACCGGATCGGCGAGCACCCAACCCCGGCGCCGGGCGAAGCGAAGGATGCCCTGCAGCGTCCCGAGCGCGTTGGCTGTGCTCTTCGCAGAGCGTCCATCGGCGCGCAGCTCGGTGATAAGCGCCGCCACGTCCTCGACTCCGAGCGCGGCGACTCGCCGCGAGGCAAGACGGGGCAGCAGGTTGTGCTCGAGGTGGTAGCGGTAGGCCTCAAGCGTGCGGGGGTGTCGTTCCCCGGCGGCGACCTTCGCCTCGAAGCGGGCAAGCCACCAGCCGGCGACGGTGGCGAAGCGCAGCCGCGGCGAGGCTGGTACCCGCCCGGCGGCGAGCGCCTCGATCAGCTCCTTGCGGGCTCGCCGTGCCCCCTGGAGGTTGCGCCCACAGGTGCGGAAATGAAGGCGCCCGGCGCGGCGGGTGCAGACCGCGTAGTTGCCGTTGGGCTGGCGATATACGCCGCGCTCGACTCGGATGCGGCGCGGGTGCTTGGCTGGGGGCATGGGCGACTTCTCCTCCTGGCGCCCCTCCGGCCGGAAGTTGACCTACGGTTGACTAGCGCCTCAGCTTCCTCGCCGCCAGCCCGGTCGTCAAGCGAAAAAGCGCCTGCGTGCAGGCGCTTTGCCGATGGAGCTAGGCGGATTCGAACCGCCGACCTCCTGGGTGCGATCCAGGCGCTCTGCCAGCTGAGCTATAGCCCCGCAGCGAGGATCGCGGGAGGGTTCCGGCGGCCTCGCAAGGGCAAGGATACCCGCATGGGCTTTGGATTTCCCGCGACTGGCAGCGGATGGGCCGTGGCGGTCCTCTGCGAGCGGAAGTCTTCAGATGCCGCCCCCGATCGCGCTCGCGTTTCAGGCACGAGTGCCTGAAAAAGCGGCCAATCGCCGTGGATCGGCGTCGATCGACAGCTATTCGCTCGCTTCGGCGCCCTGGCCGAGCTAGGGTCGCCGAACCGCAAACATAAGTGCCCCGGCAGCGTTGGAGCGCCCCGGGGCCGGCACCGAAGAGCTGGTCTTCGATGCACGAGGAAAGCTACTCGCCCGAGTACCGCGGCGAGGCATCGCAGCGGCCTTCGGTGCCCTACCGAGAGGAGGGGCACCGTGCCCACGACGACGATCACCAAAGACCAGCGCGCAGGGCTCTACGAGCTGGTCCGCAACCACCTCTACAGCATCGACGATCTCTGGACAGCCCTTGGGCGGAGCAGGGACTACGCCACCGCCGAGCGGCTCGGCATCGAGTTCGCCGAAGACGTCCGCCTGCTGGCCGACATCGGCTGGGACCCGGATGACGGGCGCGAGTCCTTCGAGCTGACCATGCCGGTCCACGACCTGACCGAAGCGCTCAAACGCCTGCACGGCGAAGCCGAGGCGGTCCTGGGCGAATCGCCGGACGAGCGCCGCTCACGCGAGGAAGACGAGGCGACCAACGAGCGCTTCCGCTCGGGCCTGGGCGCCTGCGAGGAGCTGCTCGTCGCCCTCGACGAGAGGGGAGGCGACTCAGCATGAGCGCCGCCAAGGCAAAGAAACGGCTGCGCCCGGGCGAGCTGGATGGGCTCGTCCTCTCCTACATGCGAAAGCACCACGACAACGGGCCAATGACCGCCAGTGCGATCGGTAAGGGCATCGAACGCTCCTCCGGGGCCGTCGCCAACTGCCTGGCGCGACTGGCGAAGGAGAAGAAGCTGCGCCAGGCCAAGCGCAAGCCGCGTGCCTACGCGCTCACCGAGACGAAGTCGAAATGAGGCGGCATCGCGAAGGAGGTCCCCGGTGAGTGGCCGGATGGGCAGGCCGACAGACGGAGGCCTCCTGGTGGCTTCCCACTCGATCCCGCCGGAGATCAACCACGCAGTCGTCACCGGGCGCCTGAGCGCCGAGCCCCAGGAGGCACGCAACCCACACGGCGACCGGGTGACTCTCCTGCGGATCGAGTTCCCGGTGGCCGACCCCAAGCACTCGCAAACGCTGTGGGCATGGGCGAGCTGCCTGGTCGAAGTGCCAGGCGATCGAGCAGGGCAAGAAATCGAACGGTTGCAAGGTGGCGTCCCTGTTCTGGCGGCTGGCCAGCTCAGCGAGCGCTGGATGATCGAAGGTGGCCACACCAGCCGGCGGGGCGTGATCGTCGCGACCTTGGTCAAGGCGGGACCTCCAACTCAGCTGACCCGCAGTCTGTTCGTAAATGGGGACGGAGGATGAGCCGGCGCCACGCGACCTCGGCACCGCCCACACCGGAGATGAAGGTTCGTTTTGGCCAGAACCTGGCCCGCTGTCGCGGGGGAGCAAATGTCTCCCAGGAAGAGCTGAGCTTCCGAGCCTCGATCCACCGCACCGAGGTCAGCCTTCTGGAGCGTGGCGAGCGCATGCCCCGCGTCGACACGGCGCTGCGGATCGCAGGCAGCCTCGGCGTCTCCCTGGACGATCTCGTCGCCGGCCTGGAGTGGCGCCCCGGCTATGAGATCGTCGTGCCTGGGGGGTGGAAGGTGGTCGAGCGGGAGGGCCGAGCCAGCGATTGCCCCGTCGAGCCTCTGGCCCAAACCGTGGCGGTCGAGGCCACGAACGGCTCCCGATGATGGCCGGGACGCGATCCAAAACCCCGTTCCCCTTCAAGGCCCTGGCCCGCTTCGCGGACAACCTCTACCGCGCCCGCGAACTCGCCGGCCTCGATCAGAAGGAGGCTGCCAAGCGTGCCGTCCTCACCCGCTCCAGGCTCGACAAGATCGAGAGCGGCGAATACATCCCCGCTCTCGACGTCTTGGTCCGCCTCGCCGGCACCTACTCGACCTCAGTTGGAGACCTCGTCGTCGGCGTCACTTGGCGTCCCGGCTGGATCGAGCATTCGGGACCAGCCCAGTACACGGTTACGGAAAAAGAGCCCGCAGGCGAGGCCTGAAACGAACCACACTTGAGGCCATCTCGGCTCCCGCTTTCAGGCGATTGCAGCACTCGCGGATACGCGGGAGCAATTAGCCTGGAGATTGGGGCAAGGGTTATTTGGCCCGCTAGACCCAGTCCCCGACGACTTCGAACGCCGCCCAGTACTCGCGATCGGAGAAGGGACGCTCATCGGCTTTCAGGGCTCGGATGCCCCGCGAGCGGGGACCGGGCATTGTCGCCAGCAGGTCCGCCGCACGGGCCATCGCCTCAGCATCCGTCGCCCGACCGGTCGCGGCGAGGCCCTGCGCGCAGCGACGATTGAGCAACTCGACGACCGCTGCGCTGGTCGCGCCGCCTTCGCGCAGCGCCGCATCGCAGAGGGCGGTCATCTCGGGGGCCGACATCTCTCTGACCCAACGCTGGGCGTCGGCGAGCGCCTCGACCACGCCCAAGCCGTTCAATCGCCGCAGTTCGGTGAATTTACTCATCAACAGCCAGGTCGAGACATCGTCCACCGCCCACCGCGCAGCGACAACGGCGCGCGCGCCGGCCGTCAGAAACGCACGGGTCAGGCCGAAAGGCTCGTCTCCCGGCTTCAATGCGTTGACGCCGCTGTGACAGGCGCTGAGGATCACGACCGCGCCCTGAAGTGGCAACCGGGCAATGTCACGGGCGGTCAGATCGGTGGCGCCATCCCCATTCGCACCCCAGGTGCTCGCCGCAAGGATCAGTCGCGAGGCATCGGGGTCCTCTTCGTCGAAGAGACCGTGGCAGGCGACGTGAAGCACCGAGGGGGCGCGCTCCCCCATGGCGGTGAGCAGCCGCCTTCTGTCTGCCCGAAACCCGACCAGAGGCGACACTGCCATCAGGTCGGCGACGCTCTGGCCCTCGAGGCGCGCGTGTGGCAGGTCGCCGAGGCTGTCCGCAATCACGACCGCCTCGCCCGTGGCGGGTCGCTCGGCCCGGCAGGACAGTAGGGCGCCCATTCCGGGTGCATAGGAGATCGTGTTGCGGGCCGCCAGGGTGCCGGCACCTCCCTCGACCGCGTGCAGCGGCAGTTCGTGCAATGGACCGTGCCGGATGAGCACCACATGGTCGCCGGGAGACGTTTTCTCCTGGACGGCGTCGACGATTCGCCCGAGTCGCTGATCCGTCCACACGGGGTTGTCGTCGGACCAGTCCCCCGCCTGGCGGACTTCAGTCACCAGCGACCGGATCTCCGCCTCCCCACAGTCCACCGCGATCGTCCACGGCTCGACCCCCGCCGCCAAGCCGTTGAGGTAGCACTGATCCTCGTCGAGCAACATGTCGATTAGGACGGTTCCCCTTGAGGCATCCCCGAGCATTGCCCTCACCCGGCTCAGATCGATCAGCTCCTCGCCTCCCGCCTTGGCGGGAAGCTCGCCAGCGTGAACCTGCAGCGAGGCGAGGCGCTCCCGTGCGTCTTTGAGCGCGGCGCGGGCCTTGTCGATATCGAGCCTCGGACCGCCATCCGGCGATCGCTTGATGAGAGACCTGCCGGCTACGTCCAGTGAGCGGTAGTGAAGCCAACTGATCGCGCCGCCGTGGAGCTCGGCGTGGCGCAGCAGCGCGAGCAGATCGTCGCGCTCTGCGGCTACCGTCGTCTCCACGGGCGACGGTGGCTTTGGGCCCGCCAGCGTGACAGCCTGCTGTATGGCAAGCGCCCGGCCCTTGAGGCCGGCCAAGAGCACCAGCATCTCCTCCGCGTCGCCGCGCTCCGCGGCGATCGAGCACCTGATCCGACGAGCGCCCTGCCATGCCCTGTGCGATAGCGAATGATCCGCCGCGAGTGCGATCGAGGCCATGTGATCGTCCAGGAGCCGTTCTACCCGTCGCGCGAAAGCCTCGGCCTCGGTGGGACGACCCAGCGCTTGCAGTCCGTAGGCCTTCGTCATCAGACCAGCTGCCCTGCGCGGCGCCGGTCCAAGGTCTTCGATGACCTGCTCACCCAAGAGCTCGACCGACCGCTCCGCGTGCCTCTCGAGCTGGATGATCGCCTCCGTGTGGTCGACGACCGCCCAGATCGCGCGCGGACCCTCGACGCCCTCTACGGCGCGCGCTTCCCCCAGAGTCGTCAGGGCCTTCTCGGGCTCGCCAAGTTCGAGAAGGCAACCGGCGCAGGTGGTGAGGATCGCCACCTTCCGTAGGGGTCCGTCTGCAGCCAGGAGGGCGCGGTCGCGCAGCGCCAGCGCGCGCGCCGGCTCGCCCGCATCGCGCAGGACCGCGATCGCCGCCCGAACGCTCTCGCCACCGTCGAGCTCAAGCAGGCCGAGCTTCCCGCGTTGGTCCAGCAGCTCATCCTCGTCCCCCAGCTCCTTCAATGCCTCCTGGTAGCGGCCGATCGCCGAAAGCGCCTGCGCGCGGACGATCCGCCGGTAGGCCATCGTGCTTAGCGCGGTGCCCGTGAGAAAGAAGAGATAGTCCAAAGGCAGCGCGAGGCCGACTGCACCGCGAGCTGCCGCAGCCGCGGCGGTTTCGTTTGCCTGGCGCGCGCTCTCCTCCTCGAGGGGTGTCAGCTGCAGGGCGAGCAGTCCTTTTGCGTCGTCGAGCAGGTCCAGCGCACGGCGCGGCTCAGACTGCCGCAGTGCGAGGTCGGCGAGGAGGAGAACCTGTCGTCCGGCTTCGACCGGCATGTCGATGCGCTCGAAGCGCCGCCGGGCGTCCTCGGTGTGAGCGACCGCACTCGGCCAATCCCGCTCCTCGATGCTCGCAAGTGCCGACGACAGCGCCTGCTCGGCCTCCGCAAGGCCCTCGATCAGGCAGTATTGGTCGGCCTCCCCGGTGTCGGCGAACATCAGGCTCCCGCGCAGGACCCAGCTGGCGCGCGCCCGATCGACAGCCCAGCGATAGGCCTCCAGTGCCTCGGCGTCGCCTTCGCGCGCGGCCCGTCCCAAGTCGTCTATCCCGCTGAGGTAGCGCTCGACGCCAGCCGCCTCGTTCCAGCTCTCTTCGTCCTCCCTCAGCGACGTGGAGAGTCTGACAATGCCCCTCAACCTGCGAGCGCCTACATTCGTCAGATCCTCGGCGAGCAGTGCGGTAAGCTCCGTTTCGGCGGGCGCCAATTTCATCTCGGCGTAGTCGGCCATTGCCCGCAGCAGACCGACCCGGGCAGACGGTTGCGCGGCAGCGAGCCTCTCGAGGCGAGATGCCGCCTCCTCCGGCAGTCCATCCGGTTGCACGAGTGGCTCGATCGCGTCGACGGCGTCCTCTTCCTGCCCGCTGGCAAGGAGGGCATCGACAAGCGCCAAGCGGATCTCGCTCGACCTCTGCTCATCCTCGCCGCTCAGTTCTAGGGCTTCTCCGAATCTCCGAGCGGCCTGCGCGTGGCGCGCCTGCTCGACGAGCAGAAGGCCTCGCGAGTACTTCGCCGTGAGGCGAACCTCGGCCCGCTGGTCATCCTCCAGGACACCCATCGCTCTCTCCACCGGGTCGGCGTACCCGTTTTCCCTTGCCAGACTCGTCACCATTGCCACCGCATCCCCGATCTGCTGCGGTTCGATCTGTTCCTGGACCGCCAGGGCAAACGTCCGCTCCAGGTTGGACCGCGCCGCGCCGCCGGGGCATTCGAGCTCGAACAGCGAGCGCTGTGCCAGCCCCTTCCAGTAATCGGGAAATCGATCCAGCAGCTCCTCGAGCTCCGCCCGCGCCCGCTGTCCCTTTCCGATATTCGCCAGGGCGACGATGTGATTCAGCTCGATGCCGGGTCCCTCGCCGATGTCACCAAGCTCCTCCCAGATCTCGAGCGCCTCGCTCCATCTTTCTTCGCGTTGGAGGACGAAGCCAGCGATCATGGCGGCCGGCGGATCGGGCCTCAACACATCGGCGCACCGGTACGCGAGGTCAAGATCCCCGACCTCGTAGTAGGCGATGTGAGCGGCGCTCAGTAGGAGTTCCCTGAGTGGTGGCTCCAGCTCGCGCCTGCCGACGATGCGCAGCAGTTCGTCGGAGAGCTGGGAGGCCAGCTCGGCATCGCCCTGCTCTAGCACCATCCTGAAGAGTTCGGCGACGACCAAGCGCTCAAAGTCCCTCCAACCGCAGTTCCGGAGCACCTCTCGTGTCTCCGTGAGTATCCGCCGCGATCCGGCCTCGTCTCCGGCGGCGGAGGCTGTCCGGGCGAGCACGCCGCATACCTCCGCAAGCATCGACGCCGCGACTTCGTCGGATTCGTCGGCTGCCAACGCCCCCTCGACCACATCTAGGGCGATGGAGAGGACGAGCTGGCCGCGCGCCGAGTCGACCTCCAGAAGCCGATACAGCCACCCCAAGGTGCTCTCCTGCTCCAGCACCGCAACGACTAGCGCCGGCAAGTCCCGCTCAGAAGCCAGCAGGAACTTCTCTGCAACCGCCTCTGTCTCGGTCTGCCCACTCACACCCCCAAAGGATGAACGAATGGGCGATTGACGGGCTAAGGGCCCGTCGCAAACCGCGAAGCCAAGCTGTTCGCCCACGTGGCAGGTCATCGCGGCCGGTTACTTCCAGGACGCTGCTGAAGGGTCAAGCAGCGCCTTTAAAGATGCGCTCTCGGGGCGTTGATCAACCGCCGCATCCGCGCCATGGTCACGCCGTCGATATTCGCAAGGGCGTGAGTGCTGTTTTGCGCGAACAGGAGCCTTCGGTCGACAGTAGAAATGTACAAACGGAGCAGGCAAATCGAAGGTTGATCACGCTTGTTGCCCAACTCGAAATGGCGCGCTGACGCGTTATGTGGGCGGCGGTCGGGTGGCGCCGCGCATATCGCGCCCCCGTGCCGCATCCTGACAGCCGATGGTACCTCTACGTTTAGTTGAGACTTCAAATGTCAGATCGCTCAGACAACGCTCCTGATCCCGCAGACCGCGATCGGTTGTGGGCATGGGGAATCCACGAAGACCAAATGGTCGCCAACTGGATAGTTGTTTTTGCCCTTATCGAGTCGATCCTTGTCGGGGCGGTCGTTCTGATGCAGTCAAGCAACGATGCTCAACTGATTACAACGCTCCTCTTGGAGTGCGCAGGTCTAATGGTGACCGGCTTGCTCTGGTATGTAATTACGTTGCACCACGACTTCATCAAGGTCGTCAGGATCGAACTACGCGCACATGATCCGCTCTACGACCAAATTCGTAGCAGGGTCGAAGACGGGCGCCGTAGTAGCTGGCTGAAGGGCAGCCTCTTTCGCGGAGACGATCCACTCCGACTAGCCCTACTCCGACTCGTTTTCCCTCTGTTCATGGCTATCTGGCTGGCACTGCTCGTGGTCTCAATCACGAGCGCCTGAGGTGTTGGCCTGCCACTCCTGCCTCGCGCGACGAACGGAATTACTCCGCCGTCTTTCTAGCCGGCGGAGGTTGCTTCTGCCGTCAGAAGGTACGTAGTCCAATTGGCGACGATACGCCGCACAAGCCAGCTTGCGTCTTTGGTCTTCATCCGCGCCTCCTTCAAGCTGGACCGCTTGCCATGTCGAGCGCTGTAGCCGAGCGCGTCGGGACTATTGGCCGTAGCTTTAAAGTCGCGCAACTCTCGCCTGGTCCACCAGCCAAGCTTTTGACCGTCTAGCTTGCGGACTTGAAGATCGTGCTCGACAATCTCCAGCGCAGCGTAGCCGGCTATCCAGTCGATCTCGTCATCACCCTGGAGCATGAGATCCACCAGATGAACGGCGCGCATTACCTCTGGTTGGGTTGTCGCGAGACCGATCGAGGCAGCAACATCGAGTGCGTTGACGATCTCGAGCCCTTTGGGCATTGGGGGTCGCTCGTGGCCCAGCCTCTCGACCATGTCAGCGAAATCCTCCGGGAGCATGTGCTCCCGAGCAGGTTCGAGGAAAACATGCTGCGTCGGTCGGCCGTTCTCGTCGAACGACTTGATCGTGGTGATGGCGACACCCTCGAACGTTCGGCCCCAGCGCAACCGCCCAACGCCATTTAGACGGTCCACGAACGCTTCAAGCTCGGGCTTCATGGCCTGTGCGCCCTCCGTTCGAGCTGTGTTTTCCTCCGGATCGTTGAGCTCCAAAAGCAGCTCCCTGGGATCGTCGGGGTTCGCAGACAGTCCTTCGATGGGCTCGGACGACAGCCGCTCGACATCGGATGCCTGTGCGGAGAGAGTAATGAGCCAACGCATTGCGCGATCATCCCAAGATCCCACTCAAAAGTCGGGGGCTCGGATCCGCACTTTCAATTTCACTCCCGCTCTGCGCGAATAGGGGCGACCCCGACGACGGTTACACCGCAACCGGGGAGCGGATCTCTTCACGCAGGACCGAGAAAGGCGAGTTCCTCGATCGCCCTCGGGAGGCCCGGGTGCTGGACAACGGCTCGGCCGAGAGTGCGCTCATACTTCCCAACGAGGCCGGGGGCCGGATCCAGAAGGTGAAAACGGCAAGTTGCTGAGGTAGCTCGAAGGATCTCGATGACTTGGTCGTCGTACTCCGGCAGGCTATAGCCGACAACCAGCACCCGTTCGGCCTGAGCAAGAGCTGCGTGAGCCCGCTGCCAGATTGGAGCGAGCAACTTCGGAGGTTGCTTACCGCGAACCGGCGCGACGATCAGAGCGTCACCGCGGATCGCTGGCCGACAGTCGTGGTACTGGACCAGTTCACCTCCCCGCTCGGCCCAGGAGACCGATCCGTGCAACTTCAGGAGCGGCACGCTGCCACAGGCAACAACTCGTTGAATATGTGCGTAGCCGGGATAGCCGCCGCCAGCCAGATACCGGTCGCCGGCCCCGTAGTTGAAGCCGGGCCGCGCTACCCGCGGCCGGGGCTGATGCCGCATACCGCGCTCGGCGAGGATGTCGTAGTTGGTCGTCACGACTGCGGCCACGGCGGTCCGCGTAAAAACCGCCGTCCAGAATTCCTCATGGACCGGCACGCTCTTGCGATCGAGGTTCTGCTTGGTCACCGTCAGTTGCCGCTGAAATCCGATCTGGCGAAGCTCACCCATCCGCAGGGCAATGACCAAGCCGGCGTACCAAACCGCCTCACGCCAAGGCACTCCCCCCTCGGTCTCGAGTTGGGCGAGATATTCCTCGGGCGTTCCTCTGGTCTTCTCATGCCAGGCCAACCAGCGAGTGCGGACAGCCCGAACGAGTTGTCGGCGGGTGACACGGTCAACCTCGGGCTCGTCGCGAAAGAGCTCTGCGGCCAGAGGGACACCCGCAATACTTGAGAAGCCGGCGCCAAGGAGAATCACCGTTGCGGGGCCGGAGGAGGCGAGCTTTGGCATGAGCCGACGATAGGTGCTGCACCAAGCTTCCGCTTCGCGCGAAAAGCTATTGCGAACCGGACTCCCATACTGGGGACTCAGGATTGGGTCCATCGAATGGGACGTCCGACCGGATCAGGTCAAGTTAGCCAACTGATTGTGGCGAACTCCGATGCGAGCGAACGCTATCTGACGCTGATACGGCAATAGGGTTACGGGTTGTGTCTGCCTCAACGACATCACTCGACCGTGGATCGCTCTGGCAACGGTGGGATCCACACATCCACGCGCCAGGAACGGTGCTGGAGGACGAATTCGAGGGACCTGACGCCTGGGAGGAATACCTCGTCCGGATCGAAGCCGCGACGCCGACCGTGGCTGCGCTCGGGATAACCGACTACTGGAGTGTCGACCTCTACGAGCGCGTGCTGGCCGAGAAGGCCGAGGGTCGCCTCCCCGACGTCGAGCTGATCTTCGCCAATGTCGAGATGCGCCTCGGGGTCGCGACCGGCAGCGGATCGGCAGTCAATGCCCATCTGCTGATCTCACCCGAGGACCACGACCACGTCGAAGAGGCGCGCCGCTTTCTCGGTTCGCTGACGTTCAAGGCGAAGAGAGAGGCCTACAGCTGCACCCGTGAGGACTTGATTCGGCTCGGGCGTGCGCATGACAAGGATGCCATCGAGGAGCAGCGGGCGCTCGAGGTGGGCACGAACCAGTTCAAGACGACGACTGAGGAGCTGAAGAGGGCTCTCGACGACAGCGAGTGGGCGCAGAAGAACATCGTCGTCGCTGTGGCGGCGACGACGGGCAGCGGCACCTCCGGGATGAAGGGGGATGCCTCGATGGCCGCCACCCGCCAAGAGATCGAGCGGTTGGCCGGGGTCATCTTCTCCGGAACCCCAAGCGATCGCGCATTCTGGCTTGGGGAGGGCGTTGACTCAATCGAGGAGCTGCGCGAGAAGTACGACGGTGCCAAACCTTGCCTTCACGGTTCGGATGCCCACAAGCTCGAGCGGGTCTGCGCTCCGGACCTGGACCGCTTCACTTGGATCAAGGGCGGTCCGAGCTTCGAAGCGCTGCGCCAGGCCCTGATCGAGCCCGCGGTGCGCGCCCACATCGGCGCGGCGCCGCCCGACGGTGCCCTTCCCTACAAGGTAATCAGCGCGATCGAGCTCACGGGCGCCAATTGGTGCATTCCGGCGAGAATCGACCTCAACCCGAGCCTTGTCGGGATCATTGGTGCCAGGGGCTCAGGCAAGACCGCCCTGGTCGACCTAGTCACTACCGGTGCCGGCTCGCCGGAGGCGCGCGACAACGCGAAGTCCTTCATCAGGCGCGCGGCCGACCACCTCAGTGAGCTCAAGATCAAGGTGATCTGGGGTGACGGAGAAGAAACCTCAGTCGGGGTTGGCGGACCCGAGGACGGGGACACCCGCGTCCAGTATCTCTCCCAGCAGTTCGTTGAGCAGCTCTGCGCGGCCGAGGGCGCCCTCAGCGACGACCTCCTCTCCGAGATCGAGCGCGTCGTCTTCGAGCGGCACCCGAGCGAGGAGCGCTTCGGCGCGACCGATTTCGACGAGCTGCTTCGCATCCGCGCGGCCCGCAGCCGGGCTGCCCGCAACGAGAGCCGCGAGGCGCTGCAACGTGCGGTTCGGGAGTCGTTCGATGAGCGTCGCAAGAACGCCGAGCTTGACGGCCTGCGTCGGCGCCGAGTTCTGGATGCTAAGACGATCGCCGATGACAAGAAGGCGCGCGGTGTGCTGACCAGCAAAGGAGCCGATGATCGCGTTCCCCGACTGAACGAGATCCAGGCCGAGCTCGAGAAGCGCCAGCTCGACGTTGACGCCGCCGCCCGTCAAAGGCAGGCCGTCAGTCGGCTCGCCGACCAGGTCAAGATCGTCCGCGAGCGGACGATCCCCACCGAGCTCGAGGAATTGAAGCGCGCCCACGCCGACGCCGGCGTCAGCGAATCTGACTGGAACGCTTTTCGGCGCAGCTTCGACGGGGAGCCCGACCAGATCCTCGACGCACTCTGCGAGAAGGCCGAGCGCCGGGTCGCAAAGCTGCGCGGCGAGCCAGTCTCGACCGCCTCGCCGGAGGACCCGTTCGTCGCCTCCGATGCCGATCTCAGCAAGACCCCGCAGAAGCCGCTTGCCCAGGAGGTGGAACGACTTCAGAAGCTGATTGGGATCGATGCGAGAAAGGCCGATCAGCTGAAACGGCTGAACCGCAAGATCTCTGAGGCAGAGACCGCACTGGGTCGCCTTGACGAACAGATCAAGGCGGCCGAGGGCGCTGCTGGCCGGATCGACGAGCTCAAAGAGCGGCGGAAGTCCGAGTACGGGAAGGTTTTCGACGCATTGATCGAAGAGGAAGACGAGCTCGAAAAGCTCTACGCACCGCTGGCGGCCAGTCTCGAGGGTGGTGCGGGTGCGCTTGGGAAACTGAGCTTCGAAGTCCGTCGCGAGGTTGACGTCGAGGGCTGGGCCGCCGCCGGAGAGAAGCTCCTCGACCTCCGAAAAGGCGGCCCCTTCAAGGGCCACGGCACCCTTCTCGACGCCGCCCGCGAGGAGCTGGTTCCAGGCTGGCGCTCGGGATCGAGCGATGAAGTCAGCGAGGCGATGGCGAGCTTTCGCGACCGCCATGACAACGATCTTCTCGCCCATGCGCAGGTCGACAAGACCGATCTGAAGGCCTACTGGGAGTGGGCGGCCAGGGTCGCCAACTGGCTCGACGGTACTGCTCATGTGCGCATCCGCTACGGGATCCAGTACGACGGGGTCGACATCGAACAGCTCTCGCCAGGGACCCGCGGCATCGTCCTGTTGCTCCTCTATCTCTCGATCGACCAGAGCGACGACCGGCCGCTGATCATCGACCAGCCCGAGGAGAACCTCGATCCGAAGTCCGTTTTCGATGAGCTGGTCGAGCGCTTCCGCGAAGCGCGCGGGCGCCGCCAGGTGATCATCGTCACCCACAATGCCAACCTCGTTGTCAACACCGACGCCGATCAGGTAATCGTCGCCAGCGCCGGGCCGCACCGCAGCGGCGATCTTCCGGAGATCACCTACAAGGGGGGTGGCCTTGAGGATCCCGGGATTCGGCGTAAGGTCTGCGAGATCCTCGAGGGTGGGGAAGAGGCCTTCACCGAAAGAGCAAAGCGACTGCGCGTCCCCTTGCCACATCAGCCGTAGCCGATTGCCTGGGCGCGGAGCGTCAGCGCGAACAGCAGTAGCGCGGGCCGGCACCAGATGCACGCGAAATAGCAGCGGGCAGCAGGTCGGTTGACGGAGCCTTTATGAAGCTGGCCTAGCTCGGTCCCCTCCCGACGCCCAGCGCTCGCCGAGCCTGTCGGGGTCATTTCGCGGCGCCGGTTTGAAACGCAGCCGGTCATAGCTCTTACCGCCCAGGGGGTGCGATGCGCTGTCGTGGCCAGGCGTCGCTCTAGGGAACGATTAGGGAACGACACCCTCGCCGCAGGCACCGCTTGAGAAGGGGGATTGTGGCCGGAAATGCAGTCTGCGGCGCAGTTTCCCTCCCCGTTCACGCATTTGAAAAAGCCTGCAACGAGCCAGCATTTGGCTCTACATCTAGTGGGCCTGACGGGACGTAGCTTGAAACACGACCCTGCCTGGCGGCGCATCCGCGAGCTGCACGCCCAGCGCTCGGCGGCTAGGAAGGCGCGAGTTGATTCGTAAAAGCCTCTTGCTCCTGTCCAAATCGCCGCTACAATAATTCTGTCGTCCGGCTCCGGCCAGTATGCCGCAACACGCCGCTCGGCATGGGAAGGACTAACTAGGGAAAACCGGGTCGCCGGGACCGCATGGGAGCGGTCCGCAGGGGGGCTCAGGACTCAAGGAGAGATCCCCGTTCGATGCCATGCCATTCGTAGTCACAGCCAACGGAACGGAACGATCGACCTGCGCACGGTCGACGTTCCCCAACCACCCGCCCACGTCGTTCAGTTCTGGGATGAAGACTCGATCCTGATCCCACGCCGCGCCTGGCAACGCCTGGAGCGGCGGATTCGTGCCATGCCTAAACCTGCCTGGGGATGGATCACGCTGGCAGGCGTCTTCCTTGGTGCGGCACTCTCACAGCCCACGCTACCCCGGGTGATTGTTGGCCTCGCCATTGCGGGACTCTGCTATCTGGCGCATCGAGCCGTGAATCGGTCGCAGGGAGCCTTGCGAAACGACATTGCAGATGAAATGGCTCTCCACGATCCTGACGGGCGCTCCAACCAACATTGATTCGGTCAAATCGCCCGCCTTGACGAGCAGGAGCCGGGAAAGGCCGGGTACTCCTACGTCGCGACGTCGAGTCTCTGATCTTTCTCGACGCTCTTGAGCGTCAGATTGCGCTCGCCCCGCTTGCGCAGGGTTGAGGTCGGTCCTTAGCCCGGATCCGGCAGTAACTATCTGAGGAAACCCGCCGGGAACGTCCTCTTGGGTCTTGAGAATGCGGTTTGCGAGCCCATTCCCAACAACCCAGGAGGACACCCGGAAGGTGAAGACACAAACGACAGCGCAAACCGTAGAAGTCAGGGCGGACGCCGAGGGGATCGTCTCCCACGCCGGCGCTCATCTGCTTGCCGAGCTGGTCGACCGGCTCGGGCTCACAGCGGGTCTGTCTGAGGCGATGGCGCCGACCCGCAAGCGGCGCTCGGCCCACGACCCCGGTGTCGTTTTGCGCGACCTGATCGTCGCCATCGCCGACGGCGGGGACTGCGTCACAGACCTGGGCGTCCTGCGCGACCAGGAGGCACTGTTTGGAGCGGTCGCCTCCGAGAGGACCGCACACCGGGCGATCAAGTCGGTCGACGCCGATCTGCTGGAAGCGATTCGCGGCGGTCGGGCTATTGCGCGAGAGCACGCTTGGGACGCCGGCGCCAGGCCCGAGACGATCACGCTCAGCGTCGACGCCACCCTGCTCGGCGCCGCCTCCGAGAAGCAGGGCGCGGCGGGGAATTACAAGGGTGGCTTCGGCTTTCACCCGTTGCTCTGTTACCTCGATGAGACAGGCGAGCCTCTGGCCGGGATCCTGCGCCCCGGCAACGCCGGCTCAAACACCGCCGCCGATCACTTCGAGGTCCTGCAGCTGGCTCTGGAGCAGCTGCCCGCGACCGACCTCGACCGCGAGATCCTCGTGCGCACCGACATCGGCGGGCGCACCCACGCCTTCACCCGCGACTGCCGCGAAGCAGGCATCCGCTTCTCGGTCGGCTACGAGGTCGGCGAGCGGGTGCGCGAGGCGATCCTGAAGACACCGCAGTCGGCATGGCAAGCCGCGGTCGACGGCAAGGGCGAGGTGCGCGAGGGTGCCTCGGTCACCGAGCTGACCGACGATCTCGACCTCTCCGCGTGGCCCGAGGGCACGCGGCTGATCGTGCGCCGCGAGCGCCCCCATCCAGGCGCGCAGTTTCAGGTCTTCGACGCAGAGGGCTACCGCCACACCGCCTTCATCACCGACCAGGAAGGAACCGACATCGCGGCCCTGGAGCTGCGCCACCGGCGCCGTGCCAAAGTCGAGGACGAGATCCGCTGCGGCAAGGACACAGGAATGCGCAACCTGCCCTTCGCCGCCTTCGAGCACAACCGGGTGTGGCTGGAGCTCTCGCTGATCGCCCAAGAGCTGCTCGCCTGGACCCGTCTTCTCTGCCTCGAGGGCGAGCTGGCCCTCGCCGAGCCCAAGCGGCTGCGCCAGCGCCTCCTGCACGTCGCCGGCAAGGTCGTGCGCTCCGCGCGGCGCACGACCCTGCGCCTGCCGCGCTCCTGGCCGTGGGCTGAGGCGTTGGTCTCGGCCTTCGCGCGGTTACGGGCGCTGCCTGCCTGGGCGAGTCCATAGGCCTTTTCGCCTCGCCACCGATCACCAACCCCGTCTCTGCCGCAAGGCGACTTCAGCCTGCGCCGAATGCACTACGAGGACGATGCAAAGAAGGCTGCGGCTTCGAGAAACGCCACGGGGCGGCTTCTGTGACCCGCCCCGTGGACTGTTACCTGCTTTAAGCCGGCGAACTACACCCGCTGAGGGGAAAACGCCGGATCCGGGTTAGGGGCGACCAGGGGCCGGAGGGCATACGGCCCTCTAGCTGTTCTCGCGCCGATGCTCTCAGCGCTCACGCTGGCTCGAGTACTGGAGCCTCACTGCCATACGGGCCGGCCCTGCCGTTCAAGTCAGGGCGCTACTGAGTCAGCGGGCCGTCTCGCGGTTCCCGCCTACCTCCACGAATGGCAGCGGTGACCTTTTGAAGCCATCGAGGTACTCCGGCCCCTCTCGTTTAGAGCCATGCTTCCGCTTTGCGCGAGTAGTGAGAGTGGCCGTTGAATGACTCCATGGAGAATCCCAGGCATGAGTAAATGCTGGCGCTCGGTCCGGCTAGCGCTGGTGGCAACCGAGGTCGCAGTTGTTGGCGCCGCACGGCGGGACGGCCGGCGGGTCATTGTCGCTCCAGTACAGGTGGACGTGGCCCAGTCCGAACTCGTCGCGCAGGGCGGTGTGGAGTCGCCGTTTCCAGCCTGCTTTGCGGTGGTCGCGGCCGACGTCGGGGAACGGGTGCCAGTAGGCGTTGCCGGCTCCGTAGGAGAGGACGAGCCGCCCTGGGCGCGCCCCATCCGACGCGGGCACTTGGGTCGTGGGCGTGCGGCCGCCGTGGTGCGGGATCGCGACCGAGGTGAAATCCCCGCTCGCACTGGGGACGTTGTCGTACGCAGCATCCCCGGGGAAGAGCATTCGGGCATCCTGGCCGTCCACTTCCCCTTCGAGCACGAGCGCAAGGCCGCTGTTGTTGCGGTTGCTAGGGGACCCGGTGCATTGCTCGACTAGCAGATTGCTGCCACTTATCGACGAAAGGTTGTTAGGCCAGACAAACAATCTGCCCCGACAGTGGAGATCGCCGAGTAGTCGCGTATGCACGGCCCCCAACTGGCCGTTGTGACGAGGAACGACCCAGCGGCAGTCGAGTAGGCGGCGGTCGCGGTAGGCCGAGGACCAGTGGTCCCAATCCCAGTGGGAAAGTACGACCGGGGGGTCCCGGGTGACGCAGAAACGCCGCAGCGGCACAGGAAAAGTCTTCGTGTTCGCGGTAGTACCGCCGCCAACGTCGAAGTAGAGGACCGGGAACCCGCCCGAGAGCACGGCGTTGCTCGAACCCTGGCCGACGTCGTAGACGGCTGCCGCGCTGGGCGGCAACAGCGAGCTGAGCAGGGATTCGATGTCGCTCTCCGTGGCGTCCTCGATCTCTTTGCTGAAGCCGGTCTTGGCGGCCAGTGCCTCGGTTTTTTCGGGATGCGCTGCGGTGGTGCTCATCGAGCGCAGCAGCGGTTCCGCGAAGAGGTTGAGGTACTGCTCGGCCTGTCGCTCACCGGTTTCGAACTCCAATTCAAACCAGGCGCCCTCGAACTCGGCGGCTTGCTCGGAATCCTGCTGCTCTTCGACGATCGAGATTCGTTCTCCGATCTCGGCGTTCGCTGGCTCGCCCAGCCACCGCACCTCCCGGCCCACCTCGTCGAACCAATCGGCGTCAATGCAGTCGTAGGCAAGGCGGCCGCCGCCGATGCCGTCCGGATCGAAGCGGTCGAGCCGGGCGTAGGCTCGCCGCGGCGGTTCGCCGAACGGCCTCGGCTCGTCCAGATGATGCTTGTGGTGGCCGGGTTTGGTGTGGGTGAAGAAGTCCATGACGCCTCCTTGGCCTTGGGGTTTGCAGTCAGACAGGTCCGGGGTCGTCCTTGCCGGCGGCGATCGCGTCGAAGCGCCCCGGGTCGGGCATTGCGAGGAGCGGATAGCCGAGGATCACATGCAGGTTGACCATCGTCAGGACGTAAGCGTGGTGCAATAGGCGCGAGGCGGTGGCGACGTCGAGCCTGCAGAGCGTCGTCGCCACCCTCGAGTTCTTACTCGCAACCTTCGCCCAGCGCCGCTCGGCCTCCTCGCCGCCTGACTCGGTCAGTGCGGCCAGTGCGGCTCCTGCCCTCTCGGCTGCCGCGTCGCTACGCTCGGCGAATCTGTGCGGGACCAGGAACGGGCTCTGGGGAATATGGACGAGCGCCCCGTGCAAGCTGCCGGAGCCCGCTTCGGCGGCCTTGAACGCGCTGACCAGCGCCTCGCGCCGCAGGCTGTTGCCGTTGTCGTAGAGAACCGACTTGTCGCGCAGCAGGGTCAACAACTCGCCAACAGCCGGCAGTCGCAGTCCCCGCAAGCGCCCCCAGTCGAGGCCGGCGGAGGAGTTGACGACGATCAGCTCATCAGCAGACCGCACCTGCAGCCCGCGCGGCAAATGACGCTGCAGCCGACTGCCCATACCCCGCGCCCACTGGTCGGCCATGTTGTCGTAGACGCCGCCGTCGACCAGCGCCATCCTGCGGGTGCGAGCCGCCTCCTCCTGTGCACCGCCTCTGAAGTGGTGGCGCTTGGTCGGCAGCCAACTGGCGGGGAAGCCGCCCGGGAAGGCGGCAGACGCTTGCACGACGGTGCTCAGCTTGACGTCGCCCGGCTCGCCAACACCGAAGCGGTAGCTGTTGACAAAGCCGCCGGAGAAGTAGACGTGCTCGCCGGCATGAAGGTCGGTTGCGCAGAAGACGTGATCGACGCCCTTGTGAATGTCCCCAAGCCGAGTCGATCGGCCGTCAGCAAGGAAGAGGGTTCGGTCAAAGGCGAGGGCACAGACTCTTCCCCGTGCGCTCAACAGCCAGGCGGTCAGAAGCAGCCCGGCCAGCAGTAGGACCACCTTCAGAGCGCCGGCGATCGGCAGGAACCAGGGGAGTGCCACCGAGGCAAGGGTGGCGAGGCCGACGAGCAGGAGGTAGGCGATGGTCCAGGCGCTGCCGAAGAGCGTGCCGCGCGAAGTGATCTGGCCGGCCGCCCGAGAGGCGATCGGCCCGAGGTCGCCGGGTCCGGCAGAGCCAAGGTCGAGATCCTGGGCGAGCACGCCGTTTGCCAGCGAGCCGCCCGATACCGAGGAAACCGAGGCGATCGCTGGTCCCTTGCCCGCGTCGACCAGGTAGAGGAGGGCCCCCAAGGCGAAGAGGCAGGCCCGGTGGCCACCGCCGGAAAGCGCGATAGCGACATTCCGCTCGCGTTCCGATCGTTCCACGTTGTGCGTTCCCTCCTCGATCAATTAGTGATCATCGAGCAAACTACCCCATCCACCGCGACTGCGCTGGCGATTTTTCCGACGGCCGCGATCGGTTCCTCACCTATCGCTGATAGGTGTTGGGGCGGCTCACCTGGCGCATGAGCCAATAGTGTTGACACGTGGACATTCCATCACTCGGTCTGAAGAAGCGAAAGACACTTGTGATTCTTGGGGCTGGTGCGACCCGCGGTGCGTCCTTTGTGGAGCCCGAGGCGGCCGTCCCTCCACCGCTCGACCAAGACTTCTTCCAAGTTCTTCAAATGTCGGCCTCAGGGCGCTCAGACGAGGGGCGCAAGCTCATTGAGCATGTGCGGACGGTATACGGGCCGGCGTTGACCGTTGGCCTGGAGACGGTCTTTAACAATCTTGATGCCGCACGCACTTTCCACGAGAAGTTCAAGGTGACCAGTGGCCGTCTTCTTGAAGAGCCAAAACGACTCATTGACGCTCTCCGGATTGTGCTTCCTGAACTCCTCGGCGAGAGCATCACCGGCCAGTGCAGCACGCATGCCGCACTGGCCGGTCGCCTGTCTGTGAACGACGCTGTCATCTCGCTGAACTACGACTGTGTGATGGATGACGCTTTGCGGAACCATGCTGGCTTTCGCTTCGATCCGCAGCGTGGTGGATATGGATTGCCCGTAGCCAAAGGCGCCAATGTTTGGCGAAGGCAGGGAAAGGGCAAGCGGGCTCAAGGCTCAATCCAGTTGCTCAAGCTCCACGGATCACTGAACTGGCGGGGACCTGCTATTCCCCTGCGCCTTCGTGCCAAGCCCTACAGACCGGTCGCAAACGGCGTAATCGCGCCGCCCTTGACCAACAAGCCCGTCACCAATCCCCCACTCAGCGAGATTTGGCGCAAGGCCCGAACCATTGTGGGCACGATGCGCCGCCTTGTGATCGTCGGTTACTCAATGCCTTCCGCAGACGGCCTCGTGCGTACGCTGCTCGCAACGGATCTGAGTGAGTATCTGGAGGACATCGTGCTGGTCGATCCGAGCGAGGGAACGCGCGTGCGCCACGTTGACTTCTTTGGGCGGATTGCCCCCAAAGCGAAGGTCATCGCCCTCCGCTCAATGAGGCAATTCGAGACTGTCTTGGAGGACATCTAGACCACGGTGACTGTCGTCTTGCGCGAATACCGGGTCGGGTTCGGCAGTGCTACCGCGAGTCTGTTCTCTCGCTGAGCATGCTTTAGCCAGACTCGTCGATTTCGACGAATGATTGAGCGACTCGCCCGCACCGCTCGAAAGTCTTCCGTGTTTCTTTCTCTGCATATGGGCTAGTTCCCCACGAATTTCATCCCAGGGGGTGGCGCGAAGCGCCGCTCATCCGTGTAGGGGGTGAGGGGACCCGTTAGCAGGGGCCCAGAACGCCGGCCCAGAGGGCCCGGCAGAACAAGGAGAGAGAAATGTCTTCTCGATTGGGAGGACCGGCCAACCGGCCGGTCGCGATAGCCCTATGCTTGATGCTGAGCTGCATGGCGGTTGCCGTCGTCTGCGCGGCGACCGCCCACGCTGCCCAGTTCAAGATGGTGTCTTGCGCCACCACTTCCGGCGCACCGCCCTACACCACCCAGACCAACACGGTCAACGCCCAGCACCCGAACGGGATCTTCGATTTCGGCAACTACTGCGGCGGCGCTGGCGGCGACCCTCCGGGAGATGCCGCCTTCATGCGGATTTCCGAGCACGAAGCCTCGGGCAACGCGGGCGAAGGCGCCTACGGGCGGATTGTCTTCGAAACGCCGTGGTACGTCCACTTCCGCTCCGGCGGCGGCTACACCCGCGAGCCCAACGCCTTCAACGAAGGCTGGCGCGCCCGCTTCTGGGGGCTGGACTTCTCCAGCAACGGGAACGTCTTCCTCAACCAGGGCGCCGGGCTCTCCAACTCGGGGACCAACTGGGCCACGACCCAATCCTTCGGCTCCCACCTCTGGCCCTTCGGCACCTACCTGGACTTCCACCACTTCTACTTCGAACTGCTCTGCGTGCGCCCGGCCGGCTGCGACCGCGCCAACTACAACGCCACGGACGCCAACGGGTTCGTCTTCATCCTCAGCGACGACTCCCCCTCCGAAGTCTCCTTCTTCAACACCGACTCGCCGTTGATGGCGGGCCAGTGGGTGCGCGGCACCCAGGGGGTCTTCTGGAACTCCGCCGACAAGGGCTCGGGGATGCGCTTTGAGCGTGTGCGGATCGACGGCGCCGAGCGCCACGTCATCGACTTCCAGGCGACGGGCCAGTGCAACGCGACCTCCTCGCAGACCAACGGCGAGTTCGCCCGCGTCTACCAGCCCTGCCCGACCGGCGGCCCGTGGGGGCGGGAGTACGACTTCGACACCGCGGGCCTCTCCGACGGCTCCCACACCCTCTCGGTCTGCAGCCAGGACTACGCCCAATACCAGGGCCTGAACGGCACCGGCGGGCAGACTTGCACCCAGCGCACGATCCGCGTCGACAACAGCGCCCCCGGCGCCCCGGCGGGGCTGCACGTCCTGAGCTCAAACCCGGCTCGCTACCTCGACCATTTCGGTGCCCAGTTCTCGCTGCCGCCCGACCCCGGCTCGCCGATCGCCAAGGTCCACTACGAGGTGATCGACGCGGCGGGGAACGTCGTTATGCCCGAGCAGGTCGTCTCGGGGACGAACCCGACCGAGATCGCCGAAGTGCATGGACCGGCCAAGGCGGGCGATTACCAGCTCAAGGCCTGGCTCGAGGACTCGGTCGGGCTGATCGGCCCGGCCATCACCGCGCCGATCCCCCACGACACGACGCCCCCCGCCGCGCCGCAGGGCCTGCAAGTGGCCGCGCCTGAAACCTCGCGCTCGGCCGAGGGCTTCGACCTGCGCTGGCAGGACATCGCCGACGCGGGCTCGCCGATCGACGCCGCCCACTACCAAGTGCTCGACGCCGCCGGCCGGGTCGTGGTCGCGGCCCAGACCGCGAAGGGCGAGGGCATCGCGGCGATCGAAGACCTGGAAACGCCCAGCCAACCAGGCCCCTACACCCTGCGCCTCTGGCTCTCCGACGAAGAGGGCAACGTCGGCGCCCCGGCCAGCGCGCCGCTCTCCTACCGCTGCGTTCGTTCCGATGCCGGCGGCGCCACTTCGCTCAGCGCCGGGGTGGGCACCGACGAGGGAGCGGAAGCGACCGTCCACCAGGGCGAAGGATCGATCCTCACCGGCCGCCTCGCCGAGCGTGGCGACGGAGTTATGGGAGCGCCGGTCTGCGTCTTCTCCCGGGTCGTCACCGAAGGGCGGCGCGAGTTCCTCGGTATCGCGATGAGCCGCCCGATGGGCGGCTACAGCTTCGCGATACCGGCCGGGCCCTCTCGGGAAGTGAGCGCGGTCTATCGCTCCGGGCATCGCGAACTCGGCGCCGAGGCGCTGCTGCAGACGGTCGTTCACCCGGTCTTCGAGGCGCGGCGCAAGGTCGTGCGCAACGAGGGCATCGCCCACTTCACCGGTTACATCCCCGGCCCCGACAACGACAACGTCGTCGTCGTCCTGCAGGTGCGCCGTGGCAAGGGCTGGCTCGCCTTCCGCCGCTACCGCACCCGAGCGGACGGCAAAGTCACTGTCGGCTACCGCTTCACCCGCACCGACGCCCCGACTCGCTACGTGATGCGCGCCCAGGTCCGCTCGCAGGCCGGCTATCCCTACCTGCAGGGCAATTCCGATCCACTGGAGCTGATCGTCCGGCCGGGACACCGGCGGCCGCGGTAGCGGCGATGCGCAGGCGCCGCGGTGGGGGAGAGCGGGGACCGGGCTCCGGCAAGGAGACCGACCCCGCCTCGCGGGGGGCGGCCCGGCCGCCCCGCCGCCGCCCGGCCCCGCCGGGGGAGCGGAGGCTGAGCCTCGCCGAGGCCCAGTTCTACGCGCGGGTCTATGACCCGGCACGCAAGGGCTCGCTGGCAGAGCTGCGCCGCCGCGGCTGCGACGAGCACGAGGCCGAGGAGCTCTTCGCCGCCTCCTACGCGAAGGTGATGGAGGCCGTCGACCCGATCGAGCGGTGCTTTTCGGCGCCCCAGATGGTGCGCTTCGTCAAGCGCGCCTGCTGCCGGCGGTTGATCGACGAGAGCTGTCGGCGCGCCCAGTGGGCCAAGCCCGACACGAGGCCGCCGCGCCTGCGGCCCGAGAGCCCAACCGAGCCGCCCGGGGAGCTGGCCGAGGAGCGCGAGGCGGTGGCGATCGGCCGCGAGGCTCTGGCGATGCTGCCCGAGCGCGACCGGCTGGTCTTCGCCCGCCGCCACCTGCAGGGCCTGGCGCCCGAGGAGATCGTCGCCGAGACACCCGGCCTCAGCATGCGCACCTACCGCAAGGTAATCCAGCGCGCCAATGCGCGCGTGCTCGAAGCCTACGGGCGGATCGAGGCCGGGGAGCGCTGCGCCGAGATCGAGGACGCCCTGCTTCACCGCTACGCCGCCGGCGAGAGCCCGGCGGCCGAGCGCACAGCGGTCGAGGCCCACCTCGCCCACTGCCGGGCCTGCCAGCAGGCCAGCGTCCGGATGCGCGACTACCTCATCGACGTCGCCAGCGGCACAATGCTCGCCTCTTCGCTCGGGGCCGGTCGCGCGGGAGCGGGAGTCCCGGCCCACCTGCTCGAGCTCGCCGCCCAGGGCGCCCAGGCGCTCGGCGAGGCGAGCCGCGTCGCCCGCGAGCGGCTGCGCGAGGCCCTGCTCAGGTTGGTCGGCTCCCTTCCCGGTTCCGGGGCCGACGCCAGCGTCTCGCAGGCCCTCGGTGCCTCCTCGTTGCGGATCGCCTCGGCCTGCACCGCGGGCCTCGCCGCCGGGGCCTGCGTGGCTGCCGGGGTCGTGCCGGGAATCGGCGGCGTCGACCTCTCGGCTCAACACCACCGCCACACGGCGCCCCCGGCGAGGCAGGCGAGCGCCCCGCAGGCCGCCGACGCGGCCGAATACACGGCACCCCCGCAGGCGACGTCCAGTCCCGAACAGGCGAGCTCGGGAACGCCGGCGAAGCGCACCGCGACGGCGAAGCGAGAAACCACCTCCGCATCGCGCAAAGGATCCTCAACTGCGCCCCGAGCCACCGGCCAGCAGGTCGCCACCGAGTTCGGGCCCGAGTCGAGCCAGCCCGCCCCGTCCAGCGCTATATCCTCGCCCTCCTCACAGGGCACCTCGGTCTCCAGCGCCACCGCGGCAAAGGGCGGTGGCTCGGGCTCAGGCGGGGCCTCGAAGGGTACGAGCAACTCCGGCTCGGAGTTCGGCCTGTGAGTGGCGTCGCGAGTCTTCGTCGGAAAACCTGACGGTCACACTCGTCCTTTCGTCCAAAGTCTCCTCGGAGGGGTGGCGCGACCGCGCTCTCACACGTGTAAGGGGTGAAAGAGAACATCGAGCTGGATCAGGAGTGGTCCAGCGACTGGAGGATCGCGATGTCAACGGAGAAACCCACTACACCCAAAGACGACACTACGCAGGTCTCGCCCACAGAGCACTGGCTGGAGATGGAAGTTCGCACCGGCGGCGAGGCGGTCGACGACGAGTCCGCGACGTCACCGAACCAGCCCAAGGGCACCGAAGAGAAGGGACGAAAGCGCGTCCTCTCGCAACGCGCTCGGATCGTCGTTGTGGCGGCCCTGATCGCTCTCGGTGCGGCACTGGCCTGGATCGTCGTCCCGGCGCTGGTGGGGGGAGGCTCCACGCCTCAATCCCGGCACGCACCCGGTGGCCTGAAGGCGCGCAAGGCGAGTGGAGAAAGGTCGAGCCGGACTCGGTGGGTGAGGGAACCGGGTCAGGCCGCACGGCCACACCGCAGGCGCACCGCACCTGCGGCTTCGCACGTGAGGCACCACGCTCAGCCACGACACGAGCCGCGGCCCCCTGCCTCGCCGCCGCAGGACATCCCGAGCCAACCGCCTGCATCCGGCGCTGCGCCCGAACCGGCACCCGAACCGAGTGCGCCCGCACCACCTCCTCCGAGCGAATCGGCGGGCAAGCCCGGCCTGCGTGACGGCGCCACCGAATCGGACGAGTTCGGGCTATAGGGACAGGCGCGGGGGTGAGTGGAGCATGAGTACCGATCAGAGAGCGAACGGGAGCGCCTCGCCTCCGCGACGCACGCCCGCGCCCGAGCCGCTTCCCGACGGGCTCTTCGAGTCGATCGCCGAGTATCTGCAGGCGATGGCCGAGCCGCACCGGATCGCGCTGCTTGGGGCGCTGGCGGGCGGCGAGGCGAGCGTGCAGGAACTCGCCGACCGGGTCGGGATCCCCTACCAGAACACCTCCCACCACCTCATCTTGCTCCGACAGGCCGGAATCCTCACTCGCCGCAAGCTGGGCAAGGCCAACCTGTATGCGATCGAGGACTGGAGCGCCTGGTGGATGGTGGGCCAGATCGCCGGCTGGATGCGCTCCAAGCAGGACGAGCAGGACTCGCCGGCGTCCTCCGAGTAGCGCCGAGGCGGGTTTTTGACCTGACGGCCTGTGCTGTTGCGAGCGCTGTCACCTCACGCTCGCGACCCCTCATCCCGACGAACACAGTCACATCTACGCACGCCCATAGCAGACAGCGACCGCCGATCTACAAACGTTCAAACGATCGTTTGAACGTTTGTAGACAGGGTGACATCGCCGCGGTACTCCTGAATTGCAAACGCAAATCAACCCGCCGGGGCGTGACGGGAGGTGACAGTCACGCCCCGGCAATTCCAAGGGAAGGAGTACGCAGTGAGTAAAGAGGTAAGTGACAAACGAAGGTCAATCGATACGAGGGTCCGCTCGCTGCTGGGCAGGGCCGGACGCGTCGCGATCTGGGCCGTTATCGCCGTGCTGCTGGTACGGGGCTTGGGGGCGGTGCTGGCGCCGGCTCAGGTGAGCGGCCCGGCTGTGGCGTCGCAGGGTAGGAACACAGATCCGGCGAGCGCCTCCCTCGCGGTGCGCTTCGCCCGCGCCTACCTCTCAGATCCCGCCCCGCGGGCGCTCGCATCCTTCCTCGCCGAAGGGGCGAGGGTCGGCGGCGGGCGCCCGGCCACCGGCGGGAGCGCAGGGGTCGCCCAGGCCGAGCTGGCAGCCACACACGAACTTGGCGGCGGTAGGGCTGTTCTCACCGTCGCCTGCGAGCTCCGCGACGGGCGCACCGTCTACCTGGCCGTCCCGATCTCCCGCTCGAGGGCGGGCGAGGTGGCGGTCTCCGGTGCGCCCTGGGTGGTCGCGGCACCGAGCACGGCCGGGGTCGCAGCGGAGCGGCCCCGGCCGCTCGCCGGTGCTGACGCGAGTGCGATCCGGGCGCTGGCGGCGAAGTTCCTGCCCGCCTACCTCGCCGCTGGCTCCGCGCGCGACCTCTCCTACCTGCTGGCGCCGGGGGCGTCGGTGGCGCCGCTCGAAGGAGCGCTGGAGCCGGTCGGCTCCGCCGGCTCGGTCACCCAGCTAGGCGACGGCGAAGGTGCGCGGCGCACGGTGCTCGTCTCGGGCCGCTTTCGCGATCCCGCCAGCGGCGCCGTCTACCGGCTCGCCTATCGCCTGGCGCTGGTCAAGCGCAACCGCTGGTACGTCCAGGCCGTCGAGGGGGCGTCGTCATGAGCCGCCGCGCCGCCTTGTTCTCGCTGGCGCTGGCCGTGAGCCTGGCGATGGCTCTGCTGCTCGCGCCGACGGCGCTCGCCGCCGGCAACGACGTCGGCCACAACCTCGGCGCGCTGCTGCGCAAATACGCGGGCGAGGTCTACGGCGGGATCGTCGCCGTCGTCGGCCTCGTCTTCCTGGTCAACCGCCGCCTCAGCGAGTTGGCGGTCTTCTTCGTCGCCGCGGTCCTGGTCGGCTGGCTGGTCTTCAGCCCCGACCAGGTCGCAAACGCCGCCCGCGCCATCGGACAGCAGGTGCTGCCGTGAGTACGGGCTATGAGCCGATCCGCTCCTACCAGCGGATCTTCCGCCCCGAGCGGCGGATCTACCAGGTCGAGGGCCACGCGCTGCCGGTGCCCGGTGGGGTGCCGCTGCGCTGGCTCGCCTACGCCGGCGCCGCTCTCGTCATCGTGCTCGCCCTCTCCTCGGGCTCGGCGACGGTCCCGATCTTGGTCGCCCTCGCGGCTTCCGCCGCCGGCCTCGCACTCGGCGGCAGGGAGGAGGCGGCCCTCGCGGGCATCGTCGCTTTCGCGGCGAGCTGGCTGGCTGGCTTTGCCCTCGGGCTGCTCGACTGGCCGCTTCGCCTGATCGTCGTCCCGGTCGCGGTCGCGACCCTCGCCACCCAGGCCACTCCCGACGGCCGGCGCGCCGACCGCTTTGCCGCCGCCTGGCTGGCGCTGCGCCTTGCGCCGCGCCGCCGCTCGCTGGGGCGGGCGCTACCTGCGGCGGGCGTTCCCCACCCCGTTCGCGGTCAACTCTGGGTCGCGCGGGAGGCACGACCGTGAGGGAGTTCCCCCTGCGCTACGCGCGCCGCAACGTCCTGATCGGCCCCGGGGCCCAGGCCGCCGCCCTCTACCGGGCAACGACGGTCTCCTACCCGTTCGCCTCGGTGGGCGACAAGTGGTCGCTGCTTCACCGGCTTGAGCGCTTCGCCCACCTGGTAGGCGCCGACTTCTCGATCTGGCGGGTCAACCGCGCCTATCCCGCCGAGCGCTACGCCGAGGGGCTGGCAGGGAGCGCCGACCCCCGCCACGCCGACCCCAAGGCTTGGCAGCGCTACCTCGAAGGCCACCAGGCCCATATCGCCGGGCTCGATTCGAGCCTGCCCGAGGTCTATGTCGCCGTCTGCCTGGGCGAGCGGCCGAAGGGCCACCTGCGCTCGCTCGACCGCGCCCGGCGCCGGGTCGAGGAGCTGGCCGGGGTGGGGGCGCCGCGACCGGTCTCGCGGAAAGAGCTTGAGGAGCTGGCCGCCGCCGAGCGGCGCTGCTTCGAGCGCCTTTCGGGCCTGCTCGGCCTGCGGCGGGCAAGCACCGAAGAGCTTCAGTGGCTGCTTCGCCGTGCCGCCTGCCGCGGGGTGGCCGAGCCGGTGCTGGAGGAGAACTGGGAGCCCGACGCGCTCGCGGTCCCCGACGGCGAGGACGAGACCTCATACCGGCCGCTCGGCCACGACCTCTGGCGCTGCGCCAACGCGCCGATGAGCGAGGACCCCGGCGAGCCGCCCTCCCTGGTGGTCGAGGCCGAAGAGGCCACCTCCTACCAGGCCCTACTCTGCGCCGGCTCGCTGTCTGAGGAGGCCACCTTCCCCGGTCCCGCCGAGCTTCTCTTCGCCCCCTTCGAAGACGCCGGCTTTCCCGCCGACGCCGTCCTTCACGCCCGCTGGATCGGCAACCGCGAGGCGCTGGGGCAGGTACGGAAGCGCATCATCGACGCCGAGCACGCTTGGCGCGAGCAGGCCGAGGGCGCCCAGGGCGGTGCGGAATGGCGCGCCGAGGAGGACCGCGAGCTGGCCCGCGAGTACGAGGCGGTGCTCTCGGGCTCCGCGCACCCGCCGATGCTCCGCGCCTACCTCGGCGTCGCCGTCGGCGCCCTCGACCGCACCGAGCTGGAGCGCCGGGTCGAGGCCCTGCGCGAGCGCTTCGGCGAGGTCCGCCTGCACCGCCCACGCGGATTGCAGCACCGCCTCTTCTTCGACCACTTGCCGCGCACCGACGCCGGCTCGCTCTCCGACTACCTCCAGCAGATGACGGTCGAGCAGCTCGGCGCCACGGTCCCCACCGCGACCGCCGAGCTCGGCTCCCGAACCGGCCCCTATCTCGGCCACACCCCCTCGGGCGCCCGCCGCCCGGTTCGCTATGACCCGACCGAGGCGCCGCGCACCGCGCGGCCCTCCGCCGTGCTGCTGGCCGGCACGCTCGGCTCGGGCAAGACGCTGGCCGCGCAGGCGATCGCCTACGGCGCCGAGCGCCGCGGCTCGCTGGTCGTCGACTTCGACCCCAAGCCCGACCACAACCTGGAGGGCATCCCCGAGCTGGAGGGCCGGGTCGAGGTGGTCGAGCTCTCAGGCGACCCCGCCCACCGCGGCAAGCTCGACCCGCTCGCGGTCGGCCTGCCCGAGCTGCGCGAGGAGCTGGCTTCCTCCTACCTGCTGGAGCTGCTGCGCGACCCCCCGCCCGCCTGGGAGAACGCGATCGACAGAGCGGTGCGCGACGCGGTGCGGGCGGGAGAGGAAAGCCTGATGTGCGTGGTCGAGCGCCTGCGCTCCTCCGAGGTCGATGCGGCGCGCGAGGCCGGCGACGCCCTGGAGGTGCTGGCCGACTTCGGCCTCGCCCGCCTCGGCTTCGCTGCGCTGGAGGAGGCGGCGTAGATGGCGGGCGATCAGATCACGGCGATCACGATCCGCACCCCGGGCCTCTCCCTGCCCGACCCCGGCGCCTCGCGGGACACCTACACGCGCGCCGAGCGAGTTTCCGTCGCGACCCTCTCCTTGGTCGCGGCACAAGCCCTGCGCCTCGTCAGCAGCAACCGACAACGACACAAGATCGTGCTGCTGGACGAGGCGTGGTTTCTGCTGGCCTCCACCCAAGGCCGGACCCTGCTGAACCGCCTGGTGCGGCTGGGCCGGGCGATGAACGCGACGATCCTGCTGGCGACCCAGCGGCTCGGCGACCTCGGCGATCTCTCCGAGCTGGTGGGGACCTACTTCCTCTTCGGCCAGGACTCGATCCCCGAGGCCGAACGGGCACTGGCGCTGGTCGGCCTGGATCCTGAAGACGCCGCCCTGCGCTCGCGGCTGACCGAATACCGCCAGGGCCGCTGCCTGATGCGCGACCTCGACGGGCGGGTCGGAGAGCTGCAGGTCGACCTCGTCTTTCCCGAGCTCTTGGCGGCGCTCGACAACAGCCCGAAGGCGGAGGGCGCATGAGGCCGGCGCGGCGGCAGCGGTGGCGGCGCCGTGTCGCCCTCGTGCTCGGCATGGGCTTCGCGCTCGTCGCGCTCGCCCACCCCCCGGCGGGTGCGGCGAGCGACGTCTGGGGCAACGTCGGCCCGGCCTCGCCGCTGGGCTCCGGAGGCCTGCTCGGCCGCTTCCCCCTCTCCCACTACATGCTCGACCAGCACTTCGACGCCGTCTCGGCCTCGCTGACCGGCGGCGTCGACGTCTCCGGCGTGCCGCCGATGATCGCCTACTTCCTCGCCAGCGTGATCTGGTCGCTGACCGGCTTCCTCGCCAGCGCCCTGATCGCCCTCTTTGACTTCGCCTTCGGCCTCGACCTGGTGAACGGCTCGCGGGCGACGGGCGGGGCGGGAGCGCTCGGGCCGGTCGCCCAGGCGATCCACTCGCTCTACTCCGACGTCTTCGGCGCACCCTGGCTCGTCCTCGCCGTCGCCGTGGCCGGGACCTGGGCGATGTGGAAGGCGCTGGTGCAGCGCCGCTACGCCGAGACCGCCGGCGCGCTCGGCCTCTCGCTCCTCTACGTCGTTTTGGCCCTCTTCTTCGTCGCCCAGCCCGGCAAGACGATCGGCGCCGCCTCGCAGTGGACGAACCGGATGTCGGTCGCCTTCCTCTCGGTCGCCTCCCACGGCAGCCCCTCCAGTGGCGCCAGCGCGCGCGAAGGGGGAGCGCAGCAGCTCTTCGACCTGCTCGTCGCCCGGCCCTGGGCGGTGCTGGAGTTCGGCGGCCTCGAGCACTGCGTGGTGGCCGGAACCGGCTCCGAAGACTCGGACCCCGAATCGGTCGCGGTGCGCCCGCTCTCCCCGGACCCCTCCCAAGACGCCTCGCTGGCCCGCCGCCTCGCGGCCGGGACCGGGGTCGCCGCCGGGCGCAAGGCCTGCGTCAACGACGCCAACAAGTACGGGCCGCACTTCCTGCGCTTCGGCCTCGGCACAGACGAACGAAACGCCGAGTACGACGCCCTCGACCACGGCGACTCCTCGAAGCTGCCCGACGCCGACCCCGAACGCCACGGCTACCGGCTCGGGGTCGCCGACAAGCCCGCCACCGACGCGATGGAGGAGGGCGGGCAGTACCAGCGCCTGCTGGTCGCGATCGTCGTCTTCGCCGGCGAGCTCGGCGCCTTCTGCCTGCTCGGGGCGCTCTCGGTCGGGGTGATCCTCGCCCAGGTCCTGCTGCTCCTGATGCTGGCCTTCTCCCCGGTGGCGCTGGTCGCCGCGGCGATCCCCGGCCGCGGCCATGCCTTCTTCAAGGGCTGGCTGGAGAAGCTCTGCGGCTTCCTGCTGCGCAAGGCCGCCTACTCGCTGGTGCTCGCCGTCCTGCTCGCCGTCAACGGCGCCCTGGCGGCCGCCACCGATTCTCTCGGCTGGCTGATGTCCTTCGGCCTGCAGGCGCTCTTCTTCTGGGCCGTCTTCCTGCAGCGAAAGGCGCTGGTCGAGGGCCTGGTCGGGATCGCCACCGGGCCGGGCGCCCCGGGGCGCGAGGGCTCCATGCGCCTGCTCGCCCTCTACTACGGCGCGCGCAGCTTCGGGCGCCCGCTGCGCAGCCTCGGCCGCTCGGGGGGCTCGGGAACCTCCGGCGCCCCGACCCGCCTTGGCGGTGGCGGCTCGGGCTCGCGCCGGGGCGGCGGTCGTGGGGGGGTCGGCCTGGCGGGGTCGGCGCCGCGCCGGAGCGATCCGGGTGACGGCGGCACCCGCGATGCCGGACGCGACCGTCCGGGCGGCAAAGTGCCCGCAGGCGAGCGCCGGGCCGGCAGCGCCCCGGCCGGGGCCGGCGGTGCGCCCGTGCCCGCGACGGCAGGCTCTCGTAAGCCCGTCGCCAAGGAGGGTGCTCGCCGCTCCCGGGCCGCCGAGGCTGCGCTGGCATCCACCGCGCGCGAGGCAAGCGCCGGGCGTCCCGCGCCCGGGCCTCCGAAGCCGGGCAAACGCCAGGCCGAGCGGGCGGGCTCCAGCGAATCCCCGCAGGCGAAACCTCCCGCGAAACGGCGCAGGCCGCAGACCCGCGAGCCCGGCGAGCGAGCGCCCGTCCCCGATCCGGCGCGCCCGCAGGACAAGGCCAATGATGCGGGCAGCCTGGAGGCCGACCTGCGTGCCGAGCGCGAGCCAGGTGGGAAGCCTGAGCGGAAGCCGGCGGGTGAGGAGCGCCCCGGCGGAAGGGGTGCGTCCCGGTCGCGGCGCCCCCGTCGGAAGGGGAGCGGGAAATGAGCCGGGTGGGGAGGGGACGCTCGCTGCTCGTGCTCGTCGTCCTCGGGACTTGCCTGGCCGTGGTGCTGACCGTGACCGCGACGGTGATGGCGATCCTCGGCAGCGAACTGGGCTGCCTGGGAGGCGGCACCGCAGCGGCCCAGCCGGCGAGCGCGGCGGCGAGGCGTGAGATTCCACCGGCCCGCCTCGCCCTCTACCAGGCCGCCGGCCGCCGCTTCGACATCGAGTGGACCTTCGTCGCCTCTATCGGCACCCAGGAGTGCGGCACCGGCACCTGCGCCCACGTCTACCCCTCGGGCTGCGGCGGGCCGATGCAGATCGCGATGGTGCCGGGCAGCGCCTGCAGCCCCGGCCCCGGCCCGACGATCTGGGACACCTACAAGGTCGACGGCGACGGCGACGGGCGCGCCGAACCCTTCGACCTCGCCGATGCGATCTTCACCGCGGCGCGGCTGATGCGCGTGGTCATGCACGCGCCGCCAACCGGCGGCACCTATGCCGCCTACCGCCAGGCCGCCTGCAACTACTACGGCGCCTGCGCGGACGGGATCGTCGACTACGCCGACGAGGTGATGCGCCGCGCCGTCTCCTACGGCTTCGGCAGCGGTGCCGGAGGGGAGTCGGGCGCGTCGCTCGGCGGCGGCTGCGTGGCCTCCGAAGGCGCCGGTTCCGGCCCGCTCGGCCCGGTGCGAAAGGCCTTCGCCCCGCGACACCTGGCGGCGCTGCCCGCCGACGTGAGCGCCTATCCGGGGATCAGCTGCGACGCGCGGATCGTCCCCGACGTCGTCTACCTCGCCCGCCGCTTCGGGGTGCTTGTCTCCTCCTGCTACTCGCCCAGCGGCCACGAGGCGACCGGCGAGCATCCGCTCGGCGCGGCGATCGACGCCGGGCCGCGCGACGGCAAATGGTCGCGAACCGCGCGCCTCGCCCGCGCGGTCGGCTGGAAGCCCTCCTGCGCGGCATCGGGCGTCGCCCCCGAATGCGCCCGCCCGCCCTTCCGCTTCGTCGGCTACAACGGCTATCCCAACCACGGCGACCCGCTGCATTGCGTGCCCTGCGCCGGCGGTCCCCACATCCACCTCTCCTGGCTCACCTCGGCCTCGCCGGGGGAGCCCGAGAACCGGGCGCGCTACAGCTACGAACCGGCGAGCTGGATCGAGGTCTTCGGGGCTTCGGCCGAACCGAAAGGCCGCCGGCGACCGAGGGTTCGACAGTGAACGCCGGCCTCTCACTTCGCGGACATTGGCGTAGACGCCACGGTCGACCGTGCGGTCGGCCCTGCGGTCGACCCAGCGGTCGGGCGTGCGGTCGGCCCTACGGTCGGTCGAATCCGCGCCGAGAAGCCGTCGATCCCGCACCCCGACACGGTTTGCGCCGATCGCGTTTTGCCGACATATCTACGTCACCCGGAGGTCGGTGCATGAACCGTCGCGACTCCTCCGACGAAGCTCGCCTCGCGATAGCGATCGCCACCGTGATCGCCGCGATCATCCTCGTCAAGTGGACATCGAGCATCCACCCTGCCCAGCTGCTCGCCACCGCAGCCATCTGGCTCGTGCCCCTCGCTCTCGGCACGCTCGCTATCGCCTCTGCGCTGGCTCCACAACGCTTCCTCGCAACCCGCCGCGCGCTTCGCAAGCGAATCATCACGGCGGTCGTTCCAGCCGATGAGTTCGAGGCCAAGCCCGAGGAAGTGCTGCGCTTCGCCGCCGAGCTGGCCCGGGCCGACCGCGGCCTGCGCGGCTGGCTCGATCGCCGCGCGAGCGCGCTGCGGGTCGCCCTCGTCAGCGACCGCCAGGGCCGCCTCGTCTACCTGCTCGACTACCCCGCCCGCTCCCAGGAGCTGGTCCGCGCCGCCCTGCGCAGCTACGAGGGGGTCGAAGTGCGAGAGAGCGCCGACGTGCTGCCCGGCTGGCCCCAGGTCGATCGGGTCAAACTGCGCACTGAGCTCGTCCCCGCTCACCCCAGCATCGAGCCGCTCGCCCGCCTGGAACTCGTCCCCGACCCCCTGCAGCCCTTTGCCGCGGCGATGGAGTCGCTTCGGCCCGCCGAGGGCGAGCGGGTCTGGGTCTTCGTCGACCTGCTGGCGGCCTCGCCGCGGCGGGCCTCGCGCCTGCGGGCGCGGCTGAAGCGACAGGCAAAGCGCCGCTACGCGCAGCGGCGCAGCTTGGCAGAGATACTCAACAACGAACGGCGCAAGGGACCCGCCGACCCGACCGAGCTGCATGAGCGCCGCATGGTCGGCGAGGCGCTGAACGCGAAGCTGCACGAGGCCGGGCCGCTGTTTGAGGCGCAGATCCTGCTCTGCGCAGAAGCGACCGGGAAGCCACGCGCCAAGACGGCGATGCAGTTGCTGCTCGCCGCCTTCGCGCCGTCGAGCGCCCGCAACTGGCTTCGCCCCTCGGGCCTGGGCTTCGGCGACACCGTCTTCTTCGGCTCGGACTTCCCGACCCGGCGGCGGAGCTTCGACCGCCGCTGGGGGACCAGCCTGCACCGCTCGGCCAAGCGCTCGATCCTCACCGCCCGCGAGGTCGCCGGCTTCCTCAAGCCGCCGACCGCCCAGTGCGTCTCGCGCAACGTGGTGCGCTCGGGGACGCTGCTGGGCGCGCCGCCCTCGCTGCCGACCTTCGAGCAGGACAAGGGCGAGCTGATTCCGCTGGGCAGGGTGGGTGGCGAGAGCGGAAAGATCGTCGCCGCACGAACAGCCGACACCTTCTTCACCTACATCGCCGGCCGCTCCCGCTACGGCAAGACCGAGACGGCGATTGCCCAGTTCGTCCACCTGGTTCGAAGCGGGGCGGGCGGCCTCTTCCTCGATCCCCACGGCGACGCGCTGGAGCGGATTAGGCCCTACCTGAGCGAAGCGGGGGTGGCGGAGCGGGTGGTCGAGCTCGACGTCTCCGGTCGCTCCCGCGAGGCGGTGGGCTGGAACCTCTTCGAGCTGCGCAGCGGCGAGGACGACACAGAAGCCGAAGCGCGGGTGGCGGCGATCGTCGATGCCTTCGCCTCGACCCTCAAGTGGGACGACCGCAGCACCCGGGCGATAAACCTGACCACGCAGGCCGCAAGCGCCCTGGCCCACATCGCCAAGGCGCTGCCGCCCGAGCTGGCGCCGACGATCTTCCAGCTTCCGGCCCTGCTCTCCAAGGAGGAGTGGCGCGAGGCGGCATTGCCCTTCCTGCCACAGTCCTCGCGCGACTTCTGGGAAGAGCGCTTCCCGCGACTGACAGAAGAGGCGATCACCCCGGTGACCAACCTGGTCGATCGCCTGCGCACCTCAGCTTCGATCACCGCATTGCTCGGCCAGAGCCAGGGCAGCTACCGGGTGCGCGAGGCGATGGATCAGGGCTGGATCGTCCTCGCCCATCCCGGCGGAGGCGACCTGCACGAGCGCCTGCTGGCAAACCTGATCCTCTTCGACCTGCTGCGCGCGGCGAAGGCGCGGGGAGAGCTCGCCGCCTCCCGCCGGCGGCCCTTCTGGGTCTTCCTCGATGAGGTGCAGAGCTATGACAGCGCCGCCTCGGGCACCCTCGCCGCGCTTCTGGAGCAGAGCGCCAAGTTCGGCCTGCGGGCGGTGGTGCTGAACCAGAACCCCGACCGTCTCAACCCCAAGACGCTGACCGCTCTGACCACCAACCGCTCCCACCTGCTGGCGACGACGATGAACTCCCATGCGGCTGCGCTGCTGACCAGGGAGTGGGCGGGCAAGCCCGACCCCGCCGCCCTGACCAAGCTCGCCCGCTTTCGCTTCATCGCCCAGGTCACGCACGAAGGTGAGCTGAGCGAGCCCTTTGCCCTGGAGGGGATTCAGGTCGAGGACACCGCCGGCAAGCCGCCGGCGCAAAGCGAGGAGCCCGTTGCTGGGCCAGTGAAACGCACCGAAGCGGCCAAGGCGGTGGAGCACCTGGAGGGGCTTGACGCGCGCATCCTCGCCGAGCTGCAGGGGCGCGGCGATGGCGGTGGCGCTGGAGAAGGAAGCCCTCAGCGCTCCGAGCCTGACTCTGCGCCGAACGAGCCGGAGGGCGGGCTATGGGTGCCGGGCACAGCGAGGCCGGAGCGATGAGGGGATCCGCAGACGTACAAAGCATCCCCACCGAGGCCGGGATCGAGGTGGTCGCTTCGCTCGCCCAGCACCGCGTGCTCTCCACCGAGCAGGTGCGCGTCATGCACCTCCCCGACAACACCGAGCGCTGGGCGCAGCGGCTGCTCCTGCGGCTGCAGATGGCGGGACTTGCCGGCTACGTTCAGTCGCCGCGCTCTCACCGCCGCCTCTGGCATGCGACCGGGCTGGGGGCGAGGCTGGCGCGCGAGGCGGGTCTGCTGCAGGGAGAGCCTCGCCTGATCGGCGCCGAGGAAGCAGCCGGGCCGCTGCAGGCGCACACGCTTGCCGTCAACGACACGGCTATCTGCTTCATGCAGGCCGCGCGGGTACGCGGCGATGAGTTCGGTCCCTTCGCCTGGCGCCACGAGGTCTTCCACCTCCTCTCGCGGGGGAGGGGACGGCGACGGCGCATGTTGATTGCTGACGCGGTCTTCACCTACCTGCGCGTCACCGAGGAAGGCGTCGCGATCGAACAGCGCTTCCTCGAGGTCGACCGCGCGACGCTCTCGGTCGATCGGCTCGCAGGCGAGCTGGCCCGCTACGCGGAGCTCTACGGGGCGGGTGGAAAGAGGGGCGAGGAGCCGCTGTGGCGCTCGCTCTACCCGGTCTTCCCCCGGGTCCATTGCGTGCTTGGCGAGAGGAGCCGGACGGCGCTGGAGCGCCGTCGCTCCACCGCGCTTGCCCTCCTGCGCAGCAACCCGCTCCTCTCACGCGCCGCGAAGGTCTCGATCTCGATCTGCCTGCTGGAAGACCTGCAGGCCGAAGGCCCCTTCGCGCCGATCTTCCGCGACGTCCGCGACCCGGGGCGAGCGGTCGACTGGCTTGGCCGCGTGCCCGCCGATGGGGGGAAGCGCGGGTGAGCAAAGTACGCAAAGCGAGACGGGGCGCTTCGCGGCGGCGTCGGGGTACCGCCAGAGGAACCGCAGCGGGGGACAGAGTGCGGCTGCTCGAAGGCGACTCGCTGGAGGTGCTGGCCAGCTTGGATTCGGAAAGCGTCGATGCGATCGTCACCGACCCGCCCTACGCGATCGGCTTTCAGGGCGAGCGCTGGGACTCGGCGGCGATCCGCGAGGCCGCGGCGCGGCAGGAGAACGAGCGGCTCGGCCCCGGCGAGGCGTTCGAGGCCTGGTGCCGGATCTGGGCCGCCGAGTGCAGACGCGTGCTGAAGCCCGGCGCCTTCCTCGCTGCCTTCGGCTCACCCCGCACCTACCACCGGCTTGCTTGCGGCGTCGAGGACGCCGGCCTGGAGAACCGCGACACGTTGATGTGGCTCTACGCGGAGGGGATGTCGAAGTCGCGCCGCTATCCGGGCGGGCGTGCGAGCACGCTGAAGCCCGCCTTCGAGCCGATCGTGCTCGCGCGTCGCGAACTGGACGGGACCACCGAGGAGACGATCGCCCGCCACGGGACGGGGGCGCTGAACGCCGAGAGCTGCCGGGTCGAAGGTCGCCACCCGGCCAACGTCCTTCTCGGTCACTCGCTCGGCTGTAGGGAGAGCGAGTGCGCGCCGGGCTGCCCGGTGGCCGAAGCTGATCGCTGCGTCGCCGAGGGTCGCAAGCGGTTGGCGCCGAGCCGCTTCCTCTACTGCCCCAAGGCGAGCCGCTCCGAGCGCGACGCCGGCTGCGAGCGGCTCCCTCGCCGTACCCTCGACCTCTTCCCCAACGCAGGCGCCGCCGGCAGGAAGCCGGCCGATGTGCGCAATCCGCACCCGACCGTGAAGCCGCTCGAGCTGATGCGCTGGCTGGTGCGCCTGCTCTGCCCACCCGGCGGCCTCGTGCTCGACCCCTTCTGCGGCTCGGGCACGACCGGCGCTGCAGCGACGATCGAGGGGCGGCGCTTCATCGGCATCGAGCTCGATCCCACCTATGTGGAGATCTCCGCGGCTCGAATAACCCATTGGTCGCCGGGGAAGGGAGAGGCCGAGGTGGAGGGCGGCCCTTTCGGGAGGCGACGGTGAGCCAAGAAGGCAGTGAGCCTGCCGAGGTCCGGCTGTCGACGGAGTCGATCGAGGCGCTCACCGTCTCGATCGCCAAGGCGATCGGTGGCGCCCGATCCCCCGAGCAGTCCGATCCGCCACCGCGGCTGCTGACGGCGGCGGAGGTAGCGCGCTGGTGGGGCGTGGATCGCTCCTGGGTCTACAACCACGCCGCCGAGCTCGGCGCCCGGCGTCTCGGCTCGGGACGGCGGCCCCGGCTTCGGTTCGATCCCGACGAGGTCGCCGAGCGCCTCGGCGCCCCATTGCCGCAGCGGCGCGATTCGCGCGGATTCCCGCCGATTCGCGGCGATTCGCATCCCGACTCGCTTTCCGCGCGCAGCAGAGCTATCGTCGCCGAACAAGAGAAAAGAACGGCCGGGCGGCGCTCCAACGCCCCCGGCCCGGCGCCGAAGACGGAGCTTCGACGCGATGAAAAGCCTAGCCCCGCTGGGCATTCGCGCCGCCGCTTCCTTCTCCGCCGGCGAGAGGAGGTGAGCGGCGATGGCAAGTAGATCCGGGGGACAGGTGGTGGAGCGCAAGTGGAAGAGCGGGCACGGCTTCGCACTTCGCTTCGTCGCCTACGGCAAGCGCCAATACGTGACCCTGGGGCTTGAGTGCGAGGGCTGGGACCAAAGGCGCGCCGAGGAGGAGCTGGCGAACGTCCTCGCCGACGTGCGCCGGGGCATCTGGGTGCCGCCGCAGCGCTGCCGCCAGCCGACCGAAGAGATGGGCGAGGCGCCGCTCTTCGGCCCCTTCGCCCGCGAGCTCGTCTCCTCGCGCGAGGGGCAGGTGAGCGAGAACACGCTGCGCTCGGACGAGTGGGCACTCGCGCACCTGCTGCCCTACTTCGCCGACTGGCCGCTGCCGGCGATCGACGCCGAGGCCGTCGACGCCTACCGCAGCTTCAAGGTCAGCGAATCGCAGACGCGCCGTTGCGCGATCGAGCGTCACTCGCCGCTTCGAAACGAGCACGGTCAGGTACTGCGGCCGCTCGCCCCCTCGACGATCAACAAGACGATCGACGTCCTGCAGTGGATCCTCTCCGTCGCCCTCGACTACAAGCACGTCGCGGAGAACGCGGCGGCGGGCAAGCGGCGCCGCCTGCGCGCCGAGCAGCGCCGCCCTGTGTACCTCGACACCGCGGCGCAGATCGAGGCGCTGCTCGCCGCCGCCGCCGAGCTCGACCGCGATCCGCGCCGGGCATGCGCGGATCGGCGGGCGATCGTCGCCACGCTGATCCTCGCTGGCCCCCGCGCCCACGAGCTCGGCCACCTGCTCTGGCGCGACATCGACCTCGCCAACGGCCGCATCCACGTCGGGCGCTCCAAGACCCAGGCCGGCCTGCGCGAGATCAAGATCAGGCCGATCCTGCGCGACATCCTCGCCGCCCACAAGGCGAGCGCCTACCGCTCGGGTCCCGACGACCTCGTCTTCCCGACCGGCACGGGCGGACGGCGCAACAAGGACAACCTGCGCGTCGCGGTCCTGCTGGCGACCTTCGAGCGCGCCGACGAGCTGCTCGAGTGCCGCGGGCACGTGCCGCTTCCCAAAGGCCTCTCCGCCCACAAGCTGCGCCACACCTTCGCCTCGGTGCTGATCGCCTGCGGGGAGGACCCCGCCTCGGTGATGGCCCAGCTCGGCCATACCGACCCCGGCTTTACCCTGCGCGTGTACACGCACGCGATGAGTCGCGACCCGGCCGAGCGGGCGCGGCTGAAGGCGCTGGTCGAGGGCGAGCGGGAGAGCGAAGAGCCCCTGCCAAGCCCCCCGGCCCTCCTCCCCTACAGCGCCTACGAGTTGCCGATCCTGAGGGCGCTTGCCGAGTTGGGCGGCAGTGCTCCGCGCCGCGAGGTCGCCGCCGCGGTGCGCGAGCGGCTGGGCGGGCGCCTCGGCGATCTCGACCGCGAGGCGCTGCCCTGCGGTGCCCCGCGCTGGGAGATGCGGATCGATGTCGTCCGCAAGCAGCTAATCGAACGCGGATGGCTGCGAGCGGACTCGCGGCGCGGCGTCTGGGAGCTGGCGCCTACCGGGATCGAGAAGCTGCGGCGCCTCAAGCGAGTGCGCGGGGAAGGGACTTCACTGCAAACGCGCCACGCCGAGGAGGTGCCGAGCAGATGATTCTCTCGGCGATCGGCATGGTGCTTCTTGCCGCGCTCGGCTTCTGGATCTTCGGCGGCTTCGCGCTGCGCTTTGGAGGTGCCGTGTTCATACTCGTGGGTGCGGTAGGGCTTGCTGTGACTGGCAACGCCAGTGGCTTGCTCCTCGTCATGCTCGGCGCGCTGCTGTGGTGGGCAGGACACCTCCACTACGCGCTGCGCCGCGGAGCCTGGAAGAGCGTGCTGGCGAGTCGCGCCGCCGAAGGAATCAGTACGACTTGGCGCCTGATCCACCGTCGGGGGCGTCATCCGCAAGCCTGAATCTGGGCCAGCAATTATGGAGGAGTAGATCCCTTGGGCGCTTTCCGAAGTGGTTGGGCAGCCTGCGGTATTCAGTAGGTCCGCGTGGGCGCAACACTCGCGCTGCGATACCTGGTGTCATCCGACTTCGAGGAGACGCTTCGCGCTGCCAGCACCACCTTTTCCTCGGTTTCCTCCTTTTCGAGGAAGCTCGTCCCTGGGGCACTGTCTCTGGCGATCGCCCGCGAGTTGGCGATGTGGATGCGCTCGGGAGATACGGCTTCGTACAGCCCCTGAATGCGATCCAGCCTGCTCGGCCCGTTGACCAGGTAAGACAACCTGGCGCCGCTCAGCTGGTCAAACCTCTCCAGCAGCTCCAGTTGGTCTGCATATGCACGAGCCCCGCAGTAGGTCGTCAGGTCGATTCCTACGTGACTCAAAGCCGGATTGTCGGTGGCCCAGCTCGCCAGTCGCTCGGCGTCGCTGTCCACCGACCATGCCACCCGCGGGATCGCCGGCGCCCCAAGCTCCTGCAAGGTCTCGAAGATGAGCAGCGTCCTCTTGAGCGCGTAGAGATGCTCGGGTCGCGGACGCGGTTCCCACAGCGAGTAGGAGGGAGCGACGATGAGGTCGAATCCGCCGCGGGCAAGTTCGGGCAGGAATCGATGGCGGTGGTTCCACAGTCGCTCCAAGTACTTGTCCTTGCCGAACAGGAGCAGGACGAGCAACTGGTCGGGCTCCAGGCCGACCAGCTCCCGTACCGCCTGCGCGGACAACGGCTTCGATCTCATCCCGATCACCTCGCCGGCGCTTATCCCATACACCGAGTTGCGCAACTGCCCTCTCAGGTCCCGGCGCATCCGGATCAGGCTCATGTACTGCGGGAGCGGCGGCACTTCGGCCGGCCGCACCGCCACGCTCTCGAAGCCGGGCCCGCCGACGCTCGCCAGGAACTCCGCGGTTATCCGAAACGCGGGGTGCAGAGACTGCCGCCCACCCCAGGCCTTGCTCTTCCACCTGGCGCGACAAGCCTTGTCCCCGAACATGGCTCCGCAGTCTTTACGCCATGGGCAGCGAGCACAGAGCGGACCCTCAGACACAAACAGCTTGCCCTGCGCCTCCACCGCTACCCGCCTACATCGGTTCCCGAGATTGTCAGCTTGCCTTGCCGCGAAGCCGAATCGAATGCCCGCACCGAGCCCACCATCTGGAACCCCTCTTCGATGCAATGGCGCATCGCGGTGGCATCGGGCTCGGTGACAGAGCCGACCGGTTCTCCCCCGGCCATGACGAGCGGCAGATGCTGCGGAGCAAGGCGAACACGAAGGCCGGGGCTCGGAGCCACGTCTCCGTCAGCTTCGAAATCGATCTCCTGCCTCAGCTCGCAGAAGTTCGGCTCCGGCTTGCCGTTCGGCGCGGCTAGTCCATCGCCCGCGAGTTGCCCGTCGCCCGCCGGCGCGGGAATCCGGCGAGGGGTCTCCGTTCTTGTGGTCGGGCCACCGCCCATGCCGGCAACCTCTCAAACCGGTCGGACATCAACTTGATCGCGTTTGAGTCGAGTTGATTCAGACCAACTACGAAGAGGAGGAGAGCGCCTGCTCGGTTGCGGCGCGGGCCAAAGACAGCGGGTAGACGACGCCGGGCTCCTTTATCTCCGCCATCGACTGGCTCGAAGGAGAAGAACTCGACGGTGCCGTTGACCGACAGCACGCCTTCGCCCTGCAAGAACTCGCTGTGGGCGTTCAGCTTCTCGGCGGTCTTCTGCAGCGACTTGAAGTTGACGCCGGCACGATCGAGGTCGCCGAGGATGCGGGCTCGCAGGGCGTCGTCCCTGGAGAACAGATTGGGCCGGCCGCTTCCGGTGGAAGTCTGAACGCTCGCCTGCACGAGGCCGCGCTTCAGCCACGAGTGAAGCCTCGCGTACTCGACCTCGGCGACTTCGGCCAGCTCAGGAAGGGTCAGGGGCCGGTCTGCTGCGTCCATGATCCGTGGTTCTCCTCGGCTCGCTCCACCATTGGCGCTGACGATAACGGCGAGGATGGCCGGACTTCTGCCCTACCCCGGAGTTTGCGGCGCCGGGGTAGGGACCCGGAGCCGGCGACGCTACTCACCCCCACCTGATACCGCTGGTACCATACATATGGTGCATAAGACCACCGTCTACATCAACGACTCCCAGGCAGAGCGGCTGGGCCGACTGGCGAGTGCCAGTGGCCGCAGCCAGGCCGAGTTGATCCGCGAGGGAGTGGATCGGGTGCTCTCCGAGGCGCCGTCGCGAACCTTCCGCAGCATGGGGAAGGGGCGAAGCGGGGGCAACGTGGACCGGCACTGGGATGCCGATGAGCTCTACCGCAAGGCTCGGGGCGAGCCCCGTCGATGACGCTGATCCTCGACGCCGGCACACTCTTTGCCCAGGCCGACGCCGACGATCCCGAGCACGAGGCGGTCGTCGCGCTCTTTGAAGCAGAGCGGGGGCCGCTCGTCACCTCGCAGGTGGCAGTCGCCGAGGCCGACTACCTGATCCTCACCCGGCTCGGTGTCGAGGTCGAGCTCGCCTTCCTAGACGACCTCGCTGCCGGCACCTTCCTCGTCGACTGCCTCGATCGCAAAGAGCTGGGCGCGGCCCGCGACCTGGCGCGCCGCTACTGCGACCTCGAGCTGGGCCTCGCCGACGCCTCGCTCGCCGTCCTCGCCGATCGCCACCGCACCGACCGGATCGCCAGCTTTGACCAGCGTGCCTTCCGGGCGATGACGCCGCTGCGGGGCGGCGCCTTCACGATCCTTCCTGCGGATTCGTAGCGCAGCGTCGTTCGTCCAGTGGACTGATCCACGAGGCCGCAGCGGCGTGAGATCGATGAGCGCACCCCACACGCTCATCCGAGCTTCGGCTGTCTCGATATCGTCCGCGTAGGCCACTGAGGGATCGTAGGATGGCCCGATGGCGGACCTCACCGACATCTCGCCCCCGTGGGACAGTGGCCCGCCGCCTATGTCCTGGGAGGATTACTCCGAGCGGGCCACGGCGGAGTTCCGCGGTCTGCTTGGCGAGGGAGCCGGGGAGAAGGAGATGCAGCGTTTCCTCGAGGGGCACCCGGCTCTGGTTCCGGGCGCCTTCCCCGGCTGGGCGGGCCACGGCGCCTGGCCGGACGGTATGGTCGCCCAGCCGCCGTTGCAAGGGTTCGGCCACCGTCGCCCCGACTTCCTCTGGATCGCCCGCCACAGTGGGGCGGTCGAACCCGTCTTCATCGAGATCGAGGACCCCGGCAAGCAGTGGCTGGCGGGCGGCAGCGAACCGCGACCATCCCACCAGCTGACGCAGGCGCTGAACCAGCTCCGGCAGTGGCGCGAATGGCTCTCCGACAACCGCGAGGTCTTCTTCAACGCCTACGCGATCCCGCCCGAGTGGCGACGCCGAGGTTTCTCGCCGCGCTACCTTTTGATCTACGGGCGCAAAGGTGAGAACCCGGAGGAGATCACCCGCTTGCGCCAGGACATCCGCTCCGAGCAGCGCAGCGTCGAAACGCTCACCTACGACCACCTCGAGCCGATCGAGAAGCACCGCTCCTTCCTCACTCTGAGGTGCGACGGCACCGGGCACTACGAGGCACTCACGGTTCCCGCGACCGCCCGCCTCGGCGGCATCGACGCCGAACAGTGGCGGCTGGTCAGCGGCCGTCAGGCCGCCGTCGAGGCCAACGACTGGATCTCCGAGGAGCGCAAGCGCTACCTGCGCGAGTTCCTGCCCCATTGCGACGACTGGGCGAACAATTACGAGCAGATCTACGAAACCGTGATGCGCGAGATGCGGGAGCAACAGGGGGCGGCGCGCAGCACTTAGCCCGCGGCGTCGCGAGCAGAGGCCAGCAGCGCGCGCCAAGCCGGTGGCGTCATGATCCGCGATGTCCGGAGCGGCTGGCAGCTTCCGCCAGTCGCTTCGATTGCGGTTCTCAGGCGCGCATGGGCGACGTGCAGCTCAGGCCGGCTGTCGAGAACGAGCAGATAGCGGGTGCCTCCGTCCAGCTCCGCGAGCCAGACCACGCTGCGGGTCAGGTCGCTCTCGACGAGCGCTTGGGCAAGGTCGAGAAGGCGATCGATCTCGACAAGGAAGAGAGGCTGGCCCTCAAGAATCCGGCCGAGCGGCTGTCCTTCGGCCACCTCGGCCTCGAGAGGCTCGCGCAGGTCCGCCGGTAGGCGATATCTGGCGTTTCGGCCGAAGGAGGTTGAGCCGTCCACCTCCAGCACCTCCGCTTCGATCATCTCCTTGATCGGTCGGTGAAGGGCCCCGGCATTGACGCCGAGCTTGCGCGCGCACTCGGCCATGGTCAGGGAGCGGTCGCTGACGGCAATTCCAATCTCCAGCCACCTTGCTCTGCCTCGGAACGTGGCGTTTCTAACTTTCATAAAAGTTTATGAGCTTCCCGCAAAATTCGCGCACAAAATCTAGAGTTTTGCCACCGTCCGAGGCAGGTATAAGGATACTTGTATGAAAGTAGTGCTCGACGATGGGTTGACCGAGCCGAGAGGATGTGGATATGCGTGACTTCGAACGGCTAGAGGAACTCTCCGCGACCGTCCAGTCGGGCCTCAAGGCCAACCGGGTGATCTGGGCGATCGACCAGGCATTGGCCGGCGCCGACCTCAGCGAGGAAGCAAGGGCAACCCTGCGCTCGGGCGGGGCGCTGCTGCGCTCGCTGGTGAGGCTTGGAGAGTCCGATCTGCCTGTTGGAGGCGGCTCGCCTCAGAAGATGCTGGGCGGCGAAAGCGTGCCGCGCGCGCGCAGCATGGTCGTCCTCGCCGTTGATCTCGGAGAGAGCGAGGAGGAGGCGAGCGCCACGATCATCCAGCTTGCGGAGACGCTTGACGCAGTAAGTCAAGGGGAGCCGGCTCTGCCTCGCACGGAGATCCTTGAGACGGCGCTGAACGTGTTCACCACAATCAGCGAAGCGCGACTGGGGCAGGCGACGGGAATCGTCCGCTCCCGGCGAGAGGGCGCTCCATGGCTACCGCGGACGACGATTTCAAGTTCGCCCTAGGCTCGGTCGAGCGGCTGCTTCGGCAGTTTCGTGCGGAGGTCAAGGCGCTGCTGCCAGCCGCCGGTCGCGGCACCGTTCTGGCCGACCACGTCCTTGCCGTTCTCGACGCGATCGCCCGCAAGGTGGAGAACCTTGAGGCCGAGTATCCACAGCGCCACAGCGAAGCCTCGAAACGGGCGGGCGCACGAGAATTGCGTCTCTACGCGCCATTGGTCTGGGCCACGCACTCGGCCCTGACCTGGCTCGATCCTGTCGAAGCGCAGAGGTTCGACCTTGGTGCACTGCACTTCGCTGACGAGCTCGCCCTCTCGTTGCTCGGGCCGGGTGTAGAGGTCTCGCCGGTTCAGAGCCGCGACTACATGTACTCGACCCAGAGCTGGCCCTTCCATTGGCTCTTCGAGGAGCACCTCGGTGACGAGACACCGGAGCCCGAAAGGCCGGCGCCGATCGTGCTCAGCATCCCCGCCCACGAGCGCCACACGATGCTCCTGCACTGCCTCTTCGCCCATGAGCTCGCCCACACCGCGGTCCGCGACGGCAGGCTGGTCGACAGGGCCCTGGAGCCGCTGCTCGCTGGTGGCGCCTACGACGCGCTGCTCGGGGAGGCGGTCGCCCGCGCTGGGCAATTCGGGGCGTTGGTCGAGGAAGCAGGGGGAAAGATGGCGCGGCTCTGGATCGACGAGTTGCTCTGCGATGCGCTCGCCTTTGGCCTGCTCGGCCCCTCTTACCTCCTCGCCTTCGCCGAGGTGGGCCTCTCTGTCGGATGGGCCGAACCGGACGCCGAACATCCGAGCATGGCCTCGCGGACCCGCCTTCTAGTTCGCCTCGCCGAGCACAGCGGTTGGGCGCAGATGCTGGAGAAACGGCTGGCGCAGATCTGGGCCTGGTTCAAGTACGCGGCGACGGAGCCGGCCGAGGGGTCCACGATCGCCTGGTTCGCCGAGGAAGTGAGCCGCAACTGCTCGACCCGGATCATGGAGCTGAGCGAAGAGGCGCTTGACGACGCTCGCTTCACGTCGGAGCAATGGATTGCGTGCGAGGGTTACCTGCGAGAACTCCTCGATGCCGACGTCCTCCCAGTCGAAGGGCCCGATGGGGAGGCGCTGAGCCACGCTGAGATCATGCTTGGCTGCTGGCTGGCGGCGCTCGACGAGCACGAGGATACCCCCGGCGCGATCTCACTCGCGGTCGATGAGTCCGAGTACCAGCGCTTCGTTGCCAAGGCGATCGAGATGAGCACAGCGCTGCGCCTGTGGGAGGAGGTTGGTGTGGCTTGACCCTCCTCAAACACGAGGACATCAAGCAGGCGATGGAACGTTCGGAGATCGCGGACCGCCTAGTCGTCACTCCGATTCTCGATGACGAGCAGGTTGCGGAGGCCTCGATCGACCTCCGCCTCGGCACCGAGTTCCTGGTTATGCGAAGGACCCAGAAGCCGGGCCTCGATCCCACAGCCTTCACCGAGGCGGAGATAGAGCAGATGCACGAACGCATCGTCATCCCTTACGGCGGTGAGGTCTGGCTGCATCCGGGGCATTTCATGCTCGCTGCAACGCTGGAGTTCCTACGGGTTCCGGCCGACATTGGCGCCTACGTGCTCGGGCGTTCATCCTGGGGGCGGGTGGGCCTGATCGTGGCGACGGCGATCATGGTCCAGCCCGGTTTCAAGGGCTGCCTCACCCTGGAGCTCGTCAACGACGGCGACAGCCCGATCAAGCTCTACCCGGGTGCCCGCATCGCCCAATTGGCGCTGCACGCGCTCGATGGTCCAACCACGAAGACCTATGGGCCGCGGGGCAAGTACCAGGCGCCGATCGCACCCGAGCCGACCCGGCTCTGGCGGGACGCGCCCGAAGCTGAGCGCTTCATCCGCCTCAGCAAGGAGCTTCGCCGGCGGATGCTGGAGACCGACGTCTGAGGCAGGACAGCACGCTTGGTGCACCGATCGTGACCGCGTGGCTCCAATCGCAGCGGCCTGATTGCCGCCTACTGGCTGGTCTGGGTTGCCAAAGCGAGATTCCTACCTGTGGGTACCCGCATCAAGCCTTTAGTGAAGAGGGCCGCTGGTTGCTGGAGCCAGCCTGAGCAGCCGAAAGACCAAACTACCTTTACATAAGGGAGGGTTATCGGGCGGTGGGCCACAGGGTTGAGCTACTGAAGACTTCAGACCAATGTGTGAGCTTCGGGGGCGGTCGGAGACGCGATGCCAGCAGTCGAGCCCCCTGACTGGCCGCGCCGGATCAGCGAACTGAATGGACACATAAATTGTTCCGCGCGGCCCTAGCGCCAGCGAAAGTTGTCGGCTACCGACCGAACGAATCGATCTCGTGTAGTTCGCCATCCTCGCCGTGGTAGACGGCGGTTCCCTGGTTTCCATCGAGGTCGATGACGATGAAGCCGAGCTTTTCCCACTTGAGGTTCTGGTCGTCGAGTCGCGGCGTTTTCGGCTTGAACTTCACCTTGGGGGCGGGGGTCCAACGCTTCGGCGTCAGGAACGCCCTGACCTTTCTGGTGAAGTCGACGACCGCCTGAAACGCACCGGAGAAGGTGAAGACATGTGAGAGGAGCTCGGGCACGCCGCCGTTGCCGATGCAGACGGGGAACTTCACTTTGAGGTATTCCTCATACACGAACGCACGGTGCTCGTGTCCCCAAAACCAGGCGTGGATCAGGCCTTCCTTGCGCAGCGCGGCCGTCTTCTTCCTGATCCCGGGACTGACGCTTGCCTGGGCGCGCGAGCTGCCCAGTTGGTGATGGCTCAGCAGGATAGTCCTGCGACCGGTGGCCTGGCCGCGCTCCGGGTTGCCTTTGGGAGGTTCGAGCCACTCCCTGAGCTTCGGCAGCTGCCTTTCGTCTAGGTCGTTGTCCACATAGGCAGTGTCCAGCCCGACGATCTGCCAGTGCTCGTTGAAGATGCGAAAGAAGCTGGTTCCGTTCTGATGTGCAAACGCTTCTTGACGGGGATCGTCGGGACCGCCCGCTTTTGGTGAGATCAACTCGAAATAGCCGCGCCCCCCCGAGTACATGTCGTGGTTCCCGTTGAGGTTCCACGACTGCACATCGACCTCGCTCTCACTCTCCTCGGCGAAGGCGGGCCAGTACTTCAGGAAGCGGCGCTGGTACTCATCGTGTTCCCCGCAGTAGTACACATCGCCCAGGTGGATCAAGTGCCTTTCGCAAGGCTCGTCCGGTTCCTCAAGCGCTTCCTTGATCTGCTCGGCAAGAGCCTGGGCCCGCGGCATTCCGGTCGCCCAGTCGCTGAACAGCACGATGCGCGTGCGGTCCCCCATCTGCTGCTCGCAGGGATCGAGGCCGAACTTGCTCTTGCCCTCGATCGCCGTCAGGCCACCCTGGACAACAGTCTTGATCCACTCCCAATCGTTGGGCCCGAACTGGGCGAACAGTTCGTCGCGACTCTTCCCGCCTGCTTCGAGTTCCTTGCTCGCGAGCCGAGCCTCGAGCCCGGATTGCACGTGAGTCAGGTAGGCGTCGTGAGGAAGGAACGGAGCCTGGGCTTTCCCGCGCCAGAGACCCGCGTAGCGGTAGCCCAGCCGGACCAGCGGTTGGCGCCCAACGGTCGCCCGCGTCCTGGTGGCGCGGTCGAGCCGCTTCCACACCTCGCGGGCGGCCTCGCGCGTGATGCGCGCGTCGGTCGCGTGGCCGACGGGCACTGGCTGGTCAGCGCTGGGCGGTGTGACCGATGTCGCCGGGACCATGGGCTCGGTCACCGCATCGGTGATTGCGGCGTCGAGCTCGGCCTCCCAGAGCGGCCCCGACAGTTTGCCGCTCAGTCTCGACAGCGTCGGCGAGACCGTCTTCCAGGAGAGGCCCAGAGCGGTAGCGACGCTGACCAGCCCGGCGATCGCGCCATTCTTGTTCGCGAGGAGGATCGCGGCAAGGCCGCCGAACAGGAGCACCGCCATCAGCGCGACCAGCGCCCAGAACCTCTTGACGAAGCCGAGGGTCACCTCCGCCGCGTCCGAGATCAGCTCTTCGCCGGCGTTGATGTAGGTCGTGGTCGTCAGCAGGTCGCGAGCGTCCTTCTCGCCCGTCAGGATCGCCCGCCAGCGCTCCCCCTGGCGGCGCAGCCGGCGGCTGAAATCGGCTGGCTCGATCGAGGTCCATGGCTTCTGGCGTCCCCAGCTCCGCCAGCGTTCCAACGAACCGGCAACCGCCTGGCCGGCGTGATCGGGGAGAACTGACTTGAGGTCCAGGCACCACGCGATCAGCTTCGCCAGGTGTTTCTCCCCCAGATGGTGTCCCAAGGCTTGGTGGTACTTGGCCGTGTCATCCGGGTTGGCCGTGTCACCGGCCGGCATTTCCCAGCAGGTCTCAAACAGGGCGCGACCGAGCCCGTAGGCCTTCCCGAGTCGGAAGTTGGCGACCGTCAGCGCACTCAACAACTTGACGTGGAGCCGATCGAGATCGTGTGGCACTCCCCCGCTCTTTGTGACCTCATGAAGTTCGTCGTTCAGCCGTGCGAGCTGTTCGTCTTTGGTTGCCGAAGACAATAAGGCAAGGCCGCGCGAGAGTTGCGCTATTCGCAGTTCCTGCCGTTCCTCGTGCTGGAGTTTCCCGACGCCCGGCAGGTCCGGGCGATCGGTCGGTGATTGCTCGGCGGGCGCTTTCTCCTCGTGGTCTGAGTGGAAGAGCTCGGCCATCTGCCAACCAAGGGCCACGGCGGCGCATACCAGTGTGCGCTGTTCCTCGGCTTCCCGTGTGCGCTCTTCCTCGCCCGGGCTCAGTGCCGGCGCGCACGCACCCGTATCCGTCCTGGTAGCCATGCCACTGCCCCTCCTAAATGACCAAAGAGACAAACTATCTCTAGTTTACCCAATTAGTCAAGGACAGTAGTTTGAAATTAGGATGATTCCCGTAGGACCTACCTCCCTAAGTCGCTGCCTCCGGGACCCGATGCGCCCGCTTGAAGTCGTTTAAGCCGCTGGTCAACTGCAACAGGGAAGGTGGTGGCTCTCGTCCTTCTTCGACCAGCTGACGAGGACCCTGCGGTCGCCGTTGAGCCATGAGTAACAGGTCTCCGCGACCCAACGGCGCGGGCGCCGATGGCCGGATGGGTCTGATGCCTCGGTGAGCCCCGGGGCTGGATGCATTCTGATCGGCAGACAGTGTTCGCACTGCTGGCGGTGCGCAAGGCTCGTGGCGTACCTAGATGAGACTTCTCTAGTATCTCCCAGCGAATGTCTTTCTGTTGGGATAACTAGGAATTATCGGCGCAGGATTACGTCGACTGCCTGAGCTGACCTAGATGTACCTACTGCGCCGCTTCCACGGGCACCGCTTCGATCGCCTGAACGCGATCATCGACAGCCTGGAGGGTCACATCTCCTCCTCCGTGAACCTGATTGGCAGCAGCACGCTGCCCCTGCCGGAGGTTTGCGGGATGGAGGCGCTGCCAGGAACGGCCTGTCGAGTCGAGGGCCACCGCGGCCAGCGGTTCTTCCCGGGAACGGCTCCCCTCGACGAAGCGGAGGAATTGATCGAAGAGGGCGTGCGCAGCCTCTTCAGCCTCGATGAAAGCTATGAGGTCAGCGGCCAGCCCCACTCGGCGACTCAGGCGAACCATGCCGTCTTCCTGGCGGTGCTCGGCGACTCCGGGGCGGCCGCCGCGGCCTTGGATCCCATCGATGGCGGTCACATCTCACACCGATTTGGCCTCCCGGCGACGACGCCATTCCTGCCCTTCCCTCTCACCGATGAGCTGATCGACTACGACCGGCTCGAGGAGATCGTCGTCGAGCGCAAACCGGCCATGCTGGTGGCGGGTGGAACCAGCTACGCCAGGGAGATCGACTACGGGCGCCTGCGCTCGATTGCCGATCGGGTCGGCGCCCACCTCCACGCCGACCTGGCGCATACGGCGCCCTTCGTGATTGCCGGCCTGCACGGGCCGGCGTTCCCGCTCTGCGACTCCGTCACGCTCGACACGAGCAAGGGCCTGCGCGGGCCTCGGGGGGGGATCCTCATCTGGCGCGACGGCTTGATCGAGAAGATGAGGCGCGCGATCTTTCCCCTGCTGCAGAGCTCACCCAACCAGAACGATCTCATGGGGAAGGCGGCGTGCACCCTGCATTGGACGCAGGAGGACCTCCGCCCCTATGCGGAGCGGATGGTCCAGCTCGCCAGAGTCTTGGCGGGGAGCCTGGAACCGGCGCTCGGCGCGCCGGTCAGCGGTGGCACCGATACGCATCTGCTCTCCTTCGATGTGACTCCGCTCTGTGCCGACGGGCTCTGTGCCGAGGAGGCACTCGCCGCGGAGCGGATCCTCGTCAACCGCAATCAGGTTCCCGGCGATCCCAGGGGTCCGCTGGCCCCCTCAGGCATCAGGCTCGGCTCCACGGTGCTGGCGATCCTCGCTTACGACGAGGCCGACACCCGCTCACTTGGGGGCGCGATCACTTCTATCTTGGTCGGCGAGGGCGAGTACGGTGAAGTCGTCGAGCGTCTGCTCGATACCTACCATCGCCCGCTGGTCAGTACCGCCAGTGAATAGACATGAGAAGGGTCCAGGGGCCCGCGGCCCCGTCGGCCGCCGGCAGGCCGATGTCGAGTGAAACGTTTCTGTCTTCAGCGACCTTCCCGACGGCCTCCTCGCCCCGGGCGACAGCCAGGTTGCGTTCGATGGACCGCTGCAGATATGGCATCTGGAGGCCCCGGATGCGTTCGAGGCACTCCGCGAAGGTGTCGGCGCCCTCGTGGGGCCCCAGTTCGCCGCTGGCGCATTCGATCGCGCACCTATTCATGCTGATCTTGACCTGATCCAGGATCAGCGCCCGTGGCACGTGCAGCGCCGCCGCGTCAAGTGCCTCGAGGGCGCCGCCGAAGTCGTGGCGAAGGGCCGAGCGAATGGCGAGGTTGATCTGCGCCTGGTAGACCTCCCTCGATTCGACGTACTGCATATGGTCGATGGCACGGTCGAGGCTGCGAAGGGCGTCGCCGAACTGACCCATGTTCAGGAAGACGACGCTGCGATTGGTTTCGATCGTCGCGAGGCGGAAGCGACTCTGCTCACGCTCGAAATAGGCGTGCGCTTCGTCGAGATCCCGCAGCGCCCTCTCATCGTCGTAGAGGATGATCGTGTTGCGCAGCATCACGGCCTGGGCCTCGGATAGCTCCTGGGTACGGTGGGCACCGGCTATCTCCCGAGCCTCCTCGAGCCGGTCCAGGGCGAGCAGCGCGTTGACGCGGTACACGTCCCCCCATTCGCCGGAGCCGAGTTCACGGGAGAGGGCGAGCGCCTCGTCATACCGGTAGGCCTGGGTCAGGTACTTGAGGCGATGGATGCGCCGACCAGCGGCTCCGGGCACTCCGGCGGCGTCGAGCTGGTGGACTAGCTGCAGGCCCTGGTCGAAAGCTGAGCTCTTCTGCATCGCGTCGAGAAGGTCGTCGAGGATGTGCTCGGGCAGCATCGGCAGCACCTCTTGGAGCTCCGCCGAGGTCGCAACCAGGTAGGAGAACTGGTCCTGGCGGTGCTGGGACTGGATCAGCCGTGAGATGTAATGGAGGTTCCTCGAGAGTTCGCGTGCGGTCTGCAGTCCGACCAAGCAGTGCAGAACATAGGTTTCGCTCTCTTCGGCATCGGGTGCTTCGAGTGCGTTCGCAAGCTCCTCGATCAGTGAGCGCCTGACCTCCTCTTGCAGCTCGTCGTCGGCGAGGTCGCGAATGGCGGTCGCGATCCGCTCGTGACCCGGCCGCAGCCTGTCGCCGGATTCACTGTTCACGCGCAGGTAGTCGCGGGCGACCAGATCGTCGACGACTTCGCTGAGGCTGGATTCGTGGAGGGCGGTGAGGCGGGCGACCGTGCCCTGGGCGATCGCCTTCTTGACGCCGCCGTCCAGCAGGGTGGCGATGACGAGGAACTGCCGATGAATCAGGGGAAGGCGGTCGATGGTCGAGAGCAGCCCCTCGATGGCCCCGGCACGGGCCCCTTCGCCAAGTTCCAGCGCGTACTGGCGGAGGCAGTACTCGATGTCCTTGGCTAGGCCGGCGGTCTTGGTGTAGATGTCGTCAGCAAGCCGTTCCGTGTCGACCTCGCTACCGCCTACGGCGGCCATGACCAGGTGCTTGGTCTCCTCCTCGGTGAGGTTTCCGAGCGTGATCTCGAAGCCGTTTTCGGCAAAGCAGCGGACCGGCGGGTCGAGCTCGCTGACGCCTTCCACGGTTCTGTCGATCGCGATCATGCGAACGTTTCGATGAACCCGCTGCAGTATCGATTCGATCGTCAACCGAACGTCGAGGTTGAGGAACTGAAGGTTGTCGATGGCAAGAAAGACGGGCTGCTTCTTCGCCGCCCACGACAGGTACGCGACGAGCTCATCTTCCATCTGCGCCGCGTTGCCGCCGACCTCGTCGAGGGCCGCGCCGACAGCGGAGCCAATCCCCAGAAAGGCGCCGATCGCCCTCGCGATGCCTTTGAGGAATCCCCGCCCGACTCCCCGTCTCCTCACCTGCCGCCGGTGCCGTTCGAGCGTCAGCTCCTCCGGGACACTGATCACCGAGGACTGCGACATTGGCCCTGGCACGAGTGCCATCCTCAGAAGCGCGATGATGGTGCGCGAACTCTGATACTCGTCGTTGGCGATATCGATGTACAGGTAGAGGGCATCCGGCTTGCGACCTCCCAGACCTCTCACCAACTGCCGCGAGAAGAACGTCTTACCGGTGCCCGAGTCGCCGCGTACGATCAGGATCCGCCCGCTTTCATCCCCGCCCTCGGACAGCAGGTGCGCCAAGGCGGACTCCATCTCCTGCCGGCGACCGACGAACCTGATGTGCAGCGCCCGCGTGCTGAGGCGCTCGGCGAGCGAGCCGACCGGTGCAAGGGCGACGGGATCAGTCCGCTCCGCGTCACTCATCGCAGCTGCGCCGATAATTCCTAGTTATCGCGTCTGAACGAACCTCCCGAGCACATCGGCGTCCGAGACGACGCGGCGCAGGGCGCGGTCTGAGACGTGGGTGTAGATCTCCGTGGTGCTGAGGCTGGCGTGGCCGAGGAGGCGCTGGATGTAGCGGATGTCGACGCCAGCCTCGATTAACTGCGTTGCGGCCGTGTGGCGCAGCATGTGGGGAGTGACGTGGGTTTCGAGGCCGGCAGCTTGGGCAGCTTTGGCCAGGCGGGATCGCATCGCGGGTGGGGTGAGCGGGTCGTAGTGCAGGTTGAAGAGCAGGTGTGGGTGGTCGAGGCCAAGCGAGGAGCGCGCCTCGATGTAAGCGCTCGTGAGGCTCGCGATCCAGTCGTTCGTGAGGAAGACCTGTCGCTCGCGGCGTCCCTTGCCAATCAGGCGTAATGCTCTGCCGGGCAGGTCGATGTCGTGGCACCTGATGCTCACGCTCTCGTTGACTCGGATCCCGGTGGCGACCATCAGTGCGACGGCGAGAAGAGTCGTTGACTCATGGGGCCTTTCTTCGACCGTCCGGCTGTCGGCCTCCGTGTTGGCGTTGACGCCGGCCGTCAAGGCGAGGAACCGCATCAAGCGGTCGAGTTCGTGAGTTGGCAGGGTGCGAGGAAGTCGACGGGGTCGCCCCAGGGCGAGGTTTGCGCCATTCCATGGGTCGACGGCAAGAAGACCCTGGGAGAGCATCCAGCGGCAGAAGCCGCGTAAGGCCGCCGCTCGCCTCTTCAGCGAGGCGGGAGCGAGGTTGGCGGCCTTCTCTCGCTCGATGAAGGAGATCACGTTGTCCTGCTTGATCTCCGCAGCCGTGAAGCCGGCTCCCACGTACCCCTCGAAGCTGGCGAGGTCCGCGTCGTAGGCGCGGATGGTGTGCGGCGACAGGTCCCGCGTCGCGAGCAGCCAGCGTATGTAGCGTCTACGGGCTTGGTCTATCTGCATCGATCTGTCTGTTCCTGGCAATGGCGAACCAGCTCGTTTATCTCGGCAGGGCAGTGGTTACCTGGACCCGCGGGAGAACCCGTGCGTGGTCGCCCGATCTCGGAGATTGCTGAGGCGAGCTGGCGCGCGAGAAGACGCGGTGTACTTTCCGGTGTTCTATCTGGTAGATTAGATGGGCAACCAAATGGAGGCACGCAATGCCCGTCCTTACCGCACCCGCAGCAGAGAAGCTTGATCGAGACGCCGCGACCCTGTCGGTCGCTGAGGTGGCCGGTTACCTGCAGGATCATCTCGGCCAGCGGATCGCCGCGCATCTCGTGGGACTGCGGGACGCCAAGCAGATCGGCCGCTACCGCCGGGAGGACGGACCGGAGCCCAATCAGCGCACCGAGCTGCGCTTGCGCGAGGGATACAAGGTCGTCCGCATGATCGTCGAGGCATTCGACGAGAAGACGGCGAAGGCCTGGCTCTTCGGCACCAACACCCGCCTCGACGACGAAGCGCCGATCGACGTTCTGCGGGCCGCGATCGAGCCGCGCCAGTTCGCCGGGGTCCGAGCTGCCGCCAGGCAGCTCGTTAGCTTTGAGGAGTGAGCGGGGGACAGCTGTGGCGAGTAGGGAATCGGGACGACCCGCTGGTCTTCACGCGCCATGAGCTTTGCGCGTGGAACCATCGCTTTGACGATGTCCACCGTCGTTTCCGAACGATCTACTGCGCCGAAGATCCCCGAACCTCGTTGCGCGAGGTTCTGGCCGACTTCCGCCCCAAGCTGAGCGCGATTCGGGCCTTCACGGAGGTCTTCGGGGAGGATGCGCTTGACGATCTCCCGCCTCATCCGGTGACCGCCAGCTGGCGCGAGCAGCACGTCCTGGCGCCGGCGCAAGCTCATCTCGACGGCCCGATCATCGACCTGAACGAGCCGCAGACGCGCGACGAGCTGGAGAAGCGGCACGCCGCCCTGCTCGCCGAGCACGGATTGGAGCACCTCGACCTGCACGAGATCACCAGTCGCCGCCGGATCGTCACCCAGACGATCGCCGCTGACCTCTTCGATCGCTGCGAAGCGGCCGCGGTGCGATTTCCCTCGCGGCTCGACGGCAAGCCGGCCCTTGCCTTGTTCGAGGGAAGGGGAGAGCTGGTCGCGACAGGGGAGCCGATCAAGCTGACGGATCCGGCACCCCCTCCACTCGTCGAGGTATGCACCGAGTGGGGCTTGACACTGGAAAGCTAGGAAGCCGCCGGGGCTTCTACGTTTGATTTCGGGAAACAGTCGCCCGATCGGAGCTACTGCCAAGGGCTTTCAGAAGCAGCAGTTGCCACAGCAGGCCCGCCGCGATGACGAGGCGCTGGCGAACGCCGCCGACCGGCGGCCCGATCGCCAACAGAACAATGCTGCCGATGATCGCCACGCCGACGAGTACCGTGGTCCAACGCCGCAGCCAGCCGGGGGACCGCGGACGCGCAGCTGACACGATCGCCGCGGCGAGCAGCGCGAGGCTCGCCAGCCCAGACCCGACGTCGTGCAGGCGGCCGGTGGTCGTGAGGGTCACCCCGGGCGGCAGCGCGCCCCCACTCGTCTGAGTCGCGAAACAGGCGGCGAGCACGAACCCGAGCGACCCCAGCGCGAGCAGAGCCGCGAGCGCTCTCGCGCGCCATGTCCGCCAGGTGATCACTGCGCTCGCGGCAAGAGACCCGGCCCACAGTCCAAGCCCAATGGTCATCACTGCCCCTGTGTCGGTGTGCACGTACTCGGAGACCTCGTGCCGCGCCGGATTCAGGCTGCCTGCCAAGGCATGCTCGAGCACCAAGCACACGACGAATCCCAGCAGGCCTCCCAGCGCCAGATATCGGAGGATGAGACTGGCATGCGTCATGTGAAACCTCTGCTCCTCGGTCGAGCACGCCGTCTATAGGGTGACAACGTGAATCCGCGCACCATTCGCTGGCAGGCCTGTGTGAACTTCGTGCTTCTGTTTGCACTCGCGCTTCTCGCCTCGCCGGTCGCGGTGCTCTGGCTCGTCGTCCCCGCCTTGCTTTGGGCCCTGCTGCTCAACGTTACGTACGCTCTTGCCCTCGGCGACCGGGGCCGCCCGGATCGCCGCAGTCACGGCGACCGATGGGTGGTTCGTTATCTCGGCTTTGGGATCGTCCTGCCACTGTGTCTCTCCGGCGCGCTTCTGCTCGTCGATTACAACCTGAACCTCAGCGTCTGGGATTTCAGTGTCGCTGAGACCTCCGCGATGCTGATCGCTGCAGCGGCTCTCTTCGTCTTGATTCTGTCTTCCAGCCTGATCGACTGGTACTACATCCGGCCCCGGATCGACGGGGTGGTCTGCACCCCGCCCTGCCGCTCTTCAGGCTCGGACACATGGAAGGGACCGACGCGCTGGTGGTTCCTACATCGCGGTCTCGCCACCCTCGCCTATATGGGCTTCGCCTTCGTCATCGCACTCATCGTCATGATCATGCTCGTCCGTGAACATCCGGCCGTCGCCGGCGTCATCGGTGGAGTCGGCGGTCTCGCTGGCCTTCTCCTGATCTTCGCCGGGAGCTATCGGGCCCAGCTGCCTACCGTCGCCAAGTTCGTTCTCTCCCCGGCATTCTGCCTTGGCGACGACCTCAGCTATGAGGCCCACAAGTGGGACGGACGTGGCTTTGTGCTCCATGTCGCCGTTCCGGTCACCAAGCTCGTGCCACTCGGCGACGACGGGCATCCTGCGGGCCCGCCGTTCATCGAGCGCAAGAACTCCGACCTTGAGGAATCGGATCTCATTTCCCGGCGCACGGTGGCCTGTGCCGAGACTTGCGCCAAGCTCAACCCGGAGTGCGTCGTCGATTCTCGGCGGCACGACTGCCGCCGTCGCTACCTGATCCTCTGAAGCGACGAGGATCCCAGCCCTTCAGACAGCCCCCGTTCGTTCAGGCACTCGTCTCCAGGAGTGCCTGAAACGGCTTGAATCGCCGCGAATCGGGCCATATTGCCGTGATTCGATCCGCTCCCAGTCACTCACGAAATCCCTGCAAACCATGCACTCAACCCGCCGCAGACAACTACCCTCCCCGTCCGTGCGATCCAGGCGCTCTGCCAGCTGAGCTATAGCCCCGCAGCGAGGGTCACGGGAAGGCCCCGACAGCCTCGCAGTCCAAGGATACCCGCATGGGCTTTGTTGTTCCCGCGATCGGCGGTGGATGGGCCGTGGCAGTCCTTCGCCCCGCTTCGCTATTGGTAGCACCATGACAGCATTAGTTGTGCTGCTATGATGCCTTTATGCGCACCACGGTCACCCTGGACGACGATGTCGCCGTCAAGCTGAAGCGGCTGGCGCGCGAGCGTGACATCTCCTTCAAGGAGGCGCTCAACTCCAGTGTGCGCCACGGCATCGAGCGCGGCGAGGCCAAGTCGCGGCCCTACCGCCTTCCCCCTCCCCAGCGACTGGAGGCCAGGCCTGGCGTCAATCTCGACAAGGCCCTGCAGTTGGCCGGTGAGCTCGAAGACGCCGAGACGATGCGCAAGCTCCAGCTCGGCAAGTGAAGCTGCCCGACGTCAACCTGCTGATCTACGCGGTTGACGAGTCCTCCCGCCACCACGCGCGGGCCAGGCCCTGGCTCGAACAGACGCTCTCGGGCACCGAGGAGGTTGGCTTCGCTTGGCTGGTCCTGCTCGGCTTTACCCGGATCTCAACCAACCCAGCCGCTTTCGGCAACGCCCTCTCGCCCTCCCGGGCCTTCGAGTTCATCGAAAGCTGGCTCGACTCACCTGTGGCAGCTGTCGTCCACCCGACCGAGCGGCACGCCCGCCACTTGCGCGACCTGCTCATGCCGCTCGGCACCGCCGGCAACTTGACCAGCGATGCGCACCTGGCCGCGCTCGCGATCGAGCACGGCGCCGAGCTTTGCTCCCACGACACCGACTTCGCTCGCTTCCCCGGACTGCGCTGGCACGACCCCCTCGCTGATCACTGACGGACGCCGAGGATCGCCGCTCGGGGCGACCGCCGTCAACGACGTCCTCAGTAGCATCGCGACGCGATGGCGATTCGGCTGCTTGCGACCTACGAGTTCATCGACAAGGACGGACGTGCGGCCGGGATGGTGCGTCTCCCGGTGGTCGACTATGCCGAGCCCGACTCCGATGGGAAGGAGCGTCCGCGGGTTCTGCTGCTGAGCGGCGACGACCCGTACCTCGTCGACTTCCATCCAGACAGCACACTCGAGACGCAGTACGGCACGCTCGAGGCGATGCTGATCGATGCCGTCGCCGACCCGATTTCCGCTCAGCCCGGCTGGGTCGCCGAGATCTCCATCGAGCCACTCGACGAACCGCCGGAACGACTGGGCGTGTATCCCGTGCTCGCTTGGGAGCCCGAGCCGAACACGAGCCTCGACGATGGCCCCCAGGGACATGCCGTTCTGCTCATTCCCAATCGCGATGACAGGCTCGGCAGCCACTCCGGGCCGGTCAGCACCCGCGACCTGCCAGGCGTGGTGCGCTACCGGCGTGAGGACGAGGACGCCTGATCCGGCCGGGCCACCAGGGCCTTCAGAATGCACCCGTTCGTTCAGGCACTCGTCTCCAGGAGTGCCTGAAACGGCTTGAATCACCTCAAATCGGGGCAAATCGCCGTGCATCGTCCCAATCGGGGCAGCTAGCGAAATCCCTGCAAACCACGTTCTCACAGCGCCGCAGACAACCACCCTCGCCGTCCGTGCGATCCAGGCGCTCTGCCAGCTGAGCCATAGCCCCGAGTGCGCGGCTGGGAGGATCGTCCCAGGGCCCTCGCAAGGGCAAGGATAAGCGCATAGGCTTTAGGTTCCCGCTTTGGGACTCAGCCATGGGCATCCTTGACGAGGCAATCCGAGAGCATTTGGAGTTGAAGCGCGCGCACGGCGCGGGCGATTCCGAGCTGCAACAGCTCGAGGACGAGGCGTTCGGCCAGGCGGAGCGGCCTGGTGGGGAGCAGGCTGTCGATCCGCAGGCCGAGGCGCCAACCGAGTTCTTGACCCAGCCGGAGGCGCCCGAGGGTTCGCGGCGCGAGCCGCCGACGATCGCCGACCTGCAGGAGCCGCCCCCGCCGCCCGCAGCCGACGAGCCTGCCGCTGCGGATGAGTCGCCCGCCCCCGTCGACGATGCGCCCGCCGAGGAGGAGCAGCCGGCGATGGAGCACGAGATCGTCGCCGATCCGCCCAAGGCGCCCGAGCCAACCCCTGAGCCTGAGGCCGAGGCGGAGCCCGAGCCCGACGGTCCCTCCACCGAGGAACGGCAGGCGATTGCCGAACAGCCGACCGAAATGTTCGACGTCGAGGAGGAGCTGGGCAGCCCGCCGAGCCCCACCGACGAGCAGCTGGTCGAAGAGGAGATCGCCGAGCCTCGCCTCGCCCCGACCGATCCGCTCGCCGGTCTGGAGGAGACCGAAGAGGCCGAGGTCAGCGTCAAGGGCCCCGCCCCCGACGACGATGACGAGTACGACGACGAGGACGACGCCTTCTGGAACGAGCAGCGCCTCTCCGACGAACTGGACCAGGCGCTGGAGGCACCGCGCGATTCTGAGCCCGAGCCAAAGATCGATGAGCCGACCGAATCAGACGACGAGCCCGAGTCCGAGGAATCCGAGGCGCCGGAGACGGCCGAAGGGCCGGCTCCCGTCGCCGAATCCGAGCCTGCTCACCGCGAGGAGGATGTGCTCGAGGAGACCCCCGACTTCCTCGAGGAGACCCCCGAGGACGACCAGCTCTGGTTCGAGCAGAAGCCGCCCAAGGACTTCGACTTCGACGACTGAGCCCCCCGGGCTAGCCCGACCCGCCTACACTTCGCGGGGCGGGGCCATAGCTCAGCTGGCAGAGCGCCGCCTTTGCAAGGCGGAGGTCGCCGGTTCGATCCCGGCTGGCTCCACTCTTCCGTGCCTCGCGCCTACCCCGCGAGGCCGATCATCAGCTGAGAGTGGTCGTTGGGGTCGACCTTGACCGGGACCTGGGCGCCGGGCTGGAGCTGGCCGATGATCGCGGGGGAGACGACCTGGACGTGGGTGACGGAGGACTGGCTGCCGCCGACGTCGACGGTCATCTGGAACTGCAGCTCAGGCTGCATGTTGATGGTCCTGCCGGTGGCGACCATCTGCACGATCGTGGCGGTGCCGTCGAGGCCTTCGTTGGCGAGCCGCTCGGCCAGGGCCTGGTCGGTCTGCACCTGTTGGACCGCTTCGTTTGCCTGGGCGAGGCCGTCCTTCATCATCTTGAAGCTGCCGCCGCGCTCCTTCTTCATCTGCTTGCCGGTCTTGCTCAGGTCCCTCATGTCTTTGAACATGCCCATCGGTTCTGCGCTCCTTGGCTATGGGGGCCCCTGACCTCACCCCGTGGTCGTTGTGGGCAACATACCCCGCCCGGGCCTGGGCCGGTGTAGATTCGTCGCGTGTTCGTCATCGGCCTGCTGCTGCTCGCGATCGGCCTCCTCGGCGCCTTCTTCGCGATCTTCCCGCCGATCGAGGCGGTGCGGCTCGGGGCGCTCGGCGTCGCCCTCGGCTGCGGGCTGAGCGGTGCCCTGCTCGTCTACCTCGACGCGCCCAGCCGGCGGCGCAAGGCGCCGCCGGGGCAGCTGCGGGCCAAGGCGACGATCCTCGACGCGACCGGCACCCCCGGCTCGGTCGCGGGATACCAGATGGTCGAGCTGACCCTGGAGGTACGCCCCAAGGACGGCCTCCCCTTCCAGGTCAAACGCAAGTTCTCGGCGGGACGGATCGGCGGGCGGATCGAGCCCGGCCGCAGCTTCGACGTCGCCTACGATCCGGCCAACCCGCAGCGGCTTGACCTGGCCTGACCCCGGCCGACCTATTCGTGACGAAGGTGTGCCGTGTCAGCCATTCGGCTCGGACCCCGGCAGGTCCGTCGTTCCCGGCTCCATCGGGAACGAGCCGGTTGCGTCGGCGGCCATCACGACGCGGCGGCCGAGCAGGTCTCGGGTGGCGGCGATTGCGTCCCGCCGCGCCCGGTCCCCGTCGATGCCGTAGCGCGAGCGCAGGGCGCTCTCGGCGTCGGCCAGGGTCCCCCCGTCGAGCGCGTCCATCACCACCCCGCCGGACTCGTTCAGCTTCAGGTAGCTGCCGTCCCCGACCAGCCGCACGAACCGCTGCCGAGGGCTGCCGCTCCAGCGCAACGGCGCATGCCGGTACCGCCGCCCCCCAGCAAGGCCCCGCACCTTCTCTTCAGCTTCCAGAAGCTCGGCTGCAGGGTCGACTGGCGTTGGCGCAGTCGGCTCGGGCACCGGTGCATTCCGACCTCCGGATGGACGGCCATCGCCCGTCCGTGAGAGAGCTGTTGGGCCCGCCTCGCCGGAACCTCCCCGCTGTTGTTCCGGCGAGGCGGGCCCAACAGCTCCCCCGCTCGGGGGATGGCCGACAACGTCCACCTCGTCGTCCAGGTAGGCAACCAGATCGGACTTCGCCAAATCCCCAGGCCCCTTCATCGCCCCCGCCCAGCGATTGATCCGCTCGTCATCCCACCCGGCCCGGATCGCCTCCCAGCAGGCCGCGACCCCCTCCTCCAGGGCGTTGCCGAAAGTGAAGGGACGCAGCGAGTCGGGCCGCACGTCGCCGTTGGGGCGGACCAGGTAGCTGCCGGGCGCTGATCGTCCCTGCAGGCTGAGGCCGCCGCCGGTGCCGGGCTGGACGCTGATCCGCATCGCGCTGCCGTGCCGGTCCTCGAACTCGCGGGCGACCTTGCGCAGCGCCTCGCGCGAGACCTTCCACTCTCCTCCGCGTGCCGCGGCACCGGTCACGATCACCGGTGTCACCCGCACCCAGGGGACGCCGAGCGTCCACATTTGCTCAAGGAAGTCTCGGACCCCGCGGGCGTTGGCGGGTGTCACCACATGGACGACGCAGACCCCGACCCCGGCGCCGAGCAGACGGTCGACGCCCTCGATCGCCCGCCGCCAGCTGCCCGGCACTCCGCGTGAGCTGTCGTGCAGGCCGGCCCGCGCCCCGTCCAGCGAGACGTGGGCGGTGACGCCCGGCACCGCCCCCAGCCGCCGCGCCACCTCCTCGTCGACGAACCAGCCGTTGGTGTTGAGGGTGACGCCGACGCCGGCGCCGCCCAGCGTCTCGATCGTCTCCAGAGTGAGCTCGCGCCGCAGCAGCGGCTCGCCGCCCGTCACCACGGCCTCGACGATCCCCAGCTCGAGCGTCTCCGCGACGACCCGGCGCCACTGCTCGTCGTTCATCTCCGGCGTCCGCTGCAGGGTCCGCCGTGGCGAGTCGGTGTAACAGAAGCCGCAGCGCAGGTTGCAGGTGTAGGTGATCTCCAGCTTGGCGCCGACCGGCCGCTGCGGCGCCTCGGTGAGGGTACGCCGCGGCCGCCGCCCGAGTCGCCAGAGCAGGCGGCCCCAGGCAAAGTTGTCCTCGCGGCTCAGCATGTCCCCCTCGCCGGGTGGCGTTGACCCTGCCGCCCGGCGAGGGGGGAGCGCCGCTTAACCTGGCGGAGTGCTGAGGCCAGCGACTGTGCTGATCGGCGCGCCACCTGACTCGATCTCCTCAACGCTCGGCGGCTCGTAAGGCGGCTTTGGCCTGCCAGCGGCACTCACTGGAGCAGACTTGTTCCGGCCGCGGTGGAGATGGTCTCGCCGTCGGTGTCGATCTGCTCGACGCTGGGCGGCTCGTACGGCGGGTTCTGCGTGTCGCTCATCGCTTCCCTCCTGTAGCTAACCCGGTTAGAACTACGCGGTAAGTCTAGCCCCGAACCCGCGGCGAGGCCAGCATCTCCTCGGCCGCGCCCGGCAGGGCGGCAATATTGTCGGGCAGGTGGACGCGAATGGCGGGGACCAGGGCGAGGCTCCGCGCCAGCCGGGCGAAGGCGGCGGCGATCGCCTCGCGAGTGCCGCTGTGGACCAGGTTGGGGGTGAGTAGCGCCAGCGCCCGCGCCGGCGCCAGCGGCTCAAGTTCCAGCTCGGCCCGGCGCTCACCGAGCAGCACGATCGAGGCGAGTGGGGACGGCGGCGGCTCTTCCGGGCCGGGGTCGCCGAGCAGTTCGGTGCGTGCGGCGCCGTCCGCGTCCCGGCTGCGCGCCCGCACCCCACGCGCCCCGGGGAAGGCGACCGCCCTGTGCTCGCCGAGCTCGATCGCGATCCCGTCCTCACCGAGCAGCGCCCGCCCGCCCTCGCCCAGCACCCGCGCCAGGGTCGACTTGCCGCGCTGGCTCGGCCCGCAGAAGACGACGGCGCGCCCGCCCACCTCTACGGCGGAGGCGTGCAGGACGAGATCGCTGCGCATCGCCAGCAGCGTGCAGACGGCGGAAGAGGCGATGCGGTGCTCAAGCAGCTCGTCGTCCCCGTCGGTCCGCTCCACGTCGATGCGACCCGCCGCCGGGTCGAGCAGGAAGTCGCCGCTCGGCGGAAGCTCCAGCAGGCAGCGGCCATCCTGGAGCGCATGGGAGGCGTACCAGCGGCGGCCCTCCGCGTCGACCAGGGCGCTGACCGGCTCGCTCGTCGGCGCCGCGAGCGACTCCGCCGCCGCCTCGATGACCAGCTCCCCCCGCGTCCCGACCGCCGAGTTCAGGCGTCGCAGCGGTAACTCGCCCTTAATCTCGAATCCATAGAGGCTGCTCACGCGGTCTTAGGGTATGGATCGTGGAGGGAATGCAGATCGACGCCGAGACCACGCTGAGCCGCACCGACCGCGCGGTGCACGGCGACCTGCCCGAGGAGACGGTGCTGCTCGACGTCGACGCGGGCATGGCTGTGCGACTGAACCCGACCGGCGCCTGGATCTGGGATCGGCTGGCAGAGCCCTGTCGGGTGAGCGAGCTGGCCAGCGGCTTGGCCGAGCACTTCGAGATCGACGAGGGCCGCGCGCTCGGGGATGTGGTCGCGTTCGCCCGCGAGATGGCCCGCCGCGAATTGTTGGCGGCCGATGGCGCCGGACCAAGCGAGACAAGGACGCAGGAGCCTGAATAGCAGCGCTGTTCAGGCGACTGAGGACGCCGCATCGCGCCGGTCCGCCGCCGTCAGGGGCAGGTTCTGGTCCGCGTGGTAGCTGGACCGCACCAGCGGCCCTGACGCCACCGACTCGAAGCCGAGGTCGTAGGCGGCCTTCTCCAGCGCCGCGAACTCGTCCGGGTGCCAGTAGCGGGTCACCGGCAGGTGGTTCTCGGTCGGGCGCAGGTACTGGCCGACGGTCAGCACCTGGACGCGGTGCTCGCGCAGGATGCCGAAGGTCTCGACCATCTCCTCGAAGGACTCGCCAAGTCCGACCATCAGCCCCGACTTGGTCACCACCTCGGCGCCACCCATCTCCTTCGCCATCTTCAGCACCCGGGCCGAGCGCAGGAACTTGGAGCCGCGCCGTGCCACCGGGTACAGGCGCGGCACCGTCTCGACATTGTGGTTGAAGACGTCGGGGCGCTCGTGGATCACCTTGGCCAGCGGCATCTCCTGGCCGCGAAAGTCGGGGGTGAGGATCTCGACCTTGCAGCCCGGTGCCTGCATGCGGATCGAGCGGATCACGCCGACGAAGGCGCTGGCCCCGTAGTCGGGCAGGTCGTCGCGGTCGACCGAGGTGACGACGGCGTGGCGCAATCCCATCTTCTTCACCTGGTTGGCGACCCGCAGCGGCTCCAGCGGGTCGTTCCAGCTCGGCACCCCCGTCTTCACGTTGCAGAAGCCGCAGCGTCGCGTGCAGACGTCGCCGAGGATCATGAAGGTGGCGGTGCCACGCTCCCAGCACTCGCCGACGTTGGGGCAGTTGGCCTCCTCGCAGACCGTGTGCAGGTTGTCGGAGCCGATCGTCGCCTTCAGCCGCCGGTAGGTCGGCCCGCCCGGCGCCGGCACCTTCAGCCAGGGCGGCTTGCGGGCGCGGCGGAAGGGAACCGTGTCGCCGGTCTCGGCCGCCGTCCCGCCCGGCTTGGCGCGGGAGCGGGTGACGTGGATTCGCTCGCCGACGCCGGCAGTCTTCGAGACTGCCCCGTTCGCCGGGCCGGACGCCGTGGCGGAGTTCTGCGGCGGGGCGGCGTCTGCGGGCGTCTCGCTCATGCGACTCCGAGCCTAGCGTTCTCCAGTCCCAGGTCGGTGGGGCTGGCCGCGGCCGCCTCGCGCTCGTAGGTCTCCGCGTAGCGGGCGGCGACGGTCGCGGCGAACGCGTCGAGATCCTGCTCGGCGCCGAGCTCGCCGCTCAGCGAGGTCACCCCGCACCCCTCGATCCCACAGGGAACGATCCACTCGAACGGCTGCAGGTCATTGCAAACGTTGACCGACAACCCATGCGTAGTGACCCCCCGGCTCACATGCACCCCAATCGACCCAATCTTCGCCGCCGACGGGCCGATACGTAAAGTCATATTTGACATTTCGTCCCGTCGGCCCCCTGGTGGTGGGGTGCCTTGGGTCCAGACGCCGGTTAGGCCCTCGATGGTTTGGGACGGGACGCCGTGTTGGCTCAGGGCGGCGATCGCCACCCGCTCCAGGCGGCGGACGTACTCGTGCACGTCGTCGCCGTAGGGCCCCAGCGAGACGATCGGGTAGGCGACCAGCTGCCCTGGCCCGTGGTAGGTGACGCGGCCGCCGCGATCGGTGTCGCGCAGCTCGATCCCCTGCATCTCATACCACTCCGGTGCCATCGGCAGCTCCTCCGGGGTCGAGCGGCGGCCGCGCGTGTATACGGGCGGGTGCTCGAGCAGCAACAGCACGTCGGGAATCGAGCCGTCCTCGCGCGCGTCGCGCAGCCAGCGCTGGGCGACGAGGGCCTCGTCGTAGGGGACGAGGCCGCAGCGGACCACGAGGACTTCGGCGCTCATGCTCGAAATCGTTGCATGGCGGCCCCGTATCCTTGTCGCCGCCCCCATGGTCCAGTCCAAGGCTCTCCGACCAGACTGGCTTCCGGCCGTCGCCCTCAGCTCCTTGCTCGCCCTGGCGATGCTGGCCTGGAACCCACAGGTGGGCGACCTCGCGGCCCAGGTCTTCCGCGCCGAGCTCTTCCAGCACGCCGGCCTCTCGATCTGGAACGGCAGTTGGTACGGCGGCCACTACACCCTCACCTACAGCTTCCTCTTCCCACCCCTCGCCTCGTTGCTCGGGGTGCGACTGGTCGGCATGGTCTCGGTCGTCGCCTCCTCCTACCTCTTCGACCGCCTGATCAGCAACCGCTGGGGAGAACGAGCCCGCCCCGCGACCCTCTGGTTCGCCGCTGGCGTGGTAACGCTCCTAGCCGACGGCCAAATCACCTTCGCCCTGGGAGTGGCATTCGGGCTGGCGTCCCTGCGAGCGTTGCAAGCTCACCGCTCAGGGCCAGCCCTGCTCGCCTCCGCAGCATGTGCCCTCTCCAGCCCGGTAGCCGCTGTATTCCTGGCGGGGGTTTTGCTCGTCACCGCCTGGGACATGGACGTCAACCCAATCCGCGTCCTCCGCGGGTGGCGCGGACTCGGGGGGGCCGAGAACGGAGGCGAAGCCCCCGCCCGCAGGCCCCCCCGAGTCCGTGACGCCGGCGGCCGACCACTTTGGGCAGCCGCCATAGCCCTCGCCCTGACCCTGATCCCCAACCTCGTCTTCCCTGGTTCCGGCCAGTTCCCGTTCGCCTTTTCCTCGTTCGTCGCGATCCCGCTCTGGTGCGGCTCGGCCCTCTACGTGACCCGCGGCCTGCGCGACGAGGAGCGGCAGCTGCGGCTGGCGATCGCCGCCTACCTGGTCGCCTCCCTGGCGATTTGGCTGCTGCCGAACCCAATGGGCGGCAACGCGGTTCGCCTCGGCGCCCTCTTTGGCGGCCCGGTCCTGGCCGCTGTGGTGCTTGCCCGGCGCCCGCGGGTCTCCACCTGGTTCCTCGCTCTCTTCATGGCGGGCGGCCTCTACTGGCAGGTGACGGCGAGCGTCAGCCAGATCGCCCGCAGCGTCGGCGATCCGTCGACCTCGCGTGCGTACTTCCAGCCCGCCGCCCGCTGGTTGAGCTCACACGGCGGCGCCGGGGTGCGGGTCGAGGTGCCGCCCACCGCCAACCACTGGGAGTCGGCCTACCTGGCGACCCAGTTCGAGCTGGCCCGCGGCTGGCTGCGCCAGCTCGACACCACCCGCGACGACATCTTCTACGGCGACGACAGCCCGCTCACGCCCGCCGCCTACCGGCACTGGCTGCGCCGCAACGCGATCTCCTACGTCGCCCTGCCCGACGCCCCCCCGGATTACTCCTCGGTCGCCGAGCGCCGCCTGCTCCTGCGCCAGCCGTCCTACCTCGACCTGCGCTGGAGCTCCCCCCACTGGCGGATCTACGCGGTGCGAGACCCCGAGCCACTGGTCGACCCGATGGGCGCCGCCGCCGCCCACACCCTCTGGGTCGGTCGCCAGGGCTTCGGCCTCGACGTCACCCACCCCGGCGACTTCCTGGTCCGGGTCAACTTCACCCCCTACTGGTCGATCGACCGCGGCGCCGGCTGCCTGCTCCGCCGCGGCGAGTGGACCGTCGCCCGCGCCACTCACCCCGGCATCCTCCGCGTCTCCGCCGACTTCTCCCTGGGCCGCGCCTGGAATGCGGTCACGGGAGCCAAGAAGACCTGCTGACCCAGCACCTGCGGTCGCCATTCATCCCGCATACCGGTCGAAATGGCGACCGCACGCGCAGGGGACGGAGGATGCGGTGGTAGGTTGCGAGGCGTGAGGAAGGTCGCTCTCGTCCCGGCACTGGCGCTTGTTGCCATGCTGGCCGCCCTCGCCGGTCCGGCCGCCGCCGGCGCCGCCGGTTGTCCGAGCTTTCGTGTGCTCCACAACGACCGGATGGCAACAATGAACTTGGCGTCCTCTGCGGCGGCAACTTCGTGGTCAACACCGGCACTCGGGTCGGCCCGTTGCTCTTCCCGCGCGGCAACTACCTGCTCTACATCCCGCCGCGCTCGGGCATCAGCTGCCGCCGCGCCTCAGTCCTCTTCACCCGCTTCCTCGGCGTCCCCGGCGGACGCCTGCCGGCACCGTGGCGCCTGACGGTTCAGACGGCCACCTTCTTCAAGCCGGACCACCCGACCCGCTCGGCGTTCCGGGTCGAGTCCGCAACCGGCGCAGGCTGAGAGGGCGCGCGACGCGGCGCATATCGGCGTCCTCGCTCGCTCGCGTGCAGAGCACGCCACGCTCACTGCGTCCTTGATCTGCTTGGTCGCGCGCCATCTCAGAGAGCTAGGGAGAGCGGCTCTTCCAACAGCGATTTGACCCGTGCCAGGAATTCGGCGGCGGAGGCGCCGTAGAGGATTCGGTGGTCGCAGGCGAGGTTGACTCGCATCAGGTGGGCGGTCGCGACCTGGCCCTCGCGGGCGGCCGGACGCTCGGCGATCGCGCCGACGGCGAGGATCGCGGCCTGTGGCGGGTTGATCACGGCGGCGAAGCTGTCGATCCCGAACATGCCCAGGTTGGAGACGGTGAAGGTCGCGCCGGAGAGCTCCGGCGGAGTGATCTGCCCGTCCCGAACCCGCTGTGCCAGCGCCCGCGAGTCGGTCGCGATCTGGCGCAGGTTCTTCTCGTCGGCATCGAAGATCGTCGGCACGACCAACGCGTCCCGCGCCGCCACCGCCACCCCAACGTTCACCCGCGAATAAAGCTCAAACCGCCCATCCCGGTAGGCCCCATTGGCCCGCGGGTGCTCCCGCAGCGCCAGCGCACACGCCTTGACCACCATGTCGTTGAACGAAGGCACGACGTCCCCATCTTTGGCCCCAGCCTTGATCTGTCCCCGCGCCGCAACCAGCCTGCTCATATCCACCTCGGCCTCCAAATAAAAGTGCGGCGCAGTCGCCTTCGACTCGGCCATCCGCCGCGCCACGGTCGATTGCAGCTTCGACGGGTCTTCGTAGGTGACCTGGCCCTTTGCCGTCTCGGGACTAGGTGCTCCTTCCGCGGGTGGCGTCGTAGGGGGGCCCACCCCCGAGGAAGCTTTAGCTACCGCAGGGGGTGGGGGGTCCCCTGCGACGACAGGACCCGCGGTCGAAGCGGCTTCCACGTCTGCCTTGACAATCCGGCCACCAGGCCCGGACCCCTGAAGCTGCGAAAGGTCAAGCTGTTTCTCCTTGGCAAGCCGCCTCGCTATGGGCGAAGCATGGGGACGCCCCCCTCCGTTTGCAGCAGGGGGAGCCTCAACCGCCTCTTCCGCGGGTGGCGCCGTAGGGGGGCCCACCCCCGAGGAAGCTTTAGCTACCGCAGGGGGTGGGGGGTCCCCTACGGCGACAGGACCCGCGGACGACGCGCCCGAGACCTCATCCAAATCCCCAACCCGCGCGATCGGAGTCCCGATAGCAACGGTCTCCCCCTCCGGCACCAGAATCTCACTGAGAGTCCCCGCAACATCGGCTTCATAGGCCATGTTCGCCTTATCGGTCTCAATTTCCACCAGCTCATCCCCGACAGCAACCTCGTCCCCAACCTGCTTCAGCCACTGCAAAATCGTCCCCTCCTCCATCGAGTCGGACAGCCTCGGCATTACGACATCAGGCACTAGATCGACCCCTCCAATGACGCCAAGGCTGCGCTCACCACATGCTCGGCATGCGGAATCGCCGCCTGCTCGAGCCGCCGCGAGTAAGGCATCGGCACATCGGCCCCGGTGACCCGCTGGACCGGCGCGTCGAGGTAATCGAAGGCCTGCTCGGTGATCAGCGTCGCCAGGTTGGCGCCGACACCGCCGTGCGGCCAGCCCTCCTCGACGATCACCGCCCGGTTGGTCTTGCGCACCGAGGCCAGGATCGTGTCGAGGTCTAGCGGGCGCAGGGTGCGCGGGTCGATCACCTCGGCCTCGACCCCGTGCTCGCCCGCCAATGTCTCCGCCGCCTCGGCAGCGATGTGGGCCATCTTGAGGATGCCGACGATCGTCACGTCGCCGCCCTCGCGCCGTAGGGCCGCCTCGCCGAAGCGCAGCACGTCGTCGCCATCGTCGGGCACCTCGCCCCGCGCCCCGTAGAGGCTCTCGTGCTCGATGAAGATCACCGGGTTGTCGTCGCGGATCGCCGTCTTCAGCAGCGCCTTGCCGTCGGCCGGGGTCGAGGGGCAGGCGACGAGCAGCCCAGGCACCTGGAGGAAGAGCGCCTCGAAGCTGTGCGAGTGGGTGGGGCCGAGCTGGTGGCCGCCGCCGCCCGGCATCCGCACCACGATCGGCACCCGCGCCTGGCCGTTGAACATGTATGGGATCGCGGCGGCGTGGTTGACGATCTGGTCCAGCGCCAGCAGCGAGAAGTTGACCGTCATCAGCTCGATCACCGGCCGCAACCCGCCCATCGCCGCGCCGACCCCGGCGCCGACGATCGTGTTCTCGGAGATCGGCGTGTCGCGCACGCGCCGCTCGCCGAACTCCTCGAGCAGCCCTTCGGTCACCTTGAACGCGCCCTGGAAGACGGCCACGTCCTCGCCCATCACCAGCACCGCCTCGTCGCGGCGCATCTCCTCGGCCATCGCGTCGCGCAGGGCCTCGCGCATCCGCAGCTCGGCCATCAGCCCGCCCCCTCCTCGACCTCGTCGGCGACCTCGGGCTCGACGCCCTCCTGGGCGTCGCCGTGCGTCGCCGGGTTGGGACGCGAGTCGCCGTCGTCGCGCCCGGCGTAGGCGGCGCCCGCCTCGGCCAGCTCGCGCGCCGCGGCCGGCATTTTTTCCTCGTGCTCGCCTCGGTGCGGCTCGGGGCTGCGCTCGTCGACCGCGTACCAGGCGGCGGCGCTGTCGAGCACGTAGAGCCGCTCATACAGCGTGTCGAGCGCCGGCTCGGGCGAGGCCTCGGCGAACTCGACCGCCGCCAGCACCGTCGCCTCCGCCTTCTCGCGCACCTCGGCCAGCTCGCGCTCGCCCAGCACCCCGGCCTCGATGCAGCGCCGCGCGAAGCTCTCGATCGGGTCCTTCTCGCGCCACTCCTCGACCTCCTCGCGCTCGCGGTAGACCTCCGGGTCGGCGGCGGAGTGGCCGCGGTAGCGGTAGGTGATCACCTCGATCAGGGTCGGCCGCCGCTCCTCCCGGGCCAGCCGGATCCCCTCCGCGACCGCCTCGCGCACGGCCAGCACATCCATGCCGTCGATCCGCTTGCCGGGGATTCCGTAGCCCTCGGCCTTCTTGGAGAGGTCGGTCTGGGCCGAGTGGCGCTCGACCGAGGTGCCCATCCCGTAGAGGTTGTTCTCGACCAGGAAGAGGATCGGCAGGCTCCACAGCGCCGCCAGGTTCATCGTCTCGCCGAAGTTGCCGGCGTTGGACGCGCCGTCGCCGAACATGCAGACGGTGACCGCGTCTTCGCCCTTGAAGTCGGCGGAGAGGGCCAGGCCGGCGGCGATCGGCAGGTTGCCGCCGACGATCCCGTAGCCGCCCATGAAGCGGTGCTCGGCGTCGAAGATATGCATCGAGCCGCCGCGCCCGCCGCTGGTCCCGTCGACGCGCCCGAAGAGCTCGGCCATCACGTGCTTGGGCTCGGTGCCGCGGGCGATCGCGTGGCCGTGGGTGCGGTAGGTGCCGATCAGGTAATCCTCGTCGCGCATCACCGAGGCGGTGCCGGCGATCGTCGCCTCCTCGCCGATCGCGAGGTGGAGGAAGCCCCCCGCTTTGGCCCGCTGGTACTGGCGCCCGGCCTCCTCCTCGAAACGGCGGATCAGCGCCATCTTGGCGAGCAGCTCATAGGAGGTGGTGGCGTCAGGCAAATCTGCCATTGAGGCCACCTTAGCTAGCGGCGGCGACCGCCTCCTCGACCCGGTCGTCCCCCCAGAAGACCTCCTCGCCGACGAGCAGCGAGGGGACGCCGCTGATGCCCAGCTCGGCGGCGCGGTCGGTGGCCGCCCGCAGCCCGCCCTTGACCGCTTCGGTCTCGACCGCCTTGAGCAGGGCGTTGGGGTGCAGCTCGCAGGCGGCGGCGGCAATCAGGACGTTGTCGGCCTCGCTCAGGTCGCGCCCGGCGGCGAAGGCCTGGCGAAAGGCAGCGAGGGCGAAGGAGACGGTACGCCCGGTCTGCTTGGCGAAGGTCGCCGCTCGCATCGCCATCAGCATGTTGCCCGGCCAGGGCTCGGGCCAGGCAAGTGGCGGCAGCCGGTACCCGGCGGCCCGCCGCTCGACCTCGGCCATTCCCGCCTCCCGCTCGGGGCCGTTGCCCCAGGAATCCCGACCCAGGGCCTGGAACAGCCCGCCGAGCAGGATCGGCTGCCACTCCGGCTGCTCCAGGCCGGCCTCGGCGAACAAGGCGCTGACCCGCTCGGCGGTCAGGTACGCGTAGGGCGAGCCGAGGTCGAAGAAAAACGTCACAGGGGGGGAGAGATCCGCCACGTCCAGACCTTATGCGGGCATGAACGAGCCCAGGAGTGAGGTATCTCATGGTAATTTCAATGCTCATGAAGAAACGCATGAAAATCAGCAAGGGTGGCCAGGTCTCGATCCCGGCGCCGATCCGCAAGCGCTGGGGGACGACCTCGTTGACGCTGGAAGACCGCGGCGGGGAGATCGTTCTCAAGCCCGTTCCCGACGACCCGATCGCGGCCGCCGCCGGGGCGTTCGCGGGCGAAGGGCGCGGGCCGGGGCTGGAGACGATCCGTCGAGAAGAGCGCGAAGCCGAACGGGAAATCGAAGAGCGCAAGTACGGCCCATGAGGGTCATCCTGGATGCCAACGCTCTGCTCGCGATGCTGCATGGCGAGCCGGCGATGGATCGCGTGTTGTCAATCCTGCGTGAAGGGAGGGCCGCGATGACGGGAGCGAACGTCGCCGAGGTCTTCGACGTCGGAATCCGCCGGAAGGGGTTTGCACCTGCGCGGATGAGGGAGCTGGTCGAGCCGATGTTCGATGGTCCCATCACTTGCATACCGGTGGACTCCGGCCTTGCCGGACGGGCCGGGGAACTGCGGGCAGCGCGCTATCACCGCTCCAAATGTCGAATCTCGCTCGCCGACGCTGTTCTCCTCGCCGCGGCCAGGCCCGCCGACAAAATCGCTTCCTCAGATTCCGATGTGCTCGCCGTCGCCGCCGAGTTGGACATCGAGACGATCGAGTTGCCGCCAAGCGACGGCTGAGGCTCGCCCAGCTCAGGCGTGGATCGCCCAGCGCTCGACCGCGCGCGCCGCTTCCGGAATCGCCTCGGAGATCGTCGGGTGGGGGTGGACGATCTGGGCCAGCTCCTGATAGCCGCCCTCCAGCGCCATCGTCGCGACCAGCTCGGCGATCATGTCGCAGGCGCGGTTGCCGACGATGTGGGCGCCGAGGATCTCGCCGTACTTGGAGTCGACGACGAGCTTGACCAGGCCGTCTTTGTCGTCGTAGACGGTGGCCCCGCCGACGCCGCCTAGCTTCTGCTTGCCGACCTTGACGTCGTGCCCGGCCTCCTTCGCCGCCGCCTCGGTGAGGCCGACGCTGGCGACCTGCGGGTGGCAGAAGGTGGCTCCAGCGACAAGGTTCTGGTCGACCGGGTGGGCGGCCTCGCCGGCCGCGTGCTCGGCGGCGACGACGCCCTCCTCGGAGGCCTTGTGGGCGAGTGCCTTGGCATTGACCAGGTCGCCGATCGCGTAGACCTTCGGGTTTGAGGTGCGCTGGTAGGGGTCGACCTTGACCTTGCCCTTCTCGGTCAGCTCGACCCCGGCGTCGTCCAGCCCGAGGCCGTCGACGTCGGGTCCCCGCCCGCCGGCGATGCAGAGGTAGTCGACCTCGATCGTCTCGCCGCCGTAGCTGAGCTTGACCGAGCTATCGCCCGCCTCGACGTCTTTGACCGGAGTGCCGGTCGAGATCGTGATGTTCTGCTTCTTGAAGGCGCGCTCGACCACCCGGGCCATGTCCTTGTCCTCGGCCGGGAGGATCTGGTCGAGCATCTCGATCAGCACCACCTCGGTGCCGAATCGCCCGTAGGCGGAAGCGATCTCACACCCCGACGCGCCGGCGCCGGCGACGGCGATCTTCTTCGGTTGCTCGGGCAGCGACCAGGCGCCCCAGGTGTCGACGACGCGCCCGCCGAACTCGACCCCAGGGATCGGCAGCGCGACGGAGCCCGTGGCCACGATGACCGTGCCCGCCTCGTAGACCTCGTCGCCGACCTTGACGTTGGCCTCGGGCGTCAGCGAGCCCTCGCCCTCGAGCGTCGCGATCTTGTTCTTGTCCCAGAGCATCTTGACGCCGCTGGACAGCGACTCGGAAACCGAGGCACGGCGCTTGCCCAGCGCCTCCCAGTCGATTGAGACGTCCTTGGCGATGACGCCGAGCTCCGCCCCCTCGCGCGCCTGCTCGTAGATCTCGGCCGTGCGCAGCACGGTCTTGGCCGGGATGCAGGCGTAGTTGAGGCAGCGGCCGCCGGCCTTGTCGCGCTCGACCACAGCGGTTTTCTTGCCCAGCTGGGCGGCGCGGATCGCGGCCACATAGCCGCCCGGGCCCCCGCCGATGACGATCACATCGAAAGAATCTGCCACGCGCCTGAGCCTATAGAACCGCGAAACTCCGCCCCCCTGTTCCTTCGCTGCTGTATTCGCGGCAAAGGAACAGGGGAACGGAACGTCGCTCAGTTGCGACTTGGCATCTGAATCCGCGCCATCGCCTTGACCATGAAGAAGAAGAAGGTGCCGGAGACCGCGAGCAGGCCGAGCGTGGCGAGGACCTGGGCCACGGTCGCCACCTGCAGCGCCAGGCCGTAGACGGCGCTGAAGATGAGGAAGACGAGGATCAGCTGGAAGCCGAGCACGGCCCAGTAGCGGGCGCGCCACATGCCCCAGGCCATCAGTCCCATCAGCAGGGCCGGCGCGAGAACCTGGACGAATCGCGGTTTCTCGCCGTTCACCTCGCCGCCGGCCAGGTAGCCGATCGCGATCGAGAGCACGATCAGGGTGGAGACGATGGCGCCGATCGTCACCACCAGCGGTCGCTCGCCCACCGCCAGCGGGTCGAGTGCTTCCCGCGCCTCCTGGTTGCGCTCCTCGGCTCGCGCGTAGCCGCGCTCCAGCCGCTCGCGCGGGGTGGGGGAGGCGCCGCGCTGCTTGCGCTTGCGCGGGTGCTCAGCCACCGGGGGCGGCCTCCCCGAGCGGGGCGAGGGCGCCGCGCAGCTCTTCGGCCGCGGCCGTGGGGTCGGCGGCGTCGCGAATCGCCCGCACGACGCAGAGCCGCTGGGCGCCCGCGGCGACCACCTGCGCCGCATTCGTCGCGTCGATGCCGCCGATCGCGAAGAAGGGATGCGGGGCGCTCGCGGCGGCGTGCGAGATCAGCCCGAGGCCGACCGCAGGCCGCCCGGCCTTTGTCGGCGTCTCCCAGATGGGTCCCGCGCTTATGTAGTCGACGGGCGCATCCGCGCTCGCGGCCATCTGCTGCTCGGAGTGGGTGGAGAGGCCGACGATCGCGTCGGGGCCGACCGCGGCGCGGACGTCGGCGGCGTCCATGTCGTCCTGCCCGACGTGGACCCCGTCGGCGTCGCAGGAGCGCGCCAGGTCGGGATCGTCGTTGACGATGAACAGCGCGCTGTGGTTGTCGCAGAGGCGACGGAAGGTCTGGGCGACCCGCTCGATCTCCCGTCGCGGCAGCGTCTTCTCCCGCAGCTGCACGATGTCGACGCCGCCGCGCAATGCCGCATCGAGTACCACCTGCGGATCTTCGCCTCCCGGCCGAGCGTCGCAGCAAAAGTAGAGCCGCGCCGTGCGCAGCCGCTCGCGCCGCAGCGGCCCCTCGCCCTCTGGTGGTGCCAAGCTCACCCGCTGATTATCCCGCCGTAGGGGCGTGCCTGACTTTGTCCGTCCAATGTGACGCAAAAAGTCAGGCACGCAGACGGGTGGTGGCGGTAGGCAGGGGGTAGCATCGGTGGGGTACGGGAGTCCGAGAGGGCTGAGAGGGTGGCAGCGAGGCCACCGACCGTCTGGACCTGATCCGGGTAATGCCGGCGGAGGCAAGCTTGAGCGACAGAGGCAGTAATGACGCGGTGGTCGTGGGCGGCGGAGTCGTCGGTCTCTGCTGCGCCTGGCGCCTCGCCCAGCGCGGTGCGAGCACGCTCGTCCTTGACCGCGCCGAGCCCCCGGCGGGTGCCACCCGCGTCGCCGCCGGGATGCTGGCCCCGATCGGCGAGCTGGCATTCGGCGAGCCGGAGCTGCTGAAGATGACGCTGGCCGCGGCCGAGCGCTACCCGGATTTCGTCGCCGAGCTCGAGGCGGCGAGCGAGTTGAGCACCGGCTACGCGCGCGACGGCGCCCTGCACATCGCCCTCGACCGCGACGAGGCGGCCGAGCTGCGTCGGGTCCATGACCTGCAACGCTCGCTCGGGCTCGGCGCCGAGTGGCTGCCGCCGCGCCGCTGCCGTGAGCTGGAGCCGGGACTGACGCCCTCGTTCAACGGCGGCGTCCACGCGCCCGATGAGGCGGCGATCGACCCGCGCCGGATGACCGCGGCATTGCTGGCGGCGCTGGCGAGGGCCGGCGTCGAGGTTCGTGGGGGGGTCGAGGTCGAGGGGTCGCTGGTCGCCGGCGAGCGGATCGAGGGCGTGCGCCTGGCCGGCGGCGAGGAGCTGCGCGCCGGGCACGTGGTGCTCGCCAGCGGTGCCTGGGCGGGGGAGGCCGCCTGGCTGCCCGAGGCCGCCCGCCCCCCGGTGCGCCCGGTCAAGGGCCAGATCCTCACCCTGCGCTCGCTCGAGGGCGAGGCGCCGTGCGAGCGGATCGTCGCCTCCGAGCGCGTCTACCTGGTGCCCCGGCCCGACGGCCGCCTGGTCGTCGGCGCGACCACCGAGGAGCGCGGCTTCGACACAACGGTCACCGCAGGCGGAGTCCACGAGCTGCTGCGTGAGGCCTACCGCCTGCTTCCCGATGTCGCCGAGATGGAGCTGGTCGAGGCGATGGCGGGACTGCGTCCCGGCACTCCCGACAACCTGCCGCTGGTCGGCCGCGGCGGTCTCGACGGTCTCGTCCTCGCCTGCGGCCACTATCGCAACGGCATCCTCCTCGCGCCCCATACCGCGGAGGCCGTGGCCGACCTGCTCGCCGGCGTGGAGGTGGGGGGATGAGGATCGAGCTGAACGGCGAGCCGTGCGATCTGGCCGACGGCGCCAGCCTCGCCGATGCGGCGCGCAGCGCGGGGGCCGCCGATGCGCGTGGGGTCGCCGTTGCCCTCGACGGCGAGGTAGCGCCCCGGGCCGAGTGGGACTCGACTCCGCTGGCCGAGGGCAGCAAGGTCGAGGTCCTCGCCGCGATCCAGGGCGGGGCCGAGGGCTGGGAGTTGGGCGGCCGGGCATGGGCCTCGCGCCTGATCGCCGGCACCGGCGGCTTCCGCTCGCTGGAGCAGATGGAGCAGGCCCTGCTCGCTTCCGGCGCGGAGATCGTCACCGTCGCCCTGCGCCGCATCGACCCCGAGGCCAAGGGCTCGGTCCTCGATGTGCTCGACCGCCTCGGTCTCTTCGCCCTGCCCAACACGGCCGGTTGCTACACCACTCGCGACGCCGTCCGCACCGCCAAGCTCGCCCGCGAGGCCTTCCAGACCGAGTGGATCAAGCTCGAGGTGATCGGCGACGACCGCACCCTCTACCCCGACGCGGTCGAGCTGCTCGCCGCCGCCGAGACCCTGGTCGGCGAGGGCTTCACCGTCCTCCCCTACACCAATGACGACCCGATCCTCGCCCGCCGCCTCGAGGAGGCCGGTTGCGCCGCGGTGATGCCGCTCGGCTCGCCGATCGGCTCCGGGGCTGGTATTCGCAATCCCTACAACGTCGCGATCATCGCCGAACGCGCCGCGGTCCCGGTCGTCCTCGACGCCGGCATCGGCACCGCCTCCGACGCGGCGCTGGCGATGGAGCTGGGCTGCGACGCCGTGATGGCGGCCAGCTCGATCTTCGGCGCCGCCGACCCGCTCGCGATGGCCACCGCGCTGCGGCTCGGAGTCGAGGCCGGGCACGCCGCTCGCAGCGCGGGCCGCATCCCCCGCCGTACCCACGCCGAGGCCTCGACCCCCGAGCAGGGCCTGCCCGAACTTTCCTGACCGCAGCCCCGGCTCTCCGGCACGCGATTACCATTGACCGCCACGCCCCCGTAGCTCAGTTGGTTAGAGCGGCGGCCTTTTAAGCCGCGCGGCGCGGGTTCGAATCCCGCCGGGGGCACTTTGGCCAGTCCGAATGGCAGCGCGGGGGCGAAGCGCGACGAGCTGCTGCTCCGCATCCCCTGTGACGTCGAGGAGGGCGACGAGCTGCGGCTCGGGCGGATCCACGACGAGATCGAGCGCGGCTTCGAGGCGCTGCGCGACATCGATGATGGCGTCTCGATTTTCGGCTCGGCGCGGATCGAGGAGGGCCATCGCTGGTACGAGCTCTGCCGCGAGACCGCGGGCTGTCTCGCCGGCCACGGCTTCTCGGTCATTACCGGCGGCGGGCCGGGACTGATGGAGGCGGCGAACCGCGGTGCGGCGGAGGCGGATGGCCTCTCGGTCGGGCTCAACATCGAGCTGCCGCACGAGCAGCACACCAACCCCTACGTGAATCGCGCGCTCCACTTCCACTACTTCTTCGCCCGCAAGCTGATGTTCGTCCGCTACGCGAGGGCCTTCGTGATCATGCCCGGCGGCTTCGGCACGCTCGACGAGATGTTCGAGAGCCTGACCCTGATCCAAACCCACCGGATCAAGCACTTCCCCACCATCCTCGTCGACTCCCAGCACTGGGCCCCCCTGCTCGAGTGGCTCGACCACGGCCTCGAGGACGACGGCATGATCTCCGCGGCCGACAGGGAGCTGCTCGTCGTCGCCGACACCCCCGGCGAAGTCTGCGACCACGTTCGCCGGGCGAGCGCGAAGCAAAAGGAACTCGCCGCCACCTAAACGCAATCGACCCGCCGAGGGGGGGTTCGTGAACATCCTCCTGTCTCGGTAGGATGCTCCCATGACGATTTACTGGCGGGTCGAGGAGCTGGCTGCGCAGCGGGGATGGGGTGCACGGCGCCTCGCCGAGGAGGCCGGGCTCGACCAGAAGACGGTGCGCAAGATCCTCGCCGGTCGGGCGACGCGGGTCGATCTCAACACGATCGCGCGGTTGTCGCAGGCGCTTGGTGTGGGACCGGGGTCGCTCTGGGAGGTCGGAGCCGATCCAGCCGGGGCCTGGGAGAGGACGGCGGGCTCCGCGGGGGAGGCACGGCCCGGTGAGCTGGACGCCGTTCTCGCCGGGCAATGGCCGGAGCAGAGCGATCCCGCCTTGGAGCGGGCGCTGCGGTCGCCTTGAGCCGCTGTTACCTCGACACCAATTTCATCTACGCGCACCTGCGAGCCAGGCGCGGGGCAACCCTGGGGCCGGTCGAGGCCTGGCGGGCAGATGTGCTGAACGAGATGGATGACGGTGGCGGCGTGATCAGCGCGCTCGTGCTCGACGAGCTCGCCTACAGGCTCGTTCTCGCCTGGCTGCGCGACGACGGGGATCTCGATCCACTTTCGACCTACCGGGCCGACGCCGGCGCGGCGATGCGATCGGCGCGACGGCGCCTGACGGCGACCTGGCGCGCGCTCGATTCCCTCTCTCTCGAGTTGCAGACCAACAGAACACGCGGTCGTCCAAAGAGCGAAGTCCCTGATGGCCCAGCCCGGACTTTCTCCCCGCGATGCCTTTCACGCGGCCCATGCACTCGAGGCCGGCTGCGATCTCATCGCGAGTTCGGATACCGGCTTCGATCGGGTCTCCGGGCTACGGCGCGTGGCTCCCTGACGAAAGCGGGGGGGCGCCGAGACAAGCAGGTTCGTCAGTGGCGGAAGTGGCGGTGCTTGGTGAAGACCATCGCGACGCCGGCGGCGTCGCAGGCCTCGATCACCTCGGCGTCGCGCTTCGAGCCGCCGGGCTGGATCACCGCGGTGGCGCCGGCCTGGATCGCCAGCTCGGGGCCGTCGGCGAAGGGGAAGAAGGCGTCGGAGGCGACGGCCGAGCCGGCCAGCAGGGCCGTCGGCCTCCTCGCCGCGCGCGTCGCGGCACTTCTCGACCGCGAGGCGGACCGAGTCGACCCGGCTCATCTGGCCGGCGCCGATGCCGAGGGTGGCGCCGTCCTTGGCGATCACGATCGCGTTGGAGCGGACGTGGCGGACGACGGTCCAGGCGAAGAGCATGTCGCTCCCACTGCTGCTCGGTCGGCTGCGGTCTCGGTCACCGCCTCCATCATCTCGCGCGGCTCGGGGTCGCCGTCGCGGTCCTGGATCAGCAGCCCGCCCAGCACCCGCTTGACGTCGCGTTCGGCGGCGTCGGGCTGGCGGCGCTCCTCGTCGGAGAGGATCCGGATCGCCTCCTTCTGCTGCAGGACCTCCAGCGCCCCGTCCTCGTAGCCGGGCGCGATCAGCACCTCGACGAAGTTCTCGTGCAGCTCCTCGGCGAGCGCCTCGCCGATCGGCCGGTTGAAGGCGATCACGCCGCCGTAGGCCGACATCGGGTCGCAGGCGAGCGCCTTGCGGTAGGCCTCGCGCGCGTCGTCGCCGATCGCCACCCCGCAGGGGTTGTTGTGCTTGACGATCACGCAGGCGGGCTGCTCGAAGTCGTCGACCAGGCGCGCGCGCCGAGTCGAGGTCGAGCACGTTGTTGAAGGAGAGCGCCTTGCCGTGCAGCTTCGCGACCCGCGAGAGGATGTGGCTGCGGACGCCGGCTTCGGAGTAGAGCGCCGCCGCGCTGGTGCGGGTTCTCGCCGTAGGAGAGGTCGAGCACCTTCTCGTAGGCGACCGCCAGGTGCTCGGGGAAGTCCTCGTACTCGGCCGAGAACCAGCGGCTGATCGCGGCGTCGTAGCGGGCGGTCTGGGCGAAGGCCTCGTTGGCGAGCCAGTGCCGGGTCGAGGCGGAGACCTCGCCGCCGGACTCCTCCAGCTCGGCGCAGCACCGCGTCGTAGGACTCGGGCTTGACCACGACCGCGACCCCCTCGTGGTTCTTCGCCGCGGCGCGGATCATCGTCGGCCCGCCGATGTCGATGTTCTCGATCGCGACCTCGGGCGTCGACCTCGTGCGCCGGCGACGGTCTGCTCGAAGGGGTAGAGGTTGACGCAGACCAGGTCGATCGGCTCGATCCCCTCGCGCTCCAGCGTCGCCATGTGCTCGGGGTCGTCGCGCCGCGCCAGCAGCGCCGCGTGGAGCCGCGGGTGCAGCGTCTTCACCCGGCCGTCGAGGATCTCCTCCTGGCCGGTGAACTCGGAGACGTCGGTCACCTCGAGCCCGGCCTCGCGCAGCGCCGCCGCGGTGCCGCCGGTGGAGAGGATCTCGACCCCGAGCGCCGCCAGGCCGCGGGCGAAGTCGGCGACCCCGGTCTTGTCGGAGACCGAGATCAGCGCCCGGCGCACCGCGGATCGCGCCGTCGCTCGACGGCCTCGCTGCCGGGTGTCTGCGGCAGTCTCACTCATCGAGTCGCGACACCCGGGGGTCGTCGGCGTCGATCCTAACCCGGCCCTGCGCGATCATGCGGATCGCCTCCGGGTAGAGCTCGTGCTCGACCGCGTGGATCGCCTCCTCGAGCTCCTCCCGGTCGCGGCCGGCGGGCACCGGGACCTCGCGCTGGAGGATCGGCGGCCCGGTGTCGACCCCCTCGTCGACGAAGTGGACGGTGACCCCGGTGACGCTCGACCCCCGCCTCGAGCGCCTGGCCGATCGCGTCGAGGCCGGGGAAGGCCGGCAGCAGGGCGGGGTGGACGTTGACGATGCGGTCGCGGAAGCGGGCGACGAACGCCGGGCTGAGCAGCTGCATGTAGCCGGCGAGGACGACGAGGTCGGCGCCGCAGCGCCTCGATCCAGTCGCCCATCGCGACGTCGCGGGCCTCGCGGTCGGCGAACTCCTCGCGCGGGGAAGACGGCGGTCTCGACCCCGGCCTCGCGCGCCCGCTCCAGCGCCCGCGCCTCGGGCTTGTCGGAGCCGACCCCGACGACCTCGATCCCGTCGCGCCCGTGCAGCTGGTCGAGGATCGCCTGCAGGTTGGTGCCGGTGCCGGAGGCGAGCACGACGATGCGGAACGCGCTCACAGCCGCATCCTTGCGAACGCATCAAGCACGCCAGGTAGCGAACTTGATCTGCACGTGCGCGACGGGACGCTGGGCGGCGGGACCACGGCGATGTCCTCGAGCGCGAACTTGCCGTTCGCCGTCCTCGGGGTCGCCGAGCGGGTAGTGGCCGCTGAAGCAGGCGTCGCAGTGGTCCTCGGCGGGCGTGCCGATCGCCTCGTAGACGCCCTCCATCGAGAGGTAGGCGAGGGAGTCGGCGTCGAGCTCGTCGGCGATCTCCTCGACCGTGCGGCCGTGGGCGATCATCTCCTCGCGGGTCGACATGTCGACGCCGTAGTGGCAGGGGTTGCGGATCGGCGGCGCCGAGATCCGCAGGTGCACCTCGCGCGCCCCGGCGTCGCGCAGCATGCCGACGATCTGCCGGGTCGTGTTGCCGCGCACGATCGAGTCGTCGACGACGACGATCCGCTGGCCGGCGACGATCTCCGGCAGCGGGTTGAACTTCAGCCGCAGGCCGTGCTTGCGCAGCTCCTGGCCGGGCTGGATGAAGGTCCGCGCGACGTAGCGGTTCTTGATCAGGCCGTCGTCGCGCGGCAGCCCCGAGGCGCGCGCGAACCCCGCCGCCGCCGGGTTGCCGGAGTCGGGCACCGAGATCACCAGGTCGGCCTCGACCGGCGCCTCGCGCCAGAGGATCTCGCCCATCCGGCCGCGCACCTGCTGCAGCACCTTGCCCTCCAGGCGGCTGTCGGGGCGGGAGAAGTAGATGTGCTCGAAGACGCAGATCGCGCGGCCGCTCGGCCTTGACCACCTGGCGCGTCTCCAGCCCGCGCTCGGTCAGCGAGACCATCTCGCCGGGGTGCACTTCGCGCATCAGCTCGGCGCCGATGATGTCGAAGGCGCAGCTCTCCGAGGCGACGACGAAGCGGTCGTCGAGGCGGCCGAGGCTAGAGCGGCCGGACCCCGTGCGGGTCGCGGAAGGCGACGATCGCGTGCTTGGTCATCACCACGGTCGAGTAGGCGCCCTCCAGCCGCGGCATCACCTCGGCGACCGCGTCCTCGATCAGCTTGCCGTCGTGGGAGGAGAGCAGCGCGGCGATGATCTCCGAGTCGGAGGTGCCGCGGAAGTCGATCCCGCGCTCCTTCAGCTCGCCCCAGAGCTCGACCGCGTTGGTCAGGTTGCCGTTGTGGGCGAGCGCCAGCTCGCGGCCGTCGTCGCGCCAGACCGGCTGCGCGTTCTCCCAGGAGCCGCCGCCGGTGGTCGAGTAGCGGACGTGGCCGATCGCCATGTCGCCCTCCAGCGCCCGCAGCTTCTCCTCGTCGAAGACCTGGGAGACCAGCCCGGAGTCGCGCAGCGTGGTGATGTGGCCGCCCTCGCAGGTGGCGATCCCGGCCGACTCCTGGCCGCGGTGCTGCAGCGCGTAGAGGCGCGAAGTAGGCGAGCCGGGAGACGTCGTGGCCGGGTGCGTATACGCCGAACACCCCGCATTCCTCGCGCGGGCCGTCGCGGTCTATCGGTGAACCGCTCGGTCGGTAGTCAAAAGCGCGCTTTCCTCGCGGTAGAGAGACGTGACGCGCAGGCAGACTGCCTACCCGCGGAGGGTAGCAGCGGTGCGGGGCCGGACCCGCCGCCCTCACCGGCCGTTTTGCGGCCCTTCAGCTTTACCCGCAGGCGCGTGTTCTTCGAGACGCCGGCGAGGTTGGTCGCCCGCAGGGTCAGCTTCGCTCTCACCGACTCGCGTCGGCGTCAGCTTGCCAGCCGTTCCCGCACGGGCCCGGGCAGGCCGATTGGAACTGGTCGTCGTGCCGGGGAAGACCTCCTTCTTGTGACCGCTGAGGCCGACGATCAGCCGTTTCGGTTTCGCCCCGGCGGTTTTGAGTTTCGGTTGGGCTTGAAGCCCCAGCCGACCTGGCCGTAGGGATCGACCGTCGCCTGGCCCGTGGGCGTGACCCTGAGCAGGATCGCGCGCTTCCGCACCTTTGCCTTCACCTGCAAGTCGACCCGTGGGATCGGGGGCGGGCATCGCCCTGGTAGGAGGCGCTCTGCGGGCAGCGGTCCTGGGTCTCGTCGCCGAAGCCGTCGCCGTCGGCGTCTGGCTCGATGATGGCCGAGACGGCGACCTGAATCCCCGCGGCGGGGCCGAATATCGGTCGATCCAACTGCCGCGTCGCCGGACAGCCCACCGACGACGTCGCCGGGGACCCCAGCGCAGTAGATCCCACCCGACGCCGGGCCCGGGCCGTAGAGCCCGACTGGTCCCCGGCCTGGACCGGGACCCGTGTCTCGAAGACGTTTATTCCTCTGGCGAGGATGTGTTCGGCGCTCTCCCCGACAGCCCGGAACTCGTTGAGGTTGCCGGTCGCATGGAAGACCTTGAGCTTCTCGGTGATGGCCGTCGACGGCGCGAATTCCAAGTTGACTTTCCATTTGGTGACCACTCCAGCCGTCGGCACCGTCGACGGGAGCGGGTTCCCCGGTGCCTTCGCCAGTTGCAGGAGCGTGAGGCCGCTGGTTCCGGTCACGGCGGGGCAGTCGTTACCCACCTCGGTCGCGGCCGAGGCCGTCGACGCGGCCGAGCGACATCACAGCAAGGGTCATGAATGCGGCAGCGCACCACTTCTTCATCTGTCTCCCCTCGCTGGACGAAGTCTGATCTGGCTACCGAGCCAGGGTAGCGTCGGCATCGTCGCCCGTCCAATACGGCCTTCAGCTGCGTACCTCGGACAGCAACCGGTCCAATGCCTGCCCGAGCCCCCCGATCGCCGAGTCGAGCGGGCCGGTGTTGCCGGCGGCGCGGGCGCGGATCAGGGCGCCCTCGACGGTGGAGACGACGAGGCCGGCGAAGGTCTCGGCGTCGGCGCGGCTGACGCCTTCGTCGAGCAGGGCGGCGGCGATCGGCCGTTCCCAGCTCTGGAAAGAAGCCGTGGCGGCGGCGGCCAGGTCGGGGTCCTCGGGCCGGGCGAGGGCGGCGGCGGCGACCGGGCAGCCGATCCGCTCGGGGTGGTCGGCGACGCGGCGGCGGAAGATCTCGCCGAAGCGCTCGAGCGTGCCGCGCAGGCCGTGCTCCTCCAGCGAGCGTTCGATCGAGGCTCCGATCTCCTCGCCCTCCTGTTCGGCCGCCTCGATCGCCAGCTGGCGCTTGCCGCCGGGGAAGTGGTGGTAGATCGAGCCGCGCGGGGCCTTGCCGCGCTCGGCCACGTCGCGCAGCTCCATTCCCGCGTAGCCCTTCTCGGCGAGCAGCTGGCGGGCGCCCTTGAGCAGCAGGGCGCGGCCGTCGCGCCGCTTGCGCTCGACCGGCTCTCCATCGGCAATCCGCGCTATGCCCACGGTCATAGTCTATAGTCACCGCCGATGTATGACCGTGGGCATAGAAGTGCGGTCGCGATCGCCTGCGCGGGGGCGTTCCTGGCCTTCCTCGACGCGACCATCGTCAACATCGCCTTCCCAGACATCTCGCGCTCCTTCGCGGGCTCGGGACGCGACGCGCTCTCCTGGGTGCTCGACGGCTACTTCGTCGTCATCGCCGCCCTGCTGGTCCCGGCCGGCGGCCTCGCCGACCGCTTCGGCCACAAGCGGATCTTCCTGCTCGGCGTCGGCGGCTTCACTGCCGCCAGCCTGCTCTGCGCCCTGGCGCCCTCGCTCGGCCTCCTAATTGCCTTCCGGGTCGTACAGGGGATCGGCGCGGCAATGATCGCCCCGACTTCGCTGGCGCTCGTTCTCGACGCCTTCCCGCCCGAGCGCCGGGCGGCAGGCGTCGGCCTCTGGGGAGCGGCCGCCGCGGCCGCCGCGGCCGTCGGCCCGACCCTCGGCGGCGCCCTGGTCGAGCTCTCGGACTGGCGCCTCGTCTTCCTCGTCAACCTGCCGCTCGGTGCCGCCGTTGTGCTGGCCGGGCGCAAGTCATTGCGCGAGCGCCCCCAGCTCGACAGCCGCCTGCCCGACCTGCCCGGCGCGCTGATGCTGGCGCTCAGCCTCGCCCTCGTCACCCTGGGCATCGTCGAGGGCAACGACTGGGGCTGGACGGGGGCGCCGACGCTCGCCTGCTTCGCCGCCTCAGCAGCTTTGCTCGGCGCGATGATCTGGCGCAGCCGCACGCATCCGCGGCCGATCGTCGAGCCCGCCCTCTTCGCTCACCGCTCCTTCCGCCTCGGCAACCTCGGCACCCTGCTCTTCGCCGCCGCCTTCTTCTCGCTGATCCTCGGCAACGTCGTCTTCCTCACCTCGATCTGGGGCTACACCGTGCTCCAGGCCGGCGCCGCGACCCTGCCCGGACCGACCCTCTCGACCGTCGTCGCCGGCCCGGCGGGCAAGCTCGCCGACCGCTTCGGCCACCGCGCCGTGATCGTCCCCGGCACCCTCTTCTTCGCCGCCGGTGTGATGGTCCTGCGCTCGGCCGGCGCCACCCCCGACTGGCTCGGACTCTGGCTGCCCGGCGCCTGCCTCACCGGCATCGGCATCGGCCTCGCCTTTCCCACCCTTGGCTCGGCCTCGGTGCGCGACATCCCCGACGACCGCTTCGCCACAGCCTCAGCCGTCAACGCCGCCTTCCGCCAGGTCGGCGCCGTGCTCGGCACCGCGATCCTCGTCGCCATCGTCGGCGACCCGGCCAACCTCGCCGCGGCGCTCTCGGTCGCCGACGACGCCTACCTGTTCTCGGTGATCGCGGCGCTCGTCTCAGGCGCCGCGATGCTGGCGCTGCGACCCACCGCCGCTACTTCTTCGGCTTCTTCTTCTTGTGTTTCGCTTTCTTCTGCTGGCCCTTGAGCTTCATCGCCACTTCGCTCGAGCTTGCCTGGCCGGCGAGGTCTGTGGTCGTAGCGGTGGCCCTCAGGGTCAGCTTCTTCTTCTTCGGCAGCGCAGCGAGCGCCGACTTGAGGCTTGCCGAGAAGGCGAGCGTGAAGGGCACGACCTGCCCCGGGGACACCGGCTTGGAGCCACCGAAGATCGTCAGCGTGCGCGCCTTCTTCTTGCCCCGCTTGGGGACCGTCACCGTGGCCGAGACGCTCACGGTCGAGTCCGAGCTGGCCGAGGTGAGGACGAGAGCCGAGCTCTTGCTGGCGAGGCCGTAGGTGCCGAGCGTGATCAGCGGGCACGCGACCGCCTGGATCGAGGCGCTGCGCGGGCACTTGTCCTGGCTCTCGTCGCCATAGCCGTCGTTGTCGGCGTCGGCCTCGATCACGGCGACGATCGGGATGCGGATGTTCGCTGCTTTGAGGTATTCGTTGGTGCTGCCGACCGAGGCGTTGGTGGGCGTGTAGCTCATTTCGTCGTTGCCGTCGGCGCTCGGGCAGTAGATGACCGAACTCGAGAGCCCGACTGCGGCAGCGAATACGTCGCCGGCCTGGACCGGGATCCGGGTCTCGAAGACGTTCTCGCCCTGCAGGATGGTGCCCTGGCTGCTCTCCGCGGCGGTGAAGTATTTGTTGCCGCCGACCGAACGCAGCACCTTGAGCTGCTCCACGAATTCCGACGGAATTTTCGATGCCACCTTCCAGCGGGTGACTATGCCGCCGCTGGGAGCTGAGATCGGCAGCGGGTTGGCGGCGCTTTTTTTGCTCTGGAAGCCCGTGAAATTGTTGCCCAGTGGGTTCGTCGCCTGGCAGTTGTCTCCCACTTCCGTCGCCGCCGAGGCGCTGCCCGCCCCCACGATGGATAGGACGCAGGCGCAGGCGCCCGCCGTGGCCAAAGCTCTCAACCTCATAACGCTCCCTTCGGCTTATCGTCCGGCGCTCAGAGACGCGACGGCTCTCCGCAACAGCCTATCCGCGCGCGGATAGGCGAATCGGCCAGATAGCGCAATCGACCTTGGACACGGCGTCCAAAGCCGCCGCCTGCAATCGCCGCTGCTCCGGAGAAGTAGAGTGTTGCCGTGGGGACGATTTGGCGGCGGGATAGTGACGAGTGGCTGCGCCTCTCGCCCTCCGGCTTTCCCTCGGAGGAGAAGCTCCACGATCTGGTCGAGGACTCACCCGGCCTGCTGCCGCTCTCGGGCAATCCCTCGGTCGTCGTGCTCGGCCGCGAGGTCGCGCTCGGCCCCGGCTACGCCGATCTGGTCGCGGTTGAGCCGGACGGCCGCCTCGTCGTCATCGAGATCAAGCTGCGGCGCAACGCGGAGGCCCGCCGCGCCGTCGTCGGCCAGATCCTTCTTCGCCGCCGGGGTGATGGTGCTGCGCTCGGCCGGCGCCGAGCCCGACTGGCTCGGCCTCTGGCTGCCCGGCGCCTGCCTGACCGGGATCGGCATCGGCCTCGCCTTCCCGACCCTCGGCTCGGCCTCGGTGCGCGACATCCCCGACGACCGCTTCGCCACCGCCAGCGCCGTCAATGCCGCCTTCCGCCAGGTCGGCGCCGTGCTCGGCACCGCGATCCTGGTCGCGATCGTCGGCGACCCGGCCACGCTGCAAGCCGCCCTCAGCGTTGCCGACGACGCCTACCTTTTCTCGGCGATCGCGGCGCTGGTTTCCGGTGCGGCGCTGCTGGCGCTACGGCCCGTCCAGGCCGACGTCAGTTCTTCGACTTCTTCTTCGGTTTCGCTTTCTTCCGCTGGCCTTTGATCTTTAGCGAGACCTGGCTCTGGCTGAGCTGGCCCGCGAGGTCGGTCGTCGTGGCGCTCACCAGCATGGTCAGCTTCTTGGCCTTGGGCAGGGACGCCAGCGCCGCCTTGAGGTTGGCGGAGTAGGCCAGCGTGAAGGGAATGACCTGGCCGGGCCCGACGGGCTTGGAGCCGCCGAAGATCGTCACGGTCTTGGCTTTCTTCTTGCCGCTCTTCGGGATTTTGACCGTGCCGGAGACGCTCACCGTCGACTGAGAGCTGGCCGAGGCGAGGACCAAGGCCGATCCCTTGTTGGCGAGGCCGTAAGTTCCGAGCGCGATCACCGGGCACTCGATCGCCTGGATTGCCGCGCTGCGCGGGCACTTGTCCTGCGTCTCGTCGCCGTAGCCGTCGCCGTCGGCGTCGGGCTCGATCACGGCGGTGATCGCAATTCGGACGCTGGAGGACGTCGCGTATTCGTTTGCCGATCCAACCGCGACGTTGCTCGGCGTGTAGCTCATTTCGTCGCTGCTGTCGGCGCTGGGGCAGTACACAATCGGTGTGCTCGGTCCGGCGGCGGCAGCGAACCGGTCTCCGGCCTGTACCGGAATGCGCGCTGCGAACGTGTTCTGTCCAAACTCGACGTTGCCCGTACTGCTCTCCGCGACCGTCTGGAAGGTTTTCGGGTTTCCGGTGGGCCGCAGAACCTTCAACTGCTCAATGAATTCGGCTGGGACTTTCGAGTTGACCCTCCACGCCGTGACGATTCCTCCTGTGGGCGCCACCAGCGGCAACGAGTTGCCTTCGCCCTTCGCGGACTCAAAGGCCGTGAAGTTGCTACCCAGGGTGCTGGTCGCCAGACAGTTGTCGCCGACTTCGGTTGCCGCCGATGCCGGCGAGACTCCGACCAGCATGATCGCGAGCAACCCCAGGACCGCTCCTCCATCGCATTCCTTCCTCGACCGCTTCGATCACGTCATCAAGCTGACACCCGTGCGCCGCGATCAGCGTAGTCCTATTCGAGAGGACGGGATGGCCAGAGACGCGCTCGGCCCTCGGACGATGCGGCAAACGAGCGCCCTACGGCGCTGTCGCCGAGGCTGCACTCACGCGCGCATCCCATGCCCGCTCCATCTGGCGCATCGCTGCCGGGTACACCACCCAGTAGCGGAACGGCTTGATCAGGGCCATGTAGGCCTTGCCGAAGGCGCCGCGGGGCTTCACATAGACGGCCATCCGGCCCTCGAAACGGCCATCGCCCAGATCGACCCAGCCGAGATGGGCGACGCCGTGGACCGTCCTGTTGGAGATCTCGGCGGCGGCCTCGCGGTAGGTGCGGTAAATGGGGACGAAGGGGAGCGAGCCGAAGGTGACGTCCGCCACCGGGTCGCGCAAGTCGGGCGGGAGCCGGTCGCGCAGCGAGTTCTCGCTGCTGCCGGGGATGAGGAGGCCCTCAGCGTCTCGGCTCTCGGCCGGGCTCGAAGATCTCGCCTAGATCGAACCAGCGGCCGAGCCGGTCGCGCAGGTTCCAGAGGAAGCGGGTGGGTCCGGATTCGACCTGGGACGGGTCGAAGGAGCCGGCCAGCTCGAGCACGGCCTCGAAATCCTCGGGGCCGCCTCGCATGGGCAGGGCCCAGACGTCCTCCAGGGTGAAGTCGGGCACCAGCTCGTGAATTCTCCAGGGGCGGCATTCGTGCTCGGCGTTGGGGAGCTTCATCTTCAGCCTCCATCTATACGGTGTCGTATGGACGTTAGGCGAGCGGCTTGCATCTGTCAATACGTTGCCGTATAGATCTGTCCATGGCCAGGGTCCAAACCCCCCGGGAGGCATGGATCGAGGCCGCGCTGCGGGCGCTTGCGGAAGGCGGTCCGGAGGGCATCCGGGTCGAGGCGCTGGCGGTCGGCTTGGGGGTCTCCAAGGGAGGCTTCTACTGGCACTTCAAGGACCGGGCGGCGCTGATCGAGGAGATGCTGGACATGTGGGAGCGCACCGTGATCGCCGATGTCGTCGCCGAGGTCGAGAGCGAGCCGGACGAGCCGCGCGCCATGCTCCAGCGCCTTTTCGAGTTGGCGGCGGATGCGGTGGACCTGCGCCCGGTCGAGCTGGCGCTGCGCGACTGGGCGCGGCGGGACGAGGAGATCGCTACCCGGCTGCGCCGGGTGGACGAGCGGCGCATGGAGTACCTGCGCTCGTGGTTCGCGCCGATCTGCGTCGACGAGGACGACGTCGAGGCACGCAGCATCCTCGCCTTCTCGCTCTTCGTCGGCAGCGGCTTCATCCGGGTCGACCACCGGGGAAGGAGCCGGCGCCAGGCGCTGCAACTGGCGATCGATCGCCTGCTGGCCGAGTCCTGGGGCTGAGGTGGCCATCGACGGGAAGCGGCGCCCGGTGCTCGTCTTCGACGGCGACTGCGGTTTCTGCACGAGTTCGGCTCGCCTGCTCGGCCGGATCTGCCCGGGCGCGAAGATCGTCGCCTGGCAGCTCACCGACCTCGACCGCCTCGGGATCACACCCGAGCAGGCCGCCGAGGCCGTGCGCTGGGTCGAGTCCGACGGCAGCGTCCGCGGCGGCCACGAGGCGATTGCCGCCGCGCTTGCCCAGGCCGGGTGGACCTGGCGAGCCGCCGGCCGGGCGATGACCCTGCCCGGCATCTCACCCCTGGCGGCGGCCGTCTATCGCCTCGTCTCCCGCAACCGGCACCGCCTGCCCGGAGGCACGCCCGCCTGCGCTGTCGGCGGAGCGCCGTCGGCGCACGTTGACCGCGATCCCTGAAAACCCGGTTTCGATTGCCTCGGCTCTCGCCTACGGCCCAAGCGCGCCAATCGGGATGACATGGACGCCGTCCTCCTTGCGGTAGCCGTAGCCACTGCCGATGATCACGCCCAGCGCGGCCGGCGGGCCGCATCCTGAGGTGTCGATCCGCTTGACGAACTTGTGCAGGTTCGCGCTCGCCTCCTCGACCTGGTGGAAGCCGAGCTTGACCTCGAAGGCGGCCCAGCGCCCGTCGCGGCACTCGACGATGGCGTCGACCTCGAGCCCGTCGCTGTCGCGGTAGTGGAGGACTTCGGCGTCGGCTGCCTGGGCGTAGACGCGCAGGTCGCGGATCACCATCGACTCGAAGAGGAGCCCAAGAGCTTTCAGGTCCCGGACCAGGCGCTCGGGGCCACTGCGCATCGCGGCTACCGCAAGCGACGGGTCGACGAAGTGAAGCTTCGAGGCCTTGCGCAGGGTGTGCGTGGTCCGCAGGTGGACGCCCCAGGCCGGCTGGTCCTCGACGACCATCAACCTCCTTAGGGCATCGAGGTATTCGTCAGCGGTCTCGTGCTTGAGCGGCCCCTCGGTGCCACCCGCATCGCGGGCGAGGGTGGATACAGGGGTCTGGGTTGCGACATTGCGCCCGATACTGCGCAGTAGGCGGCCAACCTTGACCGGGTCACGGCGCACTTCGCTGACAGCCCTGACGTCGACCCGCCTTATCTCCTCGATGTAGCGCCGAGCTGCTGTGAGCGCTCGCTCCTTCGGCTGCTCCAGGAAGCCAGGCCATCCTCCGATCGAGATCTCATCCGCGATCTCCGGCACGGTCAGCTTCGCCTCCGGCGAGCCCTCCTTGCCCCCATCGAGCAGGCGGGCGAGAGAGATGCGGCCGCTGCTTTCGCCCTTCTCGAAAAGCGTCATTGGTCGCATTCGGAGCCGAGTCAGGCGCCCGGCACCCGAGTGGCGGGTGATGTCGTCTGCGGGGAGTGCCGAGCCGGTGAGGATGAACTGGCCAGGCTTCCCGCGGTCGTCGATCGCTCGTCGTACGTGGTTCCAAAGCTGCGGCTCGAGTTGCCACTCGTCGATCAGCCGCGGCGCTGGTCCATCGAGAACGAAGGCGGGTTCGAGCGCTGCTGCCTCTCGCGCTTTGGGGTCGACGTCAAGGCGAACTTCGCTTGCCGCGGCGTGCTGAGCGGTCATTGTCTTGCCGCACGCCTTCGGACCCTCGACAACGGCGGCGCCAATTGCCGCTAGATCCTCCCTGAGCTCGCCATCAACTATTCGCTCTACATAGGGCATTAGCCCAGTTTAACAGGAAAAAAAGAAGCTATCTAGAGGGAAAAACAAAAGATTTATAGCGGAAGGAATAGAAGAAATTGAACCGGCAAAATATCGGGTTTTCAACCGGGAGAATGTCCCCCCGGAGCTCAGGCGCCTTCGCGCTCGGCCTGTGACGCCAGCGAGCGCCAGGCGCTCGCGGCGGTGCCGACGCCGAGGATGAAGCTGCGGTCGCCGGCGGCGACCTCGATCGTGCTGCCGCCGGTCTCGCCGAGGACGAGGGCGCCGAGCTCCTCCAGCACCTCGCGGTCGCCGCTGAGCAGGAAGCCACCGGTCCCCTCACCGAACAGCGCCTCCTCGGGGGAGCAGCCGCGTTCACGCAGCGGCTGGAGGTCGACGCGGCAGCCGATGCCGGCGCCAATTGCCGACTCGGCCAGGGCGCAGGCGAGGCCGCCGTCGCTGATGTCGTGGGCGGAGGAGAGCTTGCCGGCCCGGACCGCCTCGCGGACGCTGGCGCAGGCCGTGGCAACGGCGGCGATCTCGGGCTGGGGGAGACCGGCGTCGAGCTCGCCGCGCAGCTTGGCCAGCTCCGAGCCGGCGAGGGTCGGGGCGAAGGTGCCGAGCAGGGCGATCGCCTCGCCCTCCGCAGCGAAGCCGCTGCCGCAGGTCTGGGCCGGGTCGGGCAGCTCGCCGACCATGCTAATCACCGGGGTCGGGTAGATCGGGCCTTCCGGCCCCTCGTTATAGAGAGAGACGTTGCCGCCGACGACTGGGACGCCGAGCGCCTCGCAGACCTCGGCCAGTGCGCTGACGCTGCGCTCGAGCTGCCAGGCGGTCGCCGGTTTCTCGGGGTTGCCGAAGTTGAGGCAGTTGGTCAGGCCGAGCGGCTCGGCGCCGACGCAGGCGAGGTTCTGGGCGCACTCGAGCACCGCCTCGATCGTCCCGGTGCCCGGGTCGCAGGCGACGCGGCGGCCATTGCCGTCAATAGACACGGCAATCGCGTTGCCGGCCTCGGGGATCTGCAGGACGGCCGCGTCGGCGGACTCGGGTCGGCGCACGGTGCGCGAGCCGACCACCGAGTCGTACTGCTCGAAGGCCCAGCGCTTGGAGGCGACGCTGGGGGAGGAGAGCAGGGAGAGCAGGGTGTCCTCAGCTGAGGCGCCCGCATCGAGCGTCGCCCGGTTGCCGTAGGCCCATCCCTCCGGCTCCGCCGGGCTGAGGTCGTAGAGGGGGCAGTCGTCGACCAGTGCCGCGACGGGCATCTCGCCGACAACCTCGCCGTCGCGCAGCACCCGCACCTGGCCGCTGTCGGTGACCACGCCGATCTCCGCCGATCCCGTCTGCCATTTCTCGCAGACGGCCAGCACCGCGGCGACCTTGGCCGGCTCGACCACCGCGAGCATCCGCTCCTGAGACTCGGAGACCATGATCTCGAAGGGCTCCATGTCGGCCTCGCGCAGGGGCACGCGCGCCACGTCGATCTCGATGCCGAGCCCGCCCGCCGAGGCCATCTCGCTCGCCGAGGAGGTCAGCCCGGCCGCGCCGAGGTCCTGCAGCGAGACCAGCAGCCCCCGCTCAAGCAGCTCCAGACAACACTCCAGCACCTTCGACTCCTCGAATGGGTCGCCGATCTGCACCGTCGGCCGCTTCGCCTCGTCGCCCTCGCCGAGCTCGGCCGAGGCCAGCACCGAGGCGCCGCCGATCCCGTCGCGCCCGGTCGAGGCGCCCATCAGGACGACCGCGTTGCCGACCCCGGCGGCGGCGGCGCGCACCATCTCCTCGGTTTTCGCCAGCCCGACGCACATCGCGTTGACCAGGCAATTGTGCTCGTAGGGCGCCTCGAAGTAGATCTCGCCGCCGACGTTGGGCACGCCGATCGAGTTGCCGTAGTGGCCGATCCCGCGCACCGCCCCGTCGAGCAGGTGCCGCGAACGCAGCGAGTCGAGCTCGCCGAAGCGCAGCGAGTCGAGGATCGCGATCGGGCGGGCGCCGATCGCGAAGACGTCGCGGAGGATGCCGCCGACTCCCGTCGCCGCGCCCTGGAACGGTTCGACGGCACTGGGGTGATTGTGGGACTCGACCTTGAAGGCGACCGCGTAGCCGTTGCCGATGTCGACCGCGCCGGCGTTCTCTCCCGGCCCCATCACCACCCGCTCACCCTCGGTCGGCAGCCGGCGCAGCAGCTTGCGCGAGTGCTTGTAGGCGCAGTGCTCGGACCAGAGCAGGCTGAACATCGCCAGCTCGACGTCGTTGGGCTCGCGCCCGAGCTTCTCGACGATCAGCTCGAACTCGGCATCGGTCAGGCCCAGCTCACGGTGCTTGGCCGTCTCGACGCTCAAGATCCCTCCTTCCGGTGCGCTTTATCCGGGAATAGAGGGGAAAAGGCGCACCGGAAGCTCATGTGGCGACCGCCTCGAACACCTTCAGCCCGTCGGTCGACCCGGTGAGCGGATCGACCGCGTGCTCCGGGTGCGGCATCAACCCGAGCACGTTCCCGGCCTCGTTCCAAACCCCAGCGATGTCCCGAGCCGATCCGTTCGGGTTGGACCCCGGCGCATAGCGATAAGCAACCTGCCCGTTCGCCTCCAGCGCATCGAGCACCCCCTCCGGCGCCCAGTACCGCCCTTCCCCATGCTTAGCCGGTATCGAAAGCATGGGTCGATGGGCCGATACGTCAAGGCCACCTTGACGTATCGGCCCATCGACCAGTAGTTCCAGTTGGCGGCAGGTGAAGCGGAGCGTCTCGTTTACCAGCAGGGCGCCTGGGAGCAGTCCGGCCTCGCAGAGGACTTGGAAGCCGTTGCAGATGCCCAGCACCGGGCCGCCGGCGGCGGCGAACTCGGTCACGGCCTCCATCGCCGGGGAGAAGCGGGCGATCGCTCCCGCCCGCAGGTAGTCGCCGTAGGAGAAGCCGCCCGGGACGACGACCGCGTCGATCTCCTCCAGGTCGCGCTCTTCGTGCCAGACCAGACGTGCCTCGCCGCCGCTCAGCTCGCAGGCGTGCAGTGCGTCTCGCTCGTCGCAGGAGCCCGGGAACTGGAGCACGCCCCAGCGCATCAGGCGGCGCCGTCGAGCTGCTCGATCTCGTAGTCCTCGATCAGCGGGTTGGCGAGCAGCTTCTCGCAGAGCTCCGCCAGCCGCGCCGGGTCCTCGGCCTCGAGCTCGACCATGCGGCCGACGTGCACGTGCTCGATCCCCTCAAAGCCGAGCGCCGGCAATGCCCGCTCCACCGCCTTGCCCTGAGGATCGAGGATGCCCTCCTTCGGGCGGATCAGCACCCGGGCCTTCGCCACTAGAAGCTGCGCTCCGTGATCCGCTCGTAGGCCTCGACGTACTTGGCTCGGGTCTGCTCGACCACATCGGGCGGCAGCTCGGGAGCGGGCGGGGTGTGGTCCCATCCCGCCTCGTCGGCCCAGTCGCGCACGTACTGCTTGTCGAAGGAGGGCTGCGTGGCGCCCGGTCGGTAGCGGTCGGCGGGCCAGAAGCGCGAGGAGTCCGGAGTCAGCACCTCGTCGGCGAGGACGATCTCCGCCCCCGCGTGGCTGCCGAACTCGAACTTGGTGTCGGCCAAGATGATCCCGCGCTCCGCCGCGTGTTCGGCACCGCGCGTGTAGACCTCGATCGAGATCCGCCGCAGCTCCTCCATCAGCGCTCGGTCGCCGACGATCTCGGCGGCGCGCTCGAAGTCGACGTTCTCGTCGTGGTCGCCGATCTCGGCCTTGGTTGCCGGAGTGAAGATCGGCTCCGGCAGCTTGTCGGACTCGAGCAGGTTGGGCGGCAGCTCGATCCCGCAGACCGCGCCGCCGTTCTTGTATTCCTTCCAGCCAGAGCCGGAGAGGTAGCCGCGCACGACGCACTCGACCGGGTACATCTCCAGCCGCCGCACCCGCATCGCCCGTTCGGCGACCTCTTCCGGCACATCGGCCGAGAGGAAGTGGTTGGGGACGATGTCGCCGGTCAGCTCGAACCAGAATTCCGAGATCCGGTTCAGCACCTTTCCCTTGTCGGTGATCGCCGTCGGCATCACCACGTCGTAGATCGAGATCCGGTCGGAGGCGACCATCAGCAGGTCGTCCTCCCACTCATAGATCTCCCTCACCTTTCCCGACGAGTGGAGCTTGAGGTCTTGAACAGGCACGGTCAGCCCGATGCTAGCTGTCCCGAGGGTCGGAGACGTTGCTCGCGCGGGTGGCGTGTGGGAGGGGGGTCGAGGACAGCCCGTGGACTGCCCGCAGGCCCCCCTCCCACACGACAGGACCCGCGCGCCGCAAGCGTCTGCGATCCTTCTCCCGATGCTTCCGCCCGAACCGAAGAGTTCGCCCCTGGTACAGACGCTGCGCTGGAGCTTCAGGCCACTCCCCTTCATGCAGGAGTGCCGGGAAAAGTACGGCGACAACTTCAGCGTCAAATTCATGACCTTCGAGCGGCCGATGGTGATGATCTCCGACCCGGCCGCGATCAAGGCTCTCTATATGGAGCGCTCGCACGGCTTGCCGCCGGGGCGCGACATCATCCTCACCCCGATCGTCGGCGCCCGTTCGCTGCTGGTCACCAAGGGTGCCGACCACCTCGCCCACCGCAAGGTGATGCTGCCGCCGTTCCACGGCGAGCGGATGCGCTCCTACGAGCCGCTGGTCGAGGAGATCGTCAACCGCGAGATCGACTCCTGGCCGCTCGGCGAGGAGTTCGCGATCCACCCCCGTATGCAGGCGATCACGCTCGAGGTGATCCTGCGCGTCGTCTTCGGCGTCGCCGACGGACCGCGGCTCGAGCAGCTGCGCACGGTCCTCACCCGGGTGTTGGAGGAGACCGCCTCGCCGGTCGCCCAGCTGAGCGGCCTCGCCTCGCGCCGCTTCGGCGGCCGCGGCCCCTGGGCCAAGTTCGAAAAGCAGCTGAAGCTGGCCGACGAGCTGCTCTACGCCGAGATCGCCGAGCACCGCGACCGCGCTGACTACGGTGAGCGTGAGGACATCCTCTCGTTGCTGATGCAGGCGGAATTCGAAGATGGCTCGGGCATGAGCGACATCGACCTGCGCGACCAGCTGATGACGCTGCTGCTGGCCGGCCACGAGACCACGGCGACTGCGCTGGCTTGGACCTTCGACCTGCTGCTCCGCCACGCCGGCCCGCTGCAGCGCCTGCGCGACTCGCTCGAGACCGAAGAGGACGAGTACATGCGGGCGACGATCAGCGAGTCGCTGCGCCTGCGCCCGGTGGTGCCGCTGGCCGGTCGCCGCCTCAGCGTCGATCTCGAGAGCGACGACCTGCACCTGCCGGCCGGCACCGACGTCACCCCGGCGATCTGGCTCACCCACACCCGCGCCGACTCCTACCCCGAGCCGTTCGCCTTCCGCCCCGAGCGCTTTCTCAACGATCCGCCGGACACCTACGCCTGGATCCCCTTCGGCGGCGGCATCCGCCGCTGCATCGGCGCCTCCTTCGCCGAGTTCGAGATGCGGATCGCCCTGCGTGAGATCCTCGCCCGCTGCGAGCTGCACAAGGCCAGCCCCGCCCCGGAGAAGATCGGCCGCCGCAACATCACCCTCTCCCCCCGCGCCGGCACCCCCGTCGTCCTCACCGCCCGCCACCCGGCGCGCGAGCGCGACCTCGTTCCGGCCTAGCGCCGGCCAGACTTCCCACGCCCCTTGAGGCGGGCCCTACGATTGGGGCATGGCCGAAGGCGACCAGCGTGAGCGGCTGACGCTATGGCAGCGATCCGTCCTTCGTCGCATGCGCAAGGCCGCGCGCAAGCACGGCGACGAGCCGCTCACTTCCGAGGATTGGGCCGCTTACTTCAAGCTGATGTCCGGTCGCACCGGCCGACTGTGGACCGGCCTGCTGCGCTCGCTGCCGAGGAGCCCGCGCTGCGGTATCTGCGGCGCGCCATTCGCCGGTTTCGGCAGTCGCCTGGTTCGCCCGCTCGGCTACCGGCCATCGCGCAAGAACCCCACCCTCTGCGCGACCTGCGTCGAGTCCTCGCCGCCCGGCGGGATGACGACCGAGACCGGGGTGCTCTTCGCCGACCTGCGCGGTTTCACCCAGCTCTCCGAGCGATCGGACCCGGAGGCGGTCAGCGTCCTCCTGCGCCGCTTCTACTCCTGCGCCGAGGACACGCTCTTCCCCGAGGCGATCATCGACAAGCTGATCGGCGACGAGGTGATGGCGCTCTACCTGCCGATGTACGGGGAGCTGGACGATCCCGCTGCGACGATGCTGAGCCAGGCGCGGGAGCTGCTCGGCCGGATCGGCTACGGCAGCGCCGAGGGCCCGTTCGTCGAGGTCGGCATCGGGCTCGACTACGGCGAGGCCTTCGTCGGCAACGTCGGCAAACGCTCGCTCTATGACTTCACCGCGGTCGGCGACGTGGTCAACGTGGCGGCACGGCTGCAGGGCCAGGCGAAGGGCGGTGAGATCGTCGCCTCGGGCCGCCTCGCCGAGCGCCTCACCGAACCGCCCGGCGAGCGAATCGAGGTGACGCTCAAGGGCAAGGCCGAGCCGGTCGTCGCCTACCGCAGCTCGGTCGCCGTCTGACCATCGCAGTGCCCGGGAGGTTTTTTGCGGACCAAGCAGGTTCTTGCGGGAGGCAGCGCCGATGCTGTCCCCGCAGTCTGGTTGTCTCAAGGCCCGTGACCGACAGCACCCGACATTCTGGATTCCCCGATCCAGATCCAGATCGCATTTCGGTATATCGCCCAGCGGATGGCGGGCGGGCTTTCACCGAGCGGGCGGCGCGTCTTGCCGAGGAAGTCATGTTCAATATCGAAGGCGCGATCGGTGCCGCTGACGTTGCAACCGCGGCCGGAGAGATGCCACGGGACATCGGACGGGAGCTGCGGGAGATCCACGCCATGGTGCGGCAGCGGGCCTTGGGGATGAGCCCTCAGGGGCGCCTGGTTTGACCGCTTCGGATCGAGCCAGAGAAGAGATCTTCCGGGCCGCCCAGCGAGCCGCTGAGGCGGAGCAGGACCTCCGCTTGCTGTCTGACCAGATGATTGCGGCCGGTGCGAGTCCAGACCTGAATTGTCAGGAGGCAATCGAGGAGGCGGCGAGCCGTCTGCGCGCGCTCTCAGAATCACTCGCCACATGAGCGAGGAGCTGACGCGCGGGGAAGTCCGCGACCGACTGACGAATTTCGTGGCGCGATGGTCGACGCGCGCCGGCGACGAGCGCAAAGAGGCCCAGCAGTTCTTGATCGAGCTGCTCGAGTGTTACGGGGTCGAGTGGCACTCATCGCCGCACGTCTTCGAGCACACTTATGCGGACGGCAGCCGGGCAGACTTGCTCTGGCCGGAGCAGCTGCTGGTCGAGATGAAGTCGGCCGCTCAGACCGACAAGCTCCAGACCCATCTTCCGCAGGCCAAACGCTATTGGGAACAGTCTGCTGATCCAGCGAAAGCCGTGCCGCGCCCCAAGTTCCTGCTTTTGTGCTCATTTCAGCGCATGATTGTTTACGAACCGGGCGCATTCGGTGAGTCGCCACGTGCTGACCTTGGTCTCGATGATCTACCGGAGAGACTTGAGGTGCTCGATTTCCTGCGCGAGCGGCCTGCCCAGTTCGACCTGAACACGGTCGATCTGGCCAGGACCGCCGTCGATGCGGTGACGGGCTTGTACCTGTCACTGGTCGACCGCGGGATAACACGCGAGACCGTTCGCGATTTCACGCTGCAGTGCACCTGGTGCTGCTTCGCCGAGGACCTGGGGGTTTTCGAGGAGTCGGTCTTCGCGGAAGCGGCAAAACGATTGGCCAGAGACCAGACGCTTTCCACCTACGATGTTCTCGGCGAGCTGTTCGATTGGCTCGCTCGAGAAGACGAACGCCCCACGGCCGGGATGTTCAAGGGAGTTCCGTTCGTCAACGGCGGTCTCTTCGAGCGACCGGCTCGGGTGGAACTTGAGCCAGATGAGCGGAAACTGCTGCTGACGGCGGCACACGCCGATTGGTCGGGTGTCGAGCCAGCGGTGTTCGGTGGCCTCTTCACCGGCACCATCGCGACCGAGAGGCGGCGAGCGCAGGGCGCCCACTACACACCCGCTGCCGAGATCCAGAAGCTCGTTCAGCCCACGATCGTGCGACCGTGGCGTGAGCGTATCGAGGCCGCTGCGGATCGCAAGGGAGCACTCGACCTGCTGACCGAGCTCTCGAACTTCCGCGTCCTCGACCCGGCCTGTGGGTGTGGAAATTTCCTCTACATCGCCTACCGGGAGCTCCGCCATCTCGAACGTGAGCTGCTTTCCCGGGTTGTCGATCTACATCGAGCCGACGGGGTCAAGCTTCCCTCCGAGCTGCCGCGCGTGGGACTGAAGAACATGCTCGGTATCGAGAAGGATGCGTTTGCCGCCCACCTCGCCCGGGTGGTGCTGTGGATCGGGCACAAGGTCGCGTTGGATGACCTTCGAATCACCGATGAGAACTACCTGCCGCTGGCGGACCTGCCGGGGATCCAGGTTGCCGACGCGCTCAAGGTCGAGTGGCCCAGTTGCGAGGCGATCGTCTCGAATCCACCGTTCGTCGGTGATCGCATGCTCCGCTCGACCATCGGCGACGAGGAGATCGACTACCTGAAAAAGACCTTTGGGATAGGCGTCAAGGACTACTGCGTCTACTGGTTCCGCAAGGCGCACGATCATCTGCGCCCCGGCCAGCGCGCGGGATTGGTCGGAACGAACTCAGTGTCACAAAACCGCGGCCGCGAGGAGTCGCTGCAATACATCGTTGCAAACGGCGGCATTATCACCGATGCCGTTTCGTCTCAGGATTGGCCGGGGGAGGCGACGGTGGAGGTGTCGTTGGTGAATTGGGTGCGGGAGCCGTCGGAGGTTCCAACGGCATACGAACTCAATGGTGAGCTGTTGAGCGAGCCAATCTCACCATCGCTGGGCCCCCTCTCAAAGAGCGTTGATCGGGCGGGGGACCTGTCTGCCAACGGAAAGCACGCCTTCTATGGCTGCCTGGTCAACGGTGAGGGGTTCATATTGGAGGCCGATGAGGCCAAAGAGCTTTTGGATAAAGGCGAGGACTGGCGCCGCGTTATTCGTCCATATCTTGATGCAAGGGATCTCCTCAATTCCCCTGGGTCGCAGCCGACGCGCTGGGTGGTCGATCTTTTTCCCCTCTCCCTGGAGGAGGCGGAGGCCGCCTTCCCTGAGGCAGTTTCCATTCTCCGGATTCGGGCTAAGCCTCATCGTGACAAGGTCAAGCGAAAGCTCTATCGCGAACGCTGGTGGCTGTTTGCTGAGCCGGTTCCGGGTATGAGAAGTGCGACCGGCTCTCTCTCGCGCTTCATCGCCGCACCTCAAACGGGGAAGCGAACTCTTTTTACATGGCAGATGCCGTGGACCTGCCCAAGCCATGCGGCGACCGTTTTTGCATTCGACGATGACTACGCGATGGGTGTCCTATCTTCGGCAGTACACCTAGCCTGGGTAGCCGCCCGCATGTCAACGTTTCGCACGGACCCTCGCTATACGCCTTCGACAATCTTTATGTCGTTCCCCTGGCCCGATCGCACCGATGAGGCAGTCGAGGCGGTGAGCGCTGCGTCGGCGGCTTTGATCGAGCGCCGCGACGATCTCTGTCTCGATCGGGCGATCGGCCTCACCCAGCTCTACAACGAGCTCGACGATGGCGCGCACAAAGAGCTGCGCGACCTCCATCGCGATCTCGACCGGGCGGTGGCCGCCGCGTATGGCTGGCCTCGCCGCGCCGCCGAGGATGAGGACGAGATCGTGCGGCTACTACTAGAGCGCAACTTGGCGATCTCGCGTGGAGAGATTCCGTACGTGCCGTTCCCGGAAGTTGTCGCCGAGCCCGACACGTCCGCGCAAACGAGCTTGGAGACCTGAGCGTCAGCTGCTGCTTCGTGCCGCCGGATGCGTCTGTGCCCAGCGGGCGATCGTGCCCGACCCCGAGATCACCTCGCCGTCGTCGAGGACCAAGACCGGCACCTCGTTGGTGCCGCTCAGCTTCTTGATCTCCGCCCGGTCCTCATCCCGACTGCCCCAGGTGGTCGGGACCATCCGGTAACCGCCAACGGTCCTGATCTCGTACTCGTACCCGGCAGCGTTAAGCGCCTTCCCCGCCTTCGCACACGGATGCGCAAAGGCCGGCCCGCTCGTCTTCTGTCCACAGGTGTAGAGGATCACAGCCGCAGACTACCCGAGCGGAACGGCCCCCCACTCTCATCGATAAGTCAGGTGCCCGTTCCGCTTGCAACGAAATCCGGCCCGCTTGTAAGCGGCCGCATAACCGCGCTTATGTGAGCAGAACTGGCCAGCAGCGAGGCACCTCGTGCCGCCTGGCGTCTGGGCGTTGACGCAGCTGATGTTGGCGACCGGCTGCGACGAACCCGCCGCTGGCCCTGCCGCACCAAGTATTCCCAGGGCGACAATGGCGAGGGTTGCAAGAGCCTTCTTCACGTGTTCCTTTCGGTACGACAACGGTATGAGAGACGCGCCATCGTACTCCGGCCGCGCAGTTCCGCCTGCCAATACGAAAGGGGTTAGGCTTGCTGAAATGAATCAAGTGACAGACAAAGAATTGCGGGATCAAACAGAAGCTCTACTCGCCTGAGTCGCAGCGGGCGAGAGCTTTGTGATCACAGTCGATGGGAAGCCCGTCGCGGATTTGATCCCCTACGAGCGTTAACTCCGCAGCGCTTCCAGCCGCTCGAAGATCTCGGGGATGTGGGTTAGGTAGGCGTCGTAGTCGAAGACGGCGTCGAGGTCCAGGTCCGGGGCGGCTTTGCCGAGCAGGTCGCGGAACTCGGTGCCGGTGTCCCAGGCCTGCTGGGCGTTCTCTTGGACCACCCGGTAGGCCTCGTCGCGGGTGAGGCCGGACTCGACCAGGGCGGTGAGGGCGCGCTGGCTGAAGAGGGCGCCGTGGGTGAGGTTGAGGTTCTCGCGCATGCGGTCGCTGCGGACGTTCATGCCGGAGGCGACCTTGGTTGCCAGGTCCTGCATGTAGTCGAGTCCGATCGTCGCGTCGGGGAGGATCACCCGCTCGGCGCCGGAGTGGGAGATGTCGCGCTCGTGCCAGAGGGCGACGTTCTCGAGCCCGGTCTGGGCGTAGCCGCGCAGGACGCGGGCGAGGCCGGTGATCCGCTCGGTGCGGATCGGGTTGCGCTTGTGCGGCATCGCCGAGGAGCCCTTCTGCTGCCCGGAGGCGAACGGCTCTTCGACCTCGCGCACCTCCGTGCGCTGCAGGTTGCGGACCTCGGTGGCGAAGCGCTCCAGGCCGGCGCCGGCGACCGCGATCTGGCTGAGCAGGACGGCGTGGCGGTCGCGCGGGATCACCTGCGTGGCGATGTCCTCGCGCCCGAGCCCGAGTCGCTCCATCACCCGCGCCTCGACCGCGGGGGGCACCGAGGCGTAGGTGCCGACGGCGCCGGAGAGCTTGCCGAAGCGCAGCTGCGCGAAAGCGTCGGTGAGCCGGTCCAGGTTGCGGTCGGCCTCGAAGGCGAAGCCGGCCAGGCGCAGGCCGAAGCTGGTCGGCTCGGCGTGGACGCCGTGGGTGCGGCCGACGCAGAGGGTCTCGCGATGCTCCAGCGCCCGCTCGAGCAGGGCGTCGCGGTAGCCGCGGGCGCTCGCCAGCACCACCTCGCCCGCCTCGCGCAGTTGCAGCGCCAGGGCGGTGTCGAGCACATCGGACGATGTCAGCCCATAGTGGACCCAGCGCCCATGCTCGCCGACCGACGCGGCGACGACATCGACAAACGCGGCGACGTCGTGGTCGGTCACCTTCTCGCGCTCGTTGACCGCCTCGACGGTGAAGGCCGCGTTCGCCCGCGCCGCCTCGGCCGCCTCGCGCGGCACCGCCCCCTCCTCGGCCCAGGCCTCGGTCGCCGCCAGCTCGACCTCGAGCCAGCACTCGAACTTGCGCTGCGGCGACCAAGCTTTCCCAATCTCTGGCCGCGTGTATCTGGGAATCAACGAACGCCTCCTTTTGGGCGGGTGGCGCGGTGGCGGGGGTCCCCCATAGCGCAGGGCGCGCGCAGCGCGTCCGAGCACATGGGGGAGGGCCGCCGCGACATGACCCGCCCGCCGGATGCGTTCGTATTACGCATTGATGATCCGCGCGGCCAGAATGCCGGCGTTCTTGGCCCCGTCGATCGCCACGCAGGCGACCGGGATGCCCGGCGGCATCTGCACCGCCGAGAGCAATGCGTCGAGCCCGCCGAGGCTCTTGCCGAGGATCGGCACGCCGACCACCGGCAGGTCGCTGTGCGCCGCGGCGACACCGGGCAGCGCCGCCGACATCCCGGCCCCGGCGATGATCACCTTCAGGCCCCTCATCCGTGCGTTGGTGCAGTACTCGCGGACCAGCTCCGGGTCGCGGTGGGCGCTCATCACCCGCACCTCGTAGCGGATGCCCGCCTCGTGCAGGGCCTTGCCGGCCGGCTGCATCTTCGGCTTGTCGTTCTTGGAGCCCATGATGATCCCGACCAGGGGCTCATCGACGTCGATTTCCTCGAACGCCTCCTCGACCGCGGGCATCGCTATAGCGGCGCCGACTTGCGGCTCGTTCGCTTCGCCTCCGGTGGGCTGCGGCTCCTCTGAGATCTCGCTCATCTCGTCCTCTCTGTGACTGGCTTTCAGCTGGCGACGCGGTCGACCGCGCGGGCGGCGATGTCGGATCGCATCTGCACGCCCTCGAACTCGATCCGGCTGGCCGCATCGTACGCACGATCGCGCGCCGCGGCCGGCGTGGCACCGAGCGCGGTGACGTTTAGCACCCGCCCGCCCGCAGTGACGACCTCGCCGTCGCGCGCGGCGGTGCCGGCGTGGGTGACCTCGGCAAGCTCGGCCGCGGCCTCGAGACCGCCGATCGCATCGCCCTTGGAAGAAGAGGCCGGGTAGCCGGCGGAGGCGAGTACAAGCGTCACCGCCCAGTCCTCGCCGAACTCCGCCTCCATTCCGGCCAGTCCGCCCGGCTGGCGCGCCGCCAGGCAGAGGTCGACCAGGTCCGAGCGCAGCCGCGGCAGAACCGCCTGCGTCTCCGGGTCGCCGAAGCGGGTGTTGAACTCGAGCACCTTGGGACCGTCGGGCCCGATCATCAGGCCCGCGTAGAGCACCCCGTGGAAGGGCCGTCCCCGCTGCGCCATCGCCGCCACGACCGGCCGGTGCACGGCCTCGACGATCTCCTCCACCTCGGCCGCCCCAAATCCAGGCACGGGCGAGTAGCTCCCCATCCCGCCGGTATTCGGCCCCTCGTCGCCGTCGAATATCCGCTTGTAGTCCTGGGCCGGCGCCAGCGCCACGACGTTCTCCCCGTCGCAGAGTGCCAGCAGGGAGAGCTCCTCCCCCTCAAGGAACTCCTCGAGCACGACGGTCGTCTCGCCAAAGCGCCGCTCGGTGAAGAAGACGTCGAGCGCCTCCAGCGCCTCCGCTTCGGAGGCGCAGATGATCACACCCTTCCCCGCCGCCAGCCCGTCGGCCTTCAGCACCAGCGGGTAGGTCGCACGCCCCAGCTCCGCCACGGCCTCTTCCCGGCTACTCAGCAGCACGTGCCCCGCGGTCGGCACCCCGGCCTCGGCCATCAGCTCCTTGGCGAAGGCCTTGGACCCCTCCAGCTCCGCCGCCGCCGCGCTCGGTCCGAAGGCCGGCACCCCGGCGTCCTCAAGCGCGTTGACCACGCCGGCGACCAGCGCCGCCTCCGGTCCGACCACGACCAGGTCGACCCCGCACTCGGTGGCGGCGGTAACGATCCCGTCGACATCGTCAGCCGCAACGCTGGCGAGGCACTCGGCGTCCGCGGCGATCCCCGCATTGCCCGGCGCACAGAGCAGCTCCGGCGCATGCGCCGACCGCGCCAGCGCCCGCACGATCGCGTGCTCGCGCCCGCCTCCGCCGACGACCAGGATCTTCAAGCTAGAGCGACCCGGCCAGCTCGTCCGCCGCCATGGCGGCAAGCGTCTGACTCGTCATCGTCCCCCGCGAGCCAAGCTCCACCGAAACCTTTGCCATCACCTTCTCGTCGGGAGCCTCGACCACGGTGACGAAGTCGTACTGGCCAAGCGTCGCGTACTGAGCCACGACCTTCGCCCCGATCTGTTCGACCTCTTTATTCACCTCGGCAACGCGCCCGGGATTGTTCTTAAGCGTCCGAATTCCCTCGGCGGTGAGATTCGTAAGCATCACGTAAGTAGGCATTTCAAGCTCCTTCCAGACGGGTACATCGAGCCTACAGCGAATCGTAAAAGGGGCCGATGGCGCCTCCCCGGCAACTTGTGAGCGACCGAAGGGAGCGGGTTGCAGGGGAGGCGCCATCGGCCCCTATCCCATTGGGATCAGCCGTCGTAGCCAGCGTGGACGTGATCGCAGTGATCGGCGCGAGCGAACGCCGGCCCGGGCCCATCGACGTCGAAGCAGTAGATGAGCTCGGTCGGATGAGCCGGCGCCGGCAGGTAGGCGAGCGTCGTCGCCAGCTCGGCGCAGGGTGCCGCCGGAGACGTATCGGTGCAGGCAACCCCGTCGACCGCGGCGATGTCCATCGCCCGCCCGAAGTAGTGGTTCGAGACGTTCCCTTCGACCGTGAACTGCGAGTGGTCGGAGCGCAGCGAGGAGAGCGTCAGCTGGTGGTCCTGGGTGATCGCCCCGATCAGGCCGACGATGCGCGGGTCGATCGCGCCGGTGGTGAGGTCGCGCAGCTCGAGGTCGTTGGAGAGGGTCAGGTTGTCCCAGTTGATCGGCGCGATCACCGCTTTGGGCAGCGCCAGCGACCAGTCGACCGGGGTCGCCGCGCACTTGCCCTCGAGCTCTTCGGCCTCGGCGATCACGGCTTCGACGTACCAGGAGGCCTGGTTGTGGGTGAAAACGCCGGCGCGCAGCCCGCCCCGCGACCAGATCAGGCGGGCCAGGGTCGCTGCCGAGTCGGCGGCGCTGGCGCGGCGGATGTGGCCGTCTTCGTTGCCGTCGACCGCGTAGCTTCCCCACTCGCTGCCGTCGAGGCCGAGCGGCCCGACTTCATTCAGCTGCTCCTTCGTCATCCCGGCGCCGAAGTTGGACTCCAGCCGCGCGATCGCAGCCAGCGCCCAGACGCCGCGGCGGCCGAGGCCGTAGCGGGAGGCGGCCGCCTCGAAAGCGTTCATGTACTCGTCCGGCACCTTCTCCCGCCAGGCTTTCGGCAGCTCGCATTCGAGGTCCTGGAGCTGCGGGCGCAGCGAGAAGGTGCCGCCGGCGCTGCCGATGCCGCTGTAGCAGGAGGCGTTGGCGAGGACGTCGGCGACGTACCAGTCGGCGTGGTTGTAGGCGAAGATCGCGCCGTAGGTGTTGGCCGGCATGCCGGCCGCGCTCAGATAGCTGGCGGCGGCGAAGATCGCGTCTTCGGGGTTGTAGGGGTCGCGCACCCCGTCGCCGTTGGCATCGACCCCGTACATCTCCCAGCTCGAGGGGATGAACTGCATCCAGCCGATCGCCCCGGCGGAAGAGACGTTGAGGTTTGTCCCAAAGGCGGTCTCGATCGCGTTGATCCCGGCCAGGACCGCCGGGCCCTGGGGGCCGAGACCGTAGGCCGCGGCCGCTCGCTGGTAGATCGGGATCAGCACCGGCGGCACCCCTTGGCTGGCACAGCTCGAGCTGGGGATCGACGGGATCGTGAAGGCTTCGCTCGGGGCGGCGGGCGCGGGCGTGCTGCCGTCGGACTCCGGCTTCGGCGTCGGCGCGGTCTTCGGCGGCTTCGCTTCCTTGTCCGCCGGCGTGCCGCCGCTCGGCGCCTTCTCCGGTTTCGTCGCCGCTTCCGGGGCGACGAGCGGGTCGCCTTCTTCCAGTTGCGCGGCGGCCGCGTCGGGTGCGGGGGCGAGCGTGCCGCTGGCCGGCTGGGCGGGCGTTCCAGCCGGGACCGCCGTCGTCTCATCGGCCGCGCCCGCACCGGTCGGCACCGCCAGCGCTGCCCCGATCGCGGCCGTCAGCAGGGTGTTGCGGATCCTGCCCATCAGCCGAGCACGTCCATTACCTGCCACCTGCCGGAATTGTCTTCGCGCTGCACGTCGATGCGCAGCTCGCTGGTGACGCCGACCCGCAGCAGCGAGGCGCTGAGGGTGAAGGTGTCGCCGCGCCGCGGCCCGGGCACGACGTTGAGGACCTTTGCCGTCGGGACCTTGACGTTCTCCGGCAGGCGAGGCGGCCGCCGCAGCAGCGATCTGAGCAAGCGCGGCGAGGCCGTGGCGGTGAGAGCTTTACGAACCTGGGCGTCGGTCTGGCCGGTCTCATAGAGAACGAAGGCGGCGGAGAAGCGCTGCGCCACTTCGATCGCGGCCGGGCCTGGGTTCTGCACTTTCCCCTTGCCGACCGCCGAGCTGCTCGCTGTCGCCGCTGAGGTGGAGGTGCTCGAGGAGGGGGAGGCGCTTGATTCGGCGCCGGCGGCTTGCTGGCGATCACGGTGTCGGCGTCGGCGAGATTGGCCTTGGTCGCGTCCCCCCCTGCAGGAGTGAAGTCCGGTGGCGCACCCTGCAGAGTCGGTTCGACCGGTTCGGGCGCCGGCTTCGATACGGCTGTCTCCACCGGAGCGCTGACCCGAGCCGCGACGACAGGTGTTTCCTCCTTGCCGCCCCCGGCGCTGATCGCACCGACAACCAGCGCCACCACGGCGAGTGCCCCCAGCCCACCGAGAGCGAGTGGGCGCAGAGACACCCCGCGGGCGCTGGCGCGTTCGCCGAGCGGCCAGACCACGAGGCGCTCGAAAGCCCAGAAAGCACGCTCAAACGGCCACTTGAGCAGGTCGAAAAGACCGCGCAGCAGGTAGCCGCTGTCCCAAGCCAGTGTTTGCAGTCGTCGGATCATCTCGTTCGGGGCTCCTAGCTTACGTCGGAATCTCGCCCCGAAACCTGAAATTTGGCCCCTGGATCGCGATTTCCCACTTTGAATCCACTTCCCCATCCCAACAGGATTGTGCGACACCTCATTAACCGTTGCGTAAAGACGTAGCTGCGGTGGCGACCGCGCTCGCTCCGGACGAAACGCCGAGGAGACTTGCGGCCGGAGCGCCGATCGGCGACTCTTTTGGCAATGGACAGCAAACGGCGGAGCTGGGGTGCGGGGACGGTCCTTGGCTGCGCCCTCGTCCTCGGGTTGCTCCTCGTCCCCTCCCCGACGGCTGGCGCCGCCGTCTACAACGTCGGTGCGAGCGCCGCCGCGGAGCACGCCGCGATCGCCGTCGACGACAGCGGCACCGCCCACGTTGCCTGGAACGAGAGCGCCGGCATTCCCGGCGACGACACGCTCGTCTACTGCCAGGTTCCCCGCGGCGGAAAGGCCTGCGCGCTGACCCGCACGATTGCCCTGCCGAAGACCGATTTCATCGGGCCGCGGGTGGTGCTGACCCGCGCCGGCGAGATCGTCCTCGTCTCGGTGCGCTGCTGCTTTCCCGGCTCGCCCGTCTTCGCGGTCAGCTCCAGCGACGGCGGCGAGAGCTTCGGCCCGCCGCTGACGATCGCCACCGAGTTCAGTCCCAGCGCCGGCTGGGAGGCGACGCTCGGCCCCGGCGACTTCTCGCTGGCGTTGAGCGGCGGCAACAGCGGTCCCGATTACGCCGCGATCTGGCGCTCGGCTCCGCTCGATGGCGCCAGCCCCGACAGCAAGGCCGAGCTGGCCCCGTTCCCAAAGGCCTACTTCACCAGCACCGGCTTCACCGATCCAACCAGTCCCGTCGCCGCTTACGGCGACCTGCACGACGTCTATATGCGCCGCTGGTCGGGTTCCGGCGACTACAACAACCCGGCCAACTGGAGCGGCGAGGAGTACGTGGTGCACGGCAATGAGCCGAAGCTGGCCAGCGGCTCACGCGGCGTCTATCTGATCTATCAAGGGGCGAAGCCGCCATACCAGTACTTCGTGCGGCGCTTCGACCCCAACTCGCCGCCGGGCTCCGCGCAGAACTTCCTCAAGTCGAGCCAGCGCGTGGTCAGCGACCCGCGCACCCGCGAGTCGGCGATCTTCCGCGACTTTCTCGAGGACGGCGGCGGCAACCTGCATGCGGTCTTCCGGCAGCGCTCGAAGCGGGGCGACTGGGGCCTGCGCCACGTCGTCTCGATCGACGGCGGCGCGCGCTGGGGCCCGCCCGAGATCCTCGCCGCCGGCAAGGCCGCGGACGACCTCTACAACCTGCGCCTCGGCGCCGGTGCGGACGGCGCCGGCGCGATCGTCGGCGATCACAACGGCGGCGGCCCGGTTTGGTTCGCTCCCTTCGGGCCGGCGGGCAAGGGAAGTGCTTCCTGTTCGCCGACCGTGAAGCTGGGCAAAGCGATCGCCACGGCGCTGACCGGCTGCTTCAAGAGGAACGGCGAGAAGTGGGTGGCGAGCGGTGCGGTGAAGCTGAACGGGATCGACATCGATCCGCTCGGCGGCGGTGGCAAGGCGAGCGCCTCGGCCGCCTTCCACGTCACCGCGATTCCGGGGCAGCGCCGCCTGACGACAAGCGCCAAGGCCAGCGTCCGCGCCGGCAAGGTGCTGCTCGACAAGGGCCCGGTCGACTGGAAGCTGCCCGCCGGCAACGGCAAGGTGGTGCGGATCGGCTCCGGCGACGGCTCGGCCTTCCGCGACCTCGGCAAGTTCGCCAAGACGATCTTCGAGTTCCCGGTAGACGGCGACGCCGAGCTGCTGATCGACGGCAAGGGCGCGAAGGTCCCCGTCAACCTGCGCATGCCGGGGCTGCTCGGCGGCGTCACCGGCAAGACGACGCTGGTGACGAGCCAGGCCGGCCAGGTTCTCGGCGGGGAGACGATCGACGTGCCCACCGCCGCGATCGGCCTGCTCCACTTCGCCGGCATCGACGTCACCTACGACGGCGAGGACAAATTCACCGGCTCGGCCAAGATCGAGCTGCCCCCGGCCTACTCCGGCGGCATCGCCAAGTCCTCGGTCCAGTTCGGCTTCGAGAAGGGCCAGCTCAGCCTGGTCAAGGTGACGCCGCCGCCGTTCACCCCGACCCTGCCGATCGTCGGCTCGCCGCCGAGCCCGCTGGTCGGGCTCGACCAGGTCGCCTTCTCCTACATCCGCGAGCCGGGCTCGCGCGCCTTCCAGGGCGACGTCTTCCTGCTCGGCGGCCCGAAGATCGCCGGCCTGCGCGTGGTCTCCCTCGACGGCGCGATCAGCCTCGTCTTTCCCGAGTCGGGGCCGACGACGCTGAGCGCGACCGGCCAGCTGCAGGCGGTGCGGGTGCCGCTCGGCAACGCCTATGCGATCTACACGGTGGGCGCCCCCGGCGTGCTCGAATTCGGCGGCAGCTTCGACGTGCTCGGCGTCGGCGGCTCAATCAAAGGCAAGGTCGACCTGGCCAAGGGCGACTTCTACGCCGCCGGCAAAGTCGGCGGCCCGCTTGTCGCGAGCCAGGCGGTGATGACCAACAACGGCTTCGGCGCCTGCATCGACCTGCCCGACCCGGCCGATGACATCGGCTTCGGCTGGAGCTGGAGCAGCGCCGAGCCGTCCTACGGCTGCCCCGATTCCGCCGGCCTGGCTCGGGTCTCGACCGGCACGGGTGCCGTTGCCTCGGCGGCGACGACGGTGAAGGCGAACGTCGCCGGCAAGGGGCGCAATCGCAAGCTGGCCTTTCGCGTCAGCGCGGCGGCCGGCCAGCGCGTCACCTTTGCCGAGGAAGCGAAGGGCGTCTACCGCGAGCTCGGCAGCAGCGCCAAGGCTCGCGGCGTACTCGTTTTCCACCCGGCGCAAGGGCCGGGAGGCAAGCGGCGGATCGTCGCCATCGTCGAACGGGGCGGAGTGCCGGTGACCTCGATTGCCGTCGCCGGCTACAAGGCGCCGCCGCAGCGACGCCCCGCGCGTCCGCACCGGGTTCGGCTTAAGCGCCGCGGCAGCCGCCTCCTCGTCGGCTGGAGCCGGGTCAAGGGCGCGCGCGGCTACGAGGTCAGAGTCAGCCTGCCCCGCGACGGCCGCAAGCTGCTCTTCTTCCCGCCGCGCAAGAAGCGCGGCCTGCGGGTCAAGGGCCTGGAGCGTTCCGACCTCGCCCGCGTCTCGGTCGCCGCGATCGGTCCCGACCTGCGTCCGGGCAAGGCCGCGAAGGCGAAGCTGAAGCCGGTGAAGCGGCACAAGCGCCGCCAAGGACGCCGCCGCGGTAATTAGCAAGCATCTCTGTATGAAACGCAAATGCTTGTAATGGCGCGCGATCATCAAGCGGGGCTTGCCGCTGCGGCCACCTTCCCGAAACGCAACTCTCCTTCGCCAGCCTCGACCCGGACCACGTCGCCTTCGCGGAACTCGCCCTCGAGCAGCTTCAAGGCGAGCTTGTCGACCAGCTGCTTCTGGATCACCCGCTTCAGCGGCCGGGCGCCGTAGGTGGGGTCGTAGCCGAGGTTGCCGAGCAGCGCCTTCGCCTCCTCGCTCAGCTCGACCTCGATGCCGCGCTCGTGCACCCGGGCGACGAGCTGGTCCACCTGCAGCTCGACGATACGTCCGATGTCGGCCTTCGAGAGGCGGTGGAAGATCACCGTGTCGTCGATCCGGTTGAGGAACTCGGGCTTGAAGGTCGCCGCCAGCACCTCTTCGATCTGCTCGCGGATCTTCTCGTCGACCGCCTCGCCGGCGATCCGGTCGCTGCCGACGTTGGAGGTCATGATCAGAACCGTGTTGGTGAAGCTGACCGTGCGGCCCTGGCCGTCGGTGAGGCGGCCGTCGTCCATGATCTGCAGCAGGGTGTTGAAGACGTCGGGGTGAGCCTTCTCGATCTCGTCGAGCAGGACCACGGCGTAGGGCCGGCGCCGCACCGCCTCGGTCAGCTGGCCGCCCTCCTCGTAGCCGACATAGCCGGGTGGGGCGCCGATCAGCCGCGCCACCGTGTGCTTCTCCATGTACTCGGACATGTCGAGGCGGACGATCGCCTGCTCTGAGTCGAACATCAGCTCGGTCAAGCTCTTCGCCAGCTCGGTCTTGCCGACCCCGGTCGGGCCGAGGAAGAGGAAGCTGCCGATCGGCCGGTCGGGGTCCGAGAGCCCGGCGCGTGAGCGGCGCAATGCGTTGGAGACCGCCTCGATCGCCTCGTCCTGGCCGATCACCCGCTCGTGCAGGCGCTGCTCCATCTGGATCAGCTTCTCGACCTCGCCCTCCATCAGGCGGCTGACCGGGATGCCGGTCCATTTGGCGACGACCTCGGCGATGTCCTCCTCGGTCACCTTGTCGGCAAGCATCGTGCTGCCACCGCCGTGCAGCTCGGCGAGCCGCGCATCCTGCTCGGCGACGGTCCTCTCCAGCTCTGGGATCTCGCCGTAGCGCAGCTTCGCCGCCCGCTCGAGGTCGGCCTCGCGCTCGGCCCGCTCGGCCTCGCGCCTCGCCTCCTCGAGCTTCGCCCTCGCCTCTTTGATCGCCTCGATCGGCTGCTTCTCGTTCTGCCAGCGGGTCCGCAGCTCGACCGCCTCCTCGCGCAGGTCGGCGAGATCTCCGTCGAGTGCCTCCAGTCGCGCCTTCGATGCCTCGTCGGTCTCCTTCTTCAGCGCCTCCCGCTCGATCTTCGAGCTGCTGTACGCGTCGCTCGACCTCGTCGATCTCGGTCGGCACCGAGTCGATCTCGATCTTCAGCCGCGAGGCGGCCTCGTCGATCAGGTCGATCGCCTTGTCGGGCAGGAAGCGGTCGGCGATGTAGCGCTCCGAGAGGGTCGCCGCGGCGACGATCGCCGAGTCCGTGATGCTGACGCCGTGATGCTCTTCGTAGCGCCCCTTCAGCCCGCGTAGGATCGCGATCGTGTCGTTGATGTCGGGCTCGCCGACCAGCACCGGCTGGAAGCGCCGCTCCAGCGCCGCGTCCTTCTCGATGTGCTTGCGGTACTCATCCAGCGTCGTCGCCCCGACCGCGCGCAGCTCGCCGCGGGCCAGCATCGGCTTCAGCAGGTTGGCGGCGTCGACCGCGCCTTCGGCGGCGCCCGCACCGACGATCGTGTGCAGCTCGTCAAGGAAGAGGACGATCTGGCCGGCCGCCTTCTGGACCTCGGTCAGCACCGCTTTCAGCCGCTCCTCGAACTCTCCCCTGTATTTGGAGCCGGCCAGCAGCGAGCCGATGTCGAGCGCGATCACCCTGCGGTCGCGCAGGCTCTCGGGCACGTCGCCGTCGACGATCCGCTGTGCCAGCCCCTCGACGATCGCGGTCTTGCCGACGCCGGGGTCGCCGATCAGCACCGGGTTGTTCTTGGTTCGCCGCGAGAGCACCTGGACGACGCGGCGGATCTCCTCATCGCGGCCGATCACCGGGTCGAGCTTGCCGTTGCGCGCCTCGGCGGTCAGGTCGCGGCCGAATTTCTCCAATGCCTGAACGCTCTCCTCGGGGTTGGGCGAGGTCACCTTGTGCGGGCCGCGCACCTCGGCGACCGCCTTCTCCAGCGAGCCGCGGTCGGGGAGGAGATCGGCGACGCCGGAGCCGGACTCGGTCAGGGCGAGGAGGACGTGCTCGGTGGAGATGTACTCGTCGCCGAGCGAGGCCATCTCCTTTTCGGCCCCCTGCAGGGTCGCGACGAAGGCGGAGGAGGGACGCACCTCGGCGGTCTCACTCAGCTTCGGCAGCTCCTCGATCGCGGCTACCGCGCGGCTCGCGATCGAGTTCGGGTCGGCGCCGAGCTTCTGCAGGATCGGCACCACCAGCCCGTCCTCCTGGCGCAGCAGGGCGACCAGCAGGTGCGCCGGGGTCACCTCGGAGTTCTTGCGCTCGGCGGCGAGGGCCTGGGCGGCGGCGACCGCTTCCTGGGACTTGACGGTGAACCTATCCGGTTGCACTGGCGCCTCCTTCGAGTTCCCTGAGCCTGCGTTCCAGCGCCAGAACCCTCTCAACCCCGGCCAGGTTCAGGCCTTCGGCGGTGAGCTGCTGGATCCGCCGCAAGCGCTGAACGTCGCGCTGCGAGTACAGGCGGGTGTTCTTCGGCGAGCGCTTCGGCTGGATCAGCCCGCGCGCCTCGTATATGCGCAGCGTCTGCGGGTGCATGTGGGCGAGCTCGGCGGCGACCGAGATCATGAAAACCCCCCGGTCGGAGTCGATCGAGACCTCCACCCGTTCGCGCCGCACACTCATCGTGCACCCCCGTTCCGGTGCGCTTTATCCACGTATATGGGGGAAAGGGCGCACCGGAAGCTCATCGGCGGCTCGCTTTCGCGAGGAGGTCGGCGCGGGGGTCGGCGCCGTTGAAGGTCTCGGCCAGTTTCGCGGCGGCCTCCTCCTGTTCGGGCGTCAGCTTCTCCGGCATCTCGATCTCGAGCCGGTAGCGGATGTCGCCCCTGCCGTGCCCGCGCGGCTTCGGTGCGCCCTCGCCTTTGAGCCGCTGGATCGTGCCGTGTCCGGTCCCTGGCTTGACCTTGATCTTCTTCGTGCCCTCCAAAGTCGGCACCTCGATCGTGGCGCCGCGCAGCGCCTCGACGACCGTGACCGGCACCGCTACCTCGAGGTTGCCGCCGTCGAGCCGCTTGAAGACCGGCGAGGCGGCGACGCGGGTGACGACGAAGAGGTCGCCAGGCGGCCCGCCGCGCTGCCCTGCCTCGCCCTTGCCGGCGAGGCGGATGCGGGCACCGTTCTTGACCCCGGCGGGGATTTTCACCTTGTAGCGCTTGGTCTGCTGGGTCAGGCCCGAGCCGCCGCAGGTGGGGCAGGGGTCCTCGATCACCTGGCCGGCGCCGCCGCACTGCGGGCAGGGACGGCTGATCGAGAAGATCCCCTGGCTCTGTGCGTCGATGCCGCTGCCCTCGCAGCGCGGGCAGGTGACCGGGGCGGTCCCTGGTTTGGCGCCGTTGCCGTGGCAGGTAGGGCAGCGTTCGGCCTTCGGCACGGTGACCTGGACCTGCGCCCCGTTGACCGCCTGGTCGAAGCTGAGGTTGATCTCGGTTTCCAGATCGCGCCCGCGCTCCCCCTGCGGCTGGGCCCGTCCGCCCCCGCCGCCGCGGCCGAAGAGGTTGGAGAAGATGTCGCTGACGTCGAAGCCTCCGGCCGCGCCGGCGCCGCCGGGCCCGAACGGTCCCGTCCCGCCCGGACCGCCGGCCCCGCCGAACATCCCGCCGCCGGAGTCGTATTCCTTGCGCTTCTCCGGATCCGAGAGCGTGTCGTAGGCGCCCTGGACCTGCTTGAACTTCTCCTCTGCCTTGGGATCGTCGGGGTTGCGGTCAGGGTGGTACTGGCGCGCCAGCTTGCGGTGCGCCTTCTTGATCTCGTCCTCGGAGGCCCCTTTCGGGACCCCGAGCACCTTGTAGAGATCCTCAGCCACCAGCTACTCGCTGACCACCACACGAGCAGGCCGAATCAACTGCTCGCCCAGCCGGTACCCCTTCTGCATCGTCTCGACGACTGTCCCGGACTCAACTCCCTCGGCCGCTGTCATGGACAGGGCCTCATGCGCCATCGGATCGAACTTCTCCCCCTGCGGATCGACAGCCTCGACCCCGTTGCGGCTCAAAGAGTCACGAAGGCTCCTGAACACGAGCAGCACCCCATGTGCCAACCCATCCTCAGAATCCCCCTCCGGGTCCAACCCAGCAGCCTGAATAGCCCGCTCGAGGTCATCGAGAACTGGCACAACCTCACGCAGAAGCTCAGCTTTCCCTCGCCCAGCAGCAGCCTGAACCTCGCTCGTCATCCGCCTCCTGAAGTTCTCGAAATCAGCCTTCGTGCGCTTAGCGAGATCGAGATACTCGTCTCTCTCCCGCTGGGTGTCAGCAAGCAGCGCATCCAGGTCGGTCTCAACCTGCTCCGACGCATCGCCCGCTGGCGCACCGTGGGTGTCAGCCTGAGCCGCATCGCCCGCGGGTGGCGTGGGGGCTGGGGGGGTCGAGGACGGACGCTGTGCGTCCGCCCGCAGCGCCCCCCCTTCCCCCGCGACAGGACCCGCGGTCGACCGCCCCTGTCCCTGATCGTCCCGAGGCTCGCCGCTCACTCGCCGTCACCCTCATCGACGACCTCAGCGTCAACAACCTCCTCCTCGTCATCGGAGGAGTCCCCCTCGGCCGACCCCCCGTCAGCGGACTGCGCCTGCGCGGCCTCGGCCTGTGCCGCCGCATAGATCTGCTCCGACACCTTCGAGAAGGCCGCCGTCAACGCTTCCGTCTTGGCGGTGATCTCCTCGACGCTCTCGGACTCAAGTACCTCGCGCAGGTCTTTGATCGCGGCCTCGATCGCCTCCTTGTCCGCGGCCTCGACTTTGTCGCCCAGCTCCTCGAGCTGTTTCTCGGACTGGTAGGCGGCGTTCTCGGCGAGGTTGCGCGCCTCGGCCAGCTCGCGCTGCTTCTGGTCCTCCTCGGCGTGTGCCTCGGCGTCGGAGACCATGCCCTGGATCTCCTCCTCGGAGAGCCCCGAGCCGGACTGGATCTCGATTTTCTGCTCTTTGCCGGTGCCCAGGTCTTTGGCGGTGACGTGGATGATCCCGTTCGGATCGATGTCGAAGGTGACCTCGATCTGGGGCAGGCCGCGCGGCGCCGGCGGGATGCCGGTGAGCTGGAACTTGCCCAGGCTCTTGTTGCCCGAGGCCATCTCGCGCTCTCCCTGCAGCACGTGGATCTCGACCGAGGGCTGGTTGTCGTCGGCGGTCGAGAAGGTCTCCGACTTCTTGGTCGGGATCGTCGTGTTGCGCTCGATCAGCTTCGTCATCACGCCGCCTTTGGTCTCGATGCCGAGGGTTAGCGGGGTGACGTCGAGCAGCAGCACGTCCTTGACGTCGCCGGCCAGCACTCCGGCCTGGATCGCGGCACCGACGGCGACGACCTCATCCGGGTTGACGCCCTGGTGGGGCTCCTTGCCGGTCAGCTTCTCGACCCGCTCGCGCACGGCCGGCATCCGGGTCATGCCGCCGACCAGGACGACGTGGTCGATCTCGGCGCCGGCGTCGTCGAGCGCCCGCTTCACCGGCCCGACGACCCGCTCCAGCAGCTCGCCGGTCAGCTCGTTCAGCTTCGAGCGCGAGAGCTTCAGGTCGAGGTGCTTGGGCTGGCCCTCGACCGCGGTGATGAAGGGCAGGTTGATCTGCGTCTCCTGCGCTGAGGAGAGCTCGATCTTGGCCTTCTCCGCCGCCTCGTAGAGGCGCTGCAGCGAGTTCTTGTCGGCGGCCAGGTCGACTCCCTGGTCGCGTTTGAACTCGGCCACCAGCCACTCGACGATCGCCTTGTCCCAGTTGTCGCCACCGAGGTGGTTGTCACCGGCGGTCGCCTTCACTTCGAAGACGCCGTCGCCGATATCGAGCACCGAGACGTCGAAGGTGCCGCCGCCGAGGTCGAAGACGAGGATCGTGTGGTCCGCCGTCTCCTTGTCGAGCCCGTAGGCGAGCGAGGCCGCGGTCGGCTCGTTGATGATCCGCTTCACCTCTAGGCCGGCGATTTTGCCGGCGTCCTTGGTTGCCTGGCGCTGGTCGTCGTTGAAGTAGGCCGGGACGGTGATCACGGCGCTGTCGACGGTCTCGCCGAGCTTCGCTTCGGCGTCTGCCTTTAGCTTCTGCAGGATCATCGCGCTGATCTCCGGCGGGCTGTACTGCTTGCCGCGGGCGTCGACGCGGACGTCGCCGTTGGGGCCGGCCTCGACCTTGTAGGGGACGATTGTCTCCTCCTCTTTGACTTCGGCCTCCTTGCGGCCCATGAAGCGCTTGATCGAGAAGATCGTGTTCTCGGGGTTCATCACCGCCTGGCGCTTGGCGACGGTGCCGACGAGGCGGTCGCCGGACTCGCCGAAGGCGACCACCGACGGCGTCGTGCGACCGCCCTCGGAGTTCTCCAGTACGGTCGGCTCGCCACCCTCCAGCACGGCGACGCAGGAGTTTGTCGTGCCCAGATCGATTCCGATCGTCTTACCCACTATTCAGTACCTCCAAGTCTGGTTATAGCTATTTTGTTATGACCTAAGAAATCTAAGCGTCAGTATGGCAGATTCCTGACGATACGCAAACGATTTCTGCGTATAGTGGTTTGTGGTTTGTCAAGCCGGGCACCCTGCGAGGGTGGGCGTCCGGTTGGGAGGCGCCTCTTACGGAACCAGACTCGCCGCTGACGGCAGGTCTCCAAACAAGAGGAGCCAATAGTGAATCGAAGTTACGCATCTCGCTTTCCGGCGCTGGTGGCGCTGGCCGCCGCGCTCGCCTTCGCCCTGTTGCCGGCGATGGCCTCGGCCAACTCGAACAAGGGCCACGGCAACGACAGAGGCCCCGCGCACCACGGCAAGCAACACGGTCATCACGGCAAAGGCCACGGCCACGGCCACGGCAAGCGCGACCTCATGGTCATGACCCAGAACCTCTATCTGGGCTCCAGCCTCGGGCCGGCGCTTGAAGCGGCGACCCCGGAAGCATTCGTCGAAGGCGTCGCGCGGATCTACGCGACCGTGCAATACACGAACTTCCCGCAGCGCGCCGAAGCGATCGCCAGCGAGATCGAGGAAAACGAACCGGACCTGGTCGGCCTGCAGGAGGTCACGAAGTGGACGACAGGCGGCCAGAACCCGCCCGCCGGCTACGACTTCCTCGCCATCCTGGAAAGCGATCTCAACGCCCGGGGTTTGCATTACACGGCGGCGGCGATCGCGCATAACGCCAACATCGGCCCGGCACCGCTCGTCTCGGAAACCTGCCCGGTCGTAGCGGAACAGTTCAGCTGCTCCGTGCAGCTCGAAGATCGCGACGTGATCCTCGTCAACGACGACACGCCGGGACTGACCTGGAGCAACCCGCGAAGCGGGCGCTACAGCGCTCAGCAGGGGATCGAATCGCCGGTCGGCCCGCTCTCGTTCGACCGCGGTTGGGCCAGCATCGACGCGAAGCTGAAGCACCAGCCGTTCCGCTTCGTCGACACTCACCTGGAAACCGAGGAATCGCCCCTCGTGCAACAGGCGCAGGCAGCCGAGTTCCTCGCCGGCCCAGCCAAAGGCGGGACGATCGTCGCCACCGGCGATTTCAACTCCGCCTCGGATGGCTCCACGACCACCTCCTACGCGCAGCTCACCGCGCCCGGCAAGTTCCGCGACGCCTGGAACGAGAAACTGCTCGGGCCCGGCAGCTCATGCTGCCAGGAGTCGAACACCCCGCCGCTCGCGCCCGGGGCGCTCAACAACCAGGTCTCGACGTTGCACACCCGGATCGACCTGATCCTCAGCCGCGGCGCCGCCCGCTCGGATGGAGACGATGCCGAGCTGATCGGGAACACCCCGTTCCAGGCGGCCCCCCCGTTCTGGCCCTCCGACCACGCAGGAGTGGTGAGCGAACTGCGCCTCGCCCACTAGCCAGCTGACATAGAGCCAATCCCGGAAGGGGTGGAGCGTCTTGTACTTTTTCGCCTGAGGCGATCGGGCGGCAGCCCAACCCCGACACACCGAAAAAGTTAAGCGGAACCCCTTCCGGGATTGGCTCCCGCTATCCCTCGCCGGCTGTGCGGGCGACGAACTTGGCGACTTCTTGCGCCTGCTCCTCGTTGAGGATGCCGCCCGGCATCCGGCCCGTGGTGGTGGTGCTGTCGACGCCGTTTTCGACCGCGTTGAGGACGCGGCCTTCGGTCGCCTTGATCGTGTCGGCGGCGGTCGGTCCTTCCGGTGGGCCGGCCGGGGCGAGCAGGACATCGAGGTCGGGGCCGTAGTTGCCGTCGGTGCCGGCGGCGTAGAGCGCGTGGCAGGTGCCGCAGTTGGTCTGGAAGAGGCTCTGCCCGGACTCGAGGCCCGCCGGCACGTCCTGGGCGCCCGTGGCGGCGTCGCCGTCGGAGCGGAAGGCGAGCCAGGGGATTAGGACGGCGAGGACGACGACCACCAACCCGAAGACGATGAAGGTCTTTTTGCTCATTTGCGCCCGGCACGGTACCAGGGACACATTCGGCGCAGCTCGCACTCGCCACAGCGCGGTTTCGGGCGGCAGAGCTGGCGCCCGTGGCGGATCAGGTTCATATGGAGCTCGAAGGCGTCATCAGGATCGACGATGACCATCATCTCGTCGTGGGCGCGCTCGTAGGAAGCCTTTTCGGGAAAGAGGCCGAGCCTGCCGCCGACCCGGTGGATGTGCACGTCGACCGGGATCTCGGGGATGCCCCAGGTGAACATCAGCACGCAGGCCGCCGTTTTACGTCCCACGCCCGGCAACGAGTCCAGGTAGGCCATCGACTCCGCCGCCGGCGCCGTCTCGGTCCAGTCGAGGTCGGGATGCTCGCCCAGTTGCTCGAGGATCGCCTGGATCCGCGGTGCCTTCTGCCTACCGAGACCACCCGGCCGGATCGCCTCCTCAACCGCGCTCACCGGCGCGTCCCGCACTTCCTCCCAGAGCGGGAAGCGCTCGCGCAGGGCGGCGAAGGCTCGGTCTCGGTTGCGGTCGTTGGTGTGCTGGGAGAGGACGGTCTTGACCAGCTCGGCGATCGGGTGCCCGTGCGGTTCGTTGACCGGTGCCCCGTACATCTCCCGCAGCCGGTCGCGAATCGCTCGCACGCGGCGCTTGTCGGGGCGTTTCCATGGCATTCGCGCGGGACGGTATCGGCGCGCGCCAATCCCGCCCCGTCAACCAGGGAATTACAATTGCCGTTCGTGTCTCGCGCCCTCGCCCGAATCGGAACCAGGTTGCCTCAAGGCTGGGGCGATGCCGGCCGCCAGCTGGGCATCCTCGTCCTCGTCGACGTCGCCTACGAGCTGGTCCGCGGCATCGCCGACGGCCAGCGCTCGGAGGCGATCGGGCACGGCCAGCAGGTGATCGATTTCGAGCGCTCCGCCCACACCCTCTTCGAGCCCAGCCTGCAGTCCTTCTTCATCCCCGCCCACTGGGTGATCGATGTCGCCAACCAGCTCTATCTCAACGCCCAGTTCTCGATCGCGCTGGGCTTCTTGGTCTGGCTCTACCTCTTCCGCAACGAGTCCTACTACTTCGTCCGCAACATGTTCGTGGTCTCGATGGGTTTCGCCCTGATCGGCTACACGCTCTATCCGACCGCGCCGCCGCGGATGTTCCCCCACGACGGCTTCGTCGACACGATCACCGACTTCTCCAACGTCAACCACGACTCCTCGCTGGCGAAGATCTTCATCAACCCCTACGCCGCGGTGCCGAGCATGCACTGCGCCTTCGCCGCGATGATCGGGATCACCGGCGTCCGCGTCTGCCGCAACTGGTGGTCGAAGGCCTGGTGGGGAGCGTGGCCGCTGCTGATCGCCTGGGTCGTGATCGTCACCGGCAACCACTACTGGGTCGACGTCGCGCTCGGCTGGATGGTCGCGGCAGCTTCAGCTGTCGTCGCTCAGCGGCTACTGGCACGAGCCCGTCCCCACGCCTGGTCGTGGCGTTCGAGCTCGCCCCAGGAAGCAGAGGCGTAGGGGACGATCCCGGTAGGGGTGGAGCGTCTCGTACTTTTTGGTCAGTTCCGCCTTCGAGAGGCCCCGGTCAATCCGCCAAAAAGTTAAGCGGAACCGCTGCCGGGATCGTCCCCATCGTCTAGCCTCACGCGAATGGATTCGTCGGCCCCCCCGCGGGTCCCAAGCAGTCGTCGCAACGGTCAGGAGTTGCGCGCCTACGCCCGCGACCGCCTGATCGAGTCGCGGCTGACCCCGAACGCGATCTCCCTCGCCGGCCTGATCGGCAACCTGGTCGCCGCCGCCCTGGTCACCCAGCGACTCTTCTTCCTCGCCGGCGTCGCTTTCATCCTCGGCTCCGTGATGGACACGCTCGACGGCCGCTACTCGCGGATGTCGGGCAAGGGGACGCTCTTCGGCGCCTTCCTCGACTCGACCCTGGACCGGATCGAGGAGGGGATCGTGCTCGCCGCCGTGGCTGGCTACTTCGCCGTCACCGGCCAGGATTTCGCCGCCGCGATGTGCGTCGTCGCCGTGCTCGGCTCGCTGATGGTCTCCTACACTCGCGCCCGCGCCGAGGCGCTCGGGGTCGAGTGCAAGGTGGGGATCGCCACAAGGCCGGTGCGAGTGGTCATACTCTCCATCGGCTTGGTCTTTGCCAAGGGTGCCGGGCTCGGAGATTTCGAGCTCCTCGCCCCCTCGGTCTACCTGATCGCGGCGCTGACCATTGTCACCACGATCCAGCGTGTATGGCACGTCCGAAACCAGCTCTCAAGCGAGGCGGCTCCCCCGCCTGACCTGTAACCAGCCGCGGGCCCAGGCATACCTTGCCATTTAGCCCGATCGAGGAAGGACTTCGAATTTCATGAGCGAGACCAACGGAGCAAACGGCAGCAACGGCGCCGCCCGCACGGACGAGAAGGTCCGCGTCGCGATAGTAGGCACCGGCAACTGCGCCAACAGCTTCATCCAGGGCGTCCAGTACTACAAGGATGCCGACCCCAGCGAGGAAGTACCCGGCCTGATGCACGTCGACCTGGGCGGCTACCACGTCGGCGACGTCGAGTTCGTCGCCGCCTTCGACATCGATTCCGAGAAGGTCGGCAAGGACCTCTCGGAGGCGATCTGGTCCGGCCAGAACGACACGATCAAATTCGCCGAGGTGCCCAACCTGGGCGTCAAGGTCGAGCGCGGGATGACCCTCGACGGCCTCGGCAAGTACCTCAAGGAGAAGATCACCAAGGCGCCGGGGGAAACTGCGGACGTGGTCGGCATCCTCAAGGAGACCAAGGCCGACGTGCTGGTCTGTTACCTGCCGGTCGGCTCCGAGGACGCGACCAAGTGGTACGTCGAGCAGGCGCTTAAGGCTGGCGTCGGTTTCGTCAACTGCCTGCCCGTCTTCATCGCCCGCGAGGACTACTGGGACAAGCGCTTCAAAGAGGCCGGGCTGCCGATCATCGGCGACGACATCAAGTCCCAGGTCGGCGCGACGATCGTCCACCGCCAGCTCGCCCGCCTCTTCCACGACCGCGGTGTCCGGGTCGAGCGCACCTCACAGCTCAACGTCGGCGGCAACATGGACTTCTACAACATGCTCGAGCGCGAGCGGCTCGACTCGAAGAAGATCTCCAAGACCAACGCCGTCACCTCGATCATGGGCCACGAGCTGCCTGCCGAGGACGTCCACGTCGGCCCTTCCGACTACGTCGCCTGGCTGACCGACCGCAAGTGGGCGCACATCCGGCTCGAGGGCAAAGCCTTCGGCGACGTGCCGCTCAACGTCGAGCTCAAGCTCGAGGTCTGGGACTCGCCCAACTCGGCCGGTGTCGTAATCGACGCGGTGCGGCTGATCAAGCTGGCGCTCAACAACGGCATCGCCGGCCAGCTCGACGGCCCCTCCAGCTACCTGATGAAGTCGCCGCACTCCCAGCGCCCCGACGACGAGGCGCGCGAGCAGACCGAGGAGTTCATCGCGGCCAACGCGCGTGACAAGACGCCGGTCGTTGCCAGCTCCTGAGCGACTCTCGATAGTCCAGGTCACGCCGCACCGGCGTGCTACCGAAAACCCGGTCAACCAGTTCGTCGAGCGCGTCTCGGCAGAGCTGGAAGACCGCGGTCACCGGGTTCAGGTCGCCGGCGTCGGCGATCAGGTCAAAAAGCTGCTGCGGGCATCCTCGGCCGACATCGTCCATGTCCACGACCCCTTCGCGCCGCGCGTCTCCTCGACCGCGCTGCGCCACTCCTCCTCGCTCAACGTCGCCACCTTTCACGCCCCGCAGGAGCGGGTGCTCTCGACCCAGGTCGCGCGCCCCTTGGTCGAGATCTTCTTCGGCCGCCTCGATGCCCGCACGGTCAGCTCGACCCAAACCGAGCAGCTGCTGGGGCGTTACTTTCCCGCCGAGTATGAGCTGGTGGCTCCGGGCGGAGAGGGGCGCGAGTGGTCGCAGGTCGCCGCGGAGATGGAGGCGATCTACCTGCGGCTCCTTGCCCGCCGCCGCGATTCCACCGGCGACGAGGAGGTGCGGCGGCGGATCGCCAAACGGCCGCTTATCGAGGTCGACCTGCACATGCACACCGACCACTCGCCCGACTGCGCGACCCCGGTCGAGGTGCTGCTGGAGACGGCGCGCGACCGCGGCCTCGGCGCGATCGCGATCACCGACCACAACGAGGTCTCCGGGGCGCTGGAGGCGCGCCGCATCGCCGAGCGGATGGGCGACATCAAGGTGATCGTCGCCGAGGAGGTGAAGACGGCCGAGCAGGGCGAGGTGATCGGGCTCTTCCTCGAGGAGAAGATCCCGCGTGGGTTGACGATGGCGGAGACGATCGCGGCGATCCGCGCGCAGGGCGGCCTGGTCTACGTGCCGCACCCCTTCGACCGCTTCCACTCGGTCCCCGACTACGAGCACCTGCTCGATATCGTCGAGGAGATCGACGTGCTCGAGGTCTTCAACCCGCGCGTCGCGCTCACCGCCTTCAACGAGGAGGCCGAACGCTTCGCCCGCAAGTACCGGATCGTGCCGGGGGCGGGCTCCGACAGCCACGTCGCCCAGGGACTGGGCAGCGTGCGGGTGCGGATCCACGATTTCGACGGGCCAGCGGAGTTCCTCGAGGCGATGCGCGACGCCGACATCACCCGCAAGCACAAGAACCTCATTTACGTGCAGACGCTGAAGTTGCTGCAGACTACAGGGCGGCCGAAGGCGCCCAAACGGAGCGTTCCCGACGCCAAGCCGGTGCGCGGCGGGCGGCCGCGCAAGCGCCGTCCGGCGAGCAAGAGCTGATGCAGGCGGGGCGCGCGAGAGGAGCCGAGGCCGCCTCGTCAAAGAGAGCGCCCAGCCCCATGCCCGCCACCGACGACGAGATCAAGGAGAAGTACCTCGAGCGCGCGATTCGCGAGCTCAACCAGATGACCCACGACCTGCAGGCCTGCCCGCACTGCCCGCGCGGCAAGCTGATGCCGGTGCTCGGCTCCGGCCACCCGCAGGCCGACGTCTTCATGCTCAAGCAGGCGCCCGCGGCGGCCGAGATCGAAGAGGGCGTGGCCTTCTACGGCCGGGCCGGCAACGCGCTGATGAAGAGCTTCAAGCGGCTCGGGATCGACCCGCTGGTCGTCTACGGCACGCTCTGCGTCAAGTGCCCGATCGCGGAGCCCGACCTCGCCGCCGAGGAGTGCATGCACCGGGTTGTCGAAGAGATGGCGATCGTGCAGCCGAAGATCGTCGTCGTCATGGGCGAGCCGGCCCTGCGCGTCCTCAACAACTTCCAAGTTCCGCTCTCGCGTCCGGTCGAGCCTCGCGAGGGGGAGATTCAGGCCTTTACGCCTATGGTTGACGCGCTCTATACGCCGGATATCGACGACTCGCTGGACGAAGAGGATGCGAAGGCGCGGTTCTGGCGGTCTTTCAAGATGCTGGGCGAGTGGTACGAGGACCTGCCGCCTTATTAGCCAGGTGGCCCGGTAAAGGGAGGGGCAGGGACACCCTCGACCGTCCAAATGCCGGGCTAATTAGCCCGGCATTTTGAGTATCCGCCCGGGCGAGGGTGTCCCTGCCCCTCCCTTTACGAGGTAGCTGCTGCTGCGACGTCCGTCATGGCGTCGACGGTCGCTGAGGCTAGGCCTCGGACGACCACTGTGTCTAGAGCTGTGTAGGCGCCGAGCGCCTTCTGAGTTGTGTCCCGGTCTGGAGTGGCGACGCCCACTGTGCCCTCGGGCTCGGCCAGGCGGGCGAAGTGGTTGCGGTAGCCGTCGTGGAGGTTGCGGTAGAAGGATTCCTCCTTGGCCAGGCGCTTGGGAGCGTCGGTGCCTACTGCTGTGCGGACGTAGCCGAAGACCGGGGGGGTCTCCCGGTTTGCCTCTTGGGCGCCTGCTTCCACCTTGGTGTGGGCGCCGGCGGCGAACTCGGGGGTCATCCAGTTGAAGAAGGCGCCGTCATAGGAGGCGCCGGCGAGGGCGCACATCTTCGGGCCCATCGCGGCGAGGACGAGGCGGACCCCGGGGAGCTTCTCGCGCAGCTCCGGCAGTGCCTCGCGCATCCGTGTCAGCGGCTTCTCCGCGAAGCCGGCGCCGACGCCGAGCCAGAGGCGGGCGGGATCGAGGTCGAGTCGCTCGACATCCGCGGCAATGACCTCGGGCGGGGTGCGGTCGAGGGCGATCACGGCGACGCCGAGGTCGAGACCGGGTGCCGCAGCTCCGAACTCGGCCAGCGTCTCAAGGCCTTTGGCACCGGGATGGTCGTTGGACCAGATCGAGCTGTAGCCGAGCTCCGCGCAGCCCTCGGCCAACGGCCGCGCCACATCGGGGTCGAGCCCAGCGGCCACTCCAAAGCCTCTGCCATTGCCGTCGGTCATGCGGGAGAAGACTATTGCGTGGCCTTTGCATGACCGGCGTGACACTTTTCTAACGCCACCTAAACCACAGACAACAACTCTCGCGCTAGCGTGGCATCATCATGGAGGCGATGGTTCAGGAATGGACAGACGGGCGGCTCGATCTGCTCAGCGAAAAGGTCACCTTTGGGTTTGAGCGGGTCGACGAACGTTTCGTGCAGGTCGACAGACGGTTCGAGGAAGTGGACAAGCGCTTCGAGCAGATCGACAAGCGCTTCGAACAGATCGACAAGCGCTTCGAACAGATCGACAAGCGCTTCGAGCAGATCGACAAGCGCTTCGAACAGAACGACAAGCGCTTCGAGCAGATCGACAAGCGCTTCGAGCAAGTTGACGATGACATTCGGGAGCTACGAGGCGAGATGGCAGAGATGCGGCGCCTAATGAGTCAGGGGTTCATCGGGCTTGCGGTGGGAATGGCATCGGGCTTCATCGCCCTCGCCACGCTCATAGTCATCGCGAGCCTCTAGCTCGCTGAAGTCTTCTCCAGCAGCGCCACGCACTCGATGTGCGGGGTCTGGGGGAACATGTCGACTGGCTTGACCCGGCGCAGGGTGTAGCCGGCCTCGACCAGTTGGGCCGCGTTGGGGGCGAGGGTGGTGGGATTGCAGGAGACGTAGACGATCTTCTTCGCCTCGCACTCGATCACCCGGCGGACGATCTTCTGGGAGAGGCCCGCCCGCGGCGGGTCGATCACGACGACGTCGGGTTTGCCGACCTTCTCGATTAGCGGGCGGACTCCGGTGCGGGCGCTGCCAGCCATGAAGTGGGCGTTCTCGATCTTGTTGCGCTCGGCGTTTGCCTCGGCGTCAGCGATCGCCTCGGCGACTATCTCCAGGCCCCAGACCTCACCCGCTTTGCCCGCCATCGTCAGGCCGATCGTGCCGATCCCGCAGTAGAGGTCGAAGACGCGCTCGCTGCCGCTGAGCCCCGCGTACTGCGCCGCGATCGCGTAGAGGCGCTCGGCCATCTCGGTGTTGGTCTGGAAGAAAGCGCCGTGGGACATCTCGAGCTTCAGGTCGAAGAGCTCCTCGCGCAGGCGTTCGGCGCCGAGCGCACCGGTCGGCCCTTCGGTGCCGCCGGAGTCCCCCTCGATCGCCGTGTGCAGGTCGACCGGAGGTTTCGGGAAGCGCGCCGCCGAGGTGACCAGGCGGGTCTGGATCTGCCCGGTGCGCCAACCCTCGCGCACGATCAGGTTGCGCAGGACACCCTCGTGTGAGCGGCCGTCGTAGGCGGGGACCGACTCCAACCGCGCCCACTCGCGCACGGCATTGCGCGCCGCGTTGCCGCGTTCGGAGGCGAGCCGGCAGTCCTCGACGTCGACGATCAGGTCCCAGCGGCCGCGAGCGTGGAAGCCGAGGATCGGTTCGCCCTCGCGTTCGCCGAAGGAGTACTCGAGTTTGTTGCGGTAGCGCCATTGCTCAAGCGCCGGCTCGATCTCCTCCAGCTCGAAGCCATCGAGATCGCCGATCCGGCGCAGCGCCTCGTCCACCTGGGCGGACTTCTGGGCCAGCTGCTGCTCGTAGGCGAGCCCCTGCCAGGGCGCGCCGGGGCAGGGCTCGCCGTCGTGCACGCAGCGGTCGGCGATCCGTTCCGGCCCCGGCTGCAGTAGCTCGACCGTGCGCGCCTCGGCGAAGCGCTTCTTCGCTTTGGTCAGCTCGACCCGGACCCGGTCGCCGGGCAGGGCACCGGAGACGAAGACGACCAGGCCGTCGACGCGGGCAAGGCCGCGCCCGCCGAAGGCGAGCGAGTCGACCTCGACCTCAAGCTGTTCGCCCCGGCGCCGGCGTGCTGCCCGGCTTATCGCCGGTGGCGTGCTCCATTAAGGCAGTTTCTTGCGCGCGCGCCGGGCTGCCTGGGTGGCCTGTTTGCGCACTGGCTCGGCTCGGCCGCCGACCTCACGCCGCGCCTGTTTGACCAGCCGTTCGAGCTCCTTGAGCAGCGAGTCGGTCTGCCGGCGCCCCTTCTTGACCAGTTCGGAGAGCATTTTCTCGGCGTCGCCGCGGGTCATCCGGCCGCGTTTGACAGCGTCGTCGACGACCTCCTGCAGCCGGTCGCGGCTCAGCGTGACGCTGCGCTCGAGGCTGTCGCGGAACTGCTCGACGCTCTTGTCGAGTCCGGTGACCGAGCCGCTGTGGGCGGGTTTTTTCGCTTTCGCCTTTTTGGCTTTGCCCTGTTTCGAGGCGGCTTTCGAGGCCGGCTTTTTTGCGGCCGGTTTTTTGGCGCGCGCGCCGGCTTTTTTGGCCTTTTTCGTCGCTTTGCCGGTGGACTGTTTTTTCGCGGCCATTCCGTCTCGCCTCCTGGTCGTTTGCGCGGTCTTCCCGCCTGACTATGGCATTCCTGCCTGTCTCGGGTTCATGCACTACCCGTTTTGAATCGCGCCTGCACCGGGGCGTGGTCGGAAAGGCGGAGCGCCCGCCTGCCTTCGTCCAGCTCGCGCCGCTTTGCCGGCCAGGGCTCGGGCGCCTCGGCGACCGCCAGGTTGCGTGACAGCAAATGGTCGATTGCCCGGGGAGCGGTCGTGCCCGTGAGCCCGAAGCTCTCGCGCAGCGCCGCGAATGCGGCCGGGTCCTCGGCTGGACGCAAATTGAGGTCGCCGCCGAACAGCAGCGGCGAGTCCCCGGCCCACTCGACGGCGGCCTCTGCGGCAAGCAGGAGGTCGGCGCCGGCCAGCTCGGGCCGGTCGTTGGTCGCGTGCAGGTTGGCGACGCAGAGCTGCCCCCCCTCAGCGCCAAGCGCGATCCGGGTAAACGCCATCGCCCGCCGCTCCGGCCGCCCGGAATGGATCTCCAGCTCCCGCCGCTCGACGATCCCACCCTTCCGGTGCGCCTTTTCCCCCTTATGCGGGGATAAAGCGCACCGGAAGGGGGTTCGGACGAGGGTCAGGTTCGAGCCGCCCTCGCCTGAGGCGATCAGGTCGGGGTTGTGGCGGGCGATGAATCTCCGCACCGCGCCGAGCGAGTTGCGTGAGGTGAGCACCCGGTGGGCCTCGGCGCCGCAGGCCTCGGCCAGTAGCGCCGCGAAGCGGGGCGGGCACTCCTGGAGCAGCGCCACGTCCCACTCGACGCCAGCCAGCACCGCGGCGAACTCGTCGACCAGCTCGCGGTTGACCTGCACATGGGTCGCGTTGCGCTCGGTCGCCTTCAACAGCCGCGATCGCCAGGTGAAGAGGGCCGGGTCGGGGGGAAAGTCGCGACCGTGGAAGAGGTTCCAGCTGACTGCGGTGAATTCCACCGCCGTAGTATCCGCTGCTTGAAGCGGGACTTCCTCACAGGCGAAGAGCTGGGCGCCTTCGAGCTCGGCAAGCTGCTCGACCGCGCCGCGGCCCTGAAGGCCGGCCGCGCGGACCGGCTTGGCGCCGAGTCCCTCGCCGGGCGCAGCATCGCGCTCGTCTTCGAGAAGCCCTCGACCCGCACCCGGATCTCCTTCGAGGTCGGGGTCGCCGAGCTCGGCGCCACTCCGCTGGTCCTGCGCGAAGGCGAGTTGCAGCTCTCGCGCGGCGAGTCGATCGGCGACACGGCTCGGGTCCTCTCCCGCTACGTCGATGCGATCGCGATTCGCTCCGGGTCCCACGAGGCTGTCGCCGAGCTGGCTGGCGCCGCCACGGTCCCGGTGATCAACGCGCTCACTCCGCTTCACCACCCTTGCCAGGCGCTCGCCGACCTGCTCACCCTGCGCGAGCGCCGCGGCGAGCTCGCCGGGCAGCGCCTCGCCTACGTCGGCGACGGCAACAACGTCGCCCGCTCGCTGGCGATCGCCGGGGAGCTGGCCGGGGTCGAGATCGTCGTCGCGGCACCACCCGGGTACCAGCTCGAGCAGGGGCGCGGGGCGAAGCTGACCGCCGACCCGCGAGACGCGGCGGCCGGTGCCGACGCGCTCTACACCGACGTCTGGGTCAGCATGGGCGACGAGGCCGAGGCCGATCGCCGTCGCGCCGACCTCGCCCCGTTCCGCATCGACGCCGACCTGCTGGCGGCAGCCAAGGACGACGCGATCGTTCTCCACTGCCTACCGGCCCATCCGGGCGAGGAGATATCCGCTGAGGTCCTCTACGGCGAGCGATCCGCCGTCTGGGACCAGGCAGAGAACCGCCTGCACGCCCAGAAGGCGCTGCTCGAGATGCTGCTCGCCGATTGAGCGATGTACCCCGAGCTCAACATCGGCCCCCTCACCCTGCAGACCTTCGGTCTGATGTTCGCCCTCGCCTTCCTCGCCGCCGGCGCGCTGATCGCCAAGCGCTTCAAGGAGATCGGCAAGCCGGTCGACTGGGCCTATGAGATGGGCTTTGCCGCCCTCCTCGGCGGCATCGCCGGCTCCCGCGTCTACTTCATCGTGCAGAACTACAGCAGCGTCAAGCACGACCTGATCGGCAATCTCTTTTCCGGCTCCGGCCTGGTCTGGTACGGCGGTGCGATCGGCGGCACCCTCGCCGTGCTGGCATGGGCCTGGTACCGCGGGTTCCTCAACTTCACCCTGCTTGACGTCGCCGCGCCGGCCCTGGCGCTGGGCTACGCGATCGGCCGCTGCGGCTGCCAGCTCTCCGGCGACGGCGATTACGGCAAGCCGTGGGACGGGCCCTGGGCGATGTCCTACCCGGACGGGACCGTGCCGACCGATCGCACCGTCCACCCGACGCCGGTCTACGAGACCCTGGCAATGGGCCTCGGCGCCTGGATCCTCTGGCAACTGCGCGATCGGTTCCGCGCCGGGGTCCTCTTCGCGATCTATCTGATCTACGCGGGGGCAGAGCGCTTTCTGGTCGAGTTTCTGCGCCGCAACAGCGAGGTCGCTCTGGGACTCACCTCGGCGCAGTTCGAGAGCCTGGGGACGATCGCGATCGGCGCGGTTTGGATCGTCGCGGCCCGACGCCGACACGGTACCCTTGCGGCGATGGCCTCCACCAAAACGATCCAGCCCGCCGCGGGCGCGTAGCGTGGAGGCCCAGAAGCAGGGCGCGCCGCCGCTGGCGAGCGTCGCCGAGATCGTCAAGCAGGCCACCGCGTCGATTGCCGCCTCCGGCTGTGAGGCCCCCGAAGACGACGCCAGGGCACTGCTCGCCAAAGTGCTGTCGATGCCGGTCGAGGAGCTCCTGCGCGACGGGTCCACCGAAGTAGGTGCCGAGTCCTTAGAGGAACTGGAAGGCCTGGTCGCGCGGCGCAGCGAGCGCGAGCCGCTCGACTACATCCTCGGCGCCACCCGCTTCCGCGGGATCGAGGTCGCCGTCGACGAGCGGGTGCTGATCCCGCGGCGCGAGACCGAGCTGCTGGTCGCGGTCGCGGTCGAGCTGCCCGAGGGCGCGCGCGTGCACGAGGTCGGCACGGGGTCCGGCGCGATCGCCCTGGCCCTGCTCAGCGAGCGTCCCGACCTTCGCGTCACCGCCTCGGACCTCTCCCCCGAGGCGGCGGAGAAAGCGCGTGAGAACTCCGTCCGGCTCGGCATCCCGCTCGAGGTGACGGTGACCGCGGGCATCCCGGACCACGTCGACGACGTCGACCTGTTGATCGCCAACCTGCCCTACATCACCAACACCTCAATCGACGAGCGCTCGCCGGAGATCCGGCGCGAGCCGACGATCGCCGTGCAGGGTGACGCCGCTGCGGGCGACAGCGGCGAGGACGGGCTCGACATCATCCGCGGCCTGATCGAGGAAACGCCAAGCGGATGGCGGATGGCGCTAGAGCACGACACCCACCACGGCCCGGCGATGCGCGAGCTTCTGCGCGAGTCCGAGACGCGCACCGACTACCGGGGCGACGAGCGGGTCACGGTCGGCCTCGCACCATGAGCGACGGGGCTCCCGCGAAGGCCGAGCCTTCGGAGGGCTCCACCGAGAGCGTTCGCCGGGAGAAGCTGGAGCGGCTGCGGGCGGAAGGGATCGAGCCCTACCCCCGGGAGGGCTTCCCGGACCGCAACAAGATCTCGGCGATCCACGATTCGCACGATCCCGAGCAGCTCGAGGAGGGAGAGCAGGCCGGGCACAGCTACCGGATCGCCGGCCGCGTGGTCGGGCGCCGCGGCCACGGCAAGACGATCTTCCTCGACATCCGCGACCTGACCGGGCAGGTGCAGGCCTACGCCCGCGTCGACGCGATCGGCGAGGAGGCCTTCGGCCGCGTCGATGCGCTCGACATCGGCGATTCGGTCGGTGTGGAGGGCGACCTCTACGTGACCAAGCGCGGCCAGTTGGCGCTGGCGGTGCGCGAGTGCACGATGCTGGGCAAGGCGCTGCGCGACCCGCCCGACCTCTTCCACGGCATCTCCGACCCCGAGGTTCGTTACCGCCAGCGCGAGCTCGACCTGATGGCCAACGCGGAATCGCGCGAGAACTTCGCGATGCGGGCGAAGCTGGTCGCCGCGATCCGCAGCTACCTGAACGAGCGCGACTTCGTCGAGGTCGAAACACCGATCCTGCAGACCCTCGCCGGGGGTGCCGCGGCTCGCCCGTTCTCCACTCACCACCACGCGCTCAACCGCGAACTGTTCCTGCGCACCGCGACCGAGCTCTACCTGAAGCGGGCGATCGTCGGCGGTTTCGAGAACGTCTACGAGCTGAGCAGGTTCTTCCGCAACGAGGGCCTCTCGCCCAAACACAATCCCGAGTTCACGATGCTCGAGTGGTTCCTAAGCTGCGCCGGATACGAGGGGGTGATGTCGTTCGCCGAGCAGATGCTCTCGGCCGTGGTCGAGCAGGTGCTGGGGACGACGGTGGTCGAGCGCGGCGGCGAGGAGATCGACTTCAAGGCACCGTGGAAGCGAATCACCCTGCGCGACGCGATCCGCGAGGAGACCGGCGTCGACATCCTCGCCGCTGGCCGCGACGAGCTGGTCGGGCTGCTCGACGGCGATGTCGACCCGGAGGCCGACTGGGCCTGGATTGTCGATGAGATCCAGGGCAAGCTGATCGAGCCGAAGCTGATCCAGCCCACCTTCCTCGTCGACCTGCCGCGCGAACTCTGGCCGACCGTGAAGCCGGTTCCCGAGCACCCGGAGTTACTGGGCGAGGCGTTCGACGGGGTCGTCGACGGGATGGAGATCATCGGCGGCGGCACGGACACAAACGACGCCGACATGCAGCGCGAGAATTTCGTGCGCCAGCGCCAGCGCCGCCACCCCGAGAGCGAGGAGGCGCCCTACCCGAGCGACGACGAGTTCGTGCGGGCGCTCGAATACGGGTCGTTGCCGGCGGGCGGCTCGGGCATCGGGATCGATCGCCTGACGATGATCCTCGCCGGCGCCGAGAACCTCAGGGACGTGATTCTCTTCCCCTCGATGCGTCAGGTGGCCGATCCCGACAGGGGTTCCGCTTAACTTTTTCGGTGGAATGGATTAGGGCTTGGCGCCCCGGTGCGAACCGGCGAAAAAGTACAAGACGCTCCACCCCTGCCGGGATCGGCCTTCAGAAAGCCGAGTGCAGGAGGCCTCCGTCCATGGGTATGACAGTTCCGGTCAGGTAGCCGGCTCGCTCGGAAGCTAGGAAGGCGACGAGGTCTCCGTACTCCTCGGGGCGGCCGAGGCGGGCGGCGGGGACTTCTTGCTTTGCGGCCTCTTCGGCGCCGTCAAGGGAGCCTCCGGCGTCGGCCAGGCGTTCGGTGGCGAAACGGCCTGTGGCGACGGTGTTGACGGTGATCCCGTCGGCGGCGACCTCGTGCGAGAGCGTCTTGAGGAAGCCGATGGCGGCCATGCGGTGGGAGTTGGAGAGGTTGAGGCCGGCGATCGGCTCGCGGGTGGAGGTCGAGCCGACGTTGACGATTCGCCCCCAGCCGCGCTCGCGCATGCCGGGGACGACGGCTCCGGCCAGCACGCGCGGGGCGAGGACCAGCGAGCGGTAGGCCGTCTCCCAGTCTTCGGGCTCGTGGTCGAGGGCGCCGCCGAAGGGCGGGCCGCCCGTGTTGAGGACGAGGATCTCGACCGGCCCCAGCTTCTCCTCGACCTCGGCGGGGAGGGCGGCGAGGCGGTCGAGGTCGGCTGTGTCGGCCTCCAGCGGCGTCGCGTTGGGCCCGATCTCGGCTGCCGCCTCTGCCAGATTCTCAGCCGAGCGGCTGGCGATTGCCACCCTTGCTCCCTCGCCGGCCAGGGCCGCCGCGATCGCCCGGCCGATGCCGCGGCTGGCGCCCATCACCAGCGCGACGCGATTCTCCAGGCCGAGGTTCATGTCTCGATCTCCAACTCGGTTTCGCGCTCGGAGACCTCCCAGAGGCGGTCGATTGCGCGGTTCATGCCGAGCCGGCGCAGGACCGGCTTGCGCACAGGCGGGCCATTCCCGACGAAGAGTGGGCCGTAGAACTCGCCGCCCTTCGCGCCGGGGTCGGTCGCTGCCCGTAGCTGCGAGAGCGCTCCCTCGGCCGGTGACATGCCGATGCCGCGGGCGAGCATCAGGAAGAAGCGCTGCGAGAGCCCGCCGCCGGTCTCTGCGACGCTGACCGCCTGCAGCTCGGTGTTGGAGAGTCCGGGGTGGGCGATCAGGCTGGTGGCCGGCCGTCCCGCCTCGCGCAGCAGCCGGTCCAGCCCGAGGCCGAAGTGGAAGTTGGCGAGCTTGGCCTGGTTGTAGGCGCGCCAGGCGCCGTAGCGGCCCTCGAGGTGCGGGTTGGCGGGATCGACCGCCCGGCCGAGGTGATGCGCGCTGCTGGTCACGGTGACGACCCGGGCCGCCGGGGCGCGCAGCAGCGCCGGCATCAGTCGCGCGGTGAGAGCGAAGTGGCCGAGGTGGTCGACGCCGAACTGCATCTCGAAGCCATCGGCGGTGCGCTGCTCGGGGATGCCCATCACGCCCGCGTTGTTGACCAGCAGGTCGACCGAGTCCTGCGCGGCGAGGATCTCCCCGGCGGCCGCCTTGACAGAGTCAAGCGAGCCGAGGTCGAGCTTGACGTTGGTCAAGCTGGCGCTCGGCTGCGCGGCGAGGATCCGCTCACGGGCCTCGGCGGCCCGCTCCTGGTTGCGGGCGGCGATCACCACATGCGACCCCGCCCCGGCCAGCGCCCGCGCCGTCGCCAGGCCGAGGCCGCCGTTGGCCCCGGTCACGACCGCGGTGCGGCCGCTCAGGTCGGGGATGTCGGCGACGCCCCAGCTCACCGGGTCCGCAGGCTCCCCGGTCCCGCCTCGGTTGCGCAGAGATAGGCGAAGAGGCCGACCGCGACCAGGGCCCCGAGCCAGTGCAGGCCGATCAGGACGAAGAGGAAGCTGACGATCCCCGCCACGGCGGCCCGCGCCAGGGTCGGCGCTGGGTCCAGCCCGACGACCCGGGCCGTCGCCCAGGCGCAGGCGAGCCAGGCGGCCGGTCCGGCGAGCCACCCCCAGCTTTCGAAGAACCCGTGCGAGAAGACGATCGCGAGCAGGACGGAGAGCAATGCCACAGCGACAAGCTGCACGAGCGCGACGCGCCAGAGGACCTCAAGTCTCACGGCCGCATCTTCCCATTCCCGCAACCGCGCCACTCTCCCGCCCGATGTGTTCCATAATCAAGACGATGCACCTGGGCGGTTAGCTCAGTTGGGAGAGCACCTGCCTTACAAGCAGGGGGTCACTGGTTCGAGCCCAGTACCGCCCATTTGTCGTAACCCTCTTGCCATCGGGCATTGAGCGCATGCGATGGCCCCGTTTGATGGCTAGCCCAGCAAGCCGAGATCCAGAATGGGCTATTCAGTGGCCGAAACGGCTTGCCTCAGTTGTGCCTCTCGTCGGCATTCTCGTAGGCAGCGGCCAGATCATCGAGGTTCGCACCCAGGCCAGCTCTGAGGAGCCGCATCAGCAGCATCCACCCTGGATTGTTCTTGCCTCGCTCGATGTCGCTTACCTGGCTCTCGGTTATGTCGGCACGACTTGCTGCCTCAATTTGCTTTAGGCCGCGCTCCTCACGAAGCGCCTTCAAGGCCGATCCCAGACGGGCCAGTTCTGGGGGCGGGGAGTCGTAGCGGGCTCGGGGCACGAGCGCACGCTGCCTGTCTGACCGATCTCGCACTTATAGAAAGAACGAAGTAAGCTCATTGCGGGGAGCAATTTGGGAGCGAGCGGTCGACGGAAGGTCGTTTCGATGATGCACCGGCATATAGCCAAGGAACTCAATCGCTATTCAGGCTCAGCCGACGCAACGTCATTGACCGCCCGCCGCCAAGAGCTGGGAGCGGGCGGCCATCCTGATTTAGCGGTGCTTCACAGTCACGGTCGGCACCACAGGCCCAACTGGCTTGATCGTCATCCCTTCTCACCTCCCCCCGTCGTCAGCCCCGGCGTATCCACCGGGCGGAGAAGAAGGAGAGTAAGAAGTTTCCGAGTAGTCGGCTGGGCGCGAGCGCGCTAAGCGCTTTCTTCCAAAAGTTCCTAAGCTCCGGCGCTCGCTGGGCTAGACCATCAACTAGGAGGGGCAGTCAATGTCGCGACCGGGAACTCGCAAGCCGGCCGCAGAACGAAAGAAGGAGATCGCCGATGCGATCGCCTACGCCTTCGGGCACTGGATCAGGCTTGAGGCGCTAGCGATCCTTGCCGAGGGCAAATTCAGCGTTGCTGAAATAGCTCGGACCATTGGCATCGGCGTGCCCCGCCTCAGTGGCCATATTCGCGGCCTCTACGACCATGGCTGCATCGAATACATGGGAAAGGGAACGGCACGGAACTCGATCGAGCACCTTTATCGAGCCGCCGTGATCCCACATATCGACGACGAGACGTTCCGGTCAATGCCGCCAGTCGAACGCCGCGAGTCACTTGGTTTGGTCGCCCAGGCGGTTTTCGCCGAGACCCTGGCGTCGCTTCGTGCTGGGAAGCTTGACGCCGATGAGAACTCACGAATCATTGGCCGCTGCCTATGCGTCGATGCCAAGGGAAAGGTCGAACTCCAAGAGCACGTGCTCGAGGTCTACGAGCAGCTTGTGGAAATCAAGGTCAAAAGCTCACACCGGTTGGCCGAATCGAAGGAGCCCGGAACAACGATGATCGTTTCAGTGACGGGCTTCGAACGTAGTCGGCCCAAACCGTCGTACACCGGGACCGCATCTGTACAGCAGATTGCACGAGGGCGAGCGAGAAATCCCGCCAGCAAGCGAGCCAAGGCGGTTGTGGACGCCGTGGCTTATGCGTGTGGAAGGGGAGTCAGGGTCGAAGCACTGGAGATCCTCGCCGAGGGCAAAATCAGCGTCACTGAAGTCGCCCAAGAGCTTGGCGTGGAGCTGAAGAGCCTAAGCGGCTACGTTCGCTATCTGTACGACTACGGCTGCATTGAAGACGCCGGGAAAGGGAGAGTTAGAAACGCGAACAAGCACTTTTACCGGGCGGTAACACTGCCTCGTATTGAGGTGGCCGAGTTTCGGGATCTGACACCCGAGGAGCGGCGGGAGATCAACGGGCTCATCGTCCAACGAATCATCGCCGCGACGCTCGCATCATTTCGAGCGGGCAAGCTGGAGAACGATGAGAAGGTGCAGCTTGTCTGGGACTGCCTCAATCTGGACAAGAAGGGTAAGCGAGAAGTCGCTAAGTGCCTAGACGATGCAGACACAGGGCTCTTGGCGATCGCTGCGCTCAATAGCAAACGACTTAAAGAGTCCGGAGCGGAGGCCATATACATGATGGCTTCGTTTCTCGGCATTGAGCGCAGCCGCCTCAGTCGTCCCGCTGCTGGTTACGGCTCCCCAAAAGAAATCTGAACAGTAATTGATAACCCACTTAAAAAATGGGGATAGACAGTCGGGGTCTAATCTGAAACTCTTCGCTAGTCAAGATCAACTGATCGCTCGGTGTCGTCAGCAAGCGGCCGAACGGCTTCGGTTATCGCCCCGAATGGCTCGAAGGCTGACACAGGGCCATTCGGGGCACATGACTTCCATGATGAATGAAACTTCCACCCAGCAGCGACGCGCCGCCGCCGCTTTACCCCGGCGGCGGCGTATGCCTGCGACGCAAACTCCCGATGCTTGGCGGGAGGAGTCGATGAGCGGGGAAACGGGCGCGCTGGACTGGGGCGCGCTCGTTCCCCGCCTCGTTCACGAGACCAAGGTCTGGATCATCGAAGCGATGCGGTGGATCGACCGCCCGCTCTCAGCACGAGAGCTGGAGAGGATCAGCGGCGGGCGCAAAAGCATCTCAATCTTCGAATACCACCTCTTAAGCCTCGTAGGGGCAGGAGGGATCACGCGGGTAAGCAGAAACCCCGTCCCCGGCGCACATGAAAGCCGCTACTTCTTTACCGAGGCTGTGAGGCACTCGGCTTAGGGCTTGCAGGGAAGGGTGCCGTCCTTGGGCTTGCGCCTGAGTACGCGGGACCAGATGGCAAGCAAATCGTCTGCGAGTAACCACGACAGGGGAGGAACTCAGTGAAGGGGATCAGGGTCATCGGGGCAGTTGCTGCCTTCTTGTTGGTGCTCGGCACCGGCATTGCTTGGGCAGGGCAGGGTGAATCGGGCGACACGAGTCCCGCTCCTTCTGGAGTCGGCAGCGTAAAGCCCGGCCCCGAAGTTGCCGCCGACCGCACCGCCAGCTCTCAGACCTTTCGGCTCTCTGGTGACAAGCTGGAAACGAGGCTCTACCAGTCCCCGGTCAACTATCCGGCCCGCAGGGGTGGCTGGGAGCCGATCGGCGAGCGCCTGCGCTCCGTCGGTGGCGAAACGCTTGCCAATGGCGCCAGCAACGTCGACATCAGCCTGCCGAAGCAGATCGACACCAATCCGGCCCGCGTCTCGCTCGACGGCGGTTGGGTAGCCAGCGAACTGGCGAGCATCGGGGCAGAGCCTGTCCAGCTCGAAGGTGAGACCGCACGCTATGAATCTCCGGAGACCGGCGTTACTTTCAACTACACCGGCCTTCCCACCGGCCTCAAGGAGGACATCGAGCTCACCGGCCCGGCGGACCCGAGCACCTTCAGCTTCACGCTGAGTGCTTCTGCGGGGCTCATGCCAAAGCTCGAAGAAGGCGGAGCCGTGGCCTTCCGCGACGGGCGCGGGGATCTCGTGGCGCTCTTGCCGCCGCCCGTGATGTCCGACAGCAATGGAGCTGAATCGCGCGCGGTTCACTACGAACTCGGCCCTGAGCGCGAAGGCAACTGGCGCCTCACCGTCCGTGCTGATCGGGCATGGCTCACGGATCAGCAAAGAAGCTTCCCTGCCGTTATCGACCCTACGATCACCACCGGCCCTCCCTACGGCTGCGTGATCGGCGGCCACAAAGGCGAAACCGGCTGGATCGACTGCGCCTCCTGGGGGCGGACCACCTTCCTCACCGGCTACACCCCCAAAATCAAAAGCTCCGAAGACAACTGGTGGCGGACGCTGATGAACTTCGAGACCCAGTCGATTCCGCCCACCGCCGAAGTCTCCTCGGCCACCTTTCATATCCGCTCCACCGAAACCGCCCAGAACACAGAAGGCGTCGAGCTGCGCAAGGTCACCAAGCCCTGGACCTGGCAGGCCTCCTGGAGCCGCTATGACGGCCCCGAACACCTCTGGGAAACCGAAGGCGGCGACTACTCCGAATGGCTCGGAGAAGTGCTGACGAGCGAACGAGGCAGCCAGGCGGGCTGGTGGGAATTCTCCCTGCCGACCGAAACCGTCGAAGAAGAAGCAACCGAAGGCGAACAGCTGGAAGTGATCATGAAGCTGCTCGACGACCAAGTGCGCGAATGCGGCAAAACCAGCTGCACCAACCGCCAGATCACCTTCGACTCAAGCGCGGCCAAAACCGAAGCCAACCGCCCCTATCTCTCTGTCGTCTACACGATGCCCAGCTCAGAAACACCGATCGCCGAGTACTCCTTCAACGAAGGCTCCGGCGAAACGGCCGAAGACGGCTCCGGACACGGCCACGACGCCACCCTTAACGGCGCCAAATGGAGTGGCGAAGGACACTTCGGCGGCGCCCTGTCCTTCGACGGCGAAGCGGCCCTGGCCACGGTCCCCTCGTCCAGGGAGCTGGAGCTGAGCCGGAACTTCACCCTGGAGGCATGGGTCAAGCCAGAAGAAATCAAGGAATGGGGCGCGATCCTGACCAAGGAAACTCCGGAATTCGCCAGCTACCAGCTCGAAGCGGAGGCCGAATACGAATACCCGGCCGGCTTCGTCTTCGGCAGCGAAGAAGAAGAAGAGGCGATAGTCGAAGGCACGAGCTCACTCCCTTCCAAAGCCTGGTCATACCTCGCCCTTACCTCCGACGGGGAATACCTGCGCCTCTACGTGGACGGCGAACTCGTCGGCACAACTGCCACCCTTCAGGCTGCGGGCGGCAAAGGCCCACTTCAGATCGGCGGAGACCTGGTCTGGGGAGAAGAAGACGCCTTCAGGGGACTGATCGACAACATCCGCATCTACAACCGCACCCTGAGCGGGGCGGAAGTCGAAGAAGACGAAGCGCAGCCGGTCGGAGCCAAAGCCCCGAGCGCGACCAGCGAAGCCGCGACGGCCGTCACCGCCTCCGGAGCAACCCTCAAAGATACGGTCAACCCCAACGGCACCGCCGCGACCTACCAGTTCGAATACGGCACGACGACCTCCTACGGCACCAAAGTCCCGACCAGCCCCGAATCGGCCGGCTCGGGAACCAGCCCCGTCGCCGTAAGCAAAGCGATCGACGGCCTCGAAGAAGCGACGACGTACCACTTCCGCGTCACGGCCACCAGCGAAGGCGGGACCAGCTACGGCGAAGACAAAACCTTCACCACCTTGGAACTGCCAAGCGCGGTGACCGAAAGCGCCTATCCACCCAGCGAAACCGAAGCGGTCGTTAGCGGGAAAGTCAACCCAAACGGCTTGAGTACTACATATCAATACGAATACGGCACGTCCACTTCCTATGGCTCCGTAGCCCCGGCCAAACCTGCATCGGCCGGGGCCGGCACCAGCCCCGTTGAAGCGAGTGAGCTGATCACCGGACTCAAGTCAGCGACTACCTACCACTTTCGCCTCACCGCCACGAGTTCGGGCGGAACTGCCACCGGGTCCGACAAAACTTTTACGACCCAGAATCCACCCGACACAACGATCACCTCACCGATGAACACCTACCTATCAGGCGAAGCCCCTGCACCGATCGAATTCACGTCGGACCAACCGGGTTCGACCTTCAAATGTGCGCTGGACAACCAGTTTCTCACAAAACCATGCACCTCTCCATACACCGCGCCGGCTTTCACTACCCACGGCGAGTGGCATACTGTTTGGGTTACGGCAACGAATTCCGAACAAGCCGCAGACCCGACCCCGGCAGAGTACATCTTCAACACCGGTATATACAAGCCCGCACCCTCAACCAGCAAGCTTATCTCGCCTGGTGAAGGTGCCAAGAGCGGCTCGGATCTGACCCTCGCCTCCGAATGGGACGTTCCCTTGGAAGGCGGACACGTGAGTTCGGTCGCCTACCAACTGAAGGCGCCGAGCTCGGAAACGTTCAAACAGATCCCTTCTCTGTATCTGTGGAACACAGAAGGAGAACATCCTGGCTGGGCACTCGAAGTGGCAAATGAGACCAAATCCCCGCCGCTCTATTTCGACCTCAAGGCTTTTGCCGAAGCCGAAGGCTGGGAACCGGTCGAAGAAGGAGTGGAGCTGCGCGCCGTGTTCAATGGCGGCCATCTCGTGGCCGGTGCCAGTAAACCTGTCAACGTCAGCTACAGCCGCTTCGGGGGCGGGCCCAGCGACGCAGTAGAACAGGTCGGCCCTGCGAGCGTCGACCTCGTGACCGGCGCCTTCACGATCGTTCGCTCCGATGTTTCGATCGCTGTGCCGGGCACCGAAGCCAACCTTGAATTCACCCGCACCTTCAACTCCGCCTACGGGGCAAGCGAAAAAACCAACAGCAAAACGCTGGGACAAATGTGGCAGCCCGCGGCGCCGGTGGAAGCCGATTACGAAGAAGAAGCCTGGCAGAAAGCGCTGGTCTTCCACGAAGACAGGGTGGAAGCCGTTTTTGAAAAAGAGTGCTGGAATGAAGAAGGCAACGAAGTCGGCTGTGGTCCTGGCAACCAACCGTGCGACGAGACCCACTTCTGCGAAGAATGGGAAGCCGAAGCCGAAATTCCCGAACAGAACTGGGTCGAAGTGCTCGACAACGAAGGCGCCGGTATTCCCTTCAACAGGACCGGAAGCTCAGCCCCTTACACCTACGTTCCTCCCGAAGAAGCCAAGGAATATACCCTGAGCGAATCGGGCGGCAACTTCATCCTTGCCGATCCCAACGGCACCAAAACCGAATTCACGCGAAACGGCACCACCAATGACTATGTGCCGAGCAAGGTCTCTTACGCCGGAACCGCAAGTCAGAGCCGCCTCACCTACGAAATCTTTGAAAAACAAGAGCGGCTGGAAGCGGAGATCGGTCCCGCTCAGGCAGGGGTCGAATGCAATCCGCTCAAAGGCGAAGGCAATTACGCGCCAAGCACGAAAGGCTGTCGCTCCCTCTACTTCAGCTATTCCGAAGTGGGCAGCGACCAGCGCCTCCACGCCATTACCTACTACGATTCAAGCGGATCGGGGACAGGCCAGGCCGTTGCCGAATACGCATATGACTCGACCACGGGGAACCTCACGGAAGAGTGGGACCCGCGCGTCACGCCGGAACCTCGGAAAGAGACCTACACCTACGAATCAACAAATGGCGCGAGACTCGCCAGCCTCACCCCACCGGGGCTGAAACCTTGGCAGTTCGCCTACTACCCGGCGGGCTCCGGTGGCCCCTACGAAGCAAAGCTCAAGAGCGCCAGCCATGCCAGCCTCTTGATAGAAGGCCCCTCCACGGCGACCACGACGCTCGCCTACGACGTTGCGGTTACAGGCGAAGGCGCTCCCTATGACCTCAGCCTGTCGGCGATCTCCAAATGGGGCCAAAGCGACTACCCAGTGGACGCCACCGCGGTCTTCCCGCCGACCGAGGTGCCGGCCGAAGAACCGAGCGACTACGACCAGGCCGTGGTCCACTACCTGGACCCCGGCGGAAACGAGGTCAACACCGCTCACCCGTCGCCGCCCGGCGTCGAAGGCGATTCGATCGCGACTAGCGAAACCGACTTGCAGGGAAACGTCGTGCGCGAACTCACCGCACAGAACCGCCTGTTGGCCTTGCAGGCCGAAAACCCGGCCGAACGCTCCCACGAACTCGACACCCACTCCGAATACTCAGCAGACGGAACCGAGATGCTGCAATCGTGGGGCCCGCTGCACGAAGTACGGCTCGAATCGGGCGAAAAAGTCCAAGCACGCCAGCACACGACGGTCGAATACGACTACGGCTTCAAAGCCAAAAAAGAAGACGAAACCTCGCCACGCTTGCCAACCACCGAAACCGTCACCGCCTTCGTGCCTGCCAAAGCGGCCGACTTCGACTCGCACGTGACCAAAACCGGCTACAACTGGGAGTTGCGCAAGCCGACTGAACAGATCACCGACCCGAGCGGCCTCAACCTGGTCAGCACAACTGCCTACAATTCCGCCGGTCAGGTGACCGAAAGCCGCCAGCCTTCGGATACCGAAGGGGAAAAAGCGGGTACGACCAAGACCGTCTACTGGACTGCCGGCACGAATTCCCAAGACAGCTCTTGCGGCAACAACGCGGCCTATGCGGGGCTGCCCTGCAAGACCCTTCCGGCAGCGCAGCCCGGAACGGAAGGATTGCCGGAACTCCCCGTGACCCGTTATGCCAAATTCAATAGCTTGGACGAGCCCGAAGAAGTAATCGACAGCCCGGGGGGTAAAGAAGAATTAGGTGAAGAATACTCAACGATTCACAAGACGATCACGAACTATAACTCAGTAGGCCAGGAAACAAGAAGCAAATTGATTGGCGCCGGGAAATTCCTCTGGCCCACGATCACGGTCTACGACCCACAAACGGGAATGCCGGTGGAACAGAAGTTGGACTGCTGGGTCTCATGTAAAACGTTCGACAACCAAGCTGTGGCGGTTGCCTATGACGAACTGGGCCACCCGATCCAATACACCGACGCCGACGGAAGCACCTCCACAACGAAATACGACCTCGCAGGGCGCCCCGAGACCGTCTTCGACGGCAAGGGAACCCAGACCTACGGCTACGACGAAACCTCGGGTGCGCTCGTTGCGCTGAGCGACTCGGCCGCGGGGACGTTCGCCGCCGCCTACGACGCGGAAGGCAAGCTGATCGAAGAAGGCTTGCCCGATGGCTTGGTCGCCAAAACGACCTATGACGGCAGCGGGGAGCCAACCAAACGCAGCTACACGAAGGTCGTGAGCTGCACGGGAGAATGCACCTGGGTCGAAGAGAGCAACGAACGCTCGATCTTTGGCCAGATCCTCTCCCAGGCCAGCCTCGCCTCCAGCGAGGAATACACCTACGACAAGGCCGGCAGGTTGGAATGGGCCAAGGAAACCCCGACAGGTAAAGGTTGCACGACGCGCCAGTATTCGTACGATGCGGACTCCAACCGCACGAAACTGACGACCCGTCCGTCAGAAGGCGCTTGCGAAACGGAGTCGACTGGAACCTCTCAGGAATACCAATACGATGCAGCGGACCGCTTGACTGGGCCTGAAACCGTCACTTACGATAGCTTTGGCCGCATAACGAACCTGCCCGCCAAATTCGCGGGCGGCAGCACGTTGGAAACCAGCTACTACTACAACGGAATGGTCGCGAGCCAGTCGCAGGGCGGTTTGACGAATACCTACGAACTGGATGCGGCCGGTCGTCCTCGACAAGTCACTCAAACGGGGACGAAAACTGGAACCGAACTCTTCCACTACGCGATGGCTTCGGACTCAACGGCTTGGACCGAACGCGGAAGCAGTTGGTCCCGCAACATCGGCGGAATCGGCGGCAGTCTCGCTGCGATTCAAGACAGCTCGGGCACGACCAGCCTACAGCTCACCAATCTGCATGGCGACGTCGTGGCCAGTGCCAGTATCAGCGTGTCGGCGAAAGAACCTACTGCGAACTTTGAATTTGAAGAGTTCGGCAATCCTGTGAAAGGCAGTTCCGGTCGCTATGGGTGGCTTGGGGGGAAACAACGCCGAACGGAATTGCCGTCCGGCGTGATCCAAATGGGCGTGCGAAGCTACATTCCGACTCTGGGACGGTTTATCACTTCTGATCCCGTTCCTGGCGGGTCAGCCAATGCTTATGACTATGCCAATCAAGATCCGGTCAACGGGTTCGACCTGAATGGGACCTGCTCGACGAAGAAAGCGTGTGTATCTGCCCGTAGGAGGGCGCGGGCTGCGGTGCGCCGCGCGACGGGCCGGATTAGGGCCCGCATGCGGAAAATGCGGGAAAAGAGAGCGCGAAGGTCTACGACCTACATTGGACCGGGGGGCATGAAGTGGTTTCCCTGGGAAAAAGAAGTTAACAAAGTGTTGCATAAGGCGACGGACGCCGTTATTGGAATGTACCGTAAGACGTGCGCGACTATCGGAGGGGCTATAGGAGCAGCAGGGACTGCTTTTGCCGGGGTCGGAAGGGCGCTGATAATAGGTGGGGAGGATGAAGAGAAGGCGCTCGGCGGCGCGCTCCAAGGAATTGCGGATGTTCTCGGTCTCATCTCCACATCTATTTGGGTTGGCAGCGAACTCGGGATCTGCTGAGTGGCTTGACATCGTGAAACTCATTTATCTCCGAAGATTCCTGCAACAATGGATGTCTATGAAGTTGCGTCAGAAAGCCTTGCTTGTGCTTGTAGCTGTCTGTCTGATTTTGAGCGGCCGGGCGTTGGTTCAGGGGAGAGCGGATTCTGCGGCGCTCGGCGCCTTCGTGTCCGCCTGCGCACTGATTACGCTCATCCTCGGGATCTGGCCAGCCAAGCGGTCGTCGGGGGGCAGAAAGCGCTAGGGAGGCTGGCTGTGGGCCGCAACAGTCATCCGTTGGGGCGGCCTGAAAATACGTGGACTTCTCGCGCGGCGAAGGCGTTCGGAAGGCCAGGAGGCCCCTGGTACGCGTCGTGATCGGCTTGAGTTGCCAGAGGTAGGCGCCGCCGACTTACCCAGCCCAAGCCGAAGGCGGAGTGATGTCAAGGTTGCCCCGACAAAGGCGCGGCCGAAGCGCAGCCTTGACATCTAGCGCAGCCGCAGGCTACCCGCGCCTGGTGCGCCGTTTCGGTGATACCAGGCCAGAAGATACGGTGCTTGACTTTCAACACTCCATCCTGGACGACTGATGCCTGCGCGGAGCTTAAAAAAAGCGCGGATCGGGGCCGCTATATCTCCATCCTTCGCTCGATGATCCTGCTCCTCTCCCGGTCGGCAAGCTGGCGCTCAAGGTCGAGCCTGCGCTGGGTCTCGGCCAACCTCCTGTCCGCCGCCTTGCGAGCCGCCCGCTCTCCTCAGTCCTGCGGCTCACGGCCGAAGGTGCTCCTCTGGTCCTTCACTCAGTGTTTGAGCCGGTAGTCCTCGATGCCCGCGACGCCACGATCCCAGGCTCGGGCTTTTGCCGAGTCGACTGGCCTGTCAGCTCTTTCAAGATGTAGGCCGGGGGTTCGATGCGCGTGGCGGCAAGCATTTGCTCTGAGCGCCTGTTGAGGAGCTGGTCGGTGATCTTGCGCTCGCGTCCGGCCGCAATTCCCGGCGGCTCCATCTGCTCAGGGTCCGCCGTCGCCTCTGCCTGGTCATAACTGAGCTAGCTGCTGCTCAAGGTCGAGGCTGCGCTGTCTCACGGCGGCGTTCTTCGTGCCGCTTCGCGAGATGCGTGGACCTCATGACATCGCATTGGGCTACGCCGAGCGCCAACCGACCTTCACCTACACCCTGTCGGGTCTTAAGCCGCCCTCGGCCGACTGAGGAAGTCGTGCCCGGCTGCGAGTGCGAGCAGATGGAGAATCAACGCCCTCTGCGGCGCCGACTCCGCCCCAGGATGGCACGCCCTAGCGGGCGTGCCGGGGCTTTGCCGTCGGTCCCGCAGAGGGCGGGGCCCTACCTGAAAGGACGGCCATGCTGGTTCCCACTCCATCTCCTGCCGCGCCCACTCAGGGCAAGCGCTCGGCACTCACGGGCGCCGCCCTCAGCGATGAAGTCTTTGACTCCTCGCCCTCGCTGCTTCGCCCGAGCCGGGGCGACCGCAACACGGTCGCTGGCCTGCAGCAGTTCTTCTCACCGCCTGAGGCGGCCGAGCTCATCGCGGCTGTCAACGGCCGCGAGCAGTCCACGGTCGACCTGACCGCGGGGGACGGCTCGCTGCTGATGGGGGTTGAGCCTGACTTCCGCTTCGGCATCGAGATCGACGCTGATCAGGTCGAGGCTCGCACATATACGTCGATCCACGGCGACCTCCAGCGCGCCTACCCGCTCCTCCGCCTCCTCCGCGCGCAGTTCCCGCGTGTCGCCTGCACCCCGCCCTTCGGCCTCGACTGGCAGATGAACGGTCGCAAGGAGAACTCGATGATCGCGACCTGGCGCATGGCGAACGCCCTGCTGCACGAACGGGGCGCGGGAGCATTTAGCGCCGGGCGCGATCGCTTCGCCCGCGACGTGCTCTCTCGACCGGACGCCGCCGGCGTCTACGCCTTGGTCGAGTGCGCCGACCTCTTCGATGGCGTGCAACTGCCGTGCGTAATCGCCTTCTTCGTGCTCGCCGAGAACGTCGAGGAGCCCCGCCACGGCGGTCCCCTGAAGCTCAGCGCCAAGCGAAGCGAGCTGCCCGGCCTTGCCGAGGAGATCCTTGCCGAGCGCGAACAGGTCAATTCCTGGGTCCACGACCATTTCGCTGCGGCTACCGGGCCAGCCTGGGAGAGACCTTCGAGACCGTCTCCAAAGAGCTTGCGCGGCGGCGCTCCGACGACTCAGCCAAGCGTCAGCACGACGACCTGGAGCTGAAAGGCAGCAAGGTCTCGGCACGTCCCAGCCCGTTCGCGCGGCTCGCGCTCGGGCAGCGCCGCGGCCTGCGCGAGGTCGAGCGGCCTGCCCTCTCTGAGAGGTCGAGCCGCAGCAGCGCCTCGCCTTCCCGCGCCTGCCGGCCCAGATGTCCGCAACCACCGCTGAACCGACGGGTTGAAAGGGACATGGCCAGCCCAATGGCGTCTGCGATGCTTCTGCCTGAACGGCAGCCTGGCGAGCCCGAGAACGATCCTCATTGGGCGAATCGGCCGATGATTGGGCCGAATGGGGCCTTCCGCTGCCGAACGCTGCCCGACGGTTGATCGCTTGGATGCCCTGCTACAACTCAGGTTGCGAGCGCCTGGGCGGTTAGCTCAGTTGGGAGAGCACCTGCCTTACAAGGAGGGGGTCACTGGTTCGAGCCCAGTACCGCCCATCGCGGGAAGCCGCTGCTAATCGGCGGGTTGTGGGTTCGTGTGCGCGAGGATGATCGTGATGCGGGGCGCTCCGTTTTGGGCACGAGTGCCCGAAACGGCGGCGATTACCTCGGATCGACGCCGATTCCCGCCGATTCGGACTCGCTTTCGAGGGTGAGCGGAGCTACGGTCCGCGACCCAAGACATATGGCCCCGGCGACGCGCCAACGCCCCGGGGCCTGGCACCGAAGAAGCTGCCTTCGATGCACGGCCGATTCTCCCAGAGCACTTCGCGTCCGGGTAGAGCGACGGCCCTGATCTGAGCGGTTCTTTCGGTGTCCCGACCGGAAGGAGGGGCGCCATGCCCGACATCACCGCGACGATCGACCGCCACCAGCGCGACGGGCTCTATGAGCTGGTGCGCAACCACCTCGGCTCGGTGGGCGATCTCTGGCACGCGCTGGAGTACGACAAGGATTTCGCCAAGGCTGAACGGCTCGGCCTCGAGTTCGGCGAAGACCTCCGCCTACTCGACGACATCGGCTGGAAGGAGAAAGACGACCGCGAGTCCTTCGAGCTGACGATTCCGTCGCACGACCTGATGGAAGTTCTGAAGCGCCTGCATAGCGAAGCCGAAGGGGTGCTTCTGGAATCGGGCAGCGAGCGTGAGTCGCGGGAGGCCGACGCCGAGACCAACTCCCGCTTCCAGCTCGGCCTCGACGCCTGCGAGGAAGTGCTCGTCGACCTCGACGACCGAGAGGGCGGGCGAGCATGACCGGCGCGAACAAGCGCCTCCGCCCCGGAGAGCTGGACGGTCAGGTGCTTGCCTACATGCGCAAGCACCGCGACGACGGCCCGCTGACGGCGAGCGCGATCAGCAAGGGCATCGGCCGCTCCTCCGGCGCCATCGCCAACTGCCTCGCTCGCATGGCGAAAGAGAAGAAGGTGCGCCAGGCCAAGCGCAAGCCGCGTGCCTATGTCGTCAGGGAGGTGAAGTAGCCATGTGCGGTCGATGCGCCGGGCGGCCAGGTCGCCGACTCTTCCCCGAGCAGACGCCACCCGGGCTCAACTACGCCGTCGTGACGGGGAAGCTGCTCGATGACCCCAGGCAGGGCGGCGGCCCGGGCGGCACTCCGGTCCTCATCATGCGGATCGAGTTCCCGGTCGCCGACCCCGAGCACCCGAGGCTGCTCTGGACCTACGCCAGCTACGAGGTCGAGGTGCCGGGCGATGTCGGTGGGCATCGTGTCGAAGAGCTGAAAAAGGGGGCTCCGGTGCTGGTCGCCGGAAAGCTCAGCGAGCGCTGCTCGCTGGAGGACGGTCACGCGCGCTGTCACGGCGCCATCGTTGCCAGCCTGATCCATCCCGGCCCGCCTCCGGATTGGCAGCACAGTTCGCTCGGCCCAAGGTTCGCACCGTGAGCCCGCGCGCACCGACCTCGGCGCCGCCGACGCCGGAGATGAAAGTTCGCTTCGGGGAGAACCTGGTCCGCTATCGGAATCACGCCGATATCTCCCAAGAGGAGCTGGGCTTCCGCGCCTCGATCCATCGCACCGAGGTGAGCCTGCTGGAGCGCGGCGAGCGCATGCCGCGCGTCGACACCGCCCTGCGGATCGCTGGCAGCCTCGGCGTTCCTCTCGATGATCTCGTCGCCGGCCTGGAGTGGCGGCCTGGCTACGAGATCGTCGTGCCGGGCTCGTGGGAGATCGTCGAGCGAAACAGTCGGGTACAGGGCAGCCCTGACGAGCCTCCTCCTGTCGACAGCCCTGCTCCAGCCGAGGCCACGGACGACTTCCGATGACCCCGGGTTCGCGTTTCAAGACTCCATTCCCCTTCAAAGCTCTCGCCCGCTTCGCAGACAACCTCTACCGTGCCCGCGAGCTCGCTGGCCTCGATCAGAAGGAGGCCGCCAAGCGCGCCGCTCTCACGCGCGCCAAGCTCGACAAGATCGAAGGTGGCGAACACATCCCCAGCCTCGACATCCTCATCCGCCTCGCCGGCACCTATTCGACCTCCGTCGGCGATCTCGTCAACGGCGTCACCTGGCGGCCCGGCTGGGTCGAGCACTCCGGCCCAGCGGAATATCTCGTCGTTGAAAACAAACCGGGGCCGGCAAGTTAGGTCCAGATCCCGTTGCTCCTCCACGCTGTCGAGAAGATACGGTTACCTCACCGTAGAGGTACGAGCAGGGTATGAATGTGGATCAGGGAGGTTTCTGTGTCGGCAGCTGAGGTGGATTTGCATGATTGAGTTGCCTGCGTGCATCTCCAAGAACATCAGGGTCGACCGCAACAGCGCGCGCCAGGTGATCGTGCCGCCGCAAACGGTTGAGATCGCGATTGACGAGGGAGGACACTATGTGCAGCTGGCGGGCGGCGAGCGAATCGCGCTCGTCGGCTCGAAACAACAGGCTGATGTGGGAGCGGTAGCGCTCAAGGCTCCAGCGAGAAAGCTGAGCAAGACTGATGCCGAGTTCAGCGCGGAGGAGCTGCAATGGCTCGTCGATGGGGGCCCTGGTGATCCGGCTGATGTGCTGGCGTCGCTCGACGGCAGCTTTTCCTTCGTCCAGGCCTCGGCCGACGGCTCGGTTCCCGGACTCTGGACCCCGCAAATCGGCGCGATCCACGCCGTGCTCGGCTACTGGACCACCGAGGACAGCGATCCCGCCACTGTCGTCATGCCCACCGGTACCGGGAAGACCGAGGCAATGGTCGGCCTCTTTGCTGCGCATCGTCCGGAGCGCCTTCTCGTCGTTGTGCCCTCGGACCCACTGCGAAAGCAGATCACCGCCAAGTTTGAGCTGCTTGGCGTGCTGCAGCGCTTCGGCGTGATCGATCCAGCGGCCCAGCGGCCCGTTGTCGGCCAACTCGAGCACCGCTTTTCGACGGTTGAAGCCGCAGAGGAGTTCCTGGCGGCTTGCAATGTGGTCGTGACGACTCCGGGGGCGCTCTTGTCGCCGACCAAACCCGAGATCAGCGCTGCGGTCCTTGCCTCCTGCTCCCATCTCTTCGTTGATGAGGCCCACCACGTCGAGGCGCCGACCTGGAGGCAGATCCGAGACGGCTTTAAGGAGAAGCCGGTGCTCCAGTTCACGGCGACGCCGTTTCGGGAGGACGGAGTGCCACTTGGCGGCCGCCAGATCTACCGCTACCCGCTCAGTGTCGCCCAGTCACAGGGCTACTTTGCCGAGATTGACTACACCTCAGTCGTTGACCTCCTCGATCCGGACCGGGCATTGGCGACGGCCGCGATCGCGCGCCTGCGGCAGGACCTCGACGAAGGTCTCGATCACATCTTGATGGCGCGCGTAAGGACCATCCCCAAAGCCGAACGGCTGCATGACGAGGTTTACCGAGAGTTGGCCGCTGATCTCAATCCGGTCGTCATCCACAGCGGGCTGGGAGTCCACAAGCGGGAGGCGGCCATCGAGTCGCTGCTCTCCCGTGAGACGAGGATCGTCGTCTGCGTCGACATGCTCGGCGAGGGCTTCGACCTTCCGGCGCTGAAGGTCGCCGCCATCCACGAGCCTCACAAGAGCCTCGGTGTGACCTTGCAATTCGCGGGGCGGTTCGCCCGAGTCGAGGGCGAGAGGATCGGCAAAGCGGCCGTCTTCGTCGGCCGCCCCGACTTCGACATCAGCCACGGCCTGCGACGCCTCTTTGCCGAGGACGCGGACTGGAACGAGCTGATCAGCGACCTGAGCGAGAACCGCACCCGGGAGGAGGAAGAGCTCGGCGAGCTGGAGGCCGGGTTCGGCCCCGACCCTGAAGAGGTCTCGATCCGCAGCCTCGCCCCAAAGATGAGCACCGCCGTCTACAGAACCAAGTGCGCGGACTGGGACCCGCAGGCGATCCTCTCGATCTATCCCGAAGACACCATGCTCTCACGCCCTCTGCCGGTGAATCCGCAAGCTCGTGTCGCCTGGTTTGTGGTGAAACGCGAGACGTCAGTTCGCTGGGGGAATCTGCCGACGGTCGAAGAGGTCGGTTATGAGCTCTTCGTTATCTACTGGGATAAGACCAGGGGGCTCCTTTACATCAATTGCTCCAACACGGCTGGCTATCCGACGGCACTCGCCAAGGCGGTTGCTGGCGAAGAGGTGGCGCTAATCAGCGGCCCCTCCGTCTACCGGGCCATGAATGGGATCCAACGGCTGATCCCAACCAACGTTGGGGTTCTCGACGTCCGCGACCGCGACCGTCGGTTCACGATGTTCGCGGGCTCGAATGTCGCCGCCGGATTCCCCACCGCTGAGGCACAAACGAAGACCCAAACCAACATCTTCGGCTCTGGTTTCGAGGAAGGTGAGCGGGTGAGCATTGGAGGTTCGTTGAAGGGGAGGGTCTGGAGCTTCGCCGCAGCGAAGACGCTGAAGCAGTGGGTCGACTGGTGTGACCACGTTGGCCCCAAGCTGGCCGACGAGACGATTTCTGTGGATGACGTAATCGGCTCCTTCATCCTGCCGGAGGAACTCGAGGAACTGCCCAACCTTGTGCCGCTGGCCGTCGAGTGGCCGGTCGAGGCGTTGCTCAATACGAGTGACGAGCGTCGCCTTCGCCTTGGCAGCGAGAGCGCTGCGATCGGGGACGGTGCGTTGGTGGTCACCGACTTCTCCAAGGGCGGTCCGATCCGTTTCGAGCTGCGGACCGAGGAGTGGGCGGTTCCCTACGAAATCGACATCGAGGCGAAGGTCCTCGCCTGCAAGGCGGTGGATACAGAGGCCGAGATCAAGCACGGACTCCGAGACTGGATCCTCTTTAGCGAGTACCTCACCGACAAGAGCAGCGGGCCGACGATCCTCTTCGAGCAAGATGCAGTGGTAATTCAGCCGGCGATCCTGCTCCGGCCCGAGCGCGAGCGCCCGTCCTATCCGGTCGAGAAGCTGAGCGTTCCGGAGTGGGGCGAGGAGATTGAAATCCGGAAGGAGTCGCAAGGGCGTCCGAAAAATCCCAATTCCATTCAGGCTCAGATGATCCAGCACGTAATCGGAATTCGTGACTGGGATGTCGTCATCGATGACGACGGCGCCGGAGAGATTGCGGACATCGTGGCGATTGGCAGGGATGGTGCGGATCTCACGGTGATGCTCACGCATTGCAAGTTCTCGAGCGACGATAAGCCGGGGGCCCGGGTCGCCGATCTCTATGAGGTCTGCGGCCAGGCGCAGCGCTCGACGATCTCGCGCGCCTATCCGCAAGTGATGTTCCAAAAGCTGATCAGCCGGGAGCGCGGTAGGGTCCAAAAGCATCAACGCCACGGATTCGAGGTAGGCGACATCGACGCGCTCTACCGTCTCGAGAACGACTTTCACCGGTTGAGGCCATCCTTCGTGATCGCGATCGCTCAGCCAGGCCTCTCGAAGAAACTCGTGGCAGAGAACCAGCTCCAACTCCTCGCCTCCACCGAGACCTATGTACGTGAGGTCGCGAAGGCGGACTTCCAGGTCTACTGCAGCCGGTAGGCGATCATGGCAGACGGCTGCCGGATCAATTCGCCCCGAGCCTTCACTGCTTCATCTCGACCGAATCTAAAAGTTTCCTAACGGATATGTGCGTGGATTAGCGGGGATACGCGGGGATTACGGGTGGCGGGATAGGCCGGTTTGACTCCTCATGGTCACGGAGCTACTTAGGTGACTATGAAAATTTTTCAGCCTCATCTCATCGCACGTCCCGTCGTAGGTCCAAACGCACATCCGAACGCTGCAACTCGCATCCTGGAAGGCGCAATCGCGCCACCGGACGCCACCTACGAGGGCATCGAGCTGCGCGATCCCGAGGAGGTGCTCGGCAAGCGCCCCGAAGGGAGGGACCTGGCGACCGCTCGCACCGAGCTGGTCCTCGGCCGCAAGGGCCTCGAGCCTCTGGCACGCCTCTCGCTCGACCCCGATCCGTTGCGTCCCTTCGCCGCCGCCTTGGAAGCGCTTCGCCCCGAGGCCGGGGAGGGACTCAGCATCTGCATCGACCTGTTGCCCGCCACCGGCCGGCGGCGCACGGGTCTGCGCCGCGGCCTGCAACGCCAGGCGCGTCGCCGCTACGGCGAACCTCGCACCCTTCGCGAACGGCTCGACGGTCCCCAGCGGGACAGAGGTCGTCCCGGTCCCGACCAGTTGCTCGAGCAGCGGATGATCAACGAGGCGCTCGACGCGAAACTGCGCGAGTCCGGAGCGCTGTTCGAGGCGCAGGTGCTGATCCGCTGCCGAGCCGTGAACCGGGCCGGCGCCAAGGCGGCGATGCAGCGCGTGCTCGGCGGGTTCGAGATCTTCGGCGCGCAGAACTGGTTCCGCGCCCGCGGCGTCTCGCTCGGCTTTGCCTTCCTCGGCTCTGACCGGCCGCCGCTACGAAGGAGCTTCGACCGTCGCATGGACAGCGGTCGCTTCCGCCCGGGCCGGCAGATGGCCCTCACCGCCAGCGAGCTGGCCGGCTTCCTGAAGCCGCCGAACGTCCACTGCAATACCGAGAACGTGGTGCGCGCCGGAACGCTGCTGGGCGCTCCGCCGAAGCTGCCGACCTTCGAGAAGGACAAGGCGGACCTGATTCCGCTGGGTCGGATCGGTTCCAACGGCAACGGGCGGATCGTCGGCGTACGCACCGCCGACACCTTCTTCTCCTACATCGCCGGGCGCTCGCGATACGGCAAGACCGAGTTGGCTGTCGCCCAGTTCGTCCACGTCGTGCGCTCCGGCCACGGCGGTCTCTTCCTCGATCCTCACGGCGACGCGCTGGCGCGGATCAGGCCCTACCTGGACGAGCCGGAGCTGCGCAGCAAGGTGGTCGAAATCGACCTCGGCCCGGGCAGCTCCTCCGCCCTGCCCGGGTGGAACCTCTTTGAGCTGGGCGGAGGCGGCGACGGCGAGGAGCGGGTCGAGGCGATCGTTGACGCCTTCTCCACTGCCCTGGAGTGGGGCGAGCGATCGACGCGCGCCATCAACCTCACCACCCAGGCCGCCACCGCCCTTGTCTCGATCGCCAAGGTGCTGCCCGACGAGCTGGCGCCGACGATCTTCCAGCTCCCCACGCTGCTCTCCGACGAGCGCTGGCGCGCGGCCGCCATGCCCTTCCTGCCGCGTGCCTCCCAGCGCTTCTGGGAGCACCGCTTCCCGCTGCTCGCCGCCGAGGCGGTTACGCCGCTGACGAACATGGTCGACCGTCTGCGCGCCTTTCCCTCGACCACGACGCTACTCGGCCAGAGCGAGAGCACCTATCGGGTGCGCAAGGCGATGGACGAGGGCCAGATCGTCCTCGTCTGCCCCGGCTCGGGTGGTGCGCTCGACCGGCTGATCGCCAACCTGATCGTCTTCGATCTGCTGCACTCGGCACGGGGTCGGGCGGGGCTGGCGCCCGGCAGGCGCAAGCCCTTCTGGGTCTTCCTCGATGAGGTGCAGAGCTTCGACGCCGGCCGCTCCGGCAGCCTTGCCGGCCTACTCGAGCAGAGCGCCAAGTTCGGGCTGCGCGCGGTGCTGCTCAACCAGAACCCCGAGCGGCTGAGCCCGCAGACGCTGAACGCACTCACGACCAATCGCTCCCACCTGCTGACGACTGCGCTCAACTCTCACGCGGCTGCGCTGTTGACCAAAGAGTGGGGCGGGGAGCTGAACAGCACCGTGATGGCGAGGCTGCCGCGCTTCCGCTTCATCGCCCAGGTCACCCACGAAGGCGACCTCAGCCGGCCCTTCGGGTTGCAGGGGATCAGGGTCGAGGACGTTCACTCCGAGCCCGGGTCTGGTCGGGGAGTAGAGGTGCCCGAAGCCGCGCCGCGGACCGAGGCCGCGCAGGTGATCGAGCATCTCGAAACGCTCGACGATCGCATCCAGGCTCACCTCGAAGGGTCCGCTTCGCAACCGGGCGGTGGCGACAAGGGCGGACCCTCGGACGATCCCTTCTGGCTCGACGGAGGAAACGATGGCGACTGAGACAATCCGCCGCCGGGAGACTGAGCTGCCGGAAACGGCGGGTGAGGTCGTCGCCTCGCTCGCCCAGCACCGTGTCCTCTGTACGGCGCAGGTCCGGGCCATCCATTTCCCCGACAATCGCATCCGCTGGACCCAGAGCGTGCTCGCCCGGCTACGAGACGCGGGCCTCGTCGAGTCGGTCCAGCCGCCGCGCACCGGCAGGCGCCTCTGGTTCGCCACCGAGCGCGGGGTGCGGATGGCCCGCGAGGCACACGCCCTCGAGGCGACACCGCGCCCGCTGGAGGGCAGCGAGGTGGCCGGCCAACTGCAGGCGCACACGCTCGCCGTCAACGATGCAGGCATCTGCTTCCTACGGGCGGCGCGGGAGCGGGACGATGAGTTCGGGCCGCTCTCCTGGCGCCACGAGGTGGCGCATCCCTTGTCGCGCGGCCGGGGCCGCAGGCGCCGGACGCTGATCGCCGACGCGGTGCTCACCTACCTGCGAGGCGAGGACGGGCGCGTCGCCCTCGAGCAGCGCTTCCTCGAGCTCGACCGCGCGACCCTCTCGGTCGACCGCCTCGTCGTCGAGCTGGCCGCCTACGCAGAGCTGTACCGGGCGGCGGGTGCCGATGGCGAGCCGACTTGGCGCACGTACTACCCGCGCTTCCCGGCCGTTTACTGCGTGCTTGCCGGGGCTCCGCGGGCCGCCTTGGAGCGACGCCGCAAAAGCGTGATCGCGCTACTACGGAGCAACCCGCTGGTCGCCCGCACCCGCGAGGTGCGGATCTCGATCTGCCTGCTGGAGGACTTGGAGGAGCGCGGCCCGTTCGCGCCGATCTTCGTCGGAGCCGGCGATCCCGGCAAGCAGGTCGACTGGCTCGGGAAGGAGCCGCGGAAGAAGCGGGAGGGGGACTGAAGTGGCGGTCTACGAGGTGAAGCTCACGCCGGGCGAGATCGAGGCGATCGTGAGTCGCGTCGCCGAGATCCTTCAGTCGAGGCGCACGGCACGCCCTGCACGACCGCGGCCGCGGCTGGTGACCGCAACCGAAGTCGCGCGGTGGTGCGCCGTCGAGCGCTCGTGGGTCTACGCCCACGCCGAGGAGTTGGGCGCTCGCAAGATAGGCGCCGGAGAGCGCCCGCGGCTGCGCTTCGATCTCGCCGAGGTGAGCGAGCGGATCGCCGCGTTGAGCAGCTCGCAAACCGGCTCTGGACTGGGATCTACAGCGATTGCCGCCGATCCACGCGGTCGCTCGCTTTCGCCGCGACGGAGAGGTATTGTCGTCGGGCAAAACAAAACGGCCGGGCGGCGCGCAAACGCCCCCGGCCCGGCGCCGAAGGTATGAACTTCGACGCGATGATCAGCCTAGCGGCGACCGGCGTACCCGGCGTCGCATGGCGTCCGCGCCAGCCTTGCCTCCGGCGCCTCGGACCAGGAGGTGATCGGAATGGCTCGTAGATCGGAAGGCCAGGTGGTTGAGCGTCACTGGAAGAGCGGGCGCGGTTACGCGCTCCGCTTCCGCGCATACGGTGAACGCCAGTACCTGACGCTCGGGCTGGAGACCGAAGGCTGGAACCGCAAGCGCGCCGAGGAAGAGCTGGCGAACGTGATGGCCGACGTGCGCCGCGGTCTCTGGGTTCCGCCGACGCGGCGCCGTCGCGTCGAAGAGCGAGGCGAAGGCGCCGAGGGCGATCTGCTCTTCGGTCCCTTCGCGCAGCGGGTGATTGCCCAGCGCGAGGGCGAGGTCAGCGCCAGCTACCTCCGGATCATGCATTGGTGCCTTTCGCATCTGCTGCCCTACTTCGCCGATTGGCCGCTTGCTGAGATCGACGTGGAAGCGGTCGACGCCTACCGCGCCAACAAGGTCGAGGAGGCGGAGTCGATCCGGCGGGCGATCGAGCGCCGCAAGCCCAAGCTTGATGACCGCGGCCGGCCGCGTCGACCGCTCAACGCCGCCTCGATCAACAAGACGCTGAAGCTCCTCTCCTGGGTGCTCTCGATCGCGGTCGAGTACGGGCACATCGACCGCAACCCCGCCGAAGGGCGACGGCGCCGCCTCCCCGAACCCAAGCACGCTCCTGTCCACCTCGACACGGTCGAGCAGATCCAGGCGCTGCTCGACGCCTGCGCCGCGCTTGACCGAAGCCCGCAGCGGCGCTCCGAGGGCAGGGTGGCGGTGATCTCGACCCTGCTCTTCGCCGGCCCGCGCGCCGAAGAGCTATGCAACCTGCTCTGGCGCGACGTCGACCTCGCCAACGGGCGAATCATCATCGGCCGCTCCAAGACCCAGGCGGGCCTTCGAGAGATCGATCTCCTGCCGGTCCTGCGCGACACCCTCGCCACCCACAAGGCGAACGCCTACCGCTCCGGCCCCGACGACCTCGTCTTTCCGACCGCGACCGGCGGGCGCAGGGACCGCCACAACCTGCGCAGTCGCACGCTCGGCCTGGCCATCAAGCGGGCCGACGAGCTGCTGGCAAAGCGCGGGCAGCCCTCGCTCCCGCGCGGCCTCACGACCCACAAGCTGCGCCACACCTTCGCCTCGATCCTGGTCGCCACCGGCGAGGACCCCGCCTCGGTGATGACCCAGCTCGGTCACGCCCATCCGGCCTTTACCCTGCGCGTCTACACCCACCTGATGCGCCGCGGCAAGGCGGAGCGGGCGAGGTTGAAGGCACTCGTGCAGGGCGAGGATGTAGACGCGATACCGAGCGAGTCGCTGACGGCGGAAGAGCCGGGATCATGACTTCGGCCATCGGGGTGGCGATCCTCATACTCGGCGGCATCTGGTTCCTCGGCAGCCTGCTGACGCGCTGGGTGGGCGCCCTTGTCGTCGTCGACGGTTCGGTAGGACTCGTCGTACCGGCGACGCCAACGGGCTCCTCCTCGTCCTCCTGGGCGCCGCCCTGTGGTTGGCAGGCCATCTGCTCTAGCGGGTGCGACGCGGTGTCTGGAAGAGCGCGTTGGCCGAACGTCTCTGCCTTCCGTGGTCGACCGGATCGCGGGCACCGATAGGAATTAGCTGTGTGGGCGAGCCGAACGTCCGAGCCCGGATCAGGCTGGCGGCGGGCCAAGCCCGTTTGGGCCGTGCTCCCTCTTGCCATCTGCGCTCGGGAAGCGTCGCACTAGCTCCCCCACCTCGATCAGCGAGTTCATCAACACCAGGACCTCCGCCGGACTGGCGGTCGTCTCGCCGCTCTCAAGGCGCGTAATTCGCTTCTCGTCCATTCCCGACGCTTGCGCCATTTCGTCTACGGAAATACCCAGCCTGGTTCGCGAGGAGCGGAACTTGACCAATGCCTGAGCCGTTTCGCCCCCACCCTTCAACGCCAAGAGCTCGGTTTCGAGAGCGCGCCGCATCTCTCGGGCAGTCCCATAGCGTTCCTGGCGCAGCGGCCGGCAGCTCTTGACCATGACGCGGGCCAAGCTTTCTGGCAGATCCGCCACGAACTCGCGAGGGTCAAACGGCTCGATGCCGGCGACCGGCCGGGCGTTGGGATAGGGGTGCTCGCCAGTCACCAGTTTGAAGAGAACGATGCCGCAGGAGAAAAGATCGTCCGCGGGGTCCCAGTGCTCCATCCCGGCGTCGGGCGCGAAGAATTCCGGAGTCCCCGAGAGCGTGCTGCTTCCCTCGCGGGCAGGCGAGGCGATGTTGAAGTCGACCAGCACCACCCGACCATCGCGCCCGATCATGATGTTCTCCGGCTTGATGTCCCGGTGGATGAGGCCGGCAGCTTTCAGCTCCTCGAGCTCGTCGTAGAGCTCTTGAGAAATCGAGCCTTTGGCGGCCTCTGCTTGCAGCTTGGCAATGCGCTCGTCGTCTGGATGAAGGGCCTCCAGTGCCGAGAGCACCTCGATCACGATCGAGATCCCCTGCTCGAGCGAAACTTTCTCGATTCGGTGCAGCGGAGCACCGTCGACAAACTCAAAGACGATGAATTGCCGCGATCCGTGAACGTCGTTCCACTTGAAAGCGGCAATGTTCGGGTGCTTGACCTTTCGCAGTGCCGCGATCTCCCGCTTGGCCATCCTCGGGTCCGTGGAATGGAAGAGCTTCAGTGCTCGATCGACTCCTTCATAGTGATCGTGGACTCGGTAGACCTCGGCGAACCCGCCTTTGCCGAGATAATCCTTGATCTCGAATCGTCCGGAGATCCGGGTTCCGGCGGCCATCACACCCATCTCCTCGGCCCTTTTCAGCGACGCGGGCAAGGGCAGACGCAGCCGTTGGGGCTTTCGGCCGGAGAGCTTCTCGCTGACGATGCTGTAGCCGCGCTGTCCAGTCAGGTGACTCGAGGTTCGGGTGCCAAACTCCTCCCGCAGCTCGGCGGCGTTGAGGCGGCTGATCAGTTCTCCCTGCAGCGCGTGGTAGGACTCGGCTTCATAGCCTGCCCGACCCAAGATCAGGAAGTGCCCGAAGCCGGAGCCCGCGTATAGCGAGCGCTGCGAAATCCCTTTCACACCGTCGAGGATCTCCGCGATCTTCGACTCCAGGCGCTCCATCTCGGAGACCTCCAGCCCGTCCTTGGCGCTCACGGTCATCATGAACTTGATCCCCGGAGACTGCGGGTCCGCCACCTCTACCTGATCCTCGTTGGAGCGTCGCGAGAGCAACCACTTGCCTTCGAGGTCGACAAGCTTTTCCTCATCTACTTGCTCAAAGCGGTTGTCGACCTGCTCGATCGTATCGGCGCTCAGATTGTGCAGGGCCGGGTCGCTCGGATTCTGCTGCTCACCGTTCACATGGAACGGCCAGTGGCGAACCATGTAGTTGACTTGAAAGGGGTCGAGGATTGCCAGCCCCGCGGGCGCAAGCTCGTCGGTCATGGTCTGGTGCATGTCATCGAAGCTGCAGCCCTCCGGCAGCCAGACCCGCAGCAGGATGTCGTAGACCCCCAGGAGCTCGTATGCGATCAGCCCGCCAACGTCGTGGCGGTTGCAGGCTTCGCGGATCGCTGCCTGGACCATGTCCCGTTCATAGATCGGGTCGAAACCCACACGCCAGAAGTAGAGGCTCTCGCCTGCCTTCTCGGTATGCACGTGGTGATGCCACACGTACGGCGGCAGGTTCGGTGAGGAGCGAGGGATCAAAGCTCTGTCGCTCGGCGGCGCCGGGCCCAAATGGTCTAACTGCGTCCCGGCCGCGGTCGAGGCAGCGGCACCGTAACTCTCACCTCTGGGTCTTCCTCTTCGATGAAGACCACCTTCAGATGCTTCGGCGCGCCCTCGCTGAGCGCCTCCCGTTCGGCCACGCTCTTTACGTGGATGACCTGAACCGGGCGCAACTGGGCCGCCCGCTCCTCGCTTAGATCGGGCTGGTAGCTCGGCCTGCGGTCGCGCTCGTAGCCGAAATGGCGGTCGAGGCGGGCCCTTCGCGCGGCGTCGCGGCGGGGCAAAGTCGCGGCGAGGTCGCGCGCCGGCGATACAGCACCAGCGATGACGCGGACCTCGTGAGAGACCCTCGCGGGAAAGTCCCTTCTGGGGCTGAAGCCATGAACGACCAAGAACCACACGAGGGCCGTGGTTGCAGGAATGACCAAGAGAAGGAGGAAGTCCATTTGTGCAGGGTATTTTACGGCGAAGAACTCAGCAATACCTATATCACGTCGGAAACATCAAACTCCTGTAGACTTCCTGTCGCACTAGAAGTTTAATGGATCAAGAGAGGCACGGACGGAAAGATGGAGGCTGTTGATTTCATAGCTCCCCCCGACGAGGGGCTGGCTGAGGCGGTTGGCAAGCTCGAAGATGTCGAGTTGCGCCTACTCGAGCGACTCCCTGAGCAGCCTGCCGCCGAGACCGAGGAGCCGGACGGAATCGCCGCACAGCGGCAGGAGTGGTACCGGCAGGTGCAGGACGCGGTGCTGACCCTTTCAGCCACTTTTCCTGACGGCGTAGACGACTATGACCTGCGCAAGCTGCTCGAGTACACGGTCGAGCTCGGCAAGCTGATCGAGGCAGATTGCGAGGGCCTGGACCCCGAAGGAGAAGTCGAGCTGGCTTGGATGCGGACTGCCGATGTACTGCGACGTATCCAGCGGCGCCTCTTCCACCAAAACCTCGATGACCCGGCCGCTGCGCTTGAGCTGATCTTCGGCGTTTTTGCCAACGTCAATCTGTCGGATGTAGCCACTCTTCTCGATACCTCGACGAAGACCGCGGCGGCGTGGAAGGCCGGTGCTCCCGTTCGTCTCAGCGCGAAGCGACGACGCATAGTCACTGTCGCTCAGATCTTGAGCTATCTGCGCGACTCGATCACTCCGCATGGACTGGTCATGTGGTTCGAGGCCGAGCGTGACCAACTCGACGGCCTCACCCCATTGGAGGTGCTCGGCGAGGATCCGAACGCCTACGCGCGCCTGATCGACCTGGCGCGGGGATCGCGTGGCCAGCTGGGCGGATGAGCCCGAACGGCTGAGCGGGACCTGGTTCGCCTTCCGTCAGGCGGCGCCGGAAACCGCGCCATTCTTTCACTCAGCCGGGGAGCGGGTTCCCAGTCAGGTCGGCGGGCGCTGGCATCGCGAGGGGGAGGGGTATGCGCAGTACATGGCCCTCGAGCCACTCGGCGCCTGGGCGGAGTTGGTGCGCTATGAGCGGATCCGTGCCAAGCCGCGGGGGGAGGAGTACCGGCGTCGCCTCTGGCACATCTATGTCGAGGAGAAGGAGATCGCCGATCTGTCGACCTTCGGTCTCTACAGCGCATGCGGCCTGGACCCGCGTCTGGCCGTCGGCGAGCACAGCGCCTCCCAAGGGCTTGCCGACGACCTGCGCGCCGCCGGCTTTCGAGGCATCCTCTCGCCCAGCGCCGCGTTGCCCGGCGTCACCAACCTGACGCTTTTCGGTGAGCGCTACGAGAAGATCTTGAGGGCGAGAGCCGACGGGTGGCAGAACCCCCGCCCGGATATTCGACTTGCGTGCAATCTCGTCGCAGAAAGCGGGCCGGTGGCGGATCTGGTCACCGAGACCTGCTTTGTCGGGATGGAGCATGACGGCTATCGCGAATACCTGAGAGATAACGGCCTGCCGGCACCGAAAGGACCCCCATGAGCGCCAGCCGCAAATCTCGCGCGTCACGCGCCATAATCATCGAGACCTCCCGGGCGGTTAGCTCAGTTGGGAGAGCACCTGCTTTACAAGCAGGGGGTCGGCGGTTCGAGCCCGTCACCGCCCATGCGACGGACGGACTCGGCTCAGGTCGGGAAGGCCTCCTCGACCCAGGTGACCTCGCCGCACTCCATGTTCTCGAGGTCGGGCGCCTCGATTCGCAGGTCAACCACATGTTCAGTGATGTTTTCCGCTGAAAGTTCCCGGTCTTCCTCGTCCACCGGATTCGCGTAGTCGACCGTAAATTCTGCCCGGAGATAGAGATTGCCGTCTTTGAAGTAGAACTTCTCGACGGCTTGCGACTGCACGGCGCGGGCCTCCTGCTGACCGGAGACATCGAAGCTCTCGGCGACGACGTCAAAGGCGACCTCGCCGCCCCGATCGAGCCAGGCGTCGAGGAGTTCCAATAGCTGTACCTCCTCGATCTGCGAAACCTCGTCGACCGAGACTGCGAAGTCTTTATTCGCATACAGCACCTCGAGCAGGACCGAGGCCTCCACTTCGGTGTGGGCCGAAACGTTCCACTCGTTCCAATCCCAGTCATCGACGACGATCGGGCTGTCCTCGGACAGGCCGAGAGCGTCGGGCCGAAACATCCCCAGATCGACCGTCGCCGTTCCGTACGCCTCAAGGGTCAGCGACAGCCCCTTGGCACCAGGGTCGGCGCGGACCAGCCGAAGCGTGCCGATGTCGAGGGCGCCTAGCGTCGCTTCTTCGATGTCGGGGGCGCCAAGATCCCAGTCTTCGACATCGAGCGGCGACCAGGCGACCGCCGACTCGATCTCGCTGAGCAGCGCCCGCCGGCTGTCCGCCTGCGCGAGAAGCGCTCGCGCCTGCTCGGTTGCCTCCACGGAGGGGGTGATGTGCCGCTCGTTGAACTCGAGGATCCGGGGGAAGATCTCGATTTGGGCCGGTGAGATGCCCCAGGATTCGAGATCCTGCCGCAGGACCTTGTGCGGGCTGGATGTGTCCTCGGGGTCGGAGAAGTCGCTCGAGTTGCCGCTGATCAACGCGACCCGCCCGGTTTCCGCAGCCTCAGCGGCCGTCAGCCAGATCTGCGCGTCGACGGCGCCGGACCCGTCGCCGGGAATTGGCTGGCGTCGCTGAGCCACCCACTCGGCGATCAGTCCTGCCCGCTCCGGCGGAGGTGCGATTCGCACGCCTGCCTCGCGCAAGCGCTCTTCGAGCCGTCGTCGGTATGCCTCGACCTCGGCGTCGGCATCGGGCAAAGAAGGCAGGTCCCAGCCGAACGCAGAGGCGTCGTGCCGCAGACCCTTCACGCCCCGGATCAGATCCTTCAGCCGTTCCGGAAACCCCCGCACGAGCTCGTCGACGACCACTGACGGGATCCAGATGTCCAGATCCTCTCGCTCAGCAGCGGCGTCGAACAGGGTGCTCGCCAACGGTCTTTCGGCGTAGACATCGCCGTGCAAGGCGCAGGTGTCGAGAATCACGATCAACGCATTGAACATACCCGGCGCGGGTGGGCGTTCTGCCGATGCCCGAGCCGACCCTGCTCGGGCGGCCGGCAAGCACCTCTCCGCTCGACAAACAAGCCGCTATCTCCGAGCGCCGATCGACCCGCCAACGCCGCCCGCGCGGAGACGGCCACTGCGCTCAGTAGCCTTGCCCCACTGCGCGCCACCAGAAGGGAAGGAGTCACCGCATGGCAGTTTCGCCCGATACGCCGCTCACGCTCCCCCAGGTAGCCGAAGCGGCCGAAGTCGAGTACCGCACCCTCCACACCTGGGTCAAGCGAGGCTTGCTCGAGCCGAGCTTCAACGTCTCAACGGGCGCCGGGCGGCCCAACCTCTTCTCCTTTCAAGACACGCTCAAGGCGCGCATCCTCGGCCACCTGCGCAGCGCCGGCATCGACCTCGAGATGCTCGAGCGGACCGCCGAGGGTCTAAAGCAGGCCCCAGAGCTGGGCAAAAAGCACACGCTGCTGCTCAACGGCCGCCTTCATTTCCTCGAGGGCGATATCGATCTCGACAAGGAGATCAAGGAGAAGCAGCCGTCGCTGATCTACCGTGTTTCCTGGGCCGAGGAGGCTCTCTCTCGGGTCAGCCTGAATTAGTCAGCAGGCATCTGAATTACGTTTCATTCATTCCATCCGGAAGAGTTTCTAGCTTCTCCTCCGTAAACAACGCGAGGAGGAGCCATGAGCTCACCCAGTGCCGAGGCTGCCAAAAAGCCTCACAAGCCCAAGCAGATCGTCATCCACATCGACCGCAAGCCGTTCAAGGTCGAGCAGGAGGAGCTGACCGGAGCCGAGCTGCGCGCCCTGCCCGATCCCGACATCGGCCCTGAGTTCGACCTCTGGCTGGAGGTGCCCGGCGGGGAGGACCGGCGGATCGAAAACGAGGAGTCGGTGAAGTTGCGCGAGGGGATGCACTTCTTCACCGCCCCGAGTGTGATCAACCCCGGACGCCCATGCTGAGCGAGGGCGATGAGGCATACCTGCGTGAGCGGGGCTTCTCCTATGAGGTGATCGCCGAGGGCCAGATGTTCTCACTGATTATCCGTGGCTTTTGCCTCCCCGAGGGCTATGAGCCGCAGATCGTCGATCTCCTCCTGCGCCTGCCCGGGGGATTCCCCGACGCCGCCCCGGACATGTACTGGACGCATCCGATCGTCCGCTACGTCGCCGGTGGAATTCCGGCTGCGACCGGGGACCGCCTCGACTACCAGGGCCGGACATGGCAGCGTTGGTCGCGGCACCTGGCGGTTGCGTGGCGGCCGGGGATCGACAACCTGCAGACCTACTTGTGCCTGATCCGCACCGACCTGGAGAAGGGCGCACCGGCGGTGGCGGCGTGATGGAGGTCCGAATTGCCGCCACCGAGCGCCTCTGGGAGGAACTTCGACTGGCCTTGAACGAAGAGGAGGAGTCGGCTGCGGTCCTCCTCGCCGGGCGCGCCGAGGAGCAGGGCCGCATCACTCTCTGTTTGAACCGCGCGATCTGGATCCCGCGCGAGGCCTATGCCCTGCGGCGTGCCGATGAGATGAAGATTCGCTCCGAGGGCTGGATGCCCGCGCTCGCCGCGGCTGCCGCGGGGAATTGGCAGCCGATCTTCTTCCATACCCACCCCGGCGCCGACCCCCGACCCTCCCACCACGATCACCAAGTGGCGCGAGGACTCGCGCCGGTCTTCGGGGCTCGCACCGGCAAGCCCTACGCCAGCCTGATCTTGGGAGGCTCCGCTGCCTCGCCGCGCTTCACCGGCACCCTCGGCGCAGATCCCGTGCACCGGTTGCGGGTGGTCGGTGACCGCATCCGTCTCTTCGCCTCGGCCGATGGTTCATCGGGCGGCGATGCCGGCTCGCCCGCGTCTTTCGATCGCCAGATACGGGTTTTTGGTCGCGATGGACAGGGGCTCCTCAAGTGCCTGCGGGTCGGGGTCGTCGGCGCCGGCGGAACCGGATCGGCGGTCTTCGAGCAGCTGGTCCGCCTCGGCGTCGGCGAGGTCGTGCTGATCGACGACGATGAGGTGAGCGCGACGAATCTCACCCGCATCCACGGATCGACGATGGCCGACGTCGGCAAGCCGAAGGCGGACGTTCTTGCGGCCTCAGCGCGAGAGATCGGCCTCGGAACGGTCGTGGAGTCCCGTTGCGCCAAAGTCACCGAGCGCGGCGCCTTCGAGGTGTTGCGCGGCTGCGATGTCGTGTTCGGCTGCACCGACGACAATGTCGGCCGCGCGGTGCTCTCGCGGCTCGCCTACTACTACTGCGTGACCGTGATCGACCTCGGGGTCGTGATCAGCGCCGCAGAGGATGAGGTGCGCGGCTTGGACGCGCGGGTGAGCGTGATGACCCCCGGAACCCCATGCCTGTTCTGCCGCGGGCGGATCGATCCACACCGGTTGCGTGAAGAGCAGCTTCCGGAGGTCGAGCGCGAAGGACTCGCTGAGGAGGGCTATGCCCGGGGACTCGCCGATCCCGACCCCGCCGTGATCACCTATACGACGATGACTGCCGCCTTCGCGGTCGATGAGATGCTGCAGCGCCTCTTCGGCTACGGCGAAGAGACTCCCTCCTCGGAGATCCTGATCCGCCCTCCGCGGCGCGAGGTGAGGCGCTTGGCGGGAGCGCCCGTCGGGGCGCACTTCTGCGTGGACCCCGACGTCCTTGGCCGGGCCGACCGGGAGCCACCGCTTGGGATCGGCTGGTCGTGAGGGCTCGGCTCACCGATTGGTGGCGACGTCGGCGTATAACTGCCCCGCGGCTGGATCGGATCGAGCGCTACTCCTCTCAGGCCGAGCTGCCCGAGAGCTTGCCTCGCCACCAGCTCGCGATCGTCGGCACGCCGGAGAATCCAAAGTGGCTGGTGCTCGAGTGTCCCTGTGGGTCCGGGCACCGGCTGACGGTGAGCTTGGCCGCGAGCAGGCAACCGCGCTGGCGCGTCGTTGACGCGGAGACCGGCCCGAACATCTTTCCTTCGATCGACTTCAATGGAAGCAAACGGCGCTGCCATTTCTGGATTCGTGACGGTCGCGTTCAATGGTCGAACTAGCTTGCTCGATTCCCAGGGTCCACGGTCAACGTCATCGCGTGGGCTGGATTGGTAGCCCTATCCTGCGGGCTTGGAGGTGATTCGCGGTGAGCAGGAATCGGACGCTCGCGCGTCAGGCAAGGGCGATGTCGTTGCCGTATTGATAGGTGGGCGGTGCTACCCGCCCCGTCTGCGCGACATTCCGGCGGCACCGCCAAGGCTCTTCGTTCGCGGGCGGACAAAGGTGCTTGCGTCGCTCGGATTGCTCGCGGTCGTCGGCTCTCGCAGGGCGAGTATCGAGGGGTTGGCTGTCGCCCGGGAGTTGAGTGCGCGGGTCGCTTCTGCCGGGGCGGGGATCGTCAGTGGCCTCGCGGAAGGGGTTGACGCCGTCGCTCATGAGGCGGCGTTGGCTGCAGGCGCGGAAACGATTGCGGTGCTCGGCGGTGGACTCGATGAGATCTCGCCGCCGCGCAACCGGCCGCTCGCCAGCCAGATCGTCTCCGCTGGTGGGGCGCTTATCAGCGAGCAGACCCCGGGAACGCCGGCACGTACTCGCTACCTCGTCGCTCGCAATCGGCTGATCAGCGGCATAGCGGCGGCCGTTCTGATCATTGAGTGCGAGCTTGGAAGCGGGACGCTGCACACCGTCCGCTTTGCCGCTGAACAAGGTCGCCCGATCTTCGTCCCGCCGCCTACCCAAGGCGATAGGGAAGGGGAGGGAGTGCGTCTGGTGCGCGAACGCTTCGGCGCCCGGACCTTCGACGAGGAGCTTCTGGCCGAGGCACTTGCGACGCCCGTCCCGCCTGCCGACCGCGCACCAAGTCAACTTCGGCTCGATGCTGATTAGGCCGGATCCGGGCACACCACCCCGTCGCCAGTGCGGACGGAGCTGGCACCGGCGCGCGGGACCGTCTGATCAGCCGTAACCTTGCCGCTGCGGGCTGTCGCTGCGAGTGATCCACGCCGAGGGGGCGGCCCTACGGCGCTGGCAGCAGCCCCCACCTGACAAGCCAGCGCTCCCAAGCAGCCACCCCAGCCTGGGCGAAGTCCAGGCCGTCGAGATCTTGGCCCTTGTGCTCGATCACTTGCTCAAGACGCCAGCCCCCTTACCCGATGCCGCTTGCGAACCCTGGACCTGCCCGATGTGCGGTTCATCGCCGCTGCGCGGGGGCCTGTTCAGTTTGAGGTGCTTCACTACGTTGGCCAGATCGACAAGCAGCGCGAGGTCCGGATCGGCGTCAACCGCGGCCTCGATTTCGGGGCCGCTGACGCCCGTCGCAGGGGCTTCGACCTTAAGCGCGTCCTTCACGTGGTAGGCGCGCACGTAGAAGCCCAGAAGCTCGCGTTGAGCCGCGTGGACGGCAGCGCCGGAGAGCGTTCCGTCACGCGGGGCGAGCAGGCGCTGAAGCTCGGCCTGGATATTTGCCCAGCGGCGCTCCCATCCGTGCGTTTGGTCTTTAGGCCTGATCGCCACCTGCAGTTCACTGGCCAGGCTCAACTCGCTTGCGATGCCGACCGAGATTGCGATGCCTTGCGCCCCGCACTCGGGGCAGGGCGGTCGCGGAATGGTCTGCGCCAGGTCAGCAGGCCGAGCCACACCGCACTTGGGGCAGCTAACACTGCTGTCGACCTTCTCGGCGGCGGGCATCCCCGACCAGGCTACTCGGCCAGTTTGCTTCGGCGAATCTCGGCCGCAAGCTCGCGAGCTTGCTTCCGCAGTTGCCCGAAGAGTCGGTGCTCGCGATGGGCGACTTGGTCGTCGAGGAGCGCCCTCTCGACCTCATCCAGCTCGGTCAAGAAGCCGAAGCGGGCTCGTACCCGCTCGCAGATCAAGTCCGGGTCGCTTGCCAAGTCGCGGGGGACGAGGCCCGAGATGTCGCTCCAGCGGAAGTTCTGTGGCTTGATCGCGGCCAGGAGCGCGGTCGGGTCATAGCTGGGCTGGCCGCGTCGATCCGTCCAGGCCTTGAGAACGGCGAGTCGACGCACGAGGCGCTCGTCGAAGGGGCGCTTGGCCCAGAGGTCGAGGTCATAGACGTCCTTGCTGGAGCCGCCTTGACGGCGGTTGCAGGCCATGATCTTCTCGCCGATCATCTCGTAGGGATCGAGGCCGAAGAGCTGCGGAACGCCGCACTCCTCGCCGGCTTTCGCGAAGTAGGACTGCTCTTGAAGCGTCAGGTCGACGGGCTCCAAGATTGGGTCCAGGCGGTAGGAGATCTGCAGCTCGAAGGCGCCTTCGCCATTGGCATGTCTGTACTCAACGGTGCCACTGAAGTTGTCGTCGCTGGAGTAGCGAAAGTGAGGGAGGGAGAACTCGATCCCGTGGTAGGGATGGGCGGGCTGGAAGGCGGCCTCGACGGCCTCCTCGAAACCGTTCTTATGGGTGGCGTCGAGATCGATGTCCTGGGAGAAGCGCCCGGTCGAACCGAAGATGCACTTGCGAAGCGCGGTGCCGCCCTTGAAGAGCAGCGGTCCCGGCGTCTGCTCTCCGGGTGGATACCCCACCAGGCCGATCTCGTTCAGCCGCGCCAAGGCGTAGTGGAGGACCACCTCCTGATCGGCAACGTCGAGGTCGATCTTTTGACCAGCCGCGAACTGGCGGACGAAGGCCTGGGCGATCATCAGCGTCTCACCTCCTCGCGCAGGGCCTCGGGACTGACGTTGAGCTGCACCCGCCAGCGAGGCAGTATCTCTCCGCGGCGCCCTTGGGCGCGAGTACTACCGAGGTAGATCGGCGCGCCGCCCTTCCTTGCGCTTGCAAGTTTGGCCAGAGCCGGGGGCACATCTTGGCCGAGGATCTCAAGCAGAGCCGCGATCCGGCGGGCCGCCGCCACTCCCCGGCTGGTCTTCTTCGCCAGCTGGACGAAGCGCCGCCAGTCGGCCTGCTCGGCGCCGCGGTCGACGATGCGCGCAAGCCCGAACACGCCACCCACGCGCCCCGGCATGGTTGCGCCGTCGAGCAGTACTCGCTCGATCCCGGCGAGGCGGACGGCGACGCCGTGAGCTTCGGTGAGCTGGCTGCCGTCTAGCTGGAATGCTCGCCTCGGAACCAGCGTGATGGCCAGCTCCTTCCAGCCGCCCGGCTCCGCGGTTCCGACGGGAACGCATACCTGCACCGCGCCAGGACGGTCGGGGATGAGGTTGTGCTCATAGGCCGCGGAGGCGAGCGCGACGTAGTAGGGGACCTTCCAGCTCGTCAGGGCGACCCACGGGTCGGGCACCAGGATTCCTGCGCTCTCGCCCAAGAGCGGTTCGTAATGACCAGCGCGGGTCCGGTGCAGCCAGCTCTTCTTGGCGAGACGAGATGCGACGTTGTAGGTGCGCTTCTGCGGCCAGTCGAGCGCGCTTGCGATCTCTACCAGGCTGACGCTCTTGGGTCTCTCGACCTCGAGCCAGCTAACGAGTTCCGCCTCGCGGCGGCTCAGCGTTCGGTTGGGTCCCGTCTGGTTGGGTGAGACAGCCATGACGGTAAAAGTATAGGGCCTTTTCTCTGAAATTACGAAAACTCCCTATACATCTACAGCCGCCATCAGATCGGTGTGTTCGGGCACTCGTGCGCAGGAGTGCCCGAAACGAGCCAAATCGGCGTATATCCCCGCGCATTCGGCTCGAACGCGCTCCCGACCCCCTGCGCGAATCCCCTGCACAGCGGCCGATTCCAGCCGCTCTTCTAGAATCAACCAGAGCGCCTTACAAGCAGGGGGTCACTGGTTCGAACCCAGTACCGCCCATCTGTGTGCAGAAGGTCCTTAACATGGATCGATGTAAAGGTTCGCTAGATTGAAATTCGGGAAAACGGGAGGGGGAGGTCAATGAAGAAGAGGGTCGCATTTGCCGTCGTGCTGGGGGTGCTGGTCGCCGCCGCGACTGCGAGTGCCTTCAAGGTGCACCTGATCATCGGCAACCTCGTCCTCGACGCCGAAGGCGACTTCGCGCCGAAGGCCCTGCCGAAGCACCAAAACGCGCCGATCGTCACCCACGGTGGCGGCACCCTCTCGACCAAGACCGGCGAACTGCCCCCGATCCTGGACAAGTTCGTGCTCGAATTCGACAGGCACGGAGCCCTGGATACGACCGGACTTCCGGTCTGCACGAGGGGCAAACTCATCGCCACCGACGTCCCCGCTGCGCGCCGCGCTTGCGGCGGCGCGATCGTCGGCACCGGCTTCGGCAGCGCCGTGGTCAAGTTCCCCGAACAGGGCCCGATCAAGGTCGGCTCGCCGATCACCCTCTTCAACGGCCCGAAGAAGGGCCGCAACGACACCATCATCGCCCACGCCCATCTCGATGTCCCCGGGCCGACGACCTTCATCGTCCCGATCGTGATCGAAAAAATCCACAAAGGCGTGCTCGGCTACCGGGTCAAAGTGCAGATCCCCAAGATCGCCGGCGGCTACGGCCACCCGATCTCCGGCTCGGCCAAAGTCGGCGAGAAATGGACTTTCAAGGGCAAGAAGCACAGCTACATCAACGCGCGCTGCGAAACGGGCCACTTCCTCGTCCACGGGGAATTCAGCTTCAAAGGTGGGCCGGAAGACACGCCGGCGCAGGCCGAAGCCAAGAGCAGCGTGTTCAAAGCCAACTTTGTCCTGCCCTGCAAGGTGCGGAAATAATTGAGGAGTTGATCTACTCGTGACTCGCATTCGCTCGCACAGGAAGATCGCCGGTCTCGCCCTGCTCGTCGCCGGAGCGCTCGCGCTCGCGGCCACGGCCGGTGCCAACCGCAACAACGAGAAGGTGCACCTGCGCATCGGCGACCTCTTAATTCTTGGCCGCGGCGGCTTCAAGCCGGAAACGCTGCCCAAGTTCCACGATGCCCCGATCAAGATCTACGGCGGCGGCAAGGTCTCGACGATCTCCGGCGAACTGCCGCCAATCCTCGACACGATCGAATTCGAATTCGACAAGCACGGCCACGTCGACACCACCGGCATCGAAGTCTGCACGGCGGGCAAACTGCAGGCCACCGATGTGCCGGCGGCACGCCGCGCCTGCCCGCACGCGATCGTGGGCAAGGGCTTCGGCCGGGCGATCGTCGCCTTTCCCGAACAGGCATACATCCCGGTCTCCTCGCCGATCACCGCCTTCAACGGTCCCAAGAAGAACGGCAACGACACGGTCCTCTTCCACGCCTACACGACGGTGCCGGTCTCGACGACCTTCATCGTCCCGGTCACGATCGAAAAAATCCACAAGGGGATCTATGGCTACCGGGTCAAAGCCAAAATCCCCAAGATCGCCGGCGGCTACGGCCACCCGGTCTCGGGTCGCCTGACGGTCAACCGCAAAACGAAGGTGAAGGGCAAGCTGCACAGCTACGTCAACGCCCGCTGTCAGCTCGGGCGACTGCAGGCGCGCGGCAAATTCGTCTTCAAGGACGGCACTCGCCTGGCTGGCACCTTCTTCCGGCCCTGCAAGGTCCGCAAGTAGCGGCGGGCGGGGCGGCGCTCAGGCCTCGGCGAAGAGCTGGGGCGTCGGGGTGCCGCCTCGCTCGCGCTCGGTCTTGCTGACGACGTCGAAGAAGACGTCGTTGCGGCCGCGCCGCATCCGGCGCGGGAAGAAGTGGCGGGCCCGGCGGTGCGAGGCGGCCATCGCCCGGAAGCCGCGCTCGTGGGCGGCGCTCCAGCGGATGCCGAAGATCTCCCGCACGCGCGGCGGCAGCGTGCCCTTGATGATGTGGTTCTGGGCGACGATGTTGCCGCGGGCCGCCGTCGGTACCGGCTGGTGGAAGGCGACCAGCGGCGCCATCTCGAGCCCGTGGGCGGTTGCCCGTAGGTCCGGTGAGGAGAGCCGCTCCTCCCACCAGGCGCTGAACTCTCGGTAGCTGGCGGGGGCCTCGCTGCGGGGCAGGCCGAAGAGCTCGCCGAAGCGGACGTAGTCCTGCCAGAGATCCTCGCGCTCGCCCTCGCTCAGCGGCCGTACCATCGCCTCATACATTGCCCGGCCGGAGTCGGCGATCACGGCCAGGGTCCAGAGCATCAACTCGGGATCGAAGGCGGAGTAGGCCGCCCCGGCCGGGTGGGCGCCGGCGGCCTCGGGCAGCGTCCCCTTGACCCGCTCGTGCAGCTTGTGCACCGCCGCGAGCGCCTTGTCGGCTTCCTCGCGGGTGCCGAGCAGGATCGTCTCCTGGATCTTGGCGGTGCGGGCAAGGCGCTGGAAGGGGCGGTCGGCCGAGCGCGTGCTGATCATCGTGCCGGTGTAGGTCAGCGGTTCCAGGGCGCCGATCAGCAGCGCCCGCTGCCCGTAGAGCAGGCCGACGGAGCGCTCGCCGTGAACCATCCGCGCGACCGAGCGGCCGGGCGGGAAGTAGTGCTGGGAATCCGTCTGGTTCCGGTACGACATCGGTTCCGAAGATGCTACTTCGGCCGCGGCGCCTCCGGGGAGAGCGTCGTCACGGCCCGCTCCAGCATGCCCGAGCGCGAGGGGGCGTGCAGCTCGTGGGCGGCAAAGATCTCGTCGAGTTCCTCGCGGGTCAGCGTCTCGCGCTCGAGCGCGTTGGCGGCGAGGTTGTCGAGGCATTCGCGGTTGGCGGCGAGCAGCGAGCGGGCACGGCGGTGCGCTTCGCGGGCCAGCGTCATCGCCGCCCGGTCGACGTCGCGGCGGGTCGCATCGGAGACTGCGTAGTCGCCGGTCGGCAGCGCGATCGGCGGCGCCCCGTCGGGATCGATCGCCACGCCCATCCCGAATTCGGCCGCCATCTGCCGGCAGACCGCGTGCACCCGGGCGAGGTCGTCGACGGCACCGGAGTAGGAATCGCCCAGCACCTCTTCCTCGGCAGCGCGGCCGCCGAGCAGGGTGACGACCTCGTCGAGCAGCTCATCGCGCGACTTCAGGTAGGTGTCCTCCTGTGGCGAGTGGCCGACAAAGCCGAGCGCCGGGCCGCGGGGGACGATGCTGAGGATCTCCGGCGGGTCGAGGCCGAGCAGGCTCCGGCAGAGCGCGTGGCCCGCCTCGTGGTAGGCGACGATGCGGCGCTCTTTCTGGTTCAGGCGCCGCGCCTGCTGGGAGCCGACCGACTGGCGCAGCAGCGCCTCGTCGAGGTCGTCGCGCCCGGTCGCCTTGCGCCCGGCGCGGCCGGCGATGATCGCCGCCTCGTTGAGCGCGTTCGCCAGCTGGGCCCCGGTCATGCCCGTGGTCTTGCGGGCGACGTCGGTGAGGTCGAGATCGGCGGCGAGCGGCTTGCCCTTGGCGTGGGCGCGCAGGATCGCCGCACGGCCGTTGCGGTCGGGCGGGGAGACCAGCACCTGGCGGTCGAAGCGTCCCGGCCGCAGCAGCGCTTTGTCGAGCTTGTCGACGTGGTTGGAGGCGGCGATGACGATCACCGTGCCGGGATCGCGCTCGAAACCATCGAGCTCGACCAGCAGCTGGTTGAGCGCCTGCTCGCGCTCGCTGGAGCCGCCGTCGCCGCCTCCCCCACTGCGCGCTCCCCCGACCGCATCGAGCTCGTCGATGAAGATCACCGCCCGCCCGGACTTGCGCGCCTCCTTGAACAGCCGCCTGATGCGGGCGGCACCCCTCCCCACGAACATCTCCACGAAGCTCGAGCCCGAGGCGGCGAAGAAGTCGACGCCGGCCTGCGCGGCGACGGCTCGCGCCAGCATCGTCTTGCCGGTCCCGGGAGGACCGAAGAGCAGCACGCCGCGGGGCGGCTGGGCGCCGAGCGCGGAGAAGCGGTCCGGGTCGCGCAGCCACTCGGCGACGTCCATCAGCTCGTCCTTGGCGGCGTCGACCCCCTGCACTTCCTCCCACAGCACCGGCTCCGTCTTGCTGGCCTTCACCGTCTCGGGCTTGGTGGTGCCCATCGTCGTCCGCATCAGCCGGAAGAAGACGAAGAGCAGCATCGCCATGAAGACGACCCCGAAGACGGGATACCAGTCAAATGCGAATTCCTGGATTTCGGTTGCGGTGAGCGCCAGCGTCAAGTCGATCTCCCTGCCAGGTTGGGGGCCATCGTCAGAACTAACGAGGCAGTGTGGTTGCAATGCGCGCCCGCTCCAATCGCATATGCGTCCACTTGTGCCTGTGGGGCTAAAGGTCGCCGCGGTGGTGCTACAGGTCGCGGGGTGAGACGACGCCGCTCTGCAGGGCCCGCTCGGCGAGGGCGACGCGCTTGCGGTTCTGCGGCAGGTCCTCAAGCTCGAGCTTCTCGAAGAGCGCCCGCATGTGGGTCTTGACCGCGTCGACGCTGAGGTGAAGCTCCTCGGCGATGGCCTGGTTGGTGGGCGGTGTGGCAAAGGCGGAGCCGTCCTTGAAGGGCCGGCAGAGGGCGAGCAGGACACGGCGCTGGCCGGGCGAGACGGCCGCCGCCGCGGGGATCTCCGTGGCGAGGGCCGTCGCTTCCGGCGCCGACTCGCCGGGGCGGCGGAAGAGCACCCGGGTGCGACCGAAGCGGAGCACGTCGCCGTCGCGCAGGCGCGTGCGGCCGTGCACGCGCTCCGTCCCGACGAAGGAGCCGTTGCGGGAAAGGCCGTCGTCGAGCAGCGTGCACTCGCCCGCGACCACCTCGATCTGGGCGTGCAGCGCCGAGACCTCCTCGTCCCACTCGATCCTCAGCCCGGCCGCCTCGCCACGCCCGACCCAGAGCTCGGCGACGCCGTCCTCGATCGCGACGATGCGCTGCTCGCCGGCCCCGTCGCGCAGCACGAGAAAGGGCCGCCCCGCCCGTTCGGCCTCGATCTGCGCCTTCAACTCCGCCGCGCTGGTCTGCCGTGACTCGCCGTTCACGCCCAGATCCTAAGTCCACCCGTTCCGCTGTTCCTTTTCCCCGCTATAGGCGGCAAAGGAACAGCGGAACGGGTACGGAGCTGGCCCACACTGCTCCGCTGTGCGTTTGCTTCGCTATTCGCGGCAAAGGAACAGCGGAAGGGGTGAGGGAGTCCACCCCTGGGGGGCCTGGGAGCGAGGGCGGATGCGGGCGAAGCTGGGGACACCGAGCAGCACCCACCCCCACCGACACAAGGAGACTCGAAATGACCCGCAAGCGCACCGCCCAGAAGATCGCCCGCACCGGCCTCGTCGCCGCCATCGCCAGCCTCGCGCTGGCCCTGGTCCCGGCCGCCGGCCTCGCCAAGGCACCGGTCAAGTTCGGCGCCAGGCTCAACTCGACCGTGCAGCCCTCCAATTCGCTGCCGGGACTCACCTGCAACGGCCCCGAAACGCCGCTCGAGCCCTGCACGATGGTCCTCAACGACGCTTACGGTCGCCCCAACGGCGGTGAGATCGCGCCGAGGACCGGCACGATCAAGCGGATCCGCGTCATCGCCGGCGGTCCCGGCAGCTTCCGGCTGATGGCCGTGAAGAAGATCAACGGCACCGACGCCCTGGCCAAGCGCTACGGGCAGCGGATCGGCTACCGCGGCCAGAACGAAGCCGCCGAAGAAGAAGGCGACTACAACGTCGAGTCCTTCAAGGTCGACATGAAGATCAAGAAGGGCGAGCAGCTGGCGCTGCGCGGCAGCATCACCTCGATGATCCGCTGCTCCTCGGGCGGTCCCAACACCCTGATCTACACCCCGCCGCTCTTCCTCGGCGGCCGCTTCACCCCGGCCAGCGACACCGACGGCTGCTGGCTGCTGATGGAGGCCGTCATCCGCTAACCCACCCCACTGCCGACGGGCCGATACGTCAAGGCTGCCTTGACGTATCGGCCCGTCGGCCGGCGTTTACGCGCGTTCTACCTGAGAACCGCCGACTATGGCCTCGGTGCCATCGTCGGCGAAGACGATCCAGGCCTTGTGGCCGCCGTCGTAGTCCGGCGCCCAGAGCTTCAGCGTCGCCGGGCGGCCCCAGACGGTGACGTCCTCGGCGCCGGTCTCCGCCTCGCCGCTCCAGATCTGGATGAAGGGGTTGCCCTCGCGCTCGGCCCCGATCGTGGTCGGCTCGCGGTGGCCGGGGTGCACGACGGTCTCCGGCGGCAGCTCGACCAGCCTCAGCACCGAGCTCTTCAGGTCGGCGAAGCCGCTCGCGCCCGGCGCCATCGTGCCGCCGACCGTGCCCTTGAAGAGGACGTCGGCGGTGAAGAGGTCGCTGTCATTGACGAGGAAGGCGACGTGGCCTGCCGCGTGGCCGGGGGTCAGCAGCGCTTCGACCTTAAGACCGCCGGCGGAGAGCGTCTCGCCGTCGGCGATCGTCTGGGCGATCTCGAGGTCGAGTTCGGCGGCCGCCTCGGCGTGGGCGACCATCGGCACTCCGCCGAGCCGCTCCTGCGCCTCGGCCAGGCCGGCGACATGGTCGAGGTGGGGGTGGGTGATGAGGATGTGGGCGATCTCGATCCCGTCGCGCTCGGCGCGCTCGAGCAGCGGCCCGAGGTCGTCGTTGCCGTCGATCAGCACCCCGGTGCCGCCGGCTTCGTCGGCGACGAGGTAGGCGTTGGACAACCACTGTGGGTTCTCGGTTCTCTCGACGATCACGGGCCCAAGTATCGCGGCTTGGCGAAGAGCAGTTGCACGTCGCCGATCCGGCGCTCGCGGAAGCCCGCCTCCGAGGAGCTGAGGTAGAAGTCCCAGAGGCGGCGGAAGCGCTCGTCGTATCCCTGCGCCCGCAGCCGCTCCCAGGCGCCGAGAAAGCGCTCGCGCCAGCTCGCCAGGGTGGGCGGGTAGTGGGCGGTGATGTCGTCCATCCAGATCTGGCGCATGTCGGTGACGCGGGCGAGGCACTCGGCGATCAGCTGCTTGGACGGCAGGCAGCCACCGGGGAAAACGTGGGTGTTGGCGAAGCTGCGGGCCCCCTTCTCGGCCTCGTAGAGCCGGTCGTCGATCGTGATCGCCTGCAGCAGCATCAGGCCGTCGGCGGTGAGCAGCTCGCTGCAGCGGTGGAAGTACTCGTCGAAGTGGCGCCACCCGACCGCCTCGATCATCTCCACCGATACCAGCCGGTCGTAGTGGCCGCCGAGGTCGCGGTAGTCCTCCAGCAGCACCTCGACCCGGTCCGCCAGGCCCGCCTCCTGCACGCGGCGGCTCGCCAACTCGTGCTGGGCGGGGGAGATCGTCGTCGTCGTCACCCGGCAGCCGTGCTCACGGGCGGCGTGGATCGCCAGCCCGCCCCAGCCGGAGCCGATCTCCAGCAGGTGGCTCTCGGGGCCGAGCCGCAGCTCGGTGCAGATCCGCCGCAGCTTCTCCAGCTGCGCCCGCTCGAGGCTGGCGCCCTGGTCGGGGAAGTAGGCGCAGGAGTAGAGCATGCGCGCGTCGAGGAAGGTGGCGAAGAGGTCGTTGCCGAGGTCGTAGTGGGCGGCGATCTGCCTGCGTGCCCGGTCGCGGCTGTTGTCGGGCACCAGCCGGCGGGCGCGGTGGACCCAGCCGCGCGGCCGGGCGACGGCGCCGCGCAGGCCGCCGGGTTCGCCCAGCTCGCGGGCGGCGATGCGGATCAGCGCGACCAGGTCGTCGGCCTCCCAGAGCCCGTCGACATAGGTCTCGCCGAGCCCGACGCTGCCCCGCAGGGCACCGCGCCAGGCGGCGGGGTCGTGGACCGTGAGCGCCGCCTGCAGCTCGGCGCCGGGCGGGCCGAAGCTGCGCGTCCTCCCGCCTTCGCGGACGTCGATGCGACCGCTGCGCAGCCGGCGCAGCACCTGGGAGACGGCGGCTCGGGCTACCCGGTCTCTCATCGCTAGAGGAAGCCCTTCGGCTTGCTCCCCTCCGGGTGGGGGAAGTAGCGGGCGCCCTTCAGCTTCAGCCGCAGCGACTGGGCGTAGATCTTGGCGACGACCTGCAGCGACATCGCCGGGTAGCGGGCCAGCATCCCGGCCAGCAGCGGCCGGCTCAGCTCGCGCCGGCGCAGCGAGAGCGTCGCGTCGAACTGCTTCCCCTCACGGGGCGCAGCGTCTTGTCCCCCTGCCGGGAGGGCAGCGCGCCGCGCCGGGCGGGACTCGATGTGGACGCCGAGGCGCTCGGCCGGCTCGGAGGCGCGAAAGGCATAGGTCTGGTCCATCCCCATCAGCGGGGAGACGTGGAGGGTCTTGTCGAGCTCGTCGGTCAGCACGGCCCCGTGGCGCGTTCCGCGCGCCAGGACATAAGGATGACGCTCTCCCCAGGGAATGTTGTTGACGTCGGCGACGACCGCCTCGACCCGCTCCCCCGCGGCGTCGAAGCAGTAGTAGAAGCTGACCGGGTTGAAGGCGTGGCCGAGGTAGCGCAGGTTGGCGAGCAGTCGCACCGGGCCCGGCGGGCGGTTGCCGGTCGCGGCCTCGACCGCGTCGCGGGCGCACTCGGCGAGCGGGCGCGAGGGGTCGCCCATGAAGTCGTTGCGGCGGAAGCGGGCCGGTGCCGCGCGGCGGGCCGAGAAGAGCGGGTAGGGATCGAGCACGCCGGGCAGCTCGTCGAGGTCGAGGTACATGAGGAAGAGCCGGTAGCGGAAGGAGTGCTCGACCGGCTCGAAGCGGCGGTGGCGGATCCAGCCCTCATAGACCGCGGAGGCACTCACGCGACCAGCGCCTCCTGCCGCGCGGTCGCCGGGGCGATTCGCTCGCAGGCGCGGATCGCGCTGAGCACGCCGTCCTCGTGGAAACCCCAGCCCCAGTAGGCGCCGCAGAAGTGGGTGCGGCCCGCGCCGCTGATCTCCGCGTGACGGGACTGGGCGCGCACGCCCGCGGCGGTGTAGACGGGGTGCTCGTAGCTGAAGCGGCGCAGCACCTTGGCGGGGTCGATCGCCTCGCCGCGGTTGAGGGTGAGCAGGAACTCGCGATCGGCGCGCAGCCGTTGCAGGTTGTTCATCCAGTAGGTGACGGTGCTGCGCCCAGGCGGCTCCTCGGTGAGGTGGAAGTTCCAGCTCGCCCGGGCGGCGCGCCGCCGCGGTAGCAGCGCGGTATCGGTGTGCAGGGTCGCCTCGTTTCGCTGGTAGGGGATCGCGCCGAGGATCTCGCGCTCGGCCTCGCTGGGGTCGGCCAGCATCGCCAGCGCCTGGTCGGAGTGGGTCGCGATCACCACCTGGTCGAACTCCTCGCTCTCGCAGCCCTCGGCCTCGATCCGCACCCGCTCGCCGAGCCGCTCGACGCTGCGCACCGCCGCCCGCAGGCGGACGCGGTCGCGCCAGGGCGCGGCGATCGCCTCCACGTAGCGGGCCGAGCCGCCGCTGACGGTCCGCCACAGCGGCCGGTCGCGCAGGCTGAACATGCCGTGGTTCGCGAAGAACTCGGCCATGAAGCTGGCCGGGAAGCTCCACATCTGCTCGGGGTCGGCCGACCAGACGGCCGCCGCCTGGGGCACGATCAGGCGCTCGACGAAGTGCCGGGAGAAGCCCCGCTCCTCCAGCCAATGGCCCAGCGAGGGCGCGGTGCCGTTCATCCCGACCAGCGCCTCCGCCTCGCGGTTGAAGCGGCGCCACTCGCGCAGCATGCCGAGGAAGGTCGGGCTGAGCAGGTGGGCGGGGCGGGCGAAGAGCCCGCGCGGCGTGCCCGAGTACTCGAAGTCGCGCCCGTCGGAGACCGAGAAGCTCATCTGCGAGGGCTGGCTGGCGACGCCGAGCTTCTCCAACAGCCGTTCGAAGTTGGGGTAGTTGCGGTCGTTGAAGACGATGAAGCCGGTGTCGATCCGGTGGCAGCCGCTCTCGTCCTCGACCGCGACCGTGTTGGAGTGTCCGCCGAGGCGCGGGCCGGCCTCGTACACCGTCAGCTCGTGCTCGGCGTGCAGGAGGTGAGCAGCAACGAGTCCCGAGACACCGGTTCCGACGATCGCGATCTTCACCGGGGTGAATACGTTGGCGAGCGGCGATCGGATGAGTCCGCCAAACCCGTTTCAGCCGTATGGCCTGTAGAGCATTCGCCGTCCGAGCAGGTTGGTGACCGTGGCGAAGCCGTAGCCGCGGGCGCGCAGGGTGTCGATGATCGCGGGCAGCGCCGCCAGGGTGCCGCTGCGGTCGCCGCCGCCGTCGTGCATGAGGACGATCGAGCCGGGCTGGGCGGCACCGACGACGCGGCTGTAGACGGCGGCGCTGCCGGGGTTCGACCAGTCCGCCGGGTCGACGTCCCAGGTGATCGTGCTCAGGCCGCCGGCGCCCGCGGCGGCGATAACCGAAGAGTTGACGGCACCGCCGGGGGGGCGGAAGAGGCAGGGGCGGAAGTGGGCGATCGACTCGGCCAGGCTGGTCGCCGGGGCGATGCTGGCGTAGCCGGGGAATTCGGTGTGGTGCATTGTGTGGTTGCCGATCTCGTTGCCCTGGCGGAGGATCTCTCGCATGGTCGAGGGGTAGCGCGACATCTCCTGACCGATCTCAAAGAAGGTGCCGGGGACGCGCTTTTCGCGCAGCACCCGGAGGAAGCCCGGCGTGTACTCGCTCGGCCCGTCGTCGAAGGTGAGGGCGAGGACCTTGCGATCCCGCGGCCCGTTGGTGAGGAGGCCGGCGTTGCCGCCGGTGCAGCCGACGGGGCGGACGGGTCGCAGGCGGAAGCGGCGGCGGCTGTGGGCGGGCAGGCCTGCTTCGCAGGCCGCGGGTTGGCGGGCGCCGCAGTGGGCCTGGCCGGCGAGCACGCGCCAGCGGTAGCGCCGGGGGGCGAGGCCGGCGTCGGCGGGGAGCAGGGCGAGGACGAGCTTGTCGGGCTCGGGGCGCTTCAGTCGCGCCGCCACTTCCCTGCGGTCGGTCACCTTGCCGGCCGCGTTGAGGAGGAGGAGGCCGGCGTGGCGGGATGCGTCGCGGGCGCCGCCGAGGCAGAGCTGGCGCTCGCCCTTCTGGCCGCCGCCGCGCAGGTCGAAGCAGAGGTATGAGGCCTCGCCGCCGCGTACCCGGTCGAGCTTGGCGAGCGCCACCGGTTTCACGGTCCGCACGGTGAGGATCAGCCGTCGCCCTGCCTGTGAGAGCGCCGCTCGCGATGGCCGCGGAGGCGCTCCTGCCGCGCTTGCGGTCAGACTCCCGGCCGCCGCAAGTGAGCCGGCGACGGCGACGGCGGTGCACAGGATCTTGCGAGAGGTGGCGATGGGTCTGGTCCGGCGTCTGACTGAGCGAGCGTGTCCCATACTAGGCCTGCGTGTGGCAGATCGAGAGAGGGCCGATTGTGGCAACGCCGATGCCCAGTTTGGGTACAAAGACCGGGTGGCAATGCACACTTTAGGTACGTCAATGGTATGGCAGATGCTTTGTCCGCAGCCAAATGGCCGCTACCGTGTTCCCCGTTGACGTGAAGAACAGCTCTTCCGCGGCGCCAGGGTTCCGCCCAGTGCTCTTCGCGATCTCCGTCTCCCTCATGGCGCTCCTCGCGTACATGCCAGCCCCTGCCTGCGCGCTCCCCGGTGGAGCCGGTCAGGAAGCCGACCCCGTAACCGAAGCGCCTCCCGCCGACACGCCCTTCGACCGGCAGGGCATGTGGGTCTGGTACGTCGAACGCTCCGAGGGCGGCAACGTCGGCCGCATCCTGGCTCGCGCCAGGCGCGCCGGCATCGGCACCCTCTACGTCAAGTCCGGCGACGCCGGCCACTACTGGAGCCAGTTCAGCGCCGGACTGGTCGAGGCCCTCCACGGCGGCGGGCTGGACGTTTGCGCCTGGCAGTTCGTCTACGGCCGCAGCCCCGTCGCCGAGGCCAAGGTGGGCGCCGCCGCCGTGCGCCGCGGGGCCGACTGCCTGGTGATCGACGCCGAGGGCGATTACGAGGGCCGCTACGCCTCGGCCGACCGCTACGTCCGCGCCCTGCGCGCCCGCATTGGCGCCGAGTTCCCGCTCTCGCTCGCCGGCTTCCCCTACGTCGATTACCACCCGGCCTTCCCCTACTCGGTCTTCTTCGGCCCCGAAGGGGCGACCTTCAACCAGCCACAGATGTACTGGAAGGCGATCGGCACCTCGGTCCGGGCCGCCTACGAGCACACCTACCTCTTCAACCGGCTCTGGGGCCGGCCGATCTACCCGATCGGGCAGACCTACGACAACCCCGGCCCGCGCCAGGTGCTGAGCTTCCGCCGCTTCGCTGCCAGCTACGGCGGCGCGCCGAGCTGGTGGGACTGGCAGGAGACGAGCGCGCGGAGCTGGCGGGCCCTGGGTGCGACCGCCGCCGAACCGCTCCCCCGCTACCGGCCCGTCGTCGACCATCCGCTGCTGGAGCGTGGCTGCCGCGGCGACCTCGTCGTCTGGGCCCAGGAGCACCTGGCCGGTGACGGCGCGCTGGTTCCCGTAACCGGCTTCTTCGGCAAGCAGACCTACGCGGCGGTGCGCTCCTTCCAGCGCTCGCACGGGCTCCCCGCGGACGGCGCGATCGACACCACGACCTGGGAATCGCTGCTCGGCGTCGAACCGGTGCGGCCGCGCTGGGCCGCACGGCGGCGTCGCAGCCATCGTGGTGCCCTCGCGGGCCGGGTGCTGCCGCCCCGCCGCCCCGCGTCCGCATCGCTTCCCGCACACGCCTACGAGATAGATCCGGGTCCCGCTCCGTGAGCGGGCGCCCGGCGGGGGCGCTTGCGGGCATAGCCATGACCACGCTTCTCCTGGCGGTTCCGGGAGGGGCCGTCGCCAAGCGTCCCAACCCCGGGCTCTCGCTCGAGGTGCCGCAAGCTGCGGTACCGATGCGGGACGTGGTGTTGGGCGAGCCTGGCGCTGCGGCGGCGCGGATATCGGCATCCGCGTCGTCGCAGCGCTACTCGATCGGGGACGTCAGCGGCGCGACGATCGCCGTCTCCGTCACCCAGGCCTGCGCCGAAGCCTGCAACGTCTCCGATCCGCAGCGGGTCGCTCGCTTCGTCGGTACCCTGATCCACGGTGAGGAGGTCGACCTGCTCACGGTCCAGCTCGACACCGAATTCCAGCTCGGCTTCGACTGCGGTTTCGGAGCCGAGGCCTGTTACTTCACCGGCGAGAACAAGATCGTCATCGGCGGCTACGAGGAAGCCGACGACGAGGGGGCGACATTCGATTTCGTGCTCGCCCACGAGTACGGCCACCACGTCGCCCAGCACCGTGAGATGCCGGCGCCCTTTGGCCGCGCGATCGACTGGGGGACCGAGCGCTGGGCCAGCGCCGAGGGCGTCTGCCGCGGCCAGCGGCGCGGCAGGCTCTACCCGGGCGACGAGGGCAACCACTACTTCGAGGACCCGGGCGAGGCCTTCGCGGAGGCCTTCGCCCACTACCGCTTCCCCAACCTTCCCGTGCCGTGGCGCTACGCCGCCGCGCTGGCGCCGAACCCGGCCTCGTTCCACGCGATCCGGGAAGACACCCTCACGCCCTGGCAGGGGCGGACCAGCCTGACGCTGTCCGGGCACGTTCCGGCCAGGGGGGAGGGCGCAGCCGTCGAGTCGTTGCCAACGCCGCTCGATGGAATGGTCAGCCTGCGCCCGAGCCGCCTGCGCAGGCACGGTTACGAACTGGCCCTTCGTAGCCGTGCCGGCAGGCTTCTACGCAGCTCCCGCAACGGCCTCGACCCCGCCCAGCGCCTCGACTTCACCGTCTGCGGCCAGTCCCGCATCCGCATCCAGATCACCTCGACCCGCCGCCACGGAGGACCCTTCCACCTCCAAATCCAGCGACCCTGAGATAATGACCGCCGGGCGCTAGTCTGCCCATCCCTCGGGGGCGTAGCTCAGTTGGTTAGAGCGCCGGCCTGTCACGCCGGAGGTCGCGGGTTCGAGTCCCGTCGCTCCCGTATCGGCCTGCCGCATTTTAGAGCGCAATAGCCGTATTGAGTCGTTGAGAGTCCTCTCTCTTATGGGTACCGAAGTGGGTACCCATCCACGCGACGAGCGGCTTGGATGTGGGGTTCCTTGGCAGTCTTTGTCTCGAGCGCTTGGCCGAGCGCCAATTGTTTGGCCCAGATCGACATTGAGCCCTGCACTGCGCGCCCTCTCTGCCAACGTCACGTGAGACACGCATGATTCGGGAATTACTGAACCCCGAGGGCGTGATTGGAGCACGTGATGTCGTTGATCAACCGAGACGAAGCCGCCGGCCGCGAAACGGAGCGAGCCGAAGGCGAGAGAAGTGAAGCGGCCGGCGGGAGCGCCGCGCCGGAGGCGGTCCCCGACCCCGAGCTGACCGAGCGCCCCAAGCGCCGGTCTTTCACCGCCGAGTACAAGTTGAAGGTCCTCAAGCAGGCCGACGCCTGCAAGAAGCCCGGAGAGCTCGGTGCCCTGCTGCGCCGCGAGGGCCTCTACTCCTCGCACCTCTCGAGCTGGCGCCGCCAGCGCGATGCAGGAGAGCTGGGGCGCAAGCGCGGCCGCAAGGGAGCCGACCCGATCGAGAAGGAGAACGCCGAGCTGCGCCGCCGCGCCGAGCGCGCCGAGGCCGAGCTGGCCAAGGCGCGCAAGGTGATCGAGGTGCAGGGAAACGTCTCAGCGCTCTTGGAGGACCTGCTCGGGACCGAGAGCGCCGAAGAGAGCACCGAGCGATGATCGAGGCGACTGTCGAGGAGCTGACACCGATCATCGGCACGCGTCCGGCCTGCCGGGCGCTGGGGGCATCGCCGGCGACGATCTACCGTCGCCGGCGCCCGCCCGAGCCGCGGCCAAGGAAGCCGCGGCCCCGCCCGGCACGGGCGCTGAGCGAGGCCGAGCGCGAGGCCGTCCTGGCCAAGCTGCACGACGAGCGCTTCCTCGACTCCTCGCCCGCCGCGGTGTGGGCGACGCTGCTCGACGAGGGCGCCTACCTGTGCTCGGAGCGGACCATGTATCGGCTGCTGGACGAGAGCGGCGAGGTGCGCGAGCGCCGCGACCAGCTCACCCACCCGCCCTACGAGAAGCCCGAGCTGCTCGCGAAGCGCCCCAACGAGCTTTGGAGCTGGGATATCTCCAAGCTCAAGGGCCCGGCGAAGTGGCGCTGCTACCACCTCTACGTGATCCTCGACGTCTTCAGCCGCTACGTCGTCGGCTGGACCGTGCAGGAGCGCGAGTCGGCCTCCGTGGCCGAAGCGCTGATCTCCCAATCGGCCGAGCAGCAGGCGATCGGCCGCGGGCGGCTCACCCTGCACGCCGACCGCGGCACCTCGATGCGCTCCAAGCCGGTCGCCTTCCTGCTCGCCGACCTCGGCGTCACCAAGACCCACAGCCGCCCCTACACCTCAAACGACAACCCCTACTCCGAGGCGCAGTTCCGCACCCTGAAGTACCGGCCGGCCTTCCCCGCCCGCTTTGACTCGATCGAGCAGGCGCGGGAGTTCTGCCGCTTCTTCTTTCGCTGGTACAACCACGACCATCGCCACTCCGGCATCGGCCTGATGACGCCGGCGACCGTCCACCACGGCAAAGCCAAGAAGGCCCGCGCCGCCCGCCAGGCCGTCCTCACCGCCGCCTACGCCGCCAACCCCGAGCGCTTCGTGCGCGGGGCGCCGACGCCGCCCACGCTGCCGACGGCAGCGTGGATCAACAAGCCCGAATCAGAGGAGGTTGCTCACTAAATTCGAACGACGGGTGTCTCATTTTCGTTGACAGGTACCGGAGGCACTGGGAGGGACACCTCTGACGCTCCAGGGTTTCTACCCGACCAAGTGGCGACTCACCGGCATGAGAGGGTCCGGCGATGACGTGATCGACGGTATGGTGAGGCGCCTGTTGCGCGGCGCCCATGTCCTCGTCGGCGAGGAACCGCGAGCCGCGATCGCAGTCGCATCGCTCAAGGGGTTGCGCGAGTTCTTGGTCGGAGGGATCGTCGATGGCGGGCCGCTGCCGGTCCCTGGCGAGGACCTGGGCGGCGAGGTGTTGAATGCGGAGCTCGCCGACGGAGTCCGCCTTCTGCTGAGCGTTTACCGTCAACCGACCCTGGGGAGGGTCGATCGACACAGCGAGGTCGTGGCATCGGCTCAATGGAGTTGCGATCCGCCCGTTGCCCTGGACGCTCTCGAAGAGCGCTGGATCGGCCCTCTACAGGACCTGATCCTCTTCGCCACGCAGGCTCAAAGTTACCTCCTCTCGCTGGGCCTCCATCTCGATCCCGACGATCCGAGATCGTCGATCGGCGTAGTGCAGCGTCCCTACCCACGCCCGCGTGAGGTTCCCGAGGTCTACGCCTTGGCGCTCAACCTAGGCGAATCCCAAGACCCGGGTCAGCTGATCCGCTCTTGGTTCGACCTGCGCGAGCGGATCGGTCCAGTCTGGGGGCTCTTCTTCGCGGCTCTCGATCGTCCAGAGTCGTTGCTTGAGGACCGCCTGCTCGGTCTCCTAGCCTTCGCCGAGGGATATGACCGGGTCGTCCGTGAGAGCAAACCGCTAACCGCGGAGGAGGAAGAGGCGGCGAGGAAGGCGATCCGCAAGGCACTCACCGACAAGCGCGTGCGCGGTGTCTACAGCGCCGCCATCAACCACGCCAACGCCTGGACCCAGCGCCAGCGCCTCGATTACCTGATCGGGCGGGCGATGGAGTCGCTGAGAGGCTGGTGGAGGATCGATCCGGACCTGCTCTCAGCTCAGCTTTCGGACACGCGCAACTGGCTCGTCCACTGGGGCGACCGAGGAGCGAATGCGGTCACCGACAGCCAGGGAATGGCGGACTTGGTCCGCAGCCTGATCGTCGTCCTCTACGTCAACATGCTCCGCGAACTCGGCCTCGATGAGGACGGGGCCGCGAGGGTGATCGCGAGCGGCTGGCGCCTGGAGCAACTCCCGTCGGTCAAGCCGCAAGAAGAGCCCTCCCAGTAATTCGGACTACTCGACGATTTCGGGCAGGGCTTCGATCATCGTGAGGATTCGAGCCGTGTGAACGAGGAGTCCGCCGATCCCGTCGATCGGAAGGGCGAAGAAGCCGCCGCCGAAGGCGAGCGTGACCACAGGCCCGCCCGTAATCTCGACCGTCGTGTGAGGCGGTCCCCGGCCGTCGCGAAACCTCACGCTGGCGACCGCAGTTCCGTCGGGGATCGGGTTCGGCAGGGAGTGCCAGGTGGTCTGCGGGGAATCGCCGACCATGTCCTCGACCAGGAGGGCGCCGGGCCGGAACTTCACCTTGGAGAGATCGAGGCTGACCGTAGTGCCGTGGATGACCCGATGCTTGTCGATGTTCCAAAGGCGATCCAGACGGGCGAGCGCCTCCGGGGTCTCACCGTCGTTGTAGGGCTGGAGCTTCCGGAGGACCGCCTTTGCGTCCTCGGCGAGGAAAGGCATCACCTTGTGCCGCTCGAACTTCGCGGCGCTGGAGGTGACCGGAAACGCGACTCTCCAGCCGACCTCCGGCTCCCAGAGTTTCTCGACCGGAGTCGAGCGGCAGGCAATTAGCCACATCGCCTGATCGAGCGCCGAGCGGGCGTTGTGGATGACGTCCCCGACCATCAGCCCCCAACGCAGCTGAGGCCACCAGTCGTCGACTGGCGCCCGGAATCGCACGACGAAGCTGCCGCTTGCCGGGTCGAACTCAGGGACCACGCGGAACGGTTTGGCCTCCAGGCGCGCGACGCACTCTGCCTCGAGCGCCTTCAGGCGCTCGACGGCCCAGCCGAGCTTCGCCCGCGGGCCTTTCAGGTCCATCTCTGCTCGCACCGTCCTTGCGGCCCCCAGGTACGACCTCGCACCGTCCTCGCCATCACCGCTTCCCCTCCCTCGGCTCACGGAAACCGTAGAGGCCGCGCTTCTCGTCGGCGAGCAGCTCGATCGGCGCTGGCTCATCTCCGGCGAAGCGCCCGAGCACAACCTTGTTTGACCGGTAGTAACGGCGCTGCGTCTCGTACTCTTCGGTGAACTCTCCGTAAAAGCCGAGCGCCCGATTGACGATGTCGGCAACCAGTTCGAGGTCGATCTCCGAGCTGAGGACTCCGCCCACCTCGAAGTACTCCGAGCGACTGCGGAACACATTCTCGTGCAGCGTGTAGTCGGCGTGGGCGAACGCGTTTCGCAGGGCGGGAACAAAGAACCAGTCGAAGAGCTCGGCGACCGATTCGTGCCCGGCCGAGTCGAGCATCTCCCGCAGGGCGCGGACCAGGGCCGGGGTCGAGAGAAACTGTGGTTCGCCCTTGCGATTCTTCGGCGTGGCCTCCCGGAACGGGTCGATCACGTAGCGCTCACCGCCGATCACCCGGGTCAGGTTCGCGAGCATCGAATAGATCGCGTCGACCTCGGTCAAGTGGCTGTATAGAAGGAGGCCGAGACGGACCTTTGCGTGTATACGAAGCGGTCCGACGCTCAGTCCCATCAGATCCTCGACGAGATGGGCCGTCTCGACGAACGGGTCCCAGCCGACATCCTCCATTCCGCGCACTCGCAGCAGCGTGCAGCCGAACTCGAACTCGTCTGCTCCTTTGGCCGCCCCAAAGAGAGCGTGGAGTCGACCTCTTACCTCTTCGGGCGCAACCTCCATGTCGTCGAGAGCCACGGCCAGATCTTGAACAGCTTCTCCGACGCGAAACGACACAGCTCATCGATCGCCAGGCCTTCTAGCCCGGATCCGGCGTTTTCCCCTCAGCGGGTGTAGTTCGCCGGCTTAAAGCAGGTAACAGTCCACGGGGCGGGTCACAGAAGCCGCCCCGTGGCGTTTCTCGAAGCCGCAGCCTTCTTTGCATCGTCCTCGTAGTGCATTCGGCGCAGGCTGAAGTCGCCTTGCGGCAGAGACGGGGTTGGTGATCGGTGGCGAGGCGAAAAGGCCTATGGACTCGCCCAGGCAGGCAGCGCCCGTAACCGCGCGAAGGCCGAGACCAACGCCTCAGCCCACGGCCAGGAGCGCGGCAGGCGCAGGGTCGTGCGCCGCGCGGAGCGCACGACCTTGCCGGCGACGTGCAGGAGGCGCTGGCGCAGCCGCTTGGGCTCGGCGAGGGCCAGCTCGCCCTCGAGGCAGAGAAGACGGGTCCAGGCGAGCAGCTCTTGGGCGATCAGCGAGAGCTCCAGCCACACCCGGTTGTGCTCGAAGGCGGCGAAGGGCAGGTTGCGCATTCCTGTGTCCTTGCCGCAGCGGATCTCGTCCTCGACTTTGGCACGGCGCCGGTGGCGCAGCTCCAGGGCCGCGATGTCGGTTCCTTCCTGGTCGGTGATGAAGGCGGTGTGGCGGTAGCCCTCTGCGTCGAAGACCTGAAACTGCGCGCCTGGATGGGGGCGCTCGCGGCGCACGATCAGCCGCGTGCCCTCGGGCCACGCGGAGAGGTCGAGATCGTCGGTCAGCTCGGTGACCGAGGCACCCTCGCGCACCTCGCCCTTGCCGTCGACCGCGGCTTGCCATGCCGACTGCGGTGTCTTCAGGATCGCCTCGCGCACCCGCTCGCCGACCTCGTAGCCGACCGAGAAGCGGATGCCTGCTTCGCGGCAGTCGCGGGTGAAGGCGTGGGTGCGCCCGCCGATGTCGGTGCGCACGAGGATCTCGCGGTCGAGGTCGGTCGCGGGCAGCTGCTCCAGAGCCAGCTGCAGGACCTCGAAGTGATCGGCGGCGGTGTTTGAGCCGGCGTTGCCGGGGCGCAGGATCCCGGCCAGAGGCTCGCCTGTCTCATCGAGGTAACAGAGCAACGGGTGAAAGCCGAAGCCACCCTTGTAATTCCCCGCCGCGCCCTGCTTCTCGGAGGCGGCGCCGAGCAGGGTGGCGTCGACGCTGAGCGTGATCGTCTCGGGCCTGGCGCCGGCGTCCCAAGCGTGCTCTCGCGCAATAGCCCGACCGCCGCGAATCGCTTCCAGCAGATCGGCGTCGACCGACTTGATCGCCCGGTGTGCGGTCCTCTCGGAGGCGACCGCTCCAAACAGTGCCTCCTGGTCGCGCAGGACGCCCAGGTCTGTGACGCAGTCCCCGCCGTCGGCGATGGCGACGATCAGGTCGCGCAAAACGACACCGGGGTCGTGGGCCGAGCGCCGCTTGCGGGTCGGCGCCATCGCCTCAGACAGACCCGCTGTGAGCCCGAGCCGGTCGACCAGCTCGGCAAGCAGATGAGCGCCGGCGTGGGAGACGATCCCCTCGGCGTCCGCCCTGACTTCTACGGTTTGCGCTGTCGTTTGTGTCTTCACCTTCCGGGTGTCCTCCTGGGTTGTTGGGAATGGGCTCGCAAACCGCATTCTCAAGACCCAAGAGGACGTTCCCGGCGGGTTTCCTCAGATAGTTACTGCCGGATCCGGGCTAGGACTCACGCCCCTGACCTGGTCGCGGGCTTAAGAGAATTGCGGGCGACCTTCATCCATCGCTGTCTGGCGGTCGGGCGTCGAGTTACACTTTCCCCATGGCAGCTCACCCTTGGCCAGATCTCCCCGACAAGCACCGCTGGGTGTTGGAGCAGATGGAAGAGCGTCTGGAGCAGACCACCCAGCCCGCGAGAGAGCTTTCCGCTCGGGCTGACGAGCTTCGTGCGCAAGCAGGGCAGACCGACATCGAGGGATACCGCGACGCGGCTCTCGCTTTGGCCGATCGCTACGAGCAGGCAGCGGCTGCCCGGCTCGCTTCGGCGTAGCTCTACGAGTCCAGCATCGAGCGCAGTAGCGCTGCGATCTCTTGCTGCCGGTCGAGCAGGGAGTCGATCTTGGGCTCGAGGTGCTTCAACTCGGATTCCAGTTCGGCGAGCACCTCCTCCGCTCCCTTTCTGTCGAGCAGGCTTTGCTCTTGCCACCTGGCGGAGAGCTGACGAGCGGTCGCCGATAGGCGGGGCAGCTCGACCGTCGCGATCTGCGCCGACTCTGCAACTAGCCGAGCCTGCTGGGGATTGCCTCGATCGGCTGCGATCAGCTCGCGGCGCGTCTCGAAGATGATCTCGTGGGCGATCGTCACGGCCCCGAGCAGGGAGTTGAGTTGCTTGATTGCCGACGGGCGTTCGGGCATCCGGCCATCCTGCCGAAACGGGCGGCGTGACGCGCAGACAGCAAGCTGCAGCTAGCCGAAGATGCTCGTCAACTTCGCGACATCATCCGGCCGGGGCTTGGAGTGCAGGTAGCGCTCGGTCGTGGTCAGTTTCGAGTGACCCATCATGTCCTTGACGGCCACGACGTCGAACTTCTGAATCGCCAGGCTGCCGAAGCTGTGACGCAGATCGTGGAAGCGGCGTACTCGGACGTCGGCCTTCTCTTGGGCGCGGATGAAGCGGGTGCGGATCGCGGAGCGATCGAGCGGGCCGCCGTCTGGCCGGCAGAAGACGTAGTCGGTCCGGGCCTTGAAGGACCGACGCTTCCGAAGCGCCTTTAGCTCCGAGGCAGCCTGGTCGGCGAGAGGCACTGACCGCGAGCGCCGTGACTTGGTGCTCGACTCCTCGCCGGCGGACATCGACCTGGAGACCGTCAGGATGCGGGCCTCGAGGTCGACGTCGGACCAGTGCAGGGCGAGCAGCTCGCCGAGCCTCAGGCCGGTGCAGCCCGCGATCAGGAAGAGCGCCGCGTCCTGCTCGTTGATTCGCACCCACTCCTGCTGCGTCTCTGCCGAGTACTCGGAGTGCTCGTAGCCTCCTTGTCCGCGATGCAGGCCCGCTCGGGCCACGTCCGCTATGGCCCGGATCTCCTCGGGCTCGAAGGTCTCGACTGGCCGGGGTCCGTCCTCGGGGCGCTTGGCGGTCCCGGCGACCGGGTTGTCGCGCAGCCCGAAGGTATCGGGCCTCCTCGCGTGCTCGAAGATCGAGTGCAGGACCTGGCGGTGGACGTTGACGGTGCGAGCGCTGATCCCTTCGCGATCGATCTTGCCCAGGAAGCGATGGATGTCCTGCGTCGCGATCGTGGCGAGCTTGCGGCCGCCGAACTCCCGCATAATCCGCGCGCCATTCCCTTTGTCACGTCGCTGCTCGGGTCTGGCGAGCAGGCTTCGGTAGCCGGAGAGGGTGGAGGGCTTGGCCCGCTTCTCGAATTCGAGGTGTTCGAACCAGAGGTCGACGGCGTCCTCGAAGCGCGCTTCGCGTTTTGGCGGAGCAATTTTCTGCTCGGCTTCGACCTCCGCAATCAGCTGACTCATCTCCCGGTAGGCACGCTTCTCGTCGAGGAAGCCATCGCGAACTCGCCCGCGGCGTTTCCTCCAGCCTCCCTCGGGGTCCGGTTCCAGCCACGCTCGGCCGAGTCGGCGCTTGTACTGCCTCCTCGTCGCGTCCCGCCACTTCGCTTCGTAAAAGGGCGTGCCCTTGTAGGCACGCACGACCAGGGCGCCGGCCTCTCGCCGATCTATTTCCATCATCGACCTCCAGTCCTCGAACAGCGTCGTCATGGGCTATGTCCAGCAAGACCGGCTTTTGCACCGACTGCTGGACGTCGCGGGTACCAACCTGGGTACCAACGCCGCCCAAACGAGACTGATCGAGACTGACGTTCCCTTATCCGACTAGGCCCAAAAAGTGCCTATTTGCAGGTACTTTAAGACCTGTCAAGCCGGAGGTCGCGGGTTCGAGTCCCGTCGCTCCCGTGTCTCGAAGTGCCTGCATTTGAGCGTGGGTTTGGTCTGATTTTTCGAGCCTGTTTCAGACATGCTCAGAATCCTCAAACCGCATTTGTGCCCATTTGTGCCCAATGGGCATACGATCGACTTCGGTAGAGATGCAGGATCTAACAGTCAGAGAGCTTCTGGACTTGACGACGGCAGATGTTTCTTGTGAGCTGTTCCTCTAGGTCGAGCGCCTGGTCGATTCCGGCGGGATCGAATCGCGGATACAGCCGATAGACGTTCTCCCTAGCCATTCCGCGTCGCGAGATGGCCGCAAGCGCCTCCGTCTCCAGCCGGGTCCGCAGGAGGTGCGGAGCCCCTCCCAGCTTGCCGGGAACAATCCGGAGCTGAGGCCGGGGCGCGACGAGGTTTGGCCCCCGGATTCCGCTCTCCGATTCGAATGGCTCGATGAGGTCGAGGTTTTCGAGGGGGAGCTGCGATCCGACCGGCTTGCTGTCGTCAGTCGGCCCGACATGGATCGTTCCAGCGCGGTCGACTCGCACCATGAACCCGCGCTCCTCCTCCCAGAGTTCCAGGTCGATCCGATCCAGCTCTGCCAGTGCTTCCCGCACGACCGACATCGGCGTGGGGGGAATCTCCTCGCATCGGGAGTCGGCTTGGGGTGACGCAACCAGTGGATCGTCCGTAGGCCCATTAGGTCCGTATAGGACCAGAGCTTCACGCGAATCTGCGACACACTGGGCACGAGCCACTCCTGACGCGCCCAGTGATGGACGGTCGACTTGGGCACGCCCGAGAGCGCGGCGGCCCGCTCAGCGGTATAGGTCCCACGGCGATCTTTCATCGACCTAGATGAGTAGTTCCACGGCGGCCACCGTGCCAGTCCGTTCCCAGCTCTGAGTGAGCAGTCCGTGGGGGCGGCGCGACGCTGACTGGTCGATTTGCCCCCGTATGCGGGGGTCAATCGACCACTCGGCGTGGGAGCTTGGCCCCAGCGGTACCAAGGGGAGATAGGCAGCAGGGTCGAAGTCGGCGGTGCTCAGTTCTCACCGCCGACCCGAAGGGGGCCACGATGCTCGCCGACCTCGACCTACTGCTCATCTCTGTGTTCTGCACCGCCGACGATCTCCTGCCCGAGAGGCCAGGAAACGCCCGCCGGAGCTTGATCGACGCGGAGGTCGTGACCCTCTGCGTCGCGCAGGCGATCATGGGTATCACCTCAGATGCCCGCTTCGCCCGGATTGCCCCGAAGCGGCTGGGACACCTGTTCCCCGCTCTGACCCAACGCTCGGGCTTTCACAAGCGTCGCGACCGGCTGGCCGAGACGATCGAGGCGATGATCGCGGCCTTCGCGTCCCAGAGCCCCGGCTGGCACGACGACCTGTTGCTCGTCGACTCCACCCCGGTTGAGTGCGCCCGCTCGCGCGAGACGGTGAAGCGGGCCGGCGCCAGCAGCCTCGGCGACGCGATCGCCAATGCCGCCGACTACGGCTACTGCGCCTCGCATTCCCGCTACTTCTGGGGCTTTCGCCTGCACACGTTGATGGCTCCCGACGGGACCCCGCGGGCGATGGCGCTGACCTCGCCCAAGGAAGGCGAGCGCGAGGTCTGCCTGCGGCTCTTGGAGCGGGTCAACCGCTCAGGGCCGATCACCATCTTGGGCGACAAGGGCTATGCCGGCGCCGACTTCGAAGCCGACGCCGCCGCTCTGGGTGCAACCGTCGTGCGTCCGCGCCGCAAGGACGAGACCGAGGGCGGCCTTCACCTCGCGCCGCTGCGGCAGCGGATCGAGTCGATCTACTGGAGCGCCAAGGACATCCTCAGCCTCGAGCGCCACGGCGCCCGCACCCTTCGCGGCCTGCGGGCTCGCATCGCCAGCCGCCTCCTCGCGCTGGCTGCGGCGATCTCGCTGAACTACGAACTCGGACGCAACAGCCGGGCGTTGGTCGACTTCGTGGCCTGAGTCGTGGAACTACTCATCTAGTATCGCGCGCCGCTCTGACGGCCGCAGTTTTGGGCGCTTTCCCTCGTCGTCGGGCGGCTTTTGTTCGTGCTTACCCGGATGCTCGTGGGGCTGGCAGCGCTTCGAGAATGCTTGCCGGAAGGCGGGTGCTCGCGCCCCAGATCTCGATGGCGACGAGCTGGCGGCTGACGCGGTCGTAGTCGCGGAGGCCGTCAGGGACGCGCTCGCTGACGACATCGTTCGACTCGCCGGTCGGGAGCCATGCGATGTCGGCGTCTCGGTCGTAGTAGGCGAACCTGCTCAAGGCCCCGCAGCTACTACTTGCGTCGCGCTGTCGAGGATCACGACCACTCGTCGCGCAGTCCGTCGATATGGTCGCGCAGGGTGCCGCCGGTGTCGATGCAGCCGGAGTAGCGGTCAATCACGTCCTCGATGCGATCTCGACCGGCGGCTCGGCGTTCGCGCCGGGCCTTATGCACGGCTTTGACGCCAAGCTCGATTGCCTCGTCTTCGGAGAGCGTGTTTCGGTCCTGAACACGGCGCAGGGCTTCGCGGCCATTGGTCATCTTCGCCTTCGCCTCAGGCGGTTCGCGGTCGCTCGTCGCCACGGACAGAAGGATAGTCTGTTGAAGACAAGACGTTGACCCCGGTGACCCGAGTCGGGCGTAGATTCAACCTTCAGTTCGCCACCGTTTTTGGGCACCAGTGCCCAAAAGCGCTGAAATCGACCGCAAATTGCAGCTATTTCTCGGCCGGATCAGTGCTCACCGCCGACCCCTCGAATTCCGCATAAACAAGCCAAATCCGGTCGATTTTCCGCCACTTCTCGGGGCTCCTGTCACGCCGGAGGTCGCGGGTTCGAGTCCCGTCGCTCCCGTCAAGTCCCGGCAAATCGGCATATTTCAGTTTGGGCGAACCCGCACTTGTCACCGAAGTCGAGTTTTGCCGGTTGTAGCCGAGGGATCGGCCGGTCAGCCGTCACGATTCGCGCGGATCGGCTGGGAGCGACTCCCAAGTCTGCTCTTCGATCAGCGCTAGCTGCTCCTCCTCGCCCAGCCGATCTTCGAATACCGCCAGGGTCTCGCCGAGGCCACCGGCGGCCGGGGCGATGACGCCGTGTAGACCGAGCTTGCATGCAACTTGGCCGATGCGGTGGCAGATCTCGTAGTCGCCGACGTCGCTGCACAGATCGGCGATCGTCAGACCGACGGCATCCCGGTTCGTGCCGACGCGCAGATCGAGCACGTTCGTGACCTCGACCTCGCAGGTCACCAGGCGACGCGGGCCGACCATCTGTGGCTGCATGCCCTCCACCGTCTCGACCAGGTGGCGGTGGGCCTCGACGACCACCGAGGCTGTGGGCCGGCCCAGGTAGAGGACGGGGTACGTGGCCTCGGGACCCCAGCGACCTCCGGCGCGGCTGCCGCGGAGCGGTTCCTGACGCGCCGAAACATGGCGCTGAAAGCGGCCAGCGACTGTGGCCGTGGCTGCGCGCGACACCGCGGCGGCGATGTCGCGCGCCACTCCTACATCGCCCCTGCGCTGAGGCGCTCGACGGCGGCGAGCACTTGCTCGAACTGGCCGGCGGCGAGTAGGTCGATCGGCTTCTCGCCTCCCAGGTCGCGGTTGCGGCCGTGGACCCAGATGTCGGCACCCTCGGCGGTGTAGACATCGCGCAGCCGCTCCAGGATGTAGTGCAGCTCCAGCAGCCGGTCCTTCGCCTCGCCTTGGGGCCGGTGGGTGCCGGCAGCCCAGTGTTGGACCTGTCGGGTCTTGACGCCGGTGATTGTCGCCAGCTCGGCGTTGTTCAAGACGCCGCCTCGCAGATCGTCGACGAGGTGGGCGTAGAGGCCAGCGGCAGGGGGTGCTTGGGTTGCGTGCATGACACCCTCATCGTAGCGGATGACTGCAGGCTAAACGACGCTTCAAACGACATGTCTGCACCCTTGCCACGTACGATCATTGATTCATGGAATCGCCTGAGCGCCCAAAACCTCGTCGGACCGAAACCCGGCGCAGTGACGAGGGGCGCCAGGTAGTCGCCGGTCTGCCTACGATTGCGCTTGGCGGGGAAGAGGCCGCTCGCTTCCTCGAGGCGCTTGAGCGTCCCTGCGATCGCACGGTCGCCGGGCTCGCAGAACTTCGTCGCCGAGCGTAGCCGGAAGTCGCGCTCAACCCCGAATCTCGATCCGGTGTCCTTTGAGGACTCCTGCCCCGTCGCTCCCGTTTCGCGGAGCGTTTTTGGTTGCGGAGTACTCGTGGTTCGCTCTTCGACTTGTACAACTAGTGGTACTCTAGCCGCATGGCGACGGCCCGAGGCAAGAAGCCGACAGCGCTTGGTACGAGCGAGGCGAGGCGCAACTTGCCGCAGCTCGTCAAGAAGGCGTCCTCGCGGCGCAAGCCCTCCTCTGACCTCGAGAGCAATGTGGTCCGAATCACGACCAGGGGCCAGGAGGGATCGGCGTCGCTGGTCCCCACGGTCGACCTGGTCGCCGCCAAGGAGAGGATCGAGGAATTGGAAGAGGAGCTGGAGAACGCTGGCTTGGCGCTGTTCCTCCAGGAGCGTCTCGCGAAGAGCGAGGGGAAGCGGCTGAGCGCCGGCGATTTCCTGACGGAGATCGGAATGGGGGAGTTCGTTGAGCAGCTCCCCGGAGGCTGAGCGGCACCAGGTCGAAGCACTGGCGGAGGCGACGGCCGACGCCAACGAGCTGGACGAAGCCCTGAGGCGGGAGGTTGCGCGCATCGTGGTCGAGCTGCACGGCAATCCGCACCACGGCGAGCTGATGGGCGACAAACCGCCCCGCGTGCTGATGGGTTGTCGCAAGGTCCGCTTCGACGAACCGACTTGGAAACGCAAGCCTCGCTACCGCTTCGTCTACCGCAATGAGCCCAGCGACGGCGCTCCGGCAAAGAGCGTCGTCCTCGCGATCGGTCGCCGCGACCGGATGATCGCCTACGCCAAGGCCGCTCGCCGCGTCAAGGAGCAGGCGGCCCAGGAAGGCCAATCTGGGTAGCAGCACGCTTGCGTCCGGCCGCAGCTCGGCAATACTTGGCGTCGAACGCTCTCACCCTCGAAGCACGACGGAGGTGCTCGCATGACGTTCGTCTGGCTTGCTATTTGATTCCTCGTCAACCTGGTCGGCGGAAGCGAGCCGCTGAAGCTCGATCCAGTCAATGCCTGGACGGCGACCCTGATCCTCGCCATGGCCATCGACCTAAACCGACCGCGCCCCGAGCTGCGGCGAGACAAGGGCTGAGCGACGTGGCCCAGCTCTCCGTGTTCGGCAACGGGCGCGCCACTCGAGCGCCATCTCGTCGGTCGTCTCGCTGAGCAGATCGAGGATCCTCGGTGGGCAACGGTTATCGAATGGGCCGATGCGCTCGCTGATCGGCTTGACGTTGAGGCATTTTCCGTGGAGGCGCACGATGAAGACGATCCCCCAGACCCGCTGCGTGCCCTTGCACCTCACCGCGGCGTATACGACTTCTCCGTCTTTGACCGCGTCGACGAGCTGTTCTTCCGCGAGCTTCTTACCGAAGTAGAAAGCCACCACCGCTCTCGCGGTCAGCCGTCCCTCGAAGTCTCCACTCGTCCAGGCCATGTCGCTCCTCTCGGTCGTTTCCCGTTCAAGCCTGGAGCGGCGGAAACTCACCCCCTCCGGCGTGACCCGACGGGTGAAAAGCGTGCAATTAGCGGGCATTTTCGTTTCGGTCGGCCACTCCCCTCACGGCGGCGTTGCGTGTTCGGGCTCTCGCGCCCGCTCATTCGATTCGACCCTGAGCGGATCCGTTCCTGTCCGATTACCGGCCGGAAGAGCAGGACCATGCGGAAGTTGTCGCGCAGCCTGAGGACGCAAAGGTGCTCGACGCCCGCGCCCGAGAGTCGGTAGTGGGCCGCCCGGCAGCCGATCTGCTGAAATTCGGCTCGTGCTTGTTTCACCGCCCGTGCCTGGGCGCCCCGCAGGGCTTTGACGTCCTCGGCGGCCTCCCTGGTCAGCCAGACATCGAAGGGTGGTTTAGAACCCCTCGGGCCACTCACCGCGTTCCCCGCGCTTCGCCTGGGCAGGCGAGGCGCGGAAGCGGGCGTCCTCTTTCAGTTCGTCCAGCTCGAGCTTGTTGAGTAGCGCCGCGGTGAGGTCGCGGTCCTGGCCGGCGGCCCTGATTTCCTCGAGAGCCTCGCGCGCCGTCAGAACGCTGTCGAGTGAAACGCGCTTGGGCCTCTCCGCGCGTAGCTCAAGGATTCCCCGTCGACACCAGACGTCGATCGTGTGGTCGGAGACTTCGAGGACGTCCTGTGCGGAACGGACACGGATCGGTGGGAACTCCTTCACCTGCTCCCAGGCAAGCGCGCGGATCTTCCCGCCGACCTCTCCCGCCTGATCGGCCAGGCTCCTATATCCATCGACGAAGTGCAGGGTTCGCTCGAGCTCGGCTTTCTCCCGCGCCACTGCGCCCTTCGGGGCTCGCTGGGCGACCGAGGTCCCACCGGACCGCGCGGCTTTGCCGCGGAGCTTGCCGACTTTGGCGGTCTGTGCTTTTGTCCTCGTTCCGGGGGCCATGAGGCGCAACTCGCTTCGAAATTAGGCTCGTTATTTCGAATGTCCTAACCTCAGCCCCGAATCTCAATCCGGTGTCCTTGGAAGACTCCTGCCCCGTCGCTCCCGTTGTCCCTGCAAATCGGCCGGTGCCGGTTCAGGCAGATCCCGCGATTGCCACCGGGCTGTTCTATCGAGCGGGCATCGCGTTCGCGGCGGCAAGCGCGCCGACCAGCGTGCCGAGCAGGAGGTCACGCAGTTCGTCGCGGGAGAGGTCGCGATGCTCGATCCAGTTGAGGCAGGCACCGTCCATGAACCAGAGCCAGCCATGTACGGCGGTCCGTGCCTTGGGTGGGGGGTCCTTCGGGTAGAGGCCCTCGAGGATGCGGGCGGCCGTTTTCGTTCGTACCTCTTCGATCAGCTCCCGTACCTCGGAAACGCTGCTAAGGCTCTGCATCAGCTTGCGGTAGGCGAGCTCGTTTTCGTCGATCAGCTCGAGAAAGGCCTCAAGGCTTCCTCGCAGCTGATCGAGCGGCGGCAAGGTCGGGTCGGGCTCCGTCCGCGCCTGTAGCTCCGCCGCCGCCTGGGCGATCGTCGCCTGGAAGAACTCTCGCTTGCTAGGAAAGTAGTGGTAAAGCAGCGGCTTGGAAATCCCCAACTCGCCGGCGATCTTGCGCATCGAGAGTTCGTCGTAGGAGTGGTGGGCAAACAGCTCTGCGCCCTGCTCCAGAAGTTGGCGGCGCCTGTCCTCGGCTTGGAGCCTGCGGTAAGCGGGGGGAGTCATTGCAAGCCAACTATACCGGCTTGCTGACCTACGGTTAATAAGTCTGGTACGTTGTTGACCACCAGTCAGCAAGCGAGGAGGAATCATGCACGGAGAAGAACTCAAAAACCGGCCGCAGTGGACCAATCAGCGGTTGGCGGATCGCTTCGAGGAGTTCGGCGGGCGGGCGCTCGCCTGGATCGGGGGGATCGCGATCCTGCTCGGGATCGCCTTTCTGGTCGGGATAGGGCTTGACCGGGGCTGGATCGATGAGTCGATGCGCATCACCTTCGGCCTGCTGGGGTCCACGGCGCTCTTGCTTGTCGGCGTATGGCTCTACGAGCGTAAGGGCCAAACCCAGGCGGCGCTGGCGGCCGTGGGTAGCGCGCTCGCTGGCCTCGATGCCACGCTCCTGGTCGGGACGCAGATATACGAGGTGATCCCCGCCGGGGTCGGCCTTGCCGGTGCGGGCCTGGCCGGGATCGTCGGTGTGGCGATCGCGGTCCGGTGGAAATCGACGATCGTCGCCGCGATCGGGCTCCTTGGCGCGCTGGCGGCGCCGCTCCTCGCCGGCACGGGCACCTCTGGTCTCTCCCTGGCCTTCATGGCGATCGCCATGGCCGCGGCGGTCGGGGTCGTGCTGTGGCAGCGGTGGAACTGGCTCTCGATCGGCGCCTTCGCGGTTTCTGCGCCGCAGCTCGTGGCATGGGTCATGGCGAACCAGGACGAGCATCTCCCGATCGCGCTGGGCGCGTTGGCCGGGTTCTGGGTCCTCTATCTGATCGCCGCGATCGGCTACGAGCTGCGGACGCGAAGCGCCGATGAGCTGCCGATCCCGTCACTGTTCGTGCTGCTCGCCAATGTCGCCCTGATCGCGGTCACCGGCTACTTCGCGTTGCAACAGGCCGGCCACCCGGACGCCGCGGGCGCCTGGCTTCTGGGCTTGGCGGCCGGCCACATCCTCCTGGGTGCCCTTGTGTTCCGCCAGGCGATAGTCGACGAGGTCGGCTCGCTGCTCGTCGCCGTCGGTCTGGGCCTCTCAGCGTTCGGCTTCGCCGATGCTCTCGACGGACCCGTTCTCGTCGTCGGCTGGGCGATCCAGGCAGGCGTGCTTGCCTACATGGCGACCCGTGCGAGCCGGGAGCCGGGGCTCGTCGCGTCGAACGCCGAGCTGCTCCTGGCCGCCGCCGGCGCATCCCTCGGTCTCGCTCTCGGCCATGCGCTTCTCTTCGAGGCTCCGCCGGAGGCACTCGTCGCCGGGGTAGCCGACCTTGGTGAAGCGGTCGTCGGTCTGGGCGCCTGCGCGGCCGCCGCGCTCTACGGCCGATTCGCCCTGGGCAAGATCGAGCCGCGGGTAGGTCTGGTGTGCGGGGCTGCCGCGGCCGTCGTTTTCCTCTACCTCGGGTCGGTGACGATTGTCGATGTCGCAGGCGTCACCAGCTTCGGGAGCACGAGGCAGATGGGCCAGGCGTTGCTCTCGGCTTTCTGGGCCTTGACGGGTCTTGGCGCGGTCGTCTACGGACTATTGCGCGATATCCAACGTTTCCGCATCGCCGGCCTCGCGTTGCTCGCCCTAGCCATTGCCAAGGTCTGCACCTACGACCTCGCCGCACTCGAGCAGCTCCCGCGTGTTCTCTCACTCATCGTCCTCGGGCTGCTTCTGCTGGTAGGCGCCTTCGCCTACCAGCAGATCCGGGTGGGGGACGACGATGATGCTCCGAGCGCCGCGGAGGAGGGATGAGGCGGGTCGCCCTGCCGCTCGTCGTGCTCGTGTCGCTCGCCGCCGGTGCCCAGCCGGCGGCGGCCGGGTTCGGCAGCGCCGAGTTCCGCTACCAGCGGTCGCTGGTAGCGGAGGGAGGCGACGAGCCGGTCCTGCTCGAGCCCGACGGGGCGTTGTTCGAGCACTCCGCGCCGGGCTTCGCCGACTTGCGAGTCGCGGATGCCCGCGGGCGCGAGGTTCCCTGGCGACGCGGCCCAAGCACTCGCAACGGCGGTACGGAGTCGGTCCAGGTGATCAACAGCGGACGCCAGGGACAGTTCGCCGTTGCCCTCCTCGATCTGGGCGAGCGGCGGAAGGTGCGCGATCGCGTCGAGCTCGAGGTCTCGGGCCGGGACTTCGTCGGCCGCGCGGTGGTACTCGGCGCGGACGATCGAGACGGACCGTTCACGCGTCTTTCGACAACGGGGATCTACGACGTGCGCGGCGCGCGGTCGGCCTACAGCACCACCGCCGTATTCCCACCCAGCGACTCCCGCTACCTGCTCGTGCGGGCGAGCGGTGTCAACCGCATCGCCGGCGCCAAGGTGTCGGGAGTTCGCGAACGCCCACGGCTTATCCGGCGTGCGGTCAGGTCGGTCTCGCAGCATCAGGAGGGGACGCGCACGATCATCACCGCCGATCTCGGATTCGGCGACGTGCCGGTTGACGAGCTGCGAGTCAGTGCGGCGACGCCCCGCTATGAGCGCCCGGTGACGATCCTCGGCTCGAACCGTCGCGGGCGGTTCGTCCCTCTGACTACCGCGAGGGTCTTCCGCTTTCCCGGGTCGACCTCTCTCCCGATCGACACCCGAGCCCGTCGCCGCTACCTGCGGGTCGAGGTCGAGAACGGCGACGATCCGCCGCTGCGTGGAATCGAGGTATCGGCATGGAGCCGCTCGCGCGCCCTCCTGGTCGAGGGCGGGCGCCCGCGTCCCTACACCGTCTATTACGGGAATTCGATCGCGAGGCCTCCCAGCTACGACTTCGCCCGCCTTCCGGCGAGCGCCATCGAGGTCAGGCGCGCCGTGCCGGGCGGCCTGGGACCTGAGCGCCAAACGTCCGCGTTCGAGCCACCCCCGGACACGCGCTCCTTCACCGCGCGCAATCCGGGACTCGTCACGGCCGCTCTCGTGCTTGCCGCTGTCTCCCTTGGTGCGGTGGGCCTGCTTACGTTGAGGGGGCGGTCTTGAGTCTTTCCGCTCGGTCGACTCTCAACCCCGAATCTCAATCCGGTGTCCTTTGAGGACTCCTGCCCCGTCGCTCCCGTCAATTGTGGCGGCATCCCGCATTGTAGCGCGGGATGCCGCCATTTCAGTTGGCGGCCCCAGCCCCTCCGCCAGGGGTTTGGGCATCACATTTGGGCATCAAACGCGCTGGCAAATGTAGCTCGCGCCCCAGGGTCTGGATCCGCCGTACTGGGCTGTTACTTCCAACCCGGTATGCCCGCGGCCTGCTCGATCCACGTGGTCATCTCTGCCGCCTGCGCCTCCTCCAGGGTCCTGACCTTGACGTAGCGGCTCCGGTCGGTATCTCCGAGGGGCGGCGGCGAGTCGAAGTCCGCGCCGCCAAAGAAGACGACGTTCACGGAGACGTCGTAGGCGGCGATTTCGATGATCCATCCGAGGTCCGGCAGCCCGTAGAACGGCCTCTTCCACTTCACGGCGTACTGAAGCTCGGGGATCCTCTCGCGGATCTGCTCATCCAGCGATCTGACGATCGGGTTCAGGTCGGGCATCACCCGCGAGATCCAATGCTCGACATCGGCGAGACCCGCCGAAGGCAGTGGTGGTTTGCGAGCGGAACTCGGCTTTCGTTGCATCGCCATATCAAGTCCCCCTTGATCGCTTAGCCCTGGACAGGCCGCCAGGTTAAACGTCGCCTCCAAGTGTTCGTACGCTCCGGCGGAGGAGACCCGCTGCGCTTCTCATCCTCGTGCCAGAGCGCTCGAGCCTTGCCGCCGAGTGACGGGGAAACCTGGCCGACAGCCCGGGAGCCCATACCGGGCTGTCGGCCGCGAGCGTCAGGCGGGTGAGCCCGCCGCTTGGGCGGCGACGAGCTCCTCGACCCACTCGCCGGTGATCTGCCTGGTCGCGGCGTTGAGCCGGTTCCAGGTGTTGATCGCGGCGATCGAGAGCACCAGCGCTCCCAGCTGCTCGTCGTCGTAGTGCCGGGCGGCCTCCTCCCAGATCTCGTCGGGAACGGGGTCGGGACGATCGGCGAGCCGGGTGACCGCCTCGGCTAGAGCGAGCGCCGCCCGCTCGGCGTCGGAGAAGTAGCTCGCCTCGCGCCAGGCGGCGATCGTGAAGATCCGCTCGTCGGGCTCGCCCAGCGCCTTGAGCATGCGCGAGTGGATGTCGACACATGCGCTGCAGCCGTTGATCTGGCCGGCCCGCAGCCGGATCATCTCCTGAGTCGCCTCGGGCACCCCGGCCCGCCTGGTCGCCCCGTCGAGCTTCTGTAGGGCCTGCATCGCGCCCGGGAGAGTCTGGGCGGGATGGTCTATGCGTGGTTTCATGATGTTGTCCTCCGCGGTCGTTGGGTTGTCGTCCCCTTGACAGCGCTAGGCGCAAGCTTGTGACAGCGGCCGGCCAGCTGTCACAGCGAGGGTCCCTGTCTTGTCTATCGGGTAGGTACTCGACGTAGAAAGGTGAATCGATGACGGAGCGCGAGCAGATGCTGGACGAGTTGCGGCCGGTCTCCTTCGCGATCGCCTACAGGATGCTGGGAAGCGTCTCCGAAGCCGAGGACGTAGTACAGGAGGCGTTGCTGCGAGTCCACCAGGCGATCGACGGCGGCGAGGAGATCGAGTCGCCTCCCGCCTACATCTCGACCATCACCACCCGACTGGCGATCAACGAGCTGCACTCTGCCCGTGCTCGCCGCGAGCGCTACGTCGGCGAATGGCTCCCGGAGCCGATCGTCACCGACGGAGAGGACGACCCCGCGCGCCACGCCGAGACCGCCGACTCGCTCTCGGTGGCGATGTTGGTTCTGCTCGAGAGCCTCTCGCCGGAGCAGCGCGCGGTCCTGCTGCTTCACGACGTCTTCGACTACGGCTATTCGCAGGTCGCCGCGATCGTCGGCAAGAGCGAGGACAACGTGAGGCAGCTGGCAAGCCGCGCGCGGCGGCACGTCGAGCATGGCCGGCCTCGGTTTCAGACCACGCGCGAGCAGCGTGACGAGCTCGGGCGGCGGTTCTTCCAGGCCGCCGAGCAGGGCGACCTCGCCGGCTTGGAGTCGCTGCTCGCGCACGACGTCCAGCTGACGGGCGACGGCGGTGGCAAGGCGCCGGCGCTCGCCCGGACGCTGCGGGGGCGCAGTCGCGTCGCTCGCACCCTGATGGGCTGGCTGAGCCGGGAGACCCGACTCCCCGGGATCGAGTTCCGCGCGGTCGAGGTCAATGGCGGCCCTGGGCTGCTCGTCTTCGACGACGCGCAGCGACTGGTCGGCGTCACCGCCCTCGACATCGCCGACGGTGAGATCAAGGCGATCAGCTCGGTTGCCAACCCGGACAAGCTGAGACACCTGGGAGCACCGGTCGGCAACCTCGGCACGCTGATCAATTCGAGGCGCTGAGCGGCTGTCACAACGCGAGCGGCTGCGCTGTCAGGTCTGGCAAGCAGCCAACCCCGAACCGGGAGTTTCACATGCCCTCCGTTGCCGCACAGAACGATTCCAACGCCCTCGACCGGGGGACGATAATTGTCGCCTCCGTGGTCCTGCTTGGGGCGATCATGTCGATCCTCGACACGACCGTGATCAACGTCGCGATCGACCGCCTCGGGATCGAGTTCGACGCCTCATTGACGACAATCCAGTGGGTCGTGACCGGTTACACGCTCGCCCTCGCAGCGGTGATCCCGCTGACCGGCTGGGCCGCCGACCGCTTCGGGACCAAGCGCCTCTACCTCGGCTCGCTGGCCCTGTTCATGCTCGGCTCGGCACTTTGCGCCGTCGCCTGGAGCGCCGGCTCGCTGATCGCCTTCCGCGTGCTCCAGGGACTCGGCGGCGGGATGATCATGCCGATCGTGATGACGATCCTCACCCGGAAGGCCGGACCTGAGCGAATGGGCCGGGTGATGGGCCTGCTGGGCATGCCGATGCTTGCGGCGCCGATCCTTGGCCCGATCCTCGGCGGCTGGCTGGTCGACGACGTCTCCTGGCGCTGGATCTTCCTGATCAACATCCCGATCGGAATCGTCGCGATTGCGCTGGCGACGATCGTGCTGGAGCGCGACGAGCCGCAGCCCGCCCACAGGCTCGACTGGCTGGGGATGGCACTGCTCTCACCCGGGCTGACGGCGCTGATCTTCGGCCTCGCCGCGTCCAACGACGGAGGCTTCGGGACAACCGAGTCGTGGCTCCCGATCGTCGCCGGCGCGGCGCTGATCGCCGGCTTCCTGCGGCACAGCTGGGAGGCCGGGGCACCGCTGATCGACATCCGCACCTTCACCCGCACCGCGGCCGGGCCCGCCGCCGGGACCCTGCTGCTGTTCGCGATCGCGTTCTTCGGATCGCTGCTGCTGATCCCGCTCTATTACCAGACGGTGCGCGGCGCCTCGGCGCTGGAAGCGGGCCTGCTGATGGCGCCGCTCGGACTCGGGTCGATGATCACCATGTCGCTCGCCGGCATGCTCACCGACCGCTATGGGCCGAGCCGCTGGCCCGCCTACGGGATCCCGCTGCTCTTGCTCGGGCTCGCCCCTTTCACGTTCGTCGACGCCGATACCTCCTACGTCCTGCTCGGCGCCTTCAGCTTTGTGCTCGGGCTGGGAATGGGCATGGCGATGATGCCGACGATGACCGCGGCGATGCAGGCGGTGCCGAAAGCGGCGATCGCTCGCACCAGCACGGCGATGAACATCCTGCGCCAGTCCGGCGCCTCAGTCGGGACCGCGATCCTCTCGGTCGTGCTCGCCTCGGCGATCGGCGAGCAGCACTCGCGGGCGCCCGGTCCGCTCGCCGAAGCCTTCGCCCATACCTTCCGCTGGGGGCTGGCGCTGCTCGCCCTCGCCCTCGTCCCCGCCCTGGCGATGGCGCTGGGCAGGCGGCGGGTCGCCGGGGGCCGCACGGTCTCAGGGGAGAGGACGGCGCTTGCGAGCGAGTAGCCGGCAAGCAGCGACAACCAGCACGCCAATCCGAAAGGCTCGATCGCGATGTCACGACAACTCATGATTCCCGCCGCAGATACTCAGCTCTATGCCGTCGACGCCCCGGGAGGCACGCCTGCCCTGCTCTTCCTCAGCGGCGGCTTCGGCACCGTGCGGAACTGGAGCCGCGTCATCCGCCGTCTCGACGGCAAGTACCGCACGGTGCGCTTCGACGCGCGGGCGCGCGGCAAGTCGGCCAGATCGGCCGACTACTCCGTCCAGGCGGCCGTCGACGACATCGGACGGGTCATCGACGCGACCGGCATCGAGCGCCCGATCCTCGTCGGCTGGTCTCACGGCGCCACGATCGCGGTGCGATACGCCGCTCAGCACCCCGGACGAGTCGGTGGACTGGTGCTCATCGACGGCGCTTACCCGATCGCCATGCTCGACGAGGCCGGCAAGCAGAAGGTCCGCACCCAGTTCCGTCGGTTGGGTTGGATGATGCGCATCCTGGCAGCGCTCGGCCGCTCGGCCAAGATGTCTCCCGCCGAGTCCGCGGACGTGGTGATCGAGATGGACGCCGTCAACGGCGAGCTCGGACCCGACTTCGCGGCGCTCGAATGCCCGACCGTGTTCGTGGTCGGCACCGGAGCCCACTCGGGCGCCACCGAGGTCGAGATGGGCACGGTGCGCGCCGCCGTCGCCGACGCCGTGGAGAGCAGCGAGCGCGTATCCGTATTCGCGACGACGCCTCACAAGGCCCCGCGGCGTGTGGGAGCCACGAGCCAGCACAAAGCTGATGCAATCTTGCGACAGTCTGCCTATGTCCTCACCCGCCCTGGCCCTGCGGCCGTTGGTCCGCGAGGCGGTCTACCTGCACGAGATCGCCCAGCTGAGCGATGCCGACATCGCCCGCGCGACCGGCGTCGCTCGCAGCACGGCGCGGGCCTGGCTCGCCCACACCCGCTCCCCGACAGCAGCTCCCGGTGGATTTCCCGGATGAGGCGAAGCGAGAGCGGAAGCGTGGCTATCCGCTCAAGGCCGAAGTTCATCGCGCGGACGTAGTTGACGAGTTCATAGACATCGGACAGCCGGTCGCTTCCCTCTTGCTCCAGTTCGAGTTCGAGCAGGTCCTCAAGGGGTGCCCTGGGTTCCCTCGATCTGGGAGCTGAGGACCGCCTCCCGCCGGACGTACATCGAGACGAAGAAGTCCGGATCGGGGATGACCTTGGCGACCCCAATCGCCAAAGTACCACCGCATCGAGGGCGCTCTACAGCCGCGTCCAGTGCGCCCCGCGCCCCGAGCCCTCCGGCCTGATCTCCCCCTCGTCGCGCAGCTCGGCGAGGACGAGGCGGATCGTGGCGGGGCTCACGCCCGGGAGAGCCCGCTCGACGTCACGTCGGCGAAACCGTTCGGGCGCCTGGCGCAAGACGTACTCCCTCACCCTCTCCTGCTTGTTGCCCGTCTGCCTTCCCGCCGCGGCGAGGCGCTGCTCGAAGTCGTCGTAGGCGCCGGCGAGGATGTGGCAGAGGTAGGCGATCCACGGCCAGACGTCGTGCTCCGCCTCGTGCCAGTTGCGCTGGGACTCGTAGAGGCTGGCGTAATAACTGTTCTTCGATTCGTAGATGCGCTGCTCGATGCTCACGTAGCGCGCGACGCCGTAGTCCTGCGCCAAGAGCTCGTGGGTGGTCAGGAGACGGGCGAGGCGGCCGTTGCCGTCGGTGACCGGGTGGATCGCCAGGAAGTCGAGGACGAGGGCGCCGATCAGGATGAGCGGGTGCGTGCCGGCATCGCGCTTGGCGTCCTCGTAGCGCGCCAGGAGCTCCCCGAGGAGGAACTCGGTCTCCTCGGGGGGAGGTGGAGTGAAGACAACCTCGCGCCTGCCGCCCTCGTAGGAGACGATCAGGTTCTCGTCGCTCTTCAGGCTGCCGCCCCTGCCGCCGCTGTGGGCGAAGAGAAGCCGGTGTAGATGTAGAACGAAGGGAAGGCTGAGCGGCTCGTAGGAGTCGAGGGCCACGAGCATGTCGATGGCGTCGCGGTAGCCGGCGAACTCCCGCTCGTTGCGGTTGCGGTAGCGGCGGCCTCCCTCTGCGATCTGCTCTGCGCGCCGGCTCTCGACGAGCACTCCCTCGATTGCGTTGGAGGCGGTGATGGAGGCAATGCGGGCATGCTCGGAAAGCCGGCGGAGCAGTTCGGGAAGCTGGTCTTCGAAGAGGCGCTCCTGGCCCTTGCCGGTATCGATTCGGGCGAGGAGGACCCCGAGCTCGCGAGGTTGGTTGGCGAAGGTCCGGTCGAGGTCGATGAAGCTGCGCATCGCGCTAATTGTGCCATAAATGCGCTAACAAGGGGCTCCATTAGCTCGATTATGCGATGATTAGCACGAGTCTGGAAGCTTTTGGTCAATCCTGAAAGAGAGATATCCATGAACACCGTCGACACTCAGAGAGACAAGCCGGCCCCGCAAATCGCGGTGGCGGCTTGACATAGGAGCAACCGGTGGCGGACCTTGGATCGAAGCTGCGCCCCGTGATCGAGCGACTGCTGGAGCCGGGCGAGGAGATTCGGGGAGTCTGCGTCGCCACCCAGCCGAGCATGTTCAAGGGCCGGCAGGTGGCGTTGGGGGTAACCGATCGGCGCCTGGTCGTGCAGGGGATGAACCGCAAGTTTGAGCCTGCGGGCGAGGCGATCTCCCTCCCGCCAGGGCGGATTGCCGCGGCGGCCGCCGATGGAGCGGGTGGCGGCTGGATGACGGTCAGCGCCGCGGTCATGGACGGCGCCGCCGTCACCCTCAAGTTGAAGACGACCGATGGCGAGAAGCTGAAACTGATGCTGATGCACGGCAGCGGGCCGCTCGGTGGCCTCGGCGGTGGGGAGACCCAGCGCGAGGGCGTCGAGGCGCTCGCTCAGTTCCTCGGCGCGTAGCGGTTGTGGATCATCAGGACGTTGCCGTCGGGGTCGGCGAAGGGGACCATGTGGCAGACGCCGCTGTCCATCGTCTCGGCGAGGAACGTGACCCCCTTTGACTCAAGCTCGGCGCGGGTCGCTTCGACGTCTTCGACATGGAAGGCGATCGGGTGGGTGCTGGGCGCGAACTCGCGGCCGATCGCGGCGGCGTCGAGGATCTGCAGGGTGAGGCTGCCGGTCTCGACCTCGCCGCCGGGGATTTTGCCGTAGTCAGCCGACTGCTCGAGGCCGAGGATTCCGCTGTAGAACTCGATCGCGGCGGGGTAGTCGGTGACGAAGACGGTGGCGAAATCGACGCCTGTGATCGTGGTGGGGGCTGGCATGGCTCTCTCCTAGCTGGTATTCAGGGCAGGTGGTCCTAGGAGACGATACGAAGGCGGTGCTGCTGGCGGCGGCGCTGATGTTCCTCTGGGCGCTGCTGCTGGGGGTGCTGAAGTTCCGCCAGATGGATGCCTCAGATGAGGGGGTCGCGCATCCATACACCGACATCGCTCACCGCGCCGCGCTGCTCTACAGCTTCGCCCTGCTGCTGGTCGCGACCTTCGCCGAGCTCAGCGGCTGGGGCGTCCTGGTCAACCTGCTCGCCGCCGGGGCTCTGGCCTTCTACTTCTACGCCGCCGTCCTCGGCTACATGGTCCACGGCCTCAAGCGCGACACCGACAACCAGTTTCGCCGACCCGGCCGTGGCCTCGAGGTCTTCATGGCCACCCTGATCGTCGCCGAGATCGGCGGCTGGCTGGTGCTGATCGCCGGCTTCCTCGACTCCCAGATTTTCTGATGAAAATCGCAAGGTGTCATATTTCTTACTTCGATTGAAAGCTAAGAACGAAATTCGTACTGGTACGCGGTTGTAATTCGGCTAGATATTCGCGGAGTTACGGATTTCCGTTGCTAGGTTCGCGCCGGCAGCAACGACGACGCATCGAACCGTTAGGCCGTAACTGGTCGCCTGGTCAGCGGGGAGCGAGTGGCGAAACCGACGTCGAATCGTGAGATACGACATGGAGGTTGACGCCTTGAATATGTCAGTAAAGCTACGGTTTGGGGCCCTGGGCGCCTCGCTAGTGGTGTTGGCGGCCCTGGTCATGGCGGCGACGGGAGTCACCGGCGCCTACTTCAGCGACACGAAGCAAGGTGAAATCAATGGCACCACGGGTTCGATCCGCATTCACACATCGGGCGGTAGCGGACCGAACGGGTTGATTTTCAGCTTCAAAAACCTGCTGCCGGGGGAGCCGCAGACCGCCACCGCTGAATACAAAAACATCGGTCACAACCCGCAGGACGTCTGGGTGGTGTTCAACAACGCGGAAGCACTGCATTCGCTCAACAACCTCGGGAAATACGGTGAAGTCACCTTGGCCAACAGTGGCGGCTGGCTGTTCCACTCGGCCAACCTGAACGACAACCAGGCGCCGGCGTCCGGCTACTGCGGCTCGGTGCAGTACTCGACGGACGAATTCAGCCCGGCGGGCTGCTGGCCGCTGCAAGAGAAGTACAAGGTCGGCTCCAACATCGCGCCTGGCGCGGGCAGCTACTTCAAATTCACGTTCGGCTACACCACCTACAAAGGCGGCATAGGCAACGCCCAGCAGGAACAGCCGTTCAACACCTATCCGCCGGAAGTTACACCGGAAGAAATCAAAGGCAGCGGTCTGCCCTACCAGGTCGTGGCCACTCAGGTCGGAGTCGAACCGTAGTCGACCCGGATGCCCTGAACAGGGCCTTGGAAATGCAAGAGGTCTGAGGAGTTCCGGGGGGTGTCGCGCCGCAGTAGCGATACCGGTGCGGCACCCTCGCCCAGGCCTTCGAAAGGAGCGCAGCCGTGAAGTGGCCGAAGCCTGTCTCGATTCTGCTGGCGCTGATTCTGATCGGCTCTGCGGCCGCTCTCTTCCTGTACGAGACGGGTCGGCTGCCCTACCGGGTGTATGTGGTGCATACCGGCTCGATGTACCCGAGCATTCCTTCGGAAAGCGCGGTCGTCGTGCGCGAGAATCGGTATCGGGTGGGTGGGGTGGTGTCGTTCACCGAGCACGGCGAGGTCGTGAGCCATCGCCTGATCGCGATCAAGGCCGATGGCACGATCGTCACCAAGGGCGACGCCAACCGCACGGTCGATCCGTGGCGTGTACCTGTCTCAAACGTCATCGGCGGTGTCGTGGCGGCGCCACGACACCTTGGGTATCTGCTGACCTATATGAAAACGCCGGAGGGCGGCATTTCGATCCTCGTGACCCTCTTGTGCCTCTGGCAGATCTGGGCCCTTGCCGGCGATGTCGGTCGAGGTGCAACCGGTAACAGGGCACTGAATGCGGGGGTGGACAGGCAGGGCGAGGGATCCGCGTGGTGGCCCATCGGATGGCCGGACACACCCATGTTCCGGGCGAATTTGCGCCGGTAGTGTGCTTCGAGTTCACGCCGCCAGCGTCCACGGGGGGGCACCGCGTCTCAGCCCGAAACCACGCAGTCCTTGCTGTCGGTCAGCTTGGGCGTCTTTTCGCTGTTGGGAAACGCTTCCAGCAGGGCGTCGGCGATCAGGCGGCCGCGGGCGGCGTAGCCCTCCGAGGTGAAGTGGATGCCGTCGGGGATGAACCAGTCGTCCTTGACGTCGGCGGCCCAGTTGTAGATGCGCATGTTCGGGAAGTGGTCGCAGGCTTCGCGCAGGGCCTTGTCCCAGCTGACCATGTTCGCCGCCGCGTAGGGGCCGTTGGGGACCAGTGACTTGACGTTGACCCAGAGCGCCGGTTCGTCGCCGATCGTCGACATCATGCTCTCGATCCGGTCGCCGTAGGTGAAGTTGGAGCCGGCGGCGACGTTGGCCGCCTCGTTGGTCCCCATCGCGATCACCCAACAGCCCTTGAAGCCTTCGTTCTTCCACGCTTCCGCCACTTCCTGGGCGTTCGGTTCGCCTTCGAAGTTCTCATAGATCGAGCGTGCCCCGGCGACCTCGAGGTGCTGGGTCGTCGCCCCGACCCGGGCGTACTGGGCGCTGATCAGCTGCTCCGCCGGCAAATATTCTTCCGAGACGAGGCCCTCCGAGGTTGAGTCGCCGATGTGAACGACGCCTTCGCAGGTCGTCGCCAGCGGCCTGCGCTTGACGTTCTTCGCCGTGATCGTCTTCGCCACCGGTTCGGCCCCGACCGCGGGCGAGCTCGAGATCCCGACCCCTGCCAGTCCGGCGGCGGCAGCGATCAGCACGACTCCGGCAACGCCGATCCCAACCCAGCCCTCGCGCGGGATTCGCTGACGCCGCCAGCGCCCCGCTTTCCACTGTGCCCGGAGCCGACCCAGGGCGCCGTGGCGGATCGGGTTCTCGACGTAGCGCCAGGAGAGCTCGGCGACCGCCATGATCGCTGCCACCTGCCCGATCGCCCGCACCAGGTTGGGACCGTGCACGGCCTGGGGCGAGGTCAGCACGACGATCGGCAGGGTCCAGAGGTAGATGCCGTAGGAGCGTTCGCCGACCCAGCGCATCGGCCGGCAGCCGACGAGCGGGCCCAGCCGCGAGGCGGGGTGGGCGAAGGCGGCGACCGAGAGCGCCGTGCCCACAGACAGGATCGCGAAGCCGCCGCGATAGATGAAGGGCGAGAACTCGTTCGAGCGCCAGAACATCACCCCGATCACGACCAGCCCGGCGAGGCCGGCGGCGTCGATCGTTCGCCGCGCCTGCGGCGTCACCCGCCCGGTCAGCCGACGGCTGGGCCAGACCATCGCCAGCGCCGCGCCGACCAGCAGCTCCAGCGCCCGGGTGTCGGTGCCGTAGTAGACCCGCGAGGGATCGAGCGAGGGGTGGTAGAGGACCGCCATCAGGATCCCCGAGCAGAGCGCCGCGACCAGGGTCACAGCGGCGAGGCGGGGACGCGGCCCGGCCTTGCGCCGCGCTTCCGGCACGAGGTACAGCGCCGCCATCAGCAGGAAGGGCCAGAGGATGTAGAACTGCTCCTCGACCGAGAGCGACCAGAGGTGGTTTAGCGGCGAGGGCGGGGCGAAGCGGGCGAAGTAGGAGACGTCGTGGAAGATCAGCCACCAGTTGTTGAAGTAGCCGACGGCGCTGAGCTCGGCGTCGCGGAAGTCGCCCGGCTGGTGTGGCCCGATCGTCGTCACCCAGGCCATCACCACGATCAGCATCAGGAAGAGGCCGGGCAGCAGCCGCCGGGCGCGGGCTAGCCAGAAGGACTTCAGCTTGATCCCGCCGCGGTTGACCTGGTTGAGCAGGATGTCGGTGATCAGGTAGCCGCTGAGCGTGAAGAAGACGCCGACACCGAGCAGGCCGCCTTCGGCCCAGCCGAATTTGAGGTGGTAGAAGACGACGCCCAGGACGGCGATCGCGCGCAGGCCGTCGAGGCCCGGCATGTAGCGGCGGTCGCTCTGTACTGGCTCAGGCATCGCCCACGAGGGGGATCGAGAGGAGTGCGAGGACGGCGGCGAGGCCGGGAGCCCGCTGCGCCAGTCGCGCCACGAGCGCGCCCGCCAGGCCGACGGCGAGCACGCCCGTCACTTCCGCCTCCCGGCGGGCCAGCTTGTGGGCGGGTGGCAGGTCGGGGCCGGACTTCAGCGCCGGCTTGCGTTCGCCGGCGGTGACGATCCCGAGGCAGGCCTTAACCCCCCGGGCGATCAGCCTGGCCCGCAGCTCGGCGCCGGCGGCCTCCGGGTGCAGGTCGTCGGCCTGCATCAGCTCGGGATGGGTCGCCTCGGCTCGCGCCCAGTCGGGGGTCTGCGTCCCAGGACGCGAGGCGGCGAAGGCAGCGACGACTTCGTTCTTGCCGGTGCTGTCGATGCCGTTGACAGTAAGGCCGTGGATGGTCGGCACGACCAAGCAGCGCTCGCCGGCCGCCGCCGCCACCTTTTCCAGATTTCCGGCCAAGATCTGGGGATAGGCCGGGTTGTCGTTGGTCCCCGCGTCGAAGACGACCACCGATTGCGAGGGTTCGTAGCTTTCCCGGAAGAGGTCGAGGATCTGGTAGCTGTTGGAGCCGCCGACTGCGTTGACCGTGAGCGGCACGCCGGGCAGGTACTTCCGCAGGTAGGGCGAGGTCAGTTCCTCGAGACTGTCGCCGACGACGAGCACGCCGCCGTTGCCGCTGGCGCTGGCAGAAGGAGCGGTGAGGGCGAGAGCAAGCATCGCCGTCACGGCCGCGAGCTTGCGCACGCTCGGCATCCGGCGAATTTCTACACTACGCCGATGCGGCTCAGCACGGCGACAGTCGGCATGCTGCTGGGCCTGGCGCTGATTCTCAGTTCCTGCGGCCGGGACGGGACGAGCTCGGCCGGCAAGCCCACCGGTGCCGCCAGCGCCGCCACCGAGGGTCGGGCAAGGCCGCACGCCACCCGCTCCTGCCGCCGCCAGTTGCACGGCTTCCTCGCCGCGATGGCAAGCCTGCGCGACGATCTGGCCCGAGGCCTCAGCTATGACGACTACCTGGGCGAGGTGCGGCGCACGCGCAGCGTCTACTCGCGGATCCACGCTACCAAGCTGCCGGCCGGCTGCCTCATCGCCAGCGCCGGTCCGGCTGAGCGCGCCTTCAACCTCTACATCGACGCCGCCAACTCCTGGGGCGATTGCCTGGCGACGGCCTCCTGCAGTACCCGCTCGATCGAACCGCGCCTCCAGCGAAAGTGGGCGCTCGCCTCGCGCAGCCTCTCCCTGGCCCGGCGGGACCTGGGAAGCTAGGCCGGGCGGGCGACGTAGATCGCCTTGGTGTGGATCGATTCGTCGAGTGGCTGGCGCGGGACGCCATCGAGGCCGTGGCCGTAGACGTCGAGGGGCTCCAGGCCCGCTCCCCGCAGGGCGGCCAGCACCTCGGTCTCCGGGAAGTGACGCTGGCGGTGGACGTGGACGGGCCCCCCGCCGGCCCGATCGCTCTCGCGCCCCTCCTCCGGCAAGACTTCCAGGCGCGATTCGCAGGTCGAACCGGGCGCCACGTCGGCCGCCGCCTGCCCGCGCCAGACCAGCCGGCGGCCGCCGCGCTCCACCACCTCGGTTGAGGCAAAGAACGTGCGGTAGGCCTGCAAGGCGTTGACGTCGAAGAGCAGTAGCCCGGTGGTGGCGAGATTTGCGCGCATCCCCTCCAGGGCGCGTTCCAGCTCTTCCGTGCTGAGCAGGTAGTTGATCGCGTCGTCGAGCGCCCAGACGAGATCGAACTCGCCGAACTCGGGCAACTCCAGCATGTCGGCGACGGTCAGCTCGACCGCGTCACCGACCTTCGCGCGGGCGCGCTCCAGCATCGCCGGCGAGATGTCGCAGGCCGTCACCTGCCAGCCTCGCGGCAGCATCTCGAGAAAGCTCTTGCCTGTCCCGCAGGCGACATCGAGCAGGCGCCTGCCCTGCAGTCCGCGTCGCTCGAGCAGCTTCAGCAGGTCAGCGGTCCAGAGGTCGTATTCGTGGTGCGCGGTGAAGTCGTCATACACCGGCGCCATCGCCTCATAGGTGCGCTGGGCCCAATCCCCGCCGCTCTCTTTGGCTGTAATCGAGGCCACGGAATAGAGACCTGATTGGCAGTAAAAAAAGTTTCAACACTAAATTTTACCCGTTTGAATTTAGAAGTAGTACGGTCGAGCAATCAACTTGTCGATCATCCAAGACGAGGATCAGGGCGACGGCTGGGAGTGGGATGAGGTGCAACGTTTTTGCCTGCGGATGGCCTACCACTACGCCAGCAACCCGAATGAGGCAGAGGACATCGCCCAGGATGCGCTGCTGCGCGCCTGGCGCCGACGCTCAACCCTTCGCGACGACGCCAGGCGCAAGGAGTGGCTGGGCACGATCGTCCGCAACGAGGCCTTCCGCCATCACTCGCGGGTGCGTCCCGACCCGGTCGACACGGTCGAGCGCTGGGAGGGCGCCGAGGACGAGCGCATCGTCTCCACGGTCGAGCGGGCCGACCTGCACGCCGCCGTCAAACGCCTCAGCGAGCGCGACCAGAAGCTGATCGAGCTGCGCTACACAGAGGATCTCACCCAGGAGGCGATCGCGCGCCGGCTGGGGCTCCCGGACGGGACGGTCAAGGTCCGCCTCCACCGCGTCCGACACCGGCTGCGCGAAGAGATGAGCCGGGCGCCCTCTTCCTAGCGCTCAGCTTGCGGCGGCGACGCGGCGCATCTCCTCGGCAGCTGCGCGCGGGCCGATATATGGGACGAGCATCGCGAAGAGCAGGTCGGGCAGCATCGCCGGCAGCTGCGCCGCCCGTCCCGCCAGCAACTCGTCGAAGATCAGGCCCGAGACGGCCCCCGCCGACATCAGCGAGATGTTCTCCGGCAGCTCGCGCCCGTTGGAAAGCTCACGCCCTTCCTCGAGGTACTGGGTGAAGCGCGCGACGGCGTCCCAGTGCAGCTGGCGTGCGTCGGCTCCCGCGGCGGCGACCTCGACCACCGCCGTGCGGGCCAGCCGCGGGTCGAGGGCGAAGAGGTTGACGATCGTCGCCAGCCCGCTCTCGACCCGCCGCAGCCAACTCTGCTCGCCATCGCACTCCGAGACGACCTCGGCGAAGACCTGCTCGACCAGCACCTCGTATGCGGCGAGGAAACACTCGTGCTTGTCCTCGAAGTGCTTGTAGAAGGTGGTGCGGGAGGTGCCCGCCTCCTCGATCACATCGGCGACCGAGGTCTCCTTGTATCCCTTGCTGCCGACCACGCGGATCATTGCCGCCAAGATGAGGTCTCGCCGCGATTCGGATGCCATCAGCCCGTCCCAGGTAGTTTGAAAACTCCGGAGTACCTTCATCATAGCGGCTCGGTGTACGTAAGCGTTTATCTTGTCTTTTCGCCCACCTCCCTGGCGGCCGCGGCTGGTCCGATATAGGGAACCAGCGTGGCAAAAAGGACCTCCGAAAGCAAATCCGGCAGATACTCCGCGCGTCCCTCATGCACCTCGTCGGAGATTAGACCCGCGACCGCCCCGATCGCCATCCGCGAGGTGTTCGCCGGCAGGTTGCGACCGCCTGGGGCAAAGTCGCGGCCCTCGTCGAAGAAGGGGGTGAGGCGCTGCAGGGCGGCGCGGTAGCGGCGCTGGGCGGCGGGGCCGGCGGCACCGGCGCCGACCAGCGCCAGCCGGGCGACCTCTGGCTCCTCGGCCAGCGCTCCAAGCAGTGCCTCGAGGCCGGCCCGGGCGCGCCGCGGCCAGCCCTCCTCCGCCTCGTAGGCGGCCGATACCCGTCGCACCAAGGCGTCGACGACGCTGTCATATGCGGCGAGGAAGCAGCTTTCCTTGTCCTCGAACATCGCGTAGAAGGTGGTGCGGGAGATTCCCGCCTCGCGGGTCAGGTCGGCCACCGTCGCCGCCGCGTAGCCCTCCTCTGCGACGACCCGGATCGCCGCCTCCAGCAGGCGCTCGCGCTGGGAGCGGGCGATTACCTCAGGGGGGAGCCGGTGGCGTCCGCGCGGTGGGCGCCACCGCCCCCTTTTCTCCCCCCGCGCGGCCGCCATCCTCAACCGTCTGGGGAACCGAGATCTCTCTCGGCGGCGCGCGCCTGGCGCAGCGCCTCCTCCTGGCCGAGGTAGGGGACCGTGGTGATGTAGACGACGTCGGGAAGCAGTTCCGGCAGCCGCGCCGTGTTGCCGGCCAGGATCTGGCCGGCGATCAGCGACTCGGCCGCCGAGAGCGCCGCGCGCCCGGCGCTGGAGGGGATCGCCACTTCCTCGACCGGATCGTCGCGGCCGCGTTCGAGCAGCGACTGCAGGACCCGCTTGCCGGACGCATAGAGCTCGAAGGCGCGGCCGCCCGAGGCGGGTGCCTCGACCAGGGCCATGCGGGCGAAGGCGGGCCGGCTGGCGAGCAGGTCGAGGAAGGCGGCGGCGGCGTCGCGAACCATCGTCGCCCAGGGCTTGTCGGGCGAGTAGACGGCGACGATGCGCCCCATCGCGTCCGCCAGCGCAACCTCCATCGAGGCGTGGAAGCAGTCCTCCTTGTCCTTGAAGAGCTCGTAGAAGGTCGCGCGGGAGACGCCGGCGCCCTCGCAGACGTCGGCGATCGTGGTCGCGCCGAAGCCTTTCTTGGCGCAGCTGCGCGCCATCGCGTTGAGCAGCCGTTCGCGCTGGGAGTGCTCGACCAGCGGCTCGGGAAGGCGCTCGATGCCGACCGGAAGGCGCTCCTGCTCAAGCGTCGCTCCGAGGTCGCCAGCTGGCTCTGGAACTGCGTTTCCAGCGGTTGAAAAGGTGGGAGGCAAGTCGATCCCTGGGTAGGCAACCGTGTTTAGGTAAACGCGATTGTACACCCGGAGGGTGCTCTGTGGACATTGCGGTACCGATTTAACAAAGCCTCTGTCCGCTGGGAACGGCAGCGGAATTCGGCTGTCCTCCGCAGGTTCCCGAATGACCCGACGACGCCCTCTGCTCGCAGCCACGCACTGTACATACGGGCGGTGGTCCCCCGGCGAACTTCAGACCCCTGTACAAGCCGGTTTGGGCCCGGCGAGAGGACCATTTGGGCATGGAGACTACGCCTCGCCAAATCGTGGCCTTCGGTGGCGGTGGCTTCTCGATGGAGTCGGGAAATCCCCTGCTCGACGAGTACGTGCTCGGCCTCTGTCGCAGCGAGCGGCCGAAGGTCTGCTTTCTGCCCTCGGCCAGTGGCGACGCCGACCACTATGTCGTCCGCTTCTACCGGGCTTTCCCGGCCGCTCGCTGCGAGGCCAGTCACATCTCTCTCTTCCGCCGCGAGCAGGGGCCCGAGGACCTGCGCGCACACCTGCTCTCCCAGGACCTGATCTACGTCGGCGGCGGCAGTGTGACTAGCCTGCTCGGGGTCTGGCGCGCTCACGGCATCGACGAGATCCTGCGCGAAGCCTGGGAGTCCGGCGTGGTCCTCTGCGGCCTCTCCGCCGGCTCGCTCTGCTGGTTCGACGAAGCGGTGACCGGCTTCCATGGTGCGCCGCGGCGGGTCGAGGGCATGGGCCTGCTGCCGTTCAGCAACTGCGTCCACTACGAGCCGACCTCCGAGCGCCGGCTCGCCTACCACGAGATGCTGCGCGAAGGGATGAGGCCGGGCTACGCCGCCGAGGACGGCGCCGCCTTTCATTTCGTCGGCCGCGAGCTCAACCGGGTGGTCGCCTCGCGGCCCGCGGCCCGCGGCTACCGGCTCGATGCGGCCGACGAGCGGGTCGTCGAGATGCGGCTCGCTACCTCGTACCTCGGTGACGCCCAACCGGTCACCCGGCTCCCGGGCGCCGGCGGCTCGTCGCTTTCGTCGGCTTCGGCGGCCTAGGCGTCGATGGTCTCACGCATCCTCACCCTCGGGGGGCACGACTTCACCTCCCGCCCGCCGGACCGGGCGGTCAGCGAGTTGATGCTGCGCCTTGCCACCGAGCGGGCGGGGCGGAGGCCGAAGATCTGCATCCTGCCGACGGCAAGCGGCGACACCTCCGAGCAGATCGGCCGCTTCTACGCCGCCTTCGGTGAGCGGCCCTGCGAGCCCTCGGACCTTTCGCTCTTCCGCCTCGGCCGGCGGCCGATGGCGCTGCGCGACCACCTGCTCGGCCAGGACCTGATCTACGTCGGCGGCGGCAGTATGGTCAACCTCTTGGCGGTCTGGGAGGCCCATGACCTCAGCTCGATCCTCAGCCTCGCCTGGCGCCAGGGCATCGTCCTCGCCGGCCAGAGCGCCGGGGCGATGTGCTGGTTTGAGGCCGGCGTGACCAAGTCCTCGGGCAAGCCCGCGGTCGAGGCGGGCCTCGGCCTGCTCAGCGGCAGTCTCTGCGTCCATTACAACAACGAGCCGGAGCGCCGCGCCGCCTATCTCGAGGCGGTCGGCAACGGCCTGCCCGACGGCTACGGCCTCGACGACTACGCGGGACTTCTCTGGGAAGGAACGGGACCGCCCTCGGCAGTGACGGCTCGCCGTGGCGCCCGGGCCTACCGGGTGACGAGCAGCGAGACGGGCGTGGTCGAGTCCCCGCTGCCGGCGAGGTTTCTGCCCGCTCCAGCTCCCGCGGCGCTGCGCGAGGACATCGCCGAGTTCCGGCGGATCAAATCGATGCGCAAGCGGGCGGGGTGGTTGGGGTGACAGAAGAGGAAGGGCGGGGACCCTCTCGACCGTCCAATTGACGGGCTAATTAGCCCGTCAATTTGAGTATCCGCCCGGTCGAGAGGGTCCCCGCCCTTCCTCTTCGGCCAGCCGAACTTTTCGATTGAGCTACGTTGCGGCGAGAACCCCCGTCCGAGTAAGGAGACCTGATGGCTGAGAAAAGCTTCGCCAGCGCGTTGAATGAGCAGATCGCCAACGAGTTCGCTGCTTCGCAGCAGTACGTGGGGATGGCCGTGTATTACGACGCGGAGACGCTACCCCGGCTGGCCTCCTTCTTCTACCGGCAGGCTTTGGAGGAGCGCGAGCACGCGATGATGATGGTGCAGTACTTGCTTGACGTTGGCGAGGAAGTCCACATCCCGGACATCAAAGCGCAGGCAACGAGCTACTCGGATGGCGTTACGCCGGTCAAGAAGGCGCTTGAGCAGGAGAAGCGGGTCGGCGAGGAGATCTTCGCCCTCTTCGAGCTGGCTCGTGAGGTCAAGGACTACCGGGCGGAGCAGTTCATGCAGTGGTTCGTCAAGGAGCAGGTCGAGGAGGTAGCGCTGATGGGCGACCTGCTCAACGTGGTCGAGCGCTCCCAGGACAACCTCCTGCTGGCCGAGGACTACATGGCGCGCGAGAACCCTGGCGAAGGGGGCGGCGACCCAACCGCTCCCCCCGCAGCCGGCATGGGCGGGTAACGGGCAGCGAAGGATCGGGGGGCGGGTAGTCCCTCGACCGGGCGGATACTCAAATTGCCGGGCTAATTAGCCCGGCAATTGGACGGGCGAGGGACTACCCGCCCCCCGATCCGTCATCCCATCGAAATCCCACCGGGGTCAACTTCGGCTCCAGCGGACTGACGGGCAGCCCCTCCGGCGGCTCCGCTTCGTTGTAGGGCCGCGGCGCCGTGTCGTTTGGAGTATCTGGATGGAAGAGTGAGGCGAGGACCTGGATCTGGCCACGGCCGACCCCCAGCTCCCACTGGCCGCCGCCGTAGGCGCCGATCCCGTGTTCGGCGCAGTAATCGTAGGTCTCGCAGAGCTCGCGCAGGCCGCCGACTCGGGAGGGCTTGATGTTGACCATCTTCGGCGGCCAGGGCAGGGCCTCGATGTCGGCGATCGAGTGGATCGGGGCGTCCCAGGTGAGGCGGTCGCGGACCGGTTCGAGGATCGTCCGGGTCTCGTCGTTGACGTCGGGATCCTCGAGCCAGGCATCGGGGAAGGCCTCGATCAGCTTGAAGTAGAGCTCGGGGTCGGTCTCGACGTCGACCACCGTGCCCTTGTAGAAGCCCTTCAGGTCGAGCGAGTCGACGGCGCCGGTCTCGACCAGTTCGGCGATCAGCTCGTCGGTCCAGTCGTTGACCGGGTCGAGCTTGAAGCGCAGGGTGGGGTAGCGGTCGAGCTTTGCCCGCAGGGTGTCAACCGTGGAGGGCTTGTCTTCGCCGGGCGAGAGCCGCATCGAGGCGACGAAGGTCACCGGCCGCGGCTCGCGGCCAAGCACCTCGGCCAGGCCCTTGCCGGCCTGGCGCAGGGCCAGGTCCAGCGCCGCCGACTCGTAGGCCCAGCGGCGGTAGAGGCGGGAGACATCGCGCTGGGGATCCTCGGGGAAGGTGTCGAGCTCGCCCAGCAGTCCACAGAAGTCGCCCAAGGTGGAAAAGCCGGTTAGGTCGAGGGTAGGGCCGGCCGCCTGCAGGGCGATGTGGTCGACAGGGTCATAGGTGACGTCCTCGCCGAGACCGTCCTCGCCGTTGCCCCAAATGTGGATGACGGTGCTGAGGCGTTCGAAGCTGGGGATCACGAACTCCAGGGGCTGGAACTCGTACCCCTCGATCTCCAGAGGCAGGTCGGCGAGGGCGTCGAAGGTTGCCACGAGAGCAATCTAGCTGAGCCGGTCCATCGTCCTGGACATCCGGCCGCTGGGGGATACTTACGATTATCTCGGTTTTGGTGTACTGATTAAGACATTCTGTTCCTTGAATTCCGGAGGCGGGCCCGCTCGCCAGGAAGGGGTCCGATGAAATCTTCAGGCAGGACTGCCGTGATCTTGGTCGTGCTCGTCTCACTCGCATTCGCCGGTATTGCGCAGGCTCACGTGTTGAAAATCTCGCGTGCTGCACATGCAAACCGCACCTTCACTCACCTGCTCTGCTCGGCGACCAACGAAGACCCGGAAAGCACCTGTGTCGCCTCCAAGCCGGGCGGTTGCAAACGGATCGCCGACCACCGGGTCCGCTGTGCGTTGTTCATCACCCTGGAGGCCGAGGACGGGTCGCGAGGCCGGTGTTTGGCGCTTACGGAGTGGACGATCCGCAACAAGAGCAATGCGCTGCGGCCCCACTTTCTGGGGGTCAAATCGTGCACCGAAGTGCGGGGGCCGGATCCGGCGCTTGTGCCTGAACCAACCGGCTGAGCACTCGCATTTGGAGTCAAGTCGCAGGAGGGGAGGGGTGCCCCTCACCCGTCCAAAAGCCGGGCTAATTAGCCCGGCTTTTTGAGTATCCGCCCGGTTGAGGGGCACCCCTCCCCTCCTGCGACACTGGTCCCGTGAAGCACACGGCTCATGGGTATTGGCTGGAGGAGGCGCCGGAAGTGGGCGCTGCCCCGGAGCTTCAGGGAGAGCGGGCGGCTGATGTTGTGGTGGTTGGGGGTGGCTATACGGGGATGTGGGCTGCCTGGCACGTGAAGCGGTTGGAGCCGGAGGCTTCAGTTGTTGTGCTGGAGGCGGGGCGGTGTGGGGAGGGTCCGAGTGGGCGGAATGGGGGGTTTTGCAATGTGATGTGGTTTTCGTTGCCGAACATGCGGCGGCGGTGGGGTGATGTGGCGGCGCTGGCGGTGGCGCGCGCGGCTGAGGATGCGGTTGCCGGGATCGGGGAGTTCTGCGAGGCGGAGGGGGTGGATGCCTGGTTCCGGCACGGGGGGTACCTCCAGGTCTCGACCGCTGCGGCGCACGACGGAGTCTGGGGTGAGGCGCTGGCCGCCTGCCGGGAGCTGGGGGCCGCTGGCGCGCTGGAACCGCTCACGGCGGAGCAGGTCGCGGAGCGCTGCTCCTCACCCGCCTTCCGCGGCGGCGCTTTCTACCCGAACTCAGCCACGGTGCAGCCGGCGCGGCTGGCCCAGGGGCTGCGTGAGCGGTTGCTCCGATGCGGCGTCGAGATCCATGAGCACTCGCCCGTCACCCGTCTGGCCGGTTCGGGGACCGGCGTCGAGGCGCATACCAGCGGCGGCGCGGTTCGGTCGCGTGCCGCGATCCTCGCGGTCGGTGCTGCCGCAAAGGCACCCACCGCACCGCTGCGCAACAAGCTCACCGTCGCTTCCTCCCACATCGTCCTCACCGAGCCGGTCCCCGAGCTGCTCGAGGAGATCGGCTGGACGGGCGGCGAGTGCATCACCGACAGTCGCGCCTTGATCGATTACTTCCGCACCACCCCGGACGGCCGCATCGCCTTCGGCTGGGGCGGCGGCCGGATAGCGATGGGCGCCCGCCTGCACGGCCGCGCCGAGCTGGACGCCCAGGTCGTCGCCGAAGCCGCCGAGCACCTCTGGACCTACTTCCCTGGCTTGGAGGGCAAGGCCCTCACCCACGCCTGGGGCGGCCCCATCGACGCTTCGCCGACCCACCTACCGTTGGTTCTCCCCCTGCAAGGCAACCGAGCCTTCGCGGCCGCCGGCTACACCGGCAACGGCGTCGGTCCGTCCCACATGGTCGGCCGCACCCTTGCCTCTCTTGCCCTCGACCGCCGCGACGATGCCTCCCGCCTTGCCTTCGTCGACCCCTCGCCACCCCGCGTCCCGCCCGAGCCCTTCCACTGGCTAGGGGGAGAGGCGATTCGCGTGGGGATCATGCGCAAGGAGCAGGCAGAGCTAGCGGGTCGCAATCCCGACCCAATCAGCGCCGCGGCAGCGAAGATCCCCCAGCTGATCGGCTTCCACATCGGCCGCTGAAAATCGTTCCGCTGTTCTTTCTCCACGCATAGCGCGGCAAACGCACAGCGGAACGCTTGGTAGGGATGGCGGGGTACGCCCTCGAGCGGGCGGATACTCAAAATGCCGGGCTAATTAGCCCGGCATTTGGACGGGCGAGGGCGTACCCCGCCCTCCTACCATCGGCTCGTAACGACCTTCTTGCGGGTGTAGAAGCCGACCGCGTCGGTGCCGTTGGCGTGCAGGTCGCCGTCGATCGAGTCCTTCCAGCCGCTGAAGGGGAACCAGGCGACCGGGGCGGGGACGCCCACGTTGACGCCGAGCATCCCGGCCTCGGCCTCGTGGCGGTACTGGCGGGCCGCCGCGCCCGAGCGGGTGAATATGGCGCCCGCGTTGCCGTAGCGCGAGCCGTTGAGGAAGGCGATGGCCGCGTCGAGGTCGTCCACCTCGACCAGCGTGAGCAGCGGCCCGAAGAGCTCGTTGCGGGCCAGTTCGGACTCCGGGTCGGTGACCGCGGCGATGGTGGGCCCGAGAAGAGTCCCGGCGGGCCCGGCGTCCCGGCGGCCGTCAAGCAGGATCTCGGCACCGTTGGCCGCGGCAGCATCGATCGCCGCCGCGACCTTGTCGCGCGCCGCACCCGAGACCATCGGGCAGACGTCGGTCTCGGGGTCGCTGCCGGGACCGACCGTGAGCCCGGAGGCCGCCGAGACCAGCGCCTCGCGCACCTCGGCCCGCCGCGTCTTCTCGCCGACGAGAACGCAGACCGATCCCGCCAAGCAGCGCTGCCCCGCAGCGCCGAAGGCAGAGCCCATGATCGCCGGCATCGCCTGCTCGAGATCGGCGTCGGGCATGACGACTAGGGAGTTCTTGGCGCCGCCGAGGGCCTGCACGCGCTTGCCCGTTCGCACCGCGCCTTCGGCGACGATGCGGGCCGTCTCGGCGCGGCCAACGAAGGAGATCGCGTCGATCTCCGGTTGCTCGAGGATCGCGGTCACCGCCTCGCGCCCGCCGTGGACCAGGTTGACCACGCCCGCGGGGATCTCCTCGATCACGTCGACGACCTCCATGATCAGCGCCGCCGGCCGCGGGTCCTGCTCGGAGGGCTTGAGGATGAACGAGTTGCCGCAGGCGATCGCGTAGGGCAGGAACCAGAGCGGGATCATCGCCGGGAAGTTGAAGGGCGTGATCGCGGCGACGACGCCGACCGGCTGGCGCACCATCTCGACATCGACGCCGGCCGCGACACCCTCCAGGGTCTCGCCCTTGAGCAGGTGCGGGACCGCCGCCGCCGACTCGACCGACTCGATCCCGCGCCCGACCTCGCCGTCGGCGTCGAGGAGCGTCTTGCCCATATCGGCACTGACCAGCTCGACCAGCTCGTCGCGGCGCCGTTCCAGTCCCTCACGCAGCGCCAGCACCGCCCGCGCCCGCCGCTGCGGCGCCACCTTGCGCCAGCCAGGCTGCGCCTCGCGAGCCGCCTCGGCCGCCGCGCGAACCTCCGCTGCCCCGGAGAGAGGCACCCTGGCAACGACCTCGCCCGTTGCGGGATCGATATCGCCGAGTGTCTCGCTGTCGGCGCCCGCACACCACTTCCCCCCGACGTAGTTCCGCAACGGCAGGGGCCGACGGGCCGATACGTCAAGGTGACCTCGACGTATCGGCCCGTCGGCGGGGACACCGTCGGGGGTCATGTCGCGGCGCTTGCCAGCGGGACCGCCGCCGACTCCTGCTCAGGGCGGACCGAGGCCATCTTTTCGGCGCGGCGCTGCTGCCAAAGGACGGCGCCGGCGGCGATCGCGGTGACCATGAAGAGCATCGTTGCCAGCACGTTGACCTGGACCGGGATGCCGCGCAGGCTGACGCCGTAGACGTAGAGCGGGAATGTGACCGTCGTCCCCGAGTTGAAGTTGGAGATGACGAAGTCGTCGATCGAGAGGGCGAAGGCCAGCAGCGCCGCGGCGACTATTCCCGGCGCCAGCAACGGCAGGGTGACGGTGCGAAAGGTCGCGAGCGGGCTGGCGCCCAGGTCGGCCGCGGCCTCCTCGAGGTTGCGGTCGAAGCCGATCAGCCGCGAGCGCACGACGACGACGACGAAGCTGATCGAGAACATCACGTGGGCGATCAGCAGCGTTGTGAAGCCGAGCGCGACCGAGGAATAGATGAACATCGAGAGCAGGGAAGCGCCGATCACCACCTCGGGCGTCGCCATCGGGATCACGATCAGCAGGTTGGTCAGGCGCCGCCCGCGGAAGCGGTGGCGGACCAGCGCCAGCGCCATCATCGTCCCGATCGCGGTCGAGATCGCGGTCGAGATCGCCGCCAGCCGCAGGCTGGTAGAGAGCGCGTCGTTTAGCTGCGGCAGCGAGAAGGCGCTGCTCCAGTACTCGGTGGTGAAGCCGTGTTCGAGGCCGAAGGTGAGTTTGCCCTTCGGCGTGGCGCCGAAGGAGAAGACGGCGATCACGGCGATCGGAATCAGCATGTAGGCGACGGCGAGGCCGGCGAAGAGGAGCAGCGCGTTGTGTCGCAGCCAGCCCCAGCTGCGCCCGGCCGCGGCCATCAGGTTGCCTCCTCCTCGTCACCCAGGAAGGCTCCGGTGCCGGCGAAACGGATGTAGATCATGACCACGGCGAGGATCAGCCCCAGCATCAGGAAGGAGAGTGCCGCCGCCTCGGGATAGTTGCGCTGGTTCAGGTAAAGCGCCTGGATCACGTTGCCGACCATCGCCTGCTGGGTGCCGCCGAGCAACTGCGCGTTGACGTAGTCGCCGAAGGCGGGGATGAAGGTGAGCAGGACGCCGGCGACTATGCCAGGCATGGTCAGCGGCAGCGTCACCCGCAGGAAGGCCTGGCGTGAGGAGGAGTAGAGGTCCTGTGCCGCCTCGACTAGGCGCAGGTCGAGCCGCTCCAGGTTGGCGTAGAGCGGCAGCACCATGAAGGGTAGGAAGTTGTAGGTGAGCCCGGCGATCACCGCCCCCGAGGTCGCCAGCACGCGCCCGTCGGATGGCACCAGCGAGAGCGTCTTGAGGACGCTGACCACCGGGCTGGAGTCGCTGAGAATCGTCTTCCAGGCGATCGTGCGGATCAGGTAGGTGGTGAAAAAGGGCGCGATCACCGCGAAGAGCAGCAGCGAGCGGTAGCGGCCGGCGCGGAAGGCGATCGCGTAGGCGAGCGGATAGGCGATAAGCAGGGCCAGCAGCGTCGCCGTGCCAGCGTAGAAGATGGAGCGAACGATCTGTTCGGTGTGGCCGGAGAGGGAGTCGGGGAAGTTGCTCCAGGCCCAGCTGAACGTGTAGCCGGTGGTCAAGGTGCCCGAGCGCAGCGCCAGTTCGCCCATGAAGTACATCGGCACGACGAAGAAGACGACGAGCCAGAGCAGGCCCGGCGCCAGTAGCCAGTAGGGGACCAGGCGCTGCCTCAGGCCCATGCGCTCACCCAGTCAGAACTTCCTGCCAGGCCTTGTTCACCCGTTCCAGTTCCGGGGGCGTGTTCTGGCCCGTGCAGTTGCGGGTGAACTCTTCGGTGGGGAAGACGATCTCGCTTTCCGCCAGTTCCGAACCCCGCTTTTCGAGCAGCCCCTTGACGCCCTGCACCGGCGAGATGTATTCGACCCATTCGGTGATGTCGACCGCCACGTTTGGCCGATAGACGAAGTTCATCCAGGCGAGCGCGGCGGCGGTGTTGGGAGCGCCCACCGGAATCACCATGTTTTCCGACCACCTCGTGCAACCCTGGGTCGGCATCCGCCATTCGGCGTTCGGGTTTTCGATCAGCGATGCATCGCCCGACCAGCCGATCGCGGCGACGATGTTGCCCGCGGTCAGGTCCTCGGTGTACTCGTTGCCGGTAAAGCGGCGGATCTGCCCGGAGCTGGCGGCGTTGCCCAGTTTGTCGATCGCGTGGAGCCACTCGTCGGCGCTCGCGCTTGCCGGGTCGACGCCTTCGGCCAGCATGACCAGCGGCACCGTTTCGCGCAGTTCGTCCAGCATCGTCACGCGGCCCTTGTATTTGGGGTCGAAGAGGTCGTTGACCGAGTGGATGTCGGGCGCCTTGGAGGTGTCGACCCAGATCCCGGTCATCCCACCTTGCCACGGCACCGAGAACTTGCGTTCCGGGTCGAACCCCGGGCTCTCGAGGCTGGGCAGGATGTTCTTGAAAACGGTCGGCAGGTCGCTGTGGTCGATTTCCTGCAGGTAGCCGAGGTCATACATCTGCTTCGCCATGTAGTCGGCGACGACGAAGAGGTCGCGCCCGCCCGCTTCGCCCTGTTCGAGCTGGGGCTGCAGTTTGCCGAAGAAGCCGTCGTTTGAGGTGATGTCCTCGATGTAGTTGACCTTGATGCCGGTCTTGTCTTCGAACTCGGCGACGGTTCCGTTCTTGCCGGGGTCGATGTAACCGGGCCAGTTCGAGAACGTCAGCGTGCCACTCGCTGGACCGCCCTTCGCCGTCGTCACCTTGTCGCTGTTGCCGCCGCCGACGGTGCCGCCGCCACAGGCGGAAAGGCCAAGCGCCAAGAACAGGACGGCGAATACCGATGCAAGGGCCGCCACCGGGCCCCGTCCTCGTATCGGTCTAGTTGACATCCAGATCATCCTCTCGTCGTTGCTGTTGGCTCTGCCTGTTTCGCTGCGCTCGCCTCGCCCGTATCCGCGGGTGGAAAGGGCGACTCCCGCACCACGTGCATGTGCTCGGGCTCCCAACTCAGCTCTACCCGGGCGCCGCCGCCGGGAAGCCGCTGGCGCTCCTCCTCGCTCGCGTTGGGGACGAGGACGGTCATCCGTACGTCGTCGCCGAGGTCGACGGCGATTTGGGTCGAGGTCCCCAGGTACAGCGAGCTCTCGACGACGCCCTCCACCCGCGGCAACCCGTTTGGGCTGCCTGCATCGGTTCCGATCGTCCCCACCCGCAGCTTCTCCGGTCGTACCACGGCGTGGCAGCGCTCGCCCGCCGCCATCCCTTCGGTGGCAGCGTTGAGGCTAAGCCCCTGGTCGAGCTTCACCTCGCCGTCGCTCACCACGGTTGCCGGAATCAGGTTGGAAACCCCGATGAAGCCGGCGACAAAAGTCGTCGCCGGGCGGTCGTAGACCTCCTCGGGGGTGCCGACCTGCTCGACCTTGCCGCGGTTCATCACCGCGATCCGGTCGCTCATCGTCAGCGCCTCCTCCTGGTCGTGGGTGACGTAGACGAAGGTGATCCCGACCTCGCGCTGGATCCGCTTCAGCTCCACCTGCAGCCCCTTGCGCAGCTTCAGGTCGAGCGCCCCGAGCGGCTCGTCGAGCAGCAGCACCTTGGGCAGGTTGACCAGCGCACGGGCCAGCGCCACCCGCTGCTGCATCCCGCCGGAGAGCTGGGACGGGCGGCGCCTGGCCTCGGCGGCGAGGCCGACCCGCTCGAGCTCGGCGGCGACCCGGGTGGCGATCTCGGCCTTCTTCACACCCTTGCGCCTCAGCCCGAAGGCGACGTTGTCGGCGACGCTGAGGTGGGGAAAGAGCGCGTAGCTCTGAAAGACGGTGTTGGTTGGGCGGCGGTGGGGGGGCAGCCCGGCGACGTCGGTGCCCTCGATCCGGATTTCGCCGGCGCTTGGCCGCTCGAACCCCGCGATCATCCGCAGCGTGGTCGTCTTGCCGCAGCCGCTCGGCCCGAGCAGGGTGAAGAATTCACCGCTGCCGAGCGTGAGGTTGAGGTCGTCGACCGCCAGCAGGTCGCCAAAGCGCTTGCTTACATCGCACAACTCGACACTTTGGATAACTGACTCCACCTCCTTCCGTAACACGAACTCCAGCCCGGAGTCGCATATGACCGTATCGCTACGACTTGGCGGGCACCACCAAAACTGGGGAGGCCGTCATGTGCAGGAGCTTGTTCGGGGTCGAGCCGAGGATCATTCCCTTCAGCGGCGGGTCGCCGTAGCTGCCGACGACGATCATCCGGGCGTCGCGGTCCTCGGCCACCTCGACCAGGGCCTCGGCCGCCTTCTTGGCCACCATCGCCACCTCGACCTCGACGCCGCCGTCACCCGCACGGCGGCGTGCCTCCTCGAGCACCTTGGTGCCGTATTCCTCGATCGCCTCCGCGTGTTCGACGATCTCTCCGCCCCACAGCCCCGGCGGGGCGTAGCCGAAGACGACGACGATCCTGTCGCCGAGCCCGGCGGCGATCCGGAGCGCCTCATCGAGTGCCGCCTTGCCGCAGGCCGAGCCGTCGTAGCCGACCACGATCTCGTTCATCTCACTCCCCCTCCCCGCCGCTGCGGGCGATCGGCACCGGTTCCAGCTCCGCTTCGCCCTCGAGGAAGCCGGCTGGGGCCACCTCGGGCCGGCGGCGGAAGAAGCTCGGCAGCTTGCGCCACTGCACGAACATCAGGATCACGCCGAGAACCAGGAAGAAGACGGCGATCACCAATGGCGGGCCGATGCCGAACCACGAGTTCCCAGATTCTGAGTTGGCAGGATCGGAGAGTTCGATCGCGTTCTTGATCAACAGGTAGAAGAGGATCACGCCGCCGAGCGTCGGCCCGAGCCCGATGAAGAAGAAGTTCTTGACGCTGCGCAGCAGCTCGTGGCGGTAATAGATCGCGCAGGCGAAGCCGGTCAGGCCGATGTAGAAGGCGATCATCAGGCCCAGCGCGGCCAGCGAGTCGAAGAGGATGTCTTCGCTGACCAGGGTGAGGCCGACGTACCAGAGGATCGAGGCGGCGCCCATCGCGATCGTCGAGACGTGCGGGGTCAGGAAGCGCGGGTGGACCTTGCCGAGGCTTTTCGGCAGGGCGTGGGCGCGCGCCATCGAGAGGGTGGTGCGCGCGGTCGGCAGGATCGTCGTCTGGGTCGACGCCGCCGCCGAGCTGAGCACGGCGATGATCAGGATCTTGTCCAGCGGCGAGCCGAAGACTTCGGTGCCGAGCGAGCTGAGCACGTCTTCCTGGTTGGCGACGAGGTTGTCGACGCCGGCGTAGGCCTGAGCGGCGACGGCGACGATCAGGTAGATGCCGAGCAGGATCAGGGTGCTGATCACGGTCGCCCGCCCAGGGGCCTCGCCGGGGTCCTCGGTCTCCTCATTGACGGTCGCGGTCGTGTCCCAGCCCCAGTAGATGAAGACGGCGAGCAGCATCCCGGCGGAGATCTCGCTGGGGCTGAGGGTGAACGGGTTGAGCCAGGAGAGGCTCGGGTCGATCGAGCCAACCGGGGCGTCGCCGCCGTAGACCTTGATCAGCGCCACCACGGCGAAGGCCGCCAGGGTGACGATCTCCGCCGCCAGCAACCCAACCTGGGTGCGCGCCGAGAGCTCGATCCCGATCAGAACGATCGCGGTCATGATCACGATCCAGAGCACGCCGACCGCGGTGACGGCGACGGTCGAGGCCGCCGCCGAGGTCCAGCCGACGAGGAGGAAGGTGTAGAGGCCGGCGATCTGGGCCAGGTTGGCCATCACGATCACGTCGGCGACGACGATCGTCCAGCCGGCGATCCAGCCCAGCTGCGGGCCCATCGCCTTGGTCACCCAGGAGAAGCTGGTGCCGCAGTCGGGGTCGGCCTTGTTCATGTAGTAGTAGCCGGCCGCGACGAGGAACATCGGGATGAAGCTGATCAGCAGGATCGCCGGCGACTGCAGGGCGACCGCGGCGGCGATGAAGCCGAGGGTGGCGGCGAGGCTGTAGCCGGGGGCGGTCGAGGCCACCCCGATGACGACGCTGGAGACGAACCCGATCGCGTTCTTCTTCAGCCCCTTCTCGCCGCTGCTGGGGAGCGGCGCCTTGGGCGCCGCCGCCGGGCTGGATCCGGGAACCGCTGCGCTCTCCATCTGGCTCCTTCCTGGTCCGGCCGCGCTGGCCGCGGCGACCGCTCGAAGCTAAACCCGCCAGGCGCTTCGCACAAGTGGCAGATGTCCCAAAAGCTGCCGAAATGATTATACGATCCGTATAAGTAAAAGCATCGGACTTGCCATTGCGGATATTGCAGGTGCGCTATACCAGTTCTAGCGTTATCCAGACCGGCGAATGATGAGGAGGAGACTGAGATGGCCGTAGCTTCGCGACCGGAATCCGACCCGGCGGTCAGCAGTGGCCTTCAGGAGATGGCCCGCCGCCACCTCTGGATGCACTTCTCGCGGATGGGCTCCTACGGGCCCGACCATGAGATCCCGATCATCGTCCGCGGCGAGGGTTGCTACGTCTACGACGACCACGGCAACCGCTACCTCGACGGTCTCTCCGGCCTCTTCTGCGTCAACTCCGGCCACGGCCGCAGCGAGCTCGGCGAAGCGGCCGCGCGCCAGGTCGAGCAGCTCGACTTCTACACGCTGTGGAGCTACGCCCACCCGGGTGCGATCGAACTTGCGGCCCGGCTCGCCGAGCTCGCCCCCGGCGACCTCAACCGCGTCTTCTTCACCTCCGGCGGCTCGGAGTCGGTCGAGTCGGCGCTGAAGCTGGCCCGCAACTACCACCGCGAGCTGGGCAAAGGCCAGAAGCACAAGGTGATCGCCCGCGAGATCGCATACCACGGCACTTCGCTCGGGGCGCTATCCGCGACCGGGATCACCGAGCTGCGCACCCAGTTCGAGCCGCTCGTTCCCGGCGGCTGCCACGTCCCCAACACCAACCTCTACCGCTGGCCCGAGGACCGCCATCCGCTCTGGGCGGCGACCGCGATCGAGGAGCGGATCCAGTTCGAGGGCCCGGAGACGGTTGCCGCGGTGATCCTCGAGCCGGTGCAGAACGCCGGCGGCTGCTTCGTCCCGCCCGACGGCTATTTCGCGCGGGTGCGGGAGATCTGCGATCGCTACGACGTGCTGATGATCTCCGACGAGGTGATCTGCGCCTGGGGTCGCCTCGGTCACTACTTTGGCTGCGAACGCTTCGGCTACGTGCCCGACATCATCACCGTCGCCAAGGCGCTGACCTCGGCCTACGCGCCGATGGGAGCCCTGATCGCCTCCGACGCCGTTGCCTCGCCCTTCATGCAGGGCGACACCTCCTTCGCCCACGGCTTCACCTTCGCCGGCCACCCGGTCTCCTCGGCGGTGGCGATGGCCAACCTCGACATCTACCAGCGTGAGGACCTCTGCGGGCACGTGCTCGCCAAGGAGGGCGAGTTCCGCCAGATGCTGGAGACGCTGCACGAGATACCGATCGTCGGCGACGTGCGCGGCGCCGGTTTCTTCCAGGCGATCGAGCTGGTCAAGGACCGTGAGACCAAAGAGACCTTCGGCGACGAGGAGGCCGAGGAGCTGCTGCGCGGCTTCCTCTCCGCCGAGCTCTACAAGCGCGGCCTGATCTGCCGCGCCGACGACCGCGGCGATCCGGTGGTGCAGCTGGCGCCGCCGCTGATCTCCGACACCGAGCAGTTCGAAGAGATCCACGACGTCCTGCACGGTGTGCTCACAGAGGCCTGGGAGCGGGTCCAGCGATAGGGGCTCCGATGCTCACCGTCCAAAGCCTGCTCGACGAACTCGACCTCAAGCTTGTGGCTGGTGCGCAGGCGGCCGAGGCGCCGGTGCGCTGGGTCCACATCTCCGAGCTCGAGGATCCGACGCCGTGGCTCTCCGGCGGCGAGCTGATGCTGACCACCGGAATCCCGCTGGGTAGCGCCGCCAAGCAGCGTGCCTTCGTCAAATTGCTGGCCGACCACAACCTCGCCGGGCTCGGCTTCGGCACCGGCTTCAACCACGACAAGCTGCCGAAAGCGCTCCTCGACGAGGCGAAGAAACGCGACTTCCCGCTCTTTGAGGTTCCCTACTCGACCCCGTTCATTGCGATCACCGAGAAGGCCTTCGCACGGCTGGTCAACGAGCAGTACGAGGTGTTGCAGCGCGGCATCGCCGTGCAGCGCCGGCTCGAGCGCCTGGTCCTCGAAGAGCGCGGCCTGGAGGAGATCGTGGCGACGATCGCCTCCGCCGTCGGCGGCACCGTGGCGATCCTCGGCGGCCGCGGCGAGCGCCTCGCCGGGCGCGGCTTCCGCCGCGAGCTCTCGGCCGAGGCGGTCAACGCGATCCGCGAGGAAGCGCTGCGCCACACCGCCGACGGCCACCCCTTCGTGCCGGCCCACCCGGCGGTCGCGGGCCGGGCGCTGGCCCACCCCGTGATCTCGCCCGGCGGCGGGCCGCCGCAGGCTTGGGTCGTGATCGTCCGCGACTCCGGCGGCCTCGGCGATTTCGAGCGGTTGATCTTGCAGCAGGCGGTTGCCGTGGTAGCGCTGGAGCTGATGCGCCGCCGGGTTGCCCGCGAGACCGAGCGCCGCCTCGCCGGCGACGTCCTCGCCGGCGCCCTCGGCGGGCGGCTGGAGCCCTCGGAGCTGCGCCGCCGGCTCGAGCCCTTCGGGATCGGCGAGGAAGCCGCTGTCCTCGTCTTCGCCCTCGACGACCCAGCCGCGGCCGAGGCGACTCTGGAGCGTGCCCTCGCCGCCGACGCCTGCCCGGCCGTGGTCGCCCCACACGCGAGCGGGCGCCGCGAGCTGCTCTGTGCTGTCGTCGACGCCGCCGACCGCGACCCGGTCGACCTCGCCACCGATGCCCGCAAAGCCCTGGTCAAAGACCGGGGCGTGGTCCGCGCCGCGGCGAGCCGTCCCGCCCCGCTGGAGAACCTGCGCCACTCCTTCCACGAGGCGCGCTGCGCATTGGAGGCGACCGCGATCGAGAACGGCAGCGCCCCCGAGGTGGCCTCCTGGCGCGACCTGGGGGCCTTCACCCTGTTGCTCTCGATCCAGGACGACGAGGCATTGAAGCTCTACTGCGACAGCGTGCTCGGCCCGATCGAGGGTGGCGACGACGATTACGGCGGTGAGCTGTTGCGCTCGCTGGAGGCCTTCATCGAGCAGAATGGCCAGTGGGAGAAAGCCGCCCGCCAGGTCTACTGTCACCGCCACACGCTGCGCTACCGGATGCGCAAAGTCGAGGAGTTGACCGGCCGGGACCTCTCGCGCGCCCACGACCGGATCGAGTTCTGGCTGGCGCTGCGGGCGAGGGAGCTGGTGTCGTGAAGATCGGCGTCCCGGCCGAGATCAAGCCCGACGAGTACCGGGTGGCGGCGACGCCGGCGGGGGTGCGCGAGCTCGCCGTGCACGGGCACGAAGTGCTGGTCGAGGCGGGTGCCGGTGAGGGCAGCGCGATCGCCGACACCGAGTTCGAGGCCCAGGGCGCCCGCATCCTGCCCGACGCAGCGGCCGTCTTCGGCGAGGCCGAGATGGTGCTCAAGGTCAAGGAGCCGCAGCCGGTCGAGGTCGAGATGCTGCGTCCCGGCCAACTGCTCTTCACCTACCTGCACCTGGCGCCGGACCCGGAGCTGACCCGCGGCCTCTGCGGCTCGAAAGCCACCTGCGTCGCCTACGAGACGGTTGAGGACGCACGCGGGCGCCTGCCGCTGCTGGCGCCGATGAGCGAGATCGCCGGCAAGATCGCCACCCAGGCCGGCGCCTTCATGCTCGAGAAGCCGCTCGGCGGCCGCGGAATCCTGCTGGGTGGCGTGCCCGGTGTCGCCGCCGCCAACGTGATGGTGATCGGCGGTGGGGTCGTCGGCATGAACGCGGCCTTCGTCGCGATCGGGATGGGCGCCGACGTCTTCGTCTTCGACAAGTCGATCGACCGGCTGCGCGAGCTCGAGGTCGATTTCGCCGGCAGCTGCTCGACCGTCTACTCGACCACGCTGGCGGTCGAGGAGATGCTGCCCCGTGCCGACCTGATCGTCGGCGCTGTGCTCGTTCACGGCGCCCGCGCGCCGTTCGTTGTTCACCGCGAGCAGCTGGCGCTGATGAAGCCGGGTGCCGTGCTCGTCGACGTCGCGATCGACCAGGGCGGCTGCTTCGAGACTTCGCACCCGACCACGCACCACGACCCGACCTTCGAGGTCGACGGGATCACCCACTACTGCGTCGCCAACATGCCCGGCGCGGTGCCGATCACCTCGACCCACGCGCTCACCAACGCGACCCTTCCCTACGCGATCGCCCTCGCTGACGGAGGCGTAGCCGACGCGATCCGCCGCGACCCGGGCCTGCGCCCCGGCGTAAACGTAGCCGCCGGCGCGGTAACCCACCCAGCAGTAGCCGAGGCGGTTGGAACCGAGTGCGTCCCAGTAGAGCAAGCCCTGAAAACCCCCGCCGACGGGCCGATACGTCAAGGCAACCTTGACGTATCGGCCCGTCGGCCCCAGCATGCGGAGGTGGAAGACTGATGGCGACCGTTGAGACTAGGCGGCTGCGGAACTTCGTCGGGGGGGAGGCAGTGGACCCGGCGGATGGGGCTACCGAGGAGGTGATCAACCCTGCCACGGGCTCGCCGATCGCCTCGGCGCCGCTCTCGACCAAAGCCGACGTCGATGCTGCCGTGGCGGCGGCGAAGCAAGCCTTCCCCGGTTGGGCGGCGACCCCTCCCAACGAACGGGCGCGGGCGCTGCTGCGGATGGCCGACCTGATCGAGGAGCGCGGCGAGGAGATCGCCGATCTCGAGTCCGCCGACGCGGGCAAGCCGCGTGGCGCGGTGATGGAGGACGAAGTGCCGGTGATGGCCGACCAGCTGCGCTTCTTCGCCGGCGCGGCGCGGACGATGGAGGGCCGCGCCGCCGGCGAGTACATGGAGGCCCACACCTCCTTCATCCGGCGCGAACCGATCGGCGTCGTCGGCCAGATCACGCCCTGGAACTACCCGCTGATGATGGCGATCTGGAAGGTCGGCCCCGCCCTGGCCGCGGGCAACACGATCGTGATCAAGCCGGCCGAGACGACGCCGATGACGACCCTGCTCTTCGCCGAGTGGTGCGGGGAGATCCTGCCTCCGGGAGTCCTCAACGCGATCGGCGGCCACGGCGAGCCGGCCGGCGCCGAGCTGGTCACCCATCCCGATGTGGCAATGGTCTGCCTGACCGGGTCGCCGCCGACCGGCAAGTGGATCGCCAAGGCGGCCGCCGACACGCTGAAGCGGGTCCACCTCGAGCTCGGCGGCAAGGCGCCGGTGGTGATCTTCGACGACGCCGACATGGAGGCGGCGATGGAGACGATCGCCGGCACCGGCTACTACAACGCCGGCCAGGACTGCACCGCGGCGACCCGGGTGCTGGCCGCCAAGGGCGTCTACGACGACGTCGTCAGCGGCCTCACGGGCGAAGCGAAGGGTCTCGTCCTCGGTGACACGCTGGCGGCGGAGACGACGCTGGGCCCGCTCAACTCCCAGCGCCAGCGCGAGCGGGTCGAGGGTTTCCTCGAGCGCAAGCCCGGCAACGCCGAGGTCGTCACCGGCGGCGTCCAGCCCGACCTGCCGGGCTTCTTCCTCGAGCCGGCCGTGGTCGCCGGCCTCGAGCAGGGCGACGAGATGATCCAGGACGAGATCTTCGGCCCGGTGATCACGGTCCAGCCATTCAGCGACGAGGCGAAGGCGATCGAGTGGGCCAACGGCACCCGCTACGGCCTCGCCTCCTCGGTCTGGACGCGGGACGTCGGCCGGGCGATGCGGGTCGCCAACGCGCTGGAGTTCGGCTGCGTCTGGATCAACGACCACATCCCGCTCGTCTCCGAGATGCCTCACGGCGGTTTCAAGCAGTCGGGATACGGCAAGGATCTTTCCGTCTACGCGCTCGAGGATTACACCGAGATCAAGCATGTGATGATCAACCTCGAATGAGAAAGGAGATGACGGCCCCAGATCGTCGCCATGCGGCGTCCTCAGTCGTCCGAATAGCGCTGCTATTCGGACTCCCTGCGTCCTTGCCTGGCAACGCCTGGACCACGTCATATCCTTTCTCAACATGAGGCTTGCCATCGCAGGGGTGGTGCTGGCCGCCGCGGTTGTGTTCGTCGCCGCGGCGCCAGCACCCGAAGAAGATGTTCCGCGCTGCCACGGGCGGCGGGCGGAGATCGTCGGCACCGACGGGAACGACGTGCTGCGCGGCACGCCCGAACGCGACGTGATCTGGGGCGGTGGCGGCGACGACACGATCCTCGGCAGCCTCGGCAACGACCTGCTCTGCGGCGGGCCGGGCGCGGACCTGATCCACGGCGGTCGCGGAAATGACGTCGCCGACGGCGGCGCCGGCGATGGCGACCGCGTGATCGGCGACCTCGGCGACGACAAGCTGATGGGCGGCAGCGGCGACCACGACGAGGTCGCCGGCAGCCTCGGCATCGACACGATCAACGGTGGCCCCGGCAACTTCGACCTGGTCCACGGCGACTACGGCTACGACCGTATGGACGGCGGGCCAGGGCACGGCGACATCGCCTCCTTCGCCACCGACGTCGGCGCGGGCCGCAACGGCCGCGGCGGCGTCAGGGTCGAACTTGCGCGGCACCGCGCCCGCGGCGACGGCCACGACCGCCTCTACCGCTTCGAGGACCTGGAAGGCTCGGCCTTCGACGACGTCCTGATCGGCAACGGCCGGGCCAACGAAATCGATGGCGGCGCCGGGAACGACACGATCCGCGGCGGCGGTGGCAAGGACCGGCTCTTCGGCGGCCAGGGGAGCGACCGCTGCAACGGCTCGAAGGGCCGGATGTCTTCCTGCGGCCCCGAAAAGGCACCCAAGGCCTCGGCCTACGTCGAGCTCGACCCGACCCTCGACCCCGCTCCGCATGGCGGCGGCGGCCTGCAGATCGTCGGCGGTCCGGGCGGCGACCACTTCGTCGTCGGCTTCGACGAAGCGACCTCGACCTTCGGCGTCACCGCCAAGAAGGGGATCGCACTCGGTCCCGGTTGCGACCGGGTTTCCCCGGTGCAGGCGACCTGCCCGAGCGAAGGGCCGGCGCGCTGGATGACCGCCGACCTCGGTCCGGGCAGGGACAGCCTCCTGGTCGAAGGCTCGCTGGAGGGAGCCCAGAACGTCCGCATCGCCGGCGGCTATGGCAACGACACGATTCACGGCGGGCCGGAGGACGACCTGATCGAGGCCGGCTTCGGCGCCGACAAGCTCTACGGTGGCGCCGGCGCCGACGGCTTGGTCGGCAGCAGGCCGGGGCCGACCTTTCTCTATGGCGAAGGCGACGGCGACCTGCTCGCTGCCGGAGGCGGCTGCGCGGGCGGGGCGCTGGTCGGCGGCCCGGGCCGCGACGACGCCTCCTTCGCCGAGACTCCTGCCCACCCGGGCGTCCTACACGTCTCCTTCCCCGCCCACGCTGCCTGGATCGACGCGATCCCGAATTGCCACAGAGTCCACCTCTCGCCCACCAACGAGGACATGGAGGGCTCCTTCGACTGGGATGTGCTCGTCGGCGACGCCCGCGCCAACAACATGCTCGGCCAGCCCGGCGCCGACCGCTTCTACGGCGGTGGAGGCGAGGACGTGATCGACGCTCGCGACGGCACCCGCGACTTCTCGATCCAGTGCGGCCGCGGCACCGCCCCCCGACCCGGCCGACCCGCCCAGGGCACCCCCAGCGGCCGCGCCCTCACCGACCCCTTCGATCCCGCCACCACACTCTGCGCAATCACCAAGCACGGCAAGCCGGTCGACGGCCTCGGCGTCGCCGACGAGCCGTAGGGCTAACGCCCGCGGCCGTCGCCGTTGGCGACCGCGCAGGCTTCCTCGCTGCCGGTGAAGGGAGTGAGGGTGATGTAGGTGGCGAGCGGGGCGATCTCCTGCATGCGCTTGGCGCCACCGGCTTTGATCTGGTCGTAGATCATCGAGTAGATCGCGCCGCCGATTGCCTCGCCGGCGATCGGGCTGGCCTCGGGGTTGCGCTCGAAGCCCGGGACGAGCAGCGCCTCCATCGTCTTCATCACCTCGTCGCGCTGTTCGAGCGCCCGGCGCCCGGCGGCGTAGACGTCGACCGCACCGAGGGTCGTGTACTCGGGCTCGGCCGAGCAGAAGGCGAACATCGCGCCGAAGGCGCCGCGCACCGCGTGCGGCCAGTCGGGGGCGCGGCGGAAGGCCGGCAGGGTCGTCGCCAGCATCTGCGAGGAGCCGCTGTCGACCGCGGCCAGCATCGCCTCCTCCTTGTCGGCGAAGTTGGCGTAGAAGGTGGAGAGCGAGATCGAGGCGCGGGCGGCGATGTCGCCGATCGTCATCGCCGGGTAGCCCTTCTCGGCGACCACCGCGGCGAGCGAACGCAGGATGCGTTCGGCCGAGTCATAGCCGTCGGGCGGAACCCCGTTGCCGGTGGAGCGGTTGCGCGGGCGGCGCAGCGACTGCGGCGGCGGCGGGTAAGCCGCGATCCAGTCCCACATCTGGGGGACGAGTTCGATCAGCTCCTCCTCCTCGTGGCGGTAGAGGCGGCTGTGGATCACCTTGCGAATGCCGCCGACGATCGCCCGCACGACCTCGGGCGGGATGTCCCGGCGCCCCGGCACGCTCTCCAGCGTGGCCGAGACGAAGGCCTGAACGCCGTCCGTGGTGCGGTCGATCTCTTCGACGGCCCGTGGGCCAGCGGCGTAGATCTCGACCAGGCACATCCGTGCCGCCGCGGCCTGCTCGACGATCAGCTCGATGAAGGCCTCGAATGCCTGGCGGGCGCGCGGTTCGTCCGGCGGCGCCCCGCCTTCACCGAAGATCTCCCCGACGGTGGGACCGACGAAGGCCTGCAGTGCGGCGACGAGGCACTCCTCCTTGTCGCCGAAGTGGGCGTAGAAGGCGCTGCGCGAGACTCCGGAGAGCTCGAGCAGGTCCTCGACCCGGGTCGCCTCGTAGCCCTTTTCGGCGACGACCGCGACCAGAGCGGCGAAGAGCCGTTCGCGCTGGTTGCGGGCGACCTCCTCGGCCGGCAGCCGTCGGCCGGGTTGCAGCTTGCGATCGCGAAGCGTTCCTGCGTCCCCCCATGGCGTCTTGACCATTGCGACCGGACCATATCCGGCTATCTCGCTGCCCCTATGCTTGCTTGAAACCGTCAGAGCAAAGGATGGTACGCACGATTCTTTTGGAACGCAAGTATTCCGGGCCGAACTTTTGACGCTATTCGCGCTTTAGCAGCGGAGTTTAGGAATTGACCTGGTGGGGCCTTAACACAAAATCTCACCTCGGGCTTGATTTTTGCGTATGGCTATGTTTTTATGTGGTCCGGCCAATCGATGCCGCTGTGGTCAGCCGGTTCCCTGCCGGCGACCCCCCTGCCGCCGGTTCCCCTTCCGGCGGCGATCAACAAACATCGCCCGGGCCCGGCGCCTCCCTCGCCGGCCCGGGTCGTTTGTCTCCGGAATCGCTCAGGGGCGCAGTTCGGTGAATCCCGCCGCGGCGAAATCGCCGTCGAATGCAAGTGCATCTTCGATCCCCTTTGCGCGCATGAACGCGAAGCTGGTTGCGTCGACAAAGGAGTACTCGCGCTCATCGTGCTTGCGCAGCCAGAGGAGGGCTGCGTCCTCCTCGTTGCCTTCCACTCGGGCTACCTGAATGTGTTGTCCCGGACCACCGACGCTGTCGAGGAATTCGACTGCCTTGCGATGCCAGCGCTTGTACCGAAGCCAGGTCCAGGTCTCTCCACGGATCAGGTTGGTCGCGACGATTTGTTGGCCAACAACCTGCCGAAGAAGAGCCAGCGCGGTCTCGTGTTCGGGATCGCGGCCATCCATGGCTGCGATGAGGAATGAGGTGTCGGCGAAGATCACGGGGGAGGTTTCAGCCCATATACGACCTCGTCGATCGTTCGAGTGTCGTGCGGATCGCTTGACACCGTTCCGCGAGAATGGCGGTGAACTAGGCTTCGTTCATGGCCCGGACCCCGAGTGAGGACGAGGCTGTCGCAATCGCGGCGGCGATCGAGCGGTTTCGCGCGGAGACGGCCCCGGCGTCCGTAGTGGAGGAGGACGCGATCGGCCCGTGGCAGCGGGCCGCGCTGCTCGAGGGAGTCAGCGCTAAGGGCACTGTCGAGGAATCAGAAGGAGGAGAGAGATGGCTGTTGTGAAGATCATCGAGCTGGTCGGTAGCTCCAAAACCTCAACCGACGACGCGGCGAAGCAGGCGCTCGCCCAGGCGCAGGGAACCTTGCGCAACGTGCGGGCCGTGGACATCGTCTCTACCGGGATTCGGGGCGAGAATTTGGATGAATACCGGGCGCATGTTCGGGTTGCTTTCTTGATCGAGGGGACTGACATCGATTAGGGGTTGTCAGGGGAGGCGCGGGGTAGCCCCTCCCAAAACGAGCGGCTGCGCCGCTCTTGAGTGTTTTGGGAGGGGCTACCCCGCGCCTCTCGCAAGCCCCTCCTTCGATCGTTGGCTAGATTGACGCTCATGAGCGACGAGATACGTGAGGTCTCCCGTGAGGAGGCTCAGAAGCTGGTTGAGGATGGGGCGCAGCTTTTTGATGTGCGTGCCGATCATGAGTGGGAGATGGGGCGGATTGCTGGGGCCGCGCACCTGACCCTGGCCGAGCTGGCTGAGCGGGTCTCCGAGATCGAGAAGGATCGCCCCGTCGTCCTGTATTGCCGCGGCGGGAATCGCTCGACCATGGCGACCGAAGCGCTGGCGGTTGAGGGCTATGACGCGGCGAAGCTGAGCGAGGGGATCGTTGGCTGGGCCGAGGCCGGGTTGCCGCTCGAGCCCGAGGGCGGCCAGGTGGCCGAGTCGGGCGAGGCCGCGGCGATCCTTCACGCCCGCAAGAAGCTGCCTCCAGAGCTGACTAAGCCTTAAATACCCTAATCCCTGTCAGGTTTTGCTATTTTCCACAAGGTGGAGGTAGCCGTCGACCAGCAGAAGGCCCAGCGGGGCAAGGGCCGCACCGGGACCCTGGAGAACCCGGAGACGTATCGCAACGTCCCCGGCCACATCATCCCGATCATCGAGCGCGAGTTCGACGACTTCGACAACGAAGCTGAGACTTTCCTCGCCGGCCAGATCCCCGAGGACGAGTTCATCGGCTTCCGCCTCAAACAGGGCGTCTACGGCCAGCGCCAGCCCGACGTGCAGATGGTCAGGGTCAAGCTTCCCTTCGGCGGCGTCACCCCGCAGCAGATGGACGCTTTTGCCAGCGTGGTCGAGAAGTATGCGCCGCTGAACAAGGGGCACATCACCACGCGGCAGAACATCCAGATCCACCACGTGCCGCTGCGCGATATGGAGTCGCTGCTGCGCGAGATCGCCGAGGCCGACCTCTCCTCGCGTGAGGGCTGCGGCAACACGGTGCGCAACGTCACCGGCGATCCCTGGGCCGGCGTCGCCCCCGATGAGATCTTCGACCCGACCCCCTACGCAGGCGCCTACGCCCGTTACTTCGTCCGCCACCCGACCACGCAGCTGATGCCGCGCAAGATCAAGACCGCCTTTAGCGGCTCCGACGAGGACCGCGCGATCACCGGCATCCACGACATCGCCTTCCTCTCGCGCGAACGCGACGGGGTCAAGGGCTTCGAGATTCGGGTCGGCGGCGGCACCTCGATCATGGCCCGGGTCGCGCCGACGCTCTATGACTTCGTCGAGGCCGACAACGGCGACTACCTCAAGGTCTCCGAGGCCGTGCTGCGCATCTTCGACCGCCAGGAGTGGCTGCGCGTCAACCGCGCCCGCGCCCGGATCAAGGTTCTGGTCGACAAGATCGGCATCGACGCCTTCCGCGAGCAGGTCGACGAGGAGCTCGAGGGCGACTGGGTGGCAGAGCGCGATTTCGACGCCGAGCTGGTCGAGCGGTTGCGCTTCGAGGACGACGAGCAGGCCAACGCCCCGGCGGTGCCGCCGGCCGCGGCCTCGCCCAACGGCGACCGCTCGCAGTTCGACCGCTTCGTCGAAGGCAACGTCCAGGCGCAGCGCCAGGAGGGCTTCTCCGCGGTCGAGGTGAAGATCGAGCGCGGCGACCTGACCCCGGAGCAGTTCCGCGGCCTGGCCGCGATCATGCGCGAGTTCACCGGCGGCTACGCGCGCAGCACCGTGCAGCAGAACCTGGTCCTGCGCTGGGTCCGCGACGAGGCGCTCTATGACCTCTGGCAGCGGCTCGGCGAGCTTGACCTCGACGAGGCCGGCTCCGATGAGATCACCGACGTGGTCAGCTGCCCCGGCACCGACAGCTGCAAGATGGGCATCACCAGCTCGATGGGCCTCAACCGGGCGATCAAGGAGCGTCTCCAGGCAATGGAGATCACTGACGAGCTGACCCGGCGGATCCACATCAAGATGAGCGGCTGCCCCAACGGCTGCAGCCAGCACCACATCGCCAACATCGGTTTCTACGGCGCCTCCCTGAAAGTCGGCGGCCGCCAGATCCCCGCCTACATTCCGCACATCGGCGGTCGCTACGAGGGCGGCGAGGTCGTCTTCGGCACGCGGCTGAAGTCCCGTCTCCCGGCCAAGCGCGTCCCCGAGGCGGTCGAGCGCTGGGTCCGCATGTACGAGGCCGAGCGTTCCAGTGAGGGCGAGGAGTTCAACGACTTCGCCGAGCGGATCGGCGCCGCCCGCTTCGAAGCAGAGGTCAAGGAGCTGACGATGCCTGCCGAGTTCAGCCTCGAGACGATGCAGCAGTTCATCGACTGGAACCGGTCCAGTCCCTACAAAGTCGAGCGAGGCGAGGGCGAGTGCGCGATATGAACCCGGTTGCCGCGCCGCCGAAAATCTCCGATCCGGAGGCGATCGCCGCCGAGCTCGAGGACCGCTCCGCCGAGCAGACGATCGAGTGGATGTTCGAGACCTTTGGCGAGAGCCACTACATCGCCTGCTCATTCCAGAAAACCAGCTCGGTGACCGCCCACCTGGCCAGCAAGGTCAATCCGCAGGCGCGCTTCTTCTACCTCGACACCGATGTCCTCTTCCCGGAGACCTATGAGACGCGCGACAAGCTCGCCGAGTCCCTCGGGGTCCAGTTCGACCGCTTCCACAACCTAACCCTGGAGGAGCAGGCCGCCAGGCACGGCGACGAGCTGTGGAAGAGCGACCCAGACGCCTGCTGTGGCCTGCGCAAGGTCGAGCCGATGCGCCGGGCGCTCTCTTCCGTAGACTGCTGGCTCGCCGGTGTCCGCCGCGAGGACTCAGCCAGCCGCGCCAAGACTCCCAAGTTCGGCTGGGACAAGCGCTTTGAGCTCTGGAAGCTCAACCCGCTTGCGGACTGGACCGAGCGCGATGTCTGGAACTACATCCATGAGCACGACCTCCCGTACAACCCGCTCCACGATCGCGGCTACCCGTCGATCGGGTGCACCCACTGCACCAAGCCGGTCGACGCGGGCGGTTCGCCCCGCGACGGTCGCTGGGCGGGACTCAAAAAGTCCGAGTGCGGGATCAACTAAGTGCCGACTCACGCAATTGCACTCCGTTCTGACGGCGTCTGGACGCGCCTGGCTGCGTCTACCGGACTCGACGATGCGCTGCATCGCCTTCGCCCGCCAGACTTGCCAGCCACGCCCAGCCACTCGTCAGAAACGGACCGCAATTACGAGAGGCGGCCCAGCGGCGCCACGCGCCTGAGATAGGCCCTTCGTAACCTTCCCCCAACCGATTGGTGAGATTCAACGCATGAGCGAGACGATGACTGAGCTTTCCCTGACACTTGACGAGCGCCATACCGCCGACTTCGAGATGATCGGCAACGGCGGCTTCGCGCCGTTGACCGGCTTCCAGGGCTCTGCCGACTGGGAGCGCGTCTGTTCTGAGATGCGCACCACGGACGGCGACTACTGGCCGATCCCAATCACCCTGGCGACCGACCTGGGGTGCGAGGTCGGCGACGTCGTCTCGCTCTCCAGCGACGAAGGCAAGCCGCTGGGCCGGATCAAGGTCGAGGAGATCTGGGAGCGCGACGTCAAGCGCGAGGCCGAGCAGGTCTACGGCACCACCGACGGGGAGCACCCGGGCGTCGCCGCGATATACGCGGAGGGCAACCGAATGATCGCCGGTCCAGTAGAGGTCGACGCCCTGCCGGATCACGAGGAGGCCTTCATGCGCCGCTACAAGACGGCGGCCGAGCACAAGGCCGACTTCGAGGCGCGCGGTTGGAAGAAGATCGTCGCCTTCCAGACCCGCAACCCGATCCACCGTGCCCACGAGTACCTCACCAAGGCGGCGCTGGAGACCTGCGACGGGCTCTTCATCCACCCACTGATCGGCAAGACCAAGGCCGGCGACATCCCCGCCGACGTGCGGATGCGCTGCTACGAGGTGCTGATGGAGAACTACTACCCGAACGACCGGGTGGTGTTGGGCGTGAAGCCGGCGAAGATGCACTACGCCGGCCCGCGCGAGGCGGTCCTGCACGCGATCGTCCGCCGCAACTACGGCGCCACTCACTTCATCGTCGGCCGCGACCACGCCGGTGCGGGCGACTACTACGGCACCTACGACGCGCAGAAGATCTTCGAGACGATCGACATCGACGAGCTCGGGATCGAGCCGCTGATGTTCGAGCACACCTTCTGGTGCAACGAGTGCGAGGGGCTTGCCTCCAACAAGACCTGCCCGCATGACCAAGAGGCGCGCCTCTTCCTTTCCGGAACCAAGGTCCGCGAAATGCTCGGCAACGGCGAAAGGCCGCCGCACGAGTTCTCGCGTGACGAGGTCGCCGACATCCTGATCGACGCTTACAAGGAGGACTGACGAGCATGGCTGGCGAGAAGGGCTTCACCCTCTGGTTCACCGGACTCTCCGGGGCTGGAAAGACGACGATTTCACGGCTGCTGGAGGGCCACCTGCTTGAGCGCGGCTGCAAGCTGGAGATCCTCGACGGCGACGTCGTGCGCGAAAACCTCTCCAAGGGGCTCGGTTTCTCCAAGGAGGACCGCGACATCAACATTCGCCGGATCGCCTTCGTCGCCGACCTGCTCAGCCGCAACGGCGTGCCGGTAATCACCGCGGCGATCTCTCCCTACGCTGAGATCCGCGACGAGGCACACGAGCTGATGGGCGAGCGCTTCATCGAGGTCTACGTCAAGGCATCGGTCGACACCTGCGCCGAGCGCGACGTCAAGGGGCTCTACGCGAAGGCTTTCTCGGGCGAGATCAAGGAATTCACCGGCGTCTCAGACCCGTATGAGATTCCGGAGAACCCGGCTTGGGTCTGCGACACCGAGAACGAGTCGCCCGAGGAGTCGGCGGAGAAGCTGCTGGAGTACCTCGAGTCGCGGGACCTGATCCCGGTCCACGCGGTCACGGCCTGACTCGAAACGGGGTAGGAGGGGCGGCGACCCCTCCGTCTGACAAACGCCGGGCTAATTAGGGCATTGATATACTTGACTCACCGGGCCTGACGTAGTAGGCTCACTACATGAGCACTGAAAAGCAGCCCCAGAGCCTCATTGAGGCCATCCGCCACTTCTCTGATCTCGACTTGTGCAACGCCTTCGTGGCGCGCCTACGCTGGCCGAACGGCCCCGTCTGCCCGCGCTGCGGATGCACCGAACACTCCTACCTCAGCACCCGTCGCCTCTGGAAGTGCAAGGGCTGTAAGAAGCAGTATTCGGTCAAGGTCGGGACGATCTTCGAGAGTTCTCCGCTTGGCCTCGACAAGTGGCTTCCGGCAGTGTGGCTGATCGCCAACTCCAAGAACGGGATCAGTTCGCACGAGCTGGCGCGGTCGCTCGGGATCACGCAGAAGTCGGCCTGGTTCATGCTGCATCGCATCCGGCTCGCCATGCAGACCGGCAGCTTCAACAAGCTCGGCGGCGAGGTCGAGGTCGATGAGACTTTCATCGGCGGCAAGGCCCGCAACATGCACAAAGCCGTCAAAGCCCGGAAGATCAGCGGGACGGGCGGCAAAGACAAGACGGTCGTGGCCGGTGCCCTCAAGCGCGGCGGAGAGGTCCGGGCCGAAGTCATCCCCGACCGCAAGGGTCCCACTGTCCAAGCGCATGTCAAGAAGCATGTCGAGAGCGGATCGGACCTCTTTACCGACCAGCATCAGGGCTACGCGGGCCTCGACGCGATCTACCGCCATGAGACCGTCGATCACGCCGAGTGCTACGTGGACGGGCGGGTCCACACGAACGGGATCGAGAACTTCTGGAGCCTGCTCAAGCGCGGGCTGCACGGGACCTATGTGAGCGTCGCGCCCTTCCATCTGTTCCGCTATCTGGACGAGCGCGCCTTTACCTACAACCTGCGGGAGCAGAGCGACTTCGGCCGGTTCTCGGCGGTCCTGCAAGCGTAGGCGTTCACGGGGTGTCGCCTTCGTGAACGCGATTCCTGCGTGACTTACGGCGGAGCCAGGGAAGGGGCAGGCACGCGGTCGTGGGCGGCGACCGCCGCCTCGATCAGGTAGTCGAGCGCCGAGCGACCCTGCAACCGGCAGGTCTCGCGCACCGAGCAGATCCGCTCGACCCAGCGGCTGCCGCGCTCGGACTGTGTGCCGAGCTGCACCTTGCGCATGATCACCGCGTGGCGAACAGCCCGCTCCGCGGCGTTGTTCGTGGGGTCGATGCCGGGCACCTCACAGAAGGTCCACAGCGCTTGCTCTTCGGCCAAGAGTCCGGCGCAGAAGCGACGCTCGCGGCGGTTGTGACCGCGGGTGCCCTGCTCGAGCAGGGAATGGAGGCGATCGCGCAGCGGCCGAAGCTCGGTGGCGAGCCAGTCCAGGTCGTGCCCGCCCTCCAGGTAGGCACGGTGGGCGGCGAAAACCTGGCGCGATATCTCCAGAAGTCCCATTCCGCGTCTGCCCGTCGCCCCGCCTCGCTCGGAGAGCTCTGTGAACTGGCGAGCCAGGTGACACCAACACAGTTGCTGTTGGAGGAGATCGAGGAAGTGGTAGGCGGCATAGCGGTCGGTGACCGCGATCCCGCCGAAGTCCTCGCCGAGCAGCTCCTTGGCCGCTGTCTGCCCGCGCGAAGGGTCGATCCGGTAGCAGGCGTAAAGCGATGTGGCGGCGAGCCACAGCCATTGCTGGGCCGATCCCAGGCGCCAGCCGGTCTCGTCGGCATGCACGGCCTCGGCTTCGCGCACGGCCTCGGCCAGCTCCCGCCAGGGATCGGCCAGGGCGGCGCTCATCCTCATGATCGTCCGGTCGACCGCGCCGAGGGAGATCGGGATTCCGAACATCTGGGTGACGACGTCACAGACCTGGCGGCGCGAGAGGCGGTGGACGCCGGCCAGGGTGGCGACATGCGCCTGCAGGCGCGGGCCGAAGGCAGAAGCGGTGACGCCGGCGGGCAGCTCGGCCAGCCCGCCGGCGCCGCAGGCAGGGCACAGCAGGCGGTGGCGGCGATGCTCTGCGATCAGCGGGGCGATCGGCGGCAGCTCCCACACCTGGTGGGCGAGCGGCTTACCGAGCCGCTCCTCCGAGCCGTCGAAGGCGTGCCCGCACTCACATGAGGCGGGCAGGTGCTCGAAGATCTCATCCACCCGCTCGGGCGGCGCCATCTCGCGGCTCTTGCCCTCGTGGCCGGGCTGGCCGCCTTGCTTTCTCAGCGACTCCTTCGCCCGCCGTCGCGCCTCGGCGCGGCGCTGCTGGCGAGTCATCGGCGGATCGGAGGAGGGTGGCATCGAGCTGTTGCCCGAGTTGCGGTTGATCTGGCGCTCCAACTCCTCGATGCGCCCGGCCAACTCCACCACACGACTCTGGAGCTCAGGAATCCCCTCTACCTGCTCAACCAGGCCGAGGACGAGTTCTCGTGCCGGCTCCGCCGGCAAGCGCGACCGCCTCGGCCTCCTCGCGCTGCATGCGAGAGACGTTCCATTTGCCGGAAAGGACTCCTGCTCAGGCTGGCGACGCCCCGTGAACGCCTACCTGCAAGCTGTATCGGGCCGTCGGCTCACCTACGCAGAAGCAACCGGCAAGTAGGGCATCCCGCGTGAGGGCTTCCCGATGCCCATTGGCAAGGGGGGTGCGCTCCGAACCCTTATCTGGACAACACGGCCTGGACTGCGCCGAGAAACCGCCTCGTGACCTCGTTCTTCTCGCCCATGTCGAAAAGCTCACCCGGCCGCTTCTTGCGTATGAGGCTGAGGACCGTCGCCCCATCTTCTCCGGCCCGGACAGTCACCTCCATACGCCGACTTGCCGCCGTCATCGACATCTTAGTCTTGAAGCCCAGCATGCGTTGTTCCCGGGAGGCCAGGACCGCCGCAGCGTCTTGAGCCGAACTCTTGTAGCCGAGCCGGTCGATTGCACTCTCAATGGCCGCGAAGACCTCATCCGGCGACGCCGCGTACTCGCACTCGATGACATCGGCCTTCTTCTGCTCTCGACTGAGGACCGGCCCGGCATTGAGCGCTTCCCTTTTGATTCGACTGCGATCCGATCCGGTTTCCCGCTCCCACCAAGTCTTCTCGGCATCGTCGGCAAGGATCGCCTTGTTGTCGGCCGCGACCTTCCCGCTGAGCGCTACCCCGCAGTGTTGGCACTCTGAGCCGGTCTGAACCAGCATCCAGCTATTGGCCCAGGTGAAGTGTCCGAGGCCCTTCGGCTGCGTGTGGATCTTGCCGCCACAGTTGGGGCAGATCGCTCGAAGGTTCCTAACGCCCATCGCGACCGCGACGGTACCAAGAATTCCCACCTGCGAGCTTCTACTCGGCGTCTAGCCTTTGCCCCCTTGAGCCGCTCGCTCGACCAGCGCTAGTCCTTGCCCTCCCTGAGCTTGTCGTCTAGCTCTTTCTTCGGGACCTTGAGGAGATCGCCCGTCAGATCCTCAAAGCGGCCGAACTCGGTCGGCTCATCCTTGCCCACAGAAACACTTGCCCGCCGTGCTTTCGGCGCAGACTCGTTCTTCCGATCCACAATCTCCTGCCTTTCCTCGGCCAGTTGCTCGCTACTCAATAGCTCGATAATTCGGGCGGCAGGAATCACCGGGGTGATCCCCACGTTCAGCGGCTCCGAGTTTGGCTTTCCTGGGTCCTCTCTCTCAAAGCGGCCATGCACGATCCCAAGTAGCCAGTTCCCCCCGTTCATTCCTGCTGGCCCATCGCTGGTCAACAGATCGCCCCGGCCATGATTCTCGCGCCTGAAATCACCCAAATGCAAGAACGCCGGGGAGCCACTCAGCCCGCCGAATGACAAAACCTCGATAAGAACCGCGCCCTCCGGGCCGGTGTCGAGATTCACGCGGTCGATTGGGAACGATGCCACATGCCCAACTCGGACTATCGGCGTGATTTGCGGCTCACCGGGATGCGCCCACAGAAGGCCCGTGACGATGACCTCCTCGCCCGGCGTGAGCTCGTGCTTGGCGAAGAACTCCGTGTTCACGTAGGACTCGACCGGCCAGATCATGAAATCGTTGGCTGGGTCTATGTCGATCCGCAAGACTGCCGTATCAGAGGTCGGATGTGGCGTCCAAGCTTCCGGCGGGACCGGCAGGTACTCGATCCCGCCGGAACTATTGTTTAGGACCAGGCGGGCGTCGTCGTACCACCACGGATCGTCCTCATCGAGCGTCTGCCCGTCGTGGTGAAGAACATGCTTGGCCGTGACCGCATAGACGGCCACCGGATCGGACTCGACCGCCCTGCTAACACCCGTTAGCGGCAGCCCGACCAAGAACGCCGTGCCGCTATGCCGCCACTCACTGCCGTCGCGCACCTCCACATAACAGACGCACTTGAGGATCTCGGGTGGAATCTGCATTAGCTCCCACTCGTGGCAGTAGGCATATCTAGGATGGCCTCCGATGCGGGTGTCCAGATGATGGCCCCGCATCATCCCATACCCTCGGGTGAGCTATCTATATCAATGCCCTAATTAGCCCGGCGTTTTGAGTATCCGCCAGCCGGAGGGGTCGCCGCCCCTCCTACTCGGGACGGCCCGGCCCGTGACGGGGAGGGCGGGATCAGGTCCCGCGACTCCAGGTGTGCTCATGAGATTGAGGGCACCGGAAGGGGTTAGGGCTGTTCTGGGGGGCCGATCAGGGGGGTTTTGATCGGGGCGGCCAGGCCTAGGTAGGCGACTATTTGGTATCCGCCGGGGTTGGCCTGGATCGAGATCGTCTTCCAGTTGTTGGTCAGCCAGACGTTGCCCGAGGGATCGATCGCGACGCCGGTGTTGCGGACCAGGCCGTCGAATCCGTAGCCGGAGCCGCGGGGCGAGATCGAGGCGCCGATGCGCTGCTTGCCAGGCGGGCAGAGCTTTGGCTGCGTGCCGCACATCTGCGAGAGGCGCTGGCCGGTGAAGTTGGCGAACCAGACGGTGTCGTCGCCGTCGACGGCGACTCCCCACGGGGTGCGCAGGCCGGCGCCGCGGAACGGGTGGGCGCGGAAGGGTTCGCCGTTGGGCTTGAGCAGCGTGGTCGTGCCGCCGCGCGGGACGAAGTCGAAGTCGACCGGGCACGGCGCCGGCACCTTGCCCGAGTTGGCGACCCAGACGTAGCCGCGGCTGTCGATCGCGTTGCCCATCGGTCGGTTGATGCCGTAGCCGGAGATCGGCGAGTTCGGCGCCGGTTTCCCGTCCGGTTCGAGGATCGCCACGGTCGAGCTGTCGTTGCCGGTGACGAAGACCTGGCCCCGGGGGTTGACGACCGCGCCGAAGGGCTTGCTCAACCCGATGTGCTTGAAGTTTTCGGCCAGTCCGGGGCTGCCGCCGGGGTATTTGGTGACGCTGTCGTTGCCGCAGTTGGCGATCCAGATATTCCCTTCGCGGTCGGAGATCGTCGACTGTGGCCAGTAGATATCGCCGTCTTCGTAGCCGCCTTTTTCTTTTTTGGTCCCTTTGTCGGTCAGCGGCGGCGAGAGCGGTTCGCCCGTTGGGGTGAACTCGGAGACGCTGTTGTGGGGCGGCTGTTGGGCGCATTCGGGCGCGGCGAAGCCGAAGTTGCCGACCCAGACGTGGTGGTTGGGGGCGATGCCGATGCCGAAGCCGGCTCCGGTCAGGCCGCCGCCCGTGTACGGGGCGCCGGGGAAGTTGCGACCGGTCGGCGTGAAGCGCAGCACGTTTTCCGCTGCGCAGACAGGGAAGAGCCGTTTGCGGCTGTACTTGTAGTTGTTGGCGACCCAGAGGCTGCCGCGCCTGTCGATCGCGAAGGCGCCGGGCCCGTTCATCGTTTCCGGCTTGCCTTCGAAGCGCAGGGCCAGCGTCCATGCCTTTGGCGCCTGTCTCGGTCCGAGGACGGGCCGGTAGCGCTTGCGGGCGAGGCGCGAGAGCTTGAAGAGGCCGGGCGCGTGATGCCACGGGTAGCGGGCGATCGCGACCATCGCCGCCAGGGTGTCGGTCGAGTCCTCGCCGCGCGGCGTGGCGGCGAGTTCGAGCAGCCGCGCGCAGCGGCGGTCGGGCGTGCGGCAGGAGCCGACCAGGTTGGCGAGCGAGTCGAAGGTCGCCCAGGTCGAGGTCGAGTGGCCGTTGGGAAAGCGACGCAGCACCGGCGAAAGCCCGCCGTTCCGCCGCCCAACCAGATTCCGCGTCATTGCTGCCGCATTACGCAACCCTGGGTTCTTGCCGGCGATGCGCCCGTTCTTGTAGACGAACTGAGCCATCGCGAAGGCAAATGCGACCGTGGTCCGCTCGTTGACCGCTGCACGCCGGGGAATGTCTCCAGATCCGAGCGCGGCAGCAAGTCGGTAGGAGTTGCGCGGTACCGAGGATCCGGCTTCGGCGCCCGGTCCGGGGCGCGTCGCGATCAGGTACTTGATGGAGCCGCGCGGCGGCTTTTCGTAGCGAAGCGAGAAGCTACCGTCACGGCGGCTGCGGGCAAATCCCACCCCATACAGGCGCTGCTTGCCGGGCCGCGCCGCGGAGAGCACGATGTACATGCCGCCCATCGGCACCGTGCCTTGGATCTTCCCGGCAATTTTCATCGCCGAGGCGCCAGTCGGCATCGCGAGCAAGGCAGCGACGGCCATCGCAACCGTTGATCCTGTCCCCAGCCAGCGACGCAAGAAGCCCACCGTATCAGCCGCTACGACTGACGAAGGGAGGGCGAGTGGCCCCTCCCAAAACACTCAAGCGCGGCGCCAGCCGCGCGTTTTGGGAGGGGCCATTCGCCCTCCTAACGCCGGCGCTCTTGGCCTACGGCCGCGCCGGGACCCGCGGCTCTCCGAGGCCGTAGGTGTCGTAGTCGCCGAACTTCGAGAAGGTCTTGTGGGTTGGCCCGTGGTAGTCCGAGGAGGCGGTCGGGACGAGGTCCAGCTCCTCGCAGAGGCGCAGCAGGTGCTCTGTCTGCTCCTTGTTGTGGCTCGGGTAGAAGGTCTCGATGCCGTCGGCGCCGAGGGAGCGGATCAGGTCCTCGACCTCGTCTGGGGCATCGATGTCCCAGTAGGGGTGGGCGATCACGGCGCTGCCGCCAGCCTCGTGGATGATCTCGATTGCCTGTTCTGCCGTGGGCCAGCGGCGGGGGACGAAAGCCTTGGCGCCGGGGACCAGGTACTCCTCGAAGAAGGGTCCTAGGTCGCCGGTCGCGCCTGCTGCGCGGGCGATGTGGGGGCGGCCGATCGAGAGCGCGTCGCCGGCCTCGGCGATCGCGTCGTCGAGCTTGATTTCGAAGCCCCAGTTGCGCAGCCGCTGAATGATCTCCTCGGCCCGGTTGACCCGCTCCTGCTGCGCTCGTTCGCAGGCCGGCCCGATCGCCGCCAGGTCTACCCAGTAGCCGCAGACGTGGAGGTCTTCGGCGTACTCGTGAACGCAGGACATCTCGATCGCGGGAACCAGCTCGATCCCAAACCCCTTCGCCGCCTCCGCGGCCCCGGGGACGCCGGCCACCGCATCGTGGTCGGTGAGGGCCAACGTCGTAACCCCCGCCTCCCATGCCTGCGCGACGACTTCAGCCGGCGCCAGCTGCCCGTCGGAGACCGTGGAGTGAGACTGAAGCTCGATCAACATGAAGTCGGCACCCTAACCATCGGGCTTGATGGGAAATGTGTTCGGAACAATTATTTTGCGCTCAGCCAAACAAATTAGAATTTGTTCGGTACAATTAATATGTGGCTAGCCCAAACAAAAAGATTGCGACGCGTCGGGGGCGGCCATCGCGCGCAGACATCTACAAACGGCTGCAAGTCCAGATCGGAGAGCTGCGCGAGAAGCTGGGCGGGCTGCCCTCGCCGGAGGAGGCGGAGGGCATTTGGCGTGGCATCTGGCTCGAGGAGGCTCATCACTCGACCGCGATCGAGGGCAACACCCTCGTGCTCAAACAGGTTGAGCAGCTGCTTTCAGAGGGTCGGGCGGTGGGCAACAAGGAGCTCAGCGAATACCTCGAGGTGCGCGGCTATGCGGACGCAGCGGACTGGGTCTACGGCCATGGAATTCGGCCCGGAGACTGGACCAGCGGCAAGCCGATCGCCCTGGCGGAGGTGCGCCAGGTTCACACGCTGGCGATGACGCCGGTGTGGGACGTGGCGCCTCACCCCCAGGCGACGCCGCGAGAGCGGCCCGGCTCGTTTCGCGAGCATGACATCGAGCCGTTCCCCGGCGGGATGCGCCCGCCCGATTGGACCGAGGTGCCGGTGCTGGTCCGAGATTGGCTCACCGACGCGCAGGCGTTGCGCAAGGTGGACGAGTCCTCGATAGCCGAAGCGCTGGCAGGTCTGCACGCGCGCTTCGAGCAGGTCCACCCCTTCTTCGACGGCAACGGTCGCACCGGTCGGCTGCTGCTCAATCTCCTCCTGGTTCGCCTGGGCTACCCCCCGGCGATCATCTACAAGGGCGATCGTTCCAAGTATCTGGCCGCTCTGAGGCGTGCCGACGAGGGCGACCCCGGGCCGCTCGGCGAGTTTCTCGCGCGCGCAATTCTCGACAACCTCTACAAGTTCGTGGTCCCGGCAATCGCCGGTCCAGCCCGGCTGGTGCCCCTGCCGGCCCTGGCGACGGACACGCTCTCCGCCAACGCCCTCCGGGTCGCCGCGGTGCGCGGTCGGCTCAAGGCGGCAAAGGCATCCGACGGCACCTGGCGCAGCTCTACGGCCTGGGTCGAGGAGTACGTAGCCAGCCGTTACAAACGAGCCTAGGAAAGCTTCCTGCCGAATGGCATGGCGGCGGCGCACTCCCCCGACCGGGGAGGTGACGGGGACACCCCTGGACGGGCGGATACTCAAAGCCGGCGCGCTAATTAGCGCGCCGGCTTGGACGGCCAGGGGTGTCCCCGTCACCTCCCCCCGTCCGATTAGACTGCGCCGCCGTGTTCCAGAAGGTCCTCATTGCCAACCGCGGCGAGATCGCGATCCGGGTCGCGCGGACCCTGAAGGAGATGGGGATCGGCTCGGTCGCCGTCTACTCGGAGATCGACCGCGAGGCGCCGCACGTGCGCGAGGCCGACGAGGCCTTCCTGATCGGTCCCGCGGTGCCGGCTGAGAGCTATCTCAACATCGCCAAGATCATCGAGACCGCAAAGGAGGCAGGGGCCGAAGGGATCCACCCCGGTTACGGCTTCCTTGCCGAGAACGCCGAGATGGCCCGCGCCTGCGCCGAGGCGGGGATTACCTGGATCGGCCCGCCGCCGGAGGCGATCGAAGCAATGGGCTCGAAGACCAAGGCGCGCGAGATCATGGCCGAGGCCGGCGTCCCGATCGTGCCCGGCGCCACCGAGCCCGCTCCCGACGTCGAGGCCGCTCGCAAGCAGGCCGAGGAGGCCGGCTACCCGGTCGCCTGCAAGGCGGCCGGCGGCGGCGGCGGCAAGGGCTTCCGCGTCGCGATGACCCCCGATGACCTGGAGGAGGCCTTCGAGGGCTCGGCCCGCGAAGGCGAGAAGTTCTTCTCCGACGACCGCGTCTACGTCGAGCGCTACCTCGAGGACCCGCGCCACGTCGAGGTCCAGGTTCTCGCCGACGGCCACGGCAACGTGATCCATGTCGGCGAGCGCGACTGCTCGGTCCAGCGCCGCCACCAGAAGGTGATCGAGGAGGCCCCGGGCCCTCACGTCGACGCCGAGATGCGCGAGCGGATCGGCAAGATCGCCACCGACGCGGCTGCCGCGGTCGGCTACCGCGGCGCCGGCACGGTTGAGGGGATGCAGGTCGGCGAGGAGTACTTCTTCTTGGAGATGAACACGCGGGTGCAGGTTGAGCACTGCGTGACCGAGATGGTCAGCGGCATCGACATCGTCCGCGAGCAGGTTCTCGTCGCGGCCGGCGAGCCGCTCTCGGTCGCCCAGGAGGACATCGAGCTGCGCGGCTGGGCAATCGAGTGCCGGATCAACGCCGAGGCCGCGCACAAGAAATTCGCCCCCGCGCCGGGCGCGATCACGACCTACCGCGAGCCCGCCGGCCCGGGCGTCCGCGTCGACTCCGGGGTCGAGGCCGGCTCCGAGGTGACGCCGATGTATGACCCGATGGTGGCCAAGCTGATCGTCTGGGACGTCGACCGCGCGCACGCCACACGACGCATGCTGCGTGCTCTCGACGAGTACGAGGTCGGCGGCCTTACCACCCTGATCCCCTTCCACAAGGCGCTGCTCGCCACCGAGCAGTGGCAGGGCGGAGAGACCTGTCGCGACCTGATGGAGGATCGCGAGTGGCTGAAGACCACGGCACCCGTCGAGGCCCCCGCCCCGGCCGCAGCGGAGGACGGCGCCGAGACGGTCAGCCGCGACTACAAGGTCGAGGTCTCGGGCAAGCTCTTCGACGTCAAGGTGATCGGCGAGGCGGCGGCGGGAGCCGCGGCCGCCCCGGCGAGCGGCGGCAAGAAACCGCCGAAGCGTGAGCGCAAGGCGGGAGCCGGCGGCGGTGCCTCCAGCGAGTCCCTGCCCTCGCCGCTGCAGGGCACCGTCTTCAAGGTCGCGGTGGAGAAAGGCGCCGAGGTCGCCGAGGGCGACCTGATCTGCGTGATCGAGGCGATGAAGATGGAGAACGAGATAGTCGCCCACCGCGCCGGCAAGGTGACCGCCCTAAACGTAACCGAGGGAGCAGCCGTCTCCTCCGGCGACGTACTCGCTGTAATCGAGTAGACGGTTCACCTGTTTCTACTCGCGAGGTAGGTACCGCTTCGGCGGGTGGGCAGGGTGCCACTCGAACCGGCGGATACTCAAAGTGCCGAGCTAATTTGCTCGGCACTTGTTGGGGCGAGTGGCACCCTGCCCACCCGCCGCCTACCGGCACCTACCGTTTCTGCTGCTTCTGCTTGCGCTGCTTTTCCCGCTGTTCCTTCTTGCGCCGGCGGATTTCCTGCTGGATCTGCTTGCGGGTCAGCGGGATACCGGACGCTTCTTCGCTGCAGGTCCGCCCGACGCAGTTCTCGAGGTCGCGTAGTTCGCGGTGCAGGTAGTTGCGCACCGGGAAGTAGTTGGGGATGCGGACGATGTTGTTGAGCTCGTTGGGGTCCTTTTCGATGTTGTAGAGCTCCTTCTCGCCATCGGGCCAGGCGATGTACTTGTAGGGCCCGAGGCGGATTCCCTCGTAGTCCTTGGGCGGCGCCAGGATCGAGGCGGTGGCTTCGCGCTGGCGTTGCGTGGTGGCGCTGGCGCGGCTCTGGTCGCCGGGTTCGGCGATCGCGCCGTTGTCGGTCACGTCCGAAGTTTCGACGAACGACTCGAAGAGCAGCGGCCGCAGCGTGTTCAGTTCGGGATCGTGGAGGAAGGGGGTGAGCGAGCGCCCGTCGATGCTCTTGTCCGCTTCGGCACCGGCCAGTTCGAGCACGGTCGGCGCGATGTCGATGTTCGCGGCCGCCTCGCTCGATTCGGTGCCCGCCTTGATGTGCGGGCCGCGGATCAGGAAGGGCATGTGGGTGGCCGGCTCGTAGGCGAGGAACTTGCCGCCGATCAGGCGGTGCTCGCCGAAGAAGAAACCGTTGTCGGAGGTGAAGATGACGTAGGTGTTGCGCAGCCGGTGCTGCGAGCCGAGCGTGTCGATCAGTTGCTTGACCCCGTCGTCGATCGAGCGCAGCGCCTCCAGCTGCTTGTCCCAGTAGACCCGGTAGGTGTGGATGTCGCTGAGCGAGAGGTAGGGGGCGTCGCGGATGAAGCGGGGCTTGTCGCTGACGTTGCCCTCGTCGAACCCTTCGCCGCGGTTGTGCGGCAGTGGCGCGCCCTTGAACCAGTCGTAGTGGCGCGGCGCGGGCTCCGGGCCGGCCGGGCGGCGGAAGTCGCCGTGCGGGGCGGTGTAGTCGAGCTGCAGGTAGAAGGGCTGTTCGCGCGAGGTTTCGCGGATCTCCTGGGCCGCCAGGTTGGTCAGCATGTCCGTCTCGTAGAAGCAGGGCTGGCCGTTGAGCGGGGCAAAGGGGCAGCCGAGGTCGTCGCGGGTCGTGTATTCGCGCGGTTCCCAGGTGCCGGAGTCCCCGTAGGGCCCTTCGATCGTGCCGTTGTTGTTGAGCGTGTAGCCGTAGTAGTAGTGGTTGGTGTCGGCCTTGAGCACCGTGTGCCAGGAGTTCCAGCCGGGTGGCACCGTGCTGCCGTTGTCGTACGGCTCGTCGCCGTAGCCGTTGAGGAACTTGCCGACGTGGATCGTGCGGTAGCCCGCACCCTGCAGCCAGACCGGCATGTTGTGGGTGGCGGCGGCGCGGAAGGAGTAGCCGAAGTAGCCGCCGTTGGGCTGGATGTTGCCTTTGACGCCACTGTTGTGCGCGTAGCGGCCGGTCAGCAGGCTGACCCGCGAGGGGCAGCAGAGCGGGTAGGAGACGTAGTAATTGTTGAAGGTCATCCCGCGCTTGGCGATAAGGTTGAGCGTGTTGGGCATCGCCCGCAGGCGGGGCTGCCCGAAGCTCGCGTAGAGGCCCTCGAAGGTCTGGTCGTCGGTCTGGATGACGACGAAGCTGGGCTGTTCGGGCAGCGCCGCGACCGCGGTCGAGTGGCCGGCGCGACCGGCGATCAGGCAGGTCAGGGCCAGCATGCCGGCCGCGATTACGGCCAGGCGCGCGGCGCGCGATCGGGAGATTTGCTCGGTTCGGTCCATGGCGATACGGCCGCACGGCGACTACAGGGTCGAAACAACTCTGCGTGCCGAAGTTGCGAAACGCTAGTGAACGCTCAGGACGCGCCGAGCTTTTTGGCGGCGTCCCGGAAGTTCTTCACGGTGGCGCCGGGCGCCTTGCGGCCTTCGAGTTTCTCGCCGTGGCGGTTGACCCAGATCACCGGCACGTTCATTTTCAGCAGCGGGGCGACATCGTTGGTGTAGTTGCAGCCGATGTGCAGCCAGCCTTTCTTGCCGCCAATCCGGCGTGCCGCCTCCTTGAAGTGGACCGGGTCGGGCTTGTAGCTGCGTACCTGCTGGGCGGTGACGACGAGGTCGAGTTCGGTGCGCAGGTGGCGGCGCGAGATGCCGAGCAGTTTGTCGTCGATGTTGGAGACGATGCCGACCTCGTAGCGCTTGCCGAGCCGGTCCATCGCCGCGTTGGACTCGCGGAAGGGCAGCCAGTAGGCGACGCTGTTGGGCAGGAACTGGGCTCGCGAGGGCTCGATCTCCCAGCCCAGCTCGCCCGCGACCTTGACGATCGTGCGGCGCAGCACCTCGGCGTAGAGCTCGTATGAGCCGGCCATGATTTCGGCCTGGACCTCCATGAAGCGGGCGAGGAAGGGCTCCTCGGAGAAGCTGAAGCCATCCTTCTCCGCCTCTTTCTTGCAGGCGTCGATGATGCCTTTCTCCCAATCGATCAGGGTGCCGTAGCAGTCGGTTGTCACCCATTTGATGTTTTTGAGGCTGGGGAGGGGCATCGGGCCGCGGCATGTTATGCGAATCGCCCGCGCGGCGCGGCGCTTGCCATCTCTATAGGCTGCCGCCCGCGCCAGCGCGGCGCCTCTTCCACATGGACCTCCTCGAGTATCAGGGCAAGCAGCTGTTCGCCAAGCACGGCGTCGCCGTGCCCAGCGGCGAGGTCGCGGCGAGCGTCGAGGACGCGGTTGCGGCGGCGGAGCGGATCGGCTATCCGTGCGCGATCAAGGCGCAGGTGCTGATCGGCGGCCGCGGCAAGGCCGGCGGGATCAAGATCGCCCAGGATGCCGGCGAGGCGCGTGCCTACGCCGATGCGATTCTCGGCATGGACATCGTCGGGCCGCACGGCGAGGGCCCCTTCCGGGTCGACCAGGTCTGGATCGAGGGCGGCTCCGACATTGCCTCGGAGTACTACGCCTCGGTGATCCTCGACCGCGGCGAGAAGAAGCTGCTGGCCATGGTTTCGAGGCAGGGCGGCATGGACATCGAGGCGGTCGCGGCGGAGGACCCCGAGGCCCTGGTGCGGCGCCACATCGACCCGACAAGGCCATTCGACGTCGCCGCGGCGGGCGAGATCGTCGACGACGCCGGGCTCGACGAGGACGTGCGCGACGCCGTCGCCGAGGCGCTGGTCAAGCTGGCCGAGGTCGCCACCGGCGAGGACGCGACCCTGATCGAGGTCAACCCGCTGATCGTCACCAATGACCGCGAGGTAGTCGCGCTCGACGCCAAGGTGACGATCGACGGCAACGCGATCTTCCGCCATGAGGACCTGGCCGAGATCGCCGACACCGCCGAGGACCCGCAGGAGGCGATGGCCAAGGAGAAGGGCCTCACCTACGTCAAGCTCGACGGCAACGTCGGCATCCTCGCCAACGGCGCCGGGCTCTGCATGTCGACGCTGGACGTCGTCGCCCAGGCGGGCGGCGCGCCGGCCAACTTCCTCGACGCCGGCGGCGGCTCCAAGGCCGAGGCGATCGTCGACGCGCTGACCGTGATCGTCTCCGACGAGAAGGTCACAGCGATCCTCTTCAACATCTTCGGCGGCATCACCCGCTGCGACGAGATCGCCAAGGGCATCGTCACCGCCTCGCGGCAGATGGAGCTGAAGCTGCCGCTGGTCGTGCGGCTCGACGGGACCAACTCCGAGGAGGGGCTGAGGATCCTCGCCGAGGCCGACCTGCCGAACCTGAACCAGGAGACGACGATGCTCGACGCCGCGCGCCGGGTGGTCGAGCTGGCGGGGGCGGGCGGCTGATGTCGATCATCGTCGACAAGGAGACCAAGCTCGTCGTCTCCGGCCTGACCGGCCGTGAGGGCTCCTTCCACGGACTGCGCAACCGTGCCTACGGGACCGACCTCGTCGCCGGTGTCACGCCGGGCAAGGGTGGCCAGGACGTCGAGGGCGTGCCCGTCTTCGACTCAATCTCCGAATCGGTCGACGAGGCCGGGGCCAACACCTCGATGATCTTCGTGCCGGCGCGCTTTGCGGCGCCGGCGATCGACGAGGCGATCGAGTCCGGCGTCGAGACGGTGATCGCGATCACCGAGGGGATTCCGGTGCTCGACATGCTGAACACCTATTGGAAGGCCAGGGAGGCGGGTGTGCGGCTGATCGGGCCGAACTGCCCCGGCGTGCTCTCGCCCGGCAAGGCCAACGTCGGCATCATCCCCGCCCAGTTCTTCGACCCCGGCAAGATCGGCGTCGTCTCCAAGTCGGGCACGCTGACCTACCAGATCGGCAACGAGCTGAAGCAGGCGGGGGAGGGCAACTCCTCGATCGTCGGCATCGGCGGCGACCCGATCATCGGCTCGGACTTCATCGACATCCTCAAGCTGTATGAGGCCGACCCGGACACCGAGCTGATCGTGATGGTCGGCGAGATCGGCGGCGACGCCGAGGAGCGCGCCGCAGAGTTCATCGCCAGCGAGATCTCCAAGCCGGTGGTCGCCTACATCGCCGGCTTCACCGCACCGCCCGGCAAGCAGATGGGCCACGCCGGCGCGATCATCTCCGGCTCCTCGGGCACCGCCCAGGCCAAGAAGGACGCCCTGGAAGCAAAGGGCGTGAGGGTCGGCGAAAGCCCGACCGAGACGGCCAAGATCGCCGTCGAAGTCCTGCGCGGCAGCTAACCCCCCGCCCCCCGAGCAGAGTGCGGAGCTCTTGGGCGACGAGGTCGGATTCGCCGGTCAGGCGGCGGTGGGTGATGCGGACGGTTCGGTAGCCAGCGACCAGGAGGGCGGCGTCCCGGGCCCGGTCGCTCTCGAAGGCGACGCGATGGCGGTGGTAGGCGAAGCCGTCCAGCTCGACAATCAGGCGCTGTGCCGGCCAGAGCGCGTCGGCCTCGCGGCCGAGGACGGTGACGTTGAAGGCAGGTGGCGGAAGCCTGTGCTCGTCGCAGAACCGCGCGCGCTGCGGTCCTCGCCGTCGAGCTTGGATCGGTGCAGGGCGATGCCGCCCCGCCGTCCGTGGCGTCCACGTTGAGCGGTCACATCGATCGGCGACGAACCTGCGCGCATGACGCCCCACAACGCTGCGGCGCTTCGATGGCTGAGCAGCGCCCCCGATCCATACGCGAGCACTGAGGCAAGCCAGCGACCGTGCCGATCCAAGTGCCGGTGGCCAACGCTGTAGACGCCCTGGTGGACTCGGTGAAGTCGACCCGACGCCAGCATCCGCTCGATCGCCGTGTTCCCGAGCCCGAGAGCCACCAGTTGAGCGCGGGTGACGATCCCTCGCTGCCGGTTCGCCAGTTCCGCAACCGACTTGGCGACCCGCTGTCCGGACCTCAACCCCCCACCCCCAACCCTGCGTTGGTGACTTTCTGCCCCCATACGGAGGCATAAGGTCTGCAACGCCAAAGTTCTCCCCCCCGTCGCTACCCAAACCTATGCGTGCCTGACTTTTCCCTTCCATGTTGAAGGGAAAAGTCAGGCACGCCGTGGGGCGGTTGGGCCTTGGGCGTTGCTAGGCTCGCTTGACCATGGCCGGTGACACGATTTCGTTCGCACGAGGGGCGCCCAGCGCCGACATCCTGCCGCGCGACGCGGTGCGGGATGCGGCGGCGGTGGCGCTGGCCGAGGACTGGGAAAAGGCCCTCTCTTATGGGACCGGGATCGGGCATCCGGGGCTCTGTGAGTGGATCGCTGAGCGGCATGGGGGGCTCGATGCCGGGCAGGTGATGGTCGCCAATGGTTCGCTGGAGGCGGGCTGGATGCTCTTCGAGCACCTGCTGGAGCCGGGTGACCGGGTCGTTGTCGAGCAGCCGACGTATGACCGCACGCTGCTGATGTTGCAGCGGCTGGGGGTCGAGCTGGTGCCGGTGGCGCTCGAGGACGACGGGCTCGACATCGGCCAGTTCGAAGCGGCGCTCACCGCCGGGCCGATCAAGCTCGCCCACGTCATCCCCAACTTCCACAATCCCGCCGGCTGCACGCTCTCGGCCGAGAAGCGGGTGCGGCTGGTCGAGCTCGCCGCCGAGCACGGCTTCTGGATCTTCGAGGACGACCCCTACCGCGAGCTGCCCTTCGAGGGCGAGGCGCTGGAGACGATGCTCTCGATCGACCGGGCCGACCGCGTGGTCCACGCCTCCTCGTTCTCGAAGACGGTCAGCCCAGGCGTCCGCGTCGGCTACCTGGCGGGCCCGGCGGCCGAGATCGCCAAGCTCGCCAAGCGGGCCAACGAGACCTACATCTCGCCGAACATGCTCGCCGAGTCCGTGGTGCTGGAGCTATGTCGCTCCGGCGGCCTCGATCGCAACATCGAGTTCGTCAAAGGCGCCCTGAGCGAACGGCGCGACGCGCTGGTGGGGGCGCTCCGCGAGCAGATCCCCGAGGCCGAGTTTGTCGTTCCCGGCGGCGGATACTTCCTCTGGCTCGATCTCGCCGAGGGGACCGACACCAGCGCCCTGCTCGCCGAGGCCAAGGGCGAGGGTGTCGCCTTCGTCGCCGGCCCCGACTTCATGATCGAGGGCGGCACCAACAGTCTCCGCCTCTCCTTTGCCAGCGTGCCCCCGGAGCTGATTCCGGAGGGCGTCGGGCGCATCGCCCGGGCGCTGGAGCGCATCCGCGCCGGCTCGCCCGCCTGAAATTACGCGCCGGGCCTGGCCGGGCCCTCGGGTCGGGGTTATGATGACGCCCGTTCGGTGGGAGACCAAACGATTGCGGGGGGAGAATCGATGCGCATTGGCCGACGTTCCGACTGTCCGAGCCTGGGGAGCCTGTTCGCGGGGGGACTGATAACGGTGGCGGCGCTGCTCGCGATCGCCGCCCAGGCGCAGGGGGCGACCCGGATGGACTACGGCGACGCCCCGGACGGCGCCAGCGCCCGCTACTCGATCGCGGTGACGGGCAAGTTCCCGACGCTGCTCGCCTCGAGCGGCCCGCGCCACCAGAGTTCCGGGCCCTCGCTCGGTGTCGGCCGCGACAAGGAGGGAGATTCCAAACAGGTCGATCGGGACCGCTTCGACGACGGCGTCTCGCTCGATCGGCTCGGGCGCTGCAAGACCTCGGTTCTCACGGTCCTGATCGATACGCGGCGCATCCCACCCCGTCTCCTCCGCAAGCGTGACCTCTACCTGAACTCATGGTTCGACTGGGATCGCAGCGGCGTCTGGGGCGAGACGAACGGCTGTCCGAACGCCGAACCGCTGCGCAGCAACGAGTGGTCGATCGTCAACCAGCGGATCAGCGGCAAGTCCTTCCTCAAAGAACGCGTGCGGGCCTTTTCCTTCAAGTTCAAGGCGGGGGCGTACAGCGAAGAGTTCTGGACGCGGGTGACGCTGACGCTCGGCGAGAAGCTGCCGATCGACGCGGCCTCCCGTAGCGGCGGCGCGAGCGCCTCGCCCTATGCGTTCGGCGAGACCGAGGACTACCTGATCCATCAGTCCTTCGGCCCGCCGCCGGAATTCCCCGACCGCAGCGGCAAGGGCAAGAAGAAGGAAACGAAGAAGGAAAAAAAGAAGGAAAAGGAAGAAAAGGAAAAAGAAGAAGAAGTAGTCGGCCCGTTCCAGGTCAGCTGCCTTCCCAACCCGGCCACGGTCGAGCACGGCAAGTCCGTAAAGGTGCGCTTCTCCGTCGTGGACGAAGGCAAAGGCCCGATCTTCGGCAGGACGCTGAGCAAGAAGAGCACCCCGGAGTACCGGACCCGGATCCTCCGGCACTCGAACCAGAAAGGGGTGCCGAACGGCTACTTCCGCGCCGCCGGGTTCAGCTTCAGGTCGAAGAAGCGTGACGCGCGAGCCAACCCGGTCGAGCGTGAGGTGATCAGCTTCAGCTTCGTCCGCGGCAAAGTCAAGCAGGTTCTCAAGTGCGCGGTGAACGTGATCCACGAGAAGATCGTCAAGCCGAAGAAGCCGCACAAACCGGCGCCGGTGCAGCCGCGGCAGCCCGGTGGCGGGGAATCGCCCGGCGGTGGGGAATCGCGCGGCGGCGGGGAATCGCCAGCGCCGGTGACCGGCAAAGGCTCCTATCAGCCGACCGGAGAACCGCAAAAAGTTCAGATGGAAGCTCAGTTCGACCAGGATGTCGACGGCTTCCGGATCAAGCTGACCGGCTCACCACCCCCGGAAATCGTCGGGGTTCAGCCCATGCCCTTCTGCAAAATTGAGGGCCAGTCGGTGCTCTGCATGGGGAGTGTCAAAGCCAACATGCCGGTCGGGCTCTTGGTCGAGTTCAACCCTCCGCCGGGGCCGACCGGCCTGGACGGACGCCTTGAGCTTTACGCGATCCAAGGGGGGAAAGAAATTGGCCCGTTCCCGGTGCCGCTGTCGCTGATTACGTAAGACTGCCGCCTCAGCGGCCGTAGCGGTCGTTCGAGAGGACGAGCTGCTCCGGGATCGTCGCTCGTGGCGGCGGTGCCGGGTCGGCGCGGACCGAGACGGTCTCGGCGACGCTGCGCGAGACGCGGTGGCTGCCCTCGGCCGAGGCGATCGTCACGCCCTCCTCGCCGCTGCTCTCCACCGTCCCCTCCAGGCCCGGGTCGAGTCCGGCGTCCTTGAGGTAGTGGAGCAGCTCCTCGGCCTCGTTCTCGAAGCGCAGGACGACGACCTTGGCGCCCGGCTCGACGTCGGAGAGCAGCGCTCCCTGCTCGCGGGCGCCCTCGACGATCGGGTGGCCGTGCGGGCAGGTGGTGGCGTCGCCGATCGCGGCGCGCATCCGCTCCTCGAGGACCGGGGACATCGCGTGCTCGATCCGCTCTGCCTCCTCATGCACCTCGTCCCAAGGGATGCCGAGCACGTCGGTGAGGAAGCGCTCGATCATCCGGTGGCGGCGGACGATGTGACTGGCGTGCTCGCGGCCCGAGGCGGTGAAATCCAGCGACTTGTCGGCCTGGCGCTCGACGTAGCCGTCGTCGATCAGGCGGCCGATCATCTCGTGCACGGTGGGGGGCGAGAGCTGCATCGCGCGGGCGATGTTGGCCCCCGTCATCGGCAGCCCTGCCTCTTCGAGCCAGAACATGATCTCCAGGTACTCCTGCTCAGCAACGGTCGCCTGCTCCATCTGCCCCGATACTACTTGCGCGCCCACCCGGGGCCGATGGGCCGATACGTCAAGGTGGCCTTGACGTATCGGCCCATCGGCCCCTCTCTTACCGGGCCATGAGGGTGGTGACCACGGCCTCGTAGAAGCCGTCGCCCATCGCGCCCTCGGTGACGGTTGCGTTGGGCCAGGCGCCGAGCGAGGCGCGCAGGCCCGGGTCGCGCTCGGGGCCGTTGGCGACGACGAAGAAGCGGCCGACCGCGGCGGCCACTTCGAGGTCCTCGACCGAGTCTCCGACGGCGATGCAGTCGGCCGGGTCATAGCCGCGGGCGCGGGCGTGGGCGGCAACGGCGCCGGCCTTGCTGACCTGCTTGGGGACCAGGTGGTAGGCGTGGGTGGGGCCATCGACGGCGGGCATCTCGCGGCCGATCGCGCCGTTGTCGAGCAGGCGCAGGTCGCCGTGGCCCTCGGCCTCGAGCAGGTCGTTGGCCGCGGCGACGTCGACCTTGCCGCGGAAGAGGTGGGAGAGGACGCGTCCGTGGTGCCAGGGGGCGTGGTACTCGAGCCGCCCCTCGAAGTGGGCGAAGAGCAGCTTCGGGATGCCGCGCTGCTCGATCTTCTCGTAGACGGTGCCGTCGGAGTCGGGGACCATCTCGCCGGTCAGCAGTGTCGTCTCGCCCTCGATCGCGAAGGCGCAGCCGGCCTCGTAGATGTAGGAGGCCTGGCCCATCAGCCGTGCGGCCTCGTGGACCTGCGGCTCCCGCCGTCCCGACATGATCACGACCTCGGCTCCGGCCCGGTGGCAGGCCTCCAGCCCGCGCGCCTGGGCCAGCGAGAAGCCGCCCTCGGCGTCGCGGAAGAGCGAGGAGCCTTTGCCGAGCAGGGTGCCGTCGAGGTCGGTGTAGACGCATCGCAGTGCCATGGGTGCGGTCGCTACGGTAGCCGGATGAGCGAGAGCGAACCTGGATGGGGGGACGGAAGGGCCCTGTCCCGGACGCGCGGCTTTGCCGCGCTTGAGTGTCCGGGACAGGGTCCTCCCGTCCCCTGCCACGGACCTCTGGCTCAAGGAGCGGCTCAATGATCTGGCGACTGGGCGACCGTGAGCTGAGCTTTGGGAGGCCGGTGGCTGCGGGGATCGTCAACGTGACTGCTGACTCGATGTTCGAGGGGGCCCGGAGTGTTACGCCGGAGCGGGCGATCGCCGATGGCCTGGCGCTGGTCGAGGGCGGGTTCGAGATGCTCGACGTGGGGGCCGTGGCGGCCAAAGCGGGGCCGCCGGTCCCGGCCGAGGTGGAGGCCGCGGCGCTGGTGCCGGCGATCGAGGGACTGGCCGGGTCCGGGGTGCCGGTCTCGGCCGACACCTTCTCGGTCGAGGTGGCGCGGGCGGCGCTGGATGCCGGCGCGGTCGCGATCAACGACATCTCTGGCGGTGCGGAGGAGATGTTCGAGCTGGTGGCCGATCGCGGCTGCGGCTACGTGCTGATGCACATCGAGGGACCGCCGCGGGTCGACCGGCCGGCGCCCGTGTACGGCGACGTGGTTCGACAGATGATCGAGTGGCTGGGGGGGAGAGTCGAGCTGGCCCGGGGGCTTGGGGTGTCCGAGGAGCAGATCGCCATCGACCCCGGACTCGACTTCGACCTCAACACTGAGCAGGATCTGGAGATCCTGCGGCGCCTGCCCGAGCTGGGCGCGCTTGGGCTGCCGCTCTACGTCTCGCTCTCGCGCAAGGACTTCATCGGTGCCGTGCTGGCCGGGTCGTGGGAGGGGCGCTGGCCCGCCGGGGAGCGCGAGTGGGGCACGGTCGCCGCCGCCGCCCTGGCCGTGCAGGGCGGCGCAGACATCCTCCGCATCCACGACCGCAGCTCCCTGCAGGCGATGCGGGTCTCCGCCGCCATCCGCCGCCAAACGCGTGCCGATGGGCCGATACGTCAAGGCAGCCTTGACGTATCGGCCCATCGACCCCGGGGAGGGGCGGTGTGACTCGCTCGTTGCTGGAGACGCCTTGGGCGATCGCCCTCGATCCCGCGCGGCGGGATGGGCGGATCGTCGCTGAGTCGGGTGAGGAGGCGCGGGAGGCGAAAACCGTTGCACTGCCGCGCTCGCTCGACTCCGGCTTTGTTGAGTCCCTGAAGCGGGCCGGGGTCGAGAAGCTCTACTCGCACCAGCGGGCCGCGCTGGAAGCGGCAGCCGTCTCCAACCTGGTGATCACCAGCGGCACCGCCTCGGGCAAGAGCCTCGCCTTCAACCTGCCGGTACTCGACGGGATCGCCCGCGACGCCAAGCGGCGCGCCCTCTACCTCTACCCGACCAAGGCGCTGGCACAGGACCAGGCGCGCAGCCTGGCGGCATTGCGCCCGCCCAACCTGCGCGAGGCGATCTACGACGGCGACACCCCGCGCGAAGAGCGGCCCGCGATCCGTCGTCGCAGCAACCTCGTCCTCACCAACCCGGACATGCTGCACGTCGGGGTTCTGCCCAACCACAAGAGCTGGGGCGACTTCCTCGCCAACCTGGGCTGGGTCGTGGTCGACGAGGCCCACACCTACCGCGGTGTCTTCGGCTCCCATGTCGCCAACGTGCTGCGGCGGTTGCGCCGGGTGGCGCGGGCCTACGGGGTCGAGCCGCGCTTCCTGCTCGCCTCGGCGACGATCGCCAACCCGGTCGGCCTCGCCGAGGAGCTGGTCGGCACGCCCTTCGAGCTGATCGACGACGACGGCGCGCCGCGGGCCGGGCGCGAGATCGCGATGTGGAACCCACCCCTGATCGACAAGGCGACTGGGACGCGGCGCTCGGCGCTCGGCGAGGCGGCGGACCTGCTGGCCGAGCTGGTCTCCCACGGGGTGCGGACGATCTGCTTCCTCAAGAGCCGGCGCGGGATCGAGCTGATCCAGCGCTTCGCCCGCGAATCGCTGGAGGCGCGCGGCAAGCCCGAGCTGGCGGCGCGGATCGCGCCCTACCGCGGCGGCTACACCGCCCAGCAGCGGCGGGAGATCGAGCAGCGCCTCAGCGACGGTGAGCTGCTCGCGGTGGTCGCCACCGATGCGCTGGAGCTGGGCATCGACATCGGCGAGCTCGACGCGGCGATCTGCGTCACCTTCCCCGGCACGGTTGCCAGCCTGCGACAGATGTGGGGACGGGCGGGGCGGCGGCGGCGCGGGCTCGCCGTCTACGTCGCTGGGCAGGACGCGCTCGACCAGTTCTTCTGCCGCCACCCCGACGAGTTCATCGGCCGGCCGGTCGAGGCCGCGATCCTCGACCACGAAAGCGAGCAGATCGCGGCCCGGCACATGATCGCGGCCGCGTATGAGCTGCCGCTTGAGGAAAAGGACGCGGAGGTTTTCGGGCCGGGCTGGCGGGAGCGAGCCGATCGTCTCATCGCTTCCGGGGATCTGCGCCGGGCGGGGGGGCGGACGATGCCGAGCGACAGCGGCTACGTCGCGGCGAAGATCCCGCTGCGCTCGGCCTCCTCGGACTCGGTCGCGGTGATCGAGCGCGACTCGGGTGAGATGCTCGGCCTGGTCGAGGCTGAGCGCGCCTTCACCACGATCCACCCGGGCGCGATCTACCTCCACCTGGGGCGCTCCTATGAGGTCGAGCAGCTCGACGTCGCTGGGCGCCGGGCGGTCGTCTCCCGCTTCGAGGGCGACTGGTACACGCGACCGAAGAAGGAGACCGAGATCTACATCGAGCGGGTGCGCGAGCAGCGCACGACCTCGGGCGTGGAGCTGCACTTCGGCGAGGTCTCGGTCAGCGAGCAGGTGATCGCCTACCAGCGGGTCTCGATCTCCGACCAGGAGCCCTTCGACATCGTCTCCCTGGAGCTGCCCGAGCAGCAGTTCGCCACCCAGGCGCTCTGGTACGTGCTGCCCGAGCGGCTCAGCGGGGCGCTGCCGCCCGACGTCCTGCTCGGCTCCCTGCATGCGACCGAGCACGGCCAGATCGCGGTGCTGCCGCTGATCGCGATGTGCGACCGCTGGGACATCGGCGGCCTCTCGACCAACGTCCACTTCCAGACCGGCCGCTCGACGATCTTCATCTACGACGGCCACCCGGGCGGGGTTGGGATCGCCCTGCGCGGCTACGAGCAGTTCGAGCGCCTGCTCGGCGACGCCGAGCGCCTGATCGCCGAGTGCCCGTGCGAGTCGGGTTGCCCATCCTGCGTGCAGAGCCCGAAGTGCGGCAACCTCAACGAACCGCTGCACAAGGCGGGTGCCTTGGAGCTGATGAGGCAGATGAGGGGGGCGCAGTGACGGGAGGGGGTGGGGCTCGCCGTCACGAACTGCGGGGAGGTTCCGTCGAGCCCCACCCCCTCCCGTCCGAGCGGGCGCGTCAGGTGGCCGTCATCGGTCCCTCCGGCGCTGAGCTGGGGTCCGAGGCGGTGCTGCTGGGCGAGGAGGTCGGGCGGTTGCTGGCCGAGGCGGGGGTGACGCTGGTCTGCGGTGGCATGGGCGGAGTGATGGAGGCTGCGTGCCGGGGGGCGCGTGAGGCTGGCGGGGAGGCGATCGGCATCGTCCCCGGTCACGAGGTCGGCGAAGCGAACGAGTTCTGTACCCACGTCGTCGCGACCGGAATCGGCCACGCTCGCAACCTCGCGGTCGTCTCCTCCGGCGAGGTCGTGATCGCGATCGGTGGCGAGTGGGGGACGCTCTCGGAGATCGGCCTCGCTCGCGCCATCGGCCGCCCCGTGATCGCCCTGCGCAGTTGGGAGCTGAACGGGCGCGAGCGGATGGAGGGAGCGCCGGGCGTCATCCACGCCGACTCTGCCCGCGAGGCCGTAGATCTCGCCCTCGAAGCCCTGTAGCTACGCTGCCGCGATGTACGAGGACTCGATCCGCGAGGAGTTCACCCGCCAGTCGCGCTCGTTCGGCGATTCGCAAGCGATGACATCGGCGCAGACGCTCGGTGCGCTGATCGAGCTTGTGCCGGAGGACACCGGCTCCCGCTGGATCGATGTCGCCTGTGGCCCGGGTGTGATCTCGCGGGCGATGGCGAGCCGAGTGGGCTCGGTGAGCGGCGTCGACCTGACGCCCGCGATGATCGAGGAGGCCGAGCGCCGAGCGGGCGAGGATGGGATCGACAACACCAGCTTCGCCCTCGGCGACGCGACGGCACTCGACCTGGCGGACGGCGCGTTCGACGGCGCCATCACCCGCCTTAGCCTGCATCACATTCCGGCCCCGGGAAGGGTTGTGGCAGAGATGGCTCGCGTGGTCCGACCGGGCGGCTGGGTTCTGCTCAGTGACATTGCCGCGGATATCGACGCCGGGGCGGCGGCTTGGCGCGAGGAGATCGAGCGGCTGCGCGACCCCTCGCATTGGGCTTGCCACGCGCCGGAGAGTCTGCGGCGGATGGGCGACGCAGCAGGTCTCGTCGCCGAGCACGAGGAGCTGGTGCCGGTCGACATCGACTTCGACGACTGGCTCGCACGGGGTTCCGCTGGCCCCGCCGCTGCCGGGCTGGTCGCCAACCTGCTCGACGAGCAGCCGAGCAGCGCCGAGAGCTTCCGCGTTGTCGACGGCAAGGACGGCAAGCGACTCCTGCAGCGCTACTGGCTCTGTCGCTGGCGCCGCCCAGCCTGACCCCGTTCCGCACCCTGGCCATCCGACCATTGACGTCGCGGCGGCGTCCTGCCTCGGGCGAACTGCATCAACTTGTCTATCCACTGGGAGGAGAAGTTGATGCAGTTCACGGCCAGAGCTGGCGCAGGGCGAGGATGGCGAAGGCGTGTGACCAGGCGAGCGGTGTGGTCGAGGTGGGGACGCCGGTGTGGGCGTCGACCCGCTCGGGGAGCAGATCGGCCGGGGTTGCGGCGCGGCGCAGCTCGGCGATGAGATGGAGCGCGGCCTTTCGCTCGCCTAGCGCGGCGAGACTCCATGCGGTCCAGGCCGTTGGCGCGGTCCAGGGATCGACGCCGCCGTCCCAGTCTTCGGAGGGGACAATCCCGAAGCGCCCGCTTGTTGCCGCCAGCTGCAGCAGCGTGCGGCGCACGCGTGGGTAGAGCGCTGGCTGGGGAAACGGCCGCACCGCCCAGGCTGCCGCCGAGTCAAGGCCCGAGCCGGGGTCCCGGGCCCGTCGCACCAGAGAGCCATCGGGCCCGTCGAACGCCGCCCAGTTCCGTTTCCCCCGCCGGCGAAACGATTTCGTGCCGTATGCAGGCATCGTCGGCCCTTCGGCGGCGGTAGAGGCCATCGCGTTGGCGAGGTAGTCGCTGGCGCCGCCCTCTTGGTAGTCGGCGCGGTCATGCCAGGGTTGGGAAGGAACTGCGACCCGGATGTCGACAGCTCGCGCGGCCGCAGCGACCCAGCCGACCGCATCCCCCTGGGCGGTTCGGCCCTCGACTGGGCTGCCATCGGCGTGAAACCTCGCCGCGGCCCCGAGATCCAGGCCCAGCAGAAAGCGCACGACGTGCCGGGCCTCACCGCGGTAACCGGCCGAGGCGAGGGCCAGGGCGACGCTGCCTGCGTCGCGCGGCCAGACGTATTCCCAGCCCTCGCGAGCGCCCGCGATGACCGCACCGGTGCGTGGATCGGTGAGCGCATGCAGGACCAGGAGCGAGCGCCGGTACATCCGCCGCGCCCACTCCGGCGCCGCGCCACCCAACGGCCGGGCCGCTGCGAGCCAGCCCGGATCGCCCCGGACGACGACGGGCTTCCCCAGCGAGCGCACGGTCACTCGCCGCGCCGTCCCGAACCTGGCAACAGTGCGCAGCGCATTGGCGCCTTCGATGTAGCGGTGCCGGACCGAGTCCGTCCGCGACCCCCCGGAAGTGAGCCCCACGCCGACGGCGAGCAGCAGCGCGGTCACGGCGGCTCCCCGCATCCATTTCATCGACCGAATGCAATCAGCCCCATCGCCCCCCGGTCGCTAGCCTTCGCCCCAGCGCGTCCCACCGCGCAGCCCCAGGCGAGGTAGCTCAGTTGGTAGAGCACACGACTGAAAATCGTGGTGTCGTGGGTTCGATTCCCACCCTCGCCATTCGGAGTTCTCTGAGCTCGTCGAGTCTGTACTCAGCCGTAGCCGGCTCCGAATGACTCACGCTCAAGGTGGCTGGGGCGGCGCATCAGCGGTAGCCGCCCTTGAATTCCTCCGACAGCCGGGTCACTTCTTTGAGCTTCTCGCGACGGGTGCGCTTGGAGGGGCGCTGGAGGCCCGATTGAGCGCAGGTCTTCAGCAGGTCGTCGACATTCCCGTGGGCGTCGGCGGCGATGGCGTCCGAGTCCTTTCCGGTCTCCCCTTCGAACTCGGCGACCCGTCGGGGGCCGATGGTCTCCGGGTCGGCGAAGTCTCGGGCGAGGCGATCGAGGGCGTGTTCGACAACTTTGCTGTTGCTCTCGGCATGTTGCTCCAGACACTTGGCTATGTCTGCGACGCCTCCGGGCCATCGTCTCAGCACGTAGATGAGGTCGAAGGCATCCTTCGGCTCGGCGCGGTCGCCGAAAGCGAGCGCCTTGAGGACGACGAAGGTGGCCGGTCCGCAGACCGGCACCGCCCGTTCCACTTTCTCGCCCTTCAAGGTGTGGCCTGCGATGTCGATCTCGTGGCGCTCGTATGCGGCGAGTTCCAGGCCGGGCGCGATCAGCGCGGCGAGGTCGCCTTCCAGGGGCTGGATGCTGCCGCCCCGTTCGGCGCCCGGGATCGGCGGCAGCAAGAAGTCGATCGTGACGTCGAGGTCGTCGAGCTTCCAGCGCTGCGGGGTCGGATTCCCCTGCTCGTTGTGGTCGGGTCCGAAGCCCTCTCGCCGCAGTCGCTCGCCGATCTCCGTGTACTGCTTGTCATCGAGCAGGGCGATCGCCAGGCCGATGTCGAGATCGTTCGTACCGGGGTGGCCGGTGCCCGTCTCGGGGTCGGGGCCGAGCTCGCGGTCGATCAGGAGGCTCGGCACCAGTCCGCCGACGATGCAGAGGCGATCCATCAGGGCGCCGAGCGTCACGGCGACGGTGAGGCATGCCGCCTCGACCTGTTCGGTCTCCTCCCGGCTGTAGCCGCTGAGGTGTCTGGGCTTATCGAGTGCGGCCATGCCAATCGAGGTGGTGATCTCGGAGATGCTGCGCGGCCTCGGCGGCACGCTCTGGGAGGCCGAGAAGGTCCAGGTACGCCTGCACGGTCGAGACGCAGCGCAGCTCATCGCAATCCTGCTCGCCGGCGAAGACTCCGGCGTCGTCCGGGCCGAGGATCTGCACGCTGGCTCCTTTGGAGCCTTGGCGGATGTCGAGTCGCTCGACGATCTCCCGCGGATCTCCGTCGACGTAGACCGAGGTCAGCCTGAAGCGCGCGAAGCGATCTATCGCCCAAGCGGCGGGCAGGCCGGTGAAGGCATGCGCGATCTGTCGCTTGGTCAGGTTCGCGGAGAGGCTGCGGGCGACCTCAATCCCGCTCCCGCTGATGTGGCCCTGGATGGCGTCGTGGCGATCGAAGCGGTACTCCTGCGCCCAGGCATCGAGGAGAAGGTCGGGATCGCGGGGCCGAAGCTCCTTGTCGCGACGCTCGAGCAGGGCCGCCTCGTCAAGCCGACCGACGATGCGCGAAACGTTGCCGTCGTCCAGTTGCGTCGCGGCCACGAGGTCTCGCTGGCGCCACCAACGCTTCGGTTCAAGCAGGAGCGCCCGGGAGATCCGCGCGCTCTTCGGCGCGAAGGGGGAGGAAGGCCGCCCCGCGGTGCGCAGCTCGTTCGGTCTGCCCCGTACCCATACACGCAGGCCCTCGTCTCGGATGCTGGCGTTGCCCGAGAGGTCGATCCAGTTCACGGCCGCCCGCTCCGCGGTCTCGCCGCCCGCCTCCGACATGTAGGGGACGACGAGGATCGGGATCGCGTCCGGGTCAGCGTCAGCGAAAGCACGCAGTTGCCTTGCCGCCCTATCCACCTGGCCGGGACCACTCGATCCCTTGATCTCGAACAGCCATTTCCGGCCCTTCGTGTCTTGGGCCAAGAAGTCGACACCTGAGTCTGCCGGGGAGGCCTCGGTTGCCAGCTCTAGATCGGGCTCGTCGAGGAGCTCCGCGAGGAGGCCGGGAATCCGGCGAACGGCGTTTCTCTCAAGGGATTTCGCGCTAGCTTGCATAGGTCATGCCTCGGTTCCTTGTGCCAGCAGTTCCTGCGTAAATACAGGAACCTGCGCAATGTAGCAGGAAGCGGGATTTACGCAGGAAATGCAAGCGGCAGAAGCAAAACCGCCTGAGCCGCTGGCCTCCCTCTATTTGGACTCCAACCGCCCGTGGAGTCCAGAACCCGCCCCGATCCGCCCGAATCCCCCGGTATAGGCGAATCGCCGACCAGGCCGCAAACCGCATGGACAAGCCATCTGCGGTCCCTCCCACCGCCCGTCTCGCGTCGCTGAAAATCGTGGTGTCGTGGGTTCGATTCCCACCCTCGCCATTTTGTTGTGTCCCAAATTGCGTTTCGATGCCGGCTTGCCGCGAAAGCCATAGTTGGCAACCGTCTAGCATCGGTTTGTGCCAGCTCTTGCCACTCCCGCGGACATCGACAAGCTGACGCGCATCCGCCAGCTGCGAGCGCATGGCTTGAACACTCCACGTGTCGAGCTGATCGAGGCGCGGACGGCGGTTGACGAGTCGCTGCGCCGGCGGTTGGTTGAGATCGCGGCGGGAGACGAGCGAATGACCGTTAGGACATATCGCTCCGACGACGAGATCGGACACGCCAAGGGCCCGTTTATCCCCGAGGTTCCGGTGGGGGAGGCAATCGCAGCGGTCGAAGAGCTGGTGAGCGGCTGGGACATCCTTTTTCAGGAGGCGATTGACGTCGAGGAAACCTTACTGGCCGGCAATCTCGTGCTTTCGGGTAGCGGATGGGGGCGGTATGAGGTCCTGCGGGGCACGTATCGCGTGCGTGACGTCGACGACCTTCCGGGCAGAGCCTCGAAGGACCTCGCCGCTGCCCGATTTGATTCGCTCGACGAAATCCACGACCCTCTGGTGCGCGACGCGGCCGAACGAGTGGTGCGATCCGGATTGCTTTACGCGGTCAGCCCCGGTATGGACGAGCCAGTAGTGCTCGAGCTGAATGTTCAGAGCGCCCCGGTCGGCGCGCTCAAAGAGCCGTTGCTTTGGTGGGAGTGGCGCCCGCTCGTACCGCACAAGCAGTCGGCCCACATTCCAGCGGTACGGGCGACGACGAATCCCACCGAGCGGATTTGGTCGCTGGGAGTGGAGAGCCTCTCCGAGCCCGATGCGACGGATCGGCTGGCCCTGGGCGGCAAGGGTGCCGGGCTTGCTTGCGCGCGGAGCCGGGGTTTGCCCACGCCGCCTGCCTTCGTGCTTTCGCCCCCGGTTGACCCGGCCGAGATCGGCGAGTTGCAGCTCGGGGCGGCCGTCGAAGCACTGCTTGAGGAGGGGCAGTCACGGCTCGGTCGGAGCCCCGACACCGCACGCCTCGCGGTCCGCTCCTCACCTGTCGACTCCATGCCGGGCATGTTGGACACGGTGCTCGACGTCGAGCCGACGACCGATGCCGTGTGGGCGGCCGTTGGCACGGTGCTCGAGTCCTGGTCCTCGGAGCGAGCTCGCCTCTACCGTCGCATGCACCGGCTTGGCGAGTCCGATCGACTTGCGGTGGTGGTCCAGCAGATGATCTTCGCCGATGCGGATGTCGAGTCCGGCAGTGGGGTCGGATTCACGCGCGATCCGAGGACAGGTGTGCCGAATGCCGTGATTGAGTACGTGAGCCGGTCGCGTGGGACACCGCTCGTGTCCGGCCGGCTCGAGCCGGAGCGGCTTGCGAGCATCGAAACGGAGCTTCCCGACGGCTGGCAAGAGGTATCGAGTTGGCTGCCGACGTTGGAGTCGATAGGGGGTGACGTCCAAGAGTTTGAGTTTGCGTTCGAGCGCTCTCATCCTTTCCTTCTGCAGACCCGCTCGGCACGGTTGACGCCAAAGGCAAGGTTGTTGAGCGCATTCGATCTTTGCCGGGAGCACCGCATCGACGAGCCCAGGGCCGCGCAGCTGGTCGATGGCCTGGACCTGACCCGGCTCGCGGAGCGTCGCCTTGGGGCACCGGCGCCTCCTCTGGCGACCGCTGAGGTTGGGGCGCCTGGGATCGCGGTTGGCCGCATCGCCTTCGATCGCGACGATGTCACCCGGATCGAGCGCGCGGGGGACCCGGTCATCTTCGTCGTCGACTCGATCACGACCAACGACTACCCGACGGTGCGCGAAGTGGCCGGCGTCCTCTCCCGCACGGGCGGTGTCACCTCGCACGCCGCGGTTGTAGCGCTGGAGGCAGGGATAGTCGCCCTTGTCGGCTGTGCGAAGTTGCGGCTCGAGGCAAGCGCGGCGCACGTCGGTGAGGCCGCATTCGAGTCAGGTGACTGGATCTCGATCGAAGGCGCTGACAGGGGCCGAGTATTTCCCGGCAGGCTCGAAAGCGAGCCCGCCGTTTCCGGAACCGGTCCCGATCTGGCGAACGCACTCAACTGGGCCGCCGATCTGCAGTCGGAATCCGAGGCGAGCCCTTAGGCAAGCCGCTTGGCCAACGTGGCAGCTGCCATGTCGGTCAGGGACGCGATGTATGAGGCGATCGCAAGCTCGACTGGCTCACTGGGCAGCTTGAACCGCTCCGGCGCCTCATCTGGCCTCGCCAACAGCGCATTGAACAGAGAGCGCAACAGCTCCTCTGCTTCGCGATCCCTTGCCGTCACCTCGGGACTCCCGTAGTAGCGCTCGCGAAGCAGGTCAAGCAGGTCGACGGTTTCTTGACCGAGTATCTCCGAGTAGGCGATAGCCCGACTCGACATCGATCGAACCGGCTCGTCCTCGTCTGCGGGTAGGCCCGCGAGGCAGCCATTGGCGACGCCGGTAAGGTCGACGATGCACCTGCCGATGAGTCGTGCGACCAGACGTCGCCTTTCCAGGCCTGGTCGCTCGTGCGGCTGCCAGGGGCTCGACTCCCAAAGCTCCGCCGGGGTGTCGGCCAGCTGTCCCAGGCGGGGGCAGATGTTCCGCATCTCGGCGATGGTGAGGTAGTTCGCGGCAAGCGCGTCATCGAGATCGTGGCTTAGGAAGGCGAGGACGTCGGCCGCGTCGACGATCTGTGCCTCCAAGCCGGATTGTGGGGTCCCGAACTCCGAGTTCGGCGCGGGACGATCGAACGGCGTCGAGTGGCGCGCGATGCCCTCGCGAGTCGCGAGCGTCAGATTGAGGCCCCGGTGATCGATAAACATGCACTTCGAGCCGATCCACGACCTTCAGCGAATGCACGTTCGCGTTCCAGCCGTCATGGCCGAGGCGCTGAAGCGTGGCGGAGATCGCTCGCTCTCCGGCGTGTCCAAACGGGGGGTGTCCCAGGTCGTGCGCCAGGGCGATGGCCTCCGTGAGTGCCTCATCTGCGTTCAGTCCCGCGGCAATTCCCCTGGCGATTTGCGCGACTTCGATCGCATGGTTTAGGCGGGTGCGGTAGCGAACCCGCTCGCGCCGCGGAACGATCGTCTGAACCTGAGTCTTGTGCTGAAGGTCGCGGAAGGTGTCGCAATGGATGATGCGGTCGCGATCGACACCGAACGGATTTCCAGAGCCATGCCGCCCGTCCTCGGGGTATTTGCGCCGGGTCCAGTCGATCGGCATTGGCCCTGTATCCCGGGGCTATCCGCCCAGCACGGTCAGCAATGCTGCGGGAGCGATGGCTACCAGGCCGATGATCATTAGTGCCATCGTCCATTTTGATTGCACGATTGCGTACCTGGGGACGATGAACGCGACCGCCGCGTAGCCGAGCGCTTGCCACTGAGTGTCGAATAGGTTGCCAAGGACCAGGAAGCAGACGGCGGCGGCGACGATTCCGAGCAGAATCCAGTAGGCGGATCTGGAGAAGTTCTCGGATGCGTAGTGGGTCTTGCGCATGAGCAAGAGTTCCCAGAACGGAATCGACAAGACCACGAACAGCAGGCCGGACGCGATCCACCAGCGCGCCGAGGAAGAAATTCCGCTCGCTCCAAAGATCCCCATCAGTGCCAGGGAGACGATCACGAGCTGTACCCACGTACTTGCCTCACGCGCGCGTGCCACCTTGTAGTCGACTCGGTAGGAGATCTCCCTGGTCTCCTTGTGTAGGTCTTTCGCAAGCTTCTTTAAGAGTTTCTCCGGAGACCACCCCTCCATCTTTTTCCATTTTCGGTCACGAGATATGAAGGCGTAATAGAGCAGGGATGAGGGCAGGTGCCGCGATGGGCCTTTGGGCAGCGGCTTCCCCGGTCCAATTGCCGCGAGTGCAATAGTCACCCCTATTGCGACGGCGACCAGGAAGACAACGAAGAGAACGGCGGTGGCGCGTGGGCCAGAGCCACCGAACACCACTTCCGATTTGGAGATCTGGGGGAATAGCCCGACGCCGGCTACCGTGAGGAAAGCGAGTGCAGTGAGTGTACGGTTGAGCTTGTCGTCCTGGTGCTTGAGGGCGGCGAGAACCTCCTGATAGCCCAACGCGAAAATTTCGATTTTTTCCTTGCGTTTGGATTGCTTAGCCATACGTGTAGCAATAATGGCGAAATCCGCGCTCAACCACGGGATCTTTCTTGCATAAGCACCTGCACCGCACGGGCTGGACTGACCCGAGGTCTCAGCCCGCCCCGAAGTGCCGCCCTAGACGTTTGTGGCGGTGGCGGAAGAACCAGCCGATCGCGGGGCGGAGGGGGCGACCCGGCATGCCGAGGCGGGGCTGCCAGCTGACACGGTCGGTGACCTGGCAGCCGCTGGCCGTCGGCTCGATCGTCCGTTCGTGTTCCCAGGAGCGCTGGCTCAGCATCTTCGAGCGCTCGAGGAAGCCGCGGCCGGGTTCGAGTCGGACGAGGGTGACGTCGTCGTAGTCGAAGGGGATCAGGCCGAAGAGGAGGATCCAGCTGCGGCCGATCGGCTTGCCGAGCTCGACGGTCTCGAGGTCGAGACGCTCGACGCCCGGGGGCAGGGTCATCCGCAGCCAAGGCCGCATCTCATCGTTGATCCCCTCCGGTGAGATCACCCGGTCCCAGACCGCGGCCGGGGAGGCGTCGAGGCGCGAGGTGACGGCGATCTCCGCCGTTGGTTGAAGCTTTTTCGTCGCCATAGGCACCACAAAGCTTCAACCAACCATCGGACTGGTATCGCTCGATAGGGTCGGCGCCGATGCGGACGGCGGTGATCACGGGGGCCTCAAGTGGGATCGGTGCGGCCACCGCTCGGGTGTTGGCCGGGGAGGGGTACCGGACGGTTCTCGGCGCCCGGCGGCTCGACCGGCTCGAGGCGCTCGCTGCCGAGACCGGCGGCGAGGCGATCGCCCTCGACGTCACCGATCCGGCCTCGGTCGAGTCGTTTGCCGGCGCGCTCGAGTCCTGCGATGTGCTGGTCAACAACGCCGGCGGCGCACTCGGCCTTGAACCCGCGGCCGAGGGCGACGAAGAGAAGTGGCGGCAGATGTATGAGTCCAACGTGCTGGGGACGATGCGGATGACCCGGGCGCTGCTGCCGAAGCTGGTCGCCTCCGGCGACGGGCACGTGGTCGCGGTGACCAGCATCGCCGCCTTCGAGACTTACCGCGGCGGCGCCGGCTACACCGCCGCCAAGCACGCCCAGCGGGCAGTGATGCGGACGCTGCGGCTGGAGTCGCTGGGCCAGCCGGTGCGCTTCACCGAGGTCGCCCCCGGCATGGTCGAGACCGAGTTCTCCCTGGTCCGCTTCGGCGGCGACGAGGAGAAGGCGGCACGGGTGTATGAGGGGATGCAGCCGCTCAGCGCCGCGGACGTCGCCGAGTGCATCCGCTGGGCACTCGCCCAGCCCTCCCACGTCAACGTCGATGAGATCGTCGTCCGCCCCCGCGACCAGGCGAGGGCGACCGAGGTGCATCGCGGCGGATAGCTCTGGCGTGCCGGCTATGCGCCGGCGAGGAAACCGTCGGGCTCCTCGACCACCGTGTTGACCAGCTCGCCGACCCGCTCGATCTCGACTCGCACCGTGCTGCCCACGTGGAGCAGGTTCTCGCGGATCGGCTGGCGGCCGAGGCCGACGCCGGAGGGGGTGCCGGTGGCGATCACGTCGCCGGGCTCGAGGGTGAACGCTTCGGAGAGGTGGGAGACCTGCTGGGCGCAGTCGAAGACCATCTCGGCGGTGCGGGCGTCCTGGCGCAGCTCCTCGTCGACGTAGCAGCGCACCCGCAGGTCCTGGGGGTCACCGACCTCATCCGGGGTGACCAGCCAGGGGCCGAGCGGGCCGTGGGTGTCGAAGGACTTGCCGATCGTCATCGTCTGCGCCCGTCCCTGCCAGTCGCGCACGCTGACGTCGTTGGCGCAGGTGTAGCCGGCGATCACCTCGTGGGCGCGATCGGGGGGGACGTGGCGGCAGCGCTTGCCGATCACGATCGCCAGCTCGGCCTCGTAGTCGAGGAAGGTCGAGACCTTCGGCATGTGCACCTCGGCGCCGGGACCGACCACGCAGGTCACCTGCTTGTTGAAGAAGACCGGCACCTCGGGCGCCTCCATCCCCATCTCGGCGATGTGGTCGGCGTAGTTGAGCGCGATCGCCAGGTACTTGCGCGGCAGCGCGGGGGCGAGCAGCTGGACATCGGCGAGAGGCAGGCGGGGCGCGCCGGCGGCGAGCTTCTCCAGCCCATCGCGACCGGCGGCGTCGAGTGCGGCGGCGGGTTCGGAAGGAGTCTCGGCACCGGAGAGATCGACGACCTCCTCACCCTCGACGAGGCCAAGAGCAGGCGCACCTCCGGGACCGGCGAAACGGGCGAGCCTCATCGCCCGCGGACTCTGCCACAAACCGCTGACTTTGTCGTTTTCAGTCCCATTGCACGCATAAAGGCGAAGTCAGCGGGTGGAGTCGATCTCTAGTCGCGCCGGTTTGGTTGGGACGGGTGGGCATTGGGTACCGGTGGCCATGCTCCTTATCCGCACTGCCCTCACACTCGTCCTCGTTTCGCTCGCGCTCGCCCTTGCGTCCTGCGGCAGCAGCGACAGCGGGGAAACCAGCGCGACCAGTGGGGGAGACGCCGGAGCCCCGGCGACGGCGCCGCCCTCGGAGGCAAGCGGCAACGCACCCGCCCCGAGCGGCGAGGCGGTGCGCTCGGAAAAGGTCGAGATCGCCAGTTTCGCCTACGACCCCGACCCGGTGACGATCCAGGCCGGCGGCAAGGTGACCTGGATCAATCGCGACTCGGCGCCCCACACCGCGACCGCCGACGACGGCTCCTTCGACACCGGCACGATCGAGGAAGGCAAGCTCAAGTCCGAATCCTTCGAGCAGCCCGGCACCTACGCCTACCACTGCACGATCCATCCCTCGATGCACGGCACGATCGAAGTCGTCGAGTAACGGTTGCCGGTCGAGCTTCCCTGTTGAATACTGATCCGATCAGGCGGCCGATCGAATTGGACGGAGGATGGGAATGAACGCTGATCTCGATGCCTATCGCGAGCAGAGCTTGCAGACCTGGGGCGAGATGGCGCCCGGGTGGGAGGAGCGCAACGAGTGGATGGTCGGCGTCGCCGGCCGGGTCAACGAGTGGGTGGTCGAGCGCGTCTCGCCACAGCCCGGACAGACCGTCCTCGACGTCGCCGCCGGTCCGGGGGATCTCGGCTTCAAGGTCGCGGCCCGAGTTGGCGCGGACGGCACCGTGCTCTCGACCGACTTCTCCCCCCGGATGGTCGAGGTAGCCCAACGCATCGGCGCCCAGCGCGGGCTAGGCAACGTCGAGTTCCGGGTCCTCGATGCCGAGCGGATGGACCTCGACGACGACAGCGTCGACACGGTGGTCTGCCGTTGGGGCTACATGCTGATGGCGGACCCGGCCGCGGCGTTGCGAGAGACGCGTCGCGTGCTGCGCGACGGCGGCGCGCTGGGTCTCGCGGTGTGGGCTGCGCCCGAGCGCAACCCGTGGGCCGCCCTGCCGGCGAAGACGATGGTCGAGCGCGGCCACGTGCCGCCGCCGGAGCCGGGTGCGCCCGGGATCTTCGCGATGGCCGATCCGGCCCTGATCCGCGAGCTGATCGTGGGCGCCGGCTTCGAGGAGCCGGAGCTGGAGGAGATCCCGTTCGAGTTCCGCTACGCCGACTTCGACGAGTTCTGGGATGTGCTGATCCGCCTTGCCGGCCCAATCGCGCGAGTGCTCAAGGCGATGTCCGACAAGGAGCGCCAGGAAATTCGCGCCGCGATCGAGGAAGGCGTCGCCCCCTTCCGCGCCGAGGACGGCTCCTACTCCACCCCCGCCCTCTGTTGGGGAGCGGTCACCCGCTGAGCCCCGCGTTGGTCCGATCGCTTCGGTTCGCTTCATAAAGAAGCTGAAAACCTGATTGTTTTTGCGCAATAAAGCCTGAGCCAGTTAGGATCGGCTCGGTGGCGAGCGAGGAGGCGACGATTGCTGGGCCGGTGTCGAGGCAACCCCTCAGCGCGACGTTTTGGCCGGCGGGGGAAGAGCCTCGGGAGCACGACGTTTCCGCGTCGACGCCGCCGGGCGGAGTTCAGTGGTTCGACATCACCTCGTCGGTCCCCGTGGGAGAGCTGCTCGGCCTGCTCGGTCCTCACTGTCCGGGCTTGGAGGAGGAGATGCTCGTCGATCTACTGTGTCCCGACGACGTCCCCGAGGGACGTCGCTGGCACGATGGATCCATCCGTCTCGCCTCCAGCTTTGCGGTCTACGCACCGGAGGCGCGCCAAAACGACGGCCTCACCCCTGTCTACACCTCGTCGGCGGATGCCGTCTACGAGGCGGTGGAGCTGTTGGCTGGGGACGGCTGGTTGATCACTCGATGGCACGACGCATGCCTTTTCCGCGGCGCCGATCTGATCGAGAAGGGGTTACCGCCGGTTTCGCGCGATTCCCTGCGCTCGGCAGTGGCGAAGCGCTGGGTTGAGCGATCGAGCGGCAGCGCAGGGGACCTGGGCGTGATGGCGATGTTTGAGCTCTCTCTTACCTACGCGCCCACTCACCGCCGCTTTCTCGCCGCGCTCGAAGAGTGGGAGTTGAGCCTCTACGGACCGGTGGGGAGAAAGATGGAGATCAGTGCAAAGGAGGAGGCGCATCTCCACGACCTTTGGGGTGCGCGCGCCCGGCTGCGCGACTGGCTCAATCCGCTGAACGTTCCCGGTCTCCGAGCCGACCTGGACAAGGCGTGGCTGCCGGCGACGGATCACGACGCGGTCATCGAAGTCGACGATCGAGTCGACAAATCCTTGGCCGCGCTCTCGAAGCTGGGCGAAACGCTGCGCAGCACGTTTCACCTGATTCACATCGAGAAGACGGAAGCGAAGCGGGAACGCAACGAGCGCCTGCAGCGAGACCTCGGATTTCTCGCCACCGGCTTCCTCGTTCCAACCCTCGTCGTCGGCCTCTACGGGGCGAACACGTGGATCCCCGGGGAGCATCGGCAATGGGGGTTCCTGGGGATGGTCGCGCTCATGGTTCTAGCCACGACGGGTGTCTCGCTTCTGCTTCGCCGCAAGTTCGACGCCAATCGCTGAGCTCGTCAACGGAGTGCCGAGTGGAAGATTGACCCACGCATACGGGGGGCAAATCGACCATCCGGCACCGCACCCACATGCGCAGGCGGCCATTTGGAGCCGGGAAGAGGTCGACCACGGCCCATCTCATGTTGAGAAAATCATGCCTTATTTCTCAACAAGAATGCTACGATGACGCCATGGCTGGCGTCGCCGAAAGCAACAGGCTCGTCGACGGCATCGTGCGCCTGAGACGAGCCGAGCGGATCCCCGAGGCCTTCCGTGACGTGGCGCCAGTGCGCCGCGACCTCGAATCGAGGCTCGGCCCGACGCTCTCGCGCTCACGCGCGGCTCACATCCTCGGCGTCAGCCAGACCGCGCTTGACCGTTGGGTCGCCGCGCGCCAGATCCCGATCGTGCCGATGCCGAACGGGCGGCGCGAGGTGCCGCGCCGGTTCGTGATTGAGCTTCGCGAGGCGATCGACGAGCTGCTTACGGAGGGCCAGCGCCGGCACTTGCTGGCCAAGGCGCTCAAGCGGCGGCGGGAAGCGGCGGCGAAGGTCGGCGGGGCGCCGCCCGTTCGCGGGACGGCGCGACCAGCGGCGCCGGAAGGTCACCGCACTGCCGAGCGGCGAGCACTCGCCTACCACGCACTGATCGCCGGGCGGCTCGACGAGCCGATGGTCGAAGAGGCGAGGGAGAGGGTCGGTCGGCTTCTCGCCGAGGGCAATCTCCACCCGCGCTACGCCGAGCGCTGGCGGGCACTGCTCGACCGGTCACTCGGCGAGGTCTCGCGCGCGATCGTCGCCGAGACGCGGGAGGGCCGGGACCTGCGCCAGAACAGCCCCTTCGCCGGGGTCCTCAACGAGCAGGAGCGCCGGCGGATCATCGAGACCACGCGGTAGGGCGTTGCGCCGCGCCGAGCTCGAGCACGTCCTCCGCGCGGCGGCGGCGGTGGCGGAAGACGAGGAGATCGTCGTGGTCGGCAGCCAGGCGATCCTCGGTCAGTTCCCCGACGCGCCCGAGTCGCTGCTCGTCTCCCGCGAGGCGGACGTCTACCCGCGCAACCGGCCCGAGCGGAGCGACGAGATCGACGGCAGCCTCGGCGACGGCTCCTACTTCGACGCTACCTTCGGCTACTACGCGCACGCCGTGGGCCCCGAGACGGCCATACTCCCGGCCGGCTGGGAGGATCGGTTGATCCCGGTTTGCAACGAGAACACCGGCGGCGCCACCGGCTGGTGCCTCGAGGTGCACGACCTCCTGCTCTCGAAGTGCGCCGCCGGGCGGGAGCGCGACTGGGAGTTCGCCGAAGAGGCGCTTCGCCACCGACTCGCCGATCCGTTGGAGCTGCGGCGCCGGGCCCCGAGCCTGCCGCTTCCCCGGGATCGCCTTGAAGAGGTGGAGGGCGTTGTGGAGGGAGTCCTCGCCCGTGTCGAATCGAGTGGGGGATGAGGCTTCCCAGACTTGACGGACGGGAGCTGCTGGCGATTTACGCCGGTGGGGTCATCGGCGCCCTCGCCCGGGTGGGGCTGGCGCAGGCCGCGCCGAACGGTGCGGCGGGTTGGCCCTGGGCGACGTTTGCGGCCAACATGGTCGGGGCGCTGCTGCTCGGCTACTTCGTCACCCGGTTGCAGGAGCGGCTGCCGCCATCGAGCTACCGCCGTCCCCTTCTCGGCACCGGCCTCTGCGGGGCGCTGACGACGTTTGCCACGCTGCAGCTCGAGCTCTTCACGATGCTCGACGGCGGCCACCTCGCCCTCGCCGCCGGCTACATCGCCGCGACGCTGGCCGGCGGTTTCGCCTGCGTCCACCTCGCCACCGCCGCCGTCCGCCGCACGAGGATGGCCCGGTGAGCCCCGCTGCCTGGATCGCGGTCGCGGCCCTCGGCGGCGCGGCGGCGCTCGCCCGTTTCCTGCTCGACGCGGCGCTCGCCGAGCGCGCGGCCGGGCCATTCCCCGCCGGCACCCTGGCGGTAAACCTGAGCGGCTCGGTCCTGCTCGGCCTGGTCGCGGGCGCGGCCCTGCACGGCGTCGCGCTGACGATCGTCGCCGGCGGCGGCCTCGGCTCCTTCACCACCTTCTCGACCTGGATGTTCGAGTCCCAGCGGCTGGGCGAGGCCGGGCGGGCCAGCATGCTCTGGCTCAACATCGGGTTCTCGCTCGCCGCCGGGTTGGCCGCGCTGGCGCTCGGCCACTGGCTGGGGGGAGCGCTGTGAGTGCCGCCGCGCCCGGCGAGGCCCTCAAGCTCAGCTTCTACTTCGGCGAGCACGACCGTCACGGCGGTCGCTTTCTCTCCGAGGCGGTGCTCGACCTCTTCGAGCGCCACCGGGTCGCCACCGCTGTCCTCCTGCGCGGTGCCGAGGGCTTCGGCGCGGGGCAGCGACTGCAGACCGACCGCCTGCTCTCGCTTTCGGAGGACCTGCCACTCCTCGCCGTCGCCGTCGATCGCCGCGAGCGGGTCGAGGTACTCGTCCCCGCTCTGGTCGAGATCGTCGGCGACGGGCTGCTCACCTTGGAGCGGGCGCGCTTTGCCGCTCCCGACCACCAGCCGGGGCACGAGCCTCACGAGGAGGTGAAACTGACCGTCTACACGGGACGGCGGCAGCGTCTCGGCGGCACTCCGGCCCACGTCAGCGTGGTCGCGGCCCTCCACCGCCACGGCGTGGCCGGTGCCACCACGCTCTTCGGCGTCGACGGGGTGAGCAGCGGCCGCCGCCTGCGCGCTCGCTTCTTCGCCGCCAACGCCTGGGTTCCGGCGATGACGATCGCGGTCGGCGAGCGTGAGCGTGTCGGTGCCGCCCTCGCCGACCTGACCGACTCCGCTGAGCCGCCGCTTGCCACCCTGGAGGCGGTCCGCGTCTGCCGTCGCGACGGGCGGGCGCTGGCCGGCCTGTCCCCGCACCGGGCGGGAGACGGGTCCGGACCCGATACCTGGACGAAGCTGATGGTCTACTGCTCGGAGCGCTCCGAGCACGAGGGGAACGCCCTCTATCTCGAGCTGATCCGCCGCCTCCGCGCCGAGGGTGCCGCGGGGGCGACGGCGTTGCGGGGCGCCTGGGGATACCACGGCGATCATGCTCCCCACGGCGATCGCCTGCTCGCCCTGCGCCGCCAGGTCCCGATCGTCACCGTCGTCGTCGACACGCCGACCCGCAGCGAGCGCTGGTTCGAGATCGCCTCCGAGCTGACCGCGGAGACCGGGCTGCTGACCAGCGAGACGGTCCCGGCACTGCGGACCAGCGGCCCCGGCGGCCACTCCGAGGGCGGCTTGCGGCTCGCCCGCTGAACCGTCCGCACCCGCCACTACCTTGAATTGCAGGTGGAACAGCAAGCGCTCACCGACACACTTATCGCGGCCCGGGTGCCGCTTGCCGAGCTGGACGACGGGCAGCAAGTCGGCGGCGTCTACGCGGTCCGCGAGCGCGAGCTGCGCCGCAAGCGCAACGGCGAGCCGTGGCTGCGGCTGGTCCTCGGCGACGCCAGCGGCGGCTGCGAGGCGGTCGCCTGGGAGGACGCCGAGGCGCTCTACGCGCTCGCCCTGCCCGGTACCCCAATGCACGTCAGCGGCCACTTCGAGGTCAGCGACCGCTGGGGCTCGAAGGTCAAGCTGACGGGACTGCGCGAGGCCGCCGCGGATGAGTATGAGGCCGAGGATCTCGCCGCCGAGTCCGATGTTTCCTTCGAGCACCTCGAGGGCGCGCTGCGCGAGCTGCTGGCGACCGTCCAGGACCACCAGCTGCGCTACCTGCTGGAACGCTTCTTCGGTGAGGACTCCGAGATCTGGGCCCGCTTCCGCGACGCGCCGGCGGCCAAGGTCTACCACCAGGCCTACCGCCACGGGCTGCTCGAGCACACGATCTCAGTCGCCCAGGCGGTCAGCGCCGCCGCCGCCTACTTCCCGGGAATCGACCGCGACGTCGCCATCGCCGGCGCCCTCCTCCACGACATCGGCAAGACCGAGGCCTACAACGACGATCCGCTGGCGATCGACCTCACCGACGCCGGCCGCCTGCAGGGCGAGATCCCGCTCGGCTACTACAAGGTGCGCCGCCAGATCGAGGAGATCCCCGGCTTCGACCCCGACCTCGCCCAAGCGGTCCTCCACATCATCCTCGCCCACCACGGCTCGCTCGAGCACGGCTCACCGGTCACCCCCGCCACCCGCGAGGCCGTCCTCGTCCACATGATCGACAACCTCGGCGGCCGCCTCGGCAGCTTCGACCGCCTCGAGCGCCAGCTCCCCGCCGGCCAGTCCTGGTCGGGCTTCGACCGAGCATTGTCGGGCTCCGCCTACTTCGGCCAGCGCGCCGCCTGAGCCTTGTGCTGAAGCGCAACTGGCCGATCCTGGTACTTGGTTGTGCGATCGTCGCGTCGACGCTCCTGCTGCTCTATCTCGGTCGCGGCCAGACCCCGGTCGTCGACCAGTGGGCCTACATCTACGCCTACCAGCCGTGGAGCGCCGAATCGCTGCTGACCCCCCACAGCAGCCACCTGATCGTCTTTCCGCTGATCGTCTATAAGGCGATGTTCGAGCTCTTCGGGATCGAATCGCAGCTCCCCTACCAACTGCTCAACCTCGCCCTCTCGGCAGCGGTCGCCTCGATGCTCTTCGCCTTGATCAGGAACGCCATCGGCGACCTGCTGGCTCTTGCCGCGGTGACCGTGATCCTCTTCTACGGCGCCGGCGCCGATGTCCTCATCCCCACCTTTCAGATCACCAACCTAATCGGCATCGCCGCCGGCTTGGCGATGCTTCTCGCCCTGCGCCGCGAAAGCCTCCGGGGCGACGTTGCCGCTTGCCTGTTCCTTGCGATCTCGCTGGCCTCGTTCAGCATCGGCGTCGCTTTTGCCGCCGGGGCGGCGCTGGCCCTGGCAATGCGGCCGCCCGGACTGCGCTTGAGTCGCTGCTGGGTCGTGCTGGCGCCGATCGTGCTCTACGGCGCCTGGGTGCTCTGGGCGCGGAAGTTCCACGAGCAGACCATCTACGTGCACAACCTCAAGGTGCTCGGCTCGGCTTTCTTCGATCAGCTCGGCGCCGCCCTGTCGGGGCTGACCGGCCTCTTCACGACGCCGAACGGCCCGAAGCCCGACGCGAACCCGGTGCCGATCCGGACCACCTGGGGCCCGGCTCTGGTCGTCGGCCTCGGTGCGCTGCTGATCGTCCGCCTGCGCCGCCCGCCGAAGCCGAGCCGTGAGGCCCTCGTCGCCGTCACCGTGCTGGTCGTCTACTTCCTCCTGGTCGGGATCGCGCTCAACCAGTTCCGCAACACCTTCGACACCCGGCTCGTCTACCTGGGCTCGATCCTCACCCTGCTCGCGGTCGCCGAGCTCTGCGGTCCCTACCGGCCAAGCCGCACGGTGCTCGGTGTGGTCGCTGTCGTCTTCGTCATCTCAATGTGCGCGAACGTCGCCGAACTCAGCGACAGCGCCCAGTTCTGGCGCGGCCAGGCGGCCGCGATTCGGGCCAAGTTGGGCGCCGTCGAGATCGCTGGCGATGCGGCGCCACCGCCGGTCTTGGTCGAGGATCCGCCGGGGGCGATGACCTTCAACGTTGAAACCGCTGCCCAGTTGGAGGCCGACTTTGGCTTGCCTGCCTACAGCGAAGCCGAGCTGAGGGCGGCGTCGCCGGGCGATCGTCAGATCGCCGACGAAGAGCTCGCTCGCGTGCTCGAAATCAAGCCGCACTCCGGCGGCGCTCTCGAACCCTCAGCCGGCAGCAGCGCCGTCGCAACGCGATCCGTCTCGCGCGGCAAGGCGAAGCAGCGGGGCTCATGCGTAGTGCTCCTGCCCGCCGGTGGCCAGGCCGAAGCGGTCCTCCAGCTTCCCCCCGGGGAATGAGCTTCTCCTCCTCCGCGCCGGTGAAAGCATCGCTGGGCAGGTTCGGCGACACGTTGGCGATTTCGCTGCCGCCTCGCAGCGGGCCGGCGACCGTGCCGATTCCGGCCGACCGGAGCGGCGTCCCCTGGCTGGCCGGCATCGTGGCAAGCGCCCGCACCGTCGTCTGCCCGGCCGCTGCGCCGGTCTAGACTGCCCGCCGCATGGGCACCAGGAACACCAGGCCGGGGCAGCTCGATCCGACTCCGCAGGTCGACCCGCTGCGCACGGTCGAGGCCCTGGCGAGGCGATTTGGCGCCTGGGCGCAGCGGGTCGGCGAGATGCGTGTCGCCTACGCGGTGCTCACCCTGGCTTTCCTGCTGGCCGCGATCCTGATCTTCGCCTGGGGGACTGGCCAGACCTTCATCAACGACGAGTGGAACTACCTCGTTGTCTACCGCGGCTTCGCCCTGGAAACGCTGTTCGCGCCGCAGAACGGCCACTTGATAATCCTCCCCCGCTTGATCTACAAGGGGATGTTCGCCACCTTCGGCACCAGCTCCCACTTGCCCTACCAGGCGGTCTCGGTGGTGGTTCACCTGATCGTCGCGGCGATCTTCTTCCAACTCGTGCGCAGGCGCGTGCAGCTCGCCATCGCGGTAGCGCTGACCGTCCTTGTCGCTCTCTTCGGGGTTTGCTGGGACACCCTGATGGGGGCCTACGAGCTACCCAACCTGACCGGCATGGCGGGCGGCTTGGGGATGCTGCTGGCGCTGCAGCGCCGCACCCGTGGCGGCGACATGGCCGCCTCTCTGCTGCTCGGCGTCTCCCTGGCTTCGTTCAGCGTCGGCATCGCCTTCGCGCTCGGCGGCCTGCTGGCGATCTGGCTGGGTGGCAGGTCGCAGTGGCGGCGGGCGTGGGTCGTGCTGATCCCCGCCGCGCTGTACGCCGCCTGGTTTATCTGGGCCCGCAAGTTCGGCCAGTCGGAAGTCTCGGCCGAATCGGTCAGCGCCATCTTCAGCGGTTGCGCCGACCAACTTGCCGCGATCACAGCCGCGATCACCGGCCTCTTCCGCGTGCCCGGCAGCATCGGCCTGCCGGTCGTGCTCGAAATCCGTCCCGACTGGGGTTATCCGCTGGCGCTGATCTTCGCCGGCCTGATCGCGCTTCACGTCCGCCGCGCCCCGCGCTCGATCTACTTCTGGACCGTCGCCGCAACGCTGGTGATCTACTTGGCCCTTGTCTCCGTCGGCCTCAGCCCGGCCCGTACGCCCAACTCGGGCCGCTACGTCTATCTGGGCGGCATTCTCGCCCTGCTGCTAGTCGCCGAGCTCGCTCGTGAAATCAAGTGGTCGACGGCGATCGGGTTGGTAGCGACGGTCATCTTCGGCCTCTCGCTGATGGCGAACGTCGCCGACTTTCGCGCCGGTGGCCAGCTTTTCCGGGCCGAGGGGGAAACGAATCGGGCTACCCTGGCGGCCCTCGAGCTGAGCCGCGACCACGTCGACTTCGGTCGGGTGGTCGAGGGCGAAGACACCAAGCACTCGCACATCGACCTGCTCTTCCCGGTCTGGGCCTATTTCGAAGCGGCGGAAAAGTTCGGCTCGCCCGCTTACAGTCTCGCGCAGCTCGAAGCGACCGGTGAGCAGGCGCGCGAAGCCGCCGACCAGCAGCTCGTCAACGACCTCGAAATCGCTCCGCACCCGACCGTGCGGCCGAAGCTCAGTCACAGCGGCCCGGCGCCTAAGCTGCTCACCGCGGCTGGCGGTTCCGCTGTAACGAGAGCCTCCTGCCTGCTGCTCCGTCCCGCCCGGGGCTACACCGGCTCCTTCCAGCTCGAGCTTCCGCCAGGTGGTTTCGCCTACTGGACTGCGGCCGACGCCGAGGTCGACCTGAAGGTCGGCAGGTTCGGCGAGCAACTCGTAACCGCGCTGGCGCCGACCGCCGGCCCGGCCGAAGTCCCGATCCCGACCGACGCGAGCGACGTCCCCTGGCGAGCCCAACTTGACACCGCTGCGAAGACGATCGTCTGTTCACGCTGAGCTGCGGCGGGTAGCCCTTTCCACGCCGCTGCTTGGCGCCGTGGTCGCGCTGCTCACCTGGTCCTTCTTCGGCCTGGCGCCCTCGGCCGGCATCGATCCCTCCTGGGTCGAGGGCCTCTACATGGCCGCGGCACGCGGCCTGGACGCCGGGACCGAGGTCGTCTTCAGCTATGGCCCGCTGGGTTTCCTCAACTTTCCCGGCGCCTTCGAGATCGACCTGGGCAGGCTCGCCTTCCTCTGGTCGGCTCTCGTCCACCTCTCCTTCTGCATCGCCGTGCTCTGGGCCTCGCGCCGCGCCTTCGGGCTGCTCATCGGGCTGGCGATCACGATCTTCGCGGCGTCGATGCCCTCCTCCGACCCGGTCTTGATCGCGGCGACCGTTATCGGCGCCGCGGCGCTGCTCGAAGAATGGAGCCCTCGCGCCCGGATCGTTTTTGCGCTGGGCGCCGGAGCACTCGCCGGCATGCAACTGCTCGGCTCACTCCGTGCCGGCCCGGTCCTGGTCGTGATGGCGCTCGCGGTCTTGCTCGGCCTGCCCGAACGCCGCCGCACGCTTCCCGTCTTCGGCGCCTCGCTGCTCGTCTCGTTTCTCGTTTTCTGGTTCGCCACCGGCCAGGGCCTCGGCAACCTCGACGAGTACGCGCTCAACACGGCCAGTGTGCTGAGCGGCTACTCCTCGTCGATGATCTACGTCCTGCCCGGTCGCTGGTGGCAGTTCCCGGCTTTCGTGCTGGGGGTCGGCGCACTGGTGGTGCTCGCGCTCGCCGCCGGCCGGCGCTGGGACGCTCCTCGCCGCGCCGGGTTGCTGGCGATGGTCGCCGCGGTCGCCTTCCTGATGTTCAAGCACGCGGTGGTGCGCTCATCGCCGGGCAGTGCCGGGGTCTGCCTGGCCGCCCTGCTGGCTATCGGCCTTGCCCTGGCGCCGCACGTGCGCCGCTCGCTGGCGGTCGCCGCGATAATCCTCCTGACCGGGCTCACCTACGTCGGCAACCAGGAAGGCTTCAGCCCCGTCACCTTCGATTTCCAGGCCCGCGCCGAAAGCTTCATCACCCAGCTGAGGTACATGGTGAAACCGGGTGGGATGGCCGAACAGCAGCAGGCCGGTCGCGAGGCGATGCAGGCCTACTACGCCCTGACGCCGCGGCAGCTCGAACTGCTGCGCTCAGGGACGGTCCACGTCGCCTCCCTGGAAGCCGGCGCCGCCTATGCCTATGAACTCGACTGGGACCCGCTGCCGGTCTTCCAGCAGTACACCGCCTACACCAAGCGACTCGATCAGCTCAACGCGGCAAAGCTCGAATCGAGCACCGCGCCCGACCGGATTCTCTGGGAGGACGCACCCGTCGTAGACCCGACCTTCACCAGCGTGCGGCCGTTCCCGGGCACGATCGACGAACGCGTCCCCGCCTGGGATTCGCCAGCCGAGATGGTCCAGATGCTCTGCCGCTATCGGGTCGAGAATTGGGACGATCGCTGGGCCGTCCTCCGCCACAGCGCGGACCGGTGCGGTCTGGAACGGCCGCTCGGTTCCGTCGCCGCTGCCAGCGGTGAAGCCGTTCGCCTGCCGGCGACCAGGCGCAACGAGGCCCTGCTGGTGCGTGTTGACGGCCTCGCGGTCTCTGGCCTTGAACGCCTGCGCGCCTTCCTCTTTCGATCCGCCAGGCGGCATGCCATCCTCGACCATCACACTTGGAACGTGATCCCCGGCACGGCGAGCGACGGTCTGCTGTTGCGGGTGCCGAGCTGGGCCGACTACCCGGGTCATTACGCGCTTGACGTCGACACGAATACGGTGGGTTTCGAAGCGGAAGGCGCCACCTTGACGGCCGGTTCCGGTCCTCTGACCCTCTCCTTTTACGCCCTGCCCCTGGACGCCCCGGCGACCCTGCGCGCCGCTGCCGCTCAGAAGCGCCGCGCGCAGCGTTCCATCCGGTGAACGTTGCCGTTGGCGTGCTGGACGCAGTGGACCAGCTTCTGCCGCCGAAGACCGGGACTGGTCACCTCGAATGAGCGGTGGACCTGGCGCTTGACTTCGGTGCTCATCCCTTCCAGGGACTTGCCGATCTGGTCCAGGCCGGTCGAGTGGATCGCCTCGGTGGTCGTGTCGAGGACCGGCTTGACGATGAAGAGATAGACGAGGAAGAGGATTCCGGCGGTGACTGCGAGGCGGATGATGCCCGAGGTCACATTGCCGAAGAGATTGCGCAGCAGGTCCATGGGCTCGGCCGCACACTATCCTGCGGGCCGTGGCGAAGGACACCGAGAAGCTGATCCGCCAGCTCTCGCTGATCTCGTTCCTGATGGCTCAGGGGAGGCCGGTTTCGGCTCTGGAGATCAAGCGCGAGGTGGAGGGCTACAGCGACATGAACGATGACGCCTTCGCGCGGCGCTTCTACGCGGACCGGGCCGAGCTGGAGAGCCTCGGGATCGAGCTCGGGGTCGAGAAGCCGGGCGAGGGGTTCTTCGAGGCCGAGCTCTACTCGCTGCCGCCAGAGAACTTCTACCTCGACGCGATCGAGTTCTCCGACGACGAGCTGGCGGCGATGAGCACGGCGCTGCTGCTGCTCTCCGAAGGCGAGTTCGCCTATGCCGAGCCGCTGCGCCTCGCCCTGCAGCAGGTCGCCTGGGGCCATCCCAACCCACTTAAGGAGGGCGAGCGCGCCCCGGTCGAGATGGCGATGACCGCCTCCGCCGGCGGCCGCGACCTCTCCCAGCGCCTCTCCAAGATCGAGACTGCGATCTCGCGCCGCAAGACGGTCGAGTTCACCTACTACACGATGGAGCGCGACGAGACCGAGAAGCGCAAGGTCGACCCCTTCCACCTAGTCTTCCGCGGCGGCCAGTTCTACCTGATCGGCTACGCCCACGAGCGCGAGGCGGTGCGCGTCTTCCGCCTCTCCCGCATCCAGGGCAAGGTCGGCTACGCCTCCAAGGCCGAGCACGACTTCTCCCCGCCGGAGAACTTCGACCGCCGCGACTACGGCCAGCGCGCCGATTGGCAGCTGGGCGAGGTCCGCGGCCGCGCCCAGGTCTTCGTCCGCGACCGCATCGCCTGGCTGATCGAGCGCGACTTCGGCGCCTTCGGCGAGCTGCGCCCGGCGAAGAAATCCGATGGGGCCCCCGGCAAAGGCTCGGTCTTCGAGACCGACTACGCCTCGCCGCGGGAGCTGATCGCCTGGGTCCTGCGCTGGCGCCAGAACGCCCAGGTGCTGGGGCCGGACGAGCTGCGCGAGGAGGCCGAGAGCCGCCTCGGCCTGCTCCACGACCGCCACCACAACGGCTTCGAGCAGGCCGAGATCGTCGACCGGCCGCTGCGGGAGGTGCCCAAGCGGGCTCGCTCCAACGGTCGCGGCGAAGCGGCGATCCGCCCCGAGCGCTTCGCCCGCCTTGTCACCTTGGCCGGCCTGCTGATCGAATCGGCGAAGGGCGAGCGGCTGCGGGCCAGTGAGCTGCGCCGGCGGCTCGAACTGACCGGCGAGGAGCTGCAGGAGGACATCGACCTGCTCAACGTCGTCAACTTCGGCGGCGGTACCTACGTCCTCTACGCCGAAATCCAGGGCGATGAGATTGAGGTCGACTCTCAGCCCTACGGCGACAACTTCGCCCGCCCGGCGCGGTTGCTGCCGCTTGAGGCAAAGGCCCTCGTCGCCGCGATCGATCTCTTCGGCGACCACCTGCCCCAGGGCGGCCTGCAGAGCGCCCGTGCCAAGATCGTCGCCGCGCTCGGCCACGATCCTTCCGAGGAGGGCCTGGAGATCGCCTCCGGCAGTGGCGGCGACGCCGAGGTGGCGCGCGTCGTCAACGAGGCGATCGGTTCCAGCCGCGTGCTCGAACTCCAGTACTACAAGGAGAACGAGGACCAGTTCACCAAACGCTCGGTCGAGCCCTACCGGCTCGAGAACGGCAAAGAGGGCTGGTACGTCGAGTGTTACGACCTGACCAAAGGCGGCGTCCGCCATTTCAAGCTCGATCGCGTCAAGGAGGCCGTCGTTTCGGAAAAGACCTTTGAGCCGCGCCCCGAGGTCGAGGAGCTGGCCGGGGTCGAGGGCTGGATGACCCACGGCGAGGTGCCGACCGCCCACGTCGCCCGGGTCTGGGTATCGCCGGAGCGCGCCCGCTGGCTGCGCGAGGAGCGCACCGTGGTCGAGGAGCTTGCCGACGGCGCCGTAGTCGTCGAGCTTCCCTACGCGGGCACCTCGTGGCTCGTCCGCGAGATCCTCCGCGGCGCCGGCGATCTCGTCGTGCTCGAGCCCGAGGACGCCCGTGAGGCGATCGCCCGTGAAGTCGGCGGTTGAGCAATCCGCTGACGACTTGATGACCCTATGGGGTCATTAACCCGTCAGCGGATCGTGATCGAGGCGCCGAGCCACCCGGAGATCGTTCGGATCGTCGCGCCGAATCCGGGGCCGATGACGCTGGCGGGGACGAACACCTATCTCTACGGAGCCGATCCGTGTGTGGTCATCGATCCGGGGCCGGACATCGCGAGTCACCTGGATGCAGTTCGGGCGGCGGCCGAGGAGCGTGGCGGGATCGGTGTCGTCTTGCTCACCCACGGGCATGGCGACCACGCTGACGGTGCCGGGCGGTTTGACGCTGAGGTGATTCTGCCCGGCGATGGCGAGGAGCACGGTGGCCTGCGTGCGGTCGCCACCCCCGGCCATGCCCCCGACCACGTATGCCTGATGAGCGAGGACGGGGTCTGCTTCAGCGGCGATCTGGTGCTTGGCGAAGGCTCCACCTTCGTCCCTCCGGACGGCGGTTCCCTGGCCGCCTACATGGACTCGCTGCGCCGCATGCAGGCCGAGGAGATCGAGCTGATCTGCCCCGGCCACGGCCCCTGGATCACCGAGTCGGCGGCAAAGCTGGCCGAGTACGTCGAGCACCGCGAGATGCGCGAGCGCCGCCTGCTCGATGCTCTCGGCCGCGGCGAGCGCTCCCGCGCCGCCCTGCTCGCCGAGGCCTGGAGCGATGTACCGGAGGAGATGCGCGAAGCGGCGGCGATGGTCATGCAGGCCCACCTTGACAAGCTCGCCGCGGAAGGGCGCCTGCCCGGCGAAGTTGCCTAGCGGCCGCCGAGTCTGTAACGCACAGAGGCGAATCCGTGATGGGGATGGATGCGCGCGCTGAGTACGGGCCCGGCGACGATCGCCATGTTGCCACGGATGGCGATGTCGGTGGCCGCGGCACTCGAGCCGCGGCCGAAGCCGGTGACGACCCGGCCCCGCTTGCCGAAGGTGCGATCAGGTCGACCTGATGTGCGCAGGCGGATCAGGACAAACTTGGGCGGCACGGGGACGTGGCGCTTCACCTGGGAGGGCGTACGTGGGGAGGCGACCCGGCCGGCAAGTAGCGGCCGGCCCCGGGCATCCACCGCAAGGGTGTCGAAGCCGCTTTCTTCGCCCGGGAGTTTGATCGCGATTTCCCCGTTGTGACCGAAGCCGGTGTCGAGCGTTCCGTCAGCGTTTCGCCGGCTCACGACCTCGAACCCTGGCCCGTACTTCGTTTCCCCCGGGGTCGCGTCGCGCATCACCAGGATGCGTCCCCGGCGATCGATTGCAATATCGCGCGGGCGGGACCACTGAGGGGTGATGTCGAGGACGCCGCCGGAGCCGAAGCCGGGATCGCGCCGACCCGATTCGTCCAGTTGCACCAGCAGCCCGCCGCCAAACCCCTCACAGTTGGCACCTTCGTTTTTATCCGTTGCGTAGAAGATGGCTCCCCTGTGAATGGCGAGCCCACCCATAAAGGGGTGTTGTTCGACGTAGAAGGGATTCCGCTGGTCGAGTACGACCCCACCTTCGCCGAAGCCGAGGTCCAGACTGCCGTCAAGTTGCAGGCGGGCTAGGTAGGCAGCGTGGTGAGGCAGTTCTCCAGCGCTGCGGCAGGGTGCGATGGCAGCGACCGTAGTCCCAGCGATCACTGGCCGTCCCTGGTCGTCAAGCGCCAGACTTGCCGGCAACACGTCGGTCGGCGCTTCCGGCGGGGCACTCGGTCCGGTCGGCAGCGGCGCGGGAAGGCCGAAGTCGGTCAGCAAGATGCCGTTGTCGGCGAACGAGCGGTCGAGGTTGCCACGGGGCGTGAGCCTGGCGACGATCGCCAGCCCTCCGCCATTGGCAAAGCGCGCGGTGGCAAGGACGAGGATGCGTCCGTTGGAGTCCACGGCAATGTCCTTGATCACGGTCTGCCCTTCGCCCAGCGCGGGCAGGTTGAGCCGCCCGTGGTGGGCAAAGCGCCGATCGATCCTGCCGTTGCGCCGGAGGACGACCACGGTGCGTTCCCCCGCCAGGGCAACCCTTCGCCCGGGCATGACTGCGGTCGCGACCGTGTTGCGCCGCCAGCTGCTGCCACCGAGGTAGCCGACCGCTTGATTCCGGAGCCGGACCGGCACCAGCGCGCGGCCCCTCCTGCCGAAGCTCGCGTCGAGGGCGCCGGGACGGGAAGCCGCATTTGTCGGCGCGGCAAGGAGCAGGAGCGCGAGCACCCCGAAGAGCAACCCGCCAACCCCAGGCGCCTGCTTCCGCTTCACCGCACGCTCGACCGGCATTTTTCTCTCCCCTATTGACTTCGTCTTCGTGGGCCGAAACAGGGACCCGGCTGCAAAGTAGCGGCTTGCGTGTCCTGTCCCTATATGGAGAGGTAAGGCGAAAGGAGAAATGCGCGTACTGGCTGGACAGCCAGTACGCTTGCCCGATGAGTGGCGGGCGGGCTGTACGGACTGGATTGCTGGCGGGGGCCGCCGGGACCGGTCTTGCCGCCGCGGGCACCGCCGCCGCCTGGCATTGGCTGGCGCGGCGGCCGTTGCCGAAGCAGAAGGGGACGATCTCGCTTGACGGTCTTGAGGGGCCGGTGCGGGTGCGGCGGGATCGCTGGGGCGTTCCGCATGTCGAGGCGCAGAGCGCCGCCGATATCTGGTTCGCCGAGGGTTTCTGTCACGGCCAGGACCGGCTCTGGCAGCTCGACTTCTACCGCCGCGCGGTCTCCGGCCGGATCGCGGAGTTCGCCGGCGAGGAGGGGCTGCCGATCGACCGGCTGATGCGGACTTTGGGCGTGCGCCGCACCGCCGAGCGCGAGGTGGCGACGCTCGACCCCGAGCTGCTCGCCCTCTTGGAGCGCTTTTGCGAGGGGGTCAACGCGGCCGCGGCGAGCGCCAAGGCGATGCCCTTCGAGATGCAGCTGCTGCGGCTCGAGTGGAAGCCCTGGCGGCCGATCGACATCCTCAGCCTCGGCAAGCTGCTCGCCTTCGGCCTCTCGACCAACTGGGAGCGCGAGCTCTTGCGCGCCGACATGGTGCGGGCGCTCGGTCCCGAGCTGACCGCCAAGCTCGATCCGGTCTACCCGGCCGACAACCCGGTCGTCAGTCAGGAAGCCTGGTCGGGCGACGGCCTGGCGATCGTCGAGCAGATCGATGCCGTGCGCCGCTCGATGGGGCTCGCCGCCGAGGCCAGCGGCTCCAACAACTGGGCCGTCTCGGGAGCGCTAAGCGCCAGCGGCAAACCGCTGATCGCCGGCGACCCTCACCTTCCGCCGAGCATGCCGGGCATCTGGTACCAGGTCGGCCTGAGCCTCGGCGATCGCTTCGTCCGCGGCGCCTCGCTGCCCGGCATGCCCGGCGTCTACATGGGCCAGAACAACGACGTCTGCTGGACCTTCACCAACGTGATGGCCGACGTTCAGGACCTTTTCGTCGAGCGGATCGAGGGTGACCGCTACCTCTTCGAGGACGAGTGGCGGCCATTGGAAATCGTCCGCGAGGAGATCGCAGTCAAGGGTCGCGACGCCCCCGAGGTGCTCGACGTGCGGGTCACCCACCACGGCCCGATCGTCAACGAGGCGCTCGGCGCCGACGCGGGCGAGCCGCTGGCGCTGCGCTGGCAGACGCTCGACCAGCCGACCGCCTTCAAGGGCATGTTCGAGCTGCACGAGATCGGCTCCGGCCCGGAACTGGTCGCCAAGCTCGAGGGCCACAGCTCGCCCGCCTCGAACCTGATCTGGGCCGACCGCCAGGGCTCCATCGGCTACAAGCTGATCGGTCGCCTGCCGCTGCGCAGGGGCGGCTGTCCGGACCTGCCCAAGCCGGGCTGGACGGGCGAGTTCGAGTGGGAGGGGACGATCCCCTACGACGAATTGCCGGAGACGGTCGATCCCGAGAGCGGCTTCCTGGTCACCGCCAACAACCGCATCGTCGGCGATGAGTACCCCCACCACATCACCAGCGAGTGGCTCGACGGCTTCCGTGCCGAGCGGATCGAGCAGCTGCTGCGGGCCAGCGACGAGCACACGATCGAGGGCTTTGAGGCGATGCAGTCCGACAACCTCTCGCTGCCGGGGATCGAGGCGGCGCGGCGACTGGGCCGGCTGACCGCGCGCAACCAGCGTGAGACCAGCGCCCTGGAGCGGCTGCGCAGCTGGGACGGGCGGCTCGACCCCGACTCGATCGCCGGCACGATCTACCAGGCCTTCCTGCTGCGCCTCGCCCGCGAGGTCGCCCGCGCGGCGATCGGCGACCGCGACCTCAGCGAGCGCTGGCTCGACCGCGCCGACAACGGCTTCACACCGCACGTCACCTCACCCTGGCGCTGGCACTCGCACCTGATGGGGCTCTGGGAGGAGGCCGACGAGGAGCTGATCGGCCGGCCCTGGGACGAGCTCGTGCTGGAAGCGCTGGGCGGCGCCCTCGACGACCTCAGCGACCGCTTCGGCCCCGACCCCGAGGGATGGCGCTGGGGAGACGTCCACGAGATGGAGTTTCCGCATCCGCTTGGCGAGGCCAACCCGCTGCTCCGCCGCCTGCTCAACCGCAGCCTCAAGGCCGGCGGCGCCCAGGAGACGGTGAGCCAGATCGCCTACGACCCCAACAACCCCTATAAGGCCGTCTGGGCGCCGAGCTGGCGCATGGTCGCCGAACCGGCGGCACCGGAGCGCACGCGCTGGCAGATGTTCACCGGCCAGTCCGGTCACCCCGCCAGCCCCCACTACGACGACCTGCAAACCGACTGGCTGCACGGCCGCACCCAGCCGATGGCCGGCGAGGGCCCCTGGCGCGAGTTGAACCTCGTGCCTGTAGGCGCTTCTTAGGCCCAGCGGCACCCTTCATGCACTCGGCTGGCTTTTAGGCCGAATCGTTTGGAGATTGCGATGGTTGGAGGCATATGCGCCTGCTCCGTCCAGCCGTCGCCAGCGTTGTGCTGCTCGCGATCCTTGCCGCGCCTGCGACCGCGCGGACCCTCCGTTTCGGCGGGCAATTCGTGCATGTGCCCGCTGGCTGGCCGGTTCTCCGGCTTGCCGAGCATCCGCGCCTCTGCGTGAGGCTGGACCGCCGTGCCGTTTACCTGGGCACGCCCGGCCGGTCCCAGCGCTGTCCCGCCGAGGCGATCGGGCGGCGCCGGGCGATCCTGGTCGAACCGGGCACCGCAAGGCGTGCCCGAGCGGGTGCCAGCGCGCTCGCGCCGCCCGCACCCGAGCCCGTCTCCTCCCCCGAAGCCTTCACCGGGCTCGGTTTCGACGCCTGTGCCGCGCCTTCGTCGCGGGCGATGGCGGCCTGGGCCTCCTCTCCCTACCGGGGGATCGGCGTCTACATCGGCGGCGCCAACCGGGCCTGCTCGCAGCCCAACCTGACCGCCGCCTGGGTGGGCGAACAGGTCGCGAATGGCTGGCACCTGATCCCCACCTACGTCGGCCTGCAAGCACCGACCAGCGCCTGCGGCAGCTGCGCCAAGCTGAGCTCTGCCAGGGCGACCGTCCAGGGCGGCGAAGCGGCGCGCGACGCGGTCGAAGACGCGCGGGCGATCGGCATGGGTCCCGGCAGCCCGCTCTACTTCGACATGGAGGCCTACACGCGCACCTCCAGCGCCACAACCGCCACGCTCACCTTCCTCTCCTCCTGGACCAACCAGCTGCACGCACTCGGCTACGTCTCCGGCGTCTACAGCTCCAGCGCCTCCGGCATCGCCGACCTCGGCCGGGCGGCCGGCGGCGCCTACACGCTTCCCGACCAGATCTGGACCGCCAACTGGAACGGCGCCCGCAACACGCTCGACCCCTACCTGCCGTCGACGTCCTGGATCTCCCACCAGCGCATCCACCAGTACCGCGGCGGCCACAACGAGTCCTACGGACTGACCACGATCAACATCGACAACGACTTCATCGACGGTGCGACCGTGGGTGCTGCGACCGCAGCCCGCGAACAGCCGCCGCTGACCGTCAAGCACGTCAAGCCCGTCGCGGGCACGGTCCGCGTCTGGGTCCGCTGTGGCTGGCCGGAAGGCGAAAGCTGCCCGGGCCGGATCGTCCTGCGCACCCACGCCCGCCTGCCGCTGCACGCCAGGCGCCGGGGCCAGGTTGGGGGCAAGGTCATGCGCGTGGCCGTCAGCAAGCGCCTCTTTCACCTGGCTGGCGGGAAGTCCCACACCTTCCGCGTCGCGCTCAACTCCCGCGGCCGGCCGCTGTTTCTGCGCCGTGGCTTCCTCAAGACGCAGCTGTTGGTCGCGATCCCCGGTTCGCGCACAACCCGCGCGGTCCGGCTCAAGCGGGTTCGCTAGCCGCGACCCACTCTTCACCAGGGCCGGCGGCGCCCTTCAGCAACTCGACGATCGGCGCCGGCGCCGTGTCCGGGGAGCCGGCGTCGAACGGCGGTTGCGGGTCGTACTCGATGCCCAGCTGGACCGCCTGGGCGACCTCCGGCCCGGCCTCCCGACCGACCAGATGAAGCGCCATGTCGATCCCGGCCGACACCCCGGCCGCGGTGATCGTCTTGCCCTCCTCGACGAAGCGACCGCCGACCGGCTCGGCGCCGTACTCGCGTAGCCGATCGAGGAAGAGCCAGTGGCTGGTCGCCCGCTTGCCGTCGAGCAGGCCGGCAGCGCCCAGCACCAGGGAGCCGGTGCAGACCGAGGTCGTCCATTTGCTGCCGGCGTCGATCCGGCGCAGCCAGGAGAGGACCGCCTCGTCGCCGAGCAGGGGGCGGTTGCCCTTGCCTCCGGGGACGAGGACGATGTCCGCCTCGCTCACCTCCTCGAGCGAGTAGTCGGCGCTGAGGCCGAGCGCGCCGCAGTCGGTGCGGATCGGGCCTTTCTCGGGTCCGACGAACTTGACCTCCCAGCCGGGGACGGAGCGCAGCACCTCGTAGGGGCCGATCGCGTCGAGGGCGGTGAGCTTCTCGAAGATGAGGATGGCTACATGCATGGGATCAGCATGGCGGTGGATCCGGCCCGAGTCGAGTGGCAGGATTGCCAATGTCCGATAGATTTCTGCCATGCACCGCGTGGTCGCACTCTGCCTCGACGGTCTCGTCGCCTTTGACTTGGCGGTCCCCGCGCAGGTGTTCACGGCCGCGGCGTATCCGAGTTTGACCACACCTGAGGTGGGTGAACATCGGATGCGTGCCCGGCCTCGATACGCGTTCTCGACCTGTTCGATCGGGGCCGCGGAGGTGAAGACGACGACGGGGTTCTCGGTGAGGCCCGACGCGGATCTCGATGCTCTGAAGACCGCCGACACGGTCGTCGTTCCCGCCTACTTCGACGTCTTCCCGCCGCCGCCGGCCGAGGTGCTGGCGGCATTGCGTGCCGCGGACCGGCTGGGAGCCCGCGTGATCTCGGTCTGCACCGGCGCCTTTGCCCTCGCGCATGCGGGCCTGCTCGACGGCCGCCGGGCGACGACCCACTGGGCGTTTGCGGGCGAGCTGGCAGATCGCTTTCCGGCGATCGAGGTGGACGAGGCGGCCCTCTACGTCGACGAAGGTGCGGTGATGACCTCGGCCGGTCTCAGCGCCGGCATCGACCTCTGCCTGCACGTGGTTCGCGAGGACTGCGGCGCAGCCATTGCCGACCGGGTCGCCCGCCACATGGTCGCCGCTCCCCACCGTGAGGGCGGCCAGGCGCAGTTCATCGAACGACCGCGGCCGGCGGCCGGTGGAGAGAGCGGTTCCCTGGAGGGAACCCGCCATTGGGCGGCCGAACGACTGCACGAGCCACTCGACGTCGCCGCGATGGCCCGTCACGCCAGCGTCAGCCCCCGCACCTTTGCCCGCCGCTTCCGCGAGGAGACCGGCACGACGCCGCTGCAGTGGCTGCTTTCCCAGCGCGTGCAGGAGGCTCGTCGCCTGCTCGAGGAGACCGAGCTGCCGATCGACGCGGTCGCCTGGCGGGCGGGCTTCGGCACCGCCGCCTCGCTGCGCGACCACTTCCGGCGCATCACCGCGACCACGCCGACCGCCTACCGCCGTTCTTTCCGCCCGCTGGCGGCCTGAGGCGGCTCAGCCCCAGGTCGCCAGGGGGAGGTGTTGAAGAATCGTTTCGTCGGCCGTCAGGAGCGGAGCGTTGGCAACGATTGCGTGCGCCGAAATCAGGCGGTCAAATGGATCCCGGGTCCAGCTGAGCCCCGTCGCGGCTCCCGCGACATCCGCCAGGGGTGCGTCCGCAATGTCCAGCCCGATCGTCCTCCGCAGCGCCGTTAGAGGGGCCGCGGCCGGCTCGGTGACCCGCCGAATTTCGAAGAGATAGGTCAGCTCGAGCTCGACCATCGGTGAGACGAACGGCGCCTCGGACTCGATCAGGTCGCGCACCGCGGCAGGGAGACGCCTGTCCGCGCCCTCATAGAGCCAGCCGACGACATGGGTGTCAAGAAGGATCAGGGTTCCACTCCGAAGACCAGTCCATGTGGATCAGCTCGTCGGGATCTCCGACGATGAACCCCTCGCGGCGGGGCAGGCGGTCCCAGATCGACTGTTCCTCCTTCGGCGCGATTACCAGGGTCTTGCCGTTGCGCTCGATCTCCAGTGGCCGGCCGGTCTCGAGGACCTCGTCCAGCATTCGGTAGATGTTGGCGCGAAGTTTGGAGGCCGTGGTCGCCATGGCTTTGCCTTTCGTACGTACGTAGTAAGGAAAAGACATACGTACGATAGCACCGGGTAGGGCGCGACGCCGGAGTTCTGCCTGGGTTGCCATGGCGCCGACACTACGGATCGATTTCCAACGCGTGGTGCGCACAAAGACATGGATCTCGCACGCATCGCGCGCGCGAATGAGGCAGGCTCCAACCTGTGAGCCGCCGCGACCAGATCAAGCTCAGCGATGGCGAGCTGTCGGAGCTGCTCGAGAGCGAGCGGATCGCGATTGTCTCCAGCCTCGGCCCGCGCGGCTGGCCGCACTCGATGCCGCTCTGGTTCGTGCCGCGCGGGGGGGAGGTCTGGATCTGGACCTACGCCAAATCGCAGAAGGTGCGCAACCTCGAACGCGACCCGCGGGCGACCGTGCTGGTCGAGACCGGCCACGAGTACGGCGAGCTGCGCGGGGCGATGATCGAGGCCGAGGCGGAGCTCCACCGCGACCATGAGACCGTGCTCGGCTTCGCCGAAGAGCTGACCGTCCGCTACGCGAAGGGGATCTCGAGCGTGGACGGCGACGCCAAGGCGGCATTGGAAGCCCAGGCCCCGAAGCGGGTAGCTATCCACTTCAAGCCGGTCAGAGTCGCAACCTGGGATCACCGCAAGCTGGGCGGGTCCTACTGACCCGTTAACTTCACGGCGATACCGACGCCGGTTTCCCGTGTTAGGGAGTGACCTGCACGAGAACCGCCGCCCGACGAACTCAGTTGAGACCCGCCAAGACCACCATCGCCCTGCTGGCGCTCGCCGCCGCCCTGCTCGCGCCCGCCGCGGCGCAGGCGTTGCCGCGCAGCTTCTTCGGCATCGCCCCGCAGACCGGCCTCACCGACACCGACACCGCCTACATGAAGGCCGGCGGGATCGGCAGCGTGCGCTGGCCGGTCAACTGGGCGACGGTGCAGCCGACGCCGAATGGCGGCTATGACTGGAGCAGCGTCGACCCCGCGGTGGAAGCGGCCCGCAAGCGCGGCCTCCAGGTCCTGCCCTTTATCTACGGCACGCCGAGCTGGATCGCCCCCAAGCAGACCACTCTCCCGGTTCAGAGCGGCCGCGCCCGCCGTGCCTGGACCGCCTTTGTCCGCGCCGCCGTGCAGCGCTACCGCCCGCGCGGGGTCCACACCTGGCAGGTCTGGAACGAGGCCAACTTCTTCTACTTCGCCTTTCCTGTCTCCCCGAGCGGCTACGCAAAGCTGCTGAAGCTGACCTACAAGGAGATCAAGGCCGACGACCCGGGCGCCAAGGTGGTTCTCTCCGGCCTCTTCGGCAACCCCGACGAGGGCGGCAAGCGCGGCATGGACGGGGCCAAGTTCCTCGCCGCTCTCTACCGGGTGCCCGGGATCAAGAGATACTTCGACGGCGTCGCCCTCCACCCCTACGCATTCCACGTCAACGACCTCGAAGACCTGACCGAGGAACTGCGCGAAGTGGTCATCGACAACCACGATCGCGCTGCCGCCCTCTACGTCACCGAGATGGGCTGGGGCTCCCAGAACGACCCCAACGTCGTCGCCTTCGAGCAGGGCATCAGGGGCCAGGCCCGCGAACTGCGCAAGGCCTACCGCTACCTGATCGCCAACCGCCACCGCCTCAACCTCAAGGCCACCTACTGGTACTCGTGGAAGGACAATCCCGACTACACGGCCTGCAGCTTCTGCGACTCGGTCGGCCTCTTCCGCGCCGGCCCCCGCTTCCACCCCAAGCCCGCCTGGCGTGCCTTCGTCGCCCTCAGCGGTGGGCGGGCGCGGCCGTAACGCATAGCGCCGCCCCACCCGGCTGACCCGACGACAGAGCCTGCGAATAGCATCGCGCTCCGCATGGCCCCAGCTTCCACACGAGGTCCGGCCTGGCTCGTCCTGCCGACCTACAACGAGGCCGGCAACCTGGAGAAGTTCGTCAACGCCGTGCGCGAGGTTCTGCCTGCTGCCGCGCAGGTCCTGATCGTCGACGACAGCTCACCCGACGGGACCGGCGAGATCGCCGACCGGCTCGCCGCCGAGCAGCCGAACGTCGCCGTCCTGCACCGCCCCCGCAAGGAAGGCCTCGGCCCCGCCTACATCGCCGGTTTCCGCCGCGCGCTTGCGGAGGGGGCCGGGCTGGTCCTAGAGATGGACTCCGATTTTTCGCACGACCCCTCCTACCTGCCGGCGCTTCTGGCCGCGACCGAGCACGCCGACCTGGCGATCGGCTCGCGCTACGTCAGCGGCGGTGGGGTCGAGGACTGGGGCCCGCTGCGGCGAGTGATCAGCCGCGGCGGCAGTGCCTACGCACGGTTTGTTCTGGGCCTGGATGTAAAGGACCTGACGGCGGGCTTCAAGTGCTTCCGCCGCGAGGTTCTGGAGACACTCGACCTCGACGCGATCGAGTCTCGTGGCTATGCCTTCCAGGTCGAGATCACCTACCGCACGATCCAGCAGGGCTTCGGGGTGGTCGAGGTCCCGATTGTCTTCCGAGACCGCCAGACGGGGAAGTCGAAGATGGACCGATCCGTAATCACCGAGGCGCTATGGCGGGTGCCGATGCTGCGCTTTCGCGGCCCCTAGTGCCGATCGCCTATGGTTGGCGGCGCGAGGGCCGACCGAGGGTGTCGATGCCTTCGTCTTGGGTATGCCGACTCTCTCACTCGTAATACCTGCCTATAACGAGCAGGCGCGGCTTCCGGCTCTGCTGGAGACACTTGTCGGCTCGGCTGACGATGCCGTCGAGGAAGCTGGGCTGGAGTTGCTCGAGATCCTGATCGTCGACGATGGCAGCACCGACCGGACCCGAGCGATGCTCGCCGAGGCCGCCGGCCCGCGGATTAAGCCGGTGCTCGAGCGCAGTGAGAATCGAGGCAAGGGCGCCTCGGTGGCGGACGGAGTGCGCCGCGCCCGCGGCGACTTCGTGCTGATCGCCGACGTCGACCTCTCGACTCCGCTCGACGAGCTTCACAAGCTGAGCGCGGCGATCCGTGCAGGCGCCGACCTGGCCGTGGGCTCCCGGACCGTGCCCGGCGCCGTCGTCGAACGCGGCCCTGCGCATCGAAAGCTGACCGGCAGGGCCTTCAGCGTCACCGTCGAGGCGCTCACGGGCCTCGGGGTCAGCGACACGCAGAACGGCTTCAAGCTGCTGCCTACCAAGGTCGCCAAGGCACTGTTTGCCGAGCAGCTCTGCGCCGGCTTTGCCTTTGACGTGGAGCTGTTGATGCGAGCCCGGCAGGCGGGACTGAGCATCGCCGAGGTCCCGGTGCTCTACGTGCACGACCCGCGCTCGCGGGTGCGGGTGGGCCCCGCCAGCCTGCAGATGCTCCGCGACGTCGCGATCGTCGCCTACCGGCTCAGGTCCGGCGGCAAGCGGGCCGGTGCTCTGTCAGGCAGTGCCGGCCGGCTGGCCGGGCTTGCGGCAGACGATTCCGACTGAGACGCCCGCCGGCAGCTTGGCGCCCCGTCGGATCAGTGCCGCCTCCACCCGCATCGGCATCGCCAGTGGGCCGTTGAGCGCCGATGGCGTTCGCTCGAGGTCGGCCTTCCGGTCCGCCGCACGCTGGGGGAGGCGCTTGGCGAGCGCGATCGGGGGGAGCAAAATCGAGTTGAAGTAGGTCGCGATCTCGGTCGTCCAGCCGCATCGCTCCACCGCCTGGCGCAGCCGCGGCCGCGTGTAGCGGCGTTTGTGGTGGAGGTTGTCGTCCTCCTCGCTCCACAGCCACATGTAGGCGGGGACGGTGAGCAGCATCGCCGCACCCGGGGCGGCGACCCGCGAAAGCTCCCCCAGCGCCGCCTGCTCGGCCTCGACGTGCTCGATCACGTCCGTGGCGGCGACCAGGTCGAACTCTCCCTCGCCGAACGGCAATGACTCAAAGGCCGGCCTGCTGCACCGACTCCAGCCCCCGCCCGCGGCAGAAGCGGACGGCCTCGGGGGAGGGGTCTACCCCCGCGGCCTCACCGAGGCGCGAGTAGCGCTGCAGGTTGCCGCCAGTGCCGCAGCCGGCGTCGAGGATGCGCGGCGCGGCAGGGAGGCTGGTGCGGGAGAGGAGCGCCTCGATCACCGCCCAGCGGCCCCTGAACCACCAGTGTTCGTCCTCCGCCGCGTAGTGCTCGCTGTAGGCGGCTTCTCTCACGGCACCTTGCTGCCGCCGCGGCGCCCGGCGCGCCAGGTTCCCCGCGGTCGCCGCAGCGGCGTCCCGTCGCGGCGGTAATCGCCGCGGCTGAGGTGGTGCTCGAGGAAGACGTAGAGGACGATGAAGAGGTAGCGGCTGCCCATCTCGTTGAGCCTCAGCTTCGAGGTCCCCGCTTTGCGGTTGGTCCAGGAGATCGGCACGATCCCGTAGCTGTAGCCGCGCACGACCGCCTTCAGCGGTAGCTCCACCGTGAGGTTGAAGTGGTGGGAGAGGAAGGGCTGGACGTTTTCGATCACCTCGCGCCGGTAGGCCTTGAAGGCGTTCGTCGTGTCGTTGTAGCCGTGGCGGAAGAGGATGCGGATGCCGAAGTTGACGATTCGGTTCATGATCAGCTTCGAGCGTGGGTAGTCGAGGACCGTCGCGCCGTGGACGAAGCGCGAGCCGAAGGCGCACTCGTAGCCCTCTTCGAGCAGGCGGTGGTAGGAGACGATGTCCGCGGGGCTGTCGGAGCCGTCGGCCATCACGATCGCCACCGCGTCCCCCTCGAAGGCCTCGAGCCCCGCCCGCACCGCGAAGCCAAAGCCGTTTTCGTAGGGAGAGGGCAGGCAGCGGACCTGCGTGTGCTCGGCGGCGATCCGCTCGACTACGGCCGCGGTGCCGTCGCTGCTGGAGTCGTCGACGACGATCACCTCGTGGTCGACCGCCTCGCGAGTCAGGGTCGTGACGATGCCCTCGACGGTCTCGGCGACCGTCTCCTCCTCGTTGTAGGCCGGGATGACCAGCGAGAGCTTCATGCCGGCGCGGAGACCCAGCGCTCTACGTTGGCCTCGTAGATTTCGCGCAGGATCGTCTCCAGATCGCGACGCGGGCGCCAGCCGCCGTACTGCGAGCCGAACTCATCGAGGTCGCTGATCCACCAGCGGTGGTCGCCGACGCGCGCCTCGTCGCTCATCGTCCAGTTCAACTCGCGCCCCGCCACCCGCTCGCAGATCGCGATCGCCTCCAGCATCGAGCAGGCGTTCTCGCGGCCGCCGCCGATGTTGAAGACGGCAGCAGCCTGGGGCTTTTCGTGGAAGAGCAGGAAGGCGTCGACGAGGTCGGCGCTGTGGACGTTGTCGCGCACCTGCTTGCCTCCGTAGCCGAAGACGGTGTAAGGATCGCCGGTAACGGTGCACTTCATCAGGTAGGCGAGGAAGCCGTGCAACTGGGCGCCGGCGTGGTTGGGCCCGGTCAGGCAGCCGGCCCGGAAGCAGACCGTCGGCATGTCGAAGTAGCGGCCGTACTCTTGCACCAGCAGGTCGGCGGCCGCCTTGGAGGCGCCGAAGAGCGAGTGCAGGGTGGAGTCGATCGACATTGATGTGTCGATGCCAGGGAAGTAGGGGTGGTCCTCGGGGAGCTCGAGGCGGGTCTCCAGTTCTTCCAGCGGCAAACGGTTCGGGGTGTCGCCGTAGACCTTGTTGGTCGAGGTGAAGACGAAGGTCGCCTCCGGGCAGTGCTGGCGGGTCGCCTCAAGCAGGTTGAGGGTGCCGTTGGCGTTGATCCCGAAGTCGGCCTGGGGATCGCTGGCGGCCCAGTCGTGGGAGGGCTGTGCGGCGGCGTGGACGACCAGCTCGATTTCGCTCCCGGCCTCGGCGAAGACGGCGGCGATGCCATCGGTGTCGCGAATGTCGAGGTTGACGTTGCGGAACTCGGTCAGCTCCCGCTTCAGCCGCTCGGTGACGTGCGCGGTTGAGGCCTCCGGGCCGAAGAGCACGGCACGGGTGTCGTTCTCGATCCCGATCACGTCGTAGCCGGCCTCGACCAGGCGGGCCGCCGACTCGGAGCCGATCAGGCCTCCGGATCCTGTGACTATCGCCTTCGGCATCGTTCCTGTCGTCCCCTTTCGGCTATCGCTCAAACCCCAGCGCGGCTCGCAGCGAGTCCTCGTGTGCGGCCGACCAGTCAAGCAGGTCGGCAAGCACATCGCGTGGTCCGCGGCGCGGGCGCCAGGACGTTTGTGAGTGCAGCCGCGAGCAGTCGCTCAGGTAGATCGGTACGTCGCCGGGCCGAGTCTCCGCCTCGCTGCCGATCGGAACCTCGTTGCCGGTCAACTCGCGGCAGAGCTCGGTGGTCTCCAGCAGAGAGAGGCTGACCTCGCGGCCGCCGCCGACGTTGGCGGTGACGCCGCTCCAGCGATCGGGGTCGCCGAGTTGCTCGTCGACCAGGTCGACAAGGTCGTCGATGTGGAGCAGGTCACGCACCTGCTTACCGGAGCCGCCGTAGCCGATGTAGGAGAGGGGCCGCTCGAAGAGGTGGCTGAGCAGCCACCAGGAGAAGACCCCCTGGTCGACCTTGCCCATCTGCCAGGGGCCGGCGATGACGCCGCAGCGGTTGGTCGCCGCGCGCAGCCCAAAGGCGTCGGCGTACTCCTCGATCAGCAGCTCGGCGGCAAGCTTGGTGGCGCCGTAGAGGGTGCGGGCGCCCGTCAGCGGGAAGTCCTCGCCGATTCCGGCCGGCCCAGCGCCCGCGACGGGTTGGGACTCAGCGAGCTCGAAGCGGGTCGGCCCCTCCTCCAGGACCAGCTCCAGCTGCGGTGCCACCGGGTAGACGCGGCTGGTCGAGAGGAAGACCAGGAACGCCCCCTCGGCACGCGCCCGCTCCAGGCAGTTGAAGGCACCGAGGAGATTGGTCTGCACCGAGTAGGACGTGTTCGCCGAGGCGGCAAGGACAGAGGGCTCGGCCGAGCACTCGACCATCGCGTCGAAGCGGCCCGCGGCAGCGAGGTCGTCCGACTCCCGCACGTCGCCGTGGATGAACTCGACCCCGGCCTCGCGCAGCCGCGGCAGGTTCAGCTCCGAGCCACGCCGCATCAGGTTGTCGAGGGCGACTATCTCCCACTCGGGATGGCGCTCGGCCAGGGCCACGCCGAGGTTGCCGCCGACGAAACCGGCGCCGCCTGTGATTAGAACGCGCATATCGATATGTGGCGAGCGGCCGCCCGGTCGTCCACGGCGGCCAAGATATCGGTCTGGGTGGCCCGGGAGCCGTCGCGGCCGCCAGTATGGTGTGCGCCCTTGAGTGGCGGCAGATCATCCTTGGCGGGGGCCCGGGCCTGGAGCGAGCGCGCCACGCGGCTGCGTGCCGACCATCCCGTCGCGCTCGCGGTCGCCCTCTACGGCGTAGTTGCGGCCATCGCGGCGGTGGCGGCCTATTTCGCGATCTTCACCAGCTTTGCCGGCTATGACGACCAGGGCACGCTCTCGCTCTCGCTCGAATCGTTTGCCCACGGCGATCCCCTCTACCGGGATGTCTACTCGCCCTACGGTCCGTTCTACTACGAGCTCTTCGGCGGCTTCTTCGCGCTGACCGGCTGGGCGGTCGGTAGCGACGCGGGCCGGCTGATCGTGATCGCGGTCTGGATAACGGCCAGCTGCCTGATCGGGGTGTCGGTGCAGCGGCTGTCCGGTCGCCTGATGCTCGGCGTCACGGCGATGATCGTCACCTTCGCGGTCCTCACCCGGCTGACCAGCGAGCCGATGCATCCGCACGGCCTCGCGGTGCTCCTGCTCGGGGTGCTGACGCTCTTGCTCGCCAGTGGCCCACCGCGCCGCAACTCGCTCACGGGCGCGGTCGCCGGTGCCCTGCTCGGAGCGCTGATCCTGACCAAGATCAATCTCGGCGGCCTTGCCGTCGCCGCGATCGCACTCGCGGCGGTGCTGACGATTGAGCCCCTCTACCGCCGCCGTTGGCTGCGCTGGCTCGTGATCGCCGCCTTCCTGGCGATGCCGCTCGCGATCATGCAGGGGGCACTGAAAGAGGAATGGGTGCGGGAGCTGATCGCGCTCGAGTTCCTCGCCACCACCGCGCTGCTGCTCGCCGCCCGCAGCCTGTGCCCGCAACCCGTCGACCCCGAGCAGGAGGGGCTCTCCTGGTGGCTGGTCGGCGCGATCCTGGGATTCGCCTGGGCATTGGTCGCAATCGTCGCCTGCCTGCTCCTGACCGGCACCTCATTGGCCGACCTCTACGACGGGGCGATCGTCCAGGGCGCCAAGCTTTCCGGTCTCTACACGGTGCCGTTCATCTCGCCCTACGCGGCGATCGATTGGGCGGTGGCCGCGGTCGCCGCCGCGGCGCTGGCGTTTCGATTCCGCCGGGCCAACTCCGCCGCGCCTCCCTTCCTGCCGGGCCTGGCACGGGCCGTCGCCGGACTGGCGATCTGGTTCACGGTTGCCGGCTCCTCGCCCGCCTCGCTCAATCCCGCGAGCAACCCCGACGCCCTGCCGCTGGTGCTCACCTGGATCGCGGTGCTGCCGCCCGCCGGGCTGGCGGAGGGCGCTTACCGCCGCTTTCTCCGCGCCGCACTGGCGGCACTCGCCCTCAGCGAGGCGATGCAGGTCTACCCGGTGGCGGGAAGCCAGATGTGGATCGGGGCGGTCCCCTTCATCGCCGTGGGCGGCATCTGCATCGCCGATGGGCTGGGGCAGCTGCGTGCCTGGAGCGCCGAGCGCGGTCAGCTCTCGCTGCAGCGGTTCGGCCTGATCACGGCGGTCGTGATCGTGGCGGTTGCCGGCAAGCTGGCGCTGGGGACGATCGTGCGGCCGGGCATCAACAACGCGATCACCTACGCCGATCAGACTTCGCTCGACCTGTCCGGCGCCAGCCGCCTCCATCTGCCCGACGAAAGCGTCGCTGAATACGAGCGGCTGGTCTCGCTGCTCCACTCGCACCACTGCACGACCTTCAGCGGCTACCCCAACCTCGACAGCCTCTATCACTGGTCGGGGATCGAGCCGCCCAAGCCGAGTGCGCCGGGGGCCTGGGTGATCGTGCTCGACGACGAGGGCCAGCAGCGGATCGTCGATCAGATGCGCGCCTCGGCACGTCCCTGCGCAATTCGCAACGACGCCCTGGCGGGCCTCTGGCTGCAGGAATCGCCGATGCCCGACACGCCCCTGGTCAACTACATAGTCAACGACTTTCGCCGTGTCGCGACAGCTGGCGGCTGGGAATTTCTGGTCGCGAAGGGCGGCTGAGCCGGGCGCCTCTCAGCGGCGGCCGATCACCAGGAACTGCTTGCCGAGCAGCTTCCAGGCGGGCGGCACGCGCAGGTAGGCGGCGGTGAGGCGCTGCGAGGGGGGGAGGATGCCGCGGAAGGAGTAGGGCAGGTAGCGGGGGATGACTCGCTCCGGCTCGAAGCCGGCCGCGTAGAGGTGCTCGGCGATCGCGACGTGGGTGAGGGCGACGTAGTGATCGGCGCAGTCCCAGTACTCCTTGGCGCAGTAGCGGTAGTTCGGGCCCATGATCGCGATCCGGCCGCCGCTCTTCATCGAGTCGCGCATCTTTTCGAGGAACTGGGCGATCGCCTCCTGGTTGTGCAGGTGCTCGAGGAAGTTGGAGGCGTAGACGCCGTCGAAGTGATCGGCGGGGAGCTCGGCGTCCATGATGCTCGCGGTGACCATCTTCACTCCGGCGGTCTGCTCGGCCTCCGCGTAGGCGACCTCGTCGACCGCCCAGCGCTCGGCGGCGTCGATCGAGCCGATGAACTCACCGCGACCCGCCGCCGGATCGAGCACCGTCTGGGGCGAGCCCATCAGACCGTGGACGTGGGGCGCGATCGCTTCCCAGACCCGCAGCCGGGCGGCCTGATCGATGTCGCGGAAGCGGTATGTGTAGAGGCGTTCGAAGTTCATCTGCTGGCGCCGGCGCCTGCCGGAGGGCGAGATCCTAGCCAGCGCTGCCGTCGCGCTGCCGTGCCGGCAGCATCGGCCGGGCAATTCGCAGCGCGGCCAGCAGCTCGGTGCGCATCGTCAACAGGGCCAGGCCGGCCCATATCGCCGCGACGAGGCCGGCTGCCAGCGCCAAACCGAGCCAGGTGTCTCCGAGTGGCGCCAGGTAGCCGACGGCGGCGGCAACCGAGCCGACGATCAACGCCCGGACCAGCGCTGGAACCGCGGCCCGCATCTCCTCGTCGGCGCGGAAACCGAGGATCGCAACGCTGACCAGCGAGCCGGCGCTCATCGCGATCCCGACCCCGGTCGTGCCCCAGGCGGGAACCGTGGCGACGCAGACCGCAACCATCGCAACGGTCGAGAAGACGACGGCCGCGATCGGCGCCTCGGGACGGCCCTCGGACAGCGCCAGGCCGACCATCGCCGGGATCGCGCTGGCGGCGAGCAGGATGCCCGGCGAGCTGGCCAGGATCAGGTCGACGGTGGGCAGCCAGCGATCGCCGAGCAGCACTGTGACGAGCGCGTGCGAGGTGCCGGTAAGGAGGGCGAGGGGAAGGCTTGCCAGCACAGCCGAGAGGGCCGCCGCTCGCGCCGCCCGCCGCGGCCGTTCGCTCTCCGACCGCGCCAAAGCCGGAAAGGAGACCCGCTGCATCGCCGAGGCAAGTGCGGTCGGGAACGAGAAGAGCCAGGCTCGCCATCGCGTAGAAGCCGGCCGTTGCCGTCCCCGCCACCGCGGTCACCAGGGTGACGAAGCCGAGGCCGCGGGCAAGGGTCAGCAGCTGCAGCAGGCTTGCCCGGACGCCGAACTCGGCCAGGGGGCGGACGGCGGCCAGGTCGAAGGAGACGCCGGTCCCGGGACGGGTCAGCCGGCGGGCCGCAAGCAGGCCGGCCCCGGCGGCGACTGGAACCGCACCGCCGAGGCTGAAGGCGCCCAGCCCGGCGAGCGCGCCGGAGAGGGCGAAGGCGTTGAAGGAGAGGGTCTCGGCGGTCTCGACCACGGCAACCCGCCCAAAGCTCAGGTGCCGCTCGAGCAGGACCATCGGCACCGCCCGCAGCGCGTAGAGCGGTACGGCAAGGGTCGTGACCGCGATCACCGGAATCGCTTCGCCCCGCACGCCCGCGGCCGGCAGCGCCGCGAAAGCCACCGCCATGGTCGCCGCGGTAAAGGCGGAACCGGTGATCAGCAGGAAGCCCGAGACGGCGCGCCGCTGCCGCGGCGTCGGGTCCTCGGCCTGGCGAATCAACGCCGCGCTGAGCCCAACCCCGCTGGCAACCTGAGCGACGCTCTGCACCGCCGCGGCGATCGCAAACAGGCCGTAGTCGGCCGGCGAGAGCAGCCGGGCAAGGACCAGCGTCACCCCGACGGTGAGCAGCTGCAGGACGAGGGTGCGGCTGACCAGGATGCCGACGCCTCGAGCGGCGGTGACGCTCAGCGGTGGCTGCGCCTCCTCGCTCACGGTTGACCCCTCCATCCCGGCCGCTCGCCGGCGGTCCATTAACTCAGCGCTGGGGAGGATCGGAACGAGGCCACCGTACGCTCGATCCCCTCGTCCAGCGGCATCCGAGCGCCGAACCCGATCGTCTCCTGCGCCCTACTGACGTCGAGATAGCGAACCGGCTGGCCGTCTGGGCGCGAGGCGTCCCAGACGGTCTCGCCGCTGAAGCCGGTCGCGGCGGCGACGAGCGTGGCGAGGTCGCGAATCTGCGTCTCGATCCCGGTGCCGACGTTGAAGGGCTCCGAGAAGTCGGCATGCTCGGCGGCAAGGATCAGGGCCCGGGCGGCGTCGTCGACATAGAGGAACTCGCGCGAGGGCGACCCCGTGCCCCAGAGCACAACCTCCGGCTCGCCATCGGCGGTCGCGCTGACGTACTTGTTGACCATCGCGGCGATCACGTGGGAATCCTCGAGGTCGAAGTTGTCGTCGGGGCCGTAGAGGTTGGCGATCACCGGCACGCAGGAGTCGAGCCCATACTGGCGCCGGTAGGAGTCGGAGAGGACGATCAGCATCTTCTTGGCGAGCCCGTAGGGGGCGTTCGACTCCTCCGGGAAGCCGTCCCAGATGTCGTCCTCTTTGAACGGCACCGGGGTGAACTTGGGGTAGGCGCAGACCGAGCAGGCGGCGACGAGCTTGCTCACCTCGAGCTCACGGCAGGCCTCGAAGACGTTGAGGCCCATCGCCATGTTGTCGCGGATCAGCGGGCCGGGGTTGCGGCGGTTGTAGCCGATGCCGCCGACGTTGGCGGCCAGATGGAGGACGACCTCGGCGCCGCTCAGTGCCTCGCGGCAAGCAGCGGCGTCGGTGAGGTCGTGCTCGGCCGATCGTGGCACCCGCACCGCGGCGCCGAGCTCACTCAGCAGGCGGACGGTGGGTTTGCCGAGGAAGCCGGCGCCACCGGTGACGACGACGCTCTTGCCTTCCCAGAAGCCCGCATCTGGCTCCCGTTCTGCCACTCAGGTCACCTTTCCGGCCAGTTGGTCTTCGAGCGCGGCGACATCGGCGTCGACCATCAGCTCGATCAGCTCTTGGAAGCGGACCTTGGGTTGCCAGCCGAGCTTCTCTTCGGCCTTGCTCGGGTCGCCCAAGAGCGAGTCCACCTCTGCGGGGCGGAAGTATCGGGAGTCGATCTCGACGTGCTCATCGGCGTCGAGGCCGGCGTGGGCGAAGGCCACCTCGAGCGCCTCGCGGACCGAGTGCTTCTCGCCGGTGGCAACCACGTAGTCATCGGGCTCATCGGCCTGCAACATCATCCACATCGCCTCGACGAAGTCGGGGGCGTATCCCCAGTCCCTTTCGGCGTCGAGGTTGCCCATGTAGAGCTTGTCCTGCAAGCCCGCCTTGATCCGCGCCACCGCGCGGGTGATCTTGCGGGTGACGAAGGTCTCGCCGCGCCGGGGCGACTCGTGGTTGAAGAGGATGCCGTTGACGGCAAACATCCCGTAGGCCTCGCGGTAGTTGACCGCGGCCCAGTAAGCGGCGACCTTGGCCACCGCGTAGGGGCTGCGTGGATGGAACGGCGTCGCCTCGTCCTGCGGCGGCGGCGAGGCGCCGAACATCTCCGATGAGGAGGCCTGGTAGAAGCGGGTCTGGACCTCGGACTCGCGGATCGCCTCGAGCAGCCGCAGGGTGCCGCCACCGGTGACGTCGAAGGTGTACTCGGGGATGTCGAAGGAGACCCGCACGTGGCTCTGCGCGCCAAGGTGGTAGATCTCAGCCGGCTGAAGTTTGTAGATAAGGCGGGCTAGGGCGATTGGGTCGCTGAGGTCGCCGTAGTGAGAGAAGAGGCGCGCGCCTCGCTCATGCGGATCGCGGTAGATGTGCTCGATCCGACCCGTGTTAAAGCTTGAGGAGCGGCGGATGATGCCGTGCACCTCATAGCCCTTGGCAAGCAGCAGGTCAGCCAGGTAGGAGCCGTCCTGGCCGGTCAGGCCCGTGATCAGGGCCAGCTTGCTCGCGTCACTCCCCATTGGCTGCGCTGATCCTTGCAGAAGGCTGGAAGAGGCCGTTTACCTGGAGCAGCTCACCACTGTGCGGGTCGACGAACTCCGGCTCGAGATGCGTGGGGTGGAACCCCTGGCTGCGCATCAGCTCGATCATCTCGCCGATCAGCAACTGGCCGTCGTACAGCGGGGTCAAGGAGAGCTCCAGCTCGACGGCGGCGCATCCCGGCAGGACGGCCGAGGCCCCTGCAATGACTTCGTGCTCGAACCCCTGGGTGTCCACCTTCAGGTAGGCGTGCCTGCTGGCCGTCGGGAAGTCCGCGAGTTCCTCGTCGAGGGTCGCTATCTGGATCGTCTCGACCCGCTCGTAGTCTGAGTCGGCGACCGCCTGCCGGTGCGCCTCCTCCATCGCCAGCAGTGAGCTGCTGAAGCCATCGTTGCCGGAGACGTTGATCTCGGCGCTGCCCGCCTGACTGCCCGCCGCCCGGTTGTGGCAGGTCCAGGCGGAGTCTCCGGTGGCGACTGCGAGAAGCCGCTTGAACTGGCTGGATACCGGCTCGAAGGAGACGATCTCACCCCGGTATCCGGCGGCGCGCAGGGCGCCCCCGTACTCGCCGGCGTGGGCGCCGACGTCGATGACGGTGTCGACGTTTGCACTGCGCAAGATCGCCTCCCTCGTTCCCGTCAGCGTGTTGCGGTGCCTGCCAGCGTGCACGTCGAGTCGAGTCAACGTGCGCTTGAGCAGCGCCTTCACACGGTCCGGCTGCGAGCTCGGGGCCATTTCTATATCCGCCTCAACCGCTGCTTGACCAGCCGCATCGTGCGTGGGAAGAGCCGGGTCAGCCAGAACGAGATCCGGTGGCGCTCCAGCACCGACGGCATGAAACGCAGGCCGGTCGCAGCCGCCGCGGAGGCGTCCTTGTAGCGGCTCTCGCTCAGCGCCCGCTCGATCTCTTCGGAGATCTCGTAGCGACCGGCCAGGGCCAGAGCCGCGCCGGCTTGCTGGAACATGCCGTGCTTGAGGTAGATGTTGTGCCGCTCGAGGACGATGTCGCGCAGCGCAGTGTCACCGCTCTTGCTCCCATCGAAGATCTCCAGCAGGGCCAGCGAGCGGTCGACGTAGCGGGAGTCGATGCCCGCCCCCAGCAGCCTGATCGAGTAGTCGAGGTCCATCTCCATCCTGCAGTCCTCGTCCAGCTCGCCGATCTTCTCCAGCGCCCAGCGGGCGAACATCGTCCCGGGGGCGATCAGGCCGACGTTGTTGAAGTCGAGCTCCGCCAGGCTGGCCTTCGGGGGCGGCCTCAGGACATCGCGGTGACCGCGCCGGTCGCGGTCGAGGTTTCCGTAGACCCAGCCGATCCCCGGGTTCTGCTGGAAGACGGAAACCGCTTCCGCCACCGAGTCTGGATAGAGCACGTCGTCGGCGTTGAGCCAGACGATCAACTCGCCTCTCGACCGCTTGAAGAACGCCTTGTTCATCGCGTCGCACTGGCCGCGGTCGGGCTCGGAGATCCACTGGATCCGCTCATGCTCGGCAAGCACGTCGAGGGCGCCGTTGGTCGAGCCGCCGTCGACGACGACGTGCTCGATCGGCGCGTAGGACTGCGCCTTGACGCTCTCGATGCAGCGGATGAGCTTGTCGATGGGCGGGTCGAAGGCCGCGGTGGCAATCGAGACCAGCGGGCGATCGGGGAGTTGCTGACTCACGCGCCCAATCCTTTCAATCGTTGTGGCCGCTGTTGCGCAGGGCCAGTGCCCGGCGCAGGCTGAGCTTGGTCACAGCGCGGGCGGGGAGGAGGCGCCGTGGCAGGCCGCGGCCCGCGCGCCAGCCGGCGAGCCGGCCGCGGGCGCCGGCAAGGGTGTGCGCGCGCAGGAGCTGGCCGGCGCAGATCGCGGTCTCTCTGGCGATTGCCCCCAGCGCCGGCGACGGGTGCGAGGTCACCCCGTAGCGCCGCAGCAGGTAGCCCCTGCTCCAACCCGTCATCGCGTACTTGCGCGAGCTTCGCGCCCCGAGCGTCAGCGAGTAGCCGTGAATCGCTCGCGCCGCCAGCGCCAGCGCGCAGCGTGCGCCCTCGGCCCGCATCCGCAGGGCGAGGTCGACGTCCTCGTAATAGAGAAAGATCCGTTCGTCGAAGCCGCCCACGGCGTTGAAGGCGTCGCGGTCATAGAGCGCCGCGCCCCCGGTTGGCCCGAGCGGATCGGCAGCCGTCTCCACGCAGCCGACCTCCTCGCCGCAGAGGTAGTCGAAGGCCATCAGGGTCTGGTCGACGACGACTCCCGCGGAGTCGATCCTCTCCGGGTTCCGTTCGCTGAGCAGTACCGCCGCGACCATCTCGGCCCGGCAGCTCTCGGCAAGGAGCTTCTCGATCATCTGCGGCTCCGCGACCGCGTCGTCGTTGAGCAGCACGATCGGCCCTTCGCCGGCCTCGCGGATGGCCCGGTTGAGCGCGTTGCCGAAGCCGAGGTTGCGGCCGAAGCCGACTCTCGTCACCTGCGGGAAGTTTTCGCGCAGCAGCGCCGCGCAACCGTCGCCGTCGCCGTTGTCGGCCACCACCACGTGTGGCGAGACGGTCTGCTGTTCAAGCGAGTCCAGGCAACGGCGCAGGGCCTCGCCCCCGTTGAGGGTGGGGATGTAGACCGTGGGGCTTGGGGGGCTCATTGGGCTGCCCGCCTCGGCGCGAGCCCGCGGATCATGCCGATTACGCGCAGCACATCGTCGTGTAGGACCACCGCGGCAAGGCCAAGCCAGACAACCCCGCTGACGCAAAGTGCGGCAAGCAAGCCGGTGGCGTCGTAGCTCACCGGCAGGAGCTGCCCGGCCGCAGCGGCGAGGAGGGTGATCGCGATCACCCGGGCAACCTTGCCTGCGCCGCTGCGAACCTGTCGATCCGCGGTCACCAGCAGCAAAGCCGCGGAGGCCACCGCGCCGACCGACATCGCGATGCCGATTCCCGCCTCATCGAGGCCGCCGATCAGGGCCGCGACCAAGACAAAACCGAGGGTCAGCTCCATCGCGATTGCCAGCACCGGGATGTTTGGCTTGCCCTCGGCCAGGCAGTAGCTGTTGATCGGCGAGGCCACGCTCGCTCCCAGCATCATCGCCAGCGAGCCGTAGAGCACGATGTCGGTGGTCGGCAGCCACTCCGGTCCCAGCACTACGTCGATAAACGGCTGGATCGCGCCGGCGACAAGGGCCAGCGGCAGTCCGCAGATCAGGGCGATTTGGCCGAGCATGCGCGAGGCCCGCAGCGGTCGCTCCTTGCCCGATTGGCTGAGCGTCGGCAACATCACCCGGGCGACCGCGGCGGCGAGGGCGGTTGGGAAGGAGAAGAGGCGCTTGGCCATCCCGTAGAAGCCCGCCATCGGCGCTCCGCCGATCGCCCCGATCAGCGCCACGTAGCCGAGGTCGCGTCCCAGGTAGAGCATGCCGAGCACGCTGACCCGGCTGCCGAAGCCGATCAGTGGCTTCACCCGGGCCAGATCGAAGCGCGGCCGGCGTGCCGCCACCGGCGCCGCCCAGGCGACGCCGGCTCCCAGCAGCGCTCCAACCGGCACGGCGCCGGCAAGGCTGAAGACGCCGAGGCCCGCAAGCGCCGCGCCGAGGGCGAAGAGGTTGAAGCCGACCGTGTCGGCCGCCTCGACGGCCGCAACCCGGCCGAAGCTCAGCTTGCGGTCGAGCATCGCCATCGGCACCGCTCTCGCCGCGTAGATCGGCAGCGCCAGCAGGGTGATCGAGACGACCCGCAGCACATCGCCGGAGGCGCCAAGCGCGGGCAGGATCACGAAGGTGGTGCCGAATACGGCCAGCACAGCGGTGGAGGTGACGAGGAGCAGGAAGCCGATCGTTGCTGCCTGTAGCTGCTCCGACGGCGGCTCCGGCATCCGCACGAGGGCGGCGGGAAGTCCAAGCTCGGCGATGTTCTGGCCGACCAGCTGGACCGAGAGGGCGATCGCGAAGAGCCCGTAGTCGGCCGGCGTGAGTAGCCGCGCCAGCACGACGGTGACCCCCGCGGTGAGCAGCTGGAAGCCGAGCGTCCGGCCGACCAGCAGCGAGACCCCTCGCGCCGCGGATTGGCCTAGGGTGCCACCGTCCGGCGGAGCCGCCGCCTCGAAGTTCTCGATCTGTGGATCGGGCTCGGCTATTGGAGCGCCGGTGGATTGGTGAGCCCGTACACCTTCAGGTGCGGACCGTTCGCGCCGCGGCGCTGGACTTCGTAGATCGCCGTGGCGCCCTGCCGCGAGCCGATCAGGAATTCGGTGCTCTTGGGGGTCGTGCCGGAGTTGTCTAGGTCGCGGCGGATTGCGTCCCACTCGAAGCCGCTCTCGCCCAGCAGGACGTGGACCATGCTGTGCTTCTCATCGGGGTTGTGGTGAATCATCACCAGGTCGAGGCGGTCCCCCTTGAAGAGCCTCTGCGGGTCTTTCTTGGGCAGGCCGACGATCGGGGCGATCTGAAACGACCAGGTCTTCGGAGAGAGGCCGCGGAAGGGCAGCCGCGCGGCGTAGGCCTGTCGGTAGAAGCCCGACTCGCCCGAGAGGATCTGCAGCAGCGGGCGCGAGCTCGGATCGCCGCGGGTGAGTACGAACAGGTCCGGTTTCTCGCCGCCCCAGTTGCCGATCATGAATTCCCTGGTTGTGCCGGCTGGCGGTTCGGAAAGCGGAGCGAGGAAGGTTTCCGGCTTGCCGTCCGAACTCCAGGTCGGGGTGACGGTTATCGAGAGGTTGCGCGGTAGCTGTTGGAAGGAGAAGAGCGCCTCGGCCCGCCACGGTGGCCAGACGTTGACATCGAAGTTCGAACCGTTCACCTCCTCTGGGATCGTCAGCCTGGCCAGGCGTTTGGTCTCGGAGAGCGGTCGACCCGGTGTGTAGGCGAATAGCGAGACTCGATGCCCGTGGCCCCGCACCCACTGCAGCGGCTCGTTGTCGGCGGGGCGGTCGCTGTTGGTCATCACCGCGTTTGCATTGGCGACGCCACCAGGCAGCCGCTGCGAGGAAATCAGCGGGTACGGTTCAGGCAGCAGCGGCTGGATTATCAGTCCCGAGACGAGCAGGATCGCGACGATCGCCGCTCCCAGCGCGACCAGGCCCTTGGCCAATCTCTTGTCGAAGCCGCTGCGCTGTCCGGTTTCCGGGGCTTCGGCTGTCGGAGCGCTCGGCGCCACGGCTCGTCCCGTCATGCGGCGGATTCTGCCCCATGCCCACCCCGTCAAGCCCGGTGGGTCAGAGGGGTCTTCGGCGATTGCACCGACGATGAGTAGAAGCGGGACGACCAGGAGCCAGTCGAGCTGTTGGGTCCAGAGATTGGTGTAGAGACCGAAGATCGCCAGATAGAGGAGATATCCCGCCGCCATGCTCCAGCGGAACGATCGGGTTCGGATTGCCATCGCGAACGCGCCGGCCGAGATGAATCCGGTCGCGGCAACGCCGGGGATCAGGGCGATGAAGCCGCCATCGGCCCAGAGCGGGCCGGCCACCGTGCTGGTTACCCAGGGTGGAGTGATCGTCGCCGAGACATCGGAGACGTTGCGGGCGCCATGGAAGATGATGTCCAGGCCGACCGCGTTGAACGCGCCCCCGCCAAACGCTTCACCGGTGGGGAAGTGCCCGATCACTCCCTGCAGGGCGAGGAAGTTGGTCGTGATCGCGAGGTAGATCGGGACCAGCGGCTGCAGGTAGAACGGCGTGTCGGGGAGGATTTCGCCGAAGAGTTCGGACTCGAATGGGTTGTAGGGGTTCTGGCGAGTGCGTAGGTAGAAGCCAAAGACGACCGCGGCAAAAGCCAACAGGGCGCCGCCGATGAACATCCAGTTCCGCGGTCTCCCCCAGTAAAGCCAGCGCGCAGCGATTGCGACGATCACCGGCAGGAGCAGGCTGCCGCGTCCAGCCTGCAGGGCGAATCCGCCCAGCGCGGCGGCGGCGACCAGCAGCTCGAATCGGGACTCGCGACTGAGCAGGTGTCGGGGCCGCACCAGGGCGACGATGGCAGCGACGGTGAGCCCATCGGTGAGGATGATTGTCGGGCCGCCCTGGCTGAAGCGCAAAGCGCCACCGCCGGGGGAGAGCAGCGGAACCCCGCCGATTTTCGCGAACTGATGGGCGAGCTCCAGAAGACCGAGGACGAGCAGGAGGATCAGTACGCGGCGGTAGGTACGGCTCTCCTCGGGCGTCTTCGTGGCTTCGGACAGCCGCGTTCGTCCCATCGCCAGTCCCTCGCCGATCAGGCCGCCGGCGACGAAGGCCAGCGGTACAACGACCACGGCGACGATGACGATCGTCGACCACTCCTGCTGGCCGTTGAGCAGGCGGTACTGGCTGAGCAGCGCCGCGAATATCCAGGCGGCCGTGAAGGTCAGCAGGGGTGAGAGCAGGGTGCTGTTGAGCCGGAGGACCCGTTTCATCGCGTTTGCACTTGTCCCTCGCGATACCCTCGCGCGTAGCCGCCCCGAGTCATCGCCAGCCAGACGCGCTCGCGCAGGCCCCTGGGTAGCGGCAGGCGGGCAAGGTTCCCGAGCAGGGGGGAGGCGACGCGCACTGCCGACCAGGCGAGCCCGCTCGGCTCCTGCACGCCCGGGTGGGGGCGCTCCGGACGCAGCCGGTTATATAGAGCGGCCGAGTGGCCGACCGCGACCGAGCGGCGCAGCGACTGGGCCGGCGTGGTCGGGTGGTCGTGGAGGACGAGCAGCTCGGGGCGGTAGTCGAGCTCCAGGCCGGCGTCGGCGAGGCGGGCGCCGAGCTCGGTGTCCTCGACCGCGGCAGTGGGGAAGCGCTCGTCAAAGCCCCCTAGGCGCTCGAAGAGAGAGCGCTTGATCGAGGCGTGCGAGCTGTAGAAGTAGTTGGCGGCGTCGACCGGGCCGGCGGTGATCTCGCAGTAGTGGAACTGGGGGCCGCCGTTCTCGAGCCAGCGCATGAAGGGGGTGACCGCGCTGCGGGGGGTCCAGGTGATGCGGCCGAGCACGCCGTAGTCGTCCTGCGGTCGCGCCCGGTGCAGGTTGAGGTGAGTGCTGAGCAGATCGTTCCCGTCGGGCTCGGTGTCGTCGCCGAGGAAGAGCAGCACCTCACCCCGGGCCGCCTCGGCGCCGGCGTTGCGAGCGGCCGCCGGGCCACCGTCGGAGTGCTCGATGAAGACGATCGGGACCGCCCCGTCGCCGCTTCTCCCACGCATCTGCTCGACGGTACCGTCGCTGGAGCCATTGTCGACGACGATCGCCTCCACCTGCGCGTCGCCGACCCGCTGCGCCTCCAGCGCGGCGAGCGTTCGCGCCAGCGCCGCGGCGCGGTCCTTGGTTGGTATGACGACCGAAAGGGAGTTCATCTGGCGCCGCCCGCTCTAAGGCGCCGGGAGAGCCTAAGTAGCGGCGCGGCTATCGCCATTGCCCAGCCGTGGTGGAGGCGAATGTAGCGTTCGACTGAGCGCAGTCGGATTGCCTGCTGGCGCTTGGGATCGACCTGCACGAAGGCCTCGGCGCCGGCGTGGCCGACCCTCGCCGAACCGACGATCAGGTTGCGATGGCCGGCGTCCTGAAGGCGCTTGGCCAGGTCCACGTCCTCATACCAGAGGAAGAAGCCCTCGTCGAAACCACCGATCTCCTCCCACGGCTCGCGCCGCACGACGAAGCAGGCGCCGGAGGGCTGGCCAACCTCCGCGATCTCACCCGCCGCCGGGCTGGGCTGCGGCTTCTCGCCAAAGGAGCCGGCGAAGATTCGCGCCAGCATCGTCGCGGTGCCGGGTAGGGCGGCGTGGTAGCGGTCGGTGTCGCCGCCGAAGACCGGGCTGACCATTCCCGCATCCGTCTCGGCAATCGCCACGGCGGCAAGCGCCGCCAGCGCACCGGGCTCGGGCAGCACATCGGCATTGCTGACACAGACCAGCTCCGCCTTGCCGGAGCGCAGGGCGGCATTGGCCGCGCGTCCGTAGCCGAGGTTTTCCCCGCTCAGCTCGAGCCGGACTCCTTCGGGGCAGTCTCGTTGCAGCAGCTCTCGCTGCCCTGGTCGCGAGTCGTTGTCGACGATCGTCACCCGTGCGTCGACCCCCTCGGAGGCCAGGTACGCACCCGCCGCGGCCAGCGCCGCCTCGGCCGTGTTCCAGTTGACGATCGCGACGTCGATTGCGGGGAGGCTGCTCACTCCTCTTCCCCATCCGGCGGCTCGATCGCAAGTGGATCGTTGCGGCGTAGCCACTCGGCGAACAGCGGATCGACGATCCGCCAGCGCGACCCCGAGCCTTCTACGATTCCCCGCAATCGAAGCCGATCGAGTGCGCGCTTGGCGGTGTCCGGACCGCTGAGGCCGTAACGGCGCGGCGCGGTTCTGCTGCTCGGAGAAGCTCCGGCCGCGACCAGAAACAAAGCCTTGGCTCCGTTCCCCTCGCTGTCCTCCCCGGCGAGCAGCCCGTCGACGATGGCTCCGAAGTCGGTGCTGTGAGAGCGCGTCGAAAGAAGCCGGTCGAAAGCGGACTGGACAGCGTCCTCATCGATGGTCTCCCCGTCCGCGGCTTCCTCCCAGGCTTGCCACGCGAGGTGCTGGGTGCGCTTCGGGTGCGCTTCGGTCAGCTCTACGAGCAGTTCCACCGCACGCTCCCCGATCGGCTTGCCGGTGGCCGCGAACGAGTGCTCCAGGTAAGCGGAGAAGGGCTCGGTCTCGATCGGGGGCAGGGCCACGTCGTGAGTCTGGTCCCAGATCGGCTCGGTGTCGGTGTGCAGCATCAGCTCCAGCTTCTCGCGCAGGCTGCCGGTGAGGAGGAGGCTGACCTGGCCTCCCGGCTCCGGCTCCATCAGGGCGGAGCGGATGATGCTCAGCGGCTCTCCCGGACAGCTGTTGAGTCGCTGGAACTCGTCGAACACGACGACGAGCCGCTCGTCGGCCTGTCGCAGGGCGAGCAGCTGATCGTGCAACACCTCAGCCTCGTTGAGCGCCTGTCGTCCGCCGCCGCGAACTCCTGCCGCGACCACACCGAGGTTGATCCCGATGCTCTTCTCCAGGCGCTTCCAGGCGTCTCCGGCGCGCCGGCGAAGCCGACTGTCGGGATGGCGGTGCAGTGCGGTTCTCACCACTCCGATGAAGGCGGGCACGCTGATCGCCCGGCGCAGGTCGATGCGCAGCATCTGCCAGGGCGGCGCGTCGGCCTCGTGGTCCCGCGCCAACTCGCCGCGCAGCTGAAGGGTGAAGCTCGTCTTGCCCGTGCCGCGGGGGCCGAAAAGCGCGATATGCGTTCCCGCCTTCAGCTGCATAACGGTCTCGCGGGCAAATGACTCACGGGCGACGCCGTCGTCGATCGCGTTCTCCCAGACGAATGGATTGAGGGGCACCGCATCAATGTACCCGATGAGTGCGACGACATGTACGCGCTAAGCAGGTACGCATACGCGCGTATGCGCGGGAGCTGAAAGCTGTCGCGACGATAGCCTTCCGGCGGCATGCAAGACCTAAAGGGACTGATCCTCTCCGGCGGGGCCGGGACGCGACTGCGCCCGATCACGCATACCTCGGCGAAGCAGCTGGTGCCGGTTGCCAACAAGCCCGTGCTCTTCTACGGGATCGAGGCGCTGGTCGACGCCGGGGTGACCGAGATCGGGATCATCATCGCCCCGGAGACCGGCGATGAGATCCGCGAGGCGGCCGGGGACGGCTCGGCCTTCGGCGCCCGGATCACCTACATCGTCCAGGACAAGCCCGCCGGCCTCGCCCACGCGGTGCTCACCGCGGAGGAGTTCATCGGCGGCTCGCCCTTCGTCATGTACCTAGGCGACAACCTGCTCGCCGACGGCCTGCGCGGCCTGGTCTCGACCTTCCGCGCCGAGGAGCCCGACGCCTTGATCCTGCTCACCCCGGTCGAGGACCCGCAGTCCTACGGCGTTGCCGAGCTCGACGGCGAGCGGATCGTGCGCCTGGTCGAGAAGCCGAAAGACCCGCCCTCCAACCTCGCCCTGGTCGGCGTTTACCTCTTCGCCCCACCGATCTTCGAGGCCGCCCGCGCCCTGGAGCCGTCCTGGCGCGGCGAGCTGGAGATCACCGAGGCGATCCAGAGCCTGATCGAAGAGGGCAAGACCGTGCGCTCGGAGGTGGTCAGCGGCTGGTGGAAGGACACCGGCCAGCTCGCCGACATGCTCGAGGCCAACCGCCTCGTCCTGGAGGAGATCGAGACCAAGATCGAGGGTGAGGTCGACGAGGCTTCGAAGATCGAGGGCCGCGTCGTGGTCGAGCCCGGCGCAGTCATCAAGAACTCGGTCGTCCGCGGCCCGGCCGTGATCGGCGCCGGCGCCCGGATCGAGGACGCCTACGTCGGCCCCTACACCTCGATCGGCGACGAGGTCTGCGTGCGCCGCTCCGAAATAGAGCACTCGATCGTCCTCACCGGCTCCGTCGTCGAGGACCTCGGCACCCGCATGGAGGCCAGCCTGCTCGGCCGCGAAGTCAAGCTGACCCGCAGCGACGGCATGCCGAAAACCCTGCGCATGCTGGTCGGCGACAAGTCCGAGATCAAGATCATCTGATCTCGCTCCCAAATTGTCGGGGTAGCACTCCCAATTTGTCGGGAGTCTAATCCCAATCTGTCACAATCTAAATCCCAGTTCGTCGGGAATCTATGGCGCTGATCGAGCGAAACCTCCGGCCGCTAGTCATCGATGGCCTTGCGCAGGCGCGAGTCGTCTGCCTGCTTGGCGCTCGACAGGCCGGCAAGACCACGCTGATCCAATCCGTCGCGAGTACTGAGCATCCCGCGCGATACGTCTCGCTGGACGAGCCGGCATCGCTTGAGGAAGCGAGGGCGGATCCGACGGGGTTTGTCGGAGGCGCCGAGCGACTTGTGATCGACGAGGTTCAGCGGGCGCCTGAGCTGTTGCTGGCGATCAAGCGGGTGGTCGATTCGGACAACGCCCGAGGCCAGTTCCTGTTGACTGGCTCAGCGAACATCCTCACGCTTCCGCGGGTCGCAGATGCGCTGCCCGGCCGGGTGGATTACATGACCCTTTGGCCGTTCTCACAAGTTGAGCTCGCCGGGGGCCGAGGGAGCTTCATCGAGGATGCATTCGAGGGCCAGGCCCCGCGGCCGACCGACGTGCCCGTCGGCAGGTCGGGCTACGCGGACCGAGTCCTTCGCGGTGGTTTTCCCGAGGCAGTGCGCTCCGTCGAGGCGCGGCGCCGTCGCTTCTTCGCCGGGTATGTCAACTCGATTCTTGGCCGCGAGGTGGTCGATCTCGCCGCGGTACGTGACGCGGATGCGACCGCACGGGTGTTGCGTTTGGTCGCGGCGCGCTCAGCCGCGCTGACGAATTTCTCGGCGATAGGACGCGAGATCGGCATCGACCACAAGACGGTGGTCAATCACCTGAAAGCCTTGGAGCAGCTGTTCATGATCGTTCGCCTGCCGGCATGGCACATGAACCTTGGCCATCGAATCGTCCGCAGCGCCAAGTTGCACCTCGCAGATACGGGCATGCTCTGCGCTCTGATCGGTGCCGATGCAAAGCGCCTTGAGGGCGACGGTGCAATCGCGGGCAGCGTCTTCGAGACGTTCGTCGTCAACGAGATCGTGCGCCTCGCGAGCGTCAGCGAGTTGGGCCCGCTGCTCCGCTTTTTCCACTACCGCGACCAACGGCGCAACGAGATCGATCTCGTCGTCGAGCACGCCGGTGGGGACGTGGTCGCGATCGAGGTGAAGGCTTCGGCCACGCCTCGCCGCGCGGACGCCTCCGCGCTCAGGTTGTTGCGCGATCACCTTGGGAGCCGCTTTCGCCTCGGGCTCGTCCTACACCTCGGTCCCAGCTCGATCCCGCTCGGCGACCGCATCGAGGCTGTGCCGCTGGCGAGCCTGTGGAGCGGCTAGCCTGCTCGGCCGCGAAGTGGCTCTGAGAGCATTGCGCGAGAAATTGTAAGGTAGTAGCCCGTAAATATGTAAAGTACGAACCCGAAAATCTGTATAGTTGAACCATGGAGGCGGATCGAACTGGTGCGGTGCCGAGGGTCGACTACCGCTTCCGCATCGTCGATGGTGAGCTCGACGAGCTCTTTGCCGGCCTTCCGGCCATCTCGATCGAGGGCGCGAAGGCCGTGGGTAAGACCGCCACTGCGCTACGGCGTGCTGCCAGTGCGTTCCGGCTCGACAATGCGGCCGAGCGCGCGATAGTCGAGGGAGACTCGCAGCGCCTCGTCGAGGCGGAGAAGCCGACGCTGATCGACGAGTGGCAGCGAATTCCCGAGTCCTTTGACCGGGTCCGCCGCGCCGTGGACGACGGCGCCGGCGCCGGCAGTTTCCTGTTGACCGGATCCGCGACCCCGACGGAACTGCCGACTCATTCGGGAGCGGGAAGGATCGTCAGGGTTCGGATGCGCCCGATGACGATTCTCGAGCGCGGCGTCGGAACCCCGGCGGTGAGCCTGGCTCACCTGCTTGACGGGCATCGTGCTCGCCTTGAGGGAAGCACCGACGTTCGGCTCGAGGATTACGTCGAGGAGATTCTTCGCTCGGGCTTCCCGGGTATCCGCGAGCTTCCGTCCCGCCTGGCCCGTGCCCAGTTGGACGGATACGTCGACCACATCGTCGAGCGGGAGTTCGAGGATCTCGGTCGCAGGGTGCGGCGACCGGCGACTCTGCGTCGTTGGATAGCGGCGTACGCGGCCGCGACCGCGACCACGGCAAGTTTCGAGAAGATTCGCGACGCAGCGACGAGCGACGAGGTGAATAAGCCTTCCAGGGCGACCGCCCTGGCATATCGCGACATCCTCGAGCGCCTGTGGGTCCTCGATCCAGTGCAGCCCTGGCTTCCCACTCGTAACCAGCTCACGCAGCTCGCCTCGCCTTCCAAGCACCATCTCGTCGACCCCGCGCTGGCGGCTCGGCTCTTGGGAGTGGACGTGGACGCTCTCCTGCGGGCTGCGCCAGCGGAGCCGAGTGTCGTCCGCGATGGCACGTTGCTCGGGGCGCTGTTCGAGTCGCTTGTCACCCAGAGCGTCCGCGTCTACGCGCAGGGGATTGAGGCCCGAGTCGGGCACCTTCGCACCCGTCGAGGAGAGCATGAGGTAGATCTGATCGTCGAGCGCGGCCAAGCGCTGGTTGCGATCGAGGTAAAGCTCGGCGCTGTCGTCGACGACCGCGACGTACGTCAGCTGCTCTGGCTGCGGGAAAAGCTGGGAGACGAGCTTGCCGACGCCGCTGTGGTGACAACCGGCAGGGAGGCATACCGGCGCAAGGACGGCATCGCGGTCGTGCCTCTGGCGCTGCTTGGACCTTGAGTCGCCGATAGCCTCCTGCCTCGATGCAAGACCGCGAAGCAAGATCGTTGCTGGCTAGATGAAGGTGCTCGTCACAGGTGCGGGCGGCATGCTCGGCCGCGACGTCATGTTGGCCGCCGGCAACGCCGGCCACGACGTTGTCGGCTTCGGCCATACCGAGCTCGACGTCACCGACGCGGCTGCGATCGCGGCCAAGTTCGAGAGCGAGCGGCCCGACGTGGCGATCAACTGCGCAGCCTGGACCGACGTCGACGGCGCCGAGGAGTCCGAGGAGGCGGCTCTGGCCGTCAACGGCGCCGCTGCCGCCAACGTTGCCTCAGCGGCGGCCGGGGTCGGCGCCAGCGTCGTCTACGTCTCCAGCGATTATGTCTTCGACGGCGCCAAGGGCGCGCCCTACGTGGAGACCGACCAGACGGCGCCGCTATCTGCCTACGGGCGGACCAAGTTGGCCGGCGAGGAGGCGACCGCAGCCGCGAACAAACGCCACTTCATCGTCCGCTCCTCCTGGCTCTTCGGCACCGGCGGCGGCAACTTCGTCGAGACGATGTTGCGCCTCGCCTCGACCCAGAACGAGGTGCTGGTCGTGCGCGACCAGGTGGGCTCGCCGACCTACACCTGGCACCTCGCCTACGGGATCGTCCGCCTGATCGAGGGAGTCGAGTTCGGAATCCATCACATGGCTGCGGGCGGCGCCTGCTCCTGGTACGACTTCGCCCGCGAGATCTTCGACCAGGCCAAGGTCGAGTGCCGGGTCCTCTCCGCCACCACTGACATGCTCGGACGCCCCGCACCCCGCCCGCCGTACTCCGCCCTGGAGAGCCAGCGCGAGCACGCGATCGAACTGCCCGACTGGCACGACGGCCTTGCCGCATACCTCTCCCAGCGGGCGAGCGAGAAAGAGTCCGTGGCATAGCCTCTCTGCCGGTTCGCTGAGCCAGTTCACACGTCCGATTAGCCTCGGATCCGGTTCGAGTCCGGCGCCCTCCGCAACATAGGCCGCCGAAGTGATCGAGACTGGTCAGTCCGCCTCCTGATAACGTGAGCGTGGGTATCAACTGCCTGCGGGGTGGCTCCCCGCTTCACCAGACTCGACCCGCTTCGGCGGGTCTTGTCGTTTCAGGATCGCTACCCTTCCGCCGCATGAAGCTCCTCGTCACCGGCGCCGCCGGGTTCATCGGCTCGACTTACGTCCGTCTCGTCTCCGGCGAGCACGAGGTGCGGGTGCTCGACAAGCTCACCTACGCGGGCCGGCGCGAGAACCTGCCCGAGGGGACGGATCTCGTCGTCGGCGCGATCGAGGACCCGAAGGTCGTGCGTGAGGCGATGGAGGGCTGCGACGCGGTCGTCAACTTCGCCGCCGAGTCCCACGTCGACCGCTCGATCGACGACCAGGACGCCTTCGCCCGCACCCACGTGATCGGCACCGGCACCCTGCTCGACGCCGCCCGCGACCTCGGCGTCAGCCGCTACCTCCAGGTCTCCACCGACGAGGTCTACGGCTCGATCGAGTCGGGCTCCTTCACCGAGGCCTCCTCGCTCGACCCCTCCTCGCCCTACTCGGCGACCAAGGCGGCCGGCGACCTGTTGGTCACGGCCCACGTCCACACCTACGGCATCGACGCCTCGATCGTGCGCGGCTCCAACAACTACGGCCCGCGCCAGTACCCCGAGAAGCTGATCCCGCTGATCACGCTCAACGCTCTGCATGGCGACTCGCTGCCGGTCTACGGCAACGGCAAGCAGGTCCGCAACTGGCTCTACGTCGAGGACTTCTGCCGCGGCATCCACACCGTGCTGAGCAAGGGCAAGGCCGGCGAGGCCTACAACGTCGGCGGCCCCGACGAGTGCGAGAACATCGAGGTGATCAAGCGGGTTATCGAGCTGACCGGCAAAGACGAGTCGCTGATCTCTTACGTCGCCGATCGCCCCGGCCACGATCGCCGCTACTCGCTTTCCTCGGCCAAGCTGAAGGAGCAGCTCGGCTGGGAGGCCCAGGTCCACTTCGCCGAGGGCCTGGAGAAGACCGTCGCCTGGTACCGCGACAATGAGGAGTGGTGGGGTCCGATCCGCTCCGGCGAGTACCGCGAGTACTACGAAAAGCAGTACGGCAGGGCGCTCGGCTAGTGCTGAAACGGCTCGAGACCAAGCTCGACGGTGTGGTTCTGCTCGAGCCTGACGTCCACGGCGACGAGCGCGGCTTCATGGTCGAGAGCTACCGCCGCGACCTCTGGACCGAGCACGGGGTCGAGGTCGAGTTCGTCCAGCACAACCACTCGCGCTCCTCCAAGGGCACCCTGCGCGGCCTCCACTTCCAGACCGAGCCCGGCCAGGCGAAGCTCGTTCGCTGCCCGCGCGGGCGGATCTTCGACGTCGCCGTCGACCTGCGACGCGACTCCCCCACCTTCGGCCAGTGGGAGGGCCACGAGCTCGATGACCAGGCCCATCGTCAGCTCTTCGTCCCGGTCGGCTTCGGCCACGGCTTCGCCGTGCTCAGCGAGACCGCCGACGTCACCTACCTCTGCTCGAGCACCTACGACCCGGCGACCGAGTCCGGCATCGCCTGGGACGACCCCGGCGTCAGCGTCGAGTGGCCGGTCGACGAACCGCTGCTCAGCGAGCGCGACAAGAGCGCGCCGACTCTCGCTGAGGTAGCCGAGACGCTCCCATTTTGACGATGTGCTTCCTTCGTCTTGGGAGCGCCTCTGGCACCTGTGAAATCCTAGATTCCAGTCACGTAGCCGGAAACCAGACATACATTTCCGACCGTGACTGCGCCGACGATGCCTGACATCGTGCTTGCCCCGTTGTCGGATACCGCGGTGAATATGTTGGAATTTTTCCCGTTGGTCAGTTCTGCACTGCCGCCGCTCGAAATGGGTGCAAATTCCGCTCCAGCTCCTACGGCCAGTCGACTCTGAGGACTAGCAGTGCCCGGGCGCAGCCTGATCGGTTCACATTTCCCGGCCCCATTGGTGGCTGCCGTAATCGTGAAATTGCCAATCGTAAGTTCCTTGACTTTATTTGCGGTGAGATGGTCATTAAAGTTGAGGTTCAGTCCTGAGCCAGCACCCGCTGGCGGCCCAGCTGGACCAGCTGGGCCTGGCTATGCCCCTCTTGCCGTGCTTGCCGCGTGGCCCTCGCCTGCCGCGAAGTGCTCCTCGCGGGCAGCTGACGACGCGCTTCTTTCCGCGGACCTCCGTCTTACAAATCACATCGCCCTTTCCACCGCGGGCCCCGAAGGCGCTGCCGCCCACGGAAATAGCCACGACCAGTGCGACGGTCAGGAGTGAGATCAAGAAAAGTTGCAGCCGAGTCATCGATGTCCTCTCTCATATTGTCTTCACGGTCCCTTGGGTGGCCGAAAGAAGCAAGTTCAGTACCCAAGAAAGAACTTGGCAATATGGGAATAACGCACGGTCGCTACACGGGCTTTCGTGCATCTGAGTCCGGGACAATTGCTTGCATGATCCAGTCCCCCGCCATATGCATGTCTGCCCTCCCCACCGCTTGTGATGGATTGCTTTTGACGGTCGCCTACAAAAACTCGCCAATCCATGATCGATAGGGGCCGATGAATTCGCGGGCGCTCTCGTAAATCAGCTCGGCCGCGCGGTGGACGGTCCCGGCCGGGACCTCGACGTAAGTGTGCTCGATCATGCTCCGGGCCTTCTGGGCTCGGGTCAGCCGGCGGCAGAGGGCGCCATCGATTACCCCCGCGTCCCGCAGTGTTGCGAAGGCACGCTGGGCTGCGCTCTCGCCTCCATCGGGGGAGACTTCTAGCCCCGCGAGCTTGGCCCCCGCGATGGCAAGGTCGGCGAAATAATTCTGAACGCGTCCCAGGGCCCGCTCGACCGACTGTGCCCTGTTGTAGGCCTCCATATCGGTCCGCGTCTCGTAGGCGGCCTTGAACTGCTTCAGCTCGAAGGTCTCGCCGAAGGCTGCCATCGCGGTCTCGAGTGCTGCATGCTGCCGCGGGAAGTCCTCGAGGTGGTCGACGATTTCCCTTTGCCAACGGATCACATCTTTCTTGCGCGGCGGTTGGTTGGCCATCAGATCGCGAGAAAACGATCGATTCCGGCCAGGGCGTCGCGAGTGCGGGCTCTGTCTCGCTGGCGGCTGCGTCGCGTCAAAGCGTCTCGACGGCTGTTGAGCTCGGGCCAGAGATCTTCGCGATCGACCAGAACCCGCCCGTCTCTCAATGCGTCGCTGAGCAACCGCGGATTGGCTTCCGCGTCTTTGACAGCCACGACGTCCACCCGATGACCGACGAGGGCTTCCAGCTTTGTGGTCAGGTCGACAGCCCGCTCCAAGCTCGGATCACTCATCTCAACGAGGAGATCGAGATCGCTCTGCGGGGTATCGTCGCCGCGGGCGGCAGAACCGAAGAGCAGCGCGAAGCGAACGTTCGGCTCAGTGCGCAGCGCCGTTCGGAGAGAGGCCAAGAGGGGCCAGGAGCGGCGGACGTACTGCTTCTCGGCCGAGGAGATGGTCAGTTTCCGGGGCGTTGGCCGCTCTGCCCGCAGGGTCCCCTGGTTCAACGCCCGCCGCAGCGTCCGCTCGCTCGCATCTACCTGATCGGCCAGAAGCTGGAGCTCCGTCATGTGTCCATTGTACGGACTTCATGTGTCCGATAAATGTTCGGACCCACGTTCAACGCCCTGTGCGGCGACTCTGCCGCTCGTTTCAGCCGACTTCCTCTTCTCGTATTCGCCGGTTGACACGTTGGGCGTCGCAGCGCAGGACGTAGGTCATCGTCACCGATTCGCCGCGGAGCCAGCGGGTTACGTTGCCCACCTCTTCGCAGTAGGGCGGTGGCACCCTGCCGCCACGGGCCTGGGAGATCACCGATATCTTGGACTTGCCGGGGCTCCCGGCCGGGTCGGTGCCGCGGCGATCTTCGAAGGGGAAGTACTGGTACGTGCCGCAACTCCGAAATTCCGGCTTGACTTGGGGTTCGGAAGGATGCTCCAGGCTGCCGCAGCGCAGGCCGACTCCGCGGGGCACCCTTGACAGGGCCTCCGGCAGGCTCGCGAACCAGTAGTCGGTCTCCCACTCGCCGTTGACCCCGTCGATTCCAGCCAAGGGGTTGACGTAGGCGTAGTTGTAGGGAAAGAGGGCCGTCTGCTCAGCCATCGGCACGACCAAGGCCAGCGACAGCGCGGCTGTTGCGAGCACCGGCCAAATTCTCGCCTGCGCTCGGTCACGAGTCCAGCGCCACACCCATCCCGCCCCGACGCCGGCCAGGATCGCGACCGCAGGGAGGACATATAGGTGCTGGCCCGCGGCGTCGTAGATGACCGCGCCGCCGCCGACTGTGAGGAGTGGGAGGAGGAGTTCCTGCTGCAGCACCAAAACCAGGCCCAGCTCCCGACGAGACCAGGCCGAATCCTCGCCCCTCCCTTTGGACCTGGCCAGGGAACGGATTCCCAATACGGCTCCGAGGATCGCGAGAGCGCCGATCAACAGCGGTAGTCGAGCGCCGATCCAGACCGGCAGGTACTACCACGGGGGGTGTTCGGAGAGCGACTGCCCGGCCGTCAGGGTAACGGTCTTGTTCGGGTATCCCGCCGAGTTGGACACCGAGTGAAGCAGCAGGGTCTTGGGAGTCTCGACCGTGCTGGGGTAAATCACCGCGATCGCGATGGTGCCGATCACGGCACCTGCCAGGACCGCGCGGTCGGCGCCCCAAAAACGGCCGAATCCGCCCAGCCGCTGCTGGCCGAGGCGAAGTAGCGCGTAGGAGGCGAGGGAGGCGACGAACGGCGCCCACAGTGCCAAGCGGGTCCCGGCGGCGATGAAGATCCCGCCGGCAAGCAGGACAGCGATCGTCAGCCGGCGCCGTTTGCTGGCCGGCCGGTTCGCACCGATCAGGGCGATCACGAGTGCGGCGGTGACCAACGTGTAGCCCGTCGCCACCGGGATGTCCTTGATATTGAAGAAGCCCTGGCCGATCCAGCTTGGGATCGCGATCAGCCCCGTCGCCGCCCATGTGCCGACCCGCCATGCGCCGGTGAGGAGCCAGACGAGTAGGCCGACCACGGCGATCGCAATTGCCGCCAGCGCGGCAACGGTGAGGTGGCGGACGGCGTAGGCATCGACCGATTCCGAGACTTCGCCGATCGACTCGTTGCCAGCCTCGACGTTGAGGAGGTGGGCAATGCTGGAGAAAGCCGGCCCGTACACAAAGGGCGAGGCGAGCTCGTTGCCAGGGTCGGGATGTCCGTCGACGAGGAGCGGTTCCGGCACATACCAGCCATGGTTGATCCAGCCACTGGTCCGCACGTCCTGCGAGGGCTCGTCGACCGTTACGCCGGCCGAGAGCGCGCCGGCAAACAGCTCCACCGTGCCGACTGCGATGACGACCAGGGCGACGATGGTTGGCAGGCCCAACCGGCGGAGATTGGCCGCCAACGCCTACCGGCCTCGCGCTGCCGTGATTCCGAGGCTGACGACCAGCTTTGCGCCGATGCCCGCGTAGACCGCCGCGTTGACCAGCGGGTTGTTCTCGCCAGCGTCAAAGCGACGGTAGAAGCGGCCCATGCCGCGGTGAAACGCAATCTCCTGTTTCGGCGCCCGGCGCTTGCCGCTGGAGCCGCCCTTGATGTGGAGGGCTACGCCGGCCGGCTCGTAGAAGACCTTCCAGCCCGCTTGCCAGAAACGGCGGCACCAGTCGAGGTCCTCCATGTAGAGCCAGTAGCCCTCGTCGAGCAGGCCGACCTCGCGCACCGCCTCGGCCCGGCAGAGCATGAAGGCGCCGTTGACCGCGTCGACCTCGCCCGGGTCATCGTCGCCAAGGTGGGTCGCGCGGTACTGGCTCAGCGCTCCGCCGGCGTCGTCGTCGCGCCCGATCCCGGTGAAGTGGGCGAGGGCGCTGAGCGGGGTGGGGAAGGAGCGCTTGCAGGCGTGATCCAGCTCCCCCGATTCGGTGACGAGCTTGCAGCCGACCATGCCAATCCGCTCGTCGGAGTAAAGCCGCGCCAGCGAGGCATCCAAGGTGCCGGCGTGGACCTCGGTGTCGGGGTTGAGCAGCAGTACCGCTTTCGCCTCGTCCTCACGCAGGACGACGTTGTTGGCCGCCGAGAAGCCGATGTTCTCGCGGCGGATCAGCCGTACCGCGGGAAACTCGCGCTCGACCATGTCCGGGGTCGAGTCGGTGCTGCCGCTGTCGACCACGGTCACCCGCATCGTCCCGCCTGCCGGGTGCTCCTCGAGCGAGCGGAGGCAGCGGCGCAGCAGGGCCTCCGCCCCGTGGCTGACGATCACGATCTCGAGATCCAACGTTCCGCTGTTCCTTTTCCCCGTCATCTGCGGCTAAAGCACACCGGAGCGGGTCAGTAGGCGCCTTCGCCGCGGACGATCGCCCGCGGCGTGCGCAGCAGGATCGCCAGGTCGCCGGCGACCGAGAGGTTGTCGAGATAGTCGCGCTCCATCGCCAGCCGCTCCTCGAAGGTGAGGTCGCCACGGCCGTAGACCTGCATCGGCCCGGTCAGGCCGGGCTTGATCGCGAGGCGGACGCGCTGGCGCTCGTCATAGAGGGCGACGACGGCCTCCTCCTCGGGGCGCGGTCCGACCAGGGACATGTCGCCGCGCAGCACGTTGATCAGCTGCGGCAGCTCGTCGAGGCTTGTCCGCCGCAGGAATCCCCCGACCCGGGTGATTCGCGGGTCGTCGACGATCTTGAAGGCGGGCTCGTCGAGTTTCTCGAGGTCGACCAGCTCGGACAGGCGCTCCTCCGCGTCGGCGACCATGGTGCGGAACTTCAGCATCGTGAACGGAACCCCGTCCTTGCCCGCCCGAGCCTGGCGGAAGAAGACGGGAGTGCCGGTGTCGATGAGGATGAAGAGCGCGATCAGGGTCAGCAGCGGCGAGAGCAGAGCCAGCATCAGTCCCGAGACTGCGACGTCCAGGCCGCGCTTCAGCGCCAGGGTCGAGCGCGGTGGGTCGGAGAAGCGGAAGTCGAGCACGGGCAGCTCGGCCAGCCGGTTGAGCTCGATGCCCGGCCCGAGCAGGCCGTAGTGATTGGGCAGGAAGGTGAGACCGAGGCCGGCGGCCTTGCACTCCTCGATCAGGTGCTCGGCGTCGCGCTCGCCCATCTCCTGCTCGGCGACGACGACCCGCTCGATGTCGTGCTTGCGGGCCACCCGCGAGATCTCCTCGACCGAGCCCAGGCGCGGCAGCGAGGCACGGCGGTCCTTGTCGCGCGGGGCAGAGAGGTAGCCGACCAGCCGCAGGCGTGCCTCAGGGTGAGTGGCGATCCGCCGCGCCACCACGTCTGCCATCGCGGCCGGGCCGATCACGATCCCGGTGGCGACTCCGGTCAGGCGCTGCCAGACGAAGCGCAGCACGGCCCGGGAGACGAAGCAGGCCAGTACGGCGCCGACCCCGACCATGATCGCGCTCTTGGCCGAGAGCGGCCCCGAGGGGCTGAGCCAGAGCAAGCCGTCGAGCACGATCGTCCCCAGGGCGCTCGCCGAGATCAGCGAGGGCAGCTCGTCGAGGGTGCTGTGGCGGATGCGGCGGTGATCGTTGTCGTAGAGGCCGTGCAGCTTGATCACCAGCAGCCAAGCCGGAGTGAAGAGGACGGCCCAGAAGAGCTTGGCGACGTCTGTGGTCGAGGTGACCGAGGTGGCGACGCAGAGCGCCGCGAAGATCGCGATCCAGTCTCCGGTGGCGAGCAGGCGACGCAGCAGGGCGCCGCGGCGGCGCGAGCCGCTGGGGCCGGTCATGCCCAGGCGGTTCGCCATCTCGGCCTGGGCCGGCGTCGACGCGGCGCTGCCGCCGGCTTCGTGGCCGCTCTCGGTTCGGGTGTCCGGGGTCGCCCTCGTGCTCATCAGCAGGTCCATTCCCCCTGCAGGCATTCGGAGAGCGGGTTGAGCCGGCGCGCCCGCTCGAGGTTGGCCTGCGCCGATGCTTCGTCGCCGGCCTCGTGCTCGACCCGCGAGAGCAGGTAGTACCACTGCCAGTTGCGGTCCTCGCGGTCGATCGCGTGGGTGAAGTGAGTGGCGGCTGTGCCGTAGTCGCCCTGGCGCTCGGCCAGGAGGCCGAGCTGGACGTAGGGCGAGGCGGCCCAGGGCTCGATCGAGCGGGCGTTGCCCGCGTGGTCGACCGCCGCCCCGAAGTCTTCCCGCGCGGCCGCACTCTGGCTGGCGTCGATCTCGTGCTCGACCAGCAGCGGCCCGATCAGGGCGATCGCCGAGACCCAGGCGATGATCACGGCGGTCACGGTCAGTCCAAAGCGTCGACTCTCCGCCTTGGCACCTTGTTCGCGGCGGGGATCGGCGGCGATCTGGCCGCAGCGGGCCGCGACGACCACCCCGGCAGCGAGGAAGAAGACCGCACCAAGCCCGGCGATTTCCCAGAACCAGTCGAAGGCAGCTCCCGCGGCGAAGGCGAGCATCGCCGCCGCCAGCGCCGCGTAGCGCTCCCGCTGCGGGTGAGGTGCGGCCCGCCAGGCTCCGAAGGCGCACCAGAGCAGCCAGCCGACCAGGCCGAGGACGAGCAGGCCGCCGAAGATGCCGAGCTCGGCGAACGCCTCGAGGTAGAGCGAGTGGGCGTCGTGGACGGGCAGCTCGATCGAGCGCAGCTGCTCCCAGGAGAACTGGTAGGTGCCGGCGCCGTGGCCGAGCAACGGCTTTTCCCCGGTCGCTTCGATCGCCACCTTGTAAAAGTCGTGGCGGCCGGCGCCCGAGAGGTCGGCGAAGTGCTGCTTGGGGTCGCTGGGGAACTGGATGTCGGAGCTGGAGAACTGGTCCCAGGCGCGCCCGCCGACGGCCACTACTGCGGCCAGGGCCAGAACCGTCCCCGCGAGCGCGACCCCTTTGAGCACCCTGGGGTTGCGCGACGCGGCCAGCGCCCGGACGCTCATCCGTCCCTCGCGCCGCTCCTCCCAGCGCAGCGCGGCGAAGAGCAGCAGCGAGAGGGCGATGCCGCCGAGCAGGACCAATAGAACGGTGGCGCCCTGGTCGACCGCCGCCTGGTTGGCGACGTTGTCGGCGAGGCTGTGCCGCGCCTGCACCGCCAGCACCGCGGGCAAAGCCCCCAGTGCTCCGATTGCCAATGTGGCGAGCAGCCAGAGCCGGTCGCGCGAGAGCGCGATCAGGCATCCGGTTGCCACGAGGAGCGAGAGCAGGCCGCCGCGCGAGTAGGTGAAGTAGAGGGCGAGGAGCGAGACCGGGATCGCGGCAACAGAGAGCCAGCGCAGCGCCGCCCAGGATGCCCGGCGGCTGGTCCAGAGCAGCAGCGCCACGCCGATGCCGAACATCGCCCCGTTCGCGTTCCAGTAGCCGAGCGGGTAGCGCAGCCTTGGCCCGGTCCCGAGCGAGTCTGCAACATTCATTACATGGGGCAGCAGGCGGCTGCCAAGGCCGAGCACCGCGACCAGGGCTGCGGCAATTGCCAGGCCTTCAGCGAAACGTTGGCGCCTTTCATCGGTTTGGGCGATCAGGAACGCGGCAATGAAGAAACTGAGGTAGACGGTGACCCGGCCCGCCTCGATCACGCTTAGCTCGACCGACCCCGACCAGAGAGATGAGATTGCACAGAGAAGCGACAGACAGACGATCAGTCCGCCTGCCCAGTACAGGGGCCGCTCCGGCTTCACCGCCGACGCCGCGCCAAAGACCACCAGGGCAACGACGACCAGCCACACGGCAAGCCCGGCTATGTGACGGCTGGTCACATCGAAACCGCCTCCAGCCAGGGCGAGGCCACCGATCAGGGCGATCGGGGCAAGAAACGCCGCCGTTTGGTCTAACCTTGCGCGCGATGAACGTCGGGACGCGCCATCGCCCGGCCCCAAATGCGGGTCGCGCCGCCTTCTTGTCGATGTCAGTGGTTGCTCTGGCATTGGCTTGCTTCCCCGTGCTCGCTCACGCCGAAGACTCGAGTGGCGTGCAGTACTCGGACAACATCCCTAAGGCCGAAGGCGAAAACAATCCCACGCACCACAAGCAGCAAACCCCGGCGAAGTCCTCGAGTACCGATAACGGCGGTGCGGGCGCGCCGTCGAAGTCGACGAGCCAGCGGAGCTCGAAGGAAGCCAATGGGTCTGGGGAAGCCGAATCATCTGCGAAGAATGGCGCCGGAGCCGGCGGGGGTATTGGCGGAGGCACCGGGCAGGGTAGCCCAGGGGGCAGCTCGAACGTCGCGGCTGGGACGCCGCTGCACAGCGGCGGCCAGGGCGCCAGCGGGGCACCCGCTTCGCAATCCGGCGACAGCGGTGGGTCCTCGCCGGTTGTGCCGATCTTGGTCGCGATCGCGATCCTTGCGGCGATCTCGGTCGCGGTGGTGATGGTGAGGCAGCGTCGCGGCCCCACGGCAACAGCCTCCCCCGAGGCCAACTGACCATGGCCGAGACGCGGAAGCGCTCTCTAGGGCAGATGCGTGCGTGGATTGTCGCCTCGCTGGTCGTCGCGGCCGGGCTGTCTGCCTTCGCCACGCCGGCGTTGGCCGTCCCAGGAGATTTCTGGGGCGTTTCGCCGCAGGCGACCCCTAGCCCCGAAGAGTTCCAGCGCCTGCGCGCCGGTGGCGTCGACAGCGTCAGGATCCCTGTCTCCTGGGCGGCAGTGCAGCCGAGCAGCTCAGCGGACGCCGACTTCGACGCATCGGACCAGCTCGTCGCGGGCGCCGCGGCGGCAGGAATCGATGTTCTGCCATTCGTCTATGACGCGCCGTCCTGGGCGGTCAGGCGAGTGCGCGTCCCTGGCCCCGGTCGTGTGATGGCCCCGAAGACGCTGCCCGTCAAGAGCGGCGCCCAGCGCAAGGCCTGGAGCAACTTCCTCAAGCTCGTGGTGCGGCACTACGGTCGGGGCGGGACGTTCTGGGCGGCCAACCCGGGACTGCCGGAACGCCCGATCCGCATCTGGCAGGTCTGGAACGAGGAGAACTTCAAGTACTTCGTGGTGCGCCCGAACCCGGCCGACTACGGCAAGCTGGTCAACATTTCCTACAGTGCGATCAGGAGCGTTGACAGGGGCGCCAAGCTGATCCTCGGCGGGATGTTCTCCAGGCCGAACGAGGCGACGTTCAAGGCGAAGCCCCCGCAGGCCTATTTTGCCGCCGACTTCCTAAACCGGCTCTACAGGTCGACACCGGGAATCAAGCGCAAGTTCATCGGTGTGGCCTTGCATCCGTATACGGGGAGCTACAAGCGCCTCACCCCGTACATCGAAGAATTCCGTGAAGTACTGAAGTCCAACCACGACGCCGGCAAGGCCCTCTGGATCACTGAGATCGGCTGGAGCTCTGAAAAGCCGTCCCACAGCGACTCCTTTGCCAAGGGTCCGAAGGGTCAGGTCACTCAGCTCAAGGCTGCCTTCAAGCTCTTCAAGCGAAAGGCGGCGAAGTGGAAGCTGAAACGGATCTACTGGTTCTCGGTCGACGACCAGCCGCACGCTTGCAACTTTTGCGGCGGCTCCGGCCTCTTCGGTGAAGGCTTCGTCCCGAAGCGGTCCTGGTTCGCATACGTCCATTTCGCCGGCGGCAGGGCGGGCTAGGCGTCACGCCCGATGCGGGACGCTTGGCCCGCGAGTTGGGGCGACGAAAAACGCTGGACCTGGTCGGCGCTTGCCTGCGTCATGGCGCTAGCCGCGGCACTGATCCTTTGGTTCGGACGAGGCACGACGTTCTGGTCCGACGAGCTCGCGATTCTGATCTCGAGTCCGCGCTTCTCCTTGAGCGACGCCCTGCAGCCGCATGAGGGCCACTTGATCCTCACCGCGCGCGTCGTCTACCAGGTTCTCTTCGAAGCGTTTGGTATTTCCTACCTGCCCTTCCGGTTGCTCACGCTTGGCACTGTCCTGCTGACGGTCGGCATCTTCTTTGTATACGCGAGCCGCCGCGTCGGCCATCTCGTTGCCCTGGCGCCGAGCCTGGTACTCCTTCTATTTGGAAGCGACTCGGAGCACGTGATATTCGGCAACGGGTTCATCGTCCTGCTGTCCGTGGCGTGCGGTCTCGGCGCGCTGCTTGCACTCGAACGTGGCGATCGGCGGGGCAATGCGAGCGCGTGCGCCCTACTCTGCATCGGGGTCGCCAGCTACTCCGTAGCCCTTGCCTTCGTCGTCGGCGCCGCAGTCGGGATCCTCCTGGGCGGCAATCGGTTGCGGCGGATCTGGATAGTTGCCGTCCCGGCGGCGCTCTACTTGGCATGGTGGCTGTGGTCGCTTGGCACCGGCAGCAACGGCGAAAGCAGCGCGTCGTTGCAGCATGCCCTGCTGTTTCCATCGTGGGCGTTTCAGTCCCTGAGTACGGTTCTCGACGCCCTCTCTGGGTTTGGCTATCAGTTCTCCGCGGCCGCTCCGCCACCCCCAGTTGGCCTCGCGTTCGCTGCGCTGGCACTTGTGGCGCTCGGCTGGAGACTCGGTCGACGGCCTATCCCGCACACGCTTTGGATGGCGCTCGCAGTCGTACTTGCCCTCTGGATACTGGAGGTCTTGGTTTACGACCCCGGCTGGCGGCGGCCGGACGATCCTAGATATGTCTTTCCGGTAACGATCGTCGTGCTCGTGGTGGCTGCCGAGGCCGCAGCCGGCATGAACTGGTCCCGGGCGGCAGTTTATGGCCTGTACGCGGTGGCCCTGGGGGGCCTTGCCGTCAATGCGACTGAGTTGCGGGATCAGGCAGCCGAATTTCGGGACATCAGCGCTGTTCAGACACGGGCCGCCTTTACCGGGTTGGAGCTGGCCGACCGCAATGCCCTTGCGCATTTCTACCCTCGGCCGCTGAGCGGGGTGACGCTGCCCCTGGTGGAAGAACAATCGCCGCTCGCCGTCGCGTTCAGCACACTTCCGGACGGCCGATCGGTCTCGAGGGAATACCGCACCGTCACCGAGCGCGACGGGGGACTCGGTTACACGGCCGCTGAACTCCGCGCCCACGGCGAACCCGCCGGCGCGCAGGCTGACGCGATGCTCGTCGGGGCGTTGGACTTGAAGCTCGTGCCGGCGGGACCGTCCGCTTCGGGCGTCGCCTGCCGGACGACCCCGCCGGGGGTTGCCGCTCGGGTGCCGCGCGGCCGGGTGCTGCTGAGTACGGACCTGGGCGCGACCGAAGTCGCGGTACGCCGTTTTGGCAGTATCACCTTCGGGGTGGGAACGCTGGAGCCTGGGCAGCCCGCGCTCCTGCGCATCCCGCCCGACCGGGCCGCGGCGCCGTGGCTGGTCGATGCCCCGGCGGCACCGCTTAAGGTGTGCTCTCTGCGATGAGCCAACTCGATCTCTCGATCGTCATACCGGCACTGAATGAGCGCGAGGCGTTGCCGGACCTGGTGGACGGGGTGGGACAGGCGTGTCACGCCCTCGGTGTGAGTTGGGAGGCGATGGTGGTTGACGACGGTTCCACCGACGGCACTTTCGAACTGATCGAAGAGCTTGGTGCCAGCCGTCCCTGGCTGCGAGGCCTGAGGCTGCGGAGTAACTTCGGCAAGTCGGCGGCTTTGGCGGCTGGTTTCGAGTTCAGTGAGGGCGCCACGATCGTGACCATCGACGGCGACGGTCAGGACGACCCTGCCGACATCCCCACTCTGCTTGCCTGCCTCGACGCGGGCGCCGACCTTGCCAGCGGCTGGAAGCAGGACCGCCAGGATCCGCTCTCACGGCGCGTCGCGTCCAAGATCTTCAACCGGATTACGGGGTGGCTCACCGGGGTTTCGATGCACGATATGAACTGCGGCTTCAAGGCCTACCGCGGCGAGTGCGCCCGTTCGCTGGAAGTCTACGGCGAGCTGCACCGCTATATGCCGGTCCTCGCCTCACAGCAGGGATGGCGCGTGGCCGAGGTTCCGATCAATCACCGGCCGCGACGCCACGGCCGCTCGCGGTTCGGAATCGAGCGCTACCTGCGCGGGGCGCTCGATCTGCTCACGGTTGTCTTCATCGGCCGCTACCAGGACCGGCCGCTGCACCTGTTCGGGGGCGTTGGCCTCAGCCTCACCCTTGTCGGGCTCGTGATCGAGTTCTATCTGCTTGTCGTCAAGATTGCCGGGCAGGCGATCGGAGGGCGACCGCTGCTCTTCCTCGGCCTGCTGCTGATTGTCGTCGGCGTTCAGCTACTGACCTTTGGCCTGCTCGCCCAGATGGTCGTCGTCAACCGGCGCCGCATCTCAGGCTCGGCGCTCGAGCCGACGCAGATCGCAAAGGTGCTCGACCCGAAAGCGCCTGCTGACGCTGGGATCAGGCCCGGCAGTGAGCAATCAGCCACGGGAACGCTCCACTAAGCCTGACCTCCTGGAAGTGGGTCTCCAGCAGGGCGGGCAGGGTGCGGCGGTTCCAGTGGTTGACGTGCTCGGGGTGATTGCCGAGCCCGCTGACGTACTTTCCGCGCAGCAGGCTGCCGAGCCTAAACCAGGGCTCGTGGGGCACGGAGACGATCACATCGCCTGCGCTCACCCGCGATAGCTCAGCCAGCGCCGCGTCGGGCTCGGGCAGGTGCTCCAGTACCTCGAGGCAGAGGACGAGGTCGAAGCTGTCGTCGTCGAAAGGGAGTTCGGTGACGCTGGCGACCGAGGCATCGGCCCAGGGGATGCGGCGTTTGGTGTGGAGAACGGCCTCTTCGCTCAGGTCGATTGCGGCAATGCTGTCCTGCGGCAGACTCTCGAGCCGGGCGAGGGTCTCACCCTCCCCGCAGCCGGCATCGAGGACCGAGCCCGAATCGAGGGGATCGACGACCGAGCCCAACTGGGCGTAGAAGTGGTCGATCATCCGCCTCACCACCGGGTTGCCGGTCTGGAACTTCTCGTAGTTGGTGCTCACGGTCCCGGCCTCGATACGGCAAGTCTAAGTTGCGGCGGAGCGTAAGATCGGTGGGTTGGCCACCGATGCGAAAACGAGTGCGGGATCTGACCCGCTGGCGCCGTTCAGCGCCCCGGTAAGGCGCTGGTTCGAGGCCTCCTTCGAGGGGCCGACGCCTGCGCAGGCGGGCGGTTGGGAGGCGATATCGAGTGGTGCCAACACGCTGATCTGCGCCCCTACGGGTTCGGGAAAGACGCTCGCCAGCTTCCTCTGGGGGATCGACAAGCTCTCGCGGCGCGACGATTTGGGCAGCGGCGTCCGGCTCGTCTACGTCTCGCCGATGAAGGCGCTCTCCTACGACATCGAGCGCAACCTGCGGGCGCCGCTGCGCGGGATCGGCGCCGATATCTCGGTTGGGCTGCGGACCGGGGACACGCCGCAGTCGGAGCGGCGGGCGATGCGGAAAAAGCCACCGGACATCCTCATCACCACTCCCGAGTCGCTCTACCTGATGCTCTCCTCGGGGGTCCGCGAGATCTTCGGCACCGCCGAGGCGGTGATCGTCGACGAGATTCATGCGGTGGCCCAGTCCAAGCGGGGGTCTCACCTGGCGCTGAGTTTGGAGCGGTTGGAGCATCTGGTGAAGGACGGTGGCGGTCGGGCGGCGGGCGACGCGGCCTCGGGGGGGCCTGCGGGCGGGGGCTCCGCCTCCGTTCTCGGCCCCCCCGAGTCCACGCCACCCGCCGCAGGTGCGCACGGGCTTCAGCGGATTGGCCTGTCAGCAACTCAGCGCCCGTTGGAGCGGATAGCTGGATTCTTGGTTGGGCCCAAGCGCAAGTGCAAGATCGTCGATGCGGGGATAGCTAAGAAGCTCGACCTGGAGATCGTGGTCCCCGTGGAGGACATGGCCGAACCGGGGGCGCCCTCCTACCCAAGCGAGGACGGCACCCCAAACGACGGCGAGCCCCTCGTCCATGTCCGCTCGATCTGGCCCGCGATCTACCCCGAGCTTCTGAAGCTCGTAAGAGAACACACGTCGACGATCATCTTCGTCAACAACCGCCGCGCCTCAGAGCGCCTGGCAAAGCGCCTGAACGAGCTACACCTAGACGAACCTCACCAAGAGCTCCCGGCCACCGAGCATGCCGGAAATGCGCCTCTGCCGGGGGGTGGCGCCGTAGGGGGGCTCGCCCCTGAGGACGCTTTAGCGACCGGAAGGGGTGGGGGGTCCCCTGCGGCGACAGGACCCGCCGGCCCGGACGCCATCGAGGAAATTGCCCGTGCCCACCACGGCTCGCTCTCCCACGAGGAGCGCACGGTCGTAGAGGAGCTCTTGAAGTCCGGTCAACTCCCCTGCCTAGTCGCGACGTCTTCCCTGGAGCTGGGCATAGACATGGGCGCCGTCGACCTGGTGATCCAGGTCGAGTCGCCTAAGTCGGTCAGCCGCGGGCTGCAGCGGGTCGGCCGCGCCGGGCACTCGCTCGGTGAGGTCAGCCGCGGCCGCATCTTCCCCAAGTTCCGCGCCGACCTGCTCGAGTGCGCCGTTGTCGCCAAGCGCATGCGCGAAGGCGCGATCGAGGAGACGGTGATCCCGCAGAACCCGCTCGATGTGCTGGCCCAGCAGCTCGTCGCGATGGCCGCTCTCGACGAGTGGGAGGTCGACGAGGTCGAGCGCCTCGTCACTGCCTCGGAGCCCTTCCGCGACCTCTCCCGCGAACAGCTGGAGAACGTGCTCGACATGCTCGACGGCCGCTACCCATCCGACCGCTTCGCCGAGCTGCGCCCGCGGATCGTCTGGGACCGCGCCAAGGGCACCATGCACGGCCGCAAAGGCGCCCGCTCGCTGGTCGTCACCAACGCCGGCACGATCCCCGATCGCGGCCTCTACGGCGTCCACCTTCCCGACGGCCGCCGCGTCGGCGAGCTCGACGAGGAGATGGTCTACGAGGCCCGCCCCGGCCAGACCTTCCTGCTCGGCGCGACCACCTGGCGGATCGAGGAGATCACCCGCGACCGCGTCATCGTCACCCCGGCGCCGGGTGTCCCCGGCGCCGTCCCCTTCTGGAAGGGAGACGGGATCGGTCGCCCCGCCGAGCTGGGCAAGGCGATCGGCGCCTTCGCCCGCGAGGCGGTCTCGCGCGAGCCGAAGGAACTCGCCGCCGAGTACGACCTCGACCGCCGCGCCGCCGAGAACCTCGTCGCCTACCTGCGCGAGCAGCAGGCCGCAACCCGCGTCGTCCCCTCCGACGAGACGATCGTGGTCGAGCGCTTCCGCGACGAGATCGGCGACTGGCGGCTCTGCATCCTCTCGCCCTACGGTGGTCGCGTCCACGCTGCCTGGGGCCTGGCGCTGGCGGCCAAGATCCGCTCTGAGCGCGAGCTCGAGGCCGACGCGATCTGGTCCGACGACGGCATCGTTATCCACCTCCCCGACGCCGACGAGCCACCGCCCGCCGACCTGGTCCTGCTCGAGCCCGACGAGGTCGAGGAGCTGATTGTCGGCGAGCTGGCCGGCTCGGCCCTCTTCGGCTCCCACTTCCGTGAGAACGCCGCCCGCTCACTGCTCCTGCCCCGCGCCTATCCCGGCAAGCGCACGCCGCTGTGGCAGCAGCGGCTCAAGGCGCAGAGCCTGCTCGAGGTCGCCCGCGACTTCCCTCGCTTCCCGGTCGTGCTGGAGACCTACCGCGAGGTCCTGCGCGACGTGCTCGACCTGCCCTCGCTCAGCGAGCTGCTGGGCGACCTGCACTCGCGCAAGCTCAGCCTGGTCGAAGTCGAGACGCCGACCGCCTCGCCCTTCGCCTCCTCGCTGCTCTTCGACTACGTCGCCACCTACATGTATGAGGGGGACACGCCCAACGCCGAGCGCCGCGCTGCGGCCCTGGCTTTGGACCGCGACCTGCTGCGCGAGCTGCTCGGCCAGGAGGAGTTGCGCGAGCTGATCGACCCCGAGGCCCTGGAAGAGGTCGAGGCGCAGCTCCAGCACCGCACCGAGGCGGGACGGGCGGGGGACCGTGACGCCCTGCAGCAGGTCCTGCGCAACGTCGGCGACCTGACCGCGGCGGAGTGCGAGGAGCGCGTCGCCGAGGGGTACTCGGCCGCCTCGATGCTGGAGAAGCTCGTCGCCGAGCGCCGCGTCGCCCTGGTCCGCATCGCCGGCGAGGAGCGCTATATCGCCGGCGAGCAGGCGGGGATCTACCGCGACGCGCTCGGTGTGCCGCCGCCCGCCGGGCTGCCGGAGAGCTTCCTCGCCGAGGAGCCGGACCCGCTCCTCGCCGTCGTGCGCCGCTACGCCCGCACTCACGGTCCCTTCCCGACCGCGCAGCTCACCGCCCGCTACGGCGTCGACCCCACCCCGGCATTGCGCGAGCTGGAGCGCGGCGGCACGGTGATCCGCGGCGAGCTGCTCCCCGGCGGCTCCGAGCGCGAGTGGTGCGACGCCGACGTGCTGCGCCGCGTGCGCCGCGCCAGCCTCGCCCACCTGCGGCGCGAAGTCGAGCCGGCGGGTCGCGACCGCTTCGCCCGCTTCCTGCCCAGCTGGCAGAACGTCGACGCGCACCGCGCCGCGGGCGCCGGTCCTGACCGCCTGCGCGAGGCGCTGGTGCCGCTGCAGGGGGTCGCCCTGACCCCGAAAGTCTGGGAGGCCGACGTGCTGCCGCGTCGGCTCGGCGCCTACTCCCAGACCTGGCTCGACGAACTCTGCACCAGCGGCGAGGTGGTCTGGATCGGCGCCGGCGCCCGCGGGCGCAGCGACGGCCGCGTCGCCCTCTATTTCCGCGATGACGTTCGCCTCGCCGGCCCGCCACCGGCCAACGCGAAACTGGAGTCGCCCGAGGGCGAGGTCCACGACGCGATCCGCGAGCGCCTCGCCGCCGGCCCCGACTTCTGGCTCGACCTGCTCGCCGATCTCGACCACCCGCCCGAGGAGCTGCACACCGCTCTGTGGGACCTCGCCTGGGCGGGAGAGGTGACCAACGACGCCTTCTCGCCGCTGCGCTCGCCGCGCCGCCGCGCCACCCCGCCGCCGGAGCAGCGCGGCCGCCGCTTCGCCCGTCGCCGCGCCGCCGGCGCCGCGGTTCAGGGTCGCTGGTCGCTGACCGCGCCACTGTTCGAGAACGCCCCGGCCAGCGGGCCGCGCCTGCGCGCCCAGGCCGAGCTGATGCTGGAGCGCTATGGCATCGTCACCCGCGAGACTGTCCTCGCCGAGGGCATCCCCGGCGGCTTCGCCAGCGTCTACGCCGAGCTCGGCAACCTCGAGCTGCTCGGCACGGCCCGCCGCGGCTACTTCGTCGAGGGCCTCGGCGGCGCCCAGTTCGCCCTGCCCGGCGCGGTTGAGCGGCTGCGCTCGCTGCCCTATGAGGACGGCTCCTTCCTGCTCCTCTCGGCGGTCGACCCGGCAAACCCCTACGGCACCTCCCTGCCCTGGCCGAAACCGCCCAGCGGCCGCCGCCCCGCCCGCGCCCCCGGCGCACATGTCCTCACCCGCGACGGCGCCCCGGTGATCTACGTAGAGCGGGGAGGCCGCGGCATCGTCCGCCTGGTTGAGCTGAGCGAGGAGGAGCTCGCCGCGGCCATCGGTGCCCTGGCCAAGGAGGTCAGCGCCGGCCGCCTTCCCAAGCTCGCCCTCGAGAAGCTGGACGGCGACCCGGTGATCGGCTCCGGCCAGGAGGAGATCCTGCTCGAGGCCGGCTTCAGCCGCGGCCCCCGCAAGCTGACGCTCGCGGCCCGCTGAAAGGGGGCACGAAATTTGGTGTTCTGTTCAATAGATTGATCATTAGTGTCGATAGTGGTTAATCTATTGAACATGCCACGCAATTCCTACCCTCTCTACCCACAGACTCAGCGTCGCGCCGAGGCGCTCGGCGAGCGCCTGCGCCTTGCCCGCCTGCGCCGGCGCATGTCACTCAGCGAGCTGGCTGACCGCGTTGGCGTCGCCCGTGGCACTCTGACCCGCCTCGAGCAGGGCGACCTCTCGGCCAGCCTTGGCCTGCTGGCGCGGGTACTGGCCATCCTCGGTCTCGACGAGGACCTCGACCAGCTCGCCCGCGATGACGAGCTGGGCAAGCGCCTCCAGGACGTCCACCTGTCTCGTCCGCGCCGGCCCTCAGCCAAGCGAGCCCGTTGATCGATTCCCGCGACCGAGTCGTCGTCCACCTCGATGCCGCCGAGCTGGGGGCGCACCGGGTGGCGGGTGCCCTGGGCCGCGAGCGAGCCGGCACGCAGGGCGTCATCTCCTTTGCCTACGAGCCCGGGTGGGTCGCGGCGCCGGACGCGTTTGCGCTCGATCCCTCGCTCTCCCTCTACGAGGGAGAGCAGTATCCGCCGGCACTGCCTGGGATCTTCGCCGACGCGGCGCCGGACCGCTGGGGCCGCACCCTGCTCGAGCGGTGCGAGGCGCTGAGGGCCAGGAGGGAGAAAAGGACACCGCGCCAACTCGACGACTGGGACTTCCTGGTCGGCGTCAACGATCGCGTCCGCATAGGTGCGCTGCGCATCGCGCGCGCGAGCGATGGTGTTTTCCTCGATGACGAGCCGCTGGCGATCCCGCCGCTCGCGCGCCTGCGCGAGCTGGAGCATTGGGCGAGCGAGGCGGAGCGTGGGCTGCCCGAGGCCGGCAGCGAGGAGGAGCGCTGGATCGCGATGCTGATCGCCCCCGGCAGCTCGCTCGGGGGCGCCCGGCCAAAGGCCAACTACGCCGATGAGGACGGCGCACTGTGGATCGCTAAGTTCCCCTCTCGCGAGGACCGCTACGACCTTGGCGCATGGGAGTACGTCACCGCCCGCCTGGCCTCCCGCGCCGGGATCGAGATACCCGAGCCGAAGCTGCTCGCGCTCGGTGCCGCCCACCGGACCTACTGCACTCGGCGCTTCGACCGGCGCGGGGAAGAGCGCCGCCTGTATGCCTCGGCGATGACGCTGGCGGGGAGGCGCGACAACGAGCCCGGAGCGAGCTACCCGGATATCGTCCGGGCGATCGAGAGCTTCGGCGACCCGGCCGCGATCGAGGCGGACCTCGAGCAGCTCTTCCGCCGTCTCGCTTTCAATGTGCTCGTCGCCAATCACGACGATCACCTCCGCAACCATGGCTTTTTGCGCACCGCGGCGGGGTGGCGCCTAGCTCCGGCCTTCGACGTCAACCCCTCTCCGTACCCGGGGGAGCACAGCCTCAGCATCGATGGATCCGTGCGCGCTGCGGATCTGGACGCGGTTCTCGGGACCGCCGGCCTTTACCGCCTTGGCGAGGGGGAGGCGGAGGAGATCGTCGCGCAGGTACGCGCGGCCACGGCCGAATGGAAGTCCGAGGCTGCCGCGGCTGGCCTGTCGCGCGCGGAGCTCGAGCGGATGTCGGTTGCCTTCGAGAGCCATGGGGCGGACGAGGCAGGCACCGCCAAAGCGTGATAATGCCCAGCGATGGCTGATCGCGAGGAGGGGATGGGGCCGGTTGCGCTGCTACGCAGCGTGCCGCTCTTCGCCGACCTGGAGGAGCCCGAACTGGAGCGGTTCTCGCGCGTTGCGGTGGCTCGCTCCTTCCCCGCCGGTACGCGCGTCTTCCACGAGGGCGATCGCTCCGACGCCTGCTACATCGTCCGCGACGGCAGCTTCCGCGTCACCCGCGAGCATTCCGACGGTCGGGCGATCACGCTGGCGACGCTGGGCAGCGGCGACATCTTCGGCGAGCTGGCGATGCTCGACGGCGAGGTCCGCTCGGCCAGCGTCGAAGCGCTCAGCGACGGCGAGCTGCTCGCCCTGCCCGCGGGCGAGGTGCGGGCGCTGCTCGCCCGCCACCCGGAGATAACCGTGAAGCTGATCGCGGCCCTGGTGCGGCGCCTGCGCACCGCCAACGAGCGGATCTCGCGCCAGTCCTTCCAGACTGTTCCCAGCCGCGTCGCCGGCGTGCTCTCCCAGCTCGTCGCCGACGAGTCCCCGCGCCAGGGCGAGGGCGCCCAGGTGACGATCCGGATGAACCAGGCCGACCTGGCTCAGCTCGCCGGCACCTCGCGAGAGAGCGTTAGCCGCTTCCTCGCCGACCTCGAGCGGGCCGGAGTTGTCCAGCCCGGCCGCGGCCGCGTCACCGTGCTGGCGCCAGAGAAGCTGCGCAACTACATCTTCTGAGCGGGCCGCTGATTGAACGGTTGACCACCCTATAAGGGGGTCAACGGTTCAGCAGCCGATCGGCTTGGGGTCGGAATGGTCGCGGCTGACGTCGTCGTTGCCGCCGCCGCAGACGATCGCCTTGTCGCGATGGCCGTCGATCGCTTCGATCGAATCGTTGCCGCCCTTGCCGATGAACGTGTCGGCGCCGAGATGGCCGAAGAGGCTGTTGGCGCCGTTGTCGCCGATCAGCACATCGGGCCCGTCGGAGCCCTCGAGGTCCTCGTTGTCGGCGAGAACGTGGTCGGGGTTGCCGCAGCCCGGAGGGGCTCCGGTGCCCCCGAGGACGACCCGCATGCGCGCGTTGGAGCGCCCGTAGGAGACCGTGTCCTCGCCGGGGCCGCCGCTGTAGGTGTGGCCTTGGCAGACCTCGACCGATGAGACCAGCAGGTCGTTGCCGGGGCCGCCGATGAGCTGGTCGCTGCCGGGGTCGGCGTAGAGGACGTCGCTGCCGGCGTTGCCGATCAGCGTGTCGTTGCCGTTGTCGGGCCCGTTGTAGTTCTCGCCCGCTTCCAGCACGTCGTCGCCGACGCCGCCGCTGAGCGTGTCGGAGCCAGCATTGCCGTTGGCGCGGACCTTGACGCTGGCGGGGACGCTTTCGCTGATCCCGATCGAGTCGTTGCCACCGCTGCCGGTGATCACCACTAGGCCGGTCGCCGTGGCGGTCGGGCAGCTGACCGAGGCGATCAGGCTGCTCGCGGTGGCCGACTGGCAGCCTTCGCCGGAGACGATCGGCCCGTCGTTGGTGACGGTCCAGCCATTGTTGTAATAGACGTGAAGGTCGTTGGGTCCCTGGTCGCCCTGCACGATCAGGCTGCTGCCGTCGAGCCCCTGGTTGAGGATGACGAAGGTGGCATTCGCGGGCGGGCTCTCTTCGGCGCCGCAGGAGTGCTCGGTGGCGAAGCCGTCACACTGGTCGGTGCCGGCCCCGCCGAAGGCTTCGTCGGCGCCGGCCATCCCGTTGAGATCGTCGTCGCCGACTCCGCCGTCGAGCCGGTTGACTGCCGAGTCGCCGACGATGTCGTCGCCCTGGGGCGAGCCGACCACGTCCTCGATGCCCTGCATCGTGTCGTGCCCGTCGCCTTTGGAGCGCCCAGTCGAGAGGTCGACGATCACGCCGCTGCGGGTGGCGCTGGCGTAGGAGACGATGTCCCGGGCGCCCGGCCCGCCGTCGAGGGTGTCTTCGCCGCTGTCGCCGCGAACGACGTCGCCGTCCCCCTCGCCGCCGCTGGCAATGTCACTGCCTGCCCCGCCGTATACGAAGTCGTTGTCGGGGCCGCCGTCGAGCTTGGGGTCGTCGCCGGGCCCGCCGTCGATCTGGTCGGTTCCTGGGCCGCCCTCGATTTTGTCGTTGCCCTTGTCGCCGAAGAGCATGTCGTTGCCGCCGCCACCGCTCTCGGTGTCGCTGCCCTTGTCGCCGTTGATGTAGTCGTCGCCGGCAGCGCCGATCAGCGTGTCGGGACCTTTGGCGCCGAGCAGAACGTCGTCGCCGCTGCCGCCGACGAGGCTGTCCTTGCCCTTGGCGCCGTCGAGGCGGTCGTCGCCCGTGCCTCCCTCGAGGTGGTCGGAGCCCGTATCGCCGAAGAGGCGGTCGTTGCCGCCTTCGCCGTAGATCTTGTCGAAGCCGCGCCCGCCGTGGATCTTGTCGTTGCCCGGCCCGCCGCAGATCGTGTCGTTGCCGTTGGGCCCGCCGCTGATCGTGTCGTTGCCGCCGCCGCCGTAGATCACGTCGCTCGCCTTCTTGCCGACGAGCACGTCGTTGCCGGCCGTGCCGACGATCGTCGCGTGCTTGCCGTGGCACTGGGCGGCGCCGGCGCTTGCCGCGCCGGCGAGCAGGAGGATCGCGGCGCAGGAGAGGGCGCCGATGGCTGTGCGGGTTCGGTGGGGCGAGAGGTTCCTCACATCCCTCCCATCGACCGTCTCCGGGCGACCTACAGCCCCGGTTCGGACAAAGGTCCAGAATTACGTAGGTGAATTGTCCACCGGGCCGTAAACCGCGGCGATGCCGGGATCGCGTGTCGCCCGATTCGCCCGGCGGCCCACAGCGTCCCCGGTCAGATACGCTCGCAGCTCGATGCGGGGCGGTATCTACGTACTCAACTTCTACTCGCCGGTCTTCGTCGACCAGCTCAAGCGCGGTCGCAAGACGGCGACGATCCGGCTCGGCGACAAGAGCAACAAGTACGAGCGCGGCCAGGTCGTCTGGATCACGGTCGGCTTCCGCCACAGCCCGCGCGAGAAGATCTTCACCGCCGTGATCGACGACGTCGAGGTCAAGCGCGTCTCCGAGCTCTCCCCGCGCGACATCGAGCACGACAACCCGGAGTTCCGCCGGCTCGAGGACGAGATCAACTTTCTCGAACAGATCTACGGTCGCCCCGTTGCGCCGGACGAATCGGTCACCGTGATCCGCTTCTCGCAGATCGTCGAGCCCCCCGGCGCGCACTTCGGCAACGGAGAGACCCCGCACCGCAATTGATCGCGCCGTCGCCTCCGTCCGTACTCCCGAACCGTGGCTGACTACTCGTTCCTCACCACCTGGCTGCTGGAGGCGCCCCGCGAGCAGGTCTTCGAGGCGATCTACGATCAGGCGAGCTGGCCGCAATGGTGGCGCGGGGTGGAGGAGGCCGAGGAGCTGCGGGCCGGAGGCGACGATGGTGTCGGCACCGCCGCCCGGATGGTCTGGAAGAGCCTGCTGCCCTATCGAGTCGAGTTCGAGGTGACGTCGAAGCGGGTCGAGCGTCCCCACCTGCTTGAAGGCGACGCTGTCGGCGAGCTGAGTGGGGTGGGCCGCTGGCGCCTCTACGAGCAGGGCGGCGTCACCGCGGTCCTCTACGAGTGGAACGTCGCCACCAGCAAGGCCTGGATGAACCTCCTCGCCCCCCTCGCCCGGCCCGTCTTCGAGTGGAACCACGACTGGGTGATGAAGCGTGGCGGCGAAGGCATAGCCACCCTCCTCGGCTGCAAGCTCCTGGCTAACGGCTGACCCCAGGGCCGACGGGCCGATACGTCAAGTCAGACTTGACGTATCGGCCCGTCGGCACGCGGGATCTCCCGGCTCGCTATCTTTTGGCGCTGGCACTCTTACCTACAGAGTGCCAATCCCAGTTAGAACTTCCGATCCACCCCTGACCCATAAATGGAGGTATACGGATGAAGCTGAAGCCCCTCGGGGACCGGCTGATTGTGAAGCCGATTGAAGAGGAGGAGACGACCGCGAGCGGAATCGTCCTTCCCGATACGGCCAAGGAGAAGCCCCAAAAGGGCAAGGTCATCGCTGTCGGCGATGGCGCTGTCAAGGAAGACGGCACCCGGCAGCCGATCGACGTGAGCGAGGGCGACGAGGTCCTCTACTCCAAGTACGGCGGTACCGAGGTCACCGTTGAGGGTGACGACGTGCTCGTGCTGCGCGAGTCGGACATCCTCGCCAAGCTCGGTTAACCCCTCACCCATTCGGACTTAGAAGAACCAAGGAGGACTGAAATCAGATGGCTCATAAGGAGCTGAAGTTCAGCGAGGAAGCGCGGGGGGCCCTACAGGCCGGCGTCGATGCAGTTGCCGACGCGGTCAAGGTCACCCTCGGCCCGAAGGGTCGCTACGTCGTGCTCGACAAAAAGTTCGGCGCGCCGACAATCACCAACGACGGCGTCACCATCGCCCGCGAGGTCGAGGTCGAGGACGTCTTCGAGAACCAGGGCGCCCAGCTCGTCCGCGAGGTCGCCACGGCGACCAACGACGTTGCCGGCGACGGTACGACGACGGCGACGCTGCTGGCCCAGATCATCGTTCGCCAGGGGCTCAAGAACGTCGCCGCCGGCGCCAACCCGCTGGCCCTGCGCCGCGGCATCGAGAAGGCCGTCGACGAGGTCGTCGAGGACCTGCGCGGCAAGCAGTCCAAGGAGGTCGCCGGCAAGGAGCAGATCGCCCGCGTCGCCGCCATCTCCGCCGCCGACGATGAGATCGGCAACGTGATCGCCGACGCGATCGAGAAGGTCGGCAAGGACGGCGTGGTCAACGTCGAGGAGGGCCAGACCTTCGGCATGGAGCTGGAGTTCACCGAGGGGATGCAGTTCGACAAGGGCTACATCTCCCCGTACATGGTCACCGACCAGGACCGCATGGAGGCGGTGCTGGAGGACCCCTACATCCTCATCGCCAACCAGAAAATCGGCTCCGTGCGGGACATCCTGCCGGTGCTCGAGCAGGTGATGCAGGGCGGCAAGCCGCTGCTGATCGTCGCCGAGGACGTCGAGGGCGAGTGCCTCGCGACCCTGGTGGTCAACAAGCTGCGCGGCACCTTCACCGGCGTCGCGGTCAAGGCTCCGGGCTTCGGCGACCGCCGCAAGCGGATGCTCGAGGACATCGCGATCCTCACCGGCGGCGAGGTGATCACCGAGGAGATGGGTCTCAAGCTCGAGAACACCCAGCTCACCCAGCTCGGCAAAGCCCGCCGCGTCGTCGTCTCCAAGGACACCTCGACGATCATCGACGGTGCCGGCGAGGGCGATGAGATCAAGGGCCGGATCGCCCAGATCAAACAGGAGATCGACAACACCGACTCCGACTTCGATCGGGAGAAGCTCCAGGAGCGGCTCGCCAAGCTGGCCGGCGGCGTCGCCGTGGTCAAGGTCGGCGCTGCCACCGAGACCGAGATGAAGGAGAAGAAGCACCGCGTCGAGGACGCGCTGCAGGCGACCCGCGCCGCGCTCGAGGAGGGCGTCGTGCCGGGCGGTGGCGTGGCCTTGCTCAACGCCCAGTCCGACCTGGACGTCGACAAGCTCGACGATCCGGACGAGGCAACCGGTGCCCGCATCGTGCACCGGGCGCTGGAGGAGCCGGTCCGCCAGATCGCCGAGAACTCCGGCCTGGAGGGCTCGGTCGTGGTCAACAAGGTCCGCGACCTGAAGGCCGGCGAAGGCCTCAACGCGGCCGACGGCTCCTACGGCGACCTGATCGCCGCCGGTGTCATCGACCCGACGATGGTGACGCGCTCGGCGCTGCAGAACGCGGCCTCGATCGCCAAGAACATCCTCGTCACCGAGGCGATCATCGCCGAGCCGCCCGAGAAGGAGGGCGCTGCCGGTGGCGGCATGCCAGGCGGCATGCCAGACATGGGCGGCATGATGTAACCCAGTTTCGCCGACGGGCCGATACGTCAAGGCCAGCTTGATATTTCGGCCCATCAAGGAGTGAGTTCAGAGGGGCCCCGGGAGACCGGGGCCCCTCTCGTGTACGCCGGGCATGCCAGGACGCTCGGAGGTGAAAGTCCTCTGTGAAGGAGATGGCACCAACCACAAGCCGAAGCCAACTGCGTCGCCGCGAGGCGGGGTGGGAAGGAAGGTGGAGGCGAAACCGCGACCCGAGGGACACGAACCGCATCGGAGGCGGGGCGGCCAGGGCGAGCCTGCATGACACGGCGAAGCCCGTTGCCATCAAGCGGCCGCAACGTAAATGCGGCGGGTGCGCGGGGAAGGTGTCCTGGCTTATCCCGGGAGGCCTGTCGGAGTGTCGGCCTCGACGCAAGTCGCCCGACCCCGGCCGCCGCGAGGCGGCCGGTCACCCGACAGGAGTCAGCAGAGGCCGTAGTAGCGGCGGGATCGTGCGCCGCGAAGGGCCGAACGCGAAGCCGAGGCAAAGTGCGCCCGTGCTCGCGGAAGCCACAGCAGCCAACCCCGCCCCGGCGGGGCCTTCGCGCAATGGATGCCTAGGTGTAATTCCTGACCACGTTGTTCATCCGGGCCTCCTTGGAGGCTGGGGGTGTCCACCACCCAGAACCAAGGAGAACCCGGATGAAGATTCACGCTAATGCCCCCTTCGGTCCGAAGGGGAGGCTCACGATGGTCGGGCGCGTCATCGAGCAGGGGTGGTCGCTGACGGAGGCGGCCGAGGCCGCCGGAGTCAGCGAGCGCACCTGCTCGAAGTGGGTCGCCCGCTACCGCGCCGAGGGCGAGGCCGGCTTGGTCGATCGCAGCTCGGCCCCGAAGACAGTCGCCAACCGCACCGAAGAGGGCCGCATCGAGGCGATCGCGGCGCTGAGGAGGCTGCGGATGACCGGTGCGGAGATTGCCGAATGCCTGGGGATGGCGCTCTCCACCGTCTCGGGGATCCTGGCCGACATCGGCCTCGGCAAGCTGAGCCGCCTGGGGCCGCCCGAGCCGCCCAACCGCTACGAACGCAAGCGGCCGGGCGAGCTGATCCATATCGACATCAAGAAGCTGGTGCGGATCGAAGGCGGCGCCGGGCACCGCATGACCGGCAAGCGCACCACGCACGCCCGCGGCGCGGGCTGGGAGTTCGTCCACGTCTGCGTCGACGACGCCACCCGCCTTGCCTACGTCGAGGTGCTCCCCGACGAAAAGGCGAGAACGTGCGTCGGCTTCCTGCGCCGGGCGGTCGCCTTCTACCGCTCACACGGGATCAAGGTCGAGCGCCTGATGACCGACAACGGCGGCGCCTACCGCTCCACCGTGCATGCGATCGCCTGCCGAGCCCTGAAGATCCGCCACATCCGCACCCGGCCCTACCGGCCGCGTACCAACGGCAAGGCCGAGCGCTTCATCCGCACGATGCTTGGCGGCTGGGCCTACGGGGCGATCTTTCGCTCCTCGGCCGAGCGCACCGCGGCGCTACCCGGCTGGCTGGAGTTCTATAACTGGCGCAGACCACACGGCTCCCTCAGCCACAAGCCGCCCGGAACTCGCCTCGGCGAACTGAAGCAGAACAACCTGGTCGGGTCTTACACCTAGGAGGGATTGGCGAAACTAGCCACGCCGCTCTGGGCTTGGGATCGCAGGGTCGGTGATTTCACCGATACCTCTCTTTCGGCCGGGGTCTACCCCACGGATCTAGGTACGACTGCGGTAGGTTCTCCTCATGCCGACCGATACAGAAGCCGACACCTTCATGAACCTGGCGCGTGATGTATTCGCGCTTGGATTCCCGTTCAGCATCCATCGCGACCGGATAGTGCAAATCGAAGTGATGTGCGCGAATGCTGCTTGCTTTGAGGCGACGCTCGCGTTTGCGCGGGAACGCAATATGGAGGTGGAAGGCATCGAGAACGGCCTTCGGCTTACTCCTGCGCCGATCAATCAGCCAAATTCTTAGCTAAGTTCGCGCCTTCTCGGTCGGGTAGACCTTGTGCTCGGGGTCCCACCAGACAACATGGAAGACGTTGCCTTTTCGGAAGCCCCATAGCCGCTGCTCTCCCGAAAGCCTGAAGCGAAACATCGTTTCGTCAAATCTCTCGGGCAGTTTCCGCTTCATCAAGTCCTGCTGAGCGGCGCGCGTAAGGCTCTTGATCTCCTGGTTGTGATTGCGGCGGCGATACCCGTCTTTCGTGCCGACCCTTTGGGCCTCTATCTCTGCCCAGGTTAGTTTCGCCATGTCGCATATGAAGCCCACGAGAGCGGGCGCGTGGCCTTCAGATGGCTCGAATTTCCACGCCTGTTTCGTAGCTCGATCAGCGAACTGGAAGCAGAAGTGCGGGTTGTCTTGCTGAGTTGTGGTGGGCGCCGGGAGCGCGACCTTGGCCGTTTTGCCCCCAGCACGGGCAGCGGTCCCCCTGTGGGCCTTCGGCTTGTTGCCCATTGATCAAGCCGATGCTTCGAGGGTGGCCCAGTCGATCTCCTCGACGGGCCTCGCCTCAACATTCGCATCGAGCCAAGCGTAGTAGTGCTGCATGTCTTCGACCTTGATCTTGCGGGTCGAAGGCTCTGTCGGATCAAGACCCTCGCGGGCGTTTTTCCACGGCGACTCGTTGTGCGTGAGGACTACGAGCTGGCGACCGGAGAGCTGGCCGTATCCAGCGAGAACCGAGTCGATCGTTTCCTTCTCTGCATCCTTCAGCTTCGCGCCACTGCCCTCTGGCCAGCGGGACACCGAATACTGTTTGCGATGGAGTCGATAAAGCTCCCGGACCACAGGGCCGTTCGCCCAGGCCTCGATTTGAGCCTCATAGAGCGGCTGTCCCTCATTCCACGCAAGATGCCACGCCTGCGAGTAGTAGGCGAGCTTTTGGAGCTTCCAGGTAGAGATGCTCCCCGTCTTATGAAGGATGTACGAAGCTACGTCATGAACGGAGGCCATCAGGCCCTCCCGAGGGCGTTGGATTGATCAAGTCCAAGGCACAGCGTAGCGCGCGAGCCAGATCGCAAATGCGTCTGACCCACCTTGAGAGCGTGGTTCATGGTCTCCCCTGGTCGGTTAACGGCGGCCAGCCTATCCAGAATCGCTGACCAAAGCCAGTCTGGAGTGTTTCTCTGGTACGAGCGATGCACCGGCACGGAGAAAAGTGCGGAGTTTGCGGAGATGGCGAATTTCAGCCCTTCAAGCCCCGTGGGGCATCTTGGCTCGAATTTTGAGCCGTGACCCCGTCGCGGCCGTCTTGCACAAGACGGGAATGACCCCGCACCGTCGACCCGGGCTTGTGTAGCCACAAAGGCCGGATTTCCGTGCCCCAGAGCCAAAAACTCTGTGGACACAAATCTGTCCGATGTGATTGAGAGTCTGCCCTTGCTCATGCCATCGGCCTTCCTGCTGGAAGGACTTGGACAAGCGGCCGCCTCGGTGTCTGGGCGGCCACTTGTCGTTTTGGGCTCCGACACGCCTGGTACTGGTACCGACGTGATCAACACCTAAGACACCAGCCGATCCCGGCCACGTTGGGCCGGAGCCGACTGCGTGACGGCATGAGCCCCTTCACCGCAGACACCAATTCCTTCACGGGACCCGTGGATCGGGAGGGATGCCCTCTGCCCGAGACTTCGCCCGGCCAACCCCAGGCCGGACGTAGACGCACCGCTGAGAATCAGGGAGGCGACCATCCCCCTGTCCAACTCGCGGTGAAGCCGTGGCCCGGGGCAGTGGGGCGCCCCGGGCCGCGCTCCCCAATCACCTCCGCTCAAGGGGCCGAGGTGATTTCCATGCAATGAGCGTGCGGGCCGGGCTTCCCCTTGGACCAGAGACCCCGACCCGCCACTCCAAACAACAAGCGAGGCGGAACGTTTAGACCGCGCCGTTCTCGCTTACCACCTGCCCTCGTGGTGGAACTGGCAGACACAGCCGCCTCCAAAGCGGCCGCTTACCGGCATCTGGGTTCGACTCCCAGCGAGGGCACTTGCAGCCTATATCGGCTACCCGTATCTCCACGTTAGCCAACGGCCACGGCTTTGACATCAAGCCGCATTTTCCTGCCTTTAGATCAAGCAGTCCTAAATTGGCCGAATTCGGGTCTTGATCCGCTTGTTAGAGCGGTTTTTACGTCCGATTCGTTCCGTAGAGTTCGGTCCACGAAAGCAAGAAAGCGGCCCCCGCGAAGTTGTCGCTTCCGGGGGCCAGGCCACACGAGGTTAGGACTCGAATGGCATCACCCAAAGTACCAGCAGGGGGAGCGGCTTCCGCCGCCCTGAAGGCAGTCCTCGATTCGCCTGAGATCGGGCGGCTGATCGAGGAACTTCAGGCTACGCGCTGGACGGGCCGCCCCGGCTACCCGATTCGGACGATGATCGGCTTGGCCCTTTGCAAGAGCCTCTATGCGATCCCGACCTGGACAAAGACGGTCGCCCTTGTCAAAGAGCACTGGGCGCTCCAGAGGGCGCTCGGATGCGAAGGCGAGCCACCGAGCGTTTGGGCTGCGTATCGCTTCGCCGCGAAGCTCCGGGAGAACGGCGAGATGGTCGAGCGCTGCATCGACGGGGTAATCGCGGGGTTGCGAGACAAGCTCCCGAGCTATGGGACCGACCTCGCCATCGACGCCAGCGATATGCCCGCCTACGCCAACGGCCAGCGCTACGTCAGCAAGGACAGCGAGGTCGAACGCAACTGGCACACCGATCCCGATGCCTCATGGGGGCACCGTTCGGCGGTTTCGACTCGGCGCGGCGGTGGGTTCTACGGCTACCGCCTCCATGCCGCCGTCTGCACGGCAACCGATCTTCCGGTCGCGTGGGCTGTCGAGACGGCCAAGGCTCACGAATCGCGGCTCTCGTCTCCGCTGATCGACACTGCGAAGCGGCGGGGGGTGTTGGCGGCGACGGCAGCGATGGACAAGGGGTACGACATGCAGCGCGTCCACACCGAATGCGCCGAGCGCGACTGCCTGCCGCTGATCCCGCTGCGCAAGACGCCGGACGTGAAGCGCGGCGACCACTTGCCACGCCGCTGCGAGCATGGCGAGTGGCAGTTCGCCGGAGCCGACCGCAAGCGCGGGGCATCGAAGTGGCGCTGCCCGACCGGGGAGTGCAAGCCCGCCTCAACGTGGGTTGCCGCTGACCGGCTGCATCCGCTGATCCCTCGCGAGACGAAGCGCTGGAAAGCGATGTATCGGAAGCGCGCTTCAGTCGAGAGGGAGTTCGGGCGGCAGAAGCACGAATGGGGGCTGCTGCCGCTGCGCGTTCGCGGCTTAGATCGAGTCCGGCTCCACGCCGACCTGACGATCCTGACCAAGCTGGCTTGCGCATTGGCGCGGACCCGCGCCGCTACGGCTCGCCCACATCATCGAGGCGGAAGCTCCCGTAAGTCATCTTTGCCGACTGCCACTCCAGGCCGTCAAGCAGTTCGTCGCTGCTGACACCGAGGGTGCCCGCCAGCTTGACGAGGGTGTCGATTCGGGGCACCCGCTCGCCTCTCTCCAGCATCCCGACTGTGACCCGGTGCAGCCCCGCCCGGAAGGAAAGCTCTTCCTGGGAGAGCTTGGCCCGCCTGCGGCAGTAGGCGAGGTTGCGGCCGAATTGATCGGCTACATGGTTATTCATGGCAAATCGAGCCGCTCGAAGTGAAGGGCGGCGGCGCTCGGGCGAACCGTGAGCCCGCTGCACTCCAATAGCCCGACGCCGACGAGATCGCGTATGGCGACCTCTGCTGCGTCGCCAGCGTCTATCTCGCGGGCCAGGGCGGGGATGGTGAGGAACTTCGGGTAAGCGTCGAGAACGAGGGCGAGAACGGCCCTCTGGGTAGGCTGGTCCTGCATCGGAAGATTCCTTTCCGTTGCCGGGCGGGGGGCCGTTAGCGCGGCGCCCCCGCCGCTTTGGTTATTGACCAGGCGACGGTAGGGTCACTCAGCGATGCGGGTCAAGACTTTCACCAATCGTTTCGCCAATCCCTCCTAGGGTGAAGCCCGAAGCTCCCCGCGAAGAGCAAAGCGGCTTCCCGGCGCCAGGCGAGGCAAAGCCTCACCCCGCCGTCACCGGGGATCTCTGGGGGAAGTTCCTCTCCCGGGGCAATCTGGCGGCGGCGCTCAGACGCGTCGAGCGAAACGCCGGTGCTCCCGGCGTCAATGGCATGCAGACCAAAGAGCTTCGCTCCTGGCTGCATGACCACTGGCCCAAAGTCCGGGCAAGGCTCGACGCGGGCACCTACTGTCCCTCTCCCACCCGCAGGGTCACGATCCCAAAGCCCTCGGGAGGAAAGCGGGAGCTGGGGGTGCCGACGGCCCTGGATCGAGTGATCCAGCAGGCCCTCTCGCAGGTGCTGGTGCCCGTATTCGATCCCGGCTTCTCGGAGCGTAGCTTCGGCTTTCGTCCCGAGCGCTCGGCCCATGATGCGATCAAGCGCGCTCAGCGCGACATCGCCGAGGGGCATGGGTGGGCCGTCGATCTGGACCTCGATCGCTTCTTCGATCGAGTCCAGCACGACGCGCTGATGGCGAGGGTCGCAAGGCGGGTCACCGACAAGAAGGTGCTCAAGCTGATCCGCAGCTACCTGGAAGCGGGAGTCATGGCAGACGGGGTGAAGCAGCCAACCGAGGAGGGAACCCCGCAGGGTTCTCCCCTCTCACCGCTGCTCTCCAACGTCTACCTCGACGACCTCGACCGGATGCTGGAGAAGCGAGGGCACCGCTTCGTCCGCTACGCGGATGACATCACGATCTACGTCGCCTCCAAACGGGCGGCCGAGCGCGTGATGGGTAACACCTGCGAGTTCATCGAGCGACGCCTGAAGCTGCGGGTCAACCGCGAGAAGTCCGCGATTGACCGCGCGACGAGGCGAACCCTCCTGGGGTTCGGCTTCTTCAAGCGAGGAGGCGAGATCAAGGTCAGGATCGATCCCAAGGCCCGCAAGCGGGTCAAAGATCGCCTGCGCCGTCTTACCTCACGTAGTTGGGGCACCTCGATGGAGCGGCGGATCAACTCGATCAACCGCTTCAGCCGAGGGTGGACGGCCTACTTCGCGTTGGCCGATACGCCTTCGGTCTTCGAGGAGCTCGATGAGTGGTTGCGCCGCCGGTTGCGGCAGGTCAGGTGGAAGGAGTGGAAGAAAATCCGCACCAAACACCGCAACCTGATCGCCACCGGCATCCCAGAGGGCAAGGCCTATGAGTGGGCCAACAGCCGCCTGGGCTACTGGCGGATCGCGAGGTCGTGGGTGCTCACCCGCAGCCTCACGAATGCCTACTGGCGCGAGCAAGGGCTTGCCGGCTTCACCGACCCCTACCGTCGTTTCCGGAACGCGACGCGAACCGCCGGATGCGGACCCGCACGTCCGGTGGTGTGGGAGGGGCGGGGGTAAGCCCCGCCCCTACCCGATTGGTTTGCGTGACGAGGTTCCGCGAGAGATGTTCCAAAGTGCGCACCACGCGTATCTCCAATTCCGCCACGCTCCCCCAATGCGCGGTCACCCACTCCAGCAACCCGCCGACGGGCCGATACGTCAAGGGGGACTTGACGTATCGGCCCGTCGGCCCCTTGAGCTATGGCTTCCTGGCGGGCTTGGGGGGCAGCGGCGGTAGGAGGCCGGCGTTGTAGTCGGCGTATTGGAGGAAGTTGGGGCGGCGGGCCTTTAGGCGGAGGGTGTTGGTTGTGCGGGGGTAGTGGCTTAGGTCGTAGGTGTTCTCCGTGGCGCTGCCGAAGCCGCGGTAGTAGACGAGCATGCGCACTCGGGGGCGCTTTGCGGTCCAGGCGATCAGCTGCTTGACGAAGCGCGGTTCGTCCTCGCCCGAGACGGCCCACTCGGTCAGCGAGAACGGCTTGCGCCGCCAGCGCCTGGCGGCGTAGAAGCGCTTCAGGTCTTTCCAAGCCGGATATTCCGAGTAGAAGTCGGTGCCGACCCAGTCGATCCAGCGGGCGCCGGGCCAGTAGTTGCCCGGAAAGTTGCCCTTCGCCCGCGGCGAGCCGCCCGGCAGCGGGCTCCAGATGATGCTCACCGGCGCCGGCGGCAGGCTGGCGGGCGGCGGCCCCTTTGTGCGATTGATCGGCGGCAGGCCGGCTTCGGCCAGAGTCGCGTTCACCTCTTCGAGCGTGCCCGCGCCGCGCACGATCGTGGAGATGCGGCGGAAGGCCTGCTTGTACCAGCCGGTCGTGTATTCGCCGCCCTTCTGCGTGCCGTCGCAGTTGACTGCCGACCAGGCGTTGAGGCAGCGGTTGGGCTCGCCCAGCGGCCTGATGTAGGCGGGCAGGCCATGTTTGAAGAAGAAGTTGTTGAGTTGCAACAGGTAGTCGTCGCCGGCGCCGAGCGCGATCTGCGCGGGCGTGATCAGCTCGGCCAGCGTCTGGTCGTCCTGGGTCGAGATCGCCAGCACCGGCCGAGTGGCGGTTTCGCGCCAGCGTTCGAAGGCGGCGTTGAGGCTGTTCCCCCACGGGTGGAAGGTCTCCAGCAGGGCGGGATGCTTGGCCATCAGCGCCGTGAATTCGTTGAATTCCTCGGTCGTCCCCTTGTCGCTGACGCCGAAGAAGACGTCGGGCTTGGGTGGGACGAGGGTCAGTGCTCGGGCCGGCGCGGCAAACGCCGCGACGAGCACGAACGCCACCACAACCGCCTGTCTAGTCGCCCTCCAGTACATCGACCATCCTTCTTGGCTCGACTCCAAGCTCCTCCGCGTCGGCGGTGCCGCGCGCGCTGAGCATCGGCACCTCCATCAGCTCAGCCTCCTCCCAGGTTGCAAACACGGCCTCGCCGAAGATGGAGCGCATTCCGATCAGGCCGGCGCGGACGAGCGGGAGCGGCAGGTGGACGAGCTGTCGGGGCCGTCCGGCGACGCGGCTGACCAGGTCGGACATCTCGTCATAGCTGAGCGTCTCGGGCCCGGCGAGCTCGTAGCGCCGGCGCTCGCCGCCGGCAAGCGCGGCGACCACGCATCGGGCCGCGTCGTCGGCCCAGATCGGCTCGAAGCGAGCCCGGCCCTCGCCGGAGACGGGCAGCACGGGCAGGAAGGAGAAGCGCCGCAGCAGGGTCACCCACGGGTCGGAGCGGTCGTACACGATCGAGGGAGCGAAGATCGTCGACTCCAGCGAGGAGGAGGCGACAGCCCGCTCGGCCAGCCACTTCGCCCTGAAGAAGCGGGTGCGCTGGGCGACCGAGGCATTGAGAGCGCTGAAGAAGACGAAGCGCTTAACACCGCTGCGCTCCGCGGCACGCAGCAGCCGCAAGGTCGCCAGCCCATTCAGCTCCTCGATCCGGTGCGGTGGCTGGTCGCGGATCGTTGCCGCCAGGTGGATCACGGTGTCGACCCCGCGCAGTGCCTGGCGCACCAGGTAGGGATCGGACATCTCGCCGAGGTCGCCGAGGGCGATCTGCACGTCGACCCGCCGCGCACCCAGCCGCCGCGGCTCGCGCACCAGGCAGCGCACGTTCTCGCCGCGCTCGAGCAGCAGCGGCAGCAGCCGCGACCCAACGCTTCCGGTTGCCCCTGTCAGCAGCAGCATCGCTGAGCGATGCTAGTGATGGTGCCTCTTCTTCGGCTTCGGCTAGGAAGGGTTCGGCTCGCCGCGCCGGTCGAATTTCCACCGCCGATCACGCTGCCGCCGCTCAATCCCTAAAATGTCCGCTCGCGCTTGGGCGGGGGCCAAGGCCTCCGGCCGCACCAAACGACGACCCAGGAGAAAAGCCTCGAATGACCTACGTCATCGCCGAGCCGTGCATCGGCCAGAAGGACAACTCATGCGTCGAGGTCTGTCCCGTCGACTGCATCCACCCGACGCCGGACGAGCCCGACTACGACTCGGTTGAGATGCTCTACATCGACCCGGACGAGTGCATCGATTGCGACGCCTGCGTCGAGGCCTGCCCGGTTGACGCCTGCTTCGCCGAGGACCAGCTGCCGGCCGAGTGGGCCAAGTACGCCGAGATCAACGCCGAGTACTACAAGAGCAAGTCTGCCGCATAGGCCCCGGCGCCTCGCCGCGCCACGACTGGCCACTTTGCAGCAACCTCGACCTGGAAGTTATCGCCCAAGTCCACGCTTGAGCAAGTGCACCATTTTTTACCTTTAACATCTGTGTTGCGTCGGTTGCTGTAACTGGGTCGTCAGCAATGGCTCCTGGTTTGGCGCTCGATGCTTGCTCGATGGACTGGGAGGGCGGCGCTGTAACGGCGTCGCCCTCTCAGCTTTTATCGCCCACCTTCACGCCGACCGGCCGGCCGGGCGTGGGCCGGGCTACTGGACGACGGGGAGCGGCGTACCGCTGGCCGGCGGTGCTTCGACGCTCGGCGGCACTGCCTGCAGGACCGGTAGCTCCTGCGGGGTGGCGGCGACGATGCCGCGGGCTGCCTGGCGAATCGCCTGTGCGGCAGGGGAATCCGGTTCGGCCGTGACCAGCGGCGTGCCATTGTCGGCGTGCTCGCGCAGCGCCTCGGAGAGCGGCACCTTGCCGAGCAGGGGGATGTCGAGCTCGTCGGCGAGCAGTTGCCCTCCGCCCTCGCCGAAGATCGTGAAGCGCTCGCCGTCGGGCGTCGTGAATCCCGACATGTTCTCGATCGCGCCGAGCAGCTCGAGGTCGAACTTGGCCGCCATCTCGGCGCCGCGCTTGGCGACGCTCTGCGCCGCCGGCTGCGGCGTGGTCACGATCACGAACTTGGCCTGCGGCAGCAGTTGGGCGAGGGTCATCGAGACGTCCCCCGTCCCCGGTGGCAGGTCGAGCAGCAGGTACTCCAGCTCTCCCCAGGCGACGTCCTCGAGGAACTGCTGGATCGCCTTGTGCAGCATCGGCCCGCGCCAGACCACAGCGGAGTTGTCCTCGACGAAGAAGCCGATCGACATCACCTTGACGCCGCTGGGAGCCTCCAAGGGCAGGATCTTGCGCTCGGCGTTGACCTCGGGCTTGTTGTTGACGCCAAGCATGCGCGGGATCGAGTAGCCGTAGACGTCGCAGTCGAGCGCGCCCGCGGCGTGGCCTTCGGCGGTCAGTGCCGCGGCCAGGTTGGCGGTCATCGTCGACTTGCCCACCCCGCCCTTGCCGGAGGCGACGCAGATCACGTTCTTCACCTGCGCCAGGGCGCCGGCGGGCAGCTTGCCGCGGCCGAGGGTCTGCTGCAGGGACGATTTCTCCTCGTCGGAGAGGACGTCGAAGCCGACCTCGACCTCAGTCACGCCGTCCAGCTCGGAGACCTGCTTGGCGACGGCCTGTTCGAAGTGCGAGCGGATCGGGCACCCGGCCGTGGTCAGCGAGACGACGACCTCCACCCGGCCGCTCTCCTTGACCTCGATCGAGCGAACCATGCCCAGCTCGACGATTGAGCGGCGCAGCTCGGGGTCGATCACTGCGCGCAGCTTCTCGGTTATCTGATCCTGCGTGGGGAGTGCCATTGGGCTCATTCTCGCAAAGGCGCGCGGGCGGCAGGAGCCAGGCAATTTGAGCGGAGGGGGGGAGAGTTTTCGCCGCCGCGGCCTTAGGCGTCCCACATGCACTCAAGCGAAGGAGGAATTATGTCGGGGACGCGGGGCGGATTGGGCCGGATCGTTGCGATGGGGGTGGCGCTGGCGCTGGCCCTCTTGCTGTTGGCGGCGAAGGAGGCGACGGCGGCCAAGTACTCGGTCGCCCAGTGCGGCTGGCACGTCGGTGCCGATGCCGGTTGGGCGGACTCCACCGGCGGGGCCAAGTTCCGGCCCGACGCCTACTGCGCGACCCCGCCGGGCGCCGACCCGTTCGATGGCGCCCACCTGAAGAGCTTCACCCGCGACGGCCAGGGCACGGTCTCCGGCAGCCGCTACGCCCGCTGGCGCTGGGACGCTCCGGCAGGGACCGGGATCACCCGGGTCAGCGGCACCTGGTGGCACGCGCTGCACGACGGGATCGAGCAGCGGATCGGCGTGGCGACCTGGAACGGCGGTTTCAATCCCTTCGCCAGCGCCTCGACGACGGACACGACGCCGCGCGGGTTCGTCGCCGGCTTCTCGCCCGCGCAGCCCGCGCTCGAGGATCGCCTGCTCTGCGCGAGGGCCGAGAGCAAGTGGTGCAGCCTCGATCCCGGTTCCTGGTCGGCCGTCCGGGCGCTGACGATCACGGTGGAGGACGACTACGCGCCGGGCTCGAGCGTCGATGGCGACATGCTCGCCGGCGGCTGGCTGCGCGGCGATCGCAGGCTCGGCTACCGGGCCACGGACGTCGGGGCGGGCCTGAAGCGAACCGAAGCGCTGATCGACGGCCACCCCGTCCTCGCCCACGACCATCCCTGCAACGCCGCCTCGATCGGCGGCGAGTGGCGGGCGACGACGATGCGGCCCTGCCCGACCGAACGGGTCGGCTACTACCCGCTCTCCACCCGCGGGTTCAGCGACGGCCCGCACAACGTCGGCCACTGCGCCACCGACTTCGCCGGCAACGTCAACTGCCTGCCGGAGCGGACGGTCTTCATCGACAACAACCCGCCCGCCCACCCGCGTGAGCTGATGCTCCCCGGCCCCGAGGGCTGGCGCCGCGGCAACGACTTCGATCCCACTTGGATCGACCCCGACCAGGGCCCGGCGAGCCCGATCGGCGGCGCTTACTGGCGGATCACCGGGCCGGCTGGCTATGACAGCGGCGCCAAGTTCGTCGCCGGCCACGACATCAACAAGTTGCAGAACCTCTTCGTCCCGCGCGCCGGCGCCTACTCGCTGGGCGTCTGGCTGCGCGACGAGGCGGGGAACGAGTCCGCGTCCTCGGTGGCAACGGTGCCGCTGCGTTTCGACGACGTGCCCCCAGGCGTCGCTTTCGAGCCAGCCCCCGCCGGAGGCGCGGACTCGTCCCAGATCCGCGCGCAGCTCGCCGACGCGCACTCCGGGCCGGCGAGCGGCGAGATCCACTTCCGCCGCCTCGACTCCCAGGTGTGGACGGAGCTGCCGGCCAAGTTCCAGCGGGGCGGGAGCGCCGCGGACGCCGAGCTGATCGCCCGGCTGCCGAGCGACCTCGGTCCCGGCACCTACGTGTTCCGCGCCGACGCGGTCGACGGCGCCGGCAATACCGCCACCACGACTCGCCGCGCGGACGGCACCGAGATGACCGTGCGCAGGGTCCCCGGGGCGCCCGTGGCCGCGGTCAAGCGGGCCGAGCCGGTGGGCGCCAAGACGCGGATCTTCGCCCGGCTGCGCTGGCGCGGGCACTCCGGCACCGACCTGACCGTGCCCTTCCGCGTGGCGGCGAGGCTGAGCGGCCGCCTGCTCGACTCCGACGGCGCCGGGCTCGCCGGGCGCACGCTCCGGGTCGTCTCCCGCCCGTCGCGCGGCGCCCTGGGGCGGGCAGAGGTGGAGCGGGTCCAGACCGGGCCCCACGGCGGCTTTCGCCTGCGCCTGGAGCCGGGGACGTCCCGCCGCGTCTCGGTCGCCTTCGCCGGCGGGCGCGGGCTCGCCGGCGCCTCGCGCAGGCCGCTGAAGCTGCGGGTTCGCGGTGGGGCCGAGCTCCACGCGGCGCCGCCGCAGCTCCGCACCGGAGAGGCGGTGCGCTTCAGCGGCCGTGTCCGCACGCTCGGCGCACCGCTGCCACGCCGCGGAAAGCTGGTCGCGATCCAGTACTACGAGGAGGCGGCGAAGCGCTGGCGCCCAGTGCTCGTCACCCGCAGCGACCACAGCGGCCGCTTCCACGCTCGCTACCGGTTCCGCTACGTCAGCGGTACGGCGCGGATCCGAATCCGAGCGGCGGTCCTGCCCGAGGAGCGCTGGCCTTACGCCCCCGGAGCCTCCCATCCAGTCCTCCTCCGCGTCCAAGGCTAGCCTCGCTCCCCCGCCGACGGGCCGATACGTCAAGGCAGACTTGACGTATCGGCCCGTCGGCCCATCGGTTAGGGTTCGCGCTCGATGTCGCAGGCCACCCTTCACACCAGCGCCGGGGCGATCGTGCTCGAGTTGCACGACGAGGACGCGCCGAAGACGGTCGAGAACTTCCGCAAGCTCTCGGCCGACCGCTTCTACGACGAACTGATCTTCCACCGGGTGATCCCCGACTTCATGATCCAGGGCGGTTGCCCGGAGGGGACCGGGACCGGCGGCCCCGGCTATCAGTTCGAGGACGAGTTCAACGACCACAAGATCGAGCGCGGGGCGCTGGCGATGGCCAACGCCGGGCCCAACACCAACGGCTCGCAGTTCTTCATCGTCACCACCGCGGCGGCGCCGTGGCTCGACGGCAAGCACACCGTCTTCGGACGCGTCACCGACGGCATGGACGTCGTCGACGCGATCGAGTCGACCGCGACCGACGCTTCCGATCGTCCGCTTGAGGCGCAGGCGATCGAGCGGGTCGAGCTCTCCGAGTAGCGCCGCCCGGCCGTTAACCGGCCAGCCGCGACCAGAAGTCGACCCAGATACGCTCGGCCTCGATCCCGGCTTCCAGCGAGATGCGCGGCCCCTCCGGCAGGCCCTCTTCGGCGGTTTCGCGCAGCTCTTCGTACTCGGCGAGTTTGGCCTCATGGGCCGGAACCTGGGCCGCCGCCATCGCCTCCGGGTTGGCTCCGAAGAAGACCTTGAGCAGGGCCAGGTCGCGCAACTCGGTCAGCTCCGCCGTCGGCTCGGCCAGCCAGCTGCGCAGTGCCTCGCGGCCGTTCTCGGTAACTCGGTAGTGGCGCCGCCGTCGGCCGCCCTGCTCGCGCCGCTCCTCCAGGTATCCGGCCCCGGCGAGCCGTTCGGGCTCGGTGTAGAGCTGGGCGTGCTGGAGCGACCAGAAGTTGCCGAGGCTGACCGCGACCATCTGCTTGAGGTCGTATGGGGTCGCCTCGCCGGCCGCCTCGAGCAGGCCGAGGACGATGTAGGAGGTGGGAGTGAGGCGGATCTCGTTTGACATCTCGCGGAGAGAATGGTATCTCTTAGACCGTCTAGAATAGACTATAGGAGGCGGAGGACGAAATGGAGACGACGATGGGCATGGCGGCGCCGAACGTATCCCGTCTCAGCTACTCGAAGGGCCTGGAGACGCTCGACGCCGAGGTCGAGTTCGACTCGCTTCCGGTCGAGGGCTCGATCCCGGAGTGGCTCGCTGGGACGCTGCTGCGCAACGGCCCAGCCAAGTTCGAGGTCGGCGAGCAGGCCTTCAACCACTGGTTCGACGGGTTGGCGATGCTGCACCGCTTCTCTTTCGCCGGCGGCTCGGTCTCCTATGCCAGCCGCTTCCTGCGCAGCAAGGCCTACGAGGCGGCGGAGCGCGAGGGGAAGATCTCCTACAGCGAGTTCGCCACCGATCCCTGCCGCTCGATCTTCCGCCGCGCGGCGACCCTTTTCCGGCCCAAGATCTCCGACAACTGCAACGTCAGCCTCACCCGTCTGGGCGACGAGTACGTGGCGATGACCGAGACGCCGATGCCGGTGGCCTTCGACCCCGAGACCCTGGAGACTGTCGGCGTCGCCTTCCGCCCGCCGGGAATCCACGCCACCGCCCATCCCCACCACGACCCCGCGCGGGGCGAGCTGGTCGCCTACGTCACTCATTTCGGCGCCCGCAGCGAGTACCGGATCTTTGCCCAGCGCGACCGCGACACCCAGCGCCGGGTCGCCTCGATGCGGGTTGCCCGACCCTCCTACATGCACAGCTTCGCCCTCACCGAGCGCTACGCGGTGCTGGTCGCCTTCCCGCTCGTCGTCAACCCGCTCGACCTGGCGCTCTCCGGGCGGCCCTTCATCGAGAACTACGAGTGGAAGCCCGAGCTGGGCACGCGGGTGCTCGTCTTCGACCGCGGGGACGGCGAGCTGCGGGGCGCCTACGAGGCCGAGCCGCGCTTCTCCTTCCACCATGTCAACGCCTTCGAGCGCGACGGCGAGCTGACGATCGACTTCGCCGCCTACGACGACGCGACGATCGTCGACTCGCTCTACCTCAAGCGCCTGCGGTCCACGCCGCCACCGCCGGCGGCGCTCGCCAGGCTGCTGCGCTACCGGGTTGACCTCGGCAGCGGTCGCGTGGCCGAGGAAGAGCTCTGCGACGCGCCGCTGGAGCTGCCTCGGATCGACTACCGCGAGCGCAACGGGAGGCCCTATCGCTACACCTACGGCGTCGGTGCGCCGGGCGCAGGCGGGGAAGACGAATTCCTCGATCGCCTGCTCAAGATCGACGTCGAGAGCGGCGAGGCGACCGAGTGGCATGAACCGGGCACCTTTCCCGGCGAGCCGGTTTTCGTCCCCGCCCCGCAGCGACACGGGGACGAGGACGAGGGGGTGCTGCTCTCGGTCGTCCTCGACGCCGGCGCCGCCAGCTCGTTCCTCCTCGTCCTCGACGCCGCCGGTCTCTCGGAGCTAGGCCGGGCCCGGGTCCCCCACCACATCCCCTTCGGGTTCCACGGGCAGTACTTCAGCTGAGCGCCCGCCGTGGCCGAAGTGGACGTCGGGGAGGAGCCGGTCGAGCCAGCTGGGCAGGTACCAGACAGACCGCCCGGCCAGGCGCAGGAAGACCGGCAGCAGCAGCAGCCGCACCAGGAAGGCGTCGAGTAGGACGGCTACGCCGAGGATCACGCCCATCTCCTTCGGCGGTAGCGGGCCGGAGAGGGCGAAGGTGAAGAAGACAGCGACCATCACCGCTCCGGCGGCGAGGATCACCCGCCCCGAGTGGGCGAGCCCGCCGACCATCGCCTGGCGGGCGTCGCCGGTCTCCTCCCAGTGCTCGCGGGCAGAGGAGAGCAGGAAGACGGTGTAGTCCATCGCGATCGCGAAGATCATCGCGAAGAAGAAGATCGGTCCCCAGGCGTCAAGGAAGCCCTGGGATTCGAAGCCGAGGACTCCGGCGAGGTGGCCGTCCTGGAAGATCAGGGTGGCGACACCGAAGGCCGCCGCCGTGGAGAGCAGGTTGGCGAGCACGCCGACCGCCGCCAGCAGCGGCGCCCGGAAGGCGACGAGGAGGAGCAGGAAACCGAGGCCGAGCACGACCCCGATCGCCAGCGGGGTCTTCGCGCTCAGGGCGGCTTCCAGGTCGTGGTTTTCCGCCGCCGGTCCGCCCAGGAGGTCCTGGGGCGGCAGCTCGGCCCGCAGCCGCTCGACCGTGGCGCCAAACGCGGTGGTCGAGGGCCCGGCAACCGGAATCGCTTCAACGAGCACCCGCCCGTCGGCTCCGACCCGGGCCGGCAATACAGCCGCGATCCCGGGATCGCTCCCCAAAACTCGGCCGACGGGACGATTTCCTGCTCCAGGGGCGGCTTTTCGTCCCGTCGGGGGCGGGGTGACGACTTGGATCGCGCCTGGGGCTCCGGGGCCGAAGGCGGCGGTGATCCGGTTGTAGCCGAGGCGGGAGTGATCGCCGCTCGGCACCACCTTGATCGAGGGCATCCCGGTTCTCAGGTTGAGGATCGGCAGGGCCAGGAGCAGGAGCGCGACCAGGGCGAGGCCGCCGAAGGCGAACGGGCGTCGCCACAGCAGCTCTCCCCAGCGGGCGAAGCGGGCCGAGCGGTGCTCGCCGCTGTGGGCCCAAGGCAGGGCGAGGCGGTCGAGCTTGGGGCCGAGCTTGGCCAGCACCGCGGGCAGCAGGGTCAGGGTCGCGGCCAGCACGAAGAGGACGGCGACGATGATCCCGAGCGCGACCGAGCGGAAGGCAGGGCTGGGGACGAGCAACACGGCTGCGAGTGAGACCAGCACCGTGATCCCCGAGAAGAGGACGGCCTTTCCTGCCGTGTCCATGGTCTCGGCGACGGCGTCGACCGGCGAGTCGTGCTGCCCGAAGAGGGCGTTGCGGAAGCGCATGACGACGAACAGGGCGTAGTCGATGCCGAGCGCCAGGGCGAACATCAGGGCGAAGTTCATCGCCCAGATCGAGATCGGCGAGATCAGGGTGCCGAGGTAGAGCACGCCGGCCGAGGCGATCAGGCCGGTGATCGTCAGCATCAGGGGCAGGCCGGCGGCGACCAGCGAGCCGAAGGCGAGGACGAGGATCGCCAGCGTCACTGGCCAGGAGAGCAGCTCGGAGCGGAGCATCGCTTCGCGGTTGGCTTCGTTGAAGTCCGACCACATGCCGGCGGCGCCGGTGAGGTTTGCTTCGACGCCGGGCGCGGCCGCGTCGCCGAGCGGCCCCTTGAGGTCATTCGCCGCGGTGACCATCGCGTTCGGGTCCTTCGCGGCGCTGGCGCGGATCACCGCGGTGTGGCCGTCGCGGGAGATCGAGAGCCCGCGGCGCGGCGGCGTCACTCCGTTCACGGCCGGGCTGGCGGCGAGCAGCCGCCGGGCACGGGCGACGGTGAGGCGGAAGGCGGGGGAGATAGCGGTCAGCCGGTCGGAGTGGATCGCGACCTGGAGCGAGTAGGCCCCCGCCCCGCCGAAGGCGCGGTCAATCCTTTCCCGGGCCGCCACGGACTCCGAGCCGTTGGCCTGCCAGCCGGCGCCGGAGAGGGCGGTCTCGACCCGGGGCGCCAGCACCCCGAGACCGACCGCGATCACGGCCCAGGAGACGAAGACCAAGCGGCGGCGCTCGGCGGCGAAGCGGCCGAGGCGCCCGATCGGGCCCAGTTCGCTCACTGGGAACACCCGCGCTCGACGCCGAAGCCGTGGCGGAGGATCAGCGAGGCCGGGCAGTCCCCGACCGTGGCGAAGAGCAGCTGGTTGAAGGCGACGAAGCCGGTCAGCAGCAAGAACCAGGGACTGACGAGGGCGCTGAGCACGGCGCTGAGTCCGGTCATCGTTCCGGCCAGGGCGAAGAGGATGCGCTCGAGCGGCCAGCGAGCCGGCGCGGCCGGTTCTTGTTGGGTGGGATGTGGAGCGGCAACAGTGGGCATCGCTATCCTCCAGTTTGGCTACTTCACGAGTTAACAACTTAACAGTTGTGAAATGGTAAGATAGCAGAATGATGCAGAGCCCGCTACAGCCCAATGCCGCAGACTTGATCGCCGGTCGCTTCCGCGCTCTCTCGGACCCGACCCGGCTGCGCATCCTCGACCAGCTACGTCGCCGCGAGGAGCTCTCGGTGGGCGAGCTGACCGAAGCGCTGGGCACCTCCCAGCAGAACGTCTCCAAGCACCTCGGAGCGTTGCGCGCCGAGGGTTTCGTCGCACGACGCAAGCAGGGGACCAGCTCGCTCTACCGGATCGCCGACGCGGCGGTGCTCGACCTCTGCGACCGGCTCTGCGACGCGATGGAGTCTCAGCTGGCGGAGCTCGGCTCGGTGCTCTCCGGCTGAGCCTTGGCCTCGCGGCGGCGCCGCATCGCTTCGCCCGGGCGCCAGAGGCTGACCAGGCCGGCGACCAGGGTGACGAGGAAGATCTGCCCGATCATCATCTCCAGGCCTGAGATCAGCCGGCCCGGCTGGCTGCCTGGGACGAGGTTGCCGTAGCCGGTCGTGGTCAGGGTCGTGTAGCTGAAGAAGAGGAAGTCGGAGCCGGCGGGGTGGGGGTGGCCTTCGAAGAAAGGCCCGCTTTGGACGCGATCGACGACGCCGTAGACGAAGGTGAAGAGGATGCCGAGCACCGCGTAGACGCTGAGCGCGCCGAGGATCGTGCGCGAGCCGACCTCGGGGGCCATGACCACACGGCGCAGCACCGCTCCCATCGCGATCGCCAGCAGTGTCACCTGGATCAGCGTCGCCAGGTTGAGCCAGACCCGGTCGTCAGTTGCGGCGCCGACCGCGGCGAGCAGCACGGTCAGCCCTGAGAGCACGATCGCCCCACGTACGAGCCCGGCACGGACGTGCGAGCTGGTCAGCGCCACCACCGAGGTCGCGCCGGTGGCGAGGGTGAGGAGCACCGAGCCCCAACCCCGATTCTCGAACAGGGATGCGAGCACATAGGTGACGAGGACGAGAATCAGGACAAGCCCGAAGGCATCGCTGACCCGCTCCCCCCGCTCCAACCAACGCTCACGCCTGCGCCCCCGGCGCGATGCCGTCTCCATCCCCGCACGTTCGGCTGCCAAGCGGGGTTTCCTGCCCTTGGGGCCGGAGTGTCAGCGGCATCTGAGGGGGAGGGGTTAGGCGCTCAAGGCATGCCGCCCGATGTCCACTCGAACCGGAGGCAAATCGGTGACGGTCGTGGTGTCCTTGCGGCGACAGGAGACCTCGACCGCGATTCGGTGGCGAAGCTCGTTGCGCAGCTAAGCGAACCGACCGGTCCGAACTGGCTCAATCCTGCCAAGGGATGAAAGCAGCGCCATGCGAGCCCGAAGACCTCCGCTACTGCCTTCAGACGGGAGCAGTAGCCGCGCCGGAGACGGGCTTGCATAAAAAGAGGAGGCAGCTGACGCGTCGGTAGAAACCATCGCGGACGCGCGCTGGGGCCGCTCGCGTACTTGTGTCAGGATCAGCGGGTGGCCGATAGATCAATCGCGGACCAACTGCGCGACCTCGGCGTAAAGAATGGAGACGTCCTTGTGAAGATGGCCGAGCGCGGCCAACTCCTCGCCCTGAAGTGCGAGATGCCGCAGTGCTACCACCCCAACGGACGCGGCGCGTTCGATCCGCTCACGACGGCGCGCACCATGTGGGCGCCGTCGCGCGACCACTACCCGATCCTCAGTTCGGCCGGTGGAAAGCTGCGTGCCGACAACGTTCGGTTGTCCCATATCGAGTGCAATCAGCGTGACCACACGCGGCGGAAGCAGATCGGGGCACTGCTTCTTGCAGGCAAATCACTGGAAGACATCGCCGACACGCTGAACCGCAAGGGTGTCCCCCCGGCTCACGGCACGAACCAGTGGACGGCCGCCATGGTGCGCAAGGCCTACGTGTCCTAGTTCGGGCTCGGCGCTGAGTGCCGCTTTGCGCAAAAGGGGGAAGCGAACGCGTGATGACTGGCTCTGGATCAAGCGTTGAACTGAGTCAAGCAGGGACGCGCTCGCCGGCAGGAACGTAGTGCTCCAGCTCGGCTGGCCGATCCAAGGCGAAAGGGATGCCGCCTTCGGCGAGCTTGACCACCTCGGCGTAGGAGTCGCCAGCGGTGGACCAGCCCTCTACGTCGGGGGATTCGGCCCACCAGCCGTCGGCTTCGTGGTGGTAGATGACGCGCACGGTTTCGATTCGAAGCGTCCCTCGTTCAGTCGGGGCTTGATGCCTTGTTCTCAACGTGTGCCTCGGCCCAAGCAACTGCGTCGTTGGCCAAGGTGATCGCCTGGGCTCGATCTAGGGGGTCGTCGATCGTCTCTCCATACCGAAACTCCACTGCCCACGGGCCGAGCACGCCTACATCTTGGAGTGACAAGGGAAGCTGTATTTCGAGATCGTTCAGACGCTCGATGAGGTGCCGCAGGTCGTGCGTCCAAGGGAAGTCGTCGCCAGATGCGGCGAGCACTGCCTTCAGCGCCTTCTCGACCGCTTGCTGGGCGTGGAACCCGACGATGGTGTCGGCCATGTCTACGTCTGAAGCGAGCTTCTCCATGGCATCGGCATCCTCTCGGGCCTTCCGCAGAAAAAGCTGGGCTTCTTCGAGGTCAGGCTGTGACAAGAACGCGGCCCTCGCGGAGCGCCCGATGCACCAGCGTGCTTGGCACGTTTTCGCGCCGGGCCGCCTCCTCCTCGGAGACCACGACGACATCGACCGGCACCCCAAGCGGGGGAAGTGCCTCGCGCAGGCGCACCATCTCGTTGAGCTTGCTCTCGACATGGGCCTCGATCACAAGGAAATCGAGGTCGCTGTCATCGCGGCCACCGCCACGTGCTCGTGATCCAAAGAGCACAACCTTTGCCGGGGAGTGCGCCGCTGCCGCCAGTCGCCGCCCCGCATCTTCGATCACGGCATCGTCGATCATGCGTCGCATCGTACCCGCCTCGAATGGCGCAATAGCGGAGGGGGAGGTGTGATGTGTCGCGACATCGGAGACAGATGTCGCGGGACATCGTAGACACCTCAGCTCCCTCCGATCGGCTGGTAGTCGCGGCTCGGATCGAGGGTGAGTTGCCTGATCAACTCGCCCGTTCGGGCGTCGAGCACGCGGATGTCGCGATCGGCGACGAGCAGCTTGATCGGCTTGCCCTTGTGGGCGCGACCGAGGCCGATGTGGTGCAGCTTTGAGTCGTGGCGCAAGGTGACCGTTCCCACGGAGTCGACCTTGTCGTGGCGGATGCGGAAATGCGTCTCGGGCTCAGGCACCTCGACTGGCCGGGCCTTGAGCCGGGCGCTGTAGGCCTGCAGGGGCGTACGCCCGCCCAGCGCCCGGTGAGGCCTGGTCGTGTTGTAGTAGTGCACGAAGGCATCGAGCTGGCCCTGCAGCTCTGAAAGCGTTTTCGCCGGAGTCTGCCTTGCCAGGTAGCGCTTCAGCGTCTGGTGCAGGCGCTCGACCTTGCCGCAGGTCTGGGGGTGGTAGGGACGCGAGTTCTTGGCAACGATGCCGAGGCGCTCCATCTCGAGCTGCAGGAGCACCTTGCCCCCACGAGGGCGGGCGGTGAACACGGCGCCGTTGTCGCAAAGCAAGGACGCCGGCGCCCCGTGCAGCTCAATCGCAGAGCGAAAGACCTCGACCACGTCGGCAGCCTTGGCGGTGGAGAAGGCACGGGAGGCCAAGAACAGGCGCGAGTGGTCGTCGACCATGTTGAGGATCTCCACGTCGCGCCCGCCGGCGAGCCGCCAGTGGGTGATGTCTGCCTGCCACGTCTCGTTGGGAAGATCGGCTTCGAAGCGGATCAGCGAGCTGCGCGGACGCTTTTGCGGCTGCGGGACGACCAGCCCCTCGCGGCGCAGGATCCGCCAGATCGTCGCGACCGAGGGAACGCGATCAGTCCCTTCCCGGGCGAGGTGGTGGGCGATCGTCTCAGCGCCGCAGTCGTGTCCCTGCGAGAGCAGCTGCTCTCGCAGGGACACGACTGCCCGCACCACCTCCTCGGGCGTGCGGTTGGGACTTGAGAGCGGCGCCCTGGAGCGTGGCTCCAGGGCCTCATACCCGCCTTCTCGGTAGCGGGCGAGCAGCTTGTAGATCCAGCTGCGATGCACGCCGTGGGCCTTCGCCAGCTCTGAGACCGAGCGGCCTTCGACCAGATGCGCCTCGACTAGGTACCGCGCCTTTGCCACAGGAGATCTCCCTTCGTTGGGTGTCTCCTATGTCTCGACACAGGTGTCGCCTATCTACTGACACCAGACAATAGCGGAGGGGGAGGGATTCGAACCCTCGAGACACCTTTCGATGTCTGCCGGTTTTCAAGACCGGTGCATTCAACCGCTCTGCCACCCCTCCGGGGAGTAGGCGATGGCTCGATGCTAGACGGAGTGGCGCAAGTTGAGAACTGCTCTGGTGATTCGGACCAATAGGTGATTGTATTGTCTGCATGCGCCGGTTGCTCATCCTCGCCTCAACGATGGTCTTCTTCGATGTCGTCTTTTTCTCGGCGATCGCGCCGTTGCTGCCGGACTACGTCGCCGAACTCGGGCTGAGCAAGGCACAGGCGGGCGTCCTCTCCGCCTCCTACGCCGCCGGGACCCTGGTCTTCTCGCTTCCCGCCGGCCTGGTTGCAGCCAGCTTCGGTCCCCGCCGGACCGTGATCGTGGGCCTCTTGCTGCTCGGCCTCGCCAGCGTCGCCTTCGGCTTCGCTCACGAGTTCCTGCTGCTCGACGCGGCGCGTTTCGCCCAGGGAGTGGCGGGCGCGCTGATCTGGTCCGGGGCGCTGACCTGGCTGATCAGCGCCGCGCCGCCGGAGAAGCGCGGTGCGGTGATCGGCAGCGCGCTCGGCACCGCAGTCGCCGGCGCCCTGTTCGGTCCTGCGGTCGGCGCTCTCGCCGCCACCATCGGCACCGAACTGGTGTTCAGCGCGGTGCTCGTCGTCGCGATTGCTCTCGCCGCTTTCGCCTCCCGCCTGCCCGAGGCCGAAGCGCCGGAACGCCAGCACCTGCGCGAGGTGGTCGAGACGATCGTCAGCCGACCGATCGTGATCGCCACCACGTTCGTCGCGATTCCCTCGGTGATGTTCGGCGCGGTCGAGGTCCTGGTGCCACTGCAGATCTCCGACCTCGGCGGCGGCCACGCGCTTATCGCCGGAGGTTTCATCGCCGGAGCGGCGCTGGAGGCCGCGCTGGCGCCGATCGCCGGTCGCTACTCCGACCGGGCAGGCCGGCGAAGCCCCTTCATGATCGGGCTCAGCATCTGTGCGATGGCGATGGGGGCGATCGCGATCGGAGAGACGATGGGCATGGTGATGGCCGGCCTGATCCTCACCTCGCTCGGCGGCGGCATCTGCTTCACCCCCGCCCTGACGATGCTCTCCGAGGTGGCGGAGTCGAGTCGCCTGCATCAGGGCTTCGCGGCGGGGCTCTCCAACATGGCCTGGGCCTCGGGCCAGGTCGTGGGCGGGCTCGCCGGCGGCGCGGCGGCTAGTGTCGCCGGCAACGCGGCGCCGAGCGTGGCGATCATCCTCCTCCTGGCAGGCACGGTCCTCTACTCGTTCCACGAGCTGGCACCACCGGTCATGCGTGCGGCGGAGGGCTGACCGGACTAGGCTCCCGGAGCATGTCTTCGGCTGACGGTGGGACGGGAGGGGCGGGAAGCGCTTGGCGCAACTGGGCGGGGGACCAATCCTGCGCCCCGTTCGAGCGGCTGCGCCCGGGCACCCGCGAGGAGCTGGCCGAGGGGGTCGCGCGGGCCGTGGACGCCGGGCGCAAGGTAAGTGTCGTCGCCAGCGGCCACTCGTTCACCGAGACGGCGATGACGGACGGGACGATGATCGACGCCGGCCGGCTCAGCGGCGTGATCGACGCCGACCGCTCTTCCGGCCTGGTCAAGGTCGGGGCCGGGACGGTCCTCGCCGACCTCAACGAGCAGCTGCACGGGCTGGGCCTGGCGATGGAGAACCTCGGCGACATCGACCGCCAGACGCTGGCCGGCGCAATCTCGACCGGAACCCACGGCACCGGCGCCAAGCTGCGCAACATCTCCTCCCAGGTGGTGGCGATGGAGCTGGTACTCGCCGACGGCTCGGTGCGCGAGCTGACCGCCGAGGGCGACCCGGAGCTGCTGCGTGCCGCCCGCGTCAGCATCGGCGCCCTGGGGGCGATCTGCTCGGTCACCCTGCGCTGCCCGCCGGCCTTCACCCTGCGCCGCGTCGACAGCCCCTGCCCGCGCGATGAGGTTTTCGACTCCTTCCAGGAGCGCGCCGACGAACACGAGCACTTCGAGCTCTTTACCTTCCCCTACGCCGACTCGGCCCTGGTGCTGGAACGAAACCGCACCGACGGGCCGCCGCGCCCGCGGGGCCGGACGGCGGCCTTCCTCAACGACATCGTGCTCGAGAACTGGGCGCTGGGGGTGATCTCGGCTGCCGGCAAGGCGCTGCCGCGGGCGATTCCCTCGCTCTCGCGGCTGGCCGCCTGGCTCGCCTCGGGCAGCACGGCCACCGACCGCAGCGACCGGATCTTCGCCAACGAGCGCCGCGTGCGCTTCACCGAGATGGAGTACGGCGTGCCGCGCGAGCACGGCCCGGAGGCGGCCCGGCGGGTGATCGAGTGGGTTCGCTCCAACCGCTACCCGGTCTTTTTCCCGATCGAGATGCGTGTCACCGCCGGCGACGACGCCCTGATCAGCCCCTCCCACGAACGCGACACCGCCTACATCGCCGTGCACCAGTACCGCGGGATGGAGTGGCGACCGTACTTCGAGGCGGTCGAGGCGATCATGAACGAGTACGGCGGCCGCCCGCACTGGGGCAAGCGCCACTTCCAGACCGCCGCGACCCTGGTGGAGCGCTACCCGCGCTGGGCCGACTTCCGGGCTGCCCGCGACGAGCTCGATCCCGGCCACGTCTTCACCAACGAGTACGCCGAGCGCGTCCTAGGCCCCTGAGCCGCCGCCGACGGGCCGATACGTCAAGGTGGACTTGACGTATCGGCCCGTCGGCGGGGTGTTAGAGGAAGGTCTTGCCCTCACCGCGGTAGGTGGGGACCTCGTCGACTATCTCGTTGCCTTCGACCAGGTGGAGGGTGTCGAAGCGCTCGCACAGCTCGCCGGCCTTGGCGTGGCGCATGTAGACGCGGTCGCCGACGTTCAGGTCTCGGGCTGGGGCGCCGCTGAGGGGGGTCTGCACCTCGCCGGCGCCCTCCTCGGCGTCGAGGGAGAGGCCCGGCGGCAGCCACGGGGACGGGACCCGCGAGGGGTCGCCGCTGCCCGAGGCGAGGTATCCGCCGCCGAGCGCGGTGGCGACACCGGGGTTGGGCTTGCGCACGACCGGCAGGGCGAAGCCGGCCGCCGGGGTGAGGCTGAAGCGGCTGTATGTGTCGAAGAGCGTGGGGGCGTAGAACCCCGAGCCCGCGGCGATCTCCGTGACCGCGTCCTCAGCGCCGGTCAGCTCGAGGCTGCCGGTGCCACCGCCGTTGACGATCGGCAGCTCGGCGAACTCGCGGATCGCGGCGACGACCGCGGCCCGCCGCTCGGCCAGCTCGGCGGCCGAGCGCTTCTGCATCGCCCGGATCGCGGCGCCGCGCAGGCGCCGTCCCGGAGGCCGGTCGCCGACCCCGGCGATCTGGCCCTCGTAGGACATCAGCGCGGCGAGCTCGACCTGAGCGCGCCCATCGATCTCCCGCGCCAGCGCGACCGCTTGCTCGACCGTGTGGATCGGCGAGCGCTTCGGCCCGACCTTGATCCGCCCTCCCGCCGCCCACCAGCCCGCGTCGAGCTCGATGCAGACCCGCACCGGCGCCGCCCCCGCGCCCAGCACCGACTCGATCGCGTCGAGGTGCTCGACGCAGTCGACCATCACGATCGGCGCCTCGCCGGGGTTGGCGACCGAGCGAAGCGCAAGCTCCCCGAGCGCGGCCATGTCGGTGGTCGGGTAGGCGAGCAGCAGGTTCTCAAAGCCGTTCTCGGCGAGCCAGAGCGTCTCCGGCAAGGTGAAGGTCATCAGCCCCGCGTAGCGCTCATCGCGGCCAAGGACTCGCTCGAGCAGCGCCCGGCAACGCAGCGACTTGCTCGCCACCCGGATCGGCTTGCCCGCTGCTCGCGCCAGCATCGCGTCCGAGTTGGCCCACATCGCATCGAGGTCGACGAAGGCAAACGGAGCCTCGATCTCCTCGAAGATCGCCTCGAACTCCGCATGCGAGCGGCCGGACACGACCACGAGACTAACCACCTCGTACGCGGGAACGGAGAGGGAGGGATTCGAACCCTCGAGAGAGCTTGCGCCCCCTACTCGCTTAGCAGGCGAGTGCCTTCAGCCACTCGGCCACCTCTCCGGGCATTCGGCCCGATTGTAAGGCTCTACGCCCGGCGCGCGCGCAGGACAACGCGCCCGCCGCGGGCGGGGATCATGGTGACGTTGCGGTGCAGGGCGTGCTCGGGCTCTGGCTCTGCGGCTTCCAGGTCGAGGCGGCGGGCGGTTGCCTCGAGGACGACGTGCATCTCGGCCATCGCCAGGGCGGCGCCGAGGCAGCGGCGGATGCCGCCGCCGAAGGGAATCCACTCATAGGTGCCGGGCTTGCGGCCTAGCCAGCGCTCGGGGCGGAACTCGAAGGGTTCGGGATAGAGGTCCTCGCGGTGGTGGACGAGCAGGATGCTCATCCCGACTGGGGTGTCGGCGGAGACGCCGTAGGGGCCGAACTGCCACGGCACGGTGACGCGGCGGCCGATGAAGGGGACGACGGGGCGGGAGCGCATGCTCTCGGTGATCGTCGCTTCGACCTGCTCCTCGGCGTTGCCGCCGTTGCGGGTCGCCTCGCGCAGCGCCTCGTAGGCGGCGGGGTTGCGGACCAGCCGCTCCCAGGCCCAGGAGAGCGAGTTCGCCGTCGTCTCGTGGCCGGCCAGGACCAGGGTGAGCAGCTCGTCGCGGACTTCTTTGTCGTCCATCCTCTCGGCGTCCTCGGTTTCCGCCTGTAGCAGCAGGGAGAGGATGTCGCGGCGCTCGGCCAGGTTCTCGTCGCCGCGGCGAGCGCGGATGACCGCGTAGGTGGGTTGATCGAGGATGGCGATGCCGAGCTTGATCACGCCGACCGCCTCTTCGCGGCCGATGTTGAGCAGTTCGCCCGCCTGTCCCACAAGTGAGGTCGAGGCGTTGACCAGTCGCCTCACCGTGATGCGCATCCGGTCCTCCGGCGTGCCGCGCCTGGGCCGTCCCTCGATGCCGAAGATCCCGGCCATGATCACGTCGAGGGTGATCGCCTGCATGCGCGGCGCCAGGGCGAAGGGGCGGTCGAGCGGCCAGGTGTCGATCTCGCGTTCGGTGGCGGTGCGGATCATCTCCGTGTAGCGCTCGATTGCCTCGCCGTGGAAGGGGGGGAGCAGCAGCTTGCGCTGGCGCATGTGGCGCTCGCCGACCGAGGTGAGGACCGAGCCGGTGCCGAGTATCGGCCGCAATGGCGACTCGCCAGTCAGCGAGGGCGCCAGCTCGGGCTTGGCGGTAAAGAGCGAACGGACGTGGTCGGGGTGGCTGGTGACGAGCGGTCCGCCGGGCAGGGCTGTCCGCATGCGGAAGGTCTCGCCGATGCGGCGGCGGGCGCCGAACATGTACTCGATCTGGCGCTGGCTGAAGCGCAGCATTTGGGACATGCGGGGCAGCGGCACGACCGGGGGCTTGCCGAGTGCCGCGAGTTCCGCCTCGTCGATCGGTCCGGCGGGTGAGGGCGGCGCCTCGCCGACGAGGTCGGGGAAGGCCGGTTCCTCGGAGGCGGTGGGGCGCTCGGCGACGGTGCTGCTCACGCCGTCATTGTCACAGAGATCGGTGTAAACGTCGCGATTGGCGAAGTGCGATGCATCACTCTCTACAGTCATACGGGTGAAGCACGGCAGGCGAACGAAGATCATCGCGACAGTCGGGCCGGCCAGCTGGGAGCCCGAGACGCTGGTGCGGTTGATCGAGGCCGGCGCCGACGTCTTCCGCCTCAACTTCTCCCACGCCGACCGCGACCGCCACGCCCGAACCGTCGAGGCGATCCGCGGCGCGGCCGAGCGGGCCGGCCAGGAGGTGGCGGTGCTGGGAGACCTGCCGGGGCCGAAGCTGCGGATCGGCGAGCTGCGCGGCGACGTAGCCGAGCTGGAGACCGGCATGCACGTGAAGCTGACCCCGCAGGAGGTCGAGGGGGACCGGGAGACGATCCCGGTCACCTGGCCGGGCGTGACCTCGCTCGGCGAGGACGAGCCGGTCTACCTGGCCGACGGCTCGATCCGCCTGCGCGTGCGCGGTCCCGAAGACGGCGGCGTCGACTGCGAGGTCGAGGTCGGCGGCACGCTCTCCTCGCACAAGGGGATGAACGTGCCGGGGATCACCACTCCGGCGGCGACCTCGGGCGACCTCGGCTGGGTCGAGTTCGCCGTCGAGCAGGGAATCGACCTGCTGGCCGTCTCCTTCGTCTCCACGGCCGCCGACCTCGAGCCGGTCAGCGACCGGCTGCGCGGGCTCGGCTCCGACATCCCCCTGATCGCCAAGATCGAGAAGCAGGCGGCGGCGGAAAACGCGACCGAGATCGTCGCCGCGGCGACCGGCGGGATCATGGTCGCGCGCGGGGACCTCGGCATCGAGATGCCGCTCTCGCGGGTGCCGGTCGAGCAGAAGCGCTTGATCCGCGGCGCTGGGCGGCGCTCCAAGCCGGCGATCACGGCGACCCAGATGCTGGCCTCGATGGTGACCGCGCGGCGCCCGACCAGAGCCGAGGTGACCGACGTCGCCAACGCGATCTACGACGGCACCGACGCGGTGATGCTCTCCGAGGAGACCGCGGTCGGTCAGCACCCGGTCGAGGCGGTACGGGTGATGGACCAGATCGCCCGCGCGACCGAGCCGGACCTGCCCTACGGGGACTGGCTGTTCGGGCGGACCGACCAGACGACCCAGGACGTCGCCGACTCGGTGGCGCAGGGGGCCGTCGGCGCGGTCTACCGGCTCGGCCTGGCGGCGCTGGTGGTGCCGACGAGCAGCGGGCGCACGGCACGGCTGGTCTCCGCCCACCGCCCCAACGTGCCGGTGCTGGCGGTCTCGCCGCGGATCGAGACCGTGCGGCGGCTGAGGCTGCTCTTCGGCGTCACCGCCGTGCTCAACGAGCACGAGCCTGACATCCGCAGCCTGCTCCACGACTGCGCGGCGCTGGCCGCCAAACACGACATCGCCTCCTCGGGCGACCTGATCGCGATCACCGCGGGGCTCCCCGAGCAGGAATTGGGCACCAACCTCTTCGAGGTCCACCGCGTGCCCTGAGGCGTTCTGGCACCGGCGCGCTACTGCGTCATCGTTCGCCGAAAGGCAGTTGCCTTCCGGCTCTCTCTTCCTTGTCCCGCTTGGTTCCAGAACGCCTCGGGGCACGCGGATTCGCATAGGGTTTCTCTGTGGCGATTCGACTTGAGCGCGACGGGGGCTTGGCCATTGCCACCCTCGACAGCCCGCCGCTGAACCTGTTCGACCGCGAGATGTTCGAGTCCCTGCAGGAGACGCTTGCCGCGGTCGAGGCCGACTTGCCGCGGGCGCTGCTGTTTCGCGCCGCGGGGCGCGCCGTCTCCGGCGGCGTCAACGTCGCCGAGTTCGACGGGCTGACGCCGGAGCGGGCGAGCGCGCTCTGGGACGAGCTGATCGGTGCGGTCGAGCGGGTGGAAGCGCTGCCGCTGCCGGTCGTCTTCGCCGCCCACGCGCTGACCCTGACCGCGGCCTTCGAGCTGGCGCTCGGCTGCGACCTGATCCTTGCCGCCGAGTCGGCCAAGTTCGGCCTGGTCGAGAAAGTGGTCGGTCTGACGCCGTCGATGGGCGGCACGCAAAGGCTGGCCGAGCGGGCGGGCAGCGGCCGGGCGCGCGAGTTCGTGATGACCGGTGAGCTGTTCGGCGCCGAGCAGCTGGCGGGGTGGGGCGTGGTCAACCGCGTCTACGAGGACGAGGGCTTCGAGGAGCGGGCGCGGGCCTTCGCCGCCGAGCTGGCCGCCGGCCCGACCAAGGCGCACGCGATGACGAAGCTTGTCCTGCGCCGCTTCCGCGAGGGCGGCGTTCCCGCCGCCGACGAGGCGATCCGCACCGAGGCGGGCGACCTCTTCGCCACCGAGGACCTGCAGCGGGCGGTCAAGACCTTCCTCGAGCACGGCGGCCCGGGCCACGCGACCTTCGAGGGCCGCTGAGCTCCTTCCGGTGCGCCTTTTGCACCGTAGGACCACATAAAGCGCACCGGAACGGGATAGGGTTGCGGCCGATGACGGATTTCGACGCGATCGCGCAGGGGATGAGCCAGGCGGTCCCCTTCGCCGGGTTTCTCGGGCTGGAGATCACCAGCGTCTCGGCCGGGGAGGCGGTAGTCGTCCTGCCGGAACGCGCCGAGCTGACCAACCACGTCGGCTCCCAGCACGCCGGCGCCCTCTTCACCGCTGCCGAGACGGCCTCCGGAGCCGCCTTCGTCGGCGCCTTCGCGGAGCGCATGGGCGACGTCACGCCGCTCGCCCGCAGCGCCGAGGTCTCCTACGAAAAGATCGCCAAGGGCCCGATCGAGGCAAAGGCTCGCCTCGCCGTTCCCGCCGAGGAGGCCCTCGCCACCCTCGACGCCGAGGGCAAGGTCGTCTTCCCCTGCGAGATAGAGCTGACCGACGCCGACGGCCAGCGCGTGGCGACCGCTACCGTCCAGTGGCACGTGCGGCTGAACCAGCCCACCCAGCCGGAAGCCGCCTAACCACCGCCCCAAGTCCCTAGAATCGCCCCTCCGGGCCACCAAGCCCAATCCCGCGCCAGTAGCTCAGTTGGATAGAGCGTCGGTCTACGAAACCGAAGGTCACAGGTTCGAATCCTGTCTGGCGCGTTCGCTGAATCCCGCTTGGGGAGCGGGTTTGCGGGGTTTTCAGCGTTGCCCGGAACCGCCGAAAATCGCCTTGGGGCAACGCCTGGGGCAACATGAGGTCCGAGTGAGGTTCGGCGGCAGGCCTTGAGACGGGCGTCCCGTCCACCTACGTTCGCCGCCGACAAGACCACATAGCGGCCCCGGCGACGCGCAAACGCCCCGGGGCCCGGCACCGAAGACAGCGCTTCGATGCAAGACGGACGGTACCCGCAGTGCGCGGGCGCCGGGCGGCATCCCTGGGCCCCTCTCTTCGGCGTCCTGACCGAAAGGGGACACCGTGCCCGGCAAAACCACCGCGACGATCGACCGGGAGCGCCGAGACGCGCTCTACGAGCTCGTTCTCGACCACCTCAGCGGCATCGGCGACTTCTGGATCGCGATCGAGGAGAAGGACTTCGCCAAGGCCGAGCGGCTGGGAATCGAGTTCGGCGAAGACTTCCGCCTTCTGGAGGACATCGGCTGGGCACCAGAGCATTGGGGCGCGACCGTCGCCCTGACGATGCCGCCGCACGACCTGATCGAACTGCTGCGGCGCCTGCACGGCGAAGCTGGATGTGTGCTGGAGGGCTCGGCCTGCGCCCGCCTGCTTGAGGAAGAAGAAGAGAGCGCCAAGCAGCGCTACCAGCGAGCCAAGAGCACCTGCGAGGAGTTGATCGAGCAACTCGACCCGCGCAAGGGCTGAGTCGATCAGGGCGGCGTGGCAAGCGGCTTCCCGAGGGCCGAGGCGCAGGCCACAGGGAGGAACGGAGCCTTAGGTCTGGGCTGCGTCCCTGCCTCGGCCCTCGGAAAGCCGCAGCCGTTGGTTCGCCTCATCCGATGCAGATGTCCGGCCGTCCGAATCGGCGGCCGGGCGTCCACTCAAGAGGCGAAGGTCAGCAGAGCCATGGCGAGGCTGACGCAGCGGGTCGGACTCGCGAGCTGACGGCGACTGAGACCGCACGAGCGGATGAATCGACACCCCCTTCCGGGAATACATGTCAGCGAAGCGCTGTCGTCGCAAAGCCAGGTCTCAAGCGGTCCGGTGCCGCTCTCGCGCGGAAGCCGTATCAACCCCAGTGGGAGCCTCAGTTGGAACCCCGATGGGAACCCCAGTTGGAACCCCGATGGGATCTGCTCTCCTGTGCTCAGCCCCAGGGACGAATCGCAGGACGAAGCGTTTCGACTGGAGCTGAGGGGGAACTCCCATTTCTCCTGTTAACGTTTTGTCCGACAACGCAAATGGGGCGGCGCCGCGCAAACGACCCGCCCCCGGCTCACGAGGTGGTGCTCATGAGCGTTTCCCAGGATACGTCGGCCCCAGGGGCCGGTACAGGCTGCGGCGACAAGCGGCGGCTCAGAAAGACCAAGACGCCCGGCGTCTTCAAGCGCGTGGACGGCAAGGGCCGGACGATCGGCTACGTCTCGGTCTTCCGCAGCGCGGGGCGGCAGCGAAAGCGCCACGCCCGCACCTACGAGGAAGCGAAGCGGATCAAGCGCGAAAGCGAGACCGACCGCGACCGCGGTGAGCTGCAAGAGCGCACGACCATCGGCTTCCTCCGCTACGTAGATGAATGGGTCGAGCGCTACCGCGGCCAGGGAAGGCGCGGCTTCCGCGAGAGCACCCGTGAGGAATACCGCCGCCTGATCCGCGCCTACGCCCACCGCCACTTCCCGCGCAAGCTGAAGCTGGCCGACGTGAGCACCTACGCGCTCGCCCGCTTCATGGATTGGCTCGCCGACGAGTCAGAGCAGGGCAAGCGCCTCAGCGACCGCACCATCGCCAACGCCGTGATCCCTCTGCGTGCTGCCCTGGCGACCGCAAAGCGCGAGGGCCTGATCCGCCACAACCCAGCCCAGGGCCTCGCGATGCCGCACCGCGAGCAGCTGCCCGACGAGGAGGTCAAGGTATTCAGCCGCGACCAGCTCGCGGCGGTCTTGGCGATGGCACCCGAGCGCCACCGGCCGCTCTTCGAGCTCCTGGCCGCGACCGGCCTGCGAATCAGCGAGGCGATTGCCCTCCAGCGCCTGCACCTCCAGCTCGATCAGGGCGAGCCCGAGGTCTGTATCCGCCGCGCCATAGTCCGCGACCGGATCGTGCCGCCCAAGAGCAAATACGGGAACCGCGAGGTTCGCCTACCGGTGTCGCTCGCGACGAAGCTGCGCGCCCACCTCGCCTCCCAGCCCGATCAAGACTCGACCGCCCTCGCCTTCCCCAGCGAGGCAGGAGGCCCGCTCAACCCCGGCAACCTCCGCCGCCGCGTCCTCAAGCCGCTTGCAGAGGAGGTCGACGCCCCCTGGGCCGGCTTCCACACGTTCCGCCACACCTTCGCCTCGCTCCATCTCAGCCAAGGCACCAACCTCCTCCAACTGAGCCGCGCCCTCGGCCACCATTCACCCGCATTCACGCTGACCCGCTACACGCATCTACTGCCCGGCGACGAGGCTCCGGCGCTGGATCTTTTGCTGCCCGAATCAGCTAGCAGAAACCGGCTCGTCAGTTGGTTGCAGGTCTTCCTTTAGTTGTTTCGAAATCTTTCTTGTGCAGGCTGCGAAGGGCCACCCGCCTCGTTGGTTCGAGCAATGGCTTGTCACCGCGGAGTTCGAGAACCTTGTTTGCGATGGCCGCCTTCCCGGGAGCCTTGATTCCTTGTTTTTTACACCACGTCTCCACGGCCTTATGCCTTTTGCAAGCGTCCTTGGGAAGGTGCTTTGATGCAAATTGAACTTTCGATCCAAGATCGCTGCCATATGCATTGACGGCCTCAACGTACGTGCTGCGGTGGATCAGATCCTCAAGATCGAGTCCGTTTGCTCCAGATTTCAGAAGGTGAATCCGAGAACTGGGAATGCTCTGCTTCTTAAGGAAGCTCTGACGTTCGACTCCGGCTTTATCTCCATCGAGTATCCATACCGTCTTTACCCCATGAAGATCCAGACCCGCAACTCTCTCCGGCGGAACCCCTGCGGCCCCGGGCACAACCTGAAAACCCAACTCAGTTCCACCGACTGCCTCCAGCATTAGTGAAGGCAGCAGAATTAGGTCGCTAGGGCCTTCCACGATGGCTGCTGGACGAAGGGGGACGAAAGCTAGGGACCCAGCGCCCATTGCCAAGAGCAATGGGACCACACCAGGATCGTCACTCCAAAATTGCTGGTCGACGGCACTTCGCATTTGATCACCGATCCCGCGCACCACTCGGACACAGGATCCGAGATCCTCGGGTAGGCAGGCAGCCGAGTGAGTCGTATAGATCACCTGGGATGCCGCCGTCTGGCTGGCAAGTACTCCCATGAGATCGGCCTGCGCGTCGTAATGAAGGTGTCTCTCTGCCTCATCGATCAGAAGGATTGGTGGGACGACATGCCCTTCTCCGGCGGTCAGCGCGACCAAGGCTACGAACTGGCGTAGTCCATCGCTCCTCTCCCCAATCTTCATTGGCGTTCCACTGCCTGACTTGACGTGTACAAGTAGTCGGGTACCTGACGTATCAACCGTCACGGTTACGGGCGGTTTTTGCGTCCAAGCACTAAATTGCCGTTTGAGCTCTTGCTTGGCAGACTCGACACGCTCTTCAACATTCCCAGTTAGGTCGTTTTGGATCTCTTGAAGCAGTGCCTCTAGGTTAAGTTCGGCTAGCTCAGCGAGATTTCGAAGTGCTGGATGGGGATCTGCGGCGAGAACCGCCAAGTCATATTCGTTGGCTAGTTCTCGAACCTCAGGCTCAAATCGCACGAAGCGAGGTATGAGTGGTTGAAGTGCATCACGAGCCTCATCTCGAGGGTGTGCGATGGCCTCAAGCTCCTCGACCTTTCTTAGCTTCTGGGCGATCCCCGGGTGCTGGCCCTCGGCGTCTAGGAAATCTGCAAGCTCACTTAGGCGATTTCGGTTGATGTAGTAGTGGCTGGAGCCTAGGTCTTCGACAATCTGATCTAGCGTTGCCGGGGCTGCAGGTGTGTCCTCATGTACTTGGGCGAGAAAATTGCCCTCGACGTCGCGAGCCTTTTCGATCAACTCACCGAGCTTATGCCGGTCAGTCCTATCGCGGGTCGGTTTAGGCATCACCTCCGTGACAACCGAGCCATCGACGAGCTTTGTCTGTTCGAGCCAGCGCACGTCGCCAAGACGATCGGCGGTTTCCAGCTCCGATAGGAGGCGTAGGTCCTCGGCGCCAAGGCGATAGCGCAGGCGGACGATTACGCGATCGCTGGGCAGGCTTTCCCCTCTCGTCCAGTCTGAGGCTGGGACCGCCGGCAGATCCTCGGACTCCTCGTCCGGTGTTTGTTGAACGAGCTCTAGTGCATCCAGAAGCGTGGACTTGCCAACCTCATTTGCTCCGATAAGGCAGATCAACGGAGCGTCCAGGCGGAGTCGGGTTGGCGTTTCCCCTCCGAAACGACGCATTCCGTGAACCCACATTGACTCCAGCTGCATGGCGGCATCCTATGGGGACGCGTGGATCACGTCTTGTAGACGCACGGGTTATGCCTCCGGCCTTATGCAATGGGCTTCGCTGCCTTCACTGCTGGATCGAGAGCTCTCCGTCGGAAGCCGTCGTGTATCTCGATTTGATCGGGCCGAGCACGGTCAAGCTCGATATCGAAGTCGCCGGGTTGGGGATCGGGGTCGGTCCAAGGTTCCTTCGGCTTGGTTGATCGAGTTGAGGACGACTCTTGTGGCTCGGTGTGAAACCGTTCATCGGGACGTACCTCAGTGGCGCCGTGCTTGTCGACCTGGCGACGCCTGTGCCTGGAGGTCTCCTTCGCCTCGGCACGCGTCATCCACGCTCCGCCGCCGTTCTTCGGCCCGGCGTGCTCGGTCTTGATGCGCTGGTGGCCCACGGTTTCTACGATACTTATTGTCTGTGCGATCGACGGAGAGGAAGACCTACGGCAAGACGGCCAGCGGCGAGCAAATCACTGATGAGCTGATTGACGTCGTTGCGAGGAGGGCGGAGGCGGGATACGAAATTGAGGAGCTGACTGAACCGATGGACATCGCAAAGGCGAAAGCAAGGCTCGACTCGGTCCTTGAACTCGCGGCGGCTGGTTTCTCGGTTTGGGGTTGGGACGACGAGACGATCCAGATCGGTCAGCTACATGGGCCAGGCACCGAGTGCGCGCCCCGTCACGTGGCGGACGATCCGCAGTCCGAATAGCCGTCCTGTGCCTCCATGTATCGCGTATTGATACCTGATACAGTTTTCATCATGGTCAAGGATTCCGATGTCTACGTCCTCGGGGGGTTGCTCGCCAACGATGGGGCTTGGAGCTACCGGTCGCTTGCGGAGCGTCTCCGTGTTCCGCACCCGGTCGTCCAGCGGGCGCTGGAGCGAGCGAAGGGCGCGGATCTGTATTCGGTGGACCGTCGCGAAGTCCATCTCCCTCACTTCGAGGAGTTCACGCTTCATGCGCTCCGCTTCGTTGCTCCTAGTCGGCTCGGTGCGCTGACGCCGGGCATGCCTGCGGCATGGGCGGCGGAGCCGATGGCGGGCACAATCCGCTCCTCGGGCGACGAGCCCCCTCCCGTCTGGCCCTTCGCCCTTGGGCGAGTTCGGGGGCAGGCCATCGAGCCGCTGCACCCTGCTGCACCTGAGGCGGTGGAGAATTGGTCGGAGCTCGGTGAAGTCCTCGCTCTGCTCGACAGCCTCAGGGCCGGAGATGCTCGGGTCCGGAAGGTAGCGGGAGACTTTCTCTCGAAGATGCTGCGAGAGCGATCCGTGGTCGCAGGCCGGTGAGCGCACTTCAGTTGGAGACTGCGGCAGCGCTTCTGGGGCCTCTGCTCGATGAGGTCGTTTTCGTGGGCGGTGCCACGGTTCATCTCTGGATCACCGAGCCCGGCGCTCCTCCGACGCGGGCGACGGAAGATGTCGATGTGGTCTGCGAGGTGGCGAGCCGTGTGAAGTACCACCGGCTCGGCGAACGGCTTCGCGAGCGAGGGCTTCAGGAGGCGATGGGTGAGCCCGTCATATGTCGGTGGAGAAGCGCTGATCCGCAACTCGTTTTGGATGTCATGCCGACCGATCCCGACATCCTCGGTTTCTCCAACCCCTGGTACGACGAGGCGATCTCCAGCGCCGTGACGGTCACTCTCGAATCCGGTGCCGAGATACGTGCCGCAGCGCCGCCGGCGCTCGTTGCGACGAAGCTCTGCGCCTGGAAGGGTCGGGGTGATGGCGACCTGCTGCCCAGTCTCGATATTCACGACGTGCTCGCGCTGATCGATGGACGCTCTGAGCTAATCGAGGAAGTCGCGTCCGCAGCGCCCGATCTGCGTTCCTACATCCGCGACGAGCTGGCCGAGCTTCAAGGGGAGTTCTATTTCGACTACGCGGTTCAGAGTGCCACCGCTTTCTACGGTCCATCAGGAGCCGGGCGCGCTCGGCTCGTCCGATCCCGCATCGACGAGCTCCTCGCCTGATCCCTGGGGCAACAAATGGGGCAACATGCCCCACAGATTCCAGCCGATCCCAGCGGGACCCGATCCCCCGGAAACCGCTTGAAACCACGCCCCACGTAGTCCAGCCGATCCACCGGCTCGGGCTACGAATCTGACCGTCCTTGTGGGAAACCGAGGGTCAGCCCCCTTTTCTGGCGGCTATTGAGTTAGCGGGTCGCGCCCGCCACGGCGACCGCCTCGGGATCGAACGCAGAGGCAGCGTCAAGCTCGAGCCACTCGAGCATCTCCTCGTGGCGGTCATGGGAGGGGTCGGCGAGGATCTCCTTCAGTTCGGCATATCCCCATGCGCCACCGCAGTCCTCCGGCGGGCACGCTCCTTTGGCGGCGACCAGGACCGGGTAGCGGGCATCGGGATCGGCGTCAAGCAGCTCCTCGACGGCGACCTCGTGTTCCCAGTTATCGCCGAAGTCATAGGTGTAGAGGAGCCGATCTTTGACATCGCCGAGGAGTTCGCCGACGCTCACCGCTCGCTCGTCGTTGAATCCGAGCTCAGGGTCGGGCAAGCCGAACCGCTCGGGGCCGCTCTCGAAGACGTGCATGTGGTAGTCCGCCCAGCCGAAGGCGGCGACGATCGCCTCATGCAGGCGATCGAGACTCATGTCGGTGCGGACCTGAAGCCCTCGCCAGACCGGTGGCTTGGAGACTCCAAGAAGCGTGACCTTGATCTGCACTACAGCCATCGACATCTCCTCGCACTCATTTTGCCTGCGCTCCGATGGGGACGGTAGTAGGCAGAGCGGCGGACGGAGCGGGCTCTTGAAGGGGCTCCCGCCCCGATGTCCTTGTGGCTCACGGGCTCTACGATACTTGTTGTCTGTGAGATCGACGGCGAGGAAAACCTACGGCCGGATGGCATCGATGGATATCGCAGGGGCCAAAGCAAGGCTCGAAACGGTCCTTGACGAACTGGCAGCGGCTGGGTTCTCGGTTTGGGGCTGGGACGACGGGTTGCTTCAGATCGGACAGCTCAACGGACCCAGCTCCGAGTGTGCGCCCCGCTACGCGGCCGACGATCCCCGCTCCAAATAGTTGCCTGCGAAGGCGCCTATCAGGCTCTGCTACCTTCATGTACATGAGCGAGTCAGTCGGCGTTGCGGAGCTGCGGCAGAACTTGAGCGTCTACCTGCGCCGGGTGAGCGGCGGGGAGAGGTTGCTCGTCACCGATCGCAACCGGCCGGTGGCCGAGCTGGGCCCGGCGCCGAGCACCGGGCCCGATCTCGACCGGCTCATCGCCGAAGGCCGAGTGTCGCCTCCGGCGCGTTCGGGTCTGCCGGGACCGTTGGAGCTGACGGGTGACCCGCGGGCTTTGAGCCGCGCGCTTGACGACATTCGCGGCGATCGCTGAGTCGTGGCCGTCTTCTATGCGGATACGTCCGCGCTGGTCAAGCTCGTCCGCGACGAGGCGGAGTCGGAGGCGCTGCGCGCTTTCCTGGTCGATGCGGATTTGGTCAGCAGCGAGCTGGTTCTGACCGAGATCCCCCGCGCAGTGCGCCGCGCCGTAGCGCAGGACCCCGCGCTTGCCCTCGACCTATTGCTCGAGCGCGCTGCCGAGCTGATCGACGCGCTCGCGTTGCGTCCGCTCGATCGGCCTTTGCTGGAAGGCGCAGGGGCGCTGGCCGAGCCCGCGCTGCGCGCTCTCGACGCAATCCACGTCGCTTCCGCAGTCGCCCTCGATCCGATCGGGGCGTTTGTCACCTACGACGAGCGCCAGGCTGCTGCCGCGCGACTCGCCGGCTTGCGCACGATGTCCCCCGGTGCCTGACCCTGGGGCAACAAATGGGGCAACATGCCCCACGGATCCCAGCCGATCTCCACGTAGCTCGATCTGCCGGAAACCGCTTGAAACCGGGCTCCACGTAGCCCAGCGGGTCTGCGGAACCTAGCTACGAAACCGAAGGTCACAGGTTCGAATCCTGTCTGGCGCGCTGCTACAGAACCCATCAGCGGGTAGTGGGGGAAGATGAGCCATCATCCTTCCGCCCTCGATGTGCGGCGGCTTGCGGCCGTCGACATGCACGCGCTGCGAGGCGCCGATGCTCGCCGGCGAGTGATCCTCGCCGAGTTCGTCCTCGGCACGATCGCTGGAATTGGCATCGGCACCTTTCTGCTGCTCTCGGCGGCGGGCGCCCTTGGCTTGGTCCTCGGTGCCTGGGCGCTCGGTATCGGCGTCAACTACGTGCCGCTGGCGGTCCACGCGTTGAGCCTGCGCTCGCGGGCGCGGCTGCGGCGCGAGCTGCGCGGCGTCGACCTGCCGACGGAACTTCGCTACTACACCCGCGCCCAGCTCTGGGTCTTCGTGCCGCTCAGTCTCGTCTGGTTCGCGCTGCGCATGCCCCGCGGATAACGGGAGCCACCGGGTCCGGTGCTTCTGCTACTTTCATGTACATGAGCGATTCGGTCGGTATTGCGGAGTTGCGGCAGAACTTGAGCGTCTATCTACGCCGAGTGAGTGGCGGAGAGAGGCTGCTTGTCACCGATCGCAACCGGCCGGTGGCCGAGCTGGGACCGGCGCCGAGCAGCGGGCCCGACCTGGACCGGCTGATCGCCGAGGGGCGGGTGTCGCGTCCGGTGCGTTCGGGCCTGCCAGGACCGCTTGAGTTGACGGGCGACCCGCGGGCCTTGAGCCGCGCGCTTGACGACATCCGCGGCGACCGCTGAGTCGTGGCCGTTTTCTACGCGGATGCCTCCGCCCTGGTCAAGCTCGTCGGCGAGGAGGCGGAGTCGGAGGCGCTGCGCGCCTTTCTGGCCGATGCGGACCTGGCCAGCAGCGAGTTGGTTCTAACCGAGATTCCCCGGGCGGTGCGCCGCGCGGTCGCGCGGGAACCAGAGTTGCCGCTCGACCTGCTGCTGGAGCGTGCCGGCGAGTTGATCGACGTGCTCGCCCTGCGACCCGTTGATCAGGCGCTGCTGGCTGGCGCGGGAGCCCTTGAAGAGCCTGCGCTGCGTGCCCTCGACGCGATTCATGTCGCGTCCGCCGTCGACCTCGATCCGATCGAGGTATTCGTGACCTACGACGATCGCCAGGCCGCCGCTGCGCGGCTGGCCGGCTTGCGGACGATGGCACCGGGCACCTAACTCTCACGCTCTCGGAGGCAGTACGTACCAAACGTCGGGCTATTTCAGCACGCGCGTCGTGCCGCTTTGGCGGTTGGGTCGGTAAGGCGCTCAGGAGAAAGGTCTCACCTCTGGCGCCACAAATATCTGGCGCAGATTCCGCTTGGTGACCTAAAGGTATTCTCCGTTCTAATGGTCAGGCCCAGCGAAACGGACTCGGGGTGGCCCGGGGAGGAGCCTTCCGATGCGGCTTCGGCCGGGGATGAGGGCATCCTTGACCGCGAGAGTGACGTACCGTTGTATTTCCAGCTCGCGGCGGCGCTTAAGGTCAGGTTGGAGGTTGAGCCCTGGAAGGCCGGGGCTCGCTTTGCCTCCGAGCGGGAAATCGAAGAAGAGTTCGGGGTCTCGCGGGCGGTCATCCGGCCGGCGCTTGAGCTGCTCGTCGGCGACGGGGCGATCTACCGGGTCAAGGGGTCGGGTGCTTTCGTCGCCCCGCCGCGGCGCGAAATCCGGGTTACCGGGCTCGTCGGCCTCTGGTCTGGGCCGCGGGACGAGAGGCCTGTCGTCGTGGCCAGCGCCCGCATGCGCCAGCCCGACCACACGGTGTCGCACTTCCTCGAGCTGAAGGACCGCCTCCCCCCGGTCGCGCACGTGACCGCGATCGTCGACGTCGGCGAGCCCTCCGTCTGCCTTGTCGACTCCTTCTCCTCTGTCGCCCACGTGCCTTGGCTGTTCCCCACCGCCGAGTCGCTCCGGGTCGGCACCAAGCCGCCCGAGCCGGTCGGCCTCGAACTGACTCGCGCCACGGTCTCGGTCGAGCACACCCACTTCGGCGAGTGGGGGTCCTCTCAGGTCGGCGCCGCGGCCGGGGAGCCCGCCCTGATGGGGCGCTTCGTCCAGTTCGGGCGCCCCGAAGGCTCGGAGGTGGAACGGCCGGTCGAGTTCGCCCGGGTCATCTACCGGGCCGACAGCGCCCAGCTCGCCTTCGAGCTCAGCTGAACTCCTTGATCGCTATGGAAAGATAAAGCGGTCCTCGATGACGGAGCTGGGCCAGAATCTGATCGATGCCCTCGCGCTCGGCAGCCTCTACGCGCTGATCGCCCTCGGCATCACGCTGGTCTACACCGTGATGGGGATGATGAACTTCGCCCACGGCGAGTTCATCATGCTCGCCGCCTACGCGCTCTACGTCTTCGCCGGGCTGCCCTTCGCCGCCGCGGTCGGGTGCGCCCTCCTCACCGGGGTGGCGATCGCCCTGCTTGCCGAGCGCGTCGCCTTCCGGCCGGTGCGCAGCGCCGACCTCTCGGCCCAGCTCGTCACCTCACTCGCGGTCGCCGCGATCCTCCAGAACGTGGTCACGACCGCGGTCGACGCGCGCGCCCAGTCGGTCGCCACGCCGGCCGCGATCAGCGAATCGACCAGCATCGGCAGCATCTCGGTGCCGAACCTGGAGTTCGTCACGATCGGACTCACCGCGATCCTGCTGGCCGGGCTCGGCTGGTACCTCTACCGGACCCGGAACGGGATCGCGATGCGCGCCGCGGCGGAGAACTTCGACATGGCTCGCCTGCTCGGCGTCCGGGCCGACCGCTTGATCGCCCACGCCTTCGCGATCAGCGGCGCGCTCGCCGCCACGGTCGCCGTTCTGCTTGTGATGCAGACCGGCCAGGTGTCGCCCACGATGGGCCTCACCCCGGTCCTAGTCGGGTTCGTCGCCGTGGTGATCGGCGGCTTCGGCAGGATGGCCGGCGCCGTGGTCGGTGGCCTGGTGCTCGGGGCCCTCTCCTCGCTGCTCGGCGCCTACCTGCCCGACGGCCTGGTGCCCTTTCGGGAAGCGATCGTCTTCACCGCCCCGGTGCTGATCCTGATCTTCCGGCCCCACGGCCTGCTCGGGGGAGCGGTCGGGAAGGCGCGCGTATGAGCGCTCCGCGCCTGCGCTCGCGCCCCGCGGCCGCCGCCTCGCTGCTCGTCCCGCTCGGCCTGATCGCGATTGCTGCCCTGATCGGCGCCAACGGCACTCCCTCCCTCCAGAACACGGTCACCCTGATCCTCTGCAACCTGATCGTTGTCCTCGGCCTCCAGGTCTTCATCGGCAACAGCGGCGTCTACTCGTTCGGCCAGCTCGGCCTCGCCACGGCCGGCGCCTACGCCGCCGCCTTCCTCACCCTGCCGGGAGCCCTCGCCGCGCTGCAGACTCCCGGCCTGCCCCAGCTCATCGCCGCCGCCCACCTCGGCGCGCTGCCATCGACCCTGATCGCCGCGGCCGCCGCAGGCGTCCTCGCCACCCTGGTCGGCCTGCCGCTGATGCGGACCTCCACCCTCGCGATCCCGATCTCGACCTTCGCCTTCCTGGTCGTCTCCTACAACGTCGTCGCCAACTGGGACCGCGTGACCGGCGGCAGCAGCGGCCTGGTCGGCATCCCCACCACCACCGGCATCGGCTCGGCCGCTCTCTGGGCCGCCGCGGCTGTCCTCGTCGCCCTCGCCTTCAAATGGTCGGCAAGCGGCTACCGCCTGCAGGCGACGCGGGAGGACGAGGTGGCCGCGCGCTCGCTCGGCGTCGGGGTGATGCGGGAGCGGCTGATCGCCTTCGCGATCAGCGGCGTCCTCTGCGGCGCCGGCGGCGCCCTGGCCGTGCACCAGTCGGGCGTCCTCAACCCGACCACCTTCTACTTCGGCGCGACCGTGACGACGCTGACGATGCTCGTCGTCGGCGGCGCCCGCAGCGTCTACGGGGCGGTGCTCGGCGCCCTCGCGATCTCGGTCGTCAACGAGCTGCTGCGCAGCGTCGAGAACGGCGCCGACCTGCTCGGCGCGATCCATATCGGCGAAGCGCCGGGCCTGGCCGGGATCGGCCTCGGCCTGATCCTGCTGGCGACGATGATCGCGATGCCGAACGGGCTCAGCGCCGGCCGGGAGGCGGGCGAGCTGTCCAGGTTTCGGCGGCCGGCGCTCCCGCCTCCGGGAGCGAGCCCCGCCCCTCCGCCGCGGGCCGATCTCGCCGCGCCGGGCGCCCTCCGCGCCGAGGGGATCTCACTCGCCTTCTCCGGCGTCAAGATCCTCGCGGGTATCGACCTCGCGCTCGCCCCGGGCGAGGCCCTCGGCCTGATCGGCCCCAACGGCGCCGGCAAGACGACGCTGGTCAACGTGCTCAGCGGCTTTCAGAAGCCCGACGCCGGCACGGTGACCCTGGACGGGGCCGACGTCACCGCCCGCCCACCCGCGCGCCTCGCCCGCCTCGGCCTGGCGCGCACGTTCCAGGTCTCGCTCCCCTTCTCCCAGCTGTCGTGCCTCGAGGGAGTCGCCATCGGCGCGATGGGCATGGGGGTCGGCCGGCGCAGGGCGGTGGCCACCGCTGCCGGCGTCCTTGACCGCCTCGGCCTCCGCGAGCAGGCGGCCCTGCCCGCCGGCTCCCTGCCCCCCGGCGGCAGGCGCCTGCTTGGGATCGCCCGGGCGCTCGCCACCCAGCCGCGCTACCTGTTCCTCGACGAGCCCGCGGCCGGCCTCAACCAGGCTGAGCGCGAGGAGCTGGCGACGATCCTCCGCGGCGTGCTGGAGGACTTCGGCTGCGGGATCGTGCTGATCGAGCACGACATCGACTTCGTCTCGGGTCTCTGCCCGCGCGTCCAGGTGCTCGACGACGGGATGACCCTGCGGATCGGGACGCCGGAGGAGATCCGGGCCGATCCCGCCGTGGTCGAGTCCTACCTCGGCAGCTCCTTCCTGGCGACCGCCGATGCTTGAGCTGCGCGACGTCCACGCCGGCTACGGCCGCGTCGAGGTCGTCCACGGCGTCGATCTCAGCGTCGGCCGGGGCGAGGTGGTCGGCCTGATCGGCCCCAACGGTGCCGGCAAGAGCACGATCCTGCGCTCGATCTGCGGCCTCTCGCCGCCGACCGCGGGAGAGGTGGTCTTCGACGGCCGCGATCTGACCGCGATGGCGCCGGAGCGGATCGCCCGGCTGGGACTGGCGATGGTGCCCGAGGGCCGGCACGTGTTCAAGACGCTCACCGTGGCCGAGAACCTGCGCCTCGGAGCGCTCCGAGGCGAGCAGGACGCGGCGCGGACGGAGCGGATGCTCGGGCGCTTCCCGATCCTGCGCGAGCGAGCCCGCCAGCGCGCCGATCGCCTCTCCGGCGGCGAGCAGCAGCAGCTCGCGATCGCCCGCGCCCTGCTCGGCAGGCCCAAGCTGCTGATCCTCGACGAGCCCTCGCTCGGCCTGGCGCCGAAGGCGATCGACGCCATCTACGAGCTGCTCGGGGGCCTGCGCGACGAGGGCGTGACGATGCTGCTGGTCGAGCAGAACGCCGCCCGCACGATCGACTTCTCCGATCGCTGTGTCGTGCTCGGCACCGGCAGGGTCCGGGTCCAGGGCTCGCGCGAGGAGCTGGCGCGCAACCCCGATGTCCTCGCTGCCTATCTGGGCCGCCAGCCGTGAACGAATGGAACCTTTGGAATAGTGGAGAGACGCACAATGGCTGAGCAGGCACCACCCAGAGTCCCGACCAGCGAGGAGGTTGCGCTCGCGATGCGGCACTGCTGGCAGCCGGTGGCACGACTCGACGACCTCGAGCGGGGCCCCAGGCGGGCCGTGCTGCTCGGCGAAGCGCTTGCCGTCTTCCTCACCGAGGCCGGGGAGCCGGCGGTCGTCGCCGACCGCTGCGCCCACCGGGGGGCGTCGCTCTCGATGGGCAAGGTCACCGGCGACTCGATCCAGTGCCCCTACCACGGCTGGGAGTGGGCCGGCGCGGACGGGGCCTGCACCCGCATCCCCTCGCTGCCCGACCAGGGCCAGATCCCGCCTGGCGCCCGCGTCCCGGCCTTCCCGGTGCGCAAGCAGTGGGGCCTGGTCTGGACCGTCCTCGAGCAGCCCCTCGGCGAGCCCCCGGAGCTGTCCTGGTTTGACCCCGAGGCCTGGACCTGGGGCCACGGCACCCCGTATGAGTTGCCGGTCGCGGTCGGCGTCATGCTGGAGAACTTCCGCGACGTCTCTCACTTCCCGATCGTCCACGCCGAGACCCTCGGCCCGCTGCCGGAGGAGGTCGAGCCGCTCCACCCCGAACGCGATGGCGTCGAAGTGACCCTGCGGCGGGAGATGGAGTTCGGCGAGGAGGCCGCGAAGCTCTGGAGCCATCGCGGCAAGGTCAGCTACCACGCGATCGCCCCCAACTTCATCGGCTTCCGGATGTTCACCGGGGAGGGCGAGCGCTGCCTGCTGCACGCCGCCCGCGCGATTGGCGCCACCGAGTCGGCCCACTACTGGATCGAGGGAGGCCTGGAAGCGGGCTTCGACGAGGAGATGCTCTCCCAGGCGATCGAGTACGAGTGGCGCGTCTACCGCGAGGACATACCGATCATCGGCGCGATCGAGCCGCGCGAGCTGCCGCTCGGGCCCGATGCGGACTTCAACACCCTCGCCGACCGGTTCACGCTTGCCTACCGGCAGGCATTCTGCGAGTTCGTCGAGCGCACCCTTGCCGCTCGCCCCTCGCAGCCGGGCCTGCCCGTCGGCTGAACGGCCTCGCCGTCTCGTCACCCGCCGTACTTGGGAATGAACTGCGGCTTGACCTCCGTCACCAGCTTCGGCTTGCCGTGGGAGTACTCGTAGACCGGCCAGGTGCGGGTCGAGAGGTGATCGTCCCTGGTGTACTTGAGCAGGCCGACAATCGTCTTATGCGGCTTCGCTTCCAGCGCGCTGGCGAGCTTTTCCCCGTCGACGCTGTGGGTTTCTTCGATCGCGTCGATGATCAGCTGTCCGGCGGCGTAGGAGGCCAGGAGGGTGCCGGACACATCGGTGTTGACCCCGGCGCTTTTCAGCTTCTCGAACAGCTTCGCCGAGGCGCGGTCCGGCGGGTCGTAGGCCGAGCCGTTGGAGGTCGCGTACATCGCCCCCAGGTTGGGAATGCCCTTGAGCCAGAAGGTACCGTCGAGGGCGCTCTGTCCCAGGATCGGCATCTCAACCCCGGCGGCGCGGATCTGCTTGATCGCCGCCGCGGCGCCGGGCGGGTAGGAGCACATCACGACGCCGTCGGCGCCTGAGCCCTTCAGCTCGCTCACCTGAGCGGCGACCGACTCGTCGTCGTTCTCGAAATCGGCCGAGCCGGCGATCGAGCCGCCGCCGAGCTTTTCCCAGGTCTGCGCGAAGGCCGAGCACTGGACCTTGCCCATCACGATCGAGGTGTCGCGCATCAGGAACGGGTGCTGGATCCCCTGCTGGTGGAAGAAAGAAGCACCGGCGCCCACCTCGCTGAGAAAGCTCGGATTGGCGCTGAAGGAGAGGCGACCGGTGCTCGGCGGGCCGAAGCCCGGTTCGCTGGCGCACATCGTGAAGTTGAGCTCGTCGTTTTCTTCGGCCACCGGCGCCGCCGCGGCCGCCGTCAGCGCCTCGCAGCTGAGCAGGAGGACGTTTGCCCCCTCTTCGACCGCCTTCTGAGCTGCCAGCGGGGCCTGCTGGGGATCGGAGCGGTTGTCGACCTGGACGATCCTCAGCCTGTGGCCGTCGATCCCGCCTTTCGCGTTGGTTTCGTCGACAAGCTGTTCGATCGCGGCGATGTTGCCGTCATAGGGAGCGAGGTATCCGGTCTTGGCGATCGCGGCCCCGATCGTTATTTCCTCCGGGAGGCCGGCGGTCGTCTCGTTTGCGCCGCCGCCGCTGCCGCAGCCGGCCAGGGCGGCGAGCGCCAGCGCGAGCACGGCGAGGCGTGGCTTCGCGAGGAGAACCTCGAACTTCGGCTGACAGAACCTCTTGCTGGCGATAACGCAAGAGTACCTGAGTAAATGCCTGGGGTGGGCAGGAGACGCCCGGCCGAAGCCTCAAGCTAACCGGCGAAGGTGGCCGGCTCGGGGCCGATCCGGCCGTCGCGGTCGAGGTCGCCGATCGCGGCCATCTCGCGGGGCGAGAGCTCGAAGTCGAAGACCTTGATGTTCTCCCGAATCCGCTCCGGCGTTACCGACTTCGGGATCACCACATTGCCGAGCTGCAAATGCCAGCGCAGAATCACCTGGGCCGCCGTCCTCCCCCGCTTCTCGGCCAGCCGCACGACGATCGGGTCGTCGAGCAGCTTGCCCTGCGCGAGTGGGCTCCAGGCCTCGGTGGCGATGCCGTGGCGGGCGTGCCAGGCGCGCAGGCCGGCCTGCTGGAAGTAGGGGTGCAGCTCGATCTGGTTGATCGTCGGCCGCGTCGCCGTCTCCCGCTCCAGCAACTCGAGATCCTCGACACGGAAGTTGGAGACGCCGATCGTGCGTGCCGCCTCCTCGCCGTGGATCCGTTCGAGGGCCCGCCAGGTATCGACGCAGCGGCCCTCGCTGGGGACGGGCCAGTGGATCAGGTAGAGGTCGACGTGGTCGAGGCCGAGCCGGTCGATGCTCGCCTCGAAGGCCGTCAGCGCCGAGTCGTGACCATGGTGGGAGTTCCAGAGCTTGGTGGTGACGAAGTACTCCTCGCGCGGCAGCCCGGAGGCGGCGAGCGCCGCGCCGACACCCTTCTCGTTGCGGTAGGCGGTGGCTGTGTCGAAGTGCCGGTAGCCGGCCTCGAGCGCAAGCTCGACCTTCTCCTGTGTCTCCTCGGGCGGTATCTGAAAGACGCCGAAACCGACCCGCGGCACGTCGATCCCGTCGTGGAGCCTGAGGCTGGGGAGTGTTGTCTCAGCCGTGGTCACAGTTGTCATGATAACTCTACTGTCATGACAGCATTCAGCACGCGGGGGGCGCCGCCGGATGGATCGGGCTAGGCTGTCGGCGTGGCCGTCAAGCTCCATCGCTGCTCCGTCACCTGGGCGAAGATGAACGCCCATCCCTGCGCGAAAGTGCAGAAGGCGCTTGACGAGCAGGGCATCGAGTACGAGGTCGTCAAGGGTCCGCTGCGACCGGGAAAGCGCGATGACCTGGAGAAGCTCTCGGGCCAGCGCAAGTACCCGGTGATCGAGTTCGAGGACGGGCGTTCCTACCGCGACGAATCCTCGGACATGGCCGCCCGGATCCGCGCCGGCAAGCTCCTCGATTCCTAGCCCGATTCCGCTTCCTCGGCGAGGGCGCGCCGCAATGCCTCGTCGAACGGTTCCGGGGCGATGCCGAAGGGCTCGGCCCCGGAGGGGTCGGTGACGACCGTCGGTGTCGTCAGGCCCTCGACCAGCGGGCGGGCGACGTTGACGTCCACTGGGGTGACCAGGCCGAGCCAGAGTGCCGAGAGCCAGGGCGTAATGAATGGGACCGGGAGCTTCGGGCGTGGCTCCTTGCCCAGCGCTACCGCCATCCGGTCCATCATCGCCGAGTAGGAGAGCACGTCGGGGCCGCCGATCTGGACCTCGCGCCCCGCGGACTCGGGAACCCCGGGCGCGCGGCGCAGGAACTCGACCACGGCGTCGATGCCGATCGGCTGGGTCGGCGTGCGCAGCCACGACGGCGCGATCATCACCGGTAGGCGGCCGACCAGGTAGCGGAGCGTGCGGTAGGACTCGCTGCCGGCGCCGACGACCATCGCGGCGCGGAAGTAGGTGAGCGGCGGCCCCTCGGCGGCGAGCACGCGGGCAGTCTCGTGGCGGCTGCGCAGGTGCGCGGACTCGCTCTCCTCGCCGAGGCCGCCGAGGTAGACGACCCGCTGCACTCCCTCGCTCTTGGCCATACGGGCGAAGTTGAGCGCGCCGAGGTGCTCCCGCTCGGCGAAGCCGCCACCGCCCGCCATCGCGTGTACGAGGTAATAGGCAACGTCGACGTCCCGCCCGGCACCCGCGAGGCTGTCGGCGTCGGTGACGTCGCCGGTGTGCAGCTCGAGGCCCGCCGTTTCCAGCCGCCGCGCCCGCTCGGGGTCCCGCACCAAGCAGCGCGCCGGCTCCCCATCGCTGGCGAGCGATTCGGCCAAACGGCCGCCGATGAATCCCGTGGCGCCGACTATGAGCGTGCGTGGGGTGATATCCACACGCTACTCGGGGGTGCGCGGCTGCAAGACTGGATCCCGTGCGCGTCCATGTTCTGGAGCGAAGCCAGCGAGTGCCGGTACCGCCCGAGCGCGCCTTCGCCTTCTACGGGGACGCGCTCAACCTGGAGCCGCTGACGCCGCCCTGGCTGCACTTCGAGGTGACCACGCCCGGCGAGATCGAGTTGGCGGCGGGCAGCCTGCTCGACTACAAGCTGAAGCTGCACGGCATTCCGATCCGCTGGCAGACCAAGATCGAGACCTGGGAAGCGCCAAGGCGCTTCGTCGATACCCAGGCCAGGGGCCCGTACTCGCTCTGGGAGCACACCCACACCTTCGAGCCGGCCGGCGAGGGGGAGACCGTGATCGGAGACCGCGTCCGCTACGCGATCCCCTTCGGCCTGCTCGGCACGCTTGCCGAGCGGCTCTTCGTCCGTCGCGACCTGCGGCGGATCTTCGACTACCGCGCCGCGGCTGTCGCCGAGCGCCTCGGCGGCTAGAGCCGCCGCCTGCCTAGAGCTCGATCCAGGTGCCCTTCGGGCCGAGGTTGCGGACGGGCGTCTCGCCGATCCGGCTCTCGCATCCCCACGACTCGTGGATGTGGCCGCAGACCGCGAGGCGCGGGGCCTTGGCCTCGATCGCGGCGAGCAGGGCCGGGCTGCCGAAGTGCTCACCCGAGCCGGCGGCGTCGCAGTGTCCCTGTGGGGGGGAATGGAGGACCAGGACCGCCCCCTCGGGGCAGGGCTCGAGCATCGCCGCCGCCGCCTCGTCGTCGAGGTCGAAGCTCCACTTCCAGGGGGTGACGGGTATGCCGGCGCCGAGCCCGTAGAACTCGGCCCCGTCGACCGTCGCGCCGCTGCCGTGCAGCACCGTGGCAGCGGACCAGCCGCTCGTGGCCTCTCGCAGGGCCTCCTCGGTCTCGTTGTTGCCGGGCACGAGGACGGTCGGCGCCTCGATCCGCGCCAGCGCGTCGATCGTCTCGGCCAGGCCCTCGTGCACCGAGGCGAAGTCGCCGGCCCCGATCACGACGTCGGCCTCGGCGGACATCGCGACCAGCTCGGCCGCCTGGCCGAGGTCGCGGTGCAGGTCGCTGAAGGCGAGCAGCTTCACGGCTGCAAACTTAACTGGCCACGACCGGCATGTGTAACATCGCCCGAAGACGAAACGTTTCTCTTTTATGACATTCAGCGCGCAACGGGTGCGGCGGCCCGAGGCATGATGGAGGCATGGAGACGATGAGAGAAAGCTGGACAGACGGGCGGTTGGACGACCTCAGCGATCGCATGGACCAGGGCTTCGAGGTTGCCAGGGCCGAGCGGCGAGAACTGCGTGCCGACATGGACCAACGCTTTGAGATCGCAAGGGCCGAGCGGCGGGACCTGCGCGCGGATATGGATCGCCGTTTTGAGCTGGCCAGGGCCGAGCGGTGGGAGCTGCGCGCGGATATGGATCGCCGTTTTGAGTCGGCAAGGGCCGAGCGGCGGGACCTGCGCGCTGACATGGATCGCCGTTTTGAGCTGGCCAGGACCGAGCGCAAGGAAATCCGGGCCGATGTCAGTGAGCTGCGCACCGAGATCAATACCCGCTTCGATGCTCTGCAGCGAACGTTGATCCTGATGGCCGGCGGCGTTGTCGCGTCGCTGATCGGCCTGGTCGCGACACAGCTCTGACCTTCGCTCAAGCCTCGGCGGTTGCCGCCCTCCGCGGCAGTCGCTCACGCCACCTTTTGGCCGGTTCTGCCTCCGCCCGTGCTCCCAAGTCGAAGTAGAGCAGGGTGCGGCCGAGCGCCACGTAGGGGACCAGGAGGGCGAAGACGACCGAGCCGATCACGTTGATCCAGAGCAGTGAGAAGTTGGTGAAGATCAGGGTGAAGCCCAGCACCGGGCCGGCGGCGACGCTGAGCAGCCAGAAGAAGCCAAGGGATCGGACGGCGTGCCACCAGCGACCGCGCACCCGGTCGGAGCTGCCGCGGAAGGCGTCGCGGATGCCCTTGTCCTCGATCAGGATCTCCTGCTGGACGAACTGCCAGCAGACGAACTTGTAGATCCCGTAGGGGATGCCGATCACGGTGATGATGAGTGCGGCCGCGCCCATGTACGGCAGCAGCGAACCGGCGACGACGCGCCAGAAGCGGCGCAGCATGCCGCGCCAGGAATCGAGGAAGCCCATCGCGCCGGTCTCGACCAGCAGGCGCACGGCGAAGATCACCACCGCGGCGACGATCGCCCCGGCGATCGGCTGCCCAAGCGATTCGATCGTGTCGGCGAGGGCGAGGTGGGCGCCGGCGCGACCGGTGGCGCTGTCGACGCCGCGTTGGCCGGCGATCAGGGCGGCGGAACCACGCACCGCACCGACCAGCACCAGCGCGCTCAGCCCGATCGGCACCATCGTCCGCCAGTGCCGGCCGTAGAGCTGTCGGGCGGCCCGTACGATCTGGCCGAAGGCACGGCGCCGGCGCAGCTCGGTCAGGTCGATCGGACCCCACCTGGTCAGGCCGACGAAGAGGATGAGCAGCAGTGAGGGGATCGCGATCATCGCGATTGCCGCCGGCCGCGATCGCGACTCAACGTTGATCACATCGGAGACGGTGGAGACGGCGCCGCAGAAGGCACCGCTGACGGCGGGTCCGGCGAACGAGCCACCCGGCACCCGCGGGCTCGTCGACCGCTGCTTTTCCATCCAGCTGAACGGTTCGAGCCACTGCGTCTTCGTCGCCGGTCCGGTTGGCCCATTGTTGAAGCCCTTCTCCTTCTGCCCCCAGTGGCCGAAATAGGTGAGCCACTTGAAACGGCCGGTGGTGGTGGGAAAGGTAGGGACCGCGATCGGGTGGACCCGTACTTCGCGCAGCGGTTCGCTGGTGTTGTCGCAGCCGACGCCGGAGCCGTTCGATCCGTTCTGGACGTAGACGGTCGAGTCGTAGAAGGTCGCGTGCGAGCCGGCGGCCGGGTAGACCACCGGGTGCGTTCCCTCCTTCTCCACCTTCGAGTCGTCCCAGTCGGCACGCTCGCCGCCAGCGTGCTGGAAAAGGATCATTTCGTTCGGCCCCTCGGCAAGGGCTCCCCGCGGGGTTCCCGCTTCGAAGGCGATCTGCATTCCCTCCCAGTCGCCCTCATGCAAGTCGTTGAACTGGTTGAAGTACCAGAAGAACCAGTATTGGACGACGATGCCTGGGCGCCCAACCTGGCGGGCGATATGGGCGTAGGTGATGGGTGGCGCCTTGCCCTCCGCGATCAGCCTGGCGAAGTCGCGGGCGTAGACGCAGGTGTCGCCAAGCGGATCGCCGTGCAAATCGAGGTGGTAGGGGTCGCCACGCCCGGCGATGTCGGCCGCCGTGGGTGCGCGTTTGACCGGCTTTTCCGATCCGCCTTCTTCGACCCGCTTGAGCTCGACCGAGGGGTTGCCGAGCACGGTCGAGACGCTCGTCGGCTCGTACTGCTCTGCCGACGTTTCGCAGGGCGGGTCCTGCTCTTCGCGCAGCATCGTGATCGGCGCGTAGGCATCGATAAGGCGCTGGGCCGGGCCACTGCCGACCGCGGTGCCCGGCAAGGCGAGCAGCATCGCCACCGCGAGGAGGGAGGCAACCAGGGGCATGCGGACCGTCACGCCCAGCAACGTAAGGCAGATCCAGACCCCCCGCAACGCTCACCCCGAAGTCAGCATTGGTTATGGGGCTGGGTCTTGGACTTGCTCCTCCACCTTTCCCGGCGGCATCGTCGCTGCGGCGATTACGAAGGCCAGGGCCATCACGCCGGCCATCACGTAGAAGACCGAGCGGGTGGCCAGGGCGAAGTCGTGCTGGACGGCCGCGTAGAGGTGATTGGCGCTCGCGCCCGCGACTTCGGCGAAGCCTTCGCTGTTGTTGGAGCTGCCCTGGCTGAGCGATTCGGCGATTTCGTCGGCCTGCGCCTTGGGCACGCCCTGCGCCCCAAGCGTTGCCTCCAGGTTCGACTTGTTCTGCAGGATTAGGACCGTGCCGAGCACAGCCATGCCCAGGCTGGAGCCGAAGTTGCGCACCGTCTGGGTGATTCCGGTCGCTTCTCCGTAGCGGCTCGCCGGCACCCGGTTGAGTGCGTCGGTGTTGGCCGGGCCGAGGACCAGGCCGACGCCGGCTCCGGCGAGGACGATCCAGTACCACTGCGAGCTGACCGAGAGGTCGGGCATCGAGTGGGCCCAGAGGCCGAAGCCGGCCGCCGAGACCGCGCAGCCGAGCACTACCGAGGGCCTCGCCCCGACTCGGTCGAGCATCCGGCCGCCCCACTGCGAGGCGGTGGCGAAGCCGACGAAGAAGATCAGCAGGTACAGGCCGGTTTCCGAGGCGCTTTCGCCGAGCGAGACCTGCGCGTACATGCTGGCGAAGAAGAAGAGCGGGACGAAGGGGATCATCAACAGGAAGAGGACCGCGTTGTCGGCCGCGAAGGCCCGGTTTTCGAAGATCCGCACCCGGATCAGCGGATTCTCGACCCGCAGCTCGTAGAGCACGAAGGCGGCGAGGGTCGCCAGTCCGGCGGCGATGCAGGCCCAGGTGACCGGGTTACCCCAGCCCCAGGCGCTCGACTGCTGCAGGCCGAGCACGGCCAGTCCCATGCCGCCGGAGACCAGCAGCGTGCCGCGGTAGTCGAGCGGGGCGGGGTGCTTCTCGTTGGGGGGCTTGGCGATCGCGGTGAGGACCAGGGCGATGATCGCGACCGGGATGTTGACCCAGAAGATCGCCCGCCAGGTCACCTCGGCCAGGTAGCCGCCAGCGAGCGGGCCGATCGCGGTGAGGCCGCCGGTTATCGCGAAGAAGATCGCCATCGCGCGGCCGCGCTCGCGCACCGGGAAGGCGCCGAGGACGATCGCCAGCGCCGCCGGGAACATGATCGCTGCGCCGACGCCCTGGATCACGCGGAAGGTGACGATCCAGGCCTCGTCGAGGCTTCCCGTCGGCGTTGCGCCGCAAAGGGCCGAGGCGGTGGCGAAGACGATCACGCCGAGCACGACCATGCTGCGGTGGCCGGCAATGTCGGCGATCCGCCCGCCGAAGGCGAAGAGGGCGGAGAGCGAGAGCAGGTAGCCGTTGACGATCCACTGCACCCCGGTCGAGGAGAGCGAGAGGTCGTCCTGCAGGCTGGGCACGGCGATCGCGACGATCGTCATGTCGATGAAGGTCATCGCGACGGCGAAGATCATCGCCGCCAGGACCAGGTTCTTCCCGCCCCGCCCTTCGCCCATAACCACCGGTTTTGCCACAGCGCCCCCGATTCCTCCGCCGACGGGCCGATATGTCAAGTCAGCTTTGACATATCGGCCCGTCGGCGGGCTGTTTCGATAGGCTCGCCGCCGCTGATGCCTGACGTATTTTGGATCGGACTCGTACTTGCTGGCGCCATCTTCCTGACCGGCGTCATCGGCGGCGCCCGCTCGCGCACGACCAGCCTTCGCACCGGCGCCGCGATCGGCGCCTACCTCGGCGTGATGCTGGCCTTCCCGCTGCTCGCAATCGGCCTCGCCACGAGCTAGCCCTCCGCCGCCTCTGGTCGGCGCACCGCGTGGCGGCCCTCGCCGTAGAGGCGGGTCTCGTAGGCGATCATCGCCCAGAGCGCGACGTTGACCGCAGCCAGGGCGAGCAGGGCTGGCACGGCCGTGGCCACGGGGACCGCGATCAGCAGCACGATCGCCAGCCCCAAGCGCTGGCGGTTGATCGTCTGAACGTGGCGGTAGCGGAAGGCGGCGAGGCCGAGCAGGTAGGCGGCGACTCCGCCGAGCAGGGCAAACGCGGCCACCGGGTGCAGGTGCTCGTCGAAGTGGCCGATCGTCTTCTTCATCCCCAGCGCGACGAGGACGATCCCGGCGACCATCGGCAGGTGCAGGTAGGAGTAGGAGTCGCGGGCCATCTCGTTCTGTTCCCGTCCCGTCTCGGCCTCGGCGAGCCGGCGCCCGGAGACGATCGCGACGATGTCGAAGTAGATCCACCACATCGCCGCCGCCAGGCCGACGCCCAGCACGGCCGCGGTGCCGATGCCGAGCGTCAGCGCTCCGGAGGCGCCGACGCCGATCGCGACGATCGACTCGCCGAGGGCGATGATCACGATCAGGCCGTGGCGCTCGACGAAGTGGCCGGGGACGAGTTTCCAGCCCTCCGAGCCGAAGAAGTAGGGCCCGCCCATGTCGAGGAAGAGGGCCAGTGCCCAGAGCGCGCCCTGGGCTGCGCCGTCGAAGAGTGAGGCCACCGCGAGCAGGGTGACGGCGATCAAGGTGCTGACCGCGAGCCCGAGGACCGAGTGCCGCAGCCCATCGTCCTCGGGGCTGGCGAGCATGAAGAGGCCGATGTGGGCGACCCGCACCAGGCCGTAGAAGAGAGCGAAAGAGAGCGCCAGGTTGCCGAACGCCTCCGGCACGCAGAGCGAGACGAGCAGCAACGCCGCCATCGCGCCGAACATCACCAGCCGCACGGCGCCCTCCTCGGGATCGAGCACGCTGGTCAGCCAGGCGTAGCCGACCCAGGCCCACCAGAGCATGCCCAGCACCAGCAGCCCCTGGGCGAGCACCTCCCAGGAGGTGTCATGGGACATCAGCGCCGTGCACTGGGTGATCGCGAGGACGAAGACGAGGTCGAAGAAGAGCTCCAGCGGCGTCACCCGCTCGCCGTCGCGCAGCGCCGCCCCGAGGTGAGTGCGACCTTCCGGCTCGGGCGCCACCGTTAGGCGTCTTCGGCGCCGTACTCGGCCAGCAACTGCTGTTCGCGCTCGAACTTCGGGAAGGCGAAGAAGACGAGGGCGCCGCCGAGCAGGATCGCGACGATGCCGGCCACGTAGGCCCACTCGTCCCCCTGCAGGAAGGAGGCCTTGGCAGCGGCGATGATCTGTTCGGAGTGGCCGGGGTACTGGCCGGCGAGGTCGGCGGCGCTGGAGAAGGACTTGGTCAGCTCGCCTTCGATGTTTTCGCTGACCTTGGCCGATTCGCCGGAGCTGGCGATCGCGGCGCCGGCGGCGGCCGCGTAGCCCGCGGTGAGCAGGGCGCCGAAGATCGACTGCATGATCGCGCCGCCGAGGTCGCGTTGCAGGTCTGCGGTTCCCGACGCCATGCCCGCGCGCTTGACCGGCACCGAGCCGGTCAGCGAGTGCGAGGCGGGGGTGCCGGCGAAGCCCACGCCGATGCCGATGAAGGCGTAGCCGAGCCCGACCTTCCAGTATTCGATGTTGTCTTTCCAGAGCAGCAGCATGGTGAGGAAGCCGAGCACGCAGAAGACGTAGCCGAGGAGCAGGGTGAAGCGGGCGCCGCGTGCCTCGACCAGCTTCGCCGAACGGGGGGCGACGATCACCATCAGGATCGCCGCCGGCAGGATCGCCAGGCCCGAGTCGAGGGTCGAATAGTCCAGCACGTTCTGAAGGAACTGCTGGCCGATGAACATCGCCCCCATCAGCGAGCCGAAGACGATGATCCCGGCGCAGGCCGCGACCCAGAAGATCCGCCGCTTCGCCACGTCGAGGTCATAGAGCGGCGAGCGGGCACGCCGTTGGCGCAGGACGAAGGCGCCCGTCGCGGCCAGGGCGACGAGGCCGAGGCCGATCGCCAGTGCGCCCTTGCCCGGAACGGGCGCCAGGTTGATTCCCAGGACCAGAGCCGCCACCAGCAGGATCGAGAGGATGCCGCCGAGGTTGTCGACCGGGTCGGTGGTCTCGTTGACGTGGGCGGGGACGTAGCGCCAGGCGAGGAAGAGGGCGAGCGTGGCGAGCGGCAGGGTGACGAGGAAGACCGAGCCCCAGTCGAACTGCTCGAGCAGGGCGCCGGAAAGCAGCGGGCCGAGCGAGGCGATCGCGCCGCCGATCGCCGACCAGAGCGCGATCGAGCGGGTGCGGTCGTTGCCCGACCACAGCGCCGTTATGAGTGCCAGCGTGGTCGGGAAGGCCATCCCGGCGGCGATGCCGCCGATCACGCGGGCGACGAAGAGGACGCCAATCGAGGGGGCGAAGCCGGCCAGCAGCGAGGCCGGGATTGAGAGCCCCATGCCGAGCAGCAGCATCATCTTGCGCCCGTAGCGGTCGCCGAGCGCGCCCAGGTAGAGCACCGAGGTGGCGAGGCCGAGCGAGTAGCCGACCGCGACCAGGTTGAGGGTCGTCTGCCCGGCGTTGAAGGCCTGGCCGATGTCGGGAAGCGCCACGTTGGCGACCGCGAGGTTGAGGTTCGCCACCGCCGCGACCAGGATCAGCGCGCTGAGGACGAGTCCGGCACGCTTGGGGCTGCTCGACTCCATTTGCCAGCAACCTATCCGAGCCGCCGGTCCGCCCACCCAGACGTGCCTGACCTTCCCCTTCCATATGGGCCTACAAAGTCAGGCACGTCTTGGGAGATAGGGTCCGGCGCGATGGCGGACGAGCGGAAACGGGCCGAGGCGCCGCGTAGCGAGAAAGTCCTGCCGGGGATCTGGAGGCTGCGTTTGGCGCTGCCCTGGCCGGGGGTGCCACACGGCAACGTCTGGGCGCTCGAGTCCGAGGGTGGGATCGTCCTCTTCGACACCGGCATCGGCGGCAAGGGGCGGATGCGCCAGTTCGACCTCGCGCTTGCCCAGGCGGGCTTCGGCCTCGAGGACGTGCGGCTGCTCGTCTGCACCCACTCCCACACCGACCACTACGGCCTGGCGGCGCCGATCGTCGAGGGTGCCGGCTGCGAGCTCTGGATGCACCCCGCATGGGAGCACGTTCGGCTGCTCGCCGACGACCCGGCGGCGGCACTCGAGCAGAGGCTCGAGGTGGCGCGGCAAAGCGGCGTCCCGGTCGCCGGGCTCGAACGCTACCGCGAGGCCCGCAAGGACGACGACGACAACGGGATCGACGCGATCGTCGAGCCCGACCGCGAGCTCCTGCCCGGGGTCGAGGTGGAGACCGACCACGGCACCTGGCAGGTCTATGAGACCCCCGGCCACGCTCCCTCCCACGTTGTCCTGCACCAGCCCGAGCGCAAACTGATGATCTCCGGCGACCACCTGCTCGGCCGCACCGTGCTCTTCTTCGACCACGGCCACAGCCCCGACCCGGTCGGCGAATTCCTCGCCAGCCTCGACCGGGTCGAGCCGCTCGAGGTCGACCTCTGCCTGCCCGGCCACGGCCGCCCTTTCCGCGACCCGAAGGCGAAGATCGCCGAGGCGCGGCGCCAGGTCGGCGAGCTGCTCGGCAAGACCCGCGACGCGCTCGCCGAGGGGGAGCGGACCGGCTTTGAGATCGTCGCCGAGATCGTTGGCGCCGACAACGTCAACACGCCGGTCAGCGCCTGGGTCCTGCAGATCGTTCTCTCCTGCCTCGACCACATGGCGATCGTCGGCGAGGTCGAGAGGATCGAGGCTACTGACCCGCAGGAATGGCGACTGGCTTGAGGGGCACCCGGCGCTCCTTATAGCCTTCCCCGTTATGGCCAGCTTCACGTTTAGTCGAGAGATTGCGGCGGCGCCGGAGACCGTGTTCGAAGTGCTTACGGATCATCGGAGGTATTCCGAGCTGACGCCGTTGCGGAAGTCCGAGCTTGAGCGGGAGGGCGAGACCGACGTCAACGGCGTCGGCGCGATCCGCAAGCTGACCGCCGTCGGCCCACCGATGCGGGAGGAAGTGATCGCCTACGAGGCTCCCACTCGCTTCTCCTACACGGTCCTCTCAGGGCTGCCGGTGCGCGACCACGTCGGGACCGTGGAGCTGACGCCGAACGGCGGCGGCACCAGGATGGTCTACGCGGTGCGGACCCAGCCGACCCTGCCGGTGGTCGGGGCACTCGTCGTCGCCGTGGTCAAGCAGGCGGTCAAGGGACTGGTCGACGGCGTGGTCAAGGAGTCCGAGCGCCGCACCACGGCCGGGGGTTGAGGGGCGCCGCGAAAACACTCCTCGCCGGTCTGTGGGCGCAGGCGGAATACTTCTGGATCGTGCGGCGGGGGTTGACGGTCGGGCTTCTGGCCGCGGGGCTGATCGCGGTCTTCGGCGGGGGTATCCTCGCCTACGAGCTGCTCAAGCGACCGGCCGACGTCCACAACTCGAAGGCGGCCTTCGTCCCGCACAAGCCGCCGGAACCGGAGGCGAAGACGGTCAACTGGCCGATCTTCGGGCTCAACCCGGCGCGCACCCGCTTCCTCGCCGCGAAGGGGGTCAAGCCGCCCTTCCGCAAGCTCTGGCGCTTCACCGAGCGGCCGCTGCTCGAGTTTCCGCCGATCTATGTCGGCGGCAAGCTCTACTTCGTCAACAACAACGGCACCGCCTACGCGCTGGAGGCCGACACCGGCAAGGTGCTGTGGGAACGCAGCATCGGCCGCCTCAACGCCTCCTCGCCCGCCTACTACCGACACCGCCTCTACATCGTCAACCTCGTCCCCGGCCATATCGTCAAGCTCGACGCCAAGACCGGCAAGACGATCTGGAAGCACTCGCTGCCGGGGCGGGCCGAGTCCTCGCCGGTGGTGATCGATCGCACTGTCTATTTCGGCTGCGAGGACGGCAACCTCTACGCGCTGAGCACGATCAGCGGCAACGTGCGCTGGGCGACCCAGCTCGGCGGCCCGGTCAAGTCGGCGCCGGCCTACAGCGGTGGCACCCTCTTCGTCGGCGACTACGGCGGCTACATGAACGCGGTCGACGCCAAGAGCGGCAAGTTGAGGTGGCAGAGCGGCTCGCTCGGCCAGGGTTTCGGCACCTCGGGCCAGTTTTACTCGACCCCAGCCGTCGCCTTCGGCCGTGTCTACGCGGGCAACAACGACGACCGCGTCTACAGCTTCGACAGCAAGGACGGGACACTCGCCTGGAGCTACTCGACCGGTGGCTACGCCTACTCGGGCCCGACCGTCGCCAACACGCGCCACAGCCCGCCGACCGTCTATATCGGCTCCTTCGACGGCAACGTCTACGCGCTTGACGCCAAGGACGGCCATGTGCGCTGGAGCCGTTCTGCCGGCGGCCAGGTGGTCGGCTCGCTCTCGGCGATCGGCGACATCGTCTACGTCGCCGAGTTCACCAACAACTCCACCAGTGGCTTCATGATGCGCAGCGGCCACAAGGTCTTCCACTACTCCCGCGGTACCTACTCGCCGGTGATCTCCGATGGCCGCCGCATCTACCTAACCGGCTACTCCAGCATCACCGCCCTGCAGCCCTACAAGTACCGCCGCGCCGTGGCCCCGGCGATGGTGGCGCCCAAGCCCAAGCGCAAATCGCGAACTGCATCAAATTCTCGGTCCAGGAGGTAGGAAATTTGATGCAGTTCGGCTAGCCGCGGGGAGCGATTCCGCCGGGAGGCGGGGGCGGTGCCTTCGGCGGGTGGGGAGCGAAGGGCGGGAAGGCCTTGTGGTGGAGGGCATTGCTGAGCACGCCCAAGCTGGCCGGGTAGTTCTGGATCCGGTAGGAGCTGGCCGAGCCGAAGTCCTGGTAGTAGACGAGCATCTTGCAGCGCCGGTGGCGCAGCACCCAGGTCATCAGCCGGCCCATGTAGCGGGGGTCGTCGCCGCCCGAGACGCCGAACTCGGGGATCGCGAAGGGCTTTTTGTCGAAGCGCCGGTAGAGGCCGCCGAGCGCCTTCCAGTCCTGGTTGTCGGAGTAGAAGTCGGTGCCGACCCAGTCGACGTATTCGTCGCCCGGGTAGAAGTGGCGCGGCCGGTTCTGCGGGACGGTGGGCGAGCCCGCCGGCAGGGTGCCCCAGATCACCGCGATCGGGGCGCGGGGAAGGCCGCCGAGGTCGGTGCGCAGGCGCGGCAGGCCGGCTTCGCGGAGGCGGGCGTCGATCTTCTTGCGGCTGCCGCCACCGTGCAGGATCACGTACATGCGGCGAAAGGCGAGCCGGTACCAGCGCGGCTTGTGGGCAGTGTCGCGGAGCTTGCCCGCGCAGTCGTATGAGGCGTAGACGTTGAGACAGCGGTTGGGCTCGCCCAGCGGGCGGATGTAGGCGGCCATCTTCTTCGCCCAGAAGAGCCTGTTGAGGCGGATCAGGTAGTCGTCGCCGTACCCGTGGGCGATCGAGCGGGGGCTGATCAGCTCGTGGCCGTCGTTGTTGTCGGCGGTGGTGAAGTGCAGGACGGGACGCGCCCGCGCCGCCTGCCAGCGTTCGATCGACTCGGGGAAGTCCGAGCCCCAGGTGCGGAAGGTCTCGATCAGCGCCGGGTGTTTGTTCAGCGCCTCGCTGAAGTGACCGAAGTCGGCCGGGTCGCCGGTGTCGCTGACGCCGAAGAAGATCTTCTTGCCCTTCGGCGCGAGCGCAGCGCCGCTCGCGCTCGGCGCACCGAGCAGGCAGAGCGCGGCGACCGCCAGGGCCGCCACCGCGGTTCGGTTTCGCATCGAGAAGGTCATCCGAGCCTGATTCGACCGCCGCCGGCCTCGTCCCTGCCCGCCGGGGAGCGGCGATCGGAGGTGTTGTTGATTTCCGCCCCCCGGCGACAGAGAACCTGTGCCCTAAACACCTGCCTGCGGCGATCGATCCGCTTGTCAGCTTGCCGCGATGAGCGCCAGTACTTCGTCGCCGTACTTGGCGATGAAGCTGGGGCCGATGCCGCGGATCGCGCCGAGGCTCTGCTCGTCCGCCGGCTTGCTCGCCGCAACCGCGATCAGGGTCGAGTTGTGGGCGACGGTGAAGGCGGGCTTTCCAGCGGCGGCGCGCAGGCGCCAGGCCTTCAGCTCCTCGAAGAGCGGCGCGTCGGCTTCGGAGAGGTCGATCAAGGGTGCCGGTGCGGCTTTGGATCGCGGCGCCTTGCGCACCGCGATCGTCTCCGGGTCTGGCAGCCAGCTATCGGGGTCGCAGGCGTCGCAGCAGCGCCCCAGCGGCTGGCCCGCCGTGCGGTCGCCGAAGTGGTCGAGGATGCTACGCCGCCGGCAGCGCTCGCCGTAGATGAAGGACTTGATCGTGCGGTAGTCGCGCCAGCCGCGCTCGCGGGCGATCGTCAGTTCGGGGTCGCGCTGCTCGATAAAGCGCACGAGGCGGCCGAGGTCGGCCTTCATCGCCAGCAGCACCGCCCTGGCCGGCAGGCCGTCGCGGCCGCCGCGCCCCGCCTCCTGGTAGTAGGCCTCGAGGCTGGTCGGGATCGTCATGTGCCAGACCGAGCGCACGTCGGCCTTGTCGACGCCCATGCCGAAGGCGTTGGTGGCGACAATCACTTCGGCGTCGCCTTCCATGAAGCGGCGCTGCGTTCGGGTTCGCTCCTCCGCCTCCATGCCGGCGTGGTAGCCGAGCGCCCGCAGGCCGGACTCGCGCAGGACCTGGGCGATCTCGTCAGTGTCGCGGCGGGTGCCGCAGTAGACGATCGCGGGCCGGTTCGCCGGGTCGGCGAGGCCGTTTTCGAGCAGCGCCAGCCGCCGCGCCACCGAGCCCGTGCCCTCGAGCCGAACCACGTCGAAGGAGAGGTTGGGACGGTCGAAGCCGGAGCGCACCTGGAGCGGCTCGCGCAACCCGAAGCGGGAGACGATCTCCGCCGCCACCGCCTTGGTCGCGGTTGCGGTACAGGCCATCACCGCCGGCCGCCCGAGCCGCTCGGCGATCTCCGGAAGGCGCAGGTAGTCGGGGCGGAAGTCGTGCCCCCACTCCGAGACGCAGTGCGCCTCGTCGACGGCGAGCAGGTCGATACGGCGGTGGGAGAGGGCATCGAGGAAGACCGCGGAGGCGAAACGCTCCGGCGAGCAGTAGACGATCCGCGCCGCGCCGCCGCGCACCGCGTCGAGCGCCTCGCGCGCCCGCTCGGCGCTCATCCCCGAGGAGATCATCGCCACCGGGTGACCGGCGGCCGTGAGCCGCCGCCACTGGTCCTCCATCAGGGCGATCAGCGGGCTGACCACGATCGTCAGGTCCTCGCTCGCCAGGCCGGGAAGCTGGTAGCAGAGGCTCTTCCCCCCACCGGTCGGCATCACGATCAGCGAGTCACGCCCCTCCAGCCCAGCCTCGACAGCCTCCCGCTGCCCGGGCCGCCACGAAGAAAACCCCAGCTCCGCCAGGAGCGCGTCGGCCTTGCTCTGAGTTTCGAGGCTCACCGGCTCAACCTATGCGTTCGGACGGATGCGGCGCAGGCCATGGACGAACGTCACTCCGGTGGCCGGCGTGGACTGGCGGGGGCCGAGAACGGACGCGCAGCGCCGCCCGCAGGCCCCCCGCCAGGCCGCGGCGGCCACCGGCCTACGCCCCCACGATCAGAGCCGGAACCTGTGACAACTCCTCGGCCAAGACATCGATTTTCTGTGCCAACTCGCGAGTGTCGGCCTTGCTCAGCTCCGTATAGGCGACGAATCCGTCGCCGCGCCGGTAGGGCTTGAGCGCGATAAAGACGTCTTTGAAGCTCGTTTCGATCTCGCTGACCAGCTGCGGGTCCTGCTTGGCGAGCAGCGGCTCGATCGCTGCGAAGGCCGCTTCGGCGCCGGCGACGTTGGCGACGAAGTCGACCAGGTCGGTGTGCGAGTAGCGCTCCTCCTCGCCGGTGATCTTCGAGGCCGAGACCTCGCCGAGCAGCTCGTTGGCTCCGTTGGCGACCTGCGCTGCTTCCAGGTCGACGGTCTTCGTCTTGGTCGCGAGCTCCCTCACGTCGGCTTCCAGTTGCTTGGCGACGGGCGCCATGCCCGCGGTCGTTCCTTCCTCCCAAAGTGCCTTCTCGATTCGGTGGAAGCCTTTGAATTCGCCCGCCGGAACGTCGTTCTCACGGGCGTCGATGCGGGGGTCGAGGTCGCCGAAGCTCTCGGCCACCGGCTCGATCCGCTCATACGGCGCCCGGGCGGCCGCGTAGAGCGACTTCGCCTTCGCGACTTTCCCCATTTCGACCGCGGCGACGAAGGGAGCCGTGGCGGCGAGGAGTTCGGTCGCATTTTGCTCGAGGTATCGGCGGTAGTCGGCGACCGCCGCTGTTTCGTCTGGGCTCGCGGCAGCGGAGCTCCCCCGGTCGGCGACCGTCAGGGTGCCGCGCTCATCCTCGCCACCCGGGCAGTAGAGCGTGTAGCGGCCCGGGTCGAGGCTGAGCGTGAAGCTGCCCGAGAGCCCTTCGGCGAGGTTCTCCTTCTCGCCCAGGATCTTCTCCCCGTCCAGCACCTCGAACTCGCTCACCTTCGAGGTGCCGGCATTTTCGACCGCGAAGACGATCGGCCCGGAGCGCGCCTTCGCCGCGTGCGGCACGCAGCCTGCGTCGGTCAGCTGGAAGGCCAGCTTCTTAGCCCCCGACGGCGCCTCCTCGCTTGACCCGCAGCCGACGGCGAACACCGTCGCCGCAGAGAGGGCGGCGAGCAGCGGGGGGATTCGGATCGCGATTCGGTTCATCTTCAGGCGCCTCCTTGACGGCATTCGGAACAAGAGTTAGGGCACCCTAACAAAACCCGATGCACTTAGTCGGATTACCACGCTCCGCTGTTCTTTTGCCGCGGATAGCGCGGAAAAGGCACAGCGGAGCGGGTCAGTTGGGCAGGGTTTCGCCGACCTAGCCGCCGCGGCGTCGCCGGCGGAGCCTCAGGCGGGAAGCTCGGCGGGAGCCGCCTGGCGAGCCCGTGCCGGGCTCCGCCGCACCCGCAGGCGGTCCGGCCAGAGCACGTAGAGGGCCATCGGCACCGCGTAGAGCAGGTAGATCCCGGCCTCGCCGACGGTGGGGCTCGGCTGCAGTCCCAGCATCCCGGTCAGCAGCGAGCCGGAGATCGTGCCGGGCTGGACCAGCCAGGTCAGGTCGACCGCCTGCCCCTGCATCGTGTTGAACCAGCCCGCCTCGTGAGCCGTGTGCAGCGAGGTGGCGAGCAGGCCGGCGGCGACGAAGACGAGGATCAGGCCGGTGACGCGGAAGAAGCGCGTGAGGTTGATGTGGACGCCGCCGCGGTAAATGCCGATGCCGATCGCCACCGCGGCGAGAAGGCCGAGCACGGCGCCGGCGCCGGCCGCGGTCGTGTCGCTCGCGTCATTGAAGGCGGCAAGGAGGAAGACCGAGGTCTCGAAGCCCTCGCGAAGCACGGCGAGGAAGGCCATCGCGACCAGCGCCATGGTCGAGCCGCTGGCGAGGGCGTTCGCCGCGTTGCCTTCGAGCACCTTTTTGATCCCGCGCGCGTTGCGGCGCATCCAGACGATCATGTAGGTGACGGCAGAGACCGCGATCAGGCCGATCACCGTCTCCAGTCCCTCCTGCTGGCGCTGGGGCAGCTCCTGGCCGACGACCCGGAGGATGACGGCGATGCCGACGCAGAGGGCGATTGCGACCGCGACCCCGGCCCACATCTGGCGCATCGCATCGCGGCGGCCCTCCTTGACCAGGAAGGCGGCGATGATGCCGATGATCAGCGAGGCCTCGACGCCCTCACGCAGGGCGATGACAAGCGTTGGGATCATCCGGCGGCGCGCTCCTTGACTCGGTTGGACTCCGTCAGGGTCGAATTAGGTGACCCTAATGAGAATCAAAAACCTAGCACGCCGCTAGGCATTGCGTCGGCCGACAACGGTAGCCAGGGCTCGTACCACTGGCTGATCCCGCGAGTCAGGGCGTTGGCCTCCTTCGGCCCCCACGTACCCTGCTCATAGGGGTGGACCGGACCCGGTTCGTCGAGCAGCGGCTGCACGATCCGCCAGGTTTCCTCGACCGCGTCCTCGCGGGTGAAGAGCTGCCGGTTGCCGGTGAGGGCGTCGCCCAGCAGCCGCTCGTAGGGCTCGGGGTCCTCGCCCGGCTTTTTCTCGAAGAGCACCTCGAGGTCGGCCGGCTCGAAGGTCTCCTCTCCCGCCCGCTTGGCGAAGAGCCGGATCCGTGCGCCCGGACGCGGCTCGATCCGCACGGTCAGCTGGTTGGGCTCGGGCAGCTTGCCGGAGCCGATGCCGAGCTTCGGAGGCCGCTTGAAGACGACGTTCACCTCGGAGGCCTTGACCGGCAGGCACTTGCCGGCGCGGATGAAGAAGGGGACGCCGCTCCAGCGCCAGTTGTCGATCGCCAGCTCGACCGCGGCGAAGGTCTCGGTGGTCGAGTCCGGCGCCACATCGGTGACGTCGAGGAAGCCGTCGTACTGGCCGCGCACGTAGCGCTCAGGGTCGGCGGTGCGGACCGCCTTGAACAGCTCCAGCTTCTTGTCGCGCACCGAGTCGGGGTGGTTGCCTGTCGGTGGCTCCATCGCGATCAGGCCGAGGACCTGCAGGGCGTGGTTTTGGATCACGTCGCGCATCGTCCCGACCGCGTCGTAGAAGCGGCCGCGGTCATCGACGCCGAAGTCCTCGGCGATCGTCACCTGCACGTGGGAGACGTGCTCGCGGTTCCAGACCGGCTCGAGCAGGGAGTTGGCGAAGCGCAGGTAGGAGATGTCCATCACCGGCTCCTTGCCGAGGTAATGGTCGATGCGGAGGATCTGCTCCTCGCGCAGCACCTCGTGCAGTCCCTCGTTGAGCGCCAGCGCCGAGCCGGTGTCGTGGCCGAAGGGCTTCTCGATCACGACCCGGGCGTTGCCGGCGAGGCCGGCCTCGCCGAGCCCCTTGACCACGGTGAGGAACAGCGACGGCGGCACCTCGAGGTAGAAGACCGGCTGCTTGGCGTCGCCCACGGCCTCGGCCACCCGCTTGAAGGTGTCCGGCTCGGCGTAGTCGCCCTGCACGTAGGAGAGGCGCCCGGCGAGGCGGTCGAGGACCTCTTCGTCGGGATCCCTGACGGTCTCCGCCACCGACTTGCGGGCGTGCTCGCGCAGCGACTCGGTCGTCCATTCGTCGATTGCGACGCCGACGATCGGGCAGTCGAGCTTCTTGCGCGCCTCCAGCCGGTAGAGGGCGTGGAAGGTCATCTTCTTCGCCAGGTCGCCGCTGATGCCGAAAATCGTCAGCACGTCGGCTGCTTCCCCGCCTGGCGTTGCCTTGCCGGTGGCCATCGACAACGCAGGCTATCCACTGGCCACGCGGCCAAGCATCTTTCCGCTCCCGTAGGGTTAGGGCCATGGAGTTGGGAATGGTCGGTCTGGGCCGGATGGGCGCCAACATGGCGCGGCGGCTGATGCGCGACGGCCACCGGATCGTCGCCTACGACGTCAACCCCGACGCGGTGGCGGAACTGGCCGGCGAGGGTGCCGACGGCGCCTCATCGCTGGAGGAGCTGGCGTCGAAGCTGAGCACGCCGCGCTCGGTTTGGGTGATGGTCCCGGCCGGCGAGATCACCGAGAAGACGGTCGAGGGCGTGGCCGCCGTGCTCGACGCCGGCGACGCGATCGTCGACGGCGGCAACTCCTACTACCGCGACGACATCCGCCGCGCCGCCAAGGTGGGCGAGCAGGGGATCGATTACGTCGACTGCGGCACCAGCGGCGGCGTCTTCGGCCTCGAGCGCGGCTACTGCCTGATGATCGGCGGTCCCGACGGCGCGGTCGAGCGGCTCGACTCCGTCTTCGCCACGCTGGCGCCCGGTGTCGCTTCGGCCGAGCGCACTCCGGGTCGCTCCGGCGACCCCGGCCCGGCCGAGAACGGCTACCTGCACTGCGGCCCCAACGGCGCCGGCCACTTCGTCAAGATGGTCCACAACGGAATCGAGTACGGGGTGATGGCCGCCTACGCCGAGGGCCTCAACATCCTCAAGAACGCCAACGCCGGAAAGGTCCAGCGCGAGGCCGACGCCGAGACGGCGCCGATGGAGCAGCCCGAGTACTACCAGTACGACCTCGACCTGCCCGAGGTGGCCGAGGTCTGGCGCCGCGGCAGCGTGATCGGCTCCTGGCTACTTGACCTGACCGCCGCCTCGATGCAGGAATCGGCCGACCTGGCCGAGTTCGCCGGCCGCGTATCGGACTCCGGCGAGGGCCGCTGGACCTCGATCGCGGCGATCGACGAGGGAGTTCCGGCGCCGGTCCTCACCACCGCGCTCTATGAGCGCTTTGCCTCCCGCGGGCTCGACGACTTCGCCGACAAGGTCCTCTCGGCGATGCGCAAGCAGTTCGGCGGCCACGACGAGAAGCCCTCCTAGGGGCGACAGATGCCGATCGAGCTTGAGGTCTGCGCCGACGAAAAGGCGGCGGCACGCCGTGCCGCCGAGCTGATCGCCGGCATCGGCGCCGCTGCAGCAGCTGAGCGCGACGCCTTCTCACTGGCGATGAGCGGTGGCCGCAGCCCCTGGGGAATGCTGGCGATCCTCGGCGAAGAAGAGGCGATGCCGTGGGGCCGGACCGAGCTGTTCCAGGTCGATGAGCGGATCGCCTCGCCGGGCAGCGAGGAGCGCAACCTCACCCACATGGTGCTCGGCCTCTCAATGGACCACCAGCCGGCCCTGCGCCCGATGCCGGTCACCCAACGCGGCCTCGATGACGCCGCCCGCGAATACGAAAGCTCGCTGCCGGCGCCGCTGGACTGCGTCCACCTCGGTCTCGGCCCCGACGGCCACACCGCCTCGCTGGTGCCCAGCGACCCGGTTCTCGAGGTCAGCGACCGCCGCGTCGCCCTCACCGAGACCGCCTACCAGGGCCACCACCGCATGACCCTCACCTATCCCGCTCTGGCCGAAGCCCGCCAGATCGTCTGGCTCGTTACCGGCCCGAAAAAGGTCGAGCCGCTGCAAAAGCTCCTCGCCGGCGACACCTCGATCCCGGCCGGCCGGGTCGAGAACCCGAAGATGATCGTCGTGGCCGACGAAGCAGCTGCGCCGGGTCTGAGCTAGGGCGTTTCGGTCTCCTGGGCCAGGAAAGCCATCCGCTTTTTGAGGTGCGCCGCATAGGTGCCGACGCCTCCCGCCTTGCTGGGATCGTTGACCACCGGGTTGGTGATCACCGCTGCTCCCAGCTCGATGATCGGCTCGACGTCTGGGGATGAGCAAACCGCCTCGAACTCGATCTGCTTTTTGGTCCGGTCCAACAAGACCATCCCCCAGCGGGGCTTGAAGGTGAAGCGGTCGGGTTCGTCGCTATTGGTGAACCAGTAGGCGATCGTCCGGCGGCTTGGGCTCTTATTCTCGAGCATCGCCACGATTCGGTAGCCGTCAGGCGATTTTTCGATCGACGTGACCTCGATTCCAATCCACTTCTGGTCGGGCATCATCACGTAGCACTTGGTGATGTCCCACCAGTCGCTCCCCTGTTTCGGGTTGCTGAACCGCACCGGTTCGGCAAGCTCGTAGACCGAGCCGATCGGAGGTACCGCGTCGATTGCGGCTTCGTTGACCAGTGCCGTCTCGTTCTCGTAGACACGTCCGAAGCGGGGGGCGGCAATGCGGAAGTAAAGCTCGTTGCGATTTCGGGCTGGGAAGAATCCCTTTTGTGCAGCGGGCTGGTCGAAGTCGCCCAGGGAGGGGCGACCGGGTGCCAGATCGACCCGGAGGGGTCCCAAGAGGCGATGGTGGCCGACGAACGTGGCCTGCGTCCATTGGATAGATGGCGACATCCCGGCCTCGAGCTCTCGGGCACCGAGGTCGCGCCCGTCGCTGTCGACGATCGTTGTGTCATAGGTTCCAGCGAGGTTCGCGCTGAGCCTGAACGGGCCCCTGCGAAGTTGGATCTGGGCAATCCGGTTCCCGCAGCAGAACGGCCCATACTCGCCTTTCTCGTCAGGCTCGTGTTCGGTCGGCCGGAGGCCGAAGGTCAGGCAGCGCGGCATGGGGTGCCCAAGCTATCCGTTGACCGCTGACCAGTCAACTTTGCTGAATCGGAGGCCGGAGATCTCGCAGGTGCTGCAGGCGAGCGTCGCCGTCGCCGACCATCCGCTCCAGCCAGGATTCGATCGCGGCGACGTCGAGGTCGTCGGTCGCGATCAGCATCTGCTCGATGTCGAGCCAGTCCTTGCGGCGATCGAACATCGCCTTGCAGACGGCGAGGTGCTCGGGGCTGAGGATGGAGACCGTTATCCCGCCGAAGGGGACCCGACGAGCCTCTTTTCGCATCTCGGCGTGGATCGGGTCGTAGGCGAAGAAGAGGTCGACGGCGTTGTCTCCCCACCAGAGCCGGCACTGTCCATCTCGTTCCAAGGCCGAGACGTCCATCCCACCGGCGTCGACCCCGAGTGCGGTTAGCGCGTCGATCGCCTCGCGCCAGCGCCCGGCCGCGATGAAGACGTTGATGTCGATGTCGATCGTCGCCCGCGGATCGGCGTAGTAGGCGAGTGCCAGCGCTCCCCCGAGCGCGCGCGGGATCTTGGCGTCCGTCAGGGCTTCGTGGATCACGATCACCTTTTCGGGAAGGCTCGGCTGCTCGTCGATTCCACTTGTCGGCTGCGAGCTCGTCACTCGCTGCTCCGGCTCGTCGAATCGAGCCGCGGGAAGCGCAGGGCCTTGCCGCGGCGTCCGCCTGACGGCAGCGCGTCGGCGAGCAGCAGCAGATCGAAGAGCGCTCGTCCCCGCTCCTCGGGCGTCGCGGCCATCCACAGGGCCACCGCTCGCGCGGCCTCGTTTGCCGGTGAAGGCTCGGTCTCCTCGCGGTATCCCCTCTGGAGCATTTCGAGCACGATCTGGCGTAGGGTCGGATCCAGCCGACTGCCCCTTGCCAGCTCGGCGATCAGCTTCCTGGCCGCCTGCTCGATCGGCTTTCGGGCGACGGGAGCGCCGGCACGCCTGGCGGCACTGCGCAGCTCCTCGGCACTGGGCGGCTGGACCGCCTTTGCCCGGGCCTTCTCGATGACCTCGTCGTTCAGCTCGCGAAATGAGACAAGGGTCCGGCTTCGCGGGCCCTTCTCGGTGCTAACCGACTCCCGTACCTCGTAACTGCCCTTTCGCGCTGGAACAACAAATGCCATAGTGGTACAAAAGTACCACTAAATGAAATCAAGCGGTTTCCAGCGAGACCGAGTGGTTGGCGACGATCGTGCTGTCGGGGTCGTACTGTCGCTTCACCTCGGCGAGGCGGGCGCAGGTCTCGGGCGGCAGGATCGCGTCGACGTCGCAGGGGCGCTCGGTGAAGTTGAAGTAGGAGCCCTCGCCGGCCCAGGGCTGCATCGTCTCCTCGATCTTGCCCAGGTACCGGGGGATGGCCTCGCCCAGCTCGGGCGTCATCGGCATGCCGATGCTGTACATGACGAACTCGGACTCGATGTTGGAGAGGGCGCCGCCGTCGGGGTCGGGACGGCTGAGGGCGCCACCGAGCTGGCGCAGCTCGCTGAGCAGCAGCGGCGAGTTCGAACCCGGGCCGGCGAGGCCCGCGAAGGCGTCGATCGCCTCGTCGGGGAGGGCGCGGATCGTCATTCCCTCGCCGATGCCCGGCACCGGCTGCTCGGGGTCCATGTGAATCCGGCAGAGGCCCGCGGCCGGGATCTGTCCCCAGGTGTCCATGATCGTCTCGCCGATCTCGCGCAGCGGCGCCACGATCGCTTCACCCCGGGCCCGATCGCCGATGCAGGCGCCGTTGATCGTCAGCAGCGGCCGGCCGCGGATCGGCTCGGGCACGTCGGGCATCGGCGGCGGGGTGACGAAGCGGACCACCGAGGTGACGTCGTCGGAGACGCCCGCCGCCCAGTCGCGGTAGGCGCGGAGCGCCTCGGCACCGAGCTCTGCCGGGAAGAGCAGGGCGCCGGCGTAGATGTCGGCGATCGGGACCAGCGCGAGGTGCAGGGCGGTGACGATCGCGTAGCCGCCGCCTCCGCCGCGCAGGGCCCAGAAGAGGTCGGGGTCGTTCTCGGCGTCGACGGTGCGGGGCTCGCCCTCGGCGGTGACGAGCTCGATCGCCCGCACCCGGTTGCAGGCGAAGCCGTAGCGGCGGCCGAGCCAGCTGAGGCCGCCGCCGAGGGTGAAGCCGGTGACGCCGACGTCGGGCGAGGAGCCGGGCATCGAGCTGAGGCCGTGGGCGCCGGCGGCGTCGCTCAGCTCGGCGACGAGGACGCCTGCCTCGACCCGGGCGGTCTGGGCGTCGGCGTCGATCTCGATCTCGCGCATCCGCTCGGTCTTGAGCAGGATCGCGCCTTCGAGCGAGGCGGTCAGGGCGAAGGCGCCGTGGCCGGTTCCCTGGCCGGCGACCTTGAGGTCGTTGTCGGCGGCGAAGCGAACGGTCTTGGCGACGTCCTCGGCGCTTTCGGCAAAGGCGACCGCCTCGGGATGCTGGTCGGCGGCAAGGTTCCAGGCGGCTCGGGCCTCGTCCCAGTCGGGGTCGCTTGGGGTGGCGATGCGGCCGGCGATCGCCAGCCCGGTGAAGTCACTCATCTGGTCTCCTCGGATTCAGCTCAGGGTCAAGCGTTCGACGGTGCCTTCGGCCCCCACCAGCACCGCGCTCACCATATCCGGCGGAAAGAGGCCGTGGGCGGCGACGCCGGGGTCTGCCTCGAGGCGAGCGGCGAGCGCGCCGGGGTCGCCGATCTCACCGCCGTAGTCGGCGATCAGGCCGTCGTCGGGGCTGCGCGGAACGTCACGCAGGGCGACCTTGGGGCCGAGCCGCTGCAGGGTCGAGGCGATGCCGAAGGCGAAAAGCTCAAGTGGGATGGGCGCGGAGAGGGAGTCGACCGGCTTGCTCGAGTCGGCGATGACGACGAAGCGCTTCGCGGCCGCTGCGACGATCTTCTCGCGCAGGTGGGCGCCGCCGCCCCCCTTGACCAGCCAGCCGTCGGGCGTCACCTGGTCGGTGCCGTCGATCGCGATGTCGAGCTCGCCCAGCTCGCTGAACTCCTCGACCGGGATGCCGAGCGAGCGCGCCTGTTCCTCGGTGGCGACCGAGGTGGCGACGCAACGGATGTCGCTCAGGCCGCGCGCCGCCAGCGCAGGCAGTAGGTGGGCGACAGTCGACCCGGTGCCAAGCCCAACCGTCATCCCCTCCTCGACCAGCTCCGCGGCAGCTTCGGCGGCAAGGCGCTTCTCAGCGTCGGCGTCCGTCACGGCGCGTCACTCTACCCCTGTACCTCCTCGGCTGACTTCGTCTTTATGCGTCCATATGGACTAATAACGACGAAGTCAGCAGCGGAGACCTATGCTCGCGACGAGATGGATGCTCGGATTTGGCTGACGGGACCAGGGGGAGAGCCGCATTCGGTTGCGCTCCCGGCCGGGCGCGTCGTCGTCGGGCGAGATCCCGAGCTGGCGATTCAGATCGACGACGAGGCGGTCTCCTGGAACCACCTCGAGATCGAGAACCGGGGTGGGGTGCTGATGGCCACCGACCTCGACAGCCGCAACGGCACGGCTCTCAACGGCGAGCCGCTCGACCGGCCGCGGCGCCTGCGTGACGGCGACACTCTGATCGTCGGCAGCCACCGGCTCGAAGTCTCCGACCCGGTTCCGGGCCGCGCTGGCGGAACCGTGGCGGCAAGCGGCGGCGGGGTGGCCCTGAACGAAGAGGAGCGGGCGACGGCCGCGGCGCTGGTCGCCCCCTACCGCAGCGAGGGAGCCTTCGCCGGCCGCCCGGCCACCCGCGCCGAGCTCGCGGAAGCTCTCCACGTAAGCGAGCGTACAGCCCAACGCCGCCTCGACGGGTTGGCGGCCAAGCTCGACGTGTCGGGCGAGTCGGGCCGCGACCGCCCTCGCCTGATCGCCGCCCGCGTAATAGAGCTGGGCCTCGACCGCGCATAGTCCAGACGGCTCCGAGCCCCGAGGCGTGGGGCGCCTCTCGAACGGGCGGATACTCAAATCGTCGCGCTCATTAGCGCGACGATTGGACGTGCGAGAGGCGCCCCACGCCTCGGGGCATGACCCGGTCCGGGCCAAGAGTGGCCCGGTGGGGGACGCCGGTGTCGTTGGCGGGTGCGGTCCGGCGCCCGAGCATTGGTTGTGCAATCGCAACCGACCCGAAAGGGGAGTCCAATGCTCAACCGCTCACTCACATACCTACTCGCAGTCCTCGCCTTCGCCCTGCTGCCGGTTGGCAGCGCGGTCGCCGCCGGTCCATCCGGCGCGGTCGTCTTCTCGCGGGCAATCGCCGGCAGCGAAGAAACCGGCGCCGGCCCGGTGGGGACGCTCGAAGGCGGCCTCTTCGCCGCCCGCCGCGGCCACCTCAATCAGCTGACCGAGAATCCTGCCGACCGCGAACCGGATTTCTCCGCTGACGGCCGCAAGATCGCCTTCGTCCGCGATGGCGACATCTGGGCGATGCGCGCCGACGGCACCGGCCAGTACCGGCTGACCAGCGGCCCTGAGGTCGATGCTCACCCGCAGTTCGCGCCCAACGGCCGTTATCTCGTCTTCGAGCGTCACGCCGACGGCGCGGAGCGGCCGCGCGACCTCTACACGGTCCGCGCCAGTGGCGACGGCCTCCACTCCCTCGTCGACTTCGTCGAAGACGTGCACGAGGCGACCTTCTCGCCCAGCGGCAAGCTGATCGCCTTCGTGCGCAGCATGCCCCGCCACGACGGCGGCTACAGCGACGACATCTACACAGTGCGTCCCTCCGGCGCCAGGCTGAGGCGGGCGACCGTCACCTACCGCGTCGATGAGTTCTCGCCTCGCTTCTTCAAGGGCGGGATCGTCTACAGTCGCGGCGAGAGCGAGCCCGGTCCGGCCGCCTACGCCGACGTCTACACAATGCGCTTCGACGGGACCAAGCAGCGGCCGCTGATCCGCGGCGCCGGCTCGGCCTTCGTCGAAGACGTGGCGCCGAACGGCAAGCTGCTGCTCTTCCGCCGCGACCTGGGGCTCTGGGCGAAGAGGATCGGCCGCGGACGCGCTCGCAAGCTCAGTGAGGTCGCCGACAACTCGAAGACCAACTCGGTCTTCTCCTCCGACGGGCGCAAGGTGGCCGCCTTTGTGGCCGCCGACGATGTGGAGACGCTCTCCGCGATCGACGTCGCCTCGCGCCGCCGCACGAGCCTCGCCGAAGGCTTCGCGCTGGAAAGCGGCGCGGTCGCGTCGACGATCGGCCCGGTAATCGCCTGGCAGCCGGTGCGGCACTAGGACTCCCCTCCGGCCGCCGGCGCGAAGGGTCCCTCCGGGTGGAGGGGCCCTTCGTCGTTGTGCGCCGGTATAACCGCCGCGTGGCAGATCCCGCCATCGGCTCGACCCTCGCCGGATACCGGATCGACTCGCTGATCGCGCGCGGGGGGATGGGCGTCGTCTACCGGGCGACGCAGCTGGCCCTCGAACGGCCGGTCGCACTCAAGGTGATCTCACGTGAGCTGGCCGGCGACGAGAAGTTCCGCCAGCGCTTCCTCACCGAGTCGCGCCTCGCCGCCCGGCTCGAGCATCCCAACGTCGTCCCGGTCTACGACGCCCGCGAGGACGACGGGGAGCTGATCGTCGCGATGCGCCTCGTCGAGGGCGGTGACCTGCGCAAGCTGATCGACCGCGAGGGGCGGCTGCAGCCGGAGCGGGCGATCGCGCTGCTGGGCCAGGTCGCCGAGGCGCTCGACGTCGCCCACGCGGCCGGCATAGTCCACCGTGACGTCAAGCCCCATAACGTCCTGGTCGAGGGCGAGCGCGCCTACCTCTCGGACTTCGGGCTGGCCAAGGCCTACGCGGATACCGGCCCCGCCAGCGGTGCCTCGATCGCCGGCACGGTCGAATACATGGCCCCCGAGCAGTGGCGCGGCGAGCGTGTCGGTCCCGAGGCGGACATCTATGCGCTCGGTTGCGTGCTCTATGAGGCGCTGACCGGGATCGTTCCCTACGCGCGCAAGGAGGCCGATACCGAGCCGGAGCTGCCGCGTGGGCTCGATGCCGTGATCGAACGTGCAGTGGCCAAGGACCCGGCGGATCGCTACGCGAGCGCGGCGGAGCTGATCGCGGCGGCGGCGAAGTGCCAGGGGGCTACGCCGGCGGCGACACGGGTGCTCTCGGCGGAGGCTGAGAAGCCGACCGCGCGAATCGGCGGCGGGTCAGGGCGGCCCAGGCGACTGGCGACCCGGACGAGGCAGTGGATCGGCGCAGGGGTCGCCGCCACCGCCGGTGCTGTTGCCGTGCTCCTCGTTGTGCTTGGCGGCAGTGGGGTCTCGGTCTCCGGTCCGATCGCGGTCGGAGATCCACCCTTGCGCCTGGCGGTCGGCCCGCGGACTGTCTGGGTGACGAGCGCCGCCGACGGCACTCTTTCCGGGATCGACTCGGAGACTCGAGAGGTGACCTCGAAGTGGCGCCTCGGCCCGGGGGTCTCGGGCGTGGCGATCGGCGCCGGCTCGGTCTGGGTGACGAATCCCGAGGCCGGCACCGTCCTGCGTCTCGATCCAGGCGGGAACCTGACTGCGCGGATCCGTGTGGGTGGCAGGCCGGGCGCGATCGTCTCCGGCGGCGGCCGCATCTGGGTTGCCGACGAGAGCGGCGCCGGCGTCACCGCCATCGACGCCAACGAGGCCCGGATCGTGCGACGGGGGCTCCGGCCTCACGCGGCGCCGCTGCGCCTCGCCGTCGGCGCCGGCGGCCTCTGGGCCAGCAGCGCCTCGACCGGAACGGTCACCCGCATCGACCTCGGCACCCTGGCCGCGGGCGAGCCGATCCTCGCCGGCCGCGGGCCCGCCGGTGTGACCGTCGGTCACGGCCTGGTCTGGGTCGCCAACAGCCGCGGCGCCACGGTGACTCGTGTCGACCCCTCAATCCACACCGTCGTCGGCGCCCCGATCTCGGTCGGCGCCCGTCCCGGAGGGATCGACGCCGGCACCGACACCGTCTGGGTCGCCAGTTCCGCCGAATCCACGGTGACGAGACTCGACATCGGCAGCGGCGAAACGATCGGCAATCCAATTTCGGTCGGCCCGGCCCCCGGCGCCGTAGCGGTAGGCCCGAAAGCTGTCTGGGTAGCCAACAACGGCGACGGCACACTGACCCGAATCGAACCGTAGGCCGGTCCCGGCAGGGGTGGAGCGTCTTGTACTTTTTCGCCAGCCGGGCCGGTGCGTCCAGCGTCCAGCGTTTCTCGAAAAAGTTAAGCGGAACCCCTGCCGGGACCGGCCCCCGAATAGGATCGAGGACCCAGTGAGTCGCGACCTCGACCAGCTCTGCATCGACACGATCCGCACCCTCTCGATCGACGCGATCCAGAAGGCCAACTCGGGCCACCCGGGGACCCCGATGGCGCTGGCGCCGCTGGCCTACACGCTCTGGCAGCGCTTCCTCCGCTTCGACCCGGCCGACCCGATTTGGCCCGGACGCGACCGCTTCGTGCTCTCCGCCGGCCACGCCTCGATGCTGCTCTACGCGCTGCTGCACCTGGCCGGGGTCGAGGCCGTCGATCCCGACTACGAGGTGGTCGGCGACCCGGCCGTCTCGCTCACCGACATCGAGCGCTTCCGCCAGCTCGACTCGCGCGCCCCCGGCCACCCCGAGTACCGCTGGACCTCCGGCGTGGAGACGACCACCGGCCCGCTCGGCCAGGGGATCGCCACCTCGGTCGGGATGGCGATCGCCGGCAAGTGGCAGTCGGCCCGCTACGGCGCCGATCTCTTCGGCTTCGACGTCTACGCCGTCGCCGGCGACGGCTGCCTGATGGAGGGCGTGTCGAACGAAGCCGCCTCGATCGCCGGCCACCTCAAGCTCGACAACCTCTGCTGGGTCTACGACAACAACCACATCACCATCGACGGCAAAACCCATCTCGCCTACGACGACGACGTCGCCGCCCGCTTCATGGGCTACGGCTGGAACGTCACCCGGGTCGGCGACGCCAACGACACCGGCCTGATCGCCACCGCCTTCGAGGAGTTCAGGGGCGAGGAGGGCCGCCCGACGCTGCTGATCGTCGACAGTCACATCGGCTACGGCTCCCCGCACAAGGTCGACACCTCGGCCGCTCACGGCGAACCGCTCGGCACCGAGGAGGTGCGCGAGACCAAGCGCGCCTACGGCTGGCCCGAGGACGCCCAGTTCCTCGTCCCCGACGGGGTGCGCGAGCACTTCGCCACCGGGATCGGCAGGCGCGGGGCGGAGGCCCGCGCGGCCTGGGAGGGCAAGCTGGCCTCCTACGCCGCCGCGAACCCCGGCCTCGCCGCCGAGATCGAGGCCCAGCAGAAGCGCGAGCTGCCCGAGGGCTGGGACGCCGCCATCCCCAGCTTCGACCCCGACGAGAAGGGGCTCGCCACCCGCAAGGCCTCCCAGCAGGTCGAGAACGCGATCGCCGAGTGCCTGCCCTGGCTGATCGCCGGATCCGCCGATCTCACCGACTCGACTTCGGTGCGGCTCTCCTTCGACGGCGCCCACGACTTCGAGCCCGGCTCCTACGACGGCCGCCAGCTTCACTTCGGCATCCGCGAGCACGAGTCGGCGGCGATCTGCAACGGCCTCTCGCTCTCCAAGCTGCGCCCGCTCTGGTCGACCTACCTCACTTTCTCCGACTACGCCCGGCCGGCGATCCGCCTCTCGGCCCTGATGGAGCTGCCCACGATCCACCTCTTCACCCACGACTCGATCGGCCTCGGCGAGGACGGGCCGACCCACCAGCCGGTCGAGCAGCTCGCCTCGCTGCGGGCGATCCCGGGCCTCGATGTGATCCGGCCGGCCGACGCCAACGAGGTCGCCGAGGCCTGGCGAGTGGCGCTCGACCGCACCCACCAGCCGGTCGCCCTCGTCCTCACCCGCCAGAACGTGCCGGTCTTCGACCGCTCGAAGTACGGCTCCGCCGAGGGACTGCGCCGCGGCGGATACGTCCTCGCCGACGCCGGCGGGGGGGACCCGGAGGCGATCCTGATCGCAACCGGCAGCGAGGTCGCCCTGGCGCTCGCCGCCCACGAGGAGCTGAGCGCCGAGGGAATTCGCTCCCGCGTCGTCAGCATGCCCTGCTGCGAGATCTTCGACCGCCAGGAGGAGGCCTACCGCGACGAGGTGCTGCCGCCCGCCGTCACGGCGCGGGTCTCGGTCGAGGAGGCCTCGACCTTGGGCTGGGATCGCTACGTTGGTCCCGGCGGAGTCAAGATCGGGATGCACACGTTCGGCACCTCGGCGCCGCTGAAGGACGTCCAAACCAAGTTCGGCTTCACCGGAGACCGGGTGGCCGAGGCCGCAAAGGAGCTGCTCTCATGAAGCCGACCGCGAAGCTGAACCAGGCGGGCCAGAGCCTCTGGCTCGACAACATCACCCGCACGATGCTGGCCGACGGCACCCTGCGCGGCTACATCGAGGAGCTCTCGGTCACCGGGCTGACCTCGAACCCGACGATCTTCGACAAGGCGATCTCCGGCGGCGACGCCTACGACGCCCAGATCGCCGAGCTCGCCCCCAAGCTCGACGGCGCCGAAGCGATCTTCTTCGGGCTCGCGCTCGCCGACCTGCGCGAGGCGACCGATCTCTTCAAGGAGGTCCACGAGCGCACCGCGGGAGTCGACGGCTTCTGCTCGCTCGAGGTCTCGCCGGAGCTCGCCGACGACACCGCCGCGACGATCGCCCAGGCGGCGCAGCTGCACGGCGAAGCCGAGCGCGAGAACCTCTTCATCAAGATCCCCGGCACGGAGGCGGGCCTGCCCGCGATCGAGGAGACGATCTTCGCCGGGATACCGGTCAACGTCACCCTGCTCTTCTCGGCCGAGCAGTACCTGGCCGCTGCCGGCGCCTACCTGCGCGGGATCGAGCGCCGGATCGAGGCCGGGCTCAGCCCCGATGTCGCCTCGGTCGCCTCGATCTTCATGAGCCGCTGGGACGTGGCGGTCTCCGACGAAGTCCCCGACGAGCTGCGCGACCGGCTCGGTCTCGCGGTCGGCTTCCGCGCCTACCGCGCCTACCGCGAGCTGCTCGACTCGCCGCGGATGCAGACGCTGATGAACAAGGGGGCGCGCCCCCAGCGGCTGCTCTGGGCCAGCACCGGGACCAAGGACCCCAATGCCTCCGACACCCTCTACATCGAGGGCTTCGCCTCGCCCTTCACCGTCAACACGATGCCCGAGCCGACCCTGCTCGCCTTCGCCGACCACGGCGAGGTCGGCGACCTGGTCCCGGCCGACGGCGGCGACGGCGAGGACGTCCTGGCCCGCTTCGAGCAGGCCGGGATCGGGATCGACGCCCTCGCCGCCCGCCTCCAGGAGGAGGGCAAGGTCGCCTTCGTCAAGTCCTGGACCGACCTGATGGGCTCGATCGAGTCCAAGCGGGGTGCGCTGGCTTGAAGCCCCACCTTGAGGCGTGCCCGAAGCCCCACTCAGAGGCGTGCCTGACTTTTCCCTTCCGTATGGGGGTAGAAAGTCAGCCACGCCCGGTTGGGAGCGGGCAATGAGCGGATTGCGGGAGACGGCGGCCTGGTCGGCGCTGGAGAAGCATTTCGGCGAGATCGGTGAGACGCACCTCCGCGACCTCTTCGCCGCTGACCCGGCCCGCGGCGAGCGCCTGATCGCCGACGGCGCCGGCCTGCACCTCGACTTCTCCAAGAACCGGATCACCGACGAAACGGTGATGCTGCTCGGCGCCTTGGCCAAGGAGCGCGGTGTCGAGGAGCGCCGCGCAGCGATGTTCGCCGGTGAGCACATCAACGTCTCCGAGGACCGCGCAGTGCTGCACGTGGCGCTGCGGATGCCGCGGGGGCGTTCGCTGATCGTCGACGGAGTCGACGTGGTCAAGGAGGTGCACGAGACGCTCGACCGCATGGCCGCGTTCGCCGAGCGCGTCCGTTCCGGCGAGTGGACCGGCCACACTGGCAAGCGGATCCGCAACGTTGTCAACGTAGGCATCGGCGGCTCGGACCTCGGCCCGGTGATGGCCTATGAGGCATTGCGCCACTACTCGCGGCGCGAGATGACCTTCCGCTTCGTCTCCAACGTCGACGGCACCGACTTCGCCGAGTGCACGCGCGACCTCGATCCCGAGGAGACGCTCTTCGTGATCTCCTCGAAGACCTTCACCACATTGGAGACGATGACCAACGCCCACACCGCCCGCGAGTGGTCTTTGGCCGGGCTCGGCGGCGATCAGGCCGCGGTCGCCAAGCACTTCGTCGCCGTCTCGACCAACGCCGAGGAGGTCGCCAAGTTCGGAATCGACACCGAGAACATGTTCGGCTTCTGGGAGTGGGTGGGCGGCCGCTACTCGATGGACTCGGCGATCGGGCTCTCGACCATGCTGGCGATCGGCCCGGCCCGCTTCGAGGAGATGTTGGCCGGGTTCCACGCGATGGACGAGCATTTCCGCGAGGCGCCCGCTGCCGCGAACCTGCCGATGCTGATGGGCCTGCTCAGCGTCTGGTACGGCGATTTCTTCGCTGCCCAGACCTGCGGCGTCTTCCCCTACGACCAGTACCTGCACCGCTTCCCCGCCTACCTGCAGCAGCTGACGATGGAGTCCAACGGCAAGCACGTGACGCTCGACGGCGCCCGGGTCGACTACGACACCGGGGCGATCTTCTGGGGCGAGCCGGGGACCAACGGCCAGCATTCCTTCTACCAGCTGATCCACCAGGGCACGCGGCTGATCCCCTGCGACTTCATCGGCTTCTTCCAGTCCAACAACCCGCTCGGCCGCCACCACGACCTGCTGATGTCCAACGTCTTCGCCCAGAGCGAGGCGCTGGCCTTCGGCAAGACAGCCGAGCAGGTCCGCGCCGAGGGCACGGCGGAGGAGGTCGTCCCGCACCGGGTGATGGAGGGCAACCGCCCCTCCAACACGATCCTCGCCGAGCGCCTCGACCCGCACACGCTCGGCACCCTGGTCGCCCTCTATGAGCACAGCGTCTTCACTCAGGGTGCGATCTGGGGCATCGACTCCTTCGACCAGTGGGGGGTCGAGCTGGGCAAGGCCCTGGCCGTCGCGATCATCCCGGAGCTCGAGGCGCCCGAGGAGCCGAAGCTCCGCCACGACAGCTCGACCAACGCGCTGATCCGGCGCTACCGCAGCGCCCGCCGCGGGGAGTAGGCTCGCCGCCATGGACTTGCTCGACCCGCTGCCATTGGCGGCGTCGGCATCGAATCTGCTTGCCGCCCGCGAGCAGATGGCCTTCACGCTCGCCTTCCACATCGTCCTCTCCTGCCTCGGAGTGGCGCTGCCGGCGACGATCCTCGTCGCCAACTACATCGGGCTGAAGCGCGGCGACAAGGATGCCCTGGAGCTGGCGCGGCGCTGGTCCAAGGCGATGGCGGTGACCTTCGCCGTCGGCGCCGTCACCGGCACCGTGCTCAGCTTCGAGTTCGGCCTGCTCTGGCCCCACTTCATGGACCGCTTCGGCTCCGCCTTCGGGATCGCCTTCGCGATCGAGGGGATCTTCTTCTTCCTCGAGGCGATCTTCCTGGCGATCTACATCTACGGTTGGAAGCGGCTCTCCGGCTGGGCCCACTTCTGGTCGGGGGTGCCGATGTTCGTCACCGGCATCGGCGGCGCCTTCGCCGTCGTCGCCGCCAACTCCTGGATGAACCAGCCGCAGGGCTTCACCCTCGACGCCGCCGGCAAGATCGTCGACACCGACCCGCTCAAGGTCCTCTTCAACCCGGCGACCGGGTACGAGGTCCCGCACATGATCCTCGCCGCCTACATGGTGGTCGGCTTCCTGGTCGCCTCGATCTACGCGGCCGGGATGCTGAAGGGCCGCCGCGACCGCCTGCACCGCCTCGGCCTGCTGATCCCGCTGACGATCGCCTGCATCGCCACGCCGATCCAGCTCTTCGTCGGCGACACCGCGGCGCGCGAAGTCGCCGACCACCAGCCGGCCAAGTTCGCCGGCATGGAGTGCATCCAGAAGACCGGCACGGACCAGACCGAGTACATCGGCGGCATCTGCACCTCGAGCGGCGTCAAGGGCGCGATCCCGATCCCCGGGCTCGACTCCTTCCTGGTCGGCTTCAGCACCGACACCAAGGTGACCGGCCTGGAAGACATCCCCGCCGACGAACGCCCGCCCGCCAACACGATGCTGCACCTCGCCTTCGACGCCATGGTCGGCATCGGCAGCGCCCTGCTCCTGCTCGGCGCCTGGCTCGCCTTCTCCTGGTGGCGCCGCCGCGACATTCCGAGCACGCCTTGGTTCCTGCGCGCCGTGGCGGTCTCCGGCGCCGGCGCGATCCTGGCCCTGTGGGCAGGCTGGATCGTCACCGAGGTCGGCCGCCAGCCCTGGATCGTGCAGGGCTACATGCGCACCTCCGAAGCGGTCACCGATGCCGGCGGCCTCTGGTTCGCCTTCGCCCTGGTCCTGGTCGTCTACGCCGCCATAGGCACGATTGCGATCCTCATCCTCCGCGGCATGTCCCGCCGCTGGCGAGAGGGCGCGATCGACCCCGAGGGCACCCCCTACGCCCCGCCCGCAAAGGTCGCCCAATGACGCCGATGGGCCGATACGTCAAGTATGCCTTGACAATTCGTCCCGTCGGCGGGGGGGTTGGGGGATGACTCGGGCTGATCTTTGTGCGGTGATCCTCTGGGCGGGGGCAACCGCCTATGCGCTCTTCGGGGGGGCTGATTTCGGTGGGGGGTTCTGGGACCTGTTCGCCGGTGGGCCCGAGCGGGGGGAGCGGCCGCGGGCGCTGATCCAGCGTTCGCTGACTCCGGTCTGGGAGGCCAATCACGTCTGGCTGATCTTCATCCTCGTCGTCCTCTGGACCGCCTTCCCACCCGCCTTCAGCGCCGTGATGACGACGCTCTACGTGCCGATCTCCCTGGCCGCGCTCGGCATCGTCCTGCGCGGCTCGGGCTTTGCCTTCCGCAAGTCGATCGAGGGGCTCTCGGGGCGGCGAGCCGCCGGGGCGACCTTCGCGATCTCCTCCGTGGTGACGCCCTTCTTCATGGGTACCGTGGTCGGCGCGATCGCCGCCGGCAATGTGCCCGGCGAGGGCAACGGCGCTCCCTTCTCGAGCTGGCTCGAGCCGTTGCCGCTGCTGACCGGGGCGATGTTCGTCGCCAGCGGCGCCTATCTCGCTGCCGTCTTCCTCAGCGGCGACGCGCGCCGCACCGGCGACGCGGAGATGCAGCGCTACTTCGCCCAGCGCGCCCTCCTCGCCGCCGCCGTGGCGGGGGTCGCAGCCGCCCTCGGCCTGGTCGAGCTGCACGCCGAAGCCCGCTACATCTTCGACCGCCTCACCAGCGAGGGGCTGCCGCTGGTCATCCTCTCCGCCGCCTGCGGCCTGGGTGCGCTCGTGCTCCTGCTCGCCGCCGTGCGCCGCCGCGAGGCCGCCTCGCCCTGGCTGCTGCGCCCGCTGTCGGCCGGCGCCGTCGTCGCCGTGATCTGGGGCTGGGGCGTCGCCCAGTTCCCATACCTGATCCCCACCTCGCTGAAGATCACCCAGTCGGCCGCCCCCCCGGACACGCTCTCTACCGTGATCGTCGTCTTCATCGTCGCCGCGATCCTCGTCCTGCCCTCGCTGGCGCTGCTCTACTGGCTCTCCCAGAAGGAGCTGCTGGGTGAGTGAGGCGGGCGCCATCCGCGCCGTTCTCTTCGACATCGACGGGACGCTCCTCGTCACGGGAGGCGCCGGAGGCGTCGCCTGGCAGCGCGCCTTCGAGGAGCTGCACGGAGTCGAGGCCGACATCTCCGAGCACACCGACGCCGGGATGACCGATCCCGAGATCGTCAGGATCGTCTTCCGCGAGGTGATCGGTCGCGAGGGCAACTCGCAGGAGCGCTCAAAAGCGATCGGCTGCTACCTCAAGCACCTCCCCGATGCGGTCTCCGAGTCGCCCGGCTACCGGGTGATGCCCGGCATCGAGCAGCTGCTGCCGCGCCTGATCGAGGAAGGCGTTCTGCTCGGCCTGGTCACGGGCAACATCGAGGAAGCCGCCCACATCAAGCTCGCCCGCGGCCACCTCAACCGCTTCTTCAGCTTCGGCGGCTACGGCTCGGACTCCGCCGACCGCACCGAGGTGACAAAGGCCGCCCTAACCCGCGGCTCCCTCGTCTCCGGCGGCACCATCGGCGACGGCACCTGCATCGCCGTCGGCGACACCCCCCGCGACGTAACCGCCGGCCACGGCGCCGGGATCAAGGTGGTCGGAGTGGCCACCGGCAGCTACTCCGTCGAACAGCTCAAACATGCCGACGCCGACTGGTCGATCCCCCAGGTCTCTGACGGATTCCCAGCTCAGGCGAGAGCGCAGCGCGCCTGGTAGATCGAGGTGAAGCCGGAGAGGAAGCCGTTGCGCGCAGCGCGTAGGTAAAGGCGCCAGACGCGCACCCGTTCGGGACCGGCGAGGCGGATCGCCCGATCGAGGTTCTGGTCGAGGTTCTGGGCCCAGTGGCGCAGGGTCTCGGCGTAGTCGAGGGCGAAGTCCTCGACGTGATGGGTGACGAAGCCGGCCCGTTCGAGCGCCATCAGGTTGCGCGAGAGATGCAGCGGGGCGGCGTCAGGGAAGACATAGCGCTCCGAGAACGCGCCCGCCTCGGCGTCGGTGTGGCGCAGCCGGGTGATCCCATGGTTGAGCAGGCATCCGCCCGGCTCGAGCAGGTTGGCCAGCGTTTGCGCGTAGAGGTCGATCTGGGAGGCGCCTACGTGCTCGACCATGCCGATGCTGGCAATCGCATCGAAGCGCTCGCCGGCCAGGTCGCGGTAGTCCATGACGTGGATCTCGACCCGGTCGGCGACTCCGGCCTGCTCTGTCCGTTGCCGTGCCTTTTCGGCCTGCGGGGCGGAGAGGGTGATGCCGACGACGCTGGCGCCGTGCTTGGTAGCCGCCCAGAGCGGGAAGCCACCCCAACCGCAGCCGACATCGAGCACACGGTCACCCTCCTTCAGCGCCAGCTTGCGGGCGACCGTCTCCAACTTCTCCTCCTGGGCCTCCTCCAGAGTCTTGGCGCCGCGCGAAAAGATCGCGCAGCTGTAGACCATCGTCTCGCCGAGGAAGAGTTCGAAGAACTCGTTGGAAACGTCGTAATGGTGGCGCACGGCGCGGGCATCGCGCTCCTTGCTGTGGCGCTTGCCGCTGGGGCGAAGCTCGGACTGCGGTCGCGGCGGCGGCTTGGTGATGCCGGCGGCCCGGACCGCGCCCAGCAGGAGGGCGCGCTTGTCGGCGGCCTCGAGGCTGGGGGGGTCCCAACTGTCGAGCAGGGCGATCACCGCGTCGATGTCGTCGACCTCGATCTCGCCGCTGACGTAGGCACGGCCAAGGCCGAGCTGGCCGGGCGCGCGCAGGACGTGGGCGGCGGCGCGAGGCGAGCGCACCTGGAAGGTCGGGCCGGCGCCGTCGGCGTCGGTGGAGGGCAGGCGCGTCCCGTCCCAGAACTCGACCGCGAAAGGCCGCTCGGGGATGCGCGCTTCGATCTCGCGGCGCAGTGGTGCGGTGCTGGAGAAAGCCAAGGAAGACTCGACTTTACCTTTCCCTGTGCCCGAGAACGTATGATCGCCGCTCCGAATGGCAAGCAGCGGCGTACTCCCCTCAGATATCCAGCCGGTCGCAAACGAGACGCGCGATCGCATCATCACCGGCCTGGTCACCCTGATCCCCTTCGTGGCGATCGGCCTCGCCGCGTGGCAGGTCTGGGGCAAGGCCCTGCACTGGAGCGACGTCTTCCTCTTCCTCGGCATGTACCTGTTCACCGGGCTGGGGATCACCGTCGGCTTCCACCGCCACCTCACCCACCGCAGCTTCAAGGCGAAGACCTGGCTGCACGGCCTGCTGGCGATCCTCGGCTCGGCCGCGATCGAGGGCCCGGTGATCTCCTGGGTCGCCGACCATCGCAAGCACCACGCCTTCTCCGACGAAGAAGGCGACCCGCACAGCCCCCACGTCGATCACGGGCACGGCTGGAGCGGCGCGATGCGCGGCCTCTTCCACGCTCACATGGGCTGGCTCTTCATCCACACCCAGCGCGGCAACAAGGAGCGCTTCGCGCCGGACCTGATCAAAGACCCGACGATCAACTGGGTCGACCGCACCTTTCTCTACTGGGCGATCGGCGGCCTCCTGCTGCCCTTCGCGCTCGGCTGGATAATCGGCGGCACGCTCTTCGCCGCGCTCACCGGCCTGCTCTGGGGCGGCCTCGTCCGGGTTTTCGTCCTCCACCATTTCACCTACAGCATCAACTCGCTGTGCCATGTCTTCGGCAACCGCGACTTCGAGACCAGCGACGAGTCGCGCAACCTCGCCCTGATCGCGATCCCGACCTTCGGCGAGGCCTGGCACAACAACCACCACGCCTTCCCCACCTCCGCCACCCACGGCCTCGGCCGCTGGCAGTTCGACCTCTCGGCGGTGGTCATCGACCTGCTCGAGAAGACCGGGGCGGTCTGGGACGTGGTCCGGGTGTCTCCAGAGCGAATCGCCGCGAAGTCCGCTTAAGGCGCTTCGCCGGACTCATACCAGTCGATCCAGGCCCCGCAGGCCTGGCGCAACGGCACGATCCGGTGTGGCTTGGCCCGTGTGGCGACCAGCGCGCCGAGATTGGCCTTGCCCGAGTAGCCGGTGAGGCTTTGCAGCGCGCTTGGGCCGGCCGCGATGAGGCTGAACGGGATCGGCTTGCCCGTGCTACGGATTTCGCCGGCGGGCCAGAATTGCCCCTCGTTGGCGAGGCTGATCGTGTTGGGGCGCTGGCCGTCGAGGGCGGCCGGCAGCTGCCGGCTGAATCCGGGCGCGTTGAGGGTGAGGCCGAAGGGGGAGAAATATTGGATCGAGAGTCTCCAGCGGCCGGCCGGCAGTCGCAGTCGCTGCGTCGCGGTCTCACCCGTTTCGAGTGTCGCGCCGGGGCTCCAGCGCCCTTTGCCGCCGGTCACCGCGCCCCGGAATAGCGATGCCCGCCCGGGGTTCGCGGTGAGGATGCGGATCTCGGGCGAGGCGCAGTCTGCATGCGCAGCGGGTTCGGTCCCCTCGAGCAGCACATGCCGGTTCTCGGGTGGCGGCCCGGTGCGCTTCCAGAGGATGTAGGAGGGGGTGGCTGCCACCCGCTTGAACCCCGACGGCGCTTCGCTGTTCCAGGCTGCGTGTCCGGTGATCACGTAGGGGAAGCGGTCGAGCGTGCCGCGCGAGAAGGAGTCGAAGTCGATCGGGCTGTAGGCGTCGCCTGTGTCGAACGGCTTTTCCGGGCTGGGAGAGACATCGGAGTCGGGGAACTCGACCAGCGGCACGTGCGTGTCGGCGCCCATCAGCTCGTAGGCCGCGTAGCGGTCCTGCCCGGCGTAGAGCACAGGTTCTCCGTCCAGGATCGGCATGAAGGCCTGCAGCTCCGCCCCGTGTCCAGGCGGCCCGACCGGAGCGTCGCGCAGGACCAGCAGGCTTGAATACACGGCCCCGGCGACAAACGCCACCGCGACCGCGACCCACGCCCATCTTGCCGGTGAGTTTGTGTTTCTTCGCCATAGTGGCGAAGAAGTGCGACCTCGATCTCGGCTGGTCTCGAATAGCAGGGGACGGATCGCGATCAGCATCGCCAGGGGGGCGGCGATCATCAGCGCCTTGGCCTGGGAGTACTCGCCGCTGCCGGCGAGCGCGGCGATGTAGAGGAGGACGCAGGCGCTGAGCGCGACCGGCACGGCGAACTCGCGCCGCCGCAGCCACCAGACGCCGCCGAGCAGGATCGCCACGGCCCCGATCGCCGTCGCCAGGCCGGTCATCTGCGCCCCCCCGGCGGCGTTGAGCCTGTAGTTCGAGGTCGGCCAGATCCCCAGCGCCTCGACTGGAGAAACCGGGCCATAGGTGTTCGTCCCCGCGACTCGGTTGAAGCCGTGGATGAAGGCGTAGGGGCCGACCACGGTCAGCACCGCCAGCGCCCCGAGCACGGCGATGGTCAGCAGCGTCGCCGGCTGTCGCAGCGTTGCCAGCCACTGGCGCGGCAAGAGCGCCCGCCGCATCGCGGGCACGGTCAGCGCCCACACCCCGAAGATCAGCAGCGGCCAGGCGAGCCCGGCGAAGCTGTACGAGAAGAAAACCCCGGTAACCAGCACCAGTCCCACCACCGCCGACCCCAGCGCCGACGGGCCGATACGTCGAGGCTGCCTTGACGTATCGGCCCGTCGGCGGCTGTCGTTGCGATCGCGGTCGAGGGTGTGGAGCCAGAGGGCGAAGGCGAGGACGAAGAGCGCCTCCCCGGTCTCCTTGAAAGCGCCCTGGGCGAAGTAGGAGGCGCCGAGGAAGGGGATCGCCACGAGGGACGCGGCAAGCACCCGGCGGGCCGGGCCAAGGTCGTCGAGGACCGTTAGGGCGCTCAGCGCGGTGAGGATGCCGATCGCGAAGATCTCACCGACGAAGGCCTGGCCGAGGCCGACCCCCGGCACCGCCGCGACCGCCGCCGCCAGGGCATGCGGCCCGAGTGGGTAGCCGGCTTCGGGGGCCGGCCCGAGACCGCTGCGCAGCCACTCGGCCCAGGCGAGGTGGAGGCCGAGGTCGTTGTTGAAGCCAACACCTAGCAGACCCCAGCGCCCGCTGACCACGAACGGGATCGAGAAGACGAGCGCGACCACCACAACGACGGGCAGGCCCTCGCGAAGCAGCGACCCCGGGCCCTCGCGCCGCGGCAGCCGCCAGAGCACCGCAGCCGCGGCGAGGACCAGGGCAACCAGGCCCAAAGTCGCGCTGGTCGCGTGCCCGGGGGCCCGGGCGAGGAAGCCGCTGACGGTGAGCATGGCGCCGAAGCCAACCGCTGGCGCCAGCCAGCGGCGCGAGTCGTATCCGCCGGCAAGGCCGAGGATCGCGCGTCCAACCAGCAACGAGGCAGCGCAGATCAGTGCTGCCGAGGCGTAGGTCCCGATCATCAGGGGCCGCAAACTATGGCAGCGGGGGTGGCGGCCGCCGCTTCACCCTCAGTACTTCTGCGCCGCTCGTTCCAGGGCCGGCCGCAGGTTCTCGCCGCGAAGTGGCTCGTCGTGCCCTGTGCAGACCACCGCCGGTTCCAATGCGGCCAGCTTGAGCACCGACTGCTTCGCCTTGGCGTGGTCCCAGCCCCATGCCGGGTGGGGAACGCTCGCCTCGCCCGCGGGCAGCGGCCGTCCCATCTTGGTCGAGTCGACCAGGTAGACGACGTCGCTGACGATCGCCAGCCGGTCGCTCTCCCGCCAGAGGCCGATCAGGCCCGGGGCGTGGCCGGGGAAGTGGATGACGCGAAAGCCCGCCACCTCGTCCCCCTCGGAGACGGTGCCGTCGATCTTGACCCCACCGCCGTCCCAGCGGCGCAGCAGCGTCGGGTAGATCCAGCGCGCCGGCGCCGGCAGGGTCGAGATTTTCATGTATGGCGTGATCGCGGCATCGCTCTCCGCGTCGGCAACCTCGTCGGGATGGCAGTAGACGGGTGCGCCAAGGGAAGGAGCCGTGCCGCGATGGTCTGCGTGGGCGTGCCCAAGCACGATCCGCTTTATTCCGCCCAGCTGCTCACCCGCGGCGCGGGCCTTCCTCACCATCGCCTTGGTGCCGGCGTCGAACTGGACGACGCCGTCGCCATCCTCGAGGAAGTAGATGTTCATCGACTTGCGGGTGTCCCCGCGCAGCAGCCACACCCCATCGGCGACCTTCTCCATGATGAGATCAGCCTAATGCCCACCACCTGGAAAGTCGGGATGGCGGTTCTGATCGCCTGCCTGGTCGCCTCGATGGCGATCGCGATCGTCCGCCTCGCCACGACCCCGACCGAAATTCTCGGCGACGGCTTCCGCGGTGTGCCGGTTCACGCCCACGGGGCGCGTTAGTATCGACCGCGTCCAGCGACCGAGCAAGGAGGCGGCGTGTTCACTCGCATCGTTGTAGGAACAGACGGATCGGATACGGCCGCCGAGGCGGTGCGACAGGCAGTCGACCTGGCCAGGCTTTCCAATGCTCAGCTGAACGTCGTCAGCGCCTACGAGCCGATCTCCAAGCGCCAGGTCGAGGGCGAGAAACTCGACGCACCGGCCGACGTCCAGTACGAGATCGGGCCGCGTGAGGACGTCAACCTCGTCCTCGATGCCGTGGCCGCGGTCGCCCGCAAGGAGGGCATCGAGGTCCAGACCCACCCGGTCGAGGGCGACCCCGCCGAGGCGATCCTCAACGTCGCCGAAAAAACCGAAGCCGACCTGATCGTGGTTGGCAACAAGGGCATGACCGGGGCGCGCCGCTTCCTGCTCGGCAGCGTCCCCAACAACGTCTCCCATCACGCTCCCTGCAGCGTGATCATCGTCCAGACGACCTGAGTCAGCTCGCGGGCAACGTCGCCGCTCCGGCGTCGATAAGGCCTGCGCCCTGGCGGGTCGCCGGCTGACCCAGGTCGCGCGCGGTCGCGCGCAGCCGCCTGGTCACCGCCTTGACGCGGGCGGGCCTGTGCTTGCGATTCACGGTGCCGCTGGCCAGGACCATCGCGGCGACGCCGGAAACGTGAGCCGCGGACATCGAGGTGCCGACGTAGTTGGCGGGCTCGGCGAAGATCCTCGTGCTGCTGCCTTTCAGAGTCACCTGGTAGATCGAGCCGGAGGAGATCGAGGGGCAGCCGGCGATGGCCGGGCCACCGCCCGGTGCGATCAAGTCGACGTCGCGACCGGAGAGCGAGTAACCGCCGAGGCAGCCACCCTCGGTGCTGCCGCCGACGCCGATCACGTGCGGGCTGGTGGAGGGCGGGGAGACACAGGCCTCCGAGCCGAGGTTGCCGACCGAGGCGACCGCGACGACACCGTGCTTGTAGGCCTGCCGCAGGGCTTCGTCGACAACCGGCACATCGCGGCCGCAGCCGAAGTTAAAGCTCATGTTGATCACGTCCGCGCCGTTGGCGACGGCGAACCGAATTCCTTTGGCGATCTCATCGGCGCGGCCGCGGCCGTGGGCGTCGAGCACCCGTACCGGCATCAGCTTCGCGCGGAAGGCGAGGCCGGCGAGGCCGATGCCGTTGTTGGTCTTCTCGGCGATCGTGCCGGCGACGTGCGTGCCGTGGCCGTTTTCGTCCAGCGGCAGCTTGTCGTTGCCGACGAAGTCATAGCCCTTGACGAACTGGCCCGAGCTGAAGTCGGGGCTGATCTTGAAGCGCGGCAGTTTCGTCCGGTAGGCGATTCCGGTGTCGAGCACGGCGACTGTGACGCCTTTGGCGCCCGGGCGCCCCGCCGCTTCGAGGTGTTCCCAGGCGGCCGGGGCGTCGATGCCGCCGGGCGAGACCGGGAGCAGGGGAGTGGCCGTGCCCTCCCAGGGCAGGAAATTCCACTGTTTTGCGACCCAGTCGCCGGGTGGGCCCGGCGGACCGGTGATCGGTCCCGGGTCGTTGGGCAGGAGCCCTGTCGGTTCCACGGCGGCGACCGATGCCCTGCCGACCTGAACCGACGCGGTCGCGAGGAAGTTGGGAGTGGCGTAGCGGACCGCAGGATTGGCTCGCAGCGCGGACGCGGCCCGGCGCACTCCTGCCCCGGGGGGCAGGTCGATGGTCCGTGCCCGCCGGGCACCGGCGAGCTTGACGATCAGCTGGTCGGGCGCGAAGCCGTGTGCGGATGAAACGCCCACGGCGCCCTGGGCCGGCCCAGCGGCCAAGGCCAGGGCTGCGAGCGAGGCCGCAGCGACGGTCGGAAGGCATCGATTCATCTGGATTCTGCGCGCGCGTTCCCTGCATCCGAGCGAGCCCTCTCCTAACACCGGCCCGCCAGCGAAGTTGTAGTGCCACATACTCCCGCATGTATGCAAGCGGACGCTTCGGGAACCCCCGCCGAGCGAATGATGGCGCTGGCGATCGAGCAGGCCCGCGAGGCCGAGCGCCACGGTGACGTTCCGATCGGCGCCGTGGTCGCGCGTGGGGAGGAGGTGCTCGGCGTCGCCGGCAACGAGCGTGAGTTGCGAGCCGACCCCACGGCTCACGCGGAGATCCTCTCGATCCGGGCCGCCGCGGAGGCGCTGGGAGGCTGGCGCCTCCCCGGCACGACTCTCTACGTGACGCTGGAGCCCTGTGCGATGTGCGCCGGGGCGATCGTCCTCGCCCGCATCCCGAACGTCGTCTACGGCGCCCGGGATCCCAAGGCAGGCGCCGCCGGCAGCGTTCTCGACATCCTCGCCGAGCCGGCCCTCAACCACCGCCCCGAGGTGACCGGCGGCGTGCGGGAAGACGAGTGCGCAGCGCTTCTCACGCGCTTCTTTGCCGCACGGCGCTGAATCTCGCGCCCCTGGCGGGAGTAGGCCGCCCGGAAAGCGGAGAGGGTGGGATTCGAACCCACGAGGCGGGTTAACCCCGCCCACGCGATTTCCAGTCGCGCTCCTTAAGCCGCTCGGACACCTCTCCGTGGGGTTCCAAGGGTATTGCTTTGTCGCCCGCGAGCAGCTATGCGATGGCGGCCTGCGCGACCGGTTGCGGTGCGGGCAGTGGCAGCACGATGACATCGCCCTCCGGGGCCGGCATTGCCGGGCGGTGACCGCGCAGGCGCTCATGGCTGCAGACGACGTAGCACCACTCCATCAGGTGCATGTGCGACGCAGGGTCGATTTCGGTGATCGTGGCACCGACCAGGTGTCGCCCGTCGACCTCGCGGCAGGAGCGGACCTCGACCTGCGCCGCCACCTCGTGTGGCTCGCCGGCAGCGTCGGCGAGCTCGAGCAGGATCGCCGGCTTGTCGCCGACCGCGAGTGGCGCGTCGAGGACGAGGCCGACCCCGGCGGCGCTGGCGTCGATCAGGCGGCCGGCCACGTGGCCGTCGTCGGAGTAGCACGCGGCCGGCGCGTCGCCCTCGAAGCGATAGACGAGACGGCGTTGCTGTCGCCGCCCGACGGCAAAGAGCGTGCGGAAGATGCGGCGCAGCTCGACCAGGCCGAGCAGGGGGACGATCACGGCCGCGACGCCCGGCAGGTCCGGCAGCGGGCCGGCCCCGGCGAGATCGAGCAGGCGCAGAAGCGTGCCCACTCCGACGACCACCGCGCAGGCCAGCACCAGGTGCAGCTTGCGGACCGACTCGATCCCTCCCCCGCCGGTGCCCTGCTTCGGCGTCACCCTGAAGGCGGTGTGCCCCGGCCGGAAGATGCAGCGCAGCGCCCGGCTGTAGATCTCCATCGTGAGCAGCTCGTAGTGGGCGGTCTCGCCGATCTTCATGTAGCCGCGGGCTAGCGAGGCGCCGGCGCCAAGGTTCAGCGTCACGTAGGGAAGCCAGAGGGCGGCCAGGGCGACGACGCTGATCTTCATCGGCAGCTCGCCGGTCCAGAGCACCAAGCCGAGGGTCGCCAGCAGCAGCAGCCGCATCGGCGGCGCCAGGTAGGCGGCGAGGCTGGTGAAGTAAGAGAGGCGCTGAAGCGGACGCAGCTCCTTCGCGCGCAGGGGGGACTCGGGCAGGGTGAAGACGGCGAGGTTGCCCCGCGCCCAGCGGTCGCGCTGCAGCAGGTAGCCGTCGAGGTCGTGCGGCGCCAGGCCCTGGACCAGGACCTCGTCGTGGTAGCGGCTCTTCCAGCCGTAGCGCAGCATGCGGATCGTGGTGTGGAAGTCCTCGGCGATCGTCTCGGTGGCGACGCCGCCGATCTCGAGCAGCGCCTGGCGGCGGATCAGCGCTGCCGAGCCGCACCAGTAGGCGGCGCCGTGGCGGTCCTTGCCCGGGCAGACGACGCGGTAGAAGAGCGACTGCTCGTGACGGCCGACCGCGTAGTGCTGGGCCGAGTCGTGGTTGAAGAAGTCGTGCGGGCTCTGCACCAGGGCCATGCGCTCGTCGTCGAAGTAGCCGACCATCGCGTCGAGCGCGTCGGGCATCGGCACGTGGTCGGCGTCGAGCATCAGCACCAGCTCGCCCTCGGTCCGCCCCAGCGCCGCGTTGATGTTGCCGGCCTTGGCGTGCGAGTTGTCGGGCCTGACCAGGTAGCGGGCACCGGCCAGCTCCGCCAGATCCTCCATCTCCGGCCGACGGCCGTCGTCGAGCAGGTAGGTCGTGTGGGGGTAGGTGAGGGCACGGCAGCCGGCCAGGGTCGCGGCGACGACCTCGCTCGGCTCGTCATAGGTGCAGACGTAGACGTCGACCGAGCGCCCGGGAGTCGCCGGCGGTCGCACCGCGGGCGGCCGCGACCACGAGAACCAGGCCAGCGTCCCCAACGCCCAGAGCCCATAGATCTCGGTTACGAGCAGCATCCCGTAGGCGACCGGGCTCGCGCCCTGGCTGCTCCACCCGATCCGCCAGATCAGGTAGCCGACGCCCCAAACCAGCGCCACGATCGCCAGCGTGCGCAGCAGCAGAGGGTGGCGATCGAAAAATCGCCCGAACCGGGTCTGCGCGCTGCTTTCCATGCGCCTTCATCGGCGCACACGCCGCGGTTCTTAAGTTTCGGCACCCATGCCTGCGCGCATGGCCGCCTCCTTCCCCGGCAGGCGGGGACCTGGCCCGTCAGCTTCGCCAGGTCCCGCCTGGGACATCAGCGGTTCCTGAAGGTCGACAGCAGTGGAGCGACCGTTGGGCGGGCTCTGCGGGGCGGCTTTGAACAGCTAGGGAGCGCGCAGCTCCGCGAGCAGCGCCTGCGGGGTGAGGATCCGCAGGCCGCGGTGTGTTCCGAGCGGCAGCAGGTGCTTCCGATCCCCCGAGACGAGGACCTCAACGCCTGCTCGGACCACGCAGGCGAGGATCAGGTCGTCGTCGGGGTCGCCGGTCATCGGCTCGGCGGGCCCCTCTGGCGCCGGGACCGTCTCGACCGCTAGGTCGGTGAGCAGTACCTCGACTCCTCGCCATCGCTCGGAGTCGAAGCCGAGCTTCTCCACGAGTACGCGCTCCAGCTCCTCCATGACGGGGTCGGGGAGGACCAGCTCCAGGCGACCGTCGATCGCCTCCTCGAGGACCCGGCTTGGCGGTCCGGCCGCGATGAATGCGGAGACCAGCACGTTGGTGTCGGGGGCGATGCGCAGGGCTCAGCGCTGCTCGGCGCGCAGCTCGTCGACCAGCGCCTCGGCATCCTCTGGGCCGATTCCCCGCACCTCGGCCTGTTTACGCCCGAAGCGCTGCAGGGCGGCGAACCGCTCGACCCGCACCTGACGACGCAGGGCGTCACGGACGACCTCGCTCCTGGTCTTGCCCAGGCTCTGCGCGAGGGCATCGGTTTCCTCAGCGAGGTCCTCGGGCAGCGAGACGGAGAGCAAGCGGCTCATATGAAATCATCATATCAGCGAGATCTCATTCGGTTTCGTTCCCTCCGGATTCGGCGTCGATAGCATTTGGCTTGTTGGAGCCCTGGAGGGGTGCCGGAGTGGTTGAACGGGGCAGTCTCGAAAACTGTTGGCGTCGCAAGGCGCTCGTGGGTTCGAATCCCACCCCCTCCGCTTAACGATCGCCTAAGCTGCCGAGTCCCTAGGCACTCGCGTGTGTTTGGGAAGATCAGGAGCCTGGGATATGGGAACGAGAGAAAGGTTGATGGTGGGGAAGAAGAGCTTCGCAGTGCTGAGCACCGTCTTTGTCGTTTTTGCGATGTTGTCTGGGCCGTTCGCCGAGGCAGCCGAAGTGACCCGCGAAAGCTACAAAGAACAGGTCGAGCCGATCTGCAAGACCAACGTCAAGGCCAACGAACGGATCCTCAAGGGCGTCAAATCCAAGGTCAAGGCAGGCAAGCTGAAGCCGGCTGCGACTCAGTTCACCAAGGCCGCCAAGGCGCTGCACAAGGCGATCCGCAAGCTCAAGGCCGTGCCCCAGCCGACCGCCGACGAAGCCAGGCTCGGCAAGTGGCTCAAGTACATCCAGGAAGAGGAAGGCTACTTCCGCAAGATCGCCAAGAAGCTCAAGGCCGGCAACCGGAACGGCGCGTTCGCGATGCAGATTCGCCTCGAACACACCGCCAGCCAGGCCAACAATCAGGTCCTGGCCTTCGAATTCCGCTACTGCAAGGTAGAACCGTCGAAGTTCTCCTGAGCGGGGCTCCGGTCAGCCTTCGGCGACGGCGGCAGGTTCCGTCGTCGCCGCGGCGACCTGCCCGCTGAGCCAGCCGTAGATCCGGTCCACCCGGGTAAACAGGTCGGGCAGGCGGGTGTTGCAGTCGGCAGCGCCCAGGCTGGTGATGCCGATCTGCACCGGTGTCCCGTCTTCGCGGAAGGCCAGGGCTGGCCCGCCGCTGTCTCCGTGGCAGGTGCCGATGCCGAAGCCCGGCGGGGTAATCGTGCAGAGTTGCGAGGAGGAGTTGAAGAACGGGTAGTAGACACGGGCGTGGTTGCGGCAGTAGGTGCGGCGCTGAACGAAGGTGGCGCCGCGGCGCAAGACCGGGGTTCGCCTCAGCTTGGACAGCCGTCCGAAAAGGCCCCAGCCGGCGATCCAGGTCGGCGTGTTCGCCGCGTAAAGCGCGCCGTCGGTGGCGGTTGCGAGCGCCAAGGCGGGGACCGTTGTCGGGGTCGCCAGTTCTAGCAGCGCCGCATCGCCGTGCACCTTGAAGCGATTGAAGTGGGGGAAGAGGATCGTCCTGCTGACCCCGGAGACCTGGCGAAGGGCCGAGTCGCGAACGTCGCTGCTGCCCGTCACCACGGCGTACTGGCCAACCGGGGTCTTCCTGCCGGTGAGGATGTCCTCGACGCAGTGCCCGGCGGTTAGGACCAGGGTGGGCGCGATCACCGTGCCGGTGCAGCTGAACCCGTTGCTTTTGCGGTCGGCCGCGAGGATGAAGGCGGTCCAGGGCCACTCTTCGCTTGCCGCCGTGGTTCCGTTGACGATCGAGGCCTTTGCCCCGCCGGCCGCCTCGGCGGGCGCGGCCAGCGCCAGGGCGATCAAAAGCACGCCGAGAGCCCCCCAGCCCGTCCGCAATCCGCTGCTCCGCACTCGCCTCATCGCTCCTCTATCGGCAACTCTTGTCAAATCGGTAGCCCTTGCATCGCACCCCCCCGGAACCCGCCCGGAACCTACTAAGATCGTTCGTCCCGCCCAGGTAGCTCAGTTGGTAGAGCACATCCATGGTAAGGATGGGGTCACGAGTTCGAGTCTCGTCCTGGGCTTGAGGTGCTACTCGGCCTTTCCGACCGTTAGTCTGCCGCTTCGTGGACTTCGCGCTGACGGACGAGCAGGAGGACTTCGTCGATGCGATCCAGCGCTACTGCGACCACGAGTGCGGCACGCAGGACCAGCGCGAGCGCCTCACCGACGGCTACCGCGAGCACCACAACGCGACGATCTACAAGGAGATGGCCGAGCTCGGCTGGCTCGGCCTGACGATCCCCGAGGAGTACGGCGGCTCGGGCGGGACGATGCTCGACGCCTGCATCTTCATGGAGGAGACCTCGCGCGCCCTCGCCCCGATCGGCGGTTACGCGACGACCCTGATCGTCGCCGGGGCGACCAAGCGCTTCGGCACCGAGGAGCAAAAGCAGGAGATCCTCGGCGGCATCGCCGGCGGCGCGGTCGAGGCGATCGCGATGACCGAGCCCGAGGCGGGCTCCGACGTCGGCGCGTTGTCGACCTTCGCCGAGAGCGTCGACGGCGGCTACGTGCTCAACGGGCAGAAGGTCTTCTGCTCCAACGCCCACATCGCCGACCACATCCTGGTCGTCTGCCGCACGACCCGCTCAGCCTCCAAGCACGAGGGCATGACGATGATCTGGATCCCGCGTGAGACCGAGGGCCTCGAGGTGGTTCCGATCGACACGATGGGCGGGCGCGACACCAACCACCTCTACCTGACCGACGTCGAGGCCCCCGCCGACGCCGTGCTCGGCCAGGTCGACCAGGCCTGGACCCAGCTGATGGCCGGTCTCAACGTCGAGCGCCTGATCCTCGCCGCGACGATGCTGGGCATTGCCCAGCGCGTCTTCGACGACCTGATCGTCTATGTCAAGGAGCGCGAGCAGTTCGGCCGCCCGATCGGCTCCTTCCAGGCGCTGCAGCACCGTATCGCCGACATGGCGACCGAGCTTGAGGCTGCCCGCCTGATGACCCGCTGGGTCGCCACCCTGACCGACGAGGACCCCGACCGCATGCTCCCCCGCGAGGCCTCGATGGTGAAGCTCTTCGTCACCGAGACGACCAAGCGTGCCGCGCTCGAAGGAATGCAGATGATGGGCGGCTACGGCTACGCCTCCGAGTACGACATGGAGCGCCTCGTCCGCACCTCCCTGGTCTCGACCATCTACGGTGGCACCTCCGAGATCCAACGCAACATCATCGCCAAGACGTTCGGGCTCTAAGACCGGCATACTTCCCGGCGCAGGAGTGAGAGCGCCCGTAGCTCAGTGGTCAACGGGGTTTTAACGAGCCCCAAAGAGCGCCGGTCTTTCAAGCCGGAGGTCGAGAGTTCGATTCTCTCCGGGCGCATTTCGTTGCTCTTCGGAGCATCCCGGCTGAGACCAGTTTGGCTTCGATCCGGCTGATCGGCCACGATGTGGGCATGACGGTCGTCAACGAGAAGTCGCGCGTGCCCCCGTTGGACCCCCCGGCCCTTGAGCGTCTAAGCGACGTACTTGACCGCGAGGGTGTCGTAGCGGCAATGCTGATCGGCTCTCAGGCCCGAGGCTCCGCGGGCCCGCTCTCGGACATAGACATCGCCGTTTGGCACGACCCTGCGCTCGACCCATCGGGTCGTATTCAGTTGCAACTTGCACTCGCCAGATCCGTCTCAGAAGCTCTTAACACCGACGAGATCGACGTGGTAATGCTCAATCGAGCCTCCCCCTTGATGCGGCATCGCGCGATCCGGGATGCCAGGCGTCTTGTCGACCGAGACCCGCGATTGCGGGTGCGCCTAGAGGCACGGTCGCTGATCGACTACCTGGACACCAAGCCGCTGCGCGTCGAAAGGTCCCGCGGACTCCGCCGGCGCATTCAGGAGAACCGCTTTGGTCGACCCTGAAAGCATCGATTCGCGGCTCGAGCGCCTCGCCGAGCTCCTCGAAGAGGCTGAGCTAATTCGGGGCGCGGGGCGTGTGGCCTATCAGGCTGGATTTCGCGATCGACTTGCCGCGCAGCATGCGATTCAGCTTGCAATCCAGATCTGCGTTGACATCGGAGCCCACCTGATCGCAGACCTGGGCCTTCAAATGCCCGACGACTACAAGGGGGTCTTCGAGACCCTCAGCGGGCCGCTCGACCTCGATGCCAGCTTGGTCGGAGGACTCTCGGCAGCCGCGGAAATGCGCAACGTCCTGGTGCACGACTACCTGACCGTGGACGACGACATGGTCTGGGACGCCCTCGGACATCTAGACGACCTCCGGGACTTCGCCGCCGCAGCCAAGCACCTAGCTTCGTCTGCCGACGACGCAACCTGAGACTAACTCGCAACCCTCGAGCAGATGCACGCCCTCGCCAAAGCGGCCGGCCGCTACGAGGCGAACGTCCGTGTCTTCACCCACGCCGGCATGAGGCTGGGGGAGGTGCAGCGCCGAGACGAGACGACTTCGACGGCGAGACCCTGAAGGTCTGCCGTACCGCCCACGAGGGCACGATCCTCGACGGCACCAAGACCGACCACGGCGAGCACGACGCGGGGAGGACCGTCCCAGTCCCAGCGACCCCCGCCTGGATGATCGAAGCCCAAATGCGCCTCAACGGCGAGGACTGCGAGCTGCTCTTCACGACCCCAACCGGCCGCATGTGGCGCAAGCGAAACTTCTACCGCGACCTCTGGAAACCGACCCAGCAAGCCTCCGGCCTAGACATCCGCCCCCACGCGTGCCGCCACTCCTACGTCACCCACCTCCGCGCCGCCGGCATCAACGACGCCGACCTAGCCGAGATCGCAGGGCATAAGGTCGATACTTTGTTGTCCAACTATGTGCATCCGACCGGCGTGAGCTTCGACGGGGTTCGGAACGCAATCGGCTGATAGCTATCCGGCTGTATTCAGTCGGCGTGCCGAATGTCCGCAGGTTTCTGCGACGGTCTTCCCGATGTTAGGAGACGTTGCGAAACGAGCCGACGCGCCGAGAAAGTGTGGCGAAGCGGGGCTGGTAGTAGAGGTCGGCGGTGATCTCAATCAGGATCTTCGCTTGTGCGTCGGTCTCGGCTTTAAGCGCCCCTCGCTGACCGAAGGCGTTTTTAGGTAGGCCGGCATCGGGCAGTGCGTTGCGGACCTCGGGCGCGCTCACCGCGCCGAGATTGCCATCCTCGATCAACCGTTCGACTCGCCGAGCAGTGAAGGCGTTATGTGAGCAGACGCGCTCCACCGCCAGTGAGGTCGAGGTCGAGAGCGACGCTGCCAAGCCGGCACCAAATTTCTTGGCTGTCTGGGGTGCGCGCTTCTTCACCTCCTCCGCGTCGACGAAAAGCCGCTCGGCCCGGCTCGGGGCCAAGACGAAGACCTTTTTGTCAACGATCAACAAATCGGCGTCGTGGTCGAAGCTGACCAGTGGCTCGGGAACCGGGCGCAGCTCATTACCGATCAGCTTGGTAAAGACCTTGCCGGTGCCGTTGAGGCCGTAGGTCGGCGATTTACCGCGCACCAAGACTACGTCGTGACCGCCCTCCTTTAGGCGAAGTGCGTAAAAGCTCCAGCCGCCATCGCTGAGGTCTTTGGCGTCGAGCAGTTCGGGCAGGCCGGTAGCGCGGATTGCTTTTACCATGCGCTCAAGGCTCCAGCTTGCCTTTTCTTGGTAGTTGGCGTCGAATCCCGAAAGTTTGCCGGTCAGGACCTCCATGTCCTCGGCCCTGTCCTCGGGGTGAAAGGCGATCGGTTTCTTCGCCTCGCAGCTCTGACGAACTTGGCGCACGATTCCGGCCAGCTCGGCCCGCGCTTTTGGGGAGAGATCCACATGACCAAAGGCGGCCTGACCTTTACCCGGCCTCCGGCCCATCATTGCGCGCACGTCCTCTCCTGCCATCTCGACACACCCCTTTTGTTACTGATTAGGAATGAAGGTGACACCAACCGCGCGCACAACCGTAACATCTCCATTCACCGTAGCCGTTTGCTTGATCAGCACGATCGTCCGCTCGCCGTCAACCGTGGCACGCGCCGGCCGATAGCCCAAGAAATAAATAAGCGGGTTCACCAATGCCAGGTTGCTGACGTAGGCGACGAAGAGAATTAGGACTCCACACAGTCCGTAGGCGACGAGGTCCCCGAAACTGGGGTCGCCGGCAGCGACCAGCGGCAAAAGGATCGAGACGATGTAGGCACCGACTTCGCCATCTATGGGCTCTACTTCGCTGACCGATGCCTCTCGCGGCTGGCGAGCGGGGAGCCAAACGAGAAAAGCAATCCAAGCGGAGAGGCCGATGATGCCCACTCCCAGCGCTACCCAACCCACGCAGGCAGGCAACGCTCGGGCTGCGATGATGATCGCCACCGGCGCGTAAGCGCCGATTAGTAGGGCGATCCGCCCAAGGACCGGTCCGTCCGCCCGTCGCGCCCACCATCTCTCTGTGTCCCCCTCAGCCATTGGCCTTGACGTTGCCAGCGCCTCCGGACAGACCACGGCTGGGTGCATGGCCAGCGACGCTGACCCGCTCAGGTCTGAGTCGGTGACTGAAATATGTATGTGGGACACCTTCGTCGTGTACTCAGCCACACTTGGTAGTCGTCACCCCGACCTAGGTTCTGGCTACGCTCAGAAAGGTGGCTCCAAGACTCGATCTCCACTATTACCCGGTTCTGAAGGGAAAGACCGGAGAGCTTAAGGCGCTAGCAAGTCTTACTCGTGAGCAGCGCGAGTTGCTAACGCCGCTTCTCGATGTCCCGCCCGAGGAAGTCAAATTTGAGCGGGACGGTGATCTCAAGTCGATCCAGATCGACACTGTCGAAGAGGCTCTTGAAGGCTACGCGGCCAAGATTGCTAACGCCTGGGGTTCTCTTGACACCTGCCTTGTAGACCTTGCCGGATTTCACCCCGACCTGCGCCTGGCCGGCGGCATACACCCGCTCACCGCTTTCTTCAGCGACGCAAAAGCTGCTGACCTCGCGGCGATCCCAGTCACCGGCCTTGAACGCGATGCTGCCCATGTCCGGGCAGTGAGAAGCGTCTGTGAGGAGCGGCGCTTGGGAGCGGCGATTCGCCTGCGCGGGCCGGCGCTGGAGGTCGTCCGAGACCTCGTAGAACTTTGAACGGCGGTCCCTCCCGCCTCGTCCGCTTCCGCTGGAAGCGTGCGGGGTGTCAGAAGTCCACTCGAAACAGGAGGAACCGCCATGAAGAAGGTAACCGCGCCGAAGGTCGCTACGACCGCGCAGGCGCCTGAGAGCCCGCTGCCACCGCAAATTCAGGAGGCCTTGGGCGAGCTGGTGGGAGCGGCGAAGGAGGGGCTGCTGGCGCTCAGCGTCGGCGTCGGCCTCTCGGTTGTGCACGAGCTGATGGAGGCGGAGGTCACCGAGGTCGTCGGCCCGAAGGGCAAGCACGATCCCGACAGGGTCGCCAAGCGCCACGGCCACGAGGACGGCTCGATGACCCTCGGCGGGCGACGGGTCAAGGTCGACCGGCCGCGGATGCGCAGCGCTGACGACGAGCGCGAGCTGGCGCTCGGCACCTACGAGCACTTCGCCGACCGCGACCCGCTGACCAGGGCGGTGATGGACCGGATGCTCGCCGGAGTCTCCACTCGTCGCTTCGCCGGCGTCGGGGAGCCGGTTGGCTCCGAGGTCGAGCAGGAGGCCTCGGCGACCACGAGGTCCTCGGTCTCGGAGATGTTCGTCGAGCGCACCAAGACCGCGCTGGAGGAGCTGATGAGCCGCCGCCTGGAGGACGTGCGCTTGGCGGCGATGATGCTCGACGGCCTGGAGATCGCCGAGCGCACGCACGTGGTCGCCCTGGGGATCACCACCGAGGGGGTGAAGGTCCCGCTCGGGCTCTGGGAGGGCTCGACCGAGAACGCGACGCTCGCGCGCACCCTGCTCGCCGACCTCATCGACCGCGGCCTGGATCCCGAGCAGGCGATCCTCTTCGTGATCGACGGCTCAAAGGCGCTCGCCAAGGCGATCCGCGAGGTCTTCGGCGAGCACGCCCTGATCCATCGCTGCCACCGCCACAAGGAGCGAAACGTGACCGACCTCCTCCCCGAGGCAGACCGCGACGGGGTCCGTGGCCGGATGCGCGCCGCCTGGGCGCTCACCGACGCCGACCTCGCCCACCAGCGCCTGGAGCTGCTCGCCTCCGAGCTTGACCGCAGCTGGCCCGACGCGGCCTCCTCGCTACGAGAGGGGATGGAGGAGACGCTGACGCTGATGCGGCTCGGGATCGACGGCAACCTCGCCAAGACGCTCTCCTCGACCAACCCGATCGAGTCGATGATCGAGATCGTCCGCAACACCCAGCGCAACGTGAAGCGCTGGCGCGAGGGGGACATGCGCAAGCGGTGGACCGCCGCCGGCATGCTCGTCGCCGAGCAGCAGTTCCGGCGGATCATCGGCTACAGCGACCTCGCCAAGCTGGTGATCGCGATCGAGCGCCATGCCTTGCACACCACTCAGCCGGACCCCGACCGTCAGGAGGTGACCGAGGCCATTACGGTGTGATCGTCAACCGTGGGGATCGCCGTCGAAGTTCCACGGGGATTCGGACAACCTCGTGCCGCATCGGCCAGGGCCGACCAAAGAGTTCGGCGAGGCTTGTTGCGCAGACCGCGAGCCGCATTCATCTCTTCCAGCGCCGCCAATGCCTCTGAGCGCCAGAGCAACTGAGCGATGGCCCGCGGCTCGACGGCGGGGTTCGCCCGCGCTGCACGCTTGCGAGTGATCCGCGTACAAGTGCCGCGTTGTTCAGCTACTTCGATCCCCCACCACTCGGGCAGGAGAGCAAATATCGCCTCTAGGTGGCGCTCGGCGCAGACCATTGTCAAGCGATCGAAAACCCGGCCATAAGTCAAAGCCTGGTGTGGCAGCCGTGTGAGGTTGTCGCCGTCGCTCTTAATCTCAAAGCCTCGAGGCGCCCATTGATGAGAGCGACGTCGATTCGGCATTCACCGGTGAGGACGCCCATCTCATCGACGATCCGCACATTCGGATCGCTGCCGTGTCGCAGTTGCAGCCGCCGGTGCAGCTCTGCTCGTATCTCTGGATCGCGCACTTTCCTTCGCCCTCTGCCGGTTTAGTCTCTACCTACGCTCCGGCGCCCGGCGACCCTACCGGCGGGTGAGGACTTGCGCTGGTCTAGGCCCCAGAAGCATGATACGAATTGTCTGCGGCCTGATCTACGATTCAATCGTGAGAACAGTTGATGAGGCTCTGATCGTGGAGATGGGACGGCGTCTTGCTGCTGCCGCAAGCGATGCGCAGATCATTCTGTTTGGCTCGCATGCTCGTGGCGCAGCAAATCGGCATAGCGATGTCGACCTTCTCGTTGTAGAGCCCGAGGTCGCAGATGAGGCAGAGGAGGCGGTGCGTCTCCACCGCACTTTGCGCGACCTGCGAGTGGCGGTCGATGTCATCGTTGTTAGTCGCGACTATGCGGACCGCTGGCGTGACGTGCGCGGTGGGCTCGTTCATGCGGCTCTCTCGCAGGGACGGGTTCTCGCCGGAATGAGCGCCAAGCCAAGTCCGGGTGGAGACTTCTAATGGCGAGCGGCGTAGGGGGAGAGGCCAAAGATCCGACAGGCGTTCGGGTGGTCGTGCCCACTGATCTCTGGCGCGACAAGATCCTGCGAGGTCACCCCGAGCTGGCGCCTTATCTCGCTGACGTGCTGAGGGCTGTTGCCGAACCGGATCGCGTTCTGCCCGATCCGGTTTACGAACGGCGCTGGCGCCACTACCTGCGTGGCGCGGGTCCTAGCCGCTGGCTGCTGGTGGTCGTAAGCTATGAGCAGGAGCCGGCGCGGGTTATCTCTGCGTTCGGCAACCGGAAGGATCCGCGCTCATGGAACAAGTGAACATCAGAATCGGCCCGGTCGCCTTCGACCACGCCGACTATGACGCTGAGAACGACGTGCTCTATTTGCATGTCGGCGAACCCCAGGAGGCGGAGGGTGAGGAGACGCCCGAGGGTCACGTCCTTCGCTTTGAGCCTGGCACTCAGCGCATCATCGGTCTGACCGTCTTGGGCGCTCAAGCGATTCTTGATCGCGATGGCGAACTGCGCATCACGATTCCGGAGTCGGTCAAGGCGAGCGCCGACGACCTCGCGCCCGCCCTCGCGGCCGTCTAGCTCAAAGCGCCTGACCTTCGGTCGAAACGACCGCACCGGACAAGTCGCATCTCGGTCACATAATCGCCGCAAGGCCGCTCGCCATGCGGGCGCTCTTCAGGCTTTCAATCCGGAGGAGTTTGGCTCCGCAGCACGACTGAGATCCAGCGTCGGCGACACGAGGTGCTGGCCATCGCAGGGGTGGCTACTTGCCAATCACTGCTTGGTGTATTCAGGGAAGGGATGGGAACGGACGCGAATGACATCGTGCGGCGCGCGTGGCGGGATCTGCCATCCGGGGATCGCAATCTCCTTGAGGCGATCAGCGCCGATCAGTGGCAGGTTTGCGAACGAGCACTTGGGATGTACGCAGATGAGCTACTCCGTTCCGCGGACCGAGGTTCGCTGCCGGAGACGGAGATCGCGCGCGCCAACGATGCGCTGGCGCTCTGGGTTCCAGAGCTGCGCGTGGTCTTGATCAACGAGAGCCATTCGGCTTTCGATGGCCTCGACGACCCGACCCTCACGTACGACCTGTCTCGGGTGGCGTGGCACGAGTGGGGCCATGCGCTTTCGATTGATCGCGCTGGGGAGGAGGACATCGCAGCCGGCGAGCGCTATCTCGCACTGCTGCCCGATGGTCTCGCAGAATTCATCCGACAGGCGGGCTACCGTCGTCGCGAATATACGCATGAGGTCGTCGCCGAGATCTACGCGATCCAGATGATCTGGCGACGCCAAGGAAAGACCGGAAGACCTCCATGGCTCCATCCGGAGGTCTATGAGCTTGTGAGGAGGGTAGCGGGATGGAACCAATGAAATTGCCAGCCGGATACCGCCTGCCCAAGGGCACGACCATGGCGGACGTTCGTCGTCTCGACCAGGAATTGCTGGCGAGCGAGGATCTTGACGCGCAGGGTCACAAGGCCAAGGAAGGCCGCGAGAAGGCTCCTCCCGAGGGGAAGTAACGCCGAGAGCCTCGACCGCCAGCTTCCGGGTCGCATTTTGGTCGCATCACCGCCGCAATCCTGCTCGTGATGCGGCCAACCCTCAGCCTTTCAAGCCGAAGGTCGCGGGTTCGACTCCCGTCGGGCGCATGCCGTTCCTCGCCGTTTTGTGCCGGTTTTTTGGCTCTGGCATGGGAAATGCATCCCTTCAAGCCAAAAGTCGCCTGCCGTCGCCTTCCGCCCCGTTCCGGGGCTCGCCAGCCGCTGACTGCTACATCTCAGCTACATCCGGGGGACTGAAATGGCTTCGTGGCGCCCCCTTGCCGCTGACCTCCGTCTGGGCGCACAGGACTCACATTTGTCGCACGCGGAGCGTGCGGTGGTTCGCCCATGCACACCCAGACGGAGAGCACCGAAGTCCAGCGCCGCAGGAGCGCCATGCCTTCCGGCGTCGCGAGTGGCCTCGCTCTCTACCTGCTGACGATTTCCGGGGAGGTGATGCTGGGGGCCAGCGTCCGCTGGCTCTTGGCCTACCTCGGCGCCGTGATCGCGGGAACGATCGTGCCCCTCGGGGCCCGCGCTGAGGACCTTGCCTGGGTCGCCGCCCTCGCTCCGATCGCCTGGTCTTTGGCCGGGCTGGCCCTGCCGGGCCGCGGTCGGGTGTGGGGGCGGCGCCTCGGCGCCCGCCGGCCCACTTCCGAGGAGGCAGCTGCGCTGGACGATGCCCTGGCGATGCTGCGCGGCATTGACCCCGGTCTTCCCGGCGCCGCGACATATCTGGTCCTCGATGACCCGCTTCCCGGCGCAGCGGTTCGTGGCCGCACCCTGATCCTCAGCCGGGGGCTGCTGGACCACACCGAGTCGTTGCCGGCCGTCCTCGCCCATGAGCTCGGACACGCGGACAGCTTCGACGGTCGCCTCACCGAGGCACTCGAGCGCCTTGCCCTCTGGGGCGATCCGCTGGCATCGGTGCGACGCGAGGCCGGGGGGGATGGAGAGGTCCACGGCGACCCTCGTGGCGGCCTGCTCTGGGGCCTACTGCGCTGGACCCTGCGCCTCGCCGGCGGCAGCTTCGCCCAGCAGTTGCTGACACCGCTCTGGGCCGCACATTGGCGAGCTCGGGAGTACGCCGCCGATGACTACGCCGCATCGCTGGGCCAGGCCGAGGACCTGGCCGGCTACCTCGCCGACCAGGAGCAGCCGTTTGATGCTCCGCAGCGCGGGCTGTTCTTCAATCCCTCCGAGCATCCCCCGGTGGCGCTGCGCATCGAGCGGTTGCTGGGAAGCTTTGATCGCGAGGGATCGAAGTGAGCGCCGCCTTCGTCTTGGGAGCGATGACGGCACCGCGACTGTGTCGAAGCACTGGCCTCTCGATACGGGGGTGCAGCTGCGGTGCTTGCCGAGCACGTCTTCTCGGCGCCGCGCCGCAACCCCCGTCCGATGGTCCGCTTTGGACCGTTGAGGCCTACGCGGCCCAGCTCGGCATCTCGCGCCAGGAGCTGGTCAAGCTCGCCGCCAGCTTGGAGATCCCGAAATGATCCAGTCGCACGCAGGCCGGCTCGCTTGCGCCACGATTCACGCCGATCCCGGCGCGGTCGAAGTCAGGCTCAGCCCAAAGGGCTTCTGGCAGCTTCGGCTCCGCGCGGCCGATGAGGATGACTGGCGCCTGGTCTGCAGCGGCGGCATCGAGGACCCCGGCAGCACGCCAGAGGCCGGCGACCGCGCTCCCGTGCGCATCGGCGCTCTTCTGGTGGAGCCCGCAGCGCATCGCGTACTCGTGAACGAGAAGGAGATCAGCCTCAACGCTCGCGAATTCGCCCTGCTCACCCTCTTGCTGTCAGAGCCGAATCGGGTCTTTACCGTGGCCGAGATCCAGACCCAGGCTTTCGGCTACCCGGAGGCCCTGCTCACGACCCGGTCGGTGCAGGGCTATGCCAGCAAGCTTCGCAACAAACTCCGCCGCGGCGGTGCGGACGGCTTCGTGATCGGCTGCCACGGCATCGGCTACCGCCTCTGGGATGGAGGCGAGCTCGCCTCCGCCGGCACCCGCGCTGCCTGAATGGTAACTACGGATGAGCGCTATCCTGCCCCCAGAGCCAAAAACACCCCCCCGATATAATCCCGTCGGTGGGCAGCTTCCCGCCCGCTGCGCAGCACCCGAGGAGAGCATCGACCACCGCCGCCCGCAGCACCGGGGCCGGCACGCCGCGACTTCGACGACACTCGCGGCCGCTTCGCCCAGCTACTGAGCGACCTGCTCGTGTCTAATCCAGGCCCGCTCGGCCTCGCGCCGCTCACCCTTCACGCTCCAACGACCTCCGCCACCGAAGGACACCCACCTCCCTCGCAGCACGACTCGATCTTCTGGCGGCAGTCCGCGCACCACCATGCCGAGCGCATCCAGAACAGCCGATGGGGTTCGCCGGTCAGCCCGCAGATCACCCAGCGATCCTCGCGCCTGTAGCGGCGGAGGTACGATCACGACAGCGCGGACCACAGCAATCGCTTTCGGGAGGTCGATGCCCCAGCTCGAGTGCCCCAGCTGCAAGCTCAAGATCCAGGCCTTGGGGGCGCCGACGAATTGCCCCCGCTGCCTGGTCCGCAAGGGTGAGCGGATCGAGCTCCTCGTCACCTCCGCCTCGCAGCCGGCCAAGCCCTCCCCGTCGCCGACGGACCTTCGCTCTCGCTGAAGGGATTGCGCCACCCAGCCACATGCCCCGAGCGGCCTGAGACACTGCCGAGAGGATGAAGCAGCTCGTCGTCGACATCACTGCCGCGGATGCAGCCCATAATCGCCTCGGTCGCTACAAGGTCTCCGAGCGTCGCCAGGACGGCTCTTTGGTCCTTGTGCCGGAGACCGCCGAGGATGTGATCGCCGACGTAGCCGATCGCCCGCTCGACGGCGATCAGTTCCTCGCCGCGCTCGATCGGCTCGACGCCGCCTCACCCCCGCAGCCTCTTTGCTCCCCGGCCTCTGCGCTAGGCTGACTTCATGGCGAAGATAGGCAACAAAGCCACGGGCAAGCGCGCGAGAAGCGCTCGCTCGGGTCCGCCCAAATCGCGCAACTCCTCGGTTGGCGCGGTGAAGAAAGCGCGCAGCTCCGTTAATGGTTCCTACGCGGCTCACACGCAGAAACCACGCATCGCTGGCGTCAACGAGCGCGAAGCCAACATCGAGCGTGCCACGAGCCGCATCAAAACTGCCGTCAAAGTAGACCTCGCCCGCTCACGCCACGGCTAGCCGTGGCTTCGCCCGGCCGCCCGCCGCTTCCGCGCGCGATCTTCTCCTTCGAGTCGCCACAGTGGCAGCCACCGGCCGCCATCCTGCTCGACACCAGTGTCGTGGCCGAGGCCCTGTTGCCCGCTCAGCCTCGCCACGCCGCTTGCGTCGGGCTCTTCCGCCGCCTCGCCGCGAGCGAATCCACCGTGGTCTTCAACGAACTGCTGGAAACCGAGCTCCGAGAGGTGCTCTTCAACATCGCCCTCAAGGAGCGCCACGGCAATAAATGGCACCGCGCCCGCTACGACGGACGAGTGCGCCGCCGCGCCGGACGCCTGCTCAGTGAGGGGATGGAGGCTTTCGAGCAGCTGCTCGATTCGCTCTCATGGTCGCTGATCGAGCTGGCTGATGCCGGTGAGGAGGCCCAGCGCTTGATGGTTCGCCACGGCTTCCGCTCCTACGACGCGATTCATGCCGCCACCATGCAGGTCGCCGCGGTAATCGACATCGCCACTCTGGACCACGGCTTCACCGCTCTGCCGCAGGCCCGCGCACGAGTCCACACCGCCGCGGCGCTGGTGGCAACGATGCGCAAACGTCGTGCCCGCCAGCGCCTCGCGATGTCGCCGTAGGCCGCTTCCGCGCACTGTCTTCACCTCCTTCTTCAGCTCCGTCCCGGCGCTGAACTTCGGCACCGCCCCGGTCGGCAGCCTGATCGACTCGCCGGCTCGCGGACCGGGTCGATCGCAAGCGTCGCGCCGAGTCTTCGAGAAATTCTCCGAGCCCCCTCGATTGAGCTTGCGGGTTCGTCCAAGGGGGGCGAAAACCCGCCCGCCATCGCTCAACCGGCGCGATGGCTCTGCGTCCACCCACCGACTTCTCACCCCCTGCCGCGCCCGCGCCGCCGCCCAGCGAAGGAGAGCTGCGCGCGCTCTGGGAGCGCCAGGAGTCTGCCCGTCGCGAGCGCGATCGCGCTCGTGAGTGGCGAGCCCTGCTCGAGGACTCCCGCCGCGCCGCCGACGGCCAACTCCGGCCCGCCGCGCCGGCCACGGATCTGCCTCCTTACCTGCGCCAGCGCCTCGCTCTCGGCCCCCATGCCCGCGGCGCCCTGCGCCCGGCCCCCCGCCAGGGGCGTGTGCTCGCTGCCGGCATCGACACGGTCTCACCCTGCTGGTACGCCGAGCCGGGCTCGCCGCTGGCGCGGGCGATGGCGGCGCTGGCGACCCAGCGAGCAGGGCCCGCCTGGCTGCTCCCCGATCCCGTCGGGCGCTACCGCGTCGGCTGGTTCGCCGATCCCGGCCTCGTCTTCGCCGAGGGCCGCGCCGGCGGCGAGGCCCTCTGCGCTGCTCACGATCTCCCGGCCGCGCTCGCGTCTCTGCGGCGGGCGCTCGCCGATCTCGGCATTCCCGTCGACACCGTGCCCGGCGCCGGCCTGCGCCGCCTCGATGTCGCCGCCGACCTCTGCACCGAGTCGGCCGCCGCGGGCCTCGGCTTCCTGGAGTGCGTCGGCGCCGCCTCGCCCGGCGCCGGCAAGCTCGCCACCTATCGCGCCGGGCGCCAGGTGCAGAGCGTCATCGTCAAGACCCGCGCCGGCCGCACCCGCGCCCGCGTCTATGACAAGGGGGTTGAGAGCGGTCATGCTCCGCCCGGGCACTGGCTGCGCCTGGAGGCGCAGTGGCGCCTGCCGCGCGCAGCCCGCATCGATCCGGCCGCGGTCGACCCGGCGCTCCTGCGCGAGCGCTTCAAGCGCCGTTTCGAGCCGCTCTGGCAGGCCGCCGGCGGCTTTCGCCTCGGCGGCCTCGGTGCGGTCGGGGAGAGGCTCGAGGCGGCGGTGGCCTGCGGTCAGCTGATGCCCTCCCGCGCCCGCTCGGTCGCCGGCTACCTGGTCCTCGCCGCCGCCGGCATCCCCCAGGGCGCCAAGCGCACGAGCTCTGAGCTCGAGCGCGAGTGCCGCCAGCTCGGCCTCTCCGTCTCGCTGCTGCGCGGCTCCGAGCAGCGTGTCGACATCGCCGCGATCCTCGACGAGTGCCTCGCGCCGGCGGTGTGGGAGTAGAGGTTCTCGCCGACCGAACCAAGCCTTTACGCTAAAGTAAAGCCTATGCCCCGCATCTCCTCCAAGCACCAGGTCACGCTCCCGGTCGAGAGCCTAGACGCAGCCGGGCTCAGGCCCGGAGACGAGGTTGTGATCGAGGCCGACGGCGCCGACCGCATCGTCGTCCACCGCGCCGCGCCCGATCTCACCCACGCCCTCGGTGTCTTCGATGGGCTCTATGAGCCCGGTTACCTCGATCGCCTGCGCTCCGAAGAGCGGGCCTGAGCAAAGCTCTGCGTGAGCGTCTGCGTCCTCGACACCGACGTTGTGATCGCCGCGCTCGACCGCGCCGACGCTCACCACGCCGAGGCGACCAGGGCTTTCGGGCGCTTCGCCGCCGAGGGCGACGAACTGCTCCTCTGCACCGTCAACTACGCCGAGGCACTGGTCCGCCCGGCCCAGGAGGAGCGCAGCCTTCGCGCCGCCGTCGACGCGATTGCCGCCCTCGGCATCCGCCTTCTGGCGCCCGATGCGAAGGTGGCCCGTGAGGCTGCCCGTCACCGCGGAAGCGGCATCAGCCTTGCCGACGGCTTCGCCTTGGCGACCGCGGTTGCCGGCGACGCCAGCGTCGCCTCTTTCGACAAACGTGTTCGCCGCGTCCTCGGCCCCGCGGGCCTCCAGCTCTCTCCTGCGCTCACGTAGCGCTGTGCACCCCGATCCCCACGGGGACTTTGATCGTCGGCCGCCCATACCTGCCGGCACCCTCCTCGCTGCCCACCTACCTGAGACGGTGGGCAGAGAGGAGCGCTCTCTCACCCACCTTTAACCCCCACCGTGTTTCTCAACGAATAGACGACTCACCGCTACCGAACCCTCGCCCGTTGAGCGTTGTTTGAGCGTTCGGGTACATAGCCCGCTTCGCGAACTTCACCGGTAGGGGTATCGGCTGACGCCGCAGATCCGTCTCAAGGTGAGAGGGCCGACGAAAACACGGCTCTGACAGTCCCGCGAACGGGCACCAGAGAACAGGAGAGCGGTATGTCACCTCGCACCAATCCTCCGGTCAAGCGGCCGGTGCTAGCTGTCGAACCCCAACACGTCCCGAACGCGCTTCATAGGCGGCCGGTTGCCGAGCGCTGAGTGGGAGCGCCGCTCGTTGTAGTGCTTGATCCAGTGTGGCAGCGCCTCGCCGCGAGCGTCGCTTGAGGCGTATTCGAGCGCGTAGGCCCACTCCCGCATCAGCGTCTGGTGGAAGCGCTCCACCTTCCCGTTGGTACGCGGCGTGTAGGGCCTGATCCTTAGGTGGGAGACCGCGCGGCGGTCCAGCAGCTCAGCCAATGCCTTGCTCTTCGTGTAGCTGAAGTGGTTGTCGGTCATCAATCGCTCGATCGCAATCCCGTGCTCTTCGAAGAACTCGAAGGCGCGGCGAGTGAAGGCGGCGACGGTCGGGGCCTGCTCGTCGTCGTGGATCTCCGAATAGGCCAGGCGCGAGCAGTCGTCGACGATCGAGTGCACGTACTCCCAGCCGACTCGCCGCGAGCGCCTGCGGCGGTCGCCGGTCAGCGCATGGCCGGGCTCCTCGAAGCGACCGAGCTTCTTGACGTCCATGTGCAGGAGATTCCCCGGGCAGGGCCACTCGTATCGGATCACCGCCGGCGGCTTTGGCCGGGGGAGGCGCGAGCAGCCGCCGCGGCGCAGGACGCGGTGCACGGTCGAGTGGGGGCGGGCGATGTCGGGCTCGTCGGCCAGGCGGCGTGGGCTCCAGCCGGTCTTCTCGCGCCGTTCGCAGATCTTCTTCGCCTCCCCCTCGGGGACCTGCGCGGGGCTGCTCTTCGGGCATGAGGAGCGGTCGCGCAGGCAGCTCAGGTCCCGCCGCTGCTCCTCGCCGGCCTCCCGCCAGCGCGAGACCCAGGTGTGGGCCGTCGACTTCGCCACGTTCGAGGCGGCCGCGGCCGCCTCGAACGTGAAGTCCTCCTCTTCGACGAGCAGGACCATGCGGTGCCTGCCCTTCGGGGTGAGCGGGGAGTTAGCGTGTTGCATCCGGGCCTCCTTGAGGTCGTGAGCTTTGACACCCACAGCCTCTCGGTAGGCCCGGATCTACCTCATGGCGTTCGGAACGTCCCTGGGCTCGTCAGCTAGCCTCGATCCACCGTTTTCACCCCGCAGGGTGTGATCGGGTGACTTGAGGTAGGTAACAGCGCCAAGGCGGTTCCTCGGAACCGCCTTGGCGCTCCTTTCGAGGGCGGCCATCGCCGAATCGCAGCGCCGGCGCCCGTTCGCGGGCAGGCCGAGACCGGCAGGTGCGACGAGGAGGGTTGAGGCTGGGGAGCGAGCCGGTGACTACGGGCTCAAAGCGACCGGTAGCGCCCGCAGCCGCGCGAAGGCCGCTGCCAAGGCATCGGCCCACGGCCAGGAGCGTGGCAGCCGCAGCGTGGTGCGCCTGCCCGAGCGCACCATCCGCCCGGCAACGTGCAGCAGGCGCTGGCGAACGCGCTTGGGCTCGGCCAGGGCGAGCTCGCCCTTCAGGCAGAGCAGGGCGCTCCAGCGGAGCAGGGCCTGGGCTGCCAGCGAGACCTCCAGCCAGGCCTGGTTGTGCTCGAAGGCGGCGAAGGGCAGGTTTCGCATCCCGGTTTCCTTGGCGACGCGGATCGAGTCCTCGACCCGGGCATGGCGGCGGTGGCGCAGCTCCAGGGCGGCGATGTCGGCGCCCTCCTGATCGGTGATGAAGGCGGTGTGGCGGTAGCCCTCTGAGTCGAAGACCTGAAACTGGGCACCGGGGTGGGGGCGCTCTCTGCGAACGATCAGCCGTGTGCCCTCGGGCCAGGCCGAGAGGTCGACGCGCTCGCTCAGCTCCGCCACCTGGGCACCCTCGCGCTCGGTGCCCTCGGCGTCGATCGCCTGGCGCCAGGCCGCATCGGGCAGGGCGAGGATCGCCTCCCGCACCCGCTCCTCGACGCCGTAGCCGACCGAGAAATGGACGCCTGCCTCGCGGCAGTCGGAGATGAAGGCGTGGGTTCTCCCGCCGATGTCGGCCCGGGCCAGGATCTCGCGGTCGAGGTCTGCCGCGGGCAGCTGCTCGAGCGCAAGCTGCAAGACCTCGAAGTGATCGGCGGCGGTGTTGGCGCCGGCGTTGCCGGGACGAAGGACGCCGGCCAACGGCTCGCCGGTCTCAGAGAGGTAACAGAGCAGGGGGTGAAAGCCGAAGCCGTTCTTGTAGGTGCCGGCGGCGCTCTGCTTCTCGGAGTGGGCGCCCACGAGCGAGGCGTCGATGTCGAGAGTGATCGTCTGCGGCCGGGCGCCCGCGTCCCAGGCGCGCTCCAGCGCCTTCGCCCTGGCGGCGCGGACCGCTTCCAGCACTGCGGCGTCGATCGACTTGATCGCCCGGTGGGCGGTGCTCTCGGAGGCAACCGCTCCGAACAGCGCCTCCTGGCCGCGCAGGACGCCGAGGTCAGTGAGGCAGTCGCCGCCGTCGGCGACCGCGACCGCGAGGTCGCGCAAGACGACGCCGGGATCGTGGGCGGAGCGGCGCTTGCGGGTCGGAGCCATCGCTTCTGAGAGCCCCGCGGTGAGCCCGAGCCGATCGGACAGCTCGACCAACAGGAAGGCGCCGGCGTGGGAGACGAGCCCCTCACCGTCCGCCCTGACTTCTACGGTTTGAGACGTCGTTTGTGTCTTCACCTTCCGGGTGTCCTCCTGGGTTCTTGTGAATGGGTCGGCAAACCGCATTCTCAAGGCCCAGGAGGACGTTCCCGGCGGGTTTCCTCAGGTCGCTACTGGCGGATCGAGGCTAGTCACCTCATGCCTGATGGCGCTCGCCTTCGCGGTCGCGCTGATCGCCGCCGCGTCCGCGCACGCCGCCTACTACAAGATGGTCGCCTGCGCCGCCAACAGCGGCGCTCCCCCGTACACCACCAATACCAACACCGCCAGCCCGCAGAACCCGGGCGGCATCTTCGAACTGCACAACTGGTGCGGTGGCGCCGGTGCCGACCCTCCCGGCGACGCCGCCTACATGCGCATCGTCGAGAACCAGCCCTCCGGCCTCGCCGGCACCGGCGCCTACGCGAACTTCGTCTTCGACACCCCCGGCTTCGTCCACTTCAAGGCCGCCGGCGGCTACACCCGCCAGCCCAACGCCTTCAACGAAGGCTGGCGCGCCCGCTTCTGGCTCGCCAGCGCCACCGCGACCCAGCAGATCATGATCCAGGGGCTCGGCCTGCCGAACGCCGGCGGGCAGTGGGCCATTACCAACGTCTTCGCCCCGCATCTGTGGCCGATCGCCGGCTACTGGGACTTCAACCGCTTCGTCTATGAGATGCAGTGCGTGCGCCCGTCCGGCTGCGATCGCGTCAACTACAACGCCACCGACCTCAACGGCCTCCTCTTCATCCTCTCTGACGATTCCAACTCCCAGGCCGCCTTCACCGGCGGCCAGATTCTCTCCGGCGCCTGGGTGCGCGGCACCCAGAACGTCAACTTCAACGTCTCCGACCTCGGCTCCGGCCTGCGGGTGGAGAGGATGCGGGTCGACGGTGACCAGCGCTGGATCTGGGACCACTGGCCCGAGTGCTCGGGCAACATCTCCACCTCCCCGCTCAACGGCGAGTGGGCGCGCACCTACGTCCCCTGCCCGACCGGCGGCCCCTACGGTCGCACCGTCGCGCTCGACACCGCGACGTTCGGCGGCGACGGAGCCCACGAACTCCAGATCTGCACCCAGGACTATGCCCAGTACCAAGGGCTGGAGAACACCGGCTCGGAGTCGTGCGACAAGCGCTGGGTCCACACCGACAACAGCGCTCCCGGCGCGCCCCCGGGCCTGACCGTGACCAGCGCCAACCCGAACCGCTACCTCGACCATTTCGGCGTCCAGTTCTCGCTGCCGCCCAACCAGGGCTCACCCGTGACCAAGGTCCACTACAACGTCGTCGACGCGGCCGGCAACGTCGTCGTGCCTGAGAAAGTGGTCGCGGGCACCAACCCGACCTCGCTTGCCGGCATCGAAGGCCCGGCCCAGGCCGGCGACTATCGCCTCCGCGTCTGGCTTGAGGACGCGGTCGGCTTCAGCGGGCCGGCGTTGACCGCCCCGATCCCCCACGACACGACGCCGCCCGCGGCGCCGCAGGGCCTCGCGGTCACCGCACCGACGACCTCCCGCGCCGCCGACGGCTTCGACCTGCGCTGGCGCAACCTTCCCGACGCCGGCTCGCCGATCGATTCCGCCCGCTACCAGGTGCTCGACGGCTCCGGCAAGGTCGCCGTTCCGACGACGAGCGCCTCCGGCGACAACGTCCAGGCGATCGCCAACCTCGACCCGCCCGGCCCGGCCGGCAACTACCAGCTGCGCCTCTGGCTGACCGACGCTGAGGGCAACGTTGGCGCTCCCGTCACCGCGCCGCTGGCCTATGACTGCATGCGCTCGCCGGTCGCGGGCGGCACGCAGCTGAGTGCCGCCCTCGCTGGCCAGCCATCCCAGACCGTGCAGCAGGGCCAGGGTGCATCCCTCGCCGGCTCCCTCAGCGGCCAGAGCGGAGCGGTGGCCACCGCTCCCGTTTGCATCTACAGCCGCGTCGCCACCGACGCCGGCAAAGAGTTTCTCGGCATCGCCCTCACCAATCCGGCTGGCAGCTATCGGTTCCCGATCCCGGCCGGACCCTCGCGTGAGCTCAGCGCGATCTACCGCCCCGGCCAGCGCCAGCTGCGCGCTTCCGCCGACCTGCGCACCGTCGTCCACCCGACCCTGCGCACCCCCAGCCGGGTCGTCAAGAACAAGGGCATCGCCCATTTCGAAGGCGAGATCCCCGGGCCCCACAACGACCAGGTGGTGATCGTCCTCCAGGTCAAGAGCGGCAAGGGCTGGCTCGCCTTCCGCCGCTACCGCACCCGTAATGACGGCCACTACAACCTCGAATACCACTTCCGCCGCACGACGAAGCCGACCAGCTACGAAATGCGCGCCCAGGTCCGCGAAACGACCGGCTACCCCTACGAGCAGGGCGACTCCGATCCGCTCGCCCTGCGGGTGGTGCCCGGTCATGCCAAGCACCGGGGAGGGAAGCCGCACAAGGCCAGGCGGCGCTGCGCCAAAGGCCGCCACCAGGTCAAGCGCCGCGGCAAGCGCCGCTGCGCCAAGCCCAAGCACAGGGGCAAGGCCAAGGCAGCCTCAGGGCGCAGCCCGGGGGCCTAAGTAAGGACGCTCGACGGCGGCCAGAGGCTGCCTTGAGACCCTCACCAGCGCCCTTTGATGTCGCCAGATATAGCGCTATCATCCGTCTACTGTGACTGCCACCGCGACCATCCGCGTCCCCCGTGAGACGCGCGACCGCCTCGCCGCCCGCGCCCGCGAGCGCGGCGTCTCACTCTCCTCCCTGCTGACCGAGTTCGCCCGCCGTACCGAGCGGGCCGAGGCCCTGCGTTCCGAGCGCGAGGCGACCCGCGCCGAGGCAGGCGACCCGGAGGCCCTGGCCGAGATCGGGCTGTGGGAGGCGACGCTGGATGACGGAATCGACTGAGACAACCTCTCGACCGCGCCGCGGGGAGATCTGGCTTGCCTCGCTCGGCGCTGCCCGCCGGGGCGAGCCCGGCAAGAACCGCCCGGTGATCGTCGTCTCCGTCGACGACCTGCTCGCCGGCGCCGACCACGAGCTGGTCGTCGTCGTCCCGCTCTCCAGCTCACTCCCGCGTTCGGCCCTGCGACCCCAGGTCGGCCGCAAGGCCGGCCTTCGAGGCGGACTCCGCCGCGATCCCGCGCGCGGTTCGCGGCGTCGCCCGCCGCCGCCTCCTGCGCCGCCTTGGCGACGTGCCCACCGTGACCCTGGCCGAGGTCGACGCCGCCCTCAGGACCATCCTCGGCCTCGAGTTCGAGCGAGCGGCCGGGTAGCCGCGTGAGTGCAGCGTTCCGTCCTCGCCTGCAGTAGCGAGCGAGGACGCCGAAGTCACACAGCCCACCCCGCCAGAGGTCACCCCCGACGGTCGCCTCTGCGCCTCGCCGCACCCCCTCGCGCCACGCCTGCGCCGACCTCCCCGCTGGCGCTCTTCTTCACCTCGCTGCTGCGTCCATTCTCCTCCTCCCTTCGTCAGAAAAGTGCTGATTTGCAGGGAAAAGTACGTAAACCTTCTGTCTAAAAAACACAAGTTTGACTTTCGGTACCGCAACCTCTACGGTTCTCCCGTGTCCAATGGGATGGACGCACTAAACAAACGGACTTCGCACCGCGGAGGCCAGGGGGCAGGAGAGACAAGCAGGCATGTCGCTTCACGCAGCAAACCGCAGGGACGACTTCGCGGCCGGCACCGCGCCGGTCGCCGTTGAGATTGCGCCCGCCTGCCATTCCCTGTCAGGTGGCGCAAAGGCGAGCAGCGCAGGCGGTTACCACTATGACCTCGGGGTGCTCCCTGTCCTCGCCGCCGATCTTCCCTGGGCCCGCCGGGTCCAGGCAGTGGCAGTCGCCCCCTTCCCTGGCGGGCGACTCCAGACCGCCTCTCGGCTTCCCGGCCGGAGGTATTTCAGCAGTGAGCGAACCGATCTCCGCTCTCCCTGGGCGGCGCGGTTCGATTTCAGCAGTGAGCGAGCCGATCGCCGCTCTCCCTGGGCGGCGCGGTTCGATGAGCAGCGCGGGCGGCCCCAAGCAGTTCGGGACCTTTCCCGGTTCCGTGGCTTGAGTCGCTCGCGGCTGCTCGCTTTCTTCGCCGCCCGCGGCCGCTCCACCTCCAGCCCGCGGCCGCTTAGCCGCGGCGCAGTCACCGCCGCGACGAGTCGCGGCGGCAAGAGCCCGCAGGGCTCGAAGACCCCTCGCGGGTTGACGGCAACCGCGGCGCACAATCGCGCCAGGTCTGCCGGGTCGGGCGCAGCCCGCCTCGCAGACGTACCCGCAGCTGTTGCGGTAAGCGCCTCGCACAACACCGGCGCAGCAGGGACCACCGCCAGCCTGCCGTCCCTCGCCCGTATCGCCGCCTCGCTTCTAACAGTCCACTTCACGCCGATATCCGCACACCGCCTTCGTGTCACTTCGTCCCTCACTAACACCCCAGGGACCACCACTCACTTTCCGCACCACCACCTAACCACCAACCTCCGGCCCTCGCAGTTGGCGAGTGCCGGGACTTGCCGGGGAGTCCCGGCGCAAGACGCCATCAATAACCCACGGCCGACTCGGGAAGCCGGCCTCAAGGAGGAGAACTAACCGATGTTCAAACGACTCAAAGAACCATTCGGCAAGGCGGGACTGATTGTCGCCCTCGTTGCCCTCGTCTTCGCCATGGTCGGTGGAGCCTACGCCGCCACGGGTGGCTCTGGTAACAGCAACGCCACCGCCTCGGCCAAGAAGCACAAGAAGAAGAAGAGCAAGAAGCCACAGCGCGGCAAGCAGGGCAAGCCCGGTAAGAACGGCGCCCCCGGCGCCCCCGGCGCCGCCGGCCCGACCGGCCCCGCCGGCGCCCAGGGCCCCAAGGGCGACACCGGCGCCCAGGGCCCGGAAGGCCCCGAAGGACCCGAAGGCGAACCGTGGGCCGCCGGTGGCACGCTGCCTCCCGAAGCGACGCTGACCGGGACATATGCCACGAGTTTGACCAATGACTTTCTGCCAGAAGGAGAAACAAAGGAAGACAGCGTCAGCTTCGGCATTCAAGTCAGCCCGGCGCCCACTTTCGTCTTCGTTCCAGGCGTTGGAGGCACAACAAGCTATGGCAGCGACGCAGCGAACGGCTGCCCGGGCGTGGTCGGGGGAATTCCCCGTGCCGAATCCGGCAAGTTCTGCGTCTACGGCTTCGCTCACTCCGTATTCGTCTCTGCCACCGTGGAAGCCCGCGATCCGGGGGCCTTTCCGCCCGGTCACGCGGTCACTCCTAACGGCGCCACTCTCGTTGGCACATGCCCGACTGGCAATTGTATGGGCAACGGCCTCTGGGCGGTAACCGGATAAGCACCTTTCGTCGGCTCCCCAGGGGACAGCTGTCGCCTTGGGGAGTCGACGTCTACAACACCTGCCTTGACAGCACGCTCGAATAAGCGGAGAAGGGACGTACGAGCATGACCGGTGAGCAGCGCTCTTCAGCCAGCAGGCCCAAGGGCTTCCATCTATGGGCCGTTGCCTTCTTGGCGATCGCCCTCGCCCTCTGCCTGCTCGCCACACAGGCTTTCGCTTCCAAGGAGGTGGCCGACTACTTCGGCGCCTTCGACGGCACCGGCCTGACCCAGTTCGGCGCCGAGTTGAACGGCGCCCGCGATGTCGCCGTCAACTCCTCCGGGGTCGGCCCCGCCGACGTCGGTGACATCTACGTCGCCGACACCGGCAGCAACCGCATCCAGCTCTTCGACAAAGACGGCAGCTTCGTCTCGGCCTGGGGCGCCGATGTGGTCTCCTCCGGCGGCAGCGGCGACCAGGGCGACGCCGCCGCGAAGAAATACGAGATCTGCACAGTCGCCGCCGAGTGCCAGGCGGCAATCGCCTCCGCCGGCAACGGCGCCGTCTCCGGCAACGGCTCGCTGAGCGCCCCCCAGGCAATCGCCGTCGACCCCGACACCGGCAACGTCTACGTCTCCGACGCCGGCAACAACCGCGTCAACGAGTACGACGGAACCGGCGCCTTCATCCGCTCCTTCGGCTGGGACGTGATCGTCCCCGGCGAGGCCGGCGATGTCGCCGGCACCGACGAGGTGCAGACGATCACCCTCGACCCCGGCGTCGACGGCCAGTTCCTCCTCAAGTTCGGCGGCAGCCCCTCCGCCCCGATCGCGGTGGCCGCCACCGCCGCACAGGTGCAGAGCGCTCTCGAAGGTCTCGGCGCCATCGGCGCCGGCGACGTCAGCGTCGCGGGCGCCGCCGGCGGCCCCTGGACGGTGCACTTCCAGGGAAACCTCGCCGAGCGAGACGTCGCCGAGCTGAGCGTCGAAGGCGAGCCCGGCTTCGGCGTGGGCGGCTCCTACAGCAAAGGCCTCAGCTCGCCGGTCGGCACCACCTTCACCTGCGCCAGCCCGAACCCGGCGACCACGACCAACTACCAGTGGCTCACCAACGGCGCCCCCTCCACCGGCGCCGGCGCCACCACCAACACCTACACCACCGTAGCCGCCGACGCCGGCAAGCCGCTGCAGTGCCAGGTCTTCAAGCTGAACGCCAACGGCGGCTCGACCCAGGCCTCACAGCCCGAGATCGTCTCGCCCTTCCCGAGCGCGGCGCTGCCGCCCGCGGTCGGCCAGCTCAATGCCCCCAACCAGGGTGCCGGAGATGCCCCGAGCGCCGGATCGGTGCAGTACTGCTACCGGGGAAACTGGGTCCCCAGCGCCACCTTCACCGTCACCTACCAGTGGTACAAAAACGGGGCGCCGATCGCCGGGGCCTCGGGGACCTTCCCCAGCGGCGCCCCAGCGGTCGGCCGCGTCGTGCAGGCCGCCGACGTGCCCGGCGTGCTGCAGTGTCTCGTCACCGGCACCCAAAACGGCCTGACGCTCGCCGGGGTGAGCGCCAACGCCGTCACCGCGGGCGGGATCGGCAGCCCGCCTCCCCCGGGCGGGGCGGGCTACTCGTTCCCGGTCGGCGTCTCCGGCGCCGCCGCCGGGGCGGTCGCCACCGACACCCCCGGCGCCTCCGGCGGGATGGAGGTCTGTGAGGGCGCGGTCGCCTGTCACCGCGGCGGCCCCGGGGCCGGGGCCGGGCAGATCGGCTCCAGCGCCGCCGCCGGCGCGCTCGGCATCGCCGTCTCACCCGACGGGGCCGCCGGCTCGGGCACGGTGTATCTCGCCGATTCCGCCAATCGGCGCGTTGACACCTTCGGCCTCGACGGCTCCTCACCGTCCTCCTTTGGCTCCGCGGCCCAGTTCGGCCCCGATCAGCCGCGCAAGCTGGCGGTCGATCCGCGCGGCATCCTCTACGCCTCAAACGACGCCGCCGGCGGTGAGATCGAGCGCTATGACAGCGCCAACCTCAACGGCGGCGGGGTCGGCTTCCTGGCGCCGATCACAGCCGCGCAGGCCGACGTCAACGAGCAGCAGAGGTTCGACTTTACGAACTTCACCCACGGGGACACCTTCACCCTTACCTGCCCGAACGGCGACACCACCGACCCGATCGCCTATGTGGATTCAAGCACTACAGCTGCCAACATCGACGCGGCGCTTGAGGCCAAGTGCGGGCCGAGCTTCACGGTCTCGGGGAGCAACGTCACCTTCGGAGGCAACTTCGCCCACACCGACGTGCCGCCGATGAGCTGCACCGCGGTGGTGAGCCTCGGCAGCTGCTCGATCGCCACCGTGACCGAGGGCTCCGCGGCGGCGCCGGGCACCCTGGCGACCGGCTCCCCGGCCACCGCCACCGCCGGCCTTGAGGTCGACCCCGCCACCAATGCCCTCTACCTGCTGCGCGACGGCTCAACCAGCAAGGCCGTTTTGCAGTTCGGTCCCGCCAACGACCCCGGCCTCGCCGCCGCCCCGAGCGCCGTCGACGACACCCACGGCGCCGCCACCGCCCTCACCAACCTGGGCGGGCTGGGGCTCGACCCGGCGAGCGGGCGCCTCTACATCGACGCCAAAGCCAGCCAGGTCTCCGAAGAGCGGGTCTACGTGCTCAAAGACAGCGCCAACCCCGCCGCGACCCTTGACCCGGTCAGCGCCCCCGGCGCCCACAGCGCGACCCTCTCGGGCACAGTCGACCCCAACGGCTTTCAGACCAACTACCGCTTCGAGTACGTCGATGACGCCGAGTTCTCCGCCAACGGCTTCGCCAACGCGCAGCGGCGGCCCGTCACCGACGCCAACGCGGGCAGCGGCGATTCCCCGGTCCCGGTCACACAGATAGCGACCGACCTGGTCCCCTCCACCACCTACCACGTGCGCCTGGTGGCCATCCAGCTCTTCGCCCCGACCCAGGCGATCGCCGGGCCGGCGACCTTCACCACGCCGGGCGCGGCGCCGAGCTTTCATGCGGCGGCCGAGGTCACCGGCGCCGACGCCGCCACCCTGCGGGGGGCGATCGACCCCGAGGGCCAGGCGGTCAGCGACTACCACTTCAACTGGGGCACCAGCGAGAGCTACGCCAACACGACGACGGTCGGCAACCTGCCCGCCGGAGGCGCCCCGGTAGCCGTCTCGGCGGACCTCACCGGGCTCACCCCCGAGACCACCTACCACTACCAGCTCGTCGCCACCAACGCGACCGCAACCACCACCGGGCCCGATCAGACCTTCACCACCCCGGCCGCCCCGCAACCTCCCCCCAGCTGCCCCAACGCGGCGATCCGCCAGCAGCAGGGCTCTGAGGCGCTGCCGGACTGCCGCGCCTATGAGATCGCCAGCCAGTACCCCAGCGGCGGCATCCCCTTCCTGATCAACGGCGGCACCTTTGGCGTCAGCGAGGACGGCGACGGGGCGGACTTCATCTCCTCCCAGCCCCTACCGGGCGACGAGGTGCCCCTGCCCGAAGACCATGTGGGCGGCGGCAATGCGCCGACCTACGGGACGGTGCGCGGAGGGGACGGCTGGCGGGTGCAGGGGCTCGGGATCGCCGCGGGCGCCACAAGCCTCGGCCGCGCGGCGGACGCCCAGCGCGAGCTGTTCACGACGAGCGCCGGCCTCGACCCCGACGACCAAAACGCCAGCCAGGACGTCTATCAACGCCAGCCCGACGGCTCCTACACCTGGATCTCCCGCGACCCGCGCATCCCGGCCGGCACGCCGCAGAGCGCGCCGCATCCGATCGCGGACTTTGCCCAGGAGAATGTGAATAGCGAGGGCGGGTCGGCATCCCCGGCGATGGCGACGATGTCGGCCGACGGGCGCACCGTGATCTTCTCCTCCCGGTCCCAGCTGCTCGACGCCGACACCACCCCCAACGCCGCCCCGCGCCTTTACAAGTGGAGCGACGGGCAGCTGCGCTTCGTCGGCGTGCGCCCGGACGCCAGCGTCCCGACGGCGGGCTCGGAGGTGGGCCTTTGCCCCACCCTCCTGGACGGCTTTAACCGCTGCGCGACCTCCCTCCTTCACACGGTCTCGCGCGACGGCAGTCGCGTCGTCTGGGACGCCAGACGCGATGACTCCGGCGCCACCGGCAGCACCCTTTACCTGCAGCGCGACGGCCAACCGACGGTCGAGGTGGCAAAGGAGACCGGCGTGGCGCCGCTGCCGGCCCCCCAGCCCGCCTATGTCACCTACCGCGGCGCCGCCGCCGACGACTCGCGGGTCTTTTTCACCTCGGCCTCGCGGCTCACTCCCGACTCCGGCGCCACCTACAACACGAACGGCTCTACCCACCAAGACGACCTCTACGTCTACGATCTCGCCGCCGACAAGGTGCGCGACCTGACCTCGCGCCTTGACGGCCTCGCCGACCCCGCTGTCGACCCGCCCAGCGCCGACCGCGCCGGGGTGCTCGGCGTCGCCGCCAACTCCGATGACGGGCGGATCGTCTACTTCGTCGCCAACGCGCAATACGACACCCCACCCAACCCGCAGGGCCAGCTGCCCTCGGCGAGCGGCCGAAACCTCTACATGGCAAAGCTGGGAGCCGACGTCAACGGGCCGATCGAGTTGCGCTTCATCGCGGCGCTGGGCAGCGGCGACGGCGCCGTCTGGCAGGCGGAGTGGACGGACAGGCAGGCCTATAACTCCCCCGACGGCGCGGTCTTTGGCTTCGGCTCGAGCCAGAACCTGGTCGCGGGGAAGGCGAGTGGCGCCGCCACCCAGCTCTATGTCTATGACGCCGGGGCGGGGACGCTCGATTGCGCCTCTTGCCCGAGCGACGGCTCGCTGCCCGCCGGCGCGGTGAACAACCCCGACCTCGGGCCGGGCTTTGGCGCCAAGGACCCCTGGCAGCACGGCCGCGACGACAAGCGCTGGATCGCCGGCGACGGCGCGGTCTTCTTCGACACCCCGACGGCGCTGGTGAGCGGGGACCAAAACCACGCCGACGACGCCTATGAGTACCGGGGCGGGGAGCTTTGGCTGCTCTCCTCGGGCACCTCCAGCTACGCCTCGGTGTTCTCCAACGCCGGCCGCGACGGCGCCACCGTCCTCTTTGCCACCACCAGCGCGCTCGCCCTCCAGGACAAAGAGCCGGGGGTGACCAAGCTCTACGCGGCGCGCACCGACGGCGGCTTCCCCTACGCCCCGCCGACGCCGCCCTGTGACGTCAGCGCCGGCGCCTGCGAGGGCTCGGGGAGCAAAGCCCCCGATCAGCCGGGTGCGGGCAGCAGAGCCTTCGTCGGTCCGCCCGACCCGCCCCCCAACAGCTGCGGCACCTTCAACAAGCGCGCCAAGCGCAAGCTGCGCATCGCAAAGAAGGCCGCAAAGAGGGGCCAGGCCAAGAGGGCGCGGGCGTTGCGCCGCCAAGCGCGCCGCCTCAACCGTCGAGCTAAGCGCTGCAACAGGAGGGTGAACCGATGAGTGCCATTCAGGCCATGTCCCCGAGGGTCGCCGCGCGCCCTCGCGCCCTTCTCACCAAGGCGGCGCTCGCCGTCGCGGTGGCGGCGGCCTCGCTGGCGGCGCTTGCCCCCGCCGCGCGGGCCGACTTCGCCTTCGAGCCGGGCAGCGTCTTTGCCAAGGGCCATGCCCCCACCACCCAGTCCCCGCCGCCGGGCGCCAACGGGGGGTCGTCTTTCAACGGCGACGGCGCCTATCTGAGCTGGCTGGGGGCGATCACCGACACTCCCGAGCTGACCCAGGCCGGCGCCCACCCCGACTTCTCCACCCGCTTCAGTTTCGCGGCGACCACCCCCGCCGATGACGTCAAGGACATCGTCGCCGACGCCCCCGCCGGAGCGGTCGGCAACCCCGGGGCGGTCCCCCCTTGCGAGCTGGCCGACTTCTACGGCGCCACCGCCGGCAACTGCCCGGTCAACAGCCAGGTCGGCGTGATCGCGATCAGGGCCGGCGGTGTCATTTTGCTGGTTCCCGTCAACCTGTTGGTGCCGCCGCCGGGGGAGGCGGCGATGCTCGGCTTCAAGGCGCTGACCGTTACCGGCGTGCTGTTCCCCGAGGTGCGAAGCGATGGCGACTACGGGCTGCGGGTCAATACCCGCGACATTCAGACCGGCTTCCACGTGGAGTACGCGACCCTCACCATCTGGGGGGTTCCCCACGACTCCGTCCACGACCTCCAGCGCATGAACCGCAACACCGGCACCTGGGGGGCCTTGGCTTCCGGCGCCGTCAAGCCCTTCCTCTCCGCGCCGACCAACTGCTCCACCGGGCCGCTTGACTTCACGATCGCCGCGCGCTCCTGGCAGAGCGTCTGGGCGGGCTCGGAGGACTGGATCGAGGCGACCGACACCGCCCCGCCGCCAACCGGCTGCGACCAGGTCAAATTCACCCCGACGCTCTCCGCGCAGCCCACCACCAACGTCGCCGACCAGCCCACAGGCCTTGAGGTCGACGTCCACACCCCGCAAAACAACGACGCCTGCAAACAGATCAAACCGTTCCCGGCGCCGACCAAACCCCAGTTCGACTGCGGCCTGGCGACCTCCCACCTCAAGGACACGGTAGTCACGCTGCCCCCGGGCCTGGTGATCAACCCCTCCGGGGCAAACGGCCTCGACGGCTGTTCTGCGGCGGAGGTCGGCCTCACCACGCCGGTCGGCCAGCAGACCCCGATCCACTTCACCAAAGCGCAGCCAACCTGCCCCGATGCCTCGAAGATCGGCCGGGTGGAGGTCGACACGCCGCTTTTGGACGCCCCGGCGCCCGGCACCGTCTACATCGCCGACCCCTACGACAACCCGTTCAGATCCCTAACCGCCATCTACATCGTCGTCAACGACACCGAGCGCGGCTTCATCGCCAAGCTCGCGGCCAAGGTCACCCCGGATCCGCTCACCGGGCAGCTGACCACGACCGTCACCGACGCCCCGCAGCTGCCCTTCGAGCATTTCTACCTGCACGTCAAGCAGGGCCCGCGCGCGACCCTGCGCACCCCGGCCTGCGGCGATTACTCGAGCGCCGGCGAGCTGACCCCCTACTCAGACCCGAGCTCGCCGGTGGCGACCAGCGATTCCTGGTCGATCACCGGAGGCAGCTGCGATCAGCCCAACGCGCCTTCCTTTGACGCCGGCGTGGTCAGCCCGGTCGCCAAGAGCTACTCGCCCTTCGTCATGCACCTGCGCCGCGACGATGCGACGCAGAACTTCTCCGCGGTGAGCGTCAGCCCGCCGCAGGGCATGATCGCCAAGCTGGCCGGCGTCGCCCAGTGCTCCGATGCCGCCCTCGCCGTCGCCGCCGCCAAGTCGGGCGCGGGGGAGAAGGCCTCGCCCTCCTGCCCGGCGAACTCGCAGGTCGGCACCGTCATCGCCGGAGCGGGAGCGGGCCCATCGCCCTACTACGCCCCCGGCAAGGTCTACATGGCCGGCCCCTACAAAGGCGCCCCGCTCAGCTTTGCGATCCTCACCCCGGCGACCGCCGGCCCCTTCGACCTGGGCACGATCGTCGTCCGCACAGCCCTCTACATCGACTCCAAGACCGCGCAGATCACCGCGGTGTCGGACCCGATCCCCGCGATCCTCGACGGGATCCCCACCGACGTGCGCTCGGTCGACCTGACCCTCGACCGCGCCCAGTTCACCGAGACCGGCACAAGCTGTGATCCGAGCGCGGTCAGCGGGCAGCTGACCTCGACCCTGGGCCAGGTCGCCGGGCTCTCCTCGCGCTTCCAGCTGGCCGAGTGCACCTCACTCGGCTTCAAGCCCCAGATGTTCTTGAAGCTAAAGGGCGGAACCAAGCGCGGTAAGCACCCGCAGCTGACCGTGGTCTTGAAGACGCGGCCGGGCGACGCCAACATCGCCAGCCTCTCACTGGCGATGCCGCGCTCGGAGTTCCTCGAGAACGCCCACATCCGCACGGTCTGCACCAGGGTGCAGTTCGCCGCCGACGCCTGCCCCAAGGGCGCCGTCTACGGCAGCGCCACGGTGCAAACCCCGATCCTCGACTACCCGCTCACGGGCCACGTCTACCTCAGGAGCTCCGACAACCTCCTGCCCGACCTGGTCCCCGACCTGCGGGGCCCCGCCTACCAGCCGCTCAAAGTCGAGTCGGCCGGTAGGACCGACTCGGTCCACGGAGGAATTCGCAACACCTTCGACTTCATCCCCGACGCCCCCTTCACCAAGCTGGTGACCCGCCTTCAGGGCGGCAAGAAGGGCCTCTTGGTCAACAGCCGCGACATCTGCGCCAAGACCTACCGGGCGACGGTCAAATACACCGCCCACAACGGCAAGACCTTCGTCGCGCATCCGAAGCTGCGGGCGGGGTGCAAGGGCAAGGGCAAGAAGCGCCATAAGGCGCACCACAAGCATCACCGTGGCGGGCAGCGCAGCTCGATGTCCCGCCGGGCGGCGGTGCGCTGATGGACGCCGCCGCGAAAGTAGGGGGCACGCCCGCCGCTACCGTGACCCCTTCGGCATCGACATCGCTCGAGTTGGCGGCAGATCGAGCGGGCGAGCGGATAGTGGATCTCGCGGTGGCGGGGCACCGTGGAGCGAGAGCCGTCGGCGCCGACCCAGCGGCTGTGGTTCCCACCCTCGTCCAACTTGCGGGCGCCCTGCTCGCGCAGGTTCGCTCCAGGTCCCGCCGCTTCACCCGACGGTGAGCGGAAGTGCTTCGCGCTCCCGCTCGTCTCCGGCCTTAACCGGGTCGGGGCTGAGCATCAGTGCCAGCGCGTCGAGGACGTTCTCCCGAGCTTTATCTCGGGTTTTTCCCTGGCTGAGCACGCCGGGAACCTCGGGGATCGAAACCATGATCCACTCGCTGTCGGGATCCTTCTCGCAGACGATCGTCAACTCAAGCCGCTCGCTCATGCCTCAATCCTACCGCCCTCCTCGGGACCCGACCGCCCCTCGGAGGCCCTCGCATGAAGCCAACCCACGCGCCAGACCGCATCCGGCCGAGCAGCTCAAGGACGCAGGGAGGACGGCAAGGGGAGCGCACGAGCATGCCCGGACGCGGAAGCTCGGGCGGAAGATCTCCGGTCGTCATCAGTCCGCCCGAGCGTGAGCGGAGGACATACGACCGGCAAGTGCGTGACCCGCAGGCGGCCGACCGAGGACAAAGAGATGCGAAGCGCCGGATGCGGTCTGGCCGCACCCTGCTCCTCGCCGCCGCGGCCTTCGCCGCCCTCTGCCTGCTCGCCACACAGGCTTTCGCTTCCAAGGAGGTGGCCGACTACTTCGGCGCCTTCGACGGCACCGGCCTGACCCAGTTCGGCGCCGAGTTGAACGGCGCCCGCGATGTCGCCGTCAACTCCTCCGGGGTCGGCCCCGCCGACGTCGGTGACATCTACGTCGCCGACACCGGCAGCAACCGCATCCAGCTCTTCGACAAAGACGGCAGCTTCGTCTCGGCCTGGGGCGCCGATGTGGTCTCCTCCGGCGGCAGCGGCGACCAGGGCGACGCCGCCGCGAAGAAATACGAGATCTGCACAGTCGCCGCCGAGTGCCAGGCGGCAATCGCCTCCGCCGGCAACGGCGCCGTCTCCGGCAACGGCTCGCTGAGCGCCCCCCAGGCAATCGCCGTCGACCCCGACACCGGCAACGTCTACGTCTCCGACGCCGGCAACAACCGCGTCAACGAGTACGACGGAACCGGCGCCTTCATCCGCTCCTTCGGCTGGGACGTGATCGTCCCCGGCGAGGCCGGCGATGTCGCCGGCACCGACGAGGTGCAGACGATCACCCTCGACCCCGGCGTCGACGGCCAGTTCCTCCTCAAGTTCGGCGGCAGCCCCTCCGCCCCGATCGCGGTGGCCGCCACCGCCGCACAGGTGCAGAGCGCTCTCGAAGGTCTCGGCGCCATCGGCGCCGGCGACGTCAGCGTCGCGGGCGCCGCCGGCGGCCCCTGGACGGTGCACTTCCAGGGAAACCTCGCCGAGCGAGACGTCGCCGAGCTGAGCGTCGAAGGCGAGCCCGGCTTAGGCGTGGGCGGCTCCTACAGCAAAGGCCTCAGCTCGCCGGTCGGCACCACCTTCACCTGCGCCAGCCCGAACCCGGCGACCACGACCAACTACCAGTGGCTCACCAACGGCGCCCCCTCCACCGGCGCCGGCGCCACCACCAACACCTACACCACGGTAGCCGCCGACGCCGGCAAGCCGCTGCAGTGCCAGGTCTTCAAGCTGAACGCCAACGGCGGCTCGACCCAGGCCTCACAGCCCGAGATCGTCTCGCCCTTCCCGAGTGCGGCGCTGCCGCCCGCGGTCGGCCAGCTCGATGCCCCCACCCAGGGTGCCGGAGATGCCCCGAGCGCCGGATCGGTGCAGTACTGCTACCGGGGAAACTGGGTCCCCAGCGCCACCTTCACCGTCACCTACCAGTGGTACAAAAACGGGGCGCCGATCGCCGGGGCCTCGGGGACCTTCCCCAGCGGCGCCCAATCGGTCAGCCGCGTCGTGCAGGCCGCCGACGTGCCCGGCGTGCTGCAGTGTCTCGTCACCGGCACCCAAAACGGCCTGACGCTCGCCGGGGTGAGCGCCAACGCCGTCACCGCGGGCGGGATCGGCAGCCCGCCTCCCCCGGGCGGGGCGGGCTACTCGTTCCCGGTCGGCGTCTCCGGCGCCGCCGCCGGGGCGGTCGCCACCGACACCCCCGGCGCCTCCGGCGGGATGGAGGTCTGTGAGGGCGCGGTCGCCTGTCACCGCGCCAGTCCCGGGGCCGGGGCCGGGCAGATCGGCTCCAGCGCCGCCGCCGGCACGCTCGGCATCGCCGTCTCACCCGACGGGGCCGCCGGCTCGGGCACGGTGTATCTCGCCGATTCCGCCAACCGGCGCGTTGACACCTTCGGCCTCGACGGCTCCTCACCGTCCTCCTTTGGCTCCGCGGCCCAGTTCGGCCCCGATCAGCCGCGCAAGCTGGCGGTCGATCCGCGCGGCATCCTCTACGCCTCAAACGACGCCGCCGGCGGTGAGATCGAGCGCTATGACAGCGCCAACCTCAACGGCGGCGGGGTCGGCTTCCTGGCGCCGATCACAGCCGCGCAGGCCGACGTCAACGAGCAGCAGAGACTCGCCTTGACGAACTTCACCCTCGGGGACACCTTCACCCTTACCTGCCCGAACGGCGACACCACCGACCCGATCGCCTATGTGGATTCAAGCACTACAGCTGCCAACATCGACGCGGCGCTTGAGGCCAAGTGCGGGCCGAGCTTCACGGTCTCGGGGAGCAACGTCACCACCTTCGGAGGCAACTTCGCCCACACCGACGTGCCGCCGATGAGCTGCACCGCGGTGGTGAGCCTCGGCAGCTGCTCGATCACCACCGTGACCGAGGGCTCCGCGGCGGCGCCGGGCACCCTGGCGACCGGCTCCCCGGCCACCGCCACCGCCGGCCTTGAGGTCGACCCCGCCACCAATGCCCTCTACCTGCTGCGCGACGGCTCAACCAGCAAGGCCGTTTTGCAGTTCGGTCCCGCCAACGACCCCGGCCTCGCCGCCGCCCCGAGCGCCGTCGACGACACCCACGGCGCCGCCACCGCCCTCACCAACCTGGGCGGGCTGGGGCTCGACCCGGCGAGCGGGCGCCTCTACATCGACGCCATAGCCAGCCAGGTCTCCGACGAGCGGATCTACGTGCTCAAAGACAGCGCCGCCCCCGCCGCAACCCTTGACCCGGTCAGCGGCCCCGGCGCCCACAGCGCGACCCTCTCGGGCACGGTCGACCCCAACGGCTTTCAGACCAACTACCGCTTCGAGTACGTCGATGACGCCGAGTTCTCCGCCAACGGCTTCGCCAACGCGCAGCGGCGGCCCGTCACCGACGCCAACGCGGGCAGCGGCGATTCCCCGGTCCCGGTCACACAGATAGCGACCGACCTGGTCCCCTCCACCACCTACCACGTGCGGCTGGTCGCCACCCAGCTCTTCGCCCCGACCCAGGCGATCGCCGGGCCGGCGACCTTCACCACCCCCGGCGCGGCGCCGAGCTTTCATGCCACAGCCGAGGTCACCGGCACCGACGCTGCCACCCTGCGGGGGGCGATCGACCCCGAGGGCCAGGCGGTCAGCGACTACCACTTCAACTGGGGCACTACCGACAGCTACGGCAACACCACGACGGTCGCCAACCTGCCCGCCGGAGGCGCCCCGGTAGCCGTCTCGGCGGACCTCGCCGACCTCACCCCCGCCACCACCTACCACTACCAGCTCCTCGCCACCAACGCGACCGCAACCACCACCGGGCCCGATCAGACCTTCACCACCCCGGCCGCCCCGCAACCTCCCCCCAGCTGCCCCAACGCGGCGATCCGCCAGCAGCAGGGCTCTGAGGCGCTGCCGGACTGCCGCGCCTATGAGATCGCCAGCCAGTACCCCAGCGGCGGCATCCCCTTCCTGATCAACGGCGGCACCTTTGGCGTCAGCGAGGACGGCGACGGGGCGGACTTCATCTCCTCCCAGCCCCTGCCGGGCGACGAGGTGCCCCTGCCCGAAGACCATGTGGGCGGCGGCAATGCGCCGACCTACGGGACGGTGCGCGGAGGGGACGGCTGGCGGGTGCAGGGGCTCGGGATCGCCGCGGGCGCCACAAGCCTCGGCCGCGCGGCAAACGCCCAGCGCGAGCTGTTCACGACGTATCGCCGGCCTCGACCCCGACGACCAAAACAACAGCGTGGACGTCTATCAACGCCAGCCCGACGGCTCCTACACCTGGATCTCCCGCGACCCGCGCATCCCGACCGGCACGCCGCAGAGCGCGCCGCATCCGGGCGCGGACTTAGCCCAGGAGAATGTGAATAGCGAGGGCGGGTCGGCATCCCCGGCGATGGCGACGATGTCGGCCGACGGGCGCACCGTGATCTTCTCCTCCCGGTCCCAGCTGCTCGACGCCGACACCACCCCCAACGCCGCCCCGCGCCTTTACAAGTGGAGCGACGGGCAGCTGCGCTTCGTCGGCGTGCGCCCGGACGCCGGCGTCCCGACGGCGGGCTCGGAGGTGGGCCTTTGCCCCACCCTCCTGGACGGCTTTAACCGCTGCGCGACCTCCCTCCTTCACACGGTCTCGCGCGACGGCAGTCGCGTCGTCTGGGACGCCAGACGCGATGACTCCGGCGCCACCGGCAGCACCCTTTACCTGCAGCGCGACGGCCAACCGACGGTCGAGGTGGCAAAGGAGACCGGCGTGGCGCCGCTGCCGGCCCCCCAGCCCGCCTATGTCACCTACCGCGGCGCCGCCGCCGACGATTCGCGGGTCTTTTTCACCTCGGCCTCGCGGCTCACTCCCGACTCCGGCGCCACCTACAACACGAACGGCTCTACCCACCAAGACGACCTCTACGTCTACGATCTCGCCGCCGACAAGGTGCGCGACCTGACCTCGCGCCTTGACGGCCTCGCCGACCCCGCTGTCGACCCGCCCAGCGCCGACCGCGCCGGGGTGCTCGGCGTCGCCGCCAACTCCGATGACGGGCGGATCGTCTACTTCGTCGCCAACGCGCAATACGACACCCCGCCCAACCCGCAGGGCCAGCTGCCCTCGGCGAGCGGCCGAAACCTCTACATGGCAAAGCTGGGAGCCGATGTCGATGGGCCGATCGAGTTGCGCTTCATCGCGGCGCTGGGCAGCGGCGACGGCGCCGTCTGGCAGGCGGAGTGGTCGGACAGGCAGGCCTATAACTCCCCCGACGGCGCGGTCTTTGGCTTCGGCTCGAGCCAGAACCTGGTCGCGGGGAAGGCGAGTGGCGCCGCCACCCAGCTCTATGTCTATGACGCGGGGGCGGGGACGCTCGATTGCGCCTCTTGCCCGAGCGACGGCTCGCTGCCCGCCGGCGCGGTGAACAACCCCGACCTCGGGCCGGGGTTCGACGCCAAGGACCCCTGGCAGCACGGCCGCGACGACAAGCGCTGGATCGCCGGCGACGGCGCGGTCTTCTTCGACACCCCGACGGCGCTGGTGAGCGGGGACCAAAACCACGCCGACGATGTCTATGAGTACCGGGGCGGGGAGCTTTGGCTGCTCTCCTCGGGCACCTCCAACTACGCCTCGGTGTTCTCCAACGCCGGCCGCGACGGCGCCACCGTCCTCTTTGCCACCACCAGCGCGCTCGCCCTCCAGGACAAAGAGCCGGGGGTGACGAAGCTCTACGCGGCGCGCACCGACGGCGGCTTCCCCTACGCTCCACCGCCGCCGGGCTGCGATGTCAACGCCGGCGCCTGCGAGGGCTCGGGGAGCAAAGCCCCCGATCAGCCGGGTGCGGGCAGCAGAGCCTTCGTCGGTCCGCCCGACCCGCCCCCCAACAGCTGCGGCACCTTCAACAAGCGCGCCAAGCGCAAGCTGCGCATCGCAAAGAAGGCCGCAAAGAGGGGCCAGGCCAAGAGGGCGCGGGCGTTGCGCCGCCAAGCGCGCCGCCTCAACCGTCGAGCTAAGCGCTGCAACAGGAGGGTGAACCGATGAGTGCCATTCAGGCCATGTCCCCGAGGGTCGCCGCGCGCCCTCGCGCCCTTCTCACCAAGGCGGCGCTTGCCGTCGCGGTGGCGGCGGCCTCGCTGGCGGCGCTTGCCCCCGCCGCGCGGGCCGACTTCGCCTTCGAGCCGGGCAGCGTCTTTGCCAAGGGCCATGCCCCCACCACCCAGTCCCCGCCGCCGGGCGCCAACGGGGGGTCGTCTTTCAACGGCGACGGCGCCTATCTGAGCTGGCTGGGGGCGATCACCGACACTCCCGAGCTGACCCAGGCCGGCGCCCACCCCGACTTCTCCACCCGCTTCAGTTTCGCGGCGACCACCCCCGCCGATGACGTCAAGGACATCGTCGCCGACGCCCCCGCCGGAGCGGTCGGCAACCCCGGGGCGGTCCCCCCTTGCGAGCTGGCCGACTTCTACGGCGCCACCGCCGGCAACTGCCCGGTCAACAGCCAGGTCGGCGTGATCGCGATCAGGGCCGGCGGTGTCATTTTGCTGGTTCCCGTCAACCTGTTGGTGCCGCCGCCGGGGGAGGCGGCGATGCTCGGCTTCAAGGCGCTGACCGTTACCGGCGTGCTGTTCCCCGAGGTGCGAAGCGATGGCGACTACGGGCTGCGGGTCAATACCCGCGACATTCAGACCGGCTTCCACGTGGAGTACGCGACCCTCACCATCTGGGGGGTTCCCCACGACTCCGTCCACGACCTCCAGCGCATGAACCGCAACACCGGCACCTGGGGAGCCTCGGCTTCCGGCGCCGTCAAGCCCTTCCTCTCCGCGCCGACCAACTGCTCCACCGGGCCGCTTGACTTCACGATCGCCGCGCGCTCCTGGCAGAGCGTCTGGGCGGGCTCGGAGGACTGGATCGAGGCGACCGACACCGCCCCGCAGCCAACCGGCTGCGACCAGGTCAAATTCACCCCGACCCTCTCCGCGCAGCCCACCACCAACGTCGCCGATCAGCCCACAGGCCTTGAGGTCGACGTCCACACCCCGCAAAACAACGACGCCTGCAAACAGATCAAACCGTTCCCGGCGCCGACCAAACCCCAGTTCGACTGCGGCCTGGCGACCTCCCACCTCAAGGACACGGTAGTCACGCTGCCGCCGGGCCTGGTGATCAACCCCTCCGGGGCAAACGGCCTCGACGGCTGTTCTGCGGCGGAGGTCGGCCTCACCACGCCGGTCGGCCAGCAGACCCCGATCCACTTCACCAAAGCGCAGCCAACCTGCCCCGATGCCTCGAAGATCGGCCGGGTGGAGGTCGACACGCCGCTTTTGGACGCCCCGGCGCCCGGCACCGTCTACATCGCCGACCCCTACGACAACCCGTTCAGATCCCTAACCGCCATCTACATCGTCGTCAACGACACCGAGCGCGGCTTCATCGCCAAGCTCGCGGCCAAGGTCACCCCGGATCCGCTCACCGGGCAGCTGACCACGACGGTCACCGACGCCCCGCAGCTGCCCTTCGAGCATTTCTACCTGCACGTCAAGCAGGGCCCGCGCGCGACCCTGCGCACCCCGGCCTGCGGCGATTACTCGAGCGCCGGCGAGCTGACCCCCTACTCAGACCCGAGCTCGCCGGTGGCGACCAGCGATTCCTGGTCGATCACCGGAGGCAGCTGCGATCAGCCCAACGCGCCTTCCTTTGACGCCGGCGTGGTCAGCCCGGTCGCCAAGAGCTACTCGCCCTTCGTCATGCACCTGCGCCGCGACGATGCGACGCAGAACTTCTCCGCGGTGAGCGTCAGCCCGCCGCAGGGCATGATCGCCAAGCTGGCCGGCGTCGCGCAGTGCTCCGATGCCGCCCTCGCCGTCGCCGCCGCCAAGTCGGGCGCGGGGGAGAAGGCCTCGCCCTCCTGCCCGGCGAACTCGCAGGTCGGCACCGTCATCGCCGGAGCGGGAGCGGGCCCATCGCCCTACTACGCCCCCGGCAAGGTCTACATGGCCGGCCCCTACAAAGGCGCCCCGCTCAGCTTTGCGATCCTCACCCCGGCGACCGCCGGCCCCTTCGACCTGGGCACGATCGTCGTCCGCACAGCCCTCTACATCGACTCCAAGACCGCGCAGATCACCGCGGTGTCGGACCCGATCCCCGCGATCCTCGACGGGATCCCCACCGACGTGCGCTCGGTCGACCTGACCCTCGACCGCGCCCAGTTCACCGAGACCGGCACAAGCTGTGATCCGAGCGCGGTCAGCGGGCAGCTGACCTCGACCCTGGGCCAGGTCGCCGGGCTCTCCTCGCGCTTCCAGCTGGCCGAGTGCACCTCACTCGGCTTCAAGCCCCAGATGTTCTTGAAGCTAAAGGGCGGAACCAAGCGCGGTAAGCACCCGCAGCTGACCGTGGTCTTGAAGACGCGGCCGGGCGACGCCAACATCGCCAGCCTCTCGCTGGCGATGCCGCGCTCGGAGTTCCTCGAGAACGCCCACATCCGCACGATCTGCACCAGGGTGCAGTTCGCCGCCGACGCCTGCCCCAAGGGCGCGGTCTATGGCAGCGCCACGGTGCAAACGCCGATCCTCGACTACCCGCTCACCGGCAACGTCTACCTGCGCTCCTCCGACAACCTCTTGCCCGACCTGGTCCCCGACCTGCGCGGCCCCGCCTACCAGCCGATCCGAGTCGAGTCGGCCGGTAGGACCGACTCGATCCACGGAGGAATTCGCAACACCTTCGACTTCATCCCCGACGCCCCCTTCACCAAGCTGGTGACCCGCCTGCAGGGCGGCAAGAAGGGCCTTTTGGTCAACAGCCGCAACATCTGCGCGCGCACCTACCGCGCGACGGTCAAATACACCGCCCACAACGGCCGCACCTACACAGCCCACCCGAAGCTGCGGGCGGGGTGCAAGGGCAAGCGGCATAAGAAGCGCAGCCACCATCACCGCGGCGGCAAGGTGGCTCACCGTGGCGCGGTGAGGTAGCGGGAGGGGGCCCAATGAGCACAGGCCATGTGCGCCGCTGTCTCTTTCGTAGTGGCGGCGCCATCTTACTCACCCTTTGTGCGGTTCTCTGTCTCGCGGCGCCGGCCTCGGCGGCATCGGTGGAGCCCCTCTTCGTCTTCTCGCCCCAGCCACCGTCGCCGGCACAGATGCCCCCGCCGCCCACCCTCCCGCCGACCGGTTACCTCAACGGCCCCTGCGGCCTGACGCTCGACTCGTTCGCACGTCCCTGGGTCTCCGACTACTACCACCGCTCCGCGGGCATCTTCAGTACCGCCGGCAGCTACACCAGCCAGCCGCTCTCGGCGATCGGCCAGCCCGACCCTCACACGGGAGTCGTCGACGACCCCTGCGGGTTGGCGCTCGATTCCGCCGGCACGCTGTATGTGAACAACTACCACCGCGACGTCGCTCGCTTCCCCTTGCCGATCTCGCTGGCAACAGGCACCGTGCTGAGCGGCTCGGATGGAGCGACCGGCGTTGCCGTCTACCCCGTCGACGATCACGCCTACGTCGACGTCGGGACCCAGATCGCCGAGTACGACGCGAGCGGTTCGGCGGTGCAGGCGATCGGCGCCGCCAGCCTCGGCGATGGCTATGGGATCGCCGTCTCCGGCTACTCGGGGACGGCGGGCTACCTCTATGTCCCCGATGCCTCGACCGACACGGTCAAGGTCTATGACCCGGCGACCGACACCGATAACCCGGTGGCGACGATCACGGGGCCGCCCGGCGGCTTCACCTCCCTGCGCGACTCCTCCGTCGCTGTCGACGACGTAAGCGGCGAGGTCTACGTCCTCGACAACACCCAGCCCTCCTACACCGAGGAGCCGCGGGGGAGGGTCGACGTTTTCGACTCGGCCGGGAACTATGAGGGTCATCTCAAATACGACGTGATCGACGGCGCCCCATCCGGCATAGCAGTTGACAACTCCGGCGCCGCTCGCTACCCGGCGGGCACAGGCGGCCGCGTTTACATCACCACCGGCAACACCCATCAGGGCGGCGGCTACGTCTATCCGCCTGATGCCGCGACCAGCGACGAGCCGCTAGCGCCGAAATTCCACCCGGCACTGCCCGGCAGCCCGCTGCTCTTTCCGACCGTCTCGATCGGCGGCCCCGGCGGGGGGGCGGGTGACTGCGAGGGGGATGCCTGCCAGGTGGTGCCCTCGGACCCCGGCGATCCGACCCTGACCACCTTGCTCTCGGGCCACGGCAACCCTAAACCCCACTACGTCCGCTACAACCGCGCCAAGAAGAAGAAGCGACACCACAAGCGCCACCGTCATCATCACCGGCAAAAGAAGGGGCACAAGCGCAAGAGCAACCGTGGGCGCGCCGCGATCTCCAGCGCGACGGCGAGCCCCACGACGTCCGCCCCGGCGCCGGTAAGTACCCCGGGCGTCGGTGCCACTTCGAGTGCCGCAGACCCCAGCACCGCTTCGGCCGGCGCCTCGGGCGCCAGCGCAGCCGGCGTGCTCCTCCCCGGCACGGCGGGTTTCGCTGCCGCCGCTTGGGGGGACGGTGGCGGAACCGCGACCCAAGCAGGCTCCCACCCCTACCAGGTGGATCTTTCGCTTGGCCTCGACCAAAGCTCCGGCGAGGTCAATCTGCGTAGCGCGCGCTTCGACCTGCCCCCGGGACTTCTGCTCGACCCGGCCAACGGGTTCGGTGTCCTCTGTTCGACCGCCGACTTCCTCACACCGCGCTCGACTCCCTTCGCCGCCGGCAGCGAGTCGGGGGAGAGCTGCCCCGACCAGTCCCAGGTCGGCACGATCGAGGTCACCAGCGCCGCTGGCGGCGGCAAAACCCGCACCTTCGGCCTCTACAACCGCGAGCCGGATGCCGGCAGCGCCGCCAAGTTCGGCGCCTCGCCTTTCGGCTATCCGCTCGACTTCGAGATGAAGATCAACGCCGACGTCCCTGGCGCTTACATGAGCCTGAAGGCAAATGATGTGCCGCTCGGCTTGGCCCTTCGAGACCTGAAGATTTCGCTGTGGGGCGTCCCCTGGGACGCCTCCCACAACAGCGAGCGCGGCGATTGCCTAAACGAGGCAGACCCCGCCTTCGCCTGGGGCAAATGCTCGGTCGGGGAGCCGCTCAGCACCAAGCCGCGCGCCTTCATCACGATGCCGAGCGTCTGCGGCGCGCCGCTTTCGTTTGACGCCACCGTCGGCTCTTGGCAACAGGGTGGTGAGGAGACCGAGAGCGCGGAGAGCGCCGCCCCAGTCGACGGCTGCGCGAGCCTTCACTTCGCCCTTGAGCAGGAGGGGCAGCTCACGGTCAAGAAGGCCTCCTCGGCCTCCGGCTACAACTATCGCTTCTACAACGACGACCAATCGCAGATCGATCCGCGCGGACGAACTCAGGCGCTGGTCAAGCTGGTGACGGTAGCGCTGCCCCAGGGAGTGACCCTGAACCCCTCGGTGGGCGCCGGGCTCGGCGTCTGCACTCCCGGCCAGCTGGCGGCGGAGACTCCGTTCAACGCGCCCGGCGCCGGCTGTCCCAACGCCTCGAAAATCGGTGACTTCCTGGTCAAACTCCCCTACTACAAGAACGAGCTGCACGGCTCGATCTATCTGGCCCAGTCCGACAACCCGGCGACGAGCGCCCCCGGGGCGGAGAACCCCTTCGACTCATTGTTGGCGGTCTATTTGGTCGCCAAGTCCGCCGACCGCGGGATGCTGTTCAAGATCCCCGGCAAGCTGACCCCCAATCCCGGCGACGGCACCCTGACCGCGACCTTCGACAACCTGCCGCAGCTGCCCTATACGAACCTGGGGATCAACTTCCGCTCGGGTCAGCGGGCGCCGCTGATCTCCCCGCCGCACTGTGGCGCCGCGCGGAGCGCGATCACCCTCACCCCTTGGGCGGCGGGGGTGCCCGACGACGCCGGCTTCACCGACTCCCAGATCACCACCGGGATCGACCAGGGCCCTTGCCCCGACGGCTCGATCCCGCCCTTCGCGCCGGGCGCGGTGACCGGCGGGGTCAACGCCAACGTCGGCTCCTATACGCCGTATTACGTCCACCTCTCGCGCAAGGACACCGAACAGGAGATCACCTCCTACTCGCTGATCCTGCCGAAGGGGATCACCGGCAAACTGGCCGGCATCCCCTTCTGCGGTGACGCGGCGATCGAGGCCTCGCGACACCGCAGGGGAGCGGCGGAGGAGGCAAACCCCTCCTGTCCGGAGGCGAGCCTGGTCGGCCACACGCTCTCGAGCTACGGCGTCGGCGCGGCCCTCACCTACGCCACCGGCCGCGTCTACCTCGCCGGCCCCTACCACGGCGCGCCGCTCTCGCTGGTGACGATGAACTCGGCCAAGGTCGGGCCCTTTGACCTCGGCACGATCGTGATCCGCTCCGCCTTCCAGGTCGATGAGCACACCGCCCAGCTGCGGATCGACTCCTCGGCCTCAGACCCGATCCCCCACATCCGCGACGGCGTCCCCTTGCACCTAAGAGACGTCCGCATCTACATGGACCGCTTCCAGTTCACCCACAACCCCTCCAGCTGCGAACCCTCGGAACTGATCTCCACCCTGACTGGCTCGGGCGCGACCTACGAGAATCCAGCCGACGACTCCACCGCGACCGTCGCCAAGCACTTCCAGCTGCTCAACTGCCTGACCCTGGGCTTCAGGCCAAAGCTCGGCCTGCGCCTGCGCGGTTCCGCCCGGCGCGGCGGCTACCCCTCGCTGCGCGCCAACTTCGTCTCGCGCGGGGCCAAGGACTCAAACCTCAAACGCATCGAGGTGCTGATGCCCCACTCGCTGTTCTTGGCCCAAAACCACATCCGCAAGGTCTGCACCGGTCCCCAGTTCGACGCCGGGCACTGCCCCAAGGGCTCGATCTACGGCACGGCGGTGGCAAAGACGCTGCTCTTCGACGAGCCCCTGCGCGGCAAGGTCTACCTGCGCTCCTCCACCCACAAGCTCCCCGACCTGGTCGCCGACCTCTACTCCGGCGCGGTGCGGATCGTGGTCGAGGGCAAGATCAGACCCTCCAAGTCGGGCGGCATCGACGCCTTCTTCGACAACCTCCCCGACGCCCCGATCGACAGCTTCACGATGGTCCTGCGCGGCGGACGCCACGGCCTGCTGCAGAACTCGGCCAACATCTGCGCCAACCCGCCGGTCGCCTCGGTCAAAGGCCTGGGCCAGAACAACCGCGGCGCGATCTTCACCACCAAGCTGCGCGGGCAGTGCGCGAAGAAGCACGCCAACCACAAAGGGCGTCGCCGGGGTAGGAGGAGATGAGACGCTCCAGCGCATCGCTTGCGCTCCTCGCCCTGCTCGCTCTCGCCGGCTGCGGGGGAGGGGGGGAAGGCACGACGGCGAGCACGAGCACCACCTCGAGCACGACCGTCGAGCGCAGCACCGGCTCCGCGCAAAGGCCCTCGCCCGCCAAGAAGAAGAGCACCAAGCCCGAGCCAGAGAAAGAGCGCCAGGCAACCTCTGAAGGCGATCCCGTCCCCGGCTCCAGGGCCGTCGCTCCCGGCGTGCCGGGGACCAGGGGAGGCGACAACAGCATCCAGACCTTCGGCGCGGAGGGGGCAGAAGGCCAGCGCGCGCAGGCGCTCGCGGATCTCAAGGCCTACCTGCATGCCAGGCTCGCCGGCGAATGGGCGCGGGCCTGCGCCCTGGCCTCACAGGAGTTCAGAGACGAGCTCGCCGGGCTGATCGCTCAGGCGAAGGGCACCGAAAAGCCCAGGGGGTGCGCACAGACGCTCGCCGCGCTCCTCGGCGGCACTCCCCCGACCACGCTCCGCGAGGACGTGCAGGTGGGCGAGCTGCTCAGCTTCCGTGTCCAGGGCAAGCGCGCCTACCTGATCTTCAAGGGCGCAAAGGGCGCGATGTTCATCGCCTTGGCGAATGACGCCGGCAGATGGAAGGTCAACGTGCCCCAACCCACCCCGTTCTCGGAAACCACCCAAGGGAGCAGCCGATGAGTGTCCGCACCGCAGTCCTCCTTCTCGCCCTCGCCGCGCTCACCGCCGGCGCTTCGCTCGCCACCGCGGCGATCGTCCAGGAGGGCACCCTGCGGGTCGCCGTGCAGAGCGAGCTGAAGCCCAAGAGGCTGCCGCGCACCGGAGCGGCGCCGATCTCGGTCACCGTCGGCGGGCAGATCTCCACCGGCGACGAATCGCTCCCCCCGCAGCTGAAGACGCTTCGCATCGAGCTGAACCGCCACGGGCGACTCGACGACAGCGGCCTGCCCACCTGCAAGTACGGCAAGATTCAGCCCGGCTCGAGCTCGCGCGCCCTCGCTGCCTGCCGACCCGCGCTGGTCGGCAAGGGCCGTTTCTCGGCCGACATCATCCTCGCCGGCCAGGAGCCCTACCCGACCGAAGGCAAGCTCCTCGTCTTCAACAGCGTCCAGGGTGGCAAGCCGGTTCTTTATGGCCATATCTACTCGGCGCACCCGTTTGCCACATCGTTCGTCATCGCCTTCAAGCTCTCCGAGCGAAAACACGGCGCCTACGGTGCTGTGTTGAGTGCCCGGCTGCCAAACGGGATGAAGACCTGGGGGCGCCTCACTGGACTCACCATGACTCTCTCGCGCCGTTTTCACGTCCGGGGGCGTGTCCACAGTTACTTGAGTTCGGGATGTCCCGCGCCGAAGGGCATCGGTCGAGTGGCCTTCCCTTTGGCGCGCACCTCCTTCGCCTTCGCCGGCGACAAGACGTTCAGCTCGGTGCGACCGAGACCTGCCGCGCGCGAGGGTGAAAGGGATGTCCTCCAGCGCGTGAAGGCGATCGAGAGATGCGGGTGACTTCAGGGCGGACGCAGGGCGAGTTGGTGGAGCGCTTACGGGCGCGCCGCCAGGAGGTCGAAGCAGCCGTTCGCACCAGGGTCTTCGCGGTCGCCGATGCCGAGCAGGCTCCCGATCCGGTCTATGCGGAGGGGTTGCGCGCCGCCGTTTCGGCCGCCCTCGACTACGGCCTGGCGGCGATCGAGATCAGCGAGGATCGCCCCCCCGAGCTGCCTCTTGCCCTTCTTGGTCAGGCGCGCCTCGCCGCCCGCAATGGCGTCGGCATAGACACGGTCCTCCGTCGCTACTTCGCCGGCTACACGCTGCTCGGCGAATTCATCGCCCAGGAGGCGGCGGAGCTCGACCTTGGCGGCGTCGCGCTGAGGCGGCTCGTGCACACCCAGGCAGCTGCCCTCGACCGATTGCTCGCAGCGGTCAGCGAAGAGTACGAACGCGAGATGCGACCGTCGCCGGCATCGACCGAGGGCCGCCGGCTGCGCTTGGTACAGCGCCTGCTCGCCCGGGAGCCGGTCGATGCGGCGGAGCTTCGCTACCCCTTCGACGCCGAACACGTGGGTCTCGTCGTGGCTGAGCCCGGGGCGGAGGCGATCGTGGCGGAGCTGGCGTCCCGCTCCGGCTGCGCCGCACTCTTCGTGCGTCCGGCGCCGGGGGCGGTTTGGGCTTGGCTGGGAGGACGCCGCACCCCCGATTCGGACGAACTGCTTAAGTTCGTCGCAAATTCGGAGTCGGAGTGGACCGCGATCGGAATTGGCGAGTCGGCCGGTGGCCTTCCCGGTTGGCGCCTGACCCACCGACAGGCGGCCACCGCGTCGCCGATCGCCCTCCGCAGTGAGCATGCCGCCATCCGCTACGCCGACATCGCCCTGCTCGCCTCGGCGCAGAACGACGACCTCCTGGTTGCCTGGCTGCGGAGCTCCTACCTCGATCCCCTCGACCGCGCGCGCCACGGCGGCGCGGTCGCGCGCGCGACCCTTCGTGCCTACCTGCAGGCCGGCCACAACGTCTCCTCGGCGGCGGCGATCCTCGGCGCAAGCCGGACCACGGTCGGCTCGCGCTTGCGCGCCATCGAGGAGGCCATCGGACGGACAGTCCCTTCCTGCGCGGCTGAGCTCCAGGTCGCGCTCGACCTGGACGGTTGAACGCGCATCTCGGCGATCTGGGAATCCAGGTGACCACATCGACGAAGCAGCATCCGGCGCCAGGTAGGAGCGTCGACTCGACCCCGGCCAAAGCCGGCCAAATGGTAGTCCCACTGGAAGGAGCACAAGAATGACCAGTAGTCAATCTAGGCCTAGACGCACGATCAGGGCGCTTACCGCTGCCCTGATGTCCTGCATGGCTGTGGCGGCAGTCGTCGTCCCGAGCGCCTCTGCGGTAAGCATCCACACCACCGCCGAATTCCCTGCAGCATTCGAAGTGTCAGGCGGTCCGTTCCTCGCCAAAAGCGCAGAAGGCGACTACATCTCGTGTGAAGGCGAAACGACCGGAAGCGGGCGGATGGACGGCTCGGCTGCCGGAGTCGCCACGCTGGAATTCCACGGGTGCACCCCGAGCTTCGGCTCGTTCAACTGCACGTCCGCCGGCGCCGCGACAGGCACGATCGTCACTGAACCGCTCGCCGTCGAATTGACCTCGATATCGGGCGGCGAAGCTGGCGTGATGTTCAGCCCCATCAGCGCCAATTCGACGTTTGCCGCGTTCCACTGCGGCGGTGTGGTGCCCGTTGTGTGGTCAGGGAAGGCGATCGGGGAAATCACGAAACCTGGCTTCAATCAGTATTCGAGTCAGATGAGCGTCAGCCTTCCCAACGAAGCCATTACCGAAGCCGATAGCGGTCAGGAAGCAAAGCTCACGATGTTGGTGAATGGCGGCAAACCGTCCGACACAGTGCTCAATGGCAATGCCGGTTTGAACTTCGAATATGAATTCGAACTATCGGAAGAGGAAGCCGCCGATGGACACCCGGACCTCGCAATTCCAGGAGGCTTTCCGGCAACCTTCTCAGCGACGGCGTCCGGGGTAAGCGAAAGCAAGCTCGTTCTGCGGAATGGTACCGATACGGTCACCTGCACGAAACCGGAAGGCTCTGGCACGGGCGAATTCCTCGACCCAAGCTCGGGAAGCCTGACGCTCACGTTGCACAACTGCAGCGAGGAACTTGGCTTCAAATGCACGTCGGCGGGCCAGGCAAACGGCACGGTGAAAACAAATTCGCTGCCGATCCACCTCACCTACCTGTCAGACGGCACTCCCGGCATCGCGCTGATGGCCAACGAAGCCTCGGGCAAGGTCATGGAAATGGTCTGCGGCGGCTTCATCTCGGTCGTGGTCAAGGGAGGCGTCCTTGGAGCCGTCTACGCCCCGGAATTGGGTGAGGCGGCCCAGGGCGTGAGCGCCTTTATGAATTCGGTCAAAAAAGGCGAAGGATACGCTCAGGAATACACCCACACCGAAGCTGGCGAAGAAGTAGGCCTGCAGACGGAAATTGCCGGCGGCAGCGCCGAACCGGCGAGCCTGGGGATGCTGACCGACGCGTCCTTTGGCTCCGAATACGTCCTACTAGGGCGGTAAGCTCCTCCGTCGGGGCCTCCGTTTCGGCAGCCGCGGACACGCCCACCCCGCCGGGTAATCGGCGGGGTGGGCGCCGTTGATCGCCAATGCCGACGAATGTCAACGGCCATTGGTTTCTCCCCGCGTGAGCCCGTCTCTCGCAGAGGCGTAGCGGCGGCCGTAGGCCGAAGCGCAGCTGCTGCGAGCACGAGCTCGCGCGTCAGCCCAGCGGCACCACCCCCTTGCCCTCGGTCGCCCGGGTGAGCCGGTAGCTGTCGGCCCCCTCGGTGACGGTCACGCGCGCATGGTGAAGTAGTCGGTCTACCCGTGGCGGCGGCAAGCGTGCGTGGCATCAGCTCGTCAAAGCCCGACGGATGCAGGTTGGAGGTGATCGCGAGGGAGCGCTTCTCATAGGTCGCGTCGACGACACGGAAGAGCGCCTCGGCGGCCTCCTCGGAGACCGGAGACCATGCCGATGTCATCGATCACGAGTTCCGTCTACATCGCCAAGCCCTTCGACAACCCCTTCGAATCGCTGCTGGCGATCTACATCGTCGTCAACGACACCGAGCGCGGCTTCATCGCCAAGCTCGCGGCCAAGGTCACCCCGGATCCGCTCACCGGGCAGCTGACCACGACGATCACCGACGCCCCGCAGCTGCCCTTCGAGCATTTCTACCTGCACATCAAGCAGGGCCCGCGCGCGACCCTGCGCACCCCGGCCTGCGGCGATTACTCGAGCGCCGGCGAGCTGACCCCCTACTCGGCGCCCGACTCGCCGGCGCCGAGTAGCGATCCCTTCTCGATCACCGCCGGCAGCAGCTGCGATCAGCCCAACGCGCCTGCCTTCGACGCCGGCGCGGTCAGCCCGATCGCCAAGAGCTACTCGCCTTTCGTCATGCACCTGCGCCGCGATGACTCCACGCAGAACTTCTCCGCGGTGACGATCTCCCCGCCGCAGGGCACGATCGCCAAGCTGGCCGGCGTTCAGCAGTGCTCCGATGCCGCCCTCGCCGTCGCCGCCGCCAAGTCGGGCGCGGGGGAGAAGGCCTCGCCCTCCTGCCCGGCGAACTCGCAGGTCGGCACCGTCATCGCCGGAGCGGGAGCGGGCCCATCGCCCTACTACGCCCCCGGCAAGGTCTACATGGCCGGCCCCTACAAAGGCGCCCCCCTGAGTCTGGCGATCATCACCCCGGCGACCGCCGGCCCCTTTGACCTGGGCACGATCGTCGTGCGCACAGCCCTGCACGTCGACTCAAAGACCGCGCAGATCACCGCCGTCAGCGATCCGATCCCCTCGATCTTGCAAGGCATCCCGCTCGACGTGCGCTCGGTCGACCTGACCCTCGACCGCGATCAGTTCACCCAGACCGGGACATCATGCGATCCCTCCGCGGTGACGGGGCAGCTGACCTCGACCCTGGGCCAGGTCGCCCAGCTCTCCTCGCGCTTCCAGCTCGCCGAGTGCACCTCACTCGGCTTCAAGCCCCAGATGTTCTTGAAGCTAAAGGGCGGAACCAAGCGCGGTAAGCACCCGCAGCTGACCGTGGTCTTGAAGACGCGAGCGGGCGACGCCAACATCGCCAGCCTCTCGCTGGCGATGCCGCGCTCGGAGTTCCTCGAGAACGCCCACATCCGCACGATCTGCACCAGGGTGCAGTTCGCCGCCGACGCCTGCCCGAAGGGCGCCGTCTACGGCGCCGCCACGGTGCAAACGCCGATCCTCGACTACCCGCTCACCGGCAACGTCTACCTGCGCTCCTCAGACAACCTCTTGCCCGACCTGGTCCCCGACCTGCGGGGCCCCGCCTACCAGCCGATCAAAGTCGAGTCGGCCGGTCGCACCGACTCGGTCAACGGAGGAATCCGCAACACCTTCGACTTCATCCCCGACGCCCCCTTCACCAAGTTGGTGACCAAGCTGCAGGGCGGCAAGAAGGGCCTCTTGGTCAACAGCCGCAACATCTGCGCCAAGACCTACCGCGCGACGGTCAAATACACCGCCCACAACGGCCGCACCTACACCGCCCACCCGAAGCTGCACGCGCAGTGCAAGCGCAAGCGGCATAAGAAGCGCCACCACAAGCGCCACGGGAACCACAAGCGCGGGCATCGCAGCGCTGTGGCGCACCGCGCTGGGGTGCGGTAGAGGGAGCGGTCCGATTGCCCCCCGCCGAAAAGCTCCGCCGCCCAGCTAGAGCCGGGCTCGCCCGTCGCACCTCGCGAGTGGGTGCTCAGGTCCGCGCCGCTCAATACGCGGGGGGAATACGGGAGACGCCGAGCGCCCAAGTCACGCAGCGAGAGGCGGAGCCACCTCGCGCATCGCAGCGGCAACCGCGACCTGGATCTCCTCGCAGCGCTCGGGGTCGATCGTCCCCGACTGAACTCCGGCGCCGACAAAGGCAATCGCCCCGGCAGGGTCCGAGAGGGGAAGGAGTTCCTTCCCAGTGGCCACGTAGAGGCCGGTGGGTCCATCGTAATCGGCGAATTGCAGCTTCATCGCTGTTCAGGATAGGGCGTTGGGGCCGGGCATTCCAGGCTGGACGGTCGATTTCAAGCCCGGTTGGAGCCTTTGATCGTCTCGGCCACCAGCCCGGCTTCGGAGCCCTCTCGCTCCTCGAAGCCGGCGAACGTTCTCCGAGCGGCTGCGATCGCCGCCCCCGCCAGTTGGCGCTCGTCCTGGTCGAGCTCGGCGAGTTGCCTGGCGAAGCGATTCTGCGCCGTCGGCGCCGGACTCTATGCAACCAGGCCGACAGCTCTGCGACTTTCGACGCGAACCGAGCTTCCGCATGAAGCGGCCCCGCCTCATCGCCCTCTTTCAATCCCGTCGCAGCTCCGTTGAGGCTGCGCCTCGGCGCGGCCTCAAGCGCGCCGCCCTCGGCTGCGTGCTTATCGCGATGGGACTGTTTGCCGCCAACGCCCAGGCAGCCTCTGACGACCCGCTCTTCGTCTTCTCGCCAACGCCGCCCGGGAAAAAAATCCCACCCCCGCCCTCGCTTCCTCCGACCGGCTATCTCAACGGGCCCTGCGGACTGGCGGTCAATTCGGGAAGCCTCTGGGTCTCCGACTACTACCACCGCTCCCTGGGGATGTTCAGCACCGGCGGCGATTACCTCGGCCAGCCGCTGGCGGCGACGAACGATCCCGATCCCCATAGCGGGCCGCTCGATGACCCCTGCGGGCTGGCGCTCGACAGTTCCCTCACCCTCTATGTGAACAACTACCATCGCGATGTCGTCGGCTTTCCCTTTTCCCTTTCGACATTCTCGTATTCCTTGGGCACTGGCGGCGCGCTCGCCGACTCCGAGGGGGCGACGGGCGTCGCTGTCGACTCCTCCACCGACCACACCTATGTCGTTGTCGGCAGCCAGATCAAGGAGTACGATGCCAGCGGCTCCTTCGTGCAGTCGATCGGCGCCGCAAGCCTCAAAGAGGGCTTCGGGATCGCCGTCTCGGGCTATTCGGGCACGGCGGGCTACCTCTACGTGCCCGACGCCTTCAACGACACGGTCAAGGTCTATGACCCGGGCACCGACACCGACAACCCGGTGGCGACGATCACCGGCCCACCGGGGGGCTTCACCTCGCTGCGCGACTCCTCCGTCGCCGTCGATGATGTCAGCGGCGAGGTCTACGTCTTAGACAACACCCAGCCCGATCACACCGAGGAGCCGCGGGGGAGGGTCGAGGTCTTCGACTCCTCCGGCGCCTACGAGGGCCACCTCAAATACGACGTGATCGATGGCTCACCCAGCGGGATCGCGGTCGACAACTCCGGCCGCGTCTACATCACCACCGGCAACGCCAACCAGGCCGGCGTCTACGCGTACCCGCCCGGCGCGGCAACGACCGACGATCCGCTGGCGCCGAAATTCCATCCCGTTCTGCCCGGCAGCGCGATCCTCTTCCCGACCGTCTCGATCGGCGGCCCGGGTGGCGCGGCAAACGACTGCGAGGGCGACGCCTGCCAGGTGATTCCCTCCGATCCCGGCGACCCGACGCTGACCACGCTGCTCTCCGGCCACGGCAACCCCAGGCCCACCTACACCCGCTACAACAAGCGCGCCAAGAAGAAGCAGCATCACAAGCGCCACCGACATCATCACCGGTCGAAGAAGGGCAAGAAGAGGCACGGCAAGAAGCGCGGGCGAGCCGCGGCATCGCCGGCGAGCGTGAGCTCGGCGTCGCGCGCCGCGACGGTGCCCACGTTTGACGGCGGCAGCGGCTCTGCGAGTGCCGGTCTGGCGAGCACGGGCGGCGGCGGCGGGTCGAGTGCCGCTTCGAGCGCGAGCGCCGCCTCGGTCCTGCTGTCCGGCAGCGCCGGCTTCGACGCCGCCGCTTGGGCTGACGGCGGCGGAACCGCGACCAAGGCCGGCACACACCCCTACCAGCTCGACCTCTCGCTCGGCCTCGATCAGGGTGGGGGAGGGGCCGACCTGCGCAGCGCCCGGATCGACCTGCCGCCGGGGCTCTTGCTCAACCCCGCCAACGGCACCGGCGTGCTCTGTTCGGACTCCGACTTCTTCACCCACCGGGTAACGCCGTTCGCCGCCGGGAGCGAATCGGGGGAGAGCTGCCCCGACATGGCCCAGGTCGGGACGATCGAGGTGACCAGCGCCGACGGCGGCGGCAAAACCGCCACCTTCGGCCTCTACAACCGCCCGCCCGACGCCGGCAGCGCCGCCAAGTTCGGCGCCTCCCCCTTCGGCTATCCGCTCGACTTCGCGATGAAGATCAATTCCGATGTCCCCGGCGCCAACGTGACTCTGGAGACGAGCGAGGTGCCCCAGCCCCTCGCCCTGCAAAGCGTGAAGATCTCGCTGTGGGGAGTGCCCTGGGACGCCTCCCACAACACCGAGCGCGGCAACTGTCTGAACGAAGAGGACCCCGCCTTTGCCTGGGGCAAGTGCTCGGTCGGGGACCCGCCGACGACCAAGCCGCGCGCTTTCATCACGCTGCCGAGCGTCTGCGGGGCGCCGCTCTCATTCCAGGCGACGGCCGGCTCCTGGCAGCAGTCAGGCACCGAGAGCGCTGGCGCATCGAGCGCGGCACCGGTCGACGGCTGCGCCGGCCTCGACTTCGCCTACGCACAGGGTGGCCAGCTGACGGTGAGCAAGGCCTCCTCGGCGTCGGGCTACAACTACCAGTTCTACAACGACGACCAGCGCTTCACCGACCCGCGCGGGCGCCCCCAGGCGCTGGTCAAGCGGGTGACGGTGGCCTTGCCCCAGGGAGTGACCCTGAACCCCTCGGTGGGAGCCGGGCTCGGCGTCTGCACTCCCGGCCAGCTGGCGGCGGAGAGCGCGTTCAACGCGCCGGGCGCGGGTTGTCCCAACACCTCGAAAATCGGCGACTTCCTGGTCAAACTGCCCTACTTCAAGAACGAGCTGCGCGGCTCGATCTATCTGGCCCAGTCCGACAACCCGGCCACCCCGACCCCGGGGGCCGAGAACCCCTTCGACTCGTTGCTGGCGGTCTATTTGGTCGCCAAGTCGGCCGACCGCGGCATGCTGTTCAAGATCCCCGGCAAGCTGACGCCCAATCCCGGCGACGGCACGATCACCGCGAGCTTCGACAACCTGCCCCAGCTCCCCTATACGAACCTGGGGATCAACTTCCGCTCCGGTCAGCGGGCGCCGCTGATCTCCCCGCCGCACTGCGGCGCCGCCACCAGCACCGAGACGTTGAGTCCCTGGGCATCGGGGGTGCCCGACCTGGTGATCGGCACCGACTCCCAGATCACCACCGGGATCGACCAGGGCCCCTGCCCCGACGGCTCGATCCCGCCCTTCGCGCCGGGCGCGGTGACCGGCGGGGTGAACGCCAACGTCGGCTCCTACACCCCCTACTACGTGCACCTGAGCCGCAAGGACACCGAACAGGAGATCACCTCCTACTCGCTGATCCTGCCGAAGGGGATCACCGGCAAACTGGCCGGCATCCCCTTCTGCTCTGATGCCGCGATCGAGGCCTCGCGCCACCGCCGGGGAGCGGCGGAGGAAGCGAGCCCCTCCTGCTCCCAGGCCAGCCTGGTCGGCCACACGCTCTCGAGCTACGGGGTGGGCGCGGCGCTCACCTACGCCACCGGCCGCGTCTACCTCGCCGGCCCCTACCACGGCGCCCCGCTCTCCCTGGTGACGATCAACTCGGCCAAGGTCGGCCCCTTTGACCTCGGCACGATCGTGATCCGCTCAGCCTTCCAGGTCGACGAACACACCGCGCAGCTGCGGATCGACTCCTCGGCCTCAGACCCGATCCCCCACATCATCGACGGCGTCCCCCTGCACCTGCGCGATGTCCGCATCTACATGGACCGCTTCCAGTTCACCCACAACCCCTCCAGCTGCGCGCCTTCGGAACTGGTCTCCACCCTGACCGGCTCCGGCGCGACCTTCGAGAGTTCCGCCGACGATTCCACCGCCACCGTCGCCAAGCACTTCCAGCTGCTCAACTGCCTGACCCTGGGCTTCAGGCCAAAGCTCGGCCTGCGCCTGCGCGGTTCCGCCCGGCGCGGCGGCTACCCCTCGCTGCGCGCCAACTTCGTCTCCCGCGGGGCCAAGGACTCAAACCTCAAACGCATCGAGGTGCTGATGCCCCACTCGCTGTTCCTCGCCCAAAACCACATCCGCAAGGTCTGCACCGGTCCCCAGTTCGACGCCGGGCACTGCCCCAAGGGCTCGATCTACGGCACGGCGGTGGCAAAGACGCTGCTCTTCGACGAGCCGCTGCGCGGCAAGGTCTACCTGCGCTCCTCCACCCACAAGCTTCCCGACCTGGTCGCCGACCTCTACTCCGGCGCGGTGCGGATCGTGGTCGAGGGCAAGATCAGACCCTCCAAGTCGGGCGGCATCGACGCCTTCTTCGACAACCTCCCCGACGCCCCGATCGACAGCTTCACGATGACCCTGCGCGGCGGACGCCACGGCCTGCTGCAGAACTCGGCCAACATCTGCGCCAACCCGCCGGTCGCCTCGGTCAAAGGCCTGGGCCAGAACAACCGCGGCGCGATCTTCACCACCAAGCTGCGCGGCCAGTGCAAGAAGCACAAGGGCAAGCGCAAGGGCAAGAGGAACCACAAGCAAAGGAAGCACCACAAGCGCGGAGGCAGGCGGTGAGGTGCCGCCTCGCATCCTCGCTGGTCCTGCTCGCCCTGCTGGTGCTCGCCGGCTGCGGCGGGAGCGGCGGCGAGGGGCAGTCGACGAGCGCTTCCACGGCTTCCACCCAGCGCCAGGGCACCACCAGCGCCGCGAACAAGCAGGCCGCCCAGGGCACGCAGAAGCAGAGCGCCCGGGCCAAGCAGAAGCAGAGCGCCGCCAAGCAGAAGCAGGCCACCCAGGCCAAGCAGAAGCAGAACGCTCAGGCCAAGCAGAAGCAGAGCGCCGCCAAGCAGAAGCAGAGCACCCCGAAGAGGCAGGACACCGCGGTGGGCAACCCGGTTCCCGGCGCCAAGGCCGTCGCCCCCGACGTGCCGTTGACCAAGGGCGGTGACAACTCGGTCCAGGAATTCGGCACAGAGGGTGAGGCGACCCCGCGCACACAGGCGGTCGCCAACGCGACCGCCTACATAGCCTCCTTCTCGGCCCAGGACTGGGCGGAAGCTTGCTCCCTGGCCTCGGGCGAGTACCGGCAGCAGCTCGCCCAGTTGATCGCCAACGCCAAGGTGAAGGGCAATGGCGAAAAGCCCGAAGGCTGCGCGGCGACGCTGGAAACGCTCTTCGGCAAGGCGCCCAAGGGTGCGCTGGATGCCTTCCGCATCGAGGAGGTGCTCAGCTTCCGGGTCAGGGGGGACGGATATGCCTACCTGATCTACAAGAGCACCGGTGGCCAGACGATGTTCATCGCGATGGCCGAAGACGGCGGCGAGTGGAAGGTCAACGTGATCCAGCCCCAGCCGTTCGCCACTGGGCCCTGAAGGGGTTGAAATAGGCTGGTCGGGGTCCGCCGATGCTCCTCGCCTGGCTCGCCTACCCGCTCCTCCTCTTGGCGCTCTGCGCCGGGTTCGGGCTGCTCGTGGATGCGCTCGCCGGCAAGCGGCTGCCCGGCGCGCTGATCGCGCCCGCCGGCTTCGCCGCCCTGGTCCTCCTCGCCCAGGTTGCCGCCTTCCTCGGCGTCTCGATCGCGGCGATCGCCACCGGCGCGATCGTCTTGGCCGGGATCGGCGTCGCCGCGGCGATGCCCTGGCGCTTCGGCCGCCCCGATCCCTGGGCGGTGGCGGCCGCGCTTGGCGCCTTCTTGCTCTTCGCCGCCCCGGTCCTGCTCTCCGGCCACCCGACCTTCGTTCCCTGGGGCCCCGAGGGCGATATCGGGAGCTGGCTTGCCCGCGCGGACTCCGACCCGGTCGGGGCGATGCTGCCCCTCGCCGTCGCCCAGCACCTGGCGGGCGGCGAGTTGGCCTGGCACCTGCAGCCCTACCTCGCCCTCCTCGCCGCGCTTGTGTCCCTCTGCGCCTGGCAGCTCGCCGCCTTGGGCGCCGCCTCGCTCGCCCCTCGCTCCCGCGCCCCGATCGCCTTCTGCGCCGTGATCCCGGCGCTCGTCTTCGGCTACGCCGGCTGGGTGGCGCCGCTCTCACTCGATGCCCGCGCCCTCCTCGCCCTGGCGATCCTGGCGGCGCTCACCGTCGGCACCGTCGGCCTTCTCGTCTCGGCAGCTCGCTCCCAGCCGCCCGCCCTGCTCGCCTTCTTCGCCGCCGCCCTGTTCGCCTGCGGCGCCTTCGCCTCCGCCGGTGCCCCTCTCGCCCCCTACGGGCAGCTCAACGAGCTGCGCCAACTCAATGCCCGCTTCGCCGGCCAGGGCCCGGCCGTGCTCTTCCAGGACAACCCCTACGCCGATTACTTCCTGCGCGATGTCGACCTCTCCGATCGCCGCCCCGCCGACCCCGACCAGGTCGAGTTCAAAGCCCTGCTCGCCTACCCGCTGCTGATCGTCCCCCGCAACCCTCCCCAGAGCCGCCCGCCCCTCCCCTACAAGCGCCGCTACCTCGGCGTCGACTACGAAACCTGGAAGCTGCCCTCGACCGCCACCTTCCGCCTGCTCTTCCACATGGCGATCGGCGAACCGGGCGCTCCCTACGCCCTGCCAGATTGCTCGCAGACGGTCGGCCTCGGCCTGCTCGGCCTCGCCAACCAGCTCGGCGCCGTTCCCCAGGACATCACCGCGATCGCCGCCGCCCCGCGCCGCGGCGATCGCCTCGGCCCCACCGTCGCCGTCCCGCTCGACCGCACCCGCGAGCTCTGCGGGCGCCGCTGGGACTGGATCGAGGCGATCGCTCCCGCGGGGTGAAGCAAGGCCACCGCCCATCAGGCATCATGCCCGTCTGGTGGCACGATCTACGCGATCCCGGTCGCCAAGGAAGGCGCCGCCTGGAAGGTCGCCTCCCTCTCCGGCGTCCCGCTGAGTTGACGTCCCGGCAGTGCTCAGACGCCGCGCGCGGCGGCGCGAACGTCGACCAGGTCTTCGATGATCTTGAAGTCCTTGAGGTTGTGGGTGAGCAGCGCCGCGTCGTGGACGTTCGCGGTCGCCGCGATCGCCAGGTCGGCCAGGCGTTTGCGCGGCCGACCGCCGCGCTGCGCGACCGCTGCTTTCAGGCGCCCCCACTCGCGCGCCACCCTGTCGTCTACCGGCAGCGGGTCGGGGAAGCGCGCCTCGATCAGCCCCAGCCGGCTCGCTCTCCGCGCCCTCTCATCGTCCTTCGCGACCAGCAGGCCGAAGTGCAGCTCGGCGATCGACACCGTGCTGATCGAGGATGCGATGCCATCCGGCGGGCCCTCGTCGCTGATCAGCACCGAGGTGTCGAGGACGACGCCCATCACTAGGTAGCCCAGGGATCCTGGAGGTCTTCGCCGCCGAACTTCTCCAGATCGCGCTCGAGCGTCGGGTCGACTGGAAGTGCCCAAAGGTCGTGCAGGCTGGCGGAGTCGACCCACTGCCGCGTGCGGGCCGGCCCCAGCTTCGCCACCGGCCGGCCGGAAACCGTGATCGTGATCTCCTCGCCGGCCTCGGCCCGGCGCAACACCTCGCCGACGTGGTTTCGCAGCTCTTTTTGCGGGATGGTCGCCACGGACCCCATGGTAGCAGTCTTGCTACCTCCGCCACATTTGGTGTCAACCCCGGAGAGAGAGGTACGTGCCCCGTATCGCGACAGGGGGGAGAACTCCCGCCCCGGATCTCTCCAAGGGGTATGGGCGATCCCCTCCACCCACCCGACGACTTCGACCCGGCCTTAGACGCCGCCGCCCGCCCGCCGCCTCCCGCGGCGACGATTGCGTTCTTGCGCGCGTCGATCTCAGCGGCGGCGCCGGGGCGCTTCCTGACCTCTTTGCTCAGCGCGCTGAACGGCTTTCTTTTCATCTTTGGCATCTTTTTGCTCCTTGCCGCCGCCGGCCAAGATGTGCAAGTCACATTTCCGCGCGCCACGCGTTGCATCTCATTGTCTACAGTGGCAACATGGAGGCCATGCGGCAGAGCTGGACCGACGATCGGCTGGACGACTTCCGCGGCGAAGTCAACCGCCGCTTCGACGCCGTCGACAAGCGCTTCGAAGCGGTCGACCGGCGCTTCGAAGCCGTCGACCGGCGTTTCGATCGCGTTGACAAGCGCATCGACGACCTCGGCCGGAAAATGGACACTCGCTTCGATGCCCAGCAGCACGCGATGGACACCCGCTTCGATGCCGTCCAGGGGGCGATCGTCCAACTCCAGCGGACCATGTTCCAGGCCGCCGTCGCGGTCGTCGTCGCCCTCCTCACCGGCGCCGCCGCGATCGCCGCCACCCAGCTCTGACCAGTAGGGCAAGGTCTATGTCGTCCCGACGGCTCGGAAGGCACCGCCATCACCGCATCAGGCATCATGCCCGTGTGTTGAATTAACACCGGGGCCGTCGAACCGACACCTGGTGTGGGTGAATCGCAACCGATCAGCAGGGAGAGAGTCGCCAATGGACAGCCGTAACCGCATTCGCCCGTACCGCAGCGTGGGTAAATTCGCAAACGCTCGCGCGCCTCGCCTCCTTGCCGTGCTCACCTTCGCCATCGTGCTCGCTGCCGCCGGGCTCGCCGCCGCCTCGGTCAGCCAGGAGGGAACTCTGCGCGTGAGCGTCGACGGCAAGCTCAAGCCCAAGCGCCTGCCGCGCGCCGGCGTCGCCCCGATCTCCGTCTCGGTCGGCGGCAAGATCTCCACCACCGATGGCACCCTCCCTCCGCAGCTGAAGACGCTTCGCATCGAGCTCAACCGCCACGGCCGCCTCGACTACGCCGGTCTCCCCACCTGCGACTACAGGCGCATCCAACCCGGCTCCTCCTCCCGGGCGCTGCAGGGCTGCCGCTCCTCGCTGGTCGGCAAGGGCAGCTTCACCGCCGACATCACTCTTTCCGGCCAGGAGCCCTACCCGACCCAGGGCAAGCTGCTGGTCTTCAACAGCGAGCGCAAGGGCAAGCCCGTCCTCTACGGCCACATCTACGCCCCGCGGCCTTTCGCCACCTCCTTCGTGATCGTCTTCAAGGTCGCCAAGCAGCGCAAAGGCACCTACGGCACCGTGCTCAACGCGCCGCTGCCCAAGGCGATGAAGGCGTGGGGGATCCTCACCGGGCTCACCATGACCCTCTCGCGCCGCTTCAACGTCAAGGGCAAGTCGCACAGCTTCATCAGCTCCGGCTGCCCCGCTCCCAAGGGCTTCCCCGGCGCGGTCTTCCCGATGGCGCGTGCCTCCTTCCTCTTCGCCGGCGGCAAGAACCTCAGCTCCACCTTCACCAGCACCTGCAAGGCACGGGGCTGACACGCGGGTGAAACGCGTTCGTCCCCTGGTAGGGGCAAAACGCGTTTCACCGCGGAGCCGGCGTCGGCTCGCGCTCGCTGTCGCGGCTCTCCTGGCCCTGACCGCCTCGCCGGCCGCCGCCGAGCTGACCCAGAAGGGCGACCTCTTCATCCGCTTCGACGGCGGCATCTCGCCGACCGCGCTGCCGCGCAAGGGGCTGGCGCCGATCGCGGTGCGGATCGAGGGCACGGTCAGGGCCCCGCACGGCAAGGAGCCTCCCTCGCTGCGCCGGATCAAGATCGCCCTCAACCGTGGCGGCAAGCTCAACACCCGCGGGCTGCCGACCTGCCCCCGCGGCCAGATCGCCTCCGCCACCCCATCGGGAGCGCTTGCCGCCTGCGGGAGCGCCCTGTCTTGACAACAGGTCTTGCCCCGTCCCAGTGAGCCTCGCGGAGCCTCCCGCTTCCGCCGATCAGCCCGTCGACTTCCGACAGCCGCCGGTCACGGAGGTCGTCCTGGCGATTCAGTTCGAGCGCAGGGTCGTCGACCTTGAGGTGCTGGCGGAGTTCACCGCGCAGGTCAAGGGCGAATTCCCCAAACGCGCTCAGCGTCCTCCACTTCCCCCTATGGAGGAGGATGCTCCGGCGCAGCCGGGGCCCCAGCAGTTCTCGCTGGAGCTGGTCAGCGGTTTCCAGATGCCTCGCACCTGGTTCATGAGCGAGGATGAGACCAAGATCCTCCAGCTCCAGGAAGACCGCTTCGTCTTCAACTGGCAGCGCACTCACCCGGCCGATGCCACCTACCCGCGCTATCGCCAGCTCCGCGAGTCGTTCCGCTCGCGCCCCGATGTACCTGTTGAACCTGACCAGCCGCCTGGTCCCGGGACGCACCGACTCCGACGCCGCTTGGGCTGCTCTCGACCTGGGCCGTGAGTGGATAGTGAAAGGATTTGTAGACTTGACTACGAAGAAGATGCACGCACAGTGGGGATACCAGGAGGATGCCGATGAGTAGCGTCGCCGTTCCCGTTCTGTCCCCGGGCCTCGCGAGCCTCCGGGGCTATAGCGCACCGCAGTACCCACAGTCTTCTTCCTCGCTGGCGGAGACTTTGAAGGCGCCCCTGCGGGGGCTGTCGGTCAGGGTCAAGCCCTATCTGCCCGCAGAGGAGTACGGAGAGGATGCGGTGGTCGTTCCCGAGTGGGTCGAGCCGGCGGTCACTCGGCTCGCTGAGCTCTTCGCGCTTCAACCCGACTGGGACTCCTACGGCGGGCTGCCGCCGGGCCTGGACAGCGTCAATACCGCGTTTGGGGTGCTGAACGAAGTGATGTCAGAGGAGGCCGAACGCCCCTGGATCGTCCCTCTTTCCAGTGGTGGCCTCCAGCTCGAGTGGCATCGACCTTCCGGGGATATCGAGATCGCGATCGACGGAGACGACTCGGCGATCTGTATCGACGACCGCGAGATCTCGGTCGATTCGGGCGAGTGGCCGGATGTCATCGCCGAGGTTCGGAACCTGATCGTGGGCGACTAGCTGTAAGACCCGACCAGGTTGTTCTGCTTCAGTTCGCCGAGGCGAGTTCCGGGCGGCTTGTGGCTGAGGGAGCCGTGTGGTCTGCGCCAGTTATAGAACTCCAGCCAGCCGGGTAGCGCCGCGGTGCGCTCGGCCGAGGAGCGAAAGATCGCCCCGTAGGCCCAGCCGCCAAGCATCGTGCGGATGAAGCGCTCGGCCTTGCCGTTGGTACGCGGCCGGTAGGGCCGGGTGCGGATGTGGCGGATCTTCAGGGCTCGGCAGGCGATCGCATGCACGGTGGAGCGGTAGGCGCCGCCGTTGTCGGTCATCAGGCGCTCGACCTTGATCCCGTGTGAGCGGTAGAAGGCGACCGCCCGGCGCAGGAAGCCGACGCACGTTCTCGCCTTTTCGTCGGGGAGCACCTCGACGTAGGCAAGGCGGGTGGCGTCGTCGACGCAGACGTGGACGAACTCCCAGCCCGCGCCGCGGGCGTGCGTGGTGCGCTTGCCGGTCATGCGGTGCCCGGCGCCGCCTTCGATCCGCACCAGCTTCTTGATGTCGATATGGATCAGCTCGCCCGGCCGCTTGCGTTCGTAGCGGTTGGGCGGCTCGGGCGGCCCCAGGCGGCTCAGCTTGCCGAGGCCGATGTCGGCCAGGATCCCCGAGACGGTGGAGAGCGCCATCCCCAGGCATTCGGCAATCTCCGCACCGGTCATCCGCAGCCTCCTCAGCGCCGCGATCGCCTCGATGCGGCCCTCTTCGGTGCGGTTGGCGACTGTCTTCGGGGCCGAGCTGCGATCGACCAAGCCGGCCTCGCCCTCGGCGCGGTAGCGGGCGACCCACTTCGAGCAGGTGCGCTCGCTGACTCCGGCGGCCTCGGCCGCCTCCGTCAGCGACCACCCCTGCTCGATGACGCGCCCGACCATCGTGAGCCTCCCCTTCGGACCGAAGGGGGCATTAGCGTGAATCTTCATCCGGGTTCTCCTTGGTTCTGGGTGGTGGACACCCCCAGCCTCCAAGGAGGCCCGGATGAACAACGTGGTCAGGAATTACAACTAGCCGGGTCTCACAGCTGAGCTGAGCGTTGGCGACCCCCGAACCTGATCCAGAGGCGATCGACCCGCACGATCCGGTTGCGGATGATGCCCTGCACGGCTTCCTCGACGCCCGCGCCGAGCGCAACTGGGCCGCCGCCTGCGGTTACCTCAGCCAAGGCGCCACGCAGGGCTTCGGTAGCGCCGTAACCGGTTCCGCCGGCTCCTCCTGCGCGGCAACGCTGGCTGCTCTCACCGGCAAGGTCCCGACTTCGACCCTGCGCGAAGCCGCCGTCGCCGACGTCGGCTCCCTGCGCGTCAAGGGCGGCCAGGCCTTCCTCATTTACAGCGGCGCCCCCAAGGACACCGTCTACGCGATCTCGGTGAGCAGGGAGGGCGGCGCCTGGAAGGTCGCCTCCCTCTCCGGCGTGCCGCTGAGTTGAGGGTCACGAACGAAGATTGACAATGGCAGAGCAGGTGCCTGCCGGTCGGCGACGTGCTCGCCCCCACGCGCTCAGCGCCGCCGGTAGACGTCCGCCCGGTGGCCCACGGCGAGCACCCGGACGGTTCGCGCCTCCTCGTCGAGCCTGTAGATGATCCGGTACGGACCGCGTCGCGCGGTCCACTTGCCGGTGAGCTCGAAGCGCAACGGCTTGCCCAGGCGTTCTGGGTTGGCGGCGATTGCGGGAAGAAGCTCGATCGCAGCGGTGGCAAAGCGCTCAGGCATCTCCGCCAGCTGGCGTTGGGCCGTCGGCATCACCCGTATCTGCCAGGGCTCTTCGTTCACGCCGCATCGGCACGCCGACGCTTCAGGTCCTCCTGCAGCTTCGCCGGCGAGACGCCTTGCTCGCCGTCCTCCAGTTCTGCCTCGCTCTCGCGGATCTGCCGCATCAGCCCGGAGTCGCTCAGCACCGCCAGCGTCTCTTCCAGGCTCTCCAGATCGTCGGGGCTGACCAGCACCGCCACCACCCGCCCGTTGCGGGTCACGACCACCCGCTCGTGCTCGCCCTCGACCCGGTCGGCGATCTCCGAGAGATGGGCCTTCACGTAGGAGAGCGAGAGCGTCTCGGTCATGACCGCAATTCTAGTCATTCATGCGCGGAAGTCAAAGGCGGCCACCCGGGTGACCCCGCGGAGCGGGGACTTTAATCCTGCAAATCGCCTATAGAACCATAGTCTATCCTATAAGGCACCATGAGTCTGGCTGCTGTATTAACGGGCGTACGGCCTTCCCTCGCCTGCCGTTGAATCCTCAACGGCCTGGTCCCACCGCGGACGGCGATCCTGCCTGGTCGCTGCCTCGCGGCCGCCACCGGCTCCCCCTCCAGGTCGTGGGCGAGAACCAGCGCCGGCGCCTGCTCGCCGCCACCGGCCGCGCCCTGGCCGAGCAGGGCTACGCCGCGCTCACCGTCAGGCACGTGATCGAGGCCGCCGGCGTCTCGCGCAAGACCTTCTACGCCAACTTCGACGACAAGCGCGACTGCGTCCTCGCCGCCCACCGCGACGCCTTCGAGCGCCTCGTGGCGCTGATCATGCGCGCCTGCGCCAGCGAGCGCGACTGGCCGCAGAAGGCGAGGGCGGCAATCGGCGCGGTCCTCGCCTTCGCCGAGGAGGCCCCCGACGAGCTGCGCCTGCTCACCCTCGACGCCCTCGCCACCGACCTGACCATCGCCAGGCAGGTGAGCGACTCCAACGCCCACCTCGCCGCCCTGCTGCGCGAGGGCCGCCGCCACACCTCGCTCGGCCCGGCCCTGCCCGACCTCACAGAGGAGGCGCTGATCGGCGCCGTCGCCTCGATCCTCGGCGGCCGCCTCATGGACGCTGGGGAAGGGGCTCTCAGGGAGCTCGAACCCGAACTCCTCCAGCTCGTCCTCGCCCCCTACGTAGGGGCGCCGGAGGCGGCGCGGATCGCCACCACCTGCGCCTGAGCGCCGCGAACAGGGCGGGGGGCGAACTTTTCGACCTCGGGTCTCAGCCGGGTATGAACGACACCCAAGGGCCTCCTCCAGATGATTTTGTCCGTGCCTTCGACTCTGCCTTCGCCCACCTCCAGCTCGAAGTGCGCGCGGCCTGCCGCTCTCCCCAGGAGTGGCCGCAGAAGGTCGCCGCGGGCGTCCACGCGGCGCTCTGCTTCCTCGTGCGGGAGCCCGCGTCTGCCCGCGTCCTCCTACTCGACGCGCTCACCGAGCGCCCTCACGGCTTCCGCCGCTACGTACGCCTGATCGAGCATTTCGCCGACCTGCTTGGGACCGGGGCGAGGCATCTGCCGCCCTCCACCCGCCAGGCGCTTGTCGCCGCGATCGCGGTGATCGCCGCCGCCCACCTGCGCGCCGGCAAGCTCGCCGAGCTGCTCGCGGCGGGACCCGAATTGGTGGAGTTGATCCTGCTCCCCGACCTTGGTGCGGGGGAGGTCTAGGGGGGCGAATCCTCGCCGCCCGCGTCTCAACCCTCCATCCGATCGACCGCGCTCCCGCGCGTGGCCGGCACCCCGATCGTCGCACGCTGCGCGTGCCCTACGGGGCGGCCGGCCTCGCGCACGGCGCGGCCCAAGAAAGGGAGGACGACGATGGAACAGGCACAGCTGGACGACGCCCCGCGGCTCTTTCGCTTCGACCGCGATCGCGCCGCCGCCGACTTGCTCGACCCCGACGGCGATCTCTGGCCGGTCAACGCCTACAGCGACGCCGACGAGCTGAACCTCCTCGCCGAGGCGGCGCAGAGCGCCGGCATTCTCGCCGCGACGGCTCCTGGCGCCCGCCTCTACGTCTACCCGATGTCGATCTGCGAACCCGAGCCCCTGCTCGCCGTCGACCTCGGCCGGGGCCTGACGCTGCTCGGCCACTCGTTGAAGCTGCGCGAAGCCGAGGGTGAGGATCCGGTCGCCTTCACCCTGCGCCTTCTCGCCGACCTGGCCGCCGCGGCCAGCGCGCTCGCTGTCGCTCACGCTGTCGACGGCCGCCGTCTCGATCGCATCGCCGCCTTCCTCAATCGCCCAGGGCCGTGGAGTGGCGCCGATGTCTGCGAGATGGTGGCGCGTGAGCTCAGCGCCAGCGGCCGCGAGCTGCTCGACAACGCCGAGGACTGAAGCGCCTTGGGGGGCGGATTGTCGCCGGCCGCGGACTGCAGGCGTCTGACGGATCAAATTTCGCGAGAAGGGGGGGGAGAACTTCTCCGCTCTCGCTCTAAAAGGGATGGAGAACGAAAAACGCCCCGGGCGGCGTGGGCACGCCCCCGGGGCCTGGCGCAGGAGGCGAAGCTCCCATGCACGAAGACCGTATTCAGGAGAGCGGTGACCGGCGGCCGCAGTCCCAGCGCCGCAATCTCCCCACCAGCGCGGAGGAGAGCGCGGCGATCCAGTCCGCCGTCCTTGTCCTGCTGCTCGACCAGCACCCCACCCAGCTCACCCTCGCCGAGCTGGCCCGCGAGGTCGCTGAGGATCCCGGCGACTTCGCCCAGCGCGACGCGATCGCCCGCGCTGCCCGCGACCTCGTCGGCGCCGGCCTCCTGCACCGCCACGGCGACTTCGCGATCCCGACCCGCGCTGCGCTCTGCTTCGACCGTCTGCTCGGCTGATGATCGCCTCCTGTCCCCGATCGCTTGCCCTCTCCGTCTTGTCGCTGCGGGCATCTCAGCGGGTGAATGCCCGCAGCGACAAGACGGAGAGGAGCCAACCCGCTCCACGGACCGGGAGAATGAGCCGATGCCGCGCATAAGCAGCTTCTTCGGAATCGCGATCAGGATGTTCCACGATGATCACGGGTACCCGCATTTCCACGCCCAGCACGCCGATGGACATGCCAAGGTCAGGATTGACACCCTGGAGGCGATCGACAGCAGCCTTCCGCGTCGTCAGCTCCGCTTCGTCCTCGCCTGGGCGGAGCTTCATCAGGCAGAGCTCGAAGAGAACTGGCGCCTTGCTCGTGAAGGTGGCACAATCAAGCCCATAGAGCCCCTGCGATGAACGTTCCCGACTACGACATCACCGCTGTAGAGGTCGCCGCTCACGGGGTCATCAAGTTGACCTTCGCCGACGGCACCACAGGCAGGATCGACGTCCTCGATCGCCTTCGCGGCCCGGTCTTTGAGCGCGCGCGAACCCCGGAGGGGTTCCGCGAGGTTCACGTCGCGGAGGGCACCGTGGCCTGGCCCGGCGGTGCCGACCTGGCCCCCGACACCCTTTATGAGCGCGTCAAGACCGGTACCTGGCCCCAGGCAACGGTTCTCGCCTGAGCGGTGTCGCCGCAAGTCCGGTTGATGATCCGGATCCTCGAAGTCGAGCCGCTCGGCGGCTTCCGGCTCCGCCTGCGCTTCAACGACGCCACCGAGCGGGTGGTCGACCTGGCCGGGGAGCTGTGGGGTCCGGTCTTCGAACCCTTGAAGGCAGACCCGGATCTGTTCCGTCAGGTCCGGGTCGACGAGGAGATGGGCACCATCGTCTGGCCGGGCGGTGCCGACATGGACCCCGACGTGCTGCACGGCTCCCGTGAGCCCGCCTAGCTTCCTCCCGTTTCAGCTTCGCACCGCACCACGCCCGCGCCACGCCCCCACAGGGTCCGCGCTCTAACCTGCGCTGACTCCAAGTTCTCCCGACACACCTCGGGCGATGGCCGACATGCTCAGCGGAGGAGTTGCGAAGAAGGGTCCATCCGATCCGTCCTCGGTCCCCGCTGGCCTGCATGTCGCCTCGGCCGCCCGCCCCGCCAGCGCCCGCAGTATCGCGCGCGGAGCGCGCGGGTGCGGGGCATGGCGAGCCGGCCAGATCGCGAGGCCTTGCGAAGACGAGGACGCATCCTCGAGCAGGTGCTCGCCGAGGGCCGCGCGGCCCTGCGCCGTCAGGCCGATCGCTGCGCACCTCAGACCGCCGACGCCGACGACGCCCTGCAGGAGGCCTGCCTGCAGTTCCTCCGCTACTACGACGGCCCGCCCGGCGAAGCCGCGCTGCGCTGGCTCATGCTCTGCCTCAAGCACCGCGCCTGGGAGATCGCCCAGCGCCGCCTTCGCCGCGAGTCCTTCGCTGCGCTCAGCGCCACCGACGCCGACGACCCCGCCACCCCAATCGTGCGGCTGCTGGGCGAAGAGCCGGGACCGCAGGAGCGAGCCGAGCGCAGCGAGGAGGTCGCCGCCTTCTTCGCCACCCTGGCCCGCCTCAAGCCCGACCAGCGCACCGCGCTACTGCTGTTCGGCCTCGGCTACTCCTACGCCGAGATCTGCGCCCGGCGCGGCTGGACCCACACCAAGGTCAACCGCTGCCTCGCCGAGGGCCGCGCCGCCCTGCGCGCGCTGGGCGAGGGGGAGAGTTCTCGCCCTTGACTCTCTTAGATGAATGACGGCTCAGGGCCATCTGAGGCTGTGATCGAAACCCCGAAATGGCCCCCCACAGCCACCTCGCCCCAGAGAGCGGTTGACGCCCCCTCCGCACCGCTGACCACACACACTCACGATGTAAGTGTCCGTGGTCAGCGGTGCATCGGGGGTGGTTCGGGAGAGAGGGCGAAGTGGCTGTGGGCGGATCGGGCTGGAGGAGGGTGCTGAACTGGAATCGGAGGAAGGGATGAGAGGAGGGTGTGGGGTGGTGTAGGTGACTGAGCAGGGCCGGCTGGGTGAGAAATGGAGCATCGCCGGCCGCTGGCGGGCGGGGGCGACTGGAGACAGGGTGGCGAGCCTGGGGAGTGGCGCGGGCAGGGGTCGGATAGGAGCGCGACGGGCGGGGTTCCGGCGGAAGCCGAGAGGCGGAGGAGGCGGCCAGTTGATTGAGGTGAAGGAGTTCGGTTGAGGCGAGGCGCCTCGCCGTGGAGCGCTGCTGCCCTGAGCTGAGACCACCCGTGTCGGTGGATCGGGTTCGCGCATCCTGGCAGCGGCGGCGAGGGCTGCGGGTCCCTGGCGGGACCCCTTCGGCCCTCCCTGCGGTCGGGCTCCGCCCTCGCCTGTCCGCTGCCTTGCGCTCTCCCGTTCGATCCACCGACACGGGAGGTTCAGATGAGCGCAGAACGAGTTGACATCGAGACGATCGCAGCCGCCGGCACCGAGCTCGCCCGCTACCGGGTGACGAGCGGCGAGCGGGTGCTGATGGGCTGGCGCCACCCCAACGGAGTCGAGGTCACCGACCGGCCTGCTGAGGGTCGCCACCGCGCCTTCGTCGTCGACCGCGGCTTTCGCTGCTTCGAGCAGCTCGCCGCCTTCGTCGGCGACTACGTCAACGAGGCGGTGCGCATCGACGCCTGCCCGATGAGCGGCGAGGCGATCGGGGCGATGCTTGCGGCGAGCCACAGCGACTCGTTGACGCCGCTGCTCGGAGAGGGGAGCTGACGATGAACAACGTCAGCCTCTTCGGTCGCCTCGACTCCGATCCCCAGCTGCTGGGGATGCCCGGCCGCGATGTCTGCGAGTTCTGGCTCGTGGAGCACGGCCGGCGGCAGGGTCACACCGTCTACATCAAGGTCTTGACCTTCAGGGGCCTGGCGGTGAGGCTCGCCGAGGAGCTCTCCAAGGGAGATCAGGTCGCGGTCACCGGCCACCTGCGCTCAGAGCCCTGGCCAGGATCGCGTCGGCTCTACGTGCACTCGGTCGTCGCCCGCGATGTCCAGGTTGCGGGGAGCTCCGGCGAAGAGCCTGAGAGACGGGTGCGGCTCCAGGGAGGCCCGCCGGCGTCGGGAGCGGGGCAGTGATCTGCCATGGCTGCCTCGGGTCGTGGGTCGATCCGGGTGATGGGCGAATCGTGATCGCTGCTCTCGACCTGGTCTCCGGCTTGTCGTTGAGTGGACGTCGATCCCCTGGCCCCTCTCCGGCGCCGGTCCGGTTTTCGCAACTCCGCTCATTTTGCCCCCAACGGCGACCGCGCAAGGTCGCTTCGCTCCCTTCCCCTCGCTGCGCTCGGTGCGCGGATCGCCTTCCTGGGGGCTTGATCGCTGCGCAAGCGAAAACCAGCCCACACCGGGCGAAGGGAGCAACAGATGATCAACGTAGAGCCGTTCAAAGCCAAGCTGGTCCGGGACCCGGAGCTGCGCGAGACCAAACGCGGTCCGGTCTGCAACATGCGGGTCCGTCAGATCGACCCGGGGAAGTCCTCGGTGTTCATCGACATCGCGGTCTTCGCCGAGGAGCTCGCCAAGCGCTGCGCGGAGAGCCTCGCCAAGGGCGCGGTGGTCGACGTCTCCGGGGCCGGTCTGATCTACGACCAGTGGGAGTCGCCGGCCAAGGGCAAAGGCAAGGCCCAGAAGCGCTCCAAGCACTCGCTGATCGCGGCGGAGATCGCCTTCGCCGAGTGAGGCAGACGCCAACCCACCGAGAGGCCCGGCGCGAGAGCGTCGGGCCTCTCAATGCTTGCGGTGTCCCCTTCGGAGGGGGCCTCGCGTCTAGGAGGAGACATGGGCGGTAAGCGAACGGACCACATCAGCAGACGCGACGTCGAGGTGCTCGAATTCATCGCCCGCTTCGGCGTCGTCCCCCGCAGCGCCGTCGCGATCTGGGCCGCGACCGGCCCCACCGCCACCTTGAACCGCGAGCGCCGCCTGCGTCTCGCCGGCCTGATCGAGGTGCGCTGTGGCGTCTGGGGGGAAGGCAAGCTGGTGGCCGCCACCGCGTCCGGGCTGCGGGCCAGCGGGCACGGCGAGCTGAGCCGGGCCCGCTTCTCGCTCGCTTCGGTTGCTCACGAGTCGGCGGTTGCCGAACTGGCGGCGAGGATGGAGCGCGAGGGCAATCGCACCCTTTCAGAGCGCGAGATCATCGCCTGCGAGCGGGTCGAGGGAAAGCGTCGACTCTCGGCCCAGCTGGCCGCCGGGCGCTTTCACCGCGCCGACCTGATCTCCGGCGGCGAGGACGGCTCGCCGCCGGAGGCGATCGAGGTGGAGCTGACCGCGAAGGGTGCGGCCCGCCTCGACCAACTGCTGCGGGCTTGGCGCCGGGCGGTGGCCGAGCGGCGATTGCGCCGCGTCGTCTACCTCTGCCCGCCGCCAACCCGCGGGGTCGTGGAGCGGGCGATCGAGCGGACCCGTACGGGGGCGGCGATCACCGTGCAGGGGTTGGATGAGAGGAGCGGTCGATGAACGTCGCGATCAAGGAGATCTACGTCAGGCCGCGAGACGGTGAATTCGAGGTTCTGAGGCCCGGTCATCGCCGCGGCTTGACCTTCGCGGACCAGGATGCGGCGATCGTGCACGCCAGGGCGATCGCACCTCTTGTCCGGGTGCTGAACGACAGCGGCAGGGTCGAGAGGGAGGTGCGGGTGGAGGAGGATCTGGCGGCCCTGGTTGCCGAGCACTACGCGGCGCTCGCCGGCGACGTTTACAAGGACTGCGATGGCCACTGGAGGATCAGCGAGCGCTGGTCGTACGGCGTGCGGGCCGGTTGGTTCGTCGAGCACGACGGCTACTGCTACGAGGGCCTCGAGGACGACTACGGCGAGGACGGTCCGCACCCGAGTCGAGAGGCCGCGGAGCGCTGCATGGCCGAGCACCTGCGGACGGCGATCGCACAGGTGCGGGAGCGTTGAGATGAGTGACGGCTTGGCATCGGGTGTCTTTGCTCGGCGGTCCGGTTTTCGCAACTCCGCTCATTTTGCCCCCAACGGCGACCGCGCAAGGTCGCTTCGCTCCCTTCCCCTCGCTGCGCTCGGTGCGCGGATCGCCTTCCTGGGGGCTTGATCGCTGCGCAAGCGAAAACCAGCCCGACGAGCAGAGGAGACCTTATGAGCGCCCAAGCCGCCCCCAAGCCACCGAGCGCCAAGCAGTTGCGCTACCTGAAGAATCTGGCGGCCCAGCGCGGCGAGACCTTCGCCTATCCGAGCACGAGTGCTCAGGCCTCGGCGCAGATCGAGCGCTTGCAGGGGCGCCGACGCGGTAGTTACGTCGAGCAGCGGATCGAGCGCGAGCAGGTGAGTCGGGACATGGCAGAGCGCGGCGGCGACGCGGCCGTGCGCGATTCCGAGATCGAAGGCTACGGCTCCTCGGCCCGTTGGGTCGGGGGAAGCGGAACGGAGGCCTGAGATGTCGACCGTGGTGCACTGCAAGCGCGAGCCCTATGACATCTACATCGGCCGCGGTCGCGACCCGCGCAGCGGCGAGCTCGGGCGCTGGCGCAACCCGTTCCGGATCGGCGAAGCCGGCACCCGCGAGCAGGTGATTGCTCGCTATCGACGCTGGCTGTGGGAGGAGATCCAGGCCGGCCGCGTCGACCTCGCCGGGCTCGCCTCGCTGCACGGCAAGGCGCTCGGCTGCTGGTGCGCGCCGCGGCCCTGCCACGGCGAGGTGCTGGAGGCAGCGGCCATGTGGGCGCTCGCCGAGCAGGCTCGTCGCCTTGTCAGCCTGGCGGACGCGCCGGCGAGAGGCGGTGCGTCGTGACTTCAGGCGTGGGACTCAAGATCCTCACCGGTGGGGACCTGTTCGAGTCGGGCTGCTCGACGCTCGTCAACGCGGTCAACTGCCACGGGGCGATGGGCGCCGGGATCGCACTCGAGTTCAAGCGCCGCTACCCGGCGATGTTCGTCGATTACCGCCACCGCTGCCGGCGCGGCGAGGTGCGCCTTGGGCGTCCCTATCTGTGGCGGCCCGAGGACGGCGTCGGTCCATCGGTGCTGAACTTTCCGACCAAGGACCACTGGCGCGACCCCTCTCATTTGGAGGCGATCGCCGACGGCCTGATCTGGCTGCGCTCCCACTATCGTCAGTGGGGCATCGTCTCGCTGGCCGTCCCGGCCCTCGGCTGTGGCTATGGCGGCCTGCGCTGGGAGGAGGTCCGCCCGGTACTGGAGGGAGCGCTTGCGGAGTTGGCGATCCCGGTCAGGGCTTACGGGCCGAGCGGCGATGGCCGCCGATCGGCCGATTCTTGCGGCAACGGTTCCCAAGGGATCCCGTGAGTCCACATGGTGGGCCGGCCGCAGGAGAAAGCCCCGGCGAAAGTCGGGGCTTTCTTTTTGGCCTAGCTCGGCCCTGGGGTGGGACGACCCGGAACCCCCGCCCGTCTTGTCTGCGATGAAGGAATCTCCCACCTCTGCGTCGCCGTTTGACCGGCCGCACGCCCTGCAGCACCTGACCGGGTTCGCCGGCCTGATCGTCGTGCTGTTGGCGTGCCTGGCGATCGCCGCCGCGGCGGGCATCGCCCTCGCCGTCTACCAGCGCCGCCGCGAGCTGGCCTGGACCTGGAGCCTGCTGGCCCTGATCCCATTCGCCTCGACCGTGGCGCTGGTCGCGTCGATGTCGCCGCCGTTCAGGCTGGCGGCAATCGCCCTCGCGCTCACCTGCGGCGCGGCATCAGCAACGGTTGGCTGGGCGCTCCACGCCCAGCTGGAGGATCGCCGCGCCGGCGGCGACCGCGAGACAGGCCTCGCCGAGCGCCGCGGCCTGCTCGACGGCGCCCGTCGTCGCGCCGCCGAGCGCAGTGGGCGCGGAGCCCGGCTGCTGCGCACCGAGATTCCGATCGGCAGGACCCGTCGCGGCGAGTTGGCGTGCGTGCCGAGAGGCAGTGCCGGCTCGGGCGCCCATGTGCTGATCCCGGGTGCAACCGGAGCGGGCAAGACCACTTCCCTGGCCGCGCTCCTGGTCGAGTACGTGCTGCGCTCGGGATTCGGCGCCGTCGTCTTGGAGGCCAAGAGCGACGACGCCTTGCTCGCTGCCGCCGAGAGCGCGGCGACAGCGCGAGGCGCCGACTTCCACCTGATCTCGCCGTCCGGTCCCTGCGGCTATGACCCGCTTGCCCGCGGCTCCGTCGACGAGCGCTCCGAGCGCCTGGTCTCCGCCCAGGCCTGGGGCTCTGAGGACGCCGACTTCTACCGCCAGGTCGCCTCCCCGTTCCTGCGGCTGGTGCTGCGGGTCCTCGACGCCGGCCCCGAGCCGGTGACGCTCGCCGCGGTCGCCTACCACTGCGACCCCGACGAGCTCGAGAGCCTGGCGCTGGGGCTCGGTGCGAGCGAGCTGGTGGAGGAGGTGGGGGCGGCGCTCAGGGGCCTGCGTGCCGATGAGCGCCGTGCCGTCGCCGGCCTGCAGGCGCGGCTGCGCAACCTCTCATCCTCGGAGTTCGCGCGCGCCTGGCTCGACCCCCAGCTCGCCGCTGTGCACAACGTCGACCTGCGCGCGGCGATCGCCGCGCGCGAGGTCGTCTACTTTCGCCTCGACACCGACAGGACGGGAAACGTCGGTCGCGCGATCGCCCAGATGGCGCTGCTCGACCTCGGCGCGGCGGCCAGCTCGATGATGGGCGCCGGGATCGGCACCTTCGTCGGGATCGACGAGTTCGGGGCCCTGGAGGCGCCGGCCCTGGAGCGCCTCTACACCCGCGGGCGCGCCGCCGGCTTCAGCGTCGCCGTCGGCACCCAGACGCTGGCCGACCTGCGCGCGGCGGGGCCCGCTGTGCGCGAGCGGATCGGTGCCACCGTCTCGGCGATCGTCTGCCACCGGATCGGCGGCCAGGACGACGCCGAGTGGGTGGCGCAGGCGATCGGAGCGGTGCCGGCCTGGGAGACGACGACGCGGACGAATCGCCTTGGTCGGCCGACCGAGGTCGGCACCCGCACCCGCGGCTACCGCTTCGAGGTAAATCCCTCCGAGCTGCAGCGCCTGGCTCGCGGCGAGGTCGTGGTCGCGCGTCTGGGCGAGGGCGCCTCACGCCGCAGCGCCCGGGCGCGGATGGTCCCCGCCTGGGAGCGCCTCGCCCTCGCGTCCAACGAGGTTGGTCAACAAAGCGGGCCCAGCGGGCTCGAAAGGAGAAGCAAGAGATGAACTCAGTGACGATTATCGGGACGCTCACCGGCGATCCCGAGATGAGGAACGGCGAGTCGAAGGTGTGTGCGATGCGCCTGGTCGAGATGAATGGCCGCAAGGATTCGCCGTTCTACATCGACGTCGCCGCCTTCGGCCGCCAGGCGGAGACGTGCGGGAAGTACCTGAAGAAGGGCCGCCACGTCGCCGTCAGCGGACGGCTGCGGTTCCGCGAGTGGGAGACGGAGGAGGGAGGAAAGCGCTCCCAGCACTCGATCGCCGCCGACAAGGTGGACTTCCTTCCGGGCGGCAAGCGGGGCGAGGGCGAGAAGGGGGGCGAGTCCGGAGGGGAGTAGTCGCTGGACGGATATGCGAGGCCCGGAATCCTCCGGGCCTCGCAGCTTCCGGGCTGGTTGCGGTGTTGAAGTTGGCATGGGAGGGGGTATCGATTCGCGCTCGGGCTTCGTCTTGGGAGCGATGAGGACGATTTGCCGGGGCCGTGGAGGCCACCGAGGCGCTGTGGGGCGTCCACACGAACGCTGATGGAGGCGGCATCTGCCGTCTCCAGCTTCTCCGCCCGCCTGCGGGCCGACAGCTTCGAACGCGAGTGCGAGCGTCTGCGGCCGCTCGGCGAGGCTTACCTGTTGCGCCGCTTCGGCGGCTCCCTGAACCGCGCCGACGCCGAGGATGCCGTCGCCGAGGTCTTGATTCGCCTGCACCGCATGGCCGCCGCCGGCCGGCCGCCGTTGAACCTGCGCGCGACCTTCTTCGCCAGCGTCCGCAACCAGGCGATCGACCAGCTGCGCTCGCGCGCGGCCAAGCCGACGGTCGCGCTGGAGGCCGCCGCCGACGCTCCGGCCCTCGGTGTCGCTCCGGCCGAGTGGGCCGAGAGCCGCGAGGACGCGGCCCGCCTGCAGGAGGCGCTGGGGCGGATGCGCGGCAACTACCGCGAGGCGATCCTGCTGCGCTTCGGGCTCGGCATGACTGTGCCCGAGATCGCCAGCCAGCTTCAGATCAGCCTGCCGGCAGCCAAGAAGCTGGTGCTGCGCGCCACCGCCCAGGCGCGAAAGCGGATGGCGGCGATCGACGACGCCGAGTTCTGCCCCGAGATGCGCGAGCGGGCGCGCCGCTCGCTGCTCGATAAGCACCTCAGTGCTCTGGCCAGCGAGGAGGAAACGAAGGTCCTGCACGCTCATTTCTCTCACTGCGGCTCCTGCAAGTCGTTCCTGGCGACCCTCCACGACTCCATGCACGAGCTCGGCAGCGCGGCGATCTTCGGCCTCGGGGCCGGCGATCGACTCGGCGTTCATCTCGGCCTTCTCGAGCACCTCGGCCGCTGGGCCGGCGGGGCGCTGGAAGGCGTCCAGACGGGCGGCGGTCGGCTCCGCCATCTTGCCTTCAAGGCGACCGGCGCCTTCTCGGGATCCGACGCCGGCCCCGCCAGCGCCCTGATGAGCACCAGCCAGAAGATCGCCGCGGTCTGCACCGCGGGGGCGGCCACGACCGCGACCTGCCTGCTGACCGGAGCGGTCGGCCCTGGGCTCGGCGCCTCCGCGCCGCCGGTCGAGGCGCAGCCGCGGCCGGCCGCTCACGTCAGGCAGCTCTCGGAGTTTCCCGAAGCGCCCCAGCCCGAACAGATATCGGCACCGACCCCCGATCCCACGCCACAGCCCGCCCCACACTCGACGCCCGAATCGACACCGGCAACGAGCACCTCAAGCGAACCGTCTGCGCCGGCACCGGCGACGCCGGTTCCGGGCAGCGAATCGGCTCCGGCTCCGAGCGAGTTCGGAGTGGAGAGCAACCCGCCTTCGAGCCCGGCTCCCAGCGAAACCGCTTCGCCTCCCGCTTCGACCCCCAGCACCGGGAGCTCGGGCGGCGGTGAATTCGGCAGCTCCGGCTCCGCCGAATCCGCGCCCAGCCATGAATCCAGCTCTGGTTCAGGGGTCGGGTTTCAGGGCTGAGCAGAGCGCCGGCGAGTCACAGCACGGCGAGTTCAACTGATCGCCACACGGGGGTATCGAAGCGCCATTGCTGCCCGTCTCGGCAGCAATGGCATCTCATCCCAACGATCTGTTCGTCCTCGGCGAGGAGGAGCTCGGCGCCGAAGCTGCCGATAGCGCCACCGCTCCCGACTCGGTCCCCGATTCGCCGCGAGCGCGACTGGGAGGAGGCCGGGCCAGCCGGCGCCTGCTGGTCGGCTGCCTGCTGGCGGCGTCGGTCGCATTGATCGCCGCCCTGGTGGCGGGCGACGGCGGTGGCGAGCGTGCCGACACCCCGTCGCCCCGCAGGGAGCCGGCGGCCGTGGTGGCGGAGCCCGTGCCGAGCCCACCCGCACGGCTCCCTGCTCCCGAGCGGGCGCGGCCTTTCCCTCGCGCTGCCCAGAGGAAGGCCCCTCGGGTTGGCGCCAAGCCTTCGAAAAAACGTCCGAGCGGTTGGGCCGAGCGCGAACCAATGAGCGAACAGGCGCCCGTCAGCCCTCCGGTCGACGAACCGGCACCGGTCCCGCAGGCAGCGCCGGTGCCCGTCATCTCGCCTCCTGCCCCGAGTCCGTCGCGCCCCTTACGCGACGGCTCGGGTGGGAGGCCCGAGTTCGGCTTCGAGCGCTAGCCATGGCCGATACCGCCATAGACAGCAAGCCGCCCAGGATCGGGTCGCTGGCCCAGTCGCGTGGACTGCGCGCGGCGCGCCTTCGCGCCGCCGCCCCGCGATTTTTGCTGTGCGCCACCCTGATGGTGCTGCTGGCGTTGGGACTGCGCACCCTGATCTGGGCGCCCGGGCCCCCGCCTCAGCCCGCTCCCGTGGAGGCGGCCGATGCGCCGAGCGAGGACTTCGCCCTGCAGTTCGCCCGCGCCTACCTCTCCTACGACGCCGACCGGCCCGGTGCCCACGCCCGGGCGCTGGCTCCCTTTCTGCCGTCCGGGCTGCCGCGAGGCGGCGGCTTCTTCGCCACCTCCGGCACCCAGCGGGTGCTCTGGGCCGAGGTCGCCTCCGACCAGCCGGCGCTGATCGGAGGACGGGCGATCACCGTCGCCGCCGCGGTCTCGACCCAGCGCCAGCCGGTCTACCTGGCGGTGACGGTGCGCCACCCGCCGGGTCGGCCACTCGCCTTGGTCGGCTATCCGAGTTTCGTCGGGGCGCCTTCGATCGACACCGGCTCTTTCACCCCGGCGGGAGAAGCGGTCGCCGACGCCGCGGTGGTGGAAGTGGCGAAGCGGGTGATCCGCAACTACCTGACCCGCTCGACCGCGAACCTGAAGGCGGACCTCAGCGCTGACGCGCTCGTCACTCTGCCGACCGTTGCCCTGGGCGTCCGCAGCGTCGACCAGGTGACCTGGGTCGGGTCTCCCGGCTCGGGCGCGGTGCTGGTCACCGTCACCGCCGCCGATGCGCGCGGCGCCAGCTACACGCTCGCCTACGAACTCGGGATCGCCTACCGCGAGCGCCCCTACGTCGACTTCATCGAGGTCATCCCGACCGCGAGCTGAGCCATGCACACACGAGAGAAAGGTAAGAGATGAAAGCCAAGATCCTCACCACCGCGGCGGCGAGCGTGGTCGCGTTCACACTGCTCGCCGCCGCGCCGGGCACGCCATCCGGCGCCGTTTCGCTGCTGGGCGGCCCGGTGGAGAGCGCCGGTGCGGCGGTGACGAAATCGCTCAGCGCCGGCGGCGCCGCCGGCAACGTCAGCGGTGCCGGCGATCGCTTCGGGACGCTGCTGAGCGGCTGGGCGGTGCCGGTTCTGACCGTGCTGGCCGGGTGTCTGTTGGTCGGCACCCTGCTCTCGCGCAACATGGGCGCCGCCTTCGGGATCATCCTGGTCACCCTGGTCGGGCTGATCTTCCTGCTCAGCCCGCAGTCGATCGAAGCCCTCGCCAAGGGCATCGCCAACACGGTCTTCTGAGAGGCCGCACGTGACCTGCGCATATCGGCGTCCTCGCTCGTTTGCGTGCAGAGCACGCGGCACTCGCTGCGTCCTGGATCTGCTTGGTCACGCGCGCCCTCTCGGGTGTGCGGGAAACGGATCTGGCGATGCCCGCTGAGCGCCAGCCGAAGGTGGTGCGCTCCTACCACCTGGTCTTCCGCCGCCGCTGGCGGATCTACCGGGTCCAGAACTGGCGCCTGCCGCTGCCCGGCGGCCTGGAGCTGCGTAGCGTCGGCTACTGGCTCGCCTGCCTGGCGGCGCTCGCGCTGCTCGCCCGCCTGCCGCTGGTCGGTCTCGCGGTCGGGGCGCTGCCGGCCTCCTTGCGCCTGCTGGCGCTGCCGATCGCCGCCGCCTGGGCGCTCTCGCGCTGGGAGGTCGACGGGCGCGCCCCGCACCGCGCCCTGGCGGGGCTGCTCGGCTGGTGGCTTCGCCCCCGCACCCTCGCCGGCCTGCGCCGCTGCCCGGCCGCGGGCAGCGCCCTGGTGCCGCTGCGCCAGCTCGCGATCGGACCCGACCTCACCGCCTCCAGCTACCCCCGCGGAGCGGTTGCGGGACCGGCCAGGCTGCTGCTACGCTACCCGGTGCGGGTCGCCTTGGAGGGCGTCCCGAGGGGAGTTGGAGCAGGTCCGGGAGAGCGTTCGCAGTCCGCCCGCCGCTGGCGTCTCAGCCAAGCCGGCATTACGCCCCTGCACCGCGGCCGAACGCTCGACATCTCCGCCGGCCGCACCGTGATCTTCGCGGCGGCGGAGTCCGAATGAGGCCGCCCCACTACTTCTTCTGGGCCAACCTCGTCCTCCGCACCCCGACCGAGGCCTGGGCCGTCTATGAGCTCGAAGGCCAGAGCTACCCGGGCCTCTCCGAGCGGCGCAAGATCGAGGTAGGCGAGCGCCTGGAGGCGCTCGCCTACGCGATCGAGGCCGACTTCCAGGTCCTCCGCGTCGCCCGCGCCTTCGACGCCGCGGACTACGAGCGCCGCGCCCTGGCGACGCTCGACCCCCGCCACGGGCAGCGGGAGCGCTTCGCGGCCCATCTCGCCGAACACCGCACCGAATTCGAACGCCGCGAAGCCCTGCGCCCGGAGATCTACCTCGCGGTGCGCCTGGCGCCGCCGGGAGGCGCGGGGCCGCTCGGCGGCCTCTTCGACGGGGCGGCGGCGCTCTGGGGGACGCTCGCCGAGCGCCTCGGCTTCGAGCAGGCGCGCGGCCTCAGCGCCCGCCAGATCGCGGCCTTGCGCCGCGAGGAGGAAGCCGCCTACGAGCGGGTGCTCGGCTACCTGGAATGCAGCCGCGTCGGGCCGCGGCGGCTGGCGGGCCTGATCCGCCGCGCCTACACCCGCGGCCTCGGCGAGCCCGACGTCGATGAGAGCTTCGCGCCGCAGGCGCTCAGCTTCCTCGACCCCGGTGGCGAGGAGCGCTTCGAGCCCTACGGCTACGACCTCCTGCGCCTGCACGAGAGCCGCGTCGCGGTTGAGCGCCGCTCGCTGACGATCGACTCCGAGCGCGGTCGCGCCCACCAGGCGCTGCTGGTCCTCGGCTCAATGCCCGAGGAAGCGCTTGTGCCCGGCCCCGCGGCGGAGCTGATGTTCGCGCCGCTGGAGCTCGGCTTCGCCGTTGACGCGACGCTCTCGGTCGAGTTCCTCGCCAACCGCGAGGCGCGCAAGGAGGTCGCCAAGCGCAAGATCGACGCCGACCAGATCGCCCGCGAGGAGTCCGCGGGCGAGCACGGCCCCTCGGCCGAGTCGGCCGAGCGCCCGCTGGCGGCGCGCGAACTGGAGGCGGTGCTGAGTGGCGGCGACCGACCGCCGCTGCTGCGCACGGCGCTCTCCCTGGCGGTGGCCGGCCGCGGCGAAGAGGAGCTGGAGGACCGGGTTGAGCGCCTGCGCGAGAGCTATGGCCGCGTGCAGCTGCACCGGCCCGGCGGCGAGCAGCACCGCCTCTTCCTCGCCTCGCTGCCGGCCACGACCTTTCCCCTGCCTGAGTACAAGGAGCACCTGCTCCCCGACCAGCTCGGAGCGATGGTCCCGCACGCGATCAGCCACGCCGGCTCGGCGATCGGCCCCTACATCGGGCACACGCTCGGCGGCGCCCGCGCCCCGGTCCTCTTCGACCTCGCCGAGGCCTGCCAGCGCAACCGCCCGCCGACCTGCCTGCTCGCGGGAACCTCCGGCTCGGGCAAGACGATCTGGCTCGAGCTGGCCGCCTGGCAGGCCTACCTGCAGGGCTCCCTCGTCGTCGACATCGACCCCAAGGGCGACCACGCCCTCGCGCGCCTGCCCGGCATCGAGGAGCGCTTGGAGACGATCGAGCTCTCGCCCGACGAGCGCTATCGCGGCCGCCTGGACCCGATGCGGATCGGGACCGAGGAGACCCGGGAGGACCTCACCTACAACTTCCTCGTCTCGATCCTGCCGGCGCCGGTCAAGCCGGAGTGGCAGACGCAGCTGCGCCTGGCGATCTCCGAGGCCGCCGGCGCCGGGGCGCGCAGCACCGGCGAGGTGCTGGCGCGGATGGCCGCCTCCGGCGGCGAGGATGCCGTCGAGGCCGCGCGCGCGATCGAGGCCCACGCATCCGGCGGCCTCGCCAAGCTCGGCCTCGGTTCCGCCGACGAGGACGGGCCGGAAATCGGCGACGCCCAGGTCATCGCGCTGCGGATCCGCAACCTCACCCTGCCCCTGGCGGGCACCGCCCGCTCGGAGCTGTTGGAGGAGGAGCGCACCAGCCTGGCGGTGCTGCGGCTGCTCGCCTCCTACGCGCTGCGCCTCTGCGCCTCAGATCCCGATCGCCACGCGGTGCTGGCGATGGACGAGGCCTGGGCGCTGACCTCCGACAGCCAGGGCCGGGCGCTGCTGGAGCGCATCGCCCGCATGGGCCGCAGCCAGAACATCACCCCGATCCTCGCCACCCAGATGCTCGGCGACACCGTCGAGCTGGAGCCCCTGGTCGGGGCGCTCTTCGCCTTCGGCGTCGAGACCGAGGTCGAGGCCCGCAAGGCCCTGGCGCTGCTGCGCCTGGATCCCGAAGACGAGGTGGCGACCCAGCGCCTGCTCTCCTACCGCGAGGGGCGCTGCTACTTGCGCGACTTCTCGGGCCAGGTGGCGCCGATCCAGATCGACCCGCCGCCGTGGCTGCTCGGCGAGCTAGATACGACGCCGCGGCGTGAGGCCTCGCAGGGGTACCGCTCGGCTACCACGCCCGACGAACTCGCCGATGCCGCCGATGCCTTGGCCCCCTGAAGAGCTGTCTCGAGACGCCGTCCGTGGGGCCGACGCTCGCGTGCACGCCACGCTCCCTTTTTGCAGCGCCGCTACCTCACAACTCGGTCGGCGTCACCACGAAGCCGAGCCGGTCGGTTCCGTTGCGCAGCTTGATGTCGAGCGTCACCAGCCGGGCAGCCGAGGATCTGCGCCAGCGCGACGTATTCGGCGTCGTAGGTGCGCCCCCAGCCGAACTGCTCGGCGATCTCCCAGGCGGCGCGGCCGAGCCTCGGCTCCTCGACCCGGCGAACCGGGCAGGATTCGAGGCGGTCGTGCTGGACCGTCGCATGCTCGGCGCTGACCTTTCCCTTCAGCAGTCCGAGGTGCAGGGTCGAGCGAGTCTCAGACCACATCAGCGCCGGGGCGACGAGATCCTCCTCGCGGAGCGCCTCGAAACCATCCGCCTGGGTGAGTGCGACGGCGACGACAGTCGCGTCAACTACCAAGCTCAACGGTCGCGCCGCGACTCGTGCAGCAGTGCCACCCAGTTGGGCTGCGGCGTGCCGTCCTCGAAGGTCTTCCAGGCCTCTGGCAGCTCCGCCATTTCCGGCTCGCCCTCGTGTCGCGAGGCGATGAACTCGATTACGGGCTCCACCTCGGACTCTGGCAACTCATCGAGCAGCCGGTGGGCTTTCTCACGCGTAGTCATGTCACAGATCGTAGCGGCCAGGCCGCGCATGGCGGCGGCTTTGAGTGGTCTCAGCCTGGCCCGGCCCTCCCTCGACGATGGACCCCCTCTTCGGGCGCCCTTCGTGCTCATCGCGCTGACGCTGGTGGTTGCCGTTGCGCTCTGCGCGCCGGTGCCCGCCTCCGCGCGCGGCGCCGGAGGCTCGGCGCCGCCGGCTCCGACCAAGGCCGCCCACAAGCACAAGGGCGCTGGCGTCGAAAAGCCGGCCGGCGAAGAAGAAGCTCCTCCGCCCCAGCTGACCGCCCCCGGCCAGGTCGGTGCCGGCAGCCTCGCCTCCGAACTCGGCAGTACTGGCCAGGTCGACCCGCTCAGCGGACTCGGGATCCACAACCCCGTCTGCGACGAGCTCGGGCAGATCCGCAGCCGCCCGACCCGGCTCAGCTGCGAAGCCAACGGCACCCCGGAGAGCAACTACCCGGCTTCCAACTACGGCTTCGACATCTTCATCGCAACCGGCGTCACCCACCCGGTGGGGGACATCACCTACGCCTTCGCGACCGTCCTAAACGGGATCTGGTTGGGCCTGATCTTCGTCCTCAAGCTGGTCCTGGAGTTGCTCGGGCTCGCCTTCGGGCTCAACCCCTTCGCCGACGGGCAGACGATGAGCCAGATCTCGGCGACCCTGGGGCGCCTCTACGGGGCGATCACCGACCCCTGGCTCAGCACCCTGATCGTCTGCGGCGGAATCTGGTTCGCCTACAAGGGCCTGCTGCGCCGCGAGCTGGCCGCCGGGGTGGTGGGGACCCTGGCGGCGATCGCGATGTTGGTGATCGGCCTCTGGGTCGTCCACTCACCGCGCGAATCGGTCGGCCGCCTCGCCTCCTTCTCTGACGAAATGGCCTTGGCGACCGTCAGCGCTCCGCAGTCGGGCTCGGTCTCACGGCCGACCGGCACCTACGCGGAAGCGATGTCGCGCACCTGGTCGCGGCTGGTCGAGGTCCCCTTCGCCGGCCTCGACTTCTCCGACGTCCAATGGGCGCTCGGGCCGCCGCCCGCCGAAGCGGTGCAAAAGGCCGATGAGAAGTTCTGCGAGGACTTCGGCGCCCTGGCCCTGCTCGCCGTGCTCTCCAACCTCGGCAGCGACGACGCCAAGGAAGCCTGCGCCGACTTCGCCCGCAAGCGCTATGGGCGTCCGCGGCGGGTGATCGACCTCTACTTGCGCTCCTCACCGGGCAGTCCGGCCCGCGAAGCGCTCTGGAAGTACTTCGACGGCGACGATCACTACAAGCCCAAAGTCGCGGCGCAGGGTGGCGATGGAGTGCTGACCCGGCTCTCGATGCTGGCCCTCTTCGCGATCGGGCTGGCGGGAGCGATCCTGCTCTTGGCCTGGCTGGCGATCCGCCTCTTCACCCAGGCCGCGATCGCCTTCGTCCTGCTCCTGGTTGCGCCCTTCGCGCTCTTCTTCCCGCTGCTGGGCGACTCCGGCCGCCGCGCCTTCAAGACCTGGGGCCTGACCCTGCTCGGGGCGATCGCCGCCAAGGTGATCTACGCCGCCTTCCTCTCGGTCGTCCTGCTCGGGATCTCGATTCTCGGCCAGGTCGACGGCCCGGGCGGGAGCGCGACCGGGTTCCTGATGTCCTGCGCCTTCTCCTGGGCGGTCTTCCTCAAGCGGGCCGAGCTGGTCGGCTGGATCAGCATCGGCGAGGCCGAGCGTGGCGAGCGGGGGTTCGTCGGCAAGATGGCCGCCTTCACTCTCTCGCGACGGATCTCGCAATCGACCGGGGGTGCGGTAAAAGGCGTCGGGCGCCGCGGTGCGCACTGGGCCCGCACCCGCGCCGCCGAGCGCGGCGAGGCGACGCGGGAGACGGCGAAGGGCTCGCTGCAAGACAGCGCCCGCGCCCTGGCCGACCAGCGCTATCGCCAGGCCAGGCGCACGGTCGGCAGGGTCGAGGGCAAACCGGCAGCTGCCGAGGACATCGGTCCCGGTCTCGCCAAGCCCACGCCAGGGAGGAAGGGAAAGAAAGCCGCGGCCGCCAGCCCCGAGCCGGCTGCTTCGCGGCAGGGAGCGCAGCGACGCCCGCGGGCCGCGGGGGAGGCGGACCTCCCCCGCGAGGGCTACGAGCAGGCTCGCTCGCTCCTCGCTCGGGCCGATCGCAACCAGCGCCAGCTCGGCCGGCGCTGGAGCGATCGCGATCTGCAGCGCTTTGAAGCCGAGGACCGGGAGCTGCTGCGCCACTCGCGAGATCCCGCCGACCATGCCCACCGTGCCGGCTATGACCGCGCCCAGTTCGAAGAGCTGCAGGGCCCCGATCGCGAACGGGCCGAGGCGGCGATCGAGAAGGCGACCAAGCGCGACCGCCAAAGGTTGGATGTCGCCGGGAGCGTTCCCGGCCGGGTGATCGGTCGCCCGCGCCAGAGCGCCGAGGGATTGCGCCAGCGCTCCGAGGGCAACGGCCCCCGGCGTCGCGAGCAGCTGCAGCGGTTGCGGCGCGATCGTCGCGCCCGCGCGCATCTGGCCGCACGCCGCAACCTCTCGCGCGGAGGCTAAGAGATGAGCGGGTCCGAGCGGCGGCGCTCAGTCCTCTTCCTCGGCGTCTGTGCGGCCCTTGCCGGCTCGGCCCTGGCCTTCGCGCTGGGCGGCAATGAACTGGGCGCGCCGAGGACGGTGCCGAGAGCGGGCCGCGCGCGGCGTCACCGTGGCCACCGACGCGGCTGCCCGAGCCGAACGGCGCCTGCAGCGGCAAGTGAGGGCGGCGGCACGCGGGTTCCTGGCTGCCTTCCTGCCCTATGAGGCGGGTCGCCTTGGGCCGCGGCTGGCGTCTGCACTGCGCGCGCACGCCACCCCGGCCTTCGCCCACCAGATGCTCGCCCGGCCGCCAGGCCCGGCGCCCCCGGGCCTCCTCGCCACCGCCAAGGTGGGCCGGGTCGCGGTGGCCTTCGTCTCGGCGCTGCCGCCCCGAGCCGTGATCAGCGGTTCGGTCGACCGCGGCAGCTTCACCGAGAGGTTCTCCTTCGTCTTCGAGCGGCGCGGCTCGGCCTGGCTTGCGAGTGGGGCGGGGGAGTGATGGCGAGCCGCGACGGTCGCTCGGCTTCCTCCCGATCCCGCCCGACCGTCATCGGCGTCGTCAGAGGGGTGGCCGGATGGAAGCTGGCGGTCGCCCTCTTGGCGGTCTTGGTGCCGCTGCTGCTCTTCAGCGGGCTCCTGTTCGTCTCCTCCAGCTCCTTCGCGGGCGGCGCTCAGAGCTGTGTGGTGCGGGGGGAGGGTGGGGATCAGATTCCCGCCAACTACGTCCCGTGGCTGGAGAGGGCCGCGACGAAGTACAGGCTCGGCGCCGAAGGCTTCGCGATCGTCGCCGCCATCCACTACGTCGAGTCGAACTTCGGCCGCTCGACCTTGCCGGGGGTGGCGCCGGGCACCCAGAACTCGGCCGGCGCCGAGGGCCCCGGCCAGTTCCTCGTGCCGAGCTGGGAAACCTACGGACAGGATGCCGACGGAGACGGGATCAAGGACGTCTACGGCATTCCCGACTCGATCTTCGGCACCGCCAACTACATGCACCTCTCGGGTGCGCCGAAGGACTGGCACGCGGCGATCTTCGCCTACAACCACGCCGAGTGGTACGTCGAAGAGGTCTTGGAAAAAGCGGCCGGCTTCGGCGGGCGCGTCGTCTGCAGCGAAGCCGCGAGGCCGGAAGGCGACGCCCTGCTTCACGAGGTGCGCAAGCTCTTCCAGCCCCGGTCCTTCAAGGCGATTCCCGCCTCGCTCTGGGTTGGAGGTGGAGCGCCGGAGTCGGTGGATGCGCGGATCTGGCCGGATGCGGTCTGGCTGCTGCAGACCTTTCACCTGCGCGTGAGCGCCGCCCGCGAGGCCGGCCACAACACCCACGGCGACGGCACCGCGATGGACATGGTCCCGGCCTCCGGCCAGGGATGGGATGAAACCGCACGCCGGGCGGCGGAAACCCTCGGATGGCGCGAAGACTGCGGCGCCTCGGGCTCAGCTCCCGTCTGCCCGCTGGCGGCGGCGATCCAGTTCATCGGCTACAACGGCTATCCCGCGCATGGCGATCCCACCCACGCCGGCTCCAACGCCCACCTTCACGTCTCCTGGAGAAGCTCCAGCTACGGCTGCCCGGGCCTGTGCCCGCCGCGGGAATGGGTGGAGGCATTTCCGCTCTCGGGCTAGCGCTCGGCCACGGGCGTAGTCGCGCATCCTGTCTGGTTCACGTACGATGTACGGAGCATGGAGCCGACTACGAGCCCGAAGACCCGCCGGATCGAAGTCCGGCTCAGCGACGAGGAGCGCCGGCTCGACGCCGCCGCGGCCTCGGCACTGGGCGAGAGCTTGAGCGACTTCTTCCGCCGCGCCGCCCAGGAGCGGGCGCAGGAGGTGCTCGCCGATCGGCCTGAGATTGTTCTCGGCGAGCAGGAGGCGGCGCGCTTCCTCGACGCGCTCGAGCGGCCCGACGAGAGCACGATCGCTCGACTCGAAGATCTCCGCCGCCGCGCGTGAGCGAAGCGGCTGCGCTCACCGAGCGCTACGACCCCGCGGCTCACGATGTGGCGGATTTCGCCTGCGGCCAGGAGTCGCTCGACCGCTGGCTGCACCGCTACGCAGGCCAGGGCGAGCGAGGCGACGCGACCCGCACTTTCGTCGCGACCAATGAGCACGCCGCGGTGCGTGGCTATTACACGCTCGTGGCCGGTCAGCTTGAGCACGAGAAGGCGACCGAAGCCGTCCGCAAGGGCCTCTCCCGGCACTTTCCGATTCCAGCGGCGATCCTCGCCCGCCTCGCCGTCGACGCGCGTAGCCAGGGACAGGGACTCGGCACGAGCCTGCTCGGAGATGCGCTCGAGCGGGTTTCCCGGGCTGCGCAGGAGGTCGCCGTGCGAGCGGTGATCGTGCACGCGATCGACGACGCGGCGGCGGGCTTCTACGAGCGCTTCGGCTTCCGCGGCCTCAGCACTGCGCCGCGGACGCTGATGGTGACGCTGGCAGAGCTGCGCGCCGCCGGCTACGGGCCGTAGCTCAGTCGTTCGCCGGTTCGCGCAAAGCCGCCCGCCCCTCGGCGATGCAGCGGTTCACCTTGGTGTAGGTCCAGCCGCTCAGCTCGCCGATCTCGCGGTAGCTGTAGCCGAGGGCCAGCAAGCCGAGTGCCCTCCGCTCGGCCGGCTTCAGGGCGGCCAGTTGGTCGCGCACCCTGGCCAAGGCGTTGGTTGCCTCGGCCACTTCCTCGGGGAGCCGGCGAGGGTCCCGAAGCCCCTCGGCACCCCCTTCGCGCCGTGTCGCAGCCCGCAACCGCTGGTGGCGGTAGAGCGCCCAGCAACGTCGCTTCAGAGTCAGGGTCAGCCAGGCGAGGGGCGGCGCCTCGACATCGGGATCGAAGTGATCGATGAAGAGGATGAAGGCATCCTGCAGGGCCTCCTCGGCGTCCTCGCCGCAGGCGCTGTTGCGCCTGGCGATTGCGAGCAGGTGGGTGCGGTGCTCCGTGTAGAGCTGAGCGGCGAGCGCCGCAGTGCGCGAGTGGCCCGCCTGCCGAACTGCCGGAGCTGCACCGCCCACCGCTCACCTCCCTTCGTCGCTGACTTGACGAAGGCCGCGATGCGCCGGACAGGCGATCCCGGAACCCACAGGGCCGCAGGAGCCCCTGCCCGCAGGGGCTTGCAGGGATCGCCGCCGGCGCGATCATTCGCGGTCTGAGAAGTCAGCGACGAAGGCGAGCTGCGCCTGGCCCAGTGCCGACGGTGTGCCAGCGACCGGCCCCCCGATTCGCCTGGGCGCGCAGGACTCCCAGTTGTCGCACGCGGAGCGTGCGGTGGTTCGCCCATGCACACCCAGGCGAATATGACCGACGGCAACCGCTGCCCGGATCGGCCCTCTTGCCTGCCCGGGGGCGCCGAGCTGAGCGCGGCGCAGGCCACGGCGCTGCGCCTGCTCTCCGAGCAGGCGGCGATCCCGCTCGATCAGCTGGCGCGGTTCCTTGGCGGCTCCCTCGCCGAGGGGGTCGCGGCCCTCCAGGGCCTCGAAGCGGCCGGCTGCGTCGAGCACAAGCGCTTCCTCGTCCGCGACCACCCCTGGTTCTGGCCCAGCCGCCGCGGCGCGGGGCTGGCGAGCACGGGTTTCCATTACAAGCCGCCCGACGTGGCGATGCTCGCCCATCGTCGCGCCGTCAACGAGATCCGCCTGCATCTGGCCGCGCGGGCCCCACGTGGGGTGTGGGTCTGCGAGCGCGCGGTGTTCAACCGCCGCGACCCCGGAGACCACCTGCCCGACGCCGTCTTCGAGATCGACGGCGAGCGGCACGCGATCGAGGCCGAGCTCTCGTGCAAAACCGATCGCCAGATTCGCCAGATCGTCGCGCAGCACAGCAACCGCTACGACGCGGTCGTCTACTTCTGCGGCCCCCGCACCTACTCGTTCATGAAGCGCGTGCAGGGGGAGGGCCGCTGGCCGAAGCTGGTCGTGCGCCGGGTGCCGGAGGCCGAGCCGTGTTGAGGCGCCGCCGCAACCGCGCGGTCGCGAGCGTCGTGTCCGCCGCTCCACAGGGCGCCGTGCTCGGCCGTCGTCTGGCCGGCGAGCGGGTTCTGCCGATGGGCAGCGACGGGAGCCTCGTCTGGCCCTTCGCGGACATGCGCCGCCACGCCGTGATCCTCGGCGCCAGCGGCACCGGCAAGACCGAGACCTCGATGCGGATCGCCCACGAGGTGGCGTGCAAGAGCGAGGCTCCGGTCTTCTACCTCGACGCCAAGGGCGATCGCGAGGGAGCCGAGCGCTTCTCGGCGCTGATGAGCGCCGCCGGGCGCCGCGTGCGGGTCTTTCCCAACGAGCCCTTCGACGCCTGGCGCGGCGATTGGCGGGCCGTCGCCAACCGCCTGCTCGAGGTGATCCAGTTCGCCACCGACGGCCCGGCCGCCTACTACCGCGACCTCGCCAAGACGGCGCTACAACTCGCCTGCAACCACCCCGACGGTCCCCCTCGCTGCAGCGAGGAGTTGTTGGGCCGCCTCGACTACGAGACGTTGCTGAACGCTCACGGTCCCACCACCGCGGTGCTCTCCCTGCCGCGCGACAAGGTCAGCCAGGTGCGTTTGCGCTACCAGGCTTTCTTTGGTCAGCTCGGCATGGCGCTGGATGGCAAGTGGTCCTTCGAGGACGCCGACGCCGCCTACTTCCTGCTCGATTCGGTCGCCCTCGGCGAGGACGCCGCCGGCGCCGCACGGGTGCTCTTCGCCGACTTCGCCCACTACTTCAGCCAGCGCAAGGAGCGCGAGCGCTTCTGCCTGCTCTTCGCCGATGAGTTCTCGGCGATCGCCGACTCCTCCGACGTGGCGGTGAAGGTCGAGCAGGCACGTGGCTTCAATGCGGCGATGGTGTTGGTCCCGCAGACGCCCTCGGGGATGGGACCGCGCAGCCAGCGCGATCGCATCCTCGGCTCGGTGGAGACGGTGATCGTCCACGCCCTCAACGAGCCGGACCTACTCGCCGAGTTGGGCGGGACGAAGCGGGTGATGGAGCTCACCCACCGCTACGAAGACGGCGTCTACGCCCGTCAGGGGCACGCCCGCCAGGAGCAACGGCCGAAGGTCGACCCCGATGACATTCGCCGCCTCTGCACCGGTACCGCCTGGGTGATCCGCCGCGGCCGCGCCGCCAAGGTAGCGGTGGAGCGGGCCCTGGACACCGAGCGGGCAGCGCTGCCCGAGCCGCAGCGGCTCGACCCGCCGCTGCAGCAGGCCGAGGTGGCGATGCCGAAGGAGATCTCCTACCTCGAGGAGGAGTAAGACGATGAGCGCTCCTGCCGCGACTACGCCCTCTGGCGTTCAACACAGCCAACGCCGCCGTGGTCCGCGGCGCCTGCCCCAGCCCCAGCCCTGGGAGCACCGGGTTCTGCGTTTGATCGCTGAGCAATACGCATTGCCCTTCGACCAGCTGGCGCGCTTCCTGGCATGCGATCGCGGGCAGGCGGCGCGGGTGGCCAAGCACCTGACCAAAGCCGGCTATGCCGATTACGGTCGCTTCCTCTACGACGAGCCACACTGGCTTTGGCTTACCGCACGTGGGGCGCGCTTGTCCGGCACCGACTTCGCTGCGGTCAAGCCCAAGGTCGGCGCCATGGACCGCATCCGCGCCGTCAACGAGGTGCGTCTGCACATCGCCGCTCGCGCCCCCGAGGCGCAGTGGATCAGCGGTCGCAGCATCTCTCGCGAGCAGGGCAAAAAGGGCCGGCGCCCGAATGCCGTGGTCGAGCTCGGAAGCGAGCGCCACGCGATCCTGGTCAAGCACGGCATCCGCCAGACCGAGTGGCGCGAACGCGACATCCTCGAATCCCTGATGCGGGGCTACGACGCCGTGATCGCCTTCTGTGCTCCGGCGCCCAAGGCGCTCTACGAGCGTCTGGCCGCCGAGCACCACTGGCCGAAGCTGGTGATCCGCGACATCCCGCAGCCGCCCTGAAAGGCCGCCTTCAACCCGCGGTCTCTGGGGCCATGTAGGTCACCCGATCTCCAGCGCCGCCCACAACGGCCGGTGATCGGAGATGTAGTACTTCACGTAGGAGCGAAAGCGCTCCTGCTCTGCCTTCGTTTCGCCCCAGAGGTCGCGGAACAGCGCCCCGTCGAAGTCAAAGACGCCGGTCTGCTCGATCGCCTCCTCCATCGGTCCCGGGAAGAGTGCCATCTGGTCATATTGGGCGTCGTCGTTCAGGTTCGAGCCGCCGACCTTGGTCGAGTGCGGCGGCAGGTGCAGCCCCCTGCGGGTCAGCGCCCGGTAGAGCGGGTCGCTGGCGTTCTGGACCGGCAGGTTGAAGTCGCCCAACGCCAGCACGTTGGCGGTATAGGCCTCTTTGTCGCGGCGGCGCAGGTCGGCCCAGCGACCAACCGCGTAGGCCTCCAGGCAACGGCGTTCCATGTCGGCCTGCGCCGACTCCCCGCCGAAGAAGAGGTGCACGTTAGCCGCCACGAACTCCAGTTTGCCGGCGCGGAAGGAGACGAGGTAGGGGTTGCGATCGAAGCCCTCGAAGGCCCGGCTGACGTCCGGGAGCTTCACGCTGGCCAGATCCTTCGGCGGCACCGTCACCCGCCCGATCTCCTCCAGCACCTCGACCCGCTCGGCGTCGTAGAGGAAGGCGAAGCGCTCGTTGTTTCCGCCAGAGTCCGAGAACAGCGCCCGGTAGCGCCCCGGCAGCTGCGCCTGGATCCCCCGCAGCCCCTCCAGGTCGTCGTTGGTCTCCTGGATCGCCACCAGGTCGAACCAGGAGACGATCGCGGCGATCAGCCGGTAGTCCTTCTCCCGCCGCTTCTGCACGCCGAGGTTGGCGACGTTCCAGGTGGCGAGCAGCAACCGGCTCTTCGCCTTCGCCGCGATCGTCCGGTCCTCCTTACCCGCCTGTCGCGGGTAGTTCCGCAGCGCCTTCAGCTCGGAATCGACGTCGTAGTCGTAGGCGAAGCGGGGTTTGGGGAATCCGGGCATGAGTGCTACCAGCAGTGGCGGCCGGCGCCACATTATGATCAGCGCGATTCCGCTGATCTGGGACCGGGATCGTCCCACGCCCTGCGCGAGTCGGCCACCGCCGACCGCTTCCCCAGCGAGGAGTTCCGCGTCCGCGGCCTCGGCCGCACCGCATGGACCATCTAGGCGCCCGCGCCTCCGCCGCTGCCTCCGCCACCCCCAGCCTGGCACCGGCGTCGATCCCTGCAAGCCCCGGCTGGCGCCGGGGCTGCTTCGCCCCTCGCCTGCAGCTCGGGTTCCGGGATCGCCGTCCGGCGCCCGTCGGCTGGGTGTCGAAGCCAGCGATAGGAGAGTGGACATGAGCACAACAAGCGCGGCACGCCTCAGCACCGGGAGGCCGGATCCGGCTCGGAGCGGACCGATGGCGGGACGAAATGGGCGCTCCCAACGTCTTGCTGGTGATCGAGCCATGTCCGAGCTGACCGCCGAGACCCAACGCCGCGCCTTCTTCACGCCGAACTCCCTGGCCTCCTACCTGCAGGTCTCCGACCGGATGATCCGCAAGTGGGTCTCCGAAGGCCGCCTGCACTCCTACAAGCTCGACGGCTGCCGGCGCTTCGATCCCGCCGACGTCGACAGCTTCCTAACCCAGTTCCGCGACCGTCCGGGCGTGGCCGCATGAGTCGCCGCCGGGCCGCCGGACGGCCACCCCGCCAGACCCCCTACAAGCGCACCTACGCGGATGGCCGCACGGTCTGGATCGCCCGCTATCTCGGTCTCGACGGCAAGCCCAACTATGCGAAGCCCCGTTGGAACGGCGGCAAGTCGACCTTCGCGTTGAAAGGCGACGCTCAGAAGGCGATCGACGAGTCATTGGAGCGTCTCTATCAGCGCAGCGCTCAACAGCCGCAGCGGATCGGGGACTATTTCGAGATCTGGCCCGATCGCCATCCGCGCTCCAAGCGCACCAACAAGACCAACGTCGATCGCATCTCCTACGTGCTCGATGTCGAGGTCGAGGGCCGGCCGCTGCGCGAGTGGGAGTTCGACGAACTGCGCCGCCGCCAGGTGCTGGCGCTGGTCGATCACATGCTGCGCGCCGAAGGCCGCGCCGCCCAGGGCGTTCGCGGCATCCTCAGCTCACTCTCGACGATGGCCGAGGACGCGATCGGCGATGACGCCGCCGAGGCCAACGCCTTCATGGGCCTGCGCTTGCGACGCAACGATTCGAGGATCAGGAAGCCACCGCGCAAGCCGCGGATCTGGAGCTTCGAGCAGATGCGGGCCTTCGCCGCCGGCGGGCGAGCGCAGGTGCGGGCCCGAACTCAGCGACCTTCCGACCCGCGCGCTTCAAAGCGCCGCGGCGCCAAGGCGCGAGCGCCGCGCTTTTACTCCGCCCACGACTACGAGGCGCTGCTGCTGACGCCGGGATTCACCGGCCTGCGGCTCGGCGAGTTCCTCGCTTTGAGGCGCTCGGATCTAGCCGATGGGCTTCTCACCTTTCGCTTCTCGGCCCACGAAGGGGAGCTGGTGGAATCCAGCGAGCAGAAGAATCACGAGCGCGCGGTGCCGGTGCCGCCGAGCCTCGCCCTGGCGCTCGCGTCGCAGCCGACGCGGATCGATACCGACCTGCTCTTCCCGACCCCGACCGGCAAGCTCTGGCGCGAGCGCAACTTCTACCGCGACGTCTGGGTGCCGGCCCAGCTTGCCACCGGCCTCGATCCGACCCCGCACGAGTTCCGCCACTCCTATGTCACCCATCTGCGGGCGGCCGGAATTGACGACGCCGATCTGGCCCGGGTCGCCGGCCACACGGTCGAGACGATGATCTCCGTCTATACCCACGCCCTTGAGCGCAGCCACGATGCGATCAGGCAGGCGATCGGTTAGGTGGGCCGGATCTGCGCCGCTACCATTTGGTCGATGACCGCCAAGGAGCAACTGCTGGAGCGGGTGATGAAGCTCTCAGAGGCCGAGGCTGACGAGACGCTGCGCCTGCTGACCACCCGGGAGGATCCAGTACTGCGCCTGCTCGACGACGCGCCACTCGAGGACGAGGAGATCTCGGCCGAGGAGGAGGCGGCGGTCGCCGAAGGACGGGCTGACATCGCCGCTGGGCGCACCGTGTCGCTGGATGAGGCGATGCGAGAGTTCGAGTGACCGACGCGCCCTGGCGCGTTGAACTTGCCCGAACTGCGCAGCGCGATCTGCGTCGTCTCGACCCTCAGGTTCGACGGCGAGTGGAGCGGGGTCTGCGTGATCTCGCTGCCGGCGAGGGTGGCGCCAGCGAGCGAATGCTGAAGGGGGGCGAGGGGTGGCGACTGCGAGTCGGCGACTGGCGGGTGCGCTTCGAACGTGACGTTGAGGCTCGCACGATCCTCGTTGTACGCATCCTCCCGCGGGGTCGGGCCTATGACCGCTGATCGCCGCCTCTGCGTTACTTCGTTGTTGACTAGGTCGGCGATCCGCTCGCAACTACCATTTGGCCCATGACCGCCAAGGAGAAACTCCATCGGCTCATCGATGAGCTCCCCGAGGAAGCGCTCGACGAAGTCGCCCGACTGCTGGACGAGGTGGTGGCCAAAAGATGATGGACGAAGAATCCACGTTTGTCTCGTCACTGACTGCTACATCGCAGCTACAGATCGTTGAATAGGGGCGAGAATTTAGCTCCCTAAGCTGACTTCAGCCGAATTAGGCGTCGGTCTTTCAAGCCGAAGGTCGCGAGTTCGATTCTCTCCGGGCGCATCTGGGAGCGCTGGTCATCTAAAGCTGACTGGCACGAGGGAACTTGCGTGCCAGCAGATCGGCGACCTCCACGCGCGACTCTGCGCTCAGCGCACCTGGGCCGTTCAAGCGTTTCGACAGCTTGCGCGGATAGAGGAGTGGGAAGCCATTGATGCTGAGGGTGCGCAAGAGCGGCAGGCTGCTGCCGCCGGCCTGGCGGGCGGGGTTGAGGAAGCAGAAGCAGGCGTGGATGGGCATGGCGGGGACCGTCTCGGCGAGCGCGGCGCGAACCGCCTCCTGCTGCCGCGCCAATCCTTCAACCAGCTTCGTCTTGTTACGGCCGCCGATCAGCAGTCGCGACTCTCCTATCAAGGGGCTGCGCACCTCGATCTTGCCTTTGTAGCGCTTGGCGTCGATTACGTAGACGCCGGAGGGAGCCACCGCGAGGTGGTCGATGTTGGCTCGGCTGCGTGGCAGGCGGCGGTCGTGGAGAACGATCACGTCGGGGCAGCGGCTTGCCAGGTGAGTGCCAAGAGCTTCCTCGCCGGCAGCGCCGGTGTCCCAGGCGGTCTCGCTCGCAGGTGGCGGCTGTAGGCGGACCAGAAGGTCGCCGAGGTGCGGGTGGCGCTCGCGGGTCGCGGCTTCTCGCGCCTCCCGCCGCCGCTCGTACTCCTGCCGGGCGCTGCCTCCCGGAGTCCCCAGATCGATCTCTCGTCCCTCGGCCATCCCAGGGCTGATCGGCCGGACAGCCTCTTGACTAAAGGGCTGACGGGCGGGTGTCGTTCAACCGATTGTCACCGCGTGATTAATGGAGCCTCTGGCGGATGTGGAGGCGCTGCCTAGGAAAGTTAGGACTACAAGTTAATTGCGTAAAAAGTCATTTACTTGTAATCTTGAGGCACGAAACTAAGCAAAGCACAGACCATCGACTTCTTCCACATCGCATTCCTGGCGGTGCTCGGCAGCCGCCTGGACCCGGCTCGCTACGTTCTCAAGGGCGGCGCCAACCTGCGCTACTTCTTCGCCAGCGAACGCTATTCCGAGGACATCGACCTCGACCTGATCCGGCCGGTTCCGTGGAGCCTCGAGGACCAGGTCGATGCAGCCCTGGGCTCGCCGGCGCTCCGCAGCCTGCTCTCGATCGGCGGCCTCGTGCTTGCCGAGCACACCAGTGCCAAGCAAACCGAGACGACCCACCGCTGGAAGATCGGGATCCAAGCCCCTGGCGACTCGGCGCTGGTGCGCAGCAAAGTCGAGTTCACCAACCGCGACGGGGAGGGCGACTACACCCTCGCCCCCCTGCCGGATGCGGTCGTCGCGCCCTATGCGCTGCGTCCGCCGAGCGTTCAGCGCTACGACGCTGCGACGGCGACGGCGCAGAAGGTGGCGGCGCTAGCAGGGCGCCCGCAGGCCCAAGCGCGCGACGTCTTCGACCTCGAGTTGCTCCTGCGTCGCCAGCCGCTGGTCGAGGGCTCGCTCGACGCAGCCCTCCTCGAAGCGGCCGTGGAGCGAGCGCTGGAACAGGACTACGCCGCCTTTCGCGACCAAGTCCTGCCCTTCCTCGAGTCCGACGCGGCGGAACTGGTCGCCTCGCCAGGCGCCTGGGAACAGATCCAGACCTTCGTCTCCGATCGTCTCGAGGCGGCGCGATGAAGACGGCCGAGTCCTACGCAGAGCTGCGGCGGCTGGATCGCCCCATCTTCACCACCCGCGAGGCGGCGGCCCTCTGGCGCTGTGAGCAGACGAGCGCCAGTCGGAGGCTCGGGAGGCTCGAGAAGGCGGGCCTGGCGCGGCGGATTCAGCGCGGCCTCTGGGCGCTTGACCCCGAGATCGAGCCTCGCGTGGTGGGGCCCTACCTGACCGCTCCGCTCCCCGCCTATGTCTCGCTCTTTTCGGCACTCGCCGAGCACGGGATGATCGAGCAGCTTCCCCGTCAAGTCTCACTTATCTCGCTCGCCCGGCCGCGGCGGATCCTGACCAGCCTCGGCGTTTACGTCGTTCACCAGATTGCCCCCGAGCTGTTCGGCGGCTTCGGCGGCACCGATCGCAGTGGCTACCTGGCCCGGCCAGAGAAGGCGCTCTTCGATCTCGTCTACGTCCGTGCGGCTGCCGGCAGCCGCGCCCATTTGCCCGAGCTCTCTCTGCCGGCAGGCTTCGATCGCGGTGAACTCAGCCGCTGGAGCGAGCGGATCGAGAATCAACGGCTTCGCACCCTGCTCACCCGGCGCCTACGCGAGCTCCTAGCGTCGTCGACTGACGACGCAACCTGAGACCAGTCCGCAACGGCAAGTTCCGCTCGCTCTCAGCGTGCGCCTGCGCGCCTAAGCATTGACAAACCGAAGTTCAATCGATAAACATCTATGCGATGTCGATCCCAATGGAGTTGGAACCGAAGCAGAAGCGGGCGCCGGGGGAGCCTTGTTGCGAGCCGGTCGTCTACCCCGAGGTGGAGCGTCAAGAGGCGGAGCGCATGGCTGTGGTCGCCAAGGCACTCGGAGACCCGGTGCGCTTGCAACTCGTGGACGTGCTGCGCAAGCACGCGGGCAAGGTTTGCGTCTGTGAGCTGGTGCCGCTGTTCGACCTCTCGCAGCCGACCGTTTCGCATCATTTGAAGGTGCTCAGGCAGGCCGGCCTGGTCGGCTCGGAGCGCGATGGGCTTTGGGCCTATTACTACGTGATCCCCGACGCCCTGGCTGAGTTCTCCGCGTGGCTGAAATGACCGACTCGACCGACGCCGAGGAGATCCGCGAGGCGGTGCGCGCTCGCTACGCCGCCGCCGCGACAAGCGTCAGTTCGGGCGACGCATCCGGCGGGTCGTGTTGCGGGTCGGAGACAGCTCTCACAGACGAGGAAGCCAAGGTGTTCGGTGCCGGCCTCTACGGCAAGGGCGAGCACGACGAGCTTCCCGACACCGCCACGATGGCATCGCTTGGCTGTGGCAATCCAACCGCCGTCGCCGAGCTTGGCGCGGGGGAGACCGTTCTCGATCTCGGCTCCGGAGGCGGCATTGACGTGCTGCTCTCGGCTCGCCGCGTCGGCCCGACCGGCAAGGCGTACGGCCTCGACATGACCGACGAGATGCTCGCGCTGGCCCGCGAGAACCAAGGCAAGGCGGGCGTTGAGAACGTCGAGTGGCTGCGCGGACAGATCGAGGCGATCCCGCTCCCCGCCGGCTCGGTCGACGTCGTGATTTCCAACTGCGTGATCAATCTCTCCGGCGACAAGCCGAAGGTGCTCGCCGAGGCAGCTCGCGTCCTCAGGCCGGGCGGTCGCTTTGCCGTTTCGGATGTGATCGCCGACGAGGACATGGACGAGGCGACCCGTGCCGGTATCGCCGAGTGGACGGGCTGCATCGCCGGAGCGTTGACCCGGCGCGAGTTCGAGCGAGCCCTCTCCGACGCCGGGCTCGAGCAGGTCGAGATCACCGAGACCCACCGTGTCCATGCCAGCGCGGGGTCGGCGATCATCCGTGCCCGCAAGCCCGATTGAAAACCATCTATTTACATCTATCTATTGAAATGATGAGTTTCCATGGATACGCTTGCGGCGCTCATGGCCGCACGCATCGGGATCAATGGCTTCGGCCGAATCGGGCGACTGGCGCTGCGGGCCGCGTGGGGGTGGCCGGAGCTGGAATTCGTCCATGTCAACGAGCTGAACGGCGATGCGGCAACCTCGGCCCATCTCCTCATCTTCGACTCCGTCCACGGGCGCTGGTCAAAGCAAGCCGACGGGCGGGACAGTGTCCTCTCGGTAGACGGAACAAGCCTGAGCTACAGCTCCATCGCTGAGCCCGGCGCCGTCGCCTGGGGCGAGGCCGGAGTCGACATCGTCTTGGAGTGCTCGGGCAAGTTCCGGACCGCGGAGTCACTCGCCTCCTACTTCGAGCAGGGCGTGCGCAAGGTCGTGGTCGCGGCCCCCGTCAAGGACGAGGCAGCCCTGAATGTTGTGGTCGGTGTCAATGACGATCGGTACAAGCCCGAGCGCCACGACATCCTCACCGCTGCCTCCTGCACCACGAACTGCCTGGCGCCCGTGGTCAAGGTGATCCACGAGGGGATCGGCATCCGCCACGGCTCGATAACGACGCTGCACGACCTGACCAACACCCAGACCGTGGTCGACGCGCCGCACAAGGATTTGCGCCGTGCCCGAGCCGCCAGTCAGTCGCTGATTCCGACGACGACCGGCTCGGCGACGGCGATCGGGCTGATCTTCCCCGAGCTGCAGGGACGGTTGAACGGCCTCGCGGTACGGGTGCCGATGCTGAACGCCTCCCTGACCGACTGTGTCTTCGAGGTCGAGCGGCCAACTGGCGTCGAGGAGGTCAACGGCCTGCTCGAGGCCGCCGCCGCCGGCCCCCTCGTCGGCATCCTCGGCTACGAGGAGCGTCCCCTTGTCTCGGTCGACTACCGCGACGATCCCCGCTCGGGCATCGTCGATGCGCTCTCGACGATGGTGGTCGACGAGAGCCAGGTCAAGGTTCTCGCCTGGTACGACAACGAGTGGGGATACGCCAATCGACTCGTCGAGCTGGCACGCATGGTTGGCTCCCCCGGCGCGAGTTGAGTTGGAGGGAAATGGCTGCCGCTGAGGCCATCCCGGCGAAGCGCCAGGGCGATCTGCGCAACTACGTCCTGGTCACCGGCGCCTACTGGGTCGAGACGCTCGCCGACGGGGCGACCCGGATGCTGGTCCTGTTCTATTTCTACGAACTCGGTTACTCCGCTTTCGCCGTTGCCTCGCTATTCATCTTCTACGAGATCTTCGGCATCGTCACCAACCTCGTCGGCGGCTGGCTTGCCGCGCGCTTCGGGCTGAGGACGACGCTGTTCATGGGGCTGGGCACCCAGGTCTTTGCCGTCTCGATGCTCGCCTTCGTGCCGGCGGCATGGCTCGTCGTGCCCTACGTGATGGTCTCCCAGGCGTTCTCGGGGATCGCCAAGGACCTGACCAAGATGAGCTCCAAGAGCGCGGTCAAGCTTGTCGTGCCCGAGGGCGACGAATCCTCGCTCTACCGCTGGGTCGCGATCCTCACCGGCTCCAAGAACGCGCTCAAGGGAGTCGGCTTCTTCCTCGGGGCGCTGATGCTGACGGTGGCGGGGTTCCAGCCTTCGATGGCGATCCTGGCGGGGACGGTTCTCGCCACCGCGTTGCTGGTCGCCTGGTTGATGCAGGGCCACCTGGGCCGGCCGGACGCGAAGGCCAGGTTCAAGCACATGTTCTCCAACAACCGCGCCGTCAACGTCCTCGCGGCGGCGCGCATCTTCCTCTTTGCCTCGCGTGACGTCTGGTTCGTGGTCGGCCTGCCGGTCTACCTCGAGACCGTCCTCGGTTGGAGCTTCGTGCAGACAGGCGGCTTCCTGGCGATCTGGGTGATCGGCTACGGGATGGTGCAGGCTGTGGCGCCCCGCTTTGTTCGTCGGCGCGGCAAACAGGGAGGGGGTTCCGAGCCAGATGGCAGGACCGCGACCTGGCTTGCCTTCGTGCTGGCGGCATTTCCCGCCGCGATCGCCGTCGGCCTATCGGCTGGTCTCGATCCGGCCATCGTGATCGTCGTCGGGTTGATCGCCTTCGGGGCGATCTTCGCGATGAACTCCGCGGTCCACTCCTACCTGATCCTCGCCTACGCCGATAGCGACAGGGCGGCGATGAACGTAGGCTTCTATTACATGGCCAATGCCGGCGGGCGCTTGGCCTGGCACGGTGCTTTCGGGCCTGCTCTACGAGTTGGATGGCCTCGTCGCCTGCCTATGGGCGTCGGTCGCCTGCGTGCTGGCCGCCGCCGTGTTGTCGATGCTCTTGCCAGCGGTCTCAGTAAGAGAACTGACACCCGTTCGCCCCGGATTCCGCCTCTGACAGTTTTTATTTAGATCCCGAAGGATTTCTCCCAGAAGTTTCACCGGTGCTTGGCGTTCTATGCCGGAAGACGCCGCTGGTGGGGCTTGCTGTCGCGCTCCGCCTCTCAATCTCCGCGCAGGTGGCGCGGACCAGTCGAAGGGAGACGCTTTGTTTGTTGGAAGCAGTGGAGTGGGGAAGAGCCCGGATAGGGATCGGCATGGCCTGGTTGCGGGTGTGCTGGCCGCGCTGATGGCGGTGTTGATTGCCTGCGCGGCCGCGCCCGGCGCCAGGGCGGAATCGATCGGGCCGATCGATTTCGAGAGCTACGGCACCGGCAATATCAACGGCCAGAACGGTTGGTCGAAGACCGGCGGCTATGACTCCGAAGTGGCCGAAGTCGCAGGCTTCCCCGACGCGTCGAGCTATGGCTTCGACAGCAAGGCGCTGCGCATCTCCAACAAGCTGATGAGCGGCAGCTTCGGCGACCAGACAATCTCGCCGCAACTAACGACGGCGGCCGGCGAGTCGCTCGCCAACAGGCACTTCGAGGCCAGCTTCAGCATCGGCACCACGAAGGAAACCGAACAGGAAGGGCTGAGCCTCTCCGTCAGCCCCGACGACGGCCAGGGCTCGCGGATGAGCTACCTCTCCTTCGTCGACCAGCCCGACGGTGTCCACGTCACCTTCTATGACGTCGCCGATCCCGGGCCGCTGGGGACAGTTGCGGAATTCGAACCGACCGAACTTCCCACCCTGAACCGCACGGAAGCTCATACGGTCCGCTTCTCGATGGACCTGGTTCCCGGCGCCGGCAACGACGTCGTGCGCATCTTCATCGACGGCGTTCTCCTCCACACCGGCACCAGCTGGGAGGACTACTACCGCTTCGACCCCGAGCAGGCGGGCAACGGCAACGTCGTGCCGGGCACCAGCGGACTCATCTTCCGCACCGGTGGGTCTGGCGAAAACCCCGCTGTCGACGGCCAGGGCTACCTGATCGACGGCGTCGCCTTCGCCTCCTCGGCCCGCTCGCCGGAAACGGTGACGGTCAACGACGACCTTGTCGGTCCTGGGCCGAGCGGATCCAACTGCGCGGAACCGGATTTCGAAACCGTCCAGGACGCGGCGAGCGCCGTCGCCTCCGGCTCGACGATCCTCGTCTGCGCCGGTACCTACACCGAACAGGTAGACATCGACAAGTCGCTGACCGTGCTCGGCAACTCAGCCGCCGACACCACGATCAAGGCACCGGCAACGCTGGTGACCAAGTTCACCAGCTCGAACTCGAACAAGCCGGTGGTGTACGTCCACGACGACGCGACAGTAAGCCTGCGCAACGTCACCGTCGACGGTGACGGCAAGGGCAACGGCAACTACCGGCTCGACGGGATCGCCTTCCACAACGCCGACGGTGCGCTTCGCAACAGCGCCGTGCTGCACGTGCGCGACACGCCGCTGAGCGGCAATCAGGCGGGCGTCGGCCTGCTCGTCATCAACGACGACGCGGCGAGCCGCGACCTGCTGGTCCGCGGCAACCAGTTCGCCGATTTCCAGAAGAACGCGATCGCGATTACCGGGGCCGGTCTCAGCGCCGACGTCAGCAACAACACGATCACGGGCGCCGGCTTCACCAACCTGATCGCCCAGAACGGAGTTCAGCTCGGCGAAGGCGCGGGCGGCTCGATCTCCGGCAACGAGATCAGCGACATCGGCTACTCGCCGAATAGCTGGTGCGCGGGCGGGATCCTGCTGCTGGAAGCGGCCGCGGGCGTCACCGTCAGCGGCAACACGCTGGACAACATCCAGTGCGGCATCTACGGCCAGGAAAGCAACGCGGCCGAGATCACCGGCAATACCCTGCTCGGCAACCGCTACGCGGTAACGCTGTTCGACAACCCGGCGACGGTCGACGGCAACACGATCGACGCCACCGGAGCCGGCTTCCCCGACTCGGAGGCGATCTTCGCCGCCGAGTACACAGCCGACAAGGGCTTCCTGGTCAAGGCCGACCACAACACCCTGCTCGGCAACACCGAAGCAGCGCTTGCCCTCGCCGACTTCGACTCGGATGCGTTCTCGGCGCGGATGGAGGCTCACTTCAACCGCATCGCCGGCAACGCAATCGGGGCGCTCGACGAAGCGGCCGGTTCGCTCGAAGCCCAGAACAATTGGTGGGGCTGTAACGACGGTCCCGGCGAACCGGGCTGCGATCCGATCGAAGAGGATGTCGAGGGCACCGTCGACGCCTCGCCGTGGCTGGTGTTGCGGCTCGGCGCCAGCCCCTCGACCGTCTACAAGGAAGTCGGCCAGTCGCAGCTGACCGCCGACCTCGCTCACAATTCCAACGGCGGCGTAGCGGGGAGCGGCTTCCCGGACGGAACCGAGATCGGTTTTGGGGCGACCGGGGGCACGGTCTGGCCGGCCAGCGACGCAACCGTCGACGGCCTCGCCCGGAGCCTCTTCGGTGCCGGCGGGGCGCTTGCCACGGCCGACACAACCGCAACGCTGGACAACGAGACAGTCCACGCGCCGGTCGAGATCGTCGAACCGCCTGAAGGCCCCGAAGGACCGCAGGGCGAAACCGGTCCCGAAGGCCCGCAGGGCGAAACCGGTCCCGAAGGCCCGCAGGGCGAAACCGGTCCCGAAGGCCCGCAGGGCGAAACCGGTCCCGAAGGCCCGCAGGGCGAAACCGGTCCGGAAGGCCCGCAGGGCGAAACCGGTCCGGAAGGCCCGCAGGGCGAAACCGGACCCGAGGGCCCGGAAGGCAAACAGGGCCACGAGGGCGAGCACGGCAAAGACGGCTCTGACGGCAAAGAAGGCCCCCGCGGCAAATCGGGCAAAGGCCGCTCGTTGGCCCTGCAGCGGAAGATGACCGTCAGCTTCCCCCGGCCGGTGGCCGCCGTCCGCAAGGGCAAGGCCCGGGTGAAGGTGCGCTGTTCCGGCACCCTCTCCAACCGCTGCATCGGCACGCTGGTGCTGAGGGCGGGCGGCACCGCGAGCAAGTCGGTGTACTCGATCCAGCGTGGCCACAAGGCCGTGGTCCGGATCTCACTCACCGGCAAGCTGCGTACCAAGTTCCTTGCCGCTAAGGACGAAGGCGGGGCAATGCAGGCGAGGCTCTTCGCCCGCACCGCCCAGACATCCGGCTCGCCGCAGGTTACGAGCCGGCTGATTCGCCTTAAGTGAGTTGAAAGGAGGGAATCACCCTCCTCATTAATGGGTGGGCCGTTCGTCCAGATGGGCGAACGGCCCTCTCACCCCGCTGAGCAGGTGCCGATGCGCGCCATGTGTACCGGCGCGGACAAGCACGCATCGCCATCGCCTTCCTGCTGGCGGCGGCATCGCTCGCCGCGCTCGCGCCGGGCGCCGGGGCCGCTACGCGCGAGCCGCTCTCGCAGGCGCTCGCGACCCGCCGTGGCACACCTTTCGGGTTCGGCGAGAAGCGCTTCCGGCCGGATCCGGCAGCGCTGAAGGCGATGGCCCGCTCGTCGGCCCGGCGCTATTCCGGCGCCGGCGGCGAACTCCAGATCGGCTCCAGCCACTACGGCCCGGCCGCGGTCGCCTCGGTTGCGGCGACGCTGCGCTCGCTCGATCACGGCGGCGAGATCTCGACCCTCAACGTCTACGTCGCCACCCCCGCGGAGATCCGCGAAGCCTGCGGCATCACGGTCGTCGCCTGCTACATCCCCTCCGAAGCGACGATGGTCGTCTCCGGCGTCGACCGGCCGGTTGCCGGGGTGCCTCGGGACTTTGCGATCGCCCACGAGTACGGCCACCACCTCGCCAACAGCCGCCAGAGCAGCGCCCTGCCCGCGCTCGAGGCCGGCACGATCCGCTGGGCCACGTACGAGCGGGTCTGCCAGCTGACCCGGGCCGGCAGGCTCTTCCCCGGCAATCAGGGCGCCCACTACTGGGAGGACCCCGAGGAGGCATTCGCTCAGTCCTACGCCAACCTCAACCGGCCCACGGCGGGAGTCTCCTGGCAGTACACGGCGCTGTTGCGACCGACGACCGCGTCGCTGGCGAAGATCCATGCCGACGTCAGCCGTCCCTGGAGCGGTCCCGTCACCTCGACCTGGAGCGACTCGGTCGCTCAGCAACCCGCAAACGCCGATGCCCCCGGCGCCCGCGACGGACAGTTCGCGATCGCGGCGGCCCAGGTAGTGGGCGATTCGGCCTGGATCCGTTCGCGCCGAATCGCCACGCCGCTCGACGGCACGGTCTCGATCTCCCTGCGCTCCACCGCCGGCGTGCACCTGCCGCTGGAGCTGGTCGATCCGCAGGACGATCGCGTCCTCGCCCACGGTACGACCGCCGCCGACGGGACGACGACACTCGCCTACTCCAACTGCGGCCACGCGGAGCTGCGACTCGAGGTTGGCGGGGGTACCGCCGGTGGGGCTTTCGAGGCGGCCATCACCAGGCCGTAGATGGGCGCTATCCTTCGCGTCAGCCTCGTGCCTCGGCCCGGGGTTTTTCCTTGTAACGGCGCGTAAGCAATCGAGGGAGCAAATGGCTCGCGGAGATGTCCGCATCGCGGTGACGCTGGCTTGCGAAGACTGCAAGCGGCGCAATTATCAGACAAACAAGTCCAGGCGGAACTCGCCGGATCGCGTCGAGCTGCGCAAGTTCTGCCGCTGGTGCGGCAAGCACACGGCGCACAAGGAGACGCGCTAGGGCGATGGCCAAGTCGCGCGCACAGCGCAAGGCGGAGCGGCGCGCTCGCGAAGAGCAGGAGCGCAAGCTCATCGGCACGACTCGCGACAGCGAGTCCCACGCCCAGCACGACACCCAGGTCCCGGTTTCGGGCGATATCGCCGAGATCGAGGCGGTGGAGCGCGGCATGGCCGCCGGCGCGCCGGAGGCCGCGCTGGACACACCAGACGCGCCGAAGCCTTCGCGCGCCGAGAAGCGCGCCGAAGTCAAGGCGCTGAAGGAAACCGAGAAGCGCAAGCGCTCCGAGCAGAAGCGCCGCGAGAGCGAGCAGCTCGCCAAGAAGGAAAAGCAGGCTCAGGCGCAGCGCCAGCGCGGCGGCGTGATCGGCTTCCTCACCTCCTGCTGGGCCGAGCTCAAGAAGGTCCAGTGGCCCGACCGCGACACCCTGGTCCAGGCGACTGCGGTCACGATCATCTTCGTCGCCGTCGCCGCCACCTATCTCGGTGCGCTCGACGCGGCTTTCAGCTTCCTGGTCAAGCAGATCCTGTGAGCCGATGCTCGATACTTGACTAAAGCCGAGCATTGGCGAACGTCATTTATCAGGGATCTCCAAACAAAGGCATTCGAAAGATATGTATCGCTGGTACGTAATCAACACCTATTCGGGGCACGAGAACAAGGTCAAGCACAACCTCGAGCACCGGGTTCAGACGATGAGCCAGAACCGCAACGTGCGCCAGGTCGTCGTCCCCACCGAGCAGGTGATGGAGCTCGGCAAAGACGGTCAGAAAGAACCGAAAGAGAAGCGCACGATGCCCGGCTATGTCCTGGTCAACATGGAGATGACCGACGACGCCTGGGGCCTGGTCAAGAACACGCCCGGCGTGACCGGCTTCGTCGGCTCGCGCAACAAGCCGGTGCCGCTCTCCAAACCGGAGGTCGACCGCCTGCTGCACCGCGAGACCGCCGAGCGCCCCCGCACCCAGGCCCAGTTCTCGATCGGCGAGTCCGTCAAGGTCGTCTCCGGCCCGCTCTCGGACTTCTCCGGCGAGATCGCCGAGATCAACGAGGACGCCGCCAAACTCAAGGTGCTGGTCTCGATCTTCGGCCGCGAGACCCCGGTCGAGGTCGGATACGACCAGGTCAAGAAGATTTAGGCGCCCGCCCGCTACCCTCTCCGATCCCAATGGCAAAGAAAGTCCTCACACAGATCAAGCTGCAGATCTCGGCCGGCTCGGCCAACCCGGCCCCGCCGGTCGGCCCTGCGCTGGGACAGCACGGCGTCAACATCATGGAGTTCTGCAAGGCCTTCAACGCCCAGACCCAGTCCGAAGGCGGGACGATCATCCCGGTCGAGATCACGGTCTATGAGGACCGCTCCTTCACCTTCATCACCAAGACGCCCCCGGCGGCGGTTCTGATCAAGGAGGCGATCGGGATCAAGAAGGGCTCGGGCGAGCCCCACGTCAACAAGGTGGGGACGATCTCGATGGACCAGGTCCGCCAGATCGCCGAGCGCAAGATGCCCGACCTCAACGCCAACGACCTCGACGCCGCCTCGAAAATCATCGCCGGCACCGCCCGCTCGATGGGCGTCGACGTCGCCTAGGAGATCCGATGGCCCACGGCAAGCGCTACCGCAAACAGCTCGGCAAAGTCCAGCGCGACCATGCCTACCCGCCGGCCGAGGCCGTCTCGCTGATCAAGGAGACGGCCAGCGCCAACTTCGATGAGACGGTCGAGCTGCACGTGCTTCTCGGGGTAAACGTCCGCCACGCCGAGGAGCAGCTGCGCGGCACCCTGGCGCTGCCACACGGCCTCGGCAAGGACGTCACCGTGGCGGTCTTCGCCCAGGGCCAGCAGGCCCGCGACGCGGAGGCGGCCGGTGCCGACTTCGTCGGTGGCGACGATCTCGCCAAGAAAGTCGAGGAGGAGGGCTGGACCGACTTCGACGTGGCGATCTCGACCCCGCAGATGATGGGCACGGTCGGCAAGCTCGGCCGGGTGCTCGGCCCGCAGGGCAAGATGCCCAACCCGAAGGTCGGCACCGTCACCGACGACATCGAGAAAGCGGTCAGCGAGTCCAAGGCCGGCAAGGTCGAATACCGCACCGACCGCCAGGCGATCGTCCACATGGCGATCGGCAAGGCCAGCCTCGAGGCCGACAAGCTGCTCGACAACTTCACCGTCGTGATGGAGGAGATCGTTCGCGCCAAGCCATCGGCGGCCAAGGGTCGCTACATCGTCACCTGCACCCTGACCACGACGATGGGGCCCGGCATCCGGGTAGACGCCTCCAAGATCGGCGACCGCGACGAGGTCGCCACCAGCGAGCCCGCACCGGAGCCCGCAACCGCCTAAACTCCCGCGCCGCTTGCAACCCAAGACCATCGGCAGCCGCCGACGGGCCTAAATGTCAAGCATCACTTGACGTATCGGCCCATCGGCAGTGGAAGCCCGGTGCAGGTGAGATATGAACCGAGACGAAAAGGCACAAGCCATTGAGGAGATCGCGGCCGACATCACGGCCTCCGAGGCGATCTTCGCGGTTGACTACCGGGGCATCAGCGTCCCCCAGGCTGCCGAGCTGCGCTCGAAACTGCGCGAAGCCGACGCCAGCTTCCGCATCGTCAAGAACCGCCTGACCAAAATCGCCGCCGGCAAAGCCGGCGAGGCGCGGCTCGACGAGCTGCTTCAGGGCCCGACCGCGCTCACCTTCGTGCGCGGCGACACCGCCCAGGCGGCCAAGGCGATATCGACTTTCAACAAAGAGCACAACGTCCTCACCTTCAAGGGTGGGTTCATGGAGGACATCGGCGTCGACGAGGACCGCTTCAAGGCGATCGCCAAGCTGCCCTCCCGCGATGTGCTCAACGGCCAGTTCGCGGGCGTCGTCGCCAGCCCGCTCACCGGCCTGGTTCGTGGCCTCGGCTCGATGATCCAGGGCGTGGCAATCCAGCTTCAGCAGCTTCAAGCGCAAAAGGAGAAAGAGGAGTAGATGGCAACAAAGGTTTCAACAGACGATTGGATCGAGGAGCTGAAGAGTATTTCGGTGCTCGAGCTCTCCGAGCGGATCAAGGCCCTCGAGGAGGAGTTCGGCGTCTCGGCTACTGCCGTTGCCGCCGCGGCCCCGGCTGCTGCCGGCGCTCCCGCCGGTGACGGCGGTGGCGAGGAAGAGGCTTCGACCGTAGACGTGATGCTGACCGAGGTCGGTGGCCAGAAGGTCCCCGTGATCAAGGTCGTCCGCGCCGCCACCGGACTTGGCCTGAAAGAGGCCAAGGCGATGGTTGACGAGGCCCCCAAGGCAATCAAGGAGGGCATCGAGCGCGAGGAGGCCGATAAGCTCAAGGCCGAACTTGAGGAGGCCGGCGCCACGGTCGAGCTCAAGTAAAGCTCGCAACGTCCGCACTTGGATCCTAGGCAGGGAGCCAAGTTTGCGGTCGAGCGCGGCCGTGTGTTATTTTTCGCGGTCGCGCCTGGTTGTGTCCCCTGCCCGATATCTGCGCTGTACCTAACGTCCCTCTGACCTTCTGAGGAGTCGCCCGTCTTGGCACGTTCGAACGCTGCCCCCGTAACCCGCAGGAGTTTTTCCCGACTACAGAACCCGCTCGAAGTTCCGCACCTGATCGATATCCAGCGACGCTCTTTCGAAGAGCTGACGGATCCGAAGAAGGGCGGACTGCGAGAGACGATTGACGACATATCCCCGATTGAGGACTACACGGGGAATCTCGCCATCGTCTTTGGCGAGTTCAAATTCGAGGAGCCACCGCACACGATCGAGGAGTGCCGCGAGAAGGACATGACCTACTCGCGCCCGCTCTCGGCGACGGTTGCGTTCCAGAACAAAGAGACCGGTGAGATCCGCGAGCAGGCCGTCTTCATGGGCGACTTCCCGTGGATGACCGATCGCGGCACCTTCATCATCAACGGCACCGAGCGTGTCGTCGTCACCCAGCTCGTCCGTTCGCCGGGCGCCTACGTGATGGCGCCCAAGGACGCCGAAAAGCAGGTCTTCATCGCCAACCTGATGCCTGCCCGCGGTTCCTGGCTCGAGCTGGAAATCGACAAAAAAGGCAAAGTCTTCGTCCGCATCGACCGCAAGCGCAAGCTGCCGGTGACGGTGCTGCTGCGCGCGATGGGCTACGTCGAGGACAAACAGCTCCTCGACATGTTCGACAACTCGATCTACATGCGCCACACGATCGAGGCCGACACCGAGGCGACACGCACCGAGGAGGGCGCCCTGATCGAGCTGTTCAAGAAGCAGCGCCCGGGCGAGCCGCCCTCGGTCGACGCTGCCCGCAATCTGCTTGAGCAGCTTTTCTTCGACCCCAAGCGCTACGACCTGACCAGGGTCGGCCGCTACAAGCTCAACGCGAGGCTCGACCTCGACGTCGACCTCGACACCCGGGTTCTCACTCACGACGACATCATCGCCCTGGTCAAGGAGCTGACCAGCCTTCCGAAGCTGCTCGGCATCCCCGAGGAGATCGATGAGGAGAACCCGATCAAAGATTACGCCGCGGAGGCGATCACCTACCCCCGCGAGCCGGTCAACGAGCACCTCGACGAGTACGAGCACTTCGGTAACCGGCGCCTGCGCACGGTCGGCGAGCTGATCCAGGAGGCCTTCCGCATCGGCCTCTACCGGATGGAGCGCGTCGTCCGCGAGCGGCTCACCACCGAAGACTCGGATGCGATCACGCCGCAGACGATCATCAACATCCGGCCCGTGGTGGCGGCGATGAAGGAGTTCTTCGGCTCCTCCCAGCTCTCGCAGTTCATGGACCAGACCAACTCGCTGGCCGGGCTGACCCACCGGCGCCGGCTCTCGGCTCTGGGTGCGGGCGGCCTGACTCGTGAGCGGGCCCCGATCGAGGTTCGCGACGTGCACCCGACCCACTACGGCCGGATGTGTCCGATCGAGACGCCTGAGGGTCCGAACATCGGCCTGATCGGCTCGCTCTCCTCCTACGCTGAGGTCTCCGAGCACGGCTTCGTCACCACGCCCTACCGGGTGGTCAAGGATGGCGTCGTCACCGAAGAGATCGTCCGCCTCGACGCCACCCAGGAGGAGGACAAGGTGATCGCCCAGGCGAACGCCGAGGTCGACCCAAAAAGCCACAAGCTGAAGGGTCCGACCGTGCTGGTGCGCGCCGGCGAGGACGAGTACGCGACCGCGCTACCGAAGGAAGTCGACCTGATGGACGTCTCACCGACCCAGATCTGGTCGGTGGCGACGGCATTGATCCCGTTCCTTGAGCACGACGACGCCAACCGGGCGCTGATGGGCTCCAACATGCAGCGCCAGGCGGTGCCGCTGTTGAAGCCCGACCCGCCGCTGATTGGCACCGGCATGGAGCGCCGCGCCGCGGTCGACACCGGGGACGTGATCCTGGCCGATTCAGACGGCGAGATCGCCCACGTCGACTCGGAGCGGATCGTGCTCAGCCACGGTGCCAAGAAGACCGAGTACCCGCTGCACAAGTTCATGCGCTCCAACCAGGGCACGATCATCCACCAGCGCCCGATCGTGAAGAGCGGGCAGAAGGTGAAGCAGGGCGACGTGCTCGCCGACGGTTCCTCGACCGGCGGCGGCGAGATCGCCCTCGGCAAGAACTGCCTGGTCGCCTTCATGTCCTGGGAGGGCTACAACTTCGAGGACGCGATCATCCTCTCCGAGCGCCTGGTCAAGGACGACGAGCTCACCTCGATCCACATCGAGGAGTACGAGATCGACGCCCGCACGACCAAGCTCGGCGACGAGGAGATCACTCGCGACATCCCCAACCGCTCCGAGGAGAGCCTGCGCAACCTCGACGAGCGCGGCATCGTCCGCGTCGGCGCCGAGGTGATCGCGGGTGACCTGCTGGTCGGCAAGGTGACGCCCAAGGGCGAGACCGAGCTGACCGCGGAGGAGAAGCTGATCCGCGCGATCTTCAAGGAGAAGGCGCGCGAGGTCCGCGACACCTCGCTCAAGGTGCCCCACGGCGATGGCGGTGTCGTCATCGACGTGCTCACCTTCAGCCGCGACGACGGCGATGATCTGCCGGCCGGGGTCAACGACCTGGTCCGCGTCTTCGTCGCCACGAAGCGCAAGATCGCCGAGGGCGACAAGCTCGCCGGCCGTCACGGCAACAAGGGTGTGATCTCCAAGATCGTGCCCGAGGAGGACATGCCCCACCTCGCCGACGGCACCCCCGTCGACGTCATCCTCAACCCGCTCGGCGTGCCGAGCCGGATGAACATCGGGCAGATCCTCGAGACGCATCTCGGCTGGGTTGCCGCCAACGGCTGGTACGACGACGGCTCTGAGGCCTACAAGCAGGCCCATTCCGAGGAGGGCGACGGTCGCGTCTACGTGGCGACCTCGGTCTTCGACGGGGCCAGCGTCGAGGACGTCGACGAGGCCCTTGTCAAGTGGCAGGACGAAAACTCCGAGCGGGGCATCGACCTCGGCATCGACAAGAGCGAGCGCGCAGGCGCCCGCGCCGCGGGCAGCGCCCAGCTCTACAACGGCCGCACCGGCGAGCCCTACGAGGGCAAGGTCACGGTCGGCTACATGTACATCCTCAAGCTGCTGCACCTGGTCGACGACAAGATCCACGCCCGTTCGACCGGCCCCTACTCGCTCGTCACCCAGCAGCCGCTGGGCGGCAAGGCGCAGTTCGGCGGCCAGCGCTTCGGCGAGATGGAGGTCTGGGCCCTGGAGGCCTACGGCGCTGCCTACACGCTGCAGGAGATGCTCACGGTCAAGTCCGACGACACGGTCGGCCGGGTCAAGGCCTACGAGGCGATCGTCAAGGGCGAGAACATCCCCGAGCCGTCGATCCCGGAGTCCTTCAAAGTTCTGCTCAAGGAGATCCAGAGCCTCTCGCTCGACGCCAACGTTGTCTCCGAAGGCGGGGACGTCGAGATTGCCGAGGAGGACGACGACCTGCTCAAGGCCGCCGAGGAGCTCGGCATGGACCTGACCGGCGTCCGCGCCGACTCCGCCAACGGAGGCAGCAAGGCCGCCGACGAGCAGGAGGAGCAGACGGTCGCTGAGGGCGAGGGCGGCACCGACGGGGCCGCTGCGAAGAAAGAGAAAGAGGCCGAAGAGGCAAAGGTGGAGGACTGATGATCGACATCAACAACTTCGACGCGATTGAAATCGGCCTCGCGTCGTCGAAGAAGATCCGCTCCTGGAGTTGGGGCGAGGTCACCAAGCCGGAGACGATCAACTACCGCACGCTGAAGCCCGAGAAAGACGGCCTCTTCTGCGAGCGCATCTTCGGTCCGACCAAGGACTGGGAGTGCTACTGCGGCAAGTACAAGCGGGTCCGCTACAAGGGCATCGTCTGCGAGCGCTGCGGCGTCGAGGTGACCCGCTCCAAGGTTCGCCGCGAGCGCATGGGCCACGTCGACCTGGCCGCGCCGGTCTCCCACATTTGGTTCTTCAAGGGCGTGCCGAGCCGGATCGGCTACCTGATCGACATGGCTCCCAAGGAGCTGGAGAAGGTTCTCTACTTCGCCGCGTCGATGATCACCTGGGTGGACGTCGAGGCCCGCGACAAGGACCTCGGCATGCTCGAGAAAGAAGTCAAAAAGGTCACCGACTCCTACGAGGCGGAACGGCAGAAAAGGACTCAGGAGCTGAGCGAGTCCCTGGAGCGCCGGATCAAGTACCTCGAGGAGGGCGGCCAGGCCAAGTTCGACGACGACGATCACATCTGGGCGGACTCGCTGAAGCTGACCGCGGCGCAGCTGCGCAAGCTCAAGGACGACGAGCGCGCCAAGATGATCAAAGAGCTGCGCAAAACCTTCGAGGCAGAGATCTCCGACACCGAGGCCTACATCGACGAGGCGATCGAGCGGATGCAAGAGGTCTGGAAGATCTTCACCGAGATGAAGCCGAAGGACGTCGTCAACGACGAGACCGTCTTCCGTGAGCTCAAGGACCGCTTCGGCTCGCCGTTCGGCTGGGGGGAGTACTTCCGCGGCAGCATGGGCGCGGAAGCGGTGCGCGACCTGCTCGAACAGGTCGATCTCGAGGCCGACTGTGAGGAACTCGAGCAGATCATCAACAGCTCCAAAGGCCAGAAACAGGCCCGCGCGGTGAAGCGCCTCAAGGTCGCTTCCGCCTTCCTCAACTCCGAGAACAAGCCGGACTGGATGATCCTCGACAGCGTGCCGGTGATCCCGCCGGAGCTGCGCCCGATGGTCCAGCTCGACGGCGGCCGTTTCGCCACCTCTGACCTCAACGACCTCTACCGGCGGGTGATCAACCGCAACAACCGGCTCAAGCGCCTGCTCGACCTCGGCGCGCCGGAGATCATCGTCAACAACGAGAAGCGGATGCTGCAGGAGGCCGTCGACGCATTGTTCGACAACGGCCGTCGCGGTCGCCCCGTGACGGGCCCCGGCAACCGGCCGCTGAAGTCGCTCTCCGACATGCTCAAGGGCAAGCAGGGGCGCTTCCGCCAGAACCTGCTCGGCAAGCGCGTCGACTACTCGGGCCGCTCGGTGATCGTTTCCGGGCCGAGCCTGCGGCTGCACCAGTGCGGCCTGCCGAAGTTGATGGCCCTGGAGCTCTTCAAGCCTTTCATCATGGCTCAGCTGGTCGAGCGCAAGGCCGTGCAGAACATCAAGGCCGCCAAGAAGATGGTCGAGTCGATGATCCCCGAGGTCTGGGACGTGCTCGAGGAAGTCATCCACGAGCATCCGGTGCTGCTCAACCGCGCGCCGACCCTGCACCGCCTCGGCATCCAGGCCTTCGAGCCGGTGCTGGTCGAGGGCAAGGCGATCCAGGTTCACCCGCTGGTCTGCCACGCCTTCAACGCCGACTTCGACGGCGACCAGATGGCCGTGCACGTGCCGCTCTCCGCTGAGGCTCAGGCCGAGGCGCGGATCCTGATGCTCTCGGCGAACAACATCCTCTCGCCGGCCCACGGCGCGCCGCTGGCGACCCCGACCCAGGACATGGTCCTGGGCATCTACTACCTGACCTACGGGCCCGACGCCGAGGAGCTGGCGAAGATCGACGGCGAGCTCAAGGCCGGGCAGGGCAACAAGCGCAATGGCTCTGCCCCCAAGGTGTTCCGGTCCTCGCAGGAGGCCGAGCTCGTCTACGAGAACGGCGGCTGCAAACTGCACGACCAGGCCGAGTACCGGCGGGCCGGGCGCGGGCATTTCCTCACCACCGTGGGGCGGATCATCTTCAACGAGAAGATCGAGCGGGCCCTTGCAGAAGCGCTTGGCGAGGACTTCGATCCCGATCAGTTCGAGTTCGTCAACTTCTCCCTGAAGAAGAAAAACATCAATGAGATGGTCTCTGACCTGGTCGAGGCCTACGGCGCCCCGGCCGTCTCGCAGGTGCTCGACGCCTTTAAGGACCTCGGCTTCCACTACGCCAGCCAGGCGGGGATCACGGTGTCCAAGAACAACGTCGTTTCGCCGCCCGACAAGGAGCAGATCCTCGAGCGCTACGAGAAGCAGACGTCCGAGATCCAGGGCCAGTACAACGACGGCTACATCACCGCCGAGGAGCGCCACGAGGCGGTCACGTCGCACTGGAACAACGCGACGGACGAGGTCGCGAAAGCGATGGAGGACAATCTCGACGAGCTGAACCCGATCTTCATGATGGCCAACTCGGGTGCTCGCGGTTCCTTCAAGCAGATCCGCCAGCTGGCGGGGATGCGCGGTCTGATGGCCAATCCGAAGGGCGAAATCATCGAGCGGCCGATCAAGGCCAACTTCATGGAGGGCCTCTCGGTGCTTGAGTACTTCATCTCCACGCACGGCGCCCGAAAGGGCCTCGCCGACACGGCGCTGCGTACGGCGGACTCGGGTTACCTGACCCGGCGCCTGGTCGACGTCGCCCAGGACGTGATCGTGCGCGAGGAGGACTGCAAAACCAAGGACCACATCGAGATGGCGATCCGCAAGGACGACCACTCGCTCAACGACAACCTGATCGGGCGCTTGGCGGCGAAGAAATTCGAAACCAAGCGCGGGCGCGAGTTGCTCAAGCGCAACCAGGAGATCACCCTTACAGACGTCGAAGCGATCGCCGAGGCGTTCGAGGACGAGGAGACCAAGGTCCCAGTTCGCTCGGCGCTCAAGTGCGACGCCGACTCCGGGGTGTGCCGCTCCTGCTACGGCGTCGCCCCGGCGACCGGCTTCACGGTCAACATCGGCGACGCGGTGGGGATCATCGCCGCCCAGTCGATCGGCGAGCCCGGTACGCAGCTGACCATGCGGACGTTCCACACCGGCGGCGTCGCCGGCCAGGACATCACCCAGGGCCTGCCGCGCATCGTCGAGCTTTTCGAGGCGCGTAAACCGAAGGGCCTGGCGCAGATGGCCGAGGCGGCCGGCAAGGTCTCGGTCGAGGAAACCGACAAAGCGCTGAAAGTGCACGTCACCGAGTCCAGCGGCGAGGAGCACGCCTACAGCTTCCCGCCCCGCACCCGCTTGCACGTCAGCGACGGCGAGAAGGTGGAGATCGGCCAGCAGCTCAACGAGGGCTCGCTCTACCCGGCCGACCTGCTGGCGATCCGCGGTCGTACCGACGTCGAGCTCTACCTGGTGGCCGAGGTGCAGCGTGTCTACCGTGCCCAGGGCGTCGACATCAACGACAAGCACATCGAGCTGATCGCCCGCCAGATGCTGAAGAAGGTACGGATCGAGTCCAAGGGCTCGACCAGCCTGCTGCCGGGCCAGCTCGAAGACCGCGGTGCGCTCAAGCGCCTCAACAAGAAGACGAAGGAAGACGGCGGCACGCCGGCTAAGGCCGAGGAGGTCATCCTCGGAATCACCAAGGCGTCGCTGGCCACTGAGTCCTTCCTCTCCGCCGCCTCCTTCCAGGAGACGACCAAGGTGCTCACCGATGCCGCCCTGGAGGGCAAGCGGGACAAACTCGTCGGCCTGAAGGAGAACGTGATCATCGGCAAGCTGATCCCGGCTGCCACCGGCCTCAAGCACTACCGCACGCTCTCGGTAGAGCCGGCCGTGCCGATCGAACCGCCCAGCGAGGAAGGCTTGCTCGACGAGGAAGAGCTGGCCGCTGAGCTGGGGCTGGACGATGGCGGTGGCGAGGCGGTCGAGAGCTTCGGGCCCTCGTTCGCCGAGGAGCTTGAGGAGCTGGCGCACGAGATCGAGTCCACCTCGGAGGAGAAGTCCCCCGGGCAGTCCTAGGTGGCGAGGGGCGGGGTGCCCCTCGCCCGTCCAAATGCCGGGCTAATTAGCCCGGCATTTTGAGTATCCGCCCGGCCGAGGGGCACCCCGCCCCTCGCCACCCATGAAGCGGCCCGGGCGTGTTCTGCCCGGGCCGCTTCGTGTAGCAAGGTCGCCCTGCTTTCCGGTGCGCCTTTTGCACCGGTGGGGTGCATAAGGCGCACCGGAACGGGGTTGTTAGTTGCTGCTGCCGCCGGTTAGGCAGTAGGCGAATACCGTCAGGGTGCTGGCGGAGCCGTTTTGGTTTTTGGCCTGGTAGAGCCAGCCGTTGCCGCTGCGGAGCGAGGAGGTCATCTCCACTCCGAAGTTGGCGGGCTGGGCGCCGCCGCTGATCACGGTCGTACCCGCGGGACAGCTGACCGAGACGCCGGTGCTGGCGCCGGCCGCGATGCCGGTGCTGTTGCTCACCTGGATGATCGTGCCGAGCTCGGAGGCGCGGACGGAGCCGGCCTGCAGCTCGCTTGAGCCAACCGAGTTGGGGCCGAGATCATCGGCGGTGAGCGACTGGTCGGCTACCTCCGAAGAGGTGACCGAGGCGGGGCCCAGGTCGTCGGCGGTGAGCGTGTCCGGAGCGACGTCGGAGGATTCGACGCCGTTTTCGGCGATCTCCGTGGTGTCGACCGCGTCAGGAGCGATCTTGCCCGCCTTGACCGCGTTGTCGCGGAGGTCGACGGTGCGGATCGTGCCGTTGACGATCTGCGGCGAGCGAACCGTGTTCTTGCCGACACCGGCGGCGATCGCGCTGCCGGTGAGGGGGGCGAACAGGGCGACGCAGGCGATCACGAGGGCGGGGGAGGGACGGAATGAACGGGTCTTGCTGGTCATCGGAGGTTCCTTTCGTTGGGTGTTTGATCCGATGGACCAAGCATCGAGTCGCTCGCCCCTTCCCTCTACGGACCCCAGGGGTGGTCTTCCTCACCCCTAAACCTCGTTCCGGTGCGCCTTTTCCCCGCTATTCCGAGCAAAGGCGCACCGGAAGGAGATTCTCGAACGGCGGGACTAGTGTCCTGAGGCAATAGTTCGCAGGCATGAGCCTCCGGCCGTCGAAGTCGTCGCCATCGCAAGCGACGATGGGAGGCCTGATGCCCGTTCGTGTGGATGTGACGCTCAGCGAGGAAGAGCGAGAGGTGCTGGGGCGCTGGGCCAGGCGCCCGACAAGCGCTCAGGCTCTTGCGTTGCGCTGCCGGATCGTGCTCGCGGCAGCTGACGGCGAGCAGAGCAAGGAGATCGCGGCTCGGTTGGGCTGCTCGACGCAGACGGTGGGCCGCTGGCGAGGCCGCTTCGCGAGACGTGGCCTCGACGGCCTGCATGACGAGCCACGCCCGGGCAAGCCACGGCAGATCGGCGACGAAGACGTCGAGCGGGTGATCGTGAAGACCCTGGAGGAGAGTCCGCCAAACGCGACCCACTGGTCGACCCGCTCGATGGCTGCCGCAACCGGGATGAGCCAGAGCGCGGTCAGCCGGATCTGGCGGGCGTTCGGGCTGAAGCCGCATCGAAGCGAGCACTTCAAGCTCTCGCCCGACCCGCAGTTCGTCGACAAGGTCCGTGACATTGTCGGCCTCTACCTGAACCCGCCCGAAGCCGCGGTGGTGCTCTGCGTCGATGAGAAGTCCCAGATCCAGGCGCTGGAGCGCTCCTCGCCGATCCTGCCGCTGATGCCCGGAGTGCCCGAGCGCCAGACCCACGACTACGTGCGCAACGGCACCACCAACCTCTATGCCGCCCTGGATGTCGCCTCGGGGAAGGTGATCTCAGAGATGACGCCGCGCCACCGCGCCGAGGAGTTCCGCAAGTTCCTCAACCTGATCGAGGGCTCGGTGCCCGAAGGTCTCGATGTCCACGTCGTGCTCGACAACTCCTCGACCCACAAGACCCCCTCGATCCAGCGCTGGCTCAAGCGCCACCCGCGCTTCACCTTGCACTTCACTCCCACCTACAGCTCCTGGCTGAACCTGGTCGAGCGCTGGTTCGCGGACCTGACCACGAAGTGGCTGAAGCGCGGCTCCCATCGCTCGGTCCGCGACCTCGTCGCCTCGATCAGAACCTGGATCGCCAACTGGAACGACGAGCCCAAGCCCTACGTCTGGCACAAGAGCGCCGATGAGATCCTCAACAGCTTGGCTGCCTACTGCCAGCGGATCAATGACTCAGGTCACTAGGGAGCGGCGAGCGGCTGGGTGGAGAGCTCCGCGATCAGGTTCTCCAGGGGGAGGAACTCCGCCTTGAAGCCTTTGTAGGTGCGGGTATACGGGGTGTCGACATCGGGAGCGACGACATAGTTCTCCCCCTCTGGGTAGAGGTGCCTGAAGGCGGCGAGGGCGTTTGGCTGGAATGATTCCGCCGTCCACTTGCACTCGATCGCGATTGGCCCCGCATCGCCGCGGCGGGGGATGACGAAGTCGACCTCGGCGCCTTGCTTGTTGCGCCAGTAGCGCGGCCCGCGGTACTGCAGTCGCGCCTGGATCTCGTTGAGGACGAAATGCTCCCAGAGGAGACCCAGGTCTTCGCTGCGCAGGGAGTTCCAGCCTCGGTAGTAGCAGACGAATCCGGTGTCGAAGCCGTAGACCTTCGGCGCCGCGACGATCTCGGTCGAGCGCCGCGTGCTGAACGGGCGAACGACATCGGCGACGAAGGTGGCCTCCAGCGCTGCCAGGTAGTTGGAGATCGTCTGGCGGCTGACCTCGCAGGGCGCCGCGAACCGGGTCGCCTCGAACATCCCGCCGCTCTGGGCGAAGAGCAGCTCAACGAATCGCTGGAATGACCAGCGACGCTCGAGGCGAAACAGCTCCTGAACGTCCTTCGCCCAGTAGGCGTCGATCCAGTCGAGGAAGTCGCGCTCGGGCAGCTCGCCAGCGAGAAAGAAGGGAGGCAGCCCGCCGTGCAGGAAGCGATGGTGGAGCCCCTCGGATCCGAAAGCGGACAGGTCGGCCGCGATCATCGGGGCCAGCCAGACGTTCTCCTTGCGCCCGGCCAGGGTGTCGCGAAACTTGCTGGTCGCTTCGAGGGTCGACGAGCCTGTGGCGAGGACATGCGTGTCGGGGAAGTGGTCGGCAGCGATCTTCAGCAGCTCGGACGGATTGGCCAGGCGGTGCACCTCGTCGAGGACGATGCGCCGCCCGCGCCTCGCAGCCAGGAAACCCTCGGGATCGTCCATTGACCGGCGGGTTCGGGGCAACTCGCAGTCGAAGTACTCGACGTTGTCGAGGCTTTGGCAGAGGAAGGTCTTGCCGGCTCGCCTGACGCCGGCAAGCCAGACGACCGACCGTTTTCGCCACGCCTGCTCGAGCACACCGCGCCAATGAGGGCGATCAACCACGTGTAGTCAGGATAGCGTTGAGTTCTACTAAACGCAATTAGGACTACGTTTGGTTGGATCCACGGCGCGCTCCTGTTCGTGCTTGCCCGTGCCAAGTAGATTCAAGACATGGCTGCCGCTCAGAAGGTTTGCGTGATCGGCGCCGGGTCGTCGGGAATCGCCGCCTGCCAGGTGCTCAACGCCGCTGGAGTCGAGTTCGACTGCTTCGAGAAGGGGTCCGAGGTGGGCGGCAACTGGCGCTACGAAAACGACAACGAGCTCTCCTCCGCCTACCGCTCGCTGCACATCAATACCTCGCGCGGGTTGATGGCCTACAGGACCTACCCGATGCCGGATGACTATCCGGACTACCCCAACCACTTCCAGATCGCCCGCTACTTCGACGACTACGTCGATCACTTCGCCCTGCGCGAGAAGATTCGCTTCCGGGCCGAGGTCACCAGCGTCGAACCCGTCGATGGCGAGTGGGAGGTGACTGTCGGCGACCGCGAGGGTAGTCGCGAGACGCACCGCTACCGTGCCGTCCTCGTCGCCAACGGCCACCACTGGGACCCGCGCTGGCCCGAGCCGTCCTATCCCGGCTCGGAGAGATTCGGGGGCGAGCAGATCCACGTCCACCACTACCGTGAGCCAGAGGTGCTGCGCGGCAAGCGGGTGCTGGTGCTCGGCATCGGCAACTCCGCCACCGACATCGCGGTCGAGTCCTCGCGGATCGCCGAGAAGACCTTCCTGGCGATGCGCCGCGGCGCCTATGTGATGCCCAAGTACCTCAACGGCAAGCCCACCGACGAGGCCGCCTCGAAGGTGTTGACGATGATGCCGCTGGCGGTCCAGCGCTTCGTGCTCAACCGGATGCTCGGCCTCACCGCCGGCGATATGACCGCCTACGGCCTGCCCGAGCCCGACCACAAGCTGCTCGAGGCGCACCCGACCGTCTCGGCGGAGTTGCTCTCCCGGCTCGGCCACGGCGATATCGAGGTCAAGCCCAATATCGAGCGCTTCGCTGGCGGGCGCACGGTCCGCTTTGCCGACGGCAGCGAGGAGGAGATCGACTTCGTCGTCTACTGCACCGGCTACAAGATCAGCTTTCCCTTCTTCGACCCCGAGCTCGTTTCCGCCAAGGACAACCGGCTCTCGCTCTACCGCCGGGTCGCCTCGGTCGAGCACCCCGGCCTCTACTTCATCGGCCTGATCCAGCCGCTCGGCGCGATTATGCCGCTGGCCGAGGCGCAGGCGGAGTGGGTGGCGGACCTGCTCAGCGGCCGCGGGACGCTGCCCTCGCCGGCGGAGATGCGGGCCGAGATCTCAGCCGCGGAAAAGAAGATGAAGAAGCGCTACATCGCTTCGAAGCGACACACGATCCAGGTCGACTTCCAGCCGTATCTGCGGGAGATCCGGCGGGAGCGGAAGAAGGCTGCTCAGAGAGTGTGACGGGGAGGGACGGGGTGCCCCTCGGCCGTCCAAATGCCGGGCTAATTAGCCCGGCATTTTGAGTATCCGCCCGGCCGAGGGGCACCCCGCCCCTCTACGACACGCGCTCCGCTTTCTTCAGCACGTGTGAACCAGGACGCCGCTGCTCGGGAGGGGCACCCCGCCGTCTCCCGATCGCGCCGCCGCCAGGGTTGTGCTGGGGACCGCGTGGGCGTGGCTGGGGGCGCCAGCGCCCGAAACCGTCGTCGGAGTCCTCCGCCGATGTCTCCAGCGCAGGTGCCTTGCCGGCCCACCAGACAAGCCAGAGAGCGCCGAAGACTGGGATCTTCAGTACCACGAGAAGAAAAAAGATCGGCCAGAACCCCTCCACGCGGCCAGTCTACCCGCCGCCGGGATGCGTGCACCACCGCCGACGGGCCGATACGTCAAGGCCATCTTGACGTATCGGCCCGTCGGCGGTCAGATCGAGGTGGCCCAGGATTCCAGGGCGGCTACGTGGGCCTCCTCGAGGCCTAGGTGGGTTTCGGTGGGGACCAGGAGGGTTGGGTGTTCCCGGCGCTCGGCCCACTCGTAGCAGCTGTCGTCGAGGTTGTCGTCGACCCAGGCCAGGGCACGCCCGCTCGCGAACTCGTCCAACGGCCCAAGCTTCCAATGCGCAGCCCCCGCCGCCACAGACCCATCAAAGCTCACGTGCGGCAGCTCCGGCAGTCCCAGCAACTGCGGCAGGTAGAAGTTAGCTTTGTCCTCCCACCCACTGGCCCAAACCAACTCAAAATGTTCACCAAGCCGATTAAGACGGTCGCCCGTCGGCAGCGAAATCAAATGAGGCACTCCGTCAACCAGCTCAAGCTTGGTAAAGGCGCGATCCGGCTGCTCCTCAGCTCCGAAGAGCGAGATGACGCCATCGATGTCCACAGCAAGTATCGGCTTGCGCATGCTCAGGATCGTTGCCGCTTGAGAAGGGCCGGGGGACACCCCTCGACCGGGCGGATACTCAAAAAGCCGGCCTAATTAGGCCGGCTTTTGGACGGTCGAGGGGTGTCCCCCGGCCCTTACCACCGGTAATGCGCAAAGGCCTTGTTCGCTTGAGCCATCCGGTAAATGTCGTCCTTGCGCTTCCAGGCACTCCCCTGCTGCTGGTTGGCATCAAGGATCTCGCTCGCAAGCCGCTCGGCCATCGAGTACTCGCGCCGGTTGCGGGCGAAGTCGACCAGCCAGCGGATCGCCAGGGTGCGGGCGCGGCGGGCGGGTACCTCGACCGGGACCTGGTAGGTGGCGCCGCCGACCCGGCGCGAGCGAACCTCAAGCGACGGGGTCAACTGCTTGACCGCCGCCTCCAAAGTCTCGATCGCGTCCTCGCCGGAGCGCTCGCCGACCAGGGCGAGGGCGTCGTAGACGATTCGCTCGGCGAGCTGCTTCTTGCCGTCGCTCATCACCTTGTTGATCAGCTGCTGGACGAGCCGGTTGCGGAAGCGGGCGTCGGGCTCGACGGGGCGGATCTGTGCGGCGGAGCGGCGCGGCATGCCTAGGAAGCCTTGACGCCGTAGCGCGAGCGTGCCTGCTTGCGGTCGGAGACGCCGGCCGCGTCGAGGGTGCCGCGCACGACCTTGTAGCGGACACCGGGCAGGTCCTTGACGCGGCCGCCGCGGACCAGCACCACGGAGTGCTCCTGCAGGTTGTGGCCCTCGCCGGGGATGTAGGTGGTGACCTCCATCCCGTTGGTCAACCGCACACGGGCGATCTTGCGCAGGGCGGAGTTCGGCTTCTTCGGCGTTACGGTCGCGACGCGCGTGCAGACGCCGCGCCGCTGCGGGGCCGCGACGGCCTTCTTGCGGCCCTGCGAGGACTTGAGTCCCGGCGTCGCCGTCTTCTTCTTCGGGCGCTTGCGACCCTTCCTGACAAGTTGATTCGTATTCGGCACGGCCGCGCATAGTAGAGCAGTCCGCCGAAGAGCAGCCCCGCCGCCGCCGCGAGCTCGGCGTAGAAGCCGTCCTGGAGCACCGCGGTGGCGCCCGAGAACTTCGAAGCCTGGGCGCCGGCATCGAGTCCGGCGGGCAGGTCGACGAGCAGGATTACGGCTGTGGAAAGCAACCCGATGACGAAGACGACGCGCCCCAGGCCGCGCCGCTCGGCCCGCATCGCCATCGCCGCGACGATCGCGGCCAGCAGCGCCATCGCAACCAGGACGTAGGCGTGCGCCTCCCCGGCGCGTTCGCCGCCGACGGTCGGCGGCGCGGCGGCGGGCAGGCCGGCGTAGCCGGGCTGGCCGATCTCGACGCTGCTGTAGGTGACGAACTGGGAGACCGCTAGGCAAATCGCCGAGGCGAGGATTACGGCGGCGACCCCGCGTGCAGGCGTGAGGATCGCGCTGGCCCGCGTCGCGGCGCGAGTCGAGACGGCGGCCACCCGCAGCAGCGACCGTTCGCTTCGGGAGAAGCCACGCAGGAGCAGGACGGCGACGGGGTGCAGGCGCTTGCCGAGTGCCTTCGCGCCGCGGGTCGCGAGTGCCCGCACCTTCTTCAGGCGCCGAACCAGCGCGGGCCGCAGCTTCTCGATCCCGCGAACCAGCGTTCGGTCGACCTCGCGGGTGCGTTTCGCCGCCCCCGCGAGCACCGCGCCGATCCGCTGGCGCGCCGCTGCTATCATCGCGCGTCGCTCAGGCAGTCTTTTCGATTTTGGCTTCGAAGTTCGTTTCGCCGGGCCCGCGAGGGCCTTTTTTTTGCGCCGATCGCGGCTCTTGCCAGATCGCTCGCTTTTGTCCCATCCCTTTTTCACGACCAAACCCTTACCTTAGGAACCATGGCACGCAGCTTTCCCCTAGAGAAGACCCGCAACATCGGGATCATGGCGCACATCGACGCCGGTAAGACGACGACGACCGAGCGCATCCTCTATTACACCGGCCGCACCCACAAGATGGGCGAGGTCCACGAGGGCGCCGCCGTCATGGACTGGATGGAACAGGAGCAGGAGCGCGGCATCACGATCACCTCCGCCGCCACCGCCTGCGAGTGGAAGGACCACCGCATCAACATCATCGACACGCCCGGCCACGTCGACTTCACGGTCGAGGTCGAGCGCAGCCTGCGCGTGCTTGACGGCGCGATCGCCGTCTTCGATGCCGTCGCCGGCGTCGAGCCCCAGTCCGAGACGGTCTGGCGCCAGGCCGACAAGTACAAGGTGCCGCGTTTCGCCTACATCAACAAGATGGACCGCACCGGGGCCGACTTCTTCAACTCGGTGCAGACGATGACCGACCGGCTCGGCGCCAACCCGCTGCCGATCCAGCTGCCGATCGGCAGCGAGGACAACTTCAAGGGCGTCGTCGACCTGATCGAGATGAAAGGCTTGATCTGGACCGACGAGCTCGGTGCCGCCTACGACACGGTCGAGATCCCCGAGGACCTCCAGGAGCAGGCCGAGGAATACCGCACCCAGCTGATCGAGGCCTGTGCCGACTACGACGACGAGCTGATGGAGGCCTACCTGGCCGAGGAGGAGATCCCCCACGAGCGGATCGCCACGTCCCTGCACCGGGCCTGCCTCGACACCAAGGTGACGCCGGTCCTCTGCGGCACCTCGTTCAAGAACAAGGGAGTGCAGCCGCTGCTCGATGCGATCGTCGACCTGCTGCCCTCGCCACTGGAGGTGCCGCCGGTCACCGGCGTAGTCCCCGCCAGCAAGGGCCAGCCCGAGGACATCGAGGACGAGCGGCCGGCCTCCGACGAGGCTCCCTTCGCCGCGCTCGCCTTCAAGGTGATGACCGACCCCTACGTCGGCAAGCTGACCTACTTTCGCGTCTACTCCGGCAAGCTGGAGAAAGGCGGCCGCGTGCTCAACGTCAAGACCGGCCGCACCGAGCGCATCGGCCGTCTGCTGATGATGCACGCCAATAGCCGCGAGGAGATCGACGAGTGCTACGCGGGTGACATCTGCGCCGGCGTCGGCCTCAAAGAAACCGGCACCGGCGACACGCTGGCCGCTCCCGACGCGCCGATCGCCCTGGAGAGCATCGAATTCCCCGAGACCGTGATCGCCGTCGCGATCGAGCCGAAAACCAAGGCCGATCAGGAGAAGATGGGCAACGCCCTGCAGCGCCTCGGCGAGGAGGACCCCACTTTCAAGATCGAAAGCGACGAGGAAACCGGCCAGACCCTGATCCACGGCATGGGCGAGCTTCACCTTGAGGTGATCGTCGACCGCATGCTGCGCGAGTTCAAAGTCGAGGCCAACGTCGGCAAGCCGCAGGTCGCCTACCGCGAGACGATCCGCAAGGAGGTCAAGAAGGTCGAGGCCCGCTTCGTCCGCCAGACCGGTGGCCGCGGCCAGTTCGGCCACGTCGTGATCAACGTCGAGCCCGCCCCCGGCGAGGGCTTCGAGTTCGTCAACAAAATCAAGGGCGGCGCGATCCCCGGTGAATTCATCGGACCTGCCGAGCAGGGGATGAAGGAGGCGCTGGAGAACGGCGTCAAGGCCGGCTACCCGATGGTCGACGTCAAGGTCGAACTGATCGACGGCTCCTTCCACGATGTCGACTCCTCGGAGATGGCTTTCAAAATCGCCGGCTCGATGGCGATCCAGGATGCCGCACGCCGCGCGAACCCGGTCCTGCTCGAGCCGGTGATGGCGGTCGAGGTGGTCACCCCGGAGGATTTCCTCGGCGACGTGATCGGCGACCTCTCGCGCCGCCGCGGCAAGGTGCAAGGTCAAGACCAACGCGGCAACGCGCTCGCCGTACAAGCTTTCGTGCCCCTCGGCGAAATGTTCGGCTACGCGACCGAACTGCGCTCGATGACCCAGGGCAGAGCCAATTACACGATGCAGTTCGAGCGTTACGAAGAGGTTCCCAACAGCATTGCCGAGGAGATCGTCGAGCATCGTTCCGGCGAGCCGGTAGGGGCCTCCTCTTGATTCTGGCTATATTTCCCAGGTTCGCCCGCAGGCAGGCGAATAACCTCAATTTCGAAAGGTAGAACGGAGAGAGATGTCCAAGGAGAAGTTCGAGCGCGATAAGCCGCATGTGAACGTCGGCACGATCGGTCACATCGACCACGGAAAGACGACGCTGACGGCCGCGATCACCCAGACCCTCTCCACGAAAGGCGACGCCGAGGCGAAAAGCTTCGCGGAGATCGACAACGCACCGGAGGAGAAGGAACGCGGCATCACGATCGCGACCTCCCATGTCGAGTACCAGACCGCGAACCGGCACTACGCCCACGTCGACTGCCCGGGCCACGCCGACTACGTCAAGAACATGATCACCGGCGCCGCCCAGATGGACGGTGCGATTCTGGTCGTCTCGGCCGCCGACGGCGTTATGCCGCAGACGCGCGAGCACATCCTGCTCGCCCGCCAGGTCAACGTCCCGCACGTGGTCGTCTTCCTCAACAAGATCGACCAGGTCGACGACGACGAACTGATCGAGCTCGTCGAGGAGGAGGTCAAGGACCTGCTCAACGAGTACGACTTCCCCGGCGACGACACCCCGATCGTCAAGGGCTCGGCCCTGAAGGCGCTGGAGGGCGACGAAGAGGCGCAGAAGGCGATCTTCGAACTGGCCGATGCGCTCGACTCCTACATCCCCGAGCCCGTGCGCGAGCTCGACAAGCCCTTCCTGATGCCGATCGAGGACATCTTCTCGATCACCGGCCGCGGCACGGTTGCCACCGGCCGCGTCGAGCAGGGCATCGTCAACACCGGCGACGAGGTCGAGATCGTCGGGATCAAGGACACCACGACGACGGTCGTCACCGGAGTCGAGATGTTCCGCAAGCTGCTCGACCAGGGCCAGGCCGGCGACAACATCGGCGCCCTGCTCCGCGGTACCAAGCGTGAGGAGATCGAGCGTGGCCAGGTGCTCTGCAAGCCCGGCTCGATCACCCCGCACACCAAGTTCAAGGCCGAGGTCTACTGCCTGAAGAAGGAGGAGGGCGGCCGTCACACGCCGTTCTTCTCGGGCTACCGACCCCAGTTCTACTTCCGGACCACCGACGTGACCGGGATTGCCAACCTCCCCGAGGGGACCGAGATGGTGATGCCGGGCGACAACGTCGAGATGACGATCGAGCTGATTCAGCCGATCGCGATGGATCAGGGCCTGCGTTTCGCCATCCGCGAGGGTGGCCGGACCGTCGGCTCGGGAGTCGTCGCCGAGATCATCGAGTAGCCGAAGCACCCGGGGCGGGCCGCGGGCCCGCCCTTCGCATGCCCGCCGGGCAGCGAGACAACTGCAAGGACATACGACCGGGGCGGCGCCCCAAACAAAAGGGGCCCCGCCCTTTATGCGCGGTAAGACGCGCGGAAAAGACGAGAGAAAAGTTCGAACGTGGCAGCGATAGCGGCACAGAAAATTCGGATCCGGCTAAAGGCGTATGACCATGACGCCATAGACCGGGCTGCCCGCGAGATCGTCGAGACCGCGGAGCGCACCGGCGCCAGCGTCTCCGGCCCGGTGCCGCTGCCCACCGAGAAGAACGTCTACTGCGTGATCCGCTCTCCCTTCAAGGACAAGGACTCGCGCGAGCACTTCGAGATGCGTACCCACAAGCGCCTGATCGACATCCTCCAGCCTTCGCCGAAAACCGTCGACTCGCTGCAGCGCCTCGACTCGCTGCCCGCCGGTGTCGACATCGAGATCCGCCTCTAGGACGATGGCCGCGATTCTCGGAAAGAAGCTTGGGATGACGCAGGTCTTTGCCGAGGACGGCGAGGTCATCCCGGTGACCGTGATCGAGGCCGGCCCGTGCAAGGTGACGGCGGTGCGCGAGCAAGAACGTGACGGCTACACCGCCGTGCAGCTCGCCTTCGGCGAGACCAAGCAGGGCAAGCTGAGCAAGGCCGAGGAAGGCCACCTGAAGAAGGCCGGCGCGGCGCCGATGCGCCACCTGGTCGAGTTCCGCGACGAGGATCTCGGTGCCCAGGAGGGTCCCAAGATCGGCGACGACGTCACCGTCGAGTCCTTCGAGGCCGGCCAGCGGGTCAAGGTCGCCGGGATCTCTATCGGCAAGGGCTTCCAGGGCGGCATCAAGCGCCACAACTTCAGCCGCGGGCCGGTCAGCCACGGCTCGCACAATGTGCGCGCGCCGGGCTCGATCGGCGCCAGCACCTTCCCCGCGCGGGTCTTCAAGGGCATGCGGATGCCGGGCCAGATGGGCAACAAGCGGGTCACCCAGAAGGGCCTCGAGGTCGCCCAGGTCGATGCCGAGCGCAACCTGCTGCTGATCAGGGGCTCGGTGCCGGGCTCGCGCAACGCGATGGTCGAGGTGCGGACCGATGGCTAAAGCCGCCGTGCTCGGCAAGACGACCAAGGCCGACCTGCCAAAAGAGCTCTTCGCCGAGCCCTTCCACCACTCGCTGGTCGACGAGGCGGCTCGTGCCGACCTCGCTTCGCGCCGCCAGGGCTCGGCCTCGACCCTGACCCGAGGCGAGGTCTCGATGACCGGTGCCAAGGCCTGGCGCCAGAAGGGCACCGGCCGCGCCCGCGTCGGCGCGCTCAGCTCGCCCACCCGCTTCGGCGGCGGCGTCGCCTTCGGTCCCAAGCCGCGCCACTACACGGTCAAGGTCAACCGCAAGGCCCGCCGCAAGGCAATGCGCTCGGCCCTCTCGGTCCACGCTGAGCGCGAGAGCGTTGCCGTGTTCGATGCGAGCGCGTTCGAGACGCCCTCGACTAAGACCGCCGCCGAGGCTCTGGCCAAGTGGGGCGCCAAGCGCTCGACCCTGATCGTGCTCGCCCCCGAGGAGGGCGGTGCCGCGAAGAGCTTCCGCAACATCGTCCGGGTCGAGGTTGCCGAGGTCAGCGCCGTCGGCGTCGCCGACGTGATCGGCGCCGCCTCCCTGGTCGTCTCCGAGCAGGCGCTGGAGAAGCTGAAGGAGCGGTTGATCTGATGGACGCCCGCAACACGATCATCCGGCCGGTCGTCTCCGAGAAGAGCTACGCCCTGATCGGTGAAGGCAAGTACACCTTCCGCGTCGATGACCGGGCGCACAAGACCCAGATCGCCCAGGCCGTCGAGGAGATATTCGAGGTCAAGGTCGCCGCGGTGCGCACCTCCAAGGTGCGGGCCAAGCCCAAGCGCCGCGGCCTGCACCAGGGCAAGACGCGGGGTTGGAAGAAGGCCGTCGTGCAGCTCGCCCCCGGCGAGCGGATCGAGCTGTTCGAGGGCGCAGAGACTGCCTAGGGAACAAGGGATGCCGAACCGAAAAACAAAACCGACCAGCCCGGGACGCCGCTTCGCGACGTACCCGCTGCGCGAGCAGCTGACCGCCTCGACCCCGGAGCGAAAGCTGACCGAGGGCCTGCGCAAGTCCGGCGGGCGTAACGCAAACGGCCGGGTCACCGCCCGCCATCGCGGCGGCGGCGCCAAGCGGCGCTACCGCCAGATCGACTTCAAGCGGCTCAAGGACGGCGTGCCGGCGAAGGTCGCCAGCATCGAGTACGACCCCAACCGCAGCTGCTACATCGCCCTGCTCAACTATGCCGACGGAGCCAAGAGCTACATCCTCGCCCCGGCGGCGATCTCGGTCGGCGACGAGGTCCAGTCCGGTCCCGGCGCCGACATCCGGCCCGGCAACGCGCTTCCGCTCGGCGAGATGCCGACCGGCACGATCGTCCACAACGTCGAGCTCACCCCCGGTCAGGGCGGCAAGCTCGGGCGCTCTGCGGGGACCTCGATTCAGCTTGCGGCGAAGGAGGGCGAGATGGTGACCCTTCGCCTGCCCTCCTCGGAGATGCGGATGGTGCGTGCCGAGTGCCGCGCCACTGTCGGCGTGCTCTCCAACGCCGAGCACCAGAACCTCACCGTCGGCAAGGCGGGCCGCAACCGCCACAAGGGCAAGCGGCCGCAGACGCGCGGCGTGGCGATGAACCCCGTCGACCACCCGCATGGCGGCGGCGAGGCCCACCACACGCCCGGAGGCCACCCGGTTACTCCCTGGGGCAAGCCGACGCTCGGCTACCGCACCCGCAAGAAGGGCAAGCAGTCCGACCGCTACATCGTGCGCGGCCGTCGCCGCGGAAAGAAGAAGAGCCGCTAATGGGACGCTCGACCAAAAAGGGCCCGTGGGTGGAAGAGGCGCTGATGAAGCGCGTCACCGCCATGAACGAGTCCGGCAGCAAGCAGATGCTGAAGACCTGGTCGCGCAGCTCGACCGTCTTCCCGGACATGGTCGGCCACACGATCGCCGTCCACGACGGGCGCAAGCACGTCCCGGTCTTCATCTCCGAGTCGATGGTCGGCCACAAGCTGGGCGAGTTCGCGCCGACCCGCACCTTCCGCTCCCACTCCGGAACGGGCAAGGGTGAGTAGCGTGGCCGCCACACCGATCGTCGTCCGGGCCAGCGCCCGCTACGTGCGGGTGGCACCGCGCAAGGCGCGCCTGATCGCCAATCAGGTGCGGGGGATGCACATCGAGCAGGCCCGTGCGCTGCTCGAGTTCTCGCCCCGCGGCGCGGCCGAGGACATTCGCAAGCTGATCGACTCGGCCGCGGCCAACGCCGAGAACAACCACGACCTGATCGGCGACGAGATGCGGATCTCAGAGATCACCGTCGACGAAGGGCCGACCCTGCGCCGCTTCCGCCCGCGCGCGCTCGGCCGCGCCTCGCGGATCAACAAGCGAACCTGCCACATCGCGTTGGCACTGAGCCCCGAGGAAGAGGACTAGGGACATGGGACAGAAGATCCATCCCGGCGGCTTCCGCGTCGGCTACATCCAGGACTGGAAGTCGAACTGGTTCGAGGAGAAAGACTTCGCCGACGTTCTGAACGAGGACCTGAAAATCCGCGACCACATCGAAAACAAGCTCGCCCACGCCGGGCTTTCCAGCATCACGATCGAGCGCCACGGCGAGATCGCCGTCGACATCCACACGGCACGGCCGGGCATCGTGATCGGCAAGTCGGGTTCGGAAGTCGACGCGCTGCGCAAAGACCTGCACAAGCTGACCGGCAAACCGGTGAAGGTGAACATCCGCGAGGTGAAGCGCCCCGAGCTCGACGCCAAGCTGGTCGCCCAGTCGATCGCCGAGCAACTGCAGAACCGGGTCGCCTTCCGGCGGGCGATGAAACGCGCCCTCACCTCGGCGATGCGCTCCGGTGCCAAGGGAGTCAAGGTCCAGGTGTCCGGCCGCCTCGGCGGCGCCGAGATGGCCCGCACCGAAGGCTATTCGGACGGCCGGGTGCCGCTGCACACGCTGCGCGCCAACATCGACTACGGCTTCTTCGAGGCACGCACGACGACCGGCCGGATCGGCGTCAAATGCTGGATCAACAAGGGCGAAGTGATGCCCGAGGGTTTCCGCAACGACCAGCTCACCGACGAGGATGCCGGCCCGCAGGGTGGCCAGCGCGGCGGGCGGCCCGGCGGAGATCGCGGTCGCGGCGGTGACCGTGGCGGTCGTCCCGGCGGCGGCCGCGGAGGTCCTGGTGGCGGACGCGGCGGCCCGCGCGGGGGCGGTCGTTAGATGCTGATGCCGAAGCGGGTCAAGCACCGCAAGCAGATGCGCGGCCGGATGCGCGGCAACACCAAGGGCGGCAGCACCGTCGCCTTTGGCGAGTACGGGCTGAAGTCGCTCGACCGCGGCTGGATCACCAACCGCCAGATCGAGGCCGCCCGCGTGGCGATGACCCGCAAGATCAAACGTGGCGGCAAGGTCTGGATCAACGTCTTCCCCGACAAGCCCTACACGAAGAAGCCGGCCGAGACCCGGATGGGCTCCGGCAAGGGCAACCCGGAGGGCTGGGTCGCCGTGATCAAGCCCGGCAAGGTGATGTTCGAGCTGGCCGGCGTGCCCGAGGATCTCGCCCGCGAGGCATTGCGCCTGGCGGGGCACAAGCTTCCGGTCCGGACCAAGTTCGTCCGGCGAGAGGGGGCCGAGGGACAGTGAAGGCGGCCGAGGTGCATGACCTCAAAGACGACGAGCTGGTCGCCAAGCTGATCGAGGCCCAGCAAGAGAAGTTCAACCTGCGCTTCCGCCAGGCGACCGGCGAGCTGGAGAACACGGCTCGGGTCGGGGTCGCACGGCGAGATGTCGCCAAGTTGCTGACTGTGGCGCGCGAGCGAGGGATCGATGTGGAGAAAGAGCTGAAGAGATGATCGACGAGACGAAAAAAGACGACGTGACTGACGAGACGTCCCAGGACGAGGCGCAGTCGTCCGCGGGTCCTGTCGCGGAGGAGGACTCCTCGTCCTCGCAGGCTGCGGGCGAGGAGCCCACCTCCACGCCACCCGCGGAAGATGCGGATGCGTCCAAGGGCGAGGTGCCTGAGGCGAAGTCTTCTGACGCCCCTGCGGGTGAAGAGGAGAAGCCTGTGGCCGCCGAGGCGGCTCCTGCGGCTGAGCCCGACCCTGAGGATGAGCTTCCTTGGAAGGAGCGCCGCCGCTTGCAGCGTTCTCGCGAGCCGCACAAAGCCGGCCCTGCGCTCACTCCTGAGGAAAGGGCTGCGAAGCGTGCTGAGCACCGCAAGGTCAAGGCTGGGTCGCGGCGCAAGGAACGGGCTGCTGCGAAAGCGGGCAAGACCCCCGGCACGGGCACTCCCGTTGCCGAGAAGGACGCCGTTGCGGCCAAGACGCGGCAGGGGATCGTTGTTTCCAATAAGGGTGAGAAGTCGATCACTGTGCGGATCGATATTGCTCGCCGGCATCCGACCTACGAAAAGGTCGTGCGCCGCTCGCGGACGCTGCACGCCCACGACGAGCGCAACGAGGCTGGCGAGGGCGATACCGTGCGGATCGTCGAGACCCGCCCGCTCTCCAAGACCAAGCGCTGGCGCCTGGTCGAGGTACTGGAGAAGGCGAAGTGATCCAGCAGGAGTCGAGACTGAAGGTCGCCGACAACTCCGGCGCCCGCGAAATCCTCTGCATCCGCGTCAAGGGTGGATCGCACCGGCGCTACGCCGGGGTCGGTGACGTGATCACGGCAACCGTCAAACAGGCCAGCCCGCAGGGTGGCGTGCGCAAAGGCGAGGTCGTGCAGGCCGTCGTCGTCCGCACCCGCAAGCAGCTCGGCCGCTCCGACGGCACCTACATCTCCTTCGACGAAAACGCCGCCGTGCTGATCGATCCGGCGAGCAACAACCCGCGCGGCACCCGCATCTTCGGCCCCGTCGCCCGCGAGCTGCGCGATCGCAACTTCATGAAAATCATCTCCCTGGCACCGGAGGTGCTCTGAGATGGCCAAGGCGATGAAGGTCCGCAAAGACGACCAGGTGATGGTGATCGGCGGCAAGGACGCCGGCAAGACCGGCCGCGTGGTCCGCACCGAGCCGAAAAAGCAGCGCGTCTATGTCGAGCACCTCAACATGGTCAAGCGCCACGAAAAACCGCGCTCCCAGACCGACCTTAAAAACTCCCAGGCCGGGGGCATCGTCGAGAAGGAGGGGCCGATTCACGTCTCCAACGTGATGCTGCTCGACCCCAAAGACAACAAACCGGTCCGGGTCGGCGTGCGCCGCGACAAAGGCGGCAAGCGCGAGCGCTTCTCGAAGCGGAGCGGAGTGTCCTTCTAATGGAGTCGGCAACCGTGCAATCCCAGGCAGCACCGCCGCCGCGCCTGCGCGAGCGCTACGAACAGGAGATCCTCCCGGCGCTGACCGAGAAGTTCGGCTACTCGACACCGATGCAGGCCCCGCGCCTGCAGAAGATCACGCTCAACATGGGCCTTGGCGAGGCGAAGCAGAACGCGAAGATGCTGGAAGCCGCGCAGGGGCAGCTGGCGACGATCGCCGGCCAGCAGCCCAACGTGCGCCGCGCCCGCAAGTCGATCGCTTCCTTCAAGGTGCGCGAGGGGATGCCGGTCGGCGTCTCGGTGACGCTGCGCCGCGCCCGCATGTGGGAGTTCCTCGACCGCCTCTGCTCGATCGCCGTGCCGCGGATCCGCGACTTCCGCGGCCTCAACCCGCGCTCCTTCGACGGCCGCGGCAACTACTCGATGGGCGTCAAGGAGCAGCTGATCTTCCCCGAAATCGACTACGACTCGATCGACGAGGTGCGCGGCCTCGACATCACGATCACGACTTCGGCCCCAACGGACGAAGAGGCGTTCGAGCTTCTCTTGGGGTTGGGAATGCCCTTCGCCAAGGAGGGCCGCCCCGGCAAACCCGACGCAGACATCGAGGCGCAGGAAGCCGCCGAGGAGGAGAAGCGCAAAGAGGAAGCTCGCCAGCGCGCCGAGGCCGAGCAAGCTGCGTTGGACCAGCTCAAGGAGGAGAACCCCGAGGCATACGCCAAGCCCGAAGAGCCTGCGCCCGACGAGTCGTCGTCCGGGGGTGGCGATGCAGGGGGGACCGCCCCCGAGGAAGCTTCAGCTACCGCAGGGGGCGGTGGGTCCCCTGCATCGACAGGACCCGCGGACGACGACTCGTCGCAGGACGCTGAAAAGGAAGGTTCGTAAGAATGGCTAAGACTTCACTGAAGGTTAAGCAGGGACGGAAAGCTAAGTTCAAGTCCCGTGAATACAACCGTTGCCGTCGCTGTGGTCGGCCGCGTGCCTACTACCGCAAGTTCGGCCTCTGCCGGATCTGCCTGCGTGAGGCCGCGCACGAGGGCCACGTCCCCGGCATGACCAAGTCCAGCTGGTAGAGACCGAGACACGAAGAGAAACATGCTTACCGACCCGATAGCCGATTACCTGACCCGGATCCGCAACGCGCTTGGCTCCGGCCTCGACGAGGTGGAGATTCCCGCCTCGCGGCTGAAGCTGGAGATGTCGCGGATTCTCAAGGAGCAGGGCTACATTCTCGATTTTGGCAAGCAACCGGCCCGCGTCGGCGAAGAGATCAAGATCCGCCTCAAGTACACCGAGGATCGCCGTCCGGTGATCCTCGGTCTGGAGCGGATCTCGCGCCCGGGCCGCCGCCGCTACGTCGACCACAAGGAAGTGCCGCGGGTAGACGGCGGCACCGGCACGGCGATCGTCAGCACCTCGGTCGGCGTGATGACCGGCCACGAAGCGAAGGCAAAGGGCGTTGGCGGCGAGGTCGTCGCCTACGTCTGGTGAGCGAGCGATGAGCCGGATCGGAAGAAAGCCCATCGCCGTGCCCGACGCCGTCAGCGTCGAGCTCAGCCCTGGCCGGGTCGCGGTCAAGGGCCCCAAGGGAGAGTTGGCGCAAGTCCTCTCCACCGATATGAAGGTCGAGCAGAGCGATGGGGTGCTCACCGTCGACCGCCCCACCAACCGCGGCGAGCATCGCGCCCTGCACGGCCTCACCCGCAGCTTGATCGCCAACATGGTCGAGGGGGTCACCGAGGGATTTGAGAAGCGCCTGGAGATCCAGGGCGTCGGCTACCGCGCCCAGCTCAAGGGCAAGAACCTGGAGCTGGCGCTGGGCTACTCGCACCCAGTCTCGATCGAGGCGCCCGACGGAATCGAGTTCGAGGTTCCGCAGCCGACCGAGATCATCGTGCGCGGCATCGACAAGCAGCTCGTCGGCCAGGTCGCCGCCGACATCCGCAAGCGCCGGCCCCCGGAGCCGTACAAGGGCAAGGGAATCCGCTACCGCGACGAGCACGTGATGCGCAAGGTGGGCAAGCGCGCATGACGGTCGTCACCAAGAGACAGGCTCGCCTGCGCCGCCGCCGCCGTGTCCGCGCCCGCGTGACCGGCACGACGGAGCGCCCGCGCCTGTCCGTCTACCGCTCCAACCGCGGCGTCTTCGCCCAGCTGATTGACGACCGCAAGGGCCACACCGTGGCCGCCGTCAACTGGGTCGAGCCCGAGTTGCGCAAGCTCAGTGCCAGCGCCCAGGCCAAGCGGGCGGGTGAGCTTCTTGCCGAGCGCGCCAAGGCGGCCGGGGTCGAGAGCTGCGTCTTCGATCGCGGCGGCTACCAGTACCACGGCCGGGTCAAGGCCCTGGCCGAGGGAGCGCGAGAGGGGGGCCTGGTCTTCTAGCGCTAGTTCGCTACCTTGGACCGCTCGCTATGAAGGGAATGGACACAACCAACGTCGAGACGGTGAGCCCGCGCGGGCTCGACCTGCAGGAGCGCGTGATCGAGATCAACCGCGTCGCCAAGGTGGTCAAGGGCGGCCGGCGCTTCTCCTTCACCGCCCTGGTGGCCGTCGGCGACGAAGAGGGCGTCGTCGGGATCGGTTACGGCAAGGCCCGCGAGGTTCCCCTGGCGATCCAGAAGGGCGTCGAGAACGCCCGCAAGGACTTGATCCGGATTCCCAAATACGGGCAGACGATCACCCACAAGATCATCGGCCGCTACGGCGCGGGGCATGTTGTCCTGCGGCCGGCCAGCCCCGGTACCGGCGTGATTGCCGGTGGCGGCGTGCGCGCGGTGCTCGAGTTGGGTGGCGTCAAGGATGTCTTGACCAAGAGCATTGGAACTCAGAACCCGATCAACCTGGTTAAGGCGACGATGGACGGGTTGATTCGGCTGCGGCGGCCTGAGGAGGTTGCTGAGCTTCGTGGACTGACCGTCGCTCAAGTGCTTGGTGTTCAGAAGAGCAATGGCAATGGTGCTTCGGCTGAGATTTCGGACGCTTCTTCCGCCGGTCCTGTCACTGCAGGGGACGCGAGCGAGCCCCGGCCGGCGGGTCCTGTCGTCGCAGGGGACCCACCTCCCGCTGCGGTAGCTAAAGCTTCCTCGGGGGAGGTTCCCCCTACGACGCCACCCGCGGACGCAGCGGCTGAGGTTCCCAAAACTCCGGAGCCTGCACCGGCTGAGGCAAAGCCCCCGGTCGCTGAAGAGCCCAAAGCTGAGGAGCCTGTTGCGGCCGAGGCAAAGCCCGCTGAGGAGTCGAAAGCTGAGCAGGGTTCGGCGGAGGCCGCTGCGGAGGCGAAAGCTGAGGAGACTTCCTCTGTTGAGGAGGCTTCGTCGTGACTATCAAGCAGGTTCGGTCTACTAACGGGGCCAAACCGGCTCAGAAAGCGACTTTGAGGGCGCTTGGGCTGAGTGGGATCGGTCAGGCTGTGGAGCGGAAGGATTCTCCTCAGTTGAAGGGGCAACTGGTCGTGGTCTCGCATCTGGTGGAGGTCAGCGATGGCTGACAAGGAGCGCTCTGAGGAGATCGGGCTGCATAACTTGCGGCCGAAGCCCTCTTCGCGGAAGGCGCGGAAGCGGCTTGGGCGGGGCGAGGGGTCTGGTCTTGGCAAGACCTCCGGTCGTGGGCACAAGGGCGCGGGCTCGCGCTCTGGCTCCAAACGGAAGCCGGGCTACGAAGGCGGCCAGAACCCGATTCACATGCGGATGCGAAAGCTCCGCGGACCTCACATGAAGAAGTCGATGCCGTTCGAGAACTTCCGCACCAAGTCCCAGCCGGTGAACCTCGCCGATCTTGAGGAGCGCTTCGAGGCCGGCGCCGAGGTGACGCCCGAGACCCTCAAGGAGAAGGGCCTCGCCAAGCGCTCGGACCCGGTCAAGATCCTCGCCCGCGGCGAGATCTCCAAGCAGATGTCCGTGCACGCGCACGGATTCAGTGCGGCCGCCAAAGGGAAGATAGAAGCGGCTGGCGGTTCCTGCCACACTCTGGAGCAGTAATGCTCCGGACTATTGCGAACGCCTTCAGCGTCGCCGACATTCGCAAGAAGCTCGCCTTCACCGCGGCGATGCTGCTGCTGTACCGGCTCGGCGCCTACATCCCCGCTCCGGGGGTCGACCTCAACGCGGTCAAGGAACTGCAGAGCAACTTCGCTGGCGGCGGCATCCTCAGCTTCCTCAACACCTTCTCGGGCGGCAGCCTCTCGCGGCTCTCGCTCTTCGCGCTGGGGATCATGCCTTACATCACCGCCTCGATCATCCTGCAGCTGCTGACCGTGGTCGTGCCCTCGCTGGAGAAGCTGCAGAAAGAAGGTGAGGTGGGGCAGCAGAAGATCACCCAGTACACCCGCTACCTCACCGTCGGCCTCGCCTTCGGGCAGTCCTTCGGCTACGTCTTCCTCTTCCGCTCCTTCGGGCAGGCGGGCGGCAACAACTTTCTCGGCAGCCTCACCGGTCCCAAGATCCTGCTGATCGTCATCGCGCTCACGGCTGGCTGCACCCTGCTGATGTGGTTCGGCGAGCTGATCACCCAGCGCGGCATCGGCAACGGGATCTCCCTGATGATCTTCGCCTCGATAGTCTCCGGCCTGCCGACCGGGCTGCAGGCCTGGTGGAGCAATCCGGACCAGGTTTTCGTCGTGATGATGCCCTTCATCGCCCTGGGGGTGATCGTCGCGATCGTCTTCGTCCAGGAGGGCCAGCGGCGGATCCCGGTCCAGTACGCCAAACGGGTCGTCGGCAGGAAAATGACCTCGGGCGGCTCGACCTACCTGCCGCTCCGGGTCAACATGGCAGGTGTCATCCCGGTCATCTTCGCCGCTTCGATCATGGCCTTCCCGCCGACGATCGGGCAGCTGCTCAACACTCCCGCCGCGCTCGATTTCGCCGCCTTCTTCAGTCCCAGCAGCTGGGCCTACGTGGTCGGCGAGGTCTTCTTCATCGTCATCTTCACCTACTTCTATACAGCCGTCACCTTCAACCCGGTCGACCAGGCCGACAACCTGAAGAAGTACGGCGGTTTCATCCCCGGCGTTCGCCCGGGACGGCCCACGGCCGAGTACCTCGATCGCATCCTCTCCCGCCTCACCTTCCCCGGCGCCCTCTACCTGGGCGCCGTGGCAGCGCTGCCGACGATCCTGCTCAGCCAGACGTCGGCCAACTTCGCCTTCGGCGGCACCTCGATCCTGATCGTGATCGGCGTCGCCCTGGAAACGGTGAAGCAGCTCGAGGCGCAGCTGATGATGCGTAACTACGAGGGCTTCCTCAAATAAGCCTCGATGGCTGAGCTCAACCTCGTACTCCTCGGCCCTCCTGGGTCCGGCAAGGGCACCCAAGGCGAGCGGTTGCAGGAGGATCTCGAGCTTCCCTACTGGGCCACGGGGGACATCCTCCGGGCCGCGGTACGCGAGGGGACCGAGTTGGGCAATGCCGCCAAGGACTACATGGACCGCGGCGACCTCGTCCCCGACGAGTTGATCGTCGGCATGATCGGCGAGCGGATCGACTCCAGCGAGGGCGCTGACGGGTTCATCCTCGATGGCTTTCCCCGTACCGCTCCGCAAGCCGAGGCGCTGGCGGCAAAGCTGAAGGAGCTGGGAAGGCGGCTTACCGCGGTGCTGCTGATCGACGTCGGCGACGAGGAGGTCGTGCGCCGCCTCGGCGGCCGCCGTACCTGCGCCGAGAACGGCCACGTCTTCCACGTCGAGTTCAACCCGCCCGAGCGGAAGGGCACCTGCGACATGGACGGCAGCGAGCTGATCGTCCGTGACGACGACAAGCCCGAGGTGATCCGCCACCGGCTCGAGCAGTACCACGCCAAGACCGCCCCGCTGGTCGAGCACTACGACAGCCAGAGCCTGTTGCGGCAGATCGACGGTGCCGCGTCGCCGGACGCGGTTGCCGATGCGATCCAGCGCACCCTGGCGACCGTTCGCCTCGAGGCCGACGGGGCCATCTAGCCACTGGGGCTAGCGTGTACAGAATGATCGTTCGCAAGACTCCGGAGCAGGTTGACAAGATGGCGGCGGCGGGCGAGATACTGGTTCGCTGCCTGCACATGGTTGCCGCAAAGGCGAGGCCAGGAGTGACCACCAAGGAGCTTGACCTGGCCGCCGAGAAGCTGATCCGCTCACAGGGGGCGGAGCCGGCCTTCAAGGGCTACCGCGGCTTTCCGGCCTCGATCTGCGCCTCGCCGAACTCGATGGTCGTGCACGGCATCCCCGGGCACTACGAGTGCAAGCGCGGCGACGTGCTTTCGGTCGACGTTGGGGTGATCAAGGACGGCTGGGTCGCCGACGCGGCGATGACATTGCCGATCGGCCCGATCGCCCCCGAGGCGCAGGGGCTGCTCGATGTGACCAAGGCGGCGCTCTTTGCCGGGGTCGAGCAGATGCAGCCGGGCAGCAAGCTCGGCGACGTCTCGGCCGCGATCCAGCGTGCGGTCGAGATCGAGGGGCTCTCGATCATTCGCACCCTGGTCGGCCACGGAATCGGCCGCGAGATGCACGAGGACCCGCAGGTCCCCAACTTCGGCACGCCGGGCAAGGGCCCGGTGCTCGAGGAGGGGACGGTGCTGGCGATCGAGCCGATGGTCAACGCGGGCGGTGCCCTGGTGCGGATGGGCGACGACGGCTGGGCGGTCTACTCGCAGGACGACTCGCTCGCCGCCCACTTCGAGTTCACCGTCGCCGTGACGGCCGACGGCCCGCGCATCTTGACTCCCTGGCACGAAGAGACGTAGCGAGCGGGGGTCTTGGGTGAATTAACGATCCGATTTCGCGAACCAGCGGCGCCAAGCCGGATGCGGTTTGCGGCGGTCATTGAGGCGTCCGGGCTCGTACCTAAAGTCTAGCCAAAGGAAAAGCCCGCCTGGCAGGGCGGGCTTTTCAGCAGCTGGTTAAGCAACCGATAGGTCCATGATGTCTTTCTACCGAGAACGCAGGATCGCATGGCATCCGGACGGATTCGGAGGAGGCGTTCGGAATGCCAAGGCAAAATCGAAATAGGAAGGGCCAAGCGCTATCTCGTGGTCCATTTGGCTATCGCGAACTAGACCGGGAGTTTCGGAGGATTGGTTATGAGCCGGCGAAGCACGGCAGCCACATGAACCTCAAGCACCCCGACCGGCCCGGGAAGGTGCAACTCGACGCGAAGTGGGAGAACGTCAAGGTCGGAGGATGGGTCTGGCGCTCCCTATGTCGCCAGAGCGGGTATTCCAAGAAGGAGCTTCAACGCATCCTGAATGGCCTCGATCCGTGAACCGCAGAATCTAGCTTTCCGCCCGCTGTTGTGCGACCATCTCGATGAGCAGAGTGCCTGGGAACTGTTAGGTGCAGGCATAGCAACCAAACCCCAAAGGAGCTAAGTGGCAGCAAGATGACCGTCGCTGAGCGGTCCGCTGGGTCCACAGCGGACAGCCAAGCTGAGTGGCCGGACGTATTCGCGATTCGCGTTTGGCTACTTCCCGAGGACGACAACTGGGTGGCAGTCGCTCCCGATTTCGACGTTGTTTCACAGGGCCGAGATGAGGCCTTGGCGCTTCGGAGTCTCGAGGGGATGATCCTTCAATACCTTGAGGGCTGCTGCGATGAAGGCATCAGCTTCACGGACGCGAAGCGCCCGATTCCTCTCGCCGAGCGGCTTCGTTTTTACTGGAGATGGTTTGCTTCCCGGCCTACAAAGTGGCTGCATCGCCGAGGCCCCGTGCGAGAGGGTCTTTTCCTCCCCGTTGCCGACGGAAACGCGCACTGCTAGTCCGGCAGCATCCGCTGGGTAAACCGCCGCGAATCCCCAAGGCACGCCCCCTGCTATCTTTCCCGGTCGGCCCATTGGGCCAGTTAGTGCCTGCCGTCCAACTCCTGGGGCGTGTGGGAATCCTGTATTCGATATGAAGACCGGAGCTATGAAGGTCAGAGCTTCTGTAAAGCCGATGTGCGAAAAGTGCAAGATCATCCGCCGCAACGGCGCGGTCTTGGTGATCTGCCAGAACCCCCGACACAAGCAGCGTCAGGGCTAGCGCATGGCGCGTATCTCAGGAGTCAACATCCCGGTCGGCAAGCGGGTCGAGATCGGGCTCACCTATATCTTCGGGATCGGCCGCTCGACCGCGCAGAAGATCCTCGTCGAGGCCAAAGTCGATCCGAACACGATGGTCAAAGACCTCACCGAGGACGAGGTGATTCGCCTGCGCGACGCGGTCGACCAGCGCGAGGTCGAGGGCGACCTGCGCCGTGAGCGCTCCCAGGACGTCAAACGGCTGATGGAGATCGGCTCCTACCGGGGCCTTCGCCACCGTCGTGGCCTCCCGGTCCGCGGCCAGCGGACCAAGACCAACGCGCGCGGCCGCAAGGGCCCGCGCCGGATGAGCGTTGCCGGCAAGCGCAAGGCGCCGACCGCCAAGTAAGGAACAGATGGCCGCCGCTAAGAAACCCGCCAAAGGGCGCTCCCGTCGCCGCGTCAAGAAGAACGTCACCTACGGGCAGGCTCACATCAAGACTTCGTTCAACAACACGATCGTCACGCTCACCGACACCGACGGCAATGTGATTGCCTGGGAGTCGGCAGGCTCGGCCGGGTTCAAAGGCTCGCGCAAGTCGACGCCGTTCGCCGCCCAGGTGACCGCCGACGCCGCCGCCAAGAAGGGCATGGAACACGGTCTCGAGAAGGTCGAGGTCTTCGCCAAGGGGGCTGGGTCCGGCCGCGAGACGGCGATTCGTTCGCTGCAGGCCGCCGGCCTCGACGTCACCACGGTCAAGGACGTATCCCCGCAGGCCCACAACGGCTGCCGTCCGAAGAAGCGGAGGCGCGTCTAATGGCCCGCGATACCTCTCCGCAGTGCAAGCAGTGCCGTCGCGAGGGCCAGAAGCTTTTCCTCAAGGGCGAGCGCTGCTTCACCGACAAGTGCGGGGTGGAGCGCCGCTCCTACCCGCCCGGCGAGCACGGTCGCGGTCGCATGCGCCAGTCCGAGTACCGGGTGCAGTTGCGCGAGAAGCAGAAGACGCGCCGTTACTACCAGGTGCTGGAGAAACAGTTCCGCGCCTATTACGACAGGGCCTCGCGCCAGGATGGCGTCACCGGCGAGAACCTGCTGCGCCTGCTCGAGTCCCGCTTCGACAACGTGCTGGTCCGCCTCGGCTTCGCCGCCTCACGGCGCCAGGCCCGACAGCTGATTCGTCACGGCCACTGGCTGGTCAACGGCCGGCGCGTCGACATCCCCTCCTACCAAGTACGTCCCGAAGACGTGATTTCGATCAAGTCGAACTCAGCCGCCGGTGACACGATTCGCAAGGCAACGGAGCTCGTCTCCACCGTGCCGGCCTGGCTGCAGGCCGATCACGACTCCCTCACGGCCAAGGTCCTGCGCTACCCAGAGCGCGCAGAGATCTCGGCACCGGTTCAGGAGCAGCTGATCGTCGAGCTGTACTCCAAGTAACCGGACTCACGTTTCTGAACACGCATACGCAAGGAACACATGACCACTGATTTCCAGGTCCCTCGCATCACCTCCGAGAAAGTGGATGACCGTCGCGGTACTTTCACCGTCGAGCCCCTTGACAAGGGCTTCGGCTACACCTTCGGCAACAGCCTCCGCCGCGTCCTGCTCTCCTCGCTGGGGGGAGCCGCGGTCACCAGCGTCCGTATCGAGGGCGTCGCCCACGAGTTCTCGACCGTGCCCGGCGTCAAGGAGGACGTCACCGACATCGTCCTCAACCTCAAGGACCTCGTCGTCCGCATGCACACCGATGCCGACGAGGTCGAGGCACCGCTGGTCGCGACCGGTCCGGGCGAGATCAAGGCGAAGGACATCGACCTTCCCTCCGGCGTCGAGATCCTTAACCCCGAGGCGCCGATCGCGACGCTTGAGAAGAAAACGAAACTCGAGATCTACCTGACGATCGGCCGCGGCCGCGGCTACTCGCCCGCTGACGAGAACAAGTCCGACGAGCAGCCGATCGGCGTGATCCCGATCGACTCGATCTTCTCGCCGATTCGCCGCGCTTCCTACGCGGTGGCGACGGCCCGGGTCGGCCAGCGCACCGATTTCGACAAGTTGACGCTGGACCTCGAGACCGACGGCTCGATCGAGCCCGGTGCCGCATTGCGCGAGGCATCCGAGATCCTGATCAAGAGCCTGGCGATCTTCACCGACGCCGACCGGGTCGAGGAGCTGACCGCTCGCGAACCGGTCCCGAGCCACACGGCCGATGTCCTGCCCGGGCCCGCCGGCGACGGCGTTGCCAGCAGCAACGGCCTCGACGAGATCCTGATCGAGGAGCTTGAGCTCGGCGTCCGCTCCTACAACTGCCTGAAGCGGGCAGGGGTGCAGACGGTCGGCGACCTGGTCCGCAAGACGCGCTCGGAGCTGAACGCGATCCCGAACTTCGGCCAGAAGTCGATCGAGGAAGTGATCGAGACCCTCCACGCGCGCGGCCTCGACCTTCAGGGAGACTGAGCGGGGAGCTGAGCCTGCGATGCGCCACCGCAAGAAGCGAAACAAGCTGAGCCGCGACGCGGCGCATCGCGAGTCCCTGCTCTCCAACCTCTCCAAGCAGCTGATCGAGCACGAGCGGATCAAGACTTCGCAGGCGAAGGCCAAGGCGGTCAAGCCGGAGGTCGAGCAGCTGATCACGCTTGCCAAGCGAGGCGATTTGCACGCCAGGCGCCAGGCGCTGGCCACCCTGCACAACGACAAGTTCATCGTGCACAAGCTGTTCGAGGAGGTCGCGCCGCGGTATGTGGAGCGGCCCGGTGGCTACACGCGGATCGTCAAGCTTGGTCCACGGAAGTCCGACTCTACGGAGATGGTTTACCTCGAGTTGGTTTAGGGCGGCGAGGGACGGGGCATCACCCGCCCGTCAAAGTGCCGCGCTAATTAGCGCGGCACTTTGAGTATCCGCCCGGTCGGGCGATGCCCCGCCCCTCCTGACGTAAACCAGCTTCGCCAAACGTCTCAGTCATATGAGACGGACTCTAGGTAGAGCCCATGTGCAGGAGCTGTGTCGCCTGCGTGGCTTCGGGGTGCTCCGCTTAGTAGGTCGCGGAAGCTGTCGGTGGTACGGCGGGACGCGGCTACTTCCAGTTGGGTGCCGGCGAGGACTCTGACCATGTTGCGCATGAAGGCGTCTGCGGTGATGCGGAAGGTGGCTAGGTCGCCTTCGGTGGTCCACTCCGCGGCGAAGACTTTGCGGTCGAAGTGGACGTGGTCGGTTTGGGTCGGGGTGAAGGCGGTGAAGTCGTGGCTGCCGAGGAGCGCGGTGGCGCAGGATTGGAGGGCGTCGAGGTCCAGGGGGTGAGGCCACCAGAGCGCTCGGCCCTGCTCGAAGGGGCTTGGCGCCCGGCGCACCAGGATCCGGTAGCAGTAGCTGCGCGACTGGGCGTCGTGGCGAGCGTTGAAGCCGTTCTCGGCGACGGTGGCGGCCGTCACGGCTATGTCGCTGGGACCGACTCCGTTCAGCCGGTAGGCCAGCTCCTCCGGTATCTCGGCGGCGGTATCGAAGCTCGCCACCTGTCCCCAGGCATGGACGCCCGTATCGGTGCGGCCGGCGACGGTCAGCTCCACCGGCACGCGCAGCACGGTGGTCAGCGCCGACTCCAGCTCGCCCTGCACCGTCCGCAGGAACGGTTGCTTGGACCAGCCGCGGAAGCCGCTGCCGTCGTATTCGATGTCGAGGCGGACCGCGGTCACTGGCCGAGCAGGGTCCGGAGGCCGGCTTCGTCGAGGACCTCGGTCTCGAATTTCTCTGCCTTGGCGAGCTTCGAGCCCGGGTTGTCGCCGGCCACCACGTAGTCGGTTTTCCTCGAGACCGAGTTGACGACCTTGCCCCCGGCCTCCTTGATCAGCGCACCTGCCTCCTCGCGGGTCAGCTCGGGCAGGGTGCCGGTGAGGACGAAGGTCTTGCCCTCTAGCGGACCGCCGCTGGCGCGACGTTCGGAGGGGTCCTGCGCGAGGCGCAGGCCCTTCTCGCGAAGCTTTTCGACCAGCGCCCAGGTCTGCTCGTCGGCCAGCGACTCGGCGATCTGCACCGCCATGATCGGCCCGACGCCCTCCACCTCCTCGATCCGATCGGGATTGTCCCCGGCCTTCCGCAGGGTGTCGATCGAGCCGAAGTGGTCGGCCAGCGCCTCCGCGGTGACGTATCCGACGCCGGGCAGGCCGAGTGCGTAGAGGACGCGCTTGAAGGGCCTTTCTCGTGAGGCGTCGATTGCGGCCAGGAGATTGCGAGCCGACTTCTCCTTGAAGCTCTTGCCGCCGACCTTGCGGTCGAGCAGATCCTCCTCGCCCAAGGCGTAGATGCCGGCGACGTCGTCGATCAAGCCGTCCCGCAGGAAGTTCAACGCCAGCTCTTCGCCGAGGCCGTCGATGTCCATCGCCCCTTTGCTGACGAAGTGCTTGACGTGCTGGAGGGACTGGCCCGGGCAGCCGGACCGGTTGGGGCAGATCGTGAAGACCGAGTCCTCGGGCTTGACCGTGGGGGTCGCGCAGGCCGGGCATTTGGCCGGGGGCTTGGCTTTGGCTGAGCGCCGTTTGCCCTTCTCCTGGCGTTGGATCAAGGGCGCGACGACCTGGGGGATCACGTCACCGGCCCGCATCACCACCACCTCGTCGCCGGGGCGCACGTCCTTTCGGGCCAGGTCCTCCTCGTTGTGCAGGGTCGCGGTGGAAACGGTCACGCCGCCGACGTGAACCGGCTCCAGCATCGCGAAGGGGACGAGGTGGCCGCTGCGGCCGACGTTCCAGACAACCTTCAGCAGTTTCGTCGTCGCCGTGGTCGGGGCGAACTTCCAGGCGATCGCCCAGCGCGGCTCGCGGCCGACGACACCCAGCTCGCGCCAGAGCGCCCGCTCGTCGACCTTGACGACGACGCCGTCGATCTCGTAGTCGAGCTCGTCGCGGCGCTCCTCCCACCAGCGGCAGCGCCCGACCACGGAGTCGACGCCGGCATGGTGCTCACTGTCGGGGTTGACCTTGAAGCCCCGCTGGGCCAGCCACTCGATCTCCCTGCTGTGGGTCGGGAGATCGAGGCCGTCAGTCGCACCGATGCCGTAGATCCAGACCGAGAGCGGGCGTTCCGCGGCCAGGGCGGGGTCGAGCTGGCGGATCGAGCCGGCGGCCGAGTTGCGAGGGTTGGCGAAGGCGGGCTCGCCGGCCTCGGCGCGCCGTTCGTTCAGAGCCTTGAAGTCGGCGATCGGCAGGTAGACCTCGCCCCGCACCTCGACCAGAGCCGGCGCGTCCTCGATCCGCAGCGGAATCGAGCCGATCGTGCGCAGGTTCTGCGTCACGTTCTCGCCGACGCGACCGTCGCCGCGGGTGGCCCCGCGAATGAAGACCCCGTCCTCGTAGGTGAGTGAGATCGCCAAACCGTCGATCTTCGGCTCGGTCGTGTAGCTGAACTCGGCGGCGTCGATGTCGAGGCGCTTGAGGTGGTTGTGGATGCGGGTCTCCCAGGCGCGCAGCTCCTCCTCGTTGCGGGCGTTGGCGAGCGAGAGCATCGGCTGGGCGTGCTCGACCTGTTCGAAGCGCTCCAGCGGCGGCGCCCCGACCCTTTGCGTCGGTGAGTCGGGCGTGCGCAGGTCGGGGTTGTCGGCCTCGATCGCGCGCAGCTCGTCCAGCAGTGCGTCGTAGGTGCCATCGTCGATGAGCGGGTCGTCGAGGACGTAGTAGCGCCGGTTGTGCTCCGCCAGCGCTTCACGCAGCTCGGCCGCGCGCCGCTCAGGGCCGGCGGCGCTCACACTGACGTGGGAGCGCTCGCCGCCAGCATCGCCTCGAAGCCCCAGCCGCGCAGCTTCTCGAGCCCGCCGTGGTCGGTGAGGTCGAAATGGATTGGCGTTACCGAGATCCGCCCCTGCGCGACCGCGTTCAGGTCGGTTCCCTCGACCTCCTCGTAGCCCGGCTGCCAGCCGTAGATCTCGTACTGGCGGCGCTCCTCGTCTTCACCGACCAGCTTCAGCTCGTCGTTGTAGATCCGTTTGCCGAGGCGGGTCACCTCGACCCCCTGAGGCTCGCCGGCGGGGCAGTTGACATTGATCAAAGTCGCCTCTGGCATCGGCTCGCCGGCAAGACGCCGCACCAGCTCCGCGGCGAAGGGGGCAACCCTGGCGAAGTCGAAACGGCCGCTGACGTAACCCATGCCGCCACCGGAGGACTGCTGGGAGAGGGCGACCGCGGGGATGCCGAGCACGATCCCCTCGAAGGCGGCGGCGACGGTCCCCGAGTAGGTGATGTCGTCGCCGAGGTTGGCGCCGTGGTTGATCCCGGAGACGATCAGGTCGGGCCGGTGCCCGACCAGGCCCAGCTCGGCGAAGCGCACGCAGTCAACCGGGGTTCCATCCGTCGCGTAGCCCACGTCGCCGTCGCCGAACTCGACCTCCTCGACCGTCAGCGGCGAGCGCGTTGTGATGCTCCGCGCCGTGGCGCTGCGATTGGAGTCGGGCGCGATCACATCGACCTCGACCCCTTCGATCTCCCGCAACGCCCGTCGCACGGCCTGCAGCCCCGGAGCCGTAATCCCATCGTCGTTGGTCAGCAGCACGCGCATCGACCCTCGATTCTAGGCGGCGGAGCGGCGCTGGAATCGCCGGCGTCTGGGCCCGCTGGTCCGCTCGAGATATCGAGCGCCGCACCCTTTCGGGAGGCTATGTCGGTGGGGCGATAGGTGCTCTTTCGGCGCTTGTAGACGCCATCGTGCGCTACGGTGTGCCGAAATGAACTGTCTGCAAGAAAGCTGATGTGGACGATCTTCGATACGCAAATATGGGCATAGCCACTGCAGCGGTGATACTGGTAGTCGGCGTGGTGCTTTTCAGGAATTCTGGCGAAACCGCTGTGCAGCTGGTCGGAGCCGCCGCTTTTGTAGGTGCGTTTGCCGTCTATCTGACCCTGGGCGGGCGCGCCCACAAGCGGCAAGAAAAACGTTCCTAGTACCCGGCGATTTCGGCCGCGATCAGGTCCTGCTCGAGGTGGGCGAGGTAGAGGTCGCCGACGCTTGCCATCAGGATCGAGAAGATCATCAGCTTGCCGCTGCGGTTGAAGCAATAGCCGGAGAGGTTGCTGACCCCGGTCAGGGTGCCGGTCTTGGTGCGGCAGCGGCCGTAGGCGGCGGTGCCGTGCATGCGGTCGGCGACCGTGCCCTCGTGGCCGGTCAGGGCTAGATCCTGGATGAAGTCGTCCCCCGCGGGCAATTTGCGCATGGCGCGGAGCAGCTTGACCACCTGTAGGGGCGAGGCGCGGTTGGAGCGCGTCAGCCCGGATCCGTCGACGGCGTGAACGCCGGAGCCGTGGCCGCGGGCGAATGCCTCGACCACCCTGGCACCCGCCGCCGTGGTCCCGGTCCCGCCGAAGCGCGAGCCGACCAGCTTGAGCAGCATCTCGGCGAAGAAATTGTCCGAGTAGACGTCGGTGGTGTTGACGATCTTGGTGAGCGGCGGCGATTCGACTCTGGCCAGCTCGGTGCTGAGCGGAGGGGCCTTGCCCAGTGCCACCCGCGCCGCGATCCTCACGCCCGCTTTGCGCAGGGCCCGGCTCAGAGTGCGGGCCGCGCCGATCGCCGGATCGTGGGAGAAGCTGTGTGCCGCGGCCGAGCTGAAGCCGGAGTTGAAGGCGAGGCCGGAGAGAGGGCCGATGTAGGAGCTGGTCGAGTAGCCGGAATCGGCCACCCCGCGGAGGCGGTCGAAGACGCTGTCGTCGGCGTAGAGGCGCCCGCTGACCCGCTTGATCCCGGCTTCGCGGAGCTGGCGCTTGAGCAGGAAGACGTTGGTGCCGAGGCCGCCCAGGTAGCTCTTGTAGAAGGCCGGCGTGCCCAGCGCCGGGTCGCCGCCCCCGACCAGGTAGAGGCTGCCGTGGAGCACCCCGTTGCGGTCGATCCGCCCGTCGGTCTCCAGCGTCGTCGCGATCCGCGATTGCGGCCCGAGCCGCGCCAATGCGGTCGAGGTCGTGAACAGCTTCATGTTCGAGGCCAGCGGACGCGCCCGCCGGGCGGCGCGGGCGCAGACCTGCTTGCCGGTTTCCCCGTCGATTACGAAAAGGCCGCTGGCGCCCCCGCCACCGCGCACGAGCCGGGAACGCATCGATGCACAAAGGTTGCTGCCACTGGCCGCCTGAGCGGCCGCTGCGAGCAAGAGTGCCGCAAGCAGCGCACAAGTCGTGGCAAAGATTGCCGGGGTCCGCCTCACTTAGTGGGATAATGCATGTTTATGGGCAAAGTTGTGGACATCGAGTCTCAACCGCGACGGCGCGGCAGCCGCAAGCGCCCATCGAAGACCGCCCTCGTGCTCGGCGGCGGGGGCTTCACCGGCGGGGTCTATGAGATCGGCGCCCTGCGCGCGCTCGACCTGCTCGCCGTCAACAGCACGGTCAACAACTTCGACGTCTACGTCGGCACCAGCGCCGGCTCCTTCGTCGCCGGCATGCTCGCCAACGGGGTCACGCCGGACGAGATGATGCAGGTGATCAACCGGCGGATCCCCTCCGACCTCGACGACCTCGACCTCGACAAGGTCCTGCAGCCGAACTATCTCGGCTTCATCCAGAAGGCGGCGATGCTGCCCTTGCGCAGCATCGAGCTGCTGCGCAGCCTGGTGCGGATGGGTGAGTTCTCGGCGATCGACATCGGCGTCGGCCTCGCCGAGGCGCTGCCGACCGGCTTCTACTCCAACGGCGGAATCGCCGATTACGTCGCGGCGGCGCTGGCCGAAGAGAACCGGATCGACGACTTCCGGCTGCTCGACAAAGAGCTCTATCTCACCGCCACCGACCTCGACACCTGCGAGCGGATCGTCTTCGGCGAGGAGGGCTGGAACGACGTGCCGGTCTCCAAGGCGGTCCAGTGCTCGACCGCATTGCCGATCGTCTACAAGCCGGTCGACCTGAAGGGTCGTCAGCTCGTCGACGGCGGCATCCGCTCGACCACCAACGTCGACATCGCGGTCGAAAAGGGCGCCAAGTTCATCGTTGTCGTCAACCCGCTGGTCCCCTTCGTCAATGATTTCGAGAAGACGATCCCGACCGTCTTCGGCACCCGGGTGCGCCGCGTCTCCGACATGGGCCTGCCGGCGATCGCCAACCAGACCTTCCGCCTGATTGCCCACGCCCGCCTGCACCAGGCGGTCGAGATGTGGCAGGAGCGCTACCCCGGCGTCGACATCGTCCTGGTCGAGCCCGAGCCCAACGACGAGCTGATGTTCGGCACGCCGATCATGGACTACTCGCGGCGGCTGAAAATCGCCCGCCACGGCTTCGAATCGGTGACCGCGACCCTGGCCCAGGACTACGACCGCTTCAAGGAGATCGCCGAGCGCCACGGCCTCGAGATCTCCGGCCGCCGGGTCAGCCGCGTGGTCGAGCGCGCCGCCGAAGAGGAACCCGAGCAGAACTCGACTTGGCGCCGCGTGCTCGAGCAGACGACGTCGGTCCTGCTGCGGCAGTCCGGCGAGGCGTCTTAGGTCTCTGGTTGTGACGGGGAGGATCGGCGGTCCCCTCACCGGGAATTGATGTCGCACGCGCCCGCTGCGCGGGCGCTTTGCGACGAATTTGGAGCGCGGCTCCGCCGCGCAAAAGCCGGATTGCATAGGCGCGTGCGCCATCAATTCGCACAGAGGGGCACCCGACTCCTCCGCGTTCACGCTAGCTCGCGTAGAGCTGCTCGATCTCCTGCTCGTGCTTGCTGGCGACGACCGCCCGCTTCACCTTCAGCGTCGGCGTCAGCTCGCCCGATTCCTGCGATAGGTCGCGGGGGAGGATTGCCACCTTCTTCACCTGCTCGACCCTTGCGAACTTCTCGTTGATGCTCGCCACGTGGGCTTCGATCGCTTTCAGCACTTCGGGGTTGGCGGCGAGCTGTTCGGGGTCCTCGGGCAGGCCGTGCTCCCCGGCGTAGGCGACCGCGTCTTCGGGGTCCAGCGTGACCAGGGCGACCAGGTAAGGCTTGCGGTCGCCGACGACGACGCACTGGGAGACCAGCGGGTGCTGCTTGATTTCGTTCTCGAGGTTGGCCGGGGTGATGTTCTTGCCGCCCGCGGTGATGATGATGTCCTTCTTGCGGCCGGTGATCTTGATGAAGCCGTCGGAGTCGATCTCACCGATGTCGCCGGTGTGCAGCCAGCCGTCGACGATCGTCTCCCGGGTCGCCTCCTCGTTCTTGTAGTAGCCCTGGAAGACGTTCGGCCCCTTGACCAGGATCTCGCCGTCCTCGGCGATTTTTATCTCGCAGCCGGGGAAGGGTTTGCCGATCGTGCCCACCTTGAAGTCATCCGGCTTGGAGATCGTCGCCGCGGTCGAGGTCTCGGTCATCCCCCAGCCCTCGAGCACGAGCACACCGGCGGCATCGAAGAAGCTGAGGATCTCGGGGTTGATCGGGGCGGCACCGGAGACGGCGAGGCGGAGGTTGCCGCCGAAGAGGCCGCGGATCTTGGAGAGCACCTTCTCGTCGGCGAACTTGTACTGCCTGCGCAGCAGGAAGCCCGGCTTGCGGCCGGCGCGCTCGGCGGCGCGCATCTTCTTGCCGACCCCGATCGACCACCCGAAGACCGCCTTTTTGAGGCCGCCCTCTTTTTCCATGCCGCTGTTCGCGGCGGTGTAGATCTTCTCGAAGATGCGCGGCACCGAGGGGAAGTAGGTCGGCTTCAGCTCGCCCAGGTTGGGCAGGATCTTCAGCGGGTCGCGCTCCCAGTAGGCGATCGTTGCGCCGAGGTCGAAGCTGCCAAGCTGGATCAAGAGGGCGAAGGAGTGGGCCAGGGGGAGGTAGAGGTAGGTGAGGTCTTCGGGCTCGATAACGCTGGTCTCGTTGACCATGTTGAGCATCGCCCGGTAGTTGCCGTGACTGATGATGCAGCCCTTCGGCGGCCCGGTCGTGCCCGAGGTGTAGATGAAGGTGCAGATGTCCTCCGGCGTGACCGAGCGCCAGCGCGCCTCCCACTCGGCCTCGTCGCGGGCGGCGCCGCGGGCGGCGAGGTCCTCGAGCGAGATCGCGTCCTCGCTGGATCCCGTCATCCGCACGACCTGCTCGAGCAGCGGCAGCCGCTCGCGAACGGCGCGGATCTTCTCCATCTGCTCGTCGTCCTCGACCACGACGATCTTGGCGTCGGAGTTCTCCAGCACGTACTGGCACTCCTCGGGCGAGTTGGTCTGGTAGATCGGCACCACCACCGCACCGGCCGAGAGTGCGGCGTAGTCGAAGTAGGTCCACTCGGGCCGGGTGTTGCCGAGGATCGAGACCTTGTCGCCCTTGGCGACGCCGAGGTCGATCAGGCCGAGCGAGAGCGAGCGCACGGTCTTCGAGCACCTGGTCGAAGCTGCGGTCGACCCAGTCTTCGCCCTGCTTGAAGCGCACCGCGGGCGCGCTGCCGTAGAGCTTGGCGGCAAGCGGCAGCAGATCCGCCAGCGTCGACGATTTGGTTCCCCGCTCCATGCGGGGAGGGAGTCTAGTTAAGAGCTAGTTGGGACGGACCCGGTGGCGCTTCTGGGCGCCGGACATGCTGCGCAACGAGGTCTCGAAGAGCGAACGGTCGATGCGGCCGTGGAAGATCGGGATGCCCATCTGCATGCACTTGCCGATCACCTCCTGCCGCTCCATGCGAAGTTCCTCGGCGAGCTCGGACGGGGTGAGGTGATTGGCCACAGCGGACCTCCCAGGTAGCTGAAATCGGGTAAAGCCATATTTACCCCTGGCGGCGGACGTGTCAAACGAAACTGGGGGTCCCGGGGCAAGGCAGGCATGGCGAGTCGGGATAATGGCCCGATGCCCACCGCGACCGAGAACCACGCCCCGGAGCCAGCCGTCGTGCCGATCCCACGCCGCGGTCGCATCTGGGTTGTGCTCGGCCTCGGACTCGCCCTGCTGGCGCTCGGCTACGCGATCGTCAACATCGCCACCCAGAAGGCAGAACCCGACGTCGTCCACCTGGCCGGGATCTCCGAAGCCCAGGAAACCTTCGGCGGCGTGCCGCAGGAAGGAGACCGCCTCGGGTCCTCCGATGCACCGGTCTCGATCCAGGTCTTCAACGACCTGCAGTGCTCGAGCTGTCGCGAAGACTTCCTCAGCACCATCCCCAGCCTGGTCGACGGCTACGCGAGGCCGGGCGACGTGAAGCTGCTCTACCGGCACTACTCGAACAGCGAAAGCGTCCAGGAGCTTGGCTTCTACGGCGCCGAGGCCGCCGCCGACCAGGGCTACGGATGGCAGTACATCTACCTCTTCTTCCGCAATCAGGACGAAGCCGAGCGCGTCGGGATCGACCAGGACTACCTCGACTCGGTCGCCGGCGGGATCGAGGAACTGAACGAGCCCGAATGGCTGAGCTACCTCGAAGACAACGGCGGCTCGAACGGCCCGATCAGCCAGAAGCTCCAGGGCTACGAGGAACTCGGCCGCGACCTCGGCATCCGCACCCACCAGGCCGCGATCGTCAACGGCCCGGGTGGCACCCGCACCCTCCAGGACGGGCCCTCGCTGACTGAAATCGAAGCCGCGATCGAGGCGGTCCAGTAGTCCTCGCCCCGGTCTGGGATAATCCCCGCCTCTCGGGGCGTGGCGCAGCCTGGTAGCGCGCACCGTTCGGGTCGGTGAGGTCCCCGGTTCAAATCCGGGCGCCCCGATATTCGTTACTCGGTTCGGAGGACCGGCTACCAGACCGTCAGGGACCGTGGCTTGTCGTGATCGCGGATCGCTCGGTCCTTGGTTATGAGGCCGAGGCCGTGCTCTATCGCCGTGGCGTAGATCAGCCGGTCGGCGGGATCGCCGGGAAAGGAGACGGGCAGGCTGACGGCAGTATCCGCCACTGCCGGAGTTATGCCGATCGTGCGCAGCTGTGAGGCTAGGCCGTCCAGCCACGACCGGATCGGAACCGTGACGGCGATCCGTTCGTGCCTTGCCAGCCACGCCAGCTCGTACCAGGAGATCGCCGCCACGACCAGCTGATCCGCGTCTTCCAGCGCCTTGCGGGCAGTCGAGCTGACCCGATCCGGCTCTGCCGACCACCAGTGGACGACGTGGGTGTCGAGAAGGACCGCCCCCACGCCTACGCGGCGTTCCAACTCTCGCCGGTCGAGAACAGCTGCTCATCGTCGACGGTGGTCATCGCCACGCCTTCGAAAGAACCCTTCAGCGATCGTGCTCCAGCAGCGGGGACGAGACGGGCGACCGGGCGACCGTGTCGCGTGATCTCGATCTCCTCACCCGCGGCGGCATCGTCCAAGAGGCGGAGTATGGTTGCCTTTGCCTCAGTAGCGGTCACTTGTTTGGACATATGGTCAGTATAACGTCCATTGTAATGGCGGATTTCTCACCGCTTCCCCGAGGCGAGAGCATCGGCCCACTGTCGTAATCTCCCATCTCGAATCGGAGCACGACTTCGGCCCGTTTCGCGGGTCTTGTGTTGGGACGCATGCGAAGACTTCTCTTCATTCCGCTGACGCTGGCGCTGCTGGCGCTTACGCCCGCTATGGCCGGGTCGCGCACCGGCGTGGCGCCGCGCGGGTTCTTCGGCATGTCGCCGCAGGGCTATACCGACGCCTTGGATTACGAACTGATGTCGGAGGCGGGGGTGACGAACGTGCGACTGCCGCTCAACTGGGCCGAGGTGGAGCCGCAGGCGTCGGATCGCTTCCGGCCCGACTGGTCGCGCCTCGACGCCGAAGTCGGCCTGGCGGCCGAAAACAGGATCAGGATTTTCTTCTTCGTCTGGGGCACGCCCGAATGGCTCTCTCCCCGGCTCGGCGGGGAGCCGGTGAGCAGCGCCCGCCAGCGCACCGAGTGGCTGCGCTTCCTGCGCGGCGCCGAGTTCCGCTACGGGCCGCGCGGGCGCTTCTGGAAGGAAAACAGCGATCTCCCCAAGCTGCCGGTGCGCCAGTGGGAGATCTGGAACGAGGAGAACATCGTCACCTTTTCGCGCGTTCCCGACCCGGTCCGGTTCGGCCGGCTGATCCAGATCTCGGGTCGCATGCTTCACCGCGCCGATCCCGGCTCGACCGTGATCCTCGGCGGGCTCTTCGGCCGGCCCTTGCAGGTACCGCCGAACATCCCCTCCGACGAATTTCTCGCGAGTGTCTATGCGATCCCCGGCATCAAGCGCGATTTCGACGGGGTCGCCCTGCATCCCTACGTCGCCGACGCTCGCGCCCTCACCCCGGAGATCAAGGACCTGCGCCGGGTGATGCGCGACAACCACGACGCCGGGACCCGCCTCTACCTGACTGAGATGGGCTGGGGCTCGGCCGGGTTCGAGTCGCGCTGGGAGCGCGGACCGCGCGGCCAGGCGCGCCAGCTTCAGCACTCCTTCTCGCTGCTGGCGCGAAACCGCGGGCGCTGGCGGATCGGTGGCGCCTGGTGGTTTTCCTGGGCTGACGTGGCGGGCTCCTGCCAGTTCTGCGACTCCGCCGGCCTGCTCACCTCCCGCCGTGAAGCGAAGCCCTCCTGGTACCGCTTCAACGCCTGGACCGGCGGCGATGCCCGCACCGTCCCGCGCGCCTCGGGCCAGGCGTTGCGGCGCGATCCCTAGGGCCGCTGTGCGCTTCTGAGTAGCTCTGGACTTATGCAAGGCCGGTAGCTACGTTCTTTTAAGTAGTCCCGCAATCGGGAGGTAGATGGCCTGGATCGACATATCGGCGGTGGCGGTGGCGCTTGCCATCCTCTGCGCGTGGCTCGCGGTCGTTCTCCTGTTGCGGGCGCGCCGCGCGCAGCGCCGCTTCGAGTTGCTGGCCGCGGTTGCGGATATCTCTGAGGCCGCTGGGTCGCTGAATGAGACGTTCGGCGCGATCGGCGAGCTCCTCGTTCCCGAGCTGGCCGACTTCTGCGCGATCGACATGATCGAGAACGGCGAGGCGCGGCGGGTCGCCGTCAGCGTCGCCCCCGGTGCTCCCCCGGGGGCGGAGCGGGGACTGCGCGCCCGCCCGCCGTCGGTCCCCGGGCGGATGGTGGGGGACGAGAGGGACTCGCTGGAACCGCGTTTCTATGAGCGCATGTCGGAGGGCGACCTGCGCGAGATCTCCCACGACGGGTCCGACCTCGCCTTCCTGCGCGGCCTCGGGGTGCGCTCGGCGATAACCGTTGCGCTGCAGGCGCGCGGCCAGGTGAAGGGCGCCCTGACGCTTGGCGTCGCCTGGTCGGGGCGCCGCTACCGGCGCGACGACGTGCGCTTCGCCTGGACGCTTTCCGGGCGGGTGGCGCTGACGCTCGACAACAGCGGGCTTTTCACCGACCTCGAGCGTGCCGAAGGGGCACGGGCGGAGATCGCCGAGACCCTGCAGCGCGGGCTGTTGCCTGCGCCGCTTCCACACGTACCCGGCTGGTCGCTGGCGGCGATGTACCGGCCGGCGGGGGCCGAGAACGAGGTCGGTGGCGACTTCTACGACGCCTTCCGGGTCGCCGGTGGGTGGATGCTGGTGATCGGCGACGTGACCGGCCGCGGCGCCCATGCCGCCTCGATTACCGCGCTCGCTCGTTACACGCTGCGCACCGCGGCGATGCTGACCAACGATCCCGCGCTGGCGCTCGCGACGCTCAACCGGGCGCTGCTGGCGCGTCGGGACGCCTCGTTGTGCAGTGCCACCGTGCTGCTGCTGAGCGACGATCCGAGCCGGCCGGTCGGGGTCGCGATCGCCGGGCATCCGCCGCCGCTGCTGGTTGACGGCGAGGAGGTCGCTGAGGTGTCCGAGGCAGGCCCGCTGCTCGGCGCCTTCGGCGACGGCGAGTGGCGGATGCGCGGCTGCAGCGTCGAGCCGGGCCGGCAACTGGTGCTGGTCACCGACGGGATCGCCGAGGCCAGCGGGGTTGAGGAGCGCTTCGGGGAGGAGCGCCTGCGAGCGGAGCTGCGGGGCGCCGCCGGGCCGGTCGCCGCGGTGCAGCGAGTCGAAACGGCCCTGCGCGAGTTCACCGCGGGCGCGCTCGATGACGATGTGGCGATCCTGGCGCTGGCCCGCGCGGCCGAGCGGGAGCCGAGCGACGCCGCCGCACTGGCTCTGGAGGGGTCGTCTGCGGCCGGCGACGACGAGGCGCTCATCGGACGTCTCTTCAACGCCTTCAACCAGCGCGACGCGGCGGCGATCGTCGAGCTCTGCGCGGCCGGGATGGAGTTCTTCGCCGTGACCGCGGAGGAAACGGGGCGGGGTGCGCCCTACGTCGGCCCTGACGGCCTGCGCGAGTACCTCGGCGAAGTCGAGAGCTTCTGGGAAGAGCTGTTGGTCACGCCGAGCCGGGTGGAACGCCGCGACGACCGCCTGCTCGTCCAAGGCCGGGTTTTCGTGCGCAACCGCGAGCTCGGCATCCGCGACATGCCGGTGGCCTGGATCTGGCGAGTGCAGGACGGTCTTTTCCGCCGCGGCGAGGTCTTCTCTGACCCCGAGGCCGCAGCCGCGCGCTTCGTTCGGGTCGCCGCCTGAGCCTCATCGAGGCGCACCGCTCCCGCACCCACCCGGACGCCTGTTCGTTTTGGGCTGAGCGGCCTCGGGTAGCGTTTGAGCCTAGGACTTGACGGTTATGCTCGCGGTTCGCGGGGAACAGGCTCTCCAGCAGACACCAGGATGCAAAACGGCTCCACCATCAACGAGAGACCGACCGGGCTTCAACTAAAGCTCCCGGCCAAGGCCGAGAACGTGGCCGTGGTTCGCCACGCGCTGGCCGGCCTGGCCGAGCAGGTCGGGATGGACGAGACCGGTATCGCCGACCTCAAGACCGTTGTCACCGAGGCCTGCATGAACGTCGTCGTCCACGCCTACCCCGAGGGTACGGGGCCGCTCACGGTCGAGGCCGACCCCGACAGCGAGGGGCTGACGGTGACCGTCAGCGACAGCGGCGCCGGAATCAGCCCGCAAGCGGACTCCGAGCGCAGCAGTCTCAAACTCGGCCTCTCCCTGATCGCGGCGCTCTCCAGCAGCTTCAGCATCTCCGGCGGCCTCGGCCGCGGCACGGAAGTGATGATGCGCCTGCCGCTCAGCGGCGGCGGCGCCGACGGGCCCGCCGAGGGCGAAAAAGAGGTCTCGGTCGAGGTCGATGCGACCGAGCTCACGGTCGCCCGCTCAGAGCTGCTCGAACCGGTGCTCGCCCGGCTCGTCGGCGCTCTCGCGGCGCGCCGCCAGCTCTCCGTCGACCGTGTCTCCGACGCGTTCCTCGTCACCGACGCGATTGCCGACGCGGCCCCCGGCCGCTTCGCGGACGGCTGCGTTCGCCTCGGTCTCGGCGAGAGCGAGAAGGGCCTCGAGCTGCGACTCGGCCCGATGGAAACCGGTGCGGCCGCCGAGATCCGCGAGAAGCTCGAGCTGCCCGAGCTGGGCGGCTCGCTCGAGGGCCTGGTCGACGAGGTGGCGGTCGAGGCCGCCGACGAAGGCGATTACCTGATCGTCCGTTTCGTCGCCGTGCCGCCGGCCTAGTCGCGCCCCCCCGGCTGGCCCTGCTGGGACTCGATCCGCTCGCGGATATGGGCCAGCGCCCGGCGCAGGATGCGCGAGACGTGCATCTGCGAGTGCCCGATCCGCTCGGCGATCTGGGACTGGGTCATGTCCTCGACGAAGCGCAGCCGCAATACCACTCGCTCGCGCTCCTCGAGGTAGGGGAGGGCAGCGTCGAGGGCGATCCGTCCCTCGACCAGCTCGAATCCCTCGTCCTCCTCGCCGACCCACTCCGACGGCGGTGCTTCGCCTGAGTCCTCGGCGCCCGCCGGGCGGTCGAGGGAGAGCGGCCGACGGTTGTGGTTTGCCTCCATCGCCTCGAGCACCTCTGTCTGCTCGATCTCGAGCCGCTCCGCGATCTCGCCGACGGAGGGGGAGCGCTGCAGCTTCTTGGTCAGCTCGGCGATCGCCTTGTCGACTTCGGCCAAGCGGTCGTGCAGGCCGCGCGGAACGCGCACAGTCCATACCCGGTCGCGGAAGTGGCGCTTCAGCTCGCCGAGGATCGTCGGCGAGGCGAAGGCGGTGAAGGGGATGCCGCGCTCGGGGTCGAAGCGGTCGACGGCGCCCAGCAATCCCAGGTTGGCGACCTGGAGCAGGTCGTCGAAGGACTCGCTGGCGCCGCGGTAGCGCAGCGCCAGCCGTTTGGCGAAGTCCATGTTTCGGGTTACCAGCTGCTCGCGGATGGCCGGATCGCGCGACTCCGCGAATTCACGCCACAGTTGCGCTTCCTCTGCCTCCATGCTGTCAGCTTAGGTGCCCGCCACGCTAGGCTCCGAAATTCACTTCGAGTCCAACCAGTCCAACCATGAGGAGACGCCAGATGGCCTTTTCGGTTCCCGACCTTCCCTACGCATACGACGCGCTCGAGCCGCACATCGACGAGACCACGATGCGCGTCCACCACGACAAGCACCACCAGGCCTACGTCGACAAGGCAAACGCGGCCCTGGAGGGAACCGAGTGGGCCGACCGCGAGGTCGAGGACGTCCTGCGCAACCTCTCGAGCCTGCCCGGGGACAAGCAGGGCCCGGTGCGCAACAACGCCGGTGGCCACTACAACCACTCGCTCTTCTGGCAGATGCTCAGCCCCGACGGCGGTGGCGAGCCGAGCGGCGAGCTGGCCTCCGGCATCGAGCAGGCATTCGGCTCCCTCGACTCCTTCAAGGAGGAGTTCAAGGCCGCCGGGATCGCCCGCTTCGGCTCCGGCTGGGCCTGGCTGGTCAAGAATGGCTCTGGCCTGGCGGTCGTCTCGACGCCCAACCAGGACTCGCCGCTCAGCGACGGCAGCGTGCCGCTGCTCGGCTGCGACGTCTGGGAGCACGCCTACTACCTCAAGTACCAGAACAAGCGCCCGGACTACATCGACGCCTTCTGGAACGCCGTGAACTGGGACTTCGTAGCTGAGCGCCTCGCCGAGGCCGGCTGAGCAGGATCCGGAGAGAGCGTCAGGGCGTCGGGGCCGGGTCCCCGGGCCGGCCTTCGGCCGGGAGTTCCCGGGGACCCGGCCCCGACGCCCCCGCAGGTCTCGCCGCCTCCGGCAGGTGACCGGGGCTGGCCCCTTCCTTAGGTGGGATCAAGCTCATTGCATGCTCGGCCTTTGCCGTGATCGTCAAGCTCGGGTTGACGCCAGGGTTCGCCGGGATTGCCGCGCCGTCGGTGACCAGCAGGTTCTCGTAGCCGAAGACGCGGTTGCCCCGGTCGACCACGCCGCTCTCGGGGCCCTCGCCGACGACGGCGCCTCCGAGGATGTGGGCCGTTGAGGGGGTGTTGCGCACCGACTCGGTGAGCGCGCTCTGGGCGACGCCACCGGTGCGCTTGGCGAACCAGCGGGCGACCTGCTCGGCGGCGGGGATGTAGGTCGGGTTGGGGCGGCCCGGGTCCTGCTGGGTCTGCAGGCGAACGCCGCGGCCGAAGATCTTGCGCTTGGGACGGAAGTGCATCGCCGCGTCGACGGTCTGCATCACCAGCAGGATCACCGTGCGCTGCGACCAGCGGTGCGGGATCAGCATTCGCGCCGTGCGCAGCGGATGGCGCAGGATCGCCGCCATCCACTTGACCGGGCGGCTCAGCTTTGTCCCCGGCCCTTCCGCCATCGCCGTGAAGGTGCCCGACATCGCGTCGCCGGCGGTGCCGTAGGTGACTACCTCGATGTGGGTGTCGGGATCGGGGTAGATGCTCGAGGTGATCGCCACCGAGCGGCTGAAGTCACGCTCGTCATCGGGCGCGGTCACCGACTGGATCGACTCCGAGTTGGTGCGGACGAGGTCACCGAGGCGGTCCGAGACGTTGGGCAGGGCGCCACTGTGGCGGCAGTTGGCGAGCAGGTTGTTGGTGCCGAGGGCGCCGGCGGCGACAATCACGCCCCGGGCGGTTTGCGTGCGCCGCTTCTTGCGCAGCCAGGAGCCGGTGCGCTCGCTGGTCACCGCGTAGCCGTCCGAACCGTCGGCGGCGCCTAGCGGGCGGATCTCAGTCACCTGGCGCTCGGGCTGGATCTCCACCCCGAGCTTCTCGGCGAACCAGAGGTAGTTCTTCATCAACGTGTTCTTCGCCCCGTGGCGGCAGCCGACCATGCAGCTGCCGCAGCGCATGCAGCCAGTGCGGGCCGGCCCCTCGCCACCGAAGAACGGATCGGAGACCTCGACCCCCGGCTTGTCGAAGAAGACGCCGACGCGGGTGTTGGTGAAGGTCTCGCCGACGCCGATCTCCTCGCCGTATTCCTGCAGCAGCTTGTCTGCCGGTCCGATCCCTTCGTACTCGACGACGCCGAGCATCCGCTCCGCCGTGTCGTAGTGGGGGGCCAGCTCCCGATTCCAGTCGCCCAGCTCGCTCCACTGCGGATCGTCGAAGAAGGCGGGCCGCCCCCGGTAGAGCGTGTTCGCGTAGCCAAGGCTGCCGCCGCCGACGCCGCTGCCGGAGACGATGAAGACGTCCTTGAAGAAGGTCATTCGCATAACCCCCCGGAAGCCGAACTTCGGCAGCCAGAAATACCTCCGCGGATGCTTCAAATTCGACTCAGCAAAGTCCTCGTCCCGGAACCGACTCCCGCACTCCAGCACGGCAACGGAGTAACCCTTCTCAGCGAGCCTCAACGCGGATACGGAGCCCCCGAACCCGGACCCCACCACCAGCCAGTCGTAGTCGTGTCCCATGGCGCCCCTGCGGGTCTAGGCCTCGCCGGGCTCCAGGGGACGGAAATCAGAGGTTCTGGCGCCGCAGACCGGGCAGAACCAGTCTTTGGGGATGTCCTCGAACTTGGTTCCGGGGGGGATGCCGCCGTCGGGGTCGCCGATCGCCGGGTCGTAGATGAACCCACAGCTCTCGCAGATCCACAGCGTTTGCTCGGTGGCCGTCGTCATGAGAAAAGCTTAGACCTCAGTCTTTGCTGAAGCTGACCGCGACCGGCTCGCGGTCAGAGGGGTCTTCGATCTCGAAGTACTCGCGCTTGGTGAAGCCGCCCTGGTTGGCGACGATCGAGCCCGGGAACTGTTCGATGCTCGTGTTGTAGGACTGCACGTTGGAGTTGTAGATCCGCCGCGAGGCCTGGATCTCGTCCTCCAGTTGGGAGAGGTTGCGGCTCAGCTGTTGGAAGTTCTCGGTAGCGCGCAGGGTGGGGTAGTTCTCGGCGACGGCCTTGACGTCGGCCAGCGCCTGGGTCAGCTTCTGCTCGGCCTTGGCGGTGTCCTCGACGCTCTGGGCGGCCATCGCCGCGGCCCGCGCCTGGGTTGTCTTCTCGAAGGTCGAGCTCTCGTGCTCGGCGTAGCCCTTGACCGTCTCGACCAGGTTGGGGACGAGGTCGTGGCGGCGCTTCAGTTGCACATCGATCCCGCTCCACGACTCGTCGACCCGGTTGCGCGAGGCGATGATCGAGTTGCGCTTGGCGACGTAGTAGAGGACCGCGATGACGATGATCGCGACGACCACGATGATGGCGACAGTCATTGCGGTCATCCTAACTGGCCGGGCGGCCAACTGCATAGGATCGGGGCTCGATGGGTGCCAAGCAGGAAGCGCAGGAGTGGGCTGAAGCCGTCCGAAAGTACGGCGAGCGGCGCCAGCTCAAGTACGAGCCGGTGGGGGGGATCAATTCCGTAGACGCCCCGGTGGCGCTCTGCGTCGGCGGCACCAACCGGCTCACCGGTGAGCTCAGTGAGGGTTTCTGGGGCGCCTGCTGCGACGCCGACGAGAGGGAGGCCGGCGGCCTCTTCGGCAAGGCGGTGCTGCCGACCGCGCTGCTGGCTAAGGCTCACATGCCGGACCTGGCCCAGGTCGTGCCCGCCTTCAACGTCGAGTCGATCGAGGGCCACGAGGTGGCGACCAAGCGTTTCGCCCGCAAGGTCGAGTTCGAGTCGATCGAGTTCAACAAGCGCTTCCAGGCGACCGTGCCGAGCGAGTACGACCCGGTAGCCCTGCGCGAGCTGTTCGGCCCCGGCTTCCTCGCCTGGACGACGACGATGACGGGCGAGGTCGACTTCGGCATCAACGATCGCCAACTCTGGTTTCTCTGGCACCTGCGCGAGCGCAGCGGCGAGGAGCTGAAGGCGATGTTGAAGAACGCCGGCGAGCTCTTCAAGCGCCTGCAGAAAGAGATGGACGAGAGCGGCATCCACATCTATCCGCCCGGTCCCTGGCACGCCGGGCTGGCCGCCTTCCCTGACGGGTAGGCGCGAGTGACCGCTCAGTTTGACGGGTAGTCCGGGTCGCCGGGGAGGACTACGCGGTTGTTGTCTGCAGTGCCGATGACCTTGGGGAGGATTGGCTCGATCGTCACCTTGCGTTGGGCTGCGAGGGCCTCATCGGCCGTCCGGTAGGGCAGTAGGGACTCGAGCTGTTTGATCGTCGGGAAGGCGAGGGCGAGCTCGCCGGCCGTCTGGGCCGCTAGCGCGGCGGCGGGCTCGAACCAGCCAGCGTCGGTGGTCTCGACCCCGTCGGGCCTCGGCGGCGTGTGGGCGGGGGCGAGGGCGAGGAAGAACCAGGCATCGAAGCGGCGCGATACCACCTCGGGCGTGATCCAGCGCGAGAACAGCACCAGCTCTTCGTCCGCGGGCAGGGCGATCCCCGCCTCCTCCTCCAGCTCGCGCACCGCGCAGGCTTTGAATCGCTCTTCGTCGCTGCCGTCGCCATCGTCGACCGCGCCGCCGGGAAAGACCCAGACGTTGGGCATGAACCGCGCCTTCTCGGTCCGCTTCAGCAGCAGCACCTCGAGCGCCCGGTCGGCGTGCTTCCCGCCCCGGCGCAGCAGCACCACCGAGGCCGCCGGCCGCGGCACCGAGGGCTCACCGAGATTCGGCGCCTCCGCCGGCCCACGCTCTCTCTCCACCATCGGTTGAGACTACGCCGCGTGGGCGAGTGGCGCCGGGGCGGCGTTCGCGCAGGCGGTTTGGATCGATTCTGCCGTTATGTCCAGCAGGCGGCGCAGGTCGGACTCCGAGATCGAGAGCGGGGGCATGAGGACGATCACGTCGACGAGGGGGCGGATGATCGCGCCGCGCTTGCGGGCCTCCAGGGTCACTTGGTGGCCCAGCCGCAGGGCGGGGTCATGGGCTCCGAGGTCGATGCCGGTCATGAATCCGCAGCTGCGGACCTCGGCGACCTCGGGCATCGCCTCGATCTCGGCAAGGCGCTCGCGCAGGAGGGCGATCTTCGCTTGCAGGCGCTCCAGGGTTCGCTCGCTCTCGAAGGCGTCGAGGCTGGCCAGGGCGGCGGCGCAGGCAAGCGGGTTGCCGGTGTAGGTGTGGCCGTGAAAGAAGGTGCGGTACTCCTCGGGGGCCCCGAGGAAGCCCTCGTAGATCCGCTCGGTCGCCAGGGTCGCGGCCAGCGGCAGGTAGCCGCCGGTCAGGCCCTTGGCCAGGCAGAGCAGGTCGGGGGTGACGTTCTCCTGCTCGCAGGCGAACATCGTGCCGGTGCGGCCGAAGCCGGTCGCCACCTCGTCGCAGATCAGTAGCACGCCGAAGCGGTCGCAGAGCTCACGCACCTCGCGCAGGTAGCCGGGGGGGTGGATGAGCATGCCGGCGGCACCCTGGACCAGGGGCTCGACGATCACCGCGGCGATCTCCTCTTCATGGCAAGCGAGGACGCGCTCGAGGTCAGCGGCGTCGCCGGGCTCCGCGGCGTGGGTCTCGAAGAGAAGCGGGCGGTAGGTCGAGTGGAAGAGGTCGATGCCGCCGACCGCCACCGAGCCGATCGTGTCGCCGTGGTAGGAGTCGCGGAGGTGGACGAAGGAGGTGCGGCGGCGGTGCTGCCCGCCGCGCTGCTGCTGGAACTGGAAGGCCATCTTGAGCGCGATCTCGACCGCGGTCGAGCCCGACTCCGAGTAGAAGACGCGGTTGAGGCCGGGCGGCGCGATCTCGACCAGGCGCGCGGCCAGCTCGGCGGCACCGGGATGGGTGAGGCCGAGCATCGTCGTGTGGGCGACCCTCTCGAGCTGCGCGGCGACGGCCGCGTCGATCCCGGCATGGCCGTGCCCGTGCACCGTGCACCACAGGGAGGAGACGCCGTCGATGTAGCGGCGCCCGTCGACGTCGATCAGGTGCGAGCCCGCACCCGCCTCGATGACCAGCGGCTCTTCCTCGCACCAGGCCTGCTGCTGCGTGAACGGGTGCCAGACGTGGTCCCGATCGAGTTGCGCATGGTCCACCGACTTCACCGGCAGCCGAGACTAGCCCCACCCCCGGCCAGAAAATCCCAGCGATTTGGTTTGGGGGGGGGGGGGGGGTGGGAGCGTGATCTTGCTCACACGCACAACTATTCCTCTGGAGAAATAGTTGTGCTTGTGCAACTATCATCGGCATGCAAGCGAGCGACATCGCGGCGCTGGTCGGAAACGTCACCACTCCCGATGTCAGCGCCGAGGCGCAGGACACGGCGGCACGGATCAGCGCCCTGCTGCGCCACCTCTTCCTCTATGACCGCGGCAACGTGCTGCGCGTGATCGAGGAGAGCGGGCTCTCGATGACCCAGTCGAAGGCCCTGTTGGAGCTGGGCGGGCTGGGAGAGGCGACCGAGGCGCGGCAGGTGAGCGAGTTGGCCGAGGCGCTCGGCGTCTCGCTTCCCTCGATGAGCCGCGCGGTCGACGGCATGGTCAAGAAGCGCCTCGCCACCCGGGTCGAGGATGCCGAGGACCGGCGCGTGCGCCGGGTCGCGATCACAGCCGGAGGAAAGAAGCTCGTCGACGCCCTCGTCGTCGTGCGCCAGGCGGGGATGGAGACCTTTGCCGCCAGCCTCACCGCCGCGCAGCGTCGCAAGCTCGACGCCGCTGTCGACTCGCTGATGGACCGCGACGACATCGCCGCGGCGTACGAACACCTGAAGCAGAAAGGACCCGCTTGACCCGCTACGCCCACCTGATCACCGATGAGAATCGCAAGTGGTGGACGCTCGGAGCGATGTGCTTCGCGCTGTTCATGATCATGCTCGACAACACCGTCGTCAACGTCGCCATCCCCTCGATCCAGCGCGACCTGCACGCCTCGATCTCCGGCCTGGAGTGGACGATCAACGGCTACACGCTCTCCTTCGCCGTGCTGCTGGCAACCGGTGGGAGGCTCGGCGACATCTTCGGCCGCCGCCGCATGTTCCTCTTCGGCGTCGTCATCTTTGCCCTCTCCTCGGCGACCGCCGGCATCGCCGCCAACTCGACCGACCTGGTGATCAGCCGGGTCGTGCAAGGCGTCGGCGCGGCGCTGATGATGCCAGCGACGCTCTCGATCATCACCGATGCCTTCCCGGCCTCAGAGCGTGGCAAGGCGATGGGGATGTGGGCGGGCGTCTCCGCCCTCGCCCTCGCCGTCGGCCCCGTGGTCGGCGGTGCCCTCACCGAGCACGTCAGCTGGCGGGCGATCTTCTACCTCAACATCCCGGTCGCGATCGGCGCCGTCACCGCTTCCCTGTTCGCCGTGCGCGAGTCGCGCGACAACACCGTCGGCCGCGAGGTCGACTACGCCGGCGTCGTGGCGCTGACCGCCGGCCTGGCCGCCCTGATCCTCGCCCTGGTCGAGGGCAACGAATGGGGCTGGGGCTCGACCGAGATCGTCGGCCTGCTGGTTGGCTCCGCGGTCGCGCTGGCCGCCTTCGTCGCGGTCGAGCTGCGGGTCAAGGTGCCAATGGTCGAATTCCGCTTCTTCGCCGATCGCAACTTCCTCGGCGCTGTCGTGGTCGCCCTGATCGTCTCCTTCTCGATGCTCGGCGTCTTCTTCTTCCTCGCCCTCTACATGCAGGACATCCTCCGCTACTCGCCGCTTGAGGCGGGTGTGCGGTTCCTGCCATCGACCCTGATGATCGTCGGCGTGGCGCCGGTGGCGGGACGACTCGCGGACCGCTTTGGGCCCCGCTGGCTGATCGCCGCGGGGCTTGTGATCGTCTCCGCTTCGCTCTACAGCTTCAGCGGCATCGCGGTCGATTCCAGCTACCTCGACCTGCTGCCCGGCTTCATGCTGCTCGGCATCGGCATCGCCCTGACGATGTCGCCGATGACCAGCGCGGCGATGAACGCGGTCGCGGTCGAGAAGGCCGGGATCGCCTCGGGCGTGCTCTCGATGTTCCGCATGGTCGGTGGCAGCCTTGGCGTCGCCGTCACCGGTGCGATCTTCCAGGGCTCGGTCGGGACCAGCTTCGCCGATGCGAGCCCGCAGCAGTTCGTCGACGCGCTCGGCCAGGCGATGAGCGTCTGCGCCGTCGTCGCCCTGATCGGCGCGGTGATCGGCGCGGTCGCGATCCGCGCCAAACGCGACACCCTCAGCGGCGAGGCCGCGGAGGCCGCGGTGAACTTCGGCGGCGAGGAGCTGGCCGGGGCTGAGGTAGTGGCAGGGCGGGAGCCCGTTGCCGCGGGCGAGCCGGTCGCCTGAAAAGCTCTCGCGATGTTGATCCTGCTGCCGCCCTCGGAAGGGAAGGCTGAGCCCCAGGGCGGCGAGCCCGTCGACCTCGACTCGCTGGTCTTTGCCGCTGAGCTGAGCAAGCAGCGGCTGAAGCTCCTGCGGGCCGTCGACCCCAAACTGCGCAAAGCACCTGCGGCGCCTGCGGCCGAGGTCTATACCGGGGTGCTCTACCAGCGCCTGGGTCTTGGCGAGCTGAGCGCGGCTGCCCGCCGCAGGGCCGCGAAACGCGTCCTGATCGCCAGTGCGCTCTGGGGTTTCGTGCGACCCACAGACCGGATCCCTTACTACCGGCTGGCGCCTTCGACGAAATTTGATGGCGTCGGGCCGCTCGCCGCCTGGTGGCGCCCCGCGCTGGGGGCGGCAATGCCGGACGAGCCCGGCGAGACGATCGTCGACATGCGCTCGGGTGCCTACGCGACGGCCTGGAAGCCGAAGCGGGCCACACTGCTGGCGGTGCGGGCATTTCGCGAGGAGAGGGGCAAGCGCAAGACGGTCTCGCATATGGCCAAGGCTGTGCGCGGCGAGGTTACCCGGGCGCTGCTGGTTGCCAAGCGCGAGCCGAGGACGGCCGAGGCCGTGGCCGCGATCGCGGCCGAGGCCGGATTCGAGGTCGAGCTGACCCCGGCGAGTCTCGACGTAATCGCTGACCACTGAACGATTGCCCCCGGACGCGTGGGTCAATCGTTCAGTCGATTTCGAGTTCTGGCCAGCTCCCCGGTTCGTTCAGGTCGATTTGTGGCAGGGTCCGCACCGGCACCTCGCCCAGGCATTCGATCGTCTCTTGGTTCGAGCGCTCGATCGCGCTGGGCCCCTCGGGCCAAGGGGTGAGTATCACCGCGGCGACGCTCAGTCCGGCGGCCCGGGCCGACCCCAGCGTCAGCAGCGTGTGGTTGATCGTGCCTAGCCCGGGCGAGGCGGCGACGACCAGAGGCAACCCCAGCTCTTCCGCGAAGTCGCGAACGAGATAGCTGCTGGAGAGGGGGACCAAGAGGCCACCCACCCCCTCGCAGACGAAGACGTCGGCCGTTTCGGCCGCGGCGCGGGCGTCCGCGCGCAGACGCTCGGGGTCAATCTCATCACCTGCTTTCGCAGCCGCCAGGTGGGGAGAGGCGGGCGGGCCGTAGCGGTAGGGGGCGATCTCCTCGTCGCTCTGCTCCGAGCCGGCGGCGCGGCGCAGCAGGGCGTGGTCGGGCTCGCCGGGCTCATCGAGACCGGTCACGGCCGGCTTGAAGACCGCCACCGACCTGCCCTGCCTGCGCAGGTCGTTTGCCAGCACCGCGGCGACGACGGTCTTGCCGACCTCCGTGCCGGTGCCGGTGACGAAGAAGCCGTCCGCTTGCATCGTCAGGCGGCGAGCGGGGCGGCCGCGATCTCGCCGCTCGGGACGCCGAGCTGGCGCGCACATGCGCCGATCTGGGCCGCTGCGCGCTCCAGCTCCTGGCGGCGGTGGGTCGACATCACAGTCAGCCGCAGCCGCGACGATCCGGGCGGCACGGTCGGCGGCCGGATGCCCTGGGCGAAGATCCCGCGCTCGAGCAGCAGCTCGCAGAGGTCCATGGTTGCCGCCGCGTCGCCGACCCGGATCGGCACGATCTGCGAGGTCGTGCCGCCGGCGTCGAGACCCTCGCGGGCCAGGGCCTCGCGCAGGGCGGTCGCGTTGGCCGCCAGCCGGTCGACCCGCTCCGGATGCGCCTCGAGCAGCTCGAGCGCGGCCAGGCCCGCGGCGGCGACGGGCGGCGGCGGTGCGGTGGAGAAGATGAAGGAGCGCGCCGTGTTGAGCAGGTAGTCGGTCGTCTCGCGGCTGGCACAGGCGTAGGCGCCGTAGGAGCCGAGAGCCTTGCCCATCGTCCCGATCGCTACATCGACCTCGCCGCTGAGGCCGGCGGCGGCGACCGAGCCGCGCCCACCCGGACCGGTCGCCCCGGTCGCGTGGGCCTCGTCGACCATCAGGCGGCAGCCGTGCCGGCGGGAGAGGTCGAGCAACCCGGCGAGCGGGGCCACGTCGCCGTCCATCGAGAAGACGCCGTCGGTGACTACCAGCGCCGCCCGGCCCCCCGCCGCGCGCAGGCCCCAGGCGAGGTGCTCGAGGTCGCCGTGGCGGTAGACGAAGGTGTCGGCCCGGGAGAGCCGGCAGCCGTCGATGATGCTGGCGTGGTTGAGCTCGTCGGAGAAGACGACCTCGCCCCGGCCCGCCAGGGCCGCGATCGTGCCGGAGTTGGCCAGGTAGCCGGAGCCGAAGAGCAATGCCGACTCGTATCCCTTGAACTCGGCGAGCCGACGCTCGAGTCGCTGGTGGGGCTGCATGTTGCCCGAGATCAGCCGCGAGGCGCCGGAGCCCGCCCCCCAGCGCATCGCCGCCTCGGCCGCCGCTTCGCGCACGCGCGGGTGCGCGGCCAGGCCGAGGTAGTCGTTGGAGCAGAGCAGCAGCACCTCACGGCCGTCGAGGGTGACGGTCGGCCCCTGCCGCCCTTCGATCAGCCGCAACCTGCGGTAGAGCCCCCGCTCACGGAGCTCCTCCAGCCGGTCTGCGATCTCGTTCACGCCGCGGGCGTCGCGGTGCTGGACGCCGGGTAGGGCGGCGGCTTCTTGGTCTTCTTGATCACCCGCAGCTGGGTGGAGGGGTCCCAGAAGTCGGCTTCGGCCTGGCTGTCGATCAGCTCGTCGATCGGCGTCGCCGGCGCCTCGCCGTCGAGCCAGCCGTCGCGGTTGTCGGGACGTGGGTTGGCGCCGTTGTCTGGCTGACGGGCGACGTTCAGGCCCAGCTCCTCGAACATCGCCCGGTCGTCCTCGGGCTCGGCGCCGAGCGTGGTCAGGAAGTTGCCCATCATCACCCCGTTGAGCCCGGCCTTGACTGCCAGCGGTTGCAGGTCGCCGAGGTTCTCGACCCGGCCGCCGCAGAGGCGGAAGAGGGCGCCGGGGATGATCAGGCGGAAGATCGCCACCCACTTGACCACGTCCCAGGCGTCCATCAGCGGGCGCTCGCCGAACTTGGTCCCCTCGCGCGGGTTGAGCAGGTTGATTGGCACCGAGGTCGGGTCGATCTCGGTCAGCTCGAAGGCCATCTCGACCCGCTGTCGCGGCGTCTCGCCGAGGTTGAGGATGCCGCCGACGCAGGTCTCCAGCCCGGCCTCCTTGACCGCCTGGATCGTGCGCAGGCGGCCCTCGTAGCGGACCGTGGTCGAGACCTCCGGGTAGTAGGAACGGGCCGACTCGACGTTGTGGTGGACGCGCTGGATGCCGGCCTCGCGCAGCTTCTTGGCTCGCTCCGTCGACATGTGACCGACCGAGGCACAGCGCTTCAAGTTGGTCTGCTCGGCGACCAGCTTGGCGCCCTCGAGGATTTTCTCGAAGTCGCGCTTGGAGAGGCCCTGGCCCTGGGTGACCATGCAGAACCGGTGGGCCCCGGCGGCCTCGGCCGCCCGCGCGTGCTCGAGGATCTGCTCGGGCTCCATCATCGCGTGCATCGGCGTGTCCGCCTCGGCGTAGCGCGACTGGGCGCAGAAGCCGCAGTCCTCGGCGCAGCCGCCGGACTTGGCGTTGACCAGCGAGCACATGTCGGTCGAGTCGCCGAAGTTCTCCCGGCGCACCGCCCAGGCGCGCTCGACCAGCTCGCCGATCTCCTGGTGGTCGGTTAGCTCGCCCAGCGCCAGCGCTTCCTCAAACGAAATCAGAGAGCCCATTCGGGTCGCAAGGCTAGGCAGCCGCCCGGACGCCTGGACGTGTCTGAGCTTGGGTGTGGATGTGACCCCCTAAGCTCAGGCATGTGCGTGGGGGGAAGAGCAGGCGCCGACGTCTGGCCGTGGGGGCGGCGGTCGGGTTGGCGCTCGCCGCGTTCGCCTTCGGCGCCGCGTTTGGGGACCAGGGCGGAGCACCTGCTCTCAGCGCCGCCTCGCAGCTGTCGCTACCGCAGCTGGCGGGGGAGCGGCTCGTCGCGGGCTTCTCGGGCACCTCGGCGCCGCGGGCCCTGAAGCGGATGATCCGCCGCGGCGATCTGGCCGGCGTGATCCTCTTCGAAGAAAACCTGCCGTCCCATGCCGCGACGCGGCGCCTCAGTCGCGAACTCGAATCGGTCCGCCGCCCGGCAGGATTGCGCGACCCGCTGCTGGTCATGGTCGACCAGGAGGGCGGCCTGGTGAAGCGCCTCAGCGGCGCGCCGGGCGCCTCGGCGGCACAGATGGGGGCCGCCGGCGCGGCGTTCAGCCGCCGCCAGGGGGCAGCAACCGCGGCGAACTTGCGCCGGGCCGGAGTAAATATCGACTTGGCTCCGGTGCTCGACGTCGCCCGCCCGGGCGGCACGATCGCCGAAACCGAACGCGGCTTCGGTTCAACCGCGGACCGGGTCGCGGCCACCGCGGTCCCCTTCGCCCAGGGTCTCCAGCACGGGGGAGTCGCTGCCACCGCCAAGCACTTTCCCGGTCTCGGCGCCGCCGCCGAGAACACCGACTTCGCCGTGCAGCGGATCGGCCTGCCGAAGCGCACGCTGCGCGCCGTCGATGAGCAGCCGTACCGGCGCTTCGTCGCGGCGGGTGGGGCGATGGTGATGCTGAGCAGCGCGATCTACCCCGCTTTTTCGCCGCGGCCCGCTGCCTTCGCAAAGCCGATCGCGACGGGCGAGCTACGAGAGCGCATCGGCTTCGAAGGAGTCTCGATCAGCGACGCGCTCGAATCGGTGGCCGTGCGCAGCTTCGGCGGGCCGGCGAAGGCCGGGCTGGCGGCGACGGCGGCGGGGACCGACCTACTGCTCTTTGCCGACTACCGTGCCGCTGCCATGGCCGGCCGGGCGATGCTGCGCCGGCTGCGGCGCGAACCTCTGGCGCGGCCGCATTTCGAGACCTCCGCGGGGCGTGTCCTCCGCCTCCGCCACGGCCTCGCGCCTAGCCTCGGTCGCCGACGCTGATTTCCGCTTCCGCGGCCGAAGGCTCGGCCACCGTGGAGTCGAAGACACGCACCCTGCCGCGGCCCGAGCCCTTGGCCGCGTACATCGCCGCGTCGGCCCGGCCGAGCACCGATTCGTAGCTGAGCCGGTTGCCGGTGCCGAAGGGCGCGATCCCGATGCTGGCGGTCAGTGGTGGCACGCCCTTCTCGGCTCGCATCCGACTCTCGATCGCCGCCGCGACCTCGACCGCGACTTCCTCGGCCTCCTCCGGCTCGCAGCGCGGCAGCACGATCGCGAACTCATCGCCGCCGAGCCGGGCCAGAAGGTCCGTCTCCCTGGCCCGCCCGCGCATCACCTCGGCGATCTCCGCGAGCACCCGGTCACCGGCAGCGTGACCGAGGGTGTCGTTGACTCGCTTGAAGTGGTCGAGGTCGAGCATCAGCAGCGCCCCCCGGACTCCGTAGCGGTGACTGCGGGCCAGCTCGGCGCGCAGATCCTCCTCGAAGCGGCGCCGGTTTTTGAGGCCGGTGAGCGGGTCCTGGCTCGCCTGCCGGGCCAGGTCCTGCATCCGCTCGCTGCGGCTCCAGATCAGCACCAGGGCGCCGAGCAAAGCCGCCAGCGAGAGGCCGAGGATCGCGATCGCCACCGGCAGGTCGACGCCGGGGCGGCCGGGGTCGCGCACAACCAGCAGCCAGCTGCGGTCGGCGATCCGCACCGGCGAGGCGGCGCTTTCGTCGCCCGGGAGCGCGTGCCCCGCGACCGGCTTGCCGCGCTCGACGAGGGCCGATTCGACCCCGTTGGGGAGGGCGGAGGTCGCCGCTTCGGCGAGGTCCGGCACGTAGAAAGAGCCGATCGCGAAGCCGGTCAGGGCGGCGCGCCGCTGTGCCGTCGTCTGGATTGGCGTGCGATCGCGGAAGACGGGCCGGAAGACGTTGATTCCGGTGCCGCCGGAGGGCAGCCTCATCACCGGCGTCGCCGCCGCCCTGCCGCTTGCCAGCGCGGTGCGCAGGTAGGTCCCCCGCAGGGCGTCGCTGCCGACGTCATAGCCGAGCGGCAGGTTGACCGGGAGGACGGAGGCGGTGGCGGCGAAGACCAGCGGGAAGTATTCGGAACGAGGGCCGGCGCGTCGAGTTTCGCCCAGCGGCCCTCGTTCCTGGATCGGGTAGCCGTGGCTGCGTTCGAAGTCACGCCGCGAGGCGCGCGGGACCGCGGCGATGTACCCGGTCGCTGCCAGCCCCCCGGAGCGCAGCAGGGAGTGGGCGATGACTTCGAACTCGTGGCGGCTGAACTGTCCCTCTGCCCGGAAGAAGGCGGCGGCGCTGTTTAGCTGGCCGACCGAGAGCGCGGCCAAGGTCTCGGCCTGGTGGGCAGCCCGCATCGCCTCGCCGCGCTGCCGCGTTTCGAAGCTGTCGCTTTCGCGCTGGTGGACGAGGAGCGCGACCGCGATCGAGCCGACCGCGAACGCGGCCACGAGTGCGAAGCCGAGCCAGAAACGAAAGCGCATGCTTCCCTTGTCGACCAAATCCGAGCCTGCCTCAATCGACGGGCGCATTTGCGAGCGACTCCCAGAGGTAGAGCGAGGCGAGGCTGCGGTGCGGGCGCCAGGGCTCACCGATCTCCAGCACCCGGGCCGGCGCCGGCATCTCCTCCAGCCCGTACTCGATCTGGGTCGCCTTGCGGATGCCGAGGTCGCCGCCGGAGAGGACGTCGGGCCGTTCGAGGTGGAAGAGCAGGAACATCTCCGCCGTCCAGACGCCGAGGCCGCGCACCGCGACGATCTCCTCGATCACCTCCTCGTCGCCGAGCTGGTCGAGGCGCTCCAGCTCCAGCTCGCCGGCGATCACGTGCGAGGCGAGGTCGCGGACGTACTCGACCTTGCGGCCGGAGAGTCCACAGGCGCGCAGCTCGGTCTCCTCGGCTTCGAGTAGCTGCTCGGGCGATGGCGTGGCGCCGTCGAAGAGGTCGACCACCCGGCCGTAGATCGTCCGCGCCGCCTTGGTCGAGAGCTGCTGGCCGACGATCGCCCGCAGCAGGGCCCCATAGGCGTCGGCGGGCCGCTCCTCGCTGCGTCGGCGCAGCCGCGTCGCGATGTCGATCTCACCGACCCGGTCGATCAGCGCCGCCATCGTCGGGTCGGCCGCGGCCAGCGCGCGCCGCGCCCCGGCGCTCACCTGCCCCGCCACTCCGGTTTGCGCTTCTCGGCGAAGGCCTCGATGCCCTCGCGGAAGTCCTCGGAGGCGAAGCAGGACTCGCGCAGGGCGACCAGGCCGGCCTCCTGCTGGTCGCTGAGGACCGGCGCGGCGGAGAGCAGGTCGATCGCGCTTTTGTTGCCCCGCATCGAGAGCGGCGCGTTGGCGGCGATTTCGGCAGCTAACTCGATCGCCCTGGCCTCGAGCTGCTCAGCCTCGACGACCTCGTTGACGAGGCCGATCTCGGCGGCCCGCGCCGCTCCGTAGTTTCGGCCGGTGAGGAAGAGCTCCTTGGTCCGTGCCAGGCCGACCGTGTCGAGGAACTTGCGCAGGCCGGTGTGGCTGTAGACGAGGCCGAGCTTGACCGGCGGCATGCCGAGCTTTGCCGCGTCCGAGCAGATCCGCAGGTCGCAGGTGATCGCCAGCTCCAGCCCGCCGCCGATGCAGTGGCCGTTGATCGCCGCCACGGTCGGCCAGGGATGGGCGGCGAGCGCCTCCATCGCAGCGTGGAATGGATGTGCGACCAGCGCCTCGGCGTCGCGTTCGAATGTCTCGGAGGGGATCGAGGTGATGTCGTAGCCGGCCGAGAAGACCGGCGGCGCGCCTGTGATCACGACGCATCGGGTCTCGATCCCGCGGTCGAGGCGCGGCAAGGTCTCGGCGAGCGCGTCGAGGATCTCGTGGTCGAGCGCGTTTCGCTGGTCGGGGTTGGAGATGCGGAGGCGGACGACCGCCTCGGCCGGAGAGTCGAGGAGGAGCTTGCCGCCGGCTAGCCGCTCGTTCATCGGACGCCGCGTTCCCACACGAATCGACCCGGACCCGCATACCCGGAGGTCACCGTGTCGATTTGTGCTTTCACTCAAGCACTACGAGGACGTCGCCTTCGCTGACCGACTGGCCCTCCTCGCAGCGAATCTCCTTGACGGTGCCGTCGTCTTCGGTCTCGACCGGGATCTCCATCTTCATCGACTCAAGGATCACGACCGTGTCGCCGTCCTCGATTGTGTCCCCGACGGCGACCTCGATTTTCCAAACGTTGCCGGTGATGTGAGCCTCGATATCCATGGCGGGGGAGAATATCCCTGCGTGACGGCGGAGCGACACAGGCCGGAGTCCGACCCCGACGCGGCCGCGTCGCTGGCCGTGATCGTCGCCGCCCGCAACGAGGCGAATCGGATCGGCGCGACGATCGGTGCCCTGCGCGGCGGTTTCCCCGAAGCCGCGATCTGGGTCGCCGACGACGCCTCTGACGACGGCACTGCCGAGCTGGCGATGGCGGCCGGGGCGCAGGTGGTCAGCCGCGGGCGGCCGCACGGCAAGGGGGCGAACGTGACCGCGGCGGCCGAGGCGGCGCTGAGCGACGCGGCGCCGGTCGAGCTGGTCCTGTTCTGCGATGGAGACCTCGGCGGGTCTGCCGCGCGGCTAGTGCCGCTGGTCGAGGCGGTCGCCGCCGGCGAGTGCGATCTCGCCGTTGCCGCCTTCGGCACGCGCGTGGGCGGCGGCTTCGGCCTGGCGCTCGGCTTCGCCCGCTGGGCTATCCGGCGCCTCTGCGGCTTCGAGGCGGCGGCCCCGATCTCCGGCCAGCGGGCGATGCGAGTCGAGGTGCTGCGCGAGGTGCTCCCGTTTGCCCGTGGCTACGGGATGGAGATCGGGATGACCGTCGACGCCGTCCGAGCCGGCTACCGAATCCGCGAGATCGCGCTCGACCTCACCCACCGCGCCACCGGCCGCACCCTCGGTGGCTTCCTTCACCGCGGGCGGCAGCTCCTCGACTTCTTCGGCGCCTACCGCGCCCGCTGCCGAGCGTCGGTGCCTCAGCGGTAGATCGCTACCGGCACGATTAGGGCGCCGTCTCCTTTGACTGCCGATTCGCGGGCTAGCTCATGGAGTATCTGGGTGCGGGTTTCCGCGACAGCAGGCCCGTGACGATCTTCCACTCGATCTCACCTGTCCCACTTGCAAACGAACCGAACATGGGCGCTCCTTACTTCGTCCCCTAGGGTTGGGCGGCGGGGAGACCATCTTGCTCGCGCAACACACGGGCGGCGTGCACCATGTCGGCCTGGAACCCTTCGAGCGGTGGGGGTACGCGCGCCTCTCCCAGGGTTGGCACCGGTGTCTCGGCGACCTTGCCGGTCGCCGCACTGGCTCGCCATTCGGCAAGTCGCCTCATCGCTGGGCCGTAGTCGCCGCTCGGTGCGGGGTCGCTGCGAGTGAGCAGTCGGCCGAGATGTTTGGCCTCGGCCACCCGCGGCCCCATTTTTTCGGTTGCGCCTGGCGCGAAGAGCTCGAGGATCGTCCTGATGATCGAGGTGTGGTCGAAGAGGGTGTGTGAGACGGTGCCCGGATCGACCCATGGCGAGACGACGAATGCGGGCACGCGCACGCCGTAGCGGGGGAACACGTCGTCGTGTGGAGCCTCCGGCGGCGAGACGTGGTCGTAGAAGCCGCCGTGCTCGTCGTAGGTAACAATCAGCAGCGTCTCCAGGCGTTGCTCTGCCGGCCCCTCGGCGAGGGCCCGGAGCACCTGCAGCGCCAGCTCCTGGGCGGCGCGCACGTCGGACGGGGGGTGGTCGTCGTTGGAGTTGCGCTCTAGGAAGCTCAGGTCGATGAAGTTCGGGTCGATCCAGCTCACCGGGGGGAGCTTTCCCCGCCTGGCGTCGTCTAGGAAGCTGCTGTGCTCGTCGACGATCCAGCGCTCGGCGGCATAGGTGAGCTTGCTGACCATACGGCGGTCGAAGAAGCGGAAGTGCTGCTTGTGGAAGTCGTCGTGTGGTTTGCGGTACTCGCCGTCCGCCACCCGCAGGGTGCCCGGGTCATGGGAATACCAGCGCCACATTACCCCGGCTTCGTCGAGGTGCCGGGGGAACGAGTGGAAGTTCCAGAATGGCCCGTCCGGAATCCCCTCCCGTTTGGGGTCGGCGGTGCCGCACATTGCGTAGAGCCGGTTTACCCAGGTCGAACCGGGGACCGAACTGTGCCAGCGATCGCAGATGCAGGCGTTGTGGGCGAGGTAGTCGTAAACGGGGAGTTGGTCTCCGTCGTAGTAGCCCATGACCAGGTCCGGGTGCTCGGGGTCGACCGTTGCGAAGTTGCGTACGAAGCCGCCGTTTCCCCCTTTGACCTGGTCGGCGACGCAATTGATCGAGTGGCAGGGGTCTTGGCTCTTGGGGAAACGAGTGTTGGCCAGGTGACGGGGGAGGTAGCGAACGCCTTTGTACTCGTTGTGCTGTACGGGGTCGCCGGTCAAGCCGTCGACCTCGGTGTTGCCCCGCAGCGTCAGGTAGCCGAGCATGTGGTCGAAGGAACGGTTCTCGAGCATCAAGACGACGACGCGTTTGGTTCTGGTGCGCAACAGCCTGAGGGCCTCGTCCTCGTTTTCGCTCTCTGGTGCCTTTGCGATCTTGCGTGGATGGGGGTCGGGTGGCTGCGGAAGGTCGATCCAGTGGATATCGGCTTCGCCGATTGCGGCGACCAGCTCTGCCCACGACGGGGGGTGCTTCGGCAGGCGGTGGCGCAGCGATTCCGCGATGCGGCGCAGCGCGCCGGGTAGGCGCCCACTCAGCCCGCGCACGTTCGTCATGCGCTTGCGCCCGGCCGGTGTCAGGTGCCAGGCAGCTCGCTGCAGCTGTCGCCCATCCCTGTCGACGCTCTGGGGAGCAACCAGCCCGCGCCGAGCTGCCACGCGCAGCCAGGTCTCGACGTGGGTGGTTCCGAGTCCCGGTGTGCCTCCGGCGTTGCGCGCTGCTGGGTCGGCCGCAAACGTTGCCGCCGGCGTCGGGCCGGCGTGATCGAGTACGGCAAGCAGCCAGCGATCAAGCTCCTCGTAGGGGTCTTTGATCGATGAGCCAGGTGCAAAGTTGGTTCCGCTCACGCCTGGGCGCAACCCTTTCAGGTTTTATCTATTGAAGCAAGATAATGCTGGCCAAATTTAGACTTGGCTGACCGCAATAGAATTTCCAGATGGAATCGGCCAGCCGCCCTCGGCCCGCTCGACCTGGGCTGCCAGCGAGAGCAGGGTTGCCTCATCGTTTTCGCGGCCGAGCAACTGGGCACCGATCGGCAGGCCATTTGAGGTGAGGCCGGCGGGGACGCTGATCCCGGGCCAGCCGGTGACGTTCCAGGCGAAGGCGAAGGGGCAGGTCGCGCTGGCGGTCGAGCTGGTCGTCCAGTAGCCCTTGCCATCGAGGGCACCGATCCTGGGCGCCGGCCGCGCCGTGGTCGGGGTGAGGACGACGTCGCAGCGCTCGAAAACGCGGCCGGCGCGGCGGCGCAGGGCGGGCTCGGCGGCGCGTGAGATGCGCAGCGGCAGGCCGCTCAGGGCCTTGCCGAGGCGCGCATGGGTGCGGGTGCGCGGCTCGAGCGCGGAGCGGTCCTCGCCGTGGGAGTCGAGCCAGGCCTCGACGCCGGCCATGCCGCGGGGAATGATCGCCGGCCCGACCATGCCGTATTCGGGATCGGTGCGGACGATCTCGTGGCCCAGCCCGGCCAGCTGGCCGGCAAATTCCTCGATCGCCTCGACGTGCTCGGGGTCGAGCTTTTTGACCAGGCCGAAGGGTGTGGTGAAGGAGACGGCGATGCGCAGCCGGCCCGGCTCGCGCGCCGCTGCCGCGGAGAAGGGCTCGGCCGGGGCCGGCGGCTTGTGCAGGTCGGCGGGGACGTTGCCGTGGACGGCGTCGAGCATCAGGGCGGCGTCGGCGGTGCTGCGGGCGAGCGGGCCGTAACAGCTGAGGCCGTTGAAGGCCTCGGCGTCGGGCCAGGTGGAGACGCGGCCTCGCTGTGGCTTGAGGCCGACCAGCCCGGTCCAGGCGGCGGGGATGCGGATCGAGCCTGCCCCGTCGGAGCCGAGCGCGGCGGGGACGACACCGGCGGCGACGGCGGCAGCGGCGCCGCCGCTGGAACCGCCCGGCGTGTGGTCGGTATTCCAGGGGTTGCGGGTGGCGCCGTGCAGGGGCGTCTCGGTGAAGTGCCACTGGCCGACCTCGGGCGCGTGGGTCTTGCCGATCGGGATTGCGCCCGCTGCACGCAGGCGACGCACCATCTCCGCGTCGCGGACCGCGGGGCCGCCGCCGCCGCAGCCGAAGGGGCTGGTGTGGCCGGCCAGGTCAACGTCGTCCTTGATCGCAACGGGGACCCCGAGCAGCGGCTGGTCGTCGTCCTCGCCGAGGCGGCGGTCGGCCTCCTCGGCGGCGGCGAGCGCCTCCTCGGCGCAGATCACACGGAAGGCGTTGAGGGTCTCCTGAGTGGCATCGGCGCGCTCCAGCGCTGCCTCGACCAGCTCGCGCGAGCTCGCTTCTCCGCTGCGCAGCATCCGAACCTGTTCCTCCAGGCCCGTGCCTGCCGTAGTCGTCGCCATTGCCGCCTCCCTTGCCTCGCCGGTTTGTTGTTCGTTCGAACGAACGATAGGCGAAGCGGATAGGCTGGCGCTTCGTGGCCACCGTCGCGCCCCCCGATACCCGCGAGCGAATCCTCCGCGCCACGGTCGAGCTGATCGGCGGCGAGGGCGTTCCCGCCGTCACCAACCGCCGCGTCGCAGCCGCCGCCGGAGTGGCCCTCGGCTCGCTCACCTACCACTTCCCCAGCCAGGTCGACCTGCTGCGTGAGAGCCTGCTGCTCTTCGTCGGCGAGGAAGTCGCGCGCCTGGAGGAGATTGCCGCCGAGCTGCGCCGCCGCGAACCGAGCGTCGAGCAGGTCGCCGCCGAAGTCGAGCGGGTGGTCGAGGAGTCAAGCAACCGGATCCAGCAACTGGCCGAGATCGAGTTGCACCTGCAGGCGGCCCGCGACCCGGCATTGCGCGCGGCGTCCCTGCGCTGCTTCGAGGCCTACGAAGGGGTGGCCGCAGCGGCGCTGGAGATGCTCGAGGTGCGGGACCCGGCCCGTCACGCGCGGACGATCGTGGCGCTGATGTACGGGATGGGACTGCGCCGGCTCGGTACCGGCAGCGAGGACGCATCCGGCGTGGCGGAGGGCCTGCTCACCGTCGTCCGCGGGGTGGCTCGCTGATCCTCGCGATCGACCAGGGGACGACGGGGACGACCTGCCTCGTCTTCGGCGCCGACGGTCGGATCGTCGGCCGTGCCTACTCGGAGTTCGAGCAGCATTTCCCGCGGCCCGGCTGGGTCGAGCACGACGCGACCGAGATCTGGGGGGTGAGCCGGCGGGTCGCCGGGGAGGCGATCGCCGACGCCGGGATCGCCGGGAGTGAGCTCGAGGCGATCGGGATCGCCAACCAGCGCGAGACGGTCGTCGCCTGGGACGCCGCCACCGGGGAGCCGATCCACCGGGCGCTGGTCTGGCAGGACCGGCGCACCGCGGAGCGCTGCGAGGAGCTGCGGGCCGCCGGACACGAGGCGCTGGTGCGCGAGCGCACCGGCCTGGTCATCGACCCCTATTTCTCGGCGACCAAGATCGAGTGGCTGCTGCAAAACGCCGAGGGCGCGGAGCGCGCGGTCTTCGGCACGATCGACTCCTGGCTGCTCTTCAAGCTAACCGGCCGCCATGCCACCGACCACACCAACGCCTCGCGGACGATGCTCTTCGACATTCATCGCCGCGCTTGGGACGGGGAGCTCTGTGACCTGTTCGGGGTCGACCCGGCCAGCCTGCCCGAGGCGCTGCCATCCGCTCACGCCTACAGCACCACCACCGAGTTCGGCGGCGAGGTTCCGGTCGCCGGCATCGCGGGCGATCAGCAGGCCGCCCTCTTCGGACAGGCCTGCCACAAGGCCGGGACGGCAAAGAACACCTACGGCACCGGCAGCTTCCTCCTCCTCAACACCGGCCCCGAAGCGCCCAAGCCGGCCCCGGGCCTCCTCACCACCATCGCCGCTTCCTCCGGGGGCCGACGGGCCGATACGTCAAGTCAGGCTCGACATTTCGGCCCGTCGGCGGTGGATTATGCGCTTGAGGCTTCGATCTTCGTTACCGGGGCGGCCGTGCAGTGGTTGCGGGACGGGCTGGGGGTGGTCGAGTCGGCTGCGGAGACGGAGGCGCTGGCGGCTTCGCTGGACTCCAACGACGGCGTCTACTTCGTCCCCGCCCTTACCGGCCTTGGCTCGCCGTACTGGGACCCCTACGCGCGTGGCACCATCGTCGGCCTTACCCGGGGCAGCGGCAGGCCGCACCTGGCCCGGGCGGCGCTGGAGGCGATTGCCTACCAGACGGTCGACGCAGTGCGCGCCCAGGAGGCGGTGTCGGGGGAGCGCCTGGCGGTGCTCAAGGCCGACGGTGGCGCCGTCGCCAACCGCTGGCTGATGCAGTTCCAGGCTGACGTGCTCGATTGCGACGTGATCGTGCCCGAGATCGCCGAGACGACCGCGCTCGGCGCCGCCTACCTGGCCGGGATCGCCACCGGCTGCTGGACGCTCGAGCAGGTGGGGGAGATGTGGCGCGAGTCGGCCCGCTACGAGCCGGCGATGAAGGCGGACCGGCGCGAGGAATTGCTGGCCGACTGGCACCGGGCGCTGGAGCGGGCCAGAGGCTGGGCCGTTCCCGATGGCGACCCGGCGTAACCGCCACCAAGCCGGGGGGTAGGCGAGGGCGAAGCCGGGGGAACTTCCGGGGTCGACGGGCCTGAAAGTGGCCCTATATGACGACTTTGAGGCCCGTCGGCATCGCTTTTATGGCAGACATGAAGCCACAGGCCTATAAGGACGAACGTCCGCAGGAGTACTTCGACCAGTTCCACGCGTCCGCTCGCAAGGGGGTCGGCTGGACCTACAACTTCGTCCGCGCGATCGTCTCGCTGCCGACGCTGCTGATCTACCGGGTGCGGGCGATCGGGGTCGAGAACGTGCCGCGCGACGGCGCCCTGATCCTCGCCCCCAACCACTTCAGCCAGATGGATCACTTCTTCGTCGGCCTCTACCTGCTGCACCGCAAGGTGCGCTTCATGGCCAAGTCCCAGATGTTCGGCCCGCCAGTCCTCACCTACATCTACAAGCACGGCGGGGTCTTCCCGGTGCGGAGGGGCCATCGCGACGAGGAGGCGATCGAGACCGCGCTCACGGTCCTCGGCCAGGGGGAGATGCTGCTCGTCTACGCGGAGGGGGGACGCTCGCGCAGCGGCAAGCTGAATGAGGTCAAGCCGGGCATCGGCCGCATCGCGCTCGAATCGGGGGCCGCCGTCGTCCCGGTCGCGATCCAGGGCTCGGAGAAGGTGCGCCGCTGGAAGCGCTTCGGCTTCCCCAGGGTGACGGTGCAGTTTGGCGAGCCGCTCTCCTTCCCGACCGAGGAGGCGCCCGGCCGGGAGCGCCAGCTCGAGGTGGCGGAGCGGATCTTCGCCCCGGTGCGCGAGATGTACGAGGGGCTCGTTACTCGTAACGAGCGCTGAGCCCGGCGTAGAACTCAGCGTCGTGGCCCGGGGTGACGATTGCGTCCGGGTACTCGCGCTTGAACAGCTTCAGCTCCTGCAGCGAGCGGCGGTAGTTGTGCTCGTCGTAGGGGCGCGGCGCCAGCGGCGCGTCGCCGTCGAGCTGGGCCTGGGTGTAGGTGGCGTCGCCGCCGATCACGAAGTCGCGCTCGGCGAGGCGGAGGACCAGCGACATGTGGCCGGCGCTGTGTCCCGGCGTGTAGGCAAGCCGGATCGAGCCGTCCTCGAAGAGGTCGAAGGTGCGGCCGAAGGTCGCGTAGGAGTCGATGCCGCCGCGGTCGAAGTCGATCGTGCGGTAGTCGAAGGCGTAATCGAAGTGGGGGCGGTGGTAGCCGTTCAGCAGCGGCTGCGAGCCGGTCGCGGCGGCCTTCCACTCGACCTCGCTGACGACGAAGGTCGAGTTGGGGAACTCCGAGATCGCCGAGGTGTGGTCGATGTGCATGTGGGTCATCACCACGATCGGGATCTCGCCGGGGTCGAGGCCGCGGTCGCGCAGCTGGGCCGGGACGTCGGTGCCGCTCTCCAGGGCCGGCTTGCCGAAGCGGGTGGCGAGTCCGCCGAAGTTCTCCTTGCCGCCGGTAGCGATCGAGGGGTGCAGGCCGGTGTCGACGAGGATCGCGCCGGCGCTGGGGTGGCGGATCAGGAAGGCGGGGCAGGGCACGGTCGCCGCCGGGTTGCCGCTGAGCAGGGCGCGCAGCAGCTTCAGCGTCTCGAGGCGGCCGCCGGGGCGTTCCATCATCGTCCGCGGCCAGGTGACCGTGCCGGCGATCAGCGGCTCGACCGTCACGGTCGCCCCGGGGGTGCCTCCGGCCAGCGGCTCATGCAGCGGTTTGGGCTCGACGCGTACCTTCATCGCCGCTGAGGTTACGGCGCCAGCCCGTCTATAGGCTTGCGCCCGCATGGCTGAATGCCCGCATTCGCGCATCTTCAGGGAGGGACTGCTCGACGGTCAGGTCTGCATCGTCTCCGGTGCGGGCAGCGGCTTGGGGCGGGAGACCGCGCTCGAGCTCGTCCGGCTCGGCGCCGTCGTGTTCGGCTGCGGGCGCCGCGAGGAGCCCCTGGCGGAGACGGCCGAGCTGGCCGCGGGCCTGGCGGGCCGCTTCGAGCGCGAAGCGATGGACATCCGCGAGGAGGATGCGGTCGAGCGCCTCGTCGACCGGGTCGTCGGGGAGCACGAGCGGATCGACGTGCTGGTCAACAACGCCGGCGGGCAGTTCCTCGCCCCGGCCGAGTCGATCACGCCGAAAGGCTTCCGCACCGTGATCGAGCTGAACGTGCAGGGCACCTGGCTGATGACCCACGCGGTGGCGACCAAGGCCTTCATTCCCCAGGGCGGCGGCAAGGTGCTCAGCGTCACCCTCTCGCCGCACAACGGGATGCCCGGGATGGTCCACTCCGGCGCGGCCCGGGCCGCGGTCGAGAACATGATGCGGACGCTGGCGGTCGAGTGGGCCCGCTTTGGGATCAAGACCTGCGCCCTGGCCGCCGGCCAGTTCGCCACCGAGACGCTGCTGACCAAGTATCCGCAGGTGGTTGTCGACAACCTCGAGCGCTCGATCCCGATCGGCCGTGCGGGGCGGGCCGAGGAGATGGCCTGGCTGGTCGCCTACCTGGCCTCGCCGGCCGGCGACTTCTTCTCCGGCACGACGATCACCCTCGACGGCGCCCGCGACAACTGGGCGGGTCCATGGCCTCCCGAGGCGATCGTCGGCGAGTCCGGCGAACCCGTAGCCGAGGAGCGCCGCCCAAAAACCCAGGGCCGACGGGCCGATACGTCAAGGTAGCCTTGACGTATCGGCCCGTCGGCGGCTATTTGCGACGCGGCTCGAGGACTACGAGGGGGATTTCGCGGCCCTTGCTGCGGGCCTGGTAGTCGGCATAGCCGTGGTAGGAGGCGACGACCAGCGGCCAGAGGCGCTCGCGCTCCTCGGGGTTGGCGGTGCGGGCGTGGACGGCCCGCTTCTCCGGCCCGACCTGGACGGTCGTGTCCGGATTGGCCATCAGGTTGTGGTACCAGGCGGGGTGCTTGGGGAAGCCGCCCTTGGAGGCGACCACGACCACGTCGTCACCGTCGTCGATGTAGAGCAGCGGCGACGTCCTGCTGGTACCGCTCTTGGCGCCGACGTGGTCGAGCAAAAGCATCTTCCCCTGCACCCCCGGGATGGTCCTCCCAAGGCGCCCACCGGTTGCCCGGTAGAGCGCCGTGTGGAGTCCCATGACCCGGCGCGTGAGGGGCCAGATGCGGTCCCCCAAGTCGAGGTAGCGCGGTGTGCGCTTGCCCTCTGTCGCATCTGAGCTCAGGTGTACATCCCCCCGAACATGCCGCCGGTGACGTTGAGCACCTGGCCGTGGACGTAGTTGGCCAGCGGCGAGGCGAGGAAGAGGACCGGGCCGGAGGCCTCCTCCGGCGTGGCGGGGCGGCCGAGCGGGATGATCGCCGAGGCCATCGCCCGCATCTGCTCGGGGATGCCGAGCTCGATCTTCTCGCCGCCCGGGGCGGTCATCTCTTCACCCTCCTCCTTGGCTGCGGTGAGGCGGGTTTCGACGAAGCCGAAGGCGACGGCATTGACGTTGATCTTGAACTGGCCCCACTCCTTGGCGAGGGTTTTGGTCAGGCCGACGACGGCCATCTTCGCCGCCGAGTAGTTGACCTGGCCGGCGTTGCCCATCGTGCCGGAGGTGGAGGAGACGTTGATCAGCTTGCGGAAGACCTCCTTGTCTTCACCGCGCTCGGCCTTGGCCGCCTCGCGCCAGTGCGGGGCGAGCGCCCGGGCGACGCGGAAGGGGACGACAGTGTGGATGTCGATCATCGCCTGGAACTGCTCGTCGGTCATCCGGTGGGCGACGCCGTCCCAGGTGTAGCCGGCGTTGTTGACGACAATGTCGATGGCGCCGAAGGCGTCCACCCCGGCGGCGACGAGCTTGTCGGCGGCCTCGGGCTGGGTCAGGTCGCCGGCGTGGACGGCGGTTTCGCCGTCGATCTCGCTCGCGGCCTGCTCGGCGACGTCGGCGTCGAGGTCGTTGATCAGCACCTTCGCGCCCTCGCCAGCGAACATTTCCGCGGTCGCCCGGCCAATTCCTCGCGCCGACCCGGTGACGATCGCTGCCTTTCCATCAAGAAGTCCCATCAGTCTGCTCTCTCCTTCTCGGATTCGTGAAATTCGGCTCGGGAGGCTATAGGGAACCGAACGCTCCTGGTTGACTGGCCAGTCAGCCGCGGGCCGGCCGAGGCCGGCCCGCTTTCTCCTCGGCGCTCCGCGCTAGGCGGCGGGGCCGGCAGGCGGAGGATCGCCGGCCGGGGGCTCGCTCGCCTGCGGCTCGGCGGGCAGCGGCGGCGGCATCGGGTCAGCCGCTGCCGGCGGGGCCGGTTCGCCTGCGGCCGGCTCTGCCTCGTCCCGCCAGAGGTCGTTGAGCGAGACCTGGATGTAGGCCCAGAGGGCCGGGGCGATGAAGACGTAGAGCAGGATCGCGATCCAGCCGTTGAGCGGCTCCTTGCCACCGAGGCGGGAGGCACCCATCACGCGCTTGGTGCCGCGCCAGTAGGTGATCAGGGCCGGGATGATGATGATGCCGCCGGGGAAGACGGCGAGGACGGAGTTGGTTGGGTTCTGGCCGAGGTCGTAGCCCTTGGCCTTGCCGTAGTCGCGCAGCTCGCGGTTGATCCGGTACCACCAGACCAGGTGGTAGATGCCGAGCGTGATCAGCGGCAAGAGCGCCGCGGCCCAAGGGCTGCGGACCTTCACCTTGTCCTGGGTCCCTCGGATGTCCATTTCGTACGCCATCTAACCCTCGTTTCTCCCTGCTTCGGATAGGTCGCGAAGACACTAACCGACGCGAGTGGCGACGCGCCAGGGTTTCAGCAGCCGCCCAGGTTGTGCAGGCGATGGCGATAAGTCCGCATCGAGCTGTGGCGCCAGTCGCCGTGGGTCTGCCGGCGCAGGCTGGCGACCCGCTCGCGGTGGAAGGGGGAGGAGAGGCTCTCGTTGTGGCCGATCACGTTGCGCAGCTTGATCTGGAAACGGCAGCGTAGGTAGCGCGTCAACCGCAGCGAGGCGTGCATCTGACGCCGGTTACCGAGCACTTCCGCGTCGCTGAATCCCGTGTGCTCGATCCCGATAGCCGTCCAGTTGAGTCCAACCGTGTGCCGGCAGCGAATCCGCAACGAGACCAGCTGGTAGATCTGCCCGTCCCCGGAAATCACGTAGTGGGCGCAGACGTTGGGTAGCTCGCCCAGCTCCGGGTCCCGCACATCGGGCGCGAAAGTGTTGTAGACGGCGGCGGCGCTGTCGGCTTCGGCCCAATGCTCGACGATCACGCGCGGGTGGCGCAGGCGCCAGGTGCGTTCGCCGTAGTGGCGCTGTGAGTAGGCGGCCATCTGCCGCTTGCGCTCGGGGCCGAAGGGAATCGGGTGGCGCACTATCGGCGGCCGCAGCTGCCGCAATGGGCTGGGGGTGCCGGCGAGCGAGCCGAGCGGTAGTGCGATTGCGAGCCCGAGCAGCGCCACCGCCGCGGAGATCGCCAGTCGTCGGTTCAAGGGCTGTCCGGGAGGTGCACGCCGCCGTCCTCGGCTATCTCCCAGTGCGAGTTATGGGCGATCTCCCACGGGTGGCCGTCGGGGTCGATGAAGGCGGAGCTGTAGCCGCCCCAGAAGGTCTCGGCCGGCTCGCGGCCGATCCTCGCCCCGGCGGCCCGTGCCTCCTCGGTGATCGCGTCGACCTCCTTGCTGGAACCGACGTTGACGGCGAGCGTCACGCCACCCCAGCCGGAACCGTCCTCGACGCAGCTGTCCTCGGCCAGCCTCGCGCGGTCCCAGAGCGAGAGGACCATCCCTCCCGCCTGGAAGAAGACGACGTCGTCACCGGGTGCGGCGCCTGTCGTCCAGCCGAGCGCCTCATAGAACCGGCGAGCCCGCTCAAGGTCGGTGACGCCGAGCGTAATGACGTTGACCCGCTGCTTCATTACATCACCCGCTTCGGCATGGACAGCAGTATGCTCGCTGGCGTGAAGAGGGTCCTGATCCTCGCCTGCCTTACCGCCCTGCTGGTTCCGGCCTCAGCCTCTGCATTCCAGCTGCGCATCTTCCACACCCCGGGGGCCAACATCGGCTGCGCGATGATCTTCGGCTCCGAAAGCCGCGGCGGCGAGGCCCGCTGCGACATCGCCGAGCACAACTGGCCGACCCCCGCGACCCCGCCTTCCTGCGAACTCGACTACGGCAACGGCCTCAGTGTCGGCCCCCATCGCAAGGCAGGCTTCGTCTGCGCAGGCGACACCGTCCTCCACCAGGGCAAGGTGCTCCAGGTGGGCGGCGTAGCCAAGCTCGGCCCCTACAAGTGCAAGGTCCTCCCAGGCGCCGTCCGCTGCGTCAACCGCAACACCACCCACGGCTTCAAGCTCTCCCGCCAGGCCGCGCGCCGCTTCTGAGATGGACGCCCGTGATTCGTTTCGCACCGCCTCATGCAGGCTGATTTCGGCGAGCTCGAGAGTCGCCTCTGGGACTTGGGGGACTAGCTGCGCGCGAACAGCGGGCTGAAGGCGTCGGAGTACGCCTCGCCGGTCCTCGGGCTGATCTTCCTGCGCTTCGCCGACGCCCGCTTCGAGGCGGCGCGCGAGCGAATCTAGGCAAAGGGCTCCGCGCGGCGCAAGGTCCGCCCCTCCGACTACCAGTCCGAGGGCCTGATTTATCTGCCATCGAAGGCGCGCTACGGCGCCTTGCTGGAGCTTCCAGAGGGAGCCGATCGGGGCAAGGCCGTGAACGAGGCGATGCGCCTAGTCGAGAAACACAACTCGGAGCTGAAGGGGATCCTGCCGCGGAGCTCTGCCGCGATTCCGGACGCAACCATCGCCTCGCTGCTCCTCCACATCAGCGGCTACACCAAGGATCTCGAAGGCGACGCCTTCGGGCTGATCTACGACCGAATCGACAAGGCGAAGCTCGTCGACGACCCTCGCCTCCCGGAACTGTCGAAAGCAGACAACGGCAACTACGTCTGGATCCAGCTCTTCGTCAATTCTCTCGACGAGAGCGGGCGGGCCGGGTTCGTGATGGCCAACTCGGCATCCGACGCCCGCCACAGCGAGGTACGTGGGAACCGAGGTCGAGGAGCTCGACGAGGAGGTCTTCGAAGAGGGGCTTGCCGCCGCGCACGCCGAGCTGCGCAGCCTGGGCGCCAGGGCCAAGGAGCTGGAAGACGGCGTGGACACGGTGCTCGGCAACCTACTCTCCAGCTGACCCTGAAGACTGTGTTAGGGTCATTCCTTCTCTCTAACGTTTAATACATCATACGTTAGAGTCGGGTATGGTGAGGCTGTGGAGTTTGAGACGCACGTACCGACTCAGTTCGGCGAAGCCCGCCGCACCCCCGGGCGCCATAGCTACGTAGCCTTTTTCCCGGCGGCGATACCGCGGGCCGTGGACCTGCCCGCCTCGACCGTGCGCCTGCTGGGTGAGGCCGAGGGGGCGCTGGGCCGGCTCTCCGGCGTCGGTCGCCTCCTCCCGAACCCCGGTCTCCTCATCCGCCCTTATCTGCTGCGCGAGGCTCTCTCCTCGACGCGGATCGAGGGGACGCAGGCCAGTATGGCCGAGGTCTTCGAGGCCGACGCCGCCGGCGAGGCCCCGAACGCCGACGTCGAGGAGGTCGTCAACTACGTCGCCGCGATGCGGTGGGGGCTCGAGCGTCTCGACGAGCTGCCTCTCAGCACGCGCCTACTCTGCGAGATGCACCGCCGCCTGATGGACGGCGTCCGCGGGCGCGAGCTCGCCCCCGGCGAGCTGCGCACGAGCCAGAACTGGATCGGGGCGCCGGGCTCGACGATCGAGACCGCCCAGTTCGTGCCTCCGCCGCCCGCGGAGCTGCCGGCTCTCCTCGCCGATTGGGAGCGCTTCGCGCACGAGCAGGCTGAGTTGCCGCTGCTGGTGCAGAACGCGCTCCTCCACTCCCAGTTCGAGACGATCCACCCCTTCCTCGACGGCAATGGGCGCCTCGGGCGGCTGCTGCTGGTCTTCTTCCTCATCGCCCGCGGCAGGCTCACCCTGCCGCTGCTCTACCTGAGCGCCTACCTCGAGCGCCAGCGCCAGGACTACTACGACGCCCTCCAGGCGATCCGCGAGACGGGCGACCCGATCCCCTGGATCGAGCTGTTCCTGACCGCCGTCGAAACCCAGGCCGACGACGCGGTCCAGCGAGCCCAGCGAATCATCGCCCTCCGCGAGAGCTACCTCCAGGCGGCGGCGACGATGGGAACTCCGAACGCCCTCGCCCTGGTCGACCTGATCTGCGAGAACCCGGTGGTCACGACCAGGTCGATCGAGGATCGCCTGGACGTGAGCCGCCCCACAGCGCTGCGCCTGCTCAGGCGGATGGAGGAGCGGGGGGTGCTGACTGAGACCGACTCGGGTGCCCGAGGTCAGAGGCGGTACGTTGCGCGAGCGATGATGGAGTCCGTGGCTGGGGAGAACTGTTAGCCGATGTGAGCCGGACCGGGTTTGACGGAGACCGTTGTTGGCTTCCAATCTAAGAGAGATTGCTCAGTTGGACCTCCTGTCCAACGTATAGAGACGGCGATCTCAACCCGTCAGCGCAACGCAAGCTCCAGAGTAGCGACAGGGGTCTTGAAGCCAAGGGTCTCGCGCGGTCGCGTGTTGAGCTTGGTGGCGATCGCATCCAGCTCCTCCTGGGTGAACTTTGAGAGGTCGGTCCCCTTGGGCAAGTATTGGCGAAGCAGGCCGTTGGTGTTCTCGTTGGAGCCCCGCTGCCAGGGGCCCTGGGGATCGCAGAAGTAGACCTTGACGTCGGTGGCGACGGTGACTTCACTAGCCCAGATCTTGCAATAGGCCCGCCGGGGTGACCTGGGGCGAGGCCGGCGATGGTGACAGACGGTGTCAGCGTCATGGTGTGACCGCCAACGGGTTCCGCGGAACCGCCTTGGGCCGGTTTGGTGGCGAGCGAGGTGATGTTGAGGAGATCCGCGCAGCAGTAAGTGACACGGCCGGGCCGTGTTCGAGACGGTGAACGGCGGGCTCACCCCGCCGGCAGGGGCAAGGCGTCGAGCCTTCGGCAGGCAGCGACGAGATCTTCCGCCCAGGGCCAGTGGCGGGCGAGGCGCAGGCGGGTGCGGCGGCCGGAGCGAGAGAGACGGCCGGCCTGGTGCAAGAGGCGGTAGCGCAGCGTCTGGGGCTTGGCCTTGGCGAGCTCGCCCTCGAGCGTCAGCGCCTTGGCGAAGCCGACGATGTCCTGGGCGGCGAGGACGAGTTGCATCCAGGCCTCGTTCATGGCGAAGCCGCGGAAGGGGAGCTTGGCCAGCCCCAGCGCTTTGGCGTCCTCGATCCGCTGCTCGACGTGGGCGTGGGCGCGGTGGTCACGGTCGAGCTCGGCGATGTCTTCGCCTTCCTGGTCGGTGAGGAAGCAGGTGTGGCGCCAGCCGTCGGTGTCGACCAAAGACAGCTGAGCGCCGGGGTGGGCGCGCTCGCGGCGGCAGATTAGCCGCGAGCCCTCCGGCCAGGCCGAGAGGTCGAGGTGATCGGTCAGCTCGGCGACGTAGGCCTTGCGCGGGCGGGTCGGGTGCTCGGCTACCGGCACCCCGTCCTGGGAGATCGCGCCTGCCCAGGTGCAATCGGGGACCTTGGCGATCGCCTCGCGCACCGGGGCGCTGATGTCGTATCCGACCGAGAAGCGGATGTCGCCCTCGCGACAGAAGTCGACGACCTCGTGCACGCAGGCGGCGGAGTCGCCGCGCACCAGGATCTCCCTCTCCGCGAGGGAGGGCGGCAGCTGCTCGAGCCCCGCTTCGATTGCCGCCACCTGGTCGGCGCCCGTGTTGGAGCCCGCGTTGCCGGGGCGCAGGATGCCGTCGAGCGCCGCTTCGGAGCCCTCCAGGTAGCAGAGCATCGGGTGAAAGCCGAAGCCTCCCTTGTAGTTGCCGGCCGCGCCCTCCTTCTCGGAGTGGGCGCCGAGCAGGGAGGCGTCGACGTCGAGGACAGGTCGATCGGGGGCAGCGCCGAGCTCGAAGGCTCGCTCCCGCGCCGCCTTGCGCGCCGCTTTGATCCCCTCCAGCTCCGCCGGGCCGATCCGCTCCAGCGCCCGGAAGGCGGTGGCGTCGGAGGCCACGTCGCCGAAGAGGGCGGGCTGATCGCGAAGCGCCGCCTGGTCAGAGAGGTGCTCGCCGCCCTGGGCCAGGGTGACGATCAGGTTGCGCAGGATCTCCCCGTCGTCATGGGCGGATCGCCGTTGGCGGGTCGGGGCCAGTGCCTCCCCAAGCGCCTCGGTCAGCCCCAACCTGTCACACAGGTTGCTGAGCAGCAATGAGCCGGCCTGCGAGCAGAATCCCTCGCCGTCCGCGGTGATCTCTACCGTTTCGAGTCGTCCGTTTCGATTCACCTTCAAGGTGAAGCCTCCTGAGTTGGGAAATGGGTCTCGACAACCACATTTTCCCCGCTCAGGAGGCGGAAAAGCGCCGCTCAGGCTTGCTCAAGCGTTGGCGCTTGGCGCACGATCTGGGCTAGTGATCGGCCATCTCGACCCCGCGATCCCAGGTCAGCGAGGCGCGCTGCTGCCGGGGTAGGCGGCCAACGTGCTCGCTGAGCGCGCGGGTCACCACCCGGGTATGCCTGCTCTCGACAGGACGAGCATCACAAAGCGAGAGTGGCGCTCGACGAGGGTGGCGAGGTAGGTGTTGGCGCCGCCGGCGATCAGGTCTCCCTCCCAATGGCCGGGTATGGCTCGGTCCTCCGCCTCGGCCGGACGCTCGCTGATCGAGACGGCGTCGGCTATCTGCCCTCGCCCTGGGGTTAACGATTCGGCCCGGCGAGCCGACTGGTCCTACAACCCCATCAGCTTGCCGAGGATCTCCTTCATGACTTCCGAGCATGGCACGGGAGGACACGCGGGGTCATCCGAGGGCACGGGTTCCCCGCAAATGAGCCTGTTTGGCGACGAGGGCGACGACCGGAAGTGATCAGCGATGGTCCCAGCGATGTGTCCGGATCGTGTCCCTAGGACTACGTTCTCGGACATCACAGACAACAAGTGTCAAGGTTGACGCGGCGCCTTTTCGAAGTTCTCCGTGAGCGCTATCCCCCTGGGGACGGAATCTGTGGAGCGATTTGCAGCTCCGTACCTGGATATTGCGGGTTCAGTGCCTTGAAAATACCTCTCTAGCTCTCTAAGTTCGACCTGCCACCGAGGCGGCAGGGTGCTCCTCTCGTGCCGCGGACGGCGATCGCCTCGGGCTTCTTTCGGTGCCGTCTGAACAACTGCCATGGAAGCGAGCGTGTTTTGTGAGCGTGCAAGAGGAAATCTTCGAGTGGGTGCAGGAGTTCGAGCCCTGGAAACAGGAGCTTTTCATCCGCGCGGCAGCCTCCCCGGAGTTGTCGGAGGTCGACGCCGAGGAGGTCGCCTCGATGGTGGCTGGGGAGCAGGCCGCCGATGGTGCGCGCCCACGCGAAATCAAGCGCGAAGACCTACCCGACGACAGCCGCGTTGGTCAGCCACTGGTGATCGAGCAGATCACCGGGCTTCGCAATGTCAACGCGATCGAGGACGGACAGACTCTGGCCTTCAAGCCCAGCGGTGTGAACGTTGTCTGGGGTGCAAATGGGGCGGGCAAGACTGGCTATTCCAGGGTTCTTAAGAAGGCCGGTCGCACGCTCTACCGAGAGGAGGTGCTGACTAACGTCTACACATCCGATCAGAGCAGGCCACGGGCGACCTTGGTGGTCAAGGTTGGCGACGAGGAGCACAGCGAGGACCTCGATCTTGACGCCGAGCCCCCGCGATTGCTCTCTCGGATCTGTGTGGCCGACTCCCGTGCGGGTGAGATGTACCTGACTAAAGAGACTGAAGTCGACTACGTGCCGACTACGCTCTCTAGCCTGAGCCGCCTGGCGAGTGGCCTGAATGCAGCGAAAGGGGTTCTGCAGCGACGCCGCGACGCCGTCGAGGTACCGCAGATCGACCTTCGTCCCTTTGGCGAGGAAACACGCGTCGCGACCTTCCTATCTGGGCTCGACGCCAACACATCGGAGGTCGATCTCCGTGCATTGGCAGAGCTAAGCGAGGCGGAGCAGCAGCAGCAATCCACTTTGCGCAAGAGGATGGGGGAGATCCAGGCGATGCAGGCCCCGCAGCTGCGTGCTGCGGCCGAACGAGAGGCCACTGAGGCGACTCGCCTGAGTGGCGATCTACGGGCTGCGGCCGATTTTCTCGACGTGGATGCGATCAAGCGGGCAGCAGAGCGCGAGAAGTCGCTACGCGAAGCACGGGAAGCGGCGGATCTGGCCGCCACACAGTTCGAGGCCCAGCCGCTTGGGGAGATCGGCAGTCAGCCCTGGCGCCTGCTCTGGAATGCGGCGCGGGAGTACGCTGCGCATCTCGGCCAGGCCCTGCCGCCAGACCACGACCCGGCTCATTGTCCGCTTTGCATGCAAGAGCTAAGCGAGAACGCTCGCGAGCGCTTGCAGTCGTTCGACTCGTTCGTCACCGACAATGTGAATGCACGTCTAGCGGAGCTTGAGCGGGAGAACAAGCAGGCGATTGACCAGCTGCCTGATGTCGGTGTCATCCGCGACCGGAGTCAAGGGGCAATCGCGCTCCTTGGTAACGACGAGGGCGAGCTTGGCGTGCCGGTTGCAAAATGGCTCGACCTCGCTGAGGCTGGTTTCGAACAGCTGCGAAAGGCGGAGTTCGACGATTTTAAGGCGCTCGGCGCCCCGCCCGATCTGGAGCCGTGGATTAACGGGCGAAGGGAGGAGGCAAAGCGTCAAGCCGAGATCGAGAGCGGCGAGGAGAACGAGAAAGCCCGCGCCGAGCTAGCGGAGCTCGATAGCCGCCAACTGCTCGGCGAGCGCATAGAGGAGTTCCTCGCGCGTATTGGCGCCCTAAAGAAGGTTGACCATCTCGACAAGGCGATCTCACAGACCGGGACCAGCGGTGTTAGCCGCAAGATTGGAGCCCTCTCTCAGGAACTCATTCAGGGAGGCCTCGAGGAGGCGCTGAAACGACAGCTAGAGGCACTTGAGTTCCGGGACATCGAGGTCGTGCCAAAGACTCGGATCGTCAAGGGTCAGCCGGTTGCTGGGCTGGCTTTCAAGACCGTCGAGGGTGTGCCGTTGACCTCTGTTCTCAGTCACGGCGAGCAGCGCCGCCTAGCACTAGCGATGTTCCTGGCCGAGATGGAAGTGCGCTCAGACCCAAGCCCAGTTGTTTTCGATGATCCGACCAGCTCGATCGATCAGGAGGGCCGCCGCCGCATCGGTCGCACCCTGCTCAAACTCGGCGAAAAGCGTCAGGTGATTGTTTTCACGCACGAGTTGTCACTTGTCCTTGAGCTCCAACGCCACGCCACCCCAGCCTCCGAGGTCTTCGCCCAGCACGTCAAGCGACTCGGCAAGACCGTCGGCCATGTGCAGCCCAGCCTGCCCTGGGAGGGCCTCAGCCCCAAAGATCGCCTTGGCGACCTCGACCAGAAGTTGCTCAAGTTGCGCAAGGAGTACGAGAAGCAAGATGAGGAGAACTACGCGCCCCAGGCGGGTCATTTTTGCAAGCTATTGCGTGCTGCATTCGAGCGCGCGGTCGAGGACTCTGTACTTGCCGGGGTCGTCACACGTCGAAGCGACGATGTCCATACCAAGCAATTGCGCACGATTAATTGGAGCGCGGAGATTTGTGACTTGGTAGATCGCGGGATGAGTGAGAACTCACCCTGGGTTCACGATCAACCGCTTGCCGACGGCGCCTCGCCCCCGAGCCCTGACGAGCTTGAAGAGGGACTTGACGTCTACAAGGAACTGCTGAAAAAGGTTGGCGCGATAAAGAAGGAACGCTCCGATGAGGCAGAGAAGCGAAAGAAGGAGCGAGTTGCTGAATTGAAGGCGGTCCCACTGACGCACTCTCGGGACGAGCAAGCGGAAGACGCGAGCCCGAAACTGAAGCCAGTTCCCGACCCAGATCCTGAGCCCGTCGTTGATATCCCCGCTGGGCAGGACCGCCCGGAGCCGGCAACCGGACAGCTGGAGATCGAGTGAACTTTCACCGGCCGGGCTGGGCTAGCTGTCGAACCCCAACACGTCCCGAACGCGCTTCATAGGCGGCCGGTTGCCGAGCGCTGAGTGGGAGCGCCGCTCGTTGTAGTGCTTGATCCAGTGTGGCAGCGCCTCGCCGCGAGCGTCGCTTGAGGCGTATTCGAGCGCGTAGGCCCACTCCCGCATCAGCGTCTGGTGGAAGCGCTCCACCTTCCCGTTGGTACGCGGCGTGTAGGGCCTGATCCTTAGGTGGGAGACCGCGCGGCGGTCCAGCAGCTCAGCCAATGCCTTGCTCTTCGTGTAGCTGAAGTGGTTGTCGGTCATCAATCGCTCGATCGCAATCCCGTGCTCTTCGAAGAACTCGAAGGCGCGGCGAGTGAAGGCGGCGACGGTCGGGGCCTGCTCGTCGTCGTGGATCTCCGAATAGGCCAGGCGCGAGCAGTCGTCGACGATCGAGTGCACGTACTCCCAGCCGACTCGCCGCGAGCGCCTGCGGCGGTCGCCGGTCAGCGCATGGCCGGGCTCCTCGAAGCGACCGAGCTTCTTGACGTCCATGTGCAGGAGATTCCCCGGGCAGGGCCACTCGTATCGGATCACCGCCGGCGGCTTTGGCCGGGGGAGGCGCGAGCAGCCGCCGCGGCGCAGGACGCGGTGCACGGTCGAGTGGGGGCGGGCGATGTCGGGCTCGTCGGCCAGGCGGCGTGGGCTCCAGCCGGTCTTCTCGCGCCGTTCGCAGATCTTCTTCGCCTCCCCCTCGGGGACCTGCGCGGGGCTGCTCTTCGGGCATGAGGAGCGGTCGCGCAGGCAGCTCAGGTCCCGCCGCTGCTCCTCGCCGGCCTCCCGCCAGCGCGAGACCCAGGTGTGGGCCGTCGACTTCGCCACGTTCGAGGCGGCCGCGGCCGCCTCGAACGTGAAGTCCTCCTCTTCGACGAGCAGGACCATGCGGTGCCTGCCCTTCGGGGTGAGCGGGGAGTTAGCGTGTTGCATCCGGGCCTCCTTGAGGTCGTGAGCTTTGACACCCACAGCCTCTCGGTAGGCCCGGATCTACCTCATGGCGTTCGGAACGTCCCTGGGCTCGTCAGCTAGCGCGGAGGAAGACTGCGCGATTCGGTGCAGCAGCACGTGAAGTATTTGCACGGAGATTGGTCACGGAGTCTCGGAACGGCGTTGTGATCCCGAGTCAGGAGCAGATTTCGTTCGGCCTATCCAGGCGAGTCGCATGCCTGCGACCACCGAAGCGCTGAAGGCAGCATGCTCCCTCGATTCCCTTAAGCTGCCCCGTCTTGGAGGGCGAAGTCCTGCATCTGCCCCCTCCGACAGAGGGCGCGGATGCACGAACTACCCTAGGAGAGGTGATGAACGAGGCCGCAAACGCGATAACCCTCCGCCTGGAAGGCGCTCGTGCAAAGCGTGGCGTCGCCCTGTCCGACTTCGAGACCTTCATCGATAGCTTCCTGGCCGCCCTTCGCGATTTCGACCGGGACCAGCGAGGGGAGCCGACGAGAAAGTCCGGGCACCCCGAGGCTCGTGCCGCTGCGGTTACGTCCTTCCGGCTCGTCGCATTTCGTCAAGGAAGTGGAGTCGCGACCATCGAGCCCGAGATAGCTTCGCCCGACGAGGACACCGAAACGCTAGTCGACGCTGAGCCGGTTCAACTGGAGAACCTGAGGTCGCTTCTTGCCAGCGTGGAAGAAGAGGCAGTTCTGCCGGAGTCTGTGACGGACGCACTGGAAAAAGCGCGGCGCACTGCTGGGGACGATGGCACCCTGGCGGTAGATGTTCCCTGTCCGGCGAATTCGCAGCAGCAGTCGCGTCACGTGGTTATTGATGCCGGGCGGATCGAGAGGATTCGGGCGGCCAGGAAAACGCCGCCCGCGGCGGCTGTCACATCGATCTCAGGTCGCCTTCATCAAGTCGATTTCGAGCCAGACAAGCTTGCGATCCGTGCCTCCGATGGTGTGGATTGGGTGTGCAATTTCCCGAAGGAGTTGGAGCGCCAGGTCGAGACCTTGGTCAACCGGTTTGTATGGGTGAGCGGATCAGGTGCGCTTCAGTCAGCGCGTCGAGGAACGATGACCCTTGCTGAGATCAAGGCGGTCGAGCAAGGGGTGCAGACTGGTCTTTTCTCAGGGGAGCCGATCCCCGATGAGGACCTTGCGGCGGCCCAAGGCATAAGAGAACCGCAAGGGCTTGATGCGGTTGGCTCGGTGGAGTGGACGGATGCGGACGACGCGTATCTCGCGGCACTCACTGGCGATTAATGGCTTCCCTCCCTGAGCGGTTGCTCTGCGATACGAGCTTCGTAGGCCACGCCGGGAAGCGGAGGGCGAGGCCAGAGAGGTACCAGCATTGGGATGCCCCAGTGCTTGAGCGCATCGACGGTGCGATCCTTGCGATTAGCGTGGTCACCCTTGCTGAGGCCCGATTTGGCTATCTGAGTGCAGGGTGGGGGGAACGCCGCATTGCCGAGGAGGAGCGCCGCCTCGGCAGCTTTCTTCATGTTCCCCTGGACTTCCCGGATCTGGACGAGTGGGCGCGTCTGCGCGATCGATCTGGCCAGCAAGGATTGGCGATCAGCGACAACGACCTCTGGATTGCAGCTACGGCAAGCACGCGAAAATATCCGCTGGTTACCTGCGACAAGGATCAGCTTCGTCTCGCCGATGATCTCGCCATCGACGTGATCTATATGCAGCCACCGGCGTAGTGCCTTGCCGTAGAGGCGGGCATTGGTTACCTCAGCCCAGCTTGTCGGCGAGCTTTCCAAGCTCGCCCATTGACACGCCGAGGGCGGCGGCGATTCCCTTGAGGGTGCCCCAAGTCGGGTTGGCGTGGCCGCGCTCGATCAGGGAGAGGGTGCCGGTCGTTATGTCGGCCTCGTGGGCGAGATCTTCCTGCGTGACGCCTCGCTTCTGACGAAGCTGGCGGATCGCTTCGCCTAGGGCGGGCTGAGGTTGATCGGAGCGACGCATCCCGGTTGGGACGCTTTCAGACGCGAGCGACATGGGCTAGGGCACAAAACAGTAGCGATATGTGCTCGGTTGATGCTAGGCTCTGGCCATCCAAAAAAGTGCCCCCGCGCTGCCTGAACAGCCGGGGGCGTGGCACAGGAGGGATTAGCTCCCATGCACGACGAAGATATCCGGCGGCGCTCACTCGCGCCCGCTCACGAGGACGAGATCATGGAACGGTCGGTCCTCACCCAGGTCCTTGTCCTCCACCCGGCGCAGCTGACGATCCTGGAGCTTGCGCTTCGGGTTGAAGCTGATCGCCAGGAGGCTGGGCAGGACGCCGTAGAGCGCGCTGTGCGGGAATTGAGCCGCGACGGTCTGCTCTCCTGCGACTGTCGGCGGATTGCCGCCAGTCGGGCAGCCATTCGCTTCGAGCAACTCATTGGGGGTGTCTCATGAGTGGCAACGTCATCTCCGCAGAGTTGAAGCGCCAGCTGGGGCGGACGCTCCGGCATCACCGCAACCGGGTTGGTCTCTCGCAGGAAGACCTGAGCTTTCGTGCGGGGCTGCATCGCACCGCGGTGGGGCAGATTGAGAGAGGCGAGCGGATCGCACGAGCCGACACCCTGATCAAGCTCGCCACTGGCCTCGGGGTTTCGGTGGCTGCCTTGGTGGAGGGTGTCACTTGGGAGCCGAGCAGCTTCCGGCCGGGGGGATTCGCGGTCGGCGGTGGCGGGCGGGGAAATGCTGAGGATTGAAAAGGCCCTAATCGGCCCTCATTTCAACAACCCGAAAAGAGGCCAGTCGGACCGATCAAACAGAAGACACCCGCCCCCAATCTGATCGGTGTCACTACCGCACCAGCAAGGAGCCACCTGGCCTGCCCCAAGCCGCCCGCCAACACCAACCTCGCACCCCCGACACACTATGAACCCCGAACAGGTGTTCGTCTTTCAACGTCTCGGAGGCGGGGGCCGTTTCGGTGCCTCGCAGCGTTTCGGATGGACCTTGGCCTGGCGTCCGGCGGCTGATTTTGGCACGGCTTCGCCGTGCGGAAATCGCCTGTACGGACGCCAGGCCGAATGTGTCCGCGACCTGGCGAAGGGCGCTTTCTTAACAAAGAATGCGGGGCATTCCTCCTCTTCTTTGGACAGTAGGTGCAGAGGAAATTGCCCGACGACCTACAGAACGAATTCGCACAGCTGCTTTCTCCGGAGGAGGTTGCCCGCGTTTGTGGCTTGTCGCGTCGCGCGGTCTACCGGGCGATTGCGCGAGGCGAGTTGCGGGCGGCTCGGCTTTGCAATCGGCTTCGGGTTCAGCCCGGGGAGTTGGAGCGCTGGATCGGAGAGCGGACCGTTGCCGTTGACCGTCCTGCCCGGCCTGGAAGGTCGCGCCGGGCGGGCCCAGCTCCCGGAGGAGGCTTGCGCGCTTTGCTCGACCAGGCGAGCGATGGATAGGCGGGCCATGCAATGAGCGTCGAAAGAGTCGAGCGGAAGGGCGGCGTGGTCTGGCGAGTGCGCTGGCGCGACGAGCAAGGGCGCGAGCGGTCCAAGGTGATTGGTCGCAAGCGCGACGCTGACTCTTTTGAGGCGGAGGTCGTGCGGCGCAAGCGCACCGGAGATCTCGACCTGCTCACCGGCGGCCGGGAAACCTTGGCCGAGTTCGCGGAAGAGTGGTGGAAGCTCTACGCCGTCCCGAACCTGGCATCGCGCACTCTGCGCAGCTACGCCGGGCTGTGGGATCGTCACATACAGCCGCGACTCGGCTCGATGCGGCTCAACGCGATCACACCGGAGGTCGTGGAGCGCTATCGGGCCGAACTGGAAGCTGACGGCGTGGGATTGCCCACCGTGCATCGGGCGCTTGTGCAGCTTCAGGGTGTCCTGCGCTGCGCCGTCGAGTGGCGTCGGATTGCGCACAACCCGGTCAAGGCCGTCAAGAAGCCGAAGGTTCGGCGCTACCGCGAGGTGCGGCCGCTGTCGCCGCCGACTGTCGAGCGCCTGCGCGCGGCAGCGGCAGGAAGGCGGCGGAGGCATGGGCCGCGAGACGCGACCCTGATCGTGGCCCTCGCGTATGCCGGGCTTCGTCCTCAGGAGGCGCAGGCGCTCCGCTGGTCGGACGTTCGCGAGCGGACGCTCCTGGTCGAGAAGGCGGCTGATGGTCAGGGCGGCGTCAAGGCAACCAAGACGGGTCAGGCGCGTACGGTCCGGTTGCTTGCGCCGCTCTCTGCTGACCTGGCCGAATGGCGGCTTCGCTGCGACCACGGTGGCGACGACGACCTTTTGTTCCCGAACTACTCCGGGGGCGTTTGGAACGACGGCGCTTGGCAGTCATGGCACCGGGACGCTTGGCATCCCGCTTGTGGCATCGCGGGTATAGAGAACGCGCGCCCCTACGACCTTCGACACAGCTTTGTCTCGCTGCTGATCCACGAAGGGCGCAGCGTGGTCGATGTTGCGCGCCAGGCCGGGCACTCACCGACGATGACGCTCGACGTTTACGCGCACGTCTTCGATGAGTTCGACATCGCGGAGCGCGTATCTGCCGAGGATCAGATCGCCCAGGCGCGGCGCGATGTGTCCGAATCGTGTCCGCCTCCCTCAGAGACGGTGCAAAAACCTTGTGAAACCCCTGGAAATCCCTACAACCCCATCAGCTTGCCGAGGATCTCCTTCATCACCTCATCCGTCCCGCCGCCTATGGGGCCTAGGCGGGCGTCGCGAACTGCTCGCTCTATGCCGTACTCGCGCATGTAGCCGTAGCCGCCGTGGATTTGGAGGGATTGGTCGGCTATCTCGAGGACGGCTCGCTGGGTTACTAGCTTGGCCATGGTCACGTCTTTGATGCAGTCCTGGCCCTCGTGGAAGAGGCGGAGGGAGTTGTAGGTGATCGCTCGCGAGGCCTCGGCCTTGGTCGCCATCTCGGCGACTTGGTGGCGGATCGCCTGGAACTTGCCGATCGGGCGGCCGAAGGCTTCGCGGTCGAGGGCGTAGGAGACGGTGGTCTCGATCAGGCGCTGCATCGCCCCTACGGCGCCGATCGCCATCAGCAGACGCTCCCAGGCGAAGTTGGCCATGATCAGCTTGAAACCTTCGTTCTCGCCGCCGAGCAGGTTCTCGTCGGGCACCTCGACGTCGGTGAAGGCCAGCTCTCCCGTGTCGGAGGAGTGCCAGCCCATCTTCTCCAGCTTCTGCGCGACCTCGTAGCCGGGCATGTCGCGCTCGAGCACGAGGAAGGAGATGCCGCCGTGGCCACCCTCTTTCGTCGTCTTCACCGCGCAGACGAGGAAGTCGGCGCGGACGCCGTTGGTGATGAAGGTCTTGGCGCCGTTGACCACGTAGCCGCCGTCGACCTTCCGGGCGTTGGTGGAGATGCCGGCGACATCGGAGCCGGCGCCGGGCTCGGTGATCCCGAGCGCGCCGATCTTCTCGCCGGCGATTCCCGGCACCAGCCAGCGCTGTTTCTGCTCCTCGGTGCCGAAGTTGAAGATCGGCGGCATCGCGATCGAGGTGTGGGCGTTGAGGCCGGCGGCGACGCCGCCGGAACCGCCGGACCGGGCCAGCTCCTCGACCCAGATCGCGTCGTGCAGGTGGGTGCCGCCCTGGCCGCCCAGCTCCTCGGGGAACTTCAGGCCGAGGAAGCCGAGCTCGGCGCAGCGCCCGAAGAGCTCGCGGGGGAATTCGCGCGCCTCCTCCCACTCGTCGACGTTGGGCGCGATCTCCTTGGAGACGAAGCGGCGGACCGTCTCACGCAGCTCCTCGTGCTCCTCGCCGAAGGGGGGCAGGACGGCCCGCGTCCCTTTGTCCTTGATTACGGTCATCCTGCGCTCGCCGCTCATCATCCCCTAAAGCGATGGACCACACGACCCTCAGCCTGCTCACGATCCCGCTCTTCACCGGGGCGATCGGCTACGTGACCAACTGGAGCGGGGTCTGGATGCTCTTCTACCCGGTGCGCTTCGCCGGGGTCAGGGTGCCGGGCCTGGCGCCGCTCGCCAACGTGCTGCCGCGGCGCATCCAGCAGATCCCCGGGCTCGGCCAGGGCGGTCTCGGCTGGCAGGGGATCGTCCCCTCGCGGGCGGCGAAGATGGGCTCGATCGCGGTCGACAAAGGGCTCTCGAAGGTCGGCGGTCCCGGTGACTTCTACCGCCAGCTCGACCCCGAGGTGATCGCCGAGCAGATCCTCGAGACGGCCCGTGGTGAGATCCACGAGGTGGTCGAGCGGATCATGGAGCGGGAGCGCCCGCAGCTCTGGCACGACCTGCCGCCGCGCGTGCGCGCCGCGGTCCACGCCCGGGTCGAGGAGCAGCTGCCGCAGATCGTGCGCACGATCACCGCCGAAATCGGCACCCACGCCGACGAGTTGATCGACGTCAAGCTGATGGTGATCCGCCGGCTCGAGGCCAACCCGGCGCTGGCCAACCGGATCTTCCTCGAGGTCGGCCGCAAGGAGCTGCGCTTCATCGTCAACTTCGGCTTCTTCTTCGGCTTTCTGCTCGGCATCCCGACGGCCTTCTTCACGCAGGAGGTGCTGACCCAGTGGTGGGTGCTGCCGATCGCCGGGGTGCTGATCGGCTACACGACAAACCTGCTCGGCATCCGGATGATCTTCGAGCCGGTGCGGCCGCGGCGGGTCGGGCCGTTTGAGGTCCAGGGGCTCTTCCTCAAGCGCCAACCCGAGGTGGCCGAGGTCTATGCCGACATCATCGCCGACGATGTGGTGACGATGACCAACGTCGCCGAGGATCTGATGCACGGCCCGAACTCCGATCGCACCCGGCAGCTGATCGAGGACTCGCTGCGCCCCGCGGTCGACCGGGCGCTCGGCCGGGCGCGGTCGGCGGTCAGGGTCGCGGTCGGCAGCCGCGACTACGAGACGATCCGCACCTCGCTCGCCGCCGAGGCCGCCGACTACGCGGTCACTCCGCTCGCCGACGAGGAGTTCAACGCCAGGCACCGGGACGGCGTGCGCGAGTTCGTCGCCACGCGGGTGCGGGCGATGGGGCCGGCCGAATTCTCGGAAATGCTGCGCACGGCGATGCGCGAGGACGAGTGGCTGCTCTACCTGCACGGGGCGGTGCTCGGATTTGGCGCGGGACTGCTACACCTGGCGATCTTCGGATGAGCTTCGACGACGACAGGGGAGATCCGGCGCGGCAGCGGCGAGCGGCCGGTGCGACGGGACAGGAGACGCTGGAAGAGCTGCTGCAGGCGGCGCCCGGCCTGGCCAGGATCGCCGCCAACATGGCCCGGCAGGGAGCCTCGGAGATCGCCAACGCCTATGTCGAGGGCGCCTCGCGGGTGGTGCGCGCCGCATCCCAGGGCGAGTCGACCGCGGACGCTGTCCAGGAGACCACCGCCGAGTTGCGCGCCTACCTGCGTGAGCTGCTCGGGGTCGAGGAAGGCACGCGCTCGCGGCCCCCGGGTGACGCTTCGGCAGAGGCGCTGCGCAGCCGCGGCGAGGAGCTGCTGCGCCGCTCAGCCGACGTCAGCGCCGACGTCGATTCCCATCCCGCTTACATGCGGATCCTCGACGCCCTGGCGCCGGACGAGGCCCGCATCCTCCGCTTCCTGGCCAAGGAAGGCGAGCAGCCCTCGGTCGACGTGCGGGCGGGCCTGCCGTTCGCCTCGGAGCTGGTCGCCCAGGGCTGCACGATGATCGCCGAGGAGGCCGGCTGCCGGCACGCCGATCGCGTCTACGCCTACCTCAACAACCTCAACCGGCTCGGGCTCGTCTGGTTCTCACGCGAGGCGCTGCGCGACGCCCGCCGCTACCAGGTGCTGGAGGCCCAGACCGAGGTGACCGAGGCGCTGGAGCGGGGCGGGCGCACCGCCCGGACCTTGCGCCGCAGCATCGTCCTCACCCCGTTCGGCGAGGACTTCTGCGGAATCTGCCTGCCGCTGGATTAGGCGTTCCCGCGCGATTGATTGTTCCGCGCGCTTTCGTGCAGTTTCGCGCGTGGATCTCAATCCCCGCAACACATTGTCTGCGCATGGATCGGCTAGCGTGGCTACCATGGAACGCACGATGTGGACGGACGAGCGCCTCGACGAGCGTTTTGACGCGATCGACAGGCGCTTCGACAGCCTCGATAGGTCCGTCGAGCGGGTGGATCGCGACCTTCGCGACCTGCGCACCGAGGTCCGCGACCTACGCCAGCTCATGTTCATGCTCTGGGGGCCGACGATGCTAGGCATCCTCGCCAGCATCGCGGCGGCGGTTGTCACCAACTCCTGAGCCCGCGGCCGTTTGACCGCGGGCGCTGCGCCTTCCTACAGCCCGTAACTGCGCCCGATCACGTCGAGCATCACCTCGTCGGTGCCCGCTCCGATCCGGTTGAGGCGAACGTCGCGGTAGGCGCGCTCGATCTCGTACTCCTTCATGTAGCCGTAGCCGCCGAGGATCTGGACCGCGTCGTCGGCAACCTCGCAGCAGATGCGAGAGGCGTAGAGCTTGGCCATCGTGATCTCGCGCACCGGGTACTCGCCGTTGGCGAAGCGCCAGGCGGTGGCGTAGGTGAACTGCTTGGCCGCCTCGGTCTTGGTCGCCATCTCGGCGATCTTGTGGCGCAGGGCCTGAAATTTGCCGATCGGGCGGCCGAAGGCTTCGCGCTCCTTGGCGTACTCGATCGTCTTCTCGATCATCCGCTCGGCACCGGCGTGGCAGCCGGCGGCGGCGACCAGGCGCTCGCCCTGGAGCTCCCAGGCGATGTGGTAGAAGCCCTTGCCGACTTCGCCGAGCACGGCATCGGCCGGCACGCGGACGTCTTCGAAGGAGAGCTCACCGGTATCTGAGGCGTGCATCCCCATCTTCTCCAGCTCGGCCGAGACGGTGAAGCCGGGCACGTGGTTGCCCTCCTCGTCGCGCAGCGGCAGCACGAAGAGGGTGATGCCCTCGTGGCGGGCGCTGGGGTCGGTCTTGGTGACGAGGACGATGAAGTCGGCGCGTGGGCCGTTGGTGATGAAGGTCTTGGAGCCGTTGATCACGTATTCGTCGCCGTCGAGGATCGCCGTGGTGCGGATGCCGGCGACGTCGGAACCGGCGCCCGGCTCGGTGATCGCGATGCAGCCGATCTTCTCGCCCTTGAGGCCCGGTTCGAGGTAGCGGCGCTTCTGCTCCTCGGTGCCGAGCAGGTGGATTGGCGGCAGGACCATGTCGCTCTGTACGGCGAAGCCCATGTTGGTTCCGCCCGAGCCGGAGTAGCTCATGCACTCGGCGCGGACCAGCGAGTAGAAATAGTCGCCGCCCTGTCCGCCGTACTCCTCGGGGAAACAGAGGCCGAGGAAACCGAGCTCTCCTGCACGCTTCATCGCCGCGGAGTCCCAGTAGGTGTCCTCCCACTCGTTGCGGTGCGGCCACAGCTCCTTCTGCACCCAGGACTGCATCGACTCGCGTAGGTCTTCGTGCTCCTGACTGAAGATGAAGTGCTTGCGCCCGGCTTCGTGATCGGGCTTGATGACTTTGGAGCCGTTGGTCGTCGCGGTCGCCACTGGTCTCTCTCCTCGTTCGAAGTTCGTGATCGGCGGCAATGCCGCCAGCTGGGGCGTGTCTGACTTTGTACGGCCATATGGACCCATAAAGTCAGGCACGTCTTGAGGTTGTGGACAGTAGCACTTCCTACTTTCAGCGCGGTTCGGCTATGGTCCCGCTCCGATGGATTACGAGGTCGTCAAGTACGAGGTTGCCGAGGGCGTTGCCACGGTGACCCTGAACAACCCCGAGAAGCGCAACATGCTCTCCGGGCAGATGCTGGCCGAGTTGGTCGACGCGATGAAGACGGCGCGCGACTCCGAGGACGTGCGCGCGGTGGTCCTGACCGGGGCGGGGGACAAGGTCTTCTGCGCCGGGGCCGACCTGGGCGGCTTTGCCGCCGACGCCCCGCTCGTCGCCAAACACTTCGCCACCGACCTCTTCCTCGAATACTTTCGGCTGATGCCGCGCCTGGGCAAGCCCAGCCTCTGCGCCGCCAACGGCCACGTCCTCGCGGGCGGGATGGGCCTCGCCCTCTCCTGCGACCTGCTGATCGCAAAAGAGGGTGCGACTTTCGGCACGCCGGAGATCAACGTCGGCGCCTTCCCCTACATGATCATGGCGATCATCTACCGCAACGTCCCGCGCAAGAAGGTCAACGAGATGATGCTGCTGGGCGAGCGGCTCAGCGCCGAGCAGGCGGTCGAGTACGGGCTCGCCAACAAGGTCGTGTCGGCGGGCGAGTTCGACGCCGCGGTCGCCGACTGGGCGACGAAGCTGGCCTCGAAGAGCCCGGTGCTGATGCGCCTCGGCCACGACGCGATGTACCGCCAGCAGGACATGGCGGTCGACGACGCGCTCGACTACCTGCGCTCGCAGCTCTCGCTCACCTTCTCGACCGAGGACATCGTCGAGGGCGTCACCGCATTCTTCGAGAAACGCGACCCGCAGTGGAAGGGACGGTAGTGGCGACCGATCGGGAGACCAAGCACCTGCTGCCGGGGACCGCTCCGCTCAGCGACCTCACCGAGCAGCTGCACGAGCGCCGCGAGAAGGCGAAGCTCGGCGGCGGCGAGGAGAAGATCGCCAAGCAGCACGAGCGCGGCAAGCTGACCGCCCGCGAGCGGATCGCGCTGCTGGTCGACGAGGGCACGTTCGTCGAGATGGGCATCCACGGTCGCCCCCATTTCGCCCAGCGGGCGATGGACGGCAAGGACGCCCCGGCGGACGGTGTGATCAGTGGCTGGGGCGACGTCGACGGCCGTCCCTGTTGCATCGCCGCCTACGACTTCACCGTGATGGCCGGCTCGATGGGGATGACCGGCGAGCTCAAGGTCACCCGCCTGCGCGAGATGGCCCTCTCCAAGCGGATGCCCTTCATTTGGCTGCTCGACTCGGCGGGCGCCCGTATTCAAGAGGCCGCTGGCTCGCTCTTCGCCGGCTCCGGCCACCTCTTCCGCGAGGAGGTCGAGATGTCGGGCGTGATCCCGATGGTGGCGGCGATGATGGGCCCCTGCGCGGCCGGCACCGCTTACATCCCGGCGCTCGCCGACTTCGTGCCGATGGTCTCCGGCCAGGGGGCGATGGCGCTCGCCGGCCCGCACCTGACCAAGGCCGTCACCGGCGAGGACATCTCAATGGAGGAGCTCGGCGGCGCCAAGGTCCACTGCCGCAAATCGGGCGTTGGGGATCTGGAGGTGAAAGACGACGAGGAGTGCATCGAGGCGATCAAGACCTATCTCTCTTTCTTCCCCTCCAACTGGGAAGAGGCGCCGCCGCTGCGCGAGGTTTCCGACCCGGTCGAGCGCGCCTCCGAGAAGCTGATGGAGATCGTCCCCGACTCCTCACGCCAGCCCTACGACATGTACGACGTGATCGGCGAGATCGTCGACGACGGCGAGTGGTTCGACCTGAAGCCGAAGTTCGCCAAGACCCTGATCACCTGCTTCGCCCGTTTCGGCGGCCGGCCGGTGGGGATCGTCGCCAACCAGCCCAAGCAATTGGCCGGAATCCTCGACAACGACTCGGCGGACAAGGCGGCCCGCTTCATCAACCTCTGCGACGCCTTCAACATCCCGCTCGTCTTCCTCCAGGATGTGCCCGGCTTCATGGTCGGCGCCAAGGTCGAGCACGCCGGGATCATTCGCCACGGCGCCAAGATGCTCTACGCGGTCAGCCGCGCCACCGTGCCGAAGGTGACCGTGATCGTGCGCAAGGCCTATGGCGCCGGCTACTACGTGATGTGCGGGAAGGCCTACGAGCCGGACCTGATCGTCGCCTGGCCCGGGGCGGAGATCTCGGTGATGGGGGCCGAGGGCGCGGTCGAAATCATCGGCCGCTCGGTGATCGAGGCCTCCGACGATCCGGAGGCGACGCGCGAGGGGATGCTGCACGCGGTCCGCGAGCAGATCGACCCCTACATCGCCGCCGGCAACGCCGTGATAGACGACGTGATCGACCCTAGGGAAACCCGGACGGTCATCACCCGGGCACTGAGAATGGCAGCGAATAAGCACGTAGATAAGCCGAAGAAGCGGCACGGGGTGATGCCCGTATGAGCGCGGACGCTGCAAACCGGCGCATCTCGGCGTCCTCGGTCGTTCGGATCGGGTCACGCACTAGAAAGTGCGCTCCCCTCACCTCACTCCCTGCGTCCACCGACCTGCTTGGTTTTCGCGCCCGTGCGAGGGACGACGTATGAGTCGGTTTGACGATCCGGTGGTGATCAGCTGTTCGATCAGCGGCGTGATCGCCAGTCGCGACCAGTGTCCGGCGATCCCCTACACGCCCGAGGAGTACGCGGCCGAGGCGCGGCGCGCGGTCGACGAGGGCGCCTCGCAGCTCCACATCCACGCCCGCACGCCCGACGGCACGCCCTCCTACGAGGTCGAGGACTTCAAGGCGATCACCGATGCGATCCTGGCCGAGGTCGGCGACGTGATCGTCAACTACTCGACCGGCGCGATCGGGATCCCGATCGAGAAGCGGATCGAGTACCTGCGGGCGCTGAAGCCCGACGTCGCCGCGCTCAACATGAGCTCGATGAACTACGCCAAGTACAGCTCGCGGCGCAAGGACTTCGTCTTCAAGGCCGTCTTCGAGAACAGCTTCGACACGATCATCGAGTTCCTCACCGCGATGAAGGAGCTGGGCATCAAGCCCGAGCACGAGTGCTTCGACGCCGGCCACGTCGCCAACCTCGACCCGCTGATCGACATGGGCCTGCTGGAGCGCACGCCGCTGCAGATCTCGCTGGTGATGGGGGTCAACGGCGGCATCCGGCCCAACGCCCGCAACGTCGCTTTCATGTCCGAGCAGATCCCGGGCGGGGCGGAAGGGCCGAACCAGTGGCAGACGATCGGCATCTCCCGCGACCAGTGGAAACTGCTCGGCGCGGCGCTGGTCCTCGGCGGCAACATCCGCGCCGGGGTCGAGGACAACCTTTACCTGCCAGACGGCGAGATGTGCCGCTCCAACGGCGACCTGATCGCTAAGGCGCGGCAGATGGCCGAAGACGTCGGCCGCAAGGTGGCGAGCGTCGCCGAGGCGCGCGCGCTGTTGGGAGTGCCGAAGCGTGAGCGCGCTGCCGCTTAGCGACGTCAAGGTCCTCGACCTGACCCGGCTGCTGCCGGGGGGCTTCTGCTCGCTGCTGCTCGCTGACCTCGGCGCCGAGGTGCTCAAGGTCGAGGACACCGGCATGGGCGACTACATCCGCTGGGCACCGCCCTACTACGGGACCGACGACCAGCAGAAGCTGGGCACGCGTTCGGCCCTCTATCTCTCGCTCAACCGCGGCAAGCGCTCGGTCCGCCTCGACCTCAAGAGCGAGCAGGGCCGCGAGGCGTTGCTGCGCCTGGTCGAGCACCACGACGTCGTCCTCGACGGCTTCCGCCCCGGCGTGCTCGACCGGCTCGGCGTCGGCTATGAGCGCATGCGCGAAGCCAATCCCGGCGTCGTCTTCTGCGCGATCACCGGTTACGGCCAGGACGGCCCATATACGCAGCGCGCCGGTCACGACATGAACTACCTCGGCCTGGTCGGGTTGCTCGGCCTGACTGGTGCGAAGGACGGGCCGCCGGTGCAATCGGGCGGCCAGGTCGCCGACCTCGGCGGCGGTGCCCTGATGGCTGCCTTCGGCGTGATGGCGGCGCTGCACGAGCGCCGACGCTCCGGCGAGGGCCAAATGGTCGACGTCTCGATGGCCGACGGAGCCCTCTCCTGGCTGGCGATGGTGGCGGGACGTTACTTCTGCGACGGCGAGGTGCCCAAGCGCGGCGAGCAGCAGCTCAGCCGGCGGCCTGCTCTGTTACCTGCCGTATGAGGCGAGCGATGGCTGGGTCAGCTGCAGCGCTTTGGAGCCGAAGTTCTGGGCCGCCTTCTGCAACGGGGTTGAGCGTCCCGACCTGATCGAGGTGCAGTTCGAGGCGCCGGGGACCGAGGCCTGGGAGCAGGTCGCCGCGGTCTTCCGTTTACGAACCCGCGAAGAGTGGAAGGCGTTCAACGACGAACACGACTGCTGCATCGAGCCGGTCCTCGACATGGACGAGGCACTGGATTCCGAGCTGGTCCGCGCCCGTCAGATGGTGGTCGAGATGGAGCAGCCCGGACTAGGCACCGTGCGCCAGCTCGGCGCCCCGCTGAAGCTGAGCCGCACCCCGGCCGATCCGACCCGCCCGGCCCCGGCCTTCGGCGAGCACACCGACGAGGTCCTCGCTGAGGCCGGCTACTCGCCCGAAGAGATCAAGGCGATGAAGGACTCGGGCGCCGCCGCAGGTCCAAGCGCCGACGCCGCCACCACCTTCCGCGCATGACCCCCCACAAAAAAGCGGCCGATGGGCCGATACGTCAAGGTCACCTTGACGTATCGGCCCATCGGCCGCAGGGGGACCTGCTGCGGGTGGGGGAGCTGGCGGAGGCGTCGGGGGTGCCGGTGCCGACTATCAAGCACTACCTGCGGGAGGGGCTGCTGCCGGAGCCGGTCAAGACCAGTCGCAACATGGCCTACTACCCGCCCGAGTTCGTCGACCGGATCAAGCTGATCAAGCAGCTGCAGGAGGAGCGCTTCATGCCGCTGAAGGCGATCAAGTCGGTGCTCGACGAGGACCCCGAGCGCGCCCGCGCCCTGGTCGAGCTCGAGGACCGAATCCTCGACCGGGCCCTTGCCGGCGAGCGCACCCGGACCAGGGCCACCGAGGTGCGCGAGCGCTACGGCGTCCCAAAGGACGTCCTCGACCGGCTCGAGAAACTCGAGGTGCTCAGCCCCAACAGCCGTGGCTACTCGCCCTCGGACATCAAGATCATCGAGGCGATCGGCCGCTTTCGGGCCGGCGGCTATGACGAGCAGATCGGCTTCACCGTCTACGACACATTGCGTTACAAGAGCGCGGTCGAAGCGCTCGTGAGCGAGGAGGTCGGGATGGTGATGGAGCGCCTCGCCGGCGAGGTCTCGCCCGAGCGCGTGGTCGAGATGCTCGAAGCCGGCGCTCAGCCCCTCCAGGACCTGATCGCGGCCCTCCACACCAAGCTGATGGTCGCCGAGCTGGAGCGCCACCGCGCCAGCCGCAGCTGACCGAACGCTCGGCGCAGTAGCCTGACAGCCGTGAAGTCCGTTCTCGTCACCGGCGCCTCGACCGGGATCGGCAGGGCGACGGCCCTGCGCATGGACGCCGAGGGGTGGCGCGTCTTTGCCAGCGTTCGCCGGGAGGAGGATGCCGCGAGTTTGCGTGAGGCTGCCTCTGAGCGGCTCGTGCCCGTGATCCTCGACGTCACCGAGGCGGAGCAGATTTCTGCCGCCGCGGAGCAGATTGCCGGTGCGGTTGGCGAAGCCGGCCTCGACGGCCTCGTCAACAACGCCGGGATCGCGGTGATGGGTCCGCTGGAGACGACGCCAATCGACGACCTGCGCAAGCAGATCGAGGTCAACCTGATCTCCCAGGTAGCGGTGACGCAGGCGATGCTGCCGCTGATCCGCGCGGCTCGCGGCCGGGTCGTCTTTCTCAGCTCGATCGGGGGGCGGATGGCGATGCCTTTCGGGGCGCCTTACCACGCCTCGAAGTACGGGATCGAGGCCGTGGTCGACAGCCTGCGCCAGGAGCTGCGGCCCTGGAAGATCGACGTGGTCGCGATCGAGCCCGGCTCAATCGACACGCCGATCTGGGAGCGCGGCGAGGGCATCGCCGACGAAGTCGCCGGGCGTGCGCCCGCGGCCCAGGAGGAGCTCTACGGAGAGAAGATCAAGCGCTTCCGCCGTGCCGTGCGCCGCACCGCCGAGCGCGGAATCTCAGCCGAGAAGGTGGCCGGCGCGGTCGAGCACGCCCTAACGGCCCGCCGTCCCCGCACTCGCTACCTGGTCGGTGCGGACGCCCGCGGCCAGGCGTTCGCAGCCCGCTTCCTCCCGGATCGCCTGATCGACCGCATCGTCGCCCGCGCGATGGGCATCTGAGCGCCGCCGGGCCGACAACCTCCCCTGGGATCGGATCGGGATATCCGCTCGTCGCCCACCTCAGCGGACGCCGGCGAGGGTGTCGCGGGTCGTTTCGACCGCTTCCAGGCTGATCGTCGCGCCGGTGCTCTTGGCAACCTCGGCGGCCTCGTCCAGCGCCGCGTCGACCCCGCCCACGTCGCATGCCGCCCGGGCGATCGCGGTCGCCTGCAGGGCCAGCGGCAGGGACCAGAGCATGCCGCGCTCCCGCGCGATCCCGGCCGCCCATTCGGCCAGCTCCAGACCCTCCTCGGCGCGGCCGACGCCGCTCAGCGCCTCGGAGCGCAGGCCGGCGCGCCAGGCCTCCATCTCATCGCCGTCGCTGACCGCGGCGCGGTAGACGCGCTCGGCCTCTTCGAGCGTGTCGAGCGCGCCCGCATACTCGCCGGCTGCGAGCTGCGCGCCGCCCAGGTTCGAGAGGGCGAGGCTGCGCGAGAAGACGTCGCCGAGCCGCTCGGTCAGCTCGCAGTTGCGCCTTGCCGAAGCGACCGCCGCATCGAGGTCCCCCCGCATCGCCAGCATCAGCGACTGGTTACTGCGGGTCCAGCTGGCGATCTCCGGGTCGCCCTCCTCGGTGGCGATTCGCAGCGCCATCTTGAACTGCGCTTCCGCCTCGTCGAGCCGGCCGCGCTCGCGCATCACCAGCCCCGTCGCCATCGTCGCCCAGGCGACCGGGCTGCCGATCACGATCCCGGCGCCGGCGCGACGGTCCTCCCCGGCCAGCTCGAGCACTTCGTCGAGCGCCCGCTCGAAGCCGTCGAAGTCGCCGGCACAGAGGTGGGCGTAGGAGCCGGCGGCGCGAATCGCGACGCGCAGGTGCAGGTCGCCCGCTTCGTCGGCGAGCCGGTTGGCCTCGGCGACGGCGGCGAGCCAGGCGTCGGCGTGGTGGGGCATTCCCGGCCGGGTCGAGGTCGCCGTGCGCAGCAGAGCGAGCGAGCGCAGGTCGCCAGTCGCGGTCGCGATCGCCTCGGCCTCCGCCACCAAGCGGGCTTCCTCTTCCTTGTCCATGCCGAGGCGCCAGGCGTAGTCGAGCTGCAGCAGGCGCGACATAACCGCCATCGCGGTTGACTCATCGCCCTCCTCGAGCTCTTCGGTCAGCTCCATCACCTTGCGCCAGAGCCGCAGTGCGTCCTGGGGGCGGCTGCTGCCCGCCCAGGAAGCGGCCCGCGCCGTCCAGCGGGCGGCCTCGAGCGTTTCCCCGCCCGCCTCCATGTGGCTGGCGATCAGGGCGGCCAGCTCGTCATGGCGGTCGGGATTGAGCTCGGTCAGGGCGCGGGCGGTTGCGGCGTGGGTTGCCGCTCGCTGGTCGGCCAGCTGCGTGCTGTAGGCGACCTCGCGGGTCAGTGGATGGCGGAAGGAGAAGACACGTTCCGGGTAGACCTCGGCCTCGAAGAGGAAGCCGCCGTCGGTGAGCTCGCAGAGGGCGGCCCGGTAGTCCTCGCTCTCACTCTGCCTCGAGACCATTCCCAGCGCCCGCTCGCCGATCTCTTTGTTGGTCACCGAGGCGGCCTGCAGCAGCTGCTTCGCGGTCGGGCCGAGCCGGTCGATGCGGGCGGCGAGGATCGTCTGCACGCTGGCCGGCACCCCGGCGTCCTCCACCGGCCGGGCCAGGCGGTAGGCGCCGCGCTCTCCCTCGAGGTTGCCGGCTTCGGACAGGCCGCGGACGATCTCCTCGGTGAAGAACGGGTTGCCGGCGGTGCGCTCGTGGATCAGGTCGGCGAGCCCGTCGAGAGAGGGGTCCTCGCCGGCCAGGTCGCGCAGCAGCTCGCTGGTCCCACCCGGGCCGAGCGGCTCCAGCGAGACGCTGCGGTAGGTGTTCGCACCGGCCCACCGGGTGGCGTCGTATTCGGGGCGGAAGTTGACGATCGCCAGTGTTTTGGTCCCCTCGACCGAGGAGATCAGCTCGCCGAGCAGGGTGGCGCTGCCCTCGTCCATCCAGTGCAGGTCCTCGACCAGGGCGACGATCGAGTTGCGCCGGTTGGGCGCCCGCACGAGGCGGCAGACGGCGCCGCGCAGCGCCCGCTGGCGCGCCTCCGCGCTGAGCTGCGGCAGCGGCCGGTGCGGATCGGGAACCCCGAGGAAGTCGAAGAGCAGGGGCAGGTCCTCGGCGAAGTCGGGGTCGAGGAGCAGGGTGCGGCCCGCGATCTTCTCGCGCACGATCCGCTCCGGCTCGCCGCTGGCGATGCCGAAGTAGGAGCGCAGCATCTGCAGTACCGGCATGAAGGGGATCGACTGCCCGTGCGCCTGGGCCTGGCACTCGAAGACCTCGATCCCGCGCTCGCGGCAGCGTTCGGCGAACTCGTGGCAAAGACGGCTCTTGCCGACGCCCGGTTCGGCGACGATGCCGACCGCGGCACCCTCGCTGCTCTCGGCCCTTCCCAGCGCCGCCTCCAGAACCGCCATCTCCTCGTCGCGGCCGACGAAGCGGGAGAAGCCCCGCTCGCGTGAGAGGTCGAGGCGCGAGCGCGCGGCGCCGACCCCGGCCAGCCCGAAAACTCCGATCGGCTGGCTGGCGCCCTTGATCTCGAAGTGCCCGAGGTCCTCCAGCTCCATGTATCCGTGGGCCAGCTCCGCGGTGCTCTCCGTCAGGTAAGCCTTGCCGGGCTCGGCCAATGCCTCCATCCGCTGCGCCAGGCCGACGGTGTGGCCGACCGCGGTGTAGCCGCCCTCGCCGATCTCACCCGCCACGACCTCGCCGGAGTTGATCCCGATCCGGGTCGAGAAGTTGAGCCCGTGCTTGCGCCGCAGCTCGGCCGCGTACTCGCCGACGTCGTCGAGCATCTTCAGCGCCGCGTAACAGGCACGCCGCGCATGGTCCTCGTGGGCGACCGGCGCCCCGAAGACAGCCATGATCCCGTCGCCGGTGAACTTGTCGACGGTCCCCTCGAAGCGGTGCACGGCGTCGGCAAGGGTGGAGAAGAAGCGCTGCATGATCGCGTGCCACTGCTCCGGGTCCTGCTGCTCGGCCAGGTCCATCGATCCCTGGACGTCGGCAAATAGGACCGTCACCTGCTTGCGCTCACCTCCGAGCTGCGCGATCTCGCTCATGCAACTCAAGATTACGCTGCACCTATACTGAGCAAACCGATTGACTGGTCAGTCAACCAACATGCAGGGGCAACGCTTGCACGCAGCGGCAGTACAACTCAACTCGAACGGTGACAAGGGGCGAAACCTCGAAGCGGCCGAGGCGCTCATTCGCGCCGCCGCAGCTGACGGTGCCGCGCTCGTCGCCCTGCCGGAGAAGTGGAACCTGCTGGCCGAGGGCGAGGCACTCTTGGCCGGGGCGGAGCCGCTCGGCGGCCCGAGCCTGACTGCCGCGCGCGGCTGGGCTCGCGAGTTGGGAATCCACCTGCTCGCCGGCAGCATCGCCGAGCAGGGGCCGGGGGAGAAGTCGTTCAACACCTCGGTCCTGATTGGTCCCGACGGCGAGGACCTCGCCACCTACCGCAAGATCCACATGTTCGATGTCGACGCGGGCGGCGTCTCCTACCGCGAGTCGGCTTACGAGGAGCCCGGCGGGGAGATCGTCACCGGATCGCTCGACGAGGTCACCGTCGGCCTCAGCGTCTGTTACGACCTGCGCTTTGCCGAGCTCTTCCGCATCCTCGCCCTGCGCGGAGCCCGCATCCTCGCCGTGCCGTCGGCCTTCACCGCCGCCACCGGGCGCGACCACTGGGACGTGCTCTTGCGCGCCCGGGCGATCGAGAACCAGGCCTTCGTCCTCGCCCCCAACCAGGGCGGCGAGGCGCCGCCGCACTTCCACTCCTACGGTCACTCGGCGATCGTCGACCCCTGGGGCGTTGTACTCGCAAGCGCCCCCGGTGAGGAGGAGTGCTTCATCGCCGCCGATCTCGACTTCGCCGCGCTCGAGCGCACCCGGGAAGAACTCCCCTCGCTCGCCAACCGCCGTCCCCAGTCCTATGCCTGGCCGCAGCTGACGGAGGCGCACGCCTGATGGCCTCCAAGGCAGCCCCGGCGATCGACAAGCACCGCCAGATCCTCGATGCCGCGGTCCGCGTCTTCGCCCGCCAGGGCTTCCACTCGACCCGGGTCTCCGACATCGCCGACGAGGCCGGGGTCGCCTATGGCCTCGTCTACCACTACGTCAAGTCCAAGGACGAGGTGCTCAACGAGCTCTTCAGCGAGCGCTGGTCGTTGCTGCTGGCGGCGATCGAGGAGGCCGACCGCGAGGGTGCCTCGGCGCGGGCCAAGCTGGAAGCGGTGGCCGGCTTCATCGTCGACTCCTACCGCCACGACCCGGAGCTGATGAAGGTGATCATCGTCGAGGTGACGCGGGCGGCGAACAGCTTCGGCCGCACCCACCTCCCCGAGATTCGCCGCGCCTATGACTCGATCGCCAAGATCGTCGCCGACGGCCAGGCCGAGGGCGTCTTCCGCCGCGACATCGACCCCGACTTCGCCTCGATGGCCTTCTACGGTGCGATCGAGCAGCTGCTCTCCGGCTGGATCTTCGAGGTCATCCCGGCAGCCGACAGCGACTTCGACGAGGCAAAGACGTTGCTGGTGGCGACGATCTGCGACGGTCTCGAGCCCCGATAGGTAAGGTCGAGGGCCGATGGAGAACGAGATAGTCAAACGTCTTGCCTGGAGCGGATTGCTCGCCGCGAGCAGCGCCCTGGCCAGCATCGCCGCCGCCCGCATCGCGGCCTTCGCCTGGCGTCGCGTCTTCGAAGAGGAGCCGCCGGAGTAGTGGCCGACGACGGCGCCGGCATACCCCCGCGAGAGGGCGACGACCGCTCGGTCTCAGAGCTCGTCTTCGATGTCGCCGAGAAGAGCTCCTCGCTGGTTCGCGAGGAGATCGAGCTGGCCAAGACCGAGGTCTCCGAGAAGGTCGGCAAGCTCCTGCGCGGTTCGGTCGTCGGCATCGCCGCCGGCACCTTCGCCTTCCTGGCGCTGATCCTGGTCATGGAGGGCATCGCTTGGCTGCTCGCCGAAGAGGTCTTCGACGGCAACGCTTGGCCTGGCTTCTTCGTCGAGGCGGCGGTCTTCCTCCTGATCGCCGCCGCGGCCGGCTTCATCGCCTACCGCTCGGTCCAGGCCGGAGCGCCACCCGTGCCCGCGCAGGCGATCGAGGAGGCGAAGCTGACCAAGGCGACGCTCGAATCAAGCTCGAAGGCGGGCCAGGAATGAGCGCCAACCCCGAGCCGGTCCGTCCGCCGACGGCGGGGATGCCCGGCCGCTCGGCGGCGGAGATCCGCCGCGACATCGACCTTCAGCGGCGCGACCTGGGCAGCTCGGTCGAGTTGCTGCGCGGCCGCGTCACCGAGCTCACCGATTGGCGCCGCCAGGTTGCGGAGCACCGCTCGCAGCTGATCGTCGGCGCCGCCGTCGCCGGCTTCGCCCTCGGCGGCCTGATGATGTTGCGCCGCCGGCGCTAGCGGTCCCGATGGCAGCCGACCTGGCGGAGATCAAGGCGATGATCGAGGCGGCGTTGCCCGGCGCGGCGGTCGAGGTCGCCGACGAAACCGGTACCGGCGACCATCTGCGGGCAACTGTTGAGGCGCCCCAGTTCGAGGGCCTCACCCGCATCGCCCAGCACCGCCTGGTCAAGGCAGCCGTAAGCGAGCGCTTCGACGACGGCACCATCCACGCGCTCTCGCTGAAGACAGGCCCTCTGTAAGCGCTTTCGACTTTGTGGCCCCTACAGGGGGGGCGTTAAGGTCGGGAGCGGCGATCTCTACAATCGAGCGATGGCCGACCCCGAGCTGAAGCAGAAGATCGAAGAGTTGATTGCCGCCAACCCGGTGCTGCTCTTCATGAAGGGCACTCCGGACGCACCGCGCTGCGGCTTCTCGATGCGGGTTGTCCAGGTGCTCGACTCGCTCGACGTCGAGTACGGCGCGATCGACGTGCTGCCGGCACTGCAGCCGCTGCGTGAAGTGACCGCCGAGGTATCGGACTGGCAGACCTTCCCGCAGCTCTACGCCAATGGCGAGCTGCTCGGCGGCGCCGACATAGTCGAAGAGATGTTCGACTCCGGCGAGCTGGCCGAGGCGCTGGGCGCCAAGCAGCCCGAGGCCGCCCCGGCGGCCGCCGCGCCCCCGGCGCAGTCGCCGCCACTCCAGATCGAATAGCCGCCGTCGGCTGAACCAAGCAGATCAAGGACGCAGGGAGCGTGGCGTGCTCGGTACGCGAGCGAACGAGGACGCCGAGATGTGCCGGTTCAGGCGACGGCGGTCTCGGGGGCCTCGTCCTTGACCTGGAACGAGGAGCCGCAGCCGCAGGCGGCGACGACGTTGGGGTTGTTGACCTGGAAGCCCGCACCCTGCAGGCCTTCCACGTAGTCGACCTCGGAGCCGAAGACGAACTGCATGCTGACCTTGTCGACGATCACCGAGACGCCGTCGACCTCGAAGACGTTGTCGTCTTCCTTGGCGCGGTCGAAGGCGAGCGCGTACTGGAACCCCGAGCAACCGCCGCCGCGGACGGCGACGCGCAGCGCCTGGCCCTCGGCGTCGTCCTGGCTGCCAAGCAGCTCGGCGATCTTGCCAGCCGCCTTCTCGGTGAGGGCGATGGCGGCCTGCGGGGTCTCGGCAGAGTCAGTCACTTCACAAAGTGTAGCGAGAGGTCTGCGAGAATCGCCTTGCTTGACTCCTTCCGTCGAAACCGCAGTCGTATGCGACACGACGGCCTACCTCCCGAGTGAGCTGGTCGCGGCGCGCGGGATCCAAACGATCAGTCTTTACGTAGCGGTTGACGGGCAGCAGCAGGCCGAGTCGGAGATCTCCGATTACGCCGCCTTTTACGAGCGGCTGCGTGCCTCGAAAGGGGGCGCGACCACCTCGCAACCCTCGGTCGGCGACTTCGTCTCGGTCTACGAGCCATTGCTCGACGCCGGCCGCGAAATCGTCTCGATCCACATCTCCTCAGGGATCTCGGGAACCTTCGAGGCAGCCAACCAGGCTCGCCAGCACCTCATCGACGAGGGAAGCGGGGGGGACCGCATCCACCTCTTCGACTCGCGCTCTGCCTGCGGCGGTATGGGGCTGCCCGTGGTGGCTGCCGCGGCAGCGGCGAAAGCCGGGGAGGACGCCGCGGCCTGCCTCGCCCGGGCGAGGCAGGCGCGGGAGGAGTTGAAGATGTGGTTCGCGATTGACACGCTCGAGTACCTGCGCCGCGGCGGCCGGATCGGCGGCGCTCGCGCCTGGATCGGCTCGGCATTGAAGATCAAGCCGATCCTGACGCTGGAGGAGGAGATCACCCCGGTCGAGCGCGTGCGCACCCGCGCCCGATCGCTCGAGCGGCTGCGCGAATACGCCCGCCAGCGCCACGAGGACGGGTTCGACGCCTGGGTCGTCCAGCACATCCAAGACCCCGAGACGGCGGGCTCGATGATCGACGACTGCCGCGAGATCTTCGGTTGCGAGCCGGCCTTCGCCTCCGAGGTCGGCCCGGTGATCGGCGCCCATGTAGGCCCCGGACTGCTCGGCGTCGGCAGCGTCTCGAAGGACGTGCTGAGCTAGGCGCTGGCGCCGCCGCGAGCCTCGTGCTCGCGCGGCACCGGCTGCGGCTTCAGCCGCACCGGAGCGGTGGAGAGGGCTTGCACGCGCAGGTCGCTCCAGGTGAGCCCTTCGCGGACCAGCGCCGGCAGTCCCAGGGCCACCGCGGTGGCGATCTCGACCGCCTGCAGGATCACGCCGTAGGCGAGGGCGTCGGCGGTGCTGACGCCGAAGCCGGTGTGCAGGACGCTGATCACGGCGAGCTGGAAGACGCCGATGTTGGAGGGGGTCGCCGGCACGACGGCGGTCACGTTGACGGCGAAGAGCACCGCGGCGGCGGCGCCGATCCCCGCCTGGCCGTTGAGGCCCAGCGCGGCGAGCAGCGCCCAGCAGGCGGCGAGCTGGATCGCCCAGGCGCTGAGCTGCGCGGCGGCGGCGGCGATCCCGCGGCGCGGGTTGCGGAAGACGCGCAGCCCGGCGCGCACCTGTAGGAGCGCCCCGTGCAGGGCCTTGCCCAGCCGGGCGAGGCGGCCGTTGCCGTTGCGCCGCATCAGCGGCGGCCCGAGCAGGACGACGAGCAGCAGCAGCAGCGGCACGAAGCTGAAGGCGAAGAGCTTCTGGGTGCCGGAGTGGAAGAGGTCGGTGGTGGAGACGATGATCACGCCGAGCAGGGCGAGGGCGATCAGGTTGAGCACCGTTTGGGAGACCAGGGTGCCGAGCAGCACGGGGAAGGTCTCGCGCATGCGCCCGGTGCGGCGGGCGAGCGACATCGCGCGCGCCGGCTCGCCGAGCCGGGCCGGCAGGGTCGCCGACATCAGCACGCCGATCATCGTCGCCGAGGTGACGTCGCGGCGGCGGACCGGGCTCAGCGGCAGCGCCGCGCGCACGATCCAGTACCAGGAGGCCGCACGGAAGAAGAGCGATAGCGCCATCAGCGCGCAGGCGACCAGGACCCAGGTGAGGTCGGAGCGGACGATGCTTTCGACCACGTTGTCGACGCCGATCTTCTTCGCGGCCAGGGCAGTCAGGCCCACCCCGAGGATGCCGGCGGCGGCGAGGCCGATGCGGCGCGCGACCCTGCGCTTGCGCTTGGCCGGCTGGGCCGGCGCCGGGTCGAGCGATGGAAGGCGTTGCGGCGGGCTCGGCGGCAGACCGTCGGCCGGCAAGATCCCGGCCCAGCGGGCGGCCCGGTCGAGGGCGCTGGCGGGCTCCGGGACCTCGATCGCCCGCTCGTATACGGACGTGACGCGGTCGGCGACGTGCGGCCAGGCGTAGCGCTCGGCGCTCTGGCGGGCGGCGCGCCCCATCGCCGCCAGGCGCTCGGGCTCGTGGTGGGCGCGCTGCAGCTCCTCGGCCAGGCGCTGCGGGTCGCCGGGCGGGACGAGCACCCCGTCGAGGCCGTCGGTGACGACGTCGCTGTAGCCGGCGATGGCGGAGGCGATCGCCGGCGTGCCGGCGGCGAAGGCCTCGGTGAGGACCATGCCGAAGCTCTCGCCCGAGAGCGAGGGTGCGCAGAGCACGTCGGCCTCGTGCAAGGCGGTGTGCAGCGCCTCGCCGGAGACGCGGCCGCGGACGTCGATCCAGCGCATCGTCTCCGGGTCGGCCAGGTAGCGCAGCACGTCCTCGCGCTCGGCCCCGATCACGGTCAGGCGACTGGGTACGTGCTCGACCAGGGCGCCGAAGGCGGCGAGCAGGATCGGCAGCCCCTTGCGCTCCTCGGGGCGGCCGACGAAGAGCACGCGCAGCTCCTCGCTCGGCGGCTTGGCGTCGCTCGGCGGGGCGGCGATGTCGACGCCGTTGGGGATCACCTCGTAGTGGCCCCCGAACCAGCGGCGGCCGGTCCAGGCGGCCGCCTCGGAGACGGCGATCCGGGCCGAGAGGCGGTTGAAGACGCGGCGGGCGCCGAGTGCCGAGGCGAGGTGGTTGGGCACTGCCTTGGTCGAGTAGGCGTGGAAGGTGCCGACGGCGGGGACGTCGCTGCCGAGGGCGGCGTTCCAGCCGACCAGCGGCACGACCGGCTCGTGGATGTGGACCACGTCGAAGTCTTCCTGGCGCAGCGCTCGCCGCGGCGCGATCACGCCGCCGGCCGGGAACGGCGCCAGGTTGGAGATCGCGCCGTTGGAGGGGAAGCCGGCCGTGCGCCCGAGCGGGATCAGGTAGTCGGGAGTCTCGCGCGACTCGGGCGCGGCACGGTGCAGCGCCCGGCTGAGCCGACCGGGGGGGTCGAAGGGGGCGAGCACGCGAACGTGGTGACCGCGGCCGAGAAACTCCTCGGCGAGCGCCTCCACATGCCGGTTCACGCCGCCCTGGTAAGACCAGGAATATGGCGAGACAAGTGCAATTCGCACGAATCACACAGGGTAGTTGATTGCCCAGCGGGGATCTCGTGCGTGTCTCACGCGGATCGCTCGCTCCAGGCGAAGGCGGCGAAGACGAGGATGTAAGCGGTGCCGATCTCGAGCAGGAGGGCGCCGGAGTCGTTGGCGAGGGTGCCGATCGCGGTCGCGGCGATGGCGCCAACCAGCCCCGCGCGCAGGGCCGGATGCGGGAGCAGCCACGCGGCGAGCCGGTCGCGGTGGACCGTCGCGAAGGCCGCGAGGGCCGCGACGAGGGGGAGGAAGAAGAGGACGACGGGGCGTACGAAGCTGTGCGCGGAGAGCTGCAGGCGCCGCTGGGCGACATCGGCGAGATCGCCCAGCCCGCCGGCGTCGAGCACCGAGCGGGTCAGGTGGGCGTTGGCGCCGGTGAGGAGGTCGGCGAGGGCGATCAGCGCCAGTACCGCCAGCGGCGCAGCGATGACGAGGAAGGCGGTACGCCGACGCCTGGCCGCGATTGCGGCGGCCGCGACGGCGGCACCGACCGGCAGCACGATCGCGGCGCCGACGTCGGCACCGAAGCGACCGGCGCCGAAGACGACCGCGGCGAGCAGGCCGCTGGCGAGGAAGACGATGGCCGCCCGGGGTGCAGCGAGCCGCGGCGCGAACCCGGCAAGCGCCGCCCCAGTGCCGGCGACGACGAGCACTCCGAGCAGCGCCTCGAGCTCGTTGCCGATCCCGTAGAAGCGCACACCGAGCCCGGGGTTCGGGCCCAGCAGCGAGAGCGAGGTGAGCGGCGAGCCGGCGATCGCGTCGAGGGCGTGGGCAAGGACGACGACTCCCGAGGCGACCCCCAGCGCCCGCAGCCCGCCCAGCGCCCAGAGCGTCAGTGCCGCCAGCAGCGGCGCCCCGAACATAACCAGCAACTGTTCGCTCTCCCGGCTCGGTTCCAGCGCCGCCCCGGCCAGCAGCAACAACGGCATGTAGACGACACACAGCCCCAACAGCCGCACCGCCACCCCCTCGACCCGCTCGGCACCGACCAGCGCCGCCAGGCCGAACACCACCAGCCAGACCAGCAAGCCGATCCCGATCACGGCCCCCCGCCGCTCCGAGACCACGCTCATCCGCGCCCCCAGCGCCTCTATCCCCGCCACGTCGACGGCCCCCTCCGCCCGAATCGCCTGTCCCGACATCTCCGCGGGCACCGCGATCCCAAACCGCCCAAGGATCGTCGGCGCAATATCGGTGGAGAGCACATACCCGTCAGTGCGAGTGCTGTCCGAAGTCAAATCCCCATCGAACCCCCGCCCGGCAATCCCGATAGCCAACGCCCCGTTCTTGGCCGGCGGCGCCCGCTCGATCGCGATCAACAGATCCTCGCCGCGCAGGCTCCGCACCAAGTTCGCCAGCCTCCCCAGGGCGAGCGTTCGGGCTTCGAACGTTTGGTGGAGGTGCGGGTGGGGGGTTCCGCTTAACTTTTTCGGTGGAGCGGGGGAGGTGTCAGCCCAGCCGGGGGGCGAAAAAGTACAAGACGCTCCACCCCCCACCCGCACCCCTACGCCGGTGGATTCGAGGGTCCAAGCGAGCAGCCTGGGGACGATGTCAGCAGGAGCGGAGTCCGCTCGTTCCTCCACAGCTTTCCACCAGGCCGACGTGCAGCGGCTGCCGGAGGGAAGCTCCTCGTCATAAAGCGAATCGAAAACCCGGTTCCCCTGAGAGATATCAAGATAAGCCTGCTCCGCCGGCACCGACCCCAATCCAGCTGAAAGAAGACCAGGGGAGATACCGGGAACCTTCGCAAGCTCGCCCACGCTGGTGCCTTGGGGAAGCAGGACCAGACTCACGTTCGCGGACGGGAAGCGGGCAGGGGGTGGAGCGTCTTGTACTTTTTCGCCCCCCGGCTGGGCTGACGCCTCAGCCGCTCCACCGAAAAAGTTAAGCGGAACCCCCTGCCCGCTTCCCGTTGGAAGTGAGCCGAAAAAGTTAAGTGGAGACCCCCACCCGGACCCCGCCACAAAGCCAACAGCAATAGCTATCGTGACCCCAATGGCCGACCGCACTTTTGCCAAGTTCACGATGTTCAAGGTCGATTCTGCCTGGCGCCGCCGCGACGCCGATCTGCGAGCCGCCGACAAGCAGGAGTTCCTCGCCGCCTGCGAGGACTTCGCCCTCGACCGCTCGTTGCGCGCCTACTCAACCATAGGAACGCGCGGCGACGTCGACCTGGTCCTGCTCAGCCAGAGCCCCAGTCTCGATGACCTGCACACCTTCCACGTCGTGCTCGGCCAGAGCGGCTTGGCAAAGTGGTGCGAGACGCCCTACTCGTTCCTCTCGATGACCAAGCGCTCGCCCTACTCCGAGGAGCAGGCGCGGCCGGAGATCTGCGTCTCCGAGCGCAAGTACATGTTCCTCTACCCGATGGTCAAGCAGCGCCGCTGGTATGGCCTGCCGGCCGAGGAGCGGGGCCGGATCATGAAGAGCCACATCGAGGTCGGCCGCCGCTATCCCGAGATCACGATCAACACCTCCTACTCCTTCGGGATCGACGACCAGGAGTTCGTCGTCGCCTTCGAGGGAGACGATCCCGGGATGTTCCTCGACCTGGTGCAGGAGCTGCGCCCGACCGAGTCGAGCGAGTACACCGAGCTGGAGACCCCGATCTTCACCTGCGTGGCGCTCTCGCCGCGCAAAGCCCTCGACGCGCTGGACGGCGCGCCCAGCGCCGTCGCAGCGGGAGCATGACCGGCACCCGGGCGCTCAGTTACGCGATCGACGAGCACGACCACCTGATCAGGGTCGATGAGGGCTACTACGCCTTTGCCGAGGAGAACGAGTGGCACGAGGCGGGCAGCAGTCTCGGCCGCTCGCTCTGGGACTACGTCGCCGGGGCCGAGCTGAAGAAACTGCAACGGCTGTTGGTGCGGCGCATCCGCGACGAGGTCGGCCAGGTCAAGCTCCCCTTCCGCTGCGACGGCCCAGGCTTCCGCCGTGAGATGGACATCACGATCGCGGCCCGCCCGGGCGGGCGCGTGGTGCTCTTCTCGACCAAATTGCGCTCCGAGAAACTGCGCGACAGCCGCCAGTCGCTGCTCGACCCGGCGGCCGCGCGGGGCGAGGAGATTCTGCCGATGTGCGGCTGGTGCGACCGCTTCGAGGTCGACGGCGAGTGGGTCGAGGTCGAGGAGGCAGCACGGCGCCTGGAACTCTTCAACCGCGCCGAGCTGCCCGCCCTCAGCCACGGCATCTGCCCCGCTTGCAACGAGCTGCTGCTCGCCGCGTAGGCGCAATCGACCCGCGCGATCGTCATTTCAACCGGTGGGCGGTCGAAATGACGACCGCGCGGCCGGGAGCTCGGGTTCCCTATTCTTTCGCGCTCGCGATGAGCAAGATCGGAACTGAAGAGACACCGCTGAGAGTCGCCATCGTCGGCGCCGGCCCCTCCGGCTTCTACGCCGCCGAGCACATCCTCAAGGACGGCAACGACGTGCACGCCCAGGTCGACATCTTCGACCGGCTGCCGACGCCGTTCGGGCTTGTCCGCGGCGGCGTCGCTCCCGACCACCCGAAGATCAAGTCGGTGACTCGGGTCTACGAAAAAACCGCGGCGCGGGAGGGCTTCCGCTTCTTCGGCAACGTCAAGGTCGGCCACGACATCGAGGTCGAGGACCTGGAACGGCTCTACCACGCGATCGTCTTCACGGTCGGCTGCGAGACCGACCGCCAGCTCGGCATACCCGGCGAGGAGCTGCCCGGCAGCCACGCCGCCACCGCCTTCGTCGGCTGGTACAACGCCCACCCCGACTACGCCGGGGACGAGTTCGACCTCTCCTGCGAGCGGGCCGTGGTGATCGGCAATGGCAACGTGGCTATGGACGTCGCCCGGATGCTGGCCCTGACCGACCACGAGTTGCGACAGACCGATACGGCTGACCACGCGATCGAGCTGCTCGACCGCAAGAAGATTCGCGAGATCGTCGTCCTCGGCCGTCGCGGGCCGGTCCAGGCAGCCTTCACCAACCCCGAGATCAAGGAGCTGGGGGAGATGGAGGACGCCGACGTGATCGTCGACCCCGCCGATGTCGAGCTCGACCCGGCGAGCGCTGCCTTCCTGGGGTCCGACGAAGCCGACAAGACGACCCGCGTCAACGTCGAGACCCTGCGCGAGTTCTCCCAGCGCACGCCCGAGGGCAAGAGCCAGCGGATCGTCCTGCGCTTCCTCGCCTCGCCGGTGGAGATCCAGGGCGACGGCAAGGTCGAGAAGATCGTGATCGGCCGCAACGAGCTGGTCGAGGAGGGCGGCACGCTGCGGGCCAAGGACACTGGCGAGCGCGAGGAGCTCGAGTGCGGCCTGGTCCTGCGCTCGGTCGGCTACACCGGCATCCCGATCGAGGGCGTTCCCTTCGACGAGAAGCGCGGCCTGATCCTCAACGAGGGAGGCCGCGTGCTCGACTCCCACGACTCCGGCCACAGGACCGGCCACTATACGGCGGGCTGGATCAAGCGTGGCCCCTCCGGAGTGATCGGCACCAACAAGAAGGACGCATTGGAGACGGTCCAGCACCTCCTCGCCGACGTCGAGTCCCAAAGCCTGCTCAGCCCCGAGAGCCCGGACCCCGGCGCGGTCGAGGCCCTGCTTGCCGGGCGCGGCGTCCGCTATGTCAGCTTCGAGGACTGGCAGGCGATCGACCAGGCCGAGGTCGGCCGCGGCGAGCCCCACGGCCGCCCCCGGGTCAAGTTCGTCAGGGTCGAGGAGATGCTCGGCGCCCTCGGTGAGCGCGTCTCCAGCTGACGCCCAGGCGCCGGTCCCGGCGTTTCCAATAGGCTGCCTGGCGCTGACGGCGTTTTTTTAGACGACTTCTTCGTTACCAATAGACCTTCCAAGGATGCAAGCCGACAGCCCCCTGCCCCCTGCCCGCGTTCGAGCCGGCGGCACGGTTCTCTCCCTGCTCGCGGGCCCGCTCACCGTGCCGATCCTGCGTGCCCACCTCGAGGGCCCACTGCGACTCCCGGGCCTGCGCGAACGGATCGGCGGCGCGGCCCAGACGACCCTGCGCGGCCAGGTCGGCAACCTGCGCGGCATCGGCGCGCTCGAACGCCAGGTGGTCGGTGGGATGCCCTACACCGTCGAGAACCACCTTTCCGACGCGGGAAGGGGGGTGCTGGCCGTCGCCGAGATTGTCGAAACCTGGCTGGAACGGGCTCCGCAGGGGTCGATCGCCCTCGGCAGCGAGCCCGCAAAGGGGGCGATCCGCGCCCTGGTCGGCGGCTGGGGGTCGACCATGCTGAGAGCTCTCGCCGCCCGTCCCCTCTCGCTGACGGAGCTGAGCAGCGTCATCGGCGACCACTCCTACCCGGCGCTCGAGCGCCGCCTGAGCGCGATGCGCGCCGCCCGCCAGATCGAGCCGAGGCCGGACGGCGACCGGGGCGCCAAGCCCTACGGGGTCACCGAGTGGACCCGGCTGGCGGTCGCGCCGATCGTCGCCGCGGGCCGCTGTGAGTGCCAGCACCTCGCCGGTGCCGTGGAGCCCGCCGGGCGCATCGACATCGAGGCCGCCTTCCTGCTCGCGGTGCCGCTGGTCGATCTCGAGGCCACCCACTCTGGCTCCTGCATCTTTGGCGTCGACACGGGCACGGCGAAGCACGAGGAGTCGGCCGACCGGCTGGCCGGGGTCCAGATCGAGATCGCGCAGGGGGCCGCCGTGTCCTGCAGCTCCCGTCTCGAGCAGGAGCCCAGCACCTGGGCGCTGGGCTCGGCCGGCGCCTGGGCCGACGCGCTTCTCGACGGCAGCTTCGACCGGCTGCGCTTCGGTGGCGAGGACGAGGCCCTGGCACGGGCGATCGTCACCCGCTTGCACGCCGCCTTCTGATCCGGAGACCGGTGCGAGCGGGTTCGTGTTTGCGCCTAAGCGCGCGCGCGGCGCCCTGACATGCAGGGATTTGCAGGCGAAAGCGAAAACCGCCATAGCGCCAGAATTAGATTTTGGTGTGAATAATCTGTAGCTCTTGACCACGAAATCGTGGCCTGTTATTCAATGGGCGCCCGAGGCCACGAAGGAGAGCCGGTCCTGCGGATCCGGCGCTGACCGAAAGGACTCGGAAGCAATCCCTTCTCCTGGTCGGATCACGACCGGGCATACGGCAAATCCAGCCAAAGTTCGACCCCCCATCGTCGTCAGCAGGGGGGCGAGCAGCGGGTGCTGGGACGGAGCTCGGTCGGCTCCGTCCCCCCCGCCGCATTCTCGATTGGCCGAGCGACAGGAGGATGTCGCGCCGGGGCCCCAAGTGAGAGGAGGGCCCCGGCGCTAACCGTAACTCAATACCCCGCGGATCTCTCCGCGCGGCACCACAGAGCATAGAGCGGAAATAGCGCAGTTTCCAGCCGGTACCCGCAAAGTCCTCCGATTTTGCGACTAGCCGGTGAGCAGGGAGCCGCCCCGCTCGGTGCCGGCGATCAGCTCGTCCGGCGCCTCGGCCTCGGGAATGAAGCCGGATTTCATCCCGAAGTAGACGGCCTGCGGGTGGTGGGCGACGATCGCCACCGTCGACTGCTCGGGCATCACCGCGTAGCCATCGGAGAGGGTCATCCCGATCGAGGCGAGGTCGAGCAAGTTCCAGACCTTGGTGTGCTCGGACTGGTCGGGGCAGGCCGGGTAGCCCCAGGAGTAACGCCGGCCCTGGTCGAGCGGGATCTCGAGCTGTTGGCGCACCCGCGCGTGCAGCCACTCGGCCAGCCCCTCGGCCGACTGCACGCCGAGGCCGTGGACGTAGAGCTGCTCGGCGAACTCACCTTCGCTCTCCAGGCGCTCGATCAGCTCGGTCACCTCGGGCCCGACGGTCACCCCCTGCAGTGCGACCACGTCGCGTTCGCCCGAGTCGAGCGGGCGGTAGAAGTCGGCGAGGCAGATGCGGTCGTGCTTGGGCTGGCGCGGGAAGACCAGCCGCTCCAGCTCCCGCTCGGGGTCGCCCGGGTCGAAGACGACGAGCGAGTTGCCGTCGGCGTTGCAGGGGAAGTAGCCGAGCCGCGCCCGCGGCCGGAGGTAGTCCTGTTCGCGCCACATCCGCTCCAGGCGGGGCGCGAAGCCCTCCTCCTCTCCGCTGCCCTCGACCAGCTCCTGCCAGGCCTCGCCCTTTACCCCGCGCCCGCCCCAGTGCAGCTTGAAGAGGACGTGGCGATCGAGGTAGGGGAAGACCTCGTCGAGGTCGACGTCAATCTCCTGCGCGCCCCAGAAGGGCGGCTCGGGGACCGCCACGTCGGTACGGGCGGCAGAGCGAGCGCCGGCGTCGCTGGTCGGCGGCCCGTCGTCGACGACCGCCGGCTTCTCGCGCAGCTCCTGGGCCTCGGAGCGGATCCGCTCGACCAGGGCGGCGCGGGTCGGGTCGTCGACCAAGGCATCCATCGTGTCCAGCCCCTGGAAGGCGTCCTTGCAGTAGAAGACCCCGGGCTCGTAGACCTCGTCGGACTCTTTGCCCTTCGGGTAGAGGGTGCGCCGCCCGAAATCGCGGTTGATCGCGGCGCCTCCGATCAGCACCGGGAAGCCGAGCCCCCGCTGGTGCAGCTCCTGAACGCAGATCGGCATCTGCTTGGAGGTCGAGACGAGCAGGGCGGAGAGGCCGATCGCGTCGGCCTCGTTCTCCACCGCCGCCTCGATGATCGCGTCGACCGGGACCTGCTTGCCGAGGTCGATCACGGTGTAGCCGTTGTTGGTGAGGATCGTGTTGACCAGCGACTTGCCAATGTCGTGCACGTCGCCGAAGACAGTCGCGATCACCACCTTGCCCTTGCTGTGGCCGTCGATCCGGTCGAGGTAGTTCTCCAGCTGGGCGACGGCGCGCTTCATCGCTTCGGCCGATTGCAGGACGAAGGGGAGGATCAGTTCGCCAGCGCCGAACTTGTCGCCGACCTCCTTCATCGCCGGCAGCAGTACCTCGTTGAGGGTGGGGACGGCGCCAATCTTCTCCACCGAGCGGTCGATCCACACCTCGACGCCGTCCTTCTTGCGGCGCAGGATGTGCCAGTGCAGGGCCTCCTCGGGCTCCATGCCCGCGGTCGGGTCGGCAGCTTCCTCGGCCGCCTCCTCGCCCTGTGACTCGAAGTGGGCGATGAAGCGCTCCAATGCGTCCTCGCGCCGGTTGAAGACGAGGTCGTCGGTCAACTCGCGCTCCTCCGCGGAGATCTCGGAATACGGGGTGATGTGGTTGGGGTTGACCATCGCCAGGTCGAGCCCGGCCTCGACGCAGTGGTGCAGGAAGACCGAGTTGAGCACGGCGCGCGGCCGCGGCGAGACGCCGAAGGAGACGTTGGAGACGCCGAGCGAGGTCTTCACCCCGGGGATCTCGGCCTTGATCCTGCGGATGCCCTCGATCGTCTCCACCGCCGAGGGCTTCCACTCCTCATCGCCGGTGGTCAGGGTGAAGGTGAGCGCGTCGAAGATCAATGCCTCGGGGTCGAGGCCGTGCTCGCCGCAGGCGATCTCGCGAATTCTCTGGGCGATCTCGACCTTGCGCTCCGCCGTCTTCGCCATCCCGACCTCGTCGATCGTCAGCGCGATCAGGGCGGCGCCGTGCGCCTTGGCAAGCGGCACGACGGCGTCTGCCTTGTCGCGGCCGGCCTCGAGGTTGATCGAGTTGACGATCGCCCGCCCGGGGATCTGCTCCAGTGCCGCCTTCAGCACCTCCGGCTCGGTCGAGTCGACCTGGATCGGCGAGGGCTGGGTCAGCGAGATCCGCTTCACCACCGCCGCCATCTGCTCGTCCTCGTCGGAGCGCTCGGTCAGGGCGACGCAGACGTCGAGCACGTGGGCGCCACCCTCGACCTGGTCTTCGGCGACCTGGACCAGGCCGTCGTAGTCGTCGGCGAGCAGCAGCTCCTTCGCCTTGCGCGAGCCCTGCGAGTTGACCCGCTCGCCGACCAATGTCGGCCGCGGTTCCTGGACGAGTGGGGTGGAGGTCATCATCGAGGAGACCTCGATCGGGCCGGGCGCCGGGCGGGGGCCCGGAACCCGGCCGTCGACCCGCTCGCGGATCGCGGCGATGTGCTCGGGCGTCGTCCCGCAGCAGCCGCCGACGATGCCGACCCCGTAGCGCTCGACGAACTCGCCCAGCGTCGCGGCCAGCGGGCCGGGCTCTTCGGGGAAGATCGTCTCGCCGTCGGGCCCCTGCAATGGCAGGCCCGCGTTGGGGATGCAGTGCACCGGCAGCGGGCTGTTCTCGCCGAGGAAACGGATCGCGTCACGCATGTCCTCCGGCCCGGTCGAGCAGTTGAGCCCGATCACGTCGACCTCGAGCGCAGCCAGGGTGCTCAGCACCGCCTGGATATCGGTGCCGAGCAGCATCTTGCCCCCGTTGGGCAGCAGCGAGACGCTGGTCTGGACCGGCAGCGTACGGCCGGTCTCGGCGAAGGCCTCACGGGCGCCGAAGACCGCCGCCTTGACCTCGAGGATGTCCTGGGCGGTCTCGATGACGATCAGGTCGGCGCCGCCTTCGACTAGGCCGCGCGCCTGCTCGGCGAAGACCTCGACCAGCTTGGCGAAGGAGATGTCGCCCAGGGTCGGGTCGGTCGAGGCGGGCAGGAACCCGGTCGGGCCGATCGAGCCGGCGACGAAGCGGTCGGGGCCCGCCGCCCTGCGGGCGATCTCGGCCGCCTTCGTGTTGATCTCAAGCGTGTGCTCGCCCAGGCCCCACTCTTCGAGCTTCAGCCGCGAGCCCTGGAAGCTGTCGGTCTCGACCACCTCGGCCCCAGCCTCGAGCATCGAGGCGTGGACGCCCTCGATCACGTCGGGCCGGTTGAGCACCAGCGCCTCGTGGCACTTGCCCTGGAGACCGCCGTAGTCCTCCTCGGTCAGCTCGAACTGCTCAAGGGTTGCGCCCATGCCGCCGTCGAAGACGACGACGCGCTCCCGGGCAGCGGCGATGAAGTCACGCTCGGCCATTCAGAGAGGCTACCGAGACCGTTCCGGTGCGCCTTTGCCCCGAATAGCGGGGCAAAGGCGCACCGGAAGCTGGAGTGGGTATTTCAGCGGCGCAGGCCGAGGCGGCGGCGCCAGTCGCGGGCGTTGAAGGCCTGGCCGATCCGGCTGACCAGGCCGCGGCGGCCACGGGAGTAGGGGTACCAGGTTGGCTCGCGCTTGCCGCCGAAGCGGGTGATCACGAGGGACTCGCTGCGGCAGTACTTCTTGATCCCTGGTTCGCCGTGGCGGTAGCCGATCCCGGACTCCTTCCAGCCGCCCATCGGCACGTCCATCGCGAAGTAGTTGACCAGCACGTCGTTGACGTTGACCGCGCCGCACTCGACCCGCCGGGCCACGCCTTCGGCTCGTGCCTTCTCGCCGAAGACCGAGCCTGAGAGCCCGTAGCGGGAGTCGTTGGCGAAGCGCAGCGCCTCCTCGGCGTCGCGCACCTTCATCACGCCGACGACCGGGCCGAAAGTCTCGTCGCGCATCACCTTCATCGAGTGGTCGACGTCAACCAGCACCGTCGGTTCGAAGTAGTCGCCCGGTCCCGGCACCCGCTTACCGCCGGCGACGGCCTTGGCGCCGCTGGCCACCGCGTCGTCGACGTGGTCCTCGACGATGCCGATCTGGTTGGGCGAGGTCATCGCGCCGACCTCCTTGCCGAAGGCCTTGCCGTCGGCGCCCTGGCGCAGCTTGCCGACCTCGGCGCTGAGCTTGGCGACGAACTCGTCGTAGGCGGGCTCCTCGACGTAGATCCGCTCGACCGACATGCAGACCTGGCCCGAGTTGAACATCCCGCCCCAGGCGGCCGCGTTGGCGGCACGGTCGATGTCCGCATCGGCGAGCACGATCATCGGGTCCTTGCCGCCGAGCTCGAGGCTGACCGGGGTCAGTGTCTCGGCGGCGCGGGCCATCACCTTGCGCCCGGTGCGGTCGGAGCCGGTGAACTGGATGAAGTCGACCGCGTCGACCAGGGCACCGCCGGTCTCGCCGACGCCGTGCACGCAATCGAAGACGTCGGGGCCGCCGATCTCCTCCTTCCAAGCCTTGACGACTTCGGCGAGGCCGAGCGGGGTGAACTCCGAGGGCTTGATCACGACCGCCGCACCGGCCTGCAGCGCCGGGATCGCGTCGCCGAGAGCGAGCACAAGCGGGAAGTTCCAGGGGCTGACGATGCCGACGACCGGGTGCGGCCGGTACTGGACCCGGAGCTTCTTCGCCGCGAGCAGCGGCGAGTGGGGGCGGACCGCCTCCTCGCCGATGAAGTCGGCTGCTTTGCTGCCGTAGAAGTTGATCAGGTCGGCCAGGTAGGTCGGCTCGTTGGCGGCGTCGGCGCGGACCTTGCCGGTCTCCGCCTGCATCGTGTCGAGCACCCGCTCGGAGTTGTCGAGCAGCCAGTCGCGCAGCTTGCCGAGCCAGTGGTAGCGCCCCTCGATCCCGATCGCCTCCCACTCGGCCTGGTTGGTGCGGACGCGGGCGACGGTCTCGGTAACGGCCTCGGGAGAGTCGATCGGAAGCGTCGCGATCGTCTCCCCGGTCGCGGGGTTGTGGACCTCGAACTGCTCGGCCGCGCTTGCCGCACCGTTGTTCGAGCCGACCGTCTCACTGCTCTTCTCGGCTGTGCCGCTCTCCACCGGATGCTCCCTTCCTCGAACCCTTGGCTGGTCAGCCAAACTGTAGCCGCTCGGCTAGCGAGCGACGAGGCGGTAGACCGGCCCTTCCTGGGAGCAGGCGTAGATGCGGCCGCGCTCGTCTTCGCCGAACGAGGTGGGGGAGGCGATCCTGAGCCCGGTCTTGCGGTCGTGGCCCGCTCGCCGCAGGTGCGGGACCAGGCTGCGCACGATTCCCGAGCAGTAGTCCGTGTAGACGTAGCGCCCGCGCAGCGCCCTCGGGCCGCCGCGTCCCACCACGTAGCCGCCGATGATCGAGCAGCTGCCCCCGTCGCGGCTGTGGCTGTAGGCCATGATCGGCTTCGTCGTGCCGCCGGGATCGGAGGTGTTGCCGCTGTCTTCGCTGTAGTGGCCATAGCCCTCGAAGGCGTCCCAGCCGAAGTTGGCGCCCGCGGCGTCGCCAGCCGTCGTGTAGTCGAGCTCCTCGAACTGGTTCTGGCCGACGTCGGCTATCGCGATCCTGGGTTGCGTGGCCGTGGTCGTGTCGAAGGAGAAGCGGAAGGGGTTGCGCAGGCCGTAGGAGTAGATCTCGTCGCGGCCCGGCTTGCCGAGGAACGGGTTGCCGGCCGGGATCGAGTAGGGCCGCCCGCCACTCGCCCGCGGGTCGATGCGCAGCAGCTTGCCGAGCAGGCTCTCGGGGTTCTGGGCGTTGTTGGGCGGGTCGCCGCTGGAGCCACCGTCGCCAGTGCCGAAGTAGAGGAGGTCGCCGAGGAACTGCAACTGGCCGCCGTTGTGGTTGGCGTTGACGGGGTGGGGGATCTCGATCACCGGGCGGCGCGAGCCGCGGGCCGCCCTGGTCGCGCCGCGGCGGTGGAATTCGTCGATCCGGATGTTGCCGGCGTTGTCCGTGTAATAGACGTAAAGGCGCCCGCTGCGGCGGTAGTCGGGCGGGAAGGCGATCGAGAGCAACCCGCGCTCGCCGCCGTCGTCGGCGACCAGGCCCCGAATGTCAAGGAAGGGATGGCGGATCGCCCGCCCGCCGCGGGTGGTCATCACCCGGCCCGCCTGCTCGGTGACGAAGAGCAGCTTCGGGTAGCCCGGCGCCCCGGTCACGTAAGTCGGGCTCTCGAAGCTGCCGATGCGCTTGAGTCCGACGTTGCCGCGCATCGCCGAGGTCGTGGCGTCGTGCTGCCCGGCCTTGCCGCAGGCCGGCAGCGCCACCAGGGCAAGCGCCGAGAGAACGATGCTCGATTTGGCCAGCCGCCCCACCCGGATCACCTACCCGGCCTCGCTATTTCTTTTCGACGACTTCCCCGCGGCCGTTGACTTCGGTGTCGCGTTCGGCGGGGCTGATCTCGACTGAGAAGGAGCCGCCCGGCGCGGCGCCGCCGGCGGTCTCGGCCTTGGCATTGCCGCTGAGGCCGGCGTCGATCGCGTAGAGGAGGGTGAAGTGCCCCGACCTGACCGCGCTCACCTTCCAAACGACGCTGGCCGTCGCGCCCGCCTTCAGCGGACCGAAGTCGAAGGTCTTCGGGTTCGAGGTCTCGGCGCCGCCGGGTTCGGCGGAGCCGACGAACTTGGGGTAGTGGGCGGCGAGCACCCAGACCGGCCGGTCGGGCTGGGCCAGGCCGGGCTGCGGGTCGCGAATTCCGAACGGCAGAGTCGAAGACTGGCCCTCCCCGCCCTTGATCGAGACGTTCACGGTCAGTGCCGGGATTGTCTTCTCGCCGCTGTTGCGGATGCCGAGTTCGAGCAGGTAGGTCTGGCCGATCTGCTGCGCGGTCTCGAAGCTGGCGTCGGTGACCTTGACCCGGTAGGTGCCTTCGGGCTCGTTGGCGTCGGAGGACGGTTCGCTTCCGCAGGCGGCGACCGAGAGCGCCAGCGCCGCGGCCAGGCCAGCGGCGAGCACCGCGCGGAGGCGGTGAGGAGTTGCTTGTGTGCGGTGCCCCCCCAAATCGGCCCGAACATACCACGAGGTTTCGGCTGCTCCGGAGCGGGTTAGCCCGAACTCAACAGTGCCCGCTGGTGCATCGCATAGACTCGCCGGAGGAGGAGGATGATGGTCGGATCTGCGGTCAACAGGGCATTCCTGCCCGCCAAGTCGTTGTTCGAACAGGTCGGGGACATGATGATCCTCACCGCTCGCACGCTCGTTTCGGCGGTCAAGCCCCCCTACCCCTATGGCGAGGAGTTCATCGGCCAGTTCCTCTTCGCCCTGCAACTCTGCTGGTTTCCGCTGCTGATCTCCACTGTCGCCTTCGGGTTCGGCGCGCCCGGCCTGCAGGCCTCTAATTTCCTCTCCCTCTTCGGCGCCCTCGACCGGCTCGGCGGTTTCTTCGTCCTCGCCTCGATCCGCGAGTTCGCCCCCTTCGTCACCGCCGTCGTCGTCGCCGGTGTCGCCGGCACCGCGATCACCGCCGATCTCGGCGCCCGCAAGATCCGCGAGGAGCTCGACGCCCTGCAGGTGCTCGGCGTCGACCCGATCAAGAACCTGGTCGTGCCGCGCTTCCTCGCCCTGATGCTGATCACCGGCCTGCTCGACATCTACGCCTTGGTCTTCGGCATCAGCGGCGGCATCGGCGCCGAGCTGCTCTACCACCAGTCGCTCGGCGGCTTCTTCGCCACTCTCTTCTCCAACGCCTCGGTCACCGACCTCTGGGGCTCGGTGATCAAGTGCACGCTGTTCGGCGCGATCATCGCCGTCGTCTGCTCCTACAAGGGGATGACGGCATCCGGTGGCGCCGCCGGGGTCGGCCGCGCCGTCAACCAGGCGGTGGTGATCGCCTTCATGGGGGTCTTCGCCTTCAATTACGCCTTCACCCAGACCCTGCTTGCGACCAACCCAGAGCTGCAGACGATCCGATGAACGCCTGGTTGGAAGTCCCGCGCGGCTGGCTCGACTCCTTCGGCGAGATCGCCCGCTTCGGCTCGCGCGTGGCGGGCCTCGTCTACAGCGGCCGCGTCCTGCGCTTCTTCGGCGAGAGCCTGCGCCAGGCGGGGATTCTGATCCTCGGCTCGGCCCTGATCATCTGGGGCCTGGTCTTCATCCTCGGCCTCCAGTGCGGGATCGAGGGCGCCTACCTGCTGCGCGCCCAGGGCGCGCCCGCCTACGCTGGCGTCTTCTCCGCCTGGTGTGACCTGCGCGAGATCATGCCCTACGCCTTCGGCTACATGCTGGCGGCCAAGGTCGGGACCGGCATCGTCGCCGAGCTCGGCGCGATGCGGATCTCCGACGAGATCGACGCGCTCGAGGTGATGGGTGTTCCCCCCGTCACCTTCCTCTGCGCGACCCGCCTGCTCGCCGCCTGGATCGCCTTTCCGTTTATGTACCTCTGCGGGATCGGGATCATGTACTTCGCCAGTTACCTGGCCGTCGTCCAGCAGATCGGCGATGTCTCCTCGGGCGGCTACCTGCTGATCTTCTGGATGTTCCAAAACCCGCCGGACCTGCTGTTCAGCTTGATCAAGGGCATGTTCATGGCGACCGCCATAGTCATGGTCGGCTGTTACTACGGCTACACGGCGTCGGGCGGCCCGGTCGGGGTCGGCACCGCCACCGCGAAGTCGATGGTCCTCAACATCGTCCTGGTCCACATCATCGGGATGCTTGGCACCCTCGTCTTCTGGGGAGCCAACCCGCGCGCGCCGATAGGAGGCTGAGTACCCTTATGGGAGTGGAAGAGCAGAGCGGTCCCTACATAAGCGAGGACGGACTGACGATGGGGAAGGACTTCGTCATCCCCGGCGTCGATCCGGCCGAGTCCGATCCCTACCGTTTCCACACCGGTCGCAAGCGCGACCACGGTGGCGAGGACGCGATCGAGATCATCGACCTGGTCAAGCAGTTCGGCCGCGCTCGCATCCTCAACGGCCTCAACCTCGGCCTGCCCGAGGACCAGATCTCGATGGTGCTGGGCCCCTCGGGAACCGGCAAGAGTGTGCTGATCAAGCACATCGTCGGCCTGCTCTACCCCGACTCGGGCGACGTGCTCGTGCACGGCGAATCGATTCCCAACATGACCGACGACGAACTCTTCGAGGTGCGCAAGAAGTTCGGCCTGCTCTTCCAGGACGGCGCCCTCTTCGGCTCGATGAACATCTACGACAACACCGCCTTCCCGCTGCGCCAGCACACCGACAAGAGCGAGGAGGAGATCGGCGAGATCTGCAACCGCCGGCTCAAGGAGGTGGGGCTGAGCGAGGCCGTCTACAAGATGCCGAACGAGCTCTCCGGCGGAATGCGCAAGCGGGCCGGGTTCGCCCGGGCGCTGGTGCTGGAACCGGCGATCGTGATGTTCGACGAGCCGGACTCGGGCCTCGACCCGGTGCGCACGGCACTGCTCTGCGAGCTGGTTCGTGAGGTGCATGAGGAGAACGGCGGCTGCTACCTGGTGATCAGCCACGACCTCAACACCGCGCGGCGCGTCTCCGACTTCATCGCGGTGCTCTGGAACGGCAAGATCGTCGAGTCGGGGCCCAAGGAGGAGCTGTTCGACTCCGAGAACCGGTTCGTCAACCAGTTCCTCAACGCGGACGTCACCGGTCCGCTGTCGATGGATTGAGTTCGATCGCGGCGTGGGCGGTCCGCCACGCGCGGGCGGTCCTGGCCGTCTCGGTTCTCCTCGCGGTGGGAGCTGGGGTTGCCGCCACGCAGCTTTCGACGGATGCGGGGACGGACACGCTCGTCGACCGCGGCTCGGAGAGCTACCGGGCTACTGAGCGGGTGCGGCAGGTATTTGGGGAAGAACCCGTCGTGGCGGTCGCCGAAGGGGACCTGCAGGAACTGATCCTGACCCCGAACCTGGGTCGGCTGCTGCGCTTGGAGGGGTGTCTCTCGGGGAACGTGCCGAAGGGTGCGAAGCCGATCCCCGGGCCCTGTACCGAGCTGGCGCAACGCGACCCGGTCCAGTACTTGGCCGGTCCCGGCACCTTCCTCAACGAGGCGGTGATCCAGATCGACGAACAGCTGCAGCGGCTTGCCACGACCGTGCCGCCCGACCAACTGCGCGAATTCCTGCTCCAGGTGGCGGCCCGTTACGGGATCACCAGCGCGCCGGGGCTCGGCAACCCGGACTTCCTCGCCTCGGTGGTGTTCGACCTCGGCCGCGGCCGCGGCATCCCCAAGCCGAAGCTCGCCTACCTGTTCCCGAACCCGCACTCGACCCAGATCGTGCTGCGGCTGCGGCCCGACCTCTCCGCTGCCGAACGCAGCCAGGCGCTGGCGCTGATCCGCGAAGCGGTCTACGACACGACGCCGCGCAGGGCCTGCGAATACAAGGGCAAGCCGGAGGCCTGCTTCGGCCTGCACGGCAAGGGCACCTACACGATCAGCGGGGCGCCGGTGGTGATCGAGGGGATCACGGGAGCCTTGAAGGAGGCGCTGCTGGTCCTCTTCGGGGTCGCGCTCGCCGTCATGGCGGTGACCCTGCTGCTGGTCTTCCACTCGCGCTTCCGGCTGCTGCCGCTGGCGATCGCCCTTGCGGCGGCGGCGATCGTTTTCGGCCTGCTGGAGCTGGTCGGGGGCTCGCTGACGATCGCCTCGATCGCGACCCTGCCGATCCTGATCGGGCTGGTGGTCGACTACGCGATTCAGTTGCAGGCGCGGTTCGACGAGGCTTCGGGGGACGGTGTCGCCCCGGTCGAGGCGGCCCGGGCCGCGGCGGGGCAGGCTGGGCCGACTATCGGGATCGCATGCCTGGCGACCGGAGCTGGATTTCTGGCGCTGCAGCTTTCGCCGATACCGATGGTGCGTGGTTTTGGGCTGCTGCTGATCCTGGGGATTGCGGTCGGGTTGGGGTTGGCGCTTACGGTTGGTTTCGCGGCGCTGGGGATGAGGCCGGGGCGGGGAAGAGGGGGTGCCCCTCCGCTTGCTGGGTTCTTCGCCGCAGCGTTTCCTGCGCTCGTGGAGTGGGGGGGGCGAAGAACAGGACGCCGCGCGCTTCCGGGGCACCCCCTCTTCCCCTCCCAGCGCCTTCTTCGCTTGGCGCTGGAGCGGCCGAAGCAAGTTCTTCTGGTCGGAGTCGCTCTCGCGGTGGTCGGCTGGGGGGCGGGGACGCAGATCGACACGGTGTCCGACATTCGTTCCCTCGGTCCCCAAGGGCTGCGTGAGATCGAAGACCTGAACCGGGTGCAGGATGCGACCGGGGTTTCAGGGCAGCTCCAGGCTTTGGTCGAAGCTCCGGACCTGTCGGATCCGGGGACGATTCGGTGGATGGCGGATTTCAAGCGGCGCGTCCTGCGGGAGAACGGGTTCAGCGGCCCTCGGCCGAGCTGCCTCGAGGCCGAAATCTGTCCCGGGCCGGCGCTCTCGGATTTTCTGGTCAGCGAAACGGGGAAGACAAAGCTGCGCAGGTCCGACATCCGGGCGACCTTGCGGGAACTGCCGCCCTACAGCCTCGAACAGCTGGCGCCGGTCGACCCGAAGACGGGGTTGCCCGGACAGCTGGCACTGCTGAGCTTCGGGATTCGGGCGCAGTCGCTGGAGGACCAGCAGGCGTTGATCGAGCGGGTTCGCTCTGAGGTGGGGGAGGCCGGGACGGCCGGCGGGCCGCCCGCGGGTGTGAGGGTGAGGTTTGCCGGGCTGCCGGTGATTGCCGCCGCTGCGGCCTCGGACCTGTCCAGCAGCCGGTACTGGCTCACCCTCGCCGGGCTGGCGGCGGTGGCGCTGGTGCTTCTAGCTGCCTACCGCTCGTTCAGGCGGGCGCTGATCCCGCTCATTCCCGTGGTGCTGGCGACCGGCTGGTCGGCGCTGGTTCTCTGGCTGACCCATATTCCGCTCAACCCGATGTCGGCGGCCCTCGGGGCGTTGACTATCGCGATCGCCACCGAGTTCAGCGTCATCCTCTCCGCCCGGTTTCGGGAAGAGCGGGGTGGAGGCATGGCTGTCGGCGAGGCGATCCAGAGTGCCTACGCCCGCACCGGCCCCGCCGTGTTTGCATCCGCGGTCACGGTGATCGCCGGCTTTGCGGTGTTGATCGCAAGCGACGTGGGGATGCTGCGGGAGTTCGGCTTCGTCACCGTGATCGACCTCGCCGTGGCCCTGCTTGGGGTGATGGTGGCGCTGCCTGCGGCCCTCCTCTGGCTGGAGGAGCGGTGAGGGACCGCTACTCGCTGATCGTCGGGCTGCTCTTCGCGGCGGTGATCGCGATCGCCGTCGTCAACACGCTGGAGCACAAGGACGAAGGGACGCTCGGCCTCGACAAGCTCGAGCCGCGCTGGCCGCTTCCGGAGTTCGCGGTGCCGCGCGCCGACGGGCCGCTGGAAGGGGATGCGAACGTCTCCCAGGACGACTGCGAGACCTCGCAGGCGCCCTGTCCGCAATCGGCCCGGCGCCAGCCCGCCTGCCGGATCGACACCCCGGGCTCGCTGCGCGCCTGCGATTACTTCGGCCGGCCGCTGGTGCTCTCGTTCTGGTTCACCCGGGGGGGCAGCAGCTGCACCGAACAGCAGGATGTGGTCAGTCGCGTGTACGGGCGTTACGGTGGTCGGGTGAACTTCCTCTCGCTCGACATCCGTGACGATCGCGACACCGTTCGGGACCTGGTCCGCCGCCGTGAGTGGAAGATGCCGGTGGGATATGACCGCGATGGTGCGGTGGCCGGCCTCTACCGCGTCGGCCTCTGTCCGACCTTCGCCTACGCCTACCCTGGCGGCACGCTGCAGGCGGCGAGCATCGGCGAGCTGACCGCGAAGCAACTGGAAGCACACGTCGAGGAGCTCCTGCGGGCGACCCGCAGGGCGGAGGCCGGCTGAGGTGGCCCGCGCCGAGGCCGCCGGGCCCGACCTGGATTGGGAGCCCTCGCCGCGGCAGGGCTGGGTCGCGCCCCGCATCGCCGAGGAGTTCCCCGGGCTCGGGGTCGCCTGGGTCGAGGTCGATGGGCCGCCCTCGCGCAGCCCCCAGCCTGTGCGGCGGCGCCTGCGTGACCTCTCCGACCGCTTCTACGGCGCCCATGCGATCCACATGCGCGAGCGGCCGATCCCCTGGGCCTACCGGGTCTTCTTCCGTCAGATCGGCCTCGACCCCGACCGCACCCGCACCCCGATCGAGCAGCTCGCCCTCGACCGCCTCCACGACGGCGCCTTCACCAGCCACGGCATGCCGGCCGACGCGCTGACGATCGCCACGGTCGAGACCGGCGTCGCCCTGCGCGCCTTCGACGCCGCCCGGGTCGAAGGCCACCTCTGCATCCGCGACTCGGCGCCAGGAGAGTCACTGCCCGGCAGGCCGACCGGCCTGGCCCAGGGAACGCTGACGATCGCCGACGGCCGCGCGCCCCTATCCCTGCTCTTCGGCGGCCGCCCGGCCGACAACGAGATCGATCCCGACGCCAAACGCATCGCGATCGTCGCCGTCCAGGTAAAGGGCGTGCCCCAGGCCTCAGTCGACGAGGCGCTCTGGATGGCCTGCGCCGCGATCGCGGCATAAGGATCCACTAATGAGGAGGAACGTAAATCGTGACTGAACGCCTGCTTGCACTGAGCATCCTGATTGTCGTGGTCGGGATTCCTTCTGGAATCACTTGGAGCAAGGGGCAGCGGGCAGCGTTTTTTCTTGGCTTCATTCTCCTGGGCATGATTTGGGTGGTTGCTGCCTGCAGGCTCGCTCGTCCATCGTCATGGTGGGCGCGCCGTTTCTATGGTCCAGAGAAGATGCAGCGGGCGATAAGCCGGTTCGATTCCGGGGCCCCTTCGACATCATGAATGGTGCTAGCACCTGTGGCTGTTGTCGAAGCCAGACTCAGCGGACCAGGCTCGACGATTGCAGTCGGCAGCGAAACTCTCTTGTCGTACGGCCCTTGGAGACTCGTAGTAGAAGACGGGCTCACGCGGGGTGGTCTGGCTCGCAGTCGGTTTAGCGCTGTTCCTGCACCACGTTGATCTTGTCCGCGTCGTCGGCAAGCGAGTCGGTCGGTTCGACCTGCCAAGCCTCGAGCATGGGGGATTCGATGATCGCCTCGATGAGCTTGGCACTACCGCCGAGAAGAGTTGAGTCGAAGTCGACCTCGCTGGCCATGAGCCATGAGTGGTCTGCGGGCCAGATCAAATTTGGCGCTTCGCGCCACAGAAACTCAGAAGGATCCGGCTCGGGAGACGGTCCTTTGTCCGCGTCGGCGGCAAAAAGTGTCATCCGAAGTGAGCCCCGCTTGGACCAGTCGTATTCGATCTGATCGACGGCGAAGAGGGGGCCGGCGAGGACGATGTGGTCGCGGCCATCTGGGAGCTCGAGGAGGGGCTTCAGCTCGTGGGGGTCAAAAGAATCCAGCCAGCTTTCGATCGTGCAGAGACCGAAGAGGCAGCGGCTGGGGTCGGCTGTGTGAGCGGCAAGGATCTCGCAGAGCGCATCGAGGTCCTCGATGTCCATTGCGCCGATGGATGGGCTCTCTCCTGTCCATCTCGCCTCATTGGAGTCGTCGGGCAGATAGCAGCCTCTGGGCATATTTGGGTCGGGGACTCCAAGGATCGCGTGCCACTGCATCTCACGGTGCGGAATGGTCCCGCACGCCTTCGCCACCTCTTCCCATCTGACCGGATTTCCCTGCCGGTCAGCTGCAGGGTGAAAGATGCGCGCATACGCCTCAAAGCCTCGCGGGATCTGGAGCGTCACCGCGCCGAACTCGCCTCCAAGTCTGGGCCTGATCCAGGCTCCCGCCACAGCACCGTCGGTGATCTCAAGGTCGTCGCTGATGCTGGCTATCGTTTCAGCTTCGACGCGTTGCGGCCACTGCTTCGGAACGCGAGGGGCGACGCTCGGGTTCATAACAGACCGCTAAAGAAGCGGCAGAAGCAGGGTGATCTACACTCGGTGCCGGTCTTATGCCGGGTCTGCTCGAACGAGACGCGCTTGCTCCGCTTCATGTGGGAGGCGACGAGCGCCTTGCGCGCGTGGAGCTGCGCCGGCAGATCGGGCGGCTGGAACATCAGCTCTCTCGCCTCTGCGCCGAGGCCTTTCCGCGGCTCTCGCTCGACACCGGGATCTCGGCCGGCTTTGCCGCGCCGCGCGTCGCCGGCCTCGATGAGCTCGAGCGGGTTCGCGATGCTCTTGCCGAGCGGATCGGCCAGGCCCGTCACGCATTGCGCGAGCAGGACGAACTGGAGACGCGCAACCGCGAGCTGCTGAAGAAGATGCTGGCGGCGCCAGCCGATCACAAGTGGGTGCGGATCTCCCGCACCGACGTCGGCGAGCCCGGGTGTGGGCACTGGCACTCGCGGCCGCGCCTTGGGCCGCTGGGGATGCTGATGGGCTGGTGGCGCGTCAAGGTCTCCTCCGGATGTCCGTTATCCGGACGGCTTGCGGCCGTTGAGCGAGAGGCCCGGAGCGGAGGAGCGCCCGTCGGCGCCATGGGGCGACTTCCCGCTGGCCGAGCTGACCGTGCTCGCCGGCGTCGTCGCCCTGGCGATCGGGTTCTTCGGCGGCAACGTGACCGCGGTGGCCCTCGGCGTTGTCCTTGCCGGGCTTGGCGGCATGGCCACCGCGGCGATCGAGCACTTCTCCGGCTACCGCTCCCACACCACCCTGCTCGCCGGCACCGTCTTCGTCTTCGTCACCGGCGGCCTCCTCTACATCGGCGGTCTGATCCTGGCGGTCTGTCTGGCCGTCGGTGCCGTGGCCTTCGTCGCTGCCTTCCTGGTCCTTCGTCGCGCCTTCCAGAGGGCTTCCGGGGGCCTGTCCTTCAAGGTGGGACGTTTCGGCAGCTAAGACCTGTTCCGGCAGGGGTGGAGCGTCTTGTACTTTTTGGCCGACAACCTTTGGGCGCCAGCCGGTCCCGCTCCACCAAAAAGTTAAGCGGAACCCCTCCGGAACAGGTCTTCTCAGACCAATACCGACTCGCGGGAAGACAGTTCGGCGGAAAGCAGGGCGCGCTGGCGGGAGGTCAGGGTGCCGAGCTTCTTGTTCTCGCTGAGGGCGAGGCCGAGGAGAAATTTGCGGGAGCGGGTGCGGCCCCAGCGGCGCTGGCTGGTCAGCAGCTCGGCCAAGGTCATGCTCTCGGTCTCCCAAGGGCAGTCGCGCACAACTTCCGCCGCTTCGACATCACCCCGCGCGATCGAGCGCTTCAGCTCCGCCCTCGCAAGTCGCACTCGGTTGGCGCGAGCCAGCGCCTGCATGTGCTGTGGGGCCTGTATGACAGAAGCGGTCGTCGGTGCAGGGGCGATCGAAGCAGCGTCCACTGGGACTCCTCCCTTGGGGTTCTTTAACTGGGAATCTCTGCGCACCGGACCGGAGGCGCGAGCCTCGGCCTGGTTGAGTTGAGTGCTCCACCATTCGCGTCCCTGCCCCGGGATGCGGTCGGCGCGTAGGCAAGCTATGCGCTAGGGGCGGCGAGCGTCAACCCCGTCGGATGGAAAGCAGCCCCAGCACGGTCGCTAAGAGCATCTTTTTCGTGACTGCCGAACGCCGCCGTGTTTCGGCGGCGGCCGAAACTACCCCGAGCGGGGTAGATCGGGAAAGTCCCCGATCACTCTGGCGATCGTTCCCAATGCGCCGTCGAGGTGCTCGCGCTCGTGGGTCGCCATCAGGCTGGTCCGCAGCAGCGCCCCGGCGGGCGGCACCGCCGGGTGGATCGCGACGTTGGTGTAGACGCCGGCGTCAAAGAGCGCCTTCCAGAGCAGCACCGCCTGCCAGTCGTCGCCGACTACCACCGGGACCACCGGGGTGGTCGCCACGGTGCCGTCGGGGAGAGTGCCCGGCTCGATCACCTGGAGACCGAGGTGGCGCAGGCCCTCGCGCAGGTAGGAGGCGTTGTCGAGCAGCCGCTCGAAGAGGGCCGGGCCGTCGGCGCGGATCACCCGCAATGCCTCTAGCGCCGCGCCGACCGCGGCCGGCACCGCCGAGGCGCTGAAGACGAAGGAGCGTGAGGAGATCCGCAGGTACTCGATCACGTCGGCCGGGCCGGCGACGAAGCCGCCGCAGGAGGCGAGGCTCTTGGAGAAGGTGCCCATCCGCAGGTCGACCTCGTCCTCGAGCCCGAACAGCTCGCAGGCTCCGGCGCCGCGGGCGCCCAGGACGCCCGCCCCGTGCGCCTCGTCGACCATCAGCCGCGCCCCGTAGGCCTTGCTCAGCTCGACGATGCGGGGCAAATCGCAGACGTCTCCCTCCATCGAGAAGACGCCGTCGACGACGACCAGCACGCCGCCGCCGTCCTCGGCCGCGCGCTGCAGCATCTTCTCCAGCTTGTCCATGCGGTTGTGGCGGAAGGGGCGCAGCTTGGCGCCGGAGAGGCGGCAGCCGTCGAGGATCGAGGCGTGGTCGCCGGAGTCGACGACCACCGTGTCGCCAGGCTCGAGGATGGTCCCGATCGTGCCCAGGTTCGACTGGTAGCCGGTCGAGAAGACGATCGCGTCCTCGGCTCCCATCCACTCGGCCAGCTCGCTCTCCAGCGCCACGTGCAACGGCGTCGTGCCGTTGAGCAGGCGCGAGCCGGTGACTCCGGTGCCGTAGGTCTCCAGGGCGTCGCGCGCCGCCTGCTTGACTCGCTCGTCGCCGGTCAGGCCGAGGTAGTTGTTGGAGCCGAGCATGATCGTCTCGCGGCCCTCCATCTCGACCACCGGGCCGGCCTGCGAGGTGAGCAGGCGGAAGTAGGGGAGGAGGTCGTGCTGCTTGGCCGCTTCCAGCTGCTCGAGGCGGTCGTGGCTGCGGGCCTTCTCGAAGACATCGACGGGGGCCTTGGCGATTTCGCTCATGGCGAGAGTGTAGGTTCCGGACCCGTGGCGAGCGTCTCAATCCGTCCGGTACGCACCAAACGCGAGCTGAAGCGCTTCGTCAAGGTGCCGTTCCGACTGCACCGCGAGCACCCACCGTGGGTGGCGCCGCTGGTCTTCGAGCGGATGGAGTTCCTCAACCGCAAGAAGAACCCCTACTTCGAGCACGCCGAGGCCGAGTATTTCCTCGCCGAGCGCGACGGCGAGGCGGTCGGCCGCATCACCGCCCAAATCGACCGCAACTGGGACGAGACCCAGGGCGGCAACGACGCGATGTTCGGCTTCTTCGAGAGCGCCGAGGACGGCGAGGTGACGGCGGCGCTGCTGGAGGCGGCGTGCGAGTGGGCGCGCGGCAAGGGGCGCGAGCGCATCCTCGGCCCGATGGACTTCACCACCAACGACGAGATCGGCGTCCTGATCGAGGGCTACGACTTGCGGCCGATGATCCTCGAGAACTGGCACCCGCCTTTCTACAAGGACCTGATCGAGCAGCAGGGCTTCGGCAAGGCGATGGACCTGCTGATGTGGGAACTGCAGTTCGGCGACCTCAAGCAGGGCGAGCGCTTCGATCCCTCGATTCACGCCGCCGCCGAGAAAGCGTTGCACGACGAAGGCGTGGTCATCCGCAACATCAGCCTGCGCAACCTGCCGGCCGAGATGCGCGCCTTCAGCGAGGTCTACAACGAGGCCTGGGGCAAAAACTGGGGCTTCGTCCCCGCCACCGATGCCGAGATCGAGTTCCACGCCAAACTGCTCAAGCAGGTGCTGGACGAGGACTGGGCCTTTATCGCCGAGAAGGACGGCGAGCCGGTCGGCGCCGCCCTCACCCTGCCCGACATCAACCAGGTGATGGCGAAGCTGAACGGGCGGCTGCTGCCCGTCGGCTGGCTCAGGTTCCTGCTCGGCAAGCGCAAGATCGACCAGCTGCGTGTCTTCGCGCTCGGGGTCAAGCACGAGTTCCGGCACTCCGGCGTCGCCGCTGGCCTCTACCTGAAGCACCTCGAGACCGCCGCCGGCCCGGGCGCGATCGGAGGCGGCGAGATGGGCTGGATCCTCGAGACCAACGGTGCGATGAACCGGGCCATGGAGGGGATGGGCGGCAAGGTCGTCAAGAAGTACCGGGTGTATGAGAAGGCGCTGAGCGCCTGAACCGCGCGGTTCCGCGCAAGGTGCGGCTTGTTTCGGTGCGCCCGCCGAAAGCATCGCTAAGGTCGGCTGGGTGAGCGATATGGAGCTAGAGCCGGTTTCGGTTCGTGTCCTTCCCGATCGGAGCGCCGCCCCGCTTCCCGTCCGCGGTGAGGCGCGGACTGCGGTGATGGCCGCCGCCGGGGGAGCGCTCGCCGGTGCTGCGACCGTGGCCGTGGTCAGGGCTGTCGGTGCGGTCGCCGCCAACCGCGGCAAGCGGACGCCGCGCCGCCTCGCGCGCCGCGAGCGACCCAACGTCGTCGCCAGCCGCTCCTTCCTCGTAGACGTCCACCTGCTAGGCCGCTAACCCCGTGCCGACGGGCCGATACGTCAAGGGGAACTTGACGTATCGGCCCGTCGGCGGGCGGGGTGTGGTGGAGGTTGAGGTGGGGCCGCCTTCGCCGTTTCGGCTGCCGGGCTCTGGGGGCGAGGACGGGGTGATGAGGGTGGAGCGGGGGGTTGCCTTGCGTCTTCTTCACGTCAACGGCTGTCCGGTCCTGGTTCGGGCATGGGAGCCGGGCAGGCAGCGCGTCGCGCTGCGGGCCGAGGCGCTCGACCCGAGCTCTGTCGCCGCCCCGGGTGCACCGGCGGGGGGTGTCGGCCGCGAGGCCGGCGCCGCCGAGCTGGTGCTGGCCTTGGAGCGGATGCGCTTCGCGCTCGGGGTTGACGACGACCTCACCGAGTTCTACGGCCGCTTCAAGCGCGACCCGCTGCTGGGGCCGCCGCTGCGCCGCCGCCCCTTCCTGCGACCGCGGCGCCGCCCCTGGCCCTGGGAGGCGCTCGCCTGGGCTGTCGTCAAGCAGCTGATCGAGAGTGGCCGCGCCGCCCGCATCCAGCGCCGCATGGTGGGCCGCTGGGGGATGCGGCTCGGCCCCGGTCGCGAGGGCCTGCGCGACGTCCCGACCCCCGCCCTCCTCGCCGGCCGGGCGCCGGTCGAACTCGAGTCGTTGGGGCTGGCGCTGAAACGGGCGATCGCGCTGCGCAACGTCGCCGGCGACATCGCCGCCGGCCGCTGCGATCCCGCCGAGGCCGCCGCCGACCGGCGCCTGCTCTCGGTTCGCGAGATCGGGCCCTGGACCGTGCAGTGCCTCGGCCTCTACGGGCGCGGCGACCCCGACTCGCTGCCCGCTGGCGACCTGGTCTACCTGAAGCTGGTCGGCCGCCTGGCCCGGCTCGGCCGCCGTGCCACGGTTGAGGAGGTGGAGGAGTTCTACGCTCCCTACGCGCCTTTCCGCGGTCTCGCCGGTGCCTGGACAATGGGTCTTTAGAGGGTCATTTCACGCTGAACTCAAGCGTGCGTGGCAGGCGTCGATAAGCGAGCAATGGACGGTGCGAAGCGGGGCGGCAGCTGGCCCGACAAGAGAGTCAACGAGTTTCTCGACCAGATCTCGGCCGGGGGCGAGGATTACCGCCGCCTGGTCGAGCGCCTGCCGGCGATCGTCTACGCCTCCGAGCTCGGCGAGAACGGCCGCTGGCGCTACGTCAGCCCGCAGGTCGAGGAGATCCTCGGCTACACCCCGGAGGAATGGCTCGAAGACCCTGCACTGTGGGCGCGCCTGCTGCACCCCGACGACCGCGAGCGTGCCCTCTCCCAGGAGACGCGCAACACGATCGGCAACCGCAACCCGCCTCCCGTCGACTACCGGATGGTCACCCGCGACGGCCGCACCGTCTGGATCCTCGACGAGGCGGTGCTCGAGCCCGACGAAACCGGCACCCCGATCTGGCACGGCGTGCTCTACGACATCACCGAGCGCAAGAACGCCGAGCAGGAGTTGCAGCGGTCGGCGGCGCAGCAGGCCGCCGTGGCGAGGCTGGGCGGTCGCGCCCTGCAGGACGGCGATCCCGAGGGACTGATGGGCGAGGCGGTCTCGCTCCTGGAGGAGACCGAGGGGGTGCAGGCGGCCTGCATCTGGGAGATCGGGCGCGACGGCCGCCGTCTCAGCCTCCGCGCTGGCCTGGAGGACAGGGTGGTGGGCGCCGCCCGCGCATCCGCCGCCCGCGACTCGCATGCCGGCGCGGCGCTTGACTCACGCCTGCACGTGATCGTCGACGACTGGTCTGCCGAGCGGCGCTTCTCGATGCCGCCGGCCCTGCGCGTGATGGGCGTGCGCAGCAGCCTCGCCGTGCTGATCGATGGCAAGCAGCATCCCTTCGGCGTACTCGACATCCACTCCACCGAGCCGAACCGCTTCACCCCCCAGGACGTGCACTTCGTCCAGGCCTCGGCCAACGTGCTCGCCGACGCGATCGAGCGCCACGCCACCGACCAGGCCCTGCGCCACCGGGTTCTTCACGATCCGCTCACCGGCCTGCCCAACCGGCTCAGCTTCGTCGACTCGCTCGACGACGCGCTCAAGCGCAGCACCGTCTCCGGCTCGCCGGTCGGGATCCTCTTCCTCGACCTCGACAACTTCAAGCTGATCAACGACAGCATGGGCCACCACGCCGGCGACGAGCTGCTGCGGGCCGTGGCGCCGCGATTGCGCGCCCACCTGCGTCCCGGCGACATCGTTGCCCGCTTTGGCGGCGATGAGTTCGGCATCCTCGTCGACCGCCTGGCCGACGAGGACGAGGCGGTGGCGATCGCCGACCGCATTGCCGCGGCCTTCGCCGAGCCCTACGCGATGGGCGGCGCCGAGCACTTCGTCAGCGCCAGCGTCGGCATCGCCGTGGCGCGGCCCTCGCCACGCGTGCCGATCGATGCCGATCTCCTGATCCGCGACGCCGACGCCGCGATGTACAGGGCCAAGGAACGCGGCCGGGCCCGCTGCGAGCTCTTCGACGCCGAGATGCGGGCCGGGGCGCTGCGCCGGCTCGAGGTCGAGCGCGAGCTTCGCCAGGCCCTGGAGCGCAAGGAGCTCGAGCTGCACTACCAGCCGCTGATCGCCCTGCGCAGCGGTGAGATCACCGGCCTCGAGGCGCTGGTGCGCTGGCGCCACCCCGAGCGCGGGCTGCTCGACCCCGGCGACTTCGTACCGGTCGCCGAGGAAAGCGGCCTGATCGAGCCGATCGGGCGCTGGGTGCAGGAGAACGCCTGCCGCCAGGTCTTGGAGTGGCACGAGCTGCGCCCCGACCAGCGGCCCTTCGACGTCTCGGTCAACCTCTCGGCACGGCAGGTCACCCACCGCGATCTGGTCGCCTCGATCAGCGAGATCCTCGCCAGGACCGGACTCGATCCGGTCCATTTGCGGCTCGAGGTAACCGAGAGCGTCCTGGTCGAGGAGTCGGCCAGCGCCACCGGCACCCTGGAAGCACTCAGCGACCTTGGCGTCGGCCTCGTCCTCGACGACTTCGGCACTGGCTACTCCTCGCTCGCCTACCTCAACCGCTTCCCCTTCGACGCGCTCAAGGTCGACCGCTCCTTCATCGATGCCCTCGGCGTCGAACAGGAGCGCACCGCGATCGTCGAGGCGATCATCGGCATGGCGCGGGCGCTCTCACTCGACGTGATCGCCGAGGGGGTCGAGAACGAGCCGCAGCTCTCCGAGCTCAGCCGCCTGGGCTGCGACTACGCCCAGGGACACCTCTTCTCACGGGCGCTGCCGCCGGAGAAGATCTCCGCCCTGCTCAGCGAAGGGGCGCCGCTCTATTCGGGGATCGCGCCGGGCAGGTAGGCGTTCGTCAGCAGGCTGGAGGTTGGGGGCAGGCCGTCGATCAGTTCTTCGTCTCGCATCCAGCCGACGAATTCGCCCCACAGCGCCGGGTCCATGTAGCCGTATGGCCGCTTGCCGCGCGGCGGTTCGAGCAGGGGGAGGGTGGCGTCCACCTCTGCCCTGGTCAGCTTCGGTTCCAGGTTGGGGTTCGCTTCCAGCAGCGCGTTGGCTGCCGCCTTGGGGTTTGCCGCCGCCGCCGCTGTTCCGCGGGCCAGCGCCGCGATGAAGAGCCGGAACTTCTGTGGGTTTTCCTCCAGCCCTTCGCGCTGAGCGGCGAGGACGAGCTCGTCGTAGGTGGGTACGCCGAGCTTGTCGACCGGGGTGACGACCGGGTGCAGGCCGCGCAGGCGAAGGTCGACCCCCTCGACGTTGCTGAAGCCGCCCAGCATCGCCTGGGCGCGACCGCCGGCGAGGGCCGGTAGCAGGCCGAAGCCGACGTTGACCGGCTTGACGTCGGAGGGCGTCAGGTTGGCGCGGGCGAGGATCGTCTTCAGGTAGGCGTCTTGGTAGGGGATGCCAGCGGTGGCGATCGTCTTGCCGTGCAGGCCGCCGACCCCCTTGATGCCGGATTTCTTCAGCCAGATCATCGAGGTGAGGGGACGGTTGACGACGGCGGCCACGGCTTGCACGTCCAATCCCTTTTCCCGCGCCAGGATCACCTCGGGCTCGTAGGAGATCGCCAGGTCGGTCTGTTCGGCGGCGAGCAGCTTGATCGGTGCGGCAGGGTCGGCGGGCGTGTGGATGCTGAGGTCGAGTCCGGCTTCCTCGAAGTAGCCGAGCTTCTGCGCCATGTAGATCCCGGCGTGGTCGGGGTTGGGGTAGAAGTCGAGCGTCAGGCTGAGCGGTTCGGCTTCGCCGGCTGTGTCTTCGCTCTTCTCGCCGCAGGCTGCGAGGCCCAGGGCGAGCGCGAGTAGGGCGACCGCGAGGGCCAGGACCGGCAGGGAGGCGCGCTTCACCCCCTCTTTCTATCGCCAAGTGACGATGCGACGCTCTGCGAGGGCGGCGATGCCGAAGAGGCAAAGCGCCATCGCGGAGAGAATCGCGACCGCGGCGAAGACCCGTGCTGTCTCGAACTGGGCGTTGTCTTGGAGGATCAGGTGGCCAAGTCCAGAGGAGGACCCGACCCACTCGCCGAAGACGGCGCCGATCGGCGCCCAGACGACGGCGAGCTTGGTGCCGGTGAAGAAGTAGGGCAGCGCCGTCGGGGTTTCGACGCGCCAGAGGATCTGGGCCCGTGAGGCGTAGAGCGTGCGCATCGTCTTCGTCGCCTCCGGGTCGACCGAGCCCAGGCCGGCCAGGACGCTGACCGCGACGGGAAAGAAGCAGACCAGGGCGATGACCGCGACCTTGGGCCAGATCCCGAAACCGAACCAGACGAGCAGGATCGGCGCGATGGCGACGATCGGGATCGTCTGGGAGGTCACGATCAGCGGGTTAAAGGTGTCCTTGACGATTCCCGAGAGCCGCATCGCAAAGCCGAAGGCGACTCCGGCCACGAGGGCGATTCCAAGTCCGATCGCCATCTCCCGCAGCGTCACCCAGGCGTTTTCGGCCAGCAGCGAGCGGCCCTGCCAGAGCGCCTCGCCGATTTCCGCCGGCGAGGGCACGAGAAAGCTTTCGAGGTTGAGCAGGTCGGCGAGCGCACCGCTGCTCGCCGCGACCTGCCAAGCCCCGACCAGCCCGGCAAGCAGCAGCGCAGGGAGAACCCAGCGCCTCATCGGCCCCACCCGTTCCGGTGCGCTTTATCCCCGTATAGAGGGGAAAAGGCGCACCGGAAGCTCGTTGGGCTCACTTGGCGACCTCTCGCAGGGCGTGCATGGCTTGCTCGCGGATGGCGACGAAGGCCGGGTCGGTGACCGCGGCGTCGCGGTCGGCGGCTCGGGGCGCCGGGGCGCTGAGTCGCTCGACGATCCGTGCGGGTCGGGCGGAGAGCACGGCGACGCTGTCGCAGAGGTAGAGCGCCTCCTCGATGTCGTGGGTGACGAGGACGACGGTGCGGGGGTCTGTCTCGAGTGCGCCGGCGAGCCACTGCTGCATCTCGGCGCGGGTGATCGCGTCGAGCGAGGCGAAAGGCTCATCGAGGGCGAGCACCGGCTTGCCGGCGATCAGCGTGCGCAGGAAGGCGACCCGCTGGCGCATCCCGCCGGAGAGCTCGGCCGGGGCTGCCAGCTCGAACCCGGCCAGGCCGAAGCGCTCGAAGAGCTGTCCGGCCTGGCGTCGCGCCTCGGCCCGGCGGACGCCGCGGTTGCGCAATGCCAATGCCGCGTTGTCGATCGCCGGGAGCCAGGGCAGCAACAGGTCGCGCTGGGGCATGAAGGCGCAGTGGGCCAGGCGGCCGGGCGCGTCTGTTGCCCCGCCGACCTCGACCTCGCCGCTCGCCTGGTCCTGGAGCCCCGCGATCAGCTCCAGCAGGGTCGACTTGCCGCACCCCGAGGGGCCGACCAGGCCGAGCACACCGTGGCGGGGCAGGTCCAGGTCGAGCCGCTCGATCGTGCGCAGCGCGCCGTAGGAATGCCCGAGCCGGCGCAGCGAGACCTCGGGTCCAGCGAGTGGGGCGGAAGCAGGCGATGCGACCGCGCCGCCGAATTCTTCTGCTTCCGCGGGCATCTTGGTATCCTGGCGCACTTGTGCTCCTGACCAAAGAGGTCAGGAAAGTCGAATTACCCCCGCGCGGAGCTCATATGGACCCGGCAATCATCGTCTTCGGACTAGGAATCGGCGTACTCGTCGGCATGACCGGCATGGGCGGTGGATCCCTGATGACCCCGCTGCTGATCCTGATCTTCGGCATCCAGCCGACGACGGCGATCGGCACCGACATCTTCTACTCGGCGGTGACCAAGACGGTCGGCGGCTGGCGCCACTTCCGCATGAAGACGGTGAACATGGAGCTGGTCAAGTGGCTCTCGATGGGCTCGGTCCCGGCGGCGGTAATCGGCGTCGCCTTCGTCTCGGTGCTGCAGGACCACATCGGGGAAGACCGCCTCGACTCGCTCGTCTACGCGGTCCTCGGCGGCACCTTGCTGATGGTCGGCGTCATCACCCTGACCCGGGCTCTAATTCTGCGCGACCTCGTGGTCGAGCGCGATCGCTTCGACGTCGAGCGGCGCCACAAGGTGGCCGCGGTCGTGATCGGTGCCACTACGGGTTTCGTGATCGGCATCACCTCGGCCGGCTCCGGCACGGTGATCGCGATCCTGCTGATCGCCGTCTACCGGCTTGCGCCGAAGAAGGTCGTCGGCACCGATGTCTTCCACGCCGCGATCTTGCTCTGGGCAGCCGGCATCGCCCACTGGGTCGGCGGCAACGTCGACTTCACCCTTGCCGCCAACATCCTGATCGGCTCGATCCCCGGCGTGGTGATCGGCGCCTCGCTCTCTGACCGAGCGCCGCAGGGCTTCATCCGCACGGCCCTCGGAGTCGTTCTCGTCGGCTCCGGCATCGTCACGATCCAGAAGGGCGACCCGAACGTCTGGCCGATCGCCGCCGCCGTCGCCGCGCTCGGCCTCGGCGCCATCCTCGCGGCGCCGCGCCTACTCCACCGCCGCCGCGAGAAAGAAGCGGCGAAGCTGGCGATGGAGACGGCTGGCGGAGCCGGGTGATTAACTGCCCCCATGCGCGTATCGGCGAAGGCTGACTACGCCGTTCGGGCTGCCGCCGAGTTGGCGGCTGCCGCGGAGGGCCCGGTCAAGGGGGAGAGGCTGGCGGAGGCTCAGGACATTCCGCTGCAGTTCCTCGAGCACATCCTGCTGGAGCTGAAGCACGCGGGGATCGTGCGGGCCCGGCGCGGTGCCAAGGGCGGTTACTGGCTGGCCCGGCCGGCCGAGGAGGTGACGATCGCCGATGTGGTGCGGGCGGTCGAGGGGCCGATCGCCCACGTGCAGTCGGCGCCGCCGGAGGCGATCGAATACCGCGGCAACGCCGAGCACCTGCAGGAGGTCTGGATCGCCGTCCGCGCCAGCCTCCGAACAGTGCTGGAGCACGTCACCCTCGCCGACCTCGTCGCCGGCGAGCTACCCAGCGAGGTATCAGCCCTCGCCGCCCAGCCAGACGCCTGGGTAGCCCGCTAAAAGCCCGCCGTCGGCCCGGCCTCTACGCCGAGAGCCGGAACGGCGGGTACTCGTCGGTGACGAGGGTGAAGGCGTAGCCGACGACGCGGTTTTGCCAGCGGAAGGTGCCCTCGACGAAATCGAAGATGCCGCGCGGGTAGCGGCCGGTGAACAGAATCGCGAACCAGGCGCCGATCACGGCGACGACGACGCCGATGGAGAGGAAGAAGAGGACGATGTAGTGCGGAATCGCCAGCAGCCACTTGACCAGCGGCAGGCCACGCGATAGCTGCTGGGCGTCGGGGTAGGGGAAGTCGAGGTGGACAGTCTGGCGCTCGTCGGTCGAGGGGTACTCGTCGTTCATCAGCAGCACGTAGGCGCCGATCCGGTTGCCGAAGCGCAGCAGTTCGATGTTCCAGTCGAACCACCAGCGCGGGTACTTCTTCTCGATCAGCAGCATCAGCACGATCGGCGCGAAGATCAGGCTGCCCGCCGCGATGGCGCCGCTGTAGGAGTTGCCGCCCCAACCGCCGGCAATGTCGCCGCCGGGTAGCAGCGCGATCAGGATCGCGATCGGGACCACGGCGAAGATGCGGAAGAAGGTCGAGACCCGGTTGAGCTCGCGCTCTGGGTAGTCGACCGAGAAGGTGACTGGGTAGGACGGTGGCATAGCTCTCCCCTTTGACGGTTTGTGCGGATCACTACCAGCCCCGCCCCCACATTCCTTCCGGTGCGCCTTTTCCTGCTTATGCGGGGATAAGGCGCACTGGAAGCCTCAATCGGCGACTGGGACGCCGCCGGCGACGACGTTGACGAAGTTCTCCAGGTGGCGGGTGGTCCAGCACTCGAAGGCACCGTCGCAGTAGCGCTCGTAGGCGGCCATCACCGAGTCGCCGTAGTTCCAGTAGAGCTTCGGCTCCGGGTTGAGCCAGAAGAGGCGGCCGGCCCGTTCGGAGACCTGGGCGAAGACGTCGGCGTGGGGCTCGCGGCCGTTGGTGCGGGCGTCGCCGAGGACGATCACGGTTGAGCGCGGGTCGAGGTCGTCGGAGATCTCGTTGAGGAACTCGAGCCAGACGCGGCCGTAGTCGGTGTAGCCGGAGACGTCGGCGACGCCGCCCTCGCTGGAGATCCGCTGGGCGATGACGCGGAAGTCGCGCTCGTGCTCGAAGACCTCGGTCACCTCGGAGATGCGCTCGATGAAGACGAAGCTGCGCAGCTTGCGAAACGAGTCGTGCAATGCGTGCAGGACCGAGAGGAAGAAGACGCTGGCCGAGGTGACCGAGGTGGAGACATCGCAGAGGACGTAGATCTCGGGACGGCGCGGGCGCTTGGGCCGGTAGCGCAGGTGCATCGGCACGCCGCCGGTCTCCAGCGAAGCGCGCAACGTGCGCCGCACGTCGACGTTCTGCGCCTTGCGCCGCCCACGCTGCTCGTGGCCGAGCGTCGCCAGCCGCCGCTTCATCTGGGAGACGGCACGGTGAACGGCGGCGAGGTCCTGCGTGGGGCTGGTCGGCAGTGCCCGGTCGAGCTCGGCCAGCGGACGCGAAGGGGGCAGGGTGGAGGTGCGCTCGATCAGGTCGCGCTCGAGCTCGCGGCGCAGGTGGCGCTCGAAGGCGTTGAGTTGGTCGCGGTCGATCGGCGGCTGCTCGGTGGCCCCATCCTCGGCCGGTGCTTGCTGACCGGCCGAGAGCCCCAGGGTGCGGCGGATCCGCTGCACGTCGACGCCGACCACGCCGGAGCCCTCGCCCTGGCGGCCGAAGGCCGAGATCGCCAGGCGCGCCAGATCGCGCATCTCGCCCTCGTCGCCCTCGAGGATCGCCTGGCGGATCTGCTCGCGCAGCTCGTCGATGTCGAGCCGCTCGGCGCCCTCATGGCGCCTTCCCTGCTCCTCGATCCCGCGCGAGATCGCCTCGCTCTCGGCGGCGCGGAAGAACCAGCGCTCGAACAGCAGCTCGAACAGCCGGCGGTCCTCCTGGGACTTGGCGATCGTCGCCGCCAGCGACTCGCGGAAATCCTCGCGCGAGGTCCAGGGCACCTGCTCCAGCGCGGCGAAGGCGTCGAGGATCTCCGAGGTGCCGACCGCCACCCCCTCGCTGCGCAGCTCCTCGCAGAAGCCGAGCAGCTTGGCGGCGAGCCCCGGCGGGCCTGCCTCAGGCGTCGGTCCGTACGGGCTGGGCAAGCTTCACCCCGACTCGCTCGGCGACCAGCTCGATGTCGGTGCGGTGCTTGACGATGATCGACATCGACTGCTCGAAGGTCTCGCGGTCGATGTCCTCGGCGCCCATCAGCAGCAGCGTCCGCGCCCAGTCGATCGACTCGGCGATCGAGGGCGGCTTCTTCAGGTCGAGGTCGCGGATCATCCGCACCACCTCGACCATGCGGCGGGCCAGTGCCTCGGGCAGCTCGGGCGCGTGCAGGTGGACGATCTCCAGCTCGCGCTCGAGGTCGGGGTAATCGAGCCAGAGGTAGAGGCAGCGCCGCTTCAGCGCCTCGGTCAGCTCGCGCGAGTTGTTCGAGGTGAGGACGACGATCGGCATCGTCGTCGCCGAGACCTGCCCCATCTCGGGGATCGTGATCTGGAAATCGGAGAGCAGCTCGAGCAGCATCGCCTCGAACTCCTGGTCGGTCTTGTCGATCTCGTCGATCAGCAGCACGACCGGGTCGGAGCTGGCGATCGCCTGCATCAAGGGGCGCTCAAGCAGGAACTCCTTGTCGAAGATGTCGCCGTGGACGTCCTCCCAGCCGTCCTCGCCGCCGGCCTGGATCCGCAGCAGCTGCTTGCGGTAGTTCCACTCATACAGCGCCTTGGCCTCGTCGAGGCCCTCGTAGCACTGCAGGCGAATCAGCTCGCGCCCGGTGGCGCGGGAGAGTGCCTTGGCCAGCTCGGTCTTGCCGACCCCGGCCGGGCCCTCGACCAGAACCGGCTTGCCCAGGCGCTGGGCGAGGAAGGAGACCAGCGCCGCGGGCTCGTCGGCCAGGTAGCCGACCTGGGCGAGCGCGTCCTTAACCTCAGCTGCGGAGCCATCGGCCATCAGGGCGATGATAATCCGGTCCCGTGCTCGACCTCGTCCTCCCGCTCGCCTCGCTGCTCCCGCACAGCGCCACGCCCTATATCGCGCTGATGTTGATCGGCTTCGCGATCGGCATCCTCGGCCACCTCAGCTCGGCTCGCTGGCTGGTCGCCGCCGGCATCATCCTGATCTTCCTCGGCGCCTTCCTCTTCCCGGTCGCGGTCAACTTCACCCAGGACAGCCCGCGCGAGATCGAAGCTCCCGCGGAAGGCGTGCAGCCGGTGGAAATTGTCCCGTAGCGGGTGGCCGCGTAGGATCGGGTCACCAATGGGAAGGCTCGACGAAGTCGACCTCTCGCTCTCGCTCAGCCGCCACGAGGCCGAGCGCGAGCTGGGCGCCGCATGGGAACGGCTCACCGAACTGCGCCTCCACCTCGGCGGGCTGATCGGCGAGGAGGGGATCGGACCACCGGTCTGCGTCCTCTTCGAGGGCTGGGACGCCTCCGGCAAGGGCGGCTCGATCAAGCGCCTGGTTGCGCCGATGGACCCGCGTCACGTCCGCGTCGTCCAGTTCGCCGCGCCGACTCACGACGAGAAGCGCCACCACTTCCTCTGGCGCTTCTGGCCGGTGCTGCCGGGTTGGGGCGGGATGGCCGTCTTCGACCGCTCCTGGTACGGCCGGGTGCTGGTCGAGCGGGTCGACGGGCTGGCCAGCCGGGAGCAGTGGCTGCGCGCCTACGACGAGATCAACGGCTTCGAGCGCAGCCTCACCGACGAGGGCACGATCCTGGTCAAGCTCTGGCTGCACATCTCCGAGGCCGAGCAGCTGCGGCGATTCGAACGCCGCGCCGGCGATCCGCTCAAGGCCTGGAAGCTGACCGAGGACGACTGGGCGAACCGGAGCAAGCGGAGCGAGTACGAGCAGGCGGTCGAGGACATGGTCGCCCGCACCGACCAGCCGCGCGCTCCCTGGCACCTGATCGCCGCCGAGTCCAAGCGCTACGCCCGGGTCGCGGTCGTCCGCACCGTTATCGGGGCGATCGAAGACGGCATGCGCAGCTGGGGCCGGGAGCCGCCGCCCACGCGCTAGCTTTACGACTACGCCAACCCGATTTCCCAGGAGGAGCACCGCCTTGAGCCGAGCCCGAACCCTTTCCGTCTTCGTTGCGCTGATCGCGCTGGTTTCGGCGCTCGCCGCCTGCGGCAGCGGCGGTGGCAGCGACAGCCCCCAGTCGATCGTCGACGAAGCGACCCTGCAGGGGGTCGAAAGCGGCAAGGCCGACCTCGCGGTCGACGTCGGCATCAAGGGCAAGAAGGGCGGCAACGTCAAGGTCAACCTCTCCGGCGTCTTCCAGGGCCAAGAGGAAGCCGAGTACCCCGAACTGGATCTCTCGCTTGCCGTCAAGGGCTCGTTCGACGGCAAAAAGCTCGACCGCGACGGCGGCTTCACTCTGCTTGGCAACAAGGCCTACGTCGGCTATGAAGGAACCGAGTACGAAGTCGACTCGACCACCTTCAACTTCGTCAAGTCGATGGTCAAACAGCAGGGTGGGGGCAAGAACCAGTCCAGTGGAATCGCAACCTGCCAGGAAGCCGCCGGCGGCCTCGAACTGGCCGATTTCGTCGACAACCTGAAGGACGAAGGCAGCGCCGAGGTGGGCGGGACCGAGACGACCAAGATCAGCGGCGACCTCAATGCTTCGAGCGCGGTCGAAGCGGCCAGCGAAATACTTGACGACCCGGCCTGCGGCAAACAGCTGAGCGACGCCACACCGCTGCCGTCGGCTGCCGAACTCGACAAAGCGAAGGGCACGGTCAAGGACTCGGTCAAGTCCGCCCACGCCGAGATCTACGTAGGCGACGACCACATCATCCGGCGCATTACTGCCCAGGCGACGATCGAACCGCCGAAGGGTTCCAACGGCTCGACGAAAAGCGTCGATCTAAATCTTGACCTGACTCTGACCGGCGTCAACGAAGATCAGACCGTTTCTGCCCCGCGCAGCGCCAGGCCGCTCAGCGAACTCTTCGTCAAGCTCGGCGTCAACCCGATCGAACTGCTCGGCGCCCTCCAGAACGGCGGCAGCTCCCAGGGGCTCGGAAACCTGCTGGAAAGCTTCGGCAGCGCGGGCGGCGGCTCCTCGGGCGGTGGCTCCGGAGGTGGGGGAGGCGGCGGCTCGGGCGGCGGCCAGCAGTCCTACTACGAATGCCTGGGCGAAGCGCAGACGCCGGTCGATATCCAGAACTGCACGGGATTGCTCCAGTAGCCGCGTTTCTCCGCACACCATATGGCTGGCCGTACCTGCTCACGCCACTGATCCCGCTGGCGGTGGCGCTGGACCTGGCGGGCGCCTCGGCCGGGATCGTCTTCGCGACCTCCGCCCTGGGGATCGTCCCCACCGCGGCGCTGATGGGCCGCGCCACCGAGGAGCTGGCGGCACGCTCGGGGCCGGGCATCGGTGGGCTGCTCAACGTCACCTTCGGCAACGCGCCGGAGCTGATCATCGCCCTCTTCGCCCTCGGCCAGGGCCTGCACGAGGTGGTCAAGGCCTCGATTATCGGCTCGATCATCGGCAACATCCTGCTCGTGCTCGGGGCGGCGATGCTCGCCGGCGGCATCGGCCGCGAGAAGCAGACCTTCAGCCGCACCAGCGCCAGCGTGCAGACGTCGATGCTGCTGCTCGCCGCCGCGGCGCTGGTGATGCCGGCGATCTTCGAGCTGGTCGAGGGCAAGGGCCTGCCGCTGCCGGGGGCCGAGATCGTCGACTTCGGCTCCACCGTCGAGCACCTCTCGCTGGCGGTGGCAGGCGTTCTCATCCTCACCTACGTCGCCGGCCTCTTCTTCTCGCTGAAGACCCACCGCGACCTCTTCAACCCCGAGTACGAGGACGAGGAGACGTGGGGCTGGTCGACCCGCACGTCGGTGCTGGTCCTCGCCGGTGCGGGGGTCCTGGTCGGCATCATGTCCGAGGTCCTGGTCGGCTCGATCAGCGAGGCCTCGCAGGCGATCGGACTCTCGGAGTTCTTCATCGGTGTGATCGTCGTCGCCATCGTCGGCAACGCCGCCGAGCACTGGGTCGCGGTCCTGGTCGCGCGCAAGGACAAAATGGACCTCTCGGTCAACATCGCGATCGGCTCCAGCGCCCAGGTAGCCCTTTTCGTCGCCCCGATCCTCGTCCTCGCCTCCTTCTTCATCGGCCCCCACCCACTCGCCCTCGTCTTCAACGGCTTCGAGCTTGGCGCCATCCTCCTCGCCATCCTGATCGCCAACTACGTAACCCAGGACGGCGAGTCGACCTGGTTCGAGGGCGTCCAGCTGCTCGCGGTCTACCTGGTCTTCGGGATCGCCTTCTACTACGCCTGAGCTAGGGCCGTGAGCACGACGTCGTCGTGCGTTTTCGGCGAGACCTTGGGGAAGACTTTGGCGATCTTGCCGTTGGGGCCGAGGATGAAGGTGGCGCGCTGGACGCCCATGTACTTCTTGCCGTACATCGACTTCTCGACCCAGGTGCCGTAACGCTCGGCCACCGCGTGGTCGGTGTCGGCGAGGAGGGTGAAGCCGAGGTCGAACTTGCCGGCGAACTTCTGCACCGCGCTGACCCCATCGGGTGAGATGCCGATCACGCGGGCGCCCGCCGCCTTGTACTCGGCACCGCGGTCGCGGATGCCGCACGCCTGGGTAGTACAGCCCGGCGTGTCGGCGCGGGGATAAAAATACAGTACGACTGTCTGTCCCTTGAGGTCGGAGAGCTTGACCGGATCGCCGTTCTGGTCGGGCAGCTCGAAGTCGGGAGCTTTGTCGCCTGCCTGAAGCATCGGCGCCGGAGGCTAGCTCAACTCCCAGTCGCGTGGCGCGGGTTCGCGATGAGAAGATCGCGCAGTCGTAGTGCATATCGCGCTACCCTCTCCATATGACTTCCGCTTCTCAGCCGCTCTCACTTCGGCTCGGCGCCGAAGGCCAACGGGCGCTGGAGGCCATCGCCCGCAAGCGTGGTATCACCCGGGCTGAGGCTGCCCGCCAGGCGATCGCCGAGACGGCCGAGCGCGAGGGCCGCCGCGCCGGCCTGGCGGCAGAGGTGGCTCGCTTGGCAGAAGACCCGGTCGACCGGGCCGAGCGCGACCGCGTCATGGCCGACATGGATGCTGTCGCCAGCGACTGGCCCGAGTGACGCGCGGCGACGTCTACCGAGTGCGGCTGCCCTCCCGCCGCGGCCACGAGCAACGGGGCGCTCGCTACGCGGTCTTGGTTCAAGCCGACGAGCTCCTTGGACTCTCCACCGTGCTGGTGGCGCCAACTTCGCGCAGCGTGCTTGCAGCAAGCTTTCGGCCCGAGGTGGAGGTTGCCGGCTCGCGCACCCGAGTCATGGTCGAGCAACTGCGTGCGCTCGACGTCCAGCGCCTCGACGAGCTCGCGGGACGGCTCGATGCAGCAGACATGCGAGAGGTTGACGAGGCCCTCTCGCTGATTCTGGCTCTCAGCTGAGCGAGAATCAGCGAAACTCGCCGGACCTCAACGCCGCCGAGCCTCCCGCAGAAGATCGCACCGGTTGCGCGCTACAGCAGGACGACGCTGTTGACTCGCGACCAGAGCCCCCATCCTGGTTTTTCAAGCTAGAAATCTGGCGCCTTTGGCCGTTTCAAGACGGCCAGATCCTAGAAGATGCTTGCGTTCATCGGTTGAAGGCTTACATCGAGAACCGTCGAGTTTATTTGGTTCCGGTCGGTACCTTCCTGGGTACCCATAGGGTTGTCCTATGCGTTGGGATTTTCCGTCCGTGCCGGGTTTGCTCGGCGTCTTCACGCGGGTGATCCGAATCCGGTCTTTCAAGGTTCTGGTTGCGGCAGGGCTTGCGGTCTCGCTTTGCACGGCTAGCGGCCGCGCCGCAGTAGTCACGGTCGGCACGCCTCTGCCGATCCCTGTCCAGGAAAATGTCTATATCAGCTGCGGACAGCCAGGCTGCCTATTCACTAATCCGTCCGCTCCGAGTGGCCTTTCCGACGTCTCGCCGGTAGATGGAGTGATCATTCGCTGGAGGCTCTACGGGCCGACTGGCGCAATCAACCCCAATTCCTCGTCATCGACACCCGGATACAGGTTGCGTGTGCTCTCTCCATTCGGGACCGACTATCTCGGCGCCGGCACCAGCGTCATCTCGAATGTGGCAGGAACTAAAGTCGTTTCGACGTCTCCAGCGCGTTTGCCAATCAAGGCGGGTCAGCTCATCGGGCTTGAAATCGGAAGCAATTTCGGCTTTCTATTCGGCTCCTCTCCCTCGGTGACCTCCATGGTTCTCGAACCTGCTCCCTTCGATGGCGAAAGCACTGCTCCGTCTACCGCTTGGGGGGCTGGACATTACGTGTTCCCCTTTAACGCCGATGTCCTACCGCCGCCGTCGATTGCCGGGATCAGTCCCACCGCTGGCTTGTTCACGAACGGCACCAAAGTCACGATCTCGGGTGATAACTTCGCAGAAGTCGAAAGCGTTACCTTCGGTGGCGAACCAGTGAACTTCACGGTCGATTCCGAATCGAGACTAACGGCGTCGGTGCCACCAGCTTCCATGCCCTCCATCGTCCCGGTGCGGGTGACGACTGCGGCGGGCACTGCCAAGGCTCCGGTGAGCTTCAACTACGAAGCCCCCCGCAACTCGCCCTCCTGTGTCGTTCCCCTGTTGCGCGGGAAGCCGTTGCGCGCGGCGAGGAAAGTCGTCCGTCGGCGCGGTTGCAGCCTGGGCCGTGTCAGAAAGCGCCGCCATGTGACTGCGAAGTCCGGCCGGGTGAAGCGCCAGCGTCCCCGGGCGGGGACCGTCCTGCCGCCTGGCGGCAAGGTTGGAGTAACGCTGGGACTGACCCATGTGCATGTTTACAAGCACAGAGCGAAAGCCCCGGCCTCGGGTTCCGGGTGCTATCGCTGCAAACGAGGCGTATCGGCTCAAGGATAAAAATACAGTACGACCGTTTGGCCCTTGAGGTCGGAGAGCTTGACCGGATCGCCGTTTTGGTCGGGCAGGGTGGAGGCGGGCGCCCTGTCTCCTGGTTCGAGCACAGGCGGTTAGTGGCGGCGCGATGGCTCGATCAGGCGCAGCTTGCCAAGCGGCACGACGACGATCCGATTGACGATTGGCTCCGCGGGCAGGGAGGTCAACTCGACCATCACACGGTCGGCATCGAGCACGTCGGTGATGCCGCCTCGCGCCCCCACGGGGGCGCCTTCTACCGATTCGCGCAGTTCGATCAACCCGCCGACTGCAATCTCACGCGTTGCTGCCATATGTCCGATTGTAGGCGGTCGGGTAGGCGGTGACCAATCGCGGCGCCGCATCGGGCTCCGCGTAGTGCCAAGCGCTGACGACGGGTGCCGTTCGCTCGCCGACGGTCAATTCGACCGTGACGCCGCAGGAGACGTCACCCGCGTCGAGCGAGCGGACCGTCTCGATCGGGGCGTCCCGCACGGCCTCTTTCAGGGCATGCCAGGCAAGCTCCCATTCGTCGGCCTCGACTTGCAGCACCTTGGCCCATTCGGGCCCATGCCCGTCACCGGCCAAGATCTATGCAAGCCACTTCTCCTGAACGCACCAGGCATCTGCCGATCGCGGCAGCGCCTCTCCGACTCTCGGTGGCCATCCCATAGCCGCAGCAGGCTACTCGCGTGGGCTGTCGGAACGTAGGGGACCGGTTGGGCCGCTACGACAGGCTGACGCTGTTGATGCCCGTGTCGGCACGGGGATAGAAGTAGAGGACGACGGTCTCGCCTTTCAGGTCCGAGAGGCTGACCTTCTCGCCGTTCTGGTCGGGCAGGGTGAAGCCGGGGCGCCGCCGCCCCGGCTTCGAGCATCTACTCGATGTCCTCGCGGCCGGGATCCTGGCCGTTCTCGCCCTCGTCGCGCTCGTCGTCTCCCTGCTCCAGCGCGGTCTCGGAGACCGAGCCGCTCGAGCCTGGGTGGTAGCTGGTTTGGAAGCTCTCCAACACCCGGTCGCGGCTGTCCTCGTCAACCGGGACCTCGTCGGAGATGCGGACCCAATCGGCGCCCTCGTAGGCCTCCATGTTGAAGACCTCCTGGTCGAGCGAGGTCGAGTCGTCGACGACGACCAGCACCTCGGTCTGCGGGTTGAAGTAGGTCCCGGGCTGCATCAGCAGCTCCTCGACCTCGTAGAGATTCTCCTCGGCGGCTCCGGCCATCAGCTGCCCAATCCTATGAAATCGGCGACCTGCCGCTCCACCTCGGCCTCGACGTCGAGCGGCTCCCCGCCGCGGCGCATGCGCCGTTCGTTGCGGGCGATCACCAGCTCGCGGACTTCGGCCCGCAGTTTTTCGTCGAGGTCGCGTTTCTTCCCGGGCGTTCCGCTCAGCTCCGAGTCGAGCAGGGCGTTGACCTCGGCCTCGACGTCGAGCGGCTCCTCGCCTCGCTTCACCCGCCGGTAGGACTTCGCCTCGATCATCTGCCGTGCCTCTGCCGCCTGGATCGCCAGGTCGATCTCGGGCGAGGGCTGCGCCATGCGGGGCGGTGGCATCGAGTGCATCACCCCGAAACGTCCTTTGCCGAGCTCGTTCCAAGCCGGGCCGGAGCGGGCAAACAAGAAGGCGGCGAGGGGCAGCACGAGCAGCGTGATAGCGGCCAGCACGTAGCCGCTCTGCAAGGAGGTCAATCCCATCGGGCAGACCATCGGCTCAAGGGTACGGCTATCGCCTCGGCACTGCTATCCGGTACCCTTCCGCATTGGTTGACTGACCAGTCAATCGGTGGTCGTCGCCCAGTGGCGGGGCCGCTTTCCAAGGCCTTGAGCAACGACCAAGAAGGAGCCTCACAAGTGGTTGACTTCACCCTCACCGACGAGCAGAAAGACCTGCGCGAGCTGGCCCACAACTTTGCCGAGAAAGAGATGCGCCGGGTTGCCTGGGAGTACGACAAGGACGGCACCTGGCCCCAGGACATCATCGACATGGCCTGGGACGTCGGGTTGATGAACACCCACATCCCCGAGGCCTACGGCGGGCCCGGTCTCGACTACCTCTCCGGCTGCCTGATCGAGGAGGAGATGGGCTGGGGCTGCTCGGGCATCGGCACCACCCTGATGGCCAACGGCCTCGCCTCGGCGCCGATCACGCTCGGCGGCTCTGAGGAGACGAAGAAGAAGTACCTCGGCATGCTGACCGAAGACAAGAAGCTCGCCTCCTTCTGCCTGACCGAGCCCGACGCCGGCTCCGACGTCTCCGGGATGAAGACCAAGGCCGTGAAAAAGGGCGATAAGTACGTCATCAGCGGCTCCAAGTGCTTCATCACCAACGGCACCTACGCCGACTACTTCACGGTCTACGCCAAGACCGATCCCGAGGCCGGGCACCGCGGGATCAGCGCCTTCGTAGTCGATGCCGACCTCCCCGGGGTCTCCGTCGACAAGAAGGAGGACAAGATGGGGCAGCGGGCCTCCAACACCGCGACCATCTCCTTCGACGAAGTCGAGATCCCGGCTGAGAACCTGCTCGGCGAGGAAAACAAGGGCTTCAAGCTGGCGATGATGACGCTCGACCGCACCCGTCCCGGCGTCTCGGCGATGGCAGTCGGCATCGGCCGCGCCGCGCTGGAGTACGCCACCGAGTACTCCAAGGAAAGGGTTCAGTTCGGCGTGCCGATCGCGATGCACCAGGCGATCCAGTTCATGATCGCCGACATGGCGACCAAGGTCGAGGCCGGCCGCCTGCTGGTCTGGAACTCCGCGGTCATGCTCGACCAGGGCCTGCGCAACAGCAAGGTCTCTTCGATGGCCAAGCGCTTCGCCGCTGACTCGGCGATGGAGATCGCCGTCGACGCCGTGCAGGTCTACGGCGGCTACGGCTTCATCAAGGAGTACCCGGTCGAGAAGCTGATGCGCGACGCCAAGATCATGCAGCTCTATGAGGGGACCAGCCAGATCCAGCGCCTGGTGATCGCCAAAGAAGTGCTGCTGCCGCGCACGGCCAACGAGCCCACGCCGGAGGCCGAGGCAAAGGCCAAAGCCTCCGAGGAAAGCCAGTCCGAGCAGGCAGCGGCCACGGTCTAGTCAAGCTCAGGGCAGGGGCCCTGTGGGAGCCGCCGGGATTCTCGGTCCCGGCGGCTTTTTTTTGGTACGCCCGGCATGGGCAGCAGCTCGGGGGTGCAAGTCCCCTGTGGATCAGATGACCGAAACCACAAGCCGAAGCCAACTGCGTCGTCGCGAGGCGGGGTGGGAAGGAAGGTGGAGGCGAAATCGCGACCCGAGGAACACGAATTGCATAGAAGGCGGGGCGGTCCGGACGAGACGGCCCAACACGTCGAAGTCCGGGGTCATCAAGGGACCGCAACGTAGATGCGGCGGGTGCGCGAGGAAGGTTGCTGCTCTTATCCGGGGAGACCTGTCGGAGGGTCGGCCTCGATGAAGCAGTCGCCCGACACCGCCCGCCGGAAGGCGAGCGGGCATCCGGCAGGAGTCAGCAGAGGCCGTAGTAGCGGCGGGATCGTGCGCCGCGAAGGGCCGAACGCGAAGCCGAGGCAGAGCGCGCCCGTGCTCGCGGAAGCCACAGCAGCCAACCCGGCACCTGCCGGGCCTTCGCGCAATGGATGCCTAGGGTGAAGCCCGAAGCTCCCCGCGAAGAGCAAAGCGGCTTCCCGGCGCCGGGCGGGGCAAAGCCTCGCCCCGCCGCCGAAGCAGACGACCTCTGGGAGCAGTTCCTCTCCAGGGGCAACCTGGCGGCGGCGCTCAGACGGGTCGAGCGAAACGCCGATGCACCCGGCGTCGATGGCATGCAGACCAAAGAGCTTCGCTCCTGGCTGCATGACCACTGGCCCGAAGTCCGGGCAGAGCTCGACGCGGGCACCTACCGACCGCAACCCACCAGGAGGGTCACGATTCCCAAGCCCTCGGGAGGCGAGCGGGAGCTGGGGGTGCCGACGGCCCTGGATCGAGTGATCCAGCAGGCCCTATCGCAGGTGCTGGTGCCCGTCTTCGATCCCGGCTTCTCGGAGCGGAGCTTCGGCTTTCGCCCCGGGCGCTCAGCCCACCAGGCGATCGAGCGCGCCCAGCGCGACATCGCCGCAGGGCAGGAGTGGGCCGTCGATCTGGACCTCGATCGCTTCTTCGATCGAGTCCAGCACGACGCGCTGATGGCCAGGGTCGCAAGGCGGGTCACCGACAAGAAGGTGCTCAAGCTGATCCGCAGCTGCCTGGAAGCGGGCGTCATGGCGGACGGGGTAAGGCAGCCGACCGAGGAGGGGACCCCTCAGGGTTCTCCACTCTCACCGCTGCTCTCCAACGTCTACCTCGACGACCTCGACCGGATGCTGGAGAAGCGAGGGCACCGCTTCGTCCGCTACGCGGACGACGTCACGATTTACGTCGCCTCTAAGCGGGCGGCGCAGCGCGTGATGGTGAGCACCAGCGAGTTCATCGAGCGACGCCTGAAGCTACGGGTCAACCGGGATAAGTCCTCGGTTGCCTCAGCCTTCAGAGCCACCCTGCTGGGGTTCGGCTTCCTGCGGCGCGACGGTGAGATCAAGATCAGGATCGACCCGAAAGCGCGCGAGCGCGCCAAGAATCGCCTGCGCAAGATCACATCGCGCCGCCGGGGCATCTCGATGGAGCGGCGAATCCGTGAAGCAAACCGCTTCACGGTGGGATGGACGGCTTACTTTTCGTTGGCCGGCACCCCGCGCCCGCTCTCCGATCTCGATGAATGGTTGCGCCGCCGATTGCGGCAGGTCAGGTGGAAGGAGTGGAAGAGAATCCGCACCAAGCACCGAAACCTCGTCGCCACCGGCACCCCCGACGCCAAGGCCTGGGAATGGGCCAACAGCAGGTTGGGTTACTGGCGGATCGCGGGGTCGTGGGTACTCACCCGCAGCCTCACCAACGCCTACTGGCGCGAGCAGGGCCTACAGGGGTTCACCGACCCCTACCGCCGCTTTCGGGATGCGACGCGAACCGCCGGATGCGGACCCGCACGTCCGGTGGTGTGGGAGGGGCGGGGGTAAGCCCCGCCCCTACCCGATTGCTCTACGGCCGTCTATGGTGGCTGAGCGATCAACGGCGAGAAAGGAAGCCTCAGTGGAAGAGAAGTTGGGCAAGGAGATTGGGCTGAGTCCGGACATCCGCCTCCTGTCGCTGGAGGAGCAGGCTCGGATTCGGAGGATTGTCGACGATCAGGAGTGGTCCGAGCTGAGCGCCGAGGAGCGCACTCGCTTTGCCACCTGGTTCGCCCAGCTCGTCAACGCCGACCTCAGCGAGGCGCTGGCGGCAGGGAGCTTCATCAGGCGCCTCGATGTCCACTTCAGCCGCACGATCTCGATGGTCGACGAGCAGGGCTGGCGAGAGCTCTCCCGGATCCAGGCCGAGGCCCTCGAGGCGAGCTTCGCGGTCCAAACCGAAAGCACCGAACGCCTCGCCGAGAGCGGTGACGCGGCGATCCCCGTGATGTCGGCGATGGTCTGCTGTGAGCTGCCGCCGGTAGGCGAGAAACCGGCCTAGGAGACGCGGGTGCCCTGGCGGGCGGCCTTCTGGCGTTTCAGCTTGTCGAGTTCGACCTTGCGCAGCCGCACCGACTCGGGCGTCACTTCGACGCACTCGTCCTCGCGCAGGAACTCCACCGCGGCTTCCAGGGAGAGGCGTTTGGGCGGCGCCATCCGTTCCAGCACCTCGGCGCTGGCGGCGCGCATGTTGGTCTGCTGCTTCTCCTTGGTCGCGTTGACGTCCATGTCCTCGGCGCGGGCGTTCTCGCCGATGATCATCCCCTCGTAGACCTCCTCGCCGGGGCCCACGAACAGCGTGCCGCGGTCCTGCAGCCCGATCAGCGCGTAGCCGGCCGACTTGCCGCGGCGGTCGGCGACGATCGAGCCGGTCGGGCGCAGCCGCAGGTCACCGGCCCAGGGCTCCCAGCCCTCGAAGACGTGGTGCATGACTCCCGTGCCGCGGGTCTCGGTGAGGAACTCGGTGCGGAAGCCGATCAGGCCGCGGGCAGGGACCAGGTACTCCATCCGCACCCAGCCGGTTTCGTGGTTGGCCATCTGCTCGAGCCGCCCCTTGCGTCCGGCCAGCAGCTGGGTGATCGCGCCGACATGCTCCTCGGGCGCGTCGATCGCGAGCCGCTCGACCGGCTCGTGGCGCTTGCCGTCGATCTCCTGGGTCAGCACGCGCGGCTGGCCGGCGGTCAGCTCGAAGCCCTCGCGCCGCATCAGCTCCAGCAGGATCACCAGCTGCAGCTCGCCGCGGCCCTGCACCTCCCAGGCATCGGGGCGCTCGGTGTCGCGGACCCGGATCGAGACGTTGCCGACCAGCTCGGCGTCGAGCCGGTCGCGGACCTGGCGGGCGGTGAGCTTGCTGCCCTCGGTGCCTGCCAGGGGAGAGGTGTTGATCCCGAGCACGATCGAGAGCGAGGGCTCATCGACCGTGATCACCGGCAGCGGTCGCGGGTCGGCGGGGTCGGCGAGCGTCTCGCCGATCGTGATCTCTTCGATCCCGGCGACGGCGATGATCTCTCCGGGGCCCACCTCCTCGGCGGGTACCCGCTCCAGCGCCTCGGTGATGTAGAGCTCGGACACGGTCGCCCGCTCGACCGTCCCGTCCGCCCGGCACCAGGCGACCTGCTGGCCGGAGCGGATAGTGCCGTTGTGGACCCGGCAGAGCGCCAGCCGCCCGACGTAGGGGGAGGCATCGAGGTTGGTCACGTGCGCCTGCAGCGGCAGCTCGGGGTCGTACTCCGGTGCGGGGATCTTCTCCAGCATCAGGTCCATCAGCGGCGCCAGGTCGGTGCCCTCGACCCCCTCTTCCAGCGCGGCCCAGCCGGCCTTGGCGTTGGTGTAGACGATCGGGAAGTCGATCTGCTCGGAGTCGGCGTCGAGGTCGATGAAGAGTTCGTAGACCTCGTCGACGACCTCGGCGATGCGGGCGTCGGGACGGTCGACCTTGTTGACGACGAGGATCACCGGCAGCTTTGCCTCCAGCGCCTTGCGCAGGACGAAGCGGGTCTGGGGGAGAGGGCCCTCGGAGGCGTCGACGAGGAGCAGCACGCCGTCGACCATGGTCAGCCCGCGCTCGACCTCGCCGCCGAAGTCGGCGTGTCCGGGGGTGTCGACGATGTTGAGCTTGACCCCGCCGTAGTCGACGGCGGTGTTCTTGGCGAGGATTGTGATCCCCTTCTCGCGCTCGAGGTCCATCGAGTCCATCACCCGCTCGGCCACGTCCTGGCCCTTGCGGAAGGCGCCGGACTGCCACAGCATCGCGTCGACCAGCGTCGTCTTGCCGTGGTCGACGTGGGCCACGATCGCGATATTTCGAAGGTCGTCTCTGCTGGTCATCGGCGGGGGAAGGATAGGGCTCGCAAAGAAGAGGCCCGCCTTGCGGCGGGCCTCGTACTGCCGAAGAGCGGTGTTGCGACTAAGCGGTCTGCTGAACGCTCGCCGCGGCCGGGCCCTTGGGGCCTTCCTCGGACTCGTAGCTCACCTTGGCGCCCTCAGCCAGGGACTTGAAGCCCTCACCGAGAATCGCGCTGTGATGGACGAAGACGTCCTTCGAGCCGTCGTCGGGCGTGATGAACCCGTAGCCCTTGTCGTCGCTGAACCACTTGACTGTTCCAGTCGGCATTTATTGCCTCCACTTCATGTGCTGCGAACGCGGAGGCTTCGGTAAAGCAACGACGCGAGCGCTAGACACGACTTTTTGCCGGATATCCATCCGACCTAACGCGGGGGACCGTAGCAGGGATCGGCGCCCAGAAGCCGCTGACACGCTGTCCCTGGCCCGGTTCGGCCGGTCCGAAAGCCGTCCACGAGTGTTGAAGGGGCTGAGGCTCCAGCCGATACCTTCAAGCCGATGGTTGCCGATCGCCTTCACCTAGCTCGGATTGCCCCTGTCGCGATCCTCGCGGCGTGCCTTGCCCTGCCGGCGCCGGCAGCGGCGAAGCGCAGCGCCGGCGGTCTCTCGTCGCGGCTGGCGAGGCTGGCCAAGCCGGCCGTGCGCTCGGCACCGCGCGCGGTGCAGGCGAGGCGGCTGAGCCTTGCCGAGGAGGGGCCGGGGAGCCTGCTGCGACGGGGGAACCGGGTGCTGGCCTACGTCCACTTCGGCCGCGGGGCCCTGGCGGCGCTTTCCCGGGTGCGCTCGGCTGGGGCACAGGTGGTGGACGCCAGCCGGAGCTACCAGACCGTCACCGTCGCGGTTAAGCCCGGCCAGCTCCGCCAGCTCGCCCGGGTAAGGGGGGTGGCGGGCATCGTGGCGGCGCTCGCTCCTGTGACGAGGGCGGCCACATGCCCCTCCGGGGAAATCGTCTCCGAGGGCGATGAACAGCTGAACGCGAGAGCGGCGCGAGAAGACTCGCTGGCCGGCGAACCGGACGGCAGTGGCGTCACGGTGGGCATCCTTTCGGACTCCTTCGACCAGGCGACCGAAGCAGCCGATGAAAGCGGTTCGATTGCCACCCACGCCGAAGAAGACGAACAGAGTGGGGACCTGCCAGGCGAATGCGAAACCACCCCGGTGGGGATTCGCAGTGAACTGAATGAAGCCTTCGTGTCCGAAGCCTCCGACGAGGGACGCGCAATGGCCCAGATCGTCCACGACCTTGCCCCGGGAGCGCCAATCGAGTTCGCCTCGGCCTTTAACGGGGAAGAAGCATTCGCTCAGAGCATCGAAGAACTGGCGGAACCGGTCGGTCAAGGCGGAGCCGAAGCCGGCGTAATCGCCGACGACGTCTTCTATCTCGAAGAGCCCTTCTTCCAGGATGGGCCGGTGGCGGTTGCCGTCGGCAAGGCGGTTGCGGAAGGCGCCACCTACTTCTCGGCGGCCGGAAACGACAACCTGATCGACGCCGAAGGTCGTGACATTGCCTCCTGGGAAACGCCGGAATACCGTGACGCCGGATCGTGCCCCGCGGCCGTCGAAGCGAAGGTCGGCTTTAAAGCCTTTCACTGCCTCGACTTCAACCCGGGCGCCGCAGTCGACCGGACCTTCGGCATCAAGGTGGAACCGGGGGCGACCCTGACCGCCGACCTGCAGTGGGATGAGCCGCGTTTCGGGGTCACCACCGACCTCGATGCCTTCCTGCTCAACGCAACGGGCAGCGTGCTCGCGGAATCTCATGAAGACAACGTCAACGAAACCGGCATGCCATTTGAGTCGTTTGCCTGGACGAACGAAAGCGGTTCGACCAGAACCGTCCAGCTTGTGGTCAACCGCTTTGCGGGCGGTTCGCCGCGGGTCAAGTTCGGCCTGATCGAGAACGGCAGCGGGGTCTCGGCGACCGAGTACCCGCGCTCGACCGGCGAAGACGTGGTCGGGCCGGCCATCTTCGGCCACAGCGCCGCCGCCGATGCGATCTCGGTGGGCGCGGTGCCCTTTGTCACTAAATCGACCCCGGAGGCCTACTCGTCGCGAGGGCCGGTGTATCGCGACCTGGGCCCGGTGGAAGGGATAACCCCGGCGACGCCGATCCCGCCGGAAACCCTGTCCAAGCCCGACCTGGCCGCGACCGATTGCGGCAGGACGACCTTCTTCGCTTCCTTCGGGAAGATCCTCAAAGCCGAACCGGCCGAAGCCTGGCATTTCTGCGGTACCTCGGCCGCCGCGCCCCACGCCGCCGCCGTCGCCGCGCTGATGCTCGAGGCCGAACCGGCCGCGAGCCCGGCGGCGGTTCGCGCCGCTCTCTACGAAAGCGCGGATCCGGTGGGAGCGTTCGGTGCCTGCGCCGTCGGTAAGGGACTGATCGAAGCGGTCGGGGCGGTGGAGGCCGCCGTCAATCACACCGGCGCCGCCGGCCCCTCCTGCGAACCGCCGGAACCCGGGGACCCCGAAGAAGCCGCCGCGCCCGGAGACTGGGGGCGCGAGACGCCGCCCGAGCCGCCGACCAGCACCCCCGCAGCTTCCACCCCGGCACCGCCGGTAACCCCGCAACGCAAGGTCGCCCCACGAACCTTCTTTAAGAAGCGCCCGCGCAAGGTCGTCCACACTCGCCACCACCGCGCCAAGGTGGTCTTCCGCTTTGGCTCCAACGTGATCGGGGTCTCCTATGCCTGCCGGGTCGACGGTGGCCTGTTTCGGATCTGCCCGCGGCGCTTTGTGCGGCGCTTCCCGCTCGGCCGCCACGTTTTGCGCGTCTCCGCCCGGGACGCGGAAGGCTACGGCGACCGCACTCCGGCGGTTTACCGCTTCCGGGTCAAGTCGCGGCGTCGGTAGCCGATACTTCTCCAATGATGCGCGCACTGGCCTTGACGCCTGCCGTGCTGGCATTGGCCAGTGCGTGCGCGGTGCCCTCCCCGGTCGCCGCCGCCCAGTTGGGGCGGTCCCCTCTCTCGCCCCGCCTCGCCCGGCTGTCGGTGCCCTCGTTGCGGGGGGCCTCGCCGGTTCGCCAGGCTGAGCGAATCGGTCTTCCGCCGGCCGGGCCCGGAAGCCTGCAGCGGGACGGCAAGCGAGTGCTGGTCGAAGTCGGCTTCGATCACGGGGCGGTGGCTGCCGCCGGGGAGATCCGTGCGGCGGGCGGAAACCTGCTCAACCTGAGCCGCCGCTACCAGACGGCGACCGTCGCGATCACCCCGGACCACCTGCCGAGCCTGGCGGCGCTTGGGGCAGTCGACGGAGTTACCGAAATCCTCGCCCCGCTCACTTTCGCCCCGAGCGAATGCCCCTCGGGCGTGGCGGTCTCCGAGGGGGACGGCCAGCTGCGGACCGCCGAAGCGCGCAGCGCATTCGGCGTCGACGGCAGCGGCGTCACCGTCGGCATCCTCTCCGACTCCTACAACCGCGACGCGACGGCGGCGACGCACGCCGCCGGGGACGTCGGCAGCGGCGACCTGCCCGGGGGGAGCAATCCCTGCGGCGATACCGCGGCGGTCGAAGTCCTGGACGACTCCGAAGCCGAAGGCGCCGACGAGGGCCGGGCGATGGCGCAGATCGTCCATGATCTTGCCCCCGGCGCGAAGCTCGCTTTCGCCAGCGCTTTCACCGGCGAGACGGCGTTTGCGAACAACATCGAAAGGCTCGCCGAACCGGCTGCCGGCGGCGGCGGAGAAGCCGGTGTGATCGCCGACGACGTGGCGTACTTCGATGAGCCCTTCTTCCAGGACGGGCCGGTTGCCGCCGCGGTCAACAAGACGACGGCGGAAGGCGTCAGCTACTTCTCCGCGGCCGGCAACAACAACGTCCGCATCGGCGGCAGGGATGTCGGTTCCTGGCAGGCTCAGTTCGAGCCGAGCGGCTGCCCGGCGGGTACCCCGCACTACTCCTCTCCCGACCAGTTCGAATGTGCCGACTTCAACGGCAGCGGCGACAGCGGCTTCGGCATCGATGTGGCGGGCGGAGGCTCGCTGACGATCGACTTGCAGTGGGCGGAACCCTGGTACGGGGTCGGCGCTGACATCGACGCCTACCTGCTCGGCGCCTCGAACAATGTCGTCGCCGAGAGCGAGTACGACAATCCCGGCACGACGAAGAAGCCCTTCGAGTTCCTCTCCTGGGAAAACCCGAGTGCGAGCTCGGCGGCGGTGAGGCTCGTGATCAAGCGCTACAGCGGCTCGGCGAGCCCGATGGTCAAGTTCGCGATGCTGGAGAATGGCGCCCAAGACGTGCTCGGCAGCGAGTATTCGGAATCGACCCCTTCGACCGTGGTCGGCCCGACGATCTTCGGACACAGCGGTTCCGCTGGGGCGACCAGCGTGGCCGCGGTTCCGTTCGGCAGCAACAGCGCGCCCGAGTACTACTCCTCGCGCGGCCCGGTCGACCACTACTTTGGCCCGGTCACAGGCACCTCCCCGGCGGCGGCCCTGCCCACGCCCGAAACTCTGGCCAAGCCCGACCTCGCCGCCACCGACTGCGGCCAGACGACCTTCTTCGCCTTTCAGTCCGGCGGGGCCTGGCGCTTCTGCGGAACCTCAGCTGCCGCGCCGCACGCTGCTGGCGTAGCGGCGCTGATGCGCGATGCGGACTCTTCGCTGGCGCCGAGCCAGATCCGTGAAGTGCTGGCGCAAACGGCGGGGCCGGTCGGTGAATTTCCCGGCCAGGCTGTCGGCGCCGGCCTGATTGACGCCTTCGCGGCGCTGGGCTCGGTCGCGGAACCGGCCGGCGAACCGGAAGAAGAAGGCGAAGAAGCGCCTGTGGAAGAAGAAGAAACCGAAGAAGCGCCCGAAGAAGAAACCGAAAGCGTCGAACCGGAAGGCACGGGGGAAGAAGACCCGCTGGAAGTGGGGGAAGGCGAGGTCGAAACCGCCCCGCTGGAGGAATCGCCGACGGCGATCGAAGAACGAGTTCGGGCGGCCAATCCAGCCGCGACGACCGGTTTGGCATCGGGCGTCGCTCACCCGCAGACCTACCTCCGCCGCCACCCGGCTCGACTGTTGTGGACGACTCACCGTCGGAGGAGGGCAGTTTTCCTCCTTGCTTCCACATCGGCCGGTGCCTCGTTTGCCTGCCGCTTCGACCGGGGCCGCTGGCGTACCTGCCCGGCGCGGCTGGTGCGTCGATTCGGTCCCGGCCGGCACGTCCTGCGGGCGATCGCTAGCTCCGCATCCGGAGCGAGCGATCCCACTCCGGCGGTCTTCCGCTTCCGCGTCAAGCGGCTTCGCTGAGGCTAGGACTGGGCCGCACCGCGCCGCATTACCCAGTGGCCGCCGAGCAGCAGGGCCAGGAGCGCGGCGGCGGTGCCGAGCACAAGCGGGTCGTTAAGGCTCAGGCCTTCCAGCCTGGTGCCGAAGTAGACCGAGACGGCGGTGATCGGCAGGTAGCCGAGGGCCGTGGTCCAGGCGAAGCGCCAGACCGGCACGCGAGCTGCTCCGGCGGCGTAACAGACCAGGCTGAAGGGGAAGATCGGGATCAGGCGCACGGCCAGCAGCAGGGTGGCGCCGCCACGCTCGATCATCGCCTCGGTCCGCTCGAAGCGCTCGGTCCCGAACCAACGGTCGAGCAGTGGGCGCGCAAGCGAGCGGCCGACGGCGAAGCAGAGCATGGCTGAGAGCATCCACCCGGTCATCGTCAGCGCCAGGGCGGGGAAGAACCCGTAGGCGAAACCGGCCGCGGCGTCGACTATCTCGGCCGGGTAGAAGACGACCCCGTGGAGCACGGCGAGGGCGACGATCAGCAGTGGCCCTGCCAGGCCGAGGCTGTCGAGCTGGCCGCGAACCTCGGCCGTGTCGCCGTGGACCGCGGCGACGGCCGCGTCGTGCAGCGCCGGCACGGCGAAGACCAGTGCGCCGAGCAGCGCGATCCCGGCCAGCGTGAACGCCACCGCGAATAGGGATGGCTTCGGGCTCTCCATCCGGTCAGTATCGCGGCGGCAGGGTGCGCAGGTTGCGGTCGCGCTTATCCCTCGAGGGAATCTCGGTATGCATGCTCGGAAAGCGCGAGACGCCATGGGCCGGAGGCCGATTCGGTGGCGCGGAAGTCGGTGAAGTCAAAGGTGAGGATGGGTAGATCGTGCCGCTCGGCAATTGCCATCACGCAGGTATCCACGAAGCCCAGCTTGAGGTCCGCGAACCGATCGTCGAGCTCGGCCGCCCTCCGGACCAGGCCAGGCGAGAGGTAGGCGATTTCGCGCTCGCCTCCGGTAGTGGCCTTGATGAAAGCGCGCGCGGCACTATGTCCGGCCCGGCTGCTCAAGATGTGATCGACCTCGACCAGTACGGGGGTGGGGACGATTGCGTCCCGGTGAAGCCTCGCGATCAGCGGTGCCGCGATCTTGTGTGCCGCGTCGCGGCGGTCGATCGCCGAGACGAGCGGGCCGGTGTCAACCAGAATCTTCATCGCTCGGCCCCTCGCCCGGTCCCCATGCCTTCAGCCCAAGGTACTTCTCGGCGTTGATTCCGAGATCGCCGGGGCCCTCGAAGGAGCCAATCCAGTCCGGCCAGCTTTCCCGATCGTCGTCCAGCGCACCGAGCTGCAGCAAGCGCACGATTGTTGCCGAAAACGACTCGCCCTCCTGGGCGTGTTCACGCACGAGCTTCTCGGCGCTGTCGGGTAGATAGATGGTTCGGCGGGGCACGGTCTGCGTCATCGGGCGAGAGTATGAAGGCTTCAATCATACCCGTGGCGCGCGGAATCGCCCGAGCGTGTGACGCGGGGCGCGCGCTATCCGCGCAGGCGCTCTGCCAGGCCCGAGTAGCGGTCGCCGCCGTCGTCGCGGCGGACGGCCGAGCCGAGCACGCCGCGGTCGCCGACGACGATGCAGCTGCTGCGGGCGCGGGTGATCGCCGTGTAGAGGAGGGGGCGGGTGAGCATCCGCGCGTGGGAGCGGTGGCAGACGGCGACGACGACCGGCACCTCGCACCCCTGTGCCTTGTGGACCGAGATCGCGTAGGCGAGCCGCAGCGTCGCGGTCTCCCCGTAGGGGATGGTCAATGTCTCGCCCTCGTCGGTGTCGACGACGATCTCTTCCCCGTCGGGGTCGTCCTCCCGCAGGAAGACGATCGAGCCGTTCATCAGGCCCAGCTCGTGTGAGTTGCGGGTCTGGATCAGCCGGTCGCCGACCCGGAACCGCTTGCCGACGGCGGGCTCGCCATCGGGATTGAGCTCTGCCTGCAGGCGCTCGTTGAGGGCGTCGATCCCGATCGCCCCCCGGTACATCGGTGCCAGCACCTGCACCTCCCGCACGGGATCCACGCCGAAGCGATTCGGCGCCCGCTCGGCGACCACCTCGACCACGGTTGCCAGCGCTCGCTCTGGATTGGGCCGCTCGATGAAGAAGAAGTCGTGGTCTTGGTCCTCGCCTGGGGTGAGGTGCGGCTCGCGACCCTGGTTGATCTCGTGGGCGGCGGTGGTGATCATCGAGCGCGCCGCCTGGCGAAAGATCTGGGTGAGGCGGACCACCGGAGCCACTCCCGAGTCGATCAGGTCCTCGAAGGGCTTGCCCGCCCCGATCGGCGGCAGCTGGTCGGCGTCGCCGACGAAGACGATGTGGGTGGACTCGGCGAGGCCGCCGAGCAGCACCTCGATCAGGCGCAGGTTCAGCATCGAGGACTCGTCGACGATCACCAGGTCCGCCGGCAGCGGGTGCCCCGGCTTGAAGGCGGGCTCCCGCCCCGGCGTCCACTCCAGCAGCCGGTGGATCGTCTGTGCCTGGTGCCCCGTCGTCTCCTCGAGCCGGCGGGCGGCGCGGCCGGTTGGGGCGCAGAGGGCGATGCGCAGGGCGGCCCGGCCGGCCTCCTCGACGATCGCCCGCGTGCAGGCGGTCTTGCCGACACCAGGGCCACCGGTGAGCACCGAGACCCGCGCCCCGAAGGCGCCGCGCACGGCCGACCACTGCTCGTCGGTGAGTTCCGTATCGGTCTCGTCGGCCGGGGTGGTCTCGCCGGGGTCGTGGTCCAAGTGGGAAGGCGCGGCGCACCTCGCCGCCAGCGTCCTCGCAACGTCCAACTCGCTGGCGTAGGTGGGCTTGCGATAGACGCGGCCTTCGTCGTCGGTCAGCCCGTCGGCCTCGCAGAGCACCTCAGGGTCTGGGTCGAGTCCGAGCAGCTTGGCCGTGCGAGTCCTCAGCTCGGCAAGCGGCAGGTAGCTGTTTCCCTGCTGTTCGGCCTCGCTGAGTGCGTAGGCGGCGGCCGCCTGGGCACGGCGGCTCGACTCCGGCGGCACGTCGGCGGCGAGGGCGATCTTGTCGGCGCGGGCAAAGCCGACTCCGGCGACCTCGGTCAGCCGATAGGGATCCTCGTGCAGGATCGCCATCGAGCTCTCGCCGAAGCGAGCGTGGATCGGCGCCGCCAGGTGGGCCAGGCCATGCGGGCCCAGTTGCACGTGCAGGTCGCGGACGGCGCGGCTGGCGTGCCAGGATTCGGTCGCGGCGGCGGCCTGGTCGGCGCTCACCCCGCGCAGCGAGCTGAAAACGGCCTGGGGATCGGCGGCGATCGCACCGAGCACGCCCTCGCCGTGCTCGTCGACCAGCCGCTCCGCCCGGGCGGGTCCGATGTGCCGCAGCGAGGTCAGGTAGGCGACCTGCCCCTCCCGGTCGGCGGGGTCGAGCGGCATCGCGCCCTGCGCGCGCAACTGGCGCCCGTAGCGAGAATGGGTCTGCCACTCGCCGCTGACTTCGGCGCGCTCTCCCACGCCCAGGTGGGCGACCGGGCCGACCAGGGCAAATCCCTCGCCCGATTCGGCGTCCTGCACCTCGAGCACCGCGTAGCCGTCGTCCTCGGCGCAGAAGATCACCCCCAGCACCTCGACCGTCGCCGAGTAGGCCGTCGCATCGACGCCGAAAAGGGTGGCCGTGCTGTTCACACGGTAAAGCTAGCCTGCGGTCAAGATGGGCAATCGACCGGAAAAACACGGCCTTTGCGACACCTGCGGCCATCGGCAGCTGGTTTCCAACACGCGCGGGTCGGTCTTCTCGCTCTGCCGGCGCTCGCGCACCGACCCGCGGTATCCCCGCTATCCGCGGGTACCCGTGAATGCCTGCCCCGGCTACGAGCAGCGCCGGGACGGCGATTGACGGCCGCTCGTCAGGCGGCTGCCATCGGATCGGGTTGGCCGAGCTTGGAGTTGTCGGGGGCCTGGTAGGCCGCGCCCGCCTTGCCGCCGAGCACGAGGATGCGAATGCCGGAGTCGCCGGGCCAGACCTTGCGGGATACGCCGGGACCGACCCGGGCCATGTGTTCGGCGTCGAGCGGGAAACGCTCACCCTCGATCTCCAGCTCGCCGGAGCCGCGCAGGGTCACGTAGACCTCCTCCTGGCCGTCCTGCTCGTGGTCGTGCACGGGGTAGTTCTTGTAGTTGGGTGGCATGTCGATGATCTGCATGCCGAACGATTCGACTCCGAGCTCGGCCCGGGCGCGCTTGAAAGCGCCGCCGTAAATGGCCTCCATCTCGTCGATCTTCCTTACCGCGTGTCCCGCCATCGCTGTTCTCCTCCTGAAGTTGTGGGTCGGCCCGGTCGAGCCGGGCGGAGCGTAGCTCATGCACGAACGTTCGTGCTTTTCTGTAGCCTGGACAGATGGCCGCAGCGACCGCAGTCAGCAGCGCGTCTCCCTCGGAAACGGGTCGGGGGGCCGAGACCCGGGCGGCGATTCTCGACCGCGCCGTGGACCTTGCCTCGGTCGAGGGCCTGGAGGGGCTGACGATCGGCCGCCTCGCCGCTGACCTGGAAATGAGCAAGAGCGGCCTGTTCGCCCACTTCGGCTCCAAGCAGGAGCTGCAGCTGGCGACGATCGGCGCTGCGTCCGAGCGCTTCAGCGCTGCCGTGATCGCGCCGTCGCTCGGCGCGGCCGACGGCGTGCCGAGGTTGCAGGCCATCGCCAATGCCTACCTGGCTCATCTCGAGGGGGACGGTTACCAGGGCGGCTGCTTCTGGGCCGCGACCTCGGCGGAGTACGACGACCGGCCCGGCCCCGTCCGCGACGCGATCGCCGCCGCGCTCGACAGTTGGACCGCCGAGCTTGAGCGGCAGGCGAAGCTCGCCGGCGCGGCCGACCCCGCCCGCTTCGCCTTCGAGCTCTACGCAGTCGTGATGGGTGCTAACTCCCGCTTCCGCCTCGGCTCCGATCGCGCCGTCTTCGGCTACGCCCGCGGCGCGATCGACCGGCTGCTGGGAGAGTTGCCCGGGTGAGCGGCGGGGCCGGTCCCAACGGTGGGATGGCGGCGGACTTCGCCCGTCGGTTCGCTGCCTACTGGGAGGCACCGACCCCGGAGGGCCTGAAGACGGTGCTCGCCGAGCGGGTCCGGCTGGTCGCACCGATGACGCCGAAGACCGAGACGCTCGCAGAAGGCCAGCGTGCGTTTGCCGGCCTGTTCGAGCTGATCGGAGGCCTGACCGGGGAGGTGCACCGCTGGGGCGCCACCGAGGACGGCGTCCTGATCGAGTTCACCCTCAGCGGCATCGCCGGCGGCAAGCCGATCTCGTGGTCGGCGGTCGATCGCTTCGTGCTCGGCGACGACGGCCTCGCCACCGAACGCGTCACCTACTTCGACTCGATGCCGGTTGCGTTGGCGGCGGCGACGCGCCCCCGCGCCTGGCCCGCCTTCCTGCGCAGCCGGCTGCGGCAGCTACGGCGGTAGGCCCCGCGGGTCTCAGTCCAGCAATCCAACCTGGCGCAGGATCGAGACCGAATCGGAATAGACGTCCTTGCGCCTGATCAGCCCGTTCTCGAACGGGATCACGTCGACCCCGTCCCAGCTCACAGTGCGGCCCGTCGGCGCCGCCTCGATCTCGCCGCGGCGGAGCGTGTTGGAGTGGGTCGCGGTGGCGGTCCACTCCTGGGTGACAACCCTCTCGCGCACGTACAGCCGCCGCGTCTCGAACTTCATATCGGGCCACGCCTCGAAGATCTTGGCGATGTGTCCCCGCACCTCCTCGCCGGTGGCAGTCTCTCCCGCTGTGTGGTTGGCGAAGACCATGTCCACCGCGTGCATCGCCACGATCGCATCGAGATCCTGCGCGTTCCAGGCGTCGTTGTAGCGCCCGATCGCCTCGGTCAGCGCTGCGATGTCGTCTGGATCGCTCATCGCGATCAATCTAGCTCGTGACGCCGGTGTGCGCGAGTTTTGACGAATTGCGCGCCACCCGCGCGTCGAGACGATCTAGCGTTCTCCCCACTGGGCCCAACCAAAGGTTGACATCAGATGACATCCCTTCTAGCATCAGACATCATGCCCCGCACAACATTCGACCTCGACGCGACAGTGCTCGCCGAGCTGCGTCGCCGCGCTGCCGGCGAGGGCAAGAGCATGGGACAGGTCGCCTCCGAGCTGCTCGCCGTCGGGCTGCACGACGAGACCGCCGTCGAGGCGCGCCCGCTCAACTGGGCGAAGAAGGAGATGGGCTCCTTCAAGATCGACCTCGAGGACAAGGGGGCGGTCCAGAACCTGCTCGACCGCGAGGAGATGGGAAGGGGCGCTTCGTGAGTGCCGCGATCGACACCAACGTCCTGCTCTACGCGGCCAACTCGAGTAGCGAGTGCTTCGAGGTGGCGCACGACCTGGTCACGCGCCTCGCTCGCGGGCCGGAGCTCCTGTACCTGTTCTGGCCGGTGGCGATGGGCTTCCTGCGGCTCTCGACCCATCCGGCGCTGACCGATCGGCCGCTCTCGCCAGCAGAAGCAACTTCTTCGCTGGGTGACCTGATCGAACGCGACCACGTCCGGACTCCTGGCGAGGGCCCCAATTTCCTCACGATCTACCGGGAAACCGCTGCTGCCGGCACGCGCGGCAAGGACGTCACCGACGCCCACATCGCCGCCCTGATGCGCCAGCACGGCGTCAGCACCATCTACACCCGCGACCGCGACTTCCGCCGCTTCGACGGGATCAGGGTCGAGGATCCGTTCGCGCAAAGCTAACCGGGAACCTCTGTAACGCCATCGGGAATGGAAGTGGAGAATCTGTGACTGATCGCGAAGCGCGTTGGGGTCGCGCCCTCGCGAGTGAGCATCCGTCCGCGGGCAGAAGTCTCGTGACAAGCTGGTGCGGGTAGACGGGGTCGACGGGCCGACACTGGAAGAGAAGCTGAAGAGCTGAGGAGGCTGGGATGGACGTAGCGATCGGATTGCCCAACGCGGTGCCTGGCACGACCGGTGGACAGCTCGTCGAGTGGGCGCGGCGAGCGGACGCCCGCGGCTTCTCGAGCCTGGGGACGATCGACCGCATCGTCTATGACAACTACGAGCCGCTGACTGCGCTCGCCGCGGCTGCGGCTGTCACCGAGCGGATCGGGCTCTGCACCTCCGTCCTGCTTGGTCCGCTTCGCCCGAACGTCGCTGAGCTGGCCAAGCAGGCACTCAGCCTCAACGCCCTCTCCGGCGGGCGCTTCACGCTTGGCATTGGCCTCGGCGCGCGGGAGGACGACTACGGGGCGAGTGGGGTCGACCTCCGCGGTCGCGGCCGCCGGCTCGACGAAATGCTGGAGCGGATCAAAGAGGTCTGGGCCGGCGAGGACATCGGCCCCGCGGCCGGTGCTACTCCCGGTCTCCTCGTCGGCGGCGGAGTCGAGGCATCCTTCGCCCGAGCGGCCCGTTTTGGCGATGGCTGGATCGCCGGCGGCTCGCCTCCCGAACAGTTCGGCGAGATGGTGGGGAAGGTGCATGAGGCGTGGAATGCGGCCGGGCGCGCGGACCAACCCCGCACCCTTGGCCTCACCTACTTCTCGCTCGGCGAAGACGCCGAGCAGAACGCCTCCGCATATCTCGGCGACTACTACGGCTGGCTCGGCGATGAGGTGGCAGCCATGATCGCCGCCGGTGCGGCCAAGGATGCCGAGACGGTGCGGCAGTACATCGCCGGCTTCGACGCTGCCGGCTGTGGCGAGCTGATCCTCTTCCCCTCATCCAGCGATCCGGACCAGGTCGACCTGCTCGCCGACGCGGTCGGCTTGTAGCGCTCTCTTCGACCCATGGCCGACGAACTTCCAGTCATCCTCTTCGCCTCGCAGGCAGAATTCGAGACCTGGCTGGAAGAGAACGCCGCCGGCGACGGCCTCTGGCTGAAGATCGCCAAGAAGGGGTCCGGCGTCACCAGCATCGGCTACGCGGAAGCGCTGGAGTCGGCGCTCTGTTTCGGCTGGATCGACAGCCAGAAGCGGGGCTTCGATGAGATCTACTTTCTCCAGCGCTTCACGCCCCGGCGGCCGCGGGGGAAGTGGTCGCAGATCAATCGGGCCAAGGCCGAGGAGCTAATCGCTGCCGGGGCGATGCGGCCTGCCGGCCTGGCAGAGGTCGAGGCGGCGAAAGCCGACGGTCGCTGGGATGCCGCCTATCCAGGCCAGCGCACGGCCGGGGTGCCCGCAGACCTGAAACGGGAGCTGGAGCACAGCGAGGCGGCGCGTGATTTCTTCTCGACGCTTGACAGCGCCAACCGCTACGCGATCCTCTACCGACTGCAGGAGGCGAAAAAGCCGGAGACACGCGAGCGGAGACTGCGAAAGTTCATCGAGATGCTGGAGCGGGGAGAGAAGTTCCATGGCTGAGAGCGCCGGGGTCGATGTCGCGATCGTCGGCGCCGGGCTTTCGGGACTGAGGGCTGCGCGCACTCTCGCCGGCGCCGGCCACGAGGTGGTGGTGCTCGAGGCACGGGACCGGGTCGGCGGCCGCCTGCTCAACGCCACTCTCGGCGACGGTGTCCAGGTCGACCTCGGTGGCCAGTGGGTCGGCTCCGACCACGTGCGCGTGCAGGGCCTGGCTGCCGAGCTGGGCCTCGGCTTGTTCCCGCAGTTCGGCGATGGCCGCAACCTGCTCGACGTCGCCGGAACCCGCCGCCGGTACCGGGGCACGATCCCGCGACTCGGCCTTGGCGTGCTCTGGGACATCTTCGTTGCCCGCCGCCGCATCGCCCGGTTGGCACGCGGTGTCGGGGCCGGGGAACCGTGGGCGGCCCAGCGCGCCGCCGAGCTGGATGGGCAGACGCTCGCCGAGTGGTGCGGGGCGAACGTGCGGACGCCGATCGCCCGCGAGCTGATTGGGCTCGCGGGGCGCACCGTCTGGGGCACCGGCCCAGAGGAGCTCTCGATGCTTCACGTCCTCTTCTACGTCAGCGCCGCCGGCAGCTTCGACAAGCTGATCGACACCGAGGGCGGGGCACAGCAGGATCGTCTCGAAGGCGGTGCGCAGGAATTGGCACTCGGTCTCGCCGCCTCGCTGGGAGACCGAGTGCGGCTCGGCGCTGCGGTGCGACGGATCGAGCAGGGCGGCGGCGGGGTCAAGATCGTCGCCGACGGCTTGGAGGTCGAGGCAAAGCAGGCGATCGTCGCCGTGCCACCGACGCTCGCGTCCCGGATCGAGTTCGAGCCTGTCCTGCCCGAGCAGCGGCAGCGGCTCGCGGAGCTGCTGCGACCCGGCACCCTGAACAAGTGCCTGGCGCTGTACGAGACTCCGTTCTGGCGCGAGGACGGTCTCAGCGGCGAGGCCGTGACCGACACCGGTCCGGCGACTCTCACATTCGACTGTTCGCCCCGGGACGGCACGGCGGGAGTGCTGCTCGGCTTCGTCGGTGGGCCGGAGGCGCGCGATCTGGCTCCCCTGCCGGCAGCGGAGCGGCGGGCGGCGGTCCTCGGCGGTTTCGAACGCCTCTACGGTCCCGCGGCGGCGCAGCCGCTCGACTACGCCGAACAGGCCTGGGCGGCCGAGGAGTGGTCGGGCGGCGGGCCGACGTCGAACTTCGGCCCCGGCGGCTGGAGCGAAACCGGCCAGGCCCTGCGCGAGCCGGTCGGACGCGTCCACTGGGCCGGCACCGAGACGGCGACCGTCTGGAGCGGCTACATGGAGGGCGCGATGCAGGCCGGCGAACGGGCGGCCGGCGAGGTCGCGGCCAGCTCCTAGTCGCCAGGCGGCTGCTCGTCCGCGAATGCGGAGCGGGCGGCTCGCAGGCCGACGCCGGCGCGCTCGAGGTAGCCGTAGGTGCCCGAGTCGAGCAGCTCTTGCGCCGCTTCGACCATGGCCCCGAGCGCCGCGAAGGCGAAGGCGCCGCCGACGGAGACCCGCTTGACCCCGGCCGCCGCGAGTTCGGGGACGCTCGGTGCCCCGGGGCGGGCGAGCGCGTTCACCGGCAGGTCGACTGAGGCAACGATGGCCTCGATGTCTTCGAGGCGCGAGATCCCGGGTGCGTAGAGGACGTCGGCGCCGGCCTCCTGGTAGGCCTGCAATCTGGTGATCGTGTCGGCGAGGTCCTCGACGCCGTGGAGGTGGTTCTCGGCGCGCGCGGTCAGCACCAGCCGCTCGGGCCCGGCGTGGGCGGCCTCGGCGGCCGCTTCGATCCGCTCCCGGGCACGGCCGAGCTCGTAGATCGGTTCGTCTTCGCGGCCGCTGAAGTCCTCTATCGAGGCTCCCGCCAAGCCCACCGCGAGCGCGTTTCTCAGCGTGCTCGCCACTCCCTCCGGGTTCTCGCAGAAGCCGTTCTCGAGGTCGGCCGAGACGGGCAGCTCGGTGGCGGAGACGATCTCCGCTGCGCCGGCCAGTGCCTCCGAGGGCGTCAACGTGCCGTCGAGCCGGCCCAGGGCAGCAGCGGAGCCGCTGCTCGTCGTCGCCAGCGCCTCGAATCCGAGCGAGGCGAGCAGCTTCGCCGAGCCCCGGTCCCAGGGGTTGGGCAGAAGCAGTGGCCGCTCACTCGTATGCAGTGCCAGGAACCGCTCGGCTCGGCCGGCCTGTTCGGTCATCTGGGATGCGAATCTATCCCCCGCTGGCACCTGGGTGAGCACACGTACACTCGGCGGGTGGACCGCACCCTGCTCGACCGCACCCTCGCCGACGCCGGCGAGCCCACCTATCGTGCCGCTCAGGTCTGGGAGTGGGTCGCACGCGGCGCGCGGGGATACGAGGAGATGACCAACCTGCCGGCGGCACTGCGCGAGCGGCTCGCCGCTGCCGTGCCGCTCTCGACGCTGGCGCTCGCGACCGAGGCCAAGTCCGACGACGGCACCGTCAAGGCGCTCTTCCACACCGCCGACGGCCGTGCGATCGAGGCGGTGCTGATGCGCTACCGCGACGGGCGGCGCTCGGTCTGCCTCTCCTCGCAGTCGGGCTGCCCGCTGACCTGCACCTTCTGCGCCACCGGCACGATGAAGTTCGCCCGCAACCTGAGCGCCGATGAGATCCTCGACCAGGCGTTGCACTTCCGGCGCCTGGAGGCGATCGACCACGTCGTCTTCATGGGGATGGGGGAGCCGACGATGAACCTCGACTCGGTGCTCGGCGCCTGTGAGCGGCTGCCCGAGATCGGCGTCACCCACCGCCGCACGGCGATCTCGACCGTCGGCTGGGTGCCCGGGATCGACCGCCTCACCGAGTGCGAGATGCCGGTCAGCCTCGCCCTCTCCCTGCACGCTCCCAACGACGGTTTGCGCTCGCAGTTGATGCCGGTCAACGACCGCTACCCGCTGGCCGAGGTGCTGGCCGCCTGCGAGCGCTACCGCGCCCGCCGCCGCCGCAAGGTCTTCGTCGAGTACGTGATGCTCGACGGCGTCAACGACCACCCCGAGCACGCCCGCGAACTTGTCGAGCTGCTCGACTCGCGCACCTACAAGGTCAACCTGATCCCCTACAACCCGACCGGCGCCTACGACGGCTCCTCGCCGGAGCGAATCGAGCGCTTCCGCGCGATCCTCGCCGAGCACCGCCTCACCGCCACCATCCGCCTCACCCGCGGCCGCGACATCGACGCCGCCTGCGGCCAGCTCGCTGCCACCAACGGCTGATCGGCCAACTGCATCGAATTTGCGCGCGAGGAGAACGGAAATTTGATGCAGTTCGGAGTTGGCCAGACAGCCAACTAGGATTCAGGCGTGGCGGTGGAGGCTAGAGAGCGGCAGGGGACTCGGGTTGAGCCGCCGCGGCAGCTGAGCCCCAACCCCGTCCGGCGGGTTGCCGAAGACGTCGTCTCGGAGCTCGGGGTGCGTCGGCGCGGCTCATACCCGCCCGGGCCGCAGAACTTCAGCTTCGGGCGCACCCTGCGGGTGGCGCGCGATCCGCTGCCGCTGCTGCTCTCGCTCTACGAGGAGCACGGGCCGATCTTCAGCGCCCGCCTCCTGCACAGCCCGGTGATCTTCATGCTCGGTCCGGAGGCCAATCACTTCATCACCGTCGCTCACCCAGAGAACTTCCACTGGCGCGAGTCGAGCTTCGGCGACCTGATCCCGTTGCTCGGCGACGGCCTGCTGACGATCGACGACGCCTACCACGACCGCGCCCGCGAGATCATGATGCCTGCCTTCCATCGCGAGCAGGTGGCGGCTTCGGTGGAGGCGATGGTCGCCGAGGCGGCGGCGGCGATCGAGCGCCTCCGTCCCGGCCAGGTCGTCGACATCTACGAGTGGATGCGGAACCTGGCAATGCGGATCGCGATGCGGGCTCTGCTCGGCCTCGACCCCGACGAGGCCGGCAAGGGTGCCGCCGCGGCCGAGCACTTCGAGCGCGCCCTCGGCTTCTACGGCATCGACTTCCACCTGCGCCTGCTGCGCGGCCCCGGCTCGCCCTGGTCGAAGATGGTGCGCTCGCGCGCGGTCCTCGACAAGATCGTCTACGGCGAGATCGCCCAGCGCCGGGCGGCCGCCGACGAAAGCCGGATGGACATCCTCAGCTTGCTGGTCGGCGTCCGCGACGAGGCGGGGGAGGGCTTCACCGACAGGGAGATCCGCGACCAGGCGATGACGCTGATGTTCGCCGGCCACGACACCTCGACCTCGACCCTGACCTTCATGATGCACGAGCTGGCGCGCCACCCCGACGTGGTGGAGAGGCTCTGGGAGGAGCAGGACCGGGTGCTCGGTGGTGCGGTCCCGGACATCGAGAAGCTCGAGCGCGAGATGCCCTACCTGGAGATGGTTCTCGACGAGGTTCTGCGCCTCTACCCACCGGCCTGGATCGGCCCGCGCCGGGCGGTCCGCGACTTCGAGTGGGGCGGCCACCGCGTCTCCCGTGGCGCCTACGTCAACTACTGCTCCTGGGCCAGCCACCGCATCCCCGCGGTCTTCCCCGAGCCCGAGGCCTTCATTCCCGAGCGTTTCACCCGCGAGCGCAAGGCGGCGCTGCCGCGCGGCGCCTACGTCCCCTTCGGCGGCGGCCGCCGGATCTGCATCGGCAAGCGCTTCGGCCAGACCGAGGTCAAGCTGGTGGCGACGATGCTGCTGCAGCGGCTCCGCCTCGACGCGATGCCTGGCCGGACGATGACCGTGCGCCAGATGCCGACGCTCTCCCCACGGGGCGGCCTGGAGATGCGCGTGCTCCCGCGCGGGTAACCTCGCGCGCGGCCTCAGTCCCTGGACGCTGTGGTTCGGCGGTCTCGCCTTCTTCACCTGTTACCTCGGCCAGACCGTGCTCGGCGTGACCCAGCCGACGATCACGCGCGGACCTCGGGCTTCTCGGCCACTCCGAGGCGCAGTGGGTGGTCAACTCCTTCTTCCTCACCCTGGCGCTCTTCGCCGCGCCCGGCGGGCAGGCTCGGCGACTACTACGGCCATCGCCAGGTGCTGCTCGTCGCGCTGGCCGATCTTCGCCCTCGGTTCGCTCTCGGCCGCCGTCTCCCACGGCTTCGCCTGGCTCGTCGCTCAGCATCGCCGTCGCCGGGATCGGTGCCTCGACGCTCTACCCCGCGAGCGCCGCGATGATCGCCAACCGGGTGCCGCGAGGAGCATCGCGGCGACGCGCTCGGCAAGTACTCGGCGATCGGGGTCACCGTCTTCGTCTTCGGCCCGGTGATGGCCGGCCTGCTCACCGAAGCGATCGACTGGCGGGCGATCTTCGCCTTCGACGCCGCTGTTCGGCGCCGCCCTGGTCGCGGTCGGCCTGGCGCGGTCGACAACCGGCCCGTCGGCGAACCCGAGCCCTTCGACTATCGCGGCCTCGCCGTTCTGCATGGCCGGCCTCTCCGCGCTGCTGGTGGCGCTGATGCAGGCGCTCACCTGGGGCTGGGACGCGCCCCGCCACGCTGCTGCTCTTCGCCGCCGGCGCGCGTGACCCTCGCCGGCTTCGTCCGGCTGGAGCTGCGCACCGAGTACCCGCTGCTGGACGTCGGCTTGCTGCGGCCGCCGCGTCCTACGCCGGCATCGTCCTGGCGATGTTCGCGCGCTCAGGTCGTCGTCACCGGTTTCATCATCTACGGCGCCACCTACTTCCAGCACGTGCTCGGCCTCGGCCCGCTTCTTGCCTCGCTGGCGCTCGCATCGTCAATGTTCGCCGAGCCGCTCTTCAACATCCTCGCCGGCCGCGTCACCGATCGCTCGGCCCTCGTCTCCCGGCCATCTTCGGCTACCTGCTCTCCGCCGCGGCCCTTCGCCTGGATCGCCGCCTTCGCCGACAACGACAGCTACCTCCTCCTGCTCCCCGGCCTCCTCGTGCTCAACGCCAGCATCGCCCCGATGTTCACCTCGTTGCTCACCGGCCTCAGCAACGCCGTCTCCGCCGAGGAGCGTGGCGACGCCAACGCCCTCGTCCTCACCGTCCGCTGGATCGGCGCCGCCGCCGGCACCATGGTCCTCGGCGTAGTCATCCTACTCCGGCGGCGCCACCGTGTCACCGAACCCTCCCCCTACGCCGCAGCCTTCGCCATCCTGTCCGGCACGGCTCTGCTGGGAGCCCTGGCCTGTGCGACGCTGCTTCGAGGTCGTTAGCCGGATGCGCGCGCTGGTCATCTCCGACACCCACTTCGGCGCTTGGACCGGCCGCGACCTGCTGCGCGAGGAGTTCTTCCTCGAACGGCTGGCGCCGCAGCTGGAGGGCATCGACGAGCTGATCTTCCTCGGCGACCTCTTCGACTTCCTCTTCGGCTCGGTCGGGGAGGCGGTCGACGCCTCCGCCGGGCTGCTCGGCCTGATCGCCGAGCGGCTGCCGGGCAAGCGCCTCGTCTTCCTCGCCGGAAACCATGACCACCACCTGGTCCACCGCGACTTCGAGAACCGGCTCGAGGCTCAGCTGGCAGCGGGACGGGCGCCGCTGCTCAGCGGCGAGCCGGCGCCGGTCTCCGACTCGCCGGGCCCCGGGTTCCTACGTTCCTTCCTCGCCCGCCGGGTGCCCGGGGTCGAGATCGAGATCGCCTACCCGACCTATGAGTTCGGCGGCGTGCTCTGCACGCACGGGCACTACCTCGACCCGCACGCACGTCTCAGCGGCTCGCGCGGCGATCGCCTCCTCACTCGGATCCTCTGGGGCATCGCTACCGGTGGGCCGGAGGAGCCGAAGACGATCGCCGACTACGAGTCGACGATCACCCTGCTCACCGAGTGGCTCTACATCGCCGCCCAGATGCCACACGGCACCCATGCCCAGCAGAACGTCTTTCGCGCCGTGCAGCGGGCGGGCAGGGTCGGCGCTGCGCTGGGAGCGCCCGTGCGTGGTGCCAAGCGACTAGCGGCGGAGCTGCGCGACCGCGGCATCGGCGACACCGAAGCGGAAGGCGGGCTGCCCAGCGAGGCGCACTTCGATGCCGTCGTGCGTGCCGAGTCCGAGCGCCAGCGCCGCGAGCAGCCGGCGCCCAGGCCGCCTGGCCGCACCCGGCCTACCCGGCTGCCTCGGTGATCTCGCCCAGCGATCCATCCGAGCACGCGCTCGAGGCCTTCGCCAAGGTCGCGGCTAACCTCGGCTGGGACAGGGAAGCCGAGCGGATCGTCTTCGCCCACACCCACCAGCCGCTGACTGACGTGCGCTGCGGCAGCGGCTCAAAGACCCGCTACTGGAACACCGGCTCCTGGATCTTCGAGCCCGACCTCGGCTCGCGCCAGGCCTATGCCCGCTACCTGCGCTACGCCTGGCCCGGCACGGCGGTGGTCATCGACGACGAAGAGCCCGAGCCGCGCCTGCTCGAGCTCCTCGCCGACCTAAACCCGCTGCGGTAAGGCCCGGGCCTCCCCAGCAGTTAAACGCTCACAGCCGAGGCCTGGCCCGCCGTCTTTGGCGGCCTGATCCCGATCATCGGCCTCGCCGCTGTCGGTCACCTGATCATCCGCGCCGTGCGAGACAACGACGACGACGAGTAGCACCCTCGGCTATGCAGCTGGCCATGAGGCCAGCTACCTTCTGCGTCGAGGCGGGGGCCAAGTCGATCCAAGGAGACGACGATGCAGAGTTTGATTACCCCGTCCCGTCACGCGTTGACGCTGGGCGCAGCGGTCCTGACCGTGGCCCTCGGCCTCAGCGCGATCGCGCTGGCCGACGGTGCCGCGCACCGGCTCGAAGGCCAAGAAGGCGAAGGTCAAGTGCCCAAGAAAGGTGACCAGCGGAAGAAGGTCACCTGCAAGGTGGTCGGCCAGCTGCCCAAGGGCCCCAAGGGCTCGAAGGGCGCCGACCGGTGCCGCGGGTACTGCCCGGGTCCACGGGCTCGCCCGGGGCTGAGCGGCTACGAGGTGGTGAGCCAGACCTTCAAAGAGGTCTACATCGAAAACAGTGGCGGCATGCGCGGGCTGAGCGAAGTCAAGACCGTTCTGCCCGGCCGGTAGGCGCGGTGGCGGGGGCTCAACCTCGGACCATCGCGACCAGGATGGCCAGCAGGCAGTCCGGTCTCCCTCAGAGGGCCGAACCGCGACGGAACCGCGGCCGTACAGCTCTTCAACAACGAAACGATCGGCGGCGGACACCTCGATCGACCTACAGGTCTACGCCATCTGCGCCGCCGTCAGCTAGCCAAGCTAACCGTGAGGGCAGGTCCCGTTCAGGGGTGGAGCGTCTTGTACTTTTTCGTCAGCGACCATCGAGGCGACAGCCCAAGACCGTTCCACCGAAAAAGTTAAGCGGAACCCCTGAACGGGACCTGCCCGGCCCGGCTACTTGATGAACAGCATCTCCTCGTACTTCGGCAGCGGCCAGAGGTCGTCGGCGACGATCTTCTCCAGCTTGTCGGCCGCCTTGCGGACCTCGCCGCTCTTGGCCAGCTGCTCGTCGCGGGCGAAGATCGCCAGCTCCAGGCCCTCCAGCTCGGTCGGCTCGGCGTTGGCCTTCTCGAGCGCGTCGAGCGCGGTGATCAGCTCGCCCGACCAGTGCCTCGACCTCGCCGGCCGCCTGAGCGACGCCGGCCTCCTCGATCAGCGCCAGGTGGCGCATCGCCGCTGGCAGGATCATCGTCTTGGCGATCGAGAACGTGGTCTCGGCCTCGATGTTCGCCCGCAGCGCGTACTGCTCGATCCAGACCTCGAAGCGGGACTCAAGCTCCCGCTTGGAGAGCACGCTGTATTTCTCGAAGGCCTCGACCGAGCCCTCGGCGATCACCTCGAGCAGCGCGTCCGGCGTCGTGCGCAGGTTCTTCAGGCCACGCTGCTCGGCCTCGGCGTGCCACTCCTCGGAGTAGTTGTCGCCGTCGAAGCAGATCGCCTTGTTGGCGCTGTAGGACTCCTTGACCACCTCGATCACGGCCTCGGCGGCGTCCATGCCGCCGCTCGTCTTCGCCTCCAGCTTGTCGGCGAGCTCGTCGATCGCCTCGGCGACGATCGTGTTCAGCACGGTGTTGGGGAAGGCGAGCGACATGCTCGACCCCAGCGCCCGGAACTCGAACTTGTTGCCGGTGAAGGCGAAGGGCGAGGTGCGGTTGCGGTCGCCGCCGTGCTTGGGCAGCGGCGGCAGCACCGTCGGCCCCGAGGTCGAGGAAGGAGGCCGGCGTGTGCGGGTCGCCCTCGCCGGTCGCGATCGCCTCGAAGACCTTGATCAGCTCGGCGCCGAGGAAGATCGAGATGATCGCCGGCGGCGCCTCGTTGGCGCCGAGGCGGTGGTCCTGGCCGATGTCGGCGGCCGAGGCGCGCAGCAGGCCCTGGTGCTTGTTGACGGCCTGGATCACGGCCGCGCAGAAGAAGAGGAAGTGGACGTTGTCGGCCGGCGTGTCGCCCGGCTCGAGCAGGTTGCTGCCGGTGTCCGTCCCCATCGACCAGTTGTTGTGCTTGCCCGAGCCGTTGACGCCGGCGAACGGCTTCTCGTGCAGCAGGCAGACCAGGCCGTAGCGGCGGGCGACGTTTTCGAGCATCCGCATCAGCAGCTGCTGGTGGTCGGAGCCGACGTTGGAGTTCTCGAACATCGGCGCGATCTCGTACTGCGCCGGGGCGACCTCGTTGTGGCGGGTCTTGACCGGGATGCCGAGCTTGCGCGCACTCCAGCTCGGACTCGAGCATGAAGGCGAGCACCCGCTCGGGGATCGTGCCGAAGTAGTGGTCGTCGAGTTCCTGGCCCTTGGGCGGCTTGGCGCCGAACAGGGTGCGGCCGGTGGAGATCAGGTCGGGACGCTCGAAGAAGTACTGCTCGTCGATCAGGAAGTACTCCTGCTCGGGCCCGACCGTGGTGAAGACGCGCTTGCTCTCGCTGTCGCCGAGCAGCCGCAGGGCCTTGATCGCGGCGCGCGGAGAGCGCGTCCATCGAGCGCAGCAGCGGGATCTTCGCGTCGAGCGCCTCGCCGGTCCAGGAGGCGAAGGCGGTCGGGATGCAGAGCAGCGAGCCGTTCGGGTTCTCGAGGATGAAGGCGGGGCTGGTCGGGTCCCAGGCGGTGTAGCCGCGGGCCTCGAAGGTGGCGCGGACGCCGCCGGTGGGGAAGGAGGAGGCGTCGGGCTCGCCCTGGATCAGCTCCTTGCCGGAGAAGCCGGCCAGCGCCTTGCCTTCGCCGCCGTTGGGCTCGAAGAAGGAGTCGTGCTTCTCGGCGGTCGAGCCGGTCAGCGGCTGGAAGACGTGGGTGAAGTGGGTGGCGCCCTTCTCCAGGGCCCAGTCCTTCATCGCCGTGGCGACCGCGTCGGCGACGTCGGGGTCGATCGCCTCGCCGGCTTCGAGGCTGCCCTGCAGCTTCTCGAAGACGTCGCCCGGCAGCCGTTCGCGCTGCACGGCGACGGAGAAGACGTTGGCGCCGAAGGCTTCGTTCTCGGGCAGGGTCAGGTCGATCGCGCCGAGGGCCTCACCATTGGAGCTCCACTGCGCTGCGGTCACGTTCTGCTGGCGGATACGGGTCATCGCTCTAGTCGTCCCTCGCTTGGCGTCGCGCCCGGCCGGCGGGCACGGTCGATTACCGGTCAACTCCTTTAGAAGAGCCAAAAGAGCCTAATGCCGATGCTCCGCCGATGCCTTTGTCCCCCAGTACAAGGATCGCACAGGCGCATTGTACCGGCTGTCGCCACCGTCCCCACCGTGCTGACTTTGTCCCTCGTTGGGGGTACATAGTTACTCAAGCGCCGAGGTGGGCGATCGATTAGCCTTCGGCCGCCCACGACCTGAGGAGTTTCAAGCGAAATGTTCGTATCGAAGGCCGCCGTCGTCGGCGGCGGCACCATGGGCGGTGAGATCGCGCAGGCGATCGCCGCGGCCGACATCCCCGTCGTCGTCAAGGACATTGACCAGAAGTTCGTCGACGCCGCGGTCGAGAAGGCGCGTGCCGTCACCGAGGGCCAGCTCGCCCGCCTGGTCAAGAAGGAGAAGCTGACCCAGGAGCAGGCCGACGCCCGCCTCGCCGAGGTGATGGGTCTCGTCACCGGCACCACCTCCTACGCGGAGTTCGGCGACGTCGACTTCGTGATCGAGGCAGTGCCGGAGCGGATGGAGATCAAGCAGGCCGTCTTCCGCGAGATCGACGCGGCCACGCCCGGCCACGCGATCGTCTCCTCCAATACCTCCTCGCTCTCGATCGGCGAGATGGCGGAGACGACGCTGCGCCCCGACAAGGTCGTCGGCTTCCACTTCTTCTACCCGGCCTCGGTGATGCCGCTGGTCGAGGTGATCGCCGGCGAGGACACCTCCGAGGAAACCGCCACGGTCGCCTACAACTTCGCCCAGGCGATCAAGAAGCAGCCGATCGTCTGCGGTGAGGTCCCGGGCTTCGTCGTCAACCGCATCCTGATGGCGACGATGGGCGAGATCTGGCGCGCCCAGGAGGAGCAGGGTCTCTCATTGAAGGCGATCGACGAGGCAATCGCGGCCGCCAAGGTCGCGCCGATGGGCCCCTTCTTCCTCACCGACCTGCTCGGCCTCGACACGGTGCTGCATGTCGCCGAGCATCTCGGCGAGTCCTATGGCGAGTCCTTCTACGTCCACAAGGGCCTGCGGCAGCTGGTCGCCGATGGCAAGCTCGGCGCCAAGTCCGGCGGCGAGGGCTTCTTCAAGGAGGGCGAGCAGACCATCCCCGGCGACGCCGATCCCGACGCCGAGGAGCTGGTAGCGCTTTTCACCTGCCGGGCGCTGATCGAGGCCTGCCTGCTGGTCGAGGAGGGCGTCTGCTCGGTCCGCGACATCGACCTCGGCATGATGGCCGGCGCCGGTCTGGACCCGCGCAAAGGCCTGCTGCCGCCGTTTTGGAAAGCCGACATCGAGGGACTCGACACGGTGCTCGAGCGGATGGAGGGCCTGCAGGAGCGCCACGGCGACCGCTTCGCGCCGCCACTGCTGCTGCGGCGCCTCGTCGCCCAGGGCCGTCACGGGATGAAGTCCGGCCAGGGCTTCTATCCCTACCCGCAGCCCGACGAGGGCGAGCAGGCCGAGACGGTGAAGCTGGAGACCCGCGGCGATGTCGCGATCGCCTGGCTCGCCAACGCGCCGATGAACGCGGTCTCTCCCGACGTGATCCGGGACCTGAAGACAGTCTGGGAGCGGGTCAAGGCGGCGGACGGCGTCGGGGCGATGGTGATCGCCTCCTCGGTCCCGGTCGTCTTCTCGGCCGGAGCCGACATCAAGGCCTTCACCCAGATGGACGAGTCGGGTGGGGAGGAGCTGATCCACACCGCCCACGGGCTGCTGCGCGACTTCGGCCAGTCCCGGGTGGCGACGGTCGCCGCCGTCAACGCGATCGCCTTCGGCGGCGGTTGCGAGGTGGCGATGGCCTGTGACGTGCGGATCGCCGCCGAGGCGGCCGTCTTCGGCCAGCCCGAGGTGAAGCTTGGGATCATCCCCGGCTTCGGCGGCACCCAGCGCCTGCCGCGCCTGGTCGGCGCCAACAAGGCCCTGGAGATGAACCTGATCGGCGACGCGATCCTCGCCGGCGAGGCGCTGGAAGCTGGCCTCGCCAACCGTGTGGTCCCCGACCACGAGCTCTTCGAGACCGCATTGATGTGGGGCCGCAAGCTGGCCGCCCAGGCACCGGTCGCGGTCGAGCAGATCAAGCTCGTCTCCGCCGCCGGCGACCTCGACGAGGGCATCGAGGCCGAGAAGCAGGGCTTCGCCACCGCCTTCCGCAGCGATGACGCAAAAGAGGGCATTGGCGCCTTCCTCGGCAAGCGAACCCCCAAATGGAGCGGCCGGTAGCCCCAACCGGGGATCGACGCGCCGGTAGTCAAGTCCGCCTTTACGTCTCGGACCGTCGGGAGGAGGCTCGCGGGCCTGACTCGTCTCGGAGCTGCACGCGTGGCGTGCTGACCGGCGCCGGGGTCTCGGTGCCGTCGGGGATTCCCGACTTCCGCACACCCGAGACCGGGCTGTGGGAGAACGTCGACCCGATGGAGGTCGCCCATATCGACGTCTTCGAGCGCGATCCGGCGCGCTTTTGGTCCTACTACCGGCCGCGCTTCCAGTCGCTCGGCGACAAGAAGCCCAACGCCGCGCACGAGGCATTGGCGGAGCTTGAGCGGCGCGGCCTGGTCGACGGCGTGATCACCCAGAACATCGACCGCCTGCACAGCGCCGCCGGCTCACGTGAGGTGGTCGAGGTGCACGGCTCGATCGAGACCTCCAGCTGCCGTGAGTGCTCGGCCTCCTATGGCATTGCCGAGGTGGAGGAGATGTTCGAGGCAGCCGAGGTGGCGCACTGTCCCGCCTGCGGCGGCCCGGTCAAGCCGAACGTCATCCTCTTCGGCGAGATGTTGCCCGAGCGCGCGATGGCGAGGGCGCAGGAGTTGGCCGAGCGAGCGGAGCTGATGATCTGCATCGGCTCCTCGCTCGCCGTTTACCCGGTGGCCGGCCTGCCCGGCGTCACCGTGGGCCGGGGCGGCAAACTGGCGATCGTCACCAAGGGCGCAACACCGTACGACGATGACGCCACACTCAAGCTCGAGGGTGAGGTCGACGAGGAGATGGCCGCCCTGGCCGCGGCGCTGCGCTAGGCAGCACCGCGGCTCAGAACTTGACGCCCTGCCGCTCGCACTCGGCGATGACTGTGCGGGACTGCGGCGAATCGAAGCCGGCTGCGTGGGCACACTTCGCTTCCGCCTCGGTGCCGCAACCGCTGATCGTTTCGGCACCGACGATCCCTGCTGTCTGGGCACGGATGCAGCCCATCGGCGTCGGCGGGTTGCTGTCGCCGACGGTCGCAAAGATGACGCCGAGCATCGCAAGCAAGGTCACCAGGAGGGCGACCCATGCGGCCTTGGTCTCCCGTGAACTCAACTTATATAGCGGCGTTGTCTGCCGCGCGTAATGTCCTTCAAGGGGCATGGGCGGCACCTTATACGGCCCAGTTGGGGCTTCAGCGCGCCAGCGTGGCGAAGATTTCGTACCGATCTTTGGACACGTGTACGTAGAGACTTGGAGTTCTCGGCGGGAGGGTTTAGCGGTCCGAGAAGCATCTAGCCGAGAAAGGAACTAACTCTTCTTATGGGATGGATGGAAGCGGTGAACGAAGGTGCCAACTCGTGGCAGATGACTGCCGCGACCCTGGTCGGCCTGATGAGCATCCCCGGCCTGGTTGTGCTCTACGGCGGGGTGATGCAGAAGCGCTGGTCGGTGAACTCGATGATGATGGCGTTCGTCGCCTTCGCGATCGTGCTCATCCTCTGGGTGCTGGTCGGCTTCAAGATGGGCTTCGGCGAACCGATCCACGTGATCTCCGACAGCGGTTTCTTCGGGAACTTCTGGGGTAAGCCGGCATCGATCCTGAACAGCAACGACCTGCTCCAGCAAGCGCACATACCGGAGCTGGCAGAAGAAGAATTCCTCTTCCCGCAATCGACGCTCGCTTATTTCCAGATCGTTTTCGCGGCGATCACGCCGATCCTGATGCTGGGCTCCGTGCTCGGCCGGATCAACTTCAAAGCGTGGATCCCGTTCGTCGCTCTCTGGACGCTGCTCTGCTACTCGATCAACGCCTTCCTGATCTGGGGCGGCGGCTTCTTCGCCCAGCAGGGCGCGGTCGACTACTCGGGCGGTTACGTGATCCACCTCGCAGCCGGCGTCTCCGGCTTCGTCGCCGCAGCCGTGATCGGACCACGGCTGCAGCGCGACCGCGAGGTCGACGCGCCGAACAACCTGGCGATGGTCGCCGTCGGCGCCGGGCTGCTGTGGATGGGCTGGAACGGCTTCAACGGCGGTGACTGGTACAGCGCCGGCGAAGTCGCCTCAGCCTCGGTGCTCAACACCAACCTCTGCACCGCGGTCGCCTTCCTGGTCTGGGTCGGACTCGACTACATGACCGGCCGCAAGCCGAGCCTGATCGGATCGGTCAACGGCATGATCGTCGGCCTCGTCGCGATCACCCCCGGCGCCGGTTTCGTCAACGGCTGGGGCGCGATCGTCATCGGCGTCGTCTCATCGACGCTCGTCTACCTGGCTCTCAACTACCTGAGCCGGACGGCGCCCTTCCGCAACGTCGACGACACGCTTGGGGTCGTGTACACGCACGGCTTCGCCGGTGTCGCCGGCGGCCTGTTGGTCGGGATCTTCGCCAACAAGCTGATGGGTGGCGAACACGAAGGCCTGATCTCCGGCGGCGGCCTGCATCTCCTCTGGGTCCAGGCCTACACGGCAGCGTGGGTGATCGTGTTCTCCGCGATCATGACCTTCATCCTGCTCAAGATCGTCGGCCTGTTCGTGCCGCTGCGGATGAGCGAGGCCGAAATGGAGGAGGGCGACATCGCCGTCCACGGCCACGAGGTGTATCCCTCGGATGTTCCGTCGCTTGGCTACCCGGATGGGGTCGGCAGTGCCGCGTCGGCCGCTTCGGGAGGAGGCGTCTAACAGAGACGGCCGGGCTGCGGCTGGCAGCCCGGACAACAAGGAGACAGGAACCGCCCCCGAGCTCTCCCGGGGGCGGTTCCATCTTCCGGCTCAGCTCGTGTCGTTTCCGTAGTTGCGAGCGATCTCGCGCAGGGTGTCGAGCAGCGTCGCCACCGCGGGAGTCACGGGCGCCCCGCGCCGGGTAGCGGCAAAGACGGTGCGGACGGGGCTCTGCGGGTGCAGGGAGCGGACGAAGATGTCGCTGCGCACGGCGGACAGTGCCAGCTGCGGGATCAGCCCGACGCCGACGCCGGCCGCGACCAGGCCCTGGATCGTCTGGTAGTCGTCGCTCTCGAAGGAGACGCGGGGCTCGAAGCCCGCCGCGTGACAGGAGCGGACGACCTGGCGTGCGCAGGGCCCGTTGACCGAGGTCTGCACCCAGGACTCTTCGTGCAGGTCCTCGAGCCGGACCTGGCGGCGGCGGGCAAGCGGATGGGCAACCGGCAAAGCGAGGTGAAGCCGGTCCTCGAGCAGCTCGAAGCGCCGAACGCCGGCGACGAGGCGCTCCCCCACGCCTTCGAATTCGTAGAGCAGGGCGAGGTCGAACTCACCGGCGCGCAGGCGCGGCGCGATCTGCTCCGGCTCGCCCTCGGCAAGCGTCACCTCGACGCCGGGATGGCCGGCGCGGAAGGCCGCTATCGCCTGTGGCAGCAGGGTCGCGCCGGCGCTGGGGAAGGAGGCGATGCGCAGGCGCCCGGCGCGCCCCTCGGCGATCGCGGCCAGCTCCGTCTCCGCCGCCTCCATCCGTCCCAGGATTCCCTCCGCGTGGCTGACGAGTGCCGCCCCGGCGGCGGTCGCCCGCACGCCGCCGCGGCCGCGCTCGACCAGCGTCGTCCCGACCTCGCCCTCCAGGGTCGCGATCGCCTGCGAGACCGCCGACTGCGAGTAGGAGAGCGCATCGGCGGCGGCGGAGAAGGAGCCGTTGGCGACGACCTCCCTGAGCACGTTGAGGCGGGTCGCGTTTAGCATAAGCAAAGCTTATCGTCTAGATAGCTATTAACAGTTGTGCTAATTCAACTGTGGTGCAAGCATCGGGATCGCACTTCCAAGAAGACTTCGAACCGCAAGGAGAACTCGATGCCAACTCGCATCATCGTTTCCTACGACGACACCGACAACGACCGCGACGCGCTCACCCTCGGTCGCCTGCTGGCCTTCTCGGGCGCCGAGCTCTCACTCGCCTACGTGCGCCACTCCCAGGGAGGTGCGCTGGAGGAGAAGGAGGCAGCGGACCTGCTCGCCCGCGGCGCCGAATCGGTTGGCGCTCCAGACATGCCGCGCCATGTCGTGGTCAACCCCGGCACCAGCGTCGGGCTCGCCGAGCTGGCCGAGAGCGAGAACGCCGACGTGATCGTCTTCGGCTCCGAGTACCGCACGGCGCCCGGCACGGTCAAGCCCGGCATCCCTGCCCACAAGCTGCTGCTCGGCGGTCCGGCCGCGGTCGCCGTTGCCCCCGCCGGCCTGCACGACAACCCGTCGGTCAGCATCAACACGATCGGCGTCATCGACGAGGGCGACGCGGCCGCCCGCCAGACGGCGGCGAGCCTCGCCACGGCGCTGGGTGCCACGGTCGCCGAGCGGCCGGGCGCCGGTCACATCGACCTGCTCGTCGTCGGCTCCCGTCCCGAGTCCCCTGGGGGCAAGGTGACGCTGAGCGCGGCCAGCGACTACGCGGTCGAGACCGCGAGCTTCCCGGTGCTGGTCGTCCCGCGCGGGCGCTCGGTCGAGTTCGCCACCGGCGGCTCGGCTCCGCTCGCGGCTCCGGAGGACTCGGGTGAGGCCGCGGCGAGCGCCTAGGGTTCGCTCTTGACCACGAGGATCACGGCCGCGACCGTCGGGTCGCGGCCGTCGATCCGCCCCCGCGCCTCGGTCCACTCCAGCGTTTGAGGAACCGCGGCCGGGGCGCCTGCCAGGACCTCGTCGACCGAGTCCGCCTCGATCGCGAAGACCGGGGCCTGTGGCGCTCGCGCCTCCTCGGCCTCGAGCAGGGGGCCGGTCACGTCCTCGGCGGAGCGGAGCGCGTTTGACCAGCCCTGGCCGAAGGCGAGGTCCGGACCTCCCAAGGTCTTTCCCTCGAGGACCGTGAGCTTGCTCTCGCGCGGTTCGCACTCCTGTTCGCCGAGTTCGAAGGTCTGCCCGGCGACCCAGAGCCTGAGGATCCGCTGAAGCTCATCGTCGCTCAGATTGAAGACCCGGGCGTGGTGGAGCGGTGAGCGGACCTCGACGTGGAAGGGCACGCGACAACCATATGCTCACCGCGATGGAGTCGTCCCTGCCCGCCGCCGTCGTCTTCGACAACGACGGCCTGCTGCTCGACACCGAGTCGGTCTGGACCCGCGCCGAGCAGGACCTCTTCCAGCGCCGCGGCCTCGATTTCACCCCGGCCGACAAGCGCGAGCTGGTCGGCACATCGGCCGAGATCGCCGGCGGCATCCTCGAGCGGCGGCTCGGTGAGCCCGGTCGTGCGGGCGAGCTGATCGAGGAGCTCAACGAGCTGGTCGTGGTCGAGCTCGAGCACGGGGTGGAGGCGATGCTGGGGGCTCGCGAGCTGCTGGAGGCGCTGAAGCGGCGTGGCACTCCGATCGGCCTCGTCTCCAACTCGCCGCTCGTCTTCGTTCAGCGCTCGCTGGAGATCGTCGGCTTCCAGCAGAGCTTCGACGTCGTGATCAGCGCCCACGAAGTGGCAGCTCCCAAGCCGGCGCCGGATCCTTACCTGGCGGCGTGCCGGCGACTCGGTGTCGAGCCGGGGCCTGCCGTGGTGGCGCTGGAGGACTCCCCAACCGGGGTCGCCGCAGCCCGGGCGGCCGGACTTACCGTGATCGGCGTGCCCTCGATCGAGGGGATCGAGTTGCTTGAAGCTCACGCAATCGCTGAATCGCTGTTGGATGACGTCATCGCTCGTCATCTCCGGCTGTAGCCCCCAGCGACTGGGGGTGGGTGAGGCGAGGGGCACCCCGAACGGGCGGATACCCAAAGTGCCGGTCTAATTAGACCGGCACTTGGACGGGCGGGGTGCCCCTCGCCTCACCCACCCAGAACTCGGCGGCGGCGGAGGATTCGCTCGGAGGTCTCGAGCAGGTCACGGAGGGATTCGAGCTGCGTTGCGTCGAGGTCGCCTGCCAGCGCCGCGTTGGCAAGCTCACCGGCCTCGTGGCGCCGCGAGGTGAGGGTGGCCATGTCCTCATCGTGACCCGGATCTGAGAGCGCGCCTCTTAGCTCGACTAGAAGAGCCTCGAGGCCCACTCGTAGCTGTAGGGCGGCCTCGCGGTTGCGGCTCGCGCCGAGATCGGCGCGGCACCGTAGGAGTAGTGACTCGCAAGCATCGAGTCGTTCTCGGCCTCCGAGCACTGCGGCGAGGCGTTGTTGGGGACGCAGCTCTTCGTCGCGGGCTCGGCGGCGTGAGGCGGGGCCGCGGCCCGGATCGACCTGGTGTGCTGCGGTGAAGATTCCGTCTGCGAGGTTCTCGCCGCTGCCGTAGCCGATGCGCACGGTTATCGCGCGGCCGGGAGCGAGTGCTTGGGGGTGGGGGTCGCCGCTGGCCACGGCCTGCGTGTGGAGGGCCGCGTTCAGGTCGGCGAGGCCTTCCGCTACGAGGCGGTCCACGGTCTCTTCAGCGGCGCTTGCGGTTGCCAGCCACTCGACCGCCGCGCTCTCCTCACCGAAGGGCTCGAAGGCACGTACGACTGTGGCCCGGGCCACCGGCAACTCAGCTGGAAGCTCGTCCGCATCCGCGTTTCGGGGGCGTCGCCGGCGCCGGCGCGAGGGTGGCGGGGCGCCGATCGTCTCGATCACCAGCACTCGCTCGCGCGAGTCCTCGTTCTCGCCGTCGCGGAGCACGTAGCGGCCGTCGACGACGGCCAGCGTTCCGGCGAACTCGAACTGCGCGAATCCGAATAGGCGGGTCAAAGACCCAATTCTGCTGGAGGGATCAGTCGCCCGCGCCCGGCTGGGCGGTGCCGCCACTCTTGCCGCCGCCGTTCTGACCGTCGGGCACGGCGTAAGGGGAGGGCGCGTCCGAGACTTCCGGGTTGTCGATTTCGTCGAGCCGCTTGATCAGGCGATCCCACTTCTGCGGCGAGAGCTGGCCGAGGCTGGGCGAGAGACCGCTGGCGCCGACGCTGTTGAGGAAGGAGGCCATCTCGCGGCCCCAATGGGTTTCGTCGCCCTCGTGGTACTCGGCGTGGCTGAGCGGCACGCCGCTCTCGTCGGCGAAGCCCATCTCGATCGAGCCACCCGGCCGGAAGGTGGCGATCTGGTCGCCGGCCGAGACGTGCTGGCCGGCGTGGACGCTGGCGTCGACCCCCTCGTAGACGAAGATGACCTGGCCCGCGCGCTGGCCGCTGAGCAGCTTGTAGAGGACGCCGCCGCCTTCCGGCCAGCCGGGCGCGCCGGTGGCGAGGATTTCGGCGTCGCCGACGGCGGCGATCGGTCCGACCCCGGTGAAGTCGACGCCCTGGTCGATGCGGCCGGTCGTCGCGGTGAGGAAGGGGCTGACGTACTCGGCTTCGAAGCCCGGGTAGTAGCCGATGTGGACGTGGTTGTAGTGATCGGGGAGGGCGAAGCTGGTTTCGCCCGGCAGGTCCTCGAGCGAGATCACCTGGTGGGGATGCATCGTGCCCTGCAGGCGCAACACCGTCTTGATCAAGGCGTCGGTGAGGGTGCCGGGGCCCTGGTGACCGGTGACCGGAACGCCGTCGATGGTGGCGATGTCGACCGCGTCGCCGCTGCTGTGCTCGGAGACGTAGCCGGAGGCGCTGTAGACGCTGTGCCCGCACTCCAGCGAGGTGATCGCCAGCTGGAAGCCTTTGGAGACGAGGTACTCGAGAACCGCCAGCACGCGGCGGTCGATCCGCCCGGAGGCGATGTCTTCGCGGCCGCAGTCGTAGATCGAGAGGTTCTTGTCATCGAGGACGCGCTGCTCAAGGGCGTCCTTCGGCAGCAGCAGCACGCCGCTGACGCTGAGCGCCCCGGCGAGCGGGTTCTTGCCGTTGGTCCGGTAGATGGCGGTTGCTTCGAGCAGCTTCCAGCCGTCGAGGATCGGCTTCGGGTCGATCGCCGAGGCGCCGGCACCGGCCGGGCGGATCGAGAAGTTGATGTGGGGATCGACGCCGTCGGAGCCGCTGCCGATCCGGCCGATCACCGCACCCCCCACAACCCTCGAGCCCACCTTGAGCGTTTCGGAAGAACCCTCACCTCCAGCTTGAGCCTGACCGCCCTGCTCCTGCGCCGCCCGATCCGGGAGCGCGTAGAGCCGCGGCCGCAGGTTCTCGCTGTCGACCACCGGCTGGTGGCTGCCGTGGGAGGTGAGGATGCCCCCGCCCGAGCGGACGATCTCACCCAGCTCCGCGTAGGTGAAGCGGTTTCCGTAGGCGTCTTCGAGCACGATGTATTTGCCCAGGGCCGGAGTGCTGCCGATCGCTTTGATCGTGCCGTCGTTGACGGCGACGACGGGGGCGCCCTGGTCGGCGAAGATGTTGATCCCACGCCGGGTCGGCGATGAGGAGATCACGTCGGCGGCTTCCCCGTAGGCGTCCTTGGCGCCCGGTGCGGACTGCTTCAGCGCTTCGCGGGCGGAGAGGTCGTCGGCGTAGCTGGCGTCGGCGGCGACCGGGAAGTGGGCTCCCTCGGTGAGGCCGGTCAGCGAGCCGACCAGGTCGGGCGGCAGCTTGCCGTAGGCGCGGGCGCCGGCCAGCACCTCCTGCACGTACCAGTCGGCGTGGTTGTAGGCGAAGATCGCCTTGTAAAGGTCGTGCGAGCCGCCGCTCAGCTTCAGGTAGTGCGCCGCGGCGCAGATCGCGTCGACCGGGTTGTAGGGGTCCTTGCGGCCGTCGCCGTTGGCGTCGAGGCCGAAGGCCTTCCAGCTGGAGGGAAGGAACTGCATCCAACCCATCGCGCCGGCGCTGGAGGGCCCCATGTTGGTGCCGAAGCCGGTCTCGATCTTGTTGATCGAGGCGAGCACCTCCCAGGGGATCCCGTACTCGGTTCCGCAGGCCTGGTAAATCGGCAGCAGGAAGGGCGGGATCTCGAAGGAGTCGATGACGAAGTTGGGGACGCCCAGCGGCGTCGGGCCGAAGGGCGCCACAGTCGTGGTCGGGTTGGCGCCGGTCGGAGTGCCGCCGCTGGAGTACTGCGAGCCGCCGTTACCGCCCTGCGCCTGCAGCTGCACGCCGCCGGTAGCGCTCGGTGCCGTCACTCCACCGCCGGAGGTCTTGCCGCCGCCGCTGCTGTCGCCGAGGCTTTCGTTGCGATGGACGCGTGGGCCTCCGCCGTCGATCGACGCGCCCGTCTCGAAGCCGCCGCCGGGCTGCCGCGGCGTGGTCGCTTCGGTCGTGCCCGGCGGCGCTTCGACGCTGCTGTTGGTGCTGGTCCCGCTCGGCGCCGGCGGTTCCTCGCTCGGGTCTGCCGGCGATTCGCAATCGGGGTCTTCGCTGTCGACGAGCCCGTCCTTGTCGTCGTCGAGTTCGTTCGAGCAGGCCGGCAGAACCGTCGTCGTGATCCCGGGTGCGCCGGGAAGCGGCGTCGTCGCTTCCGTCGTCAGCAGTTCGTCGGCCCCGGCGAAGCCGACTCCGAGCGCGGTGACGAGGCCAAAGCTGGCCAGGGCGATGATCGGTGCAAGCTTGTTTCTCATGCAGTGGCGTCCCTATACCCGCCGGCACGGAACATTGCGATCCGTGCCGGGCCTCTCCCTGCGCAACAGGCACGCCCAAACTACTGGCTCATACATGGGTGCGCAACGGCTTGCCGCTGCCCCCAACACGCCCTTAATCAAGGCTGCCCCTTGCGCGCATCGAAGGCAGGGTTTCAACTGGGCCGGATGCGCCGGTTAAGCTGATGTCAACGCGAGAGAAATCCAACCGATAAGGAGCGACAGGGCGCCAGATGAGCACCGAGTACGACGATCAGGAGAGCCTGCGGGGGCGCAGCGAGCAGGTGATCGGGGAGGTCGCCCAGGCCCTTCTCGACAGCCAGGTGCTGGAGAACGCGGTGGCGGCGGCTTTTGGCGCCCGCGAGAAGGCGCAGGAGGCCCAACATGCGGCGATGAGCGCCCTCAACCTGCCCTCGGCCGGCGATCTGGAAAGGCTGGAGCGGCGGATTCGCTCGCTCTCACAGCGCCTGGAAGAGGTCGAGGACCAGATCGATCGCGTCTCGCGCGATCTCGGCGACATCCGCCGCCGGGTGGCCGCCCAAGAGCGCTCCGGCGATCAAGAATAACCCTCAACTTTAGCCTGAGAGTATGGCCCGGGAGGCGGCGCGGCCGGCTTCTCGCTCGAGCGGCTCCAGCTCCTCCTTGTCCAGCTGCCCGCCGCCGTTTTCGGCGACGATCAGCACCGCGGCGGCGGCGATCCGCAGCGTTCGCGCCCGGACCAGCAGTGGGGCGGTCTGCATGTCGGCGAAGCCGTCCCCTGGGCCCTGCGGCGACTCGCCGGGGTGCGCGTCGATGCTGGTGACGCTCGCCGCGCGGGCATTCGCCCCGGCCTCATCCAGCAGCCGCCCGGTCAGCCCCGGGTCGGGAGCCACGGTCTCCCCGGCCCGCGCCCCGAGCGCGGCGACGCTTCCCCCCGCGGCAATCGCCTCGCGCACCACAACCAGCTCCCCAAGCTTGCCGTTGCCGTCCAGCCCGACGCAGGTGCCGACCCTGACCGCACGCTGGACTCCGAGCTTGGCAAGGTCGGCAAGGACCAGGGCCGCGCTGGGCCCGCCGATGCCGGTCGATTGGATCGTCAGCGGCCCGCCCGCGGGCGTCGTGCCGTAGTACCCCCACAGCCCGCGCGCGTGGTTGCTCATCTTTGGCTGCTCAAGCAGCTCCTGGGCCAACAGCAGCGCCCGGCCGGGATCCCCGACCAGCACGGCGCCGGTTGCGGTGGGGGCGGTTGGTCGCAGCCGTCTGGGCATTGCGGCGACCTTATTGCCACTCGCAAGAAAGTCGGCTTGCCCATTTTCTCCATCCGTCTAAACACGGCTCGCAATTGCGTCCGTACGGTGGCTCCCTCGTCCATTAGCGACCGTCGCGGGCGCTGTCCCCGGCGGGCAAAGGAGGGTGTTACCGATGAGAAAGAAGATGGGCCTCGCCGCCCTGATGGCGGCAGTTGCGGCACTGGTCGCGCTGGTCCTGCCTTCGCTGGCCTCGGCGCAGAGCCTGGCCGACGTGGGGGGCATGGTCGAAGAAAAGGCGACCGAGCTCGACATGGTCTGGGTGGCCGTCGCGACCGTCCTGGTCTTCCTCATGCAGGCGGGCTTCATGTTCCTCGAGGTCGGCTTCTCGAGACAGAAGAACGCGGGCACCGGGGTGGCGAAGATCTTCGTCAACCTGGCCATCTGCACGCTCGCCTGGTGGGCGATCGGATACGGGATCGCCGAAGGCGGTGGCAACAAATTCTTCGGTGACAGCGGTTTCTTCTTCCACTTCAACCAGACGGTTGCGGGGGAAGCGGTGACCGGCGAAACCGCGATGCTGATGCTCTACGGGCTCGCCTTCTGCGCTGTCTCGCTGGCGATCGTCTGGGGAACTACCCTGGAGCGGATCAAGTTCGGCGCCTACGTCGTCTACGCGATCGTCTTCGGCGCCGTGATCTACCCGCTGGTCGCGCACGCGGTCTGGGGCGGCGGCCTGCTCTCCGACATCGGGGGCAAGCCGGTGATGGACTTCGCCGGTTCCTCGGTGGTCCACCTGACCGGAGCCGTCGGGGCGCTCTCGGCGCTGCTCCTGCTCGGCCCGCGTCGCGGCAAGTACGACGCCGACGGCAACCCGCGGGTGATCCCGGGGCACTCGATGCCGCTGGTCGGCCTCGGCGTGATCATCCTCTGGATCGGCTGGTTCGGCTTCAACGGAGGCTCGACCTTCGAAACCGGCGAATCCTTCTTCGGCGAGGTGATGCTGAACACCCAGCTCGCCGCCGCCGCCGGGGTGATCGGCGCCTCGATCGCGGTCTACCTGAAGAGCCGCACGCTCGACGTCGGCATGGCCGGCAACGGCGCGATCGCCGGGCTGGTCGGGATCACCGCACCGTCGGGCTTCGTCGAGTACTGGGCGGCGCCGATCATCGGCCTCGTCGCCGGGCTGCTGGTCGTCTACGCCGTACTGGCGATCGACCGGCTCCTCGATGACCCGGTGGGCGCCCTCTCGGCGCACGGCCTGGCTGGCATCTGGGGCACGCTCTCGGTCGGTATCTTCGGCTCGGCGCGGCTGGTCAGCGAAGGTGCGGCACCGGGGATCTGGTACTCGGTCTTCGGCGACGAGCCGTTCGGCCAGTCGCTGGGACAGCTGGGAGTTCAGGCCCTAGCCGTCCTCTTCACATTCGTGGTCGTGTTCGCGATCTCGATCGTCACCTTCAAGGCGATCAAGTCGACGATCGGGCTCCGCGTCTCCGAGGAGGAGGAGGAGGCCGGCCTCGACATCAGCTCGCACGGGATGTACGGGTATCCGGAGCAGTTCATTCCCCAGCCCGAGTACTCGACCGGCCTGCCCGGGACGGTCAGCGAATCGGGCGCGGGAATCGGCGCCCCCGTTCCCGCCCAGATGACCGCGGCCGAGTCGCGAGTGGGGGGCTGAGCGCATGAAGAAGATCGAGGCGTTCATCCGACACGAGGCGTTCGAGCCGATCAGAACCGAGCTGCTCGAGAAGGGATTTCCCTCCCTCTCGATCGTCGAGGCGAAGGGCTCGGGACGTCAGAAGGGGATCGTCGAGCGGTATCGCGGCTCGACCCTCACCGTCAACGTCCGGCCGAAGCTCAAGCTCGAGGTCGTGGTCGAGGACAGCGACAAGGGTCTGGTCGTCGAGACGATCCTCAGGCATGCTCGTACGGGCGAGGTCGGCGACGGAAAGATCTTCGTCCTGCCGGTCGAGGAAGCGATTCGCATCCGCACCGGCGAGGACGGGGAGCCCGTTCTACAGGCGCACGAGGAGCCGGAGGTCACGGCCTAGCGCGCCCGCGGGGCGACAACCAGTCAGACGACGAGCGGGGCGGCCTTGGCCGCCCCGCTCGTCGTTATGCGCCGCTTCTGACTAGCCTCGGCCCCGGCGCATGCCGTCCGACGAGCGCATATCCCTCAGCGAGGCCTCGCGCCGGTCCGGCGTCTCGGCCAGCACGCTGAAACGCTGGGCCGAGGAGAAGGTGCTGCCGGTGCGCCGCGGGCGCTGGACCGCCGCCGCGGCGGCGCAGGCTCGGGTGGTTGCGCGGATGCGGGAGCGGGGCCACTCGCTCGATGACCTCAAGCGGGCCGGCCGCGAGGGCCGCCTTGCCTTCGGCTTCAGCGAGGATCTTTTCCCCAAGTCCGAGGAGCAGACGACCGTCGCCGAGGTTGCCCGCGAGACCGGTCTGGAGCCAGATCTGGTCGAGCGGATCCTGGTCATTCTCGGCACGCCGCTCGGCCAGGAGCGCCTTCTGGGGCCCGAGGACGTCAGGGCTCTGCGCCACTGCGCCCGCGTACTCGCCGCCGGCTTCCCCCTCGTCGCCTTCCTGCAGCTGGTCCGCGTTTACGTACAGTCGCTGCGCCGCATCGCCGACGCCGAGGTCCGCCTCTTCCACCTCTATGTCCACGAACCGCTGATCCGCGACGCCGTGCCGGAGCTGGAGATGGCCGAGGAGATGGGCGAGCTGGCCGGCGACATCCTCCCCCTGGCCACTCCCCTCACCGAGTATCTCCACAACCGCTACCTGCGCTTCTTCCTCGAGCAGGACGTCGTCGGCCACATGGAGAGCGAGGGGGGAGCCGCCGCCTCGCAGGTGCATCACGTCCCGGTCACGCTCTGCTTCATCGATCTCACCGGCTTCACCCGCTACACCGAGGAAGAGGGCGACATGGAGGCGCTCGACGTGATCGAGAACTTCGTCGAAACGGTCGAAACGACGCTGCCACCGGAGGCGACGATCGTGAAGACGATCGGCGACGAGGTGATGGTCGTATCCCCCGATCCAGCCGCCTTGACCGAGTGGGCGGTCGAGCTGATGGACCGCTTCCCCGAGCGCCCCCAGCCGCGCGTCGGCATCCACTACGCGCAGGCCGTCTACCGTGACGGCGACTACTTCGGCACCCACGTCAACCTTGCCCACCGGGTGGTCAGTAAGGCCCAGGCCGGCGAGGTATTGGTCACCGACCGGGTCAGCCAGGCGCTGCACGGCCGCGGCCTCGACTGCGACCCGATCGGCGAGGTCAACCTGCACGGCTTCCCCGACCCGACGCCGCTGTACGTGGTCCGCGCCGAGAACTGACCTTCCGGTGCGCTTTATCCCCCTATTTCGTGGATAAAGCGCACCGGCACGGTCGGGCGGGGACAATTGCGGCATGGAGAGCGAACAGATGCTCGAGGCGGTGCGCGAGCAAGACCTGCTGCCGGCCGGCACGCCGGTGGTGGCGATGCTCTCCGGCGGGCGGGATTCTGTCTGCCTGCTCGACCTGGCGACGCGGCTGCTCGGGCCGGCGGCGTCACCGCGTTGCATGTGAACTACGGCCTGCGCGACGACTCCGATGCCGACGAGGCTCATTGCGCCGGGCTCTGCGAGCGGCTCGGGCTCGCTCTCGAGGTGGAGCGGCCGCGGCGGCCGGAGGGTCCCGGCAACCTGCAGGCCTGGGCGCGCGACGCTCGCTACGCGGCAGCGGCGCGCCTGGCGCTGGCAGAGCAGGGGCTGATCGCCACTGGCCACATTGCCGACGACCAGGTCGAGACGATCCTCTACCGGCTGGCTTCCTCGCCCAGCCGCCGTGCCCTGCTCGGGATGAAGGTGCGCGACGGCAGCCTGGTCCGGCCGCTGCTCGGATTCACCCGCGAGCAGACCACCACCTACTGCGAGGAGCGGGGACTCGCTTGGCGCGACGATCCGAGCAACGACGGCGACGCCTACGCGCGCAACCGGGTCCGCCACCGGCTCGCTCCGGCGCTGGCCGAGATCCATCCTGCTGCGGCGCGCAACGTGCTGCGCACGGCGGAGCTGCTGCGCGACGAGGCCGAGGTGCTCGACTCGCTCGTCGACGCCGAGCTCGCGTCCAACGGCTGCGAGCGCGGCACAATCGAGCTGAGCCGCCTGGCCGGCCTGCACCCGGCGCTGCGCCGCCTCGTTGTCCAGCGCCTCGCCGACCGCGCCGCCGGCCGCCCGGTGCCGGGAGCAGCCAACCACGCCGAGGAGGTCGTCGCCCTGCGCCGCACCGGCACCGCGATGCTCGACCTCGGCGGCGGCGTCCGCGCCGTGGTCGAGCGCGGCGTCCTCCACGCCGAGCGCTGACCCCCAGGGGCCGACGGGCCGATACGTCAAGTTTGACTTGACGTATCGGCCCGTCGGCCCGTCGGTGTGCATCTAGACTGCGGCGCGATGAGCGAGAGCGCGATCGGCGAGACCCTCGTCTCCAGCGAGGAACTGCAGCAACGCGTGGCCGAGCTCGGCGCCCGGATCAGCGCGGAGTACGCCGGGCGCGACCTTTTCATGGTCGGCGTGCTCAAGGGAGCCGTGCTCTTCCTCGCCGACCTGATGCGCAGCATCGAGGTGCCTTGCGAGGTCGACTTCATGGCGGTCTCCAGCTACGGCTCGCAGACCGATTCCTCGGGCGTGGTGCGGATCATGAAGGACCTCGACGCACCGATCGAAGGACGCGATGTGCTGATCGTCGAGGACATCATCGACTCCGGCCTGACGCTGCAGTACCTGATGCGCAACTTGAAGGCGCGCAACCCCGCCTCGCTCGAGGTCTGCGCCCTGCTGACCAAGCCCGAGCGACTCCGCGTCGACCTCTCTCCCCGCTACGTCGGCTTCGAGATCCCCAACCGCTTCGCGATCGGCTACGGCCTCGACCACGCGCAGCGCTACCGCAACCTCTCCTACGTAGCCGCGCTGGATTTGCCGGGCGCCGCCTCCTCTGCTCCCGCGCAGGCACGCTAGCCATACCCGGTGATCTCGTGCCTGCGCTTCCGCGTCCGGGGGCGGCTGGCCAATACCGCCCTGGTACGCTGATTTTTCCCTGTGAGGCGTTTTTTCAAGAGCGCAGCTTTCCCGATCCTGCTTGTGGTGATCCTTGCCTTCGTCGCCCAGAAGGTGATCAACAGCCCAGACAGCAGCAAAGCTCCGTCGTACAACGAACTTGTCGCCTCCAAGGCGCAGGACGGCCTGATCGCCAACGGCAAGATCGAAAAGATCACGATCAACACCAAGGACAACTCCCTTGATGTGACCAAGAAGGGCGCCAACGGCGAAGACGGCGAAAGCTTCTCGACCGGCTACCCGCCCAACACCGAGCAGTCGCTGCTCAACCTGATCGACCAGAACAACGTCGAAACGACGGTGCACGGCACCGGCGGCTCGGGCCTGCTCTCGATCCTCACCTACATCCTGCCCTTCGTCCTCTTCTTCGGCTTCTGGATCTTCCTGATGAACCAGATGCAGGGCGGCGGAAGCCGGGTGATGAACTTCGGCAAATCGAAGGCGAAGCGGATGTCGGTCGACGCGCCCAAGATCACCTTCCGCGACGTTGCCGGCGTCGACGAGGCGGTGCAGGAGCTGCAGGAGATCAAGGAATTCCTCGAGAACCCGAAGAAGTTTCAGGCGCTCGGGGCCCGCATCCCCAAGGGGGTGCTGCTCTATGGCCCGCCCGGTACCGGCAAGACGCTGCTCGCCCGCGCGGTCGCCGGCGAGGCCGGGGTTCCCTTCTTCTCGATCTCGGGCTCGGACTTCGTCGAGATGTTCGTCGGCGTCGGCGCCAGCCGCGTCCGCGACCTCTTCGAGCAGGCCAAGCAGAACTCGCCCTGCATCATCTTCATGGACGAGATCGACGCCGTCGGCCGCCACCGCGGTGCCGGCATGGGCGGCGGTCACGACGAGCGCGAGCAGACCCTGAACCAGCTGCTGGTCGAGATGGACGGCTTCGAAATGAAGGACAACATCATCTTGATCGCGGCCACCAACCGGCCCGACATCCTCGACCCGGCCCTGCTGCGGCCCGGCCGCTTCGACCGCCAGGTCGTCGTCGACCGTCCCGACCGCAAGGGCCGCAAGCACATCCTCGAGGTCCACACCCGCGGCAAGCCGCTGGCCAAGGCGATCGACCTCGACGCCCTCGCCGGCCAGACCCCCGGCTTCACCGGCGCCGACCTCGCCAACCTGATCAACGAGGCGGCCCTGTTGACCGCCCGCGAGGGCCGGCGGGAGATCTCGATGCATCAGCTCGAGGAGGGGATCATGCGCGTGATCGCCGGCCCGGAGAAGAAGACCCGGGTGATGAGCGAGAAGGAGCGCCTGATCACCGCCTACCACGAGCTCGGCCACGCGATCGTCGGCCACCTGCTGCCCAACTGCGACCCGGTTCACAAGATCTCGATCATCAGCCGCGGCCAGGCCCTCGGCTACACGATCAGCCTGCCGACCGAAGACAAGTTCCTCACCTCGCGCGCCGAGCTGACCGACACGATGGCGATGACCCTCGGCGGCCGCGCGGCCGAGGAGATCGTCTTCGGCGAGATCACCACCGGCGCCTCCAACGACCTCGAGAAGGTGACCGCGACGGCGAAGCAGATGGTGATGCGCTTCGGCATGTCCGAGCGGCTCGGCCCGCGCGTCTTCGGTCACGATCGCGGCCAGCCTTTCCTCGGCCGCGAGTTCTCCTCCGAGCCCGACTACTCCGACGAGATCGCCCGCGAGATCGACGACGAGATCCGCCGCATCGTCGAGAGCGCCCACCAGGCCGCCAAGGACCTGCTCACCGAGAAGCGCGAGGAGCTCGACCGGATTTCCAAGCTGCTGCTCGAGCGCGAGACGATCGACGCCGAGCAGTTCCTCGCCCTGCTCGAGGGCAAGCCGGCGGAGGAGGTCTTCGTCGACGAGGAGGAGCCGGCGCAGCCTGTGGAGCCGGCGCCTGAGCCGGAACGGGCGCAGCGCGAAGGGCCGCGGACGGCGCCCCGGCCCAGGCCGGGGTTTGCCGGCGGCGACGCCAGCTGAAGAGCAGGGTGGGAAGGCTGGAGGTGGGAGGGGCGGGGTGCTTCTCGGCCGTCCAAACGCCGGGCTAATTAGCCCGGCATTTTGAGTATCCGCCCGGCCGAGAAGCACCCCGCCCCTCCCAATGCTCCGCTGTTCCTTTGCCGTGTGTAGCGCCGAAAAAGCACAGCGGAGCGATACTTTCTCGATGAATCCCAAGCTCATGGGCGTCGTCAACGTCACTCCCGACTCGTTTTCGGATGGAGGCAAGTACCTCGATGCGGAGGCGGCGGTTGCGCATGGGGAAGAGCTTGTGCGCGACGGGGCAGCGATTTTGGATGTGGGGGGGGAATCGACTCGGCCCGGGGCGGTCGAGGTTGACGAGGCGGAGGAGTTGCGGCGGGTGGAGCCTGTGGTCCGGGCGCTTGTCGGCGATGCGACCGTCTCGATCGACACCTCGAAGCTCGCCGTAGCCGAAGCTGCGCTTTCGGCGGGGGCCTCGATCGTCAATGACGTGACCGCGTTTCGGCGCGACCCCGAGATGGCGGGGCTTTGCGCTGGGCGCGATGTCGGGGTGGTGCTGATGCACATGCCGGGGAATCCGCGGACCATGCAGGACGATCCCTCCTACGAGGACGTCGTCGATGAGGTCAAGGCGTTTCTGGCTGCGCGGATGGAGTTCGCAGTTGAGGAAGGGGTGGACGAGGCGCGGATTTGGCTCGATCCCGGGATCGGGTTTGGCAAGACGGTGGAGCACAACCTGGAGTTGCTGCGGCGGCTGGGGGAGTTGCGGGAGCTGGGGCGGCCGCTGGTGATCGGGACCTCGCGCAAGAGCTTCATCGGCAGGGTCGACGGCTCGGGTGTGGAGGACCGGATCGGCGGTTCGGTCGCCTCTGCGGTGCTTGCCGCGGCGGAGGGGGCAGACGTCCTGCGGGTCCACGATGTTGCCGAGACGGCGCAGGCGCTCAGGGTCGCGAACGCGATCCTTGGGTAGGTTCCACCCATGGAGGCACACGGCAACGGGATCGATTCCAGAGTCGAGGTTGAGCTGCGCGGGCTCTCGATCTACACCCACCACGGGGTCAGCGACGCCGAGCAGGAGGTCGGGCAGCGGCTCGAGTTCGACATCTCCTTCGACGTGCCCGACTGCGACGCCGTCCTCACCGACCGGATCGAGGACACGGTCGACTACGCCGAGGTCTGCGACATCGTCGCCCTCGCCGCCACCGAGCGCAGCTACCGAACCCTGGAGCGCCTCTCCCAGGTCGTCGGCGAGCGGCTGATGGAGCGCTACGGCTGCGAGTCGGCCCGAGTCCGCGCCGCCAAGCCGGAGCCGCCGCTCCCCCTGGCGATCCAGGAGGTCGCCGTGGAGGTCGTCCACGAGCGTGCCGAAGAGGACGACGACGGCGAGCCCGAAGAGGCGTAGCTCGCTTTATCCGGGGCCCGGTGCGGGTCGCGCTGGGCGTCGTTTCCCCGGCAGCGTCGCCAGGCCACGCTCGAAGTCGTTGACCAGGTCGAAGAGCTCGCGTGCCTCCCAGGACCGTTTGCGCTTCTGCCCGGGTCTCGCAGGTTGAAGAACCCCTGCTTGCTCGAGCCTGTCGACGGCCCGGCCGGCAGCCACATCCGATACGCCCGCGATCTCCATCGTGGTGGGGATGTCGACGATCGGCTGTGCCGGAATGGCGCCGATCAGCTTTCGGGCTGCAGCATCGCTGCGCGGGTTCCCGGCACGGCGAAGCCAGTTCTCTTGCAATAGCTCGATCCGCTGCGCGAAGCTCTCCGCCTCGCGTGCGGCCGTGCGTGTCGCCTGTGCGAAGACGGCGCACCAGGCCGCATCCTCACCTTGCCGAAAGTCCGTCAGCCCTTGTTCGTAGCCACGCACGTCGGTGGCGAGCACGAGGCTGATCGGCGGCACGTAGCGCTTGGCCAGGTCACGGCGACGGAGGATCGCGTGAATCAGGCATCGCCCAACGCGCCCGTTGCCGTCGGGAAAGGGGTGGATGGTCTCGAACTGCGCGTGGGCAATTGCCGCTTGCACAATCGACGGTAGGTCGTTGCGATTGATGAACTTGCCGAGATCCTCGAGCAGCGGTGAGACCAGTTCTGGCGGCGGTGGAATGAAGTCGGCATTGCGTGGCGTGTCAGCGCTCCCGCCGATCCAGTTCTGCGTCGTGCGGATCTTGCCCGCGATGGTGTCGTCGCGGGTGTCGCGAAAGAGCGTCTCGTGAATCGCCACGATGCTCTCGACGGAGAGCCGATCGGCAGCGGCACCGATTTCGACCGCCTTCTCCATGGCGATGATGTTGCCCACGACCGAGCGGGCGTTGACGTCCCGGCTGCCCTCGGGGTCGACGGCGGCTTTTGCGAGGCGTCGATGGGAGAGGGTCAGGCCCTCGATTCGCGAGGAGGCAAGAGACTCCGCTCGCAGTAGCTGGCGAGCCAACGCCTCCAGGCCATCCAGCCCAGGTGGATCGCGGTTGAGAAGCGAAACCTCGCGTTCGGCTTCGCTGCTGACCTCTGCCACATCGCCTGGCAGGGCAAGGTCGAACTCGGCGATCGGCTCTGGAACGTAAGCCTGGTAGCTGAACGACCCCCTCGACCGCCGCCCTCCGTAGCGGCCGTAGTCGGCGTGCCAGATGCGCTCTTCCAGATGTCCCTTAGGAGTCATAAGGTTCGATACGCGAAATATTACCGAACTTTAGTTTCGTAAAGTTCGGTAACAGGGGGAATTGCCGAACTTTCCTGGCCGTTCCGGTGTCAGCGACAGGCCTAATAGATTCCATCCGTGGTGAGAATCGGATACCTCGGTCTCGGCTCCAACGCCGGCGACCGTGAGTCGCACCTGCGGGCGGCGATCGACGGCCTGCGCGAGCGCGGGGTGGAGGTCGATGCCGCCTCCTCGACCTATGAGACGGAGCCGGTGGGCGAGGTCCTCGACCAACCCGACTTCCTCAATGCCGCGATCCGCATCCGCACCGATCTGGAGCCCGAGGCCCTGCTCGACCTCTGCAAGGAGATCGAGGCCGCCCGCGGCCGCGCCCTCGACGCCCCCCGCCACAGCCCCCGCCCGCTCGACATCGACCTGCTCCTGCTCGGCGACCTCGAACTCTCAACCGACCGCCTCACGCTCCCCCACCGCGAGGTCACCACCCGCCGCTTCGTACTCACCCCATTGCTAGAACTCGATTCGAATCTCGTTCTGCCCGACGGCACCAAGCTTCTCCGCCGCCTTCGCATCCCTCGGCTCCGGCCAGCGTGTCAGATGTCTCGGCACGCTTTGAGGCGGTGTCAGGGCACCATCCGAGCGGGCGGATACTCAAATCGGCGGCCTAATTACTTGCCCCGGAAAAAGTAGCCGCCCCTGAGCCTGATCCGTCCGGACTCATCTCGAGAATGTCCTGGTAATGGGCATGTTTCAAGATCGAGGAGGTACATATGCTGACCCTGCGAGCGCCGCAGGCGGAGACGCTTTGGGACGAGGTGTTGCCGGTCGAGGCCAAGGAGCTGCCGGAGGACTTGGGGAAGATCGACGAACTGCTCGGCGATCCGGAGCTGCTGCGGCCGATCGCCACGCATTGGGAGGAGGAAGCGAGCGAGACCGGGCGGGCCATGTTGAGCGAAGGACGGCCGACGATCGCGATGGAGACCTACGTGCGGCTGATGGTGCTCAAGCAGCGCACCGGCTGGGGCTACGAGACCCTGGTTCGCGAGGTCTCCGACTCCCTGCACCTGCGCCGCTTCTGCCTGATCCCCCTGCACGAGCGGGTTCCCTGCGAGTCGACGGTCCGCAAGCTGACGCGTCGCCTGGGGGCGGAGACGGTCGCGGAGCTGACCCGGGCGCTGATCGCAAAGGCGCAGAGGGAGCGACGCTTTCGAGCGCGGGCCGCACGGATCGACTCGACCGTGGTCGAGGCCGACGTGCGCTACCCGACCGACTCCGGCCTGGCCGCCGACGGGGTCAAGGCGCTGGCGCGCGAGGCGCGCAAGATGCTCTCGCTGGCCGGCGAGGAGACCAAGGCGGTGCGCGACCGCTCCCGCGCGCTGGGCAAGCGGCTGCGGGCGATGTCGCGAACCCTCGCCCGCCGCTCGGGCGAGCGCAAGGCCGAGGTCCTGCGCCTCACCGGGGAGTGCGGCGAGCTTTTGCGCCGCTCGGTCGGCGAAGCCCGCAAGCTGGCCGCTGCGATCAAGGGCCGGGCGCGCGGCCGTGGCGCCCAGGCCAAGCTCGGCGCCGCACGGCGGCTCACCGAGCTGGCAGAGCGCTGCGAGAAGGTCACCGAGCAGATCGCCAAGCGCATCGCCGGCGAGCCGATCTACGATCGGCTCGTCTCGCTCTCAGACCCCGATGCGCGGCCGATTCGCAAGGGCAAGCAGGGCAAGCCGACCGAGTTCGGCTACGTCGTCCAGCTCTGCGAGCTCACCGCCTCGACCAAGCCCGGCCAGCGCGGCCTTCTGCTGCCGCCCGCCTCGCTTCCCGGCGCCCCGAACGAGAACGAGCTCCTGCCGCAGACCGTCGCCGAGCTCACCGGCCTCGGGATCTGCCCGCGCGAGTTCGCCCTCGACGGCGGCTTCGGCCACCTCCGCACCGACGAGCAGCTCGCCGCGATCGCGCCCGAACGGACCTTCATCGCCGGCCGCAAGGAGCCGGGGCGCTCGCGGCGCACCGAACGCCGCCTGGCCCGCTACCGAGTCGGGGCCGAGGGTCGCATCTCCCACCTCAAGCGAGGCTACGGGCTGCGGCGAGCGAGGTTGAAGGGTGTCGAGGGCGAGCGGATCTGGACAGGTTGGGCAACCTTCGCCTATGACCTGGACACCGTCGCCGTCCTGCCCACTTGAAACGATCGGCAAGCTCGCAAGAGCAAATGCCCATTTAGAAGACGGCCGCGCTGAACCTCCTGCGCGGCCGTTTTCATGCCCGGGGGCTTTTCCGGGGCAAGTAATTAGGCCGCCGATTGTCCGAGCGGATGGTGCCCTGACACCGACCTACTAGGTGGCGGTCGGCTCGCGCAGTTGCTGCAGCCAGGCGGGCGGGAGGACCGGTGGGGCTTTGCCCGGGTAATGGGGGATGACCCGCTTGGCCAGGGCGCCGGCGGCTGGCGCTCGATTGCGGGACGCAGGTCGTCAAGCGTCATCGCCAGGGCGATGCTGGGGGCGATCTGGAAGTCGGCGGCGTTGAGTTGCTCTCCGTTCAGCACCCCGGCCTCGATCCAGGCGTCGATCTTGTCGAGAAATCCCGGCAGGGCGGCAAGGTCGCGGCGCACGTTCTCGTCGGTCGCCTCGTTGGTGCGGGCCGCGAGGGCGACGATCGGGGCCGCGGTGCGTACGGCCAGTCCGATCGGGATGCCGAGCTTGGCCCCCTCCGAGTAGCTGCGCAGCGAGGAGTTGTCCTTCCTGATCGACCACCAGGAAATCTGGCGGATCGGGTGCTGTAGCTCCTCGTCGCCGAAGCGCTCAGCCTCCTCGACCGCGGCCAGTTGCGTGGGGTCGGTGGGGAAGAGGGGAGGCTCCGGCACCAGCCGGTCCAGCTCGCGGGCGATCGGGCGTGAGCCCTGCACCTTGCGCCCGTCGATCTTCAGCGCCGGCACCGTTTTGCCCGGGAAGCCGAGGACGCGGAGGATTCCCTTCGACATCACCGGGAAGAGGTCGGTGCGCTTGTAGGCGATCCCCTTCTGCTCCAGCATCATCCGGGTCGCCATTCCCGGATGCGAGCCAGGGATCGTGTAAAGCCGCGCCTCCACGCGCCGATCCTACGGCGTCGGCGATAATCGCGCCGTGCTCCTTGCGGTCGATGTCGGTAACACCCAGACCCACCTGGGCGCCTTCGAGGGCGAGAGCCTGGTCGAGCACTGGCGCTTCCAGACTCGCTCGGGCGCCACCGGCGATGAGCTGGCCGAGCGGATCGCCGGGCTCTTCGGCCTCTGTGGGATGTCGTTCAAGGACGTCGACGGGCTCTGCGTCTCCTCGGTGGTTCCGCCGCTCGGCACTCAGTTCGAGCAGCTCGCAGCACGCTACCTCGACGCCAACTGCCTGACGATCGGGCCCGGAGTGAAGACCGGGATGCCGATTCGGATCGACAACCCGCTCGAGGTCGGCGCCGACCGCCTGGTCAACGCGATAGCCGCCTACGAGCGCTTCGGCGAGGCCTGCGTCTCGGTCGACTTCGGCACCGGCATCAACATCGACGTGGTCTCCGCTGCCGGCGAGTATCTCGGTGGCGCGATCGGCCCCGGTCTCGCGCCCTCGCTCAGCGCCCTGATCGAGCGGGCGGCACGGATCACCAGAATCGATCTCGAAGAGCCGCGGGAAGCGATCGGCCGTTCGACCCGGGCTGCGATCCATTCCGGCTTCATCTTCGGTTTCGCCGGCTTGATCGACGGCATCGTTCGCCGGATCGAAGAAGAGTTGCCGAATCCGCAGGTTCTCGCCACCGGCGGCTACGCCTCCACCGTCGTCCCCTTCGCGGAAACGATCGACGAGGTCGACGATCTCCTTACCCTGAAGGGGCTGCGCCTGATCCATGAGCGACACGAGTCCACAGCCCCCGCTGACTGATCCGCTGCGGATCGGCGACGTCGAGATCTCCAACCGGGTCTTGCTCGCTCCCCTGGCGGGGATCGGCAACTGGTTCGTGCGCCTGCAGGCAAAGCGCCACGGCGCCGGCCTGGCGGTCTCCGAGATGGTCTCCAGCTTCGGCCTGCACCACCGCAACGAGCGCACCCTGCGCGAGCTGATGCGGATTCATCCCGACGAGCATCCGGTCTCGCTGCAGCTCTTCGGCCACGACGCCGAGGTGATGCGCTCGGCGGCGGCGGTCGCCGCCGAGGCCGGCGCCGACCTGATCGACATCAACATGGGCTGCCCGGTGCGCAAGGTGCGCAAGACCGGCGCCGGCGCCGAGTTGCTGCGCGACCCCGACCTGGCCTTGGCACTGGCGCGGGGTGCGGTCGAGGGCAGCGGCCTGCCGGTGACGGTGAAGCTGCGCTCGGGCATCGAGGCCGGCGACCGCTCCGGCTACGACCTCGCGGTGCGGCTCGCCGAGGAGGCCGGCGTGGCGGCGATCGGCTTCCACCCACGGGCGGCGACCGTCGGCCACAAGGGCCAGCCCGACTACGCGCTCACCCGCGAGCTGGTCGAGCGAATCGAGGTGCCCGTGATCGTTTCCGGCGGCCTGAAGAGCGCCGATGCGGCGCGCCGGGCCTACGAGGAGTCCGGTGCCGACGCGGTGATGATCGCCCGCGGCTCGCTCGGCAACCCCTGGGTTTTCGAGGAACTGACCGGGCGGCGAATGGCGCCTCCGGACCGGGGCGAGGTGACGGCCGAGCTGCTCTGGGTGATCGACCGGGCCGAGGAGCACCTGGGCACCGAGCGGGCCGGTCGCTACCTGCGCAAGTTCTACCCCTGGTACATGGAGCCGCTCGGCGCCACCCCCGAGTTCACCGACGAGCTGATGCGCCACGCCGACCTGCCGCGAGCCCGCCAGATGATCGCCGGTCTAGCCGCTCCAGCGCCCTCGCTATAATCCCGCGACTTCCGGCCCTGGTGCGGTGATGAAAACGCCGTCGCACCTGGGCGTTTTTGGGTCTAGGAGCCGTTTTCCCGCCGTTCTCAAATCTAAAGCGAGGTAGGTCCAGTGAGTCGCCAGTCCGTAATCACTCCAGAGGGTCTCGAGAAGCTCAAGGAGGAGATCGATCAGCTCACGACCGCGAAGCGGCGCGAGGTCGCCGAACGGATCAAGGAGGCCCGCGAGTTCGGCGACATCTCCGAGAACGCCGAGTACGACGACGCCAAGAACGAGCAGGCACTGCTCGAGCAGCGGATCGCCCAGCTCGAAGAGCGGTTGCGCCGCGCCACCGTGATCGACGAGAAGGGAATCGGCACCGACGAGGTGCGGTTCGGCTCGATCGTCCACGTCAAGGACCAGAAGAGCGGCAACTCGCAGAAGTTTCAGATCGTCGGCTCGACCGAGGCCGACCCGCTTGAGCACAAGCTCTCCAACGAGTCGCCGATCGGCAAAGCCCTGATCGGGCACAAGCGCAACGACATCGTCACCGTCGAGGTGCCGCGCGGGCCGAAGAAGAAGCTCAAGATCACCAAGATCGAGACTGCGTAGAGCCCATCGGATGAGGACCCGCCCCGGCAGGGGTTCCGCTTAACTTTTTCGGTGGAGCGGGATTGGGCTGGCGCCTTGATGCGGTCGACGAAAAAGTACAAGACGCTCCACCCCTGCCGGGGCGGGTCTTGATACCCCGATAGGCTCGCGCGTCGATGAGTGACTCCGAAGCCTCAGATGTTCTTCGTGACCGGCGCGAGAAGCTGGAGAGGTTGCGGGAGGCGGGGATCGATCCGTTTCCAGCGGAGTTCGCCGAGCGGGAGGACATTGGTGAGGTTCGGGTGGCGCATGAGGGACTGGCGCCCGGGGTGGAGACCGAGTCGCGCCACCGGGTGGCCGGGCGGCTGGTCGGCCGGCGCGGGCACGGCAAGGCCTGCTTCCTTGACCTGCGCGATGCCAGCGGCCAGATCCAGCTGCACGCCCGCGAGGACCTGCTCGGCGAGGAGGCCTACGCGGTCCTGGTCGACCTCGACCTCGGCGACATCGTCGGCGTCGAGGGCACCGCGCTGGCGACCCGCCGCGGCGGCGAGCTCTCGCTGGCGATCGATCACTGGAAGCTGCTGGCCAAGAGCCTGAGGCCGCCGCCCGACAAGTTCCACGGCCTTGGGGACGTCGAGACGCGCTACCGCCAGCGCGAGCTCGACCTGATCGCCAACGAGGAGAGCCGCCGCCTATTCGCCCAGCGCGCCCGCACTGTCAGCGAGGTGCGCCGCTGGCTCGACGAACGCGGCTTCGTCGAGGTCGAGACCCCCGTGCTGCAGCCGCTCTACGGCGGCGCCCTGGCGCGCCCCTTCACCACCCACCACAACGCGCTCGACCGCGACCTCTACCTGCGCATCGCTACCGAGCTCTACCTGAAGCGACTCGTCGTCGGCGGCATCGACCGCGTCTACGAGCTCGGCAAGGACTTCCGCAACGAGGGGATCTCGCACAAGCACAACCCCGAGTTCACGATGCTCGAGTGGTACGAGGCCTGCTCGGACTACGCGCACACCGCCCACCGGGTCGAGCACATGGTCGCCGAGGTGGCGGAGCGGGTGCTGGGCACGACGGTGGTCGAGCGCGACGGCGTCTCGATCGATTTCGCCCCGCCCTGGAACCGGATCGCCTTCCGCGAGGCGATCCGCGAGGCCAGCGGCATCGACATCGCCGAGCACCCCAGCCGCGAGGCACTGGCCGCGGCGATCGGCACCGAGCCCGACCCCGAGGAGGGCTGGGGCAAGCTGGTTGACGGCCTGCTCTCCAAGCACGTCGAGCCGGGCTTGATCCAGCCCACCTTCGTCGTCGACTACCCAGTCGAGCTCTCACCCTTCGCCAAGTCGCACCGCTCCGAGGAGGGGCTGGTCGAGCGCTTCGAGGCCTTCGCCGGCGGCATGGAGATCGCCAACGGATTCACCGAGCTCAACGACCCAGACGAGCAGCGCCGCCGCTTCGAGCAACAGGCCGAGGAGCTGGCCCGCGGCGACGAGGAGGCGCAGCCCTACGACGAGGATTTCGTCGCCGCGCTAGAGCAGGGGATGCCGCCGACCGGCGGCGTCGGCATCGGCATCGACCGCCTGGTGATGCTGCTCACCGGCGCCAAGAGCGTGCGCGAGGTTGTGCTCTTCCCCGCCATGCGCTCCTGAGCTTCCGGTGCGCTTTATCTCGCCATAGCGGGGGAAAGGCGCACCGGAACGTTGTTCTGGGTCCGAAAAGGCCGCTCCGAGCGTATTTTTGCGACAAAGGGCCGGTTGGCCGCGCTCGGTAAGGTTTAAAGGGCACATGGGCGCTTCCCGTTAACTGAAGGGCGTCTTCGTCCGATACTTACTCAGCCCACGCGAGTTTGAGTAGATAGAGAGGCTTTTTGTTCGAGCGATTTACAGAGCGAGCCCGTCAAGTAGTCGTCCTGGCCCAGGAAGAGGCGCGCACGCTGAAGCACAACTACATCGGCACCGAGCACATCCTGCTCGGGCTGCTGCGCGAGGAGGAGGGGCTCGCTGCCCGCGTCCTCGAGTCGCTCGACATCACCACCGAGCGGGTTCGCTCGCAGGTGGTTCGGATCGTCGGTTCCGGCGAGGAGGTCACGTCCGGCCAGATCCCGTTCACGCCGCGCGCCAAGAAGGTGCTCGAGCTGGCCCTGCGCGAGGCGCTCTCGCTCGGCCACAACTACATCGGCACCGAGCACATCCTGCTCGGCCTGGTGCGTGAGAACGAGGGAGTCGCCGCCCGCATCCTGCTCGATTTCGACGCCGACTCGGACAAGATTCGCAACGAGGTGATCCGCATGCTCTCCGGCCCAGGCGGTCGCCGCCAGGGTGCCGGCGCGGGCGCAGGCGGCGGTTCCGGCGAGGGCAAGAAGTCATCGAAGCTGCTCGACCAGTTCGGTCGCAATCTGACCAAGCTCGCCGAGGAGGGCAAGCTCGACCCGGTGATCGGCCGCGAGACCGAGATAGAGCGGATCATGCAGATCCTCTCCCGCCGGACCAAGAACAACCCGGTGCTGCTGGGCGAGCCCGGGGTCGGCAAGACCGCCGTGGTCGAGGGGCTGGCCGCCCGCATCAACAAGGGCGAAGTTCCCGAGCTGCTCAAGAACAAGCAGATCTACACGCTCGACCTGGCCGCCCTTGTCGCCGGTTCGAAGTACCGCGGCGAGTTCGAGGAGCGGCTGAAGAAGGTGATGAAAGAGATCACCCAGCGCGGCGACATCATTCTCTTTATCGACGAGCTCCACAACCTGGTCGGCGCCGGCGCCGCCGAGGGCGCGATCGACGCCGCCTCGATCCTCAAGCCGGCGCTCGCCCGCGGTGAGCTGCAGACGATCGGCGCCACCACGCTCGACGAGTACCGCAAGTACCTCGAGCGCGACTCGGCGCTGGAGCGACGCTTCGCCCAGATCAAGGTCGACCAGCCCTCGGTCGAGGACACGGTGAAGATCCTCGAAGGGCTGCGCGAGCGCTACGAGCAGCATCACCGCGTCAACATCACCAACGACGCGCTGGAGGCGGCCGCGGAGCTCGCCGACCGCTACATCTCCGACCGCTTCCTGCCCGACAAGGCGATCGACCTGATCGACGAGGCCGCCTCGCGGATGCGGATCAAGTCGATGAGCGCGCCGCCGGTCTACCGCGACCTCGAGGAGGAAATCGAGACGACGCGGCGCGACAAGGAGGCCGCGATCGAAGCGCAGGAGTTCGAGAAAGCGGCCAACCTGCGCGACACCGAGCGCCAGCTGACCACCCGCAAGCGCCAGCTCGAGGACGAGTGGGCCGAGGGCGAGAACGGCGACCGGCCCGATGTCGGCGAAGAGGAGATTGCCGACATCGTCTCGATGTGGACCGGCATCCCGGTCTTCAAACTGACCGAGGCCGAGACCCAGAAGCTGATCCGCATGGAGGAGGAGCTGCACAAGCGGGTGATCGGCCAGGAGGTGGCGATCACCGCCGTCTCCAAGGCGATCCGCCGCTCGCGCGCCGGGATCAAGGACCCCAAGCGCCCGGCCGGCTCATTCATCTTCCTCGGCCCCTCGGGGGTCGGCAAGACCGAGCTCGCCCGCACCCTGGCCGAGTTCCTCTTCGGCGACGAGGAGTCGATGATCCGGATCGACATGTCCGAGTACATGGAGAAGCACGCGGTCAGCCGCCTGGTCGGCTCGCCGCCCGGCTACATCGGCTACGACGAGGGCGGCCAGCTGACCGAGGCCGTGCGGCGCAAGCCCTACTCGGTGCTGCTGCTCGACGAGATCGAGAAGGCGCACCCGGACGTCTTCAACATCCTGCTCCAGATCCTCGAGGACGGGCGCCTCACCGACGCCCAGGGCCGCACGGTCGACTTCCGCAACGCGATCGTGATCATGACCTCGAACATCGGCGCCTCGGAGATCGCCAAGAACACCTCGATCGGCTTCACGGTCGCCGACGAGACCGGTATGTCCTACGGCGACATGAAGAACCGGATCATGAGCGACCTGAAGAAAGTCTTCCGGCCCGAGTTCCTCAACCGGATCGACGAGGTGATCGTCTTCCACAAGCTGGCCAAGGAAGAGGTCAAGGAGATCATCGACCTGATGATCAACCGGGTCCGCGTCCAGGTCGCCGAGCACGAGTTGCAGCTGGAGCTGACCGACGAGGCCAAGGACCTGCTGGTCGATAAAGGCTGGGACCCCTCGATGGGCGCCCGCCCACTGCGCCGGGCGATCCAGCGCTACATCGAGGACCCGCTCGCCGACGAAGTCCTGCGTCAGGGCCAGATGGTCCCCGGCTCGACCGTGATGGTCAAGCGCGATCCCTCCGGCGACGAGGAGGACCACCCGCTCAGCCTGACGATCGTCAAGCCGAAGAAGCCGCGGCCGAAGAAGGCCAAGCCCGAGCCGGAGAAGGTCGGCGTCGGAGCCGGTGCCAAGAAGGACGAGGGCCCGGAGGCCGGCGACGATCGAGGGTCGGACTCCGGTGAGTCCAAGCCGGAGGCTGATTAGCCCGTAGCTGTTGGCGCGCGGGTCCTGTCGTGGCAGGGGACCCACCACCCCCTGCGGTAGCTAAAGCTTCCGCGGGGGCGGTCCCCCCTGCCACGCCACCCGCGCGAGCTGCGGGGCTTATGGTTCGCTGCATGCGTGAGCTTGGTCGTGTTGCTGTAGGCACCTGGAGCGGCGGTCGGTTTCTTCGGTTCGGAGAGGCGGTCGCCGAAGAGCGGTTGGAAAGCTTGTTGAGGCCGGGTGCCGGGATCGACACTGTTCTTACTGCCGATACGTATGGGCAGGGGGAGGCGGATGCGGTGTTGGGCAGGGCGCTGGCGGGGGTGCCGCGGGAGGACTACAGCCTGGTCGGGGCGGTTGGGCATGACTTTTACGAGGGGGAGCGGGATGGGCCCCGGGGGTTTCCGCGGTTCACGGACCCGCGGTTGCGCGGGGAGGGCGAGTACGCGGATTACCTGCGGATGGCCGCCGAGAAGAGCCTCGAGCGGATCGGGGTGGGGTCCTTCGACCTGCTGCTGCTGCACAACCCGGACCGGATCGGCTACTCCAGCGAGGCGGTCTGGGACGGGATGTCGGCCCTCCGCGAGGCGGGGCTGGCGGCCCAGATCGGCGTCGCGCCCGGGCCCGCCAACGGCTTCACCCTCGACCTGATCTCCTGCTTGGAGCGCTTCGGCGAGCGGATCGAGTGGGCAATGATCATCCTCAACCCGTTCGAGCCCTGGCCCGGCGAGCTCTGCCTCGAGGCGGCGGAGCGCCACGGCGTCAAGGTGATCACTCGGGTGGTCGACTACGGCGGCCTCTTCTGGGGCGACCTGCGGCCGAGTATGGAGTTGGCCAGGAGCGACCACCGCTCCTTCCGGCCCGACGGCTGGATCGAGGCCGGGCTGGAGAAGCTGACTCGACTCGACCCGGTCCGCGAGCGCAGCGGTCTCAGCCCGATGCACCTGGCCTGCCAGTGGAACCTCGCCCACCCGGCGGTGGAGTGCGTCGTCCCGACCCTGATCCAGGAGGCATATCCCGGCGCCCGTCCGATCGAGGCCCAGCGCGCCGAGCTGGCGGCGCTGCCCGAGGGACAGGTCCTCAGCGCTGCCGACGTCGCCGAGATCCGCGCGACCGGCGACAACACCGGTTGCATGGACCTCAAGGGCGCCAGCCCGGCCCACGAGGGCGAGGAACGCCCGGACCGCTGGCCGCTGACCTCGGATCTCGCCGCGATCGGCGACCGCTGGGGCATCGACCCGCAGCGGGATCTCGTCGCCTCGCCGTAGGCATTTCGATTCGTTTCCCCGCGGACGGGTACCCGTCGAGGAGACGGGATACTTGCCAATTCTCGATCCAAGGGGGGGTCGGATTGTTGACCAAGCCTTCGTTCATCGCCCGGGCGCTCACGGTGCTGTCGGCGGCCTCGCTTGCGGCGCTCGCCCTGTCGGCCGGCGCGTCGGCGGCCTTTCCCGGCGGCAACGCGAAGATCTTCTACGCCAGCGACGTCGGCGGCAACCTCGACGTCTACTCGATCTACGACAGCGGCGAGGCGAACCTGAACCTGACCGCGGGGTCGCCGGCGGAGGACATCGACCCGGCTGTCTCCCCGGACGGGAAGCGGGTCGCGTTCGCCAGCAAGCGGGACGGCAACTTCGAGATCTACGCGATGAACGCGAACGGCAGCGGCCAGGCGCGGCTGACCGGCGATGCGGCCGACGACACCGACCCCGCCTTCTCCGCCGACGGCAAGCGGATCGCCTTCGTCAGCGAGCGCGACGGCAACGCCGAGATCTACGCGATGGACGCCAACGGCAGCGGTCAGGCGCGGCTGACCAATGCCAACGGGGGCGACACCGACCCGAGCTTCTCGCCCGACGGCAAGCGGATCGCCTTCACCTCGCATCGCGACGGCAACGCCGAGATCTACGCGATGGACGCCAACGGCGGCAACCAGGTGCGGCTGACCAAAGGCCCGGCGACCGACCGCCAGCCCAACTTCGCCCCCTACGGCCAGTGGCTCGCCTTCACCAGCGACCGCGGCGGTGGCGACGACAACGTCTGGGCGATGCGCGAGGACGGCACGACACCGGTCGCGCTCACGGCCAGCCCGGCCGCTGACCGGGCGCCGGCCTACTCGCCGGACGGCCAGAAGATCGCCTTCGTCAGCCGCCGCGACGGCGATCCGGAGTTGTTCACGATGGCTTACAACGGCACCGGCGAGGCGCGGTTGACGGTCGACAAAGCGGCGGACCGGGCGCCCGACTGGGCACCGTCCAGCCTGACGTGCGGCGGCGAGCAGGTGACCGTGCTCGGCACCGCCGAGAGCGAGACGCTGACCGGCACGCCGCGCGACGACGTGCTTATCGGCCTCGACGGCGACGACCGGATCGTCGGCGGCAACGGTGACGACATCGTCTGCGCCGGCCCCGGCGACGACATCGTCACTGCCGGCGGCGGTGACGACAGGGTGATCGCCCGCGCCGGCCAGGACCTGGTCCGCGGCCGCGACGGCAACGACGACCTCTACGGCAGCTCCGGCAAGGACGTGCTCGACGGGGGGCGTGGGGACGACAGGATCTGGGGCGTGGCCGGCGCCGACACGTTGTTCGGCCGCAGCGGCAAGGACTTGCTCAACGGCGGGCCGGGGCACGACTTCTGCAACGGCGCTCGGGGGACCGACCGGGCCAAGCGCTGCGAGCGCGCGGTGCATTTCCCCTAGAGGCAGGTCAGCTACCTACGCGACCTCGCGCTCGACCGGGGGCAGTCCTTCGCCTATCCCGAGACGTTCGAGGAAGGCGGACCGGCAAATCAAGCGCCTGCTGAAAGTGAAGCGAACGAGTCGATCCGATCGCGGGCGGGAGGCCCGCGCGGTGCGGATAGTTCTGCTCCGGTCGGAAGCAATCGCCCCCGGCCGGAGCACCATCGGCTTCGACTTATCTGCCGGCGCCGTTGCTCACAGGCTCCGCCGGGACTGGTTCGCAGGCCGAGACCGTGCCTTCGGCGAGGGCTATCTGGCTCGGGGTGCCTACGCCGAAGATCCCTTCGTCCCCAGCGGATGCGGTGATGACCAGCGTCTGGCCGGGCCCGACCGCTGCGCGGCTGATCCAGAAGGTGGCCGGGCCGCGACCAGGCTCAGCTGGCGGCTCAGGGCACTGGGTGATTTCGGCACTGCGCTTTCAGCCTCCATACCTCTTATTGGTCGTGAGGGCGAAAAACGTCACCAATCCGGACGACAAACACGTCCGCTCCGCCCCGTCAGAGACTGCCACTCTCTGCGCTGAATCCCTCGATCACGGCCCTTGCCGTGGAATCAACCATTTAGAGACGTTCCGGCGTGCCCGGTCGATAGCTTGGGCGCGTGAGTCGGCAATGGTGGACGTTGGTGGGGGCCTGTTCGGGCCTCTTCGTGCTGATGCTGGACTCGACCGTCGTTTCGCTTGCGCTGAGCTCGATCCGGGTCGACGTTGGCGCTGACAGCACCGAGCTGCAGTGGATGATGAACGTCTACCTGCTCACCGCCGCCGTCCTCGTCGTCACGGCGGGGCGGCTTGGCGACATGTGGGGGCGCAAGCGGGTCTTCGTCGCCGGCATGCTGCTCTTCGCAATCGGCTCCGTGCTCTCGGGCGCCGCCCAGAGCCCGGAGATGCTGATCGGGGGCCGAGTTCTGCAGGGAGTCGGCGCCGCCCCGTTGGTGACGCTCTCGCTGGCGCTCGTCTGCAACGCTTTCCCGGCGGCGGAGCAGCCGCGTGCACTCGGGATCTGGGCGGCGGTCTCGGCGATCGCACTGGCAATCGGGCCGGTGGTGGGCGGGTTGCTGATTGAGTTCGACTGGCGCCTGATCTTCTGGGTCAACCTGCCCGTGCTCGTCGTCGGCACTGCAATCGTGCTCCTCACGGCGCCGGAGTCGAGGGACCCGAGCGCCGGCAAGCGGGTCGACCTGGCCGGCCTCTTCACCCTCACCGCCGGGCTGGCCGCCCTGGTGCTGGCGATGATCCAGGCCCAGGAGTGGGGTACCGACGCGACCGTGGCGCTGGCCGCTGGGGGGATCGTCGTGCTGGTGATTTTCGTCTTGGTCGAGCGCCGGGTCCGCAACCCGATCGTTGAGTTCGATCTCTTTCGCAACGGCCCCTACTTCGGCGCCAGCGCTGCCGCTTTCGCCGTCGTCGGCGCCTACTGGTCGCTGATGTTCTTCCAGCCGCAGTACCTGCAGGACTCCCTCGGCCACTCGGCCATCCTCAGTGGCCTGCTGATCCTTCCCATCACTGCGCCGATGGTTCTGATTTCCCCCTTCTGCGGGGGCCTGATCTCACGTTTCGGCGCCCGTCGGCTGATGACGTTTGGCGTTGCCAGCGGCGTGGCCGGCCTGCTCGTCCTCACCCAGGTCGACAGTGGCAACTCCTACTCATTCGCCCTGGTCGGCTACCTGCTGTTCGGAATCTCCATCGGCCTCGTCTACGCACCGATGTCAACCGCCGCGATGGCGGCAATGCCGGCCGAGAAGGTGGGGATAGCCTCGGGAGTGCTGGCGATGGTGCGGCTCGTCGCCGGCGCGCTGGCGCTGGCGGCAACCGGGGCGGTCTTCAGCGCCCTGCGCGCGGACGGCGACTCCTTCGCCGCCGCGGTGGCGGGTGAGAATTGGGTCCTGGTCGGGCTCGGAACGCTCGGCACCGTTCTCACCTGGGCGTTCGTGCGCGACACGAAGCAGCCCCAGCTCGAGGACCCAGTGCACGCCCGCCATAGACATTTTCACCACTGAGGCCAGGAACGGGTCCGGCGGGGGTGGAGCGTCTTGTACTTTTTGGCAAACCCCGCTCTCGAAAGTCCACCCACGATCCACCAAAAAGTTAAGCGGAGCCCCCCCGCCGGACCCGTTCCTGTGACCAATCCGCTTGACATTGTCCATCCCGACCTGTCCAGTGGGGAATAGCCACACCGCATTCCAAAGCGGTTTTTGCCATCCTAGAAAGCGATGTCAGCGCTGCCTGGTGATGAGCTTCATGAGTTGTCCGAACGTCAAGATCCCAGGCTACTGAGGGCTCTCGATGTCGTTGCGCCGGGCGGGGCCCTGCGCGAGGGCCTCGACAACATCGTCCACTCGCGCACCGGCGGCCTGATCGTCGTCGGCGACCCGGGGGACATCTCCCACCTGCTCTCCGGCGGGATCAAGCTCGACATCGACTACACGCCGGCGATGCTCTACCAGGTGGCAAAGATGGATGGGGCGATCGTGCTCAACGCCGAGGCGACCAAGATCGCCTGGGCCAATGTGCAGCTGATGCCCGACCCGACCATCCTCTCGGCCGAGACCGGCACCCGCCACCGCACCGCCGAGCGCGTCTCCAAACAGACCGAGGCGCTGGTGATCGCGATCTCCCAGCGCCGCGATGTCGTCTCGCTCTACGTCGAGGGGACCAAGTACATCCTCCAGGACATTCCCGCCGTGCTGGCCAAGGCCAACCAGGGCCTCGCCACGCTCGACAAGTACCGCGCCCGGCTCGACCAGGTCTCCAACCGTCTCACCGTGCTCGAGTTCGAGGGTGGCGGCGTCCTCTACGACGCGCTCGCGGTCCTGCAGCGCTCCGAGCTGGTCACCCGGATGGCGGTCGAGGTCGAGCGCTACATCGTCGAGCTCGGCACCGAGGGCCGCCTGATCGAGATGCAGCTGGAGGAGACGATGGTCGGCGTCGCCGCCGACAAGACGGCGCTGGTCCGCGACTACTCGGTCGAGGACTCCGAGCAGAACCTCGCCACCGTGCTGCAGTCGCTGGCGCGGCTGCCGCACGAGGACGTGCTTGACTTCGGTCGGCTGGCCGAGCTGCTCGGCTACGACCGCAAGCTCAACACGCTTGACTTCCCGGTGGCCCCGCGCGGCTACCGCGTGCTCGGCCGCGTGCCGCGCATTCCCAAGCTTGTCGTCCAGAAGATCATCCAGGAGCTGGGTGGGCTGGAGGAGGTACTCGCTGCCTCCGACGCCGACCTGGAGGCCGTCGATGGTGTTGGCTCCACGCGAGCCAAGGACATCCGCGAGGGCCTCCGACGGCTTCAGGAGGTCGACATGGTCGATCGGTACCTACAGAGCTAGATGGCGACTGGCGCCATCGATAAACGAAAGGAGCACCCGATTTCTGAGCTAGCAGAGGAGGCCATGGAGGCGGGCTTCGAAGCCGACGTTGAGGTCCCTTACGTCTGCGACTTCGAAGAGGGGGACAAGGTCGTCTACCCCCATCACGGCGCGGGCCTCGTGCTGAAGAAGGAGTCCCGGGAGTTGATGGGTGAGGAGCGGGATTACCTGACGATCAAGATCCTCCACAACGAACTGACGGTGATGGTTCCCTGCGAGAACGCCGGCGTCGCTGGCCTGCGCCGCGTCATCGACGAGGAGGAAATCAAGAAAGTCACCACCGTCCTCACCGACGACGTATCGGAGATGCCGAAAAACTGGAACCGGCGCTTCAAGTACAACCGCGAGAAGATCAAGACCGGTGACGTGTTCGAGCTGGCCGAGGTAGTACGCAACCTCGCCATCCGCGAGATGGAAAAGGGCCTCTCCACCGGCGAGAAGCAGATGTACACGCGGGCGAAGAAGATCCTCGCCTCGGAGTTCATGTACGCGCTCGACAAAGACGAGGAGGGCGCGGAGGAGTACCTCGACGGGCTGTTGGAGGAGCGCTTCGCCGCCACGGCGTAGCTCCGCGGCGTTCGTCACGGCCGTCATCGCGGCCGCCGGCTCGGGGCAGAGGCTCGGAGCCGGCGGCCCGAAGGCGTTCGTGCCGCTGGCCGGCCGGCCGCTGGTCGAGTGGTCGATCGCGGCCTGGCGCGCCGCGCCCTCGGTCCGCTCGATCGTCGTCGCCTGCCCGCCCGGGCACGTCCACGACCTCGCCGGGGGAGACGTCGGGGTGGTCGACGGCGGCGCCACCAGGGCCGAGTCGGTATGCAACGCGCTGGAGGCAGTCGGCACGGAGCTGGTCGCGATCCACGACGCGGCCCGGCCCCTCGTCACACCCGAGCTGATCGAGGAAGTGATCGCGACCCTCCTCGCTGACCCCGACGCAGCCGGCGCCATCGCGGCAACCCCCGTGACGGACACCATCAAGCGCACCCCGGAGACGAGACGTGCATTTGCCACCGATAGCGTGGCAAATGCACGTCTCGCGATCGAATCGACGCTCGATCGCAAACAGCTTTGGGCGGCGCAGACGCCTCAGGTCTTCCGGGCTGAGGTGCTGCGCCAAGCGCTGGAGGCCGATCCGGAGCGATTGGCCGAGGCGACTGACGAGGCGATGATGGTCGAGGCTGTGGGTGGCAGGGTCCTGATCCATCCGTCGCCGCCGGATAACCTCAAGGTGACGACGCCACTCGATCTCAGAGTGGCTGGGTTGCTCCTCGCCGAGCGCTCAGCGCAGTAGCACCCAGCACAGCACGGCCGCGAAGCAGAGCTGGCCGACGCCCAGGGCGACGCCGAAGCTGACCGCGCCGAGCGCCGCCGCGACGGCGGTGCCGACGGCGAAGGCACCGAGCAGGATCGCGAGCTGGGGGATCATCGTCTCCGCTCGGCCCGGTGCGGTTCGGTGGATAGGCCGGCGCGCGCCCGGGAGTCATCGCTGCGATGGCGGTCGCGGCGGCGATGGTAGATGCGGCGCTGGACCGAGAGCGTGGTGACGCCGGCGATCACGATCGCCACCAGGTTGACGCTGAGCTGGGCCATCGCGCCGCGCCACTCCGACCAGTCGGAGGTCGCGGCGCCGACGCCGATGTCGGCCGCGGCCGGAATCGTCGTCACCGAGATCAGCACCCCGACCAGGGCCCCCGACTTTGCCGAAGTCAGCGAGAGCACCCCGGCAGTTCCGGCGAAGAGTGCGACGAGGAAGGAGAAGGTGTCGGGATGCGAGATGAACTGGGTCAGCGGGTGTTCGGCGCTGGTGAACCCATCGGAGAGCAGGCCGGTCGCGCGGCAAGCGAGGGTGAAGAGGAAGGCGGCGGTAATCCCGACCGGGAAGCCGATCGCCAGTGCCTTGAGCGAGCGCGCCGCGACGTCGCGGCGGCGCTCGACCAGCGCCACGCAGAAGCCGGCGAGGGGGCCGAACTCGGGCCCGACGACCATCGCGCCGACGATCAGGATCGGCGCTCCGAGGTAGAGGCCGACCGAGGCGATCAGGCAGGCCAGCGCCATGAAGAGGAGGAAGTTTCCTCCCAGCTCGGTGCTCTCCGAGGTCCGCGCCTCGACTTCCTCCCAGACGACCGCGTCGGCCGGCAGGCCCGGCGCCGAGCGCTCGGCCAGCTCGGCCGCCCGCGAGAGCTGCGAGTCGATCGGCTCCAGGGTGATCGAGCCGAGCTCGGGGATCCGCAGCTCCTTCAGGTCCTCGATGATCACGCTGGCTTCCTCGCGAGCGACGTCGCAGAGGATCACGTCGCCGGCCGGCCGCTTCGCGGCGCCGGCGAGGAGGACGAGATTGCTGGTTGAGGACGAGGAGCCGAGCAGGTCCAGGACCCGCTCGGAGCGATCTGCCGGGGCGACGATCCGCAGGTGAACCATGCCGCCAGCGTATCCACGGCCCGGGTCGCCTAATCTCGCGTCTCGAATGCTGACCGACTACCACCTGCACCTGCGACCGGACGAGCCGGGGACCAACGCTGAGCGGTATTTCACGGCCGAGAACGTCGAGCGCTACCTCGCCGCGGCCGGGGAGGCGGGGATCGAGGAGCTGGGCGTCTCCGAGCACGTCTACCGCTTCACCCAGGCGCTCGAGCTCTGGGGCCACCCGTACTGGGAGGAACAGGCGCGCGACGACCTCGACGCCTACTGCGAGTTCGTGCGCACGACGCCATTGCGGCTGGGGGTCGAGTGCGACTACATCCCGGCGGCCGAGGACCGCACCGCGGCGCTGCTCGAGGCCCGCGAATTCGATTACGTGGTCGGCTCGGTCCACTTCGTCGGCGACGCCGCTGTCGACCACCCGGGCTGGGACGTCTGGGAGAGCCGCGGCGACCCCGACGAGGTATGGCGCCGCTACTTCGAGTCGCTCGCCGAGTGCGCCCGCTCAGGCCTGTTCGACATCCTCGCCCACCCTGACCTGGTCAAGGTCTGGGGCGGCTCCCGGCCGCTGCCCGAGCGCGACCTGCGCTTCTTCTACGAGCCGGCGGTTGAGGCGATCGCCGAGAGCGGGATCGCGGTCGAGGTCTCCACCGCGGGGCTGCGCAAGCCGGTCGGGGAGATCTACCCCGCCGCGGGGTTCGCCGGGATGTGTGTCGAGGCCGGTGCGCCCTTCGCCCTCTCCTCCGACGCCCACCTGCCCGAGCAGGTCGGCTTCGCCTACGAGCAGGCGGTCGAGTTCCTCGGCGGCCTCGGGGTCGAGGAGATCTGCGTCTTCGACCGCCGCCGCCGCAGGCTCGAGCCACTGCCGGCCGCCGTGCGCGAGGATTCCTAGATGGGAGTGGGCATCGGCTACGACAGCCATCGCTTCGCCGAGGGGCGTCGGCTCGTCCTCGGCGGGGTCGAGATCGAGCACCCGCGTGGCCTCGACGGCCACTCCGATGCCGATGTGCTCACCCACGCCGTGATCGACGCCCTGCTCGGGGCGGCCGGCTCGGGCGACATCGGCACCCTCTTCCCCGACGGCGAGGAGACCTGGCGCGACGCCGACTCGATCGACCTCCTGCGCACCGTCGTCGGCACCGTCGCCGGTCGGATCGTCAACGTCGACGCCACCCTGGTCTGCGAGGAGCCGCGGATCGGGCCCTACCGGGCGGAGATGGAGCGCAACCTCGGCGAGGTCACTTCGGCCCGGGTCAGCGTCAAGGCGACCAGCAACGAGGGAATGGGCTGGATCGGCAGGGGCGAGGGGATCGCCTGCATGGCGGTCGCATCGGTCGAGAGCGAATAACCTTCGCCGCTGCGATGGGATTGCTGAAGTCCATAGCGTCGGGCGCCCGCCAATCGGCAGCCGACTCGATCTTCGAGGTCAAGGTGCTGCACGAGGCCGGGATCGTCGGCCTCGTTCGCCCCGACAAGGCGGCCAAGGTCGCGACCACCTTCCTGCGCTGGGGCGCCTCGCCGGCCACCGGGGTTGCCACGGCGGCGCACAAATACCCGCACGAGTCGATGCTGATCGACGAACGCGGCTCGCTCAGCTTCGAGCGCGTCCACCGGCGCACCAACGCCCTCGCCCACGCCTTCGCCGGCATGGGGATCGGCCCCGGAGACGGGATCGGGATCATGTGCCGCAACCACCGTGGCTTCATCGAGGCGACGCTCGCCGCCGCCAAGATCGGCGCCAGCGCGCTCTACCTCAACACGATGTTCGCCGGCCCGCAGCTGGTCGAGGTGACGCGGCGCGAGGGACCGAAGGCCCTGGTCTACGACGAGGAGTTCACCGGGCTGCTCGACGGCGTCGATGAGGGCATCGCCCGCATCGTCGCCTGGAGCGACGGCACCCCGGAGGGCCCGACCCTCGACTCGCTGATCGCCGCCAACCCCGACGGCGACCACAAGCCGCCGCCGGACAAACCCCGCTTTGTGATCCTCACCTCGGGCACGACCGGGACGCCGAAGGGGGCGCAGCGCTCCAGCCCCGACGGGCTACTGGCGCTCACCGCCCTGATCGACCGGATTCCCTACCGCGCCCGCGACACGATGATGGTCGCGGCGCCGCTCTTTCACTCCTGGGGCTTCTTCCACTTCGTGATGAGCCTGCCGACCGCCTCGACGATGGTCCTGCGGCGCAAGTTCGACGAGGAGGAGACGCTGCGCGCGGTGCAGGACTACCGCGCCGACGTGCTCGCCGTGGTGCCGGTGATGCTGCAGCGCATCCTCCGCCTGCCCGAGGAGACGCTGGCGAGATACGACCTCTCCTCGCTGCGGATAACTTCGGCTTCCGGCTCGGCCCTGCCGGGCGAGTTGGCGACCGCCTGGATGGACCGCTTCGGCGACACCGTCTACAACCTCTACGGTTCGACCGAGGTTGCCTATGCCACGGTCGCCACTCCCGAGGACCTGCGCGCCGCGCCGGGCACGGCGGGCAAACCGCCTCGCGGTACCGTCGTCTGCCTCTACGGCGAGGACGACCGCGAGGTCCCGCCCGGGGAGGTCGGCCGCATCTTCGTCGGCAACGAGATGTCCTTCGAGGGCTACACCGGCGGCGGCAACAAGCAGGCGATCGACGGCCTGCTGAGCAGTGGCGACGTCGGCCACATCGACGCCGACGGGCGCCTCTTCATCGACGGCCGCGACGATGAGATGATCGTCTCCGGCGGCGAGAACGTCTTCCCGCGTGAGGTCGAGGACCTGCTGGCCGACCACGACGGCGTGGTCGAGGTCGCCGTGATCGGCGTCGAGGACGAGGAGTTCGGCCAGCGGCTCAAGGCATTCGTCGTCGCCGGCGCCGAGGCCGAGGTCTCAGACGACGAGCTCAGGGCGCACGTCAAGGCTCACCTCGCCGCCTACAAGGCGCCGCGCGAGATCGAGTTCCTTGACGAGTTGCCGCGCAACGCCACCGGCAAGGTGCTCAAGCGCGAGCTGCAGGCGAGGGAGTCCGCGAAGGTGCGAGCCGATCCCGGTAGGGGTTCCGCTTAACTTTTTCGAGAATCGTCGGATTGCTTGGCGCGCGAGCGCCGCTTGCGAAAAAGTACAAGACGCTTCACCCCTACCGGGATCGGCTCCCAAATTGCGACTTTTCTGCCACGAGGTGGGTAGCTACGGCTCCGACTCGGATAGTAGGTTGCGACTTCATGGGCGATTCCGCGAGGCACTTGAGGGCAGTCGGGGCGGCGAGCGAAGAGCTGCACGAGACGGCCAGGCAGGCACTCGAGTGGGTGCGCGTCAGCGAGGAGCGGGTTGCGGCTGCCGAGGCGCGGACCGACGAATTGCGGACCGAGCTGAAGGAGCGGGCGATGGCGACGCTTCGCAAGCTCGGCGAGGAGGGCCGGGAGCGAGTCGCAAGCGAGCGAGCCCTGCGCAGAGAGGCCGAGGGGCGCGCCACCCGAGCCGAGGCAGCGCGCGACCGGGCCGAGAAGAGCTTTGAGCAGGCCCAGCAGCGGGCCGACGCCGATCGCGAGGCGCTGGCCACCGAGATGAGCACCCTCAAAGTTGACTCCCAGGAGTCGATCGCCGCCGGGATCGAGGCCGCCGAGCGCCATGCGGCGCAGCGCCACAAGGAGGCGCTCGACCAGGCCATGCTCGATGCCGACCAGCGGGTCGCCGCGGCCGAGCAGCGCGCCGTCGAAGCCGAGGCGGCGGCCGCCGAGGCGCACCAGCTTGCGGTCAAGCTCGAGACCGAGATCGAGGAGCGGGTGATGCAGGGCACCGAGGAGGTGCGCCGCGAGGCCGAGGAGCGGGTTCGCACTCTTGTCGAGAAGGTCGAAGGCGAGGCGGCCGAGATGGCGCGGGCGAGAGCCGAGGAGGCGCTGAAAGCCGAGTCCGACCGGATTCGGGCGCAGGCCGAGCAGCGCGAGGAGCGCGTCAGGCAAGCCGCTGAGGACGAGATCAAGGCGAGTACTTCTCGGGCGCGGCGCGAGGTGCTTGCCGCGGCCGACGAGACAGCGCCTTCGTGGTCGCGTAGAGAGACCACAGCTTCAGGGTCTGGTTACCGGACGTTCTGAGCTGGAGGGCCTCCCCCGGCCCTACTATCTCTGACCATGCGGGAGGTACGAATCAGGGACACGCTGACGGGCGAGCCGGTTGCGCTCGAATCTGAGCAGGAGGTCGGGATATATGCGTGCGGGCCGACTGTCTACAGCCGGATTCATATTGGGAATGCGCGGCCGTTTGTTGTGTTCTCGCTGCTGGCGCGGTTTCTGAAGTCCGAGGGCTACGCGGCGAAGCTCGTCATCAACGTCACCGACATCAACGACAAGATCTACACCGCCGCCGAGCAGGCGGGGGAGGGGTCGGCGGAGTTTGCGGCGCGGATGACGCAGGCCTACTTTGAGGACACCGGGCGGCTTGGGTTGGGGCGGCCGGATGCGGAGCCGTTGGCGACGGAGACGATCGGGGGCATCGTGGCCCTGATCGCCGAGCTCCTCGAGGGCGGGTACGCGTATGAGTCGGGCGGCGACGTCTACTTCCGCGTGCGCAGCTTTGCGGCCTACGGCAAGCTCTCCAACCGGCGCACCGAGGACATGGACCAGGGTGAGGAGGCGGGCTCGGCCTCGCTCAAGGAGGACCCGCTGGACTTCGCCCTCTGGAAGGCGCACAAGCCGGGCGAGGACACCTCGTGGGACTCGCCCTGGGGGCCGGGGCGGCCGGCCTGGCACATCGAGTGCTCGGTGATGGCCGAGCAGGAGCTGGGACCGTCGTTTGCGATCCACGGCGGTGGCTCGGACCTGGTCTTTCCCCATCACGAGAACGAGATCGCCCAGTCCGAGGGGGCGGGGCGGGCGTTTGCCCGGGTCTGGATGCACAACGGGATGATCGAGAGCGACTCGGAGAAGATGTCGAAGTCCGAGGGGAACATCTTTCAGCTCTCTGAGGCGTTGGACCGGTACGGGTCGGAGGCAGTCGTGGCGTACCTGATCTCTGGGCACTACCGGCAGCCGCTGGCGTTTGGGCCGCAGGAGATGGAGCAGGCCGTGGCGCAGGTTGAGAGGTTGAGGAACTTCTTCCGTGAATACCCGGTCGGGGAGGCATCGGGGGAGGGCCTGCCTGAGCAACAGCGGGGAGGCTCAGGCAGGCCCTCCCCCGATGCCTCGCGCGGCGCGGCGGCTTCTCGGGTCGAGAGCTTCAGGGAGGCACTCGCGGACGATTTCAATACCCCAAAGGCGATGGCTGAGGTGTTTGAGCTTGTTGGCGAGGCCAACCGCGGCGAGGTCCCGGTGCGAGAGGCAGCCCTGGCGCTGGCAGAGATGCTCGACCTCGTCGGTCTCGGCTCCCTTGCCCAGCCGGATCGGGGAGCTGAGGCTGACGATGAGGCAGAGAAGCTTCTCGGGGAACGGCAAGCTGCGCGGGCGGCAAAGGAATTCGCGAGGGCAGACGAGATCCGTGACAAGCTCGCTGAGTTGGGCTGGGAGGTGCGGGATTCGGCTGAGAGTGCGAAGCTCGTGCCCCGAGCATGAACTTGATCTACGGCAAGCAGCCGGTTGCCGAGGCGGAGCGGGGTAGGCGCAAGGTGCTGCGGGCCTGGCGGGCGCCCGAGACCTCCAGCGATGAGCTTGAGCGGCTATGTGGGTCGCCGGATCATCAGGGAGTTGTGGCCGAGGTTGAGCCTTATCCCTACGCGGGCTCCGTGGAGTTGCTGCGCAGGGAGAACGCCCTGATCGTTGCTCTCGATGAGGTGCAGGACCCGCGCAACCTTGGCGCGGTTGCGCGCTCGGCGGAGGCGGCCGGGGCGGCTGGGCTGGTGATTCCGGAGCGGCGCTCGGCCTCGGTGACGGCGGTTGCCTGCAAGGCCTCGGCCGGGGCCGTGGAGCACCTGGCGATTGCGCATGTGCGCAACCTGGCCGACTGGCTCGGCGAGGCAAAGGAGGCTGGTTTTTGGATCTGGGGGGCCGATGCGGGGACGAATCAGGCGCCCTGGCAGGTCGACCTGAGCGGGCCGACGGTGCTGGTTTTGGGCGGAGAGGGGAAGGGGTTGCGACCGCGGGTCGCCTCGGCCTGCGATGGCTTGGTCGCCTTCCCACAGAGGGGCAGGATCGAATCGCTCAACGTCTCCGCCGCCGCCGCCGCGCTGCTCTTCGAGGCCGTGCGGCAGCGGTAGCAGCTGCAACGGCAGTTGCACGAATATCAGCCTTGGGGTTGACAGAACACCGCGCGGCCGTAAACTAACCCGCCAATAAGGGTGAACCTCAGCTTGAGTCTGAGATTGCCCAGTCAAATAAGAGGCGCCGCCAGGGGAGGTAAGGCGCCACGACCCTTCGTCAAGGAGAGGGATCTGTGGCTCTATCTTCACCTACCCAGGACATGCAACTCCCTTCGGGCCGTCTCAACGGCTCGCTCAGGCCGGCCGATGCTAACCCTCAACCTGAGCTTGATGACCATTATCTGGTCGCTCTCGCCAAGGACGGCCGTACCGATGCCTACGACGCGATAGTCCGTCGCTACCGCGGTTTCGTCCGCCTCAAGGCCTCCTCGTATTTCCTGCTCGGTGGCGAGGCCGACGACCTGATCCAGGAAGGCCTGCTTGGCCTCTACAAGGCGATACGCGACTACCGGACCGACCGTGAGTCGAGCTTCCGCAACTTCGCAGAGCTCTGCATCACCCGCCAGATCATCACCGCGGTGAAGACGGCGACCCGCAACAAGCACACGCCGCTCAACCAGTACGTCTCCTTCAGCCAGACTCCGGCCGCGGCGGGCGAATCCGACACGACCCTCGACGAGATCCTGCCCGGGCCGACGGTGCACGATCCGGTCAACCAGGTGATCGCCGCCGAAGAGCTCGACAGCCTCGTCTCCTGCCTCTCTGGGATCTCGGGCGTGCTCTCGGACCTCGAGAGCCGCGTTCTCTCGCTCTACCTCGACGGTCACTCCTACGAGGCGACCGCGGAGAAGCTCGAGTGCGACACCAAGACGGTCGACAACGCCCTGCAGCGCGTCAAGCGCAAGGTGGGCGCTCACCTTGCCTCGCGTGAGACGTTGAACTAGGGAAGGTCGGCTAGTACGTAGTCCAGTAGTTCGCGGCCGTGCTGGGAGGCGGTGGAGATGTCCTCGGCGCCGATCTGGGCCCGATGAAGGGACTGCATGCGCAGGACGTCGCCCTCGCAGCGGCTGTTGGGGAAGACGCCGGCGTAGGAGACGCCGAGCGCCTCGAGGTGATCGGCGACGAGGGCGGTGGCGGGGGTCTCCAGCGGCAGGTCCAGGTAGACCGCATCGAGCCTGAGGCTGTGGAAGAGGTGGTGGCGCTCTGCCGTCACCGCGGTCTCCAGGTCGGCGCCGGGGGAGTGGACCGTGATCAGAGCCAGGTTGTGGTCGGCCTCGACGGCGACGTGCAGGTCGCTGCGCTCGGGCAGGGAGGCATCTGCGGGCGGCTGAGCCAGCGCGCCGCGCAGCTCGCATAGCTCCAGGGTTTGGCCGACGATCGCGTGGTGTCGCTCCGGCGCGTAGACCGGCCGCTCGTGCCCGTCGTTCAGCTTCGAGTAGAAGAGTGCCGCCGACTGCCGCCCCCGCCGCCCCTTGCCTGCCGCGTCGTTGGAGACCGAGGCCGGGATCCAGCCGAGCAGGAAGCCGGCCTCGTGCGCCCCCAGCTCCAAATTGGCCCGCTGGCTGTAGGGATGCGCCGCGGTCGCCTCGCTGTACATCCCCGCCAGCCCCTGCCCGGCAGCCCAATCCATCAAAAACCGCTTGGTACGGGTGAACAGATGCTGCCCCCGGGCCGCCGGCATCGTCACCGCCTGTCCCGAGTGTCCGACCGCGTCTCCGGCGGCCGCCAGGCTCATCCCCTCATGGCAGAGCAGCTCCCCCTCCGGCGTCTCGGCGACGCAGGACACATAGGTTCCATCCGCCAGCCGTCGCGAAACCTCCTCCGCGTCGTAGACCCAGCGCACGTCGTAGCTGTCCCCGTAGGCGATCTCGATCGCCTCGCTCAGCACCGCCCCCTCGTCGGGGTTGAGGAATCGGAACCGCAGGTCCATTGGACCACGATGTCATAGACAGCACCGCGTCGAATGAAATGTTCTGTCTGCAACAAGAACTACCCTGCTGAAATGCGTCGTGTATTGCCCGAGCCGACTCTCACCTCCCATCCGGTCGATGTTGGGCATCGGGCAGAGGCTGCCATTCTCGCGGAGCTCGTCAAGCGGGGCTATCGGGTTCTGCTGCCGTTTGGTGTCAACCAGCGCTATGACCTGGTCCTCGACTGCGACGGTCAATTTCTCAGAGCGCAGTGCAAGACGGGTCGTCTTCGCGAAGGCGTTATCCAATGCAGCACCCAGAGCATCCAATCGAACACCCGGGGCTCCCGTTGGCAGAGCTACGCCGGGCAGATAGATCTCTTCATCGTCTATTGCCCGCAAAATGATTCCGTCTACGTTATCTCTGCGGACGAGGTCCCAAACAGAGCGATGTATCTACGCGTGAATCCTCCGCGCAATCGGCAAGACAAGCGCGTACGCTGGGCAAAGGACTACAAGCTGCCCGCCTAGCTCAATTGGTAGAGCACTTCCCTTGTAAGGAAGATGTTTCCGGTTCGAGTCCGGAGGCGGGCTCTCGGTTCTTTAGGCCGTGCCACCCAGCACGCGCGCCTTCTCGGCCGCCAGCTCCTCGTCGCTGAGGATGCCTTTTTCGTGCAGGGTGGCGAGGCGTTCGAGGCGGGCGAGGCGGGTGTCCTCGGCGTCGGCGGGGAGGGTTGCGGTCGGGGCCTTGCTCTCGCCGCCGGCCGGCTTGTGCTTCTCGGGGAGGCGGAGTTTGGAGGCTCGCTCTCCCAGGTTGGCGTCTTTGACGGCGGCGCTGACGCGGTCCTTGGTGCGGCCGAAGAAGGCGCCGTAGTCGGCGTCGGGGAATTCCTCGGTGCTCTGTTTGCGCAGCTCGTGGATGCCGAAGGCGGCCAGGCCGGCGATCGCCAGGGTGGTGAGAAAGGAGCGCAGGTTCTGGGTCGGGGCGGAGAGGAAGTAGATGCCGACCACGATCGCCAGGCCGGCGTAGACGTAGGCGGGGTAGTCGCGAAGGGCCGGTGCGATCGCGCGCCGGGTCGAGCGGGCCGAGCCGGTCGGCGAGGCGAGCCAGCCGGCGATCCCGAAGAGCACGCCGATCACTATCGCCGTGGTGGCGATGCTGGTCATCAGCGAGGTGCCGATCGACCAGGCTGCTTCCGCCGCCGGCTTGACGCTCTCTTCGTCGACGAGCTGGCCGACGACGATGCCGCCGGTGATCTCGCGGAAGACGATCACGGCGAAACCGGCCGCGACGAGGCCGACGCCGCAGTAGAGCACGGTTACCCAGCGGCTATCGCGGGAGAGGTAGATGGCGAGCCCGAAGCAGAGGAAGGTGAGCAGCGAGAGCACCAGCGCCAGGCCCTTGATCGCGACGACAATGTCCTGGGCGGTCCTCAGCTGGTCGGAGCGCAGGATCGTCACCTGGCCAGCGTCTTCGGGCAGCTTTTCCGCCAGGTTGGCGCCGATCCCGATCTGGTCGGCGAGGTTGGTGATCAGGCTGCCGAGGTTGAGGCTGACCTTGCCTTCTTCGGTTGAGAGCGTTCCTTCCTTTTCTTCCAGGACTTCCAGCAGCTGTTCGTGGGTCGTTTTGTTGGCGTTCTTCCAGAGTTCCTGGGCCGTCGAGCTTTCCAGCACCTTGTCGGCGCCCGAGCCGGCGACTTGGCGCAGGCCGCCGGAGATCGGACCGGCCAGGTCCTTGGTGTCGCCGGGAAGCTTTTCGCTCAGTTCCTTTTCGACGTCGACGTTTTCGTAAAGCTGGTCGACGAGGTAATTGCTGACGGCTTCGCGGATCGTCGAGTTCTGGATAAGGCGGCCACTGGTGTTGACCCACTCGCCGGTGTCGAGCGCCTGGCGCTCGGTCCAGATCGCGAAAACGCTGAGGAAGGCGAGCAGCGAGCCAAGCACGACCAGGACCTTCACCAAACGTCGTCGCCCGCGGCTCATCGGTGGGATGGTATACGTGGAGCAGTGAAGCTCGAGGGAATCCACCACATCACCGCGATTACGGCCGACGCCCAGAGCAACGTCGATTTCTACGCGGGGGTGATGGGACTGCGCCTGGTGAAGAAGACGGTCAACCAGGACAACCCCACCGTCTACCACCTCTTCTTCGCCGACGAGAAGGGCAGCGCCGGCTCGGACCTGACCTTCTTCGAGTTCCCCGGCGTGCCGCCGGGCCGCGCCGGTGCCGGCGACGTGCACCGGATCGTCTGGCGGGTCGCCTCGCACGCGGCGCTCGATTTCTGGGAGGGGCGCCTCGGCGCCAACGACATCGAGTCCGAGCGGGCCGGGGGCGGGTTGCGCTTCGCCGACCCGGAGGGCCTTGCCCACGAGCTCGCCGTGGTCGAGGTCGCCGACGAGCCGCTGGTCGCCGACCATCCCGAGGTCCCGGCCGAGCTGGCGCTGCGCGGTTTCCACGCGGTCTGCGCCTACAGTGCCGACCCCGACGCCAGTCGCGGCCTGCTCGAGTCGCTTGAGTTCGCCTCCGAGGGGGAAGACACCTGGGAGGCGCGCGGCTCGAGCCGCGGCGGGCTCTACGTCTACGAAACCCCGCCCGAAGAGCGCTCGCGCCAGGGCGCCGGCAGCGTCCACCACGTCGCCTGGGCCTCGAGCCTCGACGAGCACGAGGAGTGGCGCGATCGCGCGATAGCGGGCGGTGCGCAGCCGACGCCCGTGATCGACCGCTTCTACTTCCGCTCGATCTACTTCCGTGAGCCGAGCGGCGTCCTCTTTGAGATCGCCACGCTTGGGCCCGGCTTCACCGTCGACGAGCCGCTCGAGCACCTCGGCGAGAAGCTCTCGCTGCCGCCCGACTACGAGCACCTGCGGGCAGAGGTCGAACCGAACCTGCGCCCGGTCGTCAACCCGCGCACCGCCCCGGCCGGGTGAGCGGCAGCTTCGTCTGGCGCGACGCCGGCCGCACCGTCGTCCTGCGCGGCGGCGGCATCGCGGCGGCGCCAGCGTTGCTGGCCGAGCACGGCATGGAGCCGTTCGAGCTGATCACGACCCGGCGCCACCGCGACGGTGCCGAGGAGCTTGCCGCGGCTGCGAGCGCCGTGCACGAGCTGACGCCGGCCGACCCCGCCACCGCCGTTCCGGAGTCCTCAGCTGCCCTGCTCGACTCGGTTCGCGCCCCCAACCTCGTCGCCCTGGGCGGCGGCCGGGCGATCGACACGGCGAAGGCGACCGCCTCGGTGAGCGGCGCCCGGGTCGCCGCGATCCCGACCACGATGTCGGGAGCGGAGATGACCGGCATCCACCGCCTGCCCGCCGGAGCCGAGGGCCGGGTGCGGGCGACGATCCGCCCGGCCCTGGTGATCGCCGACCCCGACGCGATGACCAGCGCCCCCGAGCCGGAGCTGCGCGCCAGCTCGATGAACGCCCTCGCCCACGGCGCCGACTCCCTCTACACCCCTTTCGCCAACCCGGTCTCCAAGATGACCGCGCTGCGCGGCGCCGAGCTGATCGCCACCGCCCTCGACGAAGACCCCACCGATCGCAACCGCGCCGCCCTGGCAGAGGGCTCGATCCTCTGCGGCTACGCGATCGACTCCGCCATGTTCGCCCTCCACCACGTCATCTGCCAAACCCTCGTAAGGGTCTGCGGAGGCACCCACGCCCCCACCAACGCAGCAATCCTCCCCCGGGCGATGAGCTTCATGGTCCCCCGGGCCCCCGACGGCCTCGAACCACTGGCAGCGGCCATCGGGACATCCCCCGAAAACATCGAATCCCGCCTACTGGAACTAGGCGGCAACTCACCCGGCCTGGGCGAGCAAGGCGCCGACAAGACCAAGCTCTCAGCGGCAATCGACGCCATGCTGATGCGCCCCGAGCTGTCGTTCGCCTCGGATCCGCCGACGCGGTTGGACCTGGAAAAGCTGATCGAGCGGGCCTGGTAACGGGTGTGGGGCGCCGCTCCCGGCGGCTTGTACTTTTTCGTCAGTTCAACCTCGAAAGGCTCCGGACGCTCCACCGAAAAAGTTGAGCCGGGAGTGGTGCCACACACCCGCCCCACCCCGAAGGGATGTTGAGAGAGGTGGGGTGCCCAACCCTTGCTACCTGAGGTAACCATGACCCTTCCTCCGTGTAGCGCTACTGGATGGACTCCGCCCGCCTCCAGTCGTACCACCGGTACACCCGCCGCCACGGCGTAAACCCGATCCTCTACATCCTCGCGAGGATCTTCATGACCCCCTTCTTCCTGACGTACTTCCGCTACGCCAGGACAGGCCGCGAGCACGCCCGGCTCAGGGGCGGCCTGATCGTCGCCTCCAACCACCGCAGCTTCCTCGACCCCTTCGCGATCGGCGGCGCCCTGCCCTGGCGGCGGCCGATGAACTACGTCGCCAAGGTCGAGCTCTTCGAGCGCCGCTGGCAGGGTTGGATCCTCTCCCGCCTCGGCGCCTTCCCGGTCCGCCGCGGCGAGTCCGACGAGGACTCGGTGGAGACGGCGCGGCAGTTGGTCGAACGCGGCGGCGCCGTCTGCATCTTTCCCGAGGGCACTCGTATCCGCAGCGGTTCCCTGGCTGAGCCCAGGCGCGGTGTCGGTCGCCTGGCGCTGCAAACGGGGGCCCCGGTCATCCCGGCCGCCGTGCTCGGCACCGAACACGTTCGCCGCGGCTGGCGCATCCGTCCCCGCAGGGTCAAGGTGCGGCTCGGCAGAGCAATGACCTTTCCGCAAGCCGCAGACCCCTCCCGCGGCCTCGCCACGACCGTCACGGCGCGGATCTGGCCCAACGTCGAGCTGCAGTGGGAGGACCTCGGCGGCCTGCCGCCGATGCGCCGCGCCGCCGTGATCGGCGCGGGAAGCTGGGGCACCGCAGTCGCCGTCCTGCTCGCCCGCGGCGGCCTCGAGGTCCAGCTCGCCACCCGCAGCGCCGCCCACGCGGCAGAGATCGAGGAGGCGGGCGAGAACCGCCGCTACCTGGAGGGTGTGCGGCTACCCGACTCGGTGCGGGTGCGCCAGGCCTCCGAGGTGGAGCTGGCCGGCCTCGACCTCGTCTGCCTGGCGATCCCCTCCGGCTCCCTGCCCCAGGCGGTCGGAGCGATCGCCGACAAGATCGGCTCGCGCTCGGCGATGCTGCTGCTGACCAAGGGCCTGATCGCGCCGCTGGGCCAGCTTCCCGCCGAGTACGTCGGCGAGCGGGTGCGCGCCCGCTCGATCGCCTGCCTGGGCGGCCCGGCCCACGCTCGCGAGGCGGTCTCCGGCTCCGCGGCGCTGGTGCTCGGCTCCGCCGACCGCGACCTGCGCGACCAGCTCGGCGCAGTCTTCGACCGGGCTGGCCTCGTCTGCGAGCGCTCCCGCGACGTGGCCGGGGTCGAGATGGCCGGCGCGGCGAAGAACGCCGCCGCGCTGGCCGCCGCCGCCGCCGAGCCGCACGGCCTCAACGCCGCCGGGATCGCCGCCGCTCAGGTCTGGCGCGAGTGCATCGAGCACGCGATCGGCCGCGGCGCCGAGCTCAGCACCTTCTCTGGCCTGGCCGGTGTCGGCGACCTGACGGCGACGGTGATGGCCCCGTCTGGGCGCAACCGGCGGGCCGGCGAGCTGCTCGGCCGCGGTACCCCTGCCGCCGAGATCCCGGCAAAGATCGGGCAGGCATCGGAGGGCCTCGACGCGGTGCCGCTGCTGGCGGCGGCGACCGCGGCGGCCGGCGGCGACGCCGAGGCGCTATCCGGCCTCGCCGCCCTGATCCGCGGCGAGATCGACGCCGAGTCCTGGGTCGCCGGGCTGCGCCGGGTCGAGCGCGCCAGGAAGGCCGCATGACCTTCCGGTGCGCCTTTGCTGGTCATAGACCGCATAAAGCGCACCGGAAGGTCTATGCGATCGGAGGTCTAGGCTTGCGACGTGCCCGAGAGAGAAAACGTCGAGCCGGCGAGCCTCGATCCGGCTGCCAAGGCGGAGCTCGATCGCGCCTTCGAGGACCTCTACCGGGCCCACCTGCGCGACGTCTACTCCTACGCCTACTACCGGGTCGGCAACCCGCACGACGCCGAGGACCTCACCGAGCAGGCCTTCCTGCAGGCATACCGCCACTTCGACCGCGCCCGGCGCGAGTCCGACGGGCGGCCGTTGCGCCCCTGGCTGATCCGCATCGCCCACAACCTCGCCTCCAACTACTACCGCGACCGCTCGCGCCGGCCGCAGACCTCACTGGAGACGGCGGACCCGATCGCCGCCAAGCACGGCACCGAGGCGATCGCCGAGGGGCGCGAGGAGCTGCGCCAGGTGATGGAGCACCTGGAGCACCTGCCCGACGACCGCCGCGACGCGCTGATCATGCGCTTCGCGCTCGGCATGGACAACCGCGAGATCGCCCGCGCGCTGGGGCGCAGCGACGGCGCCACCAAGGTCCTGATCCATCGCGCGATCAAGCAGCTGCAGGAGGAGATGGGTGCCGATGAGTGAGAGCCGCCTGGCCGGCAACTGGGACGTCGAGCACCTGCTCTCCGACGCGTTGCGCCCGATCGAGCCCCCCGAGCGGCTCTCCGGGCGAGTCGAGGACACCCTGGCGGCGGTTACCCAGGCCGCCGCCGAGGAGCTCTCGCAGTGGGCCGAGGAGCTTTCCGAGAGCGAGCTGCGAGCCCTGCGCGACCCGCGCAACTGGGTGCGCCCCGTCGTCGCCGTCGGCGCCGGCGGCGCCGCGGCCGGTGCCCTGGTGGTCTTGGAGCTGCGCCGCCGCGGCCGCCAGCAGGCCAAAGGCGGCCTGCGCTCGCTGGCGACGCGGATCAAGCCGTAGCGGGCGAGCGCTTCTTCGCGACCGGGGTGGCGCGGGCGGCGAGCAGGCCGAGGGCGCCGAGCGCCAGGTGGAGCACGTTGTCGCCGGTATTGACCGGGAGGAAGCCGAGGACCGCCTCGCCGCTGCCGAGCGCGAACCCCCAGAAGCCAAGCACGACGTAGAAGCTGCCGAGCCAGAGCGAGTAGCGGCGCGAGGCGTAGTCGGCGGCGAGGAGGCCGAGCACGCCGGTGAGGATGTGCGCGACGTTGTCCCAGCCGTTGGTGGCGAAGGCCCCGAAGATCTCATCGACCGCCCCCGGCGAGCCGAAGGAGGCGCTGTAGAAGAAGCCGACGATGCCGAAGACGACGAGCGCGGCGCCGCCCGCGGTGGCGTAGAGGCGGGCTGGGCTGGGGGCGTCCATCGCGCCGCGATTGTAGGCTGCTGGTCCCCGTGGCTGAGACTTGTTACCGGCACCCCAATCGCGAGACGGCCGTCTCCTGCTCTTCCTGCGGGCGGCCGATCTGCCCCGATTGCATGACCCCGACCCCGGTCGGGATGCGCTGTCCCGAGTGCGCCAGCCAGCGGACCAAGGTGGTGCGGGGGGTGGGCGAGGAGTCGCTTTTCTCGCGGGCGCCGGCGACCTTCATCCTGATCGCGATCAACGCCGCCGTGTTCCTCGCCGAGATCGCCAGCGGCGGCGGTGGGTTCTACGAAATCCGCGGCAGCTCGTTGGTCTTCGACTACGGGCTCTTTGGGCCCCTGGTCAACGAAGGCGAGTGGTACCGGCTGGTCACGAGCGGCTTCCTGCACGCCGGCCTGATCCACGTCGGCTTCAACATGTTCGCCCTCTTCTTCCTCGGCCGGATTCTCGAGCCCTCGGTCGGCACGCCGCGCTTCCTCGGCGATCTATGCCGCGGCGCTGCTGGGCGGCGCCTTCGGCGCCCTGCTGCTCAGCCCGGACGCGCTCACGATCGGCGCCTCGGGGGCGATCTTCGGCATCTTCGGCGCCACCTTCGTGATCGCCCGCGGCCGCGGTTTCGACGCCGTCGCCTCCTCGATCGGATTCATCCTGGTCCTCAACCTGGTGCTCAGCGTCGGCGCCTCCCACATCAGCCTCGGCGGCCACCTCGGTGGCCTCGCCGCCGGGCTGGTCTGCGGCGGCGCGGTGATCGCGGGCGACCGGGGGATGCTTCGGCGACCGCCACGTCGCCGCCGAGCTCGCGGTGATGGCCGGCGTCGGCGTCTTCGCCCTGCTGGGCGCCCTCGCTATCGCCTGAGGCTCAGCCGCCGGCGCCGCGCCAGACCGTCGGCGCCCGCACCTCGGCGAAGCCGATGTTGCCCGGCGAGTCGACCAGGTCGGGGTGGAGCAGGTGGCCGAGCAGCTCGACCCCGTCGATCAGGCGCGGGCCGGGCCGGGAGAAGGTCGAGGCGGCGTCGACGGCGAACACCTGGCGCGCGCCGAGCGTCTCGATCTGGTCCCAGTAGGCGAGCGCCTGGGCGCGCGAGGCCTCGACCTTCCAGCCGCAGGGCATCGCGATCGCGATGTCGGGACCGAGACCCGGAAAGCGCGCCCCAGGAGACCTCGGGCGACTTCAGCCCCGGCGGGCCGGCGACGTCCTCGCCGCCGGCGATCGAGATCATCTCCGGGATCCAGTGGCCGCCGACGTAGGGCGGGTCGAGCCACTCCAGGGCGATCACCCGTGGCAGGCTGGCGCCGCCGACCGCGGCGCGCACCGTCGCCAGCCGCCCCTCCAGCTCGCCGCGCAGCTCGTGGGCCGCGCTGGGGGATCTCGGCCGCCTCGCCGAGGCGGATCACGTCCTCGAGCATCTCGCCCAGTGTGCTCGGGTCCTGCTGGATCACCCGCGGCTTGCCCGGCAGTCGCCTGGCCACCTCGAGCACGTCCTCGTAGGAGACCGCGCAGACCGCGCAGATCGCCTGGGTGACGATCAGGTCGGGGGCGAGCTCGGCGAGCAGCTCCTCGTCGAGCTCGTACAGCGCCTGCCCCTCGGCCACCCGCGCCTTGACCGCGCGGTCGATCTCGGCCGCGCCGAGGCCGGTCGGCAGCACGGTCTTGGTCAGGTGGGGGAGAGAGGCGGCCTCGGCCGGGTAGTCGCACTCGTGCGTGACCGCGACGACGCTGTCGCCGAGCCCGAGCGCGTAGAGCATCTCGGTAGCGGACGGAACAAGGCTTGCGATGCGCATCCCACGATCAATATGTCACCTATCGCAAAGACGGCGGCGCCGGATGGCTATATTGCCTACGCCGAATGGCCGACGACGACCTCCCCCGAAGTACCGGGCCATATAGACGATGAGCGCCCTGCTGCTCGTCCTCCTCCTCCTGCTGGTGGCCATCAACGGCTTCTTCGTCGCGGCCGAGTTCGCTCTCGTGCGCAGCCGCCGCGGCAAGGTCGAGCAGCTCGCCGAGGAAGGCGAAAGCGGCGCCGAGGAGGTGATCGAGCAGCTCGACAAGATCGACGAGTCGCTCTCCGCCTGCCAGATCGGGATCACGATGGCCTCGATCGGGATCGGCTTCCTCGGCGAGCCCTCGCTGGCGAAGCTGATCGAACCGCTCTTCGGCGGGCTCTCCAACGGCGCCGCGGTCGGCCTCTCGGTGGCGATCGCCTTCGCCCTGGTCACCGCGATCCACATCAGCATCGGCGAGCAGGTGCCGAAGATGCTGGCGATCAGCCACGCCGAGCGCACGGCACGCCGCGTCTCCCGCCCGCTCAACTGGTTCCGCATCGCCACCGCGCCGGTGATTTTCGCCCTCAGCGCGATCTCCAACGCGATCGTCCGCCTCTTCGGCGTCGACCCGACCGACATCGAAGAGCACCACACCGCCGAGGACCTGAAGCAGATCATCGACCAGTCGCGGCTCGGCGGCCACCTCGACCCCGGCGAGGCGGGGATGCTGGGCGGGGTCTTCCACCTGCACGAGCAGGAGGCGCGCGAGGTGATGACGCCGATTCCGGCGGTGGTCACGGTCGACGCCTCCGAGATGGTCGAGACGGCGCTGCGCCGCTGCGTCACCTCCGGCCACACCCGCCTGGTCGTGATCGAGGACGAGAACCCCGACCGGGTGAAGGGGATCGTCCACAACAACAGCCTCGCCCGCCTCTACATGAGTGAGGGGCCGCAGGCCGAGATCGCCCCATCGGTGCGCGACGCCGTGATCGTCCCTGAGACCCGGCCGCTCGACGACCTGCTCCACGACCTCCAGGTCCAGCGCACCTCGCTGGCGGTGATCGTCGACGAGTACGGGCGCACGGTCGGGATCGTCACCGTCGAGGACATCCTCGAGGAGGTCGTCGGCGAGATCGAGGACGAGACCGACCCCCGTGCCGCGGCACTGCGCCAGCTCGCCAGCGGCGAGTGGTTCGTCCGCGGCCACGTCTCCCTCGGCGATCTCTCCGACGCCGGGATCGAGCTGCCGGTCGACAGCGACGCCTACAACTCGGTCGGCGGCTACGTCTTCGGCGAGCTCGGGCGGCTGCCCAAGCGCGGCGACACGATCACCGCCAACGGCTACACGATCAGGGTCGAGTCGGTGCGCGAGAACCGGATCGAGGCGGTCCGCATCCGCGGTTCCGTCCGTCACGACTCCTAGCTTCTCCGGGCAACCCGCGTTCCACCCGACCCTGGAGGTGTCGCATGTGGGTTGTGCGCATGAGCGACAAGCAGCTTGAAGTCCTGAGGGCCCTGTTGCGCTCCGAGGAGCATCTGGGCCCGGCGCTCAAAGGAGCGGTCGAGGCCCTCGACCTGGCCCGCTGGGACGACCTCCCCGAAGCCGAGCTGCCCTGGGAGGAGATCGAAACCAAGGCCCGCCAGCAGGGCATCTCCCCGGCCGACGTGATCTGGGACCTCGCGGGTAAGCGTTAGTCGTAGGTGTAGAAGCCGGCGCCGCTCTTGCGGCCCAGCTTCTCTTCGCCGACCATCTCGACGATCAGGCCCGGGGGCTTGTGGGCGGCCTCGCTGGAGTCGGCGTAGAGGGCGTCGCCGATCGCCTCGGCGACGTCGAGGCCGACGAAGTCGAGCAGGGCCAGCGGGCCCATCGGGTGGCCGGCGCCGAGCTTCATGCAGGTGTCGACCTCACCCGCCTCCATGCCGGTGCGCTCCATCATCCGCACGGCGTCGAAGAGGTAGGGGAAGAGCAGGCGGTTGACGACGAAGCCGGCCTGGTCGGGGACCTCGACCGCGGTCTTGCCCAGAGCCGCGCACCAGGCCAGCGCGCTTCTCGCGGGCGCCCTCGGTGCCGGTGGGGAAGCAGACCTCGACCAGCTTCATCCGCGGCACCGGGTTGAAGACGTGGAGGCCGAAGAGCTTGCCGTCGATGCCACCCGCCTTGGCGATCTCGGCGACGCTGAGCGAGGAGGTGGTGGTGCCGAGGGTCGCCTTGGGGCAGGCCTCGGCGATGGTCGAGAGCAGCTCGCCCTTGGGCTCGACTTCCTCGATGATCGCCTCGACGATCACGTCGCACTCGCTGAGGTCGCCGGGGTCCGTCGTCACCCGCAGCCGCGAGGGCTCGGCCCCCTCGATCTTGGCGCAGGCCGCGACAACTTTCTCCTCCGCTCGCCAGGCGGACGCCTCGCTTCTGGCCAGCAGAATCATGTCTGCGGTTGTGGTCGACACGGCAGCTAGACCTGTAGCGATGGCCCCGCTCCCCGCGATCCCCGGACTCTCGTATCCCTTGCTTGCGTTCATAGGCCAGGTTCCTATCAAGCTCTCCGATGCGAGGGTCGCCCGACCCTTGCCCCCGGTACCCTTGGTTGACTGACCAGTCAATCGATCGGAGGGCTCGCGATGGCGGAGAACGGAAACGGGAAATTCGGTGGGCGTGAGGTCGTGATCGTCGAGGCCGTGCGTACGCCGATTGGGCGTGGGCACGAGGAGAAGGGCTACTACAAGGACACCCACCCCTCGAACCTCCTCGCCAAGGCATACGGCGAGCTTTTCGAGCGCACCGGGGTCGATCCGGCCGAGACCGGCGATGTGATCGCCGGCTGCGCCCAGCAGTTCGGCGAGCAGGGTGTGAATATCGGCCGCAACGCCTGGCTCGAGGCCGGCCTGCCGATCGAGACGCCGGCGACCACGATCGACCGCCAGTGCGGCTCTGCCCAGCAGGCCGTCAACTTCGCCGCCACCCTGATCGCCTCCGGCGTCCACGATGTCGCGATCGGCGGCGGGGTCGAGCACATGGGCCACATCTCCTTCGCCGATGGCTACTCGGTGATGAAGGAGCACGGCGCACCGTTCTCGCCCGAGCTGATGGAGCGCTACGACCTGATCCCGCAGGGCCTCTCGGCCGAGATGATCGCCGACAAGTGGGAGATCCCCCGCGCGGAGCTCGACGAGCTCGGCGTGCGCTCCCAGCAGCTCGCCGCCAAGGCAACGGAGGAGGGCCGCTTCGACCGCGAGATCGTCCCCTTCAGCGTCAACGGCGACACCTACACCACCGACCAGGGCATCCGCCCGGAAACCTCGATCGAGGTCCTCTCCCAGCTCAAGCCGGCCTTCAAGGAGGACGGCAAGATCACCGCCGGCAACTCCTCGCAGGTCTCCGACGGCGCCGCCGCGGTGCTGCTGATGACCCGCGAGAGGGCCGACGCCCTGGGCTTGAAGCCGCGCGCCCGTATCTTCGACCAGACCACGGTCGGGGTCGACCCGGTGATCATGCTCACCGGCCCGATTCCCGCCACCAAGAAGCTGCTGGAGCGCAACGGGATGGCGATGGACGACATCGACCTGGTCGAGATCAACGAGGCCTTCGCCTCCGTCGTCGCTGCCTGGCGCCGCGAGCTCGACCCCGACATGGACCGGGTCAACGTCAACGGCGGCGCGATCGCCCTCGGCCACCCGCTCGGCTCGACCGGCGCCCGCCTGATCACCACCCTGCTTCATGAGATGGAGCGCAGCGACAAGGAGATGGGCCTGGTGACGATGTGCTGCGGCGGCGGGCTCGGCACCGGCACCTTGATCCAAAGGGTCTGAGGGTTCCCCCAATCGGTACGGCGGTATAACTTTCCCGCATGGGCAGGGGACTTCTCGCGCTGATTGCCGCGCTCGTCGTGGCACTGCTTGGCGCCGGATGTGGCGGCGGCTCCTCGTCGAGTGGCGAATCGATCTCCAAGGAAGAATTCGTTGCCAAGGCCGACGCGATCTGCAAGCGCAGCAACGAACGGATGGAAGCCGGCTTCGGCAAGATCCTCAAAGACGCCAAGAGCCTGACCAAACCGAGCAAGGCCGAGTACGAAATGCTGGTCAGCGAGGTGATGGTTCCCAACCTGAAGCGGGAAGTCGCCGAGCTGCGGGCGCTCGGCATTCCCGACGGGGACGAGGAACGCGTCGACGCGATGCTCTCGGCGCTCGAAGAAGGCGAGGAGACGGCCGAACGGAACCCGAAGGCGGTGACGGCGAGCAGCGATGCGGTCTTCGGCATCGCCAGTCGCATCGCCGGCGAATACGGGCTCGAAGTCTGCGGCAGCCGCTGAGGCTTTGGCTGAGCGGCCAGTCTGCCGCTATGCTCCGCCACCGATGGACCTGACCCTCTCGCCGTCCGAGCAGCAGTTCCGCGACGAGGTTCGCGATTGGATCGAAGCGAACCATCCCGGCCCAGAGCCGGAGGCGGGCTTGGAGGAGGTGATGGCCTTCCGCAGCGAGTGGCAGCAGCGGATGCACGAGGCCGGCTGGGCCGGGATCTCATGGCCCAAGGAGTACGGAGGCCGCGGCGCGACGATGATCGAGCAGGCGATCTTCGTCGGCGAGGCGGCGCGCCTGGAAGCGCCGAGCCCGGCCAACGTGCTCGGCCTGGCGATGGGCGGGCCGGTCGTGATCGCCCACGGCACCGAGGAGCAGAAGGCCCGCTACCTGGAGCCGATCCTCACCGCCGAGGAGATCTGGTGCCAGGGCTTCTCCGAGCCCGAGTCGGGCTCCGACCTGGCTTCGCTGAAGACCAAGGCGGTCAAGGACGGCGACGAATGGGTGGTGACCGGGCAGAAGGTCTGGACCACCTTCGCCCAGTACGCGAAGTGGTGCATGCTCGTCGCCCGCACCGACCCCGACGCCCCCAAGCACAAGGGACTCACCTACTTCCTGATGGACATGGAGCAGGAGGGGGTGGAGGCCAAGCCGCTGGTCCAGATCACCGGCGAGGGGGAGTTCAACGAGGTCTTCATCAACGAGGCGCGGATCCCCGACGCCAACGTCGTCGGCGAGGTCGGCGGCGGCTGGGGAGTGGCGATCACCACTTTGATGAACGAGCGGGCCGGGCTCGCCTTCGGCGCGATCGCGCAGATCGCCAACAGCCTCAAGCGGCTCGGCACGCTGGCCGCCGAGACCCGCGTCAACGGGGGTTCCGCCGCCGACGATCCCGTCTTCCGCCAGCGCCTCGCCCAGCTCCACATCGAGGCCGAGACGATGCGGCTCAACGCCTACCGCGGCCTGACCAAGACGATGCAGTCGGGCATCCCGGGGCCGGAGGGCTCGCTGGGCAAGTGGCAGTGGGCCGACATCAACCAGCGGATAGCGGAGCTGGCGCTCGACATCGAGGGCCCCTACGCGACGCTGGCGCGGGGCGATGAGCACGCCCTCGCCAGTGGCGCCTGGCAGTACGGCTTCCTGCGCTCGCGTGCCAACTCGATCGAGGGTGGCACCACCGACATCCTCAAGAACATCATCGCCGAGCGGGTGCTCGGCCTGCCGAGGATGCGTTAGGGGCTGTCGCCGACCTATGTACTTCGATCTGACCGACGAGCAGCAGGCGATCAAGCAGACCGCCCACGATTTCCTCGCGGCCCGCTACAAGTCCGAGCGGATTCGCGAGCTGGTCGAAAGCGAGAACGGCTTCGAGCAGTCCGACTGGGAGGAGATGGCCGAGCTCGGCTGGACCGGGCTGGCGCTGCCAGAGGAGTGGGGCGGGCAGGGTCTCGGCATCGTCGAGCTCGCCGTCCTCTTCGAGGAGCTGGGCTACGCGCTGGCGCCCTCGCCGCTCTTCTCCAACACGATCGCCGGCCTGGCGCTGAGCCTCTGCGGCTCCGAGGAGCAGCGCCAGCGCCTGTTGCGCCCGCTTGCCGAGGGCAAGTTGCGCGGGACGCCGGCGCTCTGGGACGCGGGCAGCCCGGCGACGGTTGGCGGCTTCACGATGGAGGCGCGCGAGGACGGCGGCGAGACCGTGCTCGACGGCGAGAAGGTGCTGGTGATGGACGCGGCCGCGGCCGATTTCTTCCTCGTCGCCACCGCGGACGGCCGCCGTCACGTGGTCGAGCGCGGTGCCGACGGCGTGGCGGTGACGCCGTCGACCTCGATCGACACCACGCGCCGCCTCTACGCGGTCGCCTTCGACGGTGTCCGGGTCGGGGCGGAGGACTCGCTGCCGGCGGCCGGGGCCGACTACTACGCCGTCTTCGACAGGCTCTGCGTCGCCCTCGCTGCCGAGTCGACCGGGATCGCCCAGCGGACGATGGAGATGGCGGTCTCCTACGCCAAGGACCGCCAGCAGTTCGGCCGCCCGATCGGCGCCTACCAGGCTGTTTCCCACCGCTGCGCCCAGATGCTGCTCGAGACCGAGAACGCTCGCTCCGCCGTCTACGGAGCCGCCTGGGCGGCGGACGCCGAGCCCGAGTCGCTGCCGCGGGCCGCCTCGATGGCCAAGGCCTACGCCTCCGACGCCGGCTGGCGCGTTCCCGACGCCTCGATCCAGGTCCACGGTGGGATCGGCTTCACCTGGGAGCACGACCTGCACTTCTTCCTCAAGCGCGGCAAGGCGAACGCCGCGATGTTCGGCGACGCCAAGTGGCACCGCGAACGGGTCGCCGACGCAGTGCTCGCCGCGCCCGAGCCGGTTACGGCCTGAGGCCTGTCGGCGTGGGAGCGCTCGATCGGATCTCGGTTGCCGCGATCGGCACCACCGTTGCCGACCTCGAGTCCGAGACCCGGCGTGCCGAGGCGGCAGGGGTCGAGTGCGTCTGGGCGCCGGAGCTGTTCCGCTCCTCCGTTACCCAGGCCGCGTACCTCGCCGGCAAGACCGAGAAGATCGACGTCGCGACGGGCATTGCCTGGGCCTTCACCCGCAGCCCCTTCATCGTCGCGATCAGCGCTCTCGATATCGACGAGATGTCAGGCGGGCGCTTTCGCCTCGGGCTCGGCTCCGGGGTCAAACGCCTCAACGAAACCTGGCACAACGCCGAGTACGGCAAGCCGGCGCCGCACCTGCGCGAGGCGATCGAGGCGACGCGGCTGATCATGCGGCAGGCGGGCAAGGGCGAGCCGATCCGCTACCGGGGCGACTACTACGACATCGACATCAAGGGCTGGACCCGCCCCCACCCGGCGCCGCGCGAGAACGTGCCGATCTACACCGCCGGCGTCCAGGGCGGGATGTGCCGGATGGCCGGCGACGTCGCCGACGGCCTGATCGGCCACCCGATCCAGAGCCTGCGCTGGATCGACGAGGTCGTGGTCTCCTCCTTCGAGGAGGGGCTGCGCCGCTCCGGGCGCGAGCGCTCCAGCTTCGACTACCTGCCGACGGTCTGCTGCGCGATCGACGACGACGAGTCGCGGGCGATAGAGATGGCCCGCCGCACGATCTCCTTCTACGCCACGGTCAAGACCTACATGCCGCTCTGGGAGTTGCACGGCTTCGCCGACAACGCCGTCGCCGCGGGTGAGGCCTTCCGCCGCGGCGACCTCGCCGCGGTTCCAGCCGCGATCGGCGACGAGATGGTCGACGCCTACTGTGCCGCCGGCCCCCTCGACAAGGTCCGCGCCCGGGTGCAGGAAACGGCGGAGCGCGCCGACGGTCTCTTCCTAACCCCACCCACCTACTTCATCTCCCCCGAAGAGCTGAGTGAGTACCAAAACCGCATCATCACCGCCTTCGGTCCTACGGCTTGAGCGAGATGGAAGTGCTGGAACGGGTACGGGCAAGCTCATAGCAGCTGAGGGCAGCAGGGGCCGTCGAGCGCCCTCCCCAAAACACTCAAGCGCGGCTCCTGCCGCGCGTTTTGGGGAGGGTGCCCGACGGCCCTTCCCCGCTCGCTACTCGTCGCGCGGGGTGATGCGAAACGTTGAGACGACCTCGGCCTGCTTGGCCTCGGGGTGGACGACGTAGGCGCTGGGACCGCCGCCGAACCAGCCGGAGGCCTCGTTGTCGGCGACGAAGATGCCGGGGTGGTGCTTGCCGTCGCCGTCCTCGACCCAGACCTTGTCGCCCTCCTTGAACCCGTGCTCGATCTCGTCCATGGCCGCAGCGTAGTCGCTCAGGCCGGGAGTGCGGCGACGAAGCGCTCGAACTTGGCGATGTCGGTGACGGCGGGGCCGTGGCCGGGGAGGATCAGGCTGGGATTTAGCTCGGCGAGCTTGCGGATCGAGCGGCGGTTCTCGGCTGGGTCGTAGGTGAATATCTCCGGCGGCTCGGCCAGCATCGGGCGCCCGGTCGCGTAGCTCATGTTGCGGATCGCGTCGCCGCAGATCGCCACCCGGTCGGAGTCGCGGAAGAAGATCACCTCGCCACGGGCGTGGCCCGGCGCGTGGATGACGCGGAATCCCGCCACCTCGTCCCCCTCGTTGAGCACCCGGTCGACTCGATAGGGCGGCCCCTGCCAGATGCGCTTGATCGCCCGGTTGACCGGGTGGCTTGCGGCAGCTTCCTGCATCGGTCGCTTCCCCTCCATCGCTTCGACGTCGTCGGCGTGGCAGGCGAGCGGAATGTTTCGCGCCTCGCAGACGTCCTTGGCGACGCCCTGGTGGTCGGGGTGGGCGTGGGTGAGGGCGAGCATCGAGATCTCGCGTCCCTCGATCTCAGCGAAGATGCGTCGCCGGTCCCAACGCCGCCCGGCGTCGATCAGAACGTCCTCGGACAGATAGACGTTGATCGACGGTCCGGGGAACTCCTTCAGCCGCCAAATGCCGGGTGCCAGGTACTTCAATGCGGCGCGATCCCCATCGTTCCGCGCGGGTCGCCACTGTGCTCGGCCAGGTCCTCGAGCTCGGCGATCTTGCGTTCGCCTTCTCGCCGGGCCGGATCGTCGACGCCGAGCGGCTCGATCAGGCGGCGGATGCGGTTGCGGACCTGCAGGGCGAAGTGGGGGGTCGAGGCGCCGGCCAGTGCGCGTACGTCCTCCGGCGTGACCCGGTGACCGCCGCCGAGAAGGTCGGGGCTCTCGGTCTCGCTCACTTTTCACCGCCGATCTTGGCCAGTTCGGCCAGCTGGTCGATTTCGGCTTGCTGGTTCACGTCGATCGCCTCCTGGTCTCCGATCACCCACACGTGGTTGTAGAAGGCCCGCGTCGGATCGGTCGTGTAGCCGGGCTTGATGTCGAGCAGGTATTCGCGCAGCGCCTTGGGCAGCGTACCGGCGTCGTCGCTGAGCAGCAGCGGCCCCCAGGTGCCGGACGCCGAGAGCGGCGAGGCGACCGCGGCGGTAAGCGGGTCGTCACTGCGGGCGAGGACCAGGCCGTGGCCTGGGTCGTTGACGTTCCAGCCGAAGCTGCCGCTCGCGTAGCGGGCGAGCGCGATCGAGTTCTCGACCGCGTCCTCGCCGGAGACCCGGCGCACCGGGTTGCCGAGCTTGCCGACTTCGCGGACGACATCGGAGGAGACCGCCGAGGAGGGTCCGAGAACGAAGACCGGGGCCTTCTTGTGCCGCTTCAGCTGCTTGACCGTGGCGCGGGACAGCTTGGCGGTCGCGGTGAAGAGGACCGGGTCACCCGAGCGAGCCGCCCAGGCGGCCGCGGGCGCGGCGAACTCCGGTTGCGATTCAGGCGCCAGGACGATGTGCGCTGGCCTGCCTCCGAAGAGCTTGTCGCGGAGCGAGGCGATCGCGGTGGCGAGCGTCGCCGGGTTTTTGCCCTCGACTCCGGTGGTCTTCAGACCGTCGGGCGCGGCGGCCTCGCCGACCGCGAAGACCTGGGCCTTGCCGCTGGCGGCGCTCCCCTGGGGGGCGAGCGCTTCCAGCGCCTGCGTCGTCGGCTCGGGAAGCTCGCCGCCGGAGGTCACCAGCAGCGGCGCCCGCAGTGGCCGGGCCATCAGCACCGAGGCGGCAACGGCGCCCTGCCAGTCGCCTTCGTCGACCAGCGTGACCGCGGCCGGGCGCTGGGCCGGCTTGACCGATGGGAACACCGCCAGGGCGACGCCGGCCGCGGTGGTGGCCGGGTCGGAGCCTCCGACCCGCGTCGTGTTGTTGGTGGCGAAGGACGGATAGCCGAGCTCTTCCGCCGCCTCCGCGGCCGGCGTCGGCTTTTCATCTTCGGCCTTCGGCGGAGCCTGGGCGGGGACCGGGGCCGCCTTTTCGCTCGATTCGCTTGAGCCACCGCCGCCGAGGATGGCGGCAACAAGGAAGACGATCGCCACGAGGACCAGCCCGCCGATCGCCTTCAGCGCGCCCGGGATCGGTTTTCGCTTGCGCTTCGGGGGCGGCGTCGCGGTCGCCCCGGGTTTCACCGGCTCGGCCTTCGGCGCCATCGCAGACGGCTTGGATCTCGGTGACTCCTTGGCCGCTGGCCCGGGTTGGGGCGACTCCCGCTTCGGCGTTTCCTCTGCCGGGGCAGCGGGAGGCAAGTCGGCGTTGATGGGGCGTTTCCCAGGCAAGGCGGGAACGGTACAGGCGGAGCGGTGGCTGGCTGGTCAGCTAGTCTTCGGGGGACTGGTTGACTGACCAGTCAATCAACCGACTTCGGATCACCGCCGACCAAGAAGGGACCCATGGATTTCGCACTGACCGACGAGCAGCAGGAGTACAAGGAGCGCTGCCGGACTTTCGCCCGCGAGGTGATCAGGCCCGCCGCCCGCAAGCACGACGAAGAGGAGAGCACCCCCTGGGACGTCATTAGAGAGGCGCGGGTGCAGGGATTCGGCGGCCTCGAGAGCATCCAGCGCTCCGCTGCTGACGAGCAGGGCCAGATGCAGGTGATCTCGGCCGAGGAGTTCCACTGGGGCTGCGCCGGCACCGCGCTGGCGATCTCCGGTTCCGGCCTCGCGGCGGCCGGCATCGCCTCCTCCGGCACCCCCGAGCAGATCGCCCAGTGGGTCCCCGAGTGCTTCGGCAGCGGTGAGGAAATCAAGCTCGGCGCCTACGCGGTCACCGAGCCGCAGGCTGGCTCCGATGTGAAGAGTCTGAAGACGACCGCCAAGCGCGACGGCGACGAGTGGGTCCTCAACGGGACCAAGGTCTTCATCACCAACGGCGGTATCGCCGACGTCCACGTCGTCGTCGCCACCGTCGACCCGGCGCTGGGCACCCGCGGCCAGGCCTCCTTTGTGGTCGGCAAGGACACGCCGGGTTTGACCCAGGGCAAGAAGGAGTCCAAGCTCGGCATCCGTGCCTCGCACACGGCGGAGATCGTGCTCGAGGACTGCCGCATCCCGGTCGAGAACCTGCTCGGAGGCGAGGAGAAGTTGGAGCGCAAGCTGCAGCGCGGCCGCGAAGGCAAGAAGTCGCGCGGCGCCGATGCCCTGGCGACCTTCGAGATGACCCGGCCGCTGGTCGGCGCCTCGGCCCTGGGCATCGCCCAGGCCTCCTACGAGTGGACCCTCGAGTACCTCGACGGCCAGACCGAGGGCGGCAAGCCAGCGCTCGGCGAGCAGCGCATCCAGCAGGCCCTCGCCGACGTGGCGACGGAGATCGAGGCCGCGCGCCTGCTTGTCCAGCGCGCCGCCTGGATGGGGCGCAACGGGATCCCGATGCGCGGCGGCCAGGGCTCGATGTCAAAGCTCAAGGCTGGCGACGTGACGATGTGGGCCACGACCACCCTGATGGACCTGGTCGGCCCCTACGCCTGGAGCACGGATTGTCCGCTGGAGAAGTGGTTTCGCGACGCCAAGATCTACCAGCTGTTCGAGGGCACGGCCGAGATCCAGCGGATGGTGATCTCGCGCATGCAGGCTCGTGAATACGCCGAGCGGCTTGGTTACGCCGCCGAAGTCGCCGAGCAGGCCATGGCGGAGACGGCCAAAGAGCCCGTCCCCGCCTAATCCCAGCCAAAAGACGGCTCGACGGGCCGATACGTCAAGTTTGCCTTGACGTATCGGCCCGTCGGCCCGTGGCTAGGCTTGGTTGGTGCACTTGCACGGTCATTCGCACGATCTGAACGCCCGCCGTGGGGATAGCCGGCGGCGGATGTGGGTTGCGCTTGGGATCAATGGGGCGATGCTGGTTGCTGAGGCGGTGGGGGGTGTTCTCACCGGGTCGCTTGCCGTGCTGGCCGATGCCGGGCATGTGCTCTCCGATGTCGGCTCGATCGGGCTGGCGCTGTTCGCTGCCGCTCTGGCCGCGCGTCCGGCCGGTGGGCGGATGACCTTTGGCTACCAGCGCTCGGAGATTCTGGCGGCGCTGGTCAACGGGTTGCTGCTCGTCGTCGTTGCGCTCGCGGTTGCCTATGCGGCGATCGGGCGGTTGGGCGACCCGCCGCATATCGACGCGGGAGGCGTGCTCGGCCTCGGCCTGCTCGGGCTCGCCGGCAACGTCGCCGCAACCCTTGTCCTCGCTCGCGGCGAGCGCTCCGACGTCAACCTGGAGGGGGTGCTGCGGCACTCCGCCGCCGACGCGCTCGGCTCGATCGGCGTCATCCTCGCCGGTGTCGTCGTCCTCGCCGGCGGGTCGGAGATCGTCGACCCGCTGGTCAGCCTGTTGATCTCGGTCCTGATCCTGCTCTCCTCCTGGCGCCTGATCGCCGAGCCGGTTGGCGTTTTGATGGAGGCCGCCCCGGCCGGGGTCGACGTCGACGCGGCGGGCGCCGCGATCTGCGAGGAGGAGGGGGTTCGCTCCGTCCACGACCTGCACATCTGGACCGTGACCTCGGGATTCGGCGCGCTCGCCGCCCACGTCGTCGTCAGCGCCGAGTGCGATCGCGACCTGGTGCGGCGGCGGATCGAGCTGCTGCTGCGCGAGCGTTTCGGCATCGACCACACCACGCTGCAGATGGAGGACGAGGTCCCGGCGGGCCTGCTGCATGTCGAGAACGCCCCGCCGCAGGCCTGAGCGCAAGCCCGGTTGCAGGACTAATCCCCTGCAAGTGGCGATATCTGGACTCCTCTAGCCTCGCCCGCGATGCCCAAGACTCGCCTTGCCCTGGCGGCTCTGCTCGCCGCCGCGGCGGCGCTGGTCGTGCTGCTCGCAGCCGCCTCCGCTCCCGCCGAAGACCTCGAATCGAAGCTCGACGCCAAGGAAGCGAAGCTTTCGGAGGTGCGCGAACGCACCGGTGTGCTGACCACGACGATCTCCCATTACGGCGATCGCATCGACCGCCTGACCGCGGAGGTGGCCGGCTTCCGCGGTAAAGAGGCCGCGGTCAAGGTCCGCCTCAATGCCAAGCAGGCCGAACTCAACCGGGCCGAAGCGGAGCTTGGCGTGGCCAAGGACCGCCTGGCGAAGATGCGGGCGCACCTGAAGCGGGCATTGGTCTCGCTGCGCGACCGGCTGGTCGCGATCTATGAGACCGGTTCGCCGGACGTGCTCAGCGTGATCGTCGGTGCCAACGGCTATGACGACCTCGTCAACCGCACCGAATACCTCAACCGCATCCGCGGCAACGACGAAGCGATCGTCGGCCGGGTGCGCGACCTGCGCGACCAGGTCAGGCGCACCGTCACCCGCCTGCGCACAGTCAAGGACCGGATCGAGGCGGCGCGCGACTCGATCGCCGCCGAAGAGCAGGCGCTGGCGAGCGCCCGCGCCGCCGTCCAGCAGCGCCAGTCGGCACTGGTCGCGGCACGCGGAGCGCGGGTCGCCGCCCTGAAGAAGATCCGCAAGCACGAAGAGGAGCTCGATGGCTCGGTGGCAAAGATCCAGGCGAAGATCGCCGCCCGGCTGGCCGGCTACGGCTCGGCGCCGCTGCCTCTCGGGCCGATCCGGCCGGGCAGTGGCAGTGGCCTGATCTGGCCGGTCGACGGCCCGGTCGTCTCCGGCTTCGGCTCGCGGACGATCAACGGCAGCTACGAGTACCACCCGGGGATCGACATCGCCGTGCCCAGCGGCACCCCGATCCGCGCCGCCGCCGACGGCACCGTGATCTTCACCGAGCCCGAGTCGAGCAGCGGCGGCTACGGCAACTACACCTGCATCGACCACGGCGGCGGGCTCTCCACCTGCTACGCCCACCAGGAGACCTTCGCCGTCTCGGCTGGCCAGGGGGTCTCCCAGGGCCAGGCGATCGGCTACAGCGACTGCACCGGCTACTGCTTCGGCCCCCACCTGCACTTCGAGGTCCGCATCGACGGCGAAGTGACCGACCCGATGGCCTACCTGTAGCGCGGGCCCCCTCGCGCTACTCAGTACTTCCTAGGAAATCCAATTATTAGGTAGACCGGCGGGCTTGGCCCCTGCGACCCTGGGTAGGAGGCGACCTGGATGATCAGGCAGGCTCATACCTATCTCGCTGGAGCGGTCTCAGGGACCGCACTGGTCGCCGCTGCCATCGTCGCCTTCGTCCTCCTCGTCTCCTTCCAGGCCCTGCGGGACTGGCCCCTGGCCGGGATCGGCCTCGGTGGGAGCGACAACCCTGCGAGCACCCCGAACAGTCCCGGCACCGCCGGCGGTGTCCAACCGACCCAGGGCAGCGCGGGCAGCGGAGCCGCGGCGACGGCAGGGAGTGCCGGCGGCCGGTCGGGCAACGCGGGCAACGGCAAGTCCCAGGCTCAGGGAGGCGAGGCGGGAATCGCGGTACCCGCGCCGCCTTCGGGCGCGCCGGCCGCCCAATCGCCGGGGTCGAGCCCGGCGTCCGGGGGTGGCTCGGTCGGCTCGAATTCGACCGGAGGAAACGGCGGCGGCAAATCCGGCGGCGGTTCCACCCCCTCGGAAAGCGGCGGCGGTTCCAGCGGTAGCAGCGGCCAGTCGACGTCCGGTGCGGTCACCGGGACGGTCAACGAAACCGTCAAAGGCGTCGACGAAGCGACCGGCGGCGTGGTCGGCGGAACCGGCGTCACCAAAGTCAGCGAAGAAGTCGTCAATGGCGTTGCCGGTCCCGAATCGCCCGTAGGCAAAACCGTCGACGAAAGCGTGAAAACGGTCGGCGGCCTGCTCCCCGGCGGCCACTAACCGCCGCTCGCCACTCAACCGTCACAATGCCCGCCTATGGCGGAACCTGGACAGGCAGGCGCGGTGGCCGACCCGATCGAGGGCTCCCTGGTCTACCCGGGGGGTAGCCGGGTCAACGAGCGCGGCCACCTCGAGATCGCCGGCTGCGACGTGGTCGAGTTGGCCGAGGAGTTCGGCACCCCGGCCTACCTCTACGCCGAGGAGGAGATCCGCGCCCGCGCCCGCGCCTACCGCGCCGCCTTCGAGCGCCACGGCGTCGATCACGAGGTTCTCTTCGCCAGCAAGTCGCTGCCCTGCACCGCCGCCTACCGGCTCTTCGCCGGGGAGGGGCTCTCCGTCGATGTGGCCTCCGGCGGCGAGCTGCACATGGCCCTGCGGGCGGGCTTCGACCCGGCCCGCATCCACATGCACGGCAACAACAAGAGCGACGAGGAGGTCCTCTTCGCCGCTCGCGCCGGGGTCGGCCACCTGATCCTCGACTCCTTCGATGAGATCGAGCGTTGCGAGCGCCTGCTCGACGGTCCCCAGGATGTGCTGATCCGAGTGACGCCTGGGATCAAGCCCTCGACCCACGACTACGTGCAGACCGGCCAGCTCGACTCCAAGTTCGGCTTCGGGCTCGAGGACGGCCTGGCCGCGCGCGCGATCGAGCGCGTCCTCGCCTCCGACGTGCTCAACCTGAGGGGGCTGCATGCCCACATCGGCTCGCAGATCTTCGAGCTCGAGCCATACACGCTGGCGATCCGGGCGCTCGGCGAGCTGGCCGGAGATTGGTGTGAGGTCGTCAACGTCGGCGGCGGGCTCGGCATCGCCTACACGGCAGAGGACGAGCCACCGTCGATCGACGCCTACGTCGAGGTCAAGGTGCGCGGCGTCGCCGAGGTCTTCGGCGAGGGAGTGCGGATCCTGATCGAGCCGGGGCGTTCGCTGGTTGGCAACGCCGGCATCACCGCCTACCGGGTCGGCACGGTGAAGGAGATCCCCGGCGTGCGCACCTACGTCGCGGTCGACGGTGGCATGTCCGACAACATGCGGCCGATGCTCTACGGCTCCCGCTACGAGGCCCTGATCGCCGACCGCGCCGCCGAGCCTGCGCAGAGCCTGGCGACGATCGCCGGCATGCACTGCGAGTCCGGCGACATCGTCGTCCGCGACGCCAAGCTCGCCGCCCCCGCGGTCGGCGACGTCCTGGTCACTCCGGCTACCGGCGCCTACGGCTACGCGATGGCGAGCAACTACAACGGCGTGCCGCGGCCGCCGGTGATCTTCTGCCGCGACGGCGAGGCGCGCGTGGTCGTCCGCCGCGAGACCTACGACGACCTCACCTCCCGCGACGTAGATGGCTGAGCCGATTCGCATCGGGCTGCTGGGACGCGGCACGGTCGGCGGTGCCTTCGCCGAGCTGCTCGGTGCGCGCGCCGCGGCGGTCGAGGCGGCGACGGGGCGGCGCCCGGAGATCTCCGGCGTCCTCACCCGTGAGCAGGGCGATTTCGGCGAGATCCTCGACCGCTCCGACCTGATTGTCGAGCTGATCGGCGGCACCGACCCGGCCCGCGATTACGTGCTTGAGGCGCTGCGCGCCAAGCGCCCGGTCGTCACCGCCAACAAGCAGCTGCTTGCCCAGCATGGCGAGGAGCTCTTCGGCGTCGCCCGCGAGGCCGGGGTGCAGCTGCGCTTCGAGGCCGCGGTGGCGGGTGTGATCCCGATCGTGCGGGTGATCCAGGAGAGCTTCGGGGCGACCGAGATAGACAAGGTCTTCGGCATCGTCAACGGCACCACCAACTTCATCCTCACCGAGATGGCGGCCAGCGGTGCCCCGTATGAGGAGGTGCTGGCGCGGGCGCAGGAGCTCGGCTACGCCGAGGCCGATCCCAGCGCCGATGTCGGCGGCGCCGACGCCGCGGCAAAGATGGCGATTCTCGCCCGGCTCGCCTTCCACACGCCGGTCACTCTCGATGAGGTCTCCTACGAGGGGATCGAGGGGGTCAAGCCCGACGACATCGCCTACGCCAAAGAGCTCGGCCTCTCCTTGAAGCTGCTCGGCGTCGCCGAGCGGATCGATGGCGGGATCAGCGTCCGCGTCTTCCCCTGCTTCCTCTACGGCGGCCACCCGCTGGCGCCGGTTGCGGGCCCGTTCAACGCGGTGATGGTCGAGGCGCCGGAGATCACCGAGGTGACGATGTCGGGACCGGGGGCCGGGGGAGTGCAGACCGCCTCGGCCGTGCTCGGCGACGTCGTCTCGATCCTCGGCGGCGACGCCCCGGTCCACGAGACCCGCGAGCGGCTGCCGATCGTCTCTGACGTCACCTCGTCTTTCTACCTCCACCTCGAGGTCGCCGACCGTCCCGGCGTGCTGGCGCAGGTGGCGCAGGTGCTCGGCGACAAAGAGGTCTCGGTGAAGAGTGTGGTCCAGCGCGGCGCCGGCGAGGACTCGCGGCTGGTGATGGTGATCCACGAGTGCCTAGAGTCGCGCTTCGCCGCGGCGCTCGAGGCGATCGACCGGCTCGACGTGCTGCGCTCGCCGCCGCGCGCGATCCGGGTGATCGAAGAGGAGTTCGTTTGAGCCCCGCCCCGCTGGTCGAGCGCTACCGGGACCGCCTCTCACTGGAGCCCGGCGACCCGGTGGTGACCCTGAACGAGGGCTCGACCCCGCTGGTCGAGGCGCCGCGTCTCTCCGAGCGGCTCGGGGTCCGCACCTACCTCAAGTTCGAGGGCGCCAACCCGACGGGGAGCTTCAAGGACCGGGGGATGACCGTCGCGGTCTCGCGGGCCAAGGGCCGCGGCGCCGAGGCGGTGATCTGCGCCTCGACCGGCAACACCGCCGCCAGCGCTGCCGCCTACGCCGCACGGGCGGGCATGCGCGGCGCCGTGATCGTCCCCGAGGGCAAGATCGCGATCGGCAAGCTCGCCCAGGCGCTGATGCACGGCGCCCGCGTCGTCGCCCTACAGGGCAACTTCGACGACGCATTGCGGATCGTCCGCGAGCTCGCCGACAAGCACCCGATCGAGCTGGTCAACTCGGTCAACCCGCACCGGATCGAAGGCCAGAAGACCGCGGCCTTCGAGGTGATCGAGGAGCTCGGCGAGGCGCCGGGCGCGCTGGCGATCCCGGTCGGCAACGCCGGCAACGTCACCGCCTACTGGCGCGGCTTCCAGGAGGCCGGCACGGCGCCGGTCCTCTACGGCTTTCAGGCCGAGGGAGCGGCGCCGCTGGTCGAGGGCGCCCCGGTGGCCAACCCCGAGACGGTCGCCTCGGCGATCCGGATCGGCAACCCGGCCCGCTGGGAGGAGGCGATGTCGGCCTTCACCGCCTCGCGCGGCCGCGTCGCCGCCGTCTCCGACGAGCAGATCCTCGACGCCTATCGCTGGCTCGCCGCTGGCGAGGGAGTCTTCTGCGAGCCCGCCTCGGCGGCCTCGGTCGCTGGCCTGCTGGCCCACGGCCTGCCCACGGTCGAGGGAGAGCCCCCGCCCGAGTCGGTCGTCTGCGTCCTCACCGGCCACGGCCTCAAGGACCCCGACACGGCGCTCTCCAAGGCGCCGGCCGTGATCAACTGCGAGAACGACCTCAGCGCGGTGGAGCGCGCGGTGTTCGAGTGACCGTTCGCCGCCGGCTCGTCCGCGTCCCCGCCTCCTCGGCCAACCTCGGACCGGGCTACGACGTGCTCGCCGCGGCGGTCTCGCTCTTCCTCGAGCTCGAGGTTGAGGAGACAGGCGAGTTCTCGCTCGATCCCGGCGGGCTCGACGTCTCGACCGGCCGCGACAACCTGATCGTGCGCGCCTTCGAGACCCTGCACCCGGCCGACGGCATCGCATTTCGGCTGAAGAGCGAGATCCCGCTGGCGCGGGGGCTGGGCTCCAGTGCCGCCGCGATCGTCGCCGGCCTCTTCGCCGCCGACCACCTCTTCGAGCTGGCGCTCTCCAAGGAGGAGATGCTGGCCAAGGCGACCGAGATCGAGGGCCACCCCGACAACGTCGCCGCGGCGATCTACGGTGGCTTCGTGATCTGCGGTGCGGGGGAGGGCAATGCCCCGAGCGCAGCTCGCTTCGACCCGCCGAGCGGCCTTGAGGGAATCGCCGTGATTCCGGCCGAAGAGGTTTCGACCGAGCGCGCCCGCGAGGCGATTCCGGCCGAGATCCCGCTCGCCGAGGCGGTCGCCAACGTCTCGGCCGCATCCCGCCTCGTCCTCGGCCTGCAGACCGCAGACCTCGACCTCGTCGCCGCCGGCCTCGCCGACAGCCTCCACCAGGACCGCCGCCGCGAGCTCTATCCCCGCTCGATGGACTTGGTCGACAGCGCCAGGGACCTGGGTGCCCTGGGCGCAACGATCTCCGGCGCCGGCCCGACCGTCCTCATCTGGACCACCTGGCAGGACGCCGGCAACGTCGCCGAGGCCCTGGAACAGCGCTGCACCAATTGGGCCGAAGTCAACCGCCTCCCCTTCAGCCCCCACGGCGCCGACGTTCCCGAGCTCTAACCGCCTGGCCGATGGGCCGATACGGCAAGCCTGCCTTGACGTATCGGCCCATCGGCGGTCGGGTATGGTCGGAGGGAGATGGCTGACGGCTACACGATCAAGCACCGCGACGAGTTCGAGTCGATGGAGGGGTCGGGGGACTCGACCTGGCGGCTGGCGCGCAAGGCGTTGGGGACCTCGGCATTCGGCTTCAACCTGGTCGAAATCGAGCCCGGGGGGCAGATTCCCGAGCACGACGAGTCCGGCAGCGGCCAGGTCGAGCTCTACGCGATCCTCGAAGGGGACGCGGTCCTGCGGATCGACGGGGAGGACTACGCGGCGCCCGCCGGGACCTTCGCCTCGATCGAGCCGCCCGCCACCCGCACGATCCTCAACCGCTCCGGCGCCAAGGTCACCGCGATGCTGATCGGCGTCCAGCCCGAGGGCGGCTACGAGCCGATGTCCTGGGCCTAACCGCTCGCCCCTCGACTTGCATCAACTTTTAGGGCCGGCAGGCGGAGAAGTCGATGCAGTTCGGCGAGGGGGTGCTGGTTTTTGGCGCTATTTGCGGGAATGCGGAGATTCCTTTCGATCAAGGCTCCGACCCCCCTATAATTCTCCGACTTGTCAACCCGTCGCGCGCCCGCTCGAAGAAGGCGCGGAACCCGGGAGGTCAGCTTGTCTGCTCGTCCAGTCCGCTACTCGCCAGAGCGCCCCTACAGGCCGCTTGTCTCGCCGCCCAGCGTCGAGGACAAGGATGCCTGTGCGATCTATGCCTCCGTCCGCAAGGACGCGACGCCGAGCCACGCGCCGATCGCACTGGCGATCCCGGCGCTGCAGAAGATGCTCCACCGGGCCGGCAACGTCGACGGCGAGGGTGACGGCTGCGGGCTGCTGCTCGACCTGCCGCGCAAGATCTGGGCCGAGGAGGTCCGCTCCGGCGGCCATGACCCCTCGCTCACCCTCGACGACGCTTTCGCCGTCGCCCACATCTTCGTCGAGCGCTCCCAGGACCTCGAGCGGATCCAGCACGACGCCCGCGAGCTGCTGCGCGAGGGCGGCTTCCGCATCCTCGCCGAGCGGATCGGCGTGGTCGACTCTCCCGCCCTCGGCCCGACCGCGCGCGAGGAGGAGCCGCACTTCTGGCAGCTCGCCGGCCTGGTCGCCGACGCCTCGCGCCGCGACCGGGTTCTCTTCGACCTGCTGATCGAGCTCGAGCAGCGGCTCGACGTCCACGTCCCCTCCTTCTCGGCGACGACCTGCGTCTACAAGGTGATGGGCGCGCCCAAGGTGCTCGGCGAGTACTACCCCGACCTGGGCGACGAGCGCTTCGAGACGATCGGCTGCTTCGGCCACAACCGCTACTCGACCAACACCTGGCCCTCCTTCAAGCGCGTGCAGCCCTTCTCGGTGCTCGGCCACAACGGCGAGATCAACACGATCGCCCAGCTGCGCCAGGAGGCGAAAATGCTCGGCGTGCCGATCCGGCCGGGCTCCTCGGACTCGCAGGACCTCAACCGCACGATCAACACCCTGGTCAACCGCGACGGGCTCAGCCTCGCCGAGGCGATGGAGATGGTGGTGCCGCTGATCGTCGAGGAGATCCGCCACATGCCGGAGGAGCTGCACAGCTTCTACATGTACCTGCACCAGGCGATGGGCCCCTTCGCGCAGGGCCCGGTGGCGCTGATTGCCCGCCACGCCGGCGAATGCGTCTTCTCCTCCGACGCGCTCGGCCTGCGCCCGCTCTGGCAGGTCGAGACGACCGAGGACTTCGTCTTCAGCTCCGAGCCGGGCGTCGTCCCGGTCAGCTCGATGACCGCCGAGCCCAAGCCGCTCGCCCCCGGCGAGAAGGCCCTGGTGACGATCGACCGCGAGCGCAAGCGCTCGACCCTGCACGCCCACGACGAGATGCTGCGCATTGTCCGCAAGAGCTGGCTGGCGCGAAACGGCGCCGCGGACGCCGCCTCCTACGACCGCGCCCTGGAGACTGGCGGTCCGCTCGAGGGCGAGGAGGTGCCGGGCTACTCCGACGCCGGGCCCGAGGAGCCGGTCAAGGTCGTCGACCGGGTCCTGGCCGGCTTCGGCTGGCAGCGCGACGACGTCAAACTGGTCCAGCAGATGGCCTCCAACGGCTCCGAGCCGGTCGGCTCGCTGGGCTACGACGGCCCGCTGGCGGCGCTCTCGCCCGAGCGCCAGAACCTCGCCGACTACTTCAAGGAGACGGTCGCCGTCGTCACCAACCCGGCGATCGACCGCGAACGCGAGATGGAGCACTTCTCGACCCGCACCATCTATGGCCGCCGCCCCTCGATCGACGCCGCCGACGTGGACACGGGCACGGTCGAGGCTGCCTTTCCGGTCATCCTCGGCGGCCACCACGGCTTGGCGCCGCTCTCCGACAAGACCTACCGGCGGATCGCCCACCAGCACCGCACCTACTTGCTCGAGGACCTCTGGGAGGAGTTCCGCGGCCGCGCCGACGTGGTCGACATCTCCCTGCTGGAGTCCGAGACGACGCACGGCGCGATCGAGCGAATCAAGCAGGAGGCGGTGAAGAAAGTCCGCGACGGCGCCGAGCTGCTCGTGCTCACCGACCGCACCGTCTATGACGCCGTCCGTCGCTACCTCGACCCGCACCTCGCCACCTCGGCCGTCGACCAGGCGCTGAAGGGCTTCCGGGTCGAGCCGGGCGAGGAGAACCTGCGCCGACGCTGCGGCATCGTCCTGCGCTCGGCGGCGATCCGCAACGTCCACGACACGATGCTGGCCCTCGGCCTCGGCGCCAACGGCGTCTGTCCGTACACGATGGTCGAAGTGGTCTGCGTCGAGGACTACGAGAACGACGTCTCCAACCTCTGCGACGCGCTCACCAAGGGGATGGAGAAAGTGATCTCGACGATCGGGATCCACGAGGTGCGCGGCTACGCCCGTCAGTTCTCCTCAATTGGGGTCAAACCGGAGCTGGCCGAGATCTTCATGACCGAGGCCTTCGCCGCCTCCGAGCGCGGCGGCGTCGGCTTCGCCACTCTCGACGAGGACACCAACGAGCGCGCCCGCATCCTCGCCGGCGACGAAGAGGCCAAACCGGCGAAGACGTTCCGCTTCTACCCCAAGGTCTACAAGGCCGCGATCGCCACCGCCAACGGCAGCGGCTCCTACGAGGAGTACTCGCAGAAGGTCCGCGACCTGGAGGAGCAGAGCCCGATCTCGATGCGCCACATCATGGCTCTCAAGGGCGACCGCGAGCCGGTCGACCCGGCCACGGTCGATGCCGGCGTCGGTCACCACGACTACCCCGTGGTGATCTCCTCGATGAGCTTCGGCTCGCAGTCCGAGCCGGCCTTCCGCGCCTACGCCGAGGCGGCGAAGGCGATCAACGTGCTCTGCGTCAACGGCGAGGGCGGCGAGATCCGCGACATGTACGGGCACTACCGCAAGTGGCGCGGCCAGCAGGTCGCCTCGGGGCGCTTCGGCGTCTCCGCGGAGATGCTCAACTCCTCCTATCTGGCCGAGATCAAGATCGGCCAGGGCGCCAAGCCCGGCGAGGGCGGCCACCTGCCCGGCAAGAAGGTCTCCGAAAAGGTCGCCGCGGCGCGTAACGCGGCGCCGGGCACCGACCTGATCTCGCCCTCGAACAACCACGACCTCTACTCGATCGAGGATCTCGCCGAGCTGATCGACGAGCTGAAGACGGTCAACCCCGACGTGCGCGTCTCGGTCAAGGTGCCGGTCGTGCCGAACATCGGCACGATCGGCCTCGGCATTGCCAAGGCGGGCGCCGACATCATCACCCTCTCGGGCTTCGAGGGCGGCACCGGCGCCGCCCGCCAGCACGCGTTGCGCCACGTCGGCCTGCCGTCGGACATCGGCACCCGCGCCGTGCACCGGGCCTTGATGGAGGCCGGCATCCGCAACCGGGTCGAGATCTGGGCCGACGGCGGCTACCGCCACGGTCACGACGTCGTCAAGCTGCACTGCCTCGGTGCCAACCGGGTCGGCTTCGGCACCCTGGCGATGGTCAGCCTCGGCTGCACGATCTGCCGCGGCTGCCAGCTCGACACCTGTCACGTCGGCATCGCGACCCAGATCGAGACCGTCGAGCAGGCCCAGGAGCACGGCCTGAAGAAGTTCACGCCGCAGGAGATCGACACGGCGGCCGAGAGCTGCGCCCGCTTCTTCTCGGCGATGGGCGAGGAGGTCAAGCAGGTCGTCGCCTCACTCGGCTACGAGCGCGCCCAGGACCTGGTCGGCCGCTACGACCTGCTCGAACAGGTCTCCCACGCCGAGGCCGTCGATCTGGCCCCGCTGATCACTCCGCTGGAGGAGTTTCTCGACCTCGAGCCGATCGACCTGCCGGTCGCCGAAGAGGAGGAGCGCGCCGAGGCGGGCATGGTCGTCGCCCGGCCGATCCGGATGGAGGCCAAGCAGGCCTCGGCCCAGATCGGATCGCTGGCCGGCGACATCTGCCCGGGGCGGACGATCCGCAACGAGTTCCCCCGCGCCACCGACGCCAACGACCGCGTGCTCGGCTCCGAGCTCTCCGGTGCGATCGCCCGCTCGCGCATCTTCGATGGCGGGCCGGAGTCCAACGACGACGTGCTCGCCAGCCTCGAGTTCAACGGTGGCTCGGTCGCCGGCCAGGGCCTCGGCGCTTTCAACTCCTACGGGGTCGCGATCCGGATCGAGGGAGGCGCCCAGGACGGCGTCGGCAAGACGATGCTGGGCGGCTCGATTGCCGTGCTCAAGGGCAAGGGTGCCAAGGGCCAGCGGGTCAACGGCTCGGTCGGCAAGTCCTTTGCCTACGGGGCCCAGCGCGGTCGCCTCTTCGTCCAGGGCTCGGCCGACTCGCGCTTCTGCATCCGCCTCTCGGGTGCCGATGTGGTGCTGGCAGGCGAACCCGCAGAGGCGATCGACGACAGTCGCGGCTGCATGGTCGACCGCGCCAACGCCAAGGGCTTCGCCTTCGAGTACATGACCTCGGGACGGGCGATCGTCCTCGGCGACCTTGGCCCCTGGGCCTGCGCTGGCATGACCGGCGGCCGCGTCTACGTTCGCCACAACGCCTTCGGCATCGACCGCGAGGCGATCCTGCGGCGGCTGGGCGAGGGCGCCAAGGTCGAGCTGAAAGAGCTCGACGCCGAGGGCCTGCTCGACGTCGACGACCTGCTCGGCGGCTACGCGACCGAACTGCGGGCCACTGGCCAGGGCGACGAGGCCGACCGCGTCCTCGGCCTGGCCTCAGAGGCTGCAGACAACTTCATGATGGTCGTGCCGCACAGGGTGCAGGCCGATCCGAGCATTTCCACTGAGTAGGGCCGAGCAGGGGAGGGCCAGTGCCCCCTCCGTCGGAACCCGCTGCCCGTACTTGATGGAGGTATCGGCCGTACTTCAGCTCACAAGTTCCGTCAGAGGGGGCACCGCCCCTCCCCGACGGGACGCTCGGATGAGGTGTCTCCCGGTCCTAGGGCAAGGGTCTCGATCGATGGTTGCTGGACGGGCGGAAGGTCACTGCCTCAGAAGCGATTCGCGGGTCGTCGGCCGGGCTTGATAGACGGGCGGGTGCCCCTCCAGAGGAACTTGTGAGCTGAAAAAACGACGGGCCAGCCCAACTCGTACGGGCAGCGGGTTCCGCCGGAGGGGCACCCGCCCGTCTACCGGGTCCCGGTCAACAAATCCGCAATCGCCCGCATCTCCTGCAGCAGCCCGTCGAGCATTTGCTCGTTGCTGGTGTGGATGCGCCACTCGGCGTACTTGCGCTCCTGCTCGACCGTGTCCAGGCGTGCTTCCAGCGCGTCGGTGCGGTCGCTGACCTTGTTTATCCGCTTGTTGAGGCGCTTCTCGGACTTCTTGATCCGGCGCTTGAACAGGAAGCTGGTCTCGTCGCGGATCGCGTCGAGTTCGCGGCGCAGGTCGGTCTCGTCGATGCCGTTCTCCTGCTCGGCGAGCATCTCCTCGACGCCGCTGCGGACTCGCTGTATCTCGGCGTGAAGGCGTTCGCGGGCGCGCTCGGCCGCAACCTCGGGTGGTTCGGGAGTGGATTCCACACGCCCATGCTATGGACCGGATAGGCCGGAATTTCCGCAGAGAACTTCGTTGCAGGGTTGCCGGACCTAGGACCCGGGCAAATCTTTCAACGAACGCTCAGCGCTCGAGGGCGAAGAGGCGGTAGCGGCCGATCGCCAGTTCGTCGCCATCGCCGAAGCGACCCCACTCGACGAACTCGCCGTTGAGGAAGACGCCGTTGAGGCTGCGGTCGTCGAGGACGCGCAGCGAGTCGGGCTGCTCGGAGACGATCAGGGCGTGGCGGCGGGAGACACTGGGGTCGTCGAGGCGGATGTCGGCGGTGGCGCTGCGGCCGATCCGCGTCCAACCCTGGGCGATCGGGAAGATCTCGATTCCGCCGACCTCGTCGCGGAAGGCGACATAGCGACCCGGCCCCGGCAGCATCTCCCGTGCGGTCGGCAGCCAACCGGGCATCGCGAGGGCGTCGGGAATCGCCAGCTCGGCGGTCTGGGGGTGATCCTGCATCGCCTCGAAGATCGAGTCCCGGCGGAACTCGCCTGCACCGCAGCGCGGGCAGTCGGGCAGTTGGTCGTTCTCACGCAACGAGAGTTGCGAGCTGCAGGATGCGCAGAAAAACGTTCCCGAGCCGGGGACGGTGCCTGCGGTCAAGCTGTCTACCTTGCTACCGGGACTGGTAACAGTGGCGATGGTGTTCTCCTTTCCCGGCGCCTCCAGGCGGGATGCTAGACGGCTGTTCGAGGCGCCACATCGGGGGTTTCCCGCAGATGGCGCCCGCGAAACCGGCGCCCGCATAGAATCGCGCCGCGATGGGACCCGTCAGCGCCGAGATCGAGATTGACGTGCCGCGACAGCGGGCCTTCGAGGCGATATCCGACCTCTCGCTGCGGCCCGCCTTCACCGATCACTTCCTCACCGATTTCCACCTGACCCGGATCGAGCCGACCGGGGTCGGCGCCGGGGCACGGTTCCGCTTCGCCGTCTGGCCGCGGCGGGTCTGGATGGACACGACGATCGCCGGGCTGGACGGGCCGTACCGCCTGATCGAGCACGGCCGCGGCGGTCGGGCCAACCGGATTGCCTCGACCACGCTGTGGGAGCTGACCGAGGGCCCGGGAGCGCTGACCAAGGTGCGTGTCTCCTACTGGACCGAGCCCACGAACCCGGTCGATCGCGGCCTCGAGGTGCTCTCCGGGGCCTCGATTCCCTATGAGCGGCGCTGGCGCGAGGCATTGCGCCGGCTGCGCGAGCAGCTCGAGTCGGGTCGGCTCGACCGGCGCCCGCTCGCGGTCGCCGGGGGCAACCCCCACGCGACCGGTATTCCCTGAGCCGGGTCTTGTCGCCCCTCTCGGAATGCTCGCGGCCCGGATGAGGCCGAATGACGCTGCGCGGATACGGCCCTCGCCGCTGACCACGTAGCGCTGCTACGCGGTCCGCGTCTCAAGACCGTCCCGCTTGGTCATCGACCTCCCCGGACTCGCGATCATTCCGTTCGGGGCTCCGATAGGCTCTCGCCGCCGATGCCCCGCCGCACCCGACTCGCCGCGCCCCTGCTCGCCGCCCTGGCGCTGGTCGTGCTTTCGCTGACCGTCTCTGCCTGCGGTTACTCGAGCGACTCCAAGGACGTGGTCGAGGGCGAGGCCGTAAAGCTCGGCGAACTCAAGTACCAGGTGATCTTCTCGCGCTTCCTCAACTCCAACGACAACGAGGACTCGGCGTACCTGGTCGGCCAGCCGCAAGCGGAAAAAGGGTCGGCCTACTTCGGCGTCTTTCTCGAAGTCCAGAACAAGAGCGAACAGACGCAGAGGCTCGCCAGCTCGGCGACGATCACCGACGCCGACAAGCAGACCTTCGACGCGATCCCCTCCAAAAGCCTCTACGCCTTCCCCTTCGGCGGCAAGGTCGAATCCCAAGAACCGATCCCGGACCCCGACTCCACCCCCCAACAGGGCCCGATCGAGGGCTCCCTAGTCCTCTTCGAACTCCCCTCCACCGCCTCCGAGAACCGCCCCCTGACGCTCCACATTCCCGGGCCCGACGGCCCAGCAGAAGTAACGCTGGATCTCTAGCGCCAAGCGGGAGGGGTCTGGCCGGTCTCTGGGCGAATTGATGTCGCACGCGCACGCTCCGCGTGCGCTTAGCGACGAATGAAGAGCGCGGCTATCGCCGCGCAAACACCGGATTGCATTTCCGCCGCTTCGCGACATTCGCCCAGAGACCGGCCAGACCCCTCTCACTCGTCTCGAAGCACTCGAAGCTGCGCAGGAAGCCGCGAGGAGTGCCAGGCCACCCAGGCTGAAGAGTGCGCGCTTGGAGCCAGGCTCCATAGCTTGAGTGCGTTGAGCGGAAGGTGGATGCGCCTCTCCGGGAATGTCGCGAAGCGGCGGAAATGCAATCCGGCCATCGCGCGCCGCAGGCGCGCACCAAAATCGTCGCTAAGCGCGAAGCGCGTGCGACATCAATTCACGGAGAGGCGCATCCACCTTCCGCTCAGCTCAACCACTGCGTGTGACATCGACTCACGGGAGGGCACCGCCATCCCTCGTGCTCCTCTCAGAGCCCAGCCGAGAGCACTGCTGAGGCAGCCGGCGCAGCGACTTCGCCCCCGGCCGCTTCCGCTTCGATCAGCAGCACCCCCACCGCCAGCTTGGCGTGATCCGCCGGGGCGAAGGCGGCGAACCAGGCGTCCTTGCGCTGCTGCGGGTGTTCGGATTCCTCTTCGCCCGGCTTCGGCCCCAGCTCGGCGGTGCCGGTCTTGCCCGCCACCTGGGCCTCGGGGATCGCCCCGGCCGTGCCGGTGCCGCCGGTGACGACGCCGACCATCAGTTCGGCCAGCTCGCTGGCCAGCTTCTTCGACATCACCCGCACCGGCTTCGCCTCGGGGCGCAGCTTCTTGTTGGCGACGATCGAGGTCGGCTCGCGGACGCCGCCGTTGCCGATCGTCTGGGCGACGCTCGCCATCTCCAGCGGGGTGGCGAGCACCTCGCCCTGGCCGATCGCGCTGACGCCGAGATCGACGTCTTCGCCGATCTCGGCCGGGATCGTCGATTCCGCCGGTTCGACTTCGGCGAGGATGCGCGAGGCGTAGAGGGTGGGGGGCGAGTTGAAGCCGAAGCGTTCCGCGGTCGCAACCATTGCGTCGTTGCCTATTTCGGGACCGAGCGGGGCGAAGTCGGCGTTGCAGGACTCGGCAAAGGCCTGGCGGAAGGTGCCGCCGCAGAGCTCGCCGTTGGCATTTTCAATGAAGCGCCCGCCGACGTTGGCGCCGCTGGTGATTTCGAATTCGTCATCGAGCGAGACGACGCCCTTCTGCAGGGCCGCCGTGGTGGTGATCATCTTGAAGGTCGAGCCGGGAGGCTGGGGGGCAGAGAAGGCCTGCCCGGCCAGCGCCCGCACGTCGCCGCTGCGGGTGTCGAGCACGGCGATCCCGCCGACCCGCCCGGCCAGCGCCGCCACCGACGCTTCCTGCAGGCCGACGTCGATTGTCGTCTTCACCGGGGCGCCGGCCTGGGGCTCGGCTTCGGCGAGCGTCCTTTCCGCTCCTTCGCTGTCGACCGCCAGCAGCGTGCCGCCGGGCTTGCCGGCGAGGCGGGCGTTGAAGGCCTGCTCGAGCCCGGTGATGCCGACCGGGGTTTCGGGGGTGAAGCCCTGGCGGGCGAGCGCTTCGGTGTCCTCTTCTTCGGCCGCGCCGACTTCGCCGGTGACGTCGATCGCCTCGCTGCCGATCGGGTGGGCGCGGGCTGACGCGGGCCCCGCGGCGAGCGGGGTGCCGTCGGCGGCGAGGATCGAGGCGCGGGGAGCGAGGTCGACCCGGCTTTCGAGGTGCTCGCCGGGGTGCAGCCCGGGGAAGACGAGGCTCTCTTCCCAGGCGATGCCGCCTTCGTCGAAGGGAAGGTCGAGGTCGGCTGCGACCGCGCCGAAGGCGACGGTCGTGGCCCTGAGCGGGACCGGCACGACGGTTGCGCCTTCGCGCGAGGTCGTGCCGCCGGCCGAGTCGGCCTGCAGCGAGCGCAGGGTGGCGATGTCGCGGGCGTCGCGGTAGGCGGCGGCGAATTCGTCGCGATCGATCCGCTGCTGGGAGGAGGGGTTCAGCTCCCGGTACATCGCTGCGTAGTCCTTGCCTTCCCAGGCCTGGGCAAAGCGCTCGGCGGCTTCCTTCTCCGGTTCGCCGGGGGTGCCGGCGCGGGCGCCGAGGATGAATGCGACCAGCGCAATCAGGCTGAAGGGGAGCGCACGGGTAATCAGTCGGCGGCGGCGCTCCGCCTCGGAGGGACGATTGCTCATTTTCGTGAAAGGTAGTGGAGAAGTCGGGTGTCCTTCATCATTCGTTTCGATGACCGTTCTGGATTGGGCGATTGTGTCTTTCACCCTGGCCCTCGGGCTCTGGGGGTTCCGGCAGGGATTGATCGTCGGGACGCTGACGCTGCTCGGGTTCGGGGTCGGCGCGTTCGTCGGCAGCAGGCTGGGCCCACTGGTGCTCAACCAGGGGGCGGAGTCGCCCTACGCGCCGTTGTGCGCGGCCCTGGGGGCGTTGGTGACGGGTGCCCTGGTGGCGGTAACTCTGGAGAGCCTCGCGCTCAACCTGCGAGCGCGGTTGATCCGCGGCGAAGGCTTCCTGCACCTCGCCGACGGGGCGGGTGGAGCGGCCCTGGTCGCCTCGGTGGCGCTGGGGCTGGCCTGGGTGTTCGGGGCGGTTGCGCTGCACGCGCCCGGCACCGCCCAGCTGCGCGCCGATGTGCAGCGCTCGCTGATCTTGCGCAGTCTCAACCAGGTGCTGCCACCCTCGGGGCCGATCCTCAACGCGCTGGACCGGGTCGACCCGGCTCCCTCGATCATCGGGCCGGCGACGCCGGTGGCGGCGCCCGACCCCGCGATTGTCGAAGACCCGGAGGTGATCGATGCCGGCGATTCGGTTGTGCGGGTGCTCGGCACGGCTTGCGGGCTCGGGGTCGAGGGCTCTGGCTGGGTGGCCGGTCCCGGCCTGATCGTCACCAACGCCCACGTCGTCGCGGGCGAGGACGACACCACGGTCACCACCTCCGGTGGCGCCTCGCTGAGCGCGACGGCCGTCCGTTACGACCCCGAAAACGACCTCGCCCTGCTCCACGTCGACGCCGACCTGCCGGCGCTCGCGCTCGCCCCCAGGCCAGAATCGGGAGCCGCCGCGGCGGTGCTCGGTTACCCGGAGAACGGCCCCTACGCCGCCGCTCCGGCGCGGCTCGGCGAGACCCGCGACACGATCAGCGAGGACTCCTACGGCCGCGGCCCGATCCGCCGCTCGATCGCCTCGCTGCGCGGCTCGGTGCGCAGCGGCAACTCCGGCGGTCCCCTGGTCGATACTCGCGGCCGGGTGTTGGGCACCGTCTTCGCCGCCACCACGTCCGGGATGCCGGGGGGCTTCGCCGTGCCCGACGACGTCGTCGGCGCTGCCCTGCGGGGCCCCCTTGCGCCGGTCGACACCGGTCCCTGCACAGGCTGAAAGCCCGTCACTTACGTTCGGTAAGCTCCTCTGACTGCTGTGGAGGCCGGGTCCGCGACCCAAGATCAGAGTGGCATTGGAGTGTGTCCGCACTTTCACGCGGCGATCGAGTTGATCGGCAAGCGCTGGACGGGGGCGATTCTCTGCGCGCTTACCGAGGGGCCGCTGCGCTTCGCCGAGCTTGCCCGCGCCGTGCCGGGCCTCTCCGACCGTCTGCTCTCCCAGCGCCTGCGTGAGCTCGAGGTGGAGGGGCTGGTCGGGCGCGAGGTCGAATCGGGCGCTCCGGTGCGCGTCACCTACTCGCTGACCGAGAAGGGTGCCGGGCTGCGGCCCGCGATCGGCGAGCTGAAGGAGTGGGCGAAGCGCTGGCACCAAACGGGCTGACGCGTCAGCCGCGCTGGGTAGCCTGATTCGGTGGACCTGCCCGGACCCTTTCCCGTCGGTCGTTACGCGAAAACGCTGCGCGACGAGCTGCGCAAGCGGGCCCGGGTGCAGCTGATCGGCGAGGTGACGGGCCTGCGGCAGACGCCGAAGCAGGCCTACTTCGAGCTGCGCGACAGCGAAGGCGCCGTGCCCTGCACGATCTGGGCGAACGAGCTGGCACGACTCAACCTTCCCGACGGCGCCTTGCGCGACGGTGCCGAGTTCGTCGCCGGTGGCGGCCCTGACTACTTCATCGGCAGCCAGGCTTCCTCGCCGGGCTTCTCATTCCGGGTCACGCACCTGCGGCTGGCGGGCGAGGGGGATTTGCTGGCCAGGCTCGATGCCCTGCGTAAGCAGCTCAAGGCCGAGGGGCTGTTCGAGCTGCAGCGCCAGCTGGCCCGGCCGTCGTTGCCGAAGACGATCGGGGTGGTCACGGCGGAGACCGGTGCGGCACGGCGGGACCTGCTGGCGGGCCTCGAGCGGCGGGGCTGGCGGGGGACGGTGGTCTGGGTCTTCGCGCCGGTTCAGGATCGCCACGCGGCGCCGGCGATAACCGCCGCGATCCAGGATCTCGCCGCCCAGCCGCAGGTGGAGGCGATCGTCGTCACTCGCGGCGGCGGCAGCCTCGCCGACCTCTGGGCCTTCTGCGACGAGACCCTCTGCCGCACCGTGGCGATGCTGCGGGTCCCGGTGATCGGCGCCGTCGGCCACGAGCGCGACACGACCCTGATCGACGACGTCGCCGCCGTCGCCTGCTCGACTCCGACCCACGCCGCCGAGGCCGCGGTACCGCTGGATTGCGTTGCCGCCCGGGGTGAGCTGGGGCGACGCCTCGCCATCCTGCGCCGCGTCGCCGACGGCTCGGTACAGGCACGCACGCCCCATCTCGTCGCCCTCGCGCGCGGTCCGGCCCGGGCACTGCGCCGCGAGCGCCTCGCGCTCAACCAGAAGACGCGTGAGGTTCGCGCTGCCTCAGAGCGCGGCCTCTCCGACCGGCTCGGCTTCCAGCGGCGGGTGGCGGGCGTGGTGCTGGTGCGCGCCTGCCGCCGCGCGGCCGGGGCGGAAATGGAGCGCCGCCGCACGGCTCTCCATCGCGCCGAGGTGGCCCTGCGCGCCCACGAACCGGAGCGGACGCTGGAGCGCGGCTACGCCCTTGTCGAGGACCGCGAGGGTGAGCCGGTTACGGCTGTCGCCACGGCACGCGCCGCCGGGCGCGTCAAACTGCGATTCGCCGACGGCCAGGTCGGCGCGAGGATCGAGGAGACCAGTGAGTGAGAAACCCGAAAGCTACGAGGCCGCGGTCGAGCGCCTGGAGCAGATCATCGACCGTCTCGACTCCGGCCAGTCCGGCCTGCGCGAGACCCTCGACCTCTGCCGCGAGGGCCGCGAGCTGGTCACCTACTGCGCCGCCGAGCTCGACGCAGTCGGCGAGAGCCTCAAGGAGCTGAAGCTCGACGAGCTGGCGACGAAACTGGCCGGCGCGGCGGAGCCGGGCGATGCGTGACGTAGGCTGTATGTCAACTCGTCCGCGCTACTAACAGGAGGAATGTCCATGAAGGGGCTCGTGTCCCGCCGGCCCTCGCCGGCCCTGGTCATCTCGATTCTCGCCCTCGTCGTCGCAATGGCCGGCAGCGCCTTCGCCGCGTCGCAGTTGCCGAGCAACAGTGTCGGTACGGCCCAGATCAAGAAGAACGCCGTCACCACGGCAAAGGTGAAGAAGAACGCGATCACCCTCGCCAAGATCAGGAAGAACTCGGTCAACGGCGCCCGGGTGAAGAAGAAATCCCTCACCGGCTCCGATATCAACCTCAACAAGCTGGGCACCGTCCCGTCGGCTGAGCTCGCGAACAGCCTCAGCCCGCTGGAAGCGACACATCTCATCGGCGCTCCCGGGGAGCCTGGTTTCCAGAGTGGCAGCAAAAACGTGGATGCCGAAGGCATCAACTTCCAGGACGTCGGTTTCTACAAGGATCACGAGGGCATCGTTCACCTGGTCGGCCTGGTCGAACCGGGCGGTGAAGGACCGCTCCCCGGTCTGGTCTTCACACTGCCATCTGGGTTCCGGCCCGCCGCCGGCGTGACTGAACTCTTCGCCCCGGGCGGAGAAGTCGTGCTCGTCTTCGGGTCTGGCGTGAGCTTGAGTGGCGTGAACGTCGAAGGTGGGGTGTTCTCACCGGGCGGCGGCTTGCTCAGCGGCATCTCCTTCCGGGCGGAAAGCTGATCAAGGCTGCTGCCTTTGCCACCGCAGCCGCAGCGGGCGTCGCAATGGCGCTCGCTGCAGGCTGTGGTGGCACTTCAGCTCCAACGCAGGGTCAGGGCTCGGCTGTGCCCGCCCGTGTACGGGCCGGCGAGCCGGTTGGATCGGCCACCCGGGTTCCGTCGTTGTCCCAGCGCGACGAACGAGCGGGCGACACGGGAGCGTCCAAGCGGTCCAAAAACAGGGGTAGCCGGAAATCCGCCGCGGCAACTTCGGGCTCGGCGGCGGGTCGTAGGCCGACTCGGGCCGAGCGGCGCTTGCGAAAGATCAGGCGGGCGGTGCGCGAGGTGACCGGCTCGTCCTCCCGTCACGCCTCCGCAGGAGCCGTGCGGAAGCTGCTTCGGCAGATCGAAAAGGGCCAGCCAGGAAACGGTGGCGAGGCCGGCGTTCCCAGTGTGGTGGAGCGGGCGTTGGAACAGGTGGAAGGCTCCTAGCTCCGGGGCGGCCTGCCTCGAGGACTCACCGGCCTCCGGTCAGGCCTGAAGCCGACGCCTCCTCGACCCGAGCGACCTTCTCTTCGAGGCGGGCCTTTCCCGCGGAGATCTCTTGGCTGTCAAGGAGCTGGATGGACGGTTCCGTGGGGTGCTCGAGGAAGACGTAGGCGACCTCGACCGCGGTGGCGTCGGAGGCCTCGGCGACAGCGAGCGCGTAGAGGTCGCGCTGGGTCTCGTACTCCGAGGCCTTGTCGCCCACCCCTGCCCCCTCGAGGCGATCGGTCTTGTAGTCGACGATCAGGGGTGGCCTGCCGGGCTCCTCGGCGAGCAGGTCAATTGAGCCGCGGATCACCCGACCTGCCAGCTGCATCAGCAGCGGCACCTCGACCCGGGTGCGCGCCGCGCCCACGGCGATCCGCTTGGCGAAGAGGGCCGAGCCGGTCCAGGCCCGCAACGGCGCGAGCAGATTCTCGGCTGCCAGTGCTGCGGCGGCATCGATGCTCTTCTGCGCGGCCGCGTCGGCGGCGATGCGCTCGATCACGTCGTCCGGCGGCGTCGCCCAGTCGTTGGCGTGGCTCCACTCGAGTAGCGCGTGGACGGCGATCCCGCGTGCCGCGGCGCGCTCCCGGTCGAGCTCAGTGTCGCGATCCGCGGTCGGTTCCGACTCCTCTGCCCCTTCCTCGACCGAGCCTGGGCCCGGCGCCGCCGGGTGCGCACCGAGGCGTTCGTCGATGGCCGTGTAGGAGAGCGGCTCGGCGGGGCGCGGCGGCGGCGTTGGCGGGAGGAGTGGCGCGGGCCCCTCGTCGATTGCCTCTCCTGCAGCGGGCGCGGGGCGAACCGCGGTCAGCTCTGCTGCTCGCTCGGCCGAGGCGAGGCTGACCCGAACCTGAATCGCCGAGGCGGCGAAGGCGGCGTCGAGGCCGTCGCGCGCCGCCGGCGCCGGGATCGCGATCTCCGAGTCGTGCTCGCGGTTGAGCTCGAAGGCCGTGGCGATCCGCTCGAGGACAGATGTCCCCGTCCCGATGCTGGGTTGTTTGGGCCGGATGACACCGCTGAGAATGAGGCGCTGGCGCGCTCGTGTCGCGGCCACGTGGAAGAGGCGTAGCTCTTCTTCGGCTTCGCGCTCGCGTTCCTCGTCGCAGAGCGGGCGGTAGTCGTAGAGATCGATCGCGCCGGCGCCGAGCCGGCGCAGCTGCATCCCGACTCGCGGTGAGGAAGGCTCGCGGCCGATCGCGAGTGGCGGCGTGCGCGATGCGGCGAGGAGGCCGCGGGAGAGGCCGGGCACGGCGACGACATCGAACTCGAGTCCCTTGGCGCTGTGCACGGTCATGATCCGCACGCCGTCGTGGCCCTCGACCGCGCTGGCGGCCTGCGGGTCGGCGTCGGCGTCGGCGCGGGCGGCGAGGAAGTCGAGCAGGCCCCGCAGGTCGCGGCCCTCGGCGAGCTCGAACTCGGCCGCCATCCGCGTCAGCTTGCGCACGTTTGCGTAGCGTGCCTCACCCGCGTGGCGCATCAGCACCGCCAGGTCGTAGCCGGTCTCGGCGACCGCCGCCTCGATCAGGCCGGGGAGGGAGAGCAGCGGTGCCCGGCGCCGCAGGCTGCGCAGCGCCGTCGCGAAGCGGCCGAGGAGCTCCAGGTCCGCTGCCGGGATTGCCTCCAACAGCGCCGGCTCCTCCAGCTCGACCTCGCTCAGCTCCAACGCCTGTTCGAGTGCCTGCCAGAGGTGGCGGTTGCGACCGGCGGCGGAGCGCAGTAGCCAGAGCGTGTCGGGGGAGACGCCGCAGGCGGGCGAGGCGAGGGCGCCGAGCAGGGCCTGGTCGTCGAGCGGGTTGGCGATCGTCGCCAGCAGCGCGCAGACGTCGGCGACCTGCTGCTGGGACCAGTAGCCGCGCCCGCCGACGACGTAGGGCCGCAGGCCCGCCCGCTCGAGCGAGTCCTCGTGCGCGTCGAGGTGGGTGTAGGCGCGCAGGAGAACGACCATCGAACCGCGCGGCACGCCCGCGTCGGCCAGCTCGCGCAGGCGGTGCGCGAGCTGGCGTGCCTCGGCCAGCGACCGCGCCGGGGTGCGGGCATCGGTGGCCGGGTCGAGGTCAATCCCCCCCTCGTCCCAGCCGCCCTGTCCGGTGAGCAGGAGCTCCACCGCGGCGCCGCCGCCGGCCGGCTCGGGCTCGGCCGGCGGGGCGCCGACCCGCAGCGGCCGGTAGGCCTCGCCCAGCAGGCGCTCGCCGATTGCGTTGACGGCGCCGATCACCTCCGGCCGCGAGCGGAAGTTGCCGCTCAGCGCCAGCACTTCGCCATCGGCGTCGACACCAATCGTCTCGCGCCGCTCGCGGAAGACGTCGAGGTCGGCGTGGCGGAAGCCGTAGATCGATTGCAGCTCGTCGCCGACCACCATCATCTGGGTGCGCGGACCGCGCAGCGTCTCGATCAGCCGTAGCTGCAGGCGGTTGGTGTCCTGGAACTCGTCGACCAGCAGGTGCTCGAAGCGCTCCCGGTAAAAAGCACCGGTTTCGTGTTCGAGCAACCGCACGGCGAGCAGCTGCAGATCCTCGAAGTCGAGTCCGGCGCGGCGTTCCTTGGCGGCGGAGAAGCGGTCCGAGAACAGCTCGAGCAGGGTCGCGAGGTCGCCGTATGCTGCACCGCCCTCGCCCGCCTCGGCGGCGCGGCTGACCAGCTCGTCGACCGCCTCGCGGTAACCGGCCAGCGTCTTGCCGCCCTTTTTTGTGCGCAGCGCTGCCAGCGTGTCGAGGTCGGGCGGTGCGGTCCCGCCCAGCTGCTCGGCTGCGCGCTCGACCCGCTCGCGTTGCCCGTTGCTCGGTTTCAGCTCTGTCAGGGCCTCTGCCGCGGCAGAGGCGGCGCGGCGGAGGGCGGCGGCGACGTCAGGCTCGGCTTGCGCGGGCAGGCGCGGTTCGTCCTGGCCGCGGCTGCGCAGCTCGGCGTGGACCGCGATCACCAGCGAGCGCAGCCCGGCCACGTCATAGGTCGCGACCAATCGCTCGCGAGTCTCGTCGCCGTCGCCGAGGAACTCTTCGAGCGCCAGCTCGAACGCTTCCCCGGCAGTCCGCTCGGCCTCGGTCGCGTCGAGCACGCGAAAGCGTGGGTCGATCCCCGCGGCGACCGGGTGACCGGCGAGCAGCCGGTTGCAGAAGCCGTGGATCGTCGTCACCCAGGCGCTGCCAAGCGACGGTAGGAGCTCGCGGGCGCGCTCGGAGCCGGCCGCGGCGCGCGCCTCGATCGCGGCGCGGATGCGCTCGCGCAGCTCGGCGGCCGCCTTCTCGGTGAAGGTGAAGGCGAGGACCGCGTCGGGCGAAATGCCCAGGTCGCAGACGATGCGGCAGTAGCGGTCGACCATCACGCCCGTCTTACCGGTGCCCGCACCCGCTTCGACCATGATCGAGTGCGCCGCGGCCTTGATCGCGGCGGCCTGCTCCGGCGTCGGCTGGCGCCCGCTCACCGCTCTTCTTCCTCCGCAGGTTCGGCCGGCGCGCGGTCGCGACGGCAGATCGGCGCGAGATCGCAGTACTGCGGGCAGACGTTGTGGTCACGCAGGCCGGGTCGCGGTCCCGGGTCACGCCGGATGTCGCCGCTCCGCATGCGGGCGACGATGCCGCCCGCCCGCTCGCGTGCCTCCTCGAGCACCGAGCTGAGCCGCTCCCTGTCGACCGTGTCCGTGGAGTAAACGCCGTGCGAATCGAGCGCCTCGGCTGCCTCATCGAGCACGACGCCTCGCGGGCGGCGCTGGGAGGAGCCGCGCAGCGGGTGGTAGACGCCTCCCACCGCGGGCGCCTGCCAGAGCTTTTCGACGGCGAGCATGTAGAGCTGCAGTTGCAGCTTTGCTTCCTCCTCCAGTTTGTCCAGCGGACTGACCGAGCTGGCGAGCTTGTAGTCGACGACGAGGGCGCGGCCGTCGCCATCGCGATCGACGCGGTCGATCGCGCCGTGCAGGCCCCAGTCGCCGAAGCGCAGCGGCGGCTGCGCCGCGTCCTCGCCTTCGCCGAAGCGGGCCTCGAGCAGCCAGGGCTCGAAGCGGTCCTCGCGCTCGGCCTCCTCGGCGAGGAAGCGGGCGAGCAGGCCCTCGACTCGGCGCAGCATCGCCCGCTCGGCGGGGTGGTCGCCGAGGCCGCCTTCGCCGGCGAGGCTCGCGACCAGCTCTCGCCCGCGGCTGATCCAGTCCGGCAGTGAGCCGGGACGGGGAAGGGGATCGCCGCCGGGACGCTCCTCGTAGAGGCGATAGAGCGCTTCATGCATGAGGCCGCCCTGGACGAGCGGATCGGGGTCGGGCTCGAGGCGGCACGGGCGCAGCTCGTGCTGGACGAACCAGCGGTAGGAGCAGAGGTCGAAGCCCTCCAGGGTCGTGCCGCCGTAGGCGGGAACAGCGGCGAGGCGCTCGAGCACGGCCGGGTTGACGAGCGGGCCGGGCGCCCTCGTCGCCGTCTCCGCCCGAGCCGCATCGGTGAGCCGCTCCGTGACTCCTGCGGCGATCTCGACCGGTGCCGCGGCCGCGACGAGCGCGGGCCCGGGGTCCAGGCCGCCGCCGCGCGCCGCGAGGGCGCGGGCGAGCTCATCTTCGCTGGGCGCACCGGCGATGCGGTGAACGACGCGGGTGAGGTCGCGCTCCACTGTCAGCCGCGCTGCCAGCGTGTCCTCGCCGGCCTCGGGCGGGGGCGGGTCGAGCAGTCCCCGCACGTCGTCGAGAAAGGGCGAGCGCGCTTCTGCCGCGCCGTTTTCGTCGCAGTCGCGCCAGGAGAGGCAGAGCCGCTTCCGCGGAAGGGCGAGGGCGGCGTGAAAGAGGTAGCGCTCCTCGGCGTCGTTCTCGCGCCGCGGTGGCAGGCCCAGCTCGAGGCGTTGGCGCGCGGAGAGGAATGGGTCGGCGCGGCTCTCGCGGCGCGGGAACTCGCCGTCCTGCAACGAGGCGACGAAGACGTGGTCGAAGCGGGCTGCGCGAAGGCGTTCGGGGCTGCCGATTCGCACCCGGCCCGTGGTCGGGCCGGTCCAGGCGCGGACGGTCATCGCCGCGAGCGTCGTCGCCAGGGCACGGGGTTCCGGCGCCAGGCCGGGGAGTGCAGCGCGCTCGCGCAGCGCGTTGGCGATCGCGGCAGCCGTTCGGGTCTCCAGCTCGACCGTGCGCGCGAGCTCGGGATCGGCCTCGGCGCCGCCATGGAAGCGAGCCATCGTTGCGGAGGCGATCTCCGCTGCCGCCAGGGCCAGGGCCACGCGGTCGCCACCCGCGTCGCGCAGCCTGGCGACGTCATCGGGCAAGGCTCCGTAGCGCTCGCGCCAGAGCGCGAGCGCCGCCGCCGCACTCTGCACGCGCTCGCGCCGCAGCGTCCGCTCGAACCAGTCGACGCGACTCGCGGAGACGCCGGCGGGCCCGCGCAGAAAGCGCAGCAGGTCGCCGGCCTGGCCGCTGCCCAGCTCGGCCTCCAGCAGCGCGATCAGGGCGCCGCCAACCGCGGTCGTCGCGATACCGACGTCTGCGTCGAGCGCCGTGTGGATCCCGTAGGACTCGAGCACCGAGGCGAGCAGCGGCCCGTGGCGGATCGGATCGCGGACGACGACCGCGATCTCACCCGGGTCCGCGCCGCCGCCGAGCAGCTTTGCCACCTCGCTGCCTATTGCCTCCGCCTCGCCGCGCTCGCCCGCCGAGCGCAGTAGGAGCAGCGAGTCGTCCGGCTCGACGCGGTTCTGCTCGGGCGCGCCGAAGGATCGCTCCAGGTGGAAGAGAAGGGGGGAATCCGTGTACTCCGGGTTGGCCGGAACGCTCACCTCCTGCGTGTCGATGCCGATCTCGCTCAGCCGGCCGAGCAGCTCGCGACGGGCGTCGAACGCGGCATTTCCCTCCTCGAAGGGCACGGCGACGGATACCTCGGCCGTCGCCGAGAGCGCCGCGACGGCCTCGAGCTGGTTGCCGGTCAGGTCGTCGAAGCCGTAGAGGAAGACCGGCCGCGAGCGCCAGGCCGTCGGTGCATCCTGCAAGAGGCGGATCGCCTCGCGGGCGACGCCGTGGGCATCGATCCGTCCCAGGCCGTCCCGGACCCGGGCGTAGGCGGAGAAGAGCGCCGCGACGTCGGCCAAATAGGCGGAGCCCTCCAGAGTGCCGGAAACGGCTTCGACATCAGTGGGCTCCAAGCCCGCACCCTGGAGCTCATCCAGCAGCCGCGCGAGGGCGTCGGCGAATCCCGGCCGGCGGCCGGAGCTGCCCAGCGGCCCGAGCTTGCCACGCAGCCCCTCGACGGCTGCCGCGACCGCGCCGCGGCGCTGGGCGGAGCTGAGGCTGGGCCGCGAAGCCATCCCGCCCGCGGCGACGATGGTGGCGAAGAGGCCCTCGAAATTGACCACGCTGGCGCCGAGGATCGCCCCGTTCCCGCTCAGCTCCTGCTGGAAGGCGTAGACGTGGTCGTCGGTGGGGACGACGAGCACGGGATCCCGCTCGAGCACGGCCAGCAGGCCGCGCCTGACGTGGCCGGCGCGGCCCGAGTTCGGCGGTCCCTGGATCAGCTTCAGCGGCACTCCCTCACCCTACGTCCGAACCCGGCGCGTACCCGCCGCAAACTGCGGCATTGCGGCACCGCTTTGCCGTCTACCGCCCCCTCTAGATTTTCTCCCCGATGGCCCTGTGCTTCGTAGACCCAGCCGACGCGGTCCGCGCGATCTCGGACTCGATCGGCCGTGAGGCACGCCGCCAGCTCCTCGGAGAGGCGGTGCGCTCCTGGGTCGACGAGATTCCCGACGACGAGCTCGAGACCCACTACGCCAAGGCCCTCTCCGAGCTCGACGAGCACGACCTCTCGATGCTCGCCGCCTGGCACGGTTCGCTCGAGGTCGGCCACCCGGTCCCCAATCGCGACTTCCTGATGGGCGCCTTCGGCTCTCTCGGCGAGAACCGCCGCGAGGCGATGAAGCTGGCCGCCGGCTTCCGCGGCGAGGAGGCGGTCGACGCTGGCGTCACCGAGGACGACGCCCTGGAGCTCGTCCTCGGCCTCCTCTCCCCGCCCCGCCAGATGGAGCTGGCCCTGGAGGCCGTAGAGCTCTACATCTGGGACCGCGCGGGTTCGGATAACTAGCTCCCCGCCGAAGGCAGGTAGACCGTTCGAATTCCCCCCCCACTCGTCCGCGCCCCATCCGTCATACTAAGTACCCTGTTCGTATGACAATGCTTAGCTTCAGGGTTGCCGAGGCAGAAGCCGCTGAGGTCCAGCGCTGGGCGGAGGCGTTGGGTCTGGATCGCTCTGAACTGTTGCGAGACGCACTGCGGCGACATCTTGTGAGGCTCCGAAGCGAGATCGATTCCGCGAATTGGGAGCAAAACCCGCCGACCGATGCCGAGCAATCCTTGGCACAGGTCGCCGATTGGGGCCCCGCCGAGGACTGGGAGGATTGGGGTCATGCAGCGGGGTGAGGTTTGGTTTGCCGCTACGCCAGGTGGCGATCGGCCCGTGCTCGTGCTGACTCGCGATCCCGTAGCTGATCGCATACAAGCGGTTGTGGTTGCGGCTCTGACCAGGACTCGGCGTGAGTTGGTCTCCGAGCTGGTTCTCACAGCGATGGACGACGGCCTGCCGACCGACTGCGTTGTCAACTTCGACAACGTTCACACCGTCCCGCGGGCAGCATTCCGTCGCCGTGTTACTGCGTTGTCCGAGGCTCGAATGGGTCAAGCCTGTCGGACCCTGCGCGACGCTGTTGGCTGCTAGTAACCCTGCCTACCTCACATCGGAGACTGGACGGGCGTTGAATCAGGGTGGACCGCAAGGATCTCACTTTCTCCTCCGGCGGGGTTTTGTGTATGGGTTGGCTGTATTTGGATCCGGACGCGAGCAGCAAGACCCCGATTGTGGTTATGGCGCACGGCCTCTCCGGCACGCGGCGGGACGGGCTTGGGCCGTTCGCCGAGCGATTCGCGGCCGCCGGGTTCGCGGCACTCGTCTTCGACCATCGCGGCTTCGGTGACAGCGGCGGTGAGCCTGATCGCTTCGATCCGGCGATGCAGCTCGAAGACTGGCGGGCGGCGATTGCGTTTGCGCGCTCCCTGCCGGGGATCGATCCGGCGCGGGTAGCCACGTTCGGCTCCTCGATGGGCGGTGGCAATGCGCTCGCCGCTGCCGCGGCAGACCCAGCCGTAGCCGCCGCGATCAGCCAGGTTCCCTTCCTCGACATCGTCCGTCAGGCGCATCGCTCCTCGCCACGAGTGACGGTGCGCATGCTCGCGGCGGCGGTTCGGGGAAAGCACCTCCCCGCGGTCGGGCAACCCGACGAGCCTGCGCTGATCAACGCGCCCGGTGGGGAGGAGGGCTGGCGACATGTGGTCGAGACTGGCGAGGACTCGCGCTGGCGCAACCGGGTCTCCTCACGCTGGCTGCTCGGCCGCCCCTACCGGCCCGCCCGCCATGCCGCGAAGCTGCACTGCCCCTGGCTCGCCTGCGTCGGCGAGGCTGACCGCGTCGCCAAGCCCGGTCCGGCGATAGCCGCCGCCCGCCGCGCACCCAGGGGCTGACCGGCCCCCGTTTACCGGTCCACCCTCAGCGAGAGTTCGTGGTCGGTATCGACATGCACCGTAGCGGGGTCGACCGCCGCCTCGCGGAGTGAGCCCGTAGGGCGATCGGAGTGAGGCGGCGGAGCGCCGTTCTCCTCCCGCCAGCGCTCGGCGAATCGCGCCGGCGGCAGCATCCCCAGGGACGAGTGTGGGTGTTCGGTGTTGTAGGCGACGATCCAGTCAGCGAGGATGACCTTGGCCTCGGCCAGGGTGTAGAACAGCTCGATGTCGAGCACCTCGTCGCGGGTACGGCCGTTGAAGGACTCGATGAATGGGTTCTGCCAGGGTGAGCCCGGCTCGATGTAGGCGGTGGCGGTCTTGCCCAAGCGACACCAGTCGCGCAGGGTGTGGGCGATCAGCTCGGGCCCGTTGTCGCAGCGGATGTGCTCGGGTACGGTGCCACGCAGGCCGACGAGGCGTTCCAGGAGCGCAACCGTGTCCTCGGCGGTGATCGAGCGGGCCACCTCGCTCGCCAACGCCTCGCGGGTGAACTCGTCGATCACATTCAGCACCCGCAGCTGGCGCCCGTCGGCGGTTTCGTCGGTCTGGAAGTCGAGCGCCCAGACGTGGTCGGGATGTTCGGCGCGCAGCTCCTTGCCGTCTGCGTTATCTCCCAGCCTGGCGCGCTTTCGCTTGCGGCGGGGCACCCGCAACCCCTCCTCGCGCCAGAGGCGCTGCACCCGCTTCTTGTTGACTTCCCAGCCCTCTTCAATCAGGCGGGCGTGGGCGCGGCGGTAGCCCCAGCGCTTCTTCAATTTGGAGATCTCGCGCAGGCGTTTTCGCAGGGCGGCATCGTCTGGGGCGAGGTGCGGCTCATGGCGCTGCGTGGATCGGTGCTGGCCGGCGATCCGGCACGCCCGACGCTCGGAGAGGCCGAGGCGGTCCTGGAGGATCAGGACCGCTCGGCGCCTCCGGGCCGGGCCTAGAAGTTTCCCTTCGCGATCTCCTTGTAGGCGCGGATGTCGAGCTCCTTGTCGGCGACGATCTGCTTGAGCTCGTGGTTCTCCTTCTCGAGCTCCTTCAGCCGCTTGACATCGTCGGCCTTCATGCCGCCGTACTGGTTGCGCCAGCGGTGGAACGTCTGCTCGGAGACCTCCAGCGCCTTTGCCACCTCGGATATTTGCTTGCCTTCGCCGAGCATCTTCTCGGCCTCCCTGAGCTTGCGAATGATCTGCTCGGGGGTATGCCTGCGCTTCTTCACTTGCGTCGGTCCTCCTTGGCCCATTGTCGTGGGCCGGAAGAACTCTCACACAGGGCGGACCGATTTCAGGGGGTCATGCCAGGGCGAGCTACGCACCTACGCTGGCGTCGACCACTTCGACATCTACGGCGGCCCCGAGCACGAGGCCCTCGTCGCCGACCAACTCGACTTCCTCCGCCGGCACCTGCTTTAGGCGAGCGCCGCGCGGATCTCCGGGATTGCCTGCTCGTTGTCTTGGAAGTGGACGGCGTGCAGGCCGGCCTTGCGGGCGCCTTCGCAGTTGACCAGGACATCGTCGACGAAAAGGCAGGCGCCGGCGGGTTCGCCGACTCGCTCCAGGGTCAGCTCGTAGATCTTCGATTCGGGCTTGCGGCAGCCGACGAAGCCGGAGTCGACGACGGTCTCGAAGATCTCGTCGACCGGCAACATCGGGCGCCAGAGCGGCTCCCACTCGCGCACATTGTTAGTCAGCATCGCCATCCGGTAGCCCTCGGCCTTGAGCTCGCGCATCAGCTCGATCATCGGCGGGTTGACGTCGAGCGCCTCGAAGTAGATCTCGCGGAAACGGTGCATCTCGGGCCGGTGGCCGAGCAGCGGCTCGAGCGCATCGGTGAGCTGGTCGAGAAAGGCGACCTCGGTGATCTCGCCGCGCTCCATCTCAAAGAGCGGGTTCTCGCCGTTCGCTTCGGTGGCCGCCTGCATCGCCTTGCCGAGCGTTTCGGTGGTGATCCCCGTTTTGTCCTGGAAGGCCATGAAGGATTCGATCAGCGGCGTGGTCAGCACCCCGCCGAAGTCGGAGACGATCGTCTTGATCTCAGCCATCGCCGCGCACGACCTCGTAGTGGCCGAGCCCCTCGCGCCCTTCCAGCGACCAGCGGAAGAAGGCGATCGTCCCGGTCAGGCCCGGATGGGCGACGGGGCTGGCGCTGATCAGCGTGCCGGCCCCCCGCAGCGGCTGGCCGCCCTCGCCGTCGAGCCACAGCTCCAGCGTCGCCCGCCGCTGCACGCCATCGGGCCCGTACTCGGTCGAGAGCAGCGTCTCCGACACTTCGACCGGGGCGCCATCGGGCCCGCAGAGCACCGCCGCTACCGACTCCTCGCCGTGCCCGGACGCGCCCTCGGGCCGCACCGCGCTCAGCGCCAGCAGCCCGCCATCGGCAAACGCGATCCCAATCGACCGCCGCACGATCTGATTCTCGGAGCTCATCGGCGGCGAAGACTATTGCCCGGTCCAGCGCACGGCCCGGCTACCATGGCGCTATGCCAGAGAACGAGACAGCGACCCTGACCGAAGACGACGTGATCGAGGCGCTCGAGGAGGTCATCGACCCCGAGCTAGGCCTCGACTTCGTCTCCCTAGGCCTGGTCTACGACGTAGAGATCGAGAAGGACGAAGTCTTCGTCACCTTCACCCTGACCACCCCGGCCTGCCCAATCGGCCCCCAGGTCTCCGAGCAGATGAAGGAGTTCGTAGGCGACCTCCCAGGCGTCTCCGCCGTCCACCCAAAGATGGTCTTCGACCCAGCCTGGAGCCCAGAGATGATGACCGAGGACGCCAAGTTCGCACTTGGCTTCTAGGCACGGTTTGCGGGGTCAGAGGGGGTCAGTCGGGGTCGATTCTGTCCCCACCCCGTCCCCACGGCTGTCCCCACGGCGCGTTGCGGTCAGTCGGCAGTAACCGGCTGTTGATTCTCTGCCGGTTGATCGTGGGATAGCTCCACGATCACTGGCTCATCCGCGTTGAACGCTGGGCCGACACAAACGGCCTCGTAGCGCCCCAGCGTGGGAATCGCGTTCCTCACCTCGGGGCCGACGACCGACTCGAAATATTCGGCTCTCCTGACGTTTCCGTGGGTCACGTAAGCAGTTGAGAGAGAGGCGCACGCCGCTCCGCGCCTAGGTTTCCGGCTTGTCAACGGCTGGAAATCGAAAGGAGCGGCAACGACGTGCGCAAGGAAAGGGTATGGGCACGCCTGCTCGGCTTGGAGCGGGCTGTCATCGAAAGCGTCGAGATCGACGACAAAGAGCAGGTAGTGGTGGCGGTCCGGCCACACCACCGAGAGCGCGACCGCTGCGGTGTCTGCGGCCGCCGCTCCCCGGGCTTCGACCTCGGCGAGGGACGCCGGCGCTGGCGGGCGCTGGACCTCGGCACGAGCGTCGCCTACCTGGAGGCCGAGGCCCCGCGGGTGCGCTGTCCCGAGCACGGCGTCGTCGTGGGCGCCGTGCCCTGGGCCCGGCACGGCTCGCGCTTCACCCGCGCCTTCGAGCAGCAGGTCGCCTGGCTGGCGGTGAACACCTCGGGCAGCGCCGTCGCCGAGCTGATGCGGATCGCCTGGCGCAGCGTCGGGGCGATCTGCGAGCGGGTGGCGACCGAGGCGGGCCGCGAGGTGGACCTGCTCGCCGGCCTGCGGCGGATCGGGATCGATGAGATCTCCCACCGCAAGGGCCACCGTTACCTGACCGTCGTCGTCGACCACGACACCGGCAGGCTGATCTGGGCGGCGCCGGGGCGCGACAAGGCCACCGTGGGGGCGTTCTTCGACGCGCTCGGGGAGAAGCGCGCAAAGCGCTTGAAGCTCGTCTCCTGCGACATGGCTGGCTGGATCGAGGCGGTGCTGGCCGAGCGCTGCCCGAAGGCCAAGCGCTGCGTCGATCCCTTCCACGTGATCCAGCTCGCCACTGAAGCGCTCGACAAGGTTCGCCGTGAGGTCTGGAACGAGGCGCGCAGGGCCGGCCAGGGCGATGCGGCCCGCCAGCTGAAGGGCGCCCGCTTTTGCCTGTGGAAGAACCCCGAGAACCTGACAACGCGCCAGCAGTCAAAGCTCGCCGATGTCGAGAAGCTCAACCGGCCGCTCTACCGCGCCTACCTGCTGAAGGAGCAGCTGCGCCAGATCTACCGCCTGCCGGCACGGAAGGCGATCGCCCTGCTCGAGGAATGGCTCTCCTGGGCGCGGCGCTCTCGCCTGCGGCCCTTCGTCAAGCTCGCGCGAACGATCACTGCGCAGCGCGAGGGGATCGTGGCCGCGATCCGCCATGGCCTCTCCAACGCGCGGGTGGAGGCGATCAACACCCAGATCCGCCTGATCGCCCGCCGCGCCTTCGGCTTTCACTCACCTCAGGCGCTGATCTCACTGGCGATGCTGAAGCTGGGTGGGTTGTGTCCGCCGCTGCCGGGGAGAGTCACCGTTACGTGACCCACGGAAACGTCAGGAGAGCCAAATATTCGAGGCTGGTCTTGTCCAAGGTCTTGAGGATGATGTAGTTCTCGCATTGGCTCAGGGCAGTCTTCGAGACGACAGCGGTGCGCTGGGAAACGATCAAGAATGAAATCGCGAACTTCCTGGCCTGCATGATGTAGCGGGTGCTCTCTCCTATCTCTCGCTGGTGGTCGCGAAGCGCGAGAGGAAACTCGGGGATGAAGTTGTGCGCCTCCTCCAAGACAACGACCCGGGGAGTTGGGTCTTCGTTATTGCGGTACTGATTCGATCCAGCCTCCATGCATTCTTTGATGAACGCTGTCGCAACGGGTGGCTGGTGCCCCGTAGGCTCATTGGCGAAGTGACCGAGGGTGTCGAAGTCGCCTTTGGTCCATGGCGGAAAATTGAGACGCGACTGATACTCGCCCGTCGTGTCGAGAGCTATGACGACGTTCGTGGCTCCAAACGCTTCGCAAATGCGAGTTGCCGCAACGGTCTTCCCCATCCCCGACATTCCTAGGACAGCAATGTGACCTTGGCGGCCTTTGTCGAGTTTGAGGCCGATCTGGATGCCCGTCTCCTTCAGCACCCCGACCTGATGGAAGCCGGTTGGCATTGCCTGGGAAAGGGAGGTCGCGTTGAAGATCGGCTCGTGTGGAATCGGCAGATTTGCCCCACCTCGCAGCTCATCTACGTCTGGTCTTCCGACTAGCCGGGCTTGAGTATGGCTCGTGATGGCCCGAGTTCCGGCCCACGTATTTTCCTTAAGTCGAGACTGGACAACCTGATACAGAATGTTTTCCTCCCCGCGTCGCACAGAGACCGGGGCGCCGACAGGGAGGTCACTGAGAGGTTCGAACTCAATCGTATGCTGGGTTGAACCCGCTCCGACGGCTGCGACCAACGGTTCAGGGTCGCGGGCGGGCGAAATATCAATCTCTGCGGGAAGCTCGGGGCAAAGGTCAGCGCAGTCGACCGTCAGCGCCACCTGATGTCGGGTTCCTTCGGGGTGTGGGAGCCGGGCCACTATCGTTGCTGGAGCTGCCCGTTCGGCGTGGGAGATGCTTACCGTTGTTCCGGGCGAGTAGTCGGATGGGGTGTCGGCGACGAGGAGCATCCTCGGACCGATTGCAGAGACGGCGGTTGCGGCGACTGGCAATCGACGAGTCGCCGCCAGAAGTCGCATCCAGTCTGTTGAGATTGCGGCCACCAAGATGGCTGATCCAACGAAGAGCCATTGGAAGCCGTCCCGGGCGTCAGCTGCGCTGATAAGCACGCACAACAAAAGCACTGATCCGCCGACAACGGGCGCACGACCCAGTCTGGACGAGATTCCCTTGCAAATGCGGTTAACTGAGCCCCGATGTGTGACGCTTGCGACTAGTCCCAGGATGGCGATGCACACAAGCGCGACGAGGCTGATCCACCAGAGTGTCTCGATTTCGCCTTTTGGCGTGCTCAAGATGGCGAGCGCTGCGGCAGCCCCATTGACCAGCGCCGAGCGGGGTCCCGCGAAATACGGTTCCAGGAAGACGGCGGAAAGCGCCATGCCAATGCCGACCGACAGCCAAGGTGGGTTCCCTATGCCGTCAGTTCCGAGGAGCCCCAAGACGACGAAAATGATCGCCGCCGGTGTCGCCACGACAAGGCGCCTGCGAACGAGATATGCGCCTCTGTGTAGTTCCACTTTGGATCGAGAAAAGAATCGGCTGACGAGCAGCGCAAATCGTACGGTACGTAGGCATCTGTATCTCGGTACCTAGCTAGAATCACGCATTTTGCAGGTAATTATTGAGGAGCCGTCGAGCTTCCAACTCGCTTCCGGGCATCGAAGTGCCCGTAGCGGTCGAGGGTGATCGTGATCGTCGCGTGGCCTAGGTAGGTGCTCAGGGTCTTGGGATTCAGTCCGGCGGCGATGCCGATGCTGGCGTACGTATGGCGGCCCTCGTGGAAGCCGAGCGGTTTGAGGCCCGCCTTGCTCCAGCGTGCGTGCGTGCGACGGCGCAGGATTCCGGCGTCGGTCGGCCAGTCCGGGTTGTTGGTGCTCGGAAAGAGCAAGCCCTCACTGGGGTGGTCGAGCAGAACGAAATGATCGGCGAGAAGTACGGCGAGCTTGTCGATGATCGGCACGCTGCGCGGCTTGCGGGACTTCGTTGGAACGAACTGCTTGGTCCCCCTATCCCAGCTCCGGTGGACGTGAATCCAGCCGCTATCGAGATCGACAGCGGCAACGTCGAGCGCCAGCAGCTCCCCGAGTCGCAACCCGGCGTAGACGGCGAACCCGAGCGTGGCCCGGTCCTTCGGGCGCATAGCGGCGATCAGCTCCGCCGCTTCGGCGGGCGAGGCGATCTCTGGGCGCAGGCGGGCTATGAGCTGAAGGTCGAGGCCGGAGCAGACGCCTTCATCGCCTCGGACTCCTGCCGCTTCGCCCGGCGCAGGGTTGCCGATAGGTCGGGGAGGGGGAGTTCGCGCCCCGGGCATGATTCGACCCTGACCGAAGGTTTTGCGATGATTTCTGCGATGAAGCAGCAGCTTCACATCAAAGTGAGCGGTGGTCTGGAGGGCGACTTCGTCGTCACTGAGGAGCGCGGGGCGGATGAGTTCGTCATCACGCGCGAATCCAGAACTTCGCTGAAGGAGATTCGCGAGCGGGCTGGCGCTCGTGAGGCAACCGACGAGGAGTTCGCTGCCTTCGAGGCCGAGCATGGGCCGTTTCTCCCGCCTGACGGCGAGGGGTAGGGCTTGACCAACGGACGGCCGCCCGCACCGGCGGTCCTCGATGACGCTCTGTTCGATTCGGACCTGGAGCAGGCGAGCGAGGCAGGCGCGAATGCTGCCCGCGCTGCGCGGAAGCGCTTCGAGAACGAAGGCGTGCCGCGTGACGAGCTGCGCCTCTGTAAAGCCGAGGGACCCGAAGGCGCCCAACTGCCTCATTGCCTCAAGGTCTACCTGCCGCCCCCGGCCGGTCGCTTCGGGATGGTGTTCCAGGTGGAGATTGTCGGTGGCCGGGGACAGTTGCGCTACATCGCTTTCGGTGTCCGCCACCACCCGGCCGAGTCGCACGCCGAGACGGTTTACGAGATCGCCCACCGCCGCCTTCGCGACTAGTTTGGCCGGGGCTGGCGGGTCTGGAGTGTTCGATCAGCAGGGTTGCCAGGTGAGACCCCGATCATCGCGAAACCGCCGCGTCGTTCGGCTCCGAGACGATGTCCGAAGATGCCAAGTTCCCGCTTGGCTTCTAGCCCGCCGACCGCGACGCGGCGCCACGGCCAACCGGGCCTGACTCGCCAGAATCTCTGCCTGGCGGCGGAAGGCCGGCGGCTAGCGATGTCGCGACCTCGTCGATTAGCTCCGTCGAGTGTCGCCAGCCCTTGACCTTCCAGGTGAGGGTGTCCGATGGGTTGGTGCGCGGAGTGGCTTGGACGATCCAGGGGCGGCCGAGCATCGAGCGGGCGACTATTCCTGCCGCCACGATCATGGCGAGGATTATCAGCTCGACTCCGAATAGGAGCAGCGGGATCAGGACCAGTGCGATGACGATTGCCGCCAGGATTCCGCCGAGCAGGACTCCGAGGTCGTCGATGCTGGCGGCGTCAATCGGAACGAACCAGGCATCGTCGAAGACCTCATCGACGTCCTGTCCTCGACGGACCCCCCGCCAGCGGGGCAGTCCGCGTGAAATCCAGCGGCGCCCGACTCGCCACTCGACCCCGGACGGCGTTCTGGCTCGGCGTGACCTCATATCGAGTGCCTGATCGTAGTGACGCCGGGCAAAGCGACCTGGCGACTCGGGTTCAGCTATCGGCCGGCAGCTGCGGGTCCTCGGCATCGACCTCTTCTGCTGTCGCGTCGAAGTCGTACTCGCGGGTCGGGGGAGTGCCGGCTGGGGGCACGTTGCTTCCGAAGCCGACCAGAGTGAAGCGGCGGGTGACGTAGGCCTGCATGAAACGCCGCGCGATCGCTCGTGTGGGTGGCAGCAGGAGCAGCAGGCCGACGGCGTCGGTGATGAAACCGGGCGTGAGCAGGAGGACGCCGCCGATCGTGATCATCAGGCCGTCGGCGACCTCGCGACCGGGGAAGCGGCGCTGGGCGATCGCCTCGTTGAAGCGCCGCCACGCCCCCCGGCCCTGGTGGCGCAACAGCCAGGCGCCCAGGAGCGACATCCCCAGCAGCAGGAACAGGGTCGGCACGACCCCGATCAGGCCGCCGACCTTGATGATCACGTACAGCTCGAGGATCGGGACGACGATGAAGAGGGCGACGAGGATTGCCACGTCAGGCGGGAGCCGCCGCCGCGGCCGCCTCCTCGAGCTCCGCCAGTGAGCGGTTGAGGCCTTCGGCAATCGTCTCGACGTCCTCCATCGAGTCGTAGTCGGCGAGCAGGCCGAAGCCGACGTGGCCGTTGTAGCTCATGATCGCCACCGCCATCGCGTGGTTTTGGGGCAGGAAGGCGACCGGGAAGACCGCCTCCAGCTCACGACCGAGCACGTATAGCGGCAGCTGCGGCCCGGGCACGTTGGTGACGATCAGGTTGAAGAGCCGGGTTGAGAAGTTGATCCGCGAGGCCTGCGCCAGCAGGGTCGGCGGGGCGAAGTCGTTGAAGCGCGAGATCACTTCGGCGCCGAGCGCCTGCTTGGAGCGCTTCACGCCCTCCATCTGCTCGCTCACCACGCGCAGCCGCCGCACCGGGTCCTCGACGTAGACCGGCAGCGGCCCGCGCATCGCCGCGATCCGGTTGCCCAGGTCGCCCCGCTCGTCTTGGGTGCGGATCGAGACCGGCACCAGCGCCCGCAGCTCCAGGCCCTCGGTGCGGATGCCGCGCCCGTGCAGCCACTCGCGCAATGCCCCGGTGACGACCGCCAGCACGACGTCGTTGACGGTGCCGCCGAGCGCGTCCTTGATCCGCTTGAAGGTCGCCAGCTCCGAGCGCGCCCAGGTGAAGCGCCGGTGAGGGCCGATGTGCTGGTTTAGCGGCACGTCGGGGGCGGGGTCCGCAAACGCGCCGACCACCTCGCCGACGCCCTCCAGCGCCTGGCCGATCCTGCGCGCCGCCGACTCTGGGTGGCGCACCGCCTCGACCGCTCGCTCGACCAGCTTGACCGGCGCCACCGCGGCGTCGACCGCGCCGCGCCTGACCAGGTCGACCGTGCTCGGCTGTGGCCGCGGCACCCAGCCGTTGTCGCCGGAGGGCGGTGCGGGCACCGGCTCCAGGTCGAAGAGCACGGTGCCGATGTCGACGCCGGAGATGCCGTCGACCATCGCGTGGTGAGTCTTGGAGAGCAGCGCGAAGCGGTCGCGCTCGAGGTTCTGTACCAGCCACAGCTCCCAGAGCGGCTTGGAGCGGTCGAGCTGCTGGGAGAAGACGCGCGCGGCGAGGCGCTTCAGCTGCTGCTCGCCGCCCGGATCCGGCAGCGCGGTGTGGCGGATGTGGTAGGTCAGGTTGAAGTTGATGTCGTCGGCCCAGAGCGGCCGGCCCGCCTCAAGGGGCGGCACGACGAGCCGCTGGCGGAAGCGCGGCACCTGGTCGAGGCGACCGCGGACGTGCTCGACCAGGTCGACGTATTTGGGCGGCGGCCCCTCGAAGATCAGGATCGCGCCGACGTGCATATGGCTCGCCGAGGTCTCGTTGGTGAGGAACGAGGCATCGACCGCGGTGAGGCGATCGAGGTGGTGTCCTTGGGTTGCCATCCAGCAAGGCTACCCATGCGAGACGTGCCTGACTTTATGAGTCCAATGTGACCCATAAAGTCAGGCACGTCCCCCGGGGCGGACGCTTGTACCCTGCGGAGGTGCCTTCCGTAGCTAAAACAGCCCCGAAGCGGGTCTTGCTTGCCGCACCGCGCGGCTACTGCGCCGGCGTCGACCGCGCCGTGCAGGCGGTCGAGCGGGCGCTCGAGCTTCACGGTGCTCCCGTCTACGTGCGCAAGGAGATCGTTCACAACAAGCACGTGGTCGAGGAGCTGGCAAAGCGCGGCGCGATCTTCGTCGAGGAGGAGACCGAGGTGCCGGAGGGGGAGATGGTCGTCTTCTCCGCCCACGGGGTCGCGCCCGCCGTGCACGAGAACGCCGCCGCCCGCGGCCTGCGCACGATCGACGCGACCTGCCCGCTGGTGACCAAGGTCCACGTCTCGGCCCGGCGCTTCGCCGCCGAGGGCTACACGATCATCATGATCGGCCACGAGGGCCACGAGGAGGTCGAAGGGACGACCGGCGAGGCCCCCGACAGCATCGTCCTGATCGAAACCGCCGACGAGGTGGAGAGCCTCACCGTCCCCGACCCGAGCAAGGTCGCCTTCATCACCCAGACGACCCTCTCGGTCGACGAGACGGCCGAGGTGATCGCCGCCCTGCGCGCCAAGTTCCCCGGCATCGTCAGCTCCAAGTCAGACGACATCTGTTACGCGACGACAAACCGCCAAATCGCGGTCAAGCAGCTGGCGCGCGAGTGCGAGCTGGTCCTCGTCATCGGCTCGACCAACTCCTCCAATTCCAACCGCCTGGTCGAGGTCGCCCGCGAACACGGCGCCCGCTCCCACCTGATCGACAACCACACCCAGGTCGAGGAGGCCTGGCTGGAGGGCGTAGAGACGGTCGGCATCACCTCCGGCGCCAGCGCCCCCGAGGAGCTGGTCGAGCGCCTGGTCGAACTCTTCCGCGAGCGGGGGGCGGAGGACGTCTCCGAGCTGCGGACGGTGCACGAGGACGTGCGGTTCATGCTGCCGAAGGAGATTCGGGAAGCGTCTGCTGCCGCATCTTCGCATACAAATTAGGCTGTTTCGTATAGATAGATATCCAGTTGCCCGCTATACTCCATAGTCGTGGAGTCACGCATGGGCACCCACCGCACGACGATTGAGATTGACCTTCCTGCCTTCGAGGGTGCGAGGAAAGCGCTTGGAACCGCCGGTTACAAGGAGACCGTCAACGAAGCGCTTCGAGTGGTTAGCAGGGGCGATTTGCTGCATCGAGGTGCCGACCTCATTCGCTCCGGCGCACTCAACCTGCCTGAGCCCGAGGAGTTGACGGAGCTCCGGCGGTCGCGTCTCTGATGCCCCGCTACCTCGCCGATACCTCGATCTGGGCCTGGGCGCAAAAGGTCCAGCGCGTCGATATCAGGGAAAAGCTGGCCGGGCGCTATGAGGCGGGGGAGATCGTGACCTGCGTTCCAGTGATTCTCGAGGCGATGCACCGGCCAGAAACCGGATCCGAATTCAGCCACCAATTCGATCGACTCTTTTCTCCGCTCGAGCGCCTGCCGCTGTCGGACGCGAGCGTGGAGCGTGCGCTCGAAGTTCAGCGTGCCCTCGCGGACCTCTCGGACGGTGGGCATCGGCGCCCCGCGATCGATTTCCTGATCGCCGCTGCGGCCGAGGCCGACGAAGAGACGGTTCTTTGGAGCTTCGATCGCGATCTCAAGGTCATCTGCGAGCACACCGGACAGCCCAGTGAGTCCGAGGTTTCAACCGGCCCCGGTCACTGAGTTGAGCCTAGGCCTGCGAAAGCCTCAAGGGACGCCTGGGGCGAAGCTGATCGACCAGATGCGCAGACCCGGGGCGGGGTCGATTCGGAGTTTGTGGGATTCGTGGCGCTCGTGCTCGGAGAGCTTGTAGAGGCCTGGGCGGTCGATTGAGATGCGGTCGGGGGGGCCGTTGCCAGGGGTGACGGTGAGCACTCCCATGCCCTCGACCGTCGCGTAGGCGCCGCCGGCTTCGTAGTCGATCTCCAGCTCACCGCCGCTCCAGGGCTCCTCCCACGACCCGCCTGGAAAGAGCTCCGGGGTCGGGGGCATCACCTTGGCGCCCGGGCCATCGGTCAAGCGCAGCGGCTCGATCGGCTCGGGCAGGGTGCGGAGAGCGTCGAGCTGGCGCAACTCCTCCTGGATCGCCATCTCGGTGGCGAGGTATTCGCCCTCGCCGAAGTGGAACCAGCTCAGCGCTCCGCCCGTCGTCCAGAGGAAGAGGCTGGGCCAGCCCTCGCAGCCGTAGGCCCCCCAGAGCTCGCGGCCGGCGTCGACGGCGACGGGAAAATCGACGCCCAGGCTGCCGAGGCCCGCCGAGACCGTGCCCGGGTCCGAGCCAAACGGGAAGCGAGGCGCTTGCACGCCGATCATCGCCAGGCCGGCGTCGCGGTAGCGCCGGTTCCACTCGATCAGGTAAGGCAGCGTGCGGACGCTGTTCAGCTGTACGAAGTCGAAGAAGTGCACCAGCACCGGCCCCGCGGCGGTCAGCGCCGGCATCGATTGTGGCGCGTCGCCGATCCAGGCGATCTCCCCCGGCAGGTCGGGAGCGGCGATGTTGTCCTGTTCGGGGCGCATCGGCAGGCACGTTATTCGCTGGCGGCGGTGGAGAGTCCGCTAGATTCCTGGAGCAATGTTCGAGATCGTCCTGGCGCTGATCCCGCTCTTCATCTTGGTCGGATCGCTGCTCTTCGGCCACTATCCCGGCCTCGGCACGATCGTCAGGATCTCCGAGCGGAACTTCTCTTCGCCACGCCGACGTGCGGCGAAGAACCAGCGGCACCCGCGGGCACCGCGCTCCCACGCGGCCAGCGGCGGGCTGCTGATCGCCATCGGCTTCGCCCAGCGCCCGCCGCCCCTCGCTCCCTAGATCCAGAAGCAGGGAAAGAGGCGCGGCCGTGGCCGCGCCGCGAACAAGGGAGCAAGCAATGAATTCCACCACCACACGTGTCATCGCCGGCATCGCCGTCATCGCAGTCGCAGTCGTGCTTCTCGTCGTCCTCAAGAACGACAACAGCGGCGACACGACCAGCAATACGAACGGCAAGGTCACGACGATCACGATCAAGAACGGCAAGCCCGTTGGCGGGATCGCCGAACTGACCTACAACAAGGGCGAAGAGGTCCGCTTCAAGGTGGACTCCGACGTCAGCGACGAGATCCACATGCACGGCTACGACATCATGAAGGACGTCAAGGCAGGAGGTTCGGTCACGTTCGACTTTCCGGCGACCATCGAAGGCGTATTCGAGGCCGAGCTGGAGGATCGCAAGGAACAGATCCTCGAACTCACCGTCAACCCATGACCTTCGTCCTGCCGGTAGCTCATGCGCTGGTCGCGCGCAAGGACCTGCCGGTCCCGGCCTGGCTCTTTGCCTGGGCCGCGTCGATTGTTCTCATCGTCTCCTTTTTTGCCCTCTCCTCGGGTTGGCGAAAACCGCGCTTTGAGGACGAACGGTGGCGGCCCCTCTCAGCGGGATTCTCCCGCGTCGCACTGAGTGATCTCCTACAGGTTCTCTGCGGTGCGACAGGTGTGTTTCTTTTGGGACTGTCGATCTACGCTGGGCTGCGGGGAACCGAAGCTCCCGACCGCAATTTCGCGCTGACCTTTCTCTTCGTCACCGTCTGGTTGGGATTCCCGGTGCTCAGCGTGATCTTCGGAGATGTGTTTCGGGTATTCAACCCTTGGCGTGCTGTGGGGCGCGCGATCGGCGGCGCCTTCTCGGCGATCGCCGGCCAGCGCCCCGCTCATCTCGCCTACCCGGAGAGGCTGGGGCGCTGGCCGGCCGCCGTGGGTCTTCTGGCCGTGGTTTGGCTCGAGGTGGTGTACGGCGCCAGCGGCGGCGTGGCGGTGGGGCTCTCGCCCCACGCCGCCGGCGTCGCCGCACTCGTCTACAGCCTCTACACGCTGGCGATGATGGCGGTCTTCGGAGCCGAGAAGTGGTGCGCGCGGGGCGAGGTGTTCTCGGTGTACTTCGGCATGTTCTCCCAGCTCGGCCTGTTTGGCGTCAAGGACGGCCGCCTCGGTCGCCGCCTGCCCCTCTCGGCCTCGACGCACTGGGCTGCCGTGCCTGGCTCTGCCGCCCTTGTGATCGCCTCGATCGCCAGCACGAGCTTCGACGGGGCGCAGGAGGGAGCGCTCAAGGACGCGATCGCGCAGGTCTTCGAATGGCTGGTCGACGCCGGCATCGGCCTGAGTGCATCGCTGCGGCTGACGGACACGATCTTCATGTTGATCTGTTTCGCCGGGGTGGCCCTCGTCTACCTGATTGGAGTGCGGGGCATGGCGACAGTGCGTGGCGCCCCGCCGCTGGACAAACTGCGCTCCGGTTTCGCCCACACGCTGATCCCGATCGCATTTGCCTATCTCGTAGCGCACTACTTCAGCCTCTTCGTCTTCCAGGAGCAGGCGCAGTTCGGCTACCTGCTCTCGGATCCGCTCGGGACCGCATCCACCGACCTGTTCGGAACCGCTCAAAACGGGATCGATTTCCAGTTGCTCAGCGCCAACGCGATCTGGTACGTGCAGGTCGGTGCGCTGGTGATCGGGCACGTCATCGGCCTGACACTCGCTCACGATCGGGCCACGGCCTACTGGGGCGATTACCGTCAGGCGGCGCGCTCGCAGTACTGGATGCTTGCGGTAATGGTCGCCTTCACCTGCTTCGGCCTCTATCTACTGTCCGTCGCCAACGCCTAATGAGGAACCCGCAGTTTGCGTAAGAGTGCGGATGAACCGTTGGTTAAGTAGCGGGTTATTACCGATGTAGGTGGGTTTACATCTGGTTTACTGATAGCTGAGTCCAATCACTTGACTCTCCCTCTCCCTTGTTGCGCCGGGACCGCCGCTCGCAAGGCCGGCGGTTCCGGTGCAATTAGGTTCATACTGGAGACATGGCCGTCTTGGTACCGCTCGCCCACGCTGGGCACTGGCTATGGGCTCTCTACCTGCTGCCGGTCCTGATCGTCGCCGGCTCCCTGTTGAGGAGCACGGTCAAGGAGCGGCGCAGGAAGAAGGACGACTAGAGGATCTCGGCGAGGCGGCGCTCGAGCGCCGCCGAGATCTCATCCCGGACGGGACCGACGGCCAGGCGTTCCACCAGCGACTCGAGGAAGCCTTCGATGATCAGCGACTTGGCCTCGGCCTCGCCGACGCCGCGCGAGGTCAGGTAGAAGAGCTGGTCGCGATCGATCTGGGCGATCGCGGCGGCGTGGGTGCAGCGGACATCGTCGGCGAGGATCTCCAGCCCGGGGATCGCATCGGCGTGGGCGTCGGTGGAGAGCAGCAGGTTGCGGCTCTCCTGGAAGGCGTCGGTCTGCTGGGCGCCGGGGTCGACTTTGATCATGCCCCTCCAGACCGCGGTTGAGCCGGCCGCGAGGACGCCGCGGAAGGCGAGGTCCGAGTTGGTGTTCGGCGCCGCATGCTCCTGGGTGGTGTCGTAGTCGAGGTGCTGTCCCGGACCGCCGGCGTAGCCGCCGGTCACCCGCGCCTCGGAGCCCGGTCCGGCCAGGTTGGTCTCCATCCGCACCTTGCCGTTGGCCGAGCCGAAGCCGAGCGCGGTCCAGTCGAGGCGCCCGTCGCGCTCGACCTGGGCCCGTTGGGTGGCGAAGATCCAGGCCGACTCGGAGAGGTCCTGCGTGTTGACGTAGCGCAATGTCGCCGCCTGGCCGATGTGCAGCTCGACCACCGAGTTGAGCAGCGCGTCGATCTCGTCGTTCGGCGAGGACCAGTGCTCCCAGATCTCCGCTTCGGCACCCTCCTCGAGCACGACGAGGGTGCGCCAGTTGAGCGCGCTGCCGTTCTCGCTGAGCGGGACCTGGATCCGGATCGGCTCCTCCAGCTTGACCCCGGCGGGCACGTGGACGAGCACGCCGTCGCTCCAGGCATCGTCGTTGCGCGCGACGAAGGGATCGCCGGCGGGGGCGAGGGAGCCGAGTCGTCCCTCGACCAGGTCCGGCCGGGACTCGCTCGCCTCTTTCAGCGCCATCACCACGGCGCCCTCGGCCGGAGCCAGCGAAACCGCGGCGGATCCGGGCTCGTAGGAGTCGAGGTCGAGACTCGAGAGGTCGGTGAATTCCCACCCCTTCGTCTTCGCGTCGGGGAGGGGCGGAAGTGAGATGGTTTCAGTCATTGGCGTGGTCGGGGATGTTCCTGGCAAGGACTGGGCCGGGGGACAGTGCATCGCACGGACCCCGGCCACGGACGCGGCCAGGGGCATCCCCGGGCCGCCAATCAGCCAATCGAGCCCTCCATTTGGAGCTCGATCAGCCGGTTGAGCTCGACCGCGTACTCCATCGGCAGCTCCTTGGTGACCGGCTCGATGAAGCCGTTGACGATCATCTTCGAGGCCTCCTCCTCGTCCAGCCCGCGGCTGCGCAGGTAGAAGAGCTGCTCGTCGCCGATCTTGGAGACGGTCGCCTCGTGGCCGACGTCGGCGTCGTTCTCGTCGATGCGAATCGTCGGGTAGGTGTCCGAGCGCGAGTCCTCGTCGAGCAGCAGCGCGTCGCAGACGACCTTGGAGCGCGACTCGGTTGCCCCGTCGGCGATCTCAAGCAGGCCGCGGTAGGTGCTGCGCCCGCCGTCCTTGGAGATCGACTTGGAGAAGATCGAGGAGGAGGTGCGGGGTGCGGCGTGGATGATCTTGCCGCCGGCGTCCTGGTGCTGGCCGTCGCCGGCAAAGGCGATCGAGAGGATCTCGCCGTGGGCTTCGGGCCCGAGCAGGTAGATCGAGGGGTACTTCATCGTCAGCTTCGATCCGAGGTTGCAGTCGACCCACTCCATCGTCGCCTTCTCGTGCGCGACGGCGCGCTTGGTGACCAGGTTGAAGACGTTCTGCGACCAGTTCTGCACGGTCGTGTAGCGCACCCGCGAGCTCGGCTTGGCGCAGATCTCGACCACCGCGGAGTGCAGCGAGTCGGTCGAGTAGACCGGCGCCGTGCAGCCCTCGATGTAGTGGACGTCGGCGCCCTCCTCGCAGATGATCAGGGTGCGCTCGAACTGGCCCATGTTCTCGGTGTTGATCCGGAAGTAGGCCTGCAGCGGCATCTCGACCTTGACCCCGGCCGGCACGTAGACGAAGGAGCCGCCGGACCAGACCGCCGAGTTGAGCGCCGCCAGCTTGTTGTCGTTGGGCGGGATGATCGTCGCCCAGTACTCGCGCACCAGGTCCTCGTGCTCGCGCAGGGCCGTGTCCATGTCGGTGAAGATCACGCCCTGGGCCTCGAGCTTCTCGTTGACCTGGTGGTAGACGACCTCGGACTCGTACTGGGCGCCGACGCCGGAGAGGAATTTGCGCTCCGCCTCGGGGATGCCGAGCCGGTCGAAGGTGTTCTTGATGTCCTCCGGCACCTCGCTCCAGTCGCGGCTGTTCTTTTCCGAGGCGCGGACGAAGTAATGGATGTCGTCGAAGTCGATCTGGCCGAGGTTGCCGCCCCAGGCCGGGGTTGGGCGCGAGTAGAAGTGCTCCAGCGCCTTGAGCCGGAAGTCACGCATCCACTGCGGCTCGTTCTTGTAGTCGGAGATCGATTCGACCACCTCGCGCGAGAGCCCCTTGGGGGCCTTGTAGGCATAGCCCGACTCGGAATCGTGGAAGCCGAACTTCTCCTTGTAGTCGGAGTTGATGCCGGCGAGCGACTCTTTCTCCGCTACGACCTCGGGTGTAGCCATGCCTATTCGACCTCCAGGGTGATGGTGTCGTCCTCGATGGCTATCGGGAACGTTTGCACCGGGGCGAAAGCTGGGAGCGTCTTCGGCCTGCCGGTGCTCAGGTCGAAGAGGGAGCCGTGACGGGGGCACTCGACGGTGCAGGCGGCGGGATCGAACTCGCCCTCGGCGAGTGGGCCATTGTCGTGCGAGCAGCGATCCTCGATCGCGTACAGCGTCCCCTCGCAGTTGAAGACGCCGATCTTGCGCCCCTCGTGCTCGATCAGATGCATCGTCCCAGGCGGCAACTCCGCCGCCGGGCAGACCTTGATCTTGCTTGTGGTTGTGCCGTCCGTCACGTTATTCCTAGTCGCCTTGTCGGATTTTAGCGGCAAGGCCGGATCGGCCGCGCCCGGCACCGATCGGCGCGCACCGTAACAGGGCCTTGACCACCGGCGGCGCCGGAGTGAGAGGATCGCCGAAGACTTCCAACTTGCCGAAACGATTGGAGAGAGATGAGTGAGCGGACCAGTTATGCACCGGGCACCCCGAACTGGGTGGACCTGGGATCGCCGGACATCGAGGCCTCGATCGAGTTCTACACGGCTCTGCTCGGCTGGGAGGTGCCGGCCTCGGAAAACGTCGAGCAGACCGGCGGCTACCGGCGGGCGACGAAGAACGGGGTCGACGTCGCCGGGATGATGCCGCTGATGCAGGAGGGCCAGCCTCCGGCGTGGACCACCTACGTTTCCGTCGCCGATGCCGACGCCACCTCGGCGGCGGTGAAGGAGGCCGGCGGCAGCGTGCTCGCCGAGCCGATGGATGTGATGGACCTGGGACGGATGGCGATCTTCGCCGACCCGACCGGAGCCGTCTTCGGCATCTGGCAGCCCGGCAGCTTCCCCGGTGCCGGCCTCGTCAACGAGTCTGGCTCGATCTCCTGGAACGAGCTGGGCACCCGTGACCCCGGAGCGGCCAAGGCCTTCTACGCCAAGGTCTTCGGCTGGGACTCCACCGACAACGACATGGGGGAGATGGGCACCTACACCGAGTGGAAGCTCGGCGAGGGCTCGATCGGCGGCATGATGGATGTCAGCGGCCGCCTGCCTGACGAGATCCCCGCGCACTGGATGGTCTACTTCGCCGTCGATGACGCAGACGCGACGGTCGAGCTGGCGAAGGAGAGGGGCGGCGGCGTCGCCTTCGGCCCGATCGACATCCCGGTCGGCCGCTTCGCGATTCTCACCGACCCCCACGGCGCCGCCTTCGCCGTGATCGAGCTGGCGCAAGAGTCCTAGACAGCTAATTCGAGCCGAGGTCGGTGGCCGCTTCGCCCGGGCTGCCGACCTCGCCCTCGTCCTCCCATTCGGCCGGCTCGCCGAGGCTGGCGCTCTTGACGATCTTGAGGCCCAGCATCGCGCACTTCATCCGCGTCGCCGAGATCTCGATCCCGAGCAGGTCGAGGACGAACTCCTTCGGCAGCCGCAGCAGCTCCTCGCGCGTCTTGCCGGCCAGCTCGTCGGTGAGCAGCGAGGTCGCCGCGGTGGAGATCGCGCAGCCTTTGCCGTCGAAGGCGATCTCGGCCACCTTGCCGTCCTCGCCGAGACGGATCGTCACGTGCTGCTCGTCGCCGCAAAACGGGTTGGTGTCCTCGAACTCGAGGTCGGGATGCTCCAGCCGCCCGAAGTTGTGCGGCCGCTTGTAGTGCTCGAGGATCTGGTCGCGGTAGAGCTCGTCCATTGGATCTAGAGGCCGAAGACCTTGCGGGCGTCGTGGAGGCCCTCGACCAGGCGGTCGATCTCCTCCTGGGTGGTGTAGGCGCCGAAGCTGGCGCGGGCGGTGGCGGGGACGCCGAGTCGCTCCATCAGCGGCTGGGCGCAGTGGTGGCCGGCGCGGACGGCGACGCCGTGGCGGTCGAGGATCTCCGAGACGTCGTGGGCGTGGACGCCGTCGAGCTCGAAGGAGACCGGGCCGATGCGCTCGGGACCGGGCGGCGGGCCGAAGATGCGCAGGCCGGGCACCTCGGGCAGGCGCTCCAGTGCGTAGGCGGTGATCTCGCGCTCGTGTCCGAGCACCGCGTCCATGCCGACGCCGTCGAGCCAGCGCAACGCCGAGGCCATCCCAATCGCCTGCGCGATCGCGGGTGTGCCGGCCTCGAAGCGGGCGGGGGGGTCGGCGTAGGTCGTGCCTTCCACGGTCACCTTGCGGATCATTGAGCCGCCGCCGAGGAAGGGCGGCATCGCCCGCAGCAGGTCGAGCCGTGCCCAGAGCGCGCCGATCCCGGTCGGCGCGTAGAGCTTGTGTCCGGTCAGGGCGTAGAAGTCGACGCCCAGCTCGGCCATGTCGAGCGCCATCTTCGGCGCCGCTTGGGCGCCGTCGGCGAGCACGAGTGCACCCGCCTCGTGGGCCAGTCGCGAGATCTCCGCCAGCGGGTTCTCGGTACCCAGGACGTTGGAGACATGGGCGATGGCGACGAGCTTCGGGCAGCGCTCGAGCAGCGCTGCGTAGGCCTCCATGTCCAGCAGCCCGTCCTCGCCGACCGGCACCCAGTCGATCTCGGCTCCGGCCCGCTCGGCCAGCTGCTGCCAGGGAACGATGTTGGAGTGGTGCTCCATCTCGGTCAGTGCGATCCGGTCGCCTGGCCCGACGTTGGCGTCGCCCCAGGCCCGCGCGACCAGGTTGATCGCCTCGGTCGCGTTGCGGACGAAGATCACCTCGCGGCGGTCGGTGGCGCCGATGTGGTCGGCGACGGTCGCCCGCGCCCCCTCATACGCCGCGGTCGCCTCGGCCGAGAGCGTGTGCGAGCCGCGGTGGACGTTGGAGTGGTGGGCGCGCTCGTAGCGGTCAACCGCCTGGATCGAGGCCAGCACCCGCTGGGCGCTGGCGCCGCTGTCGAGGTAGGCGACCGGCTGGCCGTGCACCTCCCGCTCCAGGGCGGGAAAGGCGGCGCGGACCTTCTCGATCGGGAAGGCCGAGGGGGGAGAGGAGCTCTTGGTCGTGGTCGGCTCCATGCTCCCGGCTAGGCGCTCGCGCCCGCCTCGACCTCCTCGCGGATCCAGCCGTAGCCCTTCTCCTCGAGCACGCCGACCAGCTCCGGGCCGCCTTCCTTGACGATCCGGCCCTCGAACATGACGTGGACGAAGTCCGGTTTCACCATGTGCAGGATGCGCTGGTAGTGGGTGATGATCAGCACGCCCATGTCGGGACCGGCGAACTGGTTGACGCCCTCGGCGACGGTGCGCAGCGCGTCGATGTCGAGCCCCGAGTCGGTCTCGTCGAGGACCGCGATCTCCGGTCGCAAGAGGGCCAGCTGCAGCAGCTCCATCCGCTTCTTCTCACCGCCGGAGAAGCCGTCGTTGAGGTAGCGGCTGGAGAAGTCTTTGGGGATATTGGCCAGCGCCATCGCCTCCTGGGCGACCTTGGCGAAGTCTTTGATCTTGATCTGCTCCTCGCCGCGCGCTTCGCGGTGGGCGTTGATCACCGTCCGCAGGTACTTGCTGACCGAGACGCCGGGGATCGAGACCGGGTACTGGAAGGCCATGAAGAGGCCGGCGCGGGAGCGCTCGTCGGGATCGGCCTCGGTCATGTCCTCGCCCTTGAAGGTGATCGTGCCCTCGGTCACCTCGAGTGCCGGGTGGCCCATGATCGCGTTGGCCAGGGTCGACTTGCCGGACCCGTTGGGCCCCATCAGGGCGTGGACCTTGCCCTTCTCGACATCGAGGTCGAGACCGCGGAGGATCTCCTTGTCCTCGACGCTCACGTGCAGGTTGCGAATCTCCAACTCAGCCAATTTCACTCCGTTTCTGGGTTTGGGAAGGTCTTTGCTCAGGCGGCCGTGCCGACCGGGGTGCGCTGCTCGGCGCCGCCGAACTCGACCAGCTCGGCGAGCGTCGTGCCCGAGAGGGCTTTGGTCACCCCGCCCTGCACGCGCATCCAAAGCAGCTTGGTCGAACAGGCGTGGTCGCCGTCCTCCTCGTGTGAGCAGAGCACTTTGCCGTTTGGAGTGTCGTGGAAGCACTCCATCGGGGCGATCTGCCCTTCCAGCGCCTCGACGACCGCGTCCATCGTGATCTCCCCGGCCGGTTTCGCCAGGCGGTAGCCGCCGTGCGCGCCCCGGGTCGAGGTGACCAGCCCTGCCTTGCGCAGCTTGGCGACCAGGTGCTCCAGGTAGGAGAGCGGCAGCCGCTCCGCCTCGGCGACGGCGCTCAGCGAGATCGGCGCCGAGCCGGGCTGGCGGCCCAGCTCGACCATGAGGCGCACGCCGTACTCGGCTTTGGTCGAGAACAACATCGATCTAAATCCTACTGAAGCGGTCGGTTATGCGGCTTCCGTGGCCGCGTCTTTGCCGAGCTCCATGTGGGCGCGGCTGTCGCGGCCACGGATTAGGACCAGCGTCAGGACGAAGCCGAGCGCCGCGATCGCCGAGCCGCCGAGGAAGGCGGCCTGGAAGCCCTCGGTTAGGGCACTGAGGTCATTCGAGCCGGTGGAGGTCGCATTGCTGGTGGCGGAGATCGCCACCGCCGAGAGCACCGCCAGGCCAAGCGCCCCGCCGACTTGCTGGGAGGTGTTGATCAGGCCGCTGGCCAGGCCCGCCTCGTTCTCGTCGACCCCCGAGACGGCGGCGATCGTCGTCGTCACGAAGGCGAAGCCGAGTCCGGCGGCGGCAAATAGCGAGGGCCCGAGGATGTCGGCGGTGAAGCTGCCGCCGACGGAGATGCGGCTGAACCAGGCGAGGCCGATGACGATGAAGAGCAGCCCGGCGGCGAGCACCGGCTTGTAGCCGAGCTTGGTGACCAGTTGGGAGGCGATCCCCGCGGAGGCCATGATCACCAGGGCCAGCGGCAGGTAGGAGAGGCCGGCGTGGATCGCGCTGTAGCCGAGCACCTGCTGCATGTAGAGCGAGATGAAGAAGAACATCGAGAAGAGCGAGGCACCGACCAGCAGGCCGACCACATTGGCGCCGGTAAGGGTGCGGATGCGGAAGATCGAGAACGGCACCAGCGGTTTGCTCGCCCGCAGCTCGATCGCGACGAATGTCGCCATCAAGGCGATGGAGAGGGCGATCAGCCCGATCGTCTGGGTCGAGCCCCAGCCGGTGCTGTTGGCGTCGACGAGCGCGTAGACGAGGATCGAGAGGGCGGCGGTGACGGTGACCGCGCCGGCGACGTCGAAGACCCGCCTCTCGCCCTCCATGCGGCTTTCGGCGATCAACCGCGGCGAGAGCACGAAGGCGATCAGGCTGACCGGCACGTTGACCCAGAGCACCCACTCCCAGCCGAGGCCGTCGGTGAGGATGCCGCCGAGCAGTACGCCCGCGGCGCCGCCCGAGCCCGCCACCGCGCCCCAGACGCCGAGCGCCTTGTTGCGCTCCGAGCCGTCGCGGAAGGTGGTGGTGACTATCGAGAGTGCGGCGGGGGAGATGATCGCCGCGCCCAGGCCCTGCGCGGCGCGGGCGACGATCAGCTGGCCCTCGGTGGCGGCGAAGCCGGCGGCCAGTGAGGCGACCGCGACCAGCAGCAGGCCACCCATGAAGACCTTGCGCCGCCCGACCAGGTCCGCCGTGCGCCCGCCCAGCAGCAGGAAGCCGCCGAAGGTCAGCACGTAAGCGTTGACCACCCAGGGCAGGTTCTCCTGCGAGAAGTCGAGCGCTTTGCCGATCGTAGGCAGCGCCACATTGACGATCGAGGCGTCCAAGACGACGACAAACTGCGCCGAGCAGAGCAGGATCAGCGCCAGCCACCGCTTCTCTTGAAATTCACCCACGCCCCGATCATGCCAGGCCGAACTCGGAACGAATCGGCGGGTGGGGGGGGAGAGATTGGGCTTGGGGCGACTTATCCGTGTTGTGGACGGAAAACTCGCCCCACCCGACCGGCGGATCGCGGAGATATCAGCGAGACAGCACGGGGTGCTCTCGATCGATCAGCTCCGCTGCTGTGGGGTCAGCGACGATGCGGTTCGGACGCGCGTGGCAACCGGGCGCCTTCACCGCTTGCATCGCGGCGTCTACTCCGTGGGACACGCCGCGCCGCCGCCCGAGGGCCGTGCCCTGGCTGCGGTACTGGCTCTAGGGCGAGGATCTCGGCAAGGCGGATCGGTCTTGACGCACTGGGGCGCAGCCGTCAGCCACCGCAGCGCGGCGTGGCTTTGGGGGTTGTTGCCGCCGGGGAATGCTCCCGCCGATGTGATCGTCGCTGGCCGTGGCGGCAGGGCACGCCGCCCTGGGATCCGGATGCATCGACCCCGCTCTCTCGCTGCTGCCGAGGTGACCCTGTGTCGCGGAATCCCGACAACCACCCCGGCACGGACGATCGCGGACCTTCGCGCAGCGATCTCAGCGGGCCGGGCCATCGTCTCTCCTCGCGATTTGCGCAAGGCGATTCGCCAGGCCGGCGTCATCGGCCTGCCAATCGGCGATGAGGGAGGCGACCCCACCCGCGGCGATCTGGAGCGGGACTTCTTGCGGCTCTGCCGCCGCCACCGCTTGCCGCGCCCCGAGGTCAACGTTCGCATCGGTCCTCATCTCATCGACTTCCTCTGGAGAGACAGGAAGTTCGTGGTCGAAACCGACCACTATCTCCATCACCGCGGCAAGGCAGCCTTCCAGGACGATCACGGCAGAGACCTGGAGCTGATGCGTCTTGGCTTTGAGGTGCTGCGTCTTTCCGAACGTCAGTTGGAGGCGGAACCGGAGCGGGCCGGGGCGGTGCTGGCGACGAAGCTGCTCGGTTTGCGAGACGGTTAGGCCACTCCTCTATCGTTGAAATCCGTTGCCGAGGCCATACTTAGCCGGCAAAGCGAAACCGAGGAGCAGACACCCGATGAAGACAACCAAGCAGTCCACCTTCGGCGCGACGATCCGCACCACGATCCTGATGGCCTCGCTTTCGGGCCTGCTGGTCGTGATCGGGGCCCTGATCGGCGGCGCCCAGACCGCGCTCCTCTTCCTCGGCATCGCCTTCGCGATCAATCTCTTCTCCTACTTCTTCAGCGACAAAATGGCGCTGGCGATGAGCCGTGCAAAGCCGCTCTCGCGCGAGGAAGCACCGAAGCTCTACGTCGCGGTCGAAGAACTTACGACGCGGGCGGGCCTGCCGATGCCTCGCCTCTACCTGATCCCCCAGGACCAGCCCAACGCCTTCGCCACCGGGCGCAACCCCAAGCACTCGGCCGTCGCGGTCACCCGCGGGATCATGAACCTGCTCTCCGAAGACGAGCTGCGCGGCGTGCTTGCCCACGAGCTGACCCACATCCGCAACCGCGACATCCTGATCCAGTCGGTCGCCTCGGCGATCGGTGCCGCGATCACCTACATCGCATACATGCTGCTCTGGTTCGGCAACGACGACAACTCACCGCTCGCCCTGGTCGGCCAACTCGCCACGTTCCTGCTTGCCCCGATCGCCGCCTCGATCATCCAGCTGGCGATATCGCGCCAGCGCGAGTACGCGGCGGACGCCGGTGGCGCGGAAATCTGCGGCAACCCGGAGTCCCTGGCCAGTGCTCTGCTGCGCCTCGAGCAAGGTGCGACGGCGATGCCGATGCAGGTCAACCAGGCGGCCGAGCCGCTCTACATCGTCAAGCCCTTCTCCAGCAAGGGCGTCGCCGGCCTCTTCTCGACCCACCCCCCGATCGAGGAGCGCGTAAAAAGGCTCCGCCAGATGCGCCCCAGCCTGGGCTGATTGGACTTGCGTGATCGGCTATAGACGCCCGGTGCCGCGTGCGGTAGCGGTAGTGGGTCAGTTTGAAATCCCCTACCTGCTGAAAGCCCTCGCCCACAGCCTCTCGCCGTAGCCCAGCACCCGACCCCCAGCGGTCACGACCAGCGCCTCGCCGACGTTGAGGCCGAGAGCCTGGTAGCTGCGATACCTTGACCCCATGCTCATCAGCGTCCAGTCCAAGAAGCGAGACGCTAGCGGCAACCTGATCGCGACGGTCCTCGACGGCACTGGCGGCACTCGGGATGTGCGGCTCAGTTCCAAGGACGCCGCCGAGGTAGAGCGGGTCTGGGCGCTGAACCAGTTCGACCTTGATCGCTACGCGGCGTTGCCGGTTGAGTTCCCCACGCCCGCCGCCGTGCCGGTCGAGATCAACAGCCGGGTCTGATCGTGGACGGATAGAGGATCTGCGCCCTCAGCCGAGGCGCGGATGCTGTCCACGCGGACAGCGCGTGACGCGCAGTTCCGAGCCCTCGTCGTGCTCAGTGCCATTGAAGAATTGCACGTCAAAAGCAGCGAAGAAATCCGCTTGACCCAAGAGCAGCGTTTCTGTCTCGGCGAATACCAGGTTCATATTGAAGAGCTTGTCCCAGGGAACCAGATCGTTCTCCTCCAGGGAAGGGATCATGATTTGCCCGCTAATGCCTACTTTTGGAGACCATGTGTTGAACTCCGGGCCGACCGCGGGAGAGCCTTTCCGCTCGTTCAGCACGAGATCGTCCATTGACAGCCCAAGCTCCTCCAGAAAGAGCAAAGGGCATAGACTCCGGACCGAGCCGCTGTCAATCTCGCCGACCGCGCGCTTGGACCCGCTGGCGGTTTCCAGCTGGACCGATACTTGCGGCACGGTGCCGGTGTCGTAGCTAAGGATTAGGGTAGGCAAGACCTAGAGATTTCCCCACAGATGCCCCTGCCGATGGAATACTATTGTTTGGTCGAGTGAGAGGGAGTGGCGAATGAGCCGGGATTCTGAAACGATCGTCTCCAAGTCGCCGATTTCGGCGCGCACAGCCAAGCGACATTCCGGCAAGTGGGTCGCCATACGGGGAACCCGCGTAGCTGCATCGGCCGAGACCTATTACCTGCTCCAGAGCAATCCTCGCGTCCGATCCACCGATGTCGTCTATCGGGTGCCGGTTGCTGATCGGCATCATTTCCTCGCTACCAGCGCGTAGAGAGAATCGTCAGTCCAGCAGTCCTGCGATCTCTTCCAGCGACCAGACGTGATCGGCCACCCCGGCCGCCATCGCTGGAGTCCTCGGGTAGCGCTCTTTCAGCGCTTTGTGCGGACGGGCGAAGTTGTAGTGCATGAAGTGCAGGCTGACCGCGTGCGAGAGGTTCTCGACCTTGCGGCTGAATCCATTCGTCAGCCGCGTGAAGCGCCGCATCCCCATCCGCATCGTGAGGTTCTGCCGCTCGACGTAGCTGGTCGAGATCCGGTCCCAGTCGGGAACGCCCCTCAGCGGGATCTTCTTCGCCCCGGTGCAGACGGGCGGGCTGTATTTGCCGAGATCGGTCGGGGTCGCGTAGGTCTTGTGGATCTGCGCCCAATCGACCTTATAGCCGAAGGACGGCCCCACGGTCGCTTCGTACATCTTGTGCCCGTCCGTCGATAGCTGGATGCGGTTCGCCATCCGGCTCGCCAGGTCCGTCAGGAAGACCTCGGCGTCATCAGAGGTCCGCTCCCCGATCAGCCACGACGGGACCAGCTTCGTATCGGCGCAGATCGCCGTGAAGGTCCAGACATCGCCGTAGCCCGGCGTGCCCTTGAACTGCTCGGGCACGTTCTTCTGCTTGGCGTAGCAATACGCCCAGATCTCGTCAGCCTCCACGACCTTGCAGGGGAGATCGACCAGCACCCCGTCCTGATACTCGGCGCAGGCTTCCCCGAGATCGACCAGCAGTTTCGAGATCGTGTTCTTGGCCGCGCCGGTCATTCGGACCGTCGCCCGGATCGAGTTGCCCTCGACCAGGGCGCCGATGGTCTGGGCGCGCTTCTCGGTTGAGAGCCTGTTCATAGGCATATTGTAATGCATTTTGCAGTACAGTCAAGGGAGGGTCTTGATTTTGTGATGCCATATGCATTACACTTGCCCCATGGCCAAGGGGCAAACACTTCAGATCCGGCTTACTGATGCGGAGAAGCAGGGATTCCAGGCAGCAGCCGAGCTAGCGGGGATTCCTATGTCTTCATGGGTCCGAGAGCGTTTGCGTCTTGCGGCCATCAGAGAGCTTGAGAGCGGAGGCCAGAAGATCCCATTTGTCGAGCCGATCCATTTTGGGAGCAGCGATGGCTGAGGCCAAGGGACAAATCGCGTTTGAGGAGCTGGGTCTTGGCAGCCTGCTCAAGCGCTATCGCTTGAGGGTTCCTCCCAACCAGCGCGAGTATGCATGGACTGAGCGGGAGATCACAGATCTACTCCAAGACTTCGCGCTGGCCATCAATGAGGGCAAGCCCTACTTCCTGGGCACCATCGTCACGATTCCTCGTGAGGAGGGCTCGCTTGAGGTTGTAGACGGGCAGCAGCGACTGGCAACTACGGCGATCCTCCTTTCCGCAATTCGGGACTACGCCAAAGAGCGGGGCGACGAGTTTCTTGTGACTTCCATCGACACCGAATTCATTTCGGGTATCGACCGGGATCGCCGGCAACTCGTCCCAAAGCTAGCCCTCAATCTCGATGACAACGAGTTGTTTACGCAGATCGTCGCTCCTCCAACCGATGCAGAGCCAGCGCCGCAGCGCGCCTCCCACGAGCGGCTCTTGATCGCTCGTAAAGAGGCCAAGAAGCAAGTCAAGCGGATCGTCGCTCCTTTCGATGAGAAAGAGCATGGCGAGGTTCTAAACCGCTGGGTGTCGTTTATCGAGTTTCAGGCTGCGGCGATCCTACTCCGGGTTCCGAGCGATGCTGACGCATTCAAGATGTTCGAGACCCTCAATGACCGCGGCCTTAGAACGTCGCAGGCCGACCTAATCAAGAATCACCTGTTCTCACGATCAAATGGCCGCATCGAAGAGGTACAAGCCCGCTGGTCATATATGCGCGGAGCACTGGAGTCAACCTCCGATGATGCGGAAATCACGATGACGTTTCTCCGCCACGCGCTTATTACGCAGCATGGATATCTGCGGAAAGCCGATGTATATGAGGTGGTTCAGGAGCTTGCACGATCTGAGCAGGCAGCAGTCACGCTCTCATCGACGCTCGAAACTCTCTCGAACGTCTATGTGGCAACGCTCAACCTCGACCATGAGCGCTGGAATACCTACCCCGACGCGGGCCGCAAATCCGTTGAGGTTCTCAATCTTTTCGACATCAAGCCGATGCGGCCGCTGGTTCTCTCCTTGGCGGCGGCAATGGACCCAATTGAGGCGTCTCGTGCGTTCAAATACTTGATTGCGCTTGGGGTGCGGCTGATGATTGCCTCCAGTACGCGAACCGGCTCCGTAGAGCTTCCGCTTGCTGAAGCGGCAAAGCTTGTGTTCGACGGGGAGATTGACGACGCCGCAAAACTGCGCGCAAAGCTTGCCAGCATCATGCCTGGCGATCAAGGATTTCAAGAAGCGTTCGAGACGGCCAAAGTCTCAAACGCACGGCTCGCCCGCTACTACCTCCGTTCCCTTGAGATGACGGCGAAGGGCGAGGCGGAGCCATGGTTCGTTCTACATGAGGATCGCCAGATCATCAATCTAGAGCATGTTCTGCCAAAAAAGCCGCAGGAGAACTGGCCGGAATTCAGCGAGGATGATGTAGCTCGGCTGACGACCCGAGCGGGCAATCTCGCCCTTCTCCGTGTCTCAGACAACTCCGACCTAAAGAGCCTTGGGTTCGACGCAAAGAAGCCCATTTATGCAGACTCTCCATATCTGCTCACCAACATGATCGCCGAGAGCGATGGTTGGTCTGAGGCTGCCATAGAGGGGCGTCAACGGAAACTCGCAGAGTTGGCCGTAAAGACTTGGCCCCTCACCCTGTAGGTGGGCCCTGGCCTTTCTTGGGGTTTTGTTTGGTCTTGCGGCTTTCTCGTCCAGCTTTAGCTGGTGAGCGCCGATCAGTCGCATCCCCCACGATGGCCGCTGCGAGCCGGTTCAGATCAGCAGGCTTCTTGGACCGCTTCGCCATGCCTCAGAGCGTAGCGTCCTGGTCGGGCTTGAAGTGCCCGTAGACGATGCCTCCCGGCTCCCAGACCATCCCCTCGAAGAAGATCGCTGGCTCGACTTCGAGCGATCCGGCCAGCTTCACGATGGTGTCGGCCTTCGGGCAGCGCAGGCCGCGCTCCAGTTGGCTGATCTCAGTGCGGTGGAGCGATGCTCGGACCCCAAGCTCCTCTTGAGATAGGTCGGCGCGCTTGCGCTCGCGGGCTAGGTTCTTGCCGAAGCGGGTCGCGATATCCATGCTCACAGGGTCCCCAGCCGATGACAATGGAATGCCGCGTCGGTCAAGAGAAGCGTCTGACCGTGGAGTCGGATCAAGCCGAAGTCGCTGAGCCGCCTCACGGCGCGCTCTACGGATTCCTTGTTCCCGATCTCCCTGCTCATTTCGGGCATCGTGCGGTGGTGTGGGTGGTTGGAGAGCACCAGGGCGAGGATCGCCCGCTGCGTGCGCTCGTCTTCGCCCGGTCGTTGCCAACTACGCTTCAGCTGCATGGGGAGCTTCGCCTCCTCGTGCCGGGCGGGAGGCTGTTAGCGCAGCGCTCCCGCCACTTCGATTGTCTGGACGCATCGAAGCTAGCGCGAAATCGGCTTCAGATGCAGGTCATTTCAAACTGACCCACTACCGCGGTAGCCGGGCGCTATACTTTTTGAAGTGAAGTCTGATCAGGATTCAGGTATTTAGGAGATCGGCATGGCTATTGGCGTTACCAAGGTTGTTGAGGAGATCGAGCCGTTTGAGGCCGCCCAGGAGATCGAGGGCGGTGATGTCGTTTTGATCGACACCCGCGAGCCGCACGAGTACCAGGAGGCTCACCTCGAGAACGGCAAGCTGGTGCCGCCCGGCCTGCTTGCCGACGAGATCGACGCCGCAGCGCCCAACAAGTCGGCCCGCACGATCGTCTACTGCCGCAGCGGCAATCGCTCCTACAAGGCCGCCGAACAGATGGAAGCGCTCGGCTACACCGACGTCGCCTCGATGGCCGGCGGCATCCTCGCCTGGCAGGAGCAGGGCCTTCCCGTCCTCGCGGCCGAGGGTATGACCCCCGAGCAGCGCGACCGCTACTCGCGCCACACGCTGCTGCCCGAGGTCGGGGTCGATGGCCAGCTGAAGATGCTCAATGCCAAGGTGCTGCTGCTCGGCGCCGGCGGCCTCGGGGCGCCGACCGCGCTCTACCTCGCCGCGGCCGGGATCGGCACGATCGGCCTGGTCGATGACGACGTGGTCGACGCCTCCAACCTGCAGCGCCAGGTGATTCACAACACCGAGCGGATCGGGATGGCGAAGACCGAGTCGGCCCGCATTTTCATCGAAGGGCTGAACCCCGATGTCCACGTCGTCGAGCACAACGGCCGGCTCGACGCGAGCAACATCCTCGACGTGATCTCCGACTACGACATCATCGTCGACGGCGCCGACAACTTTCCCACCCGTTACTTGCTGAATGACGCTTCGGTGCGGCTGCGCAAGCCGGTCGTCTCCGCCTCGATTCTCGGCTTCGACGGCCAGATCTCGACCTTCGCCCCCTACGAGGGCCCCTGCTATCGCTGCCTCTACCCGACCCCGCCGCCGGCCGAGCTGGCACCGAGTTGCTCGGCCAACGGGGTGCTCGGGGTAATGGCGGGGACAATGGGCACCCTGCAGGCCAACGAGGTGATCAAGCTGATCCTCGGCAAAGGCGAGCCGTTGATCGGGCGCCTCTTGCTCTACGACGCGTTGGGAACTCGCTTCACCGAGCTGAAGGTCCGCCGTGACCCCGAGTGCCCGATCTGCGGCGAGCATGCCGAGGCGATCCCGGAGTCGGAGATGGGGAAGTTCCCCGACTACGACGCCTTCTGCGCCGGCGCCGGCGGCGACCGCTAGGCCGTGCAGACCGGCGCATCTCGGGGTCCTCGGTCGGTCGTGTGCGGAGCACGCTTCCCTCCCTGTGTCCCCCGACCTGCTTGGCCTCCACGGCCTAGATAGGATCACCGCCCTGATGGCGACCGTTCGCATCCCACCGGTCCTGCGTTCCCAGACGGGGGGGCAGCCCGAAGTCGAGGCCGCCGGTGCCGATGTCGGTGAGGTCCTGCGCGCGCTCACGGCCGAGCACCCCGGCACCGCCGAGCAGCTCTTCGGCGAGGACGGCGACCTCAACCGCTACGTCAACGTCTACCTCAACGATGAGGACGTGCGGGTGCTCGAAGGCCTCGGCACCGCAGTCGCCGAGGGCGACACCGTTGTCATCCTGCCGGCCATGGCCGGCGGCTGAGCCCGAGCCGCCTGGAAATCGGCGCCTGTCGGCGTCCTCAGTCGCTTGCGTGCAGAGCACGCGGCGCTCCCTGCGTCCTTGACATTCTTGATTTCCAGGCGGCTCGCTATCCGTGGCTATACTTTTTGAAGTGTCGGGAGAGCTTCTAAATCGGCCGTGCGGCGGGCGCTTCGGCAACATCGTCGAGTCGATCGGCAATACGCCGTTGGTCGAGCTGCCGCGGCTTTCGCCCAACCCCGACGTTCGCATCTACGCCAAGCTGGAGGGCCGCAACCCGACCGGCTCGGTGAAGGATCGCGTCGCCAAGTCGATGATCGAGGCTGCCGAGGCCGGCGGCCTGATCGCGCCGGGGCAGACGATCCTCGAGCCGACCTCCGGCAACACCGGGATCTCGCTGGCGATGATCTGCAGCCGCAAGGGCTACCCGCTCAAGGTTGTGATGCCCGACAACGTGACCAAAGAGCGCACCCAGCTGCTTGAGATGTACGGCGCGGAGATCGTCTATTCGGAGGGGGCCAAGGGCTCCAACGGCGCCGTCGCCGTAGCCCTGGAGATGGCCGAGGACCCCGGCTACTACATGCCATACCAGTACGGCAACGAGGCCAACCCGCTTGCCCACTACAACGGCACGGCGCTGGAGATCCTCGAAGAGCTCGACGAGGTGACGGCCTTCGTCGGCGGCCTCGGCACCGGCGGAACCCTGATGGGCAACGGCCGCCGGTTGAAGGAGGAAAACCCCGAGACGCTGATCGTCGCCGCCGAGCCGATGCAGGGCGAGATGGTGCACGGGCTGCGCTCGCTCGACGACGGCTTCATCCCGCCGATCATCGACCTCTCGATCCTCGACCGCAAGATCATGGTCTCCAACCGCGACGCGATCGTCTGGACCAAGCGGCTGCTTGACGAGGAGGGCGTCTTCGCCGGCGTCTCCTCCGGCGCGATCGCCGCGATCGCCGCCCGCATCGCCGGCGAGCTCGACGGCGGCAACGTCGTCTTCCTGATCCCCGACGACGGCTGGAAGTACCTCTCCTCCGGCGTTTACACCAAGCCGATCGAGGAAATCGAAAACCTGGACTCGACCGTCTGGTGGTAGCGGCGCCCGCACGCTGACCGCAACTACCGCACGATCTGGTGTTTAGATCGGCCGAACGGTTAGGTCAAACAAGTCAAGGCAAGGGGGAGATGTTCTTGGTGCGGTCACGGTTCGCTCGTGTAGTGGTGCTCAGCTGTTGCATTCTCTCCGGCGCGGTCAGTGCCGCCACCGCCGCGCCCGGGGACATCGATCGCTCATTCGGGCAGGAAGGGATCGCCTACCCGGCGACCGAACCGAGCGCTTTCGCCACTCCCGACGACATGACGATCGGCCCCGACAAGAAGATCTACGTGTTGCGGACCGTGCGCCGCTGTCCGACCGGCACCTGCACCGTCGAGCACCTCGCCGGCCGCCTGCTTGCGAACGGACGGCCGGATGGTTCATTCGGCCCGGGCGGGGTCCGCACCGTCGTCGTGACGAGCGAGGCCACGCCGTCCGGCGAGCAGGGTTCGATCGGGCTCGCCGCCGATGGCCGCGTCGTAGTTGCCACCACCGACAACGGCAAGCTCGTCCTCGCCCGCCTCAACCCCGACGGCAGCGCCGACACCGGCTTCGGCCTTGACGGCAGCGCCGAGTTCGACCTCGGCGTTCCGGTAGAACGGGTGCGTGTCGCGGTGCAGCGCGACGGCCGCATCGTCGTCGGCGCCGATCCCGAGAGCGGCTACGGCGGCAGCGCCGTGATCGTCGCCCGTTACACCCCACAGGGAGGACCGGATCCGGTCTTCAACGGCGGCGCCCCGCTGGTTACCAACCTCGGGTCCGGACTCGGTGGCCTGGCCCTCAGCGGCGCCGGCGCCAACCGCGCGGTGCTCGCCGGACCGCGATGCTGCTCCGCGGTCGGACGCGCGATCCACGTGGCCCGCCTCGACGAAGGCGGAGGTCTCGACTCCGCCTTCGGCCGCGGTGGCCAGGTCTTCGTCGACGATGTCGCCGACGGCGTTGGGGTCGGCGCCCTGGCTATCGCCCCGAAGGGCAAGATCTACATCGCCGGCTCGGGACGGCGCCAGGGTGGGGCCTACATCCTGCGGCTCCGTCCCAACGGCAAGCTCGACCGCCGCTTCGGCCATCGCGGCATCGCCTACATGCGCCACGTCAAGCTGCGGGTGGCGGGTGCTGCGGTCGATCGTGGCGGCAGGATCCTGGTCGCGGGCACAGTCTCGAGCAACCTGACGGTGCTGCGCCGCCTTCGCAACGGTCGCCCGGACCGGACCTTTGCCGGCGGTTCGACCGCTCAGTTGCGCTCGCTCGGGGCGACCCGGGTGGTCGCGGCCGGCCTCCAGGCCGGGCGGCGGCTGGTGGTCCTCGGCTCCGCCGGCCGATGCTTTCGCAGCTGCGACCCGCCGAAAACCTTCCTCGTTCGCTACCTCGGCGGCACCAGCGCGTCGCGCTGTCTCGGCAAGCGGGCGACGATCGTCGGCACCCGCCACGGCGAGCGGCTGGTCGGGACCCCTCACCGCGACGTGATCGCGGCACTGAGCGGGAACGACGTGGTCTTTGGCCGCGGCGGCAATGACTTGATCTGCGGCGGCCGCGGCAACGACAAGCTCTTGGGCGGCCGGGGCCGCGACCGGATCAGCGGCGGCGCCGGCCGCAACAAAGTGCGGCAGTAGCGGGTGAGGGGCGTGGCCCGGCGTGGGGGTCTCGCGTTGGCCGCAATCAGCCTGGCCTTGCTCGTCGCTTCTCCGGCGCGGGCCGCCCGGCAGGCCCCGATGCCGCGCTCGTTCTTCGGCGTCGTCCCTCAGGGTCCGTTGAGCGCGGCCGATCTCGGTCGAATGGGTGGCGTGGTCGGAACCATTCGCGTGCCGCTGGTCTGGGCCGAGGTCGAGCCGCGACGGGGCGAATTTGACTTCACCCGCTTCGACCAGCTGGTCGCCGCCGCCGCGACGGCGGGCGTGCGGGTGCTGCCCTTCGTCTACGGCACCCCCGGGTGGCTCTCCAGCGACGCCGCGCGACCGCCCCTGGGCTCGGCGGGCCGGACCGCGTGGGCAGGCTTCGTGAGGGTGCTCGTGCGCCGCTACGGACCGGCGGGCTCGCTCTGGGACAGCAGCTCGCCCCGCCTGCCGATCCGCACCTGGCAGATCTGGAACGAGCCCAACTTCCTCCTCTTTTGGCGCCCACGCCCATCCCCGGCGGGCTACGCGCGCCTGCTCGGCATCTCGGCCCGCGCGATCAGGCGCGACGATCCGGGCGCCCGGATCGTCGCCGCGGGTCTCGCGCCGGTGGAGGGCGGCATGCTGCCCTGGGAGTTCCTGCGGCGCCTGCTCGGGGTGCCCGGCGTTGGCCGCACCTTCGATCTCGTCGCCCTGCACCCCTACTCGTCGCGGTTGCGCGACCTGGCACTGCAGGTGCGTTTGGCGCGACGGGCGATGGCCCGGGCGGGCCTCGCCAGGATGCCGCTCCTGGTCAGCGAGCTCGGCGTCGCCTCCGACAGCCAGCTTCCGACCAGCTTCAATCGCGGCCGGACCGGGCAGGCGCGGTTCCTGAGACGCGCCTACCACCTGCTCTTGGGCAAGCGCCACCGCTGGCGCATCGCGGGTGTTGACTGGTACGCCTGGCAGGACGCACCCGGGCCCGACCCCCACTGCGTGTTCTGCGAGTACGCCGGGCTCTTCGACACCGACGGCCATGCCAAGCCCGCCTGGTGGGCGTTCAGGCGCATCGCGAGCGGCGGTCGCGGCGGTGTTTAATCCAGCGATGGTTTCGGCGGCGGCGCAGGGACGAGCCAGGCACCGCGACGTGATCGCAGCGCTCGGTGGCAAAGACAAAGTGCGCGGCCTCGGCGGTCCGGACATCACCTGCGGCGGCAAGGGCCGCGACACGCTCTTCGGCGGCTCCGGCCGCGACACGGTGCGCCAGTAGGCCGTCCGCTAGCCTCGCGAGAGGATGCGGATCGCCCAGTCCCTGATCGACGAGATGGTCGCCCATGCCCGGGCGGACCTGCCCAACGAGTGCTGCGGGATGGTCGGCGGCACCGATGGCGAGGCGAGCGTGGCGATCCCGGTGGTCAATTCCGCCGCCAGTCCGCTGCGCTTCGAGATGGACCCTCAGGGTCAGTACAACGCGCTGAAGGCGATCGAAGACGACGGCAAGGAGATGCTGGCGATCTACCACTCGCACACCAAGAGCGCCGCCTACCCCTCGCAGACCGACGTCAACCAGGCGGTCAACTGGCCCGACGCGATCTACCTGATCGTCTCGCTTGAGGACCCCGACGCGCCCGTCATCAAGGGCTACTGGCTCAAAGACCTGAAGATCGCCGATGTCGAGCTCATCGTCGAGTAGCGGGCGCCTGGTCAAGGTTGCCTACGCGCTGAACCAGATGGAGGCGGAGATGATCCAGGGCCTGCTCGGCGAGCACGGCATCCCCAGCATGGCCCAGCGCACCGTCGACAACCCCGAGTTCCTCGCCGCCGGCCCCCGCCAGATCCTCGTCCCCGAGGCAGCGGCGGAGAACGCGCGCGAAGTGTTGGACGGGACGCCCGGAGTCGATTGAGGCATTACCCGGGCTGGGGCCCGGTTAAGTCTTCAACGAAGCGGTCAGCCGGGGCCGGGGCGGGCGATTTCGCGTAGGTAGGCGCGCCAGGCATCCTCGATCTCGTCGGCGCGGGCCTCGAAGACCGCTTCCAGGGTGGGGATGACTCCGCCCGGGAGCAGGCGCAGCGCCAACCGCTCGCAGGCATCCGGTCCGCGTTCGGTCTCGAGCAGGTCGAAGATCGTGCCGCCGAGGATCACCGCGTCGCGGCGCGAGGGCGGGAACGAGGGCCGGGCGCTCTCGCGCAGGCGTCGGATCACCGCCGGCCGGTAGAAGCCGACCTGCCGGGAGAAGTACTGTGCCCCGCCTTCGACCAGCCAGGCCCAGCGCAGGTAACGGGCGAAGCGGCGCGGGGTCCAGGAGGGCGGCAACTCGCGGTTGTTGGCGGCGAGGACTAGCTGGGCATAGAGCCGCTCCGCCGTCCCGCGCAGCGCCTCGCGCGAGTCCTCGCCGCCGGCGCGTCGCTCCATGTGTGGGTCGTTGAGCACGTGCAGCTCCGTCGACATCGGCCAGCCCGCCAGGTAACGGCGGCCGGCCGGCGCCGCCGACCAGCGGGCGGCGGGCAGGAAGGGGTGGGCCAGCGAAAGCCAGAGCGGGTTGGTGTGGATGACCACGGTGATCTCGCCGGGAACCACCTCGAAGCGGTCCTCGAGGCGCAGCCGCAGTTCCTCCATCCGGTCCAGCGTCCGCTCCGCAAAGGCAGCATCGCCGCTGTCGTGCCGCGCGGTGAAACTCAAGGACTGCGTCTCCACCCAGGGCATTGACGCGACCCTACTAACGTGGCGTGGCCAAGCAGGTCAAGGACGCAGGGAGCGTGGCGTGCTCTGCACGCAAGCGACTGAAGACGCCGATATGCGCAGGCCAGGCCGCGTTAGACCAGGACGGGTTCGGCGGCGCCACATACGGAGAGTATCTCCGCGCGGGCGCGGTCGAACTCTTCGTCGGCCATCACCGGGGTGCCCTCGAAGGGCAGTTCGCGGTCGACCTCGACCCAGGAGTGGCAGCCGTGGTACTCCTCGCGGACCCGCACCGTGACCGGACGGGGGATGCGATGGACCCGCAGCAGCAGCACATGCAGCGGGTGGCGGCGCTTCCAGTTGAGCCGCTTCTCCGCGTAGTCGGGGGTCCAGACGTAGTAAGGGGAGAGGCCGTCGACCACGCGCGGGTCGTTGACCGTGATGTGATCGGTGACCTCGGCCCAGGCGCGCAGGCGCACCCGGTCGGGCTGGGAGATGCCGCCGTCCTGCAAGAGAGCGCGGGCGGGCGGTTCCTCGTCGGGCCAGACACCCTCCTCGAGGGCGCGGCCAAGCTCGGGGTGGTGGGACTCGCGCACCAGGTTGTTCTGCTGGTGGTCGAAGGTGGGGTAGAGGAAGAAGCGTTCGTGCTCAAGCTCGAAGTGCTTGTTCTCCTCGCGAATGCCGCCCTTGCGAAGGGTCAGCAGCTGCTCGCCCTCGGCGAGTGCGCGGACCGTCACGGCCCATTCCTTGAAAGCGATCGGCATTTGAAGTCCTACCTAAGGGAAGGTGGTTGAAAGCATGACTGGAAGGGGACGCCTCGGAACCCGTACCAGGTGAGAAGCCCGCCCGAGTTCGGCATTCTAGACCAGCGAGGGCGGAATGCAAAATTTGTGACGAAGATCACTGACCGCCGTGGCCCCCACCGCCCGGGGTTTCGATGCGGAGTCGCTCGCCCGGGGCCAGCTTTCCTTCGCACTTCCCGGGCAGGGGCTCGCCGTCTTGGCGGTTGCGACCGGAGGCTCCGTCTTCGCCGCCGTCGCGGCCGCCCGGAGCGTGGCGGCGGCGCTCGGTAATCAGCGAGTAGCGCATCGGGGCGAGGGCTTCGAGCTCGCGGACGATCCCGTCGCCGCCGCGGTGGGCCCCCTCGCCGCCACTGCCGCGGCGTAGCGAGAGCTCGCGGACTCGCAGGGGAAACTCGGACTCAAGCGCCTCGACGGGAGTGTTGAGCGTGTTCGACATCGCCACGTGGATCGCGCCGGGGCCGTCGGCATCCGGGCAGGCGCCCTGGCCACCGCCGAGGGTCTCGTAGTAGGTGAACTCCTCGTTGGAGAGGGTCAGGTTGTTCATCGTTCCCTGGCCCTGGGCGGGGATGGGCCGGGCGCCGCCGAGGGCGGCGATGACGAGATCGGCGACGCGGCTCGAGGTCTCGACGTTGCCGGCGGCGACGGCGGCGGGCGGGCGCGCGTTGAGTAGGCAGTCGGCCGGCGCGACCACCTCGATCGGCCGGTAAGCGCCGGCGCATGGCGGTGCCTCGGGGTCGGTGAGTACGCGCACGGCGAAGAACGCCGCCGATTTGGTCACCGAGAGCGGGCAGTTGAGGTTGCCGGCGACTTGGGGATCGGTGCCGCTGAAGTCCAGCACGATCGCGCCTCCGCGGATTGTCGCTGCGACTCGCAGCCTCACGTCCCCGCTTCCCGTTCCGGTGCGCCTTTTCCCCGTTATTCGGGGAAAAGGCGCACCGGAGGCCAGATCGTCCTCGAGCACGTCCTCGGCGGTGTAGGTCCCGTCCGGCAGCTCGGCGAGCGCGGCGCGGGTGCGGCGCTCGGCGTAGGCGAGGATCTCGTCCATCCCCGTGCGCAGATGGTCGGCCCCGTGACGCTCGGCCAGCTCGCCGAGGCGCAGGGCGCCGATCCGGTTGGCGGCCGCCTGGGCGCGCAGGTCGGCGAGGCGCTGCTGCGGGAAGCGCATCCGCGAGGCGAGCTCGGCGAGGACGTCGGGGGCGGCGCGCGTCGGCGGGATCACGACGCCCTCTTGGTCGAGGGTGGTCGATCCGGCCGGCATGCTGCCGGGCGTCTGGCCGCCGACGTCGGCATGGTGGGCGCGGCAGGCCGCGAAGCCGGTCAGCGTTCCCTCGATGAAGACGGGAGATATCAGGGTGATGTCCGGCAGGTGGGTGCCGCCGCGGTAGGGGTCGTTGAGGATCCACGACTCGCCGGGGCGCTGCTCGAGGCCGAGCACCGCGGCAACCGCGTCGGGCATCGAGCCGAGGTGGACAGGGATGTGCTCGGCCTGCATCACCAGCTCGCCGGCCGCGTCGAAGAGCGCGGTCGAGCAGTCGTGGCGCTCCTTGATATTGGCCGAGTAGGCGGAGCGGATCAGGGTCGCCCCCATCTCGTCGCAGGCGGCGCACAGGCCACCGATCGTCACCTGCAGCGTCACCGGGTCCATCGTGCTCCGATCGTGCCGGTGCGATCGACCGCGGCCCGCCAGCCGGGCGGCAGGACGAAGGTGGTCTCCGGGAGCTCGAAGATCGCCGGTCCCTCGATCTCGAACCTGACGTGGGGCTCGCCGTGGAGGATCGGCGCGTCCAGCCACTCGCCCCCGAAGCGGACGCGCCGGGTGCTGCGCTCGATGCGTCCCTCCTCGGCCGCTCGGGGCCGCGGCCTGGACCCCGTGGACACCAGGGCGAGGCGGATGTTGACGAGGACGACCTCGCCGTCAGGATCGCGGTGGCCATAGCGCTCCTCGTGAGCGGCGGCGAAGCGCTCGGCCAGGTCGTCGGGGTCGGGATGGGTGGAGCCGGGGACGGGCAGCTCGAACGCCTGGCCGGCGTAACGAAGCTCGTAGGTGAGTTCGGGCTGCGCGCCGCCCGCGCCGCCGTCGAGGCTCTCGGTCAGGCTCTCGACCTCGGCCGCGACTCGCTCCGCGGTGAACGTGCCGGCGCTCAGCATCACGGTGCGAGCCGTGTCGCGGCGGCGGTCCGATGCGCAGAGACCGAGGGCCGAGAGCACGCCCCCGGCGCGCGGGCAGAGGATGCGCTCGATCCCGAGCTCCTCGGCGATCGCGGCCGCGTGCATCGGGCCGGCGCCGCCGAAGGGCAGCAGGGCGAAGCGGCGGGGGTCAATCCCCCGCTCGACCGTGACGACGCGCAGGGCGCGCACCATCTCCTGGTTGGCAACGCGGACGATCCCCTCGGCGGTCTCAATCGGGTTGAGGCCAAGCGAGGCGGCGAGCGAGTCGATCGCGTCCAGGGCCGCCTCGGCGTCGAGGGCGACGTCTCCGGCGAGCCGCGAGTCGGCGGCGAGGCGGCCGAGCAGGAGGTTGGCATCGGTGACCGTCGGTTCGCTCCCGCCGCGGCCATAACAGGCGGGACCGGGCTCCGAGCCGGCCGATTTGGGACCGACGCGCAGGGCCCCGCCGCTGTCGCGCCAGCCGATCGAGCCGCCGCCGGCGCCGACCGTGTGGACGTCGACCATCGGCAGCTGGATCACCCGGCCCGCGATCGTGCGCGAGCCGGTGCGCTTGACCGTCCCGTCTTCGACCGCGCAGACGTCGCAGGAGGTGCCTCCCATATCGAGGCCGAGGGCGTTGCCGTCGCCGCTGAGCCGGGCGATGAGGCCGGCCCCGACGGCGCCGCCGGCCGGCCCGGAGAGGACGCTCCAGGCGCCCGCCCGCGCCGCTTCCCCGGCGCTGGCAACCCCGCCCGAGGACCGCATCACCAATGGAGCCGGCAGCCCGGCGCCCGCCGCGGCCTCGCCCAGCCGGTCCAGGTAGCGGCCGAGAAGCGGCGTGAGGTAAGCGTCGATCACGGTCGTCGAACAGCGCTCGTACTCGCGGAAGCGGGGCAGGACCTCGTGCGAGGCGGAGACGTGGACGCCGGGGAGCGCCTTGCGCAGGTGCGCGGCAAGGCGCTGCTCGTGGGTCGGGTCGAGGTATGAGAAGAGCAGGCAGATCGCCACCGACTCGGCGCCGCCGCGGCGCAGCGCCTCGGCGAGCCTCGCCGGCTCATCCGCGGCGAGCGGCTCGAGCACGCCGTCGGGCCCGGTCCGCTCATCGGCCTCGAAGCGCAGCTCGGGCTCGACCAGCGGCACCGGCTTCGGCGCGCAGGGGCGGTAGAGCTGGGGACGGTCCTGGCGGGCGATCTCCAGCACGTCGGCGAAGCCACGGGTGGCGACCAGCGCCGTCCGGGCGCCCCGTTCCTCGAGCAGCGCGTTGGTGCCCACGGTCATCCCGTGCGCGAAGGTCTCGACGCCGGCAGCGGTCGTGCCCGCGCGCTCGAGCACCGCCTCGACCGCGGCGATCACCGCGCGCGACTGGTCTTCGGGGGTGGTCGGCAGCTTCGCCGTGTGGACGGACTCGCCGTTGACCAAGACAGCGTCCGTAAAGGTCCCGCCGACATCAACCCCAAGCAGCATGTCCTGACGCTACCGCCTGCCTCAACGCCAGGTCTCGGGGTGGGTTTCTCCGTTTGCGGAGTGGACGAGGTGGACTCCGTCGAGGTCTGGGTCGGTGCGGGGGAGGTCGCTGCGGAGATGGCCGCCGCGGGACTCGCGGCGCTCCAGTGCGCTGCTGGCGATCGCCCTGGCGAGCGGGTAGGGGTCGGCGAGCAGCTCGCGCAGGCGCTCGGGATCGCGCATCGGCCCGGCCAGGCTCCAGACCGCGTCGCGCGTCGCCTCGGACGGTGGCTCGAATTTCCACCCGCCGGGCTCGGGAGGGTTCGCCGCCGCGTTCTCGCCGAGCGCCGCCCGGGCGGCGCGGCCGCCGAAGACGAAGCACTCGCTGAGCGAGTTGGAAGCGAGGCGGTTGGCTCCGTGCAGCCCCGTGCACGAGCACTCGCCGACGGCATGGAGGCCGGGCAGGGAGGAACGGCCGTCGAGGTCGACCGCGACGCCGCCCATCGTGTAGTGGGCCGCCGGGGCGACCGGGACCGGCCCGGCGCTGGGGTCGAGCCCGGCCTCGCGCAGCGAGGCGAAGACGTTGGGGAAGCGCTGCGGATCGAGCTCGCGTATGTCGAGGCGCACGGCGTCGGTGCCGTCGGCTGCCAGCCGCTCGAGGATCGCGGCCGTGACTGCGTCGCGGGGCGCGAGCTCGTCGGTGAAGCGGCTGCCCCAGGCGTCGAGCAGCGTCGCTCCCTCGCCGCGCACCGCCTCGGTGATCAACATTCCGTCGGCTGGGCTGCCGGGCAGGGCGAGGGCAGTGGGGTGGAACTGGCAGAACTCGAGATCGGCGAGGTCCGCACCGGCTGCGGCGGCCATCGTCGGTCCCGCACCGATCGCCCCGCGCGGATTGCTGGTCCGCCGCCAGAGCGCCGCGGCGCCGCCGGTGGCGAGCACCGTCGCGGTGGCGGCGATGCGGCCGCGGTCGAGGAGGACCCCGTGGCAACGCTCGCCGTCGCTCCAAAGCGCCGTCATCGAGGCCCGCTCGCGGACCTCGATTCGGTCCTCCGCGGCGACCATCGTCGCCAGCTTCGAGGTGATCTCGTGCCCGGTGGCACTGCCGCCGGAGTGGACGATGCGACGCCGGGTGTGGCCGCCCTCGAGGCCGAGCGAGAGCTCGCCGCTGGCGTCCAGGTCGAACTCGACCCCGCGCTCGCGCAACTCTTGGACCGCCGCCGGTGCCTCGTCAACCAGGACCTGAACCGCCGAGGGCCGGCAGAGTCCCCGGCCGGCGGCAATCGTGTCGGCGGCGTGGCGGGCCGGCGAGTCCTCCGGCTCCAGCGCGGCTGCCAAGCCGCCCTGCGCCCAGTAGCTGGCGCTCTGGGTGAGCGGCGTGCGCGAGACGAGGCAGACCCGTCCGCCTGCCTCGGCCGCGCGCAACGCAGTCCACAGCCCGGCAGCGCCGCCGCCGACGACGGCGACGTCGAACTCGGTGTCGGGGGCTATTGCTTCCCGGCCTCTCGGCGGATCGCCTCGACCTGCCCGCGCAGCCAGGCCGCGGCGGCCTCCCGTGCCCGAGCTTGCTCGTCGGCGATCGCCCCCTCGGCCTCAGCGGCCCGCTTCTTCGCCGCCTCAATCTGCTTCTCTGCCCCTTCTGCCTGGACCTCGATCTCGGCCAGGCGTCCCTCGGCCTCGGCGACGACCCGGTCCTTGGCCTCGCGCTCGCGCTTGAGCTCCTCGGCGTGGGCGGCGCGCAGCGCCTCCAGCGCATCCGATGCGCGGGCCCGCTCCTTCTCGAGGTCGGTCTCCAGGGCCTCGATCTCGGCGGCGACGCGCTGCTCGGCCTGACTGGCGGCGGCGGCAGCCTCCTCCAGCCGCTTCTTGGCAAGCTCGACCTGGGCGCTGAGATCCTCGCCGCTCACGCACTCAATCTATTACGCCCGGCGAGGATGGTGCGATAGGCCTCCAGCGTGCGCTCCGCCATCCGCGCGGCGGAGAGCGTGGCGGCGCGGGCGGCGCCCTCGACCCGGGGGTCGGGGGAGTCGAGCAGCGGCTCGGCGGACGCCTGCCAGCGCGCCAGGTCGAACTGGGCGCAGAGGGCGCCGACGATCCCGCCCAGCGCGTAGGGGGCGATGCCGACCGGAGTGGAGAGGACCGCGACGTCGCAAGACAGCGCCTCGACCGCGACGAGACCGAAGCCCTCGTAGTCGGAGGTGATCAGAACCGCATTGGCGGCGTTCATCCAGAGCGGCATACGCTCGGGCTCGATCGCGCCGCCGGTGAGCAGTTCGGCGTCGCATGCGGCGGCGAGCTCAGCCGCGCGGTCGTGGCGCTTCTCCGGGCGCGACGGGTTGGCCGGGAAGAGGAGGTAGCGGCCGTCGGGGTCGAGGCCGAGGCGCTCGCGTGCCTCGGCGCGGGGGAGGGGCTCGAACCGGCTCAGGTCGGGACCGCAGGGGAGCACCGCCGATCCCGGCACCGGGGGCAGGCCCGGGCGCCCGTCCTCAGGCCCGAAGAGGGAGCGGGAGACGGCGGCGATGAGGTCGGCGCGCCAGGCGAGGCGGCGGGAGAGCGGTCCGACCAGCCAATGGCGGACGTCGGTGCCGTGGAAGCTGACCAGGAGCGGACTGGCTCCGGCCAACCGCGCGCACCAGCCGGCGAGGCCATAGTGGGCATGCACGAGATCGAACCGCTCGCTCCGCAGCAGGCGCCGCAGGCGGCGTGTGGCGGGGAGGTACTCGCGGCGACCGGGTGGGAACTCGAAGGTCTCGGCCTCGACCCCGCGGCGCCTCAGCTCGGCGACCTGGTCGCGAACCCAGCGCCCCCGCTGTGGCGCGCTGGCATCGGGCACGAAGTTGGTGACGATCAGGACCCGCACGGCCTGAGCGTATCCGCGGCGACGGGCGCGGAAAAGACGAACGGCAGGCTCGGCAATTCCGTTACAGACTTGTTGCACCTGGGTCTAGATCGGTGCGCCTCGGCCTCCGAGCATTTGCCTCCAATCCAGCGAAAGGAGGCTCCGATGATGTTCTACGCGGCGATGGGCTACGTCCACGCCTTTGTCGAAGGACGAGTGCAGGCGATTCGCAACCTGGCCGGCGGGGAGAGGGGGCAGGGGACGGTGGAGTACGTCGGCCTGATCCTGCTCGTCTCGCTTCTGATGGTGGGAATGGTCGCCGGGATGAAGGGATTCAACGGCAAACAGGGCACCGAGTTGGCCGATGTGATCGTCAACAAGATCAAGGAGGCGGTCGACAAGGTGGCGTTCAAGTGAGCGCGGTGGAGGGGCGGCCCGTCGGGGCCGCCCCGACGCCCCGGGTGCTGCTGGGTGGGCTGGGCGATCGCGTGCAGGTTCCCGTGCGGCGAATTCCGTCCGGGCCGGTGCCTATGCTGTATTACAGTATGAAGCATAGAACACAGCTGTATCTCGACGAGGGCCAGTACCGCTGGCTGAAGCAGCGCGCGGGCAAAGCGGGCAGCATCGCCGCCGTCGTTCGCGAGTTGATCGATGCCGAGCGGGGCCGCGGGGTCGATTCCGGCGTCGACCCGCTGCTCAGCTACCTGGTTGACGAGGCACCCGGCAAGGGTCGCGAGGGGACCAGTGTCAGCACCCTCGATCGCGATCTCTACGGGCCATGAGGTCAGTATTCGTCGACACCAGTGCCTTCGTCGCCCTGCGCAACTCCTCGGAGGCCGAGCACGAGCGGGCGCGCAAGGCGCTCGCCGGCCTGATCTCCGACGGGGTCGCGCTCTTCACCTCCAACTATGTCTTCGCCGAGACCTACACGGCGCTGATGGTGCGGGTCGGGCGCGGCGAAGCGATCGAGTGGGGGCGGCGGTTCCGCGCCGGCAGCGCGATCGACCTCGTCCATCTCGACCGGCCGACCGAGGAACGGGCCTGGGAGATCCTCGAACAGCATGAGGACAAGCGCTGGAGCTACGTCGATGCCACGTCCTTCGCCCTGCTTGAGCGCGACGGAGAGGGCGAGGCATTTGCCCTCGACGCTCACTTCGCGCAGCGAGGACTACAAATCATACCGTAACAATTCTTATTGACTGCTCGGGCAGTACCCGCCTATGCTTTGGTCAGGCTCGAGAGGCGCCACGGCCGGCAACGGTCACCCTCAGGCGCCGATGGGCCACCCCAGTGGGAGGAAGGGCCGCGATTGTTCGCGGCCCTTCCGCGTCTGGCGGCCCGATTCGAGCGGCGCCGCTGACTTAGACTCGCGGCATGCCAGCCTCTCGCAGCTACGACCGCGCCCCTGCCGATATTCGACCGGTCTCGATCGACGCCGGCTACGTCGACACCGCCGACGGCTCAGCGCTGATCACCCTGGGTCGCACCAGGGTGATCTGCACGGCCTCGATCAGCACCTCGGTGCCGCGCTGGATGCAGGGCCGCGGCAAGGGTTGGGTCACGGCCGAGTACGCGATGCTGCCGGCCTCGACGGGCGACCGCAAGGTGCGAGACATCGCCAAGGGCAAGCAGGACGGGCGGGGGGTGGAGATCCAGCGCCTGATCGGCCGCTCGCTGCGGGTCGTTCTCGACCCCAAGGCACTGGGCGAGCGCAGCGTCTACGTCGACTGCGATGTCCTGCAGGCGGACGGCGGCACTCGCTGCGCGGCGATCACCGGCGGGTATGTCGCCCTGCGCCTTGCGCTGCAGAAGCTTCTCGACAAGGGAGAGTTGGAGACGATGCCGCTGACCGGCTCGGTCGCCGCGGTCAGCGTCGGAATGGTCAACGGGCGGGCGCTCTGCGACCTCGACTACGGCGAGGACTCCAACGCCGAGGTCGACGCGAACGTCGTGATGACCGGTGAGGGCGGCCTGGTCGAGGTGCAGGCGACGGCCGAGCGGACGCCGCTCTCCCGCGCCTCCCTGGACGAGCTGCTGGGCCTGGCCGAGATGGGCATCTCCCGCTTGCGCGGGGTGCAGGAGCGGGTAACCGGCGGGGACTAGCAGCCATTGATTTTCGCCACCGCGAACAAGCACAAGCTGCGCGAGATGCGCGAATTGCTTCCCGACTTGGACCTGAAGCCGCTGCCCGAGGGGCTCGAATTGCCGCCGGAGGAGGGCGAGTCCTTCGCCGCGATCGCCCGCGAGAAGGCCCGCACCGCCCACGCCGCCAGCGGCGAAGCGGCGATCGGCGACGACTCGGGCATCGAGGCCGTCGGCCTCGGCGGCCGCCCCGGGATCCACTCCGCCCGCTACGGGGGCCCGGGGGCCAGCGACGAGGAGAACCTGGCCAAGCTGTTGGATGAGGTGGCGGCGGGCGATGAGCGCCGCGCCGCCTACCACTGCGCGCTGGCCCTGGTCGAGGCTGACGGCTCCGAGCGGGTCTTCGAGGCCCGTTGCGAGGGCGTTCTCATCGAGCGCCCCCGGGGCGAGGGCGGATTCGGCTACGACCCGGCCTTCGTCCCCGACGAGACCGGGCCCGAGGACGGGCGCACGATGTCGGAGCTGAGCCAGGCCGAGAAGAACGAGATCAGCCACCGCGGCCACGCCGCGCGGGCGCTGGCCGCCCACTTGAGCGGCGCCGGGACGACCTCACCGGCACGATGATCCGCACCAAGAGCGGCGCTGCGGCGCTCTCGATCGCCTCCAACGCACTGCTGATCGCGATCAAGCTGGCGGCGGCGGCGATCACCGGCTCGATCGCGATCCTCACCGAGGCCGTTCACTCGCTGATCGACCTGGTCGCCTCGGTCGTCGCCTTCGTCTCGGTGCGCAAGGCCGACGAGCCGGCCGACGCCGGCCATCCCTACGGCCACGAGAAGGTCGAGAGCCTGGCGGCGACGATCGAGGGCCTGCTGATCCTGCTCGGCGCGGCGATCGTCGTCTACGAGGCGACCCACCGGCTGGTCGCCGGCGCCAGCGTCGAAACGCTCGGCGTCGGCATCGCCGTGATGGCCTTCTCGGTGCTGGCCAACCTGGTCGTCTCCACAGTCCTCTCGCGGCAGGCGAAGCTGCACGAATCGCCGGCCCTGGAAGGCGACGCTGCCCACCTGCGCACCGACGCGCTCACCTCGGCCGGGGTGCTGGTCGGGCTGGCGATCGTCCAGGTCACCGGCAACGCCGCCTTCGACTCGATCACGGCACTGATCGTCGCCGGGGCGATCGTCTCGGCCGGCATCCGCATCGTCAGGCGCTCTTCCGGGGTGCTGGTCGACGAAGCGCTGCCGGGTGAGGAGATGGACCGGATCGAGGCGGCGATCGCCGCCGCCCGCACCCCGGAGGTCGCCGGCTACCACAAGCTGCGAGCCCGTCGTGCCGGCAGCCGCCGCTACATCGACCTCCACGTCCAGTACCGCTCCGGGACGAGCCTCGAGCTGGCCCACGAGCTCGCCCACGCGATGCGCGACTCGATAGAGGCAACGATCCCGCACGCCGAGGTGCTGATCCACGTCGAGCCGGAGACCTCCCTGCGCGATCCGGAGCGAGCCAGATCAGGCCCCTTCCGCGCGGGCTGACTCGTCAATTCACTCCGCCGATCGAGCTTGGCCCGCGGCATAACGCACCCTCGTTGCTGTGCCTGGGCGGTCTGTCTCGGTGGCAGTTTCAGCTTTGGGGTTTCGACGGCTGTTGTGGGACGCGCCCAGTCGCCCTCCAGGCGAATGTCGCGAAGCGGCCGCTGCACTCGTGTCTCTAGGCGCGGCGCAGCCGCGCTCCTCGATTGTCGCTAAGCGCCGCAGGCGCGTGCGACATCAATTCGACTGGAGGGCGACTGGGCGCGTCCCGCTCCGGCCGGCGGGACCTACGGATTGGGCAAGAGGTTGACCGCGGCGGCCAGGCCGACGGCCGTGACTGTGATCGCGTAGCCGGTGTAGTCGCTGAGCGCGAAGGCGACCGCGGCGATCGCGCAGATCGAGACGACGATGATCCAGGAGGCTCGGGCCAGGGACACGGGGCGCTATTTTGGCCGAGATGCCCGACGGTGAGACGAGCGAGGCGGTTTCCGGGGGTGCGGCGGCGAGCGCGCTGGCCTACCTGACCGAGATGTCACCCGATCTGCGCGGCGGCGCGATTCTCGATTCCGGGGGCGCCGTGCTCGCCGCCAGCGACAGCCCCGGGCGCTGGAGCGAGGACGCCACGACTCTGCTCGCGATTGCCGACAGTGCCGGCGAGGAGCCGGTTGAGCAGGTCCACATCGCCACCGAGCAGGGCGAGGTCTTCGCCGTCCGCCACGCCGGGCTCGCCGCGATCGCCGTAACCGACCGCTTCGCCCTCGCCTCGCTGCTCTTCTTCGACATGCGGGCGGTGCTGCGTGACCTCGCCGAAGGAGGCGATGGCCGATGATGCTCCGCTGTGCCTTTTCCCCGATATGCGCAGCAAATGAACAGCGGAGCGTGAGTTTTGAGCCCGCCTAAGCCGCACCGCATCCTGCTCGACCGCGTCTCCGGCTACGCCGATGAGGCGGCCGCCTACATGCGCCGGCGCCGCGTCTCCCGCCAGCCCTTCGCGCGGCTCTACTACCCGGAGGGCCGGGCCAGCGACCAGGCCGCCGACTCGCGCTCCGGCGGCGAGCTCTTCGTCGCCGCCGGCCGCCTGATCGAGGTCGCCGGGAAGCGGCCGAAGCCGTGAGCGGTCCGCTCGATCCAGAGGTCGCCGAGCGCGTCCTCTCCCGGGCGCTGGCCAACGGCGGCGAGTTCGCCGAGGTCTTTGCCGAACGCAGCGCCGGGCTGACGATGGCGATCGACGAGTCGCGGATCGAATCTGTGCAGTCGGGTGCCGGCGAGGGTGCCGGGGTGCGGGTGACCAGCGGCGGAACGACCTACTTCTCCCACGTCGACGGGCTCGACTCCGATGACCTCGAGCGGGCCGCGGCCGAGGCGGCGGCGGCACTGCGCGCCGAGCGCGCCGAGCCGCGAGCGCTGGGCGCGTTCGCCAGTAATCCGCAGCCGATCGAGGTTGCCCCGGCCGGCGTCGCCGCCGAGCGCAAGGCGGCGCTGCTGCGCGAGCTCGACGAGCGCGGGCGCGGGGCCGGTGAGGAGATCGCCCAGTTCATGGCCTCCTATGCCGAGGTCCGCCGCGAGGTCGGCGTCGCCAACTCCGAGGGGCTCTTCAGCGGCGACGACCGCACCCGCGTTCGGATCGGCGCCCAGGCCGTGGCACGCCGCGGCGAGCTGGTCGAGACCGGTGCCGAGACGCTCGGCGGCCACCGCGGATTCGAGCTCTTCGACCACGACCCCGGCTCGATCGCCGCCGCTGCGGCTCGCAAGGCAATGACCCTGCTCGACGCCGGCCCGGCGCCGGCCGGATCGATGCCGGTGGTGGTCGGCGGCGGCTTCGGCGGCGTCCTCTTCCACGAGATGACCGGCCACGGGCTCGAGGCCGACCACATCCAGAAGGGCGCCAGCGTCTACACCGGCAAGCTCGGCGAGCAGGTGGCCCAGCCGCTGTTGACCGCCTATGACGACGGCCGCCTCCCGGGCGAGTGGGGCAGCGACGGGATCGACGACGAGGGCGTCCCGACCCAGAAGACGCGGGTGATCGAGGAGGGGCGCCTCACCTCCTTCCTCTACGACGGCGTAACGGCACGCCGCGAAGGCGTCGCCTCGACCGGCAACGGCCGCCGCGAGAGCTTCCGCCACCTGCCGGTGCCGCGGATGACGAACACATACATCGCGCCCGGAGAGGCCGAGCCGGAGCAGATCATCGCCGAGGTCGAGCGCGGCTTCTACGCCGTCTCCTTCGCCGGCGGCCAGGTCGATCCCGCCACCGGCGATTTCGTCTTCGGCGTCTCCGAGGGCTACCTGATTGAGGGCGGCCGGGTGACCCGTCCCTGCCGCGGCGCGACCTTGATCGGCAACTGCCTCGAGGCACTGGCGGCGATCGACGCGGTCGGCAACGACTTCGAGATGAAGACGGGCGTCTGCGGCAAGGCGGGCCAGAAAGTGCCGGTCGGCACCGGCCAGGGCCACGTCCGCATCGGCGCGATGACGGTGGGGGGGACAGAGGTTTGATCGCGGCGGCGCGGGGGGCGATCGAGGCGGCGCTGGCCGCTGGGGCCGGCGATGCCGAGGCTTACGCGGCCGAGGACAGCGGCCGCGAGGTGCGTGCTCACGGCGGCGAGATCGAGAGCCTCACCGCGGCAACCCAGCGTGGCGTCGGCCTGCGCACCTGGATCGGCCACCAGGTTGGCTATGCCTACGGCACCGACCTCTCCGCAACGGGTCTCGCGGAGCTGGCCGGCAGGGCGGTCGAGGCCGCGCGCGTGGCCGACGAGGACGAGTTCGCCGCCCCGCCGGCCCCGTCCGACGTTCCGGTGCGCCTTATCCCCGATATGACCGGAAAAAGCGCACCGGAATCTGCTGCCGAGCTGGTTCTGTGCGATCCGGCGCTCGGCGAGTGGCCGATCGCCAAGCTTGCCGATCTCACGCTTGAGATCGAGCAGGCGGCGCTGGCGGCGGACCCGCGGATCGCCGGGGTCGAGCAGGCCGTCTACGCCGATTCCTCCGAGCGGGTGGCGGTCGCCACCTCGACCGGCATCGAGGGCGAGTACTCGAGCTCCAGCTGTTACGGATACGTGCAGGCCCTGGCTGCGGGGGAGGGCGGACGCGAGACCGGGCTCGGCTTTGGCCTCGGCCGCGGCCCGGCGGCGCTGGACCCCGCCGCGATCGGGCGCGAGGGGGCCGAGCGGGCAGCGGCGACGATCGGCGCGGTCAAGCCCAGGTCGCGTTCCTGCCCGGTCGTCCTCGACCCGACGGTCGCGGCCAGCTTCGTCGCCCTGATCGGCAGCGGCCTCGGCGCCGGCGCCGTCCAGCGCGGGCGCTCCCCCTTCGCCGGGCGGATCGGGGAGGAGGTTGCCGGCGAGGCGCTGGAGCTCCATGACGACGGTCTCGATCCCGCAGGTTTCGCCTCGGCGCCGTTCGACGGGGAGGGCGTCCCACGGCGGCGCACCGCCCTGATCGAGGCGCGAGCACTCCACACCTACCTCTACGACACCTATACCGCTCACCGCGGCGAGGCCCGCTCCACGGGCAACGCCAGCCGCAGCGGCTACCGATCGCAGCCCTCGGTCTCGGCTTCCAACCTGATCGTCGCTCCGGGCACGCTCGGTCTCGCCGAGCTCCTGGGGGAAGCGGGGGACGGCGTCCTCGTCACCGACGTGGCCGGCCTGCACTCCGGAGTCAACCCGGTCTCCGGCGTCTTCTCGGTCGGAGCTTCGGGGCGGGCGATCCGCGGCGGCGAGCTGGCCGAGCCGTTGCGCGAGTTCACGATCGCCAGCGACCTGGTCTCGATGCTGCGTGCCGTGCGGGCCGTTGGGGCGGACCCCAGATGGGTGCCCTTCGGCGGCTCGGTCAGCACTCCCTCGCTGCTGATCGGGGCGATGACCGTCGCCGGATCCTGAGTCCCAAGCGGCTTTACGCCGTTGCCGCTGTTAGATTGCCGCCGATTTCAAACCACACATCGACTGAGGAGCTTCGACGTGACAAAGGCTGAGTTTCTGGACCAACTTGCAGGCGACGAGCGGCTGGGCAGCAAGAAAGCGGCCAGCGACGCGCTGGACTCCGTGCTCGACGCGATCACCGAGACGCTGAGCGGCGGCGGCGAAGTCAGCTTCACCGGCTTCGGCAAATTCCACGTCGCCGAGCGCGGTCCGCGCCAGGGCGTCAACCCCCGCACCGGCGAGCGAATCACGATCCCGGGCGGCAAGGTGCCGCGCTTCTCCGCCGGCTCGGCGCTGAAGTCCAAGGTCAAAGGCTAGGGCGAGCCCAATTTCGGACGCGTCACAGCCTGGTTCTTCGTCGCCCGAAACTGGGTGAAGCCAGTTGTGACGGAGCCCTTTGCGGACCGGCTTGCGACGCTCGTCCAAAAGCGTCGCAGCCAGGTCTGCCTCGGCCTCGACCCCGATCCGTCGAAGCTCTCGGGGGCCGAGCCGGGCGCCTCCGCCGTCACCGCCGCCGAGAAGGCGGCCACGGCGGTTGCGGCGCACTGCCGCTCGCTGATCGAGCGGGCGGGGCCGGCCTGTGTTGCGGTCAAGCCCCAGCTCGCCTGTTTCGAGCGGTTGGGGGCGCCCGGCTGGGGGGCGCTTGTCGAGGTCTGCGAGGCGGCCCGCGCCGCGGGCTTGCTGGTCGTCGCCGACGGCAAGCGCGGCGACGTGCCGGTCAGCGCTGCCGCCTACGCCCAGGCCCTGGTCGGCGAGACGCCGACGCCGTGGGGGCCGGTGGCGGGGCTCGGCGCCGATGCCTTCACGGTCAATCCGCTGCTCGGCGCCGATGCCCTGGAGCCGTTGGTCGAGGCCGCTGCCGCGACGGGAGCCGGAGTCTTCGCCCTCGTCCGCACCAGCAACCCCGGCGCCGCCGATGTCCAGGACCTGCCGGCGCCCGAGCGACCGCTGCACGAGCGCCTCGCCGAACTCGTCGACGGCCTCTCGCCGCGCCTGCTCGGCGCGGGGGGGCTGAGCGGGATGGGCGCGGTGGTTGGAGCCACGGCGCCGGAGCACATCGGCAGGCTGCGCTCGCTGATGCCACGTTCGGTCTTCCTCGTCCCCGGCGTCGGCGCCCAGGGCGGCCGACCCGACCTGCTCGGCCCCGCCTTTGCCGCCGGACCGGCGGGGGCCCTGGTCGCCGCCTCGCGGGGGATCGCGGCTGCCGAGGACCCGGCAGTCGCCGCGGAGGACCTGCGCCGCGCGGTCTGGGACGTTTCGACCGCGTGAAGCGGCCTTGACCGTATATACGATCTGCGGCACCGATCCGATCGCCCGTCACGTCCAATGAAAAAGCGCTCCTCAGCCCCAGCCCGCATCGCCGCGGTGACCGCCCTCGTCATCGCGGTCGTCGTGGTCCTCGTCGTGTTCGGCAATGCCGGTGGCGGCGACTCGAGCTCGGGGGGGCATCGGCACAAGGGCAAGACGTCTCACAGCGCGACCAAGCCCAAGCGCCACATCCCCGCCACCTACGAAATACAGAGCGGCGACACGCTGACCTCGATCGCCCACGAAACCGGCGTTCCGGTGCGGGAAATCGAAGCGCTCAATCCCGCCGTCGACCCGCAGATCCTGATCGCCGGCGAAACGCTGAAGCTGCGGTGAGGGCCTTCCCGGCCGTGCTGTTGGCGGCAGTTCTGCTCGCCCTGGCGCCAGCTACCGCGCTCGCCAAAGGCCCGGCGATCGAGGCCCGCGCCTGGGCGCTGATCGACGGCCGCAGCGGTGACGTCCTGGTCTCCCACGCCGCCGCGCGGCACCTGCCGATCGCCAGCACGACGAAGCTGATGACGGCCTACGTCGCCCTCAAGGAGCTGCCACTCAACCGCATCGTCCGCGCCGCCCCTTACGAAGCCGGATACGGCGAGTCGCTGCTCGAACTGCGTCCGGGGCAGCGGATCAGCGTGCGCGACCTGCTCTACGGCCTGATCCTGCGCAGCGGCAACGACGCGGCCTATGACCTCGCCCGTGCCGCGGCCGGCTCGGAGAAGCGCTTCGTCGCTCAGATGAACCGCTACGCCGCCGCGCTCGGCCTCGCCGACACCCACTACGCCAACCCGATCGGGCTCGATCAGCGCGGCAACTACTCCAGTGCCGCTGACCTGGCGACCCTGACCCGCCGCCTGCTGGCGATCCCCACCTTCGCCAAGATCGCCGCGTCGGACAGCGCGGTGCTGCGAAGCGTGCACCCGCGGCGGCGGATCGAGACGATCAACGAGCTGCTGCGGATGGCGCCCTGGGTGACCGGAGTGAAGACGGGCCACACCTTTGGCGCCCTCTACGTCCTCGTCGGCTCGGGGCGGCGCAAGGGCACGGAGCTGATCTCGGTCGCGGTCGGGGCGCCCACCGACGAAGACCGCTTCCGCGACAACCTCGAACTGCTCGACTACGGCTTCTCCCTCTACAAGCGGCGGGCGCCGGTTCGCGCCGGTGCGGTACTGGCGCGCCCGACGGTCCGCTACGACGGCGGCGGGCTGTCCCTGCGGGCCGCGCGCACGATCGCCGTCGGCGTCCGTCCCGACCAGCGCCTCAGCGTCGAGGTGCGGGCGCCTGGCGAAGTCGAGGGGCCGATCGCCCGCGGCGAGCCCCTGGGGCGGGCGAGCGTCTACGTCGACGGCAGGAGGATCGCGAGCGTGGCGCTGCGATCGGCGCGGGAGGTGGAGAAGGCGGACGTCCTCGTCCGTGCCGGCAACTTTCTCGACGATGAGAAGATCCCTCTCGGAATCGCGCTCTGCGTGATACTGGTTGGAGCAGTCCTTATGAGGCGCTTCGCTCGATGATCCTCACCGTCACTCTCAACGCCGCCATCGACCGCACGGTCGCTGTGCCCAACTTCCGCCTCGGCCACCGTCACCGGGCGGTCGAGAGCCGCACCGTTGCGGGCGGCAAGGGGATCAACGTGGCGCGGGCGCTGAAGCTGCTCGGCCGCCCGGTGATCGCCACCGGCTTCTCCGGCGGCCCGACCGGCACCCGGCTGCTGGAGCAGCTGCGCAGCGAAGCGGTGCTGACCGATTTCACTCGGATCGCCGGCGAGACCCGGATCAACCTCGCCGTGATCGACCCGACCTCCGGCGAGCAGACCGAGATCAACGAGCGGGGCCCGGCGGTGAGCCCGGAGGAGGTCGAGTCCTTCGTCGCCCGGCTGCGCTACCTCGCCAACGGTGCCGAGCTCTGCGTCCTCGCCGGCAGCCTGCCGCCCGGCGCCGGCGACGAGCTCTACGCGCGCCTGGTCAAGGACCTCGCCGAGCGCGGCGTGCCGGTGGTGCTCGACGCCGAGGGCGGGGCGATGCTCGCCGGCCTGCGGGCCGGCGCCTCGGTGGTGACGCCCAACGAGCGCGAGGCCGAGGAGCTGGTCGGCCAGGAGTTCGCCGATCGCGACGACCTCGTCCAGGGCCTCGCCGAGCTGGTCCGCCTCGGTGCCGCCGAGGCGGCGATCACGCGGCCGGACGGCTGTGTCGCCGTGATCGGCGAGGGGGCCGAGCGGCGCTTCCTCGAGGTCCGCACCGAGCCGCTCGAGCCGGTCTCCACGGTCGGTTCCGGCGACGCCTTCCTGGCCGGGTACGCGGCCGCCCGCTATGAGGGCAAGCCGGCCGGTGAGTGCCTTGCCTACGGCGTCGCCTGCGGCGCCGAGTCGACCCAGCATTTCGGCGCCGGGACGGTCGACCGTAACCAGGTCGAGCGGCTGCTCGGCGAGGTCCACGTCCAGGACTTGGAGGTCCCCGCCGAAGTGTAGGCTGGGTTCTCAACGCCACCCTGGAGGACCTAATTGGAGATCGACATCGGTCGAGGCAAGAAGGGGCGGCGCGCTTACGGATTCGACGACATCGCGATCGTTCCGTCGCGCCGCACCCGCGATCCCGACGACATTGACATCAGCTGGAACCTTGGCCCCTATCGCTTCGAGCTGCCGCTCGTGGCCTCGGCGATGGACGGCGTGGTCAGTCCCGACACCGCGGTGCTGGTCCACGAGCTGGGCGGTCTCGGGGTCTTGAACCTGGAGGGGATCTGGGCTCGCTTCGCCAACGCCGAGGAGCGGCTGGAGGAGATCGCCGCCGCGCCCAAGCACGAGGCGACCAGGCTGATGCAGGAGATCTACGCCGAGCCGGTCAAGCCGGAGCTGATCGGCGAGCGGATCGCCGAGATCAAGCAGCGCGGCGCGGTCGCCTGCGGCTCGCTGACGCCGCAGAAAGTGCGCGAGCACTACGAGATCGCGGTCGAGGCCGGGATCGACATCCTCGTCATCCAGGGCACGGTGATCTCCGCCGAACACGTCTCGACCACGGTCGAGCCGCTCAACCTGAAGGAGTTCATCGCCGAGGTGCCGGTGCCGACTGTGGTCGGCGGCTGCGCCTCCTACTCGACCGGCCTGCACCTGATGCGGACCGGCGCGGTCGGCGTCCTGGTCGGGGTCGGCCCCGGCGCCGCCTGCACGACCCGCGGCGTGCTCGGCATCGGCGTGCCGCAGGCGACGGCGATCGCCGACGTTGCCGCCGCCCGTTCCCAGCACATGCTGGAGACCGGCGAGTACGTCAACGTGATCGCCGATGGCGGCATGCGCACCGGTGGCGACGTCTCAAAGGCGATCGCCTGTGGGGCGGACTCGGTGATGGTCGGCTCGCCCCTGGCCCGCGCCAAGGAGGCCCCCGGCCGCGGCTTCCACTGGGGGATGGCGACTTTCCATCCCTCGCTGCCGCGGGGAACCCGCGTCACGACCCGCCAGGACGGGACGATGGAGGAGATCCTGCTCGGCCCGGCTCAGGAGAACGACGGCACCTTCAACCTGATGGGGGCGCTGAAGACCTCGATGGCCACCTGCGGCTACGAGGACATTCGCTCGTTCCAGCGGGCCGAGGTGATGGTTGCTCCCGCTCTGATGAGCGAGGGGAAGAAGCTGCAGAACGAGCAGCAGGTCGGCATGGGGTCGAACGGTCGAGCAGCGGTCTCCGCGGGGGTGGCAGTGTCCGATGACTAGTGACGCTAAGGCGCTGGGCCGGCGGGTCCTGTCACCGCAGGGGACCCACCGCCCCCTGCGGTCGCTAAAGCGTCCTCGGGGTCGGTCCCCCCTGCGGCGCCACCCCCCGGCAGAGGCGTGAGCGAGGCAACCGTTCGATCCAACGCCCCGGAGGAAGAGCGGGAGCGTTCGGAGCATGCCGTCGAGGAGGTGCTGGTCCTTGATTTCGGGGGCCAGTATTCCCAGCTGATCGCTCGGCGCATTCGCGAGTGCGGGGTGTTTGCCGAGTTGCTGCCGTCTACGACCTCGCTTGAGGTGATCGGGGACAGGGCTCCGAAGGGGCTGGTGCTCTCCGGTGGGCCGGCTTCTGTCTATGAGGTGGGCGCGCCGGCGTTTCCCACTGAGCTCCTTGATCTGGGCATCCCCCTGCTGGGGATCTGCTACGGGATGCAGGCGATGGTCCAGGCGCTTGGCGGGCGGGTTGAGGCTGCTGAGGCGGGGGAGTTCGGGCGGACCGATTTGACGCTCACCGATGGGGGCGGGCGGTTGCTCGGTGGGTTGCCGGACGAGCAGCACTGCTGGATGAGCCATCGCGATGCGGTGTTCGAGCCGCCCGAGGGATTCACGGCGCTTGCTTCCAGCCCCGGTTCGCCGGTGGCCGCGTGCGAGTACCCCGACCGCGGGCTCTACGGAATCCAGTTCCACCCCGAGGTCGTCCACACGCCGTATGGGACCGAGATTCTCACTCGCTTCCTGCGCGACGTCGCCGGTTGCGAGCAGCAGTGGTCGCCGCAGTCGGTGATTGCCGAGCAGGTGGCGAAGATCCGGGCCCAGGTCGGGGAGGGGCGGGTGATCTGCGGCCTCTCCGGCGGCGTCGATTCCTCGGTCGCGGCGCTGCTCGTCCATAAGGCGATCGGCGCAGCAGCTGACCTGCGTCTTCGTCGACCACGGCCTGATGCGGCTCAACGAGGCCGAGCAGGTCGTCGCCGCCTTCGAGCAGTTTGGCATTCCCCTGGTCCACGTCGAGGCCGAGCGGCGCTTCCTCGAGAAGCTGGCCGGGCACGACGAGCCCGAGCGCAAGCGCAAGATCATCGGCGAGGAGTTCATCCGCGTCTTCGAGGAGGAGGCGGCCAAGCTCGAGGACGCCGCCTACCTCGTCCAGGGCACGCTCTACTCCGACGTGATCGAGTCCGGCGGCAGCGACAACGCGGCGACGATCAAGTCCCACCACAACGTCGGCGGCCTGCCCGAGGACCTCCAGTTCGAGCTGGTCGAGCCGTTGCGGATGCTGTTCAAGGACGAGGTCCGCGCCGTCGGGGCCGAGCTTGGCCTGCCGGAGCGGATGGTCTGGCGCCAGCCCTTCCCGGGGCCGGGCCTGGCGATCCGCATCGTCGGCGGCGAGGTCAACCGGGAGCGGCTCGACATCCTCCGTGCCGCCGACGCGATCCTGCAGGAGGAGATCCGCGCCGCCGACCTCTACCGCCAGCTCTGGCAGTCCTTCTGCGTGCTGCCGGTGGTCCGCTCGGTCGGCGTCCAGGGCGACGGTCGCACCTACGCCTACCCGATCGTGATTCGCGCCGTCACCTCCGACGACGCGATGACCGCCGACTGGGCCCGCCTCCCCTACGACCTGCTGGAGAAGGTCTCCAACCGGATCATCAACGAGATAGCCGACGTGAACCGCGTCGCGCTCGACATCTCCTCCAAGCCTCCGGCGACCATCGAGTGGGAGTAACAATCGAGTGCCGGGGCCGATCCCGGCAGGGGTTCCACTTAACTTTTTCGATGTGACGGAGTTGGGCTGGCGCCCACGGCGGTCGACGAAAAAGTACAAGACGTTCCACCCCTGCCGGGATCGGCCCTGATGCCGTTCGCCGTCTCAATCGCTGTACTGGGCCTGGTGCAGGCAGCGTTGGTGGCGTTGCCGGCGCCGCGGTCACGGCCCGAGTGGGCCCGGCGGCTCGGAGGTTCGTGGTGGGCTGTGGTGCCGGCGTTCTCGATCCTCGTCTTCGTCGCCGTCGTCGAACTGGAACCGGAATCGGCGACCGCGCTCTCCTACCTGGCGCTGGTCGCCGTGCCACCGCTTGCCGCATTCGCTCTTGGCGCCCTGCTGCACCGTTCGCGTTCCGCCTGGGCGCTGGCTGCCGTCGCCCTTTTCGGCCTCGCCTGGGCGAGCCCCGACTCGCTCGCCGGCGAGGCGGCGGCGACCGCGCTCTCCGGGTTCGCCTGCATCACGCTGGGCTGGCTGCTCGCCTGCGGTGTCCCGGCGCGATGGCTGCGCCTGGGCGTCTACGCGATGGCGATCGTCGACGCCGTCTTCGTCGGCGCCGACCTGCTGCAGGGCCCAAACGCGGTCCTCAACACCGCGGCACCCGCCGCCAACCTCCCGGTCCTCCAGTCCGTCCATCTCGGCTCCGCCACGATGGGCTTCGGCGACCTCTTCATCGCCGCCCTCGTCGGTTGCCTCCTCGCAAACCCTGCCGATGGGCCGATACGTCAAGTTCACCTTGACGTATCGGCCCATCGGCAGCGAAATGGGGCGTGGTTGGTGGCTTGGCTGGCGCTTGGGTTTGACCTGCTCTTCTTTGCTGTGGACGAGCTGCCGGCGACTGTTCCGGTGGCAGTCGCTTTGGCGCTTGTCACCCGTTACGGCTCAAGTAGGGCCTGCGCTCAGCTGTAGCGGTCCCACTTTTCGAGGTAGGGCAGCGGGTCGATCGGGCTGCCGCCCTCATACCAGCCGGGTGCTGTCCAGATCTCGAAGTGGAGGTGGCAGGCGGTCGCGTCGCCGGTCTCGCCGACGATGCCGATCGGCTGGCCGGTGCGGACCCGATCGCCGGTCTTCAGCGGCGAGGGTTCGGCCAGGTGCGCGTACATGAAGTCGAGCCCGGTGCCCTTGCCGTCGATCACGACGTAGTTGCCGGCCGCGGCCTGGAAGCCGGAGTACTGAACCGAGCCACCCCGAGCGGCGATGAGCGGCAGTCCGCAAGCGGCCATCACGTCCTGGCCCTCGTGCGTGTGACCGGAACGGGCGGCGCCGAAGCGTCCCGCGCTCATGCCGAATTCGTGCCGGCCGAGGATCGGGAAGGCGTAGCCGTAGAAGGCGAAGCTGAGGCTGGGCGCGCTGGAGGAGGTGGCGGGGCGCGCGGCGAGGGGACCGGCCTGCGAGGAGACGCGGAAGCTGTAGTGGCCGTTGGGCGCCGGACGGCCGCTGTTGGCGGTGCCGTCCCAGCGGATCTTCACGGTCGCGTTCGGTTCGACGTCGTTGCGGAAGAAGGTGCGGACGCTTGCGCCCGCCGCGTCGACGACATCGATGCGCAGGTCGTTCTGGGCCTGATTGCTGGCGATCGTGAAGCTCAGGCTCGGGTAGCGGAAGCCGTAGTAGAAGGACTTGCGCGGCGTCGTCTTGGCGGAGAGCAGCTGGATCGCGCCGGCGCTGGGCGCGCCTTCGGCGCTGCCGCTGGGGCTACCGGCGGCGGGCGGGCTGCCGGCGGCGGTGGGCGCGCCACCGGTCGTCGCCGCCGAAGCGCTCGCCGCGATAAGCAGAACCGCAACTGCTGTGAATATCACTCCCGCCAACCAAGGCCGGCGCCTGTCCGGTGCCACATGCCCTCTCTTTCGTTCGCCTGCGGAGTTAGCTGTCGGGCTCGCGCTGAAAGAGATGCGCTACGGCCTACTTCGGCCGACTCGCCCCGGGAACCTGCAACGGTTCCTGCGGTTCCTCCGCTCCCACCCGCCTGTGCGGCTGAGATTCGGCACTGTTGGCGGGGCAGTATAGACACCACCACGGCCGCCTACGCCAATGCGGCGTGGCGGCTATCATGCCGGAGCCGCTGGGCGCTGCCCGCGGTTTTTCTCTGATGAAGACCTATGTCGCCACACCCGCCGACCGCCAGCGTGACTGGTATGTCGTCGACGCCGAGGGCCAGACCCTGGGTCGTCTCGCGACCCGTATCGCCGACGCCCTGCGCGGCAAGCGCAAGCCCGAGTACACGCCCCACATCGACACCGGCGACTTCATCGTCGTGATCAACGCGGAGAAGATCCGGGTCACCGGCGACAAGCTCAACCAGAAGCGCTACTGGCGCCACAGCGGCTATCCCGGCGGGATCAAGTCGCGGACCCTGGCCGAGATGCTCGACCGCCGTCCCGAGGAGGTCATCCGCAAGGCCGTGAAGGGGATGCTGCCGCGCAACCGGCTTGCCCGGCAGCAGCTGACCAAGCTGAAGGTGTACGCCGGGCCCGAGCATCCGCATGAGGCGCAACAGCCCAAACCGATGGAGATACAGACTTGATCGACGAGCCGCAGGACAACGAGAACTCAGAGGAGCAGGACCAGGCGGATCGGCCCGCGGGTCCCGACGGGGAGTCGGGGGAGCCTGCGGGCGGGGGCGAGGCCTCCGTTCTCGGCTCCCCCGACTCCCCGCCACCCGCGGGAGATTCGGCTGAGGCTGCCGCACCCGAGGCGCCTTCGGCTGAGGCTGAGAGCGCCGATGAGCCCGTTGCTGAGGAAGCTGAAGAGCCCGTGGCCGACGAGGCTGCCGCCGATCGGGCCGAGGCCGAGGAGGATGTCGCTGAGGAGCCTGTTGCGGAGGAGAGCTGCTCCCGAGCCCGAGGTTGAGGAGCCGCCCGCTAAGTCCGAGGAGAAGAAGAAGGATGTGATTCCCGGGGCGGAGCTGGAGCCGATCGCGATCGAGCCGCAGGAGCGGCCGCGCAGCGCTGAGGAGCAGGCTCGGGTCGAAGCCGAAGAGGAAGAGCGGGCCAAGCGTGAGGCCGAGCTGACCGGGGACGCCGAGGAGGAGCCGAGCGCCGCGAGCCGCGCGCCGGCGAAGCTGGAGGGCGATGCCCGCTTCCTCGCCACCGGCAAGCGCAAGACCTCGATCGCCCGCGTCACCCTGCTGCCCGGCAGCGGCAAGGTCGAAATCAACAAGCGCGAGTTGGAAGAGTTCTTCCCTCGTCCCTTGCACCAGACGACCGCGATGCAGCCGCTGACGATCACCGGCTATGAGGGCAACGTCGATGTGCGGGTGCGCGTCCAGGGTGGCGGCATCAGCGGCCAGGCCGGCGCGGTCCGCCACGGGATCGCCCGGGCGCTCACCGAGGTCGACCCGGAGTTGCGCGGCGAGCTCAAGCGCCGCGGCTTCCTGACCCGCGACGCGCGGGCCAAGGAGCGCAAGAAGGCCGGGCTCAAGAAGGCCCGCAAGCGCCCGCAGTTCTCCAAGCGCTGAGCGGCTGCAAATCTGCGCCTGGCGTCTTGATTTTCGCTCGCTCAGATGACTAGAAAGCTCTTTGGAACCGATGGCGTCCGCGGTGAAGCCGGGACCTTCCTCACGGCCGAGCTGGCCACCGCCCTGGGCAAGGCGGCCACAGCGTCGTTGCAGGCCGAGCGCCCGCAGGTCCTGGTCGTGCGCGACACGCGCGAGTCGGGGCCGATGCTGGAGTCGGCGCTGGCGGCGGGGATCGCGGCTGGCGGCGGCGACGCGCTGCTCGGCGGCGTCCTGCCCACCCCGGCGGCGGCGATCCTGGTCAAGCGCCTGGGCCTCGACCTCGCCGCTGTCGTCTCGGCCTCGCACAACCCTTACCGCGACAACGGGATCAAGTTCTTCTCCCGGCCTGGGGACGAAGCTCGATGACGAGGCCGAGGCGGCGATCGAGTCGCTCATCCCCGACCGCGGTCGTCATTTCGACCGCGAAGGGGCCGAAATGGCGACCGGGCTTGCGGTTGAGCCCGGCCAGGTGCGCGAGCTGAATGGTGGCCTGGCGGACTACCTGCGGGCGCTGGAGTCGGCCTTCCCGCTCGACCTCTCGGGCCGCCGCGTAATGCTCGATTGCGCCAACGGCGCCACCTTTCGCGCCGCCCCGGCGATCTTCGAGCGGCTCGGCGCCACGGTCGAGACGCTCGCCGCCGAGCCCGACGGCCGCAATATCAATGACGGCTGCGGCTCGACCCACCTCGATTTTCTCGCCGCAGGCGGTCGCCGGCTCGGAGGCGACAATCGGCTTCGCCTTCGACGGCGACGGCGATCGGTTGCTCGCCGTCGACGGCGCCGGCCGTGCGCACGACGGCGACGAGCTGATCGCCCTGGCCGCCCGGGGCATGGCGGCCCGGGGCGAGCTGGGCGGAGGCGTGGCGGTGACCGTGATGAGCAACTACGGCTTCCACCAGGCGATGGAGGAGGCCGGGATCGAGGTCGCGGTTACGCAGGTGGGCGACCGCTACGTGCTCGACGAGCTGCGCGAGCGCGGTTGGGCGCTCGGCGGCGAGCAGTCCGGGCACATCATCGACACCCGCTTCGTCGCCACTGGCGACGGGATCGCCGCGGCGCTGGCGACGATGCGCGAGCTCGGCGGCGGCGACCTGGCCAAGGTGGTGCCGATGGACAAGCTGCCCCAGACCCTGGTCAACGTCGAGGTCGCCGAGCGCGAGGCGATCGCCGGCGCCGCGGCGGTCTGGGAGGCGGTCGAGCGCGAGGGCAATGCGCTCGAGGGACGCGGCCGGGTGCTGCTGCGGCCCTCCGGAACCGAGCCGTTGGTGCGGGTGATGGTCGAGGCGCCAAGCGCCGATGAGGCAGAAGCCGTTTGCGAGCGTCTTGTCACATTGGTGCGCCAAGAGCTGGCTTAGGCCCCGCGGCCTCTACCCTTGATCGCCTTCTATGTGCGGAATCGTCGGATACGTGGGCGGGCGCCCCTGCCTCGACCTCCTGGTCGCCGGACTCGAGAAGCTCGAGTACCGGGGCTATGACTCGGCCGGGATCTCGGTTATCGACGAGGGCCGGATCGACAGCGTGCGGGCGGTCGGCAACCTCGACAACCTGCGCGCCGCCGTCGCCGAGCGGGATCGAGAACGGCGGCGGGGTTGCGGTCGCGGCCCGGGCGGCCACGACCGGCGTCGCCCACACCCGCTGGGCCACGCACGGCCGGGTCACCGAGGAGAACGCGCACCCGCACGGCGATTGCACCGACCGCATCCACATCGTCCTCAACGGCATCGTCGAGAACCACGCCGAGCTACGCCGCGAGCTCGCCGGGCAGGGCCATCGCTTCAGCTCCGAGACCGATGCCGAGATCGTCTCCCACCTGATCGAGCGCAACTACGAGGGCGACCTCGAAGAGGCCGTCCGCGTCCTCCTTCGGCGAGCTGCGCGGCCACTACGCCTTCGTCGCCATGCACGCCGATGAGCACGGCCGCCTCGTCGGCGCCCGCAAGGAGTGCCCCCTGGTCGCCGGTGTCGGGGACGGTGAGGCCTTCCTCGCCTCGGCGATCCCGGCCTTCCTGGCCGAGACGCGCCAGGCGGTCTCGATCGAGAACGACGAGATCGTCAGCGTCGACGCCGCCGGGGTCAGCATCACCGACCTGGCGGGGAACCCGGTGCCGCGCGGCCCCGAAGAGATCTCCTGGGACGAGGCAGCGGCCGAGAAGGACGGCTATGAGACCTTCATGCTGAAGGAGATCCACGAACAGGCCGACGCCGTCGCCGAGACGATCGCCGACCGGTTGCCGGACGACGAGGGCGTCGACCTCTCCGAACTGGAGCTCGACGGCGAGTACCTGCGCGGGGTCCAGCGGATCGTGATCGTCGCCTGCGGCACCTCCTACCACGCGGGATTGGTCGGCCGCTACGCGATCGAGGAGTGGGCGCGGGTGCCGGTCGAGATGGACATCGCCTCCGAGTACCGCTATCGCAACCCGGTGATCGGCAAGCAGGACCTGGTGATCGGGATCACCCAGTCGGGGGAGACCGCGGACACGCTGGCGGCGATGCGGCTCGCCCGCGAGAACGGCGCCAAGGTGCTGGCGGTCACCAACGTGATGGGCAGCCAGGCGACCCGGGATGCCGACAGCGTCCTCTACACGCGGGCCGGGCCCGAGGTCAGCGTCGCCGCGACCAAGACCTTCGTTGCCCAGGTGGCCGCGATGTACCTACTCGGGCTGCGCCTTGCCGAGTTGCGCGGCACGCTGCCGACGGAGCGGCTCGCCGAACTGGTTGCGGAGCTGAAGTCGATTCCCTCCAAGATCGACTCCACGCTGCTCGGCTGCGAGGAGCGCGTCCGCGAGGTTTCCGCCGCCCAGTCCCAGCACGATTTCTTCCTCTATCTAGGCCGCCACATCGGCCTGCCGGTTTGTCTCGAGGGGGCGCTGAAGCTGAAGGAGGTCTCCTACATCCCCGCCGACGCCTACGCCGCCGGCGAGATGAAGCACGGGCCGATCGCCCTGCTCGACGAGTCGACGCCGGTCGTCTGCGTCGCCACCGAGAGCCCGGTGCTCGACAAGGTGCTCTCCAACGTCGAAGAGGTGCGAGCCCGCGGCGCGCAGACGATCGCGATCGCCACCGAAGGCGACGAGCGGGTTGCAGAGGTCGCCGACGAGACGATCGAGGTCGCCCGCACCGACTGGATCCTGCAGCCGATCGTCGCGATCCTTCCCCTGCAACTGCTCGCCTACGACATCGCCCGGACGCGTGGGCTCAACGTCGACCAGCCCCGCAACCTGGCCAAGACCGTGACGGTCGAGTAGTTCGATGGCGATCCGCTCGGGCATCGGCATCGACCTGCTCGAGATCGACCGGCTGGAGCGCGCCCTGCGGCGCCACCCCCGCCTCGCCAAGCGCGTCTTCACTGCGGCCGAGCGCGAGTACGCGGCCGCCCGAGCCCGTCCCGGCCGTCACCTCGCCGCCCGCTTTGCCGCCAAGGAGGCCGTGGTCAAGGCACTGGGGCTGAGCGGCGGATTCGGCCTGGCGGAGGTCGAGGTGGTCGCCGGCGAGCCACCGACGGTACGCCTCAGCGGCCGCGCCGCCGAGGCCGGCGCAGGGCTTGATATCCAGATCTCGTTGACCCACTCGAGGGATGCGGCGGCAGCCGTTGCCTTCGCGGGGCCAACCGGTTAGGCGGGCACCCATGCCACCCGCTCGAGTAACCGGGTTAGGCTGCGGAGATGGAGCCGTGGTTGGATTCGCTTTACGACGCCGAGGGCATCCGGGCGGTTGATCGCTGGGCAATCGAGGAGCAGGGGGTTCGGGGTGAGGAGTTGATGGAGGCGGCCGGGACGGCCCTGGCCGAGGCCGCCGCCGGGCTGGCGCCGCAGGGGCCAGTACGGATCCTCTGTGGGAAGGGGAACAACGGGGGGGACGGGCTGGTTGCGGCGCGGCGGCTGGCCGGGATGGGGTTTGCTGTCGACGTGCTTGAGATCTTCTCCGCGGAGCTGCCGGAGGACCTCGACGCCTGGCTGGAGGGATCGGGGGCGGTCCTCGATGCGATCTTCGGCACCGGGTTCGCCGGGTCGCCACGGGCCCCCGCCGACGGGGTTGTAGAGGCGATCAACCGCTGTGGGGCGCCGGTGGTGGCTTGCGACATCGCCTCCGGGGTTGATGCCTCCAGCGGTGAGATCGAGGGTGTTGCCGTCGGGGCGGACCTGACCGTCAGCTTTCACGCCGCCAAGCTCGGCCACTGGATCGCGCCCGGGAAGTGGCACACCGGTGAGCTGCGGGTGGTGCCGATCGGGATTCCCGATCGGGCGCCGGCCGGGGCGGCCGGGGGAACGATCGACCCGGCGGTGCTCGGGCTACTGCCCTCCAGGGGAGCGCGATCGACCAAGTTCAGCTCCGGGCAGGTCGTGATCGCCGGCGGCTCTCGCGGCCTCGCCGGGGCGGTCCAGATGTCCTCGCTGGCGGCGATCCGGGCCGGCGCCGGCTACGCGACCGTCGCCGTGCCGGCCGACCTCGAGGCGATCTTCGAGAGCGCTCAGCCCGAGGTGATGTCGGTCGGCTGTCCCGGCGGCGACGGTTGCCTGGCGCCCGCCTCGCTGAAGGCTTTGGTGAAGGCTTTCAGGCGTGCCGACGCCGGAGTGCTCGGTCCGGGCATGGGTCGTGACCCGGGAACGATCGAGCTGGCCCGCGACGCCGCCGCCGCGATCGAGGCGCCGCTGGTGATCGACGCCGACGGGCTCAATGCCTTCGCCGGCGAGGTCGAGCCGATCGCCGGGCGGGATGCGCCGACAATCCTCACGCCCCACGCCGGAGAGCTCGGCCGCCTGCTCGGCCGCTCCCCGGAGGAGATCGGCGCCAGGCGTCTCTCCAGCGCTCGCGAAGCGGCAAGGGCGGCCGCGGCGATTGTCGTCCTCAAGGGCGACGACACGATCGTCACCGACGGCGAGCGAGTCGCCATCAACGCCGTCTCCGCCCCCGCACTGGCGACGGCCGGGACCGGCGACGTCCTCTCTGGGATCGCCGCGGCGATGCTTGCCCGCGGCCTCGACCCCCTCGCCGCCGCCTGCGCTGCGGTCCTGGTCCACGCCCGCGCCGGTCGCGACGCGGCGCGCCGGGTAGGCACCGCCGAGTCGGTGATCGCGAGCGATGTGATCGCGTCGATCCCGGCGGGAATGACCGCCGCCGCCCAGGTCGAATAATCTCGCAGCTCCGCTTATGAAGACCGCCGCCGAGATCATGGACGCCGACATCCCGACCGTCTCCCCCGACGCCGACGCGCGCGCCGCGATCGAGTTGCTGGCCAAGACCGAGATCGGCGCCCTGCCGGTTACCGACGCGGAGCGCAAGGTGGTCGGCATCGTCAGCGAGTCCGACCTGATCCTCAGCGACGAGGAAGCTGACCTGCACCTTCCCCATTACCTCAACATCATGGGCGGGATCGTATTCGTCGGCTCGATGAAGGGCTTCGAGAAGCGGCTCGACAAGGCCTTCGCGACGAAAGTGTCGGAGCTGATGACTGCCGATCCGGTCGTCGCCCGCAGCGACGACGACGCCGGGGCCGTTGCCCGCACAATCGCCGAGAAGCACCACAACCACTTGCCCGTCGTCGACGGCGAGGGCCGCCTCGTCGGCCTGGTGACCCGGGCCGACGCGCTGGCCGCGCTCGTCGCTGAGTAGCCCGATGGCGCGGGCCCTTGCCCGGATCGACCTCGGTGCCGTCGAGCGCAATTGCGCTCGCCTGAAGGCAGAGCTGGGCGAGGGTGCCGAGCTCTGTGCCGTGGTCAAGGCCGACGGCTACGGTCACGGCGCCGATGCCTGCGCGGCTGCGGCGCTTGTCGGCGGCGCCACCCGGCTTGCGGTCGCCACCGGCGCTGAGGCTGCGCAGATCGGTCGGCGCCTGCCCCAGATACCCCTCCTGACAATGGGGGCGCTCACGGCGGCGGAGCTCGACGACGCGCTCGCGGCCGGCTCCGAGGTCGCCCTCTGGCGCCAGGGCTTCCGCGACCTGGCCAGTGCGCGCGGGCGGGCACAGGGCCGCCGGGTCCGCGTCCACGTCAAGCATGACAGCGGCATGGGCCGCCTCGGCAACCCCGACCCGGAGGAGGTGCTTGCCCTCGCCCGTGCCTGCGCCGAGGACCCGATGTTGGAGCTGGCCGGGGTCTGGACCCATTTCGCCACCGCGGACGAACCCGATTCGCCCTTCTTCGGGGAGCAGCTCGATCGCTTCGCCGCCGTCGCCGCCGCCGTCAAGGCCGAGTTTCCCGACGCGATCGCCCACGCCGCCAACAGCGCTGCCGTCTACCGCGACCCGCGCGCCCACTTCGACATGGCCCGTTGCGGCGTCGCCGTCTACGGCCTCGACCCGTTCCAGGGCGACCCGGGAGAGCGGGGCCTGGCGCCGGTTCTCGCGCTGCACTCCTACGTCGCCGAGGTCAAGCGCTTCCCCGCCGGGGCCAGCGCCGGCTACGGCCAGACCTGGCGGGCGCCCGCCGACACCTGGGTCGGGGTGCTGCCACTCGGCTATGGCGACGGTGTGCGCCGCGGCCTCTCCAACAACGCCGAGGTGCTGATCCGCGGCAGCCGCCACCCGCTCGTCGGTACCGTCTCGATGGACAACGTGACCGTCGACCTCGGGCGTGAGACCGAGGTCGAGCAGGGCGACGAGGCAGTGCTGATCGGCTCGCAGGGCGAGGACTCGATTCGCGCCGAGGAGGTGGCCCGGCGCCTCGGCACGATCAACTACGAGGTCAGCTGCGGAATCTCGGCTCGGGTGCCTCGCGAAACGGTATGAGCGCGGTCGCGGAGAGGCTCGGTGCCGCCGGCTTGGTCGGCCTGGCGCGCAGGGCGGCGGGCGAGCGGGAGGGGACCTGGATCGTCGGCGGGGCGGTTCGCGACGCGGCGCTCGGGCGCGAGGTCGTCGACCTCGATCTCGCCGTCAGCGGCGACCCTGCCCCGCTGGCCAAGGCGATCGCCCGCGAGGGCGGCGGGCACTCCTTTGAGCTCTCGGCCGAGTTCGACACCTGGCGAGCGGTAGCGGCCGACCAAAGCTGGCAGATCGACGTCACCACCCTGCGCGGCGAGACGATCGAAGCGGACCTCGGCAAGCGCGATTTCACCATCGGTGCCGTTGCCGTTCCGCTCGCGGGCGGTGAGCCGCTCGATCCGCACGGCGGCCTCGCCGACCTCGAGCGCGGCCTGCTGCGGGCTGTCGGCGAGCGCAGCTTCGCTGCCGATCCGCTGCGCCTACTGCGCGCCGCCCGCTTCGCGGCCAACCTGGGCCTCGAGGTCGACCCGGCCACCGTCTCGCTCGCCCGCGGCGAAGCTTCCCGCGCCGCCGAGGCGGCAGGGGAGCGCCAGCTGGTCGAGCTGCGCCAGCTGGTCGGCGGGCCCGACCCGCTGCGCGGCATGACCCTGCTCGACGAGCTCGGGCTGACCCCCGTCGTCCTGCCCGAGCTGGAGGCGCTGCGCGGGGTCGAACAGGGCCCCAACCACCACCTCGACGTGCACGGACACACCCTGGCGGTGCTGGCACACACACTGGAGGTCGAGCGCGACCTCGAGCGCTTCGGCGGCGAGCGAGCGGGCGAGCTGCGGGAGCTGCTCGCCGAGCCACTGGCCGACCAGATCAGCTCGTGGCACCGCGCTCCGTTTCGGCGCCCTGTTGCACGACATCGGCAAGCCGGCGACGCGGGCGGAGAAGGACGGTTTCGTCACCTTCGTCGGCCACGACAGCGACGGGGTCGCGATCGTCGGCGGCCTCTGCCGGCGACTGCGCGCCAGCCGCGACCTCACCCGCCACCTCCAGGACCTGACCCTGCACCACCTCCGCCTCGGCTTCATGGTCCACGAGGCGCCGCTGCCGCCTCGTCGCGTCCACGAGTACCTGCGGGCGACCGAACCTGTCGGCGCCGACGTCACGCTGCTGACCGTCGCCGACCGCCTCTCCGCCCGCGGCTCGGGACCGTTTGCCACCGAGGAGGCGATCGAGGCCCACCTCTCGGTGGCCCGGCAGATGCTCGCCGACGCCCTCGACTGGCGTCGCCAGGGACCGCCCCGCCCGCTGGTGCGCGGCGACGAGTTGGCGGCGAAGCTGGGGCTGGCGGACGGTCCGGAAGTGGGCACGCTGCTGGCCGAGCTCGAGGCGGCCCAGTACGCGGGCGAGGTGTCGACCCGCGAGCAGGCGATCGGGCACGCCCGAGCCCTGTGCGGCTGAGGCGGCGGTCCGGTACGCTGCGCGCCGCATGGCGAAAGAGGAGAAGATCGAGATGGAGGGCGAGATCACCGAGGCCCTCCCCAACACGATGTTTCGGGTCAAACTCGACAACGGCCACGATGTGCTGGGCCACATCTCCGGCAAGATGCGCCGCCACTACATCCGCATCCTCCCCGGCGACCGGGTGAAGATCGAGCTTTCGCCGTACGACCTCGACCGGGGTCGCATCACCTACCGCTACAAATAGGCGCCGGCGTGAGCGAGCCGCGTTTCCGCGTCAGCCCCGAGATCGTCCATGAGACCGTCGACGGCGAGGTGATCGCGATCGACCTCGGCAACGGCAGCTATTACAGCCTGGCCGGCAGCGGGCCCGCGATCTGGGAGCTGTTGCTGGCGGGCGCGACCGCGGCGGAGATCCAGCGCTCGCTCGCGGCCCGCTTCGACGCCGGCGAGGGGGAGATCGAGAGCGCCGTCGGTTCGCTGCTCGAACAGCTGGGGGAGCGCGGGCTGGTGGTCGGCGACGAGGCAGGGGAGGCGGAGGGCCAGGCGATCCCCGCCGGCAACGGCGAGCGCACCGCCTTCGAGCCGCCGCGCCTGGAGCACTACGACGACATGAAGGACTACTTCCTGCTCGATCCGATCCACGAGGTCGACCCCGCCGGCTGGCCGCGGCCGGCGGCCTAGCGCCGGTGGACGGGTCTGCGCCTGCGCGCGACCGGGAACCGCGACCTCGCCGGTGAGTACTTCGAGCAACTGCGGCGGCGCTTCGAGTCGCGCCGTCGAGGCGGCCGGGGGCGCGTCGGAGCGGGACCTCGAGATCGCCGGGCTGCGGGTGCGGTTGCGCTTCGCGGGCGAGGCAGTAGCAGGTTGCCCTGCTTGCCCCCTTCGAGCATCTGATCGCCGCCGAGCCGGGCGAGGCGGGCCTCTCGATCTCGATCTTCGACACGGCGTCGAGCGGTGTCGATCCCCCGCCAGCCCTCTGGGAGCCGCTCGCGGCGGCGCCCGGCACGAATCCGGTCACCCGGCTGCGCTCCGAGGATGCGAGCGTGCTCGCCGCGGCCGGGACCGGCGCCCTCACCGCGGCCCGACCGCGGGACGGGGAAGCGTTCTTCCACCTGCCCGACGCGGCCCGGATCGCTCCCAGCGAGCGGGCGGCGCCGCTGCGCGACGCGCTGCAACTGCTGATGGCGGCGCGGGACGCGCTGGATGACCCATGCGGGCGCCGTCGGCCGCGACGGCCGCGGCGTTCTCCTCGTCGGCCGCGGCGGCTCGGGCAAGTCGACGCTGGCGCTCTCCTGCGCCCTGGCCGGGATGGAGATCGTCGCCGACGACTACGTCCTGCTCGAGCCCGGCCCGCCCACTCGCGCTCACGCCATGCAGTCGACGGCGAAGCTGACCGAGGACAGCGCCGGGCGGCTCGGCGTCGCCGCCGCCGCGATCGACCCCGCCGGCTTCGAGCCGACCTTGGAGGGCCCGGCCAAGGCCCTGGTCGAGCTCCGGGACCTCGCACCCGGCTGCCTCGTGCGACAGCTTGAGATCGGCGCCGTTATCGCCCCGCGGCTCGCCGGCGCGCGGCCGGTTCTACGCGAGATCTCGGCGGCTGAGGGATTGCGGGCCGTGGCGCCGAGCACGATCGTGCAGGCTGGGTTCGGCGGCGGAGAGTCGTTGGCGGCGCTGGCCGGGCTCGTGCGCCAGGTGCCGAGCTACGCGCTCGAACTCAGCCCGGACCCGGCCGCGAACGCCGCGGCCGTCGATCGTCTGGTGAGCGAGCTTGGCTGAACCACTCGTCACCGCCGCGATCCCGGTCCGCGACGGCGAGGCCTACCTGGCTGAGGCGATCGAGAGCGTGCTCGGCCAGAGCCGACCCTGCGACCAGGTGATCGTCGTCGACAACGGCTCGACCGATCGTAGCGCCGAGATCGCCCGCGGCTTCGGGCCGCCGGTCGAGGTCGTCAGCGAGCCGCGCGCCGGGATCGGCTTCGCCCGCAACGCGGCCGTGGGCGCGGCGCGCGGCGATTTCATCTCCTTCCTCGATGCCGACGATCTCTGGGCGTCGGCGAAGACCGAGCTGCAGCTGACCGCCTTCGCTGCCCGTCCCCAGCTCAGCCTCGTCTTCGGCCAGGTTCGGCAGTTCGCCAGCGAGGAGCTGGACGCGGCCGAGCGCGCCGCCATCCGCCTGCCGGCCGAGCCACAGCCGGGCGCGCACGTCGGCGCGATGCTGGCCCGGCGGGAGGCGCTCGAGGCGGTTGGGCCCTGGCCGGAGGACATCGCCTTGAGCGACGGGCTGACCTTTCTGCTTGGGCGCCCGCGAGCTCGGCCTCGAGCAGGCGATGCTGCCCGAGGTGGTGATGCTGCGCCGCGTGCACGGCGCCAACAACTCGATCCGCAACCGCGCGGCACGGATCGAGTTCGCCCGCCTGCTCAAGGGCTCGCTCGACCGCCGCCGTGGAGCGGCCCAGTGAGCGAGTCGCTGGGCAACCTGCCGACCGCCGAGCAGCTGCTGGTCCTGCACGCGGCGCTGGATCCCGCTCCCGCCGCCGCGGTCGCCTGGCAGCGCTGGCGCGGGGCGATCGAGTTCGACGACGTCGATCACGGCTCGACCCGGCTACTGCCGCTGGTCTACCGAAACCTCGGCGCCGACGCCTTCGACGAGGAGGTCGCGGGGCGCCTCAAAGGCCTCTACCGGCGCTCCTGGAGCCACAACCAGTTGATCTTCAAGCGCGCGGCCGAGGCGGTCACCCTGCTCGGGGGGGCCGGGATCGAGACGCTGGTGACCAAGGGCGCCTCGCTGGCGCTGCTCTCCTACGGCGACGTCGGCATGCGGCCGATGGACGACGTCGACGTGCTGGTGCCGATCGAGTGCACGAGGGAGGCAATCGAGGTCCTGAGTGCGGCGGGATGGCATCCTGATCACGAGGATCCGCCGGCCTGGACCCAGGTCCACCACTCGCTCGGCTTTGCCGGTGCCGAGAGCGGCAACGTCGACCTGCACTGGTTCGCGCTCTGGCAGCCGGCACGCGACGAGCATCTCTGGCGCGCCTCGGTTCCGCTGGAGCTGGCCGGGGCCACCACCCTGGCCCCCTGCCCGGCCGATCAGCTCCTGCTTGCCTGCGTGCACGGCACGCCGTGGAGCCCGCTGCCGCCGTTCCGCTGGATCGCCGACGCGGTAACGGTGATCCGCTCGGCCGGGGAGGGTCTCGATTGGAACCGGCTCGTCGCCGAGGCCCAACGTCGCCGCCTCACCGTCGCCACCGCCGCGGCACTGGACTACCTGCGCGTGGAGTTCGGCGCGCCCGTTCCCGCGTCCGCCCTTGCCGGCCTGGCCGCTGCGCCCACCACCAGGCACGAGCGCGCCGCCTTCCGCGCCGCCTGTCGGCCCGACTCGCCCCTGCGCACCCTGCGCATGGCCTGGGACCGCTACCGTCGCCTGCGCGACCTCGACACCGGCGCGCCACGCCCCCGCGGCTTCGTCTCCTTCGCGCGCCGCTTCTGGGGCCTGGACAGCGTCTGGCAGCTGCCCATGCACGGTCTCCGCTCGCTCAGTCGACGGCATGAGCGCGCTGGCGCTCGATCCTGGCCTTGAAGGCGCGGAACACGCTGGCGCGCACAGCGGCCACGTCCTGGGTGAGGCTCTGCGGATGCACTCGCCGTCGCAGCAGCACCCGCGGCAGCTTGGCGATCTCGATCTCTGCCTCGACCGCGCGCATCGCCCAGTCGATGTCCTCGGCCGGGCGGATCGATTCGTCGAACGGACCGACCTGCACGAAGACCTCGCGCCGCAGCAGCATCGTCATCACATGTACGTCCGGCCCGTCGGAGACCTCGGCCGGGCGGGTCGGCACCGCGGCCTGAGCGCTCGATCCCTCGACCCAGAAGGGCAGCTCGGACCCGGGCTCGACGATCACCTCCTGTTCGCCCATGACGACGCCCACCCCGGGGTTCGCCAGTAGGTGGCCCACCTGGACCTCGAGCTTTTCTGGGGTCATCGCGTCGTCGGCGTCGTGGAAGGTCACGAGGCCACCGCTCGAGGCGGCGAAGCCGCGGTTGCGCGAGGTGGCGGGGCCGGCGTTCTCCTGACGGATCACCCGGACCTGAGGATAGGCCGCCGCAATCTCCGCGGTGGCGTCCCGCGAGCCGTCGTCGATGACGATCGTCTCGACTGGGGAATAGGTCTGGGCGAGCACGCTCTCGATCGCCTCGCCGATGAAGCGCTCGGCGTCGAAGGCCGGGACGATGACGCTGACGAGAGGTCCTTGCACGATCGCCATTCTCCCTATAGATGGCTGTGGGCCGCCGCCGGGTCCGGTTCGGCCAGCTCGGCGACGAGGGCCGACCAGGCGAAGTCGCGTGGCGCCGAGCCCCGGCACCGGTGCGCGGGTCGTAGTACTCGCGCAAGTCCTTCGCGCTCGACCGCGCCGATCATCGCCGCCGGCCAGGCGCGCCGCCTCCTCCTCGTAGCCGAGCCGGCGCAGCCCGAGCCAGACCAGCCAGGCCGAGTTGACCCAGGTCGGGCCGCGCCAGTAGCGGCGGATCGGCCCGCGACTGCCGCCCGGTTCGTAGCTCGGCTCGGCGGCGGAGACCGACGGCGGCGCGACGGGGTGAGAAACTCGCCCTTCGTCGAGCAGGTGCTCCTCGACCAGGCGTCGGCCGATCTGCTCGGGCAGGTCCGGCAGTGCCAGCGGCGCGAGCGCGGCCCAGGTGGCGATCTCCGGCCGATCGCGCCGCCGGGCTCGGCCCAGTCGAGGAAGAGGCCGCGGCGCTCGTCCCAGAGTCGCTCGACCAGCGCCGGCGTCGCCGAGGGGCGTCCCAGGGCCTGAAGCGAGAGCGACCACAGCGTGTTGACCAGGGTCTCGCAGAGGACCGGCCCGCCGCGCTCGCGGATGCGCCAGGCGTCGAAGCCGAGGCGGCGGTTGCGGTGGACCAGCAGCGGGAAGCCGGGAAGGGCGTGGGCGCGCCGGCCCCAGACCGGTTCGAACTTCGGCGAGGCGTCGAGGCCCGACTCGTCGGGCTGGACGATCCAGAGCAGACCGTCGCCCTCGAGATCCCGGTTGGCCTCCAGCCACTCGGCCTGCGCCGCGATCCGCGGCTCCCCGCGCCGGGTCGCCGACGGCGATCTTCCAGGCCCAGGCGAGCAGCGGCGGCTGGATCGTCTCGGTCTGGAAGGCGCGGCGCGAGGCGACGTTGTAGAAGGGCAGGCGGCCGAGCGAGACCGGCCGCTCCCAGAAGATCGTGTGGCCGATGAACCCGTCCTCGCGCTGCGCCGCCAGCAGCGTCTCCAGCTCCTTGCCCGAGCCCGCCCCGGCTCGAAGCGCCGCCAGACGATCGCCGCAAAGCAAGAGTCCCAGTACCACTGCCACGGATAGCGCCTAGGACTAGGCCGCGTATACGCCAACGCACCCCATCCCGCCCCCCTCCACCCAATCCCCCCGCAGCACACGCTCTGCAGTCGCCGACGGGCCGATACGTCAAGTATGCCTTGACGTATCGGCCCGTCGGCCGGGGGTCAGCGGGCGGTGCGGCGCATTTCTCGTAGGGCCCAGGTGCCTAGGACGGCTAGGAGGCCCGTTAGGGCTAGGAGGCCGGGCCAGGTTTCTGCCCAGGTGACGTTGCCTACGAAGCCCTGGCGGGCTGCTTCGATCACGTTCGTCACCGGGTTGACTTCGGCGACGCTCTGCATCCACGGCTGCAGCAATGCCAGCGGGGCGTAGGCGGTGGTGGTGAGGATCAGGCCCATCATTCCTGCCTGCATCAACGGTGCCGCCGACTGGCTCTTGAAGCGCAATGCCAGGCCCGAGCCCCAGCAGGCCGCCACCGCGGCCATCGCGGCGACCATCGCGTAGGTGACCAGCAGCCCGTCGATTCCCGGCCAGCCCGCGCCGAGGACCAGGGCGATGTGAGCACGAAGCTGGCCGGGATCAGGGCGCGGGCGCTGGCGGCGAGCACCGTCCCGGCCAGCAGGACCCAGCGCGGGGCGGGGGAGACGAGCAGGCGGTCGACCCAGCCCCGCTCGATGTCGCGGGCGAGGTTGACCCCTGCCGCGGCGCCGGTGAAGCCGGCGCCCTGCAGCATGCTGACCGGCACGATGAAGCTCTCATAGGTGCCCGTGGTGAAGCCCTTGAGCTGGGTCAGGGCACCGAAGACGCCGTTGAGGCCGAGGAAGAAGATCGTCGGCGCCAGCACGCCGGGGATCGCCGCCCCGGGCACCCGCAGCAGCTCGTTCTTCGCCCGCGCCATCAGTGCCGCGATCGTCGCCAGGTTGGCCCGCCACTGCGGCAGTGCCGCCGTCGCCTCCATCAGCCGACCCTGCAGCCGGTGGCGCAGGGCGCGGGCGCTGAGCAGAGTCCGAGCGCGACGATCGCGACGATCGCCAGCACCGCCTCGCCCAGTTCGGCGGCGTCGATCCCGCTAGATGATCGGCCCGCGGATGCCTTCGACGACGAAGCTGAGCGGGTTGTATTCGGCGATCGCGCTTGGCCGGCTGGATCATCAGTTCGTTGGGGAAGAAGGCGGAGGAGAGGAAGAGGACGACGAGGACCAGCGGGAAGAGGCCCTGGACGACGCTGGCGCTGCCGGTCCGCAGCGCGATCGCGGCGCCGATGCCGCCGACCGCCATCGCCGTCGCGGTGACCAGGGCGATCGCGATCAGGGCACCGGCTACGCCGCTCTCGATATGGGCGCCGAAGATCAGCCCGATCGCCAGGAACCAGAGCGAGGAGAAGAGTCCCAGCGCCGCGGTCCCGGCGAGGCGTCCGAGCACGATCGTGTAGCGCGGGATCGGCGCCGAGAAAAGGCGGTCGGTGAAGCCCATCTCGATGTCGACGGCGAGCGCGATGCCGCCGCTGTTGCCGGCCAGCATCAGCGACTGCATCATCGCCCCGGCGAGCATGAACTGGAGGAAGCTCTGCACCGGCGGGAAGCCGGGCAGGTTCACCGCTCCGCCCGCGCCGCCGGTCTGGATCGCCAGCAGCAGGGTGGGGAAGACGACGATCGGCGCCATCAGCTGCGGCCGCCGGAAGGTCTGGCGGATCGAGCGCATGCCCAGCGCTCGCACCACCCGTGCGTTGGTGGCGAGCTCGCTCACGCCTCGACCGGCTCGGGGGCGCCGTCCTCCCTGCTCGTCCTTCTCCAGGTGGTGGCCGGTCTTGGCGACGAAGACGTCGTCGAGGGTGGGGCGGACCAGCTCCAGCGACTCGACCGCGATCCCGGCCTCGTCCAGCGCGCGCACGACGCGGGGGATGTCGGCGGCGCCGTTCACGGCTTCGACCAGAACAGTGCGGCCGTCCACCGGTGGCAGCAGCTTGCCCAGCCGGGCGCAGACCTCCTCGGCCTCGGCGATCGAGCCGGCGGCCAGCTGCAGCTGGATGTGCGGGTTGCCGATCTCGGTCTTGAGCGAGTCCGGCGTCCCTTCGGCGACGATCCGGCCGCTGTCGATGATCGCCACGTTGTCGGCGAGCTGGTCGGCCTCCTCGAGGTACTGGGTGGTGAGGAAGACTGTCGTGCCCTCGTCGTTCAGCGCCCGCACCTCCCCCCAGATCGTCTTGCGGCTGACCGGGTCCAGGCCGGTCGTCGGCTCGTCGAGGAAGAGCACGCGGGGTTCGTGGACCAGCGCCGCCGCCAGGTCGAGCCGCCGCCGCATGCCGCCCGAGTAGGTGCCGACCCGGCGGTCGGCTGCCGCGGCCAGGTCGACCCGCTGGAGCAGGTCATCGGCACGGCGCTTGCCTTCTGCCCCCGGCAGTCCCTGCAGCGTCGCCTGCAGGCGGATCAGCTCGCGGCCGGTCATCAGCGGGTCCAGCGCCGCCTCCTGCAAGGCGACCCCGATCGAGGCCCGCACCGCGCGCGCCTGCTTGACCACGTCGTGGCCGGCGACCGTGGCCCGCCCGCCGGTCGGCAGCAGCAGCGTCGTCAGCATCCTCACCGTGGTCGTCTTGCCGGCGCCGTTGGGGCCGAGGAAGCCGTAGATTTCGCCCTCCTCGACCGTGAGATCGACTCCCTCAACGGCGAGCACCTCGTCGAAGCTGCGTTCCAGACCCTCAACGACGATTGCCGGCATCGGCTGGCAACCCTACCGAGGCGCCGTGGCCGGGATCGTGCAGTGCGCACGCTGGGACGGCATCGCTCCGGTCCGGGCGGCAGAATCGCACCCGCAACCCTCGCCGCCTGGCCGGGTTTGCAGGCGAGTGATCGTGAACGAAGCAGCCAAAAACCGGATCGGCAGGTCGCGGGCGCCCCTGGCGGTGACCTTTGCCTGCATGCTCGCCGCGCTCCTCGTCGCCGCCTGGCCGGGCGCGGCCGGCTCGGCGCCGCTCGGCGTCGTCGTCCTCGGCAAGACGGCGAAGCCGCCGCCCGCCTCGTGCCCGGGCAAGATCGTCAACAACGTCGAGATCGTTCCCTGCCGGGTCGAGGGGCACGTCAGCGGCTACCAGGTCAAAGCCGGCGGCCTGGACCAGCCCTACGAGGTTCCCTTCGACGGCAAGATCGTCGCCTGGTCGATCGCCCTCGCCCGACCCTCGCGCGCCGACAGCAAGACGACCACCGACGAGGTCAGCTTCTTCAACGAATTCCTCGGCAAGCCCTCGCGGGCGCGGATCGGCATCCTGCGCCCGGTCGAAGGCAGCAAGCCGCCGAAGTTCACCCTGGTGCGCCAGAGCCCGCTCGTCGTGCTCAATCCCTACTTCGGCAGCACTCCGATCTTCGCCCTCGAGCACCCGCTGACCGTCCTGCGCGGCCAGATCGTTGCTCTCACCGTCCCCACCTGGGCGCCGATGTTCGCCTTCAACGTCTCCGAAGAAGACACCTGGCGCGGCAGCCGCGTCGCTGGCCACTGCGCCTCCAAGGAAGACATCCAGACCGGCCACCCGCAGCAGGGGGTCGGCAAGAAGAAGACCTACGGCTGCTTCTACTCCAACGCCCGCCTGCTTTACACGGCGACTCTGGTCAAGAAGCCCTAGTTTCGGGCGGTGTGGTTGGGCGGGGAGCGTCGGGTGCCCCTGCTCACTCGCAACTCGTCGAAGAGGCGTGGAACGGCTTCGCTTTGAGGCTCGCTCCTCCTCCCGCGCAAAACGTTCGCAGGGGCACCCGACGCTCCGGGCCTAACCCCGACGTCCCGAAAATGAAAGCTCTCAAGCCCGAGGCGTGGGTGACGATTCAAACGGGAGCGCTGGAGTCACTTTGCCTTCGAGCTGATGTGAGACGGGCGTCGGTAGGACCTCCGAACGTTTTGCGCCGCTGGCCGAGAGAGGTTCTCGAAAGGCGGTTGCCGATCCAGCCAGATAGGCGAGTGAGGAGGTCCTACCGACGCCCGTCCCGCTCGGACCTACAACGCTTCTTGCCTCAACCCGCAGTAAGGACAGTCGCTGACGTCGAGGCCGATCAGTTGGTCGCAGCGGTGGCAGGCCCTGAGGTTCTCCGGGGTGCGCGGCAGGGCTGAGGTTGAGGGGGCGAGGGGGAGGACCATCGCCACCGGCTCCATCTCCTCGCCGGTCTCGCGGTCGAGGTAGACCTGGCCCGGTTCGGCGTGGGCTAGGGCCTCGCGGCCAGAGGCCGGGGCGCGCATCCGGTAGAGCTGCTTCGGGTTCACGGCGGCGAAGACTAATAGCTTGCGCGGTCCCGATGCGTTTCCTGATCTTCCACGGCTACATGCTGCGCGGCACTGGCAGCAACATCTACAACGCGAATCTGGCCCGGGCGCTGGCCAAGCTGGGCCACGAGATCCACCTGCTCTGCCAGGACAAGCAGGCGAAGATCGAGGGCGTCGAGATCCACACCCCAGACATCCACGGCCTCTTGCCCGTCTACGTCAAGGACCCGTATGAGGGATTCGAGGTCAAGGCATTCCCGGAACTGACCGACGACGAGCTCGACCGCTACATCGAGGCCAACGTCTCTGCCGTGCGCGAGGTTGCCGAGCGGGCCGGCGGCATCGACGCGGCCCTGGCCAACCACTTGGTCATGGGCCCCGCCATCCTCGCCCGTGCCGACATCGCGCCCTTCGCGGCCAAGATCCACGGCTCTGCCCTGGAGTACACGGTCAAGCCGAATCCCCGCTTCTTGCCATACGCCCGTGAGGGCATGGAGGCTGCGCAGGGGGTCCTCGTCGGCTCTCGCCACACGGCAGAGTCGCTTTGGGCTGCGCTGCCCGATATCGCGGACCTTCGCGCTAAGACGCGCCTTGGACCACCCGGCGTAGACACGGAGGCGTTTCGGCCGGGGGCGTCACGGACTCGGGGGGGCTTGCGGGCGGGGGCTGCGCCTCCGTTCTCGGCCCCCCCGAGCCCGCGCCACCTCCGGAGAGTCGTCTTCGTCGGCAAGCTGATCGTGTCGAAGGGTGTCGACCTGCTGTTGGCTGCGTGGCCGCTGGTTAGAGTCGCGCATCCCGGGGCGAAGCTCGAAATTGCTGGTTTTGGCGCCTACGAGGAGGGCTTGCGGCGACTGCTTGCTGCCCTGGAGCGGGGGGACATCGACGATGCGCGCATGGTTGCGCTGGTCGGTTGGGGGATTGAGGGTGGGGAGGAGAAGCCGCTGCCGATCCTCTCGACGTTTCTCGCGAGCCCACCAGACGGCTATGTGGATGCGGCGCGGCAGTCGGCGGGATCGGTCGAGTTCATCGGCAGGCTGGAGCACGACGAGGTCGCTGACCTGCTTCCTGGCGCTGAAGCCCTGGTGATGCCGAGCACGTTTCCCGAGGCGTTCGGGATGGTCGCCGCGGAGGCTGCCGCCTGTGGGGTGTTGCCGGTGTCGGCTGGGCACTCCGGGATGCTCGAGGTGTCGCGTCAGTTGATGGCGACGCTGCCCGCCGAGGTCGGTCGCCTGACCTCCTTTCCGGTCGAGGCCGGCGCGGTGGAGGCGATCGCGGGGCGGCTGAACGGATGGCTGGGGCTCTCCGAGGAGGAACGCGTCGCCGCCCGCAGTGCATTGGTCGAGACGGCGCGGCGGCTCTGGAGCTGGGAGGGCGTGGCCCGGGGAGTGCTGGCGGCCTCGGCGGGACGGCTGGATGAGCTGCCGGTGCCGAATAGCTAGTGCCGAGCGTCACCAGAGCCTGAAAGCTTCCCGCCGCCGCTTCAATAGAATGCCCGCCGCCCTATGAGTCCGGAGCGAGCAAGCGTGCATATCTGGTTCTTCGCGCCGCGAGCGAAGGGCGATTCTTGATGTCTTACGCCCGCCTGCCCATAGCGAAGATGTTCGGCGTCACGCTCGTCCTGACTGCGGCGATGTCCGCCGTGATGCTCTCGATCGACTGGGACGGCCAGCAGGCCTCCACGGCGGCGCCCAAGATCGACCAGCTGCTCGACGTGATGATCGTGCTTTCGTCCTTCGTCTTCTCGCTGGTGATGGTGATGCTCTTCTACGCGCTGTGGAAATTCCGCGCCAAGCCCGGCGACGAATCCGACGGCGAGCCGATCCACGGCAACACCAAACTCGAGGTGGCCTGGACCGTGATCCCGACGATCATCGTCCTCTTCGGCGCCGGCTACAGCTGGTCGGTGCTCAGCGACATCGAAAAGACCGCCGAGAACCCGCTGACCGTCAACGTCTTCTCCCAGCAGTACGCCTGGAGCTTCGGCTATCCCGGCAAGGACGACGTCTGGTCGCAGGGCGAGCTGCACGTCCCCCTCGACCGCCAGGTCCACTTCAAGATGCACTCCCAGGACGTGATCCACTCGTTCTGGGTGCCCGAGTGGCGGATCAAGAAGGACAACGTGCCGGGGATCACCACGACGGCGATCGTGACGCCCGACAAGCTCGGCACCTACCAGCTGATCTGCACCGAGCTCTGCGGCTTTGGCCACGCCTCGATGCGGGCCAAGGTGGTCGTCGAAACCCCGGCCGACTTCCGCAAGTGGATTGCCGGGCTGGAAGAAAAAGTCCCGGTGCCGCTGGCCGAATCGATCGACCAGGACACCGAGACCAACCCGACGCCCGTGGGCGCCGGCGGGGCATAATGGAGGCCTGCTGATGACGGCTGCGATCAAGCAACCGGGGTGGATTCGTGGCCTGCTGGGGGCGATTCTGGGTGCCGCTTTCGGCTTCGCCCTCGTCGTCGCCTTGCGCAAGGCGTCCGGGCTGCCGGCCTACCAGACCGAACAGACCGGCTACCCCCAGCTCGTCGTGCCGCTGATTACCGGCCCGCTCGGCTTCCTGGCCGGCTTCGGCTGCTTCGACTACTGGCTGCGCTGGGCCGCCGGCATGCCGACGATCCCCGAGGACCACTCCCAGCACGGCGCCAAGAGCTGGAAGGACTACTTCCGCTTCAACACCGATCACAAGGTGATCGGCATCCAGTACATCTGCACCACCTTCTTCTTCTTCTTCGTGGGCGGCCTGATGGCGATGCTGATCCGGGCCGAGCTGGCCCAGCCGGGCACCCAGATCGTCGACGCCGCCACCTACAACAGCCTCTTCTCCACCCACGCGGTGCTGATGATCTTCGTCTTCGTGATCCCGGTCTTCGCCGGCATCGCCAACTACGTCCTGCCGCTGATGATCGGCGCCCCGGACATGGCCTTTCCGCGCCTCAACGCGCTCAGCTTCTGGATGCTGCCGCTGGCCGGGCTGCTCTTCATCGGCAGCTTCCTCGCTCCCGGCGGCGCCTTCGACGCCGGCTGGACCGGCTACGCGCCGCTCTCGACGGGGGCGCCGCTGGGGCAGTCGTTCTTCAACCTCGGCGTCCAGTTCGCCGGTGCCTCCTCGATCGCCACCGCGCTCAACTTCCTGGTCACGATCATCACCATGCGGGCGCCCGGGATGACCTTCTGGCGGATGCCACTGCTGGTCTGGGCCAATCTCTCGACCTCGCTGCTGGTCGTCGCCGCGACCCCCTTCATCGCTGGCGTCCAGTTCATGGTCCTCTTCGACCGCGCTCTGCACACCAACTTCTTCCAGTTCGCCGGCGGCGGCGACGTGGTCAGCTACCAGCACATCTTCTGGTTCTACTCGCACCCAGCCGTCTACATCATGATGCTGCCCGGTTTCGGGATCATCAGCGAGGTCATCTCGACCCACTCGCGCAAGCCGATCTTCGGCTACCGGCTGATGGCCCTGGCCCTGATCGGCATCGTCGTGCTCAGCTACTCGGTCTGGGCGCACCACATGTTCGTCGCCGGCATGTTCAGCTGGCTGCGGGTGCCGATGATGATCACCACCCTGCTGATCGCGGTGCCGACCGGGATCAAGATCTTCTCCTGGCTGGGCACCCTCTATTTCGGCAAGATCCACACCTACTCGACGGCGATGCTGTTCGCGCTCGCCTTCATCGTCACCTTCACGATCGGCGGCATCAGCGGCGTGATGCTGGGCATGGTGCCGATCGACATCCACGTCTCCGACACCTACTTCATCGTCGCCCACATCCATTTCGTCCTCTTCGGCGGCTCGGTCTTCACGATCTTCGCCGGCATCTACCACTGGTTCCCGAAGATGACTGGGCGAATGTACGACGAGAAGCTCGGCCGTGTCCACTTCTGGGGCACCCTCTTCGGAACCTGGGTCACCTTCATCCCGATGCACTGGGTCGGCATGGACGGGATGCCGCGCCGTGTCGCCGACTACGCGACCCAGTTCGGCAACTGGAACCTGCTGATCAGCTGCGGCGCCTTCATCCTCGGTGCCGTTCAGCTGGTCTTCCTCTACAACATGATCGTCAGCTGGCGTTTCGGCCCGCGCGCAGAGGCCAATCCCTGGCGTGCCAACTCGATCGAGTGGCAGGTCTCCTCGCCGCCGCCGATCTACAACTTTCCCGAGATCCCACGCGTGGTCGGCGGCCCCTACGAGTACGGGGTGCCCGGTGCCCGCCACGCGATCATGCCCGGCGAAGGAGCCGAGGTGCCGGCCCCGGCCGAGCCGACCGTGGTGGGCTCGGCATGAACGACGCATCCGGGGCGAAGCCCCTGCTTGTCTTCCTCAACGAGGTGGCCGGCGGGCGCAAGTTGCTGGCCGCGATCGGCGAGCGCGCCGCGGACGTCCCCTTCGTCGCTGTCGCCGCACCGCAGAACCAGCCGGCGGTCGGCCAGCTGATCGACTCCGGCGAGCTTCGCGATGCGGCCAGGGCCCGGGTCGAGGTGACGATGTCGGTCCTCTCCGAGTACGGGGTCGCTTCGGTCGGCGAGGTGATGGACCCTGAGCCCTCGCTGGCGCTCGACGACGCGGTACGGGCTCACGAACCCGGTGAGGTGCTGCTCTCCTGCGCCTCCGGGACGCGCTTTGGCCTCACCCGCAAGGATCTGGTCGCCTGGGCCGAAGCCCGTTTCGAACCGGATGTCTCGGTGACCCACATCCCGGTGCGAATTTCCGACGACTCGGTCAGCTGGGAGAAGAACCACACGCTGGTGGTGGCGACCCAGACCGTCGCCGCGCCCGACCTGATCGGCCGCCTCAAGGAGCGTGCCGCCGGGCACCCGCACCGCTACACGCTCGTCTGCCCCCGCGCCGAGGACGTGACCGAGCCGGAGATCGTTCGCGACCTGGCCTCGACCCTGGCCGAGCTCTACCGTGCCGGCATCGACGCCACGGGCCAACCGATGAGCCCCGATCCCTTCCACGCCGTGCAGAACGCGATCGAGCACTACAGCGTCGACGAGGTCTTGATCTCGACCTTCGCCGGCGAGACCTCGCGCTGGCTCGAGGACGACCTGATCGGCCGTGTCCGCGAGATCACCGACAAGCCGGTGGAGCACCTGGAGGTCGGCCGGCCCGCGGCGGCCGTCGCCGCCGCCGTCGCCGAGGGAGGGGAGGCCTGATGGAGAGCGCAACCGTGGCCCTGGGCCACGACGCCCACGAGGAGCATCACGGGCCGCCCGAGGCCAACCAGAGCTCGCGGATCGACCGGCAGACACTCGGGATACTGCTCTTCATCGTCTCCGAGGTGATGCTGTTCGGGGCCTTCTTCGCCTCCTACTTCTTCCTCCGCGTCGTCGTCCATCCGGCGACCTGGCCGCCGCACCCTTACGAGCTGCCGGTCTACGTGGCGCTCGTCAACACCTGCATCCTGGTCTCCTCCAGCTTCACCATCCACTACGCCCTGGAGTCGATCCGGAAGGGCAACAGGGCCGGGCTCAAGCTTGGCCTGGTCCTGACCTGGCTGCTCGGCGCGACCTTCCTCTTCATCCAGGTCAACGAGTACGTCCATCTCGGCTTCAGCGCCCGCGACCTCGGCTTCGGCTCGATCTTCTACAGCCTCACCGGCCTCCACGGCGCCCACGTCTTCGTCGGCCTCTGCCTGCTCAGCTTCGCCACGATCCGCGCCTTCCGCGGCCACTTCGGAAGCGAGGAGAAGGATCACCTCGGTGTCGAGGTGCCCGGCATCTACTGGCACTTCGTCGACATCATGTGGATCATCGTCTTCCTCACCGTCTACGTCCTCTGAGACGGCTGCAAACCGGCGCCTGGCCACGTCCTCGATGAAACTCTCCGAGGCTGCAGTTTTCCGCTGGGTGGTGATCGTCGGGGTCGCGGCCGCCTCGGTGATGGTGCTCACCCTGCTCACCCGGCCGCTGGTCGGGGCCCTCTGGATGCTGGTTCTGGCCTGCGCCGGGCTCGCTCACGCCTATGCGTGGCTTAAGCGCCAGAAATAGCTCAGTTCCGCGCGTTTGTGCGCACCACGCGTAACGTTTTGTCTCCTAGGATCTGGCATCATGGAGTTGATGACAGAGAGGTGGACAGAGGAGCGGCTGGATGACCTGAAGGGTCAGGTCGAGACGCTGGAGACGCGCACGGATGCAGGCTTTCGCGATTTGCGCCAGGAGATGGATCGGCGCTTCGACAAGGTCGACGAGCGCTTCGACAAGGTCGACGAGCGCTTCGACAAGGTCGACGAGCGCTTCGACAAGGTCGACGAGCGCTTCGCTGCGCTCCATGGCCGCCTCGACGCGATGTACCGGGTGATGATTCTCTTCGGCGCCTCGATGTTTGGGGCGATGGCGAGCCTCGTGGCCGCTCTGTTCGTGACTCAGCTCTGAGCGGCCGCTACCGGCGTGGCGTCCTCGCGCCCAGGCGAGGGTTGCGGTTGGCCCCCGGTCTCACGTGGCTCCAGGCGCCCCGCTGTCGCCACCGTCCAAAGCATCGCCAGCCAGGTCAGGGTCGCCAGGGCGACGTGGACCCAGACCAGCTCGCCGGGGAGCTTGAGCGCCCACTGAACGCCGCCTACGGCGCCCTGGAGGGCCAGCAGGCCGATTACCGACGTGAGGGGGCGGACGGCCCTGTCGTCGCCGCCAGGGCGCCTGCAGCAGGAACCAGACGGCGATCGCGGCGAGGCCGAAGGCGGTGGCGAGCACGGCGTGGCGCTGCACCACCCATTCCAGCGTGGCGCTGCCCTCGAAGGTGAAGCGATGGACCAGCTGGCCGGCGTGGGCGCCGGCGTGGGGGCCCGAGGCGGTGGCGACGGTGCCGGCGGCGATCGTCAGCTGGCCGAGCGGGATCAGCGCCCGCACCGCCCAGACGCCGAGGCGGTCGCCGGAGCGGCGCCGCTGCCACGGCTCGTAGCGCGAGCACCAGGCGAGGGCGAAGGAGGCGTCGAGCAGCAGCATCGAGAGGATGAAGTGGCTCATCACCAGGCCCGGGGCGAGGTGGTACTTGACGACCAGGGCGCCGAGGATCGCCTGGCCGATCACCCCCAGGGGCAGGAAGGCGCCGAAGAGGGCCAGGTGCCAGCGGAACGGCACCCGGAACCAGGCGAGGACGCTGGCGGCGATCACGGCGAAGCCGACGAAGCCGGTCAGCACCCGGTTGCCGTACTCGATCACCGCGTGGGTGTCCAGCGGCGGTACCGTCTGCCCGTAGCACTTGGGCCAGTCCGGGCAGCCGAGGCCGGAGCCGGTCAGACGCACCCCGGCGCCGGTCAGCACGATCAGCGAGAGGGCGACGAGGGCGACCGAGGGCCACCTTGGCGTAGAGGCCCGGAGAAACCTGAAAGCGGCCTGTCAAGCGATTCGGCACCGGTGCGACATCATCGCAAGCGGTAGTGCCGCCGTCAGTTGCCCCGTCCGCCTGCGTCGTGTTCCTCGCCGCCGGGTCCCTCGGGCTTGGCGCTTTCACCCTTGGCGGGCGTGTTTTCGATCAGGTACTGGACCAGGTCTTCGATTTCCTTCTTGGAGAGGATCTGGCCGTAGTTCTGCGGCATCACGTTGGCGGGGAAGCCTTCGGCGATCTCGGCGTTGGGATCGACGATCGATCTCTTCGACACCGGCGGCATTGTCGTCGGGGGCAGGTACTTCGTTCAGGTTCGGTCCGGTCACGCCACCGGATTTGGCAGCCGCCAGCGTGTGGCAAGTGCCACAGCCGTTGTTGGCGAAGACCTGGGCGCCGGGACCGCCGGGCACCTTCGGTGGGGCGGCTCCGGGCACGCCGGCGTAGAGGCCGACGTAGGCGGCGACGTCCTCGAGATCCTGGCCGCTGACTATGTCGGCGGGCATCGAGACGGCGGGATTGCTGTTGCTCGGGCGCGGGTACTCGACCTGGGCCTTGACCACGCCTTCGACCGTGCCGCCACCCTCGCCGGCGGCGCGGGCCGCGGCGAAGGCGTCGTCGAGATTGGGGCCGACCTGCGCCGTCGTGCCTGCCTGGGCCAGCGTGTGGCAGACGCCGCAATTTTCGACGGAAGAGGACGCGCCCGCGCTCGGGGTCGGCGGTGCTCGTGCCGCAGCCCGAAGCAGGCAGCGCGACGGCGACCAAGGCGGCGAGCAGGAGCAGCAGGCGGATGGGGTTGGCGAGGTTTGACATGCGGCGCGGAGCGCGCCGGAGTCTATAGGTCCTGCCCTCGCGAAAGCGGTTTGTCCGGGCGTGGGCGTCGGGTAGGCTTGAGGCGATAATCACTAACTCCACCAAACGCCGAACTGCATCAAATTCTCAACCCCGCAGATCGAAAATTCGATGCAGTTCGTAGAGAGGAGGCGGCAGATGCAGGTACGGGATGGAATGTCGGAGGTGGTCCTGACGGTCGGCCCGACGCACACCCTGCGCGAGGCGGCGACGTTGATGGCCGAGAAGGAAATCGGCGCGGCGCTGGTCAGCGACGAGGAGACGCCGGTGCCCCGCATCCTCACCGAGCGCGACATCCTGCTCTCGCTGGGTGGCGGCGAGGACCCCGACAGCGAGCGGGTCGCCGACCACATGAGCGACAGCGTGATCGCCGCCTCGCCGGACTGGAGCCTCGAGCGGGCGGCGGCCGAGATGTCACGCCGCGGCATCCGCCACCTGGTCGTCTACGACGGCCCCGAGCTCGTCGGCGTCCTCTCGATGCGCGACATCGTCCAGGTCTGGACCAGCGACGGTGCGACATCTGGAATGACTCCAGAGTGAACGGGACGGGGTTTAGCTGCGGGGTGACGAGATCGTTTCGACCGGCAGCACGGCGCCCCGGACATGCTGCTTGCGCGGCAGCCCGTAGTAGCTGCGGATCGCGTCCCGGATCATTTTGCGGAAGGCGAAGAGGGCGACCACGGCGCCGATGATCGAGTAGATCCAGCCCGGCACCATGAAGCTGATGAAGATGCCGCAGAGGGTGAGGGCCAGGGCGAAGGCGAAGACGGCTGGCGCCCAGGAGGGGCGCGGCTGGTAGACGACCTCACCGGGCTCGGGGATGTGGCGGTGCTCGGGGCTCACGATGCGATGTAGAGCATCGCGGCCACGAAGCAGAGCGCGAAGACGGTGGCGGCGATGCCGCCGGCCAGCAGGCCGGCGCCCATGTTCGCTCTTGCGGTCTCGCGATCCACGGGCGGATTTCTACTAGAAGAGCCGGTCGAGCGGCATCGCCACGAAGAGCAGCGCCAGGTAGGCGAGCGAGAAGAGGTAGGTGCGGAGCGCCCAGCGGCGATCGGCACTGCGCAGCAGGCGCACGGCGAAGTAGATGAAGCCGGCGCCGAGCGTCATCGAGGCGACCAGGTACTCGACCCCGAAGCCGCCGGCGCAGAAGGGCAGCTGGGTGACCGCGTAGAGCAGCACCGTGTAGAGGAGGATCTGGCGCCGGGTCTCCGCCTCTCCCCGCACGACCGGGAGCATCGGGATGCCCGCCTTGGCGTACTCGTCCTTCATCAGCAGCGAGAGCGCCCAGAAGTGGGGCGGGGTCCAGAAGAAGACGATCGCGAAGAGGAAGAGGGCGGTGCCGTTGAGGCCGCCCGTGACCGCGGCCCAGGCGACCAGCGGCGGGACCGCGCCGGCGGCGCCGCCGATGACGATGTTCTGCGGGGTCGAGCGCTTCAGCCAGAGCGTGTAGACGAAGACGTAGCCGAAGAGGCCGGAGATCGAGAGCGCCGCCGCCAGCGGGTTGACCGCCAGTGCCAGCAGGGCGAAGGAGGCGCAGCCGAGCAGCGTCCCGAAGGTGATCGCCGCCCGCGGGGAGACCCGGCCGCTGGCCACCGGGCGGTCGGCGGTGCGGGCCATGATCCGGTCGATGTCGCGGTCGATCGCGTGGTTGATCGCACCGGCGCCGCCGGCCGAGAGGGCGCCGCCGAGGCAGGTGATCAGGACGAGGCCGATCGAGGGGTCCCCGGCCACGTACATCGTCGTGATCGTGGTCAGGAGCAGCAGCGACTGCACCTTGGGCTTGGTCAGGGTGACGTAGTCGCGCAGGACGCCGAGTGCCGCCGGGCGTTGCGCGAGGACAGCCGTTTCGGCGCCGCTCACGATGCTCAGGCTACTGGCTGCGTCTCGCGCCCGGCCTGCTCGGCGCGGCGGGTGCTGTGGGCGATCGCGGCGCGGATGTCGCGCATCGGGCGGTCGCTGCGCACGTCGGGAAGCAGGTCGAAGTTGTGCGGCTCCGGCGGCGAGAGCGTGAACCACTCGAGCGAGTCGCCGCCCCAGTGGTCATGACCCGCCCTGGCGCCGTTGTTGCGGCTGGCGATCGCGTTGGCGAGGGTGAGGAGGATCCCGGTCGCCAGCACGAAGGCGCCGATCGTGGCGATCAGGTTCTCGGTGCTGACCCCGGTGCCGCTGAAGAACTTGTAGGCGTCGACGACCTGGCCGTCCTCGCCACCGGCGAGGAAGAGCGGCACGAAGGTGAGCAGGGTCCCGAGCACCATCGTCCAGAAGGAGGTGCGGGCCAGGGTCTCGCCCATCGTCCGCCCGGTCAGCTTCGGGAACCAGTAGTGCAGGGCGGCGAAGCCGCCGAAGACGGCGCCGCCGACGAGGGCGAAGTGAGTAGAGGCGGTGGCGTCGACCGTGTTGTGCATGCGCCAGGCGATCGCGACCATCGAGTGCTCCATCTCGGCGGCGAGCCCGATCGAGATCATCGAGAGGGCGCCGGCGGAGAAGAGCAGCGGCGCCCGCATCCGCAGCGTGCCGCCGATCATCGTCGCGATCAGGTTGAAGACGATCAGCCCGAAGGGCACGACCAGGGCCAGCGACATGATCATCGCGAAGTACATCCAGCCGATCCCGATCGGTGCGGTGAGCATGTTCTGCATCCAGGCGAGCGTGCCGAGCACGGCGATCGCGACCAGCGAGCCGACCACCGCGCCGCGGTTGAAGAGCGGCTTGCGGGCGAAGACGGGGACGATCTCGGCGACCGCGCCCAGGGCCGTGATCAGGATCAGCATGTAGGCGCCGGTGAAGAAGATCCAGCTGAGGTGCTCCCAGAGCAGCGGTGCGCCGCCGGAGCCGTCGGCGAAGAAGACGCCGTCGAAGTTGCGGTCGATCAGCAGCATCGCGATCGCGGCCAGCAACACCGGGCCGATCGCCAGCAGCAGCCAGGAGCAGATCGCGGCGGCCCAGGCGAAGACCGGCACGCGGCGCCAGGCCATGCCCGGAGCGCGCATCCCCCGCAGCGTCGCCACCAGGTTGATCGCGATCGCGACGAAGCCGAGCGTCGCCAGGCCGCTCGAGGCGGCCCAGGCGTCGACGCCGTTGTTGGGCAGGAAGGCCAGCTCAGAGAGCGGCGCCAGCGGGTTGACCCCGGCCTCCGACGGAGTGAAGAGGAAGCCCGCGTAGAGCACCGTGGCACCGGCGAGGTAGAGCCAGAGCCCGATTTGGCCGAGGCGGGGCAGGGCCGTGCCGCGGGCGCCGACCTGTAGCGGGGCCAGGTAGTAGAAGAGGCCGAGCGCCAGTGGGATCGCGAAGAGGAAGATCGCCGTCGCCCCGTAGAGCGAGAGCAGGCGGTTGAAGGCGACCGGGGTGAGCAGCGAGTTCTCCGGCACGGCCAGCTGCAGCCGCATCAGCCCGAACTCGACCAGGGCGATGAAGAGGAAGCCGAGCGCGGCGCCGATCATCACCCGGCCGACGTCCTTGTGATCGGCGCTGGTCACCAGCTCGATCCAGCGGGGACGGCGGCGGGGGAAGCCGTCGACGACGACCTCGGGGCGAGCGCTCACGGTACTTCTCCCTTTTCGATCAGGCCGACGACGCGATCCTGGGCGGCCTGGATGTCGGTCTTCTGCTGCTTGACGAAGGCTTCGTAGGCGGCCGGCGAGACGACCTCGACCTCGGTCCGCATCGCCGCGTAGGCCTGGCCGGAGAAGGTCGCCGACTGGCCGTCGTAGACGCCTTCTTCGTCGGCGCGGAAGACGACGTGGTTGGTCTTGCCCGGAACCGCGTCGCGCATGGGCGCCAGCGCCGGCACATCCCAGGTGTGGATCACATCGGTCGAGATCAGGTCGAGTTCGACCGTGGTGTCGACCGGGACGACCAGCTTGTAGTAGCTGAAGGCTTTGTTCGGGTAGTCGTAGCGCCAGAGCCACTGCTGGCCCGTCGCTTCGATCCGCAGCGGCTTCGAGGTTGCCGAGGCGAGGCCGGCGGCGCCGGTCGCCGGCGTCTCGCGCGCCTTGTCGGTGTAGATCAGGCTGGCGATCAGGACGACCGCGGCGAAGGCGGTGAGCACGGCGCCGGCCCGCCACTGGCTGCCGCGGCTGCCGCGAACCTGGCGCGGCTCGGCACCGCGATCGCCGCGGTAGCGGCGCAGGGCGTAGATCAGCGCGCCGTTGATCGCGACGATCAGGATCGCCGCGGCGACGAAGCCAATCCAAAGCAGGGTGTCGATCTGGTCGGTGCCAGGAGAGTGGGGCGCCAAAGCGCGGCCATTCTAATCACGCGGGCGGCGGCTCCTACTACTCGCCGACCCTATGCGGAGGAGAAGCCCAAGCCATCTCCGGCGCTCCGGCTCGCGCTGCGTGCCGGAGCCGCGAGCGCGGTCGCCGCTGCCTTTGCGGTGCCCCTGCTGCGCAAACGGCTGCGGGCGCCGGCGCCGGTCACGATTGCCGCCTGCGCCGCCGGCCCGCTGGCGATCGCGGTGCTCTATCCGCGCTCGCGCAAGCGCGACGTCGCCCTCTACGCGATGCAGATGTGGGCCTTCATCATGGTCCACGAGCTTCCCTACGACGACCCCGAGCGCCTGCAGGGCCGCCTGCGCAGCCGCTACCCGATCGTCGCCGACCGGGTGCTCGGCCTCGGCCGCCTGCCCAACGCTCGCCTGCAGCGGGGCCTGGCGCGGCTGCGCCGGGTCGGCACCGTCAACCGCGTCCTCACCTGGACGCACTGGCTCTGGTTCTTCGAGCCCTACCTCGCCCTCGCCTGGATCCTCTGGCGCCATCCCGAGCGCTTCCCCCGTGCCGCCCGCCAGATGGCCGCGGTCTTCGACATCGGTTGCATCGCCTACTTCGCGATCCCGACCTCGCCGCCCTGGTGGGCCTCCGAGGAAGGGATGACCGGCGAGAAGGTGGAGCGGATCATGATCGGCGTCGGCGAAGACACCTGGGGCACGGCCTGGCCGAAGATGTACAGCGCGCTCGGCGGCAACCCCTGGGCGGCGATGCCCTCGCTGCACTTCGCGACCTCGGCGATGGCGGCGCTCGCGCTCAGCGAGGCCGGTGGCCCGGTCGAGGGCGCCGTCGGCTGGACCTACTCGCTGACGCTGGGATTTGCGCTGGTCTACCTGGGCGAGCACTACGTCACCGACCTGCTCGCCGGCGCCGGCCTGGTCGCGGCCGTGCGGCGCGGCGAGCCGCTGGCCGAGCCGGCCGTCGAAGGGGTGACCGCGGGGCTGCGGCGCTTGGAGCGCCTCGCCAGCGGGTAGCTTCCCTGGGGTGTCTCCCGAGGACTCGGTGAACGGCGGCGATCCTGCCGAACTACCGATCTTCACGCGACGGCGCCTGATCCAGACGGCGGTCGTGGTCGTCGCGTTGCTGGTCGGGATCTACTTCCTCTTCCCAAAGCTGGTCGGGTTGAGCAACGCGCTGGGCAAGCTCGGCGACGCCGACCCGGTCTGGATCGCGGTCGCGATCGGCTTCAACGTCGTCGCCTTTGGCACCTACATCGCCCTCTTCAAGGCGGTGGTCGGCGGCGACGCGTTGCGGCTCAGCTGGATGGAGACCTATGAGATCAACATGGCCGGCCTGGCGGCGACGCTGCTCTTCTCCGCCGCCGGGGCGGGCGGGATTGTGCTCACCTGGTGGGCGCTGCGCAAAGCGGGGATGCGCCGCCACGACGTGGCCCGGCGGATGGTCGCCTTCCTCACCCTCCACTACGCCTTCTACCCGCTGGCCCTGATCCTCTTCGGCGTGCTCTTGCGCACCGGGGTCCTCCATGGCAAGTCCTCGGTCGAGCTGACCATCGTTCCCGCCGGCGTGGCCGGGGTGCTGCTCGCGCTCGGCCTGCTGCTGGCCCTGATCCCGCCCGACCTGGGGCCGCGCATCGCCCGCTTCGTCCACGGCGACCGCGGCCGGGCGATCGCCCGCCAGGTGGGCCGGGTGCCCGCCACCTTCGCCGAGGGCTTTCGCTTCGCGATCGGCCTTTTCGCCCATCCCTCGAAGGGCGGCCTCGCGGTGATCGGCGCGGCCGGCTACTGGGCGGCCAACGTCGGCATCCTCTGGGCCTCCTTCCACGCCTTCGGCGTGCACGTGCCGCTGGCCGTCGTCGTCCAGGGCTTCTTCCTCGGCATGGTCGCCAACCTGATCCCCTTCGCCCCCGCCGGGGTCGGCGCCGTCGACGCCGGCATGATCGGCGCCTTCGTACTCTTCGGCATTCCCGAGGACACCGTCTTCCCGGCCATCCTGATCTACCGCCTGATCGCCTTCTGGATGCCGATCCCGTTCGGAGTTGCCGCCTTCTTCCAGCTCCGCAAAACCGTCACCCGCTGGGAAGCTGACGGCCTGCCCGTCGAGCGCTCTCCAAAGCCCACGCCGGGGCTGGAGCCCGCCGCAAACTGAGGCGATCTAGACGGGGTTCGTCTTGATCGCCCTCTGCGCGGCCTTGATCAGGTGCTTCGGTGCTTCCTCGCGTTCCAAGCGGTGGAGAGTCTCGACGGTGACGATGCGGGGGCCGGTTCCTTGCAGAGACCGCTCCTGGGCTTTTGCACGTTCTTGTGGTGTCATGCGAATGCCTCCTTCATTAATTCTCAAGAGCAGTTTCGCAGAGCCCTACGACGGAAGCAAACTTGGGACTTTTGGTTGGCGCGTCGACTTCGCTGAAGTGTCCGGGCCGGGCGACATCTATCGCAACCACGCCGCGCACGACCGGCTTGGCACGGCCGTTTCCACGGTTGTAGAGCGGATTGGCGCAAACGATCTGATAGCGCGGCGTCTTCACGAAGTCCTCCCACGAAAGCCCCAGCCGATCCCCGTCCGGCAGCGCCATGTACGCCCCTTCCGAGGTTGCCTTAGTGCGAATTGTTTCAATATCTTTGATGACCCGCATTTCCTTCTGCCAAGCCGCACCGACCACCCCCTTTCCCTTGGTCCAGCGGATTCCCGAACGCGCCCTGTTGCTCAGCAGGAGGAAACTGCCCGAGCGACGCAGGTGCCTGGCGAAAGGCAGCCCCGAAACCGCCCAAATATGTACTCCTACTTCCCGCAAAGGCAGCGACGGGCATAGTTCGTCGATGCATGCAGCCACCTCTCGACAGGCACTTTCAAGCTCCCGGTTTCGCTGTCTCCTTCGTGCGGTGAGGACTACGGTGATCTGGGAAATGACCAGCAGAACGGCAGCAAGGATCTGTGCCGGCGGGAGGACGTGACCAGAAGACCAGGCACCGGTGCTCGGAAAATCCGCAGAATGCGCAAGCGCAAGCCCCGTCGTCGCCGCTACTAGCCCAAGCGCGATGATGTCCGCGAAGGAACCGAGCCATGCCAGTCCCCTGCTCAGCATTCCAACCATTTCCCCGAGACAGGGCCGCGCATCGCCGAAGCCTATGCGTAGGAGCGGCCTGAACAAACAGAACGCGGCATGCGGTGAGATCACAGAGCTTGATTCGCCCCGACTGGAGCCGTACTATACAAAGTAAAGTATTGGCGCTGAGACTAGACTTAGGGATAGATATGACAGACACGAAGAAGGTCGAGAACACGATCGTCGTCGGCGGTGGGCCTGCTGGCTACACGGCGGCGCTCTACACCGCCCGCGCCAACCTCGAGCCGCTCGTTTTCGAGGGCTTCCAGTGGGGCGGGCAGCTGCAGAACACCACCGACGTCGAGAACTACCCGGGTTATCCAGAGGGGATCATGGGGCCGGAGATGATGACCCAGTTCCGCGCCCAGGCCGAGCGCTTCGGCACCCGCTTCGTCAGCGACGACGTCGACCGGGTCGAGCTCTCCGACGGCGGCGTGCAGAAGGTCTACCTTGGCGACGAGGAGTACCTGGCGAAAACGGTGATTTTGGCGATGGGGGCGGAGCCGCGCCGACTCGGCATCCCCGGTGAGATCGAGCTCAGCGGCTGCGGCGTCTCCACCTGCGGCGTCTGCGACGGCGCCTTCTTCAAGGGCCAGAAGGTGCTCGTGATCGGCGGCGGCGACTCGGCGATGGAGGACTCGATCTTCATCTCCAAGTTCGCCAGCGAGTTGACCGTGGTCAACCGCCGCGAGGAGTTCCGTGCCTCGAAGATCATGCTTGAGCGGACCCAGGAGCAGGCCAATATCGAGTTCAAGACCCCCTACGTCCCGGAGGAGTTCGTGGCCGGCGAGGGCGGCCACCTTGCCCACGTGCGCCTGCGCAACGTCGAGACCGGCGAGAGCGAGGACTTCGCCGCCGAGGGCGCTTTCGTCGCGATCGGCCACATCCCCCGCTCCGAGGTCGTCGCCGGTCAGGTCGGGACCGACGAGAACGGCTACATCCTTACCGAGCCGGGCTCCACCCGCACCAACCTGCAGGGCGTCTTCGCCGTCGGCGACGTGGTCGACCACACCTACCGCCAGGCCGTAACCGCGGCCGGCAGCGGCTGCAAGGGCGCCCTCGACGCCGAGTGGTACCTGCGCGACACCCCACCCAGCCCCGAGGCCCACTGGGCCGTCGGCGGCGAGCCGGTAGAGGTCGCTCCGACACCTGGCAGCTGATCTCGGCAAGCTCCGCTTCGTGGCTTCCGGAGGGTGCGACCTACCTACGGGCGTGAGATCCGCGATAGAGCCGCATCGAGGACGGTGACGGGAGTGTCAGCGGGTCTTCTTGACCTTGAAGCCGGTGCGCTTGGTGGCTGACTTGCCGCCCGCTGAGTCGATCGCCACGGCGGTCAGGCGGTAAGGACCCGGCTTGAGGCGCTTGCCCTTGAGCTTGGCGGGCAAGCGGCGCGCGTTCTTACCCGCCTTGCCCCTTGCCGAGAGCTTGCCGACGGTTCGGAAGCGGGTGCACTTGCGCTTGCCGGCGTTCGCCTTCGTCTTGCGCTTGCACTTCTTGCCTAGCTTGCGACCCGGGCTCTTGCCCTGGAGCGTGAAGGCGACCTTGGCCTTCTCGCTCAGCTTGTAGCGGATGGTGCTGCCGCGCTTCTTCTTGCGCTTTTTCGACGCCGAGGCGCCGGCGAACCTGGCGGGCGCGACCCGCAGGCTCTGGACCACGGGCAGGGTGTCGATCGTCGCGGTCGCCGTCGCTTCGCGACCATTGCAGAAGGCGCTCTGGCCGGTGAAGACGAAGCCCGTGCAACCGGCGTCGTCGTTGACAGTGACCTTCACCTCGTAGACGCCGGGCTTGAAGACGTGGTCGGTCGTGGCTCCTCCCGCGGGCAGGGCGGTGCCGTCGCCGAAATCCCAGGCGTAGCTGGCGATCGCCGCGCCGACGTCGCTGGAGGCGCCTGCGTCGAGACTCACCTTCTTGCCTGGCGTCACCGGTGGCGGTGGTGCGAGTCGCGCCGTCGGCACGGCGGGCCGTGCAATCAACGCCGAACCGTCGCTTTCGCCACCGGTCGGGGCCGGACCGCCGATCTTGGTCAGGGTTCCGTCGGCGCCCACGGAGAAGGCCTGGATGACTTCGCTGCCGTTGAACGTGGCGTAGAGATAGCGGCCGTCGACCGACATGCCGACGGCTTCCGGATCTTCGAAGCCGGCTGCAACAGGGGCGCCAATTTGACTGAGGCCACCGGCGCCCAGGGAAAAGGCGGTGATCGTGTCGTTGTTGCCGTCGGCCACGTATACGAAGCGGCCATCGGGTGAGATGACCGGAGCGCTTGGGGTGGTGTCGGTTGGGATAGTCGAGGGGCCGAGGGGAGTCAGGCTGCCGTCCGCACCCACCGCGAGTGCCTGGAGCCGGACTTCCGGCGCTCCTCCGATGCCGAGCGCGACAGCGAAGGCTCCGTCGGTCGTGATCTGCATCGACACGGGGTGGAACAGGCCAACCGGGGCAGGGCCGAGCGGGGCCAGCGTGCCGTCGTTCTGGATCTCGTAGCGCTCGATCGTTCCGCCCGCAAAGCTGGGGAGGAAGAGGAAGCGGCCGTCGGGCGCGATCGCGACCATTTCCTCGCTGCCGAAGCTGCCGAAGCTGCCCACTTCCGTCAGGTCTCCAGCGGCGCCGATCGCGAACCCGACGACGCCGGCGACTGCTCCCGGCAGATAGGCGAAGCGGCCGTCGGGCGTGATCGCCGGGTTGCCGTATATCGCCGCCGGGATCGCGCCGATCGGGGTTGGAGATCCATCGGCCGAGATCGAGAATGAGCCGATCTGCCGGTCGAGGAAGAATCCGTAGGACTGCACCATTGTCCGGCCGTCGGGCGTGATCGCGATCTCTTCCGCGTAGTACGGCGCGGCAAACGGCGATCCTGCCAGCGGTGTCAGCAAGCCGCCGGCGCCGATCGAGAAAGCCGCGACCTGCTTGGAGCTGTAGTTGTTGGTGTAGAGCGTCCCGGCCGTCGCCGCGCCCGCGCCGTGGGCGAGGACGGCGATCGCCGCCAGCGCCAGCGCCAACCGGGTCTTCAGTTTGAACTCTGACAAGACCGGTTCAGGCTACACCGGTACCGCTCAGTTGACCAACTTCCGAACGACGAAAGTGCGCGCGTTAATAAGCTCAAACGCCAATTGTGCGGAGTGACCTATGGGCCACGGCGATCTTGGCGAAGTCGCCGTCTTGGCTGACCACCGGGAGGCCGTGCACCACGGCGGTGGCCGCAATCAAGGCGTCGGTTAGCTTGACCGTGCGGTGAATGCCCGCTGCCTGGCAGTCAGCGACAAGTCGTGCCCACGCAGTCATCACTGCCTCGCTGATTGGCATTGGGTCGGCGGAACGGGCGAGGGAGAGGGTGTCGGCGCGCCGGGCTCGGGTGGCGTCGTCGCTTGCTTTGAGGACGCCGAGTTGTAGCTCGCCAATCGTGACGACGGACACGGCAACGCGATCCGGTAGCTCGCCCAGAGGGCGGCCGGCCCCACGGGCGATGAAGACCGATGTGTCGAGCAGGCCGGCGGGAGGTGCGGTCAAAGCTCGTCGAGGGTCTGGCCGGCCAGCTCGTCAAGCTGATGGCGCAAAGCGGGATCGGCGGATCGCTCTCGAAGTTGCTCGCGAAGCTGGGCGCCGCCGAGCCAGCGGGTCCGCTGGCCGTGGGGGACGATGTCCGCCAGCGGGTCGCCGTTCACCGTCAGGACGACTCTCTCGCCGGCCTTCACCGCATCGATCACGCTGGCGGTTCGGTTGCGCAGATCACGTACCCCGATCTCCATGTGCGACAGCGTAGCATCAGCGCCCGCGCAGGCAGCTGTAGGCGTGCCCTCGACGCCGCCGGCCTAGCGTTTCCGAGTGGGCTTCTTGACCTTGAAGGTGACGCGGCGGGGGGCGGACTTGCCGCCGGCCGAATCGACGGCTGTGGCGGTCGCGAGGTGGGAGCCCGGCTTCAGGCGCCTGCCCTTGAGCTTGCCGGAGAACCTTCTCGTGTTCTTGCCGCGCTTGCCCTTGAGCCAGATCTTCAGGGTGCGGCTGGGCAAGACAGGCCGAGAGTACAGGCGATCGAGCTAGCCGACCAGCTTCCGCACCACGAACGTCCGCGAGCCTTTCGGGGTCTCGATCTCGATCGGCTTGCCTACCTTGGCGCCGAGCAGGGCGCGGCCGATCGGGGACTCGGCGGAGAGGCGGCCCTCGGTGAGGTTGGCTTCGGTCGAGCCGACCAAGGTCCAGGTGTTGGTCTCGCCCTTTGCCTCGTCGAGCACCTCGGCCGTGCGGCCGAAGGCGAAGCCGTCGGCGCTGTTGTCTACCTCGACCACGACGGCGGTGCGCAGGCGCTCGCGCAGCCGCTTGATCTTGGTCTCGAGGTGGGCCTGGTCGTCCTTGGCGATGTGGTACTCGGCGTTCTCCTTGAGGTCGCCTTCCTCGCGCGCGACCTTGATCCGGGCCGCCATCTTGGTCCGGGCCGGGCCTTCCAGCTGCTCGACTTCCTCGCGCAATGCCGCCAGCCCCGCTTCGGTGATCGGCTCGCCGCCTGTCTCGCTCTCGCTCACGGCCTCAGCCTTGCAGATGTAGGGGTCCGATCGTCGCGGCGCGGGGGGTCGATCCCGCTATCGTGAGCGCACGGCCCAGACCTGCACTCATATCCGCACGATCGAGATTTTCGACCCACCGGCAGAGATCGTCGGCTGCGAGGAGTGCCTCAAGCTGGGCATGCAGTGGGTCCACCTGCGCATGTGCCAGGAGTGTGGTCACATCGGCTGCTGCGACAACTCCGAAGGCAAGCACGCCACCGCGCACAACGCCGAGAGCAGCCACCCCGTGATCCGCTCGGTCGAGCCGGGCGAGGACTGGAGCTGGTGCTACGAGGACCAGCTGATGTTCCGCATCGCTCGCTGAGCGGCTCCCTCTAACCAACGGCGCCGTTTCTTCTTCAGCACGACCTTCTTGAAGCGGACCGGCGCGTTGGTCGAGAAGTCGATCGAGCTGATTGCGCTTTCGGAGCCGACGACGTAGGCGTAGCCGGCCCAGCCGGCTGGCGAAGCCGATGTTGTTGTTGCCGTGGCTTCGCTTCCCGGTGGGTTCCTTTGGGCAGCATAAATCACCGATAGTGCTGTGCGACTGCAAAAACGGCCTGGCGAAAGACCCGGGCGGCGCTTGTCGCCCGGGTCTTTGGCTGTCGAGGTTGGCGTCTTGGCGGCGAAAGCGGCCTATTCGGCTGTTACCGCCCAGGTGCCTTGGATCCAGCCTTCGCTGGTAAATACAACGTTGGGGAGCGTCGTGCCAAAGCGGGAGATTTCGCCGAAAGAAATCGGCGACGGACCCAATACACCACCATTTTCTTCAATCGTCGTGTATATGCACAGGTTGCCCGCTGTTGCTTCTGGTTCGCTCGACGAGCCCGGGCAGAAGGCTTCTACTTCGGCCGCTGTTTCCAACGCTTCGCCGGGAGCGGTGAGCGACTGGCGGAAGCCGTAGAGGCCAACGGTCGTATTATCGGCCCAGACGTAGACCACAGCCGGCGCACTTTCGAGCGGGAACTGGAAGGAAATAGTGGCACCTGCTGTTGCTTCGGTTGTCGACGTGCCGCCTGACGTACCCCATACGCCCTGTAGACTCTTGCCAGCGGGGAGTGTTTCCAGGAGGGGTCCTGGTTTCCCTGGTTCCCCCTTGGGACCCTGCTTGCCTTCGGGGCCGGGACCTCCGCTGGTGCCATTGGTACCTGGCTTACCGGCGTAGTGCTTGGCGATCTTCTTCACTTCTCTCACTTGCTTGCCGGTTAGAGCGGCACGTGACTTCTTCTTGTGCGTGGCGCGGGATTGCGTAGCCGCATAGGCACCGCCTCCCAGAGCAACGATAAGCGCGACGATGGCGACCGCCAGGCCGGCGGTCCCAAACTGCCTTCGCATGTTTGCGAACATCGGTTGTTCCTCCCTGTTGATGGATAGTTGTAATTAGTGGTGCGAGGTTCTGCGGCGATGCTCGTCGCATTTAGCTCGCGCGGTGGGGTTGAAGTTGCGAACCTTGCCGTTTTGCCCGGTGAACTTGACCTGGGCACGGGAAGGACTTGCGCAGAGGCTTCTGCTGTTGACGATTAGACCCTTCGCGCCACCTTGCATGGCGAGGACAAACTTGGAGACGGGCGCGTCGGGCACCGACTTGAACGTGGTCCGGATCCGTCCCTGCAGCGAGTCGATCTGACCTACGAGGTCAATGTCGACGACCCCGCGCAGCGCGACGACGAGGTCCGGAAGCTTGTGGTTGGAGGAGCGCAGGTACACCGGTCCTTTCAGTGGCTCGTCCAACAAAGGAGTAACTGCCCGCGCATGGCCATAGATGGAGCCTGCGGGGCACGTTTTGGCCCTGAACTGAACCCTCGTGCAAACGGTGCGGATGTGCCCCTGCTCGAGGAAGGCCGAGTGCGGCAAGGTGACGACGACCTTGTCGATGTTGGTGTCGCCCGGACGGGTCCTGAGCACGCTCAGCAGCCCCGGGTGGGCGCCGCGTCTCGTGCCGCCTCGCAGCTTGAAGCCGAGTCTGGGCTTGAGTCCGAGCGCCCTACAGCCAGCGGCCTGATAGCGGGCGGAGAGGTTGATCGGCATTTCCGCGGAGGGCGCCAATACCGTGCCGCCACCCCAGAGAATGGCACGTGCAAGCTCTGGTTCACAGTTTGTCGCGTTCAGAGTGAATCTTGGCCGGTCGGCTTTGACCCGAAGATCGCGCAGCTCGAGCGGTATGCCCTGGAGAATGCGAGGAATCGGGTCGGACGCGGCGCCGTCCACTTCGACTTCCCCGGTGGTCGGGTCGAGGGCGAGTCCCTCCCTGACGACCACCGTGCCGATGTCGAAGGGGCCGGCCACCGCCGGAGTGATCGAGACGACCGAGAGCGGATCGTCCCGGTAGGGGCCGGCAAGGTAAAGAGAACCGCCGACCCAGGTGAGACTGGAGCCGACTCCTGCGCCGGCATCGGTGCGGCCGATTCGGCTCGCGGCGGGGCAGCTGGGGTCCTCCAGCTCTGCGCTGCCCCCGAGCACGCCGCTGCGCGATTGGGCCAAGGCGATGGCGACCTCCGGACAGTAGGGGATGCCGGCGATCCGCCCGACTACTCCGGGCGGCAGGATCGAGCTGAAACGAGTCATCTCCTGCTCGCCGTCGCCGCGGGTGAGACGCATGTGGAAGGGCGAGTATGTCCCCGCCTGGTTTGAGATCGTGCCGGCCATGAATCCGGGCCGGAAGGGCTGTGGCCCGCGCTGGCATGGGCCGCCACCGTTACCGGTGCCGATCTCGAAGCTCGGGTGGGTCGTTACCGTGTGCCCGCCCCAGGACTCGAAGTGTGCAGTCGACTCATATCTCCCGCAGGCGGCCGGCGTCACGAGCGGTGCTCGTGCGCCTTCTCGGAAGTGTAGGTGGAAGCTTTCCACCGGCAGCTGAGGGATTGGAAAAGCGCCGTCTCCGAAGCTGGCCCTCAGCTGCCCGGTCTGTGCACCTAGCTCGACCTTGCCGGGTAGCTTCACGATTACGCCGCGGTCGGGGATCTTGAGGATCATGTAGATCGCGATCAGGGTGCCGTAAGGGTTCCGGTAGGGCTCAGCGATGTAGATCGAGCCTTCAGCCTTCTCGTCGATCAGGGGGCTCTTCGCGATCACCGTGCCCACCTTTGAACTCTGCGGGCAACCGGTGCCCACACCTGAGGAGGCCGTCTCTGCTTCGAATTGCACTTCGCTGCAGGCGCCGAGCCCGTTCGCCTGAGAGGGGTTGACGGTGACTCCTTCTGGCAAGGCGACCTCGACTCGCTTCTGCTCATCCTCACCGTTCAAGTTTGGCTGTTGCAGGCCCGCGGTCGGGAACGTGAGGGTGGCATCGAGTCCGGTGCCGGTCTGCGCCTGTTCCGTGGTCGGGGTGATCGTTAGCGTTGGTTTGAACTCGAGTAGGCTGCAGCCCGTCGCCGCCGGCAGCATGGTCGAGGCTCTGGAGAGGCGTCCGGGTTCCTGGTAGCTGTCCACCGCGGCGTGCAGCGGGAACGGTTCCGCGCAGCGGGTCGGATTGAGGGTGAAGGGAGTCGGCGTCAGGCCGCTCGTCCGCCTTCCGGTCGGGGTTTCGATCGCACCGGAGTTGTGCGCCGACTCGTATGGGGTCATCCGTTCGCCGTCATGGCTTTCGTCGGCCGGGACGCTCCAGAGAGTCGTTTCGGTCTCGTAGAGTGTGGCCAAGGTGTCCGTGCCTCTGACCATGGCGGTGACGCCATAGGGTTCGTCTCCGCCCGCACGCAGCTCAGTGTCGATTACGATTGGGTAGGCGAGCGCAATGAAGCCGAGGCGGGCCGGCTCACCCGGGCGGGGCATGAGATTGAAGACCGGCTCGACGAAGCTGGAGGTTCCCAGGCCAGCGCTCGCGAAGACGATATGAGTGACCCCGACCTGGGAGTCTTGGGGGCAGCCGGTAGCGTTCGATTTCACTTCTACGTTGGTGCCGATGAACTGGGTGGTGGTGCACTTGGGGGCGGAGTCGGGATTTGCGAGCAGCCCTGCGGGCAGTTCGATCGTGACGTCGCGGGTTAGTGCCGGCAATTCAAAGCTTTCCGTTTTGAGCACGAGATCATTGGCGAAGTCGGCATGGGCGCCCGCTTGGCTCTTGCTGAGCGAGCCCGCGACCGATTCGATCCCGTAGTTGGCGGGGTTTGCCAGAGACTGTGCGGCAGGCGCGCAGAGGGCAAGCGCCACGGCAACTGTGGCGGCGGGGAGTCTCATGGCAAGCGCCTTCCTTGCCGCGAGGCGCTCTTTTTTGCGTGGATCCGGCAGCGCTTGGCGTGCTTGCGAGCTCGCTTGGCCTGCGCCGCGAGGTGTCGCACCCGGCGGCCGATTGTGCGGGCGCGAGGCGTGGTCTTGGCTCGTTTGGCCGCGCGCCTGAGGCCCTTCGCGCGACGGGCGGCGCGACGGGCCTTGCGGGCCGGCGCTTGGCAGCGGCGACCTCGGGCGATATTACCTGGGCCTTCGAAGTTCGAGCTGGTCGTGCCGGTCCACTCGGGAGCCGCCACGACGGGCTGGCAGGCTTCGCCCAGGCATGGACCGGGCGAAGCCGGTTCGGAGGCTTCTCCTCCGCCCGTCCGGGCGTCGTAGATCGACGGAGTGGCCTCGACGTCGCGGGGGACCAGTTGATCGCCGGTCTCGAAGAAGACGTTGTCTCCGTCGGGGGTCATCGCGTAGAGGTAGTCGTCGCCGGCGCTGTATCCGGAGGAGACCAGGCGAACGCATCCGCGAGCGCGTGCGCAGTCTCCCTCGCCGGGCGCCTCCCACTTGTAGACGTCGATCTTGCTGTCGGTGTCGCCGAGGTCGAGACGTTCGGCACTCTGGAAGAAGACCATCTTGCCGTTCTTGGTGATGTTGGCGATGCTGGAGATCGCGTTCACCGGTGGAAGCGAGACGAACTGTGAGGGTGGATCTGACTCAAGCTGGGCATCCGACGTCGCAGGGGCGCCGGAGGGGTTGCAGGAGATGCATGTGAGCCGGGTTTCCGGAGGGGCGCCGGAGTCGTAGCGGTAGATCTCCGAGTGCCCCTCGGGGTCGTAGTCGGTCAGCTGAGCGCTGGACTCGAAGACGAAAACGGCTCCGTCGGTAGTGGTCCTCGAAGGGTCGTTAGCTGGACCCTGACGCGCCCCGGGAGACGGGGCGACGGCATTGGTCACCCAGAGCCCGAGGCCGCCAGCATGCTGATTCGAGAGGATTTCACGGCCGAGGACGTCGCTTAGAGAGACCTCAGCGACGAGGTCGATGCCCGAGCCGTCCCAGGTATACAGGTTCTCGGCGCCTTCAGTCCCCTTTTCGGCATCGTCGAGCAACTTCGGTGAGACGAAGTAGGCATGCGAGCCGTCGGCGGAGACGTTGGTGAGCACAGATTCCTCGCCGGAGCCGATTTGGAGGGACGGCTGGGAGCCAGCGCCGGCACAGGGCCCCAGGCGCACCTCGCAGGCGAAGAGCTCGCCCTGTGGTACATCGCTGCCCGGAAGCAGTGGTTCACCCACATTGGGCCGCAGGTAGAAGATGCGTCCGCCGTGCTCGGAGAAACCGCCGAAGGAGACATTGCCTTCCGCCACCTCCACCGTCTCGGTGTCGTCGAGCCGCGCGTAGAGCTTGCCGCCGACCTCGAAGGCTACGGCCGTGCCATCGGCGGAAGCCCCTTGGTAGGAGGCGTCTTCGCCTGCGCCGAAGGAGCCGCCGTCCGGTTTCAGGGAAACCACATGGGTCAGGCCATCGGCGGTGCGGTCGTAGATTGCGCCGGTGTCGGTTGGGGCGGCTTGGGGCTCCAGTTGTTGCGCAATCCTGGTGTTTTCCGACTGGGTGCTAAAGATGACGTGGCCTGCTCCAGGAGAGATCCACCTTCCGCTTGCCTCGTGATCGGTTCCCAGGCTGCCGCAGCCAATCAGTTCGAGGTCGATTCCCAGGCCGGGAGTGCATTCTGGGTCGAGCGCCCCGCCCGCGCGGCGGATGTAGGTGCCTTCGGCGACCGGGGAGTTCGGTTCTTCCGGCACGGACCAGAACGCTGCCGCGTGGTCGGGCCCAAAGCCGCCCGGCGAGGGATACCAGGCGTCGGTGCCGTCGATCCCGGTGGATTCACTGCTCCAGTGCCCATAGGGTCCGATCGCTTCGCGGCGAGCCTCGTATGTGTCGTGGAACCCATTTCCCGGAAGACCCGGGAGAGAACCGCCCTCGATGCCGAAAACGAGGGCGTTTCCGCCCGTCGCGGCGAAGTCGGTCGCCAAATTCGTTCCAGCCCCAAGGTAGGGGCCACCGAGTTCGTTCATCGTCGGCACGTACCCCCCCGTCTCGGCTGGTGTGACGAGCTCGTAGGCCCGCCCGTCGGGCATGTCCTCTGCTCTGAGCGGGTAGCTCGTGAAAACCCCCTCTTTCCCCTCTCCCCCCGGCGTGCCTTCGCCCTTCGTCAGGCATTCGCCTTCGATCGCACCCGGCGCATCGCAGTTATCGGCGACGAGGCGGAAGCGATACGAGGTGCCGGCCTCCAGGCCGCTGACGGGCTCCGAGACAACAGCGAAGGTAGCGCCGTGCCCCGCGCTCACAGCAGTCGCCGGGCTGCTAGCCGAGCCCGCGCCAAATTCGCCGCCATCCGCCTGGTAGTCGCTGGCGCGGATGTATTCGAAGCGATAAGTGGTCTCGAGCGCGTGGGGGTTGACTTCCGCGCGCAACACCGCGTCGGTATCAGTCACATCGGTTGCCACCTGTGCCCTGACTTCGGGCGGGCCGATGGCTCTCAGCGGAAACGCGAAGAGGTGGGAGTTGCCTTCTTTTTCTCCGGAGCCAACATATATTTGGCCTTCGCTCTCTTTAGGGCTGTGATAGCCGCCCAGGTCGCACGATGCTTCCCCTTCACCGAGGCAAGGGTCGTCGACAGCGAGCCCGGCATCCGGGTCGGGTGACTGCAGAGAGGGCGGATCATCGGGCAGCCGATCGACGAAGCTGCAGTCCGAGGTGAAGCGATCGACTACCTTGTTGACCTGGGTGTCGTCGACGTAGAAGTCCCCGCTCGCCTGATCGACCGCGAGACTGGCCTTTCCAAAGCTGAAGCTGAACTTTCCCGACATGGTTGCAGCGCCGTCGGTCTCACATTTCTTTTCGTTGGTGGTACCGTCGATGACGAATACGGCTTCCGGTTCAGTGCCATCCGTGGAGAATCCGACACTGTAGATATCGTGGTTCTTGCCGTAGACGTCGAATCCACCTCTCAGTACGCCGCCTTCGATACCGACTCCAATACCTTCCCGCTGCGGAGTCCATTCCTCGCCGGGAAGTTCTTCTGCCGCCGAGCCATATTCGACGATGCCATGGAACGAGAGCCTCGCGTATAGGTGGTCGTCGGAAGGGTCAATGGCGAGTGCTTGGGGCTTTTTATCTTCGCCTTCTGAGCGCTCCACGACCGGTACCTGGTCTTCTTTGGGATATTTCATGCCCGCTTCGGGTGGATACGACGGCGGCGTGAACAGCAGGATCCGTAGTTCATTCTGTCCGTTGCCGACATCGATCGGTTCCGTCTCAAGCAGGTAGACGTGGCCTTTTGAATCCACCGCGAGGTCGCACGGCTTGTGCTTGTCCGCAAAGCCAGTGAGGTATTCGCCGGCCGCGTTGAAGACATCGACCCGGCCTTGGATTTCGCCTTCCAGGTTGCCGGGGGCAGAGCTGGCGACATAGACGTCGCCATACGAGTCGGTGGCGACGCCGCACGGGTTGCGAAAACGCTTTGGCGGATGAGTTCCTACCGGGCACCCCGGATCGGGGATCGGGTCCTCAGCTGTTACGGAGCAGTCTCCGGTCAGCGAAAGAGCCGGGTCGTAGACGCGGACGAGGGGTTCCGCCGCCACCGCGATGACGCCGCCGGGCAGGAGCACGATGGCCACGGAGCCGAGGAATGCGGCCAAAGCGACCCGCACCACGGTTAGGTGCCCCTGCATTGTCCGCCCGCGAAAGCCAAACTCCCACCCTCCATCCGGCGCCTCTCCTTGTTGAACCGAACTCGAAGCCCCCGGCTCCGGCTGACGACCAGACAGTAGAATACGGACGAGTATCTGTCAAGAGCGTCCGCGGTACCATAACAAGCCAATTCCACCGCGTCCGACCGACCACACGGTCGGAGAAGCGAGAAGGGCGCGCCGCATCGCGGCGCGCCCTTCTCTGAACCGCGTTTTAGGTCAGGGTTGTCAGGGTTCTTCAGGTAATAATGTTAAGTAGCACGGCGTGTGTTTCGTTCCATTCGCTAATTCACATGTTTCGATCGTGTAGGTTGCCGTCCACGTCCCACTGCTACCGCAGACAAATGCGCCACTGCCACTCTTGTATTCCAGGGTTACGCCTTCGGCTTTGACCGTGTTGCCTGCGCCTAAGAGACTGACCGATTTACCGGTCGGGACTCCGTATTCGCATTCCGTGCCAAACGTGCAACCGCTAAGGCGAGCGCCGCCTTTCGTTGTCGTCTGTAAATACATATCGACTTCTAACCATTCCGCGGGCATTGTTACTTCGCCTGTCCAGGGCAAGTTTTTCGATTCCGCTTTGGTACAGGGTCCGGTGCAGTTGGTGAATGTCAAGGCCGTTACGCTGCCTGTCATCGGCGATTTCATGCCTTCGGCTTCGACCGTGGTGTCTGATTCGCACACCTCGGTAGTTTTAAAAAAGCCGGTATTTTTTAGTTCGGCTTTGTTGGCGTGAGCTTTGACTTTTACGACGCCTGAAAGGCCACTGCCGGTGCATAACGATTCAGCTTTTAAGCAAAGCCCAATGACGTGAGTGTCTGCTTGCGCTGCGGAAGCCCCTACGAGCGCCGTCGCGACAATGGCGGCCAGTGCCGCCAGGCTAATTAGCTTTGGTAGCATGAGTTCGTATCTCCTCTTTGTTGGTGTCGGCTAGCTTCAGCCGACGGGTGTGAATTGCGAGTGTGCCTCGGTCCAGCCGGAAGCCCAGCTGAAGGGCAGGCTTGAGAATGATGTTGGATGGGAAAACCACCGTGGCGGAACCCACACAGGCGGATCTGTCGCTGCGGTGATCGTGGGTTCATCGGATGAACCTCCTCCCTTCACGGGTGTCAAGCCAACCTCTGGCAGGGAGGCAGTCTCCCTGTCCTTTTACTGGTATTCGTGAGGTCGGGACCAAGCATATAGTACCAGATGAATAGTCAGAGACTAATGTTTAAACAGTTAATCGTAGGTTAGTCAAGGAGACTAAGCTACCAGGTTTGGTCAGCGGCAAGCTCGCCGGTCGTCCGGGAGGGCGGGCGACCGGCGAGGTCCGCTCGCCACGACCCTGCCGGTTTGGAAGTCGGCAGCGTGCGACGTGTCAGTCCGGCGTGACGATGGCGAAGCCGGGGTCCGGGTCCTCGAGCAGGCCGAGCAGCTCGCCGAGCTTGATCCCGTCGCCCTCTACGCGGAGGCGGCCGCTCTCGGCCAGCTCTCCGATATCCGCGATTTCGAGCAGCAGCTGGTTGAGCGCCTTGCGCTCGACGACGAGCGCGGCATCGGCGTCGCGGCCGTGGCCGCCCGGCCTGTGGCGGAGGACGCCGTTGCGGACCGTGATCGCGTGTTGCTCGTCGGGGTCGGTGACCTGCCAGTCGATGCGCAGGTCGTGCTCGGCCGCGCGCGGGCCGTTGAGCCGGATCGCCATTGCGTCGAGCAGCTGGCTGACGGTCAGGTGGGCGAGCACGTCGGGCGGCGCCGCCGCGGTGGGGGTGCGGACGATTCCCTCCCGCAGCTCCCTTGCCCCCATAAGGAAGAAGTTGCGCCAGCTCGCGTTTTCGGCACCGTGGCCGAGCCGCTCGAGCGCGTCGGCTTGCAGCTCGCGTGCCTCGCGGTTCTCCGGTTCGGCGAAGATCAGGTGATTGACAATCTCGGCGACCCAGCGGTAGTCGCCCGCCGCGTAGCTTGCGCGGGCTTTTTCCAGCAGCTCGTCGGCACCTCCGGCAAGCTCGACGTAGCGGCGTGCCTGCTCGACCGGCGGGTGCTCCCAGAGGTGGGCAGGGTTGCCGTCGAACCAGCCCATGTAGCGCTGGTAGATCGCCTTCGTGTTGTGGCTGATTGAGCCGTAGAACTCGCGACAGTGCCACTCGCCGGCCAGGCTGGGCGGCAGCTCGATCTGCTCGGCGATCTCCGCTCCGGTCAGGCCGCGGTTGAGCAAGCGCAGGGTCTGGTCATGCAGGTAGCTGTAGAGGTCGCGCTGCTTTTCCAGGTAGTCGACGATCTCGTCCGTGCCCCAACATGGCCAGTGGTGACCGGCGAAGAGCACGTCTGATTGCTCGCCGAAGAGCTCGATCGCCTCGTCGAGGTAGTGCGCCCAGACCCGCGGGTCGCGGACCAGCGCCCCGCGTGGGGTGAGGATGTTGTGCATCGAGCGGGCCGCGTTGTCAGCGATGCAGAGCACGCGGGCGTCGGGGAAGTGGATGTTCATCTCGGCCGGTGCCTCGGTTCCGGGCGTCAGCTGAAACCTCATCCGCACCCCGTCGACCACCTCCTCCTGGCCGGTCTCGACGATGTCGAGGTTGGGCGGCACCAAGGTGATCGTTCCCAGCGAGACCGTCTGGCCGAGGCCCGCGCCGAGTTGCCCGTCCGGGCCGCGCTCGAGCATCGCCCCGTACATGTAGCCGGCCCGACGCGCCATCGCCGTCCCGGCGAAGACGTTCTCGCTGACCGCGTGGTGGAGGAAGCCGGCCGGGGCGAGGATCGGGATCTGTTGGGAGTCGCCCCCGCCCGCGGGTAGGACGCCTTTTGCGCCGCCGAAATGGTCGACGTGACTGTGGGTGTAGATCAGGCCGGTGACCGGGCGCTCGCCGCGGTGCTCGCGGTAGAGGGCCAGGGCCGCGGCGGCCGTCTCGGCGGAGACCAGCGGGTCGATGACGACGACGCCGTCGCGCCCCTCGACCACGTGCATGTTGGAGAGGTCGAAGCCACGCAGCTGGTAGAAGCCGGGCGCTAGCTCGAAGAGCCCGGCGATGCGGCCAAGCTGCGCCTGGCGCCAGAGGTTGGGATTCGCCGACGGGGGCGGCTCGGAGTCGAGGAATCCGTAGGACTCCAGCTCCCAGACCGCGCGGCCCTCCTCGTTCTCGATTCGGGGCGGGTCGAAGCGGGCGACGAGGCCCCGGCGTGCCTGCTCGAACTCGTCCATCGCTAGGCGGCCGCCGCGTCGAGCAGGCGCGGTGCCGGGGCGTATGCCTCGCCGTGGCGCTCGCACAGCTTCTCGAGGATCGAGACGGCGGTCGCGGCGCCCAGGAGCTCGGTCAGCTCGAGCGGGCCGCGGGGCCAGTTGAAGCCGAGCCGCATTGCCGTGTCCATGTCGGCCGCGGAGCCGATCTTCTCTTCGAGCGCGAAGGCGGCCTCGTTGGCGATCTGGGCGAGGAGGCGGGGGAGGACCTGCGGCGCTGCCGGGTCGATCTCCACCAGTAGTTCGGGGTCCACCATCAACCCACCCGTTGCGCCGTTCCCTTGCCGCGAGATGCGGTGTGAAGGCACAGCGGAAGCCGGGTCTGGGGGGTCGCGGTAGTCGTAGAAGCCTTTGCCGCTCTTGCGGCCCAGGTTGCCCTCGGCGACCAGGGCTTCCTGAATCGGGCTGGGCCGCCAGCGCTCCGGCTCTCCGCCCTGCGCGTAGAAGGAGCGGGCGACGCTGAGGTTTACGTCGAGGCCGATCAGGTCGATCAGCTCGAAGGGGCCCATGCGGAAACCGCCCCCGAGCCGGCAGACGCGGTCGATCGTCGCCGCGTCGGCGACGCCGTCGGCGAGCATTCGCAATGACTCCAGGGTGAAGGGGCGGGCGAGGCGGTTGGCGATGAAGCCGGGGCTGTCTTTGGCGCGGATCGGCGTGCGGCCCATGCGGGTGCCGACCTCGGTCGTGGCCTCGAGCACCTCGCTCGCCACCTCGTCGGTGGCGACGATCTCGACCAGCTTCATCAGCGCCGGCGGGTTGAAGAAGTGCATGCCGACCACTCGCTCGGAGTGGGGCACAAGGGCGGCGATCGCGGTGACCGGCAGCGAGGAGGTGTTGCTGGCGAGGATCGTTTCCGGACCGCAGGCCTCCGCCAGCGCCGCGAACAGCTCCCGCTTCAAGCCCAGGTCCTCGGGCGCGGCCTCGATCACCAGGTCGCATTCCGCGAGGTCGGCGAGGTCTCGTGCGGAGCCGGTGCGACCGCGTGCCGCATCGGCGTCGGCCTCGCTCCATCTTTCCTTTGCCGCACCCTTGGCGAGTGCTGCCTGAAGCTTCTCCAAGCCGGACTCCAGCGCCGCAGGGACCGGGTCGTAAAGCCGGGTCTCATATCCGCCAAGAGCGGCAATCTGAGCAATCCCGGCCCCCATAGTCCCCGCCCCCACCACACCAACCCGCGAAACCGGGGCCGACGGGCCGATACGTAAAGGCTGACTTGACATATCGGCCCGTCGGCGGCTACTTGCCCTCGAATTTGGGCTCGCGCTTTTCCAGGAAAGCTTTCATGCCCTCTACGCGGTCATCCGTCGCCATCGCCAGCTCGTAGAGGCGGCGCTCGTTCTCAAGGCCGGCCGAGAGGGCCGTCTCCTCGGATGCCAGCACGGCCTGCTTGGCGAGGCGGGTGGCGATCGGCGGGCGCTCGGCGATCGTGTGGGCGAGCGCCATCGCCTCCTCCAGCCACTCGCCCTCCCCGGCGACCTTGTTGACGAGGCCCATCGCCAGTGCCTCGGCGGCGTCGAAGCGACGGCCGGTGAGGACGTACTCCATCGCCCGCTGCTTGCCGATCACCCGCGCCAGGCGCTGGGTGCCGCCGCCGCCGGGGATGATCCCCAGGGTGATCTCCGGCTGGCCGAAGATTGCCGTGGGGGAGGCGACGATCATGTCGCAGGCGAGCGCCAGCTCACAGCCGCCGCCCAGCGCGTAGCCGGAGACCGCCGCGATCATCGGCGTCTTGATCGCGGCGAGCCGCCGCCAGAAGGCCGAGGAGGGGTGGGTGAGGGCTTCGGCGAAGCTGCGTTCGCTCATCGCCTTGATGTCGCCGCCGGCGGCGAAGACCTGCTCGGAGCCGGCGATCACGATGCAGCGAACCTCCGGGCCGGGGTCGAGTCCTTCCAGCTCGTCGACCAGCTCATCCATCATCTCCGAGGAGAGTGCGTTGCGAACCTCGGGCCGGTTGAGGCGCAGCAGGGCGACGTGGCCGTCACGTGAGGTCTCGATCAGGCCCGCCATGCCGTTATTCCGCCACCATCGGTGTCATCGCGTTGATCCCGGTGGCGGCCCGCCCGATGATCATCTTCTGGATCTGCGAGGTGCCCTCATACAGGGTGGTGACGCGGGCGTCGCGCAGGTAGCGCTCGACCGGGTAGTCGTCGACGTAGCCGGCGCCGCCGTGGACCTGGATCGCCAGGTTGGCGCACTCGACCGCCGACTCGGTCGCGTAGAGCTTCGCCACCGAGGTCTCGGTCGTGTTCGGCACCCCTTCGTCCTTTAGTAGACCGGCGCGGTAGACCAGCATCCGGCTGGCGTCGCGCTTGAGGATCATGTCGGCGATCATCTCCTGGACCAGCTGGAAGCGGGCGAGGGGGACGCCGAACTGCTTGCGCTCCTTGGCGTAGGCGACAGAGGCTTCGACGCAGCCTTCGCAGATGCCGACGCAGCCGGCGGCGACGCTGTAGCGCCCGTTGTCCAGAGCGCTCATCGCGACCTTGAAGCCGTCGCCGATCTCACCGAGCATCGCGTCTTCGCCGACCTCGACCGAGTCGAGCGAGATCTCGCCGGTGTCGGAGGAGCGCAATCCGAGCTTGCCGTGGATCTCCTGCGTGGCGAAGCCCTCGCTGTCGCAGGGGACGAGGAAGCAGGCCAGGCCCTTGTGCTTCTTCTCGGGGTCGGTCTGGGCGAAGATCAGCGCCACCTCGGAGAAGTTGGCGAGGCTGATCCACATCTTCTGGCCGCTGATCGACCAGCCGCTATCGGTCTTGGTCGCCCGCGTGCGCAGGTTGGCGGCGTCGGAGCCGGTGTCGGGCTCGGTCAGGCCGAAGCAGCCGAGCGCCTCGCCCGAGCACATCCGCGGCAGCCACTTCTGCTTCTGCTCCTCGGTTCCCCACCGCTCTATCGAGCCGGCGACCAGCGAGGTCTGCACGGAGACCACGGTGCGGGCCGAGGAGTCGGCCCGGCCGACCTGCTCGACGATCAGGCCGTAGCCGAGGTAGTCGAGCCCACGGCCGCCGTAGGCCTCGGCGACCGGTGCGCCGAGGTAGCCGACCTCGCCCAGCTTGCTCGCCAGCTCGCGGTCGAAGCGCGCCGCGCGGTCATTCTCCTTCACTCGCGGGGTGATCTCCTTGTCGGCGAATTCGCGCGCCACCTCAGAGATCAGGCGCTGCTCGTCGGTCAACTGGAAGTCCAAATCAAAGCTCCTTTCCGAGCGTGGCCGCGAACGCATCCTGCGCTTCGCGGGTGCGCGGGCCGGGCACCGAGGGGAGCTCGGCACCGTCGATTGCGGATACAGACTGGATCTCGCGGGTGGTCGAGGCGAGAAAGGCCTCCTGGGCGGCGCGTAGGTCGGCCACCGGCCAGGCGCCCTCTTCGACGTGCAGTGCCTTGACCAGGCGGTCGCGGGTGATCGACTCGAGCACGCCGTTGTCGAGCGCGGGCGTACGCAGGGCGCCCTGCGGGGAGACCCAGAAGATCGCCGAGGTGGGCGGCTCGAGCACGATCCCGTCGGGCTGGACGAGGACCGCCTCGTCGGCACCCTGGGCCTTGGCGAGGCGGGTCGACTGCATGTTGGCCGCGTAGGAGAGCGACTTGACCCCGTTGAGGATCACGCTCGGGCAGTAGGTGACGGTGGCGACGCTGACCGTCTCGGCGTGGGCCGGAATCGGCTCGGTCATCGCCAGGCGCCGGCCGCCGCGGGTGACGATCAGCCGCAGCTGCCCGTCGGCGTCGCCCAGCTCGGAGAGCAGCGCCGCGATCTCGCTCTCAAGGGCGGCGCGGTCGAACTCCAGCTCGATTGCCGCGGCCGAGCGCCCCAGCCGGTCGAGATGGTCTTTGAGCGCGAAGGGTGTCCCGTCGTAGAGACGGATCACCTCAAAGGCGCCGTCGCCGCGGTAGAGCCCGTCGTCCTTCAGCGGCACCACAGCCTCGGCGGTCAGGGCGATCTGCCCATCCACGCTAGCCAGTTCTCTCAGCTCACTCGCCATGCCGCGGCGAGGCTACTAGCCCACCCGTTCTGGTGCGCTTCATGAACCTGTGGGGCCCATAAAGCGCACCGAAACGAAAGGGGCCGATGGGCCGATATGTCAAGTCAGCCTTGACGTATCGGCCCATCGGCCCCGGTCAGACGGCTTCGAAGACGGTGGCTAGGCCTTGGCCTACGCCTACGCACATGGTGGCTATGCCGTACTTGGCCTTGCGGCGGCGGAGCTCTCGGACGAGGGTGGTGGTTAGGCGGGCGCCGGTACAGCCGAGGGGGTGGCCGAGGGCTATGGCGCCGCCGTTGACGTTGAGCTTCTCCTCGTCGATGCCGAGCTCGCGGGCGCAGGCGAGGACCTGGGAGGCGAAGGCCTCGTTGAGCTCGATCAGGTCGATATCGTCGAGCGTCAGTCCCGCCGCGTCGAGGGCACGGGGGACCGCGAGGGCGGGGCCGATGCCCATGTAGGCGGGGTCGACGCCGGCCACGCCAAAGGCGACGATGCGGGCCAGCGGCTCGGCACCCAACTCCGCCGCGCCCGCTTCCGAGGCGATCAGGGTGCAGGCGGCCCCGTCGTTGAGGGTCGAGGCATTGCCGGCGGTGACTGTGCCGCCCTCGCGGAAGGCGGGGCGCAGCTTCGCCATCCTCTCCAGCGAGGCGTCGGGGCGAGGGCCCTCGTCGGCATCGACGGTGACGGTCTCGCGGCGACCCTTCGGCGCCTCGATCGGGACGATCTCCTCGGCGAAGATTCCGGCCCCGACGGCGGCGACGGCGCGCTGGTGGCTGCGCAGGCCCCAGGCGTCCTGGTCCTCGCGACTGACCCCGTAGCGCTCGGCGACGTTCTCGCCGGTCTCGCCCATCGACTCGGTCGAGACGCCAAGCTCGGCCATGTGCGGGTTGACGAAGCGCCAGCCGAGTGTCGTGTCGTGCATCGTCTGCGGCCCGCGGGGAAGGCCCTGCTCAGGCTTGCCGACCACCCAGGGCGCCCGGCTCATCGACTCGACCCCGCCGCCGAGGTAGAAGTCGCCCTCACCGAGCTTCACCGCTCTAGCCGCGCAGTTGATCGCCTCCAAGCCGGAGGCGCAAAGGCGGTTGACCGTCGCGCCGGGGACGCTGTCGGGCAGGCCGGCGAGCAGGGCCGCCATCCGCGCCACGTCGCGGTTGTCCTCGCCCGACTGGTTGGCCGCACCAAGGTAGGCGTCGGCGATTCGCTCCGGGTCGACGCCGGTCCGCTCGACCACGGCAGCGATTGTGTGCGCGGCGAGGTCGTCGGGCCGCACCCCGGAGAGCGCGCCGCGGTAGGCGCCCACCGGCGTCCGCACCGCGTCGATCACGTAGGCCTCGGCCACGCCGGGGATTAAAGGGGACCGCCCGTCCGCGCGTATCCTTGCCGCGTGTACTTCGTCCTCGGGACAGTCGCGATGGTGCTGCTCCTCGTCGGCGTCCTCTTCCTGATCGAGCACTTCTACTCCGGCAACAACGCCGAACTGCTCGATTGGAAACCGACCCGCTCGCCCGAACTCGAGGTGCAGAACGAGATCGACGACGTGCAGCAGATGCTCGAGGCGCAGAACGAGATGCGCCGCCGCCGGGGGGTCGCCGAGCGAGACGAGCACCAGCTGCGCGAAGAGGTCGCCGCCGAGGAGCGCGAGCGGCTGCGGCGCAAGCGCTTCGGCGCAACTTAGGGAACCCGGGTTTGGCGCGGGCGCTGATCGTTGGCTGCGGCTGCCGCGGGCGGGAGCTGGGGACGGCGCTGCTCGCCGAGGGCTGGGAGGTGCGGGGGACGAGCCGGCGCGAGGCGGGCCTGGTGGCGATCGAGGCCGCCGGGATCGAGCCGGCGCTGGCCGATCCCGACCGCCCGGCCACGGTGCTCGACCTGGTCGGAGACGTGACCGCTGTCTACTGGCTGCTGGGCTCGGCACACGGTGGCGCCGAGAACCTGGCCGCGATCCACGGTCCGCGGCTCGAGCGCCTGCTCGAACGCCTGGTCGAAACGCCGGTGCGCCGCTTCGTCTACGAGGCTGGCGGGACGGTCGACGCCGATGTTCTGGCGGACGGCGCCCAGATCGTGCGCTCGGCAGCTGAGCGGTGGCACATCCCGGTGGAGATCGCCACCGGGCCCGTGTCTCCTCAGCCGTAACGCTTTCTCCCTTCGGCAGGGGGGGTAGGAGGTTGTGACCCTGGCCGGCCAGGCGATATCTCTAAACTCCGATAGGAATTCAGGTAAATCACGAGGTCAGCACCGAGAGGACGGTCAGATGGCTCTGCAGCTTGGCGACGTAGCACCGGATTTCGAGGCCGACACCACCGAGGGTCGGATCAAGTTCCACGACTGGATCGGCGACTCGTGGGCGGTCCTCTTCTCCCACCCGAAGGACTTCACGCCGGTCTGCACGACGGAGCTCGGCTACATGGCGAGCATCGAGCCCGAGTTCGCCAAGCGCGGCGTCAAGATCATCGGGCTCTCGATCGACCCCCTCGACCGGCACGAGGAGTGGGCCAGGGACATCGAGGAGACGCAGGGCACGGCGCCCAACTACCCGATCATCAGCGACCACGACTTCAACGTCGCGAGGCTCTACGGGATGCTGCCGGGCGACGTCTCCGGCTCCGTCGAGGACCGCACGCCGGCCGACAACCAGACCGTGCGCAACGTCTTCGTCATCGGCCCCGACAAGAGGATCAAACTGATCCTCGTCTACCCGATGACGACCGGGCGCAACTTCGACGAGGTCCTGCGGGTGATCGACTCGCTGCAGCTGACCGCCAACCACAAGGTCGCGACCCCGGCCCAGTGGCAGCAGGGCGACGACGTGATCATCGCCGGCTCGGTCTCCAACGACGCAGCGAAGGAGATCTATCCGGACGGTTGGGAGTCGCCGCGGCCCTACATCCGCATCGTGCCGCAGTCAGCCGCCGAGAAGTCCTAGTCGAGGCGGTCCAGTAGGTCCGCCAAGGATCCGTGCCGTGGCGCCCCAGATCAGCCGGCCTTCGATCTCGTAGGTCGGCGTGTGGATCGGGACGCCGCGGCGGACCAGGCGGCGGATCTCGTAGCTTTCGCGCAGCACGTCGAGGGAGAAGCTGAGGACGGTCTCGACCTCGGCCGGGTTCGGCTCGAGGTCGAGTTCGCGGGGGTGGGGTATGCGGCCGACGAAGGGGTGGATGCGGTAGCCGGTGACGAAGGTGTTGGTCGCCGGCAGCTCCTCGTCGAGGTCCACCAGGGCGGGATCGAGGCCGATCTCCTCCTCCGCCTCGCGCAGTGCGGTGGCGCTGAGGTCGGCGTCCTCGGGGTCACGGCGTCCGCCGGGGAAGGAGATCTCGCCGGCGTGGCGGCGCAAATCGGCGCGGCGCTCGGTGAAAACGAGCCCCGGCTCGTCGTCCGGCCAGCCGTAGAGCGGCAACAGCACGGCTGCCTCAGTGGGGCCTGGCGGCTTATCCGTCATATGGACGTATAAGCCGCCAGGCCCCGCTCAAATGATCACCTGGACGGTGCCGCCGTCGACCGACCAGGCGGCGCCCGCCACGTAGGAGGCTCGCTCGGAGCAGAGGAAGGCGATCGCGCCGGCGATCTCGGCCGGCTCGGCGAGGCGGCCGATCGGGCGCTTGGAGCCCGCCGTGGCGAGGGCCTCCTCGCGGCTGGCGTCGCCCGACATCTCCTGGGACTGGTCGAGCAGGCCGCCCGGCTCCATCCACATCTCCGCTTCGACCGGGCCGGGGCAGATCGCGTTGACCAGGACGCCGCTGCGCGCGTAGCGGTCGGCGAAGAGGCGCGAGAGCGAGAGCTCGGCGGCCTTCGCCACCGAGTACTCGGGCATCGCCGCCGAGGGGCGCTTGCCGGCGGTCGAGCAGACGTTGACGATCCGCCCCCAGCCGCGCTCGGCCATCGGCGGGGCGGCGGCGCGCATCGCCTGCAGGGGGGCCATCACGTTGAGCTCGTACTGGGCGCGCCAGTCCTCGTCGGGCACGTCGTCGAGGTCGCGCCACTGGGCGCTGCCGGCGTTGTTGACGAGGACGTCGAGGGTGCCGAAGCGCTCGTTTGCCGCGGCCAGCATGCGCTCGCCGGCGTCCTCGCCGGTTATGTCGAGCGACAGCGTCTCGGCGCGGCCGCCGCGCTCGGCCCCCGCTGCCGCGGCAGTCTCGGCCGCCGCGGCCAGTCGCTCCTCGTTGCGCGCGACCAGCAGGACGTTCGCACCCTCGGCGCAGAGCAGCCGCGCCGTCTCGGCACCGATCCCGCGGCTGGCGCCGGTGACGACGCAGGCGCGTCCCGCAATCCCCAGGTTCATCAGAGCGTCTCGACCCGGTCGGAGATCACGACCGGGGTCTCGCCGGCCAGCACCTTGTGGACCGGGCACTTGGCGGCGATCGCCAGCAGTCGCGTTCGCTGCTCATCGCTCAACTCGGCCGGCAGCGACAGGACGACGGCGAAGGAGAGCGGAGCGTAGTCGTCGTACTCGACGTCGACGTCCACCTCGACTGCGCCCACGTCCCAGCCCTTGCGCTCCGCGTAGAGCTCGATCGTCACCGCGATGCAACCGGCCAAGCTTGCCGCAACCAGGCGGGTGGGTGGGGGGCCGGTGTCGGTACCGCCAGCGGCGAGGGGCTCGTCGACGCGGATCGTGTGGCCGCCCTCGATCTCGACGTCGTGCGCGTAGCCCTCGATTCGGCGGGCGACGACGCGCATCAGTGGCGAGTTAGTTCCGTATAGCGAAACAAAGTCGCCATTCTGGCTCAGTTGCCCTTGCGGCGGCCCTCGAAGAGGACCGGGTCGTCGATGTCGGCGAAGCGGGCCATCGCGTAGGCGAGGTCGGAGGCGCGGTTGACGAAGTGGATCACGGTCTCGCCGGTCAGCTCGCCGGCGGCGCCGAGCGTGGCGATGCGGCGCTCGGCGCGGCGGATCGTCGTGCGGGCCACGTCGAGCTGGGCGGAGAGCCGGTTGCCGCCGGGGATGACGAACTGCGGCGCCAGCTCGACCTCGCTCATGTAGCGGTCGATCCGCTGCTCCATCTCGGCGACCATCGCCTCGGTGGTGCGGCTGATCCCGTCTTCGAGTCGCTCGGCCGCCTCCGGCGCCGTCGCCAGCTCGGCAGCGGCGACGAAGAGGTCGTCCTGAAGGCGGAGGATGTCGGCGGCCAACTCCGCCTCACCGGCGTCGCAGAGTGCCCGGGCGACCCCCAGCTGCGAGGCGGCCTCATCGAGCGTGCCGTAGGCCTCCGTGCGGCGGTGGTCCTTGGGGACGCGGCCGCCGTACCAGAGCGAGGTCGTCCCGTCGTCGCCCTTCCTTGTGTAGATCTTGACCACGACCCGATCCTACGCCCGCGGCCGGATCAGGCGAGCGGGTTGAAGACCAGGCCGGTGAGGACCTTGGGGAAGAAGTAGGTCGACTTGGGCGGCATGTTGGCGTCGCTTTCGCAGATCGCCTTGGTCTGGTCGACCGGGATCGGACGGAGGATGAAGGCGACGTCATAGGTGCCCTCCTCGATCAGCCGCAGCGAGTCCTCGACGCTCTTGGCGTAGCCGATGCCGCGCTTGGCGAGGATGTCGTCTTCGCTCAGCCCGGCGAGCTTCTTCAGCACGAGGGTCTCGAGGATGGCGGCGTCGAGGCGGCGGTAGGCCTCGGGCTCGCCCTCGAGCAGCCGGTCCAAGTCGGCGATGGCTGCCTCCTTCAGCCGCAGGCGGAAGGCGCGCTTGTGGTGGGAGTCGTAGAGGCCGAAGACTCCGACGCCCTCCTCTCCGAGCGGGTCGATGCGGTCGGCGTCGACCTCGGTGACGTCGAAGAGCTCGCGCAGGCCCTTGCCGAGGCGGGCCTGGCGCTCGGGATCGTCGGCGAAGCCGGAGAGCAGGCGGTGGGTGGGGTAGACCGAGAGCCCGGGGTCGTCGAGCCCGGTCAGCGCCATCAGCGTGTAGTTGTGGTCGCCCTCACCACCGATCTCGTCGCGGTAGGCGATCGCGGTCTCGTAGCGATGGTGGCCGTCGGCGATCAGCAGCTGGGCGTTGGCGAGCAGACCGGGGATCACGTCGACCAGGCCCGGCAGGCACCACAGGCGCGTCACCGTGCCGCCTTCGTCGGTCGCTTCGCCCCAGGGGTCGTCGGCGCCGATTTCTTCGGCGACCACGGGCCAGGGGTCGATCGTGCTCAGCGAGAAGATCGGCGAGAGGTTGCAGCGGGTCGCCCGCATCAGTTCGAGCCGGTCCTGCTTGGGTCCGGGCAGGGTGCGCTCGTGGGGCAGGATCGTGCCGCTCTCGAAGTCCTCGACCCGGACCCGGACGAGGATGCCGTGGCGGATGTGGGAGCCGCCGTCGGGGCCGGTGTACTCCTGCTCCATCGCCCAGATCGCGGGCTCTGAGTCCTTGACCAGGGCGCCGGCCTTCTGCCAGGCCTCGATCGACTCCGCCGCGACCTCGTAGGGATCGCCCTCGCCCTCGGCCTGCGGCCCCGTCTCGCCCTCGGCCTGCGGCCCCGTCTCGCCGTAGGGCTTGGGCAGGTCGATAGCGACCGCGTTGTAGGGCGAGCGGGCCAGCAGCTCCGCCCGCGTCGCCGCGTCAATCACGTCGTAGGGGGGCGCGACGACGTCCTGCAACGACCCGACCGCGTCGATGTCGTAATGCAGAGCGTTAAGCGGGCGAACGTCAGCCATCGCCGCGAAACCTAGCGCTTGCTCGGATGGGAGCCCCGCCAGGCGCCCGGCGCCGCTCTACACTGGGCCGAGCGGGGCGTGGCGCAGCCTGGTAGCGCGCGGCCTTTGGGTGGCCGAGGTCCCCGGTTCGAATCCGGGCGCCCCGATTGGGAGGTCTTCACCTTTGACCTCCACCCATCTTCACGTTTGAACCGAACGAACCGTGCTTCGCGGTGGCGTCTGACGGCCATCGACTCCCCGGGGGCGGCCACTCGATCTCCCCGCCCGCGGCCACCGTTTCTCCCCACCGGCGGCCATCGGCTCTCCCCACGCCGATCTGTCGGTGAGCGCTTCGGCAGGCGGCGTCAGGGCGGCGCGCTCGCCGCGCCGATCAGGTCGCCGGCGGTTCGCCGCCTGCGCCCGCGCCGCTTGGGCGGCATCCCTGCGTCGGCACGCCGCTCATCCTCGGCCTCTCGCGCTGCGAAGGAATCGGCGACGCGCAGGTTGCGGGCGACGAAGACGGAGGCGGTGAACAAGGCGACCGGGGCGAGACCCGTCAACCGGCACCAGCCCCTTGAGATGTCGTTGGAGGCCGGGTCCTTGACCGTCGCGTAGGCGCGCTCGGCAGCGGAGCGTCGCGCGTAAGAGCGGCGGTGGGAGGGCGAGGGATAGTCGTGCTTTTGGGCGGTCTTCGCGTTCACCGAGGCAGGCACCGTGATCGTGCGCTGGGAGCAGCAGACGGGTGGGTGCTCGGGCGGGGCCGCCACCTCGGGGCGGGTGTGCTCGAGCGCCATCGAGTCGGGCCGCAAGGGGCAGCGCAGCTTGCCCCGGACCGCAGGGCAGCCGACGCGGTGATAGCCGTCGGCGTCATAGCCCGTGATCGGGCCGAGCTTGTGGGCCGACAGCTCGGCCGCCCTTCGGTCGTGGGCGGCCGTCTCTTTCTCGGTGGCTCCGCGGGCGAGCGGCCCCAGTTCCAGCAGCGCGGTCGGCGTCGCCGGGCAGTAGAGATTGCCGTTGGCGGGGATCGCTCCCATGTGGGTGCCCCGGGGGCCACGGTCGTTGGGGTGCAGCTCCTGGATCGGCTCGGCCCCCAGGCGCCGCACCGCCAGCGCCCAGCTCTCCGGCTTGCGGTAGGCGTAGCCGGAATCGGCGAGGACGTCGCCGATCGCGAGGCCGCTCTCGATCATCCGCTCCAGCACGGGGACCAGCGCCGGCGGAGGATCGACGTCGCAGGAGCCGACCTGGATGCGGCGCACCAGCTCGGGCACGGCGCGCCCGCGCTCCTCCTTGACGGCGCTCACCACCTGCAGGTAGTAGCCGTAGAAGGCCTCGTCGCGCTCACCCGGGGAGTTGCCGCGCCGGTGCCCCCAGGCTGCCTCGGGGTCAGCGCAGCTCCCGCCGCCCTTCGGCGGTGGGCAAGAGAACGTCTCCAGGTCGGTCCAGTCCACGGCGTAGGAGCTCGTCTCGGGCTCCCCGCAGAGCTCGACGCTCGCCTCCAGCAGCGCGTCGATGATCTCCGAGAGCGCCTCGGAGGGCTCCCCGTCGGGCTCGGCCTTGGCCAGCGCTCTCGCCACCAGCGAGAAGGTGCGCTCCACCTGGCGGTAGGTGAGCTCGTGCGGACCCGACTTCCACTCGGCGAGCACCCCCAGCCGCCTCCGATCTGCCTCGGGCAGTGCGCAGAGCGCCTCGTGCACCCGGCTCAGGTGCGCGGGGCGCCCCTCGCCGGCGACCAAGAGCATGCCGATCAGCAGCGTGCGCACCGAAAGCTGGCGCGGGCGTACCCCGACCGGCAAGAGCGCCTCGATCCGCTCGGCGACGCTCGCGCGCTCGACGATCGCCTCGAGGCGCTCAAGCTTCGCCTTGATCTCCATCGGCCCCTCCGAGCAATGCGACGACGGTCTCCTCCTCGGCCTCCGGGAGATCGGCCACCAGGTCGCCGAGCCGCTGGGAGCAGCGCAACCCGGCCGCGTCCATGAAGGCCCGCAGGCCGACCAGCTCCGCGCACTCCCAAAGCCAGGTGGCCCGCAGTCGCCCTGCCTCAAGGCGCGGCAGCGAGGCGTCCGAGGACAGCGCGGCGTTCAGCGCGTCGCTGAGGTTGCGGCGGCCGGGCTCGCGGCCGCCCACCAGGTAGCCCTCTCCGGCGAAGCGGGCGGCCGCCTCCAAGGGCGAATGGAAGCGGGCCAACACCGGCACCGCCCGCGCCCTGCGCCCCGAGACCCAGACCACCAGCCCGCCCGAGCGCCGCTTGACGTCGCGCCCCCGCGGCCGGCGCAGCTCCCCGGCGACGATTCCCGCCCCCGCCCCCAGGCAGATCAGCGCCGTGGCGCGCATCCGTCGCGCCTCGGTGCCCTGCGCCCGAGCCGTCCGCAGGTAGCCCTCGATCTCCGCCTCCGAGTAGGGCGCCTTGGCGCGCTCGCGGGGCAGCGGCGTCGGTCCGGGTTGGGAAGGAGCCCGATGGGCGCGGGCCAGCGCCCGCAGGTTGGTCCGCAGGGTGCGCCGCGTCGCCGCCGACACTCTCGCGCAGCCCGTGAGGACGAAGCGCTCGATCGTCGCCTCTCCCAAGAGCGTCTCGGCCTCCAGCTCCATCCCCACCGACTCCCCGAAGGCGGCCAGCCGCCCGGCGGCGTAGAGCAGCGCCTTGGCCCGTTCGCGGCGGCGCGGAGCGGCCTGCGCCACCGCAGCGCGGGCGAAGGCCGCCGCCGCCTCTGACAGAGAGGCGGGGCCGTAGGCGGCGATCGCCGCCGCCGCGAGGTCGCCCTCTCGGGGACTCATGGTCTATCCGATAGTAGACTTACTATCGGATAGACCGACGTAGGATCGCAAGTCATCCATGAACGAGAGCCCCGAGACCCGACTGCGTGCGCTCGCCGCCGAGGCCGCCGAGATCGGCTTCTCCCTGCCGGGGACGATCAACGTGGCGATGAACCGCTGTGGCAAGCCGAACTGCGCCTGCAAGGCCGACCCGCCCAAGCTGCACGGCCCCTACGTCACCTGGACGCGAAAGGTCGAGGGCAAGACCGTCACCCGCCGCCTCTCGGCCGAGCAGCTGGAGCGCTACCGGCCCTGGTTTGAGAACCGCCGCCGACTGCGCGAGCTCACCGCCGAGCTCGAGGCACTCTCCCTGGAGGTCGCCGAGCAGGCCGAGGGCTGGGCGCCGCCCAAGCCAGGCGCCGGAGCCGATCGGCGCCGGCGCTGAGCGCCCGCCGGTGTGGCCTCGCGCCGCTTAAGGTGCGGCCGGCGCGAAAGCGTTCCGCGCAATCCCGCATCAGCATGCGGTTGACGGCAAACGTGAAGACCTCATTGGCAGTTTCCCTCCGTCGTGCCTAGCACCACCCCGCATAGCCGCACCACGCCAGGCACGGCGGGGCGGTCTTGCGGGGCGGTGCGGGGGCATCTGTGATGCAGGCGTGATGCAGCGCGATCCCGCCGAGTGATGCACTCTCGACCGTCCTGCCGGAATGATCGAGGCCCGAGACCCGTTTTCGAACCCCGATCTCGACGCGCGCTCCGCTTTCTCGCCCCCGAGCGAAACGGCAAGCTCGTCCCGATTGGTGACCCGCGCCAGATCGGTGCTATCGGCCCCGGCGGCGCTTACCGCCACCTGACCCGCGCAACCGAGCCGATCACCCTTGACACGATCCGGCGCCAGAGCCAACCCCAAAAACCGCGAGCCGGTCGTCATCTTGAATGCTCGCTACCTCGATCGGCGCACCGACGATGGCGCTCCCGCGCACGATCACGGCTACGCGCCCACCAACTTCGGCGTGGAAACCATGAGAGAGCCCACTGACGACGAGCTGGCCCGCGTCACCACAGGTGAGGCGAACCAGTCCGAGCGTCTGCAACGCTGCATCGCGGAGCGCGACGCGCCGCCCGACCCCACGGCCACCGCCGAGCCGAAGCCGCCCGATCCATCCCGCCGCCTCGAAACCGTGCTGGTCGATCAGCGGATCGACTACCTGGTCCGTCGCGATGTTCAAGAGGCTCGCCTGGAACCGAGCCAGGCGATCTACAATGCGCTTGGACCGCACCTCGGCAACGCCGACCTCTCGACAAGGCGCTCGCGGGGGCAAAGGCGCGCAGGAGATCGCCACCTACCGCCGCCGTCACGACACCACGGACAAAACCGACGCACTCGGCAAGCAACCGAAGGGCGCAGCCGCGCGAGCCGCGCGGACCCGCGCACAGCGCCGCATCGCCGAGGCACAGCGGCACCTCGGCCGCAGCGCAGTGCCCGCCGGGCCATATCCATTGGCCGCGGACTTCCCCAGCCGCCACGGATACGTCGCCTCCCACCGAGCTTCGACCGAAAACTGGCGCTAAACCATATTTTAGCGAAATCGTTATTTCTAGGTATTGCATTCGAGAACGACAACCAACTATTGTGGTAATGCACATGTACCCAAACACTCTAAAGTCGTTTTCTAAACGGCGAGGCGACGTGGGACTGTCTAGAAGCGCAACAAACGTAGGTCGCGTTAGGTGGGTCGGGCTCTTCTTTGCCTTGCTCACCGCCATCTCGGTGGCACCCGCACTTGCGGCGTCTGCTGAAAACGCACCTACGAGGGCCCAGCCTCAGTCAGCTGCCGACCTGAGGTCCGTATCGGTCCTTGCGGGCAGCCCCCCGAAAGGAGACGAGGCAGATGGCACTGTCCCTATAGCCGTTACGCATCCATTCGCGGCGGAAGGAGCGCCGCTCCGCGATATTGGCCGGGAAGACGCCCTTGATCTCCTCACTGGTGTTTTCGGACCTGAGCTAAATGGTACCGCCGAACCTCTTAATGATTTGCGCGTAACCAAATTCCTAACTGACAATGTGGCCGTCGTCTCTCATGCAACACAAACTAATGAGAGCGAGCCCACTTCCGGTCTAGCAAAGGGACCAACCCTTCTGGACTCGACTACACCGCTGCGTGCTAAAGCTGCTTCCGGCAAACTTGAACCCGTCAGTCTCAGCTTGGAACGCCGGGGTGGCGCTCTACGCCCAGAAAACCCGCTCGTAGAAGTCGAATTCCCTGAAAAGGCCGGCAAAGCCATCGAGCTCCCTGAATCCGATGTAGGAATAGAAGTGGTGGGGGTCGCGGCCAACCGCGAGGCGTCAACGGGAGGCTCTGGAACTGCGTTCTATCCAAACGTTAGACAAGACACGGATCTCGTTTTGCTACCTACGCCTACTGGCCTTGAGACACTCACCCAAATACGGCAGATGGCTGGGACCTTCGAGCAGGCATTCAAGCTGAGCCTTCCCCCTGGATCACGGCTTACGGGAACAGAAGCAGGTGGGGCCGAGGTAGTCAAGAACGGTGATACGCTCGTCACAGTCGCGCCCCCCAATGCGATTGACGCGCGCGGCGAGTCAGTTCCAGTAGAAATGGCGGTCACCGGGGATGTCCTGGTGATAACGGTCTCACCGGAAGCGTCGACCCAGCTACCGGTTCTCTTGGACCCGCTTTTCCAGAGCTTTAGCTGGGAAGCAGGCGAAGTCCAAACAGGCATAACAGGCAATACGGGTTACGAAGAGTGGAGCCCTGAAACGGTTGGTGGCTATACGAACTATCCATACGTGAATGATGCGCCGCCGTTTCAGACGCATAACAATTTAAATGGCGAATACGGCGAATATGGCCTCGATGTGAGTAGCGCGACTTATCCCGCCAAAGAAGGGGACCACGCCGCGTTCATCTACACGGTTCCGCGGTACTTCCATGACAACCCAAAGCCAACTAGCTTCATAAGTGGAATGAGTTTGTCCGGGCTGACCTGGTGGGCTGGCAGTGAAGTGCTCAGTCCCTATCTCAAGGCAGGTCTGTGGGATATCAATCAGAAAGACTGGGTCAGCCTTCTATCCATTGACGGCTACAAAGAACATGGCGTATCAGATACGAGTCACGTGTATGAATTTGAAAATAAAAGTAATAATAAAGAGGTTAAGGTTGCGTCGATAGGCCTGTGGGCCATGGAAGACGTGTCTGCCTATGACCCTGCTCAGGTTAGGGCTACCACGGCTACGGTTGAACTCGGCGAGTCGGAAGACGATCTTCCGTCCTTTGCGCCAATTGGAAGTCCAACACAGTGGCTCAATCAATCTTCGGCTCCTTTTGACTTTACGGTGAGCGATTCGGGCCTTGGGGTCTACTCGATCATGATTGCGCTCGATGGCGAAGTATCTCCTAGTTGGACGACAAAATACGGATGTACTGGGGTGCCAGGTGATGCGTGTCCGAGAATCTGGTCGAAATATAGCTCGGCGCCATCGTTGGTGTACGATCCTGGTGCGCTGCCGCAGGGGATCGACACTTTGTCGTTTGTGGCTGAAGACCCACTGGGACACAAATCGCAAGTAGCGAAAGCGCAAGTCAAGGTCGATCACACGGCCCCAACACTCTCGATTTCGGGTCCCCTCAGCGAAGTCGCAGCCGTTGGCGAAAGCTGGCCAACCTACCGGCTCGATATCTCTGCTAACGACGGAACGAAATCCGCGCCGCAGTCGGGCGTTGCAGCGACCACGGTCAAGGTGGACGGCAAAGTCGTAAGCGAATCGGCGCCAGGCTGCGAAACGGAAAGCTGCTCGACCATTCGCAGCTGGACGCTCGAAGCAGACCAGTTCTCAGCGGGTAAACATACGCTGCAAGTGACCGCGCTCGATGGGGTCGGCTTGGCAAAGACGAAGACCCGCGCCTTCAAACTGGACCCTGCCCCGGCTCCCGAAGTAGGCTTGGCGGGATCGCTGACCGAACAGGAAGCACTCGGCAGCGAACGCCCGCGCTACTCACTCGACGTCGATGCATCGACTGAAGCAGGGCAGAAGTACAAGGCTCCCGCCCCGATAGCCTCGTTTGGATTCGGCGGCTCTCATCTCTCAAGTGGCGAGGACATCGCGCTTGACTCCCAAGGCAACGTTTGGGCTTTGCGTTCCTCTGAAGGCAGGATCGCGGAGTTCGACAGCGGTGGCAACTTCGTAAAGGAAATCGGCGAATACAGCTACAAAGGCTGTGGCCTCGACGATCCTCGTGACCTGGCAGTAGATGCATCGGACAACATCTGGGTTGCCAACGGCAATGGCTTCATTGCCAAGTACAACGCCAAAGGCGAATGCCTGCTCTCCTTCGGCGGCAGCGAAGCCGGCGAAGGCTCGGTCGGCAACGCCAGTTGCATCGGGGTCGACAAGCAGGGCAACGTCTGGGTCTGCGATTGGGAAAAAGGCCACGTCTTGAAGTTCAGCGCGTCAGGCAAATACCTGAGCCAGTTCGGCTCCTATGGCACTGAAAAAGGACAGCTCCACACGCCGACAGACATCGCCTTCGGCCTCAGCGGCGAACTGTGGATCAGCGAAGAATGGCGCGTGCAGAAGTTCAGCGCCGGCGGCCAGCTCTTGGGCGCGATCGATGAAAGCGGCTGGGGCAACGGGGAACTCTACGGGCCCACCGGCCTGGCGACGGACTCCGAAGGCAATCTCTACGTGGTCGAGACGACCAAGAACCGGGTCGAGGAGTTCACCGCCGACGGCGAATACCGTTCCCAGTTCGGCTACTACGGCACGGGCTTGGGCCAGTTCTACTGGCCGGAAGGGATCGCCATCGATCCCAAAGGCAACTTCTGGGTCGCCGACACCCACAACAACCGGATAGAGAAGTGGGTCGCCCCGCCACGGCCGCTGGAACCCGTGATCGAAGCCGGCACCTCCGGATCCGGAGAAGGCCAGCTGAGTGCCCCCACGGGGATCGCCACCGACCCCGAAGGCAACCACTGGGTCGCAGACACGGGCAACGACCGCGTCGAGGAGTTCGGTCCCGAAGGCGAGTACCTCTCGCAGTTCGGCGAATCGGGCTCTGAAGAAGGCCAGCTGAGCGAACCGCACGGCGTCGCCATCGACACCGAAGGAAACCTCTGGGTCACCGACTCGGGCAACGGCCGGGTCGAGCACTTTACGCCCGAAGGGGAATACCTCGGGGAAGTCGAACAGGCCGTCTTCCCGCTCGAATACCCGACTGGCATCGCGATCGACGAAGAAGAAACGATCTGGGTTGCCGACACCCAAGGGGACCGGGTGGAACGCTTCGGCCCCGAAGGCGAATGGGACTTCGGCTGGTTTTTGGAACTCTACGGCACCGTGGGTTATGGAGGCGAACTCGATGAACCCCACGGCCTGGCCGTAGACCGCAACAACGACATCTTGATCGCCGACACCGCCAACAACCGGATAGACAAGGTGAGCGAAAGCGGAGAATACCTCGGCGAAATCGGCGACGAAAGCTCCGGCGCCGGAGCGCTTTACCGCCCGACCGACGTCAACGTTGACCTTGACGGCGACCTTTGGGTCGCCTCCCCCGAAGCGTGGAGCGTCGAGGAGTTCAGCCCTCAGGGCGACTACCTGAGCCTGTTTGGCATGGGCAAATACGGCTCGCTTGAAGAACCCTATGGCGTCGCGGCCGGCCCCGGAGGCAACATCTGGGTGACGGCCGGCGGGGCCGATCAACTGCAGGCCTGGCGGCCGGAGGGCATTCCAGCCTCGCTCACCCTCTCGGTCGGCACCTCCGGATCCGGAGAAGGCCAGCTGAGTGCCCCCACGGGGATCGCCACCGACCCCGAAGGCAACCACTGGGTCGCAGACACGGGCAACGACCGCGTCGAGGAGTTCGGTCCCGAAGGCGAGTACCTCTCGCAGTTCGGCGAATCGGGCTCTGAAGAAGGCCAGCTGAGCGAACCGCACGGCGTCGCCATCGACACCGAAGGAAACCTCTGGGTCACCGACTCGGGCAACGGCCGGGTCGAGCACTTTACGCCCGAAGGGGAATACCTCGGGGAAGTCGAACAGGCCGTCTTCCCGCTCGAATACCCGACTGGCATCGCGATCGACGAAGAAGAAACGATCTGGGTTGCCGACACCCAAGGGGACCGGGTGGAACGCTTCGGCCCCGAAGGCGAATGGCTGTGGGAATGGATCGGCACATCGGGCTCGGGTAAAGGGCAGATGCAAACTCCTTTCGGCATCGCAGTCGACGCAAACAGCAACGTCTGGGTCGCCGATGCGGGAAACCACAGGATCGACAAGTTCAGCGAAGCCGGAGCTCCCCTCGGTGAATACGGCCAGGAAGGATCGGGAGCCGGCAGTCTCTCCCAACCGTTGGGCATCACCGTTGATGCGACCGGCGACGTGTGGGCGAGCGATGCCAGCAGCGGTCGCGTCAAGGGCTTCGACTCGCAGGGCCATTTTGTCGGAAACTTTGGCCAGGACGGATCGACGAACCAGCTGGAAGAACCATTCGGACTCTCGGCCGGCCCGGACGGGCGAGTCTGGGTGAGCGATGTCGACGCGGACCGAATCCAAGCGTGGAACCCCTCGCCCTCCAACGGATCCACATCCCAGGTGGACGCCGAAATCAGCGTTGACGGCGAACAGGTGCTCGAAACGAGTGCAAGCTGTGCCGCCGCCGTCTGCGAAGTCTCTCCGGAGTGGCTACTCGACTCCACAACGCTCGCGGAAGGAGAACACGAAGTCGAAGTCCAAGCCACCGATGCCTATGGCCGAACGAGCACCGAAACGCTGCCGATCGAGATCGAAGCCGACGAAATCAAACCGACGATCCAAGCCGGGGGAGAACTCTTCAACGCTCCCGAAGGCTGGGTCGAACAGGAAGCCTATGGGCTGAGCGTTTCGGCCACAGACAGCGGCTACGGTGTCACCTCGGTCGACTTCGAGATCGATGGGAAAGAAGTGGCGGCCAGCAACCAGAAATGCCCCGATGGCGGTTGCGAAGAGACTCTCGCGAACTCCATCGACATAAGCGAATACTCGGGCGGGGCACACGCGGCAGAAATCGTCGCCACCGACGGCGCGGGAAACGAAAAGATCGTGCAATGGACACTAAATGTCGATCCCGAAGGGCATATCACAATTGGCGAAGCAGAGGATACGCTGAAAGCTGTCGATGCAACGGCGGGCTCGACCCTTGTAGCACCTACGGCCGAAATCATAGACGTGAGCGAGCGAGAAGATGGTAATAATCCACAACTCGAAGAAGCCGCAGAAAATAATCTAATTTCCTCTGGTATCCCTGACGTGTCGGTCATCGCGAGCAATCCCGAAAATGGATTTACCATTGGGACCCCCGAAACAACGGTGGAAGCGCAGCCACTCAGTACCGCTGTGGACTCAACCCCAGCCACAATATCCAACGACGCAACCACGATCTCCTCAAATACAAATAGCAACGCCGATACGATTATCCGACCCGTCTTCAACGGAACGACAGTGTTTCAATCCATCCGAAATACAGCTGGCCCCGAAACTTTTTCATGGAAAGTCAGGCTATTTAATGATCAGACCCTGTATAGCGTAGACGATCAGACGGCCGAGGTTGATTTCTCGGACGGTACTCCTGCGCTGACGATCACTGCCGAGCCGGCGCACGATGCAGTAGGCATGGAAGTCCCGACAACTCTATCCGTGAGCGAAGGAGAAGTCGTGACCTTGCATGTACATCACCATGAAAACACTTTCACCTATCCAGTTATCGCTGGATCGGGCTGGGAGGGCGGCTTTAGCACACAAATAGTGGCTCGACCAAAGAACGAACAAGAAATTCGAGAAGAACGAGAACAGCGCGAACGCGAAGAACAGGAAGCCCAGGAACTACTGGAAAGCGGAGAAGTCGAAAATTCCGCTCCCGTGGCCGAATACTTCTGGGTTGGCCCGCCCATAGCCCTGGCCAACGGATCGACTGACAACGAAGGGGCGACCATATCGACAGCCAACCACAAGGCGCATTCACTTGGCTTTCGATGGGATCAGTGTGCATGGAGCGGCCCTCTTGGCTGTGCCGCATGGGACGTCGCAATTGCTGGTCGTTTTGAATATAATGGTAAGTATGCGTGGTGGAAGGAAAACAAGCCTCATCCGTCTTGTCCCTATGGTTCACACCTCAGTTCCATTGCAGTCGACCATTGTGGCTGGGCTGGTCAAAATCACCAGCCTTATGGCAATGGTTATCACATTTCGGCGCGTGTTCTCTACCATCTCACTGGGATTCTCGGCGCAACGTTTTCGGCCCCTGAGCACTTGACGGTATATCTGTATGGCGACGGATATGTGTCGGGTCATAACACCGCCGCACTGTGCAACCCGTTGTCGGCGTGCGAGTGATTAGATGTGGGGGCCTAGGGTATACGTCGTGTTGAGTGGGCTGTTTGTCGTGAGCGGACTAGCGGGCATTGGAGGTATAGAGCTTCGAATGTCAGCTTGGCCTAGCATCTTGTGGCTATTGCTGGTGCTCGGACTGCTAAGGGGCTCTAAGATTGCGCGAAGCGGTTTGATAGCTTGGCAATGCGTTGCATTTCTGCAGATCTCGCTGATATCTGCGGGGACCAATAGCCATCGACTGGGGTCGATAATCGTCACGGCATTGGTGGCCGCTCAACTCAGCGTATTGATCAGTCCGTGGGGCGGAACGACGAGTTGGCCTCCATGATGAGGTGTTGTAACAGTCAGATCGTGCGCCTGTGTCCACTTACTGTCGGAGTGCTTGTTGTTGTGTCCACTGTATGCATGGCTAAGGTGGATCGAGAGGTGCAACTCGCGCGCGGCCAAGTCGGAAGTTTTAGGTGGTCGGTGTCTGCTTATCGAGGGAGTGGGCGTCGACGAACGCCCGTATGCATTAGGGCGATGACTAGTAGCGGAGAGTCTAGCGGTAGCGTGCTGACAGTATGCGATGGTAACCTTAGCAAAACGCCTATTATTTCTAGTAAGTCGGAAGGAAAAGGGCATAGAGAGAGAACAATTCTCGTAATGGTGTATCCGCCCAGGGTCAGGCAGGTCCGGGTGTGGCTTCGCGGACGCAAGCGTAGTGTGATGCACTTGATGCGGCTGTCTCGCGGCAAGAGAATGGCTAGCGGAGTGAAAGGCCTACGCTATGGAGTGCGAGAGGTTGCTGGTAGGTATTGTCTGCGGGGTCTAGAAGCGTTTGCTGGCAGTGGACGACTGGTAGAAGTTCGTGAGCCCAGCGGCTGCGAGCGATAGCAGATGGTAAAACCTTGTGAGGGTGCACTCGTATTGCATGAGCTCATATGAGATGTGATGCATCCGTGATGCGGTGCGCCTGAAGGTCGGCTTCTAGCGCTTGATCGCCCCGATGTTCGTTGCGGGCTCGTGCGCCCCCGCACGATCGCACGCAGCGCCTGGGACGAGCGTGCGGAGCGGTGCGGGGAGTGATGCAACAACGTGGGATCGAGCAGAGCCGGAGCCCGATCCTCCGCCCGCTCGGCGTCGTGCAATCCTTCAGACGTGGAGGCCGAGGAGCTTGCCGGGGTGGACCGATGAACGGGGTCCGGTCAGCCGGCCTTCGGCGGATCGGGATCGATGAGATCTCCCACCGCAAGGGCCAGCGCTACCTGACCGTCGTAGTCGACCACGACACCGGGAGGCTGGTGTGGGCGGCGCCGGGGCGCGACAAGGCGACCGTCGAGGCGTTCTTCGACGCCCTGGGTGAGAAGCGCACCAAGCGGCTGAAGCTCGTCTCCTGCGACATGGCGGTCTGGATCGAGGCGGTGCTGGCAAAGCGCTGCCCCAAGGCCAAGCGCTGCGTCGATCCCTTCCACGTGATCCAGCTCGCCACCGAAGCGCTCGACAAGGTCCGCCGCGAGGTCTGGAACGAGGCGCGACGCCAGGGGCAGGGCGACGTCGCCCGCGAGCTCAAGGGCGCCCGCTTCGCCCTGTGGAAGAACCCCGAGAACCTGACCGATCGCCAGCGCTCAAAGCTCGCCGGCGTCGAGAGGCTCAACCGGCCGCTCTACCGTGCCTACCTGCTGAAGGAGCAACTGCGCCAGATCTACCGGCTGGGACCGAAGGCGGCTATCCGCCTGCTCGAGGAGTGGCTGCAGTGGGCGCGGCGCTGTCGCCTGCGGCCCTTCGTCAAGCTGGCGCGCACGATCGCTGCGCAGCGCGAGGGGATCGTGGCGGCGATCCGCCACGGCCTATCCAACGCCCGGGTGGAGGCGATCAACACCCAGATCCGCCTGATCGCCCGCCGCGCCTTCGGGTTTCACTCACCTCAGGCGTTGATCTCCCTGGCGATGCTGAAGCTGGGCGGGTTGTGTCCACCTCTGCCCGGCCGAGTCACCGTTACGTGACCCACGGAGACGTCAGTAGCGCCCTTTATTTGCACGTCGGCGAGCCCCAGGAGGGGGAGGGCGAGGAGACGCCCGAGGGGCACGTCATCCGCTACCTGCCCGGTACCCGCCGGATCGTCGGCGTGACCGTGCTTGGTCCCCGCCGAATCCTCGACCGCGACGGCAACCTGCTCATCACCATCCCAGAGTCGATCGAGGCGAGTGCCGACGACTTGGCTCCGGCGCTTGCCGCAGTCTGAGCAGACGATTCCCCGCGAGTCAGAATCTGTGGTGCAAGAGCGATGCACGGCATCCCTCAAACCCGCCTATAGTCCCGAGTTGATCCGATCGCCCCGATTTCGCTGTTTGTGTCCCCTGGACAGGTATCGGTACAGGTCGGACACGCGTGTGTCGATAGTTGCGATGTGAATCGTGCTGAGTTGGGGCAGAAGGAGCGGCGGGTCGAACGGGTGTTGTTCGAAACCGACCGCCAGCGGATCGTCGGCGACGTGACGCTGCCGTCGGAGGGCTACCAGAGCCGGTTCTCGGACTCGCTCAACCGGCCCGACGTCACCTTCATTCCGCTGGTCAACGCGGAGGTCTCCTCGCTGGTGGGCGGGGATGTAGAGCATTTCCCGTTCATGGTCATCTGCAAGTCCCACGTTCGGATCGCCCATCCGCTCGACCCGGGCCAGGAGCAGCGGCGCGACTGAGGCCGTGCGGCGGGCGCTATGCGCGGCTGCGGCGCTGTCGGCCGCCCTGCGCGTAGGAGCTGAGGTCGAAGGCGAAGGCGAGGATGACGATGAACCACTCGAAGCCGCTGACGCCGTTGGAGGAGCTCCACATCACCGCGTAGGCGAGCGTCGTCCAGGGCAGCAGGAAGAAGCCGAGGAAGGGGACGAACCAGCTATCGAAGGCGCGGCTGAGCAGGTCGCTGAAGAGCCACAGCGCGAAGAGCGCCAGGCGAGGCGAGATCAGGGCGAAGAGGACGACGAAGCAGCCGATCGGGACACGCTACCCGCTGGGGCCGTCGCCGTCACGGAATCGCAAGAACCGGGCGCTATGGTCGGTGGGACGAACAGGAGATGCGATGAACCGACTTGGCAAGCTGATGACGATGCTGAATCCCGAGAAGACGCAGGTGCCCGCCGCCGAGGACGCGCTGCCGGGGCGCAGCGAGCCCGCCTTCGGCGTTCCCGAGCGCCACGCGGTGCTGGGCACGCCGCTGAAGCCGCCCTTTCCCGAGGGGATCGAGGTGGCCTACTTCGCCCTCGGCTGCTTCTGGGGGGCGGAGCGGCTCTTCTGGGGGATCGATGGCGTCTACACGACCGCGGTCGGCTACATGAACGGGACCACGCCGAACCCGACCTACGACGAGGTCTGCAGTGCCCAGACCGGGCACGCCGAGGCGGTGCTGGTCGCCTTCGACCCGGCGAAGGTCGCCTACGCGGACCTGCTCAAGGTCTTCTTCGAGGAGCACGACCCGACCCAGGGGATGCGCCAGGGCAACGACGTGGGGACGCAGTACCGCTCCGGTATCTACTTCGCCGATGATGCCCAGAAGGCGACGGCGGAGATGGCGCGGAGCGCCTACGACGAGGACCTGCGCGCTGCCGGCCACGAGCCGGTGACGACCGAGGTCGAGCCCGCCGGGACCTTCTACTACGCCGAGGACTTCCACCAGCAGTACCTGCACAAGGTGCCGAACGGCTATTGCGGGCTGGCCGGTACCGGGGTTTCCTGCCGGATCCCGGCCGCGGCCTCCTAGGCCGCCGCTCGCCCGGCGCGGCGAATAGCATCCCGCGCCGGTGACCCCCTCCTTCGGCTCCTACATCGGCGGCTGCCTGGCCGTGATCGGCATCGTCAGCGCGCTCGGGCTCGGCGGCTACTGGCTGCGGCGCTGGATCGTGCCGGAATTCTCCGGGGCGCTGGCGCGGCTCGCCGACGCCACCTTCGCCGTCGGCCTGCTGATGATCTCGCTCGAGCTGCTCGGCACGCTGAGCATCCTGCGCACCGGCTGGATCGTCGTCGCCTGTATCGCCATCGGCCTGCTGGCGGCGCTGCTCGGCTGGACCAAGTCGCCGCCCGACAACCGCGAAATCAGCGCCCCGCAGGTGCAGACCGTCGCCCTCCTGATCGCCCTCGCGGTCGCCTCCTTCACGGTTGCCGAGTGGACCTTCCCCTCGCAGCTGAGCCTCGACCAGGGCATGTTCGGCGGCGACACCACCTGGTACCACATGCCCTTCGCGGCGCGGTTCGCCCAGGAACACTCGATCGTCCACCTGCACTTCACCGACCCGCTGCGGCTCGCCGCCTGGTTTTACCCGCAGAGCTCCGAGCTGGTCCACGGCAGCGCCATCGTCCTCTTCAAGAGCGACTGGCTCTCGCCGCTGATCAACCTCTTCTGGCTGGCGATCGCATTGCTCGCCGCCTTCTGCATCGGCCGCCCCTACAAGGTCGGCCCGGCGACCCTGGTTGCCGGGGCGATCGTGCTCGACGCTGGGGTGATGATCGAGACCCAACCCGGCGAGGGCCGCAACGACATCATGGGGCTCGCCTTCCTGCTCGCCTTCGTCGCCTTCCTGATCAACGCCCACCAGCGGCGGGCCCCGGAGGAGGGAGCGGTGCAAGACACCCCCGAGCAGGGCGCGCCCCTGCTCGACAAGGGACCGCTGGTGGTGGCCGGGATCGCCGCCGGGCTGGCCGCCTCGGTGAAGTTCACCTTTCTCGTCCCCGTGGTCGCGATCGGCCTCGGCGTGATCGTCTTCAGCGGCCGCGGCCGGCGCTTCACCACCGCCTGGGTACTCGGCCTATCGGCCTTCGTGGCGGGCGCCTACTGGTACGTGCGGGCGGCGATCAAGACCGGCGGCAACCCGATCCCGACGACCGGCTTCGGGCCGTTGCACCTGCCGCGTCCCGACCAGCTGCCGCTCGACCCGCGGCCGCGCTTCGCCGTCGCCCACTACCTGGGCGAGCCGACGATCTACCGCAAGTGGTTCTTCCCCCAGCTCGACAACGCCTTCGGGCCGCTCTGGCCGCTGATCCTGATCGTCGCCGTGGCGGCCGCCGTCTACATCGCCTGGCGCTCGCGCAACATCATCCTGCGCGTGGTCGCTGTGGCGGCGCTGGCGACGGCCGTCGTCTACGTCTTCACGCCGCTCACCGCGGCCGGCCAGGAGGGCTCGCCGACCGGCTTCTTCACCAACACCCGCTACCTCGTCCCGGGCCTGGTCCTGGCGCTGACCCTGCTGCCGCTGGCGCGGCCGCTGCGCTCGCCCGACCGGCGGGCCTGGCAGACGCTGCTCTTCCTCAGCGCCGTCTACGCGATCACCGTTCTGACCACGCCGCGCTGGTACCCGGGCTTCATCGTCGGCACCGTCTTCCTCACTCTGGCCCTGGTCTGGGCGCCGGCCGGACTGGGGATGGCGCGCTCGCGGCGCTTGATCGGCCGCGCCACGGTGGTGATCCCGGGCGGCGCGGTGCTGCTGCTCGCGGTCGTGCTCGGGCGTGCCCAGGAGGTCCAGTACTACAAGCACCACTACACGCGGACGACGCTCTTCCTCCAGGACGGCGGCCCGCGCGACGCTTTCGAATTCGCCCACAACCAGCACGGCAAGCGGATCGGGATCGCCGGCTCGGGCGAGATCTTCTTCGGCCAGTACGGCTTCTACGGCGCCAACCTCGACAACGACGTCCAGTACATCGGCGTGCCGGGGCCGGACGGGACCTACCGCCTGGCGCTGACCTGCCGCCAGTTCCGCCGCCGGATCAACGCCGGCGACTACGACTACCTGATCATCAGCCAGTACACCGAGGACTCCGCCGACTCGCCGTACTGGCGCCCGATCTATGCCTGGGTCAAAAACGACCCGGCCCTGGAACAGGTGATCGAAGAGCCGGAAATCACCCCCGAGCCCGACTGGGTGTTCAAGGTCAAGGGCAAGCTCGACCCGGCCGGGTGCGACGGCGGCGCGAAGGGCTGAGCCGGCCCGGCTGCTAGGCCGAGCCGCTCTCCATGAAGCGCTTCAGCTTGTCCGGCATCGTGTCGACCAGCTGGCCGCGCAGGATGCCGACCAGGGGGCCGCGGATCAGCAGGCCCAGCGTCCGGCCGAGGTCGACCTCGAGCCAGTAGGTGACGCGGGTGCGCCCGTCGCCGAGGTCCTCGAGCTCCCAGCTGCCTTCGACCGACTTCAGGTCACCGTCCTCCTGCTTCCAGGCGATCCGGCTCGTCGGCTCATAGCTGAAGCGGATCTTCGAGCCGAGCGTGCGCACCTTGGCGTCGGTCTCCATCCGCACCAGCACCTGGTTGCCGTCGCCGTCGCGCTCGACGCACTCGGCAACCTTGATCTCGGGCTGCCACTGGGGCGAAACCTCGACGTCGGCGGCGACCCGGTAGACCTCGGCGATCGACGCCTCGATCTCGGCGCTGGCGGTTCCGTCGATCGTCCCCACTGCCGGCTCAGACCGCCGCCAGGGCGTGCTCGCGGATCAGCTCGGCGGATCGCTGCGGCTGCTCCCACCAGAACATGTGGCCAACGCCGGCAAGGGTCTCGAGCCGGGCGCCGGGGATAGCGGCCGCGATCTGCTGCCCGTTGGCGTAGGCCAGCAGGCGGTCGGCGTCGCCGTGGATGACCAGGGTCGGCAGGTCGATCCGGCTGAGCCGCTGGTGGGTGTCGTGGGCGGCGCAGGCCTGCATCTGTTGCAGGATCACCGGTTGCGGTGCAGGCAGCGCCGCGGCCATCTCGGCGAAGGCGGCAAAGCGCGAGTCCTCGGCGCGGAATTCGGGTGAGAGGTTGATCTCCCACATCGCGCGGAAGACCTGCTCGGGCTCTCCGGAGGCGACAGCGGCGCCCAGCATCTGCAAGTCCTCGGGCGCCATCAGCGTCGCTTCGGGCCCGCCGCAGTAGCTGGCACCGATCGTCAGGGTGCGGATTCGCTCCGGATGGGCGAGGGCCAGCTCCTGGGCGATCATCCCGCCCATCGAGATCCCGGCGACGTGGGCGGTCTCGAGTTCCAGCGCGTCGAGCAGTCCGGCCGTATCGGCGGCGAGGTCGGCGATCGTGAAGGGCAGCTCGGCGCGGCCGGAGTGGCCCATGCCGCGGTTGTCGAAGACGATCGTCTCGAAGCTGCCCTGAAGCTCGCCGAGAAACGCCTCGCCCCAGGCGAGGTGCGTGGCACTCATCCCCTGGATCAGGAGCAGCGGCTCGCCTTCTCCGGCCCGCATGTAGTGCAGCTCCGTTCCCGCTGCATCGACGCTCGGCATGCCGCCGATCCTACGCCGATGTCGCCATTTCAGTCGCATAGCGGCGAAAATGGCGACCGCAACGCCGTGGCGGCGCCTTAATCTAGGCGTACCCCGCCCCCGTAGCTCAGTGGACAGAGCGCCGGCCTTCTAAGCCGATGGTCGTTGGTTCGAATCCAACCGGGGGCGTCCTTCATTCCTCGCGAATAGGTCCGTCTAGCCACGCACAGCCGCCCCAGTCCAACGACGCGGGGCGGCTAGACGGGGTGGTTCGCGGGGGTACGGGACGCAGGAGTGACGCAGACCCCGACCCTGGAGTGACGCAGACCGACTGCACGACCACCACCGCCTCAGTTGACGAGCTACGCCGACGGGCAGTCGAAGGCGATCAGGACGCGGTGGCTGAGCTTGCTCGACGGGTGGCCTGGTCCGGGTGCAAGAGGACCGCCGCATGAGGACTGCCTAGGTGGCCGCCCACGTCGAAGGCGGCCTCTATCGCTGCCCGGCCCCACCGGTGGGCTGCGGCCAGGTCAAGCCCCGCGATGAGTACTACGTCGCCAAAGGGAAGACCAACGGCCTCAGCCACAAGTGCAAGGAATGCCACCGCGAGCAGCGCCGCCGGGGCGCGCGCTCACGCCCCCAGCCCGTCGCCGCGCCCTCCCTCGCCGCCGACACCCGCATCGCCCGCGAGCTGCTGGCCGAACGCGAGGAGATCTACACCGAACTCGCCACTGGCGCCCGCCACGTCCTCACCGTGCTACGCAAGCCGCCGCCGCCACTCACCGCCGCTCCCGTGGGCGATGTGCTCTGCGCCACCGACGGCCTAGACGAGGCCGCAGTCGCCCGCACCCTGATCCTCGCCAAGGTGACGTGGGGCCACCCGACCTTCCTCCTCACTGCCGACCAGGCCTCCGCTCTCTGCTTCCAGATCAAGAACCTGCGCCCCGAGACGTGGGAGCGCTGGCGAGCCAAGCTGAAGGTTGCGGCCTGATGGCCTCGCACCACTGCCCCCGCTGCGGGGAGACAACCGACCCACGCCTCTGCAACTGCATGCGCCGCCTACGCCGCTACTCCGCAGAGGCCCGTCGCCTCCTACGAGTCGGCCAGCCCACCCGAGCGATGGGCGAACTCGGCAACCTCGACAAGCTGCTCGACCTGCTGGCACGGGATGCTGACAAGGCGAGGCGAGATCAACGACAATCGAAAGGAAGACATGGCGACCACCGGCCCCAAGTTCGCGCGTGACCCCGACACGATCGCTTCCCTGCGCGCCATCGTCGCGAGCCCAGCGCTCTACGGCAAGGCCGCGCTGAATCTCACTGACGACGAGGTAGTCGAGCGAGCAGAGCGCATCGCAGCCAAGCTTGAGGAGGGTCTACCAGCACTAACGGCCGCCCTGCGGCAGATGGCAGAGACGTGGGCGCAGATCGCCAAGAACCTCCAGCGCGAGTTGCGCAACTGGCCGCAGGGGGTCAACCCCGACCCCGACTCCCAGCCACGATAGACTGCACCACACGTACCGCTGATCTTGGTGGGTCGGCGATATCGCTGGAGCTGCGCCGTCCCTCGGGGCGGCGTTGCTCGTTCCAGGGGGTCAACACGGGGCGTTCGTAGCTTGGGAGGCATGGCGAAGAAGAAGCCCAAGCGCTGCGGAGAGCTGAGCGGGAGCCTTACGAAGGCGGGCGAACCGTGCGGTGCCTACGCCCGGAAGGGCAAGACGACGTGCATGGGCCACGCCGACAGGGCGGAACAGGACGCGGCAGGCTTCGGCGGGAGCGAGAATGGGCGCAAGGGGGGCGAGGCCACGCGAGTGCCCAAGCTGACGGAGCTGCTGCGCCAGCGTGTCGAGGAGAGGGCCGATGAGATCCTGGACAAGCTGTTCGGGATGCTCGACGCCGAGCGCGCCGTCGTCGTCGGCACTGGACCGAAAGCGCGGCTGGAGATCGTCGAGGACCCAGACCTCGTGCTCAAGGCGATCAAGGAGATCTATGACCGCGCCGAGGGCCGCCCCAAGAGTGTCTCGGAGTTCACCGGCGAGGTCAAACACCGTCACGAAGACCAGCTCGACCGTGCGATCGAGGGCGAACTGCAACGGCTGAGCGAGCGTCTGGCCGAGCAGGATGCAGCCCGAGACCCGGCCTGAGGAGGAGTGGCGGCACTGGCCGCCCGAGGAGAAGCGGCGCTTCCTCGGCCGGATCAGGGCGAAGTTCGGCAACTGGCGCGACCGAGCGCGACCGGACCAACTGCCGCCCGATGCGGAGTGGACCACCCTCTTCCTCTCTGGCGGCCGTGGTTCCGGGAAGACCTGGGCCGGCGCCCGCATCCTCGTTGAGGAAATCGAAGCCGACCCGCTACTGGAGAGCGAGGGTCCTGGGAAGTGGGGCGTCGTCGCGCCGACCTTCGCCGACGCCCGCGACAAGTGCATCGAGGGCGAGTCGGGCTTGCTCCGAGCGCTCCGCACGACGAAGGCTGAGGTCGAGGCGGGCATCTCGCCGACGGTGGCGAAGTGGAACCGCTCGATCGGGGAGATGGAGCTGCACGACGGCACGGTGGTCACCATCAGCGGAGCCGACGACGGGGCCACGAAAATCCAGGGCGAGAACCTGCGCGGCTGCTGGTGTGACGAGATCGGGCTGTGGAAGAAGTGGGAAACGGCATGGGATGAGTCGATCGGCTACGCGGTCCGCAAGGGCCGGGCCCGTCGGATTGCCACCGGCACACCGAAGCGCGACCGGCCGGCCCGCGCCCTGGTCAAGCGCCTGATAGCCGATGCGAAGCCCGAGGGCTCCAAGGTCGTCGTTCGGCGGCTGCTGACCAAAGACAACTGGGACAACCTCTCGGAGGTCTTCAAGGAAACGGTGTCGCGCACGGCCAACACCGAACTCGGCATGCAGGAGCTCGAAGGGATCATGCTCGATGAAGCCGAGGGGGCGCTGTGGCGACGCGACTGGATCAAGGCTGGCCGCGTCGCCTCTGGTCCGGAAGCGTGGACGCGCAAGATACTGGCGCTCGATCCGGCCGACGGCTCCTACGAGGGGGACGAGCAGGCGTGGTGTCTCGCGGGCTTGGGTACCGATCATCACCTCTACGTCGCCCAGTCCGAAGGGATGCGCACGACGCCCCGCGAGTGGCTCGAAGCGGCGGTGATCCTCGCCAACTCAGCGGGCGCGGCGATCGTGGTCGAGAAGAACCACGGCGGGGCCTTCCTGATGGAACTCCTGGAGCAAGTGATGGGCGAACTCGGGGTCCGGGTGCCGGTGATCGAAGTCACCGCCTCAGACGGCAAGCGCACCCGAGCCGAGTCCCCGGCGATGCTCTATGAGCAGGGCGCGAAGACCGGCACGCACGTCGTGCACCACATCGGCGATCACCCCGAGCTGGAGGACCAGATGGCTAACTGGACTGGCGAGCCGGGCATCCCGTCACCTGATCGCATGGACGCCCTGGTGTGGGCGCTGACCGAGCTGATGAGCGGGAGCGGGGCGCCGGAGGAAGTGGTGTATGAGATCGGGTGAGGACGGTAGGATGTGGGTGTGACCGATGCCGAGATCGACGCCCTCGCGGAAGCGCTTTACGCGGCGCACAAGCAGTGGGGCGCCGAGCGCTCAGAGCGCAACGTCGCGTGGCCTCGCTGGTTCGCTCTCCGGGATGACCTGAAGCAGCCCTACCTCGACGCAGCCCGCGCAGTAGAGGCGGGCTATCCGGCCGTTCACCTCGCAGCCTAGGGGTCAACGCCGCCCCTAGCCAGCATCCCGCTCGACCCCTACGAAAGGATCGAGCATGAGCGCAGCGAACGGCGGACGGGGCACTCCCCCAGTGCCGCCAGAGGGACACGGGCCACAGGTGCCGCAGGTACCGCCCCGCCGGATCATCGAGCACTCGCTTGACACCGAGGCGCAGGCGACCGACGACGGCAAGCTGGTCGTGACGACCCTCGTGATGGAAGCAGGCGAACCCGTGCTGCGCTCCGTCATCATCGGCAAGCCAGGGCGCAAAACCGTGCAGGACGCGTGCAACGGCGGGCTTCAGGTCGCCGGGCCCGACGAGATGCCGAAGGCCGACCAGTGAACGACCGTGACTTTGCCGCCTTTGCGCTGGGGGTGTATGCGGCGCTGGTCGACGGCCACGTCGTATTCGGCGGCGGGCTTCTCCTCGCCGTTGCATGGAACCACCGGCACGCGCTGACGCAAGCCGTCGGCGCGATTCGCCGCCGCTAGGGTCAACGTAGCCCGGCTTCAGCATCGGTCCCGTGAGCGACCGCATGGAGAAGATCGTGGAACTGGCGGGCGCCGACCTGCCGATGGGCACCAGCGCGCAGCCCGTCGAGCAGGCCGATCGGTGGACGCCCGACCACGCGATCGAGCCTCCGGCCAACCTCGACCAGCTCGCGGCGCTGACGGGCGCGGCCCGCACCCGGCGCTCGTGCATCGAGGCGGTCACGCTGAACACCGTCGGCCGCGGCGTCACCGTGGTCCCGCGAGAAGGCCATGAGGATGAGGTTGGCGACGACGAGATCGCCGAGGTGCTGGCGAAGCTCGACGCGATGGCGCGGCGAGACACCCGCCTTCACCGCCCCTCGCTGACGCGCCAGCTATCGGCCGTGAAGTGGGACGAGGAGGAGGTCGGCAACGGCTACCTGGAGGTCTCCCGCAATCGCGTGACGGGCGAGGTCGACGGCTTCTTTCACGTGCAGGGCAAGCGGGTGCGCCGCCGCCAGGACCGCAAGGGCTGGGTAGTCGGCCCGAAGAAGGGCGCGCTGTCTGAGCGGGTCGAGTTCTACGACTTCGGCGACAAGGTGAAGTACGAGAACGGCAAGCCGACCGCCACCCTCAACGGCACCGGCAAGCGCTGGGACCGTAACGAGATCATCCCCTTCCGCCTCTACACGTCCGAGAGCCGGGACTACGGGCTACCGCGAGACACGCAGCTCGCGCTCGACTACCTCGGGGACCGCAACGCCGCCGAGTCCAACGTCGGGTTCTTCGGCGGGCAGGGAGTGCCGCCGACCGTGATCTTCGTGCAGGGGGAGCCCGATGAGAACGGGAAGATCGTCCGCTTCAAGGTCAGCGACAAACTCGTCAAGCAGATCACCGACACGCTGAGCCCTGAGGGCGGGAACAAGAGCCGGGTGGCCGTGGTGCCGGTGCCGCCGGGGACCAAAACCGACAAGATCGACCTGGCGCAGCTCTCAGAGCGCGACATGGGATTCATCGAGTTCCGCCGCGACAACCGCCGCGCCACGCTCGGGGCCTTCCGCCTCGCCCCGATCTTCGTCGCGGACATCGAGGACACGAACTACTCGACGGCCGAGACCGAGCGCCGCCTGACCAAGGAGCAACTCTTCGACCCCGAGCAGGACCGCTGGCAGGACATCCTCTCCAACACGCTGCTGCGCGACATGGGCTACCCACACCTGGAGTTCAAGTTCACCGAGCTCGATGTCACCGACGATCAGGCCGCGCGCGAATCGGCCAACGACCTGGCCGAACGCAAAGCGATCCTCAACGGCGAGTACCGCAAGGCGCACGGGCTGGACCCGCTGCCCGAGGCCACCGACGGCCAAGAGCCCGAGCCGGGTCAGGCGCCCTTCGGGTGGAACGGGGAGATCGTCAGCGTCGGCGTGGGGGACGGGAGCCATGAAGCGATCCAGAGCGGGGCAGAGGCAGCGGCCCGGCTGTTGGCTGAGGGGCGGGCGGGTCAGGGTGGCGAGCCCGTGGGGATTGAAGCGGGGGCATGAGCGCCCCCAACGAGGGACCGGGCTCTCCCACAGACGCGGCCCTGGTCGCGACGATCCTGCTGCTGAGTAGCCGCCTCTCCCTCGAAGCCTTCGGCGCACGGTTCGGCGTCATCTTCGCCCGGCTCGGCATTCCGAACACCGCGACGGCGGCGCTGGTCGCTCTGCTCGGGCCGGAAGGGCTGGCAGTCCCTGCGCCACCGACCCATGCTGGCGCGGTCGCCACGATCCAGCGGGGCATGATCGCCCGGCGGGCGATGTACCTGCTGGCCGGCGCGCGGCGACTGGCGAGCGGAGGGAGCATCGAGGCCGAGCGGGTCTTCCACGGCGCGCACTTGGCGGCTGAGCGGCGACGGCTCGAATCAGCGGAGCAGATCGACGTGACGGCCGCGATCCACGGGCCGCTGTTGGGCTGGTGGGCGCACAAGGACGAGAAGACGACACGGGCCTGCAGGGCTGCGCACGGTACGAACTTCTCGGCGCTCTACCCGCCGGCGATGGGCTGGCCGGGGGTGCTGCATGGGGGCCAGTGTCGCTGCAAAGCGGTGGCGCCGTGGACTCAGGCGCAGATCCTTGGGCCGTCAGCGGCGCAGGACGAAGACGTGCTGCTGGTCCCGCTAGAGCGGTAGACTGCGGGGCATGGGATTGCTCGATGCTGCTGCTCGCAACACCGAGGGCGAGCGGCTGACGCCTGATCTCCTCAAGCGCACGGCAGAGAAGATCCGCAGTCAGCCCCCGCCTCCACCGCACCGGCACTTGCTCAACCCCAAGGCGCTTCACACTCCGGGTACCTACACCTGTGTCGAATGCGGGCAGCCGGTGGAGGTCACGATCCCCCTCAGCGAGCTGTAGGCTACGGGCATGGATGCGATCACCTGGCGCAAGGTGCCGAACTGGTTTCTCGGCGGCTACACCCTGGAACTCCGCATCCCCGGCCATGAGGTGTTCAAGCGCACCTTCACCGATCAGGAACTCGACGGCGGTGTCCCCGAGCTAGAGGAGGCGCGCCGTCTCTTTGCGCAGGCCGCTGAAGCCGAAGGCGACGACTTGAGCCGTCCCGGTCGATCCCGCGTCATGATGACGGGGAAGAGGACCGGGAAGATGCACGCCTTCCGCCTGCGCTGCGAGGGGATGCGCCGTCTCTTCCCCTCCGCGTCTGACGCGCTGCCTGCCTAGCCGGGTCAACGCACCCGCCGCGTAGCGTCACCCTCAGCGACGCGGTGTAGAGCAGCCAGGTAGCTCGCCGGGTTCATGACCCGGAGGTCGTCGGTTCGAATCCGACCACCGCTATCGAGGGGTCAACGCGGGGGCTGGGCAGGCTGGGTGTGTGCCTACCGCGCAGCGCTTTGCCAGCTTCGATGACCTCGCCGTCGCCCTCGGCCGACCTTCGCGAGGTGTCTCCTGCTCACTTGACCACTTCCTGCGACTGACGCCGGCCGAGCCATGGCGAGAGGTGCTGCGCCGTGACCCCTGCGCCTACTGCGGGAAGGCGGGTGGAACCATTGACCACATCGAGGCGCGGGCCAGGGCTGGCCGCGATAACGCGGCCAATATCACCGGGGCTTGTCGGGGCTGTAACGGCCGCAAGGGTACCCAGAGCCTTCTGCACTTCCTCGGCGGTGTGTTCCGGTTCGCCAAGGTCCCAGGACGACGCAGGACGGCGCTGGTCTACGGCGCCCACTCCGCCGGCGGAAGGGTCGTCTCTCGTTGCTTCAAGCCGACTCCGAGGGGTGCCTGATGCCCGTCAACCAGATCCGCAACGCCAACATCCACGCGATCTCCATCGTGGACAAGGGGGCGAACCGCAAGACCTTCTTCCTGCGCAAGGCCGACGCTGAGGCTTCCTCGCCGTTGGGCCACGGCCGGATGCTGAAGGCCGAGGACTGGTCGGCCGTCTACTGCACGGTGGCTGAGCCGGGCTGGGCTGAGAACTCCGGCATCGGTGGACCTGACCTCGATGACGTGTGGGCCAGCGAGGAGGAGATCCGCAAGGCCGCCCACCAGTTCATGGCCAACGGCGGGCTGGTGAACAAGATGCACGAGTCGCTTGAGCCCTACGGAGCGCTGGTCGAGAACGCCGTCGCCCTGGCGGACTTCACCGTGAACGGCGAGACGATCCGCAAGGGCTCCTGGTACATCGCCATCGCCCCGAGCCCTGAGGGTAAGGTCGCCATCGAGAAGGGCGAGTTCACCGGCGTGTCGATCGAGGGGACCGCGGTCCGCGAACTGGTCGAGAAGGGGTCAACGTCGGCCGAGCGTACGGTCGGGGCCGTGGAGAAGACGCTGCTGCGGAAAATCGCCGAGAAGGTGGGCCTGTCGCCCGACGAGGTGGAGGCAGTCGAGAAGGCGGATCGCACCTTCGGGGAGCTGATCGCCTACCGCGAGTTCGATGAGATCCTGCCCGACGCGCTCGATGCCTTCCGCGATGCCGTCTGGTACGCGTTCTTTCCCACCGATCCCGGCTCTGCCGATCCGGTGAAGCTGATCACCGAGTCCTGCGATGAGTTCAAGGCGTGGGCACTCGACAAGCTAGACACCGTTCCTGTCGCCAAGGAGGAGCGGGCCGAGGCCTTGGGCGTGGACCTTGACGGGTCAACGCCGCGAAACCGTACAGTCGAAAGCGAGGACACCGAGATGGGACTGACCGCACAAGAGACCGAGCGCATCGAGAAGCTTGAGACCGCCGTCGAGAAGATCGGCGAGGGCGTCGAGAAGCTGATCGAGAAGGCTCAGCCGGAGCCCGAGGCTCCGACGGTCGAGTCCCTCTCCGAGCAGTTGACGAAGGCCACCGAGACCGTAGAGGGTCTCAAGGCCGACATCGCCAAGCTCGGCTCGGGTGGTTCCTCACAGACGGAGGACCCTCCGGCCAATGAGGTCGAGAAGGCCGACGCCGAGGCAGTGAAAAAGGCCTTCGAGCGCGAGGGTGTCAATCCGAATCTGGCGGGGGTGCTGTAGAGATGGATCGCAAGGAAATCCTGGCCGAGATTCAGAAGGCCACCATCGACCGCAGCGCCGGTGGGCAGCTCAACGCCTCCCAGAGCGATTCCTTCATCCAGGAAGTCATGGAGAAGTCGGCCTTCGGGTCGGCCATCCAGACGCTCCGGCGCCGCGCGCCGAAAGGCACCATCGAGAAGATGGGCAACGGCTCGCGCCTGGTCCGTGGTCGGAAAGAGAACACCGACGACGGCTACCGCGCCGGCATCAGCACGGGTGACATCGAATACGACGCCAAGGATCTATGGCTGCCCTTCGAGGTCACCGAGGACTTCAAGCACGAGAACATCGAGGGCGAGTCGGTCGAAGCGCAGATCCTCAACCGGATGACCTCGCAGTTCGCGCTCGACCTGGACGATCTCGACATCAGCGGCGACGAAGCAAGCGAAGACGCTTTCGTGAGCCTGGACGATGGGCTGATCACGCTGGCGAAGGCCAGCGAAGACACCCACCACGTCAAAGGCGCGAAAGTCAAAGACTCCGAAGGGGAAGAACTCAAAGGCGCGATGGGCAAGGAGCTGTTCTTCCAGCTCGCTTACGCGATGCCCAACAAGTTCGTCAACACCGGTCGCCTGCGCTGGTTCATGTCGCCCAATCGCTGGGTCACCTGGATCGAATACCTGACCAACCGTCAGACGGGTGCCGGCGACGCCGCCCTGGTCGCCAAGGATCTCTACCCGCTGGGCATCCCGCCCTTCGTCGGGTTCTCCAGCGACGACGCCCCGTCCATGCCGGGTGTCCCCTTCTGGCCCGATGACCTGATCATGCTGGCGGACCCGCAGAACTTCGTCCGCGTGATCACCTGGGACATCGAGCGCTACACCGTGCGCGTCGGCGAGGACTGGGAGCTGACCACCCGCCGCAAGAACGGCCACGTCTTCTTCATCAAGAAGGACTTCGTGGTCCAGGAGGACGACGCGGTGGCCTACTGCGACGAACTCTCCGAAATCGGGTAGTGCCCGATGAGCGACGCCACGATCCCCGAGAAGTCAGGAGTCCACCTGACGGGGGGTGACTCGGGCTGGCCGGTCGGTGCCGAGACGAGCCCCGGCCACGTCAAGGACGGTACGGGCGCGGACCCATTCCCCAAGGCCGAATCGGTCTCGGGCGGCTTGATCACCGACGCGGGGACCGATGAGGTGCAGAAAGTCACGCTCGTTGAAGCGACGGGCGGTACCTTCACCCTGAAATTCTCCGGCAAAACGTCGGCTGCGATCGCACACGACGCGACCGCGGCCACGGTGCGCAAAGCACTCGAAGCGCTCTCCACGGTCGGCAAAGGCAACGTGTCGGTCGCCGGTGAAGCCGGTGGCCCCTACACCGTCACCTTCGAAGGCGCGCTGGCCGATGAGAACGTGGCCTCGCTCGAAGCCGACGGCGGCGAACTCGAAGGCGAAGGCGCGGAAGTCACCGTCGCCACCACGGCCGCCGGCAAACCGCTGTGACATTTGGACTCGGGTAAGCCGTGAGTGCCCGTTAGCGCCGGGAGGTTTCCTCGGCAACCACGGATGGCTTCTCCTTTCTGCACACGGCCCGCTCCGGCGGGCCGTCGTGTATCTCGGGGGTCAACGCACCCCCGCCGTAGCTTCGGGGGCATGGCCCGACTGCTTCGCCACCTTCTCCCGCTTGAGCCCTTCGGCCTCTTCCTGGAGGGCTAATGTACCCCTCGACTGCCGAACTCATCGCCGCCTCGAACGTCTCCGAGCTCACCGACCTGACAGAAGCCCAGCAGGACGCCCTGCGAGCCGAGAGCATCCTCGCCATCGAGGGCTACTGCGCCCAGAGCTTCGAGGTCGAGGGCACCGGAGAAGAACCCGTGCAGCGGATCCTCGACGGCAACGGGGCCCGCAAGATCTACCTGCCCAAGCGCCTGGTCTCGCTGAGCGCCCTGAGCGTCGTTGGAGTGGCGCTCGCCGCGAGCGATGTGGTGCTGAGCGAAGACCACGACCGGCTGCATATCTCCGACGAAGCCGACTCCGCGAGCTGGCTGACGCGGGCGATGGCCGATATCACCGGCGAACGCGAGTCGCTCTTCACGGCCGGGGTCGGCACCGTCGCCGTCTCGGGCATCTGGGGCTGGGCCGACGACGAATTCCCCGACGCCGTGGGGACCGCCCTGCGCTACGACATGGAGGACCGAGCGCTGGCCGACGGCCATGCGCTGAGCGAAACCGTGCGTTCCGCCCGAGCGCTCGGGCTCGGCGGCGTACAGCAGGGCGGCCTCTCAATCGACCTCGCTGCGGGGGAGCCCGAGGTGTCCACTCGCGTCGCCCGGCTGCTCTCCGACTACATCTGGCAGAGCGCGGCCGGAGCCGTCGCCTGATGTTGCCCTACGACCGCCTCGGCGTGGTCACGGGCTCGGCGGATGAGCAGATCGGGGAACCGATCAACCTCGCCGTCTGGCAGCGCACCGAACCGCGTGAAACCGCGACGGGCGCGATCTGGGATTGGAGCGGCGAGGCCGAGATCGAGTCGGCGGCGCTGCTGATCGACCAGGGCGCGGTGCGGCGGCTCTACGTGGTGGACGCTGCCGGTGAACTGGACGCGAAAGCCTCACCGCCGCCCGGCCGCCGCTTCACGGTGATCTCGGCGGTGCGCCACGACTTCCTGCCGCACATACAGCTACGGCTGCAGGAGGTGCGGGGAAGCTGATGGGAAGCCTGCGCGCCTTCCTCGTCGGCAACTTCCGGGGCTTTCGGCGCGGGGCCGATTCGCTCGACGGCATCGTGGCCCGCGAGCTGGCAACCGAGCTGGGGCCGCGACTCCTGCGGGTGAGTCGCCAGGCTGCGCCGCATCAGCGCGGCGCACTCGAACGTGGCTTGGCCTTCGTCCCGAGTCGCACTTCACGACTCGGGGTCGAAGTTATCTCGACGGTCCGCTCGGCCGAAGGCTACCCCTACACCGACGTGACGCGGTTCGGCCACCGCAAAGCCTGGATCGAACCGCGGCGCAAGAAGGCACTGAGGACACCGTGGGGGCCGCGCAAGCGCGTGCGCGGCTACAAACCCAGCCACGACTGGGCCGACGATGCCTACAGCCTGGCCCAGCCGCACATCGCCCGCTCGGCGGATCGTGTCGGTCGCCAGCTCGCCGCGGCGGTGGCGACGTGACCTCCCAGGAAGTCGCCGAGGCTGTGGTCGCTTGGGCGCGAGAGACGGTCCCCGGCCTGAAAGCCGACTACGCCTACCCGGCCGCCACGACCGGGGCGCTCCCCGACGTGATGGCCGTAGTCCAGCACCCGCGCACGGTGCCCAGCGATCCCGACTACTTCCCCTTCGAGCTGCTGGAGCAGGTATGGCTCAAGGAGTGGGCGGTCGAGTTGTCGATCGGCGTCGAGCAGGAAGAGGGCGAGGCGGGCGCCAAGAAAGCGCACGAGGCCCTGGAGGGCTACGTGGATGCGCTGGTCGACTCTGCCCTGGACGATGCGACGCTCGGGGAACGGGTGCCGATGGTCTCTCCGCGCATCGAAGCCGACCTGGCGCAGCCCTTCCATGCCCGAGACGACGGCACGCGGGTGCGCGAGCTGTACATGGATCTCGTCATCGCAGAGCCGTTTGAGCTGGCCCCGTAGGGGTCAACGCGGGGCTTGCGTAGCGTCCTGACCAGTGGAGCAAGTCACCTACAAGGGACCGGGCAGCGCCTACCGAGTGCCGGACTTCGAGGGCGAGGAGTACGTCCTGCGAGCCGGCCAGCCGCTCTCTGTCCCCGAGGGCCTAGCGAAGCAGCTTCTCAGCACCGAGGGGCAGCACTTCGAGGTCCACAGCGAGGGTCCGACCGTCTCCGACGCGGCGCGCAAGCTTGCCGAGGAGAAGAGCGTCGACCTGACCGAGATCGAGGGCTCCGGCACGAACGGCTCGATCACGAAGCCCGATGTTGAAGCCGCAATCGAGGGGGCGAACGCCTGATGTCTCTCTTCCCGTATGACAAGTCGAAGATGGCGGTTGGCCCGGCGCGGGTCGTGTACGCGCCGCCTACGGTTGCGATTCCGACCAAGCTTCAGGACATCCTCGCCCTGAACTCGCCCTACAAACTGGCTGAAAAATGGCTGGACTTCGGTTCCGCCCCCGACGGCGACGCCGCCAGCTACACCCGCGGCTTCGAAACCGAGGGCCTGGGCATCGAGCAGGAGACCTCCGACATCTTTACCGAGATCAAAGGCGTCAAGCGCAGCTTCAAGCTCACGCTGGCCGAGCTTGACCCGACGAATATCTCAATCGTGGAGGGCTCGGACGTGACGCCCGAAGTCATCGCCGCGGTCAAATCGGCCGAAGGCAAAGAAGGCTCTTCGGCGCAGCACCGGGTCCCGCTTGGCTCGATCAGCGAGCTTCCGACCTACCGCGTGGCGATCATCGCCCAGCGCAAGAAGTCGGCGGCGGAAGTCACCGAGGAAGACGGCACGACCAAGCGCGGCGCGCTGGTCGCCCTCGTCCTCAACGAATGCTCGCTGGCGGCCGATGACTCCGAGATCTCGGTCGGCAAGGGCAGCCTCCTGAGCGCCCCGATCTCCTTTGAAGCCTTCCCCGACGGCGAAGCCGAAGAAGGCGCCGAGTACGGCGGCCACCTCTTCGAGGACGCCGGCGAAATCGAATGAGCGACGGTCTCACCGTCAAGCTCGGCGCGCGCGACTACACCATCGTCGCCCAGCCGATCGGTCGCATCCGGCGCAAGCTCGGCAAGCTCATCGCGCTCAACGAGGGCGCTGCGGCACTCGACGGCGAGCTGGACGGCGAGGTCTACTCGGCACTCAAGACCTTCATCCCCGACCTGGCGCCGGTGTGGGAGTTGCTCGGCTACGAGACCGAGGACGCCTACAAGGGCGGCGCCGAACCGAGCGATGACGCCGAAGCCGCCGACCGCTCGCCCACGCTGCCGCAGATCATCGAGGCCATCGAGATCGTCTACCGCGTCAACGGCGCAGATCGGCTCGTGCGCCTGGGAAAATCGCTCGTCAAAGAGGACGTGCTGAAGGCGATCATCAGCAAGGAACTGATCGGCTGGTCCTCAGCACGGTCTTCGAGCTTGCCGTCTCCCAGTGGGGAGTTGGACTCGATGAGTTCTACGCCGACGCCCCCAACGTCGGGCGAGAGCGAGGACTCACCCTCCCTCGCCTCCTCGACCTCCTAGAAGCCCGCGAACGCCGGCTGCGCAGTGACCTTCGGCGCGAGGCGGTCGCCCATGCCGTCGCCGCGGGTGCGCCGAAAGAGATGGAGAAGCTGATGCAGGACGCCTTCCTGGTCGCCTCCGAGCACGTCGACCACGAGGAAGCGCTCGAACACAAGTGGTGGGAGCCCAGGGGCTGAGGGGGTCAACCCGGCCCCTCGCCAGCATCGAATCATGGCCTCCCGCTCTATACACGATGCGATCCTGCGCGTACTCGGGGATACCGACGACGCGAAGCGCGACATCCGCGAGCTGGACGCCGAGCTGGACAACTTCTCCCGCAAGGAGGCGACGGCGACCGTCGACCTCAACGACCGGGGCATCCGGCGCAAGCTGGAGGCCGCCAAGCGCCAGCTCGCCGAGTTCGCCGCCACCACGGCCAACGCCGACGCGGACGTAGACACCATAGGTGCCCGGGCCAACCTGGAGCGTCTTGAGGCGGACCTCGACAAGATCGACCACAAGCGCGTCTCCCCGGAGGTCAGCGCGAAAGTCACGAAGGCGGTTCTCGCTCTTCAGGTGCTCGACGCGAAGCTCGATGACATCGACCACAAGCGGGTCTCGGTCGACGTCGACGTGCGGCGGGGGATCGCGGAGCGGGCGCTAGCGCTGGAGCGCTCGATCAGCGGGATCACCAGGGAGGCCGAGCGCGGCGCGCAGTCACTCACTCAGTTCGGCGGGGCCGCCGAGGGCGCCGGGAGTTCCATGAAGGGCGCAGGCGGCGGCGCGGGCATCTTCGGCTCGGCGCTGGAGTTCATCGCCGGAGCGGCCGTGGTCCTCATCCCGATTATCGGCTCGCTGGTCGGGGCGCTCGCCGCGCTGATCGGCTCGCTGGCAGCAGCAGCAGCAGCAGCCGGTGCACTCGGCGTGGCGCTCGGCGCCGCCTTGGGTCCGGCACTCGGCGTGATCGGGGCCACAGGCGCCCGCGTCATCGGAATCCTCAAAACGCAGAAAAAAGAAACCGCCGCCGCCGCCTCAGCGTCAAAAGCAGGGGCGGCGGCCTCCAAAGAACTCGCCACCGCCCATCGCGAGGAGTACAAGGCCACGCTGGCGGTGCGGGATGCCCGCGAGCAGTTGGTCGCCACCCTTCGCAACTACCGCGACGCCGCGCGAGAAGCGTGGAAAGAAATCCGGGAAGCCTCCCACGACCTCCGCAAGGTCGAAGCGGAATCCGCCCGTGCGAACAAACGGGCACGTAACGAAGAAAAGCAGGCGATCCGCGAAGTAGCCGACGCGCGTAAGCACGCGGCCGAGGAAGAAAAGGCGGCGATCGAAGCCGTTGCGGACGCGGAACGCGGTCTTCGCGATGCGCGGCTGGGCGTCAAGGACGCCACGCTCGGTCTCCTCGACGCCGAAGACGACCTCGATGACCAAAAGAAAGACCTGCGCAAAACCCTTGAGGCCCTCGGGGTAACCGGCCAAGACCTCGACCGGGTTCTTGAAACCCTCTCCACAGCTGACCTCGGGAGCCTGGATATCGGTTCCCTGTTCGCTGAAGTCGGCATCACCCTCGACCCGCAGCAGATCGAGAACATCTCAGACGCAGCACGTGGCTTGCAGCGTGCCCAGCTCGGAGTCGAGCACTCCACCGACGCGCTTACCGATGCCAACACTGATCTTGGCAAATCACAAGATCGCGTCAACGAATTCACCAAGAAGGGGCTTCTCGCCTACAAGCCCTACGCCGACGCCGTCGAAGAAGTTGGCGAAGCCTCGCAAAAAGTTGGGAAGGCCGAAGATGAAACCGCTCGTATTCGGGCGAAGGGGCTGCGTGAAATCGCCGCAGCCGCCGTGGTGCTGCAGCGTCTGCAGAAGGACGGGATCAAGGACAACCGAGCCGTCATCGCCTCGGCGGAAGCCTTGCGCGACGCCCACCAGGCGCTCACCGAGGCGCTGCGACAGCAGGCCGAAGCGGCGAAGAAAGCGCAGGCGGCCGGTGGCGGGGCGGCCGGTGGCGGCGGCGGCGGCGCGGGCGAAATCGAAAAGCTTACCGGCCTCAACAAGCGCTTCGCCGAAGCCCTGAAAGCGGTCAAAAAAGCGCTGACCGAAGCCTTCAAACCGGCGACGACCGCCGTCCTGCAGGGGTTGATCAGGGCATTCACGGCCATTGGGCCGCTGCTCAAGGAACTCCAGCCGGGCTTCACCGCGATCGGCAAGGTGATCGGCGGGCAGATCGCGAGCGCGGCCAAGGCTCTGGCCGGGCCGGAATGGAGCAAGGCGCTGAAGTTCTTCGTGAAGTCCAGCGCGACGGTGACCAAACTGGTAGGCGAATCCTTCGGCGAACTCGCGGTGATCCTGCGCAACATCGCCGTCGCCTCGATGCCGTTCCTGGTGGCCGGGCTGCGCAAGGTCCGCGACTTCCTCAAAGACATCGCCGGGAACACCTCCAACACCGGCAAGCTGCGCGACAACGTCGGCGGCCTGGTCGGACACCTGAAGGCGTGGCTGGGCCTGGCGGGGGCGCTCGGCGGCGTGATGGTGGCGCTGCTCGGCGGCGAAACCGCGAAGGCGGGCAAGGGGCTGGTCGAAACCCTCACCGAAGGCGCCAACAAACTCGCCGCCTGGGCGCGGTCGGCCAAGGGGCAGGAAGCGATCAAGCGCTTCTTCGAAGAAACGCTGCCCCTGGTGAAGGCGGTACTCGGACTCTTCGGGAAGCTGGTCGTGGCCGGGGCGCTATTCACACAGGCGATGGCCCCGATTCTGACGCCGTTCGTCAAAGGGTTCTCGGCGCTGGTGAGCATCATCAACGTCCTGCTCGGGCTGTTCACCCGCATTCCCGCGCCGATCCGCGAAGCGGCGGCCACGGCGCTCAACCTCGTCTTCGGATTCGGGAAGCTCGAAGCGGTCGCCGACCTACTCAAGAACGGGCTGGGCGGCCTCGGGAACGCCTTCAGCGCGGTGGCAGGGGCGATCAGTGGCGCGGCCGGGGATGTCGCCTCAGCGGCTGCCGAAGTCGCTGGGAAGGCCGTGAGCGCGATCACCGGGGTCGCCGGCGACGCACTCGACGCTGGCAAGGGCCTGATCGAAAAAGTCGGAGAAGGCATCTCCGCCGTCCTGAGTGATCCGGTCGGCGCGGCGGAAGACGTGCTCAAGGCCGTGTTGGGAGCTGTGACGGGCTACTACACGCACCTGTTCAACGCGGGCAAGGACCTCTTCGAAAAGGTCAAGGGTGGGATCAACGCGGCGTGGGAAGCGGTGACCGGGGCGGCCAGCGGCGTAGTCAACGCCGTGATCGGCAAGGTGACGGGAGCCTTCGAGAACGCCAAGAACGCGGGCAAGGACCTCTTCGAAAAGGTCAAGGGTGGGATCAACGCGGCGTGGGAAGCGGTGACCGGGGTCGCTGGCGACCTTATTTCTGCGGTGATCCAAAAGGTAAAGGACGCCTTCGACAATGCAAGGCAAGCAGGGAGCGACCTCTTCGAAAAGGTCAAGGGTGGGATCAACGCGGCGTGGGAAGCGGTGACCGGGGCGGCCAGCGGCGTAGTCAACGCCGCGCTTTCGGCCATCGGTGAATTCGGGAAACGCTTCTTTAACGCCGGTAAGGCTCTGATTCAGAGCTTTATCGACGGGATCAAGAGCCTGGCTAACGCCGTTGGGGACGCTGTAAAGGGGGTTGCCGGTAAGGCGGCCGACCTCCTGCCCGGATCCGAACCGAAAGACCCGACCTCGCCCCTGCGCGGCCTCCCCCGCCGTGGCCGCGCGCTGGTCGAGAACTTCTCACAGGGGATCGCCGAAGCCATCCCGGACCTCTCCCGCGTCCTGAGCGCGGGCCTCTCAGCCGCGGTGAGCGTGCCGCAGATGCAGGCGCCCGCGTTCGCCGGCGCAGGGAGCTCGGTAACGCACAACCGCTATGAGACGAACCTCTCGGTGCCCGGGGGCGGCTCGCCTGACCCCGAGATGGCGCTGGCGATCTGGGATACGAAGCTGCGGGCCAGGGCGGGGGTCGGCTGATGCTTCCCGGCATCGAGGCCATCCACCGGTGGACTCCGCCCGGCGAGAGCGAACCGGCCGTGGCGCTGGGAGAGCGCACCGACGCCGAAGGCAAACCGATCTGGCCCTGGTTCAAGATCCGGGCGATCCCCGGCCTTCGCAGCCAGGGGGAACCCGAAGACAACGCCGACCCGAAGGTAGGTGGGCTGGGCCTCAACCCCCGGCGTGGGGAGCGGCGCGGGCGCACCATCGTCTACGAATGCACGATCAAGGCGCGGTCCCTGCTCGAGCTACGCGAAGCCGAAGACGCCCTGCAGGCCGCCTTCGCCGATATCTCGCAGGTCGGGCGCATGGACTGCTCCTGGCACCCGCTCAACTCCGAGTTCGAAGACGCGCCGCCGGTCTTCTACGAGGCGAAGTGCCTTGCCTGCGACATCCCCGACAACCAGGAAACCAAGCAGTGGGATCGGGTCTTCGTGGTCGGGTTCAGGCTGTACGACCCCCGGCACTTCGACGAAGAAACGGAGATCCACGAAGTGGAAATCAGCGAAACGAATACCCCGGAGGCGTTCTCGTGAGCATCGAAGTCCCCGCCAACTCCCGAGGGCCGATCCTCGACCTGACGCTGCCTGCGAGCGAAGACGCGATCGACCTGATCCTGCGGAATAAAACGACGGGGAAGCAACTAACCGTGAACCTGCCCGAAGGGTGGGACGGGACTGATCTGTCGCTCGACTTCTACCGGCGCACGATCAAGGATGCGGGCGGGGCGGATCGGTCGGGGTTGCTTGACCCTGACGACAACGAACTGTGGGCGGTCGATAGTTTCCCGGCCGGAGGGGCAGGCGTGGAGGTGGAAGCAAAGAAACTGGAGACCCTAGACACAGGATTGGTCGTGCCTAGCGTCGTTAGCAACGACGCCAGCATTGGGAGTGCAGCGTGGAGCGGGACCGGAAACGTGGCATCATCTGACAATGTATACGCGAGCAGTGCGGGCCTCAGTTTCGGCGACGTAACGAACTATCTGAAGGCACTCGAATTTCCCTTCGAACTCCCCGAAGAGGCCGTGCCCCTTGGGGTAGAAGCATCGCTTGAGCGTTCCAGGTCTTCGGAATTGGGCGTGCGTGACTACAGTATTCGACTTGTTCGCAATGGAGTCATAGCGGCAAAAAACCTGTCAACCGAAAGCCCCTGGACCAAAGCAGACGGCACAAAGACATTTGGGGAACCGGCTGACCTGTGGGGAGAGGATGACCTCACCCGTGCTGAGTGTCTGGGTTCTGGGTTTGGGCTGGCCGTCGCTGCAATCGCGGAATCAAGCGGGGCGAAAACTGAACCGAAAGCGCAGGTCGACCTCTTGCAGATGCGTCTCTACTACCGCGCTTTCTCCCCCGAAGCGACGCCCTACAGTGCCAAAGCCGTTCTGCGCTGGGAGAAGGGCTACTACTGAACCCCACGCAGTCGTGCCGCATTCTCGATGAGAGCACAGACACGCGGGGCAAACGTTTGCCAACCGCCTTCGCTGAGATTCGGGCGATTGTACGCGCACCCCGCATAGCTATCGGCGAATACCTCCTCAAGGCCCCGCGGCCTTCTCTCTTGCGGTGTCTGCCACGGGCGTCGGCTGTGTCTCAATAAACGAAAGCGCTTGCGGCTCCAGTGCGACATTACTGCGAAGTCAAAGTTGTGACCTAGCTCGTGGTAGAAGAACAGCGGAGGCCATCCAAGGCCCCTAGTGAAGGTCGCGGGGCTGATCCAGGTGGTCACTCCTCCAGGGCTGGTTAAAGCGGTGCAGGCCTCAACTCGCGGCAGCGTTGGACATGGCTCCTCAATGACTGTAACCTGGAGGTTCGGGGTTGGAACAGCCGCTTCATCTACCCACCCCTGGTACGGAAAGTGGCTCCCCTCGGGTTCGATAACGGTCGTATGTGCTGACGCGACTGATGCACTCACCGCCAGTGCCGCCACTGCCAGCCCTAGAATTCGTCTCGTCATCGGAAGTGCCCCTTTCGATGGCCATGCCCCCGGACGGCTTCAATCGTCGCGGGGGCGCTTTTCTGGTGTGCCCAAGGTAGCACCCACCGGGTCAACGTGGGCGCTCGGCAGGATCGAAGGCATGGAGCTTGCGGTCGACCTTTGCGACCTCGAACAGAACGTGCTGACCCGCCTCGACAACCGACGGGGCGGCACCTACGTCGAACTCGGCGTCAACAAGGGCCGCAGGGCCTTCGTGCCCCTCTCCCTTGAGGATCCCGCCTTGGGGCTCGTAAGCGCCGTCGACACGCTACTGCGGATCACCCTGACCGGCCCCGAAGAATTCTCGCTCCCGCTCTTTATCGGCCGGGTGCTGATCCCCGAAAAGAAGCACGAACCCGAAGCCGAGGAACTGGGCATCTACGCCGCCGATGCGCTGTTCTCCCTCGAACGCGCCCTTGCCCGCACCGTCAAAGGCTCGGCGTGGGAAGCGGTCGTCTTCGCCGCCACCTACCAGGAGTCGATCATGTGGGCGCTGGTCGACGCCGCCGAAGGGCACGGTGTCGTGGAAGGCGACCTCACCGAATCGGTCAAACGCGACCGCACCTACCCGCCCGGCAAGGAGGTCGGCCAGGCGCTGATCGAGATGTCCGAAGTCATCGCCGGGCCGGACTTCGAATTCGAGCCGGTGGCGGGCAAAGGCACCGCGACCATCGCCCAGTTCAACACCTTCTACCCGCGCCAGGGATCCGACCTGACGGCGGATGTGGTCTTCGAGTTCGGCGGCGGCGCACAGACGGTCACGACCTTCACGAACTCACCGGGCGGTGAGGAGATCTGCAACCGCTTTCTGGCTGTCGGCGCCCCGCAGGACCATGAAGGCGAATCGCCCTACGCGATCCACCCGGCCTACGTTGCCGAGCACGCTGCATCGATCGCGAAATACGGGCCGCTGGAGCGCCGCGAATCGCTGGACGACGTGATCGAAACCGCGACCCTCGAAGCGCAGGCAAAGGCCGCAGTCGCCGGGTCGGCCGAGCCGATCCCCTACTTCGACTTCACCGCCGCACCTGAGCAGGTAGAGGAAGAGGCAGTGGGCAGCGAGGGAGTGCCGCCCCGCTTCGGGATCGACTACTGGCTCGGAGACACCATCGGCTGCAACGCCTATCTGTCCGGGCCCGACGAGGATCCGGAGGAATTCACCGGGCGCGTCACCGATGCGAAGGTGGAAGAGCGCGACTCCGGTCAGGTCGCGGTGAAGGTCTCCTGTGCGCCGGAAGTCTCCAGCGAAGGCGTGACCGGGGAAGCGGTGACGGTGAAGGTGCCGGAAGGGGCGGAATAGATGCGAGTCCCGCGCCGGACAACCGCGATTGACCTGCTTGAGCGAGTGAAGCGCCCCCGGGTGCCGGTGGTGGCGACGCCGCTGGGCGGGACTGTGGGGCCGGAAGGTCCCGCAGGGAAAGAAGGCAAAGAAGGACCCGCAGGGAAAGAAGGCAAAGAAGGACCCGCGGGGGAAGACGGGGCAGGATCCGGCGAAAACCCGGCCTGCCGCGTCTACAAGACGACCGCGACCTCCATCGCCAACGCGACGGTTACGAGTCTGACATTCAACGCCGAGCGGTACGACAACGACGGAATGCACTCGACCAGCTCCAACACGGGGCGGATCACGATTAACACCCCTGGCGTATATCTGGTGACATTTCACGGAACCTGGGGGACGTCTGGCGGCGGGCGACGGTGGTGCGCCATACAAATGAATGGCGCGACCAGGATCGGTCAGGGTGACTTCAATCCGGCCGGGGACTCGATGTCAATCGCAACGGCATACAAGTTCGCCAAAGGCGACTACATCGAGGCACAGGTCTACCAGAGCAACGGCGGGGCGATCAACCTGAACGCATTCGGTGATGCCTCCCCCGAGTTCTCTGCCACCTACCTGAGCGATGGCTGATGACTCCCAAGCGCACCACCACCGGCCCCTACGACGTGCAGTCGATCAAGCTCTGCCGAGAGGACCGCCGCAAGCTCTACGGGCTGCTCGACGCCGACGTGCCCAAGCAGCTAGAGAAGCTGGAGGAAAAGCTGAGCAAGCAGCAGCTCGCCCTCGCCGTCTTGGTCCCGGCCAATGCTGCCTTGCTCTGGAAGGTCTTCGGCTCCCCGACGCCGCCCGAAGTCGGCTCGGCGCTGATCCACTTGCTCTTCTAGGCCGAGGTCATCAGCGCATCGAGGCGCTTCTCGGCACTGGCCGACGCCTGTTCCCACTCGTCCACCGTGACCTCGCGGTCCTGGTAGGCGGCCTGCCACCACGGTTTGCACTCCCGCAGTAGGGCGCGATCGGTGGCGAGCTCATCTCGGATCAGCGGCCCGTAGCCGGTGCGCGGGCGCCAGGTGAACAGTTCCATGAGGCGCTCCCACGCGAACTCCCAGGGGAGCCCTTCTTCCTTGGCTGTCGCCAGAAACTCGCCTGCTTTTTCCCACGGATTCACTGGCGGGAAAGGTAGGCGCAGAGCCGGACGCTGCCCGTAGGGGTCAACGCGAACGCTGCCTACGGTCGGAGGTATGCCTACTTCTAGCCGCGCATCCGCCGCACACCGTCCACTGCACCTAGCCTCTCCAGCAGAGAGCGGCAAGGACATCACCGCCCTGCAGGGCGCGATCAACCATGAGTTCAAGCACCTGAAGATCGACCGCGAGGTCAAGGTCGACGGCGACTTCGGGAAGCAGACGTTCGAGGCCGCCAAGCAGGTTGCGCTCTGTCTCGGGGTTCGCGGCCGAGCGCGCCGCAAGCTGGCGAGCGGCACCGTGAGCCTGCACGCCCAGTGGTTGATCCGCGGGCGACGCCGCTCCCGCGCCGAGGCCGCGGTCTCCAAGGTTCGCGCCCCCTACCGCAAGGCACTTCGCAAGCGCTACTCGAAGTCGGCCGGTGCGCTGGCGATCGGCAAGGCAATGAGCCTGGTTGGCGTCCATGAGGAACCGGCGGAATCCAACTGGGGCGGCAAGGTCGAGAAGATGATCCGCTTCACCGGCTACACCGGGCCGGTCTACTGGTGCGGGTGCTGCGCCTGCTGGATCGTCTGCAAGCTCGGCGGCGCTCGAATCCCGAACCGAAACCGCCTGGGCTACGCGCCCTACATCACCGCCGACGCGCTGGCGGGACAGAACGGCCTCACCGCGGTCGACGTCCACAAGGCGCAGCCCGGCGACCTCGGCTCCCTCTGGAACGGCGAGCACGTCGTGACGGTGCGCGAGGCCGTGCAGCCCGGCGACACGACCGTCAAGACCATCGAGGGCAACACCTCGGCCTCGGATGGCTCGCAGTCCAACGGCGGCTGCGTAGCGCTGAAGGAACGCGCGATCACCGACTTCGACCACGGCATCGTCGCCCGGCCCAACTGGGGCTAGGGCCAACCCGAAAGGAGCAGCACCCATGCATCCCAAGGTCAAGGTTCCGGCGGTCGTCGGCACGGTCCTGACTCTCGCCCTCGCCCTCGCGGCGGGCGTTGGCGCTGGAGTCCCGGACGCCCTGCCGATCACCACGGCGATCACGGTCGGCGTCACCACGGTGAGCGGCTACCTCACGTACGGCCCCTAGCTCATGCCAGCCCCTCGCCCGCAACCCGGCACGGGTCCGGACTGCGGGCGGGGCAATCACGTCTGGCACCTGCTTTGGAGCGATCCCAAGTGGTCGGCCTACTGCACACGATGCCCGAAGAAACGTAGGCGCGGCAAGCGCCTCTGACCCAAGGAGCCTCATGATCCTCCGCAAGTCACTCCCCCTCGTCACCCTCTTGCTCGCCTTCGCTGGACCCGCGCAGGCCAGCCCTCACGTCGGCGTCGGCTGCTTTCGCGCCGTCACCGCGAAGCAAGCCGTAGGACTGGCCGAAGTCGTCTGGAGCCCGAGCAAGTGGAAACGGGGAGCGCCGAAGGATGCGGTCCTCGCCGCCCACCGCCATCAGGTGCGCTGTGCGAAGGGTCCGGGACACCGGGCCGCGATCAAGCACCGCTGGGAGGTCGACCGTGCCGCCTTCTACCGGCACCGGCGGGCGATGCTCGCCGCCTGGAGCATCGACTACCGCTGGCCAGCGCACTGGGCACCGGACTGGAGCGGCCCCACGTTGCCCCCCTACGTGATTGCCGCCCTGGCAGAGAAGGCCGGAGAGACGCTCGGGGTCGACGTTCCCGGTTGGACGATGGAGCAGATGACGATCGGGGAGTCCGGCCGCCGTCCGGGTAGTGCCGCCGTCGACCCCGGCGGCACCCGTGGCTATGGTCTCTGGGCGGTCACCTGGCCGTTCTCGGACCCGATCATTGCCAAGTACGGCTGGAGCTATGACGACATGTGGAACCCGGTGCGCAACGCCGTGGCGATGGCGGAGATCTACGCCCGCCAGGGCCTCGGGGCCTGGTACGGGAACGGCTACGTGACCTCGACCAATGCCCACTACCGAGGGCACTTCGACCTCCGGCTCGTGCTGGGTGGGCTGACGCTCCGGCAAGCGCTGGGACCGCAACGCTGACACCGGACGGCTGTCTCGGGGCTTTTTTCGTTCCGGGGCATGTCAACGATCATGTATAGACCGAGGCGCCCGGAGCGCGTTGGCTTCCGGGAATGCCCGACGCACCGAAACCGCAGGCCGCCCTCGGCGGTGCGATCCGGCAACTGCGGGAGAGGGTCGGGCTCAGTCAGGAAGAGCTTGGCTTTCGCGCAGGGGTTTCGAGGGCATGGATCTCAGGGATCGAGTCCGGGCGCAAGAGCCCGACGTGGCGGACGCTGGAACAGGTGGCGGGCGGGCTGGGGGTGCGAATGATCGACATCGCCGCCTTGGCCGAAGCGCTCGACCGTCGATGATCCTTGACATAGGGGTTATGGTCTCCCTAGCTTCGGTCACTCCTTTGTTGGTCGATGCTTGCTCAAGAAGCGCCCCCGGCAAAGGCTACGCCGGGGGCGCTTCTTGTTCAGCGGGTCTTGCCAACCGACATCAAAGGAACAACCGTGTTCACCTGTCCTACCGTCATTGCCCATCACCTCCCCTCGTCAGCTAGGGGGCCTCTGTCAAGAGACCGTGGCTTTACCAAAAGAAGTTTCGGGTAAAGACCGGACAGGCGTTCCCTTACGATCTGGGGATGGCGACCAAAGCAGCCGTGCGCAATGCGCGGCAGAACGTCCGAAAGGCACTCGCCCATGAACTGCGCGGCGAAATGCTGACCCTTTTCAGCGAGCGACGGCGCAGCCCCTCCGAATTGGCTCGTGCCCTAGACACGCCGCTGGCGAACGTCGAATACCACCTGCGCAAGCTGCTCGACTTCGAATGCATCGAGAAGGTCGGCGAACGCCAGGTCCGCGGCGCGACCGAGCACTTCTACAAGGCGACCGAGCTACATCTCGTGGCGACCGAGGACTGGGAAGCGCTCGATCCTGCTACCAAGGCGTCTGAGTTCGGGCAGTTCGTCCAAGCCCAGCTCGACGTTTTGGTCGCAGCAGCACGCACGCCCGACCGTGACAAGAACTTTCATCTGACGACTTCGCCACTCCCCCTCGATGAGGCCGGGCGTGATCGCGCGCTTGAAATTGTCGAACGGGCGCGCGCAGAACTCGGAGCCGTGGGGGAGGCCAGCGTTGATCGACTTGCCGAGAGCGGTGGAGAGGGGGCCTCCTACTTCGGGGTCATCACGCTCGTTGAGCTACCGCCCTAATCACTTTTTACCGAAACATTTGACAGGTGGTTGAGCGCTCCGAAAGACTCGCGCCAATGCTTAGGGGGGAGAGGGAGAAGGGGGGCGACGAGACCCTGCGCCGAGAGGAAGAAGCCGTACGCGATCTCGCCGCGACGGCGCTCTACCATGCCAACCGCCTGCCGGCTAGCTCCGCTTGGCGCGAGACGTTCTCTGAGCTTGGGAGCGCGCTAGCTGCTGAACTTTCGCCACCGCCCGTTTCGTGCGCGGACTTGGGGCCTTCGGTAGTCGAGCACCTTGCTTCAGTTCAGCCGCAGCTTCGAGTGTTGCCAGGCGATCGCTGAGGTCGGCCACCGTCGTCTCAAGGTCGGCCACGCGAGGACGGAGATTGCGCTGAAACGACTTCGCCGCTTCGTTGGCCCGGCCCTTGGACTTGGGGTCGAGATCGCGCTGCGCGGTGCCGAGGGAGACGCCGAGCTCCTCGGCGATCTTGCGGAGCGACAAGCCTTCGCCCTGAAGCTGGCGCGCCCGTTCAGCGCGTTCGGCCCTCTCCTGCTCGCCGCTCATGGGGCGGCAGAGTAGACGGATTGGCCGCACTTTGCGGGGGGCGTGACGGATTTCGCACACGGGGTTGCATGCTCGCTCCGTTCATGTATATTACGCCGAACAGCACCACTCCCGGCGACTTTGAAGGCCGCCGGGAGCAGCGATACCGACGCCTTGCGGGAGGCACCCCGCCCGGCGACAACGACCACCAGGAGGTATGTCCAGATGGCCGCAACAGAGGCTACACGCGCCGGTGACGGCGCCGCACCCAAAGACGATCCGCCCCTCAAACACGCGAGCCTTGCCGAGGCGCTGCTCGCGGCGCAGGAGGAAATGCCTGCGATCGAGCGAGACGCGACTAACCCGCATTTCAAGAGCAAGTTCACCTCGCTCGACAACCTGCTCGCCAAGGTGCGCCCGGTGCTCAACCGACACGGGATCACGACTTTGAAGGCCGCCGGGAGCAGCGATACCGACGCCTTGCGGGAGGCACCCCGCCCGGCGACAACGACCACCAGGAGGTATGTCCAGATGGCCGCAACAGAGGCTACACGCGCCGGTGACGGCGCCGCACCCAAAGACGATCCGCCCCTCAAACACGCGAGCCTTGCCGAGGCGCTGCTCGCGGCGCAGGAGGAAATGCCTGCGATCGAGCGAGACGCGACTAACCCGCATTTCAAGAGCAAGTTCACCTCGCTCGACAACCTGCTCGCCAAGGTGCGCCCGGTGCTCAACCGACACGGGATCAGCGTCCAGCAGTTCCCGGCCAGCGACGCAGAGGGCAAACCTGCCCTGACGACGATCCTGCGTCACGCCTCCGGCGAAAGCGAGGCGCATACGGCCCCGCTCTTGCTCGCCAAAAGCGACCCGCAGGGTCTCGGCTCAGCGATTACCTACATGCGGCGCTACGCGCTCGCCGCCGCCCTTGCCATCGCTGACCAAGAGGACGACGACGGCAATGGGGCGAGCAGCGGGGGAAGCAACGCCAACGGACGCTCCGGTGCCACGGCAGTCCGCCGCGAGGGCCAGGGCGACGGCAAGTCCATGCAGGCCACGGCCGATCAACGCAAGGCGATCTTCGCGGAGTGCAAGCGCCTGGAGATGGAGGAGCACCACGTCAAGGGCTGGCTTGCCTGGAACGCGGGAACCACCATGACGGACCGCATCCCCTACGCGCAGGCCGAGGAGCTGGTCGGGCTGCTGCGCAGCTACCAGAACGTCGGGGAGGCGCTGTCCACGATCAACGAGGCGCTGGAGCGCGGCGACGAGAAAGCCGAGCAGATCGTGCAGACATTCAACTCGGGGGGGCACTGATGGCCCTCCCGGTCAGCGCCCTCTCAGTCTCCTCGATCCGCAAGCTGCGCAAATGCCCCGAGCAGTTCCGCCGCCACTACATCGAGCGCGAACGGGAGACGGCCTCCGGCGCGATGATGGCCGGCTCCGCAGCGGGCGCCGCCGCCAACGCGACCGACCACCGCTACATCGAGACGGGCGAGTTCATGCCCGCCGCCGACGTGCTCGACCTGTTCTCTGACGAGTGGGAGCACCGCTCCGAAGAGGAGGAGATCGACTGGCGCAAGGACAAGCCAGAGAAGGTCAAGGACTGCACGGCCAAGGCGGTCGGCAACTACCTCGACCTACTGGAGAAGCTGCCTAAGCCGATCGCCGTCGAGCGCGAGGCCCGGCTGAACTACCAGGGCGTCGAGTTCGTTGCCTACTTGGACCGCGAGCAGGAGGACGGCACGATTGCCGACCGCAAGGTCTCGGGGAAGAAACCCACGAAGGGCGCCGCTGACGACGATCTACAGGCGACCCTCTACCTCGCCACCCGCCAGGTTGAGGGGGAAGACGAGAGCCTGGAGCAGGAGCCGCCCACGGGCTTCCAGTTCCACCGCCTGATCCGCCAGGTGGAAAGCCAGCCGGTCCTGATCGACCCGACCACCCGGACGGATGCTCAGCTAGACGACGCCCTGGCAACCATCCTCGGTGCCGCCCAAGAGGTCGAGTGGCGCACCGAGACAGGGAACTGGTCCTACGCCCCTGATGGCGCGTGGTGGTGCTCACGGAGTAGTTGTGGGTTCTGGGATCGGTGCGCGGGGGGAGGGGCGCTGCGGTGAGGTGCCGGGTGAAACGAAACATCGGCGTCCTCCCTGAGCTGCCGGGCTGCAAGTTCGAGCGCAAGGCGACGGGAACTCGGGTGGGTGGCTGATGCCGGGGGAGCTGAAGCGAGCAAACGACGTGCTGAACCAGCAGCGAGGGGGGACCCGGCGGTGAAGGGCTCCATTTGCACCCGCTGCGCCGAGCCCCAAGTCAACCAGCCCCTCTACGGCCTCTGCGTGTGGTGCGAAGAAGAGCTACTGCGACGGTCCCTCAGAGCCGCAGCGGCCAAGGGCGCCAACCCGTCCAAGGTCGCGGCCATCGATTGGGTACGTCGCCACGGCTATAGCGCCGAGCAGGTACAGACGGCGAGAGCGGCGATACGGGCCAGCGTCGGGATTGAGGAGGCGGCGCGGGGGCTTGAAGCGTGTCGCGATGGGGCGGTGGCGGCGGCGTGAGCATCAGTCTCAGGCCCTACCAGCAAGACTTCGTAGCCGCCGTCGAGGCAGCCACCGAGCGGGGAGTGCGCAAGCAGCTCGGGGTGCTTCCCACGGGTGGGGGTAAGACGATCGTGTTCTCGGAGATCGTCCGCCGGCGGGCCGACAGGCCGACACTAATCCTTGCCCACCGCGATGAGCTGCTACAGCAGGCCCGCGAGAAGCTGGTCTCGGTCGCCCCCGAGCTGGCGATGTCCACCGGCCTGGTCAAGGCGGGGAGCAACGACGTACGCGCGGCCGTCGTCGTCGCCTCGATCCAGACGCTGGCGCGGACCTCCCGGCTCGAGCAGCTCCCCCAGAACTTCGGCACGGTGATCATCGATGAGGCGCACCACGCCGCCGCGGACTCCTACCAGCGGGTGCTGGAGTGGGTAGACGCCGAGCTAGTGCTGGGCGTGACCGCGACGCCGAAGCGCGCCGATGGCAAGTCCCTGGAGTCGAGCTTCGATGAGATGGTCTTCGCCCGCTCGATCGAGGAGATGATCGAGGAGGGTTACCTATGCGCGCCGCGGGGGAAGCGGATCACGGTCGACGTCGACCTAAGCAAGGTCAAAAAGAGCCACGGCGATTTCCAAAGCGACGCGCTGGCCGACGCGCTTGAGGAGGCCGGAACCCCGGCCGAGGTCTTGGCCACCTACCTGGAGCACGGCGAAGGCCGCAAGTCGCTGATCTTCGCCCCGACCGTCGCGATGGCGCACCACATGGCCGAGGTCTTCCGCGACGCCGGGCTCGCGGCCGAGGCCGTAGACGGCACCACCCCAGCCGAGGAGCGCGCCGGCATCCTCCATCGGCTGCACACGGGCGAGACGCAGATCGTCTCCAACGTCGGCGTGCTGACCGAGGGTTTTGACGAGCCGAGCGTGTCGTGCATCATCCTCGCCGCCCCGACCAAGAGCGAGGTCAAGTACACGCAGATCATCGGCCGCGGCCTACGCCTATACCCCGGCAAGAGCGACTGCCTGATCCTCGACGTTGCCGGGGCCTCCGAGGACAAGTCGATCCAGTCGCTGCCGGTGCTGTTCGGGCTGCAATCTCTGCTCGACGGCGAGACCGTGACACAGGCCCGCGAGCGCGAGCAGCGCGAAGCCGAGGACGCCGAGAGGCGCGAGGGCCAACAGGCGGACGCAGAGCGCGACGCGACCGCCGAGCGGCGCAAGCGCAACGCCGAGTCGATCAAGTTCTTCTCGCGCGAGCGGATGCACTGGATCACCGTCGGGGAGCGGTGGACGATCCCACTCAACAAATCAGAGACCCTGGTTCTCTGGCCCGACGTTGACGACCGCTACGACGTGCTGCTCCTGAAGTCTCGATTCGATAAGCGGTCGAAAACGACAGAACGATCTTTCCGCTTCCTCGCCCGCGGCCTCGACCTTGGCTACGCGATGGGTTCCGCCGAGGAGACGATCCGCCAGCACGGCAAGCGCCTGCTCGCGGATTCCAAGGCGGCGTGGCGGGAAGACCCGGTGAACCCCGGTCAGGTCCGCAACCTCAAGCGCCTGAAGCTGCCGGTCCCCGAGACCAAGGGCGAGGCATCGGACCTCATCAGCGAAGCCGTCCTCGCCGAAGACCTGGCGGAGCTTGAGGCGAAGCTGGTAGAGCGCGAGGCCGAGTCGCACGGGATGGCGCTGGCGTGAAAAAGTGCGCATGCGGCTGCGGCGTCTCTCTCGCCGGAATGAGGTCCGATGCGGTGTATGCCAGCGAAGCGTGCCGAAAGCGCGCGAGGCGCGCGCGTAGCACGGACAAAGCCCGGACTAGGAGGCGCTCACGAGACGGCTCCGGGGCCAGGCTGTACATCACCCCCAACGAGCTTGCCGAGGTACGGATGGCACTTCGCCGGATCGGAGGAGCCTCTCCACGCCTCGCAGGGAAGCTCGTCAGGGCGTCTCAGGGGGCGGCCCGGTGAGCGTCTACGCCCCACCCGCCTTCCCCTTCTACGCGACCGACTTCCTCTCTGACGCTCCGGTGATGGCGATGACGCTGGAGGAGCGCGGCGCCTACATCACCCTGCTCTGCATCGCCTGGACCGAGCAGGGTGTCCCCGACGACCACCGCAAACTCGCCAAGGTGCTGCGGGTCTCGCCCCGGCGCTTCGCGGATATCTGGGAGTCGATGGAAGTGTGCTGGGAGACCGACGGCGAGGGTCGCCTGGTCAGCCCGCGCATGGAGCGCATCCGAACCGAGATGCGCGCGCGCAGCGAGACGGCCAAGAAGGCGGGCAAGAAGGGTGCGAAGAAACGCTGGGGAGCCGCCCCGAAGGCGAGGGCCGCGTGAATAGCCACCCTATGGCCACCCTATGGCCGAGCTATAGCGACCCCAATGGCGAACGGATAGCGAACGGATGGCATTCCGTTTTCCGTACTCCATTGAACAGCAACCCCCCTGTAAGTCCCCCCGCAAGCGGGGGGACAAGGTGACCGATCTGGCGAAGAGAAGGGAGAGGGTCGCCAACGGCTCTCGCCGCAAGCGAGACCTGTACGCAGTCGGTGCTAGCACCTCGAAGCGAGGGGGCGAAGCCTGGCAGCGAGACGCGGCAGCCCGCGCAGGACTTGCCGAGGCGGCCGAACGGGAACGCGAGGCCCGTGAAGCCCGCCTCCGCCCAGAGATTGAGAACACGCCGGGGTCCTCCGAGGCATGGGAACGAACCTGCGCCGTACTCGCCGCGTCGGTGCCCGGCTCGACCTTCAAGCTCTGGATCGAGCCGTTCACTTGCCTCGGAGAGGCCGGAAGCGCGCTCTGCTTGGAGGCGCCGTCAGAGACCCTCGCCTGGTCGATCCGTCGCTACGGCCAGTTGATCGGCGATGCGGTCAGGAAGGCAACGGACTACCGGGGGGCGTTCCTGTTCCTCGGCCCTGACGCTCCCCCGGAGCACGGAGAGGACGGCTTGCTATGACGCCAACCGAGCGCCAGAGACGCGCTCGCGAGATGTATGCGCGCCGGCCCCGCCCCTCTATGCGAGAGATCGCTGAGGAGCTGGGCTGGTCAGTCGGCACGATCCAACGCGACTTGAACCCCGACTCGAAGCGGAAGGCCAACGAGGCATGCCGCGAGTACATGCGCGCCAAACGCGCAACCAACCAACCAGCGAAAGGAAGACAGGGATGAGCACCACGACGCAGACTGAGCAGCCACAGCACATAACGGCCATGGCGAGAGCGAACAAGGTCCGGTTCGCTCGGGCCGACCTCAAGCGCGAAGTGAATCGAGGCGACGTGGGGGTGCCCGCCCTGTTGCGCGGCAGACTGCCAGCGAACACGGCTTCGATACCGGTCGCCGAGCTATTGGGATCGCAGCGCCGATGGGGAGCGACCCGCACCCGCAAGCTCTTGGCCTCACTGGTAATCAGCGAGCTGCGACCTGTCGCCGACCTCACCGCTCGCCAGCGGCACATGCTGGCCCAAGCGCTTGAGGAGGGCGAGGTCCGCGACCAGAGGTTGCTTGCCGCCTGACTTGCATACCCGCGCCGTTCATGTATATTACGTCGAACAGCGATATGAACACCACCACCAAGGAGGCAGCGATGGATAAGACACAAGAGACGAGAGTGATCTCGCGTGCGGCCTGCGCAGGAGAGGCGGCAGAGCGGGCACTAATCGAGTTGGAGATCAAGGCAAGGAACCTGCCGTCGGCCCTTGGGGTGCACGCGAAGCTGGAGGCTGAGGTTGCCTCCCTTCGGGAGCGCATCGGTCAGATCGCCCGCGACTTGGATTTCCTGGTATTTGCCCCCGAGGGCGGCGGCCCTGAGCGCTTCCGTCTTGCTAATCGCGGGAAGAACCTGATCCCGGTGTGTCAAGGCTGCGGGCACCGACCGGAGGGTCCGGCCGCACCACCTGACTGCGAAGAATGCGAAGGCACGCGCTTCGAAATGTGCGAGGACGAGGAGCACGCCGATCACGTCGCCGAGAACGTGCGCACCGCACTACCGATCAGGGCGAGGGCCTAGATGCCGCGGCCTACCCCCCTCAGCGCCGACCACCAAACCCCGCGCGCCTGCACCTCCCGCCAAGACGCCCAAGAGCGCCTTGAAGCCGCGAAGGCGTACCAGCGCGAAATGTCCACCGCGCCGATGAAAGTTCAGGTGCTCGCCTCCAACGAGCTTGACAACGCGATCGCCGTCGCCAAGGAGTGGGGCATCGAGTGGGCGGGTGACGTTCGATGATCGGCCTAGTCGCTCTTGCGGCCTTCGGCCTCCTAGTCCTGGTCGGCTGGCTCGACTACCGGCGTGTCTGCAGGCGCGATGTCGATCGGTGGCGGTCCTGATGCTCGCCTTCAGCCTCTTCCTGCTCGCCCTCGCCGTGGCTATCGGCCAAACCGTTGCCGAGGAACGCTGGCGCTGCACACAGTGCCGTGGAGCGATCCACCCCGGTGAGGAGATGCTTCCCGACGGCGAGGGCGAGTGGATGCATGAGGAGTGCAAGCCCGACCCCGACGCCTGCCCACGCGGCGGGTTCCACCTCGTGACTGACGGCCCCTGCCAGAAGTGTGGGGAGGTGCCGGGCTGATGCCTGAACGTAAGGAGTACAGAGTGGTGGGGGACCCCGGTAGCGCCGCAGCGCGGCTGCGAGTAGCCGGGCCCTTCCTGAGTCTCACCGCCGCCGAGAGCGCGCGAGACGAGTTCAACCCAGTCGGGTCCAACGTTGTCTGGCGGAACGTCCACGTCCAAACCCGCACCGTCGCCGTCACACCCTGGGTAGACCTACCTGAGAGCAAGCAGGGGGGTGGGGAGTAAGTGGCGCGCTGGATTAACGCCGTCATTGAGGCCCGCATCCCGCTCGACGTTTCGGTCGACGCCTCTCCCGCCGAGAAGTTGGGGGCTGCTGCTGAGCGCACGGATGCCGATGATGTAGCCCTGCCGGACGGCGGCGTCATCTACTGGGAGGAAGTCGAGGACGGCGAGCCTATAGCCGGGCCGCACGTCGAGACCGAGGACAGGCGCAACTCCCTGCTCAAGGCACTACGTGGAGAGGTGGAGGCGCAGAGGGAGAAGGCTGATAACCGCTCTGCTGACGCCAGCAAGCTCAGGCGCGACCGTTCAAGGCATCGCTTCGAAGGCGCGGCGCTTACCCACCGAATGGCAGCCGACCGCCTTCAAGCCATCATCGACCAGCACGAGGGAGGTGGGGAGCATGGCGAGTAGCGAGTGGCCGAGCCGGGAGCGAATCTGGATCATCCGCGATAAGGCCGGTGTCGAAGTCGTCTCGCTCGAAGAGACGGAGCTTCCGACGGGCCTTACCGCCTTCCCCTATGTCCCAGCCTCCCACCTGGATGAGCTACGAGACGCACTGAAGCCGGTCGCGGCGGTTGCAGATCGCCTCGCTGCGAAGGGCCAGCTTGAGGTCGACCCAGCCTGGGGCGACGAGGATCTCACCTTCCCTTCCGATGTCGAACTGAGCGTCGCCGACTTGAAGCGCGCTCGCAATGCCCTCTCAGGCGAGCAGGGGGTGGATCGTGGCTGAGCCTAAACAGCGCGAGTGGTGGTACTCCCCGGTGCCTGACGGCGAATCGTTCGTCGACAAAGACGGCAATGAAGTCCTCGGCTGGCACGATCGCAGCGAGGAGCAGGACCCACTCTCCCTACTCGCTGAATTCGAGGCGTACGCGGCGGACGAATTCGACATTCACTCCCTGACCCTGCGCCCGATCCTCGCCCGCACAGCTTCCGACGTTGAGTGCCGGATCAACGGCTGGGAAGAGGGCACCTTCGTTCGCTGCACCACTCGCGCCAAGAAGTCCTGGCCGATGTGGCAGATCGAGATCGAGGCAGCCGAGAGCAACCAGGACGGGGGCGAGTCCTAGTGAGCGACAACCTGCTCTGGGCTTGCGACTGCACGGGCGAAGGCTGCTCGGACCCCAAGCACCACGACTTCTGGATGCCTGAGAACTGGGCGGGCGGTCGCGCCCCGGTGCGGTGGACCTACCGCGACCGGAGCGCCGAGCGAGAGGCTGGCAACCACTTCGCTGGCGACTCCATCGGCGTTGAGCTCTGGGTACCGGAATACTGCCTCGGGAGCCCTGAGGATGGCGGCCTGTGGTGGGCCTCCCAGGGCGCTCCGAAGTCGGCCCCGGACTGCATCCGTGTCTGGCGCCAACTCGAAGCCGAGATCATCGCCGAGCGCGAACCGATCCTCGACCGCCGCGACTCTCAGAATGAAGCGCACTGGCTACCGGGGGAGGTGCCGGGCTGATGCCTGAACGTAAGGAGTACCGAGTGGTGGGCTTCAAGGATGGCAGCGGCGCTGAGCACGTCACGAAGAGCTTCGACTATGCCGTGCGCATCGCTGAGCAGGGCCGCCGCGTCGGGCATTCAGAGGTCCGCATCCAAACCCGCACCGTCCGCGAGACACTCTGGGTAGACCTACCTGAGAGCAAGCAGGGGGGTGGGGAGTCGTGATTAGGAGAACCGACTGGATCATCGCCCCGGTTGTAGTCGCGGCGGCCCTGGCCTTCTGGCTGAGGGATCACGTGGGCATGTGGGCCGGACTCGGCTTCGTGCTGCTGCTCGGTGGCGTCGCTATCGCGTGGTGCATTCGGTGCGCACTCCGAGCGGGGGTGGATCGTGGCTGACGCGCGCGAGTGGGATATCTCCCCCGACCCGGACTGGGGGCCGCACATGGACAACGGTGTCGAGGTCATCGGCTGGCACCGCCGCTATGAGGACCAGGACACGAACGAGTTGCTGGCCGGATTCGAGGAGTACGAGGCGGCATACGGCTGGGAGGGCCGACGCCCCCTACAGCTCAAACCGGTCCATATGCGCGAAGCCTCCGAGGTCGAGTGCCGGATCAACGGCTGGGAAGAGGGCACGATGGTCGACTGCAAGCGTCCGTCGCGTGCCAAGAACCCCGAGGCGTACTGGCAGATCGAGGTAGTCCCGGTCGAGACCAACCAGGACGGGGGCGAGTCCTAGTGGGCGAGGCTGACGAGAGGCGGCGCGAGCGAATCCTGCGCATCTGCAATGAACTGCAGGACGATGTCCCCAAGTGGACGCTCGACCCGATTCGCGAGTACGCCGAGGGGATCTACTACTGCGAGGACTGCGGCCATGAGAGAGGACAGCACGGCAACGGAATCGTGGACCGCCGGTGCTTGGCAGATGGCTGCCCCTGCCCGAATTTCGAGGTTGAGGACCTGCTACCGGGGGCGGTGCCGGGCTGATGGCCAACTACTCCTGCCGAGAGGGTCACACCTGGCAAGGCAAGTCGAGCCTCAGCCGCGGCTTCCACCCGTCCGAATTGCGTTGCCCTGATTGCGGCTGCCCATCCGAGCCCAAGCTGAAGCAGACGAGTGGCCGTAACGCCGTGCAGGTCACCGAGTCCCCGGCCGTCGCTGAGGCCCACACCCGCTTCTCTGATCTCGTCACCGAGTGGCCCTGCTGGGCGAAGACACACCGTCGCGGCCACCGCTGCTGGGGACCGGTCGACCCGCACCACCTCGTCCCGGCCAGCTTCATTCGCCGCACCTTCGCCGACCTCCCCGACGACGACCTGGCCTTGATCCTCTATGAGCCGGTGATCGGAGCCCCACTGTGCCGCGCCTTCCATGAAGCCGTAGAGAACCGCTCCGAGGTGATCGCCTGGCACGAGCTAGACGACGAGGTGAAGCTCTTCTGCAAGCGCATAGACGAGAAGCACCCCGGCCGCCAGTCGATGTATGAGCGGTTGAAGCTGGAGAGCCCGGCTCGGAAGGCGGTGGCGTGAGAACTCCGACGCCAAAGCAGGCGGCACTCTTGGCTGGTCTCCCGGTCGGCGTGGCGATCATGAACCCGCGCCGGAACGACTGGCGATCACTGCTCAACCACGGCTGGGTAGAGCCGCTGTCTGAGGCCGACGCGGTCAACAACGGCTATGCCTACGACGGGACGAACGCCTACTTCGCACCCCTGCGGATCACTGCCAGGGGCCTACGTGCCCTAGCTGACGCTATTGACCGGGACGGCCAGCCGGAGATCGCCAAGCCCCAGACGCAAGCGGACGCTCGCTGGCACGGCGTTGCTAATCCACATGCGGAGGCGGTGGCTTGAATGTCGGCAGCCTCTTCAGCGGGGACGGCCTCCTCGACATCGGGCTGCACCTCGCCGGCTTCGAGCACTCCTGGCTCTGCGAGGCCGACCCGTCCCGCAGAGAAGTCCTTGAGCGCCGATTCCCCGGAGTCCCGGTCTTCGAGGACGTGCGAGAGGTCGGAGCAGCTAGCGCTCGACCCGTCGATGTCATCGCCGGCGGCTTTCCGTGCAAGGGAGCCTCGACCGCAGGCAAGCGCGAAGGCTTCGGACACCCCGAGACCGTTCTGTGGCGAGAGATGTTCCGGGCCATTGGCGAGCTACGACCCCGATACGCGCTCGTGGAGAATGTCGCAAACATCCTTGGACTCCACGACGGAGCAGTCTGGGCCGAGGTGGTCGGGGACTTGGCCTCGCTCGGGATGCGTGTCGTCTGGGATTGCCTACCAGCAGCGGCCGTCGGCGCCCCTCACCGACGTGATCGGGTCTTCGCCATTGCTTCTGCCAACTCCGAGGGCGAGGGTCGACAAGGAGCACGGCCGCGACGGCAAGCACTGGGGGGAGCTTCGCCCGACGGTCGAAGCGCTTCTGCCGACGCCAACAGCGCAGGACGGGGACAACGTGGAGGGCGAGAGCCAGCTTCGCCGCAACTCGCCTCCGCTGAATGCGGTGGTGCGCCTGCTCCCGACCCCGAACGCGAGCCTTCAGAACTACGACGAGGACCCGGAGCAGTTTCTGGCACGCCGGGAGAAGCTGAAGGAGCGCCACAACAACGGGAACGGGATCGGCCTGCCACTCGGGGTGGCGGTGAAGCTGCTCCCGACCCCTCGCGCATCACAAAACGAGGCGCGGCAGATGAAGCGGACCCCGAGCCAAGAAGCAGGAACGCACGGGCGCTCGCTGGGGGCAGAGATCGCGGAGACGGTGAAGCTGCTGCCGACCCCGACCAGCGCCTCCTACCAGCAGGGGGGAACGGCAGCCGAGCAGACGGCGATCAAGGAGATCCTCGGGGTCTTCGAGTCGACTGGGGAGAGTACGGACCCGCCATCGAACGATGGGAAGCCGTCCACGGGCCTGCGCCTGAGCCCCTTGTTCGTCGGCTGGATGATGGGGACTCCAAGCTGCAACGCCTGCGGGCGAGAGTGGACCGATCCAGACTGTCGGCACTCGGTGACGGCGTTCACGTCTACGTCGGCCTCATCGCCGCTCAGTACCTCCAGCAGTGCGAGAGGGAGCGGGTAGCAACGTGACCCCCACAGTCCTAGACGCCGAGGGAAGGGTTCTCGAAGTGGGCTCGCGGGTGATGGTCGGCGGCCTCGATGAATCGCTGGTCCGGGGATTCGTGCGGGGCTACGCAGGAAGCCTGCGGGTCGCGCATACCTGGCTCACCGGCTTTCACCCCGACGAGCCCGAGCCCTCAGAGCTGGCCATCCCCGACCCCGAGCAGCCCAACACCTACCGCTGCCCAGACCTACTGATAACCGACAAAGAGAAAGGAGACGGCGATGGCTGAGCTTACGTACGAGCAGCGAGTCGCAATCGAGGAAGCGGTGAACCGCGCACTCGAATCAGACGTCCCGGCCGACGAAATCAAGGCTGAGGTCGAGTACGCAATCGAGAACTACGAGGACTAGCCGATGCCTAAGACAACAGAGCAGGTAGAGGGGGGCGGCTCAAAGGTGCCGGAGCAGAAGCACGACGCCCAAGAGCGGCAATGGGAGCGCGAGGAAGACGCTCGCGACCGGGACAAAGCCGAAGCGGAGATGCAGGAAGAACTAAGAGGCGGTGCGTGATGCAGCCACCGGCAAATCTTCGTGTTGCCCTGAAGGACGACGACATGCACATCCTGGTCCCAGGCGAACTCGCCACGCCGTTCAAACGCAGCGGCTATGAGGTAACGCCCTACATCCCCGCCTCAGCCCTTCTCTCCCATGAGGCGAAGGCCGCGATGCTCAATCTGCTGGGTGAGCGCGGCTGGCATGCGACGGCGAGCCCGGAGGAAGGCGCCGAGCCCGACCTTGCCGCCGTCGTCGCCAAAGCACACCGCGACCTTGGCGACGCTCTTCAAGCCGCAGTTGACCACCTAGGAGGAACCGACCGTGGGTAGGGCGCACAACAGCTGGCCGCTTAGGCGAGTCGTTGACACCCTCGTTTGGGCCTCGGATCGCAACGGCGACGAGTTCGAGGTGGTCGAACTGGAGTGCCGCCACACAATCGCTCGCGGCCGATGGTTGCGAGGGAGGCGGCCGAAACGGATGCGCTGCACTTCATGCCACCTCGCCGAGATAACAGGAGGAACCGATGCCCGATAGCCCACGGCCACCCAAATGTACCTACGCGGGTTGCGATGCCGAGGCCACGCAGGTCCTCGCCTATCCCACGATCAGCGATGCGATGTGGGTCGCCCCCTACCGCGACGAACACGGCGCCGGGTTGCGATCCGAGTACCGCACCCTATTCGCCTGCGGCCCGGCCCTCTCCCCGGAGGCCAGCAAGATCTCGGGGGTGCGCCGATGAGTAGCCCTACACAGCCCACTGAGGCGCATCGCGTCGAGATTCGGTTTGACGATGGCATATACGCCAAGCTGATTCACCCCGAGGGCGGCTGCAAGGAGGCAACGCAATGCATCAATTGCGACGCCGACCTGACCCTGCCCGCTGACGCCGAGCACGAGCGCTGCCACGACTGCGAGGGAATCAACCCCGGCGAGTGCTGGCTAGAGGGCTGGTTCGACAACCTGACACCCGAGGAGTTGTTCCACGGCCAGATCACGGTTCCGGTCAACGCCGAGTGGGGGGAGCACGATGCTCCGGTCTTCACGCTCATCGACCCCGCCCCGGCCCTACGTCAACAGGGAGCGGAGGAAGCGGAGAAGCGGCTGACGAAACGGCTGGAGGAGAAGAAGCGCGAGTGCGAGGATGCCCGCGACAGATACGGCGCTGCCGGGAACGTGGACTCCGAGGCGTACTGGCAGGGCAAGGGCCACGGGTTCGCCTCGGCGCTCGCTGTGGTTACCAACGGGGGTGTTTCGGATGCCTGAGTCCTTCATCCCGGTCTGGATGAGCCTTGGCGAGGCCGAAGAGTTCCGGCGATTCCTCCAAGAGGAAGCCCGCTCGACAGACGGCGAGTTCCCTGAGCGCGAGTTTGACCTGATCGACTCTTCGCTTCGGGAAGAGCGCCCGCGCAGTTTTGAGACGATGGAGAAAGAGCAGGCCGCACTAGCCCAAGCCCCCACTCTCAGCGATGAGGATCGGGAGCGGCTGGAGGAGATCGCAGAGGCAATCTCCGACCCGGACGATGCCGCCCTCCTCCGCAAGCTCGCCTCTCAGGGCATGGACTCGACTCTCTCTCAAGTCCGTAGTCAGATCGAGGCCCTGCGCGTCTACAGCGATGAGGACATCGCGCTGAAGACGGGAGCATTCGAGGGCTGGGTACGGATTGACGACGTGCTCAATGCGTTCCCTCAGGGCACGGGAGGAGACCAGTGAGCGCCACGGTCTACACGTTGCCCGAGATCGCCAAGCTGGTTGGCGCCGAGTACCGCACGCTGAAGACGTGGGAGAGTCGAGGGCTAATCACAGCGAGCATCCGCAGCACGGAAAGACCTGGACGGCCAGGTTTCTACAGCGAGCGGGATGCACGAATCGCTGGAACCCTCGTCCGGCTCCGCGAGAGCGGTCTTAGCTTGGACGCCCTCGAAGCGGTAGCCGCCGCCGTGCGCGCCTTTGACACGGCCACCTGCCCGATCTGCGAAGGCGACATCGTTCTTAGCCCTTCTCAGGGCACGGGAGGTTCCGATGCCAGCTAAGAGCAGCCGCTTCTACTGGATCGAGTGCGACCACTGCGGCAACCACTCCAATGAAGACGACGGCTATCTGGCCGGGTCTGTCGAGGGGGCTTACAAGAGCGCCGAAGAGAAGGGCTGGCGCACCGATGTGCCGCCCACGGTTGACCACATTTATGGCAAGTACACCTGCCCGGCGTGCATCGAAGAACCGGGTTGGGCCGATCAGGGAGGCTCCGATGAGTAAGCCGAAGGTGCCAGGGCCGCCAGACCCGCCGATCACCGCGGGGCACGGAGGCTGGCCGTCCCGCGAGAAGCTGAAGGCGATGGTCGCCACCCTCGGAGTCTTCGAGTGGTGCGAGGCCAACGGTCTACTTGAGGAGTGGTCAACAGAGCTTCGCCGCACTCGTGACGCCTTCATGTTCGCCCACGGCCCCACAGCCGAACGCTGGCGCGAGCAAACCGGCGAAGAGCCAAGCTGGTCGCAATATGCCTACCTGATCCGAGACAACCAGCGGCTTCGCGAGGAGAACGAGAAGCTACTTGCGGCCGTCGAAAGCGCTACTTCGAGCACGGGAGGTTCCGATGACTGAGTGGACCGAGCAGTGGATGCTGGCAAGCAGCATGACTCCCCTCCGAGTCGTCGCCACGCTCGGACCCTTGATCCATGGCGAGCAAACCGTCGAGGTAGTCCCCAAGCTAGAGGCCGAGCAGCGGATCACGGACCTCAAAGCGGAAGTCGAGCGCGTCCGCAAACACGAGCAAGAGACCGCCGAAGTCGCACGCGACCTCGCCCGCGTGATCGCCGCCCTCGACCAGGAAGGAGACACCGATGCCTAACCACGTAGACGTACCGGAGGGAGCGCTGGAGGCGCTTGCGGTTTGGCACTACAACCTCACCCACCATGGCGGAGAAAAGCACGGCACCCCGTGGGTAAAAGCCTCTGCGGCCGAGAAAGCGAAGTCACTAGACCAAGCGCGATACCGCCTCCAAGCCGCCGCCCCCGCCATCACCGCCAAGGCCGTAGAGGCTGAGCGGTGCGACGGGAGCGGGCTTGTGCTTGCCGCGGACGCGACGCCGGTGGACCCTTCGCCCGAAGACTGCCCGGGCTGCCGCAACTGCATCGGGAAACGGATCGATGAGGCCGTAGAGGCTGAGCGGGAGCGGGTGTTTAGCGACGAGGCGATTCGGCGCGGCGAGAGAGTCCTAGATGACAACCGTGAGGGTGAGGCGACCGGCGAAGCGCGGACGGACTATGCGCTCGTCAAGCGGATCATCCTCGCCGCCCTAGACAAGGAGGCCGAGGATGCCTAACCCCAACCAGAAGGCAGTGGAGGCGCTGGCCGGTGACATCGCGATCAGGCTCGGAGATGACCTCTTCCGCCGCGCCGCGCTGGAGTCAGCGCCCGAACCGCTCTGGCGCAAGCCGTCCGAGGAAGATGCGTGGCTCAAGGGTCGCGATGACACGGTGGCCCATATCGAGGAAGAGTTTGAGGGTTGCGTTCGGAAGGCACTCGAAGACGCCGCCCCCATCATCGAAATAGAGGCTGAGCGGGAGCGGGTGTTGGCAGCAGTCACGAGCGAGCTTGCGAATGACGAGATGCGCGTCAAGTTGGCCGACCCGGACAACCTAGGTGCAATCACCGGGTTCGCTATGGGGTTGGCTCTTGAGCACCTAGCCGACTTGATTCGCGCCGCACTCAACCAGGAGGACTCAGATGCCTGACCAGAGCTTGCCGCCATCAGAGGGATGGCCTGTCCTTCATTGCGCGACCCACGAGAAGCCGTTCCCGTGCCCGGACTGTGTGGCGGCGCGTTCGCCTGAGCGCTTCGAAGTCACGGGCAACCCGGAGAGTGGCCGGCCCGAAATGGTCCCCAGCCCTAACCCGCTCGGTGGCGGTTGGGTCCGCTACTCCGACTACGAGAAGCTGGAGGCCGAGCGCCGCCGCAAAGAACAGATCCGCGAAAGCGAGGTTGTCGAGGCCCACGAGCACCGTACCTGCCACGAAAACCTGCGCAGGAGGGCCGAGCGTCAACGCGACCGAGCCAACGAGGCCCTGGAGGAGGCTGAGCAGCGGGCGGCCAATTGGAAGCGTCGGGCCGAGAGCTCCAATCGGAGCTGCGACCGGGCCCGCCAGGAGGAGGGGTAGATGGCTAGCGAGGTCGCAGAGCTGCCGCCCTGGCTGGGCAAGACAAAGATCGCCGAGCACTTCGATTGCTCGATTCGCTGGATCGAGCGGCGCATGGAGGAGGGCCTTCCCCACACGCACATCGCCGGAAGGGCTAAGTTTCGGGTGTCCGAGGTCGAGCCTTGGCTAGAGGCTCACGGCCACATCGAAAGGCGCGGGGAGGCAGCGGCGGCTTGAGCAAAAAGAAGCGGTGGGAGGGGCGCATTTATCTTGGCCGCGACGAGAACGGCAGACAGCGCTTCCACTGGGTCGGCCGCTTTGCGACCAAGCGGGAGCGCGACGACGCGGTGGCAGAGGCTCGGGTGCAGTTGAAGCGCGGCGGCTCGAGCGCGTTGCCGACTTGCGAGGAATACGCCGAGCGCTACCTGGCCGATTACGAACGCCGCAACCGCGGGTCTTCCCACGACACGCAGACTCAGCGGCTCAGCCGGTTCCGCGCCGACTTTGCCGATCGTGCCCTGGATCTTCCCCGAGCCGAGTTGAAGGACTGGATCAACGGCGAGGGCCTCTGGGCGCACCGCCCACCCGTTCCGACGGACAACGTGCCGGCGATCGTCTCGCTCTACAATCACGCGATAGACGAGGACGATCTGCCACTGCAACGCAACCCCGCCCGCAAGCTCAGCCGCCGCTCCAAGGGACGCGCCGAGGAACCGCCGCCGACCGAAGAGGAGTTCCAAACACTGGTCGATGCCTGTTCGGCTCTCGGCACCTATGCCCCGAGGATGCGCGCCCTCTTCCTCTTCGCCACCTACACGCTGATGCGGCCGAGCGAGCTTTATGCGCTTGAATGGACGGACATCGACTTCGAGGCGATGCGGGTCGGCAAGCTGCGCCGCGTCTACCGCGGGACCGTCGACCAGCCGAAGACCGGGAAGAAGACGATCGCGCTGACGCCGCCAGCCCGCGACGCGATCATTGGCCTGCCACGGAAGAGCAAGCTCGTCTTCACCTCGAAGCGAGGGCGCCGCCTCTCCCAGAGCGGCACTTGGGGCTACTGGGCGCAGGTGAAGGCCCGCGCCGGACTCGACTTCGACTTTTACCACGCGACCAAGCACTATGGGGTCCACTACATGTGGACGAAGCTCGGGATGTCTTCCCGCGCCATTGCCGCTCAGGCCGGGTGGAGTACCCGTGAGGTCGACCGAATGCTGGCCGTCTACGGGCACGGCGACGTGGGCGCCCTACAGGAGGTCGACGCGGCCTTTGAGAGCGCCGAAGTGACGCCGCTGCGGGCCGTAGAGTGACGTAAGAGTGACGCAGGGCACCTCCCAGACCGCGCCCCAGGTGGATTTCGATCCAACCGGGGGCGCTGACTGCCTGGTGCAACCGCCCAGCTTGACGGTGGTCGAACCCAGGGGGCACGCGCTTCGGGTCAGACGGGGTCCAGAAATGCAGAGACCGCCTTTCGGCGGCCCCGCGCCCTGCTGGCGAAACAGCAGGGGGATTGGCTCCAGTATAAGGGGCGGCGGTCTGCCGCCTCTACGCTCACCACGTCTCGGGCTTGATCAGCCGGGCGCCCTTGGGAGAGATGACCTGCTCGGGGAACTGGCACTCGATGACATCGCGAGCGGAGAGGCGGATGAAGCTGGCGCTGGGCGGCAGCGGGTCCGGCGAGAGCGCGGCGCTGCGGTGCTTGCTGTGCAGCACCGGGTTGACCACGGTCACGTGTAGGCCCAGCTCCTCGCGGACCACCTGGATCGGCATCTTCAGGTCGCCGTCGTTGGAGATCACGGCTGCAGACTCATAGCGTCGATTGAATCCATCGAGGAGAAGGCGCGTGGCGAGGTTGACGTCGGTTCCCTTCTCCTCGTAGGTGAGGACGGTCCGCTTGGGCAACTCGTCGGGGCCCCCGTCGACCAGCTCGCCCCGGACCTGCTTCGAGATGTAGCGGCCGAGGTAGATCTCCAGGTTGGGGATCGTCCGCAAAGCGCGGTGGTAGAGCCGCTGGCGGTCCTGTGCACCCGGATCTTCGGGGTCGTGCTTGATGTTGGCCGTGAAATACCCGATCTCGACGATCTCGTCATTGGGCAGCAGTCGCTGGGCGAGAGCCAGGGGACTCAGCCAGCGCCGCCCCGCTGCCCTGCAGGCGCCGTAGTAGAGGTTGAACCCGTCGATGTAGACGATCGTCTGCAAGTCTCCAACTTAGTCGCTGCTGCGGCTGACCGGCAGGCTGGTGCGCCTTTACCCGAGGCGGCTGTAGGGGGTGGCGCTACCGAGTCAGCGAGACGGGCTCGCCTGCGATCAGCGCGACCCGGTTCGTCTTGTGTTCCACTGGGGGCGTGCCACCCGATAGGTTCGGGCGATGAGCGATCGCGTTCTTGTGCTTGGGGCCGGGTTCGGGGGGCTGGAGTTGAGCACGATGCTCTCGGAGGCCTCCGGGGGTGAGATCGAGGTGACGCTGATCGACCGCAACGACTCCTTTGTGCTCGGCTACTCGAAGCTCGACCTGATGTTCGGGCGGGAGACGCCGGAGGCGGTGCGGCTGCCCTACCGCGACTTCGCCAAGCCCGGCGTGCGGGTGCTGCGCGAGACGATCGCCGCGATCGATGCCGAGGCGCGGGGGGTGAGGACCGATGCTGGCGTCCACGAGGCCGATGCGCTCGTGATCGCGCTCGGTGCCGACTACGACATGGACGCCACCCCGGGGCTCGCCGAGGGCGGAAACGAGTTCTACTCCGTGGCCGGGGCCGAACGGCTGGCCGGGATCATCCCGGCGTTCTCGCAGGGGCACGCCGTGATCGGTGTCAGCGACGCTCCCTTCAAGTGCCCGCCGGCCCCGAGCGAGTGCGCCCTGCTGCTCGACGAGGAGCTGCGCTCGCGCGGGGTGCGCGACGAGTGCCGGATCTCCTTCGTGATCCCGCTGCCCTCGCCGGTGCCGCCCTCGCCGCAGGCGTCGGTGGCTCTGGAAGAAAAGTTCGCCCAGCGTGAGATCGAGCTGATCGCCGGCCGCCGCGTCAGTTCGCTCGATCCAGATCGCAGCGTCGCGCTGCTCGACGACGGCAGCGAGCTGCCGTTTGACCTCTACCTCGGGGTTCCCAAACACCGGGCGCCCGAGGTGGTGATCGCCAGCGGCATCGCCGAGGACGGCTACGTGCCGGTCGACCCGGCGACGCTCGAGACGCGCCTCCCAGGCGTGTACGCGGTCGGCGACGTCGCCACCGCGGGCGTGCCGAAGGCCGGGGTCTTCGCCGAGGGTGCGGCGCGGATCGTCGCCCAGGCGCTTATCGCGAGATTCGCCGGCGGCGAGCCGCCGGGACCCCACCTCGGACAGGGCACCTGTTACATCGAGTTCGGCGGCGGCCAGGTCGGCAGCGTCGACATCGACTTCCTCTCCGGCCCGCAGCGGACTGGAACCTTCAATGCACCCTCTACCGAGCGGGTGGCCGAAAAGGAACTGTTCGGCTCGAGCCGTCGGGCGCGCTGGTTCGGTTCCTGAAGCTGGCTGAACGGTTTACCACCGTATGCGTGGGTCAATCGACCACTCGACGCCGAGGTAATCACCTGAGGAAGCGGTCCACTGCGCGAGTGAAGGGACGGCGCTCCTGGAAGAGGAAGGCGTGGGCACCGGGGAATGTCACAAGCTGGGAGTCGGGGACCTGGGCGGCGATCCGGCGCAGGTTGACGGGTGGAACCACCGGGTCCCGGGCGCCGGCGGTGATGAGGGTGGGCGCCGCGATCCTCGCCAGCTGGCGGTAGTTGCGGTCGCTGCGCAGCCAGGGGCCCTCGGCAGCGACCTGGCGGCGGGTCGTCCTTGCGGGCACGTGGAAGTCGTCGGGGATCTCACCGCTCTGGCTGGCGTCTTCGAGGCGGCGCAGGAAGCGCCGACCCTCGGCCTGGCGGCCGGGCGGGTAGAGCTCGTGGAGGATTTCCGCCTCCGTGGGGTCGGGCTCGCTGTCGATTTCCTGGGCGCGGCGGGTGCCGAGCACGGTCTGGCTGCCGCCCGGGTTCGTCCCGGCCAGGATCAGGTGGGCAACGCGCCCGGGGTGGTCGATTGCGAGGCGCTGGGCGACGAAGCCGCCCATCGACCAGCCGAGGACGTCCGCCCTCGGGACATGGATCGCATCCATCAGCGCGGCCGTGGTGTGGGCGAGCGAGTCGAAGCTGCGCCCGTGCCAGGGCCCTGACAGTCCCACGCCGGGGTAATCGAAGAGGAGCAGGCGGCGATCGCGGGCCAGCAGGCGCAGCAGCGCCGGATCCCATTCGGCCATGGTCGAGCCGGTTCCGGTCAGCATCGCCAGTGGCGGGCCCTGGCCGAGCTCATACCAGGCGATCCTGGTGTGGGCGACCGCCACGGTGTGCACCTGAGCCCTGAACGGTTGCGCCGCGCTCTGCCCGCAGCCGGCGAAGAGGGCGGCCAGCCCGAGGCAGGTCGCCAGGCGAACTCGCGCACCCCGCGGCTGCCCCGTCGAGGTTTTCGCTCCGTTGGTTGGGGGTACCCACTCGTTCATGGAGCTATCGATATTGCTGATTGTCATCGGGATCGTCCTGGCGATTCTCGTCAACTACATACTCGGCATCATCGTGATCCTGATTGGACTCGCGATGCTCTTGCTTCCCCGGCTCGGCGCCAGGCGAGCTTAGGTCGGCCTGGGCGTCGGGGCTGCGGCCCTGGCGCCCGGGTTCGGTTCGGCCTGTCAGCCTTTGGCGATGACCTCTTGGAAGCTGCCGCTGATCGTCGCCGCCCTCGTCGTGCCGATCGCGGCCGGGTTCATGGTCGCCGGGCCGGCACTCGGGGTTGCTGTCGGTGCGGCGGCGGTCTTGGCCCTGCTGGTGATCGCGGCCCGCCAGCGCCCGCTCGGGCCAATCGGCGTCGCCGCGGACGATGCGCGCCGGTACGTGCTGATTGTCGCCGCCGACGGAGTGGAGGATCCGGCCGACGTGGCGCGGATCGTCGCTGTGGCCGGGATCGGCGACGGGAGTGGAGGGGGCGAGGAGGTGCGCGTCCTCGTCCCGGCCCGGATCGGCTTCCTCGACCGCTGGGCCTCCGACGTCGAGGACGCACGACACCGGGCTCAGCAGAAGCTGGTCGTGACCGTGGCGGCCTTGGCCAAGGCCGGCGTCGCGGCCGAGGCCCGAGTCGGCGACGAGGACATCCTGCAGGCGGTCGAGGACCAGCTGCAAGGCTACCCGGCGAGCGAGGTGGTCCTGGTCAGCGGCGAAGAGGACGGCGCGGCCGAGGCGGCCGCGGAACTCAGCGCCCGCCTACGGGCCAATTTCCACCACGTGCGCCTGGGCAAGTAGTCGCGCATTTGCTTCCGGTGCGCCTTTTCCCCGTCCTGGGGGGATAAAGCGCACCGGAACGGGTTTGTGCTCAGCACTCGTGGGGGTGCGCGGCGCTGCGGACGACCTGGAAGGCGCTGCCGGGGATGCGCTTCAGCTGGTCGAGGTCCTTGTCGTTCCAGCGCCGGTCGCTGCTGCCGCCGATGAACCAGTTGGAGCCGTTGTCGGCGACGATCAGTCCGTAGCGCTTGAGGGCGACGGCGATCGTGCGGGCGGCGCCGCGGAAGCGGCCGAGGCCGTAGCCGCGCTTGAGGCGAAGCCGCGTCCCCATCGCCGGGGCGTTGCGGTTGGAAGTGTCGCCGGCGCAGTGCGAGGCGGGGTGGACCCAGGCGTTGCGGGTGCTGTCGAGGGTGACCCGGATCGCGTGCTCGACCTGGCCGGCCGCGACCTCGTCGTAGCGGACGAGGCCGGGGAAGATCGGCAGGCCGGCGGCGTCGGCGGAGGTCCAGGAGTCGGGACGGCGGGCGGCGGAGCGCAGGTCCCAGCGGGTGCCGGAATCGGCGTTCCAGCGGGGGCCGCCGCCGCGCTTGAAGAAGGCGCGGTAGAGCTCGTACAGCGTGCAAGAGGAGCGGTCGAGGACGAGCACGTGGCGGTCGCCGTCGCTGCGGTTGCCGCCCTCGACCGGCGCTGCGCTCGGGACCGGGAACGGGCCCGGGTCGCTCTCCTCGCCGTAGGCCGTGTAGTGGATCGGCAGCTTGCGCTGGCCGGTGCCGACGACCGCATAGGGGAAGCCGTATGCGCGGGGCGAGCCGAAGTCGGGGTGGAGCAGGTTGCCGCCATGGGCGTCGACGTAGGCGATCGTGGCGGCCGAGTTGCGGGCGACTGGCGCCTTGGAGATGTCCTGGTTCCAGGCGGCCTCGGTGGGGAGGGAGGGGGCGTTTGCCGCAGTCCCGGGCGGTGGGGCGGGGAAGACCGTGCAGCTGCCAAGGTCCGGGTAGGGGCCGACGGCCGAAGAAGGGGTGGCCACAATCCCCGCGACAAGTGCCGCCGCCAGCGCGATCGACGCGGCAAGGAGACGCCGATGCGAGAGTTGACCACACCCCAGTGGGGTCAACTCTCGCTACGCCCCGTCGCCTCGGGCCGGAAGAAGGAGATCCGGTGTCGCCGCAGCATCTCCTGAACCGTAGCGCGGCTAGCCTGGTTCTCCGATGAGCGCGGACGAGCGTCCAACCCTGCTGGCGATCCAGCACGTGCCGTGGGAGGGTCCGCACCGCATCCTCGACGCCTGCGGCGGCCTCAACGTGCACACGGTCAAACCGCTGGCCGGGCAGGCGTTGCCCGACCACGACGACGTGGCGGGGGCGGTGGTCATGGGTGGCCCGATGAACGTCGACGAAGTCGAGACTCATCCAGCGCTGGCGAGCGAGCGCGAGTGGCTCGCCGAGGCGCTGCGCCGGGACATGCCGGTGCTCGGCATCTGTCTCGGCGCCCAGCTGCTCGCTCGCGCGCTCGGCAGCGAGGTGCGAGCGGGGGAGGGACCGGAGTTGGGCTACGCCGCGGTCGAGATCCTCGACCCCGAGGATCCAATCCTCGGCACCCTCGCCCCAAGCACGACCGTCTTGCACTGGCACGGCGACGTCTTCGACCTACCCGCGGGTGCCCAGCACCTCGCCCGCTCCGGGCGCACGGAGGTTCAGGCCTTCCGCCACGGCAACGCCTGGGGCGTCCTCTTCCACCCCGAGTCCGACTTCGCTTTGCTGGAGGCCTGGCTGGCAGTGCCGGAGATGGTTCGCGAGGCCCAGGCTGCGCTCGGGGACCGGGGTGCCGCCGCCCTCCCGGCCGGAGCCGAAGCCGCCGACCAAAGCTTGATCGAACGCACGGCACCGGGCTTCGGCTCCTTCGCCGCCCTGGCAGAAGCGAGCCACCGCCTCGGCTGACACCCGCGCCACGCCCCCCGGCCCGCTAGATTGGAAAGCGGCGCGGTGGATGTAGCTCAGCTGGTAGAGCTCCTGGTTGTGGTCCAGGCGGTCGCCGGTTCGAATCCGGTCATCCACCCTGACTGCGCAGCAATCGAACGTTTCTCTCCTGGGCTTGAATTCACATCCGGCCGCGAGTCCTGCGACGATCACTTGCCAATGGCTGATCGCGATACATCATGGAAAGCGATGCTCGGCGAGGACGAGCGCGACGCCACCGGGGAGGAGATCGCCGCCCTGGAGGCCGAGAACGGGCCGCTTCTGCCCGCAGACGGCGAGGGATAGGCCTTCCCCAACCGGCGGGTGAAATGCCGGCGTCATCCCCCGAGCGCGACTCCGTCGAAGACAAAAAGCTCCGCTTCCGACCGATGCCCATGATCGGATGCGCGAATGACCAAGGGACGGAAGAAGCGGGGGCCAAAGCATGCCCGGAAGATCGTCGCCCGAGGTACCCCGGCACACTGGGAAGTTGCTTGGCATCCGAAGGCGCTCGATGAGAAGAACGCGATCAAGGATGTCGCTGAGCGTGCGGCGATCGCGCATGTAATCGAGAAGCTGGAGGTTGACGGGCCCGCCCTGCGGAGTCCGCACCAGAGTGGCGTCATGGGCGAGGAAGGGTCGGGCCTGCGAGAGCTACGACCCCGGAGAGGAAGAAGCCGATGGCGGCCGATCTACCGACGGATGGAGGAGCGGCTGTTTGCGGTTCTCGCCGTGGGCTCGGAGGCGAAAATCGACAAGGTTGGCTATGCGAAGGCCGTGCGTCTGGCGAAGCAGAGGCTCAAGCGACTGGGAAAAAGGCAAGGAGAAGGAGTAGCCTGGGATGGCAATTACAAGCTTGTTATCAAAGGTTTCGAGGTTTGAGCATGGCTGATCAACTCATTTCCAACGACGACGTTCTCGCGAAGGAGCTGCGCGACCCCGAGTTCCGCGCAGAGTGGGAGCGGACGGCTTTGGCCCGCTGGCTCGCCGTCGAGGTTGCCCACTACCGCGCTGAACACAATCTCTCCCAGCGACAGCTGGCCGAGCGGCTTGGGGTCCATCAATCCGATGTCGCCCGCATGGAGACCGGCGAGCACACGCCCAGCCTGGAGCGCCTGGTCAGGATCGCCTGTGGCCTGGACATCGAGCTGATGATCGACATCCGCCCGGAGAAGAAGAGAGCTCAGCTGCCGAAGAAGCGCGCGCTCGACGCGGGGTCATTTGCTCTGGGCGGCTGCAAGGTCGTTCTCGCCACCGCATAGACGCTTCGCGAGGCGAAGCGGGTACCCCGGGGGATGCGCGTCAGACGCGGCCTATTGTGGACCGCCGCGCTATCGTGCCAGCGAAACCGGCTCAGCAGCGACCTGCGCCGCCGGGTTCGACTTGTATCTCGCTGAGGACCCTCCCTAAGAAGTCGCTGCAAAGCGACGACTTCGCTTCTCGGCAGAGTTTCGTACTCCGACCTAGATTTGCGCTTTCATGAACGATCTAGTAGGCAGGCATCGGATTGAGTTTCCCGGTGATCAGGAATGGGCGCTCGCCATTGCAACGTGCGCCTGAGGCTGAAAAGGGACTGTTGCTCCAGAAATGTGAAATAGTCACTCGCCTATGTGTGGCGGTGGGGAAACATGCGTCAGCGGCTGACCTCAGATAAGGCGATGCCGATCGTGAGCTGGGCGGGGCTGCTAATCAGCGTCCCCGGGCTGCTTGCGCTGGTCGTCGTTTCGATCGTCGAAAAGGAATGGGCGGCGCTGGGCTCGGTGGCGGTCGGGCTCAGCATCGTTCTCACGGTGATCCGGCTGCTCTGGCGCCGCCACCGACCCGCCAAGCTCGAAGAGACGACCGTCTTCCGCCCCTTCGACCATTTGAGTCCATCGCAGGTTTGGCCACGGAAGGACGTGGACCGCATTCTTGCCGCGATCAAGGATCCGTGTGCGTTCATTCCACTCGTGGTCGGCGCAAGTGGAGTCGGCAAGTCGACGCTGCTCAACGTGATGGTCAGAGAGAGAATCAGGACCGACTTTCCGGATATTCGCTACACCGTGATCTCGGCGAGATACTCGGGCATCGTCGATCGGCTCAACGAGCTGATAGCGGAATGTCGAGCGGATCGACCGGGTGTAATCGTGCTGGATCAGTTTGAGCAGTGGCTTGCCTTCATCCGCCCTCGCAGCTACGAGGACAGGACCAAACAGCAGGAATTACTGCATGAGACGTTGACAAGGGCGCAGGGGACAGATGGCTGCACGGTCATGATCAGCCTTCGCCGAGAGTGGTACTTCGAGCTCTCGTTCCTTAAAGAACTCGTGCCGAGCCCGGACGATGCGTGTGAAATCCAGGCCCCCTCGCATCGCGAACAAGACTCGATGTGGGCCGGGATTAGGCGGTCTTTCATCGAAGTAATCGGCGACGACGACGAAGAGCTGGCGGACGAGCTCATGGATCTGCTGAGTCCAACAGGTCGTCTCTTGCCACTCAAGGCGCAGATCGTCGGCGCGGTGCTAGAGCGCAGACAGGAGGCGGGGGATGACATCGACCTCGAGTACTTCAAGAAGGAGATGGGGGGTGTGCGGGGGGTGGTGGACATGTACTTTCGGGAAGTTCTTGAGGGTGCCGAGCAGCCCGAGCTCTGCATGAAGATCCTCTTTGCCCTTTCAGTGAAAAGCCGCTTCCGCATCAAGGCGAGGCTGAGCATGCTGATCGATAGCCTCTACGAAGAGGCCGACGCCATCAGGGACGCCCTCGCCTATCTTGTGCGCCACCGCCTAGTGGCCAAGCACGGAACAGCGAACTACGCGCTCGCCCACGACTTCCTTGCTGAGTTCTTCAGCGCCAAGAGCGGCCTGGAGCTGCCGCCCGTGGACCGAGACAACATCCAGATCTATGCAGCGGAATATGGCGAGCACAGCCCCGCGGTCAACTCGCGCAAGCGCAGTGAGACCCGGAGAAGACGGCCGTTCGGAATGATCCTGGTCGCCGTCCTGATGGTCCTGATGGTCGCTCGCTTCCTCTATTTCGGTTTCGACACCGATTTTGTCGATGCCGAGATAGCAAAACCGCTTGTGGGGCAGATGTTCGACGCGACCTATCTGCTGATCCTCCTGCCCTACGCGGCGTGGATTTGCTACATCGGCCTCTTTTACGACCGCCTTCTCGTCCACCTGCGCGAGTCCAGGGCCGAACGCTTCTTCTCCCGCTTCATCATGTTTAGCCTTGTGGTCTCGGTGGTGCTGGGCATCGTCATGCCGTTCGCCTGGCTGCTCGGCATCGCGCTTTCAGGCCTCCTCTTCGTCGCCAGGGTCTTCTGGCTCTCGAGCAGCACGGAGATCAGTCGCTCGGCTCGGAAACGGCTTCGCGAGTACGCTATGCCGACGCTGATGAACCTCCTCTTCGTCGGCGTCATGGGCGTAATCGGCTTGGTCCTGAGCATCAAGTACGTTAAGACCGAACACGACGTGAACACCTGGATCTGGATCAATCTGATTGCTACAGTCATGATGACCTACTGGTGCATCGCGCTGGCGCCCCATCACGTCAGCAGGAAAGGCATCGCCCAGTTCCTCGGACTGATAGGTCGACCGGGCACGGTCGCATATGCATCTTTCGACGATTGACAAGCGTGACGCCAGGACCGCCCTCGACAGCGGCACGCTGGGGGGCTACCTGCGTGGCCTAGCCGAGGAACCGAAGAGCCCGGAGCGGCCCGCGCTGGTCGTCCAAGGGGGGGGTCTGCGTGGAATCTACTCGCTCAGCGCGCTGTCGGTACTTGAGGAGCTGGGTCTTCGGGACGCCTTCTCGCGCGTCGTCGGCAGCAGCGCAGGCGCTATCAATGGGGCGTATTTCCTCGCCGGCCAGGCGAACTACGGCCTCTCCATCTACACGGACGATCTCAGCAACCGGGATTTCGTCAATCCTTGGCGACTGCGGAAGATGGTCGACGTCGACTACATGATCGAAGTGCTCAAGCGGAATCACCCACTCGATGTCAAAGCCATGCTGGCCGCGCCTGCGACCCTCTATACGGTCCTCACCGACGCCGAGACCGCCGCCGCGCGGACCGTCTCCAGTCGCGAGCCGGGCTACGACGTCTACGAGGTCTTCCGTGCGACCGCCGCCCTCCCGGGCCTCTACAACAAGCGGATTGAGCTGCCCGACGGCCGCTCGTACGTCGACGGGGGGCTCGCCGGACTGGTCCCTCTCGATCAGGCTTTAGCGGGAGACCCCCTGGCTCGGCCCGCGATGGACATCGTGCCCGGCCCCGCCGAGGTGCTCGTGCTGCTGACTCGCGGCCACGGCCATCGAAGGTTCGCCCGGAACGCGCTTTCTCGCCTTGCCATCAAGGTGGTGTTGGCCTGGAAGCAGTCGGCTTCGGTGCGGGCCAAGGTCTGTGCGGAGGACCACACGTACAACGCAGTGATGACGAAGCTCGAGAAGGAGGCGAAGCAAGCTCCGCGCCAGACGTGGACACTCTGGCCATCTGACCTGGACCGCCTTGTCAGCAGGACCACCAACGATCGTGACAAGCTGCTCGAGTGCGCGGCGCTGGGCCGCGAGGACATGCTGGCACTTCTCGCTGAAGAGCACGACGCCTGAGCCCGGGCACGAACAGGAGAAGTAGAGTTCCTCCCTGTTGGCGCGAAGCTCGGCCGAATAGCGCGCGGAGGCCAGCGCTGGTCGCAAGCACCGTCTCACCGTGCCAGCGAAACCGGACCTGCCTCGACCCGCGCCACCAGGTTCGACTTGTATCTCGCTGAGGACCCTTCTTCTCCGACAAAAACTTCCGCCCAATGTCGATGATGGGGTGGGGCGGTGCCAATGACTCATCGGGCTCGCACCCATGCCGCGAACAGCGGGTCGACGAGGCGGTGGCGGCTCACGGCGCTCGGCTCCTCGACCACGTCGCCGGCGTCGATCAGCGTGCGGATGGCTTTGGCTGCCGTTCCGCCTCGGGAAAGGCCGTAGCGGGTTTGGGCGTCGACGCCGTACAGGGGCGTCTGGCCGTCTGCGATCAGCGAGACGATTCTCCTCTGGGTCGGCGCGTGGCTCGTCCACAGCGCCCGCAGCTCGTCGCCGACCTCGCGTCGCAGGACGACGTCGCAGGCTTGCGCCCAGCGCTCCTCGTCCGCTTCCTCGCCGGAGGGGGTGGCCTCCCAGAGCCAGTGCGCAAGCAGCATCGTCCGCTGCGGGTGTCCGCCGGCCAGATCGAGGAGGGGGCCCAAGGCTGCACCGATCTTCTTCTCGCTGCGCTCGAAACTGCTCGCGATGTATGGCGCGACGTCCTCGGGGCTGAGCGGGCCCAGGTCGATGGCTCCGGCTTGGCCGTAGAAGGCTCGTCGCTTGTCGGTGAACAGCTCGCGCATCATCCCGAGGTGAGAGCCGGCGAAGACGTAGCTGGCCGCCTCGCCGTGGCGCTCGATCTCGCTGCGAATCACGGCGTCGAGGCGCTTGCCCGCGGCGAGCAGGTCCTGGAACTCGTCGAAGACCACCAGGGAGCGGATCCCGCGCGAGTCGAACAGCCGCTTGGGAAGGGCGAGGCGCTCGAGTAGCGACGGCTGTGAAGCCTCGACGCTCACCTCGGCGCTGACCGGGAGCGGCCCGCCGCCGGCCCTGACGGTTGGCCGCAGCACCCTGCGCACGCCCTCGAACCAGGCGCCGAGCCCGCCGCGCAGCCGTTCGGAGTAGCTGCGCTCGATCCGCTCCGCGATCTCGGCCGGCGTCAGCACTCCGAAGAAGTTCACGTAGACGCCGGCCCAGCCCCGATCTTCGGCTTCGTCGAGCACGCGGAGGAGCAGCGAGGTCTTCCCGTAGCGCCGCGGCGCGACCAGACGGCTGTTGTGCCCGCCCTCTGCCCGCTCCAGGAGGCGCTGCGCCTCGTCATCCCTGTCGAGCAGCTCATCGGGCGCCAGAGGCGAGCTGTACGCGAAAGGATTTGTCATACGAGCAAACATAGCGCATATATGCGCTCTACTAGCGAGCATGAGCAGCGACACGTCTGGCCTCGCGGCCCCTCGGCAGGCAGCGTCAGGCGCTACCGCGCCAGCGAGACGGAGTCAGCGGCGATCCGCGCCGCCGGGTTCGACTTGTATCTCGCTGAGGACCCTGACGTCAGCCTGCTTGAGATGCTCACGAATCGCGGCGATCGCGACTTGGATATCGCGAAGGCGCTCTTGCTCGTCTCGACTCATAGGGGGAGCGCCTCGCTGAGCACCTCGTCGCGGATGCGGCTCTTGAGCATGTCGGCGGTCGCCACATCTACGGGCAGGTCGAGGATCTTCGCTGCCTCGCGGCGGAATGCGGCGAGGTCGAGGAGGGTGCGATCGGTCTTCAGGTCGACGAGAAGGTCGACGTCGCTACCGGCTTTGGTCTCACCACGAGCAAGCGATCCGAATACACGCAGATGGCCGACGCCGTGTCTGTCAGCTGCGTCGAGCAGTTGACGTCGTTGACGGCGCAGCCTGTCTGCCTGCGGGCCGAGCCGGCCTCGTACGGAGCTGACGGGAGTGGGAAGACGAGCCGGTGGCGTCTTGATCTCCAAGCGCCTGCCGCAAACAGCCAGAAGTCGCTCCAGGGTCGGAAGGGTCGGAAGAGCTACACCCGTCTCATAACGGGCCAACGCGGATTGCGAGGTGCCGGCGCGCGCGGCCAGGTCTACCTGCGAGAGGCTCGCGCCAAGTCGTGCCTGACGAATGGTCTCTGGGATCGAGAACATGAGGTAAATATATCAATATAAGTATATTTCAGGATCTCTACCGTGCCAGCGAAACCGGCTCGGCGACAACCCGTGCCACCGGGTTCGACTTGCGTTCCGCCGGGGACCCCTCGTAGAAGTCGCCGCTACTCGGCAACGCCCGAGGGCTGCCCGCCTGGACGGGCGCCCTCGCGGGCGATGCTGCCCCAGCCGCCGCGGCCGAGGAGAACTTCGACCAGGGCCCACACTCGCCATACCGCGAGCCATTGCCGGTATCCGAGGTTGTCGGCGAATGCGTAGGCGACCAGACGCAGTGCTTCGCGGTTGTTGGTGTAGCGCCGAAATGAGAATTCGACGGCGAGCAGGGCGGCCACGGACTGGAGTACACCAAGCAGCACTGCGACTATTGCGAAGGCGATGGCCGTCTTGACATTCAGGATCCCCAGGACCCCCGAGACGCCGATAACCAGATAGCCGAGCAGCTCGATGACCGGGCCCAGCAGCTCGAAGAGGAGGTAGAAGGGCATCCCGACCATCCCCACCGTGCCGTATCGGGGGTTGGCGACCACCTCGCGGTGGCGGCGAATGGTGTCGAACAGCCCCTGCTGCCAACGGCGCCGCTGGCCGCTCAGCCCACGGTGGTCGGCGGGCGCCTCGTTCCACACCACAACCTCCGGCACATAGACGATCCGACATGGTTCCCGGCGCTTGCGGCGCATGTGGTAGAGGCGCTGGACGAGCTCGAAGTCCTCGCCGATCGCACCCGGCTCATAGCCACCGACCGATTCCACGGTCGAGCGGTGAAACAGCCCGAATGCTCCCGAGACGATCATCAGCGAGCCGAACTTGCTCCAGGCAAGGCGACCGGCGACGAAGGAGCGGAAGTACTCGACGATCTGCAGCGTCGCCAGTCTCCCGGTCGGCAATCTCGGCTCCACCACGGCGCCGTCCTCGACCACGCTGCCGTTTGCGATTCGCACGATCCCTCCGGTCGCGACGACATCCTGGGGGTCGTCAAGCAGCGGGCGGGCGATCCGCAGGAGACCGTCGGGCTCGACCAGCTCGTCGGCGTCGAGCACGCACACGTACGGGTAGCGGGCGACGTTGATCCCGGCGTTCACCGCGTCGGCCTTGGTTCCGGCGCTCACCTTACTGAGGAGGGAGAGGTGCGGATGGCGACGGGAGCGATACGTCTTGTGTACCGGGGCGTGGGGAAGCCTGTCCCGCATCGCTACCTGGGCCGGCACCACCTCGAATGCCTCGGTGAGACGGTCGACGGTCGCATCGGTCGAGCCGTCATCGACGATGACGATCTCATAGCTCGGATAGCGAAGGCGCAGCAGGGCCCGGACGCTTTCCACGATCCAGGTCTCCTCATTGTGGGCGGGCAGGATCACGCTCACCGGCGGGGTCAGCGGCGACGCGAACGCCGCCTCGACACCGATGTGATCGCGACGCCGCAGGTGACGGACGATGTCGTGCCAGGCGATCGCCGTAAAGGCCAGGAGGCAGCCGTTGAGAACCGCGAAGTAGAAGATCACCCCGATACTGAAGACGGAAATCGCTTCGCCGGCCCAGCTCATCGCTCGGCCAGTGCGAGGGTGTCGAGGGCCTCTTCGACATGGCTGCCGCCGGAGTCCCGCGCAGCGCGGGCGGCCGCCGGGTCGAGACGCGCGGCGGCCCCCGCGGCGGCGCGTCCCACGTCGAACTCATCGCTGCGAGCGATCTCGAGCAGAAGCGGGGCATCCGCTGCGCTGCCGACGGCGCCCAGCCCGTGCGCGGCCTGGACACGGACGAACCAGATCCGGTCGCTCAAAGCTTCGCGCAGGGCATCGTGCTGGTCCGGCGTCCCTATCTGGGCGAGCGAGCCGCAGGCTTTTGCCCGTACCTCTGCCGAGGGGTCGCGGAGATGCGTGGCGATCATCGGCGCGTCGCTGCTCGACCCGACGTACCCCAGCAGTTGGATCGCGGTCGCGCGCAGCTCGGCCTCCGCCTCCGTGGCCAGAGCGCGGAGCGCTGGCGCCGCGTGCTCGCCGAGCTCCAAGAGCGCGCCCCCCGCGGTCACCTGCGGCACCTGCTCCCCGACCAGAGCGCGAACGATCGGCGCCGTCGACTCTCCGCTCCGCAGTCCTCCGAGACTGCGGACGGCGGCGGCGCGAACGTCACGATCCCCGTCGCCGAGAGCCTTCAGCAGGTCCGGGATAGCGCGGCGGGCGACCATGTCGCCGAGCGCGGATGCGGCGGTCACCCGGCGCCAGGCACGCCTTGAGCGAAGGGCCCGCACCTCCTTGCCGACGAGCCCAGCCTGCTCGAAGAACTCGGCGATCCAGATTCGGGCATCGCCCTGAACCCACCGGGAGTAACGGCCGACCAAACCGGCGAGCGCACGCTGTTCTCTCCGGTGCATCGATCGCACCCGGTCCAGCGGCGCGGACTGCTCCTCGACGATCGCGATGGCGACTGGCCGCAATTTCCGCTCGAGCTCGACCCCCAGCCGAAGGCGACGGGTGAGTTGCGCCTGCCGGGCCAGCAAAAAGGCCGTGAGCAGGAGGCCGGCTGCGGCCAGGCCGATTGCCACGGCGAGCAGCCCCGCAACCACGTCGGCCTCAGCGGCGCCCGAGTACCGCTTGAACCCGCGAGCGGAGCTCCTGTGGGCTGAACGGCTTCTTGACGTAGTCGTCGGCGCCGGCGTCGAAGCCTCGCTGCACGTCAGCCTCCTGAACGCGGGCCGTCAGCAGGATCACCGGAATCCCCTTTGTGGCCTCGTCCTTGCGCATCTGTTCGGTCACCTCGTAGCCATCGAGGAAGGGCATCATCACGTCGAGGACGGCGAGGTCGGGCCCGAGCTCGCGCGCCAGTCGCAGCGCCTCCCTGCCGTCCTCGGCGCGGGCAACCTCGTAGCCGGCCGCGTCGAGGCGGAACTCGACCAGTCCGAGGATGTCCGCCTCGTCGTCCGCAACCAGGACAAGGGGCTTGTCGCGCTTTGGGGGACTCATCGGGCTGCCTCGGCGGAGGCAACGCCGGCACTCAATGCCGCCGCGACAGCCTCCTGGAGCTCCGCGGGGACGAAGGGCTTGCGCAGGTAGTCGTTGGCGCCCGCCTCCTTGCCGCGGTGGATCTCCGACTCGCGCACGCTGGCGCTCAGCAGCACGATCGGCATCGTGCGGAGGTCGGCGTCGGCACGGATCGCTCGGGTCAGTTCGTAGCCGTCCATCTCCGGCATCCAGACGTCGATCACGGCCGCGTCCGGCCGCTGCTCTCTTGCGACCTGCAATGCCCGGCGCCCGTCGCTGGCGGACGCGATGTCATACGCGGCCTCCCTCAGGCGCAGGCTGACCAGGCTGAGGATGTCCGGCTCGTCGTCGGCGACGAGGACCAGGGGCCGCTCTCGTGTTCGGCTCTCGTTCATCTGCTCACGCTCCTCGCAGGTTGATTCGACGCGTTCGCATCCGTCGTCTCGACCTCCACGATTGGCAAGTGCACCCGGAAGTTAGAGCCGCGACCGGGATCGCTCTCGACCTCGATCCCGCCGCCGTGGGCATCGACGATCGCCTTGGTGATCGCCAGCCCGAGGCCGACGCCCTTGATCTGGCTGGCGCTTGCCTGGGTGCCGCGATAGAAGCGATCGAACAGGTGCTCGGCCTCCTCGGGGCCGATCCCGAGGCCGGTGTCCTCGACATCGAGGACGCAGGTATCGCCTCGCTCCTGCACGCGGACGACGACCCGGCCGCGGGGCGGCGTGAACTTCAGGGCGTTGGAGATCAAGTTGTCGAGGACCTGGCTCAGTCGGCCCTGGTCGCCGGAGAACTCGCGCACCCCGTGGCTCTCGACGGAAAGCTCGACCCCGGCCTCGATCGCGGCCGGCTGGGAGCGCTCGACGCACTCTCGCGTCACCGCCTCGATGTCGACCGCGCCAAGGCGGATGTCGAAGCTGCCGGCACTGACCTGGCCGACGAGGAGGAGGTCCTGGACGAGCCGGTCCAGGCGTTCGCTGTTGCGCTTCACGATCGCGAGGTGGTGACGTCCCTGCTCGGAGAACCGCTCGCTTTCCTCCTCGCTGAGGACGTCGGCATAACCGAGGATCGAGGTCAGCGGCGTACGCAGCTCATGGGAGACGAGTCCGAAGAACTCCGACTTCAGCCGGTCGGCCTCTTGCTCGATTTCCTTGCGGTCGGTGACGTCGCGAACGAGCGCCATCTCCATCCGGCCTCCATCTGTCTCGACCGGGGCAATCGTGATCTCACAGGCGAACTCGCTGCCGTCGCGGCGGCGGGCGAACTGCGCATCCCCCGCCTCGATCGGACGGGCCGTGCGTCCGGGTACGAGCATCTCGGCCGGCTCGCCGATCAGATCCTCTTCCCGGTAGCCGAACATCTTCCGGGTCTGGGAGTTGACGACCTCGATGCGACCGTCCCCGCCGATGCCGATCACGGCGTCGGGCGCCATCTCCAGCAGCTGGCCGAACATGCGGTCGGCGCGCTGGCGATCGGAGACATCGTGGCCGATCACGGATGCGCCGACTATCTTGCTCTCGGCGTCGAAGATCGGCGACAGGGTCAGGGCGACGTGGACCAGCTGCCCATCCTTGCGGCGGCGGACGGTCTCGAAGCGCTCCACCCGCTCGGCGCCTGCAACCCGGCGCAGGAGGTCGGCCAGCTCATCCTGCCGATCGGGGGGAACGATTATCGAGATGTTGTTGCCGATCGCCTCCTCGGCGGTGTAGCCGTAGAGATGCTCGGCCGCCTCGTTCCAGCTCCGTATCTCACCGTCGAGGCTCTTGCTGATGATCGGGTCGTTGCTCCACTCGACGATCGCCGCGAGCCGGCGCCGGTCCTCTTCCGCGTCGCGCCGCTCCGTTTCGTCTTGGACGGTGGCGATCGCCCCGATCGTCGCCTTGCTTGCGTCCAGAAGCGGATCCGCGTTGACCCGGAGGTGCCGGGGGGCCGTGCCCTCCTGCTCGATCGTCGTCTCGAAACCGCGCAGGACCTCGCCGCGCAGGGCGCGGAACAGCGGCATATCCGACGAGGAGACGGCCTCCCCCAAAGGAGTACCGGCGCTGTAGCCGCCGATCCACTCGCTTGGGTCGGCGTCTCCCGCGGCCAGCCCGTGAATGCGCTGCAGCTCAGGGTTGAAGAAGGTGAGCCCGGCCCTCGGCGTCGCAGGCGGCGACGCCGACGCCGACGCCGGCGATCAGGGTCCGGGCGAGCGCATCGGCGCGGTCGCGGTCATGGGCCGAGCGGCGCAGCTGCGAGGCCGTCAGCGCAATCAACCCGAGCATCGAGCCGATCGTCAGCACGGCCACTCCCGAAAGCCCGACCTGCGAATCGATGAGCCCACGCGCCTCACCTTCCCGCGCCAGGAAGCCGGCGAGGAGCGGCAGGACGATCGCCACCGGAGCCAGCCGGCGTGCGACAACCGCTCCCGGGTCGCTCCCACTCAGGAATGCGACGACTCCCCGCTCCGGCCGCAGGAAAGCGAGCCCGACGACCGCCACCAACAGGGCGAGGGCCGTGTGCGGCGCCACTCCGGTCAACCCCCCGGGTTCGCCGCCACGGAGGAAATCGACCCCGAAGGCCAGGCCGACGAGCCCCGCGATCAAGAGAGCGCTCGCGATCGCGCCCGTCACCTGGCTCAACCGCGCGACCCGTCCGTTGAGATCGAGGCACGCCAGGGACACCCCGAGGAAGACGAACACCATTGCCGTCAGCGGCGACGGACGGCCGGGATCGCTCCCCGAGTCCGCGAACAGCAGCTGGTCGAACCCGAGATTGCCGATCGGGTACTCGGCGAGGATCGCGGCGCCAAGGACCGCCACCGCCAGCCCGAGCACCAGGCCAAGCCGCTTTTGGCGGGGCGTTCTTTGCGGTGCCAGAAGCAGGATGCTCGCGCCGGTGATGACCAAGCCCACTGCGGTGTTCGCCTTCATCGCTCTCAATTCGGGCAGGACACCATTCAACGCTTGCACGTCGAATATCCAACTGATCAAGGCGAGCACGCCGATGGCGACGACAGTTACACCTGCCACAACTGGAACAAAGTCACGCGCACGTCCCGTGCGTGCTTGAGCGTCGATCGCGAACTCAGCAGTCGAGCTGGGCTTAGCCACCATTGCCTGGCTCAACCAAAGGTAGGGTTACGCAGAATTGGGTCGCGATGCCGTGCACGCTTCCGACCCTGACCGCGCCGCCATGGGCCTCGGCGATCGCCTTGGCGATCCCCAGGCCGACGTCGGGCCGAGATTCCCCTGTGGGTGGAACGTTCGATCCCTGGAAGAACGGTTCGAAAATATGCTCGAGCTCGTCCGGCGCCAGGTAGGTTCCCGAGTTCGTTAGGTCGATCACCGCCTGAGTGTCGGTGGCTGACATCTTCATCTCGATGCGCTCTCCCTCCGGCGTACACCCCACGGCATTTGAGAGCAGCTGGTCGAAAAGCTCGGTGAGCGTGTCGGCATCGCCGTCAAGCGAAATCGGCGGGCCCTTGACGAGAATCAATTCGGCGCCTTGCGCCGCCGCCTCTGCGGTCCAGGTGTCGAAGCAGTGCTCGATCAGGTCGCCGAGGTCCACGCCCTGGCGATGGACGGCGAGGTCACCGGGTTCGATCGTCTCCGTAAAGACGAGTTTTTCAATCATGTGAAGCAGCTCGTGGCAATTACGCTCGACGATTTCCAGGCATTCGTCCTGCTTCTCCTCGGTAAGTGTCAGCCGGTGCCGGTTCTGCAACAGGTCGACGTAGCCCATAATCACCGCGAGGGGTGAACGAAGATCGGTCGAAAGGGCCGATTGCACCTTCGGTCGAGACTTATCCACGTTTGGCCCGACCTCGGCCGGATCGACTGTGTCCTCTAGGAGGGCGGGTTTTGCCTGGGCCATGCCTCAGTATCGCCACTTGTGCGCAGTCGCACTCCTATCTCTCGGCCATACTTACGGTGGTGGCCATCCCGTCCTATCGGACACCGTATGATCGATGGAGTCCCTGAAATCACACGCCTGAGCGCTGGCATCGCCGACTCGGAGGCGAGCCGTTGAATTCGAATAAAAAGCGCATCACCGTCGTTGTCGCTGACGACCACCCGCTCTTTCGCGAGGCGCTCGCGACCACGGTTCGCAGGCATTCGCAGCTGGAGCTTCTCGGCGAAGCAGAAGCGGGTCGGGAGGCGCTCGACTTGATCAAAGAGCATCGGCCCGACGTGGCTGTCCTCGACCTGCGCATGCCCGACCTCGATGGCGATCGGATCATCGAGTCGATGACTCGCGACGGAATCGCCACCCGGGCGCTGGTCGTCTCTGGAGAGCTCAGCCCCGAGAGTGCCTACGGGCTGATCGAGGCCGGTGCCGCCGGTCTTTTGTCGAAGACCGAAGGCGCGGAACGGCTCAGCGACGCTGTTATTGCCGTCGCTCGCGGCGACACGGTGTTGCCATCCAATCTCCACAGCGGTCTGATGGACCAAATCCGTGACCACGCGGATCACCGGCAGATCCTGCTCTCACCGCGGGAGCTGGAGATGCTCGAGGATCTGGCAAAGGGCCTCTCCGCCCCGGAGATCGGGCGCCAGCGCCACCTCAGCTCCTCGACCGTCAAGTCCTACCTCCACCAGCTCTACGAGAAGCTCGGCGTATCCGACCGGGCGGCAGCGGTAGCGGAGGGCATGCGGCGCGGGCTGATCGACTGACGGGAGCTTGGTTCAACGACGGAACCGGGTGATCTGCGCGGAGTCGATGGCCGAGGCGAGCAGTCGCTGACCGACGATGCTCTCAGCCGATCAGCCGCGCCCTGACGGTGGCGGCGATGTTCAGCCGCAGCGCCCGCCGGGTCGCGTGGGCGGCGGCCAGCAGGGCCAGGCCCAGTGCCGGGACGATCACCAGCAGGAAGCTTGGCACTTCGGGGTGCAGGCCGATCTCGAACCAGGCCTCGGCAATCCGCCGCGAGAGGGGGGAGGCGATCAGGATGCCGAGCGGGACCGAGAGGGCGGCGGCAAGCAGCGTCTGGGTCAGCGCCTCGCCGGCGACGGCGGCCCCGATCTGGCGTCGCCCGTAGCCGAGTGCGGCCAGGGTCGCGAACTCGCCGCGGCGATCCAGGTAGGAGAGCGCCAGGGTGGAGACGAGGAAGAGGGCGCCGACCCCGAGGCTGATCGCCTGCAGGACGGAGATCAGCCCGGTCAGCTCGTCGAGCAGTTCGCGCTCGGCCGCGAGCGCTGAGGCCTTCGAGGTCACCCGCGCCACCGCCGGGTCGGCGCGCAGGCGGCGCGCGTCCGCCGCGGTGGCGGCGACGAGGACGCCCGTAGCGCGCCCGGGGAGTCCAAGCAGGCGCGCCGCCCCGGCCCTCGGTAGGTATGCCTGTTCGGTGGCCAGGCTGCGGGCGACGCCGGCGACGCGAACGGTCGCTTCCCGTTCGGAAGTGCGCAGGCCGAGCGCGTCCCCGGGAACGACGCCGAGCTTGCTCGCGGTCTGCTCGCTGAGCACGATTCGGCTTGGCCCGGGGCCGCTGCCGGAGCTCAGGTCGAGCCGCAGCAGTTCCGGCCGGCGCGGCAAGCCGGTGAGCTGGACGCCGACCCCGCCCCCGGCGCCTCCCGCCCGCAGCTCCGCCGGTCCGTTCACGGTCGGCTCGGCGCGACCGGCGCCGGCCCGCTTCGCCAAGGTGGCGGCCTGCCCGTCCGGCAGCGGTCGCGTCAGGTCCGCCGAGTGGGTCCAGCCCTGGCCGGCGAACGTCTCGTCGACGGAGCTGTTGGTCGAGGAGACGAGGATGTTGAGCGCGGCGCTGAGCCCGATCGCGCCGGCGATGCTGACGACGGTGGCGGCGCTCAGCAACGGCCGGCGCAGCAGCCCGCGCAGGCCGTAGGTGAGCGCGGGCGGGCCGATCGCCGTCAGCCGCTGCAGCCAGCCGGGCAACTCGAAGGCGCCGATGCTCTCCCCGCGCAGGGCCTCGATCGGGTCCAGGCGGGCGAGCCGGTAGGCGGGGAGGAGGGCGGCGAGCAGCGTCGCGACGACGGCCAGGCCGGCCGCCAGGGCTAGCGGCCCGAACGCCAGGGGATGCAGGATGTCGGGGAAGCCGACCGCGCTCGAGTACTGATTCGCGACCAGCCGCGCGACGCCGATCGTCACCCCGATCGCCAGCGCGGCGCCCAGCGCGGCGAGGGCCGCGGCCAGCAGCATGACCGAGCCGACCACGCTGCGCGGCGGGTAGCCGATCGCCAGCAGCGCGCCCAGCTCGCGCCGCTGCGAGCTGATCAGGCGGCGCAGGCTGAGCGCGATCAGCAGCAGGCCGACGATCCCGAAGACGAGGCCCATCACCGGGGCGAAGATCGAGAAGCTGTGGATGTCGGCCTCGGTCAGGCGGCGCCCGTACTGGCGCGAGCGGGGCGTCACGCGGGCCGTCGGCAGCCCGGACCCGAGGCGCTTCGCGGCCGTCCCGTTGCCGCCGCCCGGCAGGTCGACCGCGAGGTCGTTGGCGCGCCCGCCCAGGCCGGCCAGGCGCTGCAGCGCGGCGCGCGGCAGGAAGACGACCGCGAGCGAGCCGCGCTGGGGGACGAGGTATTCGGGATTGGCCGTCGCGAGCAGGTACTCGGGGCTGCGCGCCAGCCCTCGCACCCGCACCGAGAAGGCGCGACCGGCGACTCTCAGCCGCAGGGGGTCGCCGGGGTGGATGCCGACGCGGTCGGCATAGTCGGCGCTCACCGCCGCGCCGCCTGGCACGCCCCGGTCGAGCCCTTGGCCAGCGGTGATCGCGAGCCGGTTGAGCGCTGCCCCAACCGGCATCCCCACGACCTCGGCAGTGGTCCGCGAGTCGTCGTGCAGCGCGGCGCCGTCGAGGATCAGGCGGGTCTCGGCGCGGCGTGCTCCGGCACTCTCGGCCCGGCGGCGCAGCTGTCCGGCCGGCAGCGGGCCGCGCAGGCGCAGGTCGAGGTCGGCGAGCGCGTAGCGGGAGTAGAAGTCGTCGCGGGTCGCTTCGACGTCGTGCATCGCCAGAGCGATGCCGGCGGCGGTCCCCGGGCCGGCGCCGATCACGATCACGATCAGGACGGCGCGCAGCCCCATCGCGCGCAGGTCGCGGTATGCCTTGCGCCAGAGCATCAGGGCGCGGCGGCGCCGGGCGCGGCGGCCGAACCTTCGGCCAGGCGCCCGTGCGAGAGCTCGACGACGCGGTCTCCCGCCTGGGCGATCGCCTGGTCGTGGCTGACGATCACGAAGGTGACGGCGGTCTCGCGGTTCAGCTCGCGGATCAGCTCCAGCACGCCGGACGAGGTCTCCTCGTCGAGGTTGCCGGTCGGCTCGTCGGCGAGCAGCAGGCGCGGTTGCTTGGCGAGGGCACGGGCGATCGCGACGCGCTGCTGCTGGCCGCCGGAGAGCTGCGCCGGGAAGCGGCCCGCGAGGTCCCCGAGGCCGACCCGTCCCAGCAGCGCCTGGCCGCGCTCGCGTGCCTCGTCGCGCCCGACGCCCGCAACCCGCACGCCGGCCTCGACGTTCTCAAGCGCGGTCAGGGTGGGGAGGAGGTTGTAGAACTGGAAGATGAAGCCGACCGAGCGGGCGCGGTAGGCGGTCAGCTCGGGGCGTGAGGCGTGCGTCAGCTCGGTCCCGCAGGAGAGGACGCGGCCGCTGTCGGGCCGGTCGAGGCCGCCGATCAGGTTGAGCAGCGTCGTCTTGCCGCAGCCCGAGGAGCCGTGCACGACCACCATCTCACCGCCGCCGATCTCCAGCGAGAGGTCATCGAGCACCCGCTGTGCCGCAGTGTCCTTGCCATAGGACTTGCTGACGCACTCGACGCTGACCAGCGGCTCAGCCACGCTCCTCCTCCAGGTGTCGCCGCACCAGGTCGACCAGCTCAGCGACGTGCTCGTCGAACAGCGAGTAGTAGGCGTTGCGCCCCTCGCGGCGGCGCTGAACCAGGCGGGCGCTCCGCAGCAGGCGCAGCTGTTGGGAGCAGGCGGTCTTGCTGAGCCCGATCGCCGCGGCCAGCTCGGAGACCCCGAGCTCACCGGTGGCGTGCAGGTGCAGCACGATCCGCATCCGCCCCCGGTCGGCGAGCAGGCGAAAGACTTCGCACAACTCCTCCTCGTGCGCCGACGAACGCAGCGCCTCATCCGCCACCCCGCTTCGAGTCCTCGTCGGCGACACGGCTTTCATCATATGCATAGGTTCGCAACTATGCAGATTTAGGCGGCAGGCGAGCGCCTGCGTATAAACGAGAGAGCTATTCCGGCAGCAGCTGGAGCGCCTCAACGTGGGCGGGGCGCATTGTCGCGAAGTGTCGGTGGTCGAGAGTCGCAACCTTCGGCTCTCCGAGACGCTCCACCAAGGCGAGGATGCTCGAGTCGACGATCCCCACCGCGAGGTCGGCGTAGTCGTACTGCAGCTCAAGGCAGCGCTTCAGGTCTGTCTCGGTCGGGCTCTGGACGCTGTAGGCACCCGCGAGCACGTCCTCCACGAACGCCTGCCAGGCCTCTGCCGTCAAGCGCTTGTGACACCAATAATCGAGCTCAGGCAGGACAAGCGCCGGCACGACCAGATTCTCACCAGAGCCGGAGATCAGCCCTGCGCAGCGGCTGTGGTCGGGGTCTGCCGCGTCGACCGCCGCCAGCAGGACGCTCGTATCAAGGATGAGCGCCACCTATCGCGGTGGTCGCGCAACCGGCTCGGTTGCCGTTTGCGCGGCAGAGCCTCCGTCGGTAGAGCGGCCTAGTCCGAGACGGGGCTTGCGCGTCCGCTTAATGGCAATCGCCTTCTCCTCGACCGCCTCAGCCAGCACCGAGTTGAGGCTCGATCCTCGCCGCCGAGCCTCAAGCTCAAGAGTCGCAAGATCTTCAAGATCGGCACTGATCGTGGTGCGGCGATTCATGATGCGCGATTCTATCATCGGCCATCGCGAGCCGATTGTGGTCCAGGCGGTGGCCGGTTCGATCTGGTCATCCACTTTCCTCTTGAGGCTTTCCGGTCCTACCTAGCGAGGGGTGAGAACCTGGTGGGTGGTTATCACGCGCGTGGGTGGGCAGCTTCCCGGCGACACTGCCTGCACGCCTTTGCCGAGGATAAGGACGTCGAAGCGATCGTTGTGACCGCTGTCCGCGGCGGCGCACGCGCTCCCGTAGGCAATTGTCCTGATCGTCAATCTCGGGCCGGCAGGGGCCCGGGCTTCCAGGGGGGCGCCGGAATTCAGCAGGTCGCGCCGCAGGCCCTTGGCATATCTCAGGGCCACGGCGGCGTTCGAGCCGGCGAAATGGGCATCGAACTCGATCGATTCCGGAGCCTCGACGCTCATCGAGTGGCCAATCGCGGCCTTGACCGGCTCCAGGCTGGCCGAGTTGCTGACCCTCCCCGAGGCGTGGAAGTGAGGCAGCTTCGCGGGGATCCGGAATAGCTTCAGCGATGCGCTGGAGTGCTGGCCCCTGGAGTCGACAATCGTGAGTCGCACGGAATAACCCTGCGGGCTTGTCAGCAGTGTCTCTGCCAGTCGCGCAGAGTGGCCGCTGTCGATGCCGTTGATCGTCCAGTGACGGGCCAAGATCTTGCCGCTTGCGTCTCGTGACGGGGCGCTGTCAAAAAGGACGCGGGGCGAGTTGGGCTGAATTTTTACCGAGATTCGCGCCTCCGGTGGCCGGACGACCCGAAGCATCGGCTCACCCGCCAGTTGATCGCAGTCGAACGTCACCACACCGCTGCGCGAGCCCTCTGGCAACCGGAATCTGATGTGATCTTCGTGCCATGCCTGTCTCAGAAGACCTTCCTTGAGTTTGACCACGACTCCATTTCGCAAAGTCACTCGAGGCAGCTCACCCGCTTCGACGGCGAGTCGAACAGGTGCGTCTTTTTCGCGTTTCAGCCGCAGGTAGCCGTGGCTTGCCAATCCGTTGTCGTGTACTGACGCCGCGGCGCGGTCAGAGATGCGAACGAAGAGGGGCCGTTCTCCGGGATCCTCGTAGCGGCTGATGGCGCTGTAGGTGCCGGCGCTTCTGGTGTAGGCGATCTGCTTGCCAAGCTTCAGCGTTTTCCCTTGGGTCGTCTCTACGTATTCTGCTTCCCAAGGTGTCTTGGCCTGCTCTTTGATCACTTTGACGGGAATTCCGTCCAGCCGCAGGGTTCGATGGTGACGGCTGCGACCGAACCCCCGCGTTGCTTCCATCGGCGCGCTCATCTTCAAGGTGACCACTTCGCCGGGCGTTGCGACTTCCGGCACGAGTTTCAAGCCCGCTCCGAATTGGGGTTCAACGGCGGCACTGACATTTTCAAGCCTGTTGCCTTGTGGTTCGTCGTCGGCGCTGAAACGACGGATTGTCGCCGGCCCTGCCAGTTCGTTGGCCGCGAGCGGGGTGGAGGGTGCAAGCGCATACGACATTTCCAATGCGGACTTGCGGGCTCGGGTCACGCTTTGCAGTGGGCCGACAGCGATTGCCGCGACTTCCGACTTAGGAACGGACAACAGTCGTCCCTTTCCGGTGATCAGGTGCTTACTGCATCCTACGGTTGAGACGCTGGCGAAGTAGATCCTGCTGTCGGTTTCGGTCACGAACAGACCTTGCAGGAATTCATCCGTACTACCCATCTTGCGGATCAGGGCCATGGGCTGAACCTGTGGTTCGAAGACGTTCTGCACCATCCATGTCAGGGTTCCGAAAAGCGGTACCGAGACGAAAACGGCTACGCCGTACCAGAGGAACGACCGCTTGGGCGAGACAGCCGCTCGCCAGAGCGCGGCTCCCAGAAAGGCACCAGCTGCCAAGGAGAAGAAAAGCCACGAACTCCAGAAGATGAGCGTGGGCAGCACCACGGCAGCAATGGTCGCGAGGATGATATAGCCCATTCCGTCGCGACTGAAGGGCACCTGGAATGGCTCGATCGGCCCTCGTTTTGGTCTTCCGGCACCGTCCTTCAGCCGCCAGATGAGCCAGAGAGTAGGAGTGAGTCCGCAGGGGATGAGGGTAACAATCATGAGCTCGGCATCCACTCCTCGAATTGTTGCAGCGATGAGAGCGGCTACAAATATGTAGGAGACGGTTGCTATCAGCACCGTACGAAACCCTCCGCGGAGCGCTTTCAGCCTCGCTAGGTCGCTTTCACCGCCTGGAAGATCCGGCTTCTCAAACAGGAAGGTCGCCCACAGGCAGGCGAGTAGGCTAAGGATGAAGAGCTCGGCGGCGATGATCCGCTGCTGAGGGGAAGTGGGTTCGGTGATGAAGAGAATTACCGCCAGGCCCTCGGCCCCCATAACCGTGAGCAGGCAGCGCGTCATACCGAGTGAGGCCCGCCCCTTTGGTTCGATCAGGTAGCACATCGCCACCGCGATCAATCCGACCAGCCCGAAGATTAGGAGTAGCGCCGAGGCGATCGCCACCAACTCTTGGCGCGGATAGATCGCGACCACCTGATCCGGTGGAATTCCGGCGGCCGAGAACCGCGTCCAGACGATCGCGCTCCCGGCGAGGGCGACGAAGCCGAGCAAGCCACCCGCAGTGACGATGATCGGCACAATGGTGTGACCCACTCCGCGGAGCAGTTCGGAGCTAAGTGACTTTTGCTCCCCAGATTCGTTCGGTGTCGGCTGTTTGCTCTCTTCGGTCATTGCCTCTGCTTCGAGTGACTGCAGCGGTGCGGAGTGAATGCACTCTATCTGGATTGCTATCCGAGAATCGGGAATATGGAGTGGAATCGGCCTTTATTCATACGCCGCTGCCACGCATCGTCTCAGCGCTTCCAGGCAGTCGTGTCACTCGACTGTCTCCAGTCCACCACACCGCGGCGGCAGAGAGACTCCCCGTTCGCCCTGAAGCTTTTGCTTCCTCGGTAGGAGGGGGAGCCCGATGGGCACCGGGATGCCTTTCAGAATGTCGCGGACGGTGGCTTCGTGGTCGGCGGCGTTGACCACTTTCGCGGGCATCGCGTCGAGCCAGGTGTGCGAATCCACCTTGGTCAGCCAGTCGAGCCGTTTTTCGGCTCTCCTGACGTTTCCGTGGGTCACGTAAGCAGTTGAGAGAGAGGCGCACGCCGCTCCGCGCCTAGGTTTCCGGCTTGTCAACGGCTGGAAATCGAAAGGAGCGGCAACGACGTGCGCAAGGAAAGGGTATGGGCACGCCTGCTCGGCTTGGAGCGGGCTGTCATCGAAAGCGTCGAGATCGACGACAAAGAGCAGGTAGTGGTGGCGGTCCGGCCACACCACCGAGAGCGCGACCGCTGCGGTGTCTGCGGCCGCCGCTCCCCGGGCTTCGACCTCGGCGAGGGACGCCGGCGCTGGCGGGCGCTGGACCTCGGCACGAGCGTCGCCTACCTGGAGGCCGAGGCCCCGCGGGTGCGCTGTCCCGAGCACGGCGTCGTCGTGGGCGCCGTGCCCTGGGCCCGGCACGGCTCGCGCTTCACCCGCGCCTTCGAGCAGCAGGTCGCCTGGCTGGCGGTGAACACCTCGGGCAGCGCCGTCGCCGAGCTGATGCGGATCGCCTGGCGCAGCGTCGGGGCGATCTGCGAGCGGGTGGCGACCGAGGCGGGCCGCGAGGTGGACCTGCTCGCCGGCCTGCGGCGGATCGGGATCGATGAGATCTCCCACCGCAAGGGCCACCGTTACCTGACCGTCGTCGTCGACCACGACACCGGCAGGCTGATCTGGGCGGCGCCGGGGCGCGACAAGGCCACCGTGGGGGCGTTCTTCGACGCGCTCGGGGAGAAGCGCGCAAAGCGCTTGAAGCTCGTCTCCTGCGACATGGCTGGCTGGATCGAGGCGGTGCTGGCCGAGCGCTGCCCGAAGGCCAAGCGCTGCGTCGATCCCTTCCACGTGATCCAGCTCGCCACTGAAGCGCTCGACAAGGTTCGCCGTGAGGTCTGGAACGAGGCGCGCAGGGCCGGCCAGGGCGATGCGGCCCGCCAGCTGAAGGGCGCCCGCTTTTGCCTGTGGAAGAACCCCGAGAACCTGACAACGCGCCAGCAGTCAAAGCTCGCCGATGTCGAGAAGCTCAACCGGCCGCTCTACCGCGCCTACCTGCTGAAGGAGCAGCTGCGCCAGATCTACCGCCTGCCGGCACGGAAGGCGATCGCCCTGCTCGAGGAATGGCTCTCCTGGGCGCGGCGCTCTCGCCTGCGGCCCTTCGTCAAGCTCGCGCGAACGATCACTGCGCAGCGCGAGGGGATCGTGGCCGCGATCCGCCATGGCCTCTCCAACGCGCGGGTGGAGGCGATCAACACCCAGATCCGCCTGATCGCCCGCCGCGCCTTCGGCTTTCACTCACCTCAGGCGCTGATCTCACTGGCGATGCTGAAGCTGGGTGGGTTGTGTCCGCCGCTGCCGGGGAGAGTCACCGTTACGTGACCCACGGAAACGTCAGGAGAGCCCGTTTTTCCAGGGCGGCCTGGTTGGGGACGGCGGCGCTGAGTTCGAGCAGGTAGCCGTCTTCGGACCAGAGTGCGACCATTTCGCGGTCCCTGGGCCCGCCCTGGCCGACGAAGAGTTCGGCGCGGGTGTTGACGTCCGCCGTCGTCTCGAGGACGGGTAGACGGACCCAGTGGTCACCGTGTGGATGCAGGTTCGCGCGCCGGTTGGCGATCGCGGTGGTGAGGCTTTCGCGGCGCCACCTGAGATTGACTTTCCGCTGGCGCACCGCGGCCGGCCAGGACGACGATGGCGGTTGCGGTGGCGGCGAGGGTCGCGCCGCCGAGCGCGAGCGCGAGGCGCCGTGGGCGCCGACGGTGCGGGGGGCCGGCCACGGAGCCAGGGGCAGCCGGCTGCTCGCCGTCGAGATCGGCGAGCATCTCGGTTTCCATCGACTCCAGGTCGACCGGGTCGGCGGTGGCAAGTGCCATCTTCAGTTCCCGCGTCCTCATCTTGCCTCCCCCGGGTCGAGTTCCGGGCTCCGGTCTCCCGCCGCTTCGCGTTGCTCCAGCAAGGTCCGCAGGCGGCGCCTGGCGCGGTGGAGGCGACTCCGCGCCGCCAGCGAGGAGATGCCGAGGACCCGCGCCGCCTCTCCCGGCGAGAGTTCCTCCCAGGGGACGAGCCGCAGCAGCTCGGGATCGTCGTCGCCCAGCTCGCTCATCGCCCGCAGAACCTCGGCCGGCTCGCCGCCCGGGGCGGGATGGGCCGCAAGCTCGGTCCGCAGGGACTCGGCCAGGCGTTCCCCCAGCCGGGTCCGGCGCCGTTCGGCTCGGTGCAGGTTGGCGATCGCCCGCCGCGCGACCCCGTAGAGCCAGATCCGCGCTCCATCGCCGAGCGGAACGGCGCCGAGGCGCCGCCAGGCGATCAGGAAGGTCTCAGCGACGACGTCGGCGGCGTCCTCCGGGCCCTCGACGCGTCGCAGCGCATAGGCAAGCTTGATGTCCCGCAAGCGCTCCTCAGGCCTGCCATGATGTAGACTTACCATCTACATGGCTGCCGCGGACACCACCACCATCCGGGTCCCGATTGAGACTCGTGACCGGCTGAACACGCTCGCCGCTCGCCGCGGCGAGCCCGCCGGGGACGTCGTGGCGAAGCTGGTCAGCGCCGCCGACGAGGACGCGATGCTGGCTGAGGTTGCGGCGGGGTTCGAGATGATCGCCGCCGACCCCGAGGCTCTCTCCGCCTATCGCGCCGAGAGCGAAGAGCTCGAGTCGGGCTTCGAGGCGCCGGCACCGGAGTGGTAGAGCCGAAGCCCCAACAGGGCGATGTCTACTGGGCAGACCCCGAACCGACTCGAGGCAGGGAGCAGGCGAAGGCCCGCCCTTTCGCGATCGTCTCCGTCGACCAGCTGAACCAGACGAGTCTCGGCATTTCTTGGGCGGTGCCGCTCACCAGAACCAATTTCGGTAGCGCTCTGCATCTGGCGATTCTCGCTCCGGAGGGTGGCCTGAGCGAGGATGGCTTCGCGATGCCCGAGCAGCTGCGGGCAATCTCTCACCAGCGCCTCAGCCGTCGTCTCGACAGCCTCCGGCCGAAGACTCTCGACGAGTTGCTCAGGCGCTGCCGGGTTCTGCTGCGCTAACCGGAATCGGGCCGCAAGGCGGCGCTGGGCCTCTATGGATACGGTCCCGCGCGCAAACCGAATGAGCACCGCCACCGACATCTACTCGATCCCCCGGGATCTGCTCGACTTCCGCGAGACGATCTCCCAGATCGCGCGGGAGCGGATCGCGCCGCGGGCGGCTGAGATCGATGAGAAGTCCGAATACCCGCGCGACGTGCGTGAGCTGCTGGCTGAGCACGACATCCTTGCGTTGCCGTTTGAGGAGGAGCACGGGGGGACGGGGACCGGGACGCTGATGCTGCAGATGGCGGTCGAGGAGATCGCCAAGGCCTGCGCTTCCAGCGCCCTGATCCTGATGGTGCAGGAGCTCGGCTCGCTGCCGATCCGGCTCTTCGGCAGCGACGAGCTGAAGCAGCGGCTGCTGCCGCGCTGCGCCAGTGGCGAGTGGACGCCCGCCTTCGCGCTCTCTGAGCCCGAGGCCGGGTCGGACCCCGCCGCGATGCGCACTCACGCCGAGCTCGACGGCGACGAATGGATCATCAACGGCGCCAAGAACTGGATCACCAACGCGGGCGTCGCCGACTTCTACGTCGTCTTCGCCGTCACCGATCGGGAAAAGCGGCGGATCACCGCCTTTGTGGTCGAGGCCGACCGGCCCGGCTTCTCGATCGGCAAGCTCGAGCACAAGCTCGGCATCCGCGGCTCGCCGACCGGCTCGCCCGTCTTCGACGACGTGCGGGTGCCGGCCGAGAACGTGATCGGCGAGGTCGGGCGCGGGCTCGGCGTCGCCCTCGGCACGCTGGAAAGGACGCGCCTCGGCGCTGCCGCGCAGGCCGTCGGGATCGCCCAGGGGGCGACCGACTACGCGACCGACTACGCCTCGGAGCGGATCGCCTTCGGCAAACCGATCCTCGAGCTGCAGGCGATCCAGTTCAAGCTGGCCGAGATGGAGACCGGCACCGCCGCCGCCCGCGAGCTGCTCTACAAGGCCTGCGCGATGGCCGACCAGGACGACCCCGGCCTCGCCAAGCACTCCTCGATGGCGAAGCTGTTCGCCTCCGACAACGCGATGCGGGTCACGGTCGAGGCGATCCAGGTCCTCGGCGGCTACGGCTACGTCAAGGAGTACCCGGTCGAGCGGATGATGCGCGACGCCAAGATCACTCAGATCTATGAGGGCACCAACGAGATCCAGCGCGTCGTGATCTCCCGCGCGATGGACCCGCGGCGCCGCTGAGCATCGCACCGGTGAGGCGAGAACCCCGTGGCCTGCACCCTGCCCGCCGCTCCTAGGGAAGCGGCACGATCCTGAACGCCCTTTGCTGGGGCACCGACACGTTGCCGGCGGCGTCGGTGGCGGTGACGAGAAGGCGGTAGGCGCCGGGCGGCAGCGGCCGCCCCTTACGGGTCTTGCCCGAGAAGCGGCGTGAGTTGGCGCCGGCCTCGCCGGGCCCGCGGAGGGACGTCACCTTCTTCAGCGCCCTGCGTTTGCCCTTGGCACGCTTCTTGATCACGATCTGGACCTGGGCCGGCTCCGAGAGCCGGTAGCGGATCCTGGTCCCCCGCCGGGGCCGCTTCGCCGCCGCAGCGCCGCGGGCTTTCGGCGAGCCGACGGCGAAGCGCTTGCCAATCCGCAGCCGGCTGACGATGGGCGGGGTCGCGTCGAGGACCTCGATCATCCGCGTTGTCGAGGCCTGCCGGGCGCCGCTGCAGAGGGCTGTTTGGCCGGTGAATACGGTTTCTCCGCTGAAGACTGCGTCGCCGGCGCAGTCGTTGGTCACGGTGAGCCGCGCCGTGTAGGTGCCGGAGGACTCATAGGTGTGCTGCGGCGTCGGGCCGCCGCCGGCGAGGGTCGTCCCGTCGCCGAAGTCCCAGTCGAAGCGCTTCGCCAGGCCGCCTGGGACCGCGGTTGCCGAGGCGTCGAAGGCGGTTGCGGTCCGCTCCGCTGCCGCCGGGGCCGTGAAGCTCGGCCGCGGCGTCCCGGTCGGTGTGATCGCGATCGAGAGGAAGCCGGCGAACTTGTCCCCAGTCAGGAAGGGCGAGCCGCCGAGCGGTGCCAGCGTTCCGCCCGCGCCGATCGAGAACCCGGCAACCTGGCCCGGATCGGAGAGCAGGTGGGCGTAGGCGTGCTCGCCGTCGGCGGAGGCCGCGGCCGCCTCGTACTGGCCCGTGGCAGCGTTGAATGGCGAGCCCGCGATTGTCGCCAGTTCTCCTTTCGCTCCCACCGAATAAGCCGAGAGTCCACCGAGGGGTTGTACGGCCAAGCGCTCGGCGGAGAAGAGCTCGTCCCCGTCCGGGCTGATCGCCAGCCCGATCGGTGCTGTGCCGGCGGTCGGGTGGGGTGAGCCGGTCGCTGGCGCGATGGCGCCGGTTTCCCCGTTGACGTCGAGCACCGAGATCATGTTGCCGAGGGTCCCGTGGACATCGCCGACGAAGAGTCGATCGCCGCTGGGTGAGCTCACGATCGGGAATGGCTGCGCGCCGCCAAGGTCGAAGGGCGAGCCGCTCAGGGGGGTGAGAACGCCTGTTTTCGGGTCGATCGCAAGGGCGCCGACGCGGCCGTCGAAGGTCGCCCCGGCGGCGTCGCCGATCACGTAGGCGCGGTCGCCACCGGGTGTGATGGCGATGCCCTCGGGATCCTCGAGGCTCGGCACCGCGAAAGGCGAACCAGCGGCCGGTGTGAGTTTGCCGCTGGCAGGATCGATCGCGTAGGAGGCGATCGAGCCGGGATCGACGGAGTTGTTGAGGGCCGAGCCACGATTTGTGACCAGCAGCCGGTCACCTGCCGGTGTGACCGCTACGCCCGTGGTGTTGATGCCGCCGCTGGCGAATGGCGATCCCGGAACCTCGGTCAGCGTGCCCCCGGCGCCGATCGCGTAACCGCGCACCCCTGCGGGCTGGCTCGTAGCCGAGTATAGGAACGCCGCATCCGGCGTCACCGCTAGACCGTCGGGACGAGCGGTGGTCCGCACCGGTTTGTGGGGCGTGAGGCTGCCGTCGGCGCCGACGGTGAACGGGGTGATGCTGATCAGGCCGCCCAGCGAGCCGGAGTTGGCGGTGAAGAGCGTCCGTTCCGCCTGGGCCGGCGCGGCCAGGGCCAGGAATGCGAGGAGCATGAGCGCCGGACTCGCGCCGCGTGCCCTACGGCGGGCACTGCGGATTGCGAATCGGATCCCCATCGTCCCGACCATCCTAGAAGGTCACGGCCGCTACCCCCGGGATTACTCGTCGTCGTCCCTGTTTCGCCGGGTCGGGTCAGCTGCGTGGGCCAGCCGTTCGGCGCCCTCTCGGACTTCCGCGCCGGCCTCGCGGGTTGCGGCGACCGCCTCGTCGCCAACCGCCGCCAGGCCCTCGCTCGGCTTGCCGCCGACCATGTCGCGGAAGGCTTCCTTGAAGCGCTCGGTGCGGCGGCCGGGGGGAAAGCGGTCGATCGCCTTTGCCTGTTTCTTCGGTCGCCTCTCGCCGTAGCGGTAGCGGGCCCAGGTCGAGTCGGGCTTGCCGATCCGGCCGGCGCCGTAGAAGGCGATCGGGGCGAAGAAGAAGCCGATCGTGGCGTGCATGATCCGGCCCTTGGCCAGGCAGATCAGCACGCAGGCGAAGAGCAGCAGGGCGAGGACGATGCTGCTGATGAGCGTCTCGGTCGAGCTGGCGTCGATCACGACCGGGCTGACGCCGAGCACGATCAGCAGCATCAGCGAGGCGGCAATCACGGTCGCGTCGATCGAGCTGCGTCCCTCGCGCGCCCAGTAGACGTCCTCCAAGTGCACCCAGAGCGCGAACTCGTCGATCGTCAGCCCGGTCCCGACGCCGAAGAAGAAGGCACAGATCTCAACGTAGGGGGTGCGGCCGGCGGCGAGGAAGCCGAGCGTCCCGGCAGCCATCATCGTCACGATCCCGAAGACGAGGTGGTGGACATGAACACCGCTCTCGCTTTCGACGCTGCCCGGCCACCAGGAGACGCTTTCGCTGCGGATGATCCGCGTGCTCATCCGGATAAAGGCGAAGGAACCGACGAAGCCGACCAGGACGAGGAAGACCGCCTGCTCGTTGTGAGCTTCCAGTTCGGCCCAGAAGTTGGAGAGGATCGAGGCGGTGGTCATCGGCGACAGGCATCGTAAACCGGTCGCGAACCGCCTCGCGAGGCAACGATGCCGGCTCGGGGACGGCGGCGATGCGGCCGGCTACGCCCCGAAGGCCGTCCTACCAGGTCAGGTGATTCGACTCGATCCCGTCGACCTTCACCCAGACATGGGTGCCGAGGAAGCCGTAGACGCAGACATTGGAGGTTGAAGACGACGTCGTGTATTTGTAGTAGGAGCCGGTGGGAGGGGGGTAGTCCGCGTAACACGTAACCGAGTGCGAGCCGCCGCCGAAGTTGGAGAGCTTCACCGACACGAACGCACAGGCCGATGAACTGCAACCCGAGACGTTTACCGAGGACCCCTTCGAGACCTGGACCGTTTTCGGGCAGGCCGTCGTGGAGGTAGAGGTCGAAGCCGTGGCTGAGCGGTTGCCGGCCGCGTCATAGGCCTCCACGCCGACTTTGTAACTGGTCCCGCAGGAAAGTCCCGTGAATTTGTAGCTCGTGGAGCTGACTTTCGCGACCTTGGTGCCGCCGCGATAAAGCGAATAGCCGGCCACGCCGACGTTGTCGCTTGCTTTGCTCCATGAAAGCGTGATCGAGGTGGACGTGTGCGTGGATGCGAGCGACCCCGGTGTTGATGGAGCGGTTTTGTCTCCGCCCGCGCTGCTGGGTGGCGGCTCGGGCGGAGATGACGGCCCGGGCGAGGTGGGGGGCGTCGAGGTCGGCGGAGCTTTCGCTTTGGGCTTGTCCTTGATGTGGAGGAACTTGGTCGGCCAGTATTCGCTGCCGCGATGCACGATCTGCCGCCTGCTTCCCCAGTCGAAATGGGATTCGCTCAGGTAGATGGTCTTGCCGTCGTCGGCGACCTTCTCGACGTAGGCGACGTGGCCCGCCGAGCCGATGTAGCGCGTGGCGTTGGCGTCCCACCAGGCGATCGAGCCGACTCGGGGCGTGTTGTTGACGGCTTTGCCGCCCAGTTTCTGCTGCACGACCCCTCGCCACCCGACGGCGTTGCCGAACGAGGTCGCCAGCCGTTTGGCGCCATTCCTGCCGAGGCGGTACGCGACGTAGTTGGTGCAGTTGCCCTTGGGGTTGGCAGTCTGGCCCCAATACTTGGTGTTCGGATCGAACCCGGTGTGTTTAAGGCAGGTATTGCCGCTGACTATGGACCCATTTGGGCCGGTACACGTGAACGGGCTGGGGAGGCTGCTCCAAAGCGGGGATGCCTGAGCGACCGCGGACAAAGTTGACAATACGACGGTGAAAAGGCACACCAGCAATACCCGACTGCTTCTCACGTTTCCCTTTCGTTGCGCTTGGGCCCGCTTGGAGGGCGGGGATCGTATTGGTTTTAGCCGCAACGAGCCGGAGCGCTTCAGGGGGCTGTAGCGCGAAGTGAGGGGGTTGAAGGCTCGATCCCCGCCCGGGTTGAGATCCGGTCCCGGCCATATTCTGCGCCCGATGGATGTCAAGACAGGTTTGCGCTTGTTCTGGGTGGCCGCCGCACTCGCGTGCGGCCTCTCCCTCTATGGCTGCTCGGCGGAAGTCAACGTCGGCGGCGGGACCGAGGCCTCGGGCGACGAACTCGCCGAGGAAATCCGCGGCGACTACGTCGACCAGACCGGCATCGAGCTGCCCGGGCTCACTTGCGAAGGCGTCAGGGAAAGCGTCGGCGCCCGCTTCAGTTGCTCAGGGCACAACGCCCGCGGCGTCCAGATCGAGGTCTCGGGCAAGGTCACCGGTACCGAAGGCGACGGCTTCGACTACAGCTGGCACGTCAGCAAGGCGATCGCCCCCGGCGTCCTCTACGAGCGCGCCCTGCGCCGCCAGATCGAAGCCCACGGGGTGGCCCTGTCGGAAGTCCGCTGCCCGGTCCAGGTCGAGGTCGAGGTCGGGCGCAAGCTGCGCTGCGTGGCTGCCGACAGCAACGGCATTCGCCGCGGGGTGACCATCCACCTGACCGACCTCGATGGCGGTTTCGACTACACCGTGGACGGCGAAGGCAAGGGAGAAGAATCGGTCTCCTAGAGTGCCCGCCGCGTTGGGCCTCCGCTGCGACCATCCGCTTCGGATACTCGTAGATTCCCGGACCGCTTCGCGGAAATTTCTATATGGTGCCCGGCGTCAAATACGACCGGGGGTGACCGCATGGGTTCTCGTTCAAGGGTTTCGTTGCTGTTCCTGACGCTCACGATGGGCGTCGCGATGCTCGTACCGACCGGAGCATCGGCGGTGCCGGTCGGCAAGATCGAAGGCAAGGTCACCGATGCGGTCAGCACGGACCCGATCGAAGAAGTCGAAGTGTGCGCGATCGACCCGGTCGAATTCGAATTCGTCGCCTGCGATGTGACGAATTCGAGTGGCGAATACCAGCTTGACAGCCTGGCCAATGAGGGCTACGTAGTCGAATTCTGGGCGCCCTACCTCGGCTATGTGACGCAGTTCTACAACGACGAGGCCTTGTTCGGCGATGCGGACGAAGTAGTGATCTCGGGCGGTTCCACGGAATCCGGCATCGATGCTGCAATGGACAAAGGCGGCACTATCGAAGGCCGAGTCACCGATGCCGCCACGAGCGCTGGCATCGAAGAAGTGTGGGCCTGCGCGTTTTCGGCGACGGCAACAGGTGGCTGCGACCTCAGCGACTCATCCGGCGACTACGTGATCCCCGGACTCGCAACCGGCTCTTATACCGTCGAATTCTGGGCGGAACCGTTCGGCTACGAAACGCGCTTCTACAACGAAAAGGCGAGCGAAGGAGAAGCGAACCTGGTCCCGGTCATCGCCCCGGAAACAACCGCTGGGATCAACGCCCAGCTGAGCAAACCGGGATCTCCTGTTGTCCCACCAGCACCTTCGCCGACCATCGTTCCCCCGGTTGCGACCCCGCAGGTGTTCAAGCCGAAGCCGAAGCTCCACTGCCGAAAAGGCTTCAAGAAGGTCAAACGGCACGGCCGCAAGGTCTGCGTGAAAAAGCACAAGAAGAAGCACCACAGGAAGAAGCACCACAAAAAGCGCAGCTAGCACCTTGCACCGGAGACCGGGGGAGTTCGCCGCAGCGGCGGACTCCTGGTTCCGTGTTGCCCCACTGGAGCCGGGGGTGTTCCTCGTCGGTGAGCCGGGGCATGTCAACAGCTGGCTGATCCGGGGGGAAGAGCGGGCGGTGCTGTTGGACACCGGGCTTGGGCTCGCCGACATTGCCGCCGCTGTCGCTCCCGTCTGCCCCGAGCAGCCGCTTGTCGTCAACTCGCACGTCCACTTCGACCACGTCGGCGGCAACGAGCTGTTTGCCGAGGTGGCGATGCACGAGCTGGGGCCGCAGTGGATCGAGGCGGGGTGCGATGCGGCGCAGCTGCCCGCCTACGAGAAGCTGGTGCCGGAGATGCTCGCCGGCTATGAGCGGCTGCTCGCGGCCGACCGCGGCGACTTCTTCCTGGTCGGGCCGGACGAGGAAATGCGGCCCTGGCCGGCGGAGGGGATCGCCGCGCATGGCTGGCGGATCGAGCCGCCGCCGCCGACCCGGCTGCTGGCTGATGGCGATGAGATCGACCTCGGCGGCCGCATCCTGCGCGTCATCCACACCCCCGGCCACGCGCCCGACCACATCTGCCTGCTCGACGAGCGTGCCGGAGTCCTCTGGGCGCAGGACCAGGCCTACTACGGCCCCCACCTCGTCTATGAGCCCGGCGCCGATCTGGCCGACTTCGTCGCCTCCACCCGTCGCCTCGCCGACGAGCTCTCCTGCTCCCTGCGCACCGTCTACACCGCGCACTGCCTGCGACCCACGGTGCCGCCGGCATTTCTCACCGAACTTGCCGACGCGGCGGAGTCCGTCGCCGCGGGCGATTTGGCGATGCCAGCGGGCTCGGGCTTCTTCGGCGAGTCGGTCCACAGCGCCGATTTCGGTCACTTCTCGATCCTGGTCGGCGGCGCAGCCGACCTTGGCCCCACCAGGGTGGGGTGAATGTCGGCTGCGCCGACCTCGCGATCCCGGACAGGCCACTCAGGCCTTACTGCTCTACGGGCGACGGTGCGCGGCCATGTCCAGGGCGTGGGATTCCGGGTGGCTACGCGGCGGCGGGCGAACCGGCTCGGCGTGCTGGGCTGGGTGCGCAATGCCGATCACGGCGGTGTGCTCGTCCACGCCGAGGGCTCCGAGCAGGCGGTCGCGGAGCTGGAGGCGTTCCTGCGCGAGGGGCCGCGCGGGGCGCGGATCTCCGCGGTCGAGGTCGAGCCCGCCAAGGTCGAGGGCCACGAGCAGTTTGCGATTCGCGGGGTCAGCGCCGGCGCCTTCGTCGTCCAGGAGCACGCCGCCACTGCCCACCACTTCGACCTGCGGCTCGAGGTCGACGGGACGATGCGCTCCTGGGCGATCCCGAAGGGGCCCTCGCTGGACCCGGCGACCAAGCGCCTCGCCGTCCAGGTCGAGGATCACGAGATCGCCCACAACTCGTTCGAGGGCAAGACCGAGGGCGGCGGCGTGATCGTCTGGGACCGCGGCACCTACGAGCAGGGCGGCCGCGTCGCCTGGCCGGAGGCGATCGAGCGCGGCCATGCCGTCTTCGTCCTGCACGGCGAGAAGCTCAGCGGCGGCTTCGCCTTGCAGCGCACCCGCCCCGGCGAGAAGCCGCAGTGGCTGCTGATCAAGCGCAGCGACGACGACGCCCGACCCGGCTCCGACGTGGTCGCCGAGCGGCCCGAGTCGGTGGCCAGCGGCCGGACCCTGGAGCAGGTCCGCGGCGGCGGTTGATCAGCCGGCGGCGGGGCTGGGCGCGCAGCCGGTGCCGCCGACCAGCATCCCGGAGCCCAGGTGGGCGCCGAGGACCGGGCCGACCTCGGTGCAGAAGAGCGGCTCGCTGCCGAGGATCGCGGTGCCCTCCGCGACCAGGGCCTCGGCGTCCTCGACCGACTGGGCATGCTGCACGAACCACTCGTCGGCGCCGCGCTCGCGCAGCTCGTTCAGGTAGCCGACCATCGCCTGCATCGCCCTGCGCCGGGTGCGAACCCGGCCGACCGGGGTTATCTCGGTGCCGAAGGTGAGGATCGGCTTGATTTTCAGCGCCGATCCCAGCAGCGCCTGAGCCGCCCCGATCCGGCCGCCGCGGCGCAGGTACTCGAGCGTGTCGAGGCAGAACCACATGTCGAGCCCCTCGCGGGTGCGGCGAACTGCTTCGACCACGCCGTCCAGGTCCTCGCCGGACTCTGCCGCCCGCGCCGCGCCGATCGCCAGGCAGCCGAGGCCGCCGGCGCCGGTCTGGCCGTCGACCACCTCGACCCGGCCGGGAAGCCCTTTCTGCTCGACCGCCCGGGCCGCCTCGCGGGCGCTCTCGCAGGTTCCCGAGAGGCCGCTGGCGATGTGCACCGAGACGACGTCGCGCCCGGCGGCCGCCAGCGGCTCGAAGCGGGCGAGGAAGTCGCCGACCGAGGGCTGCGAGGTCGAGGGCAGGTCGGACGAGTCGCGCAGACGTGCGTAAAAGCTGTCGAGCTCGTACTCATGCTCGGGCAGCCGCTCGTCGCCCCAGCCGACGTAGAGGGCCACCTGCTCGATTCCCCAGCGCTCGATCAGGCTCGCGGGCAGGTAGGTGGTGCTGTCGGTGACGACCGCGACGCGGTTGCCCTCTGAGGGCTGGCTCGAATCGGGCATGGGCGACGATCCTACGCCCAGGCCGACCTTGCGCCCCGAACGGCGGATACGGTTCGACCATGCCGGTGACGATCGACGAGCTCACGGTTGCCGACTCGCCCGAGGCCTGGTCGGCGCTTGGGTTCGCGGTCGAGGGGGACTGCTGTGTCGTCGGCGACGTGCGGATCCGCTTGGCAGGCTCGGATGCCGGCAAGGGCCTGAGCGGCTGGTCGCTGCGCGGGGTCGGGACGACCGAGCTCGATGGGCTGGCGACGGAGCTCTCGGACCGCCCACCGCCGGAGGGCGCTCCCGCTCACCCCAACGGCGTCGCCGGGATCGATCACGTCGTCGCGATCACGCCGGCGCTGGAGCGGACCGTTGCGGCGCTCGAGGCGGCCGGACTCGACCTGCGGCGCATCCGCGAGCGGCCGACGCCTGCCGGGGCTCCGCGCCAGGCCTTCTTCCGGCTCGGCGCGACGATCCTCGAGGTCGTGCAGGAGCCGCCCGAGGCGGTCGAGAGCGGGGGAGGGGCGGACCGTCCCGCCTTCTTCTGGGGCCTCGCCCTTCTCGCCCCCGACCCCGAGGCGACCGTCGCCGGGCTCGGCGGCCGGGCCGGTGAGGTCCGCGACGCGGTCCAGCCCGGCCGCCGCATCGCCACCCTGCGCCGCTCCGCCGGCCTCTCGGTCCCGGTGGCGCTGATGACACCGCCGGGTTAAAGCACCCCGAGGGCGAGCGCCGTTGCGACTATCGCCGCGCTGCCGAGCAGGAGGCCGACGCGCCGGGCAGTGCGCGCCGGTTTTAGGTTCAGCTTCTCGATCGCGATCAGGCCGGTGAGGGCGACCATCCAGGCCAGTCTCGCGGAGCCGACCGTGGCCATCGCCAGCATCAGCGCCCAGCAGGAGCCGAGGCAGGCGCCGCCGTTGCCGAGGCCGAAGCGGGCGACCCCGGCGCTCGCCCGCCAGCCGTAGGGCGGCAGTGCCCGGGGCCGGTGGCAGGCGCGCAGCGCCCGGCGCTTCAGCGGCGTCAGCTGCCAGATCGCGGCGACCGCGAGGGCCACGGGCAGGACGAATACCGAGCCTGACGGCACCCGTGAGGCAGCGAGACCCAGCACCAGCGTGCTGAAGAGCGCCCAGATCCCGAGATAGACGGCGATGAACTCCAGCATCGCCCGTCGCCGCCGCCAGTAGAGGCTGTTGACCGCGACATGGCGGACGGCCGGCAGTGCCGTCGGCAACATCATCGCCACCGCCATCAGCGCCCACATCGGCAGGCTCGCGGCCAGCGATGCCACCGCCGGCGCGGAGCTGAGTGTCGCGCCGCCGCCGAGGCCCGCGCTGGTGCCCGCTCCGCCCAGGTGGCAGAACCAGACGGTGCCGCCCGACCACGCCGTCCCGCCCGGCGAGCCGCCGGCGAGGAACTCTCCGGAGGCGCCCGCCATCGCGATCCAGACCAGGACCACCCCGACCTCCACCCAGAAGGTGGGGCGCCGGCCGATCCCCCGCAGGCTTCCGGGGAATCGGCCGGTGGCTTCACCGAACGCGATCGGCTGCAGCACCCGCATCTGTGTCCGTTATTCGACCGAGAGGCTGACCCTGCCGATTTTCACCGGCGGGTGATCGTCGGCCTCCTCCTTCTTGTACTCATCGCCCTGTCCCTCACCCGGGGTGAGGGTGATTGGGCAGAAGGTGACGTCGATTGGCCTGCCGTCCCAGCGGTCGGTGTCGCTGACGGCGCTGAGGATGTGGCCGACGTCGACGCTGACCCTCAGGCTGTGTGAGTGTTCGTCCTCGCGCGGGTTCTTGGCCCGTTCGATGCCGAAGAAGGACACGTTGGTGACGTGGTGCGCCTCGCGCTCCTCCGCAGCGGCGCCCTTCGGCAGGTTGACGTAGACGCCGTAGACGCTGCCGGGGTCGACCTCGCCCTCGATGTCCTCGATGTTGAGATACAGCCGTCGCGGGTCGGATTTACGCGAGGCCTCTTCGACCTCTTTCTTTGCCCGCTCGTCCACCTCGACCGGGATCGCGGCGGTTTCGCCGGTGAGCGTCACCCCATCGGCGGCGGCGCCGACGACCTTCGGATCCTCGGGTGTGGGAGACGGCATTTCTGGCGGCAGTGGAGCCGGCGTCGGTGTCGGTTCGGCCGGGACGCCCGACGGCGGCGGATCGTAGGTGTAGTCGAGGTCTTTGATGGTATCCATCACTTCCTCGCAGGTCTTCGATACCTGGTTGCCGCCGGCATCGAAGAATTCGAAGGCCTGGCCCGTCCATTTGGGGTCGGTCGGGTCGAAGTGCCCGTGTGCGTTCCATAAGGCCCAGACGCGGTCGATGTTGGAGTGGTGGAGCCAGAAGATCGGGTCTTTGGCTGCCTGGTCGGGGTTCGCCATCCAGCCGTTCGCTCCGCCCACGAGGCTGTGAACCACGTTGTGGGGGGTCTGCTCTAGCCGTCCCGTCTGGCTCCAGAACTGTTCGCCCGGAGGGGCTACGCCGCCGCCGAATTCGGCGACACCGATGAAGTCCGGCCGCGAGAGGGCGACGGCAGGAGAGGTTGCCGGTTCGGGCAGGATCGCTCCCCCGTTGATGCCCGGCGCCCGCTCCTGCACGTAGAGGTAGTTTTTGCTGCCGTCCGCCTTGTTCGGATTGCGGAACGCGTCGGGAATCGAGGCGTCGACGCCGTTGAGCCCGTAGTTCCAGTAGGGGACCGCCCAGTCGGTTGGCCCCCCGAGTTCTTCGATCGCCGCCCTGACGATCTGCTCGAAGTAGTACAGGTACATCCGGTGCCAGGCCACGAAGTACCAGGTGCCGTGCTTGCACTGGTTCCAAAGCGGCTTGGGGGCCCCTTCTTCGCTGCCGTGAATTCCGGCCTGGTAGCGCCAGCTGGTCGGGTTGTCTTCGGGGCGTTCCTGCATCACCCGGACCGCTTCGGAGTAGGCGTCCAGGATGCCGTCTGCGGGAGTGAGACTTCTTACCTCCCGGCGAATGAGAGGACTCATTGCTTTCACCTCATGTTCTGTCGGTCGGATCGGCTGACGACCCGCTTTTTGGCTTTTGGTGATCCCCAAACGCCCCTGCCGACTAGATCAATCAGGGAATCTGCACTAAACAGTCGCGAAGCTATCACACAGGGCCGGGGGCTCAAGCTTTCCGGCTCAGGGTCGATGAGGACAGATGCCCGCCACGCGCGCCGTTCCCGCTGCCCTGAAAAATCGCCTTCCGGTCGCCTTCGCGATCGCCGTCTTGGCAGCTCTCGCCGGACCGGCCCTCTCGAGTGCCGCTCCGAGGCCCTCCGTACTCACCATCAAGACCGTCAAGGTCGGCGCGCCCGGCAACCCATCGGTCGGGATCGTGCCCTTCACCGACGCCGTTTACTCCTCCTGCGCCGAAGTCGTGCCGGCCGAAAAACAGCCTCCCTGCCAGCAGGTCGGCGCCGTCGGCTATCGCTACGGCATCGGCCAGCTCGAGGTCACGGTCGCCCAGTACGTCGCCTTCCTCAACACCGCCGACCCGGCGGGCCGCAACCGGCACAAGCTCTACAGCACCACCGAGAGCTCCGCCGAATGGCCCAAGTACGGCCAGATCGACTACTCCGGGCACGCCCGGACCGGCCGCCACTACGCGGTCGCCTCGCCGGAATGGGCCGGCAAGCCCTACGGCTTCGCCAACTTCCTCCGCTCGGCCCGCTTCGCCAACTCGCTCCACAACGGCAAGGTGGTCTCCAAGAAGGCCAGCGCCGCCAACGGTTTCCACTATGTGACCTACCGCGTTCGCCTCTCGCGGCGGACCGAGACCGGGATGTATGACATGCACAGGCGGGCGATGACCCGTTCGCACAAGTCAGGCTTCGTCATCCCCAGCCAGAACGAGTGGATCAAGGCCGCCTACTACGACCCCAGCGGCGGCGGCACCTACTCCTACTGGGAGTACCCGACCAACCCGGGTGGGTTCGGTGACGGTGGGGCGACCGCCCCGCACTCGACCAGCCTCGACCCGAACACGGGCGACGTCACCAACTCTTCGACCCAACCGCTGGCAACCTTCCACGCTTCCGAAACCGCCGCGCCGAGCTGGTGCCCGTCCCCCTTCAGCGCTGAAACCTGCTCCAGCGTTAACCCCTTTGGGATCGAGGCCTCGAGCTACGCGAAGGGCTACCAGGGCAGCCTCGGCACGGTCGGCCAGGCGAAGACCACCTCGCCCTGGGGCACCCTCGACCAGGGCGGCAACGCGGTCGAGTGGACCGACACGGTCACAGCGCCCCCGTCGGGCCGAAGCGGCGCCCACGGCCGCGTCTGGCGGCGCCTGCACGGCGGCATCGCCAACGCCCCCGTCTACCAGCTCTGGCTCTCGGCGGTCGGCCTGCAGCCGCAGGACAACACCTTCTATACCGCGACCTACCCCTGGCTGGGAATACGGATCGGCGTGCTCGGCAACCCGAAGTGAGCCGGCACTGAGTTGCCTGCGTCCGCGAGCGGGACTACGCTCGCCAGGCATGCGCCCGGGCACCCAGAAGCCGCATTTCGCTAACCGGGCGCTGGTCTCCCTTGCGACGTTCGCCGTCCTGGCGCTTCCGGCGAGCGCGGCCGCCGCGCCCGCACCGAAGCACCAGTCCTCCTGGGCGCGGCAGGGAACCCTCGCCCAGCTCGGCGGCACCGGCGGCTGCCTGGTCGACCGCTCCGCGCCCTCCGCTGGCTGCGGTACGGCTCGCGCGCTCAAGGGTCCCGGACCCTTCATGGGCTCGCGGGCGATTGCGCTCAGCCCCGACGGCCGCAGTGCCTATGTCGCCTCCTCGCGCAGCGACGCGATCGCGATCTTCCGCCGCAACACCCGCACCGGCAAGCTCACCCAGCCGAAGGGCGCGGCGGGCTGCATCGCCGCCAAAGGCGCCAGCCACTGCGCGACCGCGATCGGGCTTGACGGCCCCAACTCGGTCGCGGTCAGCGCCGACGGCCGCAACGTCTACGCCACCTCGCGAGGGAGCAACACGATCGGCGCCTTCCACCGCAACCGCTCGACCGGGGCCCTGACCCAGCTGCCCGCCAGTGCCGGTTGCATCTCCGGCCTGCCGGTTCCCGTCTGCGCCGCCGGCCGGGCGCTGGTCGGCCCCGACGTGGTCGTGATCAGCCCCAACGGGGCCAGTGTCTACGTCGGCTCGTTCTTCGGCGACGCCGTCGCGGTCTTCGATCGTGACCCCGCCAGCGGCGCCCTCACCCAGCCGGGCGACACGACCGGTTGCATCGCCGAAGCGATCTCCGGCTGCGCCCCCGGCATCGCCCTCGGTGCCCCGGAGGGGATGGCGATCAGCAGCGACGGCACCAGCCTCTACGTCGCCAGCGCCCTCTCCAATGCGCTCGTCACTCTCGCCCGCGACACCGCGACCGGCACCCTCAGCCAGGCGAGCGACGGCAGCGGCTGCATCGCCGGCGCGGCGCTCACCGGCTGCGTCACCGGCGTGCAGCTGAGCGGCGCCAACGCGGTCGCCTTCAACCCCGGCGGCGACGTCTACGTCACCTCGCTATTCAGCAACAGCGTCACCGCCTTCGCCCGCTCGCGCGCCAGCGGCGGGCTGGTGCAGAAGCAGGGCACGGCGGGCTGCCTGGTCTGGTTGCGCGCCGTCGGCTGCTCCTTCGGCCGGGCGATGCGGGCGCCCGAGGGCCTGGCGATCTCTCCCGACGGGAAGAACGCCTACCTCGCCGCCTTCGCTACCGGTGCGATCGACGTCCTCGACCGCGGCAGTCGCTCCGGCAAGCTGACCCAGAAGCCCCGCCGGCGCGGTTGCCTCGCGCCGCGCTCGGTGCCCGGCTGCACGCACGCACGCGCCCTGCGCGGGGTGAGCTCGATCGCGCTCAGCCCCGACGGGCGGTATCTCTACTCGACCTCGTTCGCCAGCAACGCCGTCGACATCTTCCGGAGGAGAAAATGAGCGAAACGGACAGGCCCGACAGCGGCCTCACCCGCAAGCAGCTGATCGGCTCCGGCGCCAGCGTCGCCGCCGCCGCGCTGCTCGCCCAGGGCAGCGGGGTCGAGCAGGCACTCGCCGCCGCCAAAGGCAAGCGCAAGGACGTCGCCGGGATGAACATCGTCCTCTTCCTCACCGACCAGGAGCGGGCGATCCAACACTTCCCGCCGCACTGGCTGCGCCAGAACCTGCCCGGGATGCGGCGCCTGCGCCAGCACGGGCTCAGCTTCGAACGCGCCTTCACCAATGCCTGCATGTGCTCGCCCGCGCGCTCGACCCTGATGAGCGGTTTCTTCCCCGCCCAGCACGGGGTCAAGTACACGCTCGAGGAAGACATGGAACCGCCGAAGAACCCGCAGGTCGACCTGCCCGTGGAACTGAGGAACCTCGCCACGGTGATGTCGGCAGCGGGCTACAACGTCGTCTACAAGGGCAAGTGGCACTGCTCGAAACCGGCCGAAAAAGAAAATGCCAAGCCCTCGGATCTCGAAAAGTACGGCTTCTACCGCTGGAACCCACCCGACGCCGGCGCCAACCAGACGGTGCCCGAGGCCGGCGGCGGCTACGTCGACAACGACGGCCGCTTCATCGACTCGGTCGGGACGGTCGAGGACGGCACCGAGGGGGCGCTCCAGTACCTGGACTCGACCGCCGCCCAGCAGCAGCCCTTCTTCATGGTGATCTCGGTCGTCAACCCCCACGACGTCCTCTTCTACCCGAGCAAATCCTTCGACGAAGCGGGCTATGACAAGACCTGGCTGCAGGGCGACATCCACGCCCCGGCGACCGCCAAGGAAGACCTCTCGACCAAGCCCACCGTGCAGGAAGAGTTCCGCAACATCTTCAACCTCACCGGGAAGCCGAAAAACCCCGAACAGATGCGCAGCTACCTCAACTTCTACGGCAACCTGATGCGCTCCTCAGACAGTTACCTGGTCAACGTCCTCGACAAGCTGGAAGAGACCGGGCTCTTCGAAGACACCCTGATCGTGCGCACGGCCGACCACGGTGAGATGGGCCTCGCCCACGGCGGCATGCGGCAGAAGAACTTCAACTTCTACGAGGAGTCGACGCGGGTGCCGCTTGTCTACTCCAACCCGAAGCTCTTCCCGAAGCCGGCCAAGACCGAAGCGCTCGTCTCCCACGTCGACTTCCTGCCGACCCTGGCCAGCCTCGCGGCGGCGCCGAAATCCGCCCGCACCAACTGGCAGGGCGTCGACTACTCGAAGCTGGTCCTGCACCCTTCGACCAAGAAATCCGTTCAGGACTACGTCGTCTTCACCTACGACGACTACCAGTCGGGCCAGAAAAACCGGCCCTACCCGAAACCGCCCAACCACATAGTCAGCATCCGCGAAGGCCGCTGGAAGCTGGCCCGCTACTACGACGCCAAGGGCCGCGTTCCGACCCAGTGGGAGATGTACGACCTCAAGACCGACCCCCTGGAGCGCAGGAACCTCGCCCACGAAGGCTACGAACGAACCGAAAAGCAGGAGCGGGAATTCCAGCGCCTGAAGCGTAAGCTCGCCCGGGTGGAAAAGACCCGCCTCAGGTCTTCTTAGCGTCGGCGAGCCATTCGGTGCGGCTGAAATGAGTGGTCGAAGTAACGCTTTTCGTTCAGCGCGCTACTCTCGGTGTACGGCTGATCGGGTAAAGCTCCCTTAGGGCAGCCCTCATCGGCCGAAGAGAGGCCCCTATCGCCCCAAAAGTCCCATGGCGTCGGCGTTCTGTTGAGTTCGAAGCCGATCAGTCAGCATCGGACCGAGACCAAACCGCGTCTGACGACGATCAGACCGCCTCCGACACCGATCAGAGCATGGCCGATCGCGACCAGGCAGCGTCAGACGCCGACCAGCGTGTCTCCGACCGCGATCAGCTTCTCGCCGACCGCGAGCTGGAGGCAAATCCCTCGGCCGGTTCCGACGGGCTGCGCGCCCATGAGCTGGCCAAGGCGGGCCGGGGAGAGGGGGCGATGGCCCGGATGGCGACAACCGCGGTCCGCGCCCAGGTCGCCGCCGAACGCCACGAGCAGGCATGGCGCCGCGACGAGATGGCCAGCCACCGCGACGAGATAGCCGCGGCTCGCGACCGCGAGGCCGAGGAGATCGACAGGGCCGCCGAGGAGATGGCGGGCGAACTTGGCAGGGACAGCCCCGCCGCCAAGGTGGCGACTGTGGCGAGGGCCAGCGCCGCCGCCGCCAGGGCACGGGCAACCGAGGACCGCCAGCGCGCCGCCCGCGACCGCGAGCAAGCGGCCCGCGACCGCCAAGAGGCCGCCCGCGATCGCGAGCTGCTGATGGCTGAGATCGAGCGCTCCCAGATGGACGAGTCGACCGGCGCCTACGGGCGGCGGCTCGGAGAGATGATCTTGCGCCATGAGCTCGAGCGTGCCCGGGACGTGAACCGCACGTTCGCACTCGGGGTCGTCACCTTCGGGCAGGCCGCCCAGGCCGAGCAGCACAAGGACGACCCGGCTCGGACCGCCTTGTCGCGCGATCTCTTCCTTGCCCTGCGGCGGAAGCTCCGCCCTTTCGACTCGATTGTTCGCTGGAGCGACAATGAGTTCGTCTGCGCTCTCGCTGAGGTCGACCCCGGCGACGCGCAGGACTGGCTCGCCGAGGGGTGCTCTGAGTTTGCCGAGCATCACCCCGAGGAGGCGACCGGCATCGGGATCGCAGCTTCTCTGGATGCAGACAATGCCACTGTCGAAGGCTTGGTCGAACAGGCCGGCGAACAGGCCGGCGAGCAGGCTGCGTCCTAGCGCGAGCCCTTTCCGTCGCCAATCCGCGGGCTGATGTACCTCTCGCCTTCGGCGGCAGCACGAACCGCCTGGGGCAGCTCGTGGTCGGCGTGCTCCTTGCGAACTATGCCGAGCGCGCCGTCTGCGAGGACGCGCTGAGCGAATGTGGGGCTCTCGTGCATCGTCAGGACCACCACGCGCGTGTCAAGCGTTCGCTCGCGAAGCTCACCGATCAGCGCCTTGCGGGTCTCCTCGGGCATGCGGAGGTCGAGGGCGAGCACGTTGGGCTTCTTGCCACGAACATGGTCCATGGCGGACGCCAGGTCGTGTGCCTCGGCGACCACCTCGATGCCCTCCGCCCCTTCGAGTAGCAGCCGCAGGCCACGACGGGTCAATGTGTGAGCATCGGCCAGAACCACGGTGATCGACGCCGCCGCCCGACCATCCGGATCGCCCCTGGCAAGATCCGGCACCGAGTGAAGGTATGCGCACATTGCCGGAGGCTAGTTGCCTTCTGGACGCCTGCCATCCGTGCAAACGACGTGGCGTGCGGAGGAAAACCACCGAGGCTCTCGTCGAGGCAGGGCCGACCGAACTCCTCGTTCCGGTGCGCCTTTTCCCTCCTATGACCACATAAAGCGCACCGGAACCGGGACTTCAGCTGACGTCGAAGGTCAGCACGACTTTCGAGCTGACGCCATCGCCCTGCTTGGAGTCGGCTGGGGCATTGGCATCGCCGAGCGCGTCGCCGAGCGCCCAGCTGGCGCCTCCTCCGCCGCCACCGTTGGCGTCGCCACTCACGCTCTTCACATATGTGCATTCGCCACCACCGCCTCCGCCGCCGTAGCCGCCACCACCACCTCCGCCGCGTCCCTCGCCACCGGCTCCGGCATTCCAACCGTCCGCCGCCGCGTCGACGGCGTCGACTTCCACCCACCCACTCGCCGAGCCCTTGGAGTTCCCGGCGCCACCGTAGCCACCGAGGCCGCCGGCGCCGGTATTGCCGGCGCTGCCACCGCCGGCGCCACCCCGGCCATCATTCCCTCCCGCTCCCTGGGTCGGGCCACCGCCGTTCCCTCCGTATCCACTGGTGCTCTGCTGAGTGGCTATCGCCACCCCACCGTTGCCGCCGCGGCCGCCATAGCAGTTCTCCCCGGCCTTGCCGCCGCCGCCGGAGCCGGCCGCGACCGCGATCAGGCCGCCTGGGACGCTGCTGCTCTGGGACAGCGGCTGCGTCGAAGCGATTGTCGAGGCCCCGCCCTGGCCGGAGTAATTGGCGTGCTTGGAGCCGTCGGCGGCGACGTAGAGATAAAGGGTACGGCCGGTGAGAGCGCCTACCGACTGGACCGTGATCGCGTAGCCGGCGTAGCCGCTGAATGCGCCGGGGTTGCCTTCCCAGTTCGCTCCCTTCGCCCCCCGGCCGCCCCAGGCCTGGATCCAAACCGGCGTCGAGGAGTCAAGCTGGCGATCGAGGGCGGACTCGAGTTGGCTCTCCATCGAGTCGAAGGGGAGCTTCGTCGAGCTCGTATAGGTGCAGGTGATGTAGGGCAGACCCGACTCGCAGCCCACCGGCAGCTCGTCCTCCGCCACGGCGGGTGGATCGTCATCGGCGAGGCCCAGGACCGCAAAGACGGCGAGGGCGGCGACCAGCACGACCAGCGCGCCAATCAGAGCATGGCGCCCACCGAGTATCCGTCTCATTCAGTCATCCCTCCCGATCGTCGTACCAAGGCGGACCCCTAGTGCGGTCGAATGATAAGGCCTGCGCTACGTACCGTTCCGGAGATCGGCGACTCCAGCCAGGGGTGTCATAGGGTTGCGCCGTGCCGTTCACGCTCAGGAACCTGAAGCAGGACCTGGAGGATCTCGGGTCAAACTTCGACGGCGCGCCGGACCTCGAGTTCCGCCTCGCAACCAAGGCGCTCGAGCTCGAGCAGTCCGGTCTTTGCTACCAGCGCGTCCCGCCCAACTATCGCTTTCCGTACGGCCACACGCACAAGCAGCAGGAGGAGGTGTACGTGGTCCTGCGCGGGGGCGGGCGGATGAAGCTCGACGACGAGATCGTCGAGCTCACCGAATGGGACGCGGTGCGCGTCCCGCCCGGTACGTGGCGAGGCTACGAGGCCGGGCCGGAGGGCCTCGAGATCCTCGTCATCGGCGCGCCCAATCTCGGCGAGGCCCCGCGCGAGGACGTCGATGGCCAGCGCGACTGGTGGGCAGGCTAGCGGTGTGACCGGCAACGCTTACCGGCCACTTGCGCCCAGGTCGACGATGCGGTGGGTCCGGCAGCGCAGCCGACTTTGACCCACCCAGGGTGGTGTGAATGTCGGCTGCGTCGACCTCTCGACCCCGGCCGGGGGAGGAGCAGTTGTCCCGGGTTGGCAGCTCCCCTCCGCTTCTCGCGCAAAGCGGTAGCGGTAACTTGAAGATGGCCCTCTGTAACGCATCTGCCGTGACGGAGTACGTTCGAGGCAGATGACTTGGCGCGTCCTCCTAGCCGTTGTCTATGGCAGTGCGTTTGCGGTTCTGTGTGCCCTTGACAACCTAAACCCAGGGATGCCTGCTGCGCCACTAATTGTCGCGTGGTTGATGGCGCCGATAGTCGGCGTCGCGGTTGGACGCTGGTGGGTTGTTTTTGTCATTATCGGACCATTGATCGGCCGGGTAATTGGTTGGAACCCGGAAGAAAATGACGGAAACCCAGCACTATGGCTTCCATATGTAGTGACAATTATCACCTTTACCGGAATCCCACTCCTTTTTGGAGTGCTGCTCTCCATCACCTGGCGGAACCGGCGCTCACGCCCACCTATTCCAGAGGGCGACTGAATGCAGTCCATCATTCAATTAGATTCAGAGCCTCTTCTATCGGGAGTCGAGCCCTTTGATGAAATTGATGAAGAATCACCCGGCAGGCGCGTCCTGGCTCTTCGCGCAATGGAGAAGTGCCCGACCGCGGCCGCCCCCGACCGCGCATGGGTTAGCTGAGCTGCTCGGCCAGTCCGATGATGATGCCCTCGGGGCCACGCAGGAAGCAGAGTCGGTAGATGTCCTCGTACTGTGCGATCTCGCCGACGAGCTCGGCGCCGTGGCCGCGCAGGCGGGCAACCACGTCGTCGACGTCGTCGACAGCGAACATGATGCGGCGTATGCCCAGCGCGTTCGCCGGCGCGCTTTCGGGCTCGGCTCTGACCGCCGGCGGCCTGTGGAACCTCGACAGCTCCACCCGGCCGTGCCCGTCCGGGGTCCGCATCATCGCGATGTCGGCGCGGACGTCGTCGAGCCCGACGGTTTGGTCCACCCATGGCCCCTCGACGGTCGTCTCGCCCTCCAGCTCCATACCCAGCTCGACGAAGAACGCCTTGGCAGCTTCGAGGTCCTCGACGACGATGAGCACGTTGTCCATCCGCTGAAGCATGGTGTCCTCCTGGCGTCGTGGGCCGAGTCTGTCGCGGCCCTTACCTGGTGAGCGGAGCCTGTCAGAGTCTCTCGACATCAGGTTCCTTGATCTGTTGCTCCCATCGCGTGGGAATAGGACCAAGCGTGATCCGCCGGACCGGCTTCGGCCGGTGCCGTCTACTCCAGCCCCTCGGCTCGGTTCTTCAGCGCCTGGTTGAACGCATCGTGGCTCTGCTGGATCGCGCTGCCCATGACCACCCGGAACAGTGGGAAGAGTGCGCCGCGAACATCCTCGACGTGGGTGAAGCTCACCTTTCCGGTGCCTAGCGGCTCGATCGCGAACGTGCGGTCGCCGGCGAAGATCCAGTCAGCTCCGGCGTTGCCGTGCCAGGTCAAGCGCCGATTAGGTTCGATGTCGATGAGCTTGGCCTTGACCTTGGGCGAGGGGCGCCCGGGCATGCCCAGCGTCAGCGACACGGTGCTGCCGGGACTGAGCTCACCGGAGATCGAGGGCAGCGATGGATTCCAATCTCCATAGCTGTCGAAGTCGGTGAGGATCGACCAGACCCGGGCGTCTCCTGCATTGATCTCGAACTCGGTGCGGTAAACGGCCATGAGGCGCTCCTCTCTGAAGGCGCGAATCGGATCCCCCGCGCGAGCTGACCCTACAGCGGCTAGACCACTGCCTGGGGACGCCCCGCGGCCCCGCGCGGTGTTCCTCCCGCCTGAAAGTAACAGCGCCCTCTTTCGCTGAGGATCGGGGAACCTGGATCCGGATCTGGTCCTTTCTTGCCGAAGGCTCACCGACAGTGGTTCCGCGGGTGATGTCGCCGGTGCGCTGACCCCGAGTTAGGCGGCGAGTGAGATCACGTGGGCGCTCCTCGGCGCGACGCGGCTCTCGAGCACGTCCAGGTAGGCGCTCCTGACCGCCTCGAAGCCCTCGCCCGGGATCGTCTCGAGCCAGCCGGCGGTCCACTCGCAGAAGGGGTGCCAGGCCTCGGCGACGCGCTGCTCGAGGTCGGCTGGGCCCCATTCGGCCGAGCGCTTCTTGACCCGGGCGGGGGCGAAGAAGAAGGACGGTGCGGGACCCGGCAGCTCACCGGACCCGGCGCCGAGATCCTCCCAGTGGGTGATGCCGACGGCCATGCTGTAGGCGAGTTCGTCGCCGAAGTGGGTGTGGACGGCCTCGCGCACGGCGCCGTCGCCGGAGATGTCGACGTAGGTGGCGGGGCCGCCGTCGAGCGTCCCGATATCCCCGTAGGAGACGGTGCGCCCGTAGATGCCGAGGCTCTCGACGAACTCGCGGTTGCCCGGCGAGGTGAGGCCGACCAGCTCGACGCCCTCGCGGCGGGCGAGCAGGAAGGCGGCGGCGATCGCGGTCTTGCTCGAGGCGCTGGAGATCACGATCGGGCCGCGCCCGGTCAGGTCCTCGTCGGCGAGCTGGTCGTCGATCAAAAAAGAGGTGAAGAAGAGCGGCCGCAGCAGCATCTGGATCTCCTCGGTGTCCGCCCGGTAGAACGGGTCGCTGTCGCTGACCAGGTAGCGGTGGTAAGCCGAGGGCAGCGCCGTCCGGTGCGGCGATCCATCGGTGAACCCGTTCTCGTTGGCGCTCTTCGGCGCGACCAGCAGGTATGACGAGGGCGGCAGGTAGCCGTAGACGCGCGAGCCCACCTCGACCCCCTCGGCCTCGCTGCGCTCGACCTCGGCGAAGCCCCAGACGGGCACCCGGCCCCATCCCTCCTCGGCCGGGAAGAATTCCCAGTAGGACATCGCCTCGCCCATCACCGCGTAGGTGACGTTGTTGGCCGTCATCCCGAAGCGCTCGACCCGCAGCAGCGCCTGTCCCGTACCGACCGCGGGTACCTCGGACTCGGCGACGCGGCACTCGCGCAGGTCATTGCGCTTGACCAGAAAGTCACCCATTGGACTCCATGCTCTCATGTGAGAAGGTGGAGGCGCCTATGGCAACGGTCCTTTGCGTGCTCTACGACGATCCGGTGGACGGTTACCCGCCGTCCTACGCGCGCGACGGGGTGCCGGCGATCGAGCGCTACCACGATGGGCAGAGCGCGCCGGCGCCGGAGGAGCTCGGTTTCACGCCCGGCGAGCTCCTCGGCAGCGTCTCGGGGGAGTTGGGCCTTCGCGAGTTCCTGGAGGGGCGCGGGCACCGGCTCGTCGTCACAGCCGACAAGGACGGGCCCGACTCGGTCTTCGAGCGCGAGCTTCCCGAGGCCGAGGTGGTCATCTCCCAGCCCTTCTGGCCGGCCTACCTGACCGCGGAGAGGATCGCCAAGGCGCCGAAGCTGAAGCTGGCGCTGACCGCCGGGATCGGCTCCGACCACGTCGACCTGGGGGCGGCGATCGAGCGCGGCCTCACCGTTGCCGAGGTGACCTACTCGAACAGCATCAGCGTCGCCGAGCACGTGGTGATGATGATCCTGGCCCTGGTCCGCAACTACATCCCCTCCTATCAGCAGGTCGTCGAGGGCGGCTGGAACATCGCCGACTGCGTCTCGCGCTCCTACGACCTCGAGGGAATGCAGGTCGGCACGGTGGCCGCGGGGCGGATCGGCTCGGCGGTGCTGCGGCGGCTGAAGCCGTTCGAGGTCAGCCTCCACTACACCGATCGGCATCGCCTCCCGCCCGAGGTCGAGGAGGAGCTGGGGGTCACCTTCCACTCGAGCGTGGAGTCGATGGTCGAGGCCTGCGACGTGGTCACGATCAACGCGCCGCTGCACCCGGAGACCGAGAACCTCTTCGACGCCGAGCTGCTGGCGAAGATGAAGCGCGGTGCCTACCTGATCAACACCGCCCGCGGCAAGATCTGCGACCGCGACGCCGTCGCCCGCGCCTGCGAGAGCGGCCAGCTGGCGGGCTATGCGGGCGACGTCTGGTTTCCCCAGCCGGCGCCCCGCGATCACCCCTGGCGCTCGATGCCCCACCACGGCATGACCCCGCACACCTCCGGCACCAGCCTCTCCGCCCAGGCGCGCTACGCGGCCGGCACGCGGGAGATCCTCGAGAGCTGGTTCGACGGCCGCCCGATCCGCGACGAATACCTGATCGTCGACGGTGGCACCCTGGCCGGAGCGGGCGCTCACTCCTACAGCGAGGGCAACGCGACGGGCGGCTCCGAGGAGGCCGCCCGCTTCAAGAGCGGTTGACCGGGTCGGCTCGCAGATGAGGATGCGCGCCGCGGTGCTGGAGCGCTTCGGCGAGCCGCTGGCGGTGCAAGAGGTCGAGCTGGCCGAGCCGCGGGCGGGGGAGGTGCTGGTCCGGCTCGCCGCCTGCGGCGTCTGCCACACCGACCTCTACACGGCCTCGGGTGCGGACCCCTCGGGCTACGCGCCGGCCGTGCTCGGGCACGAGGGGGCCGGAGTCGTCGAGCAGGTCGGTCCCGACGTCGCCTCGCTCTCGCCCGGCGATCATGTCGTCACCCTCTTCTCGCCCCAGTGCGGCGAGTGCGTCCACTGCCTCGACCCGCGGACCAACCTCTGCATGGCGATCCGCGAGCAGCAGAACAAGGGCCATTTGCCCGACGGCAGCACCCGCATCTCGCGCGGCGGCGACGGCGTCCGCCACTTCATGGGCTGTTCGACCTTTGCCGAGTACACGGTGATGCCGGAGATCGCCCTGGCCAAGATCGACCCCGAGGCCCCCTTCGAGCACGCCTGCCTCTTCGCCTGCGGGCTCTCGACCGGGCTTGGCGCGGCGATCAACACCGCCGCCGTGACCCCGGGCAGCACCTGCGCGATCTTCGGCGCCGGGATGGTCGGGCTGGGTGCGGTCGCGGGCTGTCGCCTGCAAGGCGCCGAGCGGATCGTCTGTGTCGACCTCTCCCCGCAGCGGCTGGAGCTTGCGCGCGGCCAGGGGGCCACCGACACGATCGAGGGGGGCGAGGGGGCGGTCGAGGCGATCCTCGAGATGACCGGCGGCTTCGGCGCCGATTACACCTTCGAGGCGACCGGCAACGTCGCCGTGATGCGCCAGGCGGTCGAAGCGGCGCGCATGGCCTGGGGGCTCTGCACCGTCGCCGGCGTGGCCGGAAAGGGGGAGACCCTCGACGTCGTTCCGCGCCTGCTGATCACCGGCCGCCGCATCGCCGGCTCCTCCTTCGGCGGCGTCAAGGGCCGCGACCAGGTCCCGGTCCTGATCGACCGCGCCCTCGCCGGTGAGATCGACGTCGAGCCCTTCATCTCCCACCGCATCGGCCTCGACGAAGTCAACCGCGGCTTCGAGCTGATGGAGGCCCAGGACGGCATCCGTAGCGTGATCGAGTTTCCCTAGTAGACGAGGCGGTCGCCAACCAGATGGCGCAACTGCGGGTTGCCCTGAAAGCCGCCGGCAGGGCGATGAAGCTGATGGATGCCTGGATTGCCGCGACGGCGATGGCTCACGGTGCGGCTGTCTGTACGCAGGACGGGGATTTCGCCGCCGCGGCCAATGCGGGCCTGCTCGAGGTCGTCGCGGTGTAGCTGTGCCGGCGGCGGGCTGGCTAAATTGAGGAGATCGCCTACCGCAAGCTCTCCGCATCCGCGTCGATGACGACCTGCTCACGCTCGGCCCGCTTGACACCGTCCTGGTCGAGCCCGACTCGACCCGCCAGGTCTTCAACGACACCGGCGCCGACCAGCTCTGGTTTGTCACCGGCGCCCCGCTCGAGGCCGCCAGCACCCTCGAGATGACCTCCGAGCAACTAGCCGCCCTCTACCCAGACGGCCCAAAAGCACTTCCTCCGGAGATGGAATTGGGCTAGTTCCGCGCCAGCTCGCGGTCGATGATCTGGTCCAGGGCGTCTTTTACTCCTTCGGCGGGGGTGCCGGAGATGTGGGCTCCGGTTGCTATGCCGCGGACGTTTTCGGCGGCGCGCAGGGCGTGCCAGTGGGAGTCGTAGGACTCGCCGGAGGTGGCCACGGTGCGCTCGTCAGTGCCGAGCAGGCGCCAGCGCCACTTGCCGACCAGGTCTTCGTATGCGTCGAATTGGGGCATTTCGTCTCCTTCGTCTCGGATGGGAACATATGTTCGCAATGGTGGCGGCGGAAAAAAGGACGGAGCTGCGCCGGATGCTCTGACCGCGCTCTACGCTCGTTCGGTGGAGCGCCCCGGTCCGAGTTCGAAGCGCCTTTCTGGCGCCCGCATGGCCTCTCTACTCGCGGCGTTGCTGCTCGCGGTCGTCCCCGGCTGCGCCCGCGTCGGCGAAGCCGCCGATACCGCTGCCGAGCCGCCGGTCATCGAACGCACCGCGTCGCGCAGCCTGCCCGAGCCCGCCGTCGCCCCCGCTCGCTGTCCCTCGGGCCTTTCCGGCTGCCGCACCACCGAGGGCCGGATCGTCTACATCGAGCGGGTCGACCCCGACGGCGACGGCGACGCCCATTTCGTCGTCTTCGACTCGCCAGGGGTGACGCTCCCCTGGCTGACCGCGATCGACGTGCGCAAGGGCCTGCGCCCGCACCCGCTGCCGGGAATCGGCGACCTGATCAGCGCCGCCGGCCCGGTCCAGACCGGCTCCCACGGCCAGAGCCAGATCCACGCGCTGGAACTTCACGTCTCCGGCTGAACGCGGGTAGTCCGGCTGCCCGGTCCTGCGTCAACCCGGCGAATGCCGGGTAGGAGTGCGGGGACTGAAAACGCAAGAGCAAGAGGAGGAATCGAGATGGCTGATGAGATTCGCAACGCCGACGACGCCGGTGGGTCGGAGGCCTGGCGACTTATCCGTCCATTTCACGGATAAGTCGCCAGGCCCGCCATCGCCAGGCTCCCTAGCGAGGGTCGCGCGATCACCCAGCGCGAGCGGGCGCACCGGCCGCGAGGTGCTCGTGGACGAAGCGGACGACGGTGGCGCCCTCGCCGACGGCGGTCGCGCAGCGCTTGATCGAGCCGGCGCGGACGTCGCCGGCGGCGTAGATGCCGGGCACGCTGGTTTCGAGCAGGCCTTCGGCACCCGCCTCGGCGCCGGTGAGGACGAAGCCCTTGGGGTCGCGGGCGACCGCCTCGCCGAGCCACTCGGTGCAGGGCGTGGCGCCGAGGAAGAGGAAGAGGTAGGAGAAGGGCAACTGGGCGCCGTCGGCGAGCGTCACTCCCTCCAGCCGGCCCTCGCTGCCGTGCAGGGCGTTGACTTCGCTGCGGTCGCGGACGGCAACCCCGTAGCGGTCGATCTCCTCGATCAGGTACTGCGACATCGTCTCGGCGAGATCGGCGCGGCGGTGCAGCAGGGTGACCAGGGCGCCGCCGCGGGCGAGCCAGATCGCCGCCTGCCCGGCGGAGTTGCCGCCGCCGATCACCGCCACCCGCTGGCCGCCGCAGAGCTGGGCCTCGGGCGGCCCGGCGGCGTAGAAGACGCTCAGCCCCTCGTACTCTTCGAGGCCGTCGACCGGCAGGCGGCGGTATTCGGCCCCGGTCGAGATCAGCACCGCCCGCGCCGCCACCTCGTTGCCCTCCTCGAAGCGGATCAGGTGGCGATCGGCGCCCGGCTCGACGGCGCCGGCCCGGTAGGGCGTCGCCGTGCGGGCGCCGAACTTGCGCGCCTGGGTGATCGCGCGGCTGGTCAGCTCGGTGCCGCTGACCCCGGCCGGGAAGCCGAGGTAGTTCTCGATCCGCCGCGAGGTGCCGGCCTGGCCGCCGAGCACGGTGCACTCGAGGACCAGGGTGTCGAGGCCCTCCGAGGCGCCGTAGACCGCGGCGCCCAGCCCCGCCGGCCCGCCGCCGAGGATCGCCAGGTCGACCTCCTCGCGCTGCTCCAGCTCGAGGCCGATGCCCAGCGCCCGCGAGAGCTGGCCGTTGCTCGGCCCGCGCAGCTCGCCGCCGCCGGGCAGGCGCACCAGCGGGATCTCCCCGGGGTCGAGACCGAAGAGGGCGTCGGCCGCCTCCTCGCTGTTCTCCGGCGAGAGCCATGAGTAGGGGAGGCGCTGGCGGCGGGCGAAGTCGAGCAGGCGCCGGGTCTCGGCCGACTCGTGCGGGCCGAGGATCTCGATCCCGATCCCCTGCCGGCCCTGCAGCATCTCGCGCCGCTCGATGAAGGCGGAGAGCAGCAGGTCGGAGAGCGAGCCGTCCTCGAAGAGCAGCTTCCGCAGCACTTCGCGCTCGACCGCGATGTAGCGCATCGGCTCGGTGACGATTGCGGTGAGGAAGACGGTCTGTCCGGAGAGCAGGTTCATCTCGCCGAGGAAGCCGGAGGGGCCGTGGCGGATGATCTCGCGCCCGGCCGGATCGGTGACCGCGACCTCGCCCTCGTAGATCGCGATGAAGGGGTAGCTCGCGTCGCCGACCTCGAACAGCTTCTCGCCGGCCGCCGCCGTGCGCTCCTCGCCCAGGCCGGCGAGCGTTTCCAGTTGCGAGCTGGAGAGAACTCGGCTTGTCGGTCCAGCGGCCACTGGCGGCCAAGCCTAGATGGTCGATCCACTCGCCGGGATGAAATGCTGGCGCCGATGAGCGGCATCCGCGTCAGGTCGGCATTCAGCGGGCGCACCGCCTGGGCGCGCAGCCTGCAGGCGCCGCTGCGCGACTTCCTCGCCACCGAGACCGGCAGCGCCAGCGTCCTGCTCGCGGCCGCGGTGGCGGCCCTCGCCTGGGCCAACCTCGACCTCTCCTCCTATGAGAGCGCCTGGCACACGACCCTCTCGATCCAGGTCGGCGGCTCGGGCATCTCCCAGAGCCTGCGCGAGTGGGTCAACAGCGGCCTGATGACGTTCTTCTTCTTTGTCGTCGGGCTCGAGGTGCGGCGCGAGTTCGACGTCGGCGAGCTGCGCCAGCGCCGCCGCCTCACCCTGCCCGTCTTCGCCGCCCTCGGCGGCATGCTCGTCCCGGTCGCGATCTTCCTCGCCTTCAACGCCGGCCACCCCTCGGCCCAGGGCTGGGGAGTGGCGATGTCGACCGACACCGCCTTCGCGCTCGGCATGCTCGCCTTGGTCGGTCCCCGCTTCCCCGACCGCCTGCGCGGTTTCATGCTGACGATCATCGTCGTCGACGACGTCGTCGCCCTGGCGGTCATCGTCGCTGCCTACAGCGGGGCGATCGACCCCGTGCCGCTGGCGGTCGCGGCCGGCGCCTTCGCCCTCATCCTCGCCGCTCTCGCCGCTCGCATCCGGCCCGGCCTCGTCTACCTCCTGCTCGCCGCGGTTGCCTGGGTCGGGCTGTATGAGTCCGGTGTGGACCCGGTCGTGCTCGGCCTCGCCGTCGGCCTGCTCACCTGGGCCTACCCGGCCGGGCGCGGTGAGCTGGAGCGGGCGACCGACCTCTTCCGCAGCTTCCGCGAGCAGCCGACCCCGCAGCTCGCCCGCGACGCCCGCGCCGGCCTTCGAGGCGGCGGTCTCGCCCAACGCCCGCCTGCTGCAGCGCTTCCACCCCTGGACCAGCTACGCGATCGTGCCCCTCTTCGCCCTCGCCAACGTCGGCATCGCGATCGACGGCGACTTCCTCGCCCGCGCCTACTCCTCGCCGGTCACGCTGGGAATCGTCTTCGCCTACGTGCTCGGCAAGCCGGTCGGGATGACCGGCGCAGCGCTGGCGGTGACCAAGCTCAGCCGCGGGCGGCTGCGGCCGCCGGTGGGCTGGGCGGCGATGGCCGGGGGAGGGGCGATCGCCGGCATCGGCTTCACGGTCTCGCTGCTGATCGCCGCGCTCGCCTTCGACGGGGTCGAGCTGCGCGAGGCCAAGCTCGGCGTGCTCAGCGCCGCCCTCGGCGCCTCGCTGCTCACCTGGCTCGTCTTCCGGGCGACGGCGATGCTGCCCAAGCGGGCGCGGATCCGCGCCCTGCTCGGCACCTCGGAGGTGCTGGTCGACCTGGCCCTCCCGGTCGACCCCGAGCGCGACCACCTGCGCGGCCCCGCCGAGGCCCCGGTGACGGTGGTCGAGTACGGCGACTTCGAGTGCCCCTACTGCGGCAGGGCCGAGCCGGTGATCCGCGAGCTGCTCACCGATTTCGTCGACGTCCGCTACGTCTGGCGCCACCTGCCGCTCTCAGACGTCCACCCCCGCGCCGAGCTGGCGGCCGAGGCCGCCGAGGCGGCAGCCGCCCAGGGCGCCTTCTGGGCGATGCACGACCTCCTGCTCGACCACCAGGGGGACCTGCGGCCCAGCGACCTGCGGGCCTACGCCGAGCAACTCGAGCTCGACCTCGAGCGCTACGAGGAGGAGCTGCGCCGGCACGCCCACGCACCGCGGGTCGAGCAGGACGTCGACTCGGCCGACGTCAGCGGCGTCACCGGCACCCCCACCTTCTTCGTCAACGAGCGCCGCCACGAGGGCGCCTACGACATCGAGACCCTCTCCGCCGCGGTACGCGCCGCCGGCGCCCGCTCCGTAATCGCGCCCTGAATCGGACAATTCCTAAAGTTATGCGGGTACAATTTATAAAGTAGCTTGGGTACAATCCCTAAAGTAAATCGAGTACAATCCCTAAAGTAAAAAGGGATTCCCAGGCAGGAAAGGCCATGACAAGCCAACGCGAACGAGTCATCGAGGGTTTGATCGAAGGGCGCCTGCGCACCCACGGCGCCGTCCTCGTCACCGGGCCCAAGGCGGTCGGCAAGACCACGACCGCAAGGGGCTTTGCGGCCTCAGAGGTGCGCCTGGACCGGGATTTCGCCGCGCTCACCGCCGCCCAAACCGATCCGCGCCTCGTTTTGGACGGCGAGAACCCGCGGCTGATCGACGAGTATCAGCTCGCCGCGGGGGTCTGGAACGCGGTGCGGGGACGGATCGACGACCTCGGCGCGAAGGGCCTCTTCCTGCTCACCGGCTCCTCTACGCCAGGTGACGAGCAGGCCAGCCACACCGGGGCGCGCCGGATCGCCCCCGTCGCGATGCGGACGATGACCTTGCTCGAGCGCGGCCTTTCCAGCGGAGCCGTCTCCCTCGGCGCGCTGCTGGCCGGGGAACCGGCCCGGTCGGAGTCCCAAGATTTCAGTGTGACCGAGGCGATCGAGGCCACGGCAATCGGTGGCTGGCCGGACAATCTCGGCCTCTCGGCCGCCGATGCGCTGGACGCGAACGCCGACTACATCGAGACGATCGTCAATGCCGACGTGCGGCGCGTCGACGGCGTCAAGCGCGATCCGGATGCCGTCCGGCGCCTGCTGGCCTCCTACGCTCGCAACGTCGCCACCAACGCGTCGCTGCGGACGATCGGCCGTGCCGCGGAGGAGCCCTTCAACGACGTCACCCTGCACGATTACCTGGCGACGCTCAGCCGCCTGTTCCTGATCGAGGACCAGCCGAGCTGGAAGCCGTGGCTTCGCTCGCGCGTGCGGCTGGTGGCGGCCCCCAAGCGACACCTCGCCGACCCCTCGCTGGCGGTTGCGGTGCTGGGTGCCACCCCGCAGCGACTGCTCGGAGCGGAGATCGAGCTCGCCGGGCTCCTTTTCGAGTCGCAGGCGATCCACGACCTGCGGGTCTACGCCCAGCCCCACCGCGGCTCGGTTCGCTTCTACCGAGACAACAAGGGCCTTGAGATCGACGCCATCGTCGAGACGGTCGACGGCCGCTGGGTCGGGGTGGAGGTCAAGCTCGGCCACAACCGGGTCGAGGAGGGGGCGGCCAACCTCCTGGCCATGCGGGAGAAGCTCTCCTCCGAGGCCAGTGCGAACTGCGGCGCCCTGCTCGTGGTTGTCGCCGACAGCCCCACCTACACCCGCCCCGACGGGGTCGTGGTCACTTCGATCGCCTCGCTGGGTCCCTGACGAGGTGCTGCCGGGTCAGCCGGCGCGGTGCTCTTGCTCGGCGACCGTCAGCTCGGCGGTGGGGAAGGCCTCGAGGCGCTCGTCCGGGATCGGCTCGCCGCTTTGCACTGAGATGCCGTAGGTGCCGGCGCCGAGGCGGGCCTCGGCGCGCTCGATCGCGTCCAGCTTGCGCTTCAGGTCCTGCAGGCGGCCGGCGTCGAACTCGTCCTGGTAGAGGTTCTCCGAGTCGGCGTCACCGGGCTCGACCCGCGCGTCGCTCTCCTCGGCGCCCTCGCCTTCGACTGCGGCGATCTCCTTCTCGACCTGCTCCCGCTCGCGATCGAGCAGTTCCCTGGCGCGTTCCGGCTTCACGGCGGCAACCGTAACGGACTGGCCAGTCGTGGCGGCCGCCGCTCGTGCCTGCGCTATCCTGTTCTAAGACTAACTACAGAAATTGGACTTAGACATGGCCTACCTCCTGGTTCCCCTCGATGACGTTGACGTAGTCGTCTTTCCCGGCGTTTCCGCAACCCTGCCGATCGACACCGGCGAGGAGGAGCGCGTCTTCCTGCTACCCCGTCGCGACGGCGAGTACGGCCGCGTCGGCGTGGTCGCCGAGGTGATCGAGCGGGGCCACACCCGCGGCGGCGCCCCGGCCGCGACCGTGGTCGGAATGCACCGCGGCCTGGCCGGCGCCGCCGTGCCCGGGGAGGAGGGGGAGGGCGAGGCCCTGCGCATCGACGTGCAGGAGGTCCACGACGGCCACCCCGAGGACGAGCACACCGAGGAGCTGGCGCGCGAGTACCGCGCCGTGGTCGAGGAGATCCTCGAGCTGCGCGGCGATGACGGTCGCATCGCCGCCTTCCTGCGCTCGGTCGAGGAGCCGGGTGCGCTCGCCGACACCACCGGTCTCAGCCCCGACGTATCCAACGACCAGAAGCTGCGCCTGCTGGAGACCCTCGACGTCAGCGCTCGCCTCGATCTCGCGGTCGAGCTGCAGCGCGAGCGCCTGGCCGAGCTGCAGGTGCGCAGCCGTATCCGCGAGGACGTCGAGTCCGGCGCCCAAAAGCAGCAGCGCGATTACTTCCTGCGCAAGCAGATGGACTCGATCCGCAAGGAGTTGGGCGAGGACGAGGGCAGCCTGATCGAGGAGTACGAGCGCAAGATCGCCGAGGCCGGAATGCCGGAGGCGGTCGCCGAGCAAGCCGAGAAGGAGCTGCGTCGGCTCGAGCGCCAGGGCGAGTCCTCGCCCGAGTCATCGATGATCCGCAGCTACCTCGACTGGCTGGTCGCGGTGCCGTGGGCAAAGCGCTCCGACGAGCGGCTCGACCCCGTTCACACGCGCGAGGTGCTCGACGCCGACCACGCCGGGCTGGAGGACGTGAAGAAGCGGATCACCGAATTCATCGCCGTGCGCAAGCTGCGCCAGCAGCGCGGGGTGGAGGACGAGGGCCGCGCCAACGGCGCGATCCTCACCCTGGTCGGACCGCCCGGCACGGGCAAGACCTCGATCGGCGAGTCGATCGCCCGTGCCCTCGGGCGCGAGTTCGTCCGCATCAGCCTCGGCGGCCTCCACGACGAGGCCGAGATCCGCGGCCACCGCCGCACATATATAGGGGCCCTGCCGGGCCGGATCGTCCGCGCCCTGCGCGACGCCGGCACGATCAACCCGGTGATCCTGCTCGACGAGGTCGACAAGGTCGGTGCCGACTGGCGCGGCGACCCCTCGGCGGCATTGCTCGAGGTGCTCGACCCGGCCCAGAATCACTCCTTCCGCGACCACTACCTCGACGTCGAGGTCGATCTCTCCGCGGTCGTCTTCATCGCCACCGCGAACATGACCGACACGATCCCGGCACCGCTGCTCGATCGCATGGAGACGATCGCCTTCGACGGCTACACCACTGCCGAGAAGCTGGCGATCGCGCGTGGCTACCTGCTGCCGCGTCAGTTGAAGCGCAACGGGCTGGAGACAGGGGAGGTCGAGGTCGGCGATGAGATCCTGCGCTGCGCGATCGCCGAGTACACCCGCGAGGCCGGCGTGCGCCAGCTCGAGCGCGAACTGGGCAAGCTGCTGCGCGGGGCGGCGACCAAGATCGCGGCCGGCGATGCCGCCACACCGATCGTGCTCGACGCCGACGCGGTCCACGAGGCGCTCGGCCGCCAGCGCTTCTTCCAGGAGTCGGTCGAACGGACCGCGATCCCGGGCGTGTCGACGGGCCTCGCCGTGACCGGCAGCGGCGGCGATGTGCTCTTCATCGAGGCGACCGCGATGGAGGGCGACAAGGGGCTGGTCCTGACCGGCCAGCTCGGCGACGTGATGAAGGAGTCGGCGCGGATCGCGCTCTCCTACGCTCGCTCCCACGCCGAGGAGCTGGGGATCGACCCCGAGCGCTTCCAGCGCGAGTTCCACCTGCACGTGCCCGCCGGAGCGATCCCCAAGGACGGCCCCAGCGCCGGCACGGCGATGACGACGGCGCTGGTCTCGCTGCTCTCCGGGCGGCCGGTCAAGCACACCGTCGGGATGACCGGCGAGGTCACCCTGCAGGGCCGGGTGCTGCCGATCGGCGGGCTGAAGCAGAAGGTGCTGGCCGCCCACGCGGCCGGCCTGACCGAGGTGATCCTGCCCGAGCGCAACCGCGGCGACCTCGACGAGGTGCCCGAGGAGGTGCGCGAGCGGATGACCTTCCACCCGGTGATGGGCGTCGGCGAGGTGCTCTCCCACGCGCTCGAGCCGGCCGAGAAGGGCGCCGGTGTCGCCGCGATGCCGTAGCTGCGCGCCCGTCCCCGCCGAGATGCGGGCGACGGCGACGCTGCTGGAGCGCCGCTGGACGCTGGCGACGATCTACGCCTGCGCCAGCGGTGCCGCCCGCTTCAACGAGTTCCGCCAGTCCCTCCCCGGCGTCTCCCCGACCACCCTCTCCGAGCGCCTCGAGCAGCTCGAGGCGGCCCGCATAATCGAGCGCCACCTCGTCCCCGGCCGCCCCCCGCACACCGAGTACGTCCTCACCCGCGACGGCGAGCAGCTGGCGCGGGCGGTGGCGGGGCTGCTGGAGAACGGGACCCGGGCCATGCCCCGCGGTGGGTAGCGGCGCAAACGTGGCTTGCCCGCCCAGGCGGTTGGGTACTCTGAGTGGTGACTATGGAGACGCAGAATTCCCCCGATCCGGCTCCTCGTGCGGCTGGTCCCTTGCCGGGCATCCGGGTCCTGTCGCTGAGCGGCTCGCAAATGGAGCGGCTCTCAGCCGCGCTCGCCGGCCAGTTCTCCGTCCTCTACGACGTCGGCAGCACCCTCGACCCGTGCCTGAGCGTGGCCGGCGACATGCTGAACTTCAGTTTTCGGGAGGGCTTCAGCAAAAAGGATGAAGACCTGCTCGCGAGCGGGCGCGGCAACGAGCTGCGCGAGTTCCGCGAGCATTTCCTCCTCGCCACCTCCGAGGAGATGAACGAGGTCGTCGAATCGATCGTCCCGGCCGCTCGGGTCGCCTTTTTCTCAGCTGCCTTCGACGCGGCTTCTCGCCTTACCTACTGCTTCTTCGTACTCGACTGGAACGCCGACGCGGAGCGCGAGCAACGTCTGGCCATCCGCGCCTGGAGCGAGCAGGTGCGCCTCCACGCTCGCAACCTGCGAGCCCGCTCGAGTCACGCCATGCAGGCCAACGTCCCGCTCACGCAGGGCTACGCGGAGCTGCGGCGCACGTCACACCGGGGCTGAGTCCTCGTCGCCAACCTCGCGCATCAGGATGATGCCGCCGTAGAGGCCTTGACTGGCGGAGATCAGCGGCATCACGCGGACTTCGCAGGTGAAGTGGACGCCGCGCCGGTTGACCGCCTCGATCGCCAGGTCCGTGCTTTTGTGACCGCCGGAGATCGCCGTCTCCAAAGGCTCGTGCAGGTCCGCGGTGGGCAGGCCGATGTCGAGTGAGAAGAAGTCCTGGCCGGTGACCTCGTCGGACCGCAGGCCCCAGAAGTCCTCGGCGCTGGTGTTCCACAGCTGTACGCGGTTCTCGCGGTCGACGACGGTGACGCCGACGCGGAGGTTGCCGAGGATTCCCTCCAGGAAGAGGTTGAGCCGGTCGAGTTCGTCGCCGTGCTTGCGCTGCTCCAGGTTCATCGTCTCGAGTTCATCGTTGGTCGAGGCCAGTTCCTCGTTCATCGTCTGCAGCTCCTCGTTGGCCGACTGCAGCTCCTCGTTGGTCGTCTCCAGCTCCTCGTTTGTCGACTGCAGCACTTCGTTGGTCGTCTCCAGCTCCTCGACCGTCGACTGCAGTTCTTCGTAGGCGGACTCGAGCTCCTGTTTGGACTTCGCGTAGTCGGCGACGAGGTTGGCGTAGTCGGTGATGTCGGTGAAGGTGATCGCGGCGCCGGCCGGCCCCTCACCGTTCACCATGAGGGGCGTGATCTCAGCCTCATAGATGCGCTCTTCGCCGGGATCGCCCAGCTTCGCCTGCCCGACTTTGACCGCTTCGTTTTGCTTGAAGGCCCGATCGAGGGGCGCCCGCAGCTCGAGCGGTTTGTAGGAGACCTCCAGGTCCTGGAGCGGCCTGCCGATGTCGGCGGGCTCGATCGAGAAGAGGTCGCCGGCGAGGTCGTTGGAGTCGACCAGAAAGCGGGATGCGTCGACCACCAGGCGGGCCACCGGGCCGATCGACGCCGCCGCCTTGCGGAGGTCGGCGTGGCGCTCCGCTATCGGCGTTTCCCCGACCGCTTCCTCCCCAACCAGTTCGCCTAAGCGTTCGCCGAGGCGGCGGCGGGGGAGGGGGCGGAAGACGCGCGCTTCGATGTCGACCGGGGCGAAAAGCTGGGAATGGCGTATCAGCATCTCCGATTTGCCCAGGAAGAGAAAGCCGCGCTCGCGCAATGCGAAGTTGAACTGGGAGAGGATCTGGGCCTGTGCTTCGATCGTGAAGTACATCAGCACGTTGCGGCAGGTCAGCAGGTCGATGCGCGAGATTGGCGCGTCCTGGAGCAGCTCGTTGCGGCCGAAGATGACCGAGCGGCGCAGGTCCGGCCGGAAGGCGAAGTTGCTTCCGCTCTCGACGAAGTAGCGCTTCAGCAGCTCTTCGGGAATTCCCTCGACGGCTTCCGGCGAGTAGATCGCCGTTCGTGCTTTGGCCAGGGCCTCCTCGTCGAGGTCCGTGGCATAGATCTTCACCCGCCGCTTGAAGTCCCGCTCGCCGAGCGCCTCGAGCAGGATTATCGCGATCGTGTAAGCCTCCTCGCCGGAGGAGCATCCGGCCGACCAGACCCTGATCTGCTCGTCGTCCGGTCGCGCCTCGATCAGCTGCGGGACTATCTCGGCCTTGACGTAGTCCCAGGCCTCGGAGTCGCGGAAGAAGCTCGTCACATTGATCAGGATGGCGGCGAAGAGCTCCTCGAACTCGCGCGGATTCGTTTCCAGGTAGTCGGAGTAGGACTCGTAGTCACCGGCGCCGGCGTCGGCCATGCGCCGCTGGATGCGCCGTTCCAGGGTCGGCCGCTTGTAGCCGCTGAAATCGAGGTTGCGCGTCTCCTTGAGGTGCAGGAGGAATGCCTCGAGATCCTCGTTGGCCTTCGTATTCCCTGTCTCGGTCACTGGTTCGCCTCCGTCGTGACCCTACCGGCGGTGCCCTGGAGTCGCAGGATCATGGCGCGGATTTCAATCGCCTGGGCGGCGGCGGTGGCGGCTTGCTCGTTCAGCGTCGCGTGTTCCATGTAGGCGGTCTTGTCTGGGATTCGCGTCGCGATCATCCGCAGCAGTTCGGTGCGTTCCTTGAACATGCGGACCGCCTGCCACAGCGCCGCCTCCAGGTCGGTGTGCTGCTTCTCGACCAGGCTCTCCGGCGTGTAGGTGTGACCTGTCTGGCAGGTGAACTTGAACACCTCCTCGTCGGCGTGCTCGACCAGCACGCCGCCGCAGGTCGGGCAGGTGAGGAGCACGGCTCTTAGCTCTGACGGCTTGCGGGGCGGCCCGAGTACGGCTGAGCCGGCCGCTTTCCCCTTCGGGTGCGGTACGCCGAGCAGCTCGCAGAGCACGCCGCCGAGCTCCTCCAGCGGTGCGATCCGGTCGGGTTCGACCTGCTCGATCGCGTTGCGGGGCATGTCGTCGAAGCTCGCGTCGTCGGGGTCCTGCACCACGGTGGCGCCTCCGTGGGCCTTGATCAAACGCAGCCCCTCGGCCCCGTCGCTGAGCGTGCCGGTCAGTACGACACCGATCGCCCGGCGGCCGTACGCCCTCGCGGCACTGAGGAAGAACTGGTCGATCGAGGGCCGGTAACCGCTTTCGGGAGGCGCATCGCTGAGCTGGATCGAGTCACCCTGCAACAGCGTGTGGAAGCCAGGCGGAGCGACGTAGACGTGCCCGCGCTCGGGCCGCTCGCCATCGGCTGCCAGGGTGACCGGCATCTTGGAGACCCGGTCGAGGATCGCGTCCAGGCGGCTCGGCCCCGACGACATCATGTGCAGGACCGCCAGCACCGCCGCCGGCAGGTCGGCCGGCAGGTCGGCGACGAGGTACTTCAGCGCTTCCACTCCACCGGCGGAGGTACCGATCACGATCAGGTCGCGCTTCGCATCGGGAGCCGCGTCCGGCGCGCCATCAGATTTGGGTACGCCGCCAGTATCCACCGGTTGAGTATCGCGCATGGCGCAACTGGCTCGGCGCGGCGAGCGGCCTTCACGCCTGGAAGGCGATGCGGTTGGCAGCCTGGCGGGTAGAAAGGGGGGATGGGAAGAAACGCAGATGCGCAGCGGCGGACTCTGCGGGCGACGCTGAGGCGCGCGGCGGTCGAGTTCCGCCAGGGCAATCTCACCGATTGGGCGGCGGCGCTGACCTATTACGGGTTGCTCTCGCTCTTCCCGGCGCTGATCGCGATGGTCTCGCTGGTCGGGCTGTTCGGCGACGGGCAGGCGACGACAGAAAGCCTGACCGGGATCGTCTCCTCGATCGGGCCCGATTCCGCCGCGGAAACGCTCGAAGGGCCGATCGACTCGGTCGTCTCCAACCGCAGCGCCGCCGGATTCGCCTTCTTCCTCGGCCTGGCGCTGGCGCTGTGGTCGGCCTCGGGGTACGTCGGCGCCTTCATCCGCGCCTCCAACGCGATCTATGAAACCGAAGAGGGCCGGCCGTTCTGGAAGCTGCGGCCACTGCAGCTGGCGGTGACCCTGGCGATGGTGGTCGCGATGGCGCTGCTGGCGCTCGGCCTCGTCCTCACCGGCCCGATCGTCGCCGCGGTCGCCGAGCCGATCGGGGTCGGCGACACCGCCGTGGCGGTCTGGAGCCTCGCCAAGTGGCCGGTGATGGTGGCCGTCTTCGTGCTCATCGTCGACCTCCTCTACTACGCGGCGCCGAACGCGAGGCTGCGCGGCTTCCGCTGGGTGACCCCGGGATGCCTGGTCGCCCTGTCCGTCTGGGCGGTCGCCTCCGCCGCCTTCGCCCTCTACGTCTCCCACTTTGGCTCCTACGACAAGACCTACGGCACCCTCGGCGGTTTCGTCGCGCTCCTTGTCTGGCTCTGGATCGGCAACCTGGCGATCCTCTTTGGCCACCAGCTCAACGCCGAGCGCGAGCGCAGCGCCGAGATCGCGGCGGGCGTGCCCCGCGCCGGGCGCGAGATCCAACTCGAGCCGCGCGCCTGAGCTATCTGCTCGCGGTCAGGGTGGCGCTGGTGTAGGTGGTGCCGGAGGAGGTCGCGAGGGTCAGCGCTTCGGTGAAGTTGCCGTTGGATTTCGAGGTGAAGGTGAACGAGGTGGCCGATTCGGCGGCGCCGCTGTTGGGGATGGTGAGCGGCGTGCCGCTGACCGTGCCGCTGCCGCTGGTCGTCACTTTGGTTGCGTGGCCGCTGCCCAGGCCGGAGACCGTGTTGCCATAGGTGTCGGTAACCGCGACCTTTCCGGTCACGGTTCCTTTGTTGCCGAGGCTGGTGACCGTACAGGTGAAGAGGCAGGGCGAGCTGAGGCTGCCGGTGCCGATCGCCGTGCCGGCGAAGGCGAGCCGGGACGCGGCGAGGGGGGAGACGGTGACTTCGAGCGGGGTGGCACTTGAGACGGTGCCGTCGCTGGCGCCGATGCCGGCCGGCCCGCCCGCGTAGAGCTTCATCCGGCCGTTTTTCGAGCTCGAGGTTTTGGCGACCCCGGAGCTGAAGCCGATCGCGGTGGCGGTGCCGAACTCGACCGCCGTGCCGGAGCTGTCGGTGACTGTCGGCGATGTCCCGTTGGGGCTTCCGGCCGCACCGGAGTAGGTGATGTTGTGGGTGCCGGTGTAGCTGGTCGCGGTGTTGCCGTAGGCGTCGAGCGCGGTGGTCGTGAGGTTGTCGTTGGCGGCCGCGTTGGGAGTGGTGTCGGCGGCGGCAAGCGAGAAGGCGGCAGCTGTCCCCGGACTGACGGTGACGGTCAGGGTCGCGGGGGTCGAGATCGAGCCATCGCTGGCTTTCACTTTTGCCGTTTCGCTCCCGTAGAGGGTCATCGCCCCGTTGCTGGCGCCCGTCGCGCTCGCTTTGCCGGCGCTGAACGCGATCGTCGTCGCCGCCCCGAACGCGACCGCGGCGCCGGTCGAGCTCGAGACCGTCGGTGCCGTCCCGTTGGGACTGGCCGATGCCCCCGAGAAGGTGAGAGCGTGGGGGCCGGCGTAGGAGGTGGCGACGTTTTCGTAGTCGTCGAGCGCGATCGCGCTGAGCGCATCGGCACTGCCCGCCACCGGTGCGGTCGATGCGGCCGTGAGTCCCAGCTCCGTCGCTTCCCCTGCCGCGGCGAGGGCGTGCAGCGGCACTGCGGTTGCGACCGAGCCGTCGCTCGCATCGATGTCGACGGCCCCGCTCTCATAGAGCTTCATTGCCCCGTTTTTCGCACCGGAGGCTTCGGCCACCCCTTCGTCGAAGCTGAGCGAGGTCGCTTTGCCGAAGGCGGTGGCCGAGCCCGACTTGCTCGCAACCGTCGGCTTCGTTCCGTCCGGGGCGGGCGAGGCGCCGGAGAAGGTGATGTTGTGCGAGCCGCCGTAGCTGGTCACGGTGAGGCCGTTGGCGTCCTGCGCGACGATCGTCAGGCCGTCGACTTCGCCCACGGCCGGAGTCGCCGATTCGGCGCTGAGCGAGAAGTGGTCGAGCGGCCCGAGTTCGATCGTCGCCGAGGCGGGTGAGCTACTTGTCGTCCACGAGCGCCACTTGGCGGTGACGACGTAGGTGTGCGTGCCGGGCCCGAGGCCGCTGTCGGTACAGGTCGTGGTGCCGGCGATCGTCCCGGTGCAACCGCCGCCGACTTTGCCGCCGTCGCGTTCGACCGTGTAGGTAACCGCACCCGACCCCGGCGGGTTGATCGCGTTCCAGAGCAGCACGACCGTCCCGCCCAGGGCCGGCGTAGCGCTGGGCGAGGGGGCTGCGAGTTTGGAGATCCCAGCCGAGGCGTTGCCCGCGCCGCTGGCGGTGAAGTAGGCGAGGGCCGAGCCACAGGCGAGCACGGCGAGCGCGGCAAGGATCGCGGCGCCGACGATGCCGGTTCGCACGGCTGGCCTCATCCCCGCGCCTCACCCGAGAAGGCGAGCGCGAACTGGCCGTTCTGGCAAGCGTCCTGGCTGACCGGCAGGTCACGCAGCTGGATCGCCGGGGGGAAGATCCCCGGCGCCGGCAGGTTCACCGACCCTCCCGCCGGGACCTCCAGCGGCGTCGCGCTCGAGGCGCCGGAGTCGCTGAGGATGACGTTCGCGGCCGGGTCGCAGCCCAGCGGCCCGGCGGTCGCCGTGGCATGCACGCTGGTGACGAAGATCGGCACCGGGTTGGGGTTGGAGATCCTCACCGGCAGCGGCAGCGCCGGAGCACCCGGATAGAGGGCGCCCAAGCCGGAAAGCTGTGGCTCGATCGAGAAGTCCCTCGGTTCCAGGAGCTGCCAGCCGAAGCGGGTCGCCCGGCCGTGGCGACGATGCTTTCCCCGCACCCGCACCGCGAAGCTGTGGCTGCCGGTCGCCAGCCCGTTGTAGGTGACCGGCGCCCGGCAGGCCCTCCAGCCTCGCCGGTCGAGGCGGCACTGGAAGCGCGGCCTGTGTCCGCGGGCGCGGAAGCCGAAGCGGGCGCTCGCCGAGGTCGCCACCTTCTCGGGGTGCTGGGTGATCCTGGCCCGCGGCAGGCGCGCGGTGCCGACCCGCTGCTCCGGGCTGGCTGGAGCAGCGACCGGCTTGCCGGGTGTCGCGGCGTAGGCGACCGCGCCGAGGCAGCCGCCGATCCCGGCCAGGAGGACGAGCGCCCTGGGGAGGGCTCCTCCGCGCCTGGCGATCCGGCGGTGCGACATCTCTCGACTTGGTCGAGTGGCCTCGTTGCGGTGCTGGCGGGCTAGTTGTTGGTCAGGTGCAGGGTCAGCGTCGCGCCCTGGCAGCCGTCCTGGCTGGTCCCGGTTTCGTTCATCGCCAGCGTTCCGGTGGCGGAGACGCTCTGGCCGTTGCCGGGAGGGAAGACCTGGTTGACCGGGACCGAGGCCATCGTGAAGTCGGGGTTGCCGCCGGTGAGGGTGGTGGCGCAGCTCGAGTGTTCCCCGTCGACGGAGATGCTCGCCAGGCTGACCGTGCCGACCCGCTGCACGCCCGAGGAGGGATTGTCGACCGAGAGCGTCACCGGTGAGGAGGAGCCCGGATAGAGGTTGGAGGAGATCGAGGCGTGCAGCGTCACGGCCGAGCTCGAACCTACCGCTGCCGAACCGGTGCCCGAACCGCTCGAGGTGAAGTAACCGAAAGCCACGCCCGCGATGCCCAGCGCACAAGCGCAGCCGAGCGCCGCAAGCGCCCGTTTCCTGGTGATCCAGCCCATTTCTTCGTCCCTTTCGTTCCTTTAGCGAGATAGACGGATGATTGATTCCGCCGCCCGGGCCATCGGTCGAAACGGAGAGCAGCTTGAGCCCCGCAAGGCAGAGGGAATTTCCTTTCTTGTCCTCCAAGTACAAACGGCGCTCCACGCTCGCCCACGCTGCAGCCGCCTGTGCACCAAGCCGACGCCTTCCGCTGTGCCTTTGCCCTCCTATGCGCGGCAAAGGAACAGCGGAACGGGTGGTGGCGTGCGTACTCTCCCGCCGGTGATCGGGCGAGTTGCTGCCGGTGTGACCGGGCCGCGGGGGCGGTGGGTGACGCTTGGCGTCTGGGTCGCGCTGGGGATTGCTGGCCTGCTGGCGCGGACGCAGATCGGCAACGTGACGGCTGCCGGGCAGGCGAGCTACCTGCCGGCGCACGCGCAGTCGACCCGGGCGCTCGACGCGCTGCAGCGCAACTTCAAGGGTGGCGACGATGTGCCGGTGCTGGTCGTCTTCGACCGCCCAGGCGGTCTTTCCGCCGCCGACCTGAACGCGATCGGCGGGCTCGGCGCGGGGCTCGAACGGCTCGGCCTCTCCGGCGCCTCGCCCGTATTCGCACCCTTCTCCGGGCGAGCGCGCCGGCCGCTGGGCGACGTGGCGCGGATCGCCCGCGGCGTCGGGCCGATCTCGCGCGACGGCGAAGCGGCGCTGGTGGCGCTGGCGATCGATTCCGACGATCGCAACGCGGTGCTCGACGGCGTGCGCCGGATCCGCGCCTACCTCGCCGCCCACCGCCGTCCCGGCCTGCGCTCCTACGTGACCGGTCCGGCCGGGGTCGCGGCCGACCTCGAGCAGGTCGCCGAAGACGCCGGGCGCACGCTGCTCATCGCCACCCTCGGCCTCGTCCTCTTGCTCCTGCTCCTCGTCTACCGGGCGCCGCTGCTCGCCCTGGCGCCTTTGCTCGCCGTCGGCACCGCCTACCTGATCGCGATCGGGGTCGTCTACCTGCTGATCGAGGCCGGCCTGATCGTGGTCAACACCGAGGGCACCTTCCTGCTGCTGGTCTTGATCTTCGGCGCCGGCACCGACTACTCGCTGCTGCTGGTCCACCGCTATCGCGAAGAGCTCGGGCGCGGGGCGGCGCCGACGCCGGCCTTGCGGACCGCGCTGGCCGAGAGCCTGCGGCCGCTCGCCGCCTCGGCTGGGACCGTGATCGCGGCGATGCTGGTCCTGCTGGCGGCCGAGCTCATGTCGACCCACTGGCTCGGGCCGGTGCTGGCGATCGGGATCGCGGTGATGCTCGCCGCCGCGCTGACGCTGTTGCCGGCGCTGCTCGCGATCCTCGGCCGGCGCGCTTTCTGGCCCGTCCGGCCGGCGGGCGCGGCGGAGCGAGCGGGGCACTGGGAGCGCGTTGCCGGTTTCGTGCGGCGCCGGCCGCGGGCAATCGTCGCCACCGTCTTCGCCGCTCTCGCCGTCCTTGCCTTCGGCAACCTCGTCCACCACGGCACGATCGGCTTCGGCGAAGGCGAAACCCGCTCCAGCGAATCGAGCCGCGGAAACGAGGTGCTCGACGAACACTTCCCGCCCGGCCTCGCCTCGCCGCTGACCGCCGTCGTCCACCTCGGCGAAGTCCGGGCGGCCATGCGGGGGCTGGAGCGGCTCGAATCGGTCAAGCTCGCCCTCCCGGTGCCGTCCTCCTCGCTCGGCGACTCGGCGGCACTGGCGATCGTCCTGCGCGGCAATCCCTACTCGGGCGAAGCGGCGGGGCTGGTCCGCGGCGTGCGCGACCGCCTGGCCGAGGTCGCCCCCGGCGCTCTCGTCGGTGGCATCCCGGCCGAGAACTACGACGTCGAGCAGGCCAACGCCCGCGACACGCGGCTGGTCGTGCCGGTGGTGCTGCTCGTCGTCGGCCTGATCCTGATCGCGGTCCTGCGCGCCCTCGCCGCGCCGGGCTACCTGATCGTGACCGTCCTCGCCTCGTTCCTGGCGACGCTCGGCCTCGTCACCTTCGCCTTCACCGAGATCCTCGGCTCGAGCGGGATCGGCTTCGACCTCGTCCTGCTCTCCTTCATCTTCCTCGTCGCCCTCGGGGTCGACTACAACATCTTCCTGATGACCCGGGCCCGCGAGGAGGCCGCTCGCCACGGCACCCGCGAGGGGATGCTGGTCGCCCTGCGGGACACCGGCCCGGTCATCACCGGCGCCGGCCTGATCCTCGCCGGCACCTTCGCCACCCTCACCCTGCTGCCGCTCGAACAGCTGGTTCAGATCGGCGCCACGGTGGCGATCGGCGTTCTCCTCGACACCTTCGTGGTCCGCTCGCTGCTGATCCCCGCGATCACCCTCCTCTGTGGTGAGCGGGCATGGTGGCCGAGCCGCGCAGCAGCCAGCCGGAGTCGTCGCGGATGAGGATGCCGCGGTCGCTGAGCTGGGTCAGGGCCGTGCTTACCGACGGGCGGCGGGCGGCGACCAGCTCGCTCAACAATGCATGCGTGAGCGGCAGCGGGATCTGGACCCAATCGCCGCGCATCTGGCCGAAGCGGTCGGCCAGGTGCCAGAAGAGCATCTCCAGGCGCGTCTCTACCTTGCGCTGGCCGACGATCGCCATCAGCACCGCCAGGTAGCGGGAGCGCAGCAGCGCCCGGCGGGCCAGCGCCACCGCGACCGATGGGTAGGGCGCGCACTGCCGGGCGAACTCGGCGTCGAGCACGGCCAGGCCGGCGTCCTCGATAACCAGCCAGTCGGATTCGGTCGGGATGCTCGCCCACTCGCCGATCCGGTCCCAGGGCCGCAACAGGTCGCCGGGCCCGACCAGCTCGGCGCCGTGGTGTCCGTTTTGGGATACGCGGCGGCAGAGGGTGCCGGAGAGGACGAGCAGGCCGAAACCGGCGCGGTCGGCGTCGCGCTCGATTCTCGCGTCCCACTCTCCCCGCGGGACCTCGAGGACGCGAGCCATGCAGGTGCCCTCTGCACGCGTTCGCTTGCTCGCCGCGATTCCCGCGCCGAGGTCCGGATCCAGCCGCAGCACGGAGACTGTCGCCACCTGGACAGCCTAACCAGGTGGTCCGGTGGCTTTGAGGAGGTCTGTTGTAATAGGTCTGACAAGAAAGCCCCGCGAGGTGACGAACCGCCATTCCCGCACCCTCCCGTTTCCTAGGCTCGGTCGGTGGAGAAGGCGCGCTCAAACCGGATCGGTGCCCCCGAGCGCCCCGCCCTGCGCGTTCGCCTCCAGGTCCTGCTCGGCGGGGAGGGCGGCCTGCTGGCCGGCCTGGCATTGCTGGTCGGGGTGGGGGCGGGCCTCGGTGCGATCGCCTTCCGCTACCTGATCCTCGGCTTCACAGAGGTCTTCAGCGGCCACAGCGATCCCAGTGCCCTCGGGCACTTCACCAATCCACACGTGCCCCTGCTCGGGCCCTTCGTGGTGCTCGTCGTGCCGGTGCTCGGCGGCCTGCTCTACGGGCCGCTCGTCTACCGCTTCGCTCCCGAGGCGCGCGGGCACGGGGTGCCCGAGGTGATGCTGGCGGTGCACAACGACGAGGGGCGGATCCGTGGCCGCGTGCCCGTCGTCAAGTCGCTCGCCTCGGCACTGTGCATCGGCTCCGGCGGCTCGGTCGGGCGCGAGGGGCCGATCGTCCAGGTCGGCTCGGCGATCGGCTCCGGGGTCGGCCAGCTCAGCCGCCTTGCCGGCCACGAGATGCGCCTGCTCGTCGCCTGCGGCGCAGCCGGCGGCATCGCCGCCACTTTCAACGCGCCGATCGCGGGCGTCTTCTTCGCCCTCGAGCTGATCCTGCGCGATTTCCAGACCCGCTCCTTCGGCGTCGTCGTGCTCAGCTCGGTGGTCGCCACCGCGGTCGGGCGGATCGCCTTCGGCAGCGAAGCATTCCTCGCCCTGCCCTCCTTCCACGTCCAGACGGGACTGGAGTACCCCCTCTACGCGCTGCTCGGCATCGCCGCCGCCCTCGTCGGCGTCTGCTTCATGCGGGTGCTCTACGGCTCGGAGGACTTCGCCGACCGGCTCTGGCGTGGCCCGGCCTGGCTGCGCCCGGCGGCCGGCGGCCTGCTGCTCGGCTGCGTGCTGCTCGTCTTGCCGGAGATGTACGGGGTCGGCTACCCGGTCGTCGAAGGGGCGATCGGCGGCCAGTACGGGGTCGCCTTCCTGCTCGCGCTGCTGGCCGGCAAGATCCTCGCCACCAGCCTCACCCTCTCGATCGGCGGTTCCGGCGGCGTCTTCGCCCCTTCACTCTTCATGGGCGCGATGCTGGGCAGCGCCTTCGGCCTCGGCGTCCACGGGCTCCTGCCCGGGGCCACGGCCAGCGCCGGTGCCTACGGCCTGGTCGGCATGGCCGCCGTCTTCGCCGCCGCCGGGCGGGCGCCGATCACCGCCGTGATCGTCGTCTTCGAGCTGACCGGCGACTACTCGATCATCCTGCCGCTGATGCTGGCCGTGGTGATCGCCACCGGCCTCAGCCGCAGGCTCAGCGCCGACTCGATCTACACCCTGAAGCTGCGCCGCCGCGGCATCGACATCGAGCGCCCGGCGGCCGGCCCGGCCCTGCGCGGGCTGCTGATCGCCGACGCGATGGCGCCGCCGCCCGAGCCGCTGCTCGCCGCCGCCTCACCCGGCGAGGCCGCCGCCGCGATGCTGCGCGAGGGGCGCAGCGCCCTGCCGGTGGTCGACGGGACCGGCACCCTGGTCGGGGTGTTGACCGTGCGCGACCTCGAGCTCGGCGGCGAGGACGGCGGGGCGGCCAATGCCGGTGGCCTGTGTGAAGAGGTGCCGGAGCTCGACCCCGCCGAGCCGCTGGCGAGGGCGGTGGAGTGGCTGGCCGACGGTGAGCGCGAGGGCCTGCCGGTGGTGGCCGCCGGCTCGCGCACGGTCGCGGGTTGGCTGGAACACCGCGACGTGCTGCGAGCCTTCGCGACGGCCTCGCGCCGCCAGGCGCCTCGCTCAGGCGCCCGCGCTGAACTTGAACCAGCGTGAGTCGCAGCGCACCTTGCCGTGACGCAGCTTGTCCTTGACCCGGATCTTCCCGCGCACGCTGCGGCCGTGCACCTTGGCGCGGATGAAGACGTCGTCACTCGAGCCGACCTGATGGTCGCTCAGCTTGCCGCCACGCACCGGAGTCGGCAGGAAGCCGCTCTCATAGTCGGTCAGGATCGTGCCGTCGCTGCAGCGAAGCTTGGCCACGAAGTGGATCAGGTCGAGCTTGCCGCCGCGGCGGGCGAACTTAACCGGGTGGTGCTGGGCGGTCTTCCCCTTCAAGAACTTCCGTGAGCCGGAGCCCTTTGCGGCCGACGCCACTCCCGAAGCCTCCGCGCCGATCAAACCGAGTACCAACGCACAACTGACAACGAGACGTACGAACATCGTTTCCTCTCTTTGGATTGACTTGACCCTCGCAACACGGCTACCCACCGAAGTCCCGCGCACACCTGCCATCCCGTACGCACGCTGACAAGGTCAGCCCGCTGACCAAGTCCGCCCCGCGACCGCGCCTGGCAATGGCGAACGCAGTTGCCGGGTAGAGAGGGATACGTACCCGAGACGAAGGAGGAAGAATGCGAGCGCGTTCACTGGCATTGGTTTCACTGGCGGTCGCGATTGCGGTGGGCGCGGCGAGTATCGCCGTCGCCGAGAAGCCGACCGTCGTCCGCGCCGGAAACCTGGTCTTGAGGATCAACGGCGGGGTGGCCCCGAAGAAGCTGCCGAAGCACAAGTTCGCCCCGATCGCCCTGCGGGCGACGGGAGGCATCGCCACCGCCGACGGCACGCAGCCGCCCGCCGCGAAGACGGTGACGATCGATTTCGACAAGAACGGCGCGATCAACGCCCGGGGTGTGCCGGTGTGCAAGGCGGGCAAGCTGCAGTCGCGCGACACCCGGGCCGCCAGGAAGGCCTGTCCGAGGGCGATCGTCGGCAAGGGCAACACGACGGTGCGGGTCGCCTTTCCCGAACAGACTCCGTTTAGCGCCAGCGGTCCGCTGGTCGCCTTCAACGGCGGCGTCCACGGCGGCGTGACGACGATGTTCATCCACGCCTACGTCGCGGTGCCGGCCCCGACCGCGATCGTCACCACGGTCAAGGTGAAGAAGATCCACAAGGGCCGCTTCGGCACCCGTGCGGTGGCGACGATCCCGAAGGTCGCCGGCGGCTACGGCGCGGTGACCAAGTTCAACCTGGTCATCCACCGCACCTTCAAGCGCCACGGCCACAAGCAGGGCTACCTGCTCGCCAGGTGCGCCGACGGCCACTTCCTCGCCCACGCCACCGTCGCCTTTGCCAGTGGCGGCCGGATCGCCGGCAGCATTGTGCGTCCCTGCAGGCAGCGCGGCTGAGCACGAGCCGCCCGCTCCGCTGTTCCCGCGCCGCCGGTTTCGGCGGTGCGGGCCTTGGCGTCCGTATCCGCCACCTGCAATCGGGTTCGGCGCGAATTGCTATTGTTTGGGCAAGATCAATGGACATTTAGATAGTCATTTATTGCGTCTAAATGTCTATTTGTCCCTGTAGAGAGCCAAAAAAATGCTCCATTCTATGGACATAAGAAGGGACAGGATTGGCGACAACCACGTGGGAATTTGAAACGACGCACCCTTGGCTCAGTTTCGACGTTGACCTCGAGCAGGCGAGCTACCGGCTCTGGCTCCTGCTCGGAGAGGCGACGTCGAAGAGCGACCACGTGCGGAGGGCGCTGCTGCGGCCCGAGGTCGCCGATGAACTGCAGAAGGTCTTCCTCGTAAAGGGGGCGCTGGCGACGACCGCGATCGAGGGGAACACGCTTTCCGAAGAGGAGGCGCGACAGGTCTTTGAGGACAAGTTGCCGCTTCCCCCGTCGAAGCAGTACCTGGGACAGGAGATCCGCAACGTCGTCGGCGCCTTCGACCACATTCGGGACGAAATCCTGCCCGATGCCTCCAATGCCGACCTGACTGTCGAGAAGATCAAGCGCTACAACCGCTTCGTGCTCGACGGACTGGCGGTGGACGATGGAGTGACCCCCGGGGAGATCCGCACGCACTCGGTCCTCGTCGGGCGCTACCGCGGTGCGCCCGCCCAGGATTGCGAGTACCTGCTGGGGCGGCTCTGCGAGTGGCTCAACTCAGATGCGTTCATCGCGCCCGAGGACCACCCTGAGCTGGCCCCGCCCCTCGCGATTCTCAAGGCGGCCCTTGCGCATCTCTACCTCGCTTGGATCCATCCCTTCGGCGACGGCAACGGCCGCACGGCGCGGCTGCTGGAGGTCCACATTCTGCTTGCATCGCGCTTCCCGCAGCCGGTCACGCAGCTGCTCTCCAATCACTACAACCACACCCGCAGCGAGTACTACAGGCAGCTCGACCGGACCAGCCGGGAGGGCCCCAACGACTTCCTGCTCTACGCGGTCCAGGGGTTCGTCGAGGAGCTGCGCGGCCAGCTCGACCGGATCTGGTCGATGCAGTACGTCGATCGCTGGGAGCAGTACATCCACCAGCAGTTCGGCGAGACGCGCACGGACAGCCGGCGGCGCCAGCTGAGACTGGTCAAGGACCTCTCGAAGGCGAGTATCGATGTCTCGCCCAGTCATCCTCTCTATCCGCTTCCCTGGATCGAGCCGGTGCCGCGCTCCAAGCTGCGGTTGCTCTCCCCCGAGCTGGCCGAGGCCTACGCGCACAAGACGGATCGGACCCTGAGCCGGGACCTCAATGCGCTGGAGCGAATGAGCCTGGTCTGGCGCTCTGAGGACGGTAGTTGGTGGCCCAACTCCGACTCCGTCCTCGGCTTCATGCCTCCCCAAGTTCGCGCCGAAGCCGACGGCCTGGGTGGTGGCATGCACCGCTCCTGGTAGAACCGACGAATGACAGGCGACTTCCTCTACGAAGAACACCGGATCTCCTACGACTCCTTTGGCGAGGGGGAGAGGGCGATCGTGCTGGTCCACGGGCTGCTGATGAACCGGCGCATGTTCGAGCGGCTGGGGCCGGAACTGGCCGCGGCCGGAAACCGGGTGATCTGCGTCGACCTGCTCGGGCACGGGCGCTCGGACCGGCCCGAGGACCTGCGGCTCTACTCGATGCCGCTCTTCGCCCGCCAGGTCGTCGCCCTGCTCGATCGCCTCGAGCTGGATTCCGCCGTGGTCGGCGGGACCTCGCTGGGCGCCAACGTCGGCCTCGAGCTGGCGGTGCGGCATCCGGACCGGGCACGCGCCCTCTTCGTCGAGATGCCGGTGCTCGATCACGCCCTGCCGGCGGTTGCCGGCGCCTTCACGCCGGTCCTCCTCGGCCTCCGCTTCGGCCGCCCCGCCTTCGAGCTCACCTCACGCCTCACCTCGCTCGTCCCTCGCACCAACCCCCTGCTCGACATCGGGCTCGACTGGGTGCGCCAGCGCCCCGGTCCCTCGGGCGCGGTGCTGGAGGGACTGCTGCTGGGCGAGACCGCACCGCACCGCGCCGAGCGGCAGAAAATTCAGCAGCCGACCCTGATCGTCGGCCATCCCCGCGACCCCCTCCACCCCTTCAGCGACTCCGGCATGCTCGCCGAGGAGCTGCCCAACGCCCGCCTGGTCGAGGCCAACTCGATCTTCGAGTGGCGGCTCAAGCCGGGACGCCTGACCGCCGAGCTGGCTGGCTTCCTCGCCGGGCTGGGGCCGGCCGAGCCGGGGCTCAGCGCAGCTTCAGGCGGCGCGTAAACCGGCTGCGCTTGCCTCCGGGAATCCAGATCGTCGCCTTCAGCGTGAGCTTGGCACCGGCCCCCCGCAGCGCCAGCGCTGCCCGCCTGTGCAGCTTCAGGCGCAGCTTCAGCGGCCCCGCCTTCTTGGCCTTGAGGAGCTTCTTCGCCACCAGGGTGACCCGCCCTCCCGGCTTCTTGCCGAACAGGAACAGGGCCAGGTGCGAACCGGCCACCGGCATCGTCAGCCGCAGCGGCACTCCCTTGCGCCAGGCGACCCGTGCCGCGATCCGCCGGGGCGCCTTCAGTCGCGGCCGCAGTGGCCGGGTCACGGTCAGCTGCGCGGTCGCCGCGGTGCTGCCGCCGGCAGCGGTGCTGGCGCTCAGCGTCACCTCGTAGGTGCCGGGCCTGGCGGTGGGTGGGACCTTGACCTTGACCGTTCGCGTCGCCGGGGTCGAGCGGTGGTCCGGGGTGTTGACCGGCGGCCGCGAGAAGTTGCGCTGCACCAGCTTCAACCCGGCGCCCCCGAGGTTCGAGCTGGCGGCGAGGGCGAAGCGGGGCGGGGCCAGCAGGCTGCTGGCGAAGTCGAGGCTGAAGTGCGGCTTGGCTTCGGTGCCCGGCGCCGCCCGCAGCAGGGCGGGCGGGGAGATCTTCAAGTCCGAGGTGCCGGTTTCCGTTTCGCCGTCCGGTTCGGGAATTGAGCACCAGGTTTCGTCTTCGAACGGGAGTTCCTGGCAGGCGAGCGGCCGGCTGGCGGGGTATTCGGCGTTGACCAGGCGCCAGCCCGGCAACACCGTGAGCTTGAACGGGCCGCCGTAGCTGCCGCCATCGGCTGGGGCCGGGGGGCCGAGTTCGGCGTCGACTGTCCATTCGGGCGACTGGCCTTCCTGGTCGGAGACGATGCCGGAGAGGTAGCCGGCAATCTCGAAGCCCGCCGGGGGGAGGCTGAGCCCCGACGCGGCCAGGTTCGGGTTGGTCGCGAGCGCCTGGGCGACCTCGGCATTGCGAGCGAAGGAGATCGGCGTGCCGCCGGCCCCGGGCGTCGCCGTGAGCGTGTTCGGCAGCTGGGCGCCGCTGGGCACCACCAGCCCCAGGAAGACCTGGCCCTGGCTCGTTTCCGCGTGTGGCATGCAGCCGGCCACGATCGCTTCGCCCTGTTCTTCCGGTCCCGCCGAGCAGAGCGAGAAGTGCAGGAGCACGGCACCGATGCCGCCGGGCTGGCTCAGTGAGACCGAACCCGGCTTGATCCAGACACAGCCGCCCAGCAGCGCCGCGGCGAGCACACCCGTGCCGAGCAATGCACCCCGTCGTACCCAGGGGGTCTTCATTACCGAGAGGCTACGCCATGCGGGCGCCGACGGCCACCCGCCGGCCGCTCAGATTCGCAGCGAGGTCCAGAGGGGACGGTGGTCGGACAGGTAGTACTTGACGTAGGAGCGGAAGGTCGTTTCCTCTTTTTTGGCCGGTCCCCAGAGGGTTCGGAAGAGGGCGCCGTCGAAGTCGAAGACACCGCTCTGCTCGATCGCATCTTCCATCTGGCCCGGGAAGACCGCCATCTGGTCGTACTGGGCGTCGTCGTTGAGGTTGGAGCCGTGGACGGGATCGGTGCCGCCGACCTTGGTCGAGTGGTCGGGCAGGTGCAGGCCCTTGCGGGTCAGCGCCCGGTAGATCGGGTCGGTGTCGTCGCGGACCGGCAGGTTGAAGTCTCCGAGGGCGAGCACGTTGGGCGTGTAGGCGTTTTTGTCGCGGCGGCGCGAGTCCGCCCAGCGTGCGATCGCGTAGGCCTCGAGGCAGCGCCGTTCGATCGAGGCGTCGTCTTCCTTGCCGAAGTAGAGATGGACGTTGGCGATCACGAATTCCAGCTTGCCGGCCCGCAGCGAGATCAGGTACGGGTTGCGGTCGAAGCCTTCGAATTTCCGTTTCACGTCCGGCAACTTGACGCTGGCGAGGTCCTTCGGCGGCACCGTGATGCGGCCGACCTCGTCGAGCAGCGAGACCCGTTCGGTGTCGAAGACGACCGCGTAGCGCTCGCGGTTGCCGCCCGGGTCGGAGAAGATCGCCCGGTAGCGCTTCGGCAGCTGCGCCATGATCCCGCGCAGGCCGCTGAGGTTGTCGTTGGTCTCCTGGATCGCGACCACGTCGAACCAGCCGACGATCTCGGCGATCAGCGCGTAATCCTTTTCGCGCCGCTCCTGGAGGCCGAGGTTGGCGATGTTCCAGCTCGCCAGCAGGAGACGGTTGCGGGTGCGCGGCGGGATCGCCCGGTCCTCCTTGCCCGGCCGCTTCGGGTATCCCCGCAACGCTTTCAGCTGCGCTTTGAGGCGGTAGTCGTAGCTGGTGCGCGGCTTCGGGAAGACGGGCATGCGCCGAGCCTACGCGGAAAGAACTCGATCAGTACCAAAACATCGAGCGACGGAAATAAAGATCCCCCAATGTCCGCCCTTTGGTACGCATGGAGTGCTAGGATGCCCGGGAATTCTAGAGCGATCAGAGAGCGATTGGGATTCCGGGAGAGGAACCTCAGCGGGCGCCAAAGGGAGGCGCCCCACCCATAGAGCACCAGTGCCTTAATCGGTCAAAGGGCCGGCCTTAAAAGCCGGAGATCCGGGTTCGAGCCCCGGCTGGTGCATCGGAAACCAAACGAAACCGGTGGCCGGCTATGGCGTGCAATCTCTTTGACCAACTAGACGAGATCTCAACTGGCGGCGAGGGTCGCCCGCTCTGGGCGGCGCGGGCGCCCTACCAGCCGCAGGGCGACCACGACCTGATGCTGGTGCCGCGGGTGAAGGGCTGGCGCGAGGACGCCGAGGCGATCGCGGCCCTGGAGCGGATCGAGGCCGAGCCCTGGGTCGCCGCCATCGACCGCGAGGGCAGGCAGGTCCGCGCCCTCCTCTCCCGCGAGTGGATCGAGGCCACCGGCGCCGCCCTGGCCGCCGGGGGCGGCGAGACGCCCCACGCCGACCTCGCCGCCGGCCGCCGTTTCGCGCTCAACTTCTGGGACGCCAACTCGACCAAGGCCCTGCACATCGGCCACCTCCGCAACCTGGCGCTCGGCAACGCGCTCGGCTCCGCCCTGACCGAGGCCGGCGGCAAGGTCGAGCGGCGCAGCATCATCTGCGACGTCGGCCGCAGCATGGGTGAGGCGATGGCCGGCGTGGTCAAGAGCGGCCGCCACACCCAATCCTCGCTCGAGGGCGGGGTCAAGAGCGACCACTTCGTCGGCGCCTGTTACGCCGAGTACGTCAAGACCGGTCCCGCGCTCAACGGGCGAGAAAACGAGCAGCCCGGAGACTCGCTCACCCGCGAGCTCGACGTTCACAACGACAGCGCCGACGAGCTGCTGCAGCGGGTGCTCGGCGGCGACCAGGCCGCGATCGAGCTCTGGTCGAAGACGCGCGCCTGGGTGATCTCCGGCCAGCGCAAGACCCTGGCCCGGCTCGGAATCTCCTTCGACCGGGTCTTCTTCGAGTCCGACTTCCTGCCCGAGGTGGCCGAGCTCTCCAACCTCGGCCTCGAGCACGGCATGCTGCGCCGCCGTCCCGACGGCGCCGTGATCTACCTCACCAACCGCCGCGAGCTGGCCGAGATGCCGCTGCTGCGCGCCGACGGCCTGCCCACCCAGCACATGCGGGCGCTCGCCTACTGGATGGCGGCGCCGGGCCTCGAAGGCACCACCTCGATCCAGATCTGCGGCGCCGAGTGGGCCGCCCACGTCACCTGCCGCCGCCAGCTGATGGACCTGATGATGGAGCAGGGGGCCGGCGCCGGGATCAACCACCCCAAGCACGACGTCTTCCACGGCATGGTCTCCAAGCAGCACGAGTCGGTGTCCTCGAGCAAGCAGAACGCGCTGCTGATCGACGAGCTGGCCGAGTGGATCGACGCGGCGCTCGACTCCGGCGAGGAGCGGGCCGGCGTGCGCCGCCGCCATCCCGCCGCCGAGGCGATCGTGCCCCAGGTCGCGCTCGGCTACTTCCTCGCCCACGACAACACCAAACCGCTCGATTTCGAACCGGAGAAGCTGCTGCGCCCCGAGCAGAGCCTCGGCTGGGACCTGGCCCGCGCCCGCGCCCACAACGGCGACGGCCTCGGCAGCCACGCGGCGCCGCCCGAGCCCGCCGAGGACCCCGACTACCGCTTCGCCGTCGTCCAGTCGGAGATGTACCGGCGCCACCTGCAGCAGGCGGTCGAGCGCCTCGACGTCGGCCCGCTGGCCAAATACGTCGCCCACCTCTCGCGCTGGTACCTGGAGAGCGACCGCGAGCCGCACGTGCAGGAGGCGATCCAGGCCACCCTCGCCCAGGGCGCCCGCGGCCTCGGCCTGGAGGCGGTCCGATGACGTTCCGGTGCGCCTTTTCGGGTCATAGACCACAAAAAGCGCACCGGAAGGAGGTGGCGGTGCGATGAGGACGCTGCTCATCGACAACCACGACTCCTACACCTACAACGTCTTCCACCTGCTGGCGGGCGTCTCCGGCGAGGAGCCGATCGTGGTCGACAACGACGCCGTCTCCTGGCGGGCATTGGAGCGCTGGGACTTCGACGCGATCGTGCTCTCGCCCGGTCCCGGTACGCCGCGGCGCTGGCACGACTTCTGCGTCTGCGACGACATTCTCCGCTTCAGCGAGATCCCGGTGCTCGGCATCTGCCTCGGCCACCAGGGGCTCGGCAACGTGCTCGAAGGCACGGTCGAAAGCGCCCCCGAGGCGATGCACGGGCGGCTGAGCAGGATCTTCCACGAAGACGCCGGCCTCTTCGACGGCATCCCGCAGGGCTTCCCGGTCGTTCGCTACCACTCCCTGGCGATCACCGGCATGGGCCCCGACGGCAACGTCTGCGCCTGGGCCGACGACGGCGTGGTGATGGGGATCGAACACCGCCGCCGGCCGATGTGGGGCGTGCAGTTCCACCCCGAGTCGATCGCCACCGAGCACGGCGCCCGCCTGGTCGAGAACTTCTACGGCCTGGCCCGCGAGCGCAAGGCGCCGCCGCGGCGGGCGACGAAGCGCCCCCAGCCGGCGGTCCCCCGCGACCGGGGCACCAGGTCCGCCGCGGTGCCCAGCACCAGCAGCCTGCTGATCCGCTCCTTCCCCGGCGAGGCCTCGACCGAGGCGGTCTTCGAACGGCTCTTCGCCGAGCAGGAGCACGCTTTCTGGCTCGACAGCGCCGACGCGCCGACCCGGCTCGCCCAGGCCTCCTACCTCGGCACCAGCGCCGGCCCCGATCGCTGCGTGCTCGAATCCGACGTCACCGCGGGCACGGTCGCGGTCCACGGCGAGCGCACCGCCGCGACCGAGCTGGGCTCGATCTTCGGCGTACTCGAGCGCGAGCTCGCCAAGCGGGCGATCGAGCGGCCGGCCGCGGGGGTGCCGAATCTGCTCGGCGGCTTCGTCGGCTACCTCGGCTACGAGCTCAAGGCCGACTGCGGCTCCTCCAACGTGCACGTCTCTGACGTTCCCGACTCGGTGCTGATGCTGGCCAACCGGATCGTCGCCGTCGACCACGTCCATCGCCGCACTTACGTGCTGGCGATCCGCGCCGGCGAGGACGCCGGTGCCGAACGCTGGCTCAACCGGGCCGAGGCCGTGGTCGGCGACCTGATCGCAAGCCCGCCGCCGCCGCCGTCCGCCGCCGACCCGGCCTTTGGCGAGCCCAGCGCCGAGGGGGTGCGCTTCGCCTGTGGCCGCGGCCGCGAGCGCTACCTCGCCGACATCGCCCGCTCGCAGGCCGAACTTGCCGCCGGCGAGTCCTACGAGGTCTGCCTCACCGACCAGATCTCAACCGAGGCCAGCCCCGACCCCTTCGACCTCTACCGCAACCTGCGCCGCGCCAACCCGGCGCCCTTCGCCGCCTTCCTCAAGCTCGGCGAGGTGGCCGTGGTCAGCTCCTCGCCGGAGCGCTTCCTCTCGGTCGACCGCGAGCGCCGGGTCGAGGCGCGGCCGATCAAGGGGACGACGAAACGCTCCACCGACCCGGCCGAGGACGCGGCGCTGAAGGCGGAGCTGACCGAAGACGAAAAGACCTACGCCGAGCACCTGATGATCGTCGACCTGCTGCGCAACGATCTCGGCATCGTTTGCGAGGTCGGCAGCGTCGCCGTCCCCGAGCTGATGGTGGTCGAGGATTACGCGACCGTCCACCAGCTGATCTCCACCGTCGAGGGCAAGCTGCCGGCCGGCCGCGGGGCCGTCGAGCTGACCCGGGCCTGCTTTCCCGGCGGCTCGATGACCGGGGCGCCGAAGCTGCGCACGATGGAGATCATCGACGACCTCGAGGACGAGGCGCGCGGCGTCTACTCGGGCGCGATCGGCTACTTCGGCCTCGACGGGGCGATGGACCTCAGCATCGTCATCCGCACCGTCGTCCTGCGCCCGGGGCGGACGACGATCGGGGCCGGCGGCGCGATCGTGATGCAGTCCGACCCGGTCGAGGAGTTCGACGAGATCCTGCTCAAGGCGAAAGCCCCGATGGCGGCGATCGCCCGCACGGTGACCGGCAGCGACTCGGCCGGCGCCTGGAGCGTCGAGCTGGAGCCGGGCCGGGCCCGGGCCGGGGCGGAGGCAGCGTGAGCGAGGCGGCGGCAAGCGAGGCCGGGGCGGTGGCCGCCTGCACGGTGCGCGAGGCGAGCGTCGAGGACGCGCCCGCGGTCGCCGAGGCCGTGGCCGGGCTGCTGGTCGAGCTGAGCGGCGGCGGGCCCCCGCCCCGGGCGCTGGAAGAGGCGACGCGAGAGCTTGCCGGGGACGGGGAGAAGGGCGCGCTGCTGGTGGCGGAGGCAGGGGGCGAGGACGGCATCGTCGGGGTCCTCGCCGCCAGCTGGCAGCACGCGATCCACGTGCCCGGGCGCTACGGCACCATCCAGGACCTCTGGGTCCACCCGGAGTGGCGCAGCCGGGCGGTCGGGCACCAGTTGGTCGAGGCTTTCTGCGAGCTCGCCCGCGCCGCCGGGGCCATGCGGATCGAGGTCGGCCTGCCGCGCGAGAGCTTCGAGCGGATCGCCGCCACGGAAGCCTTCTACGGCGCCAATGGCTTCGAGCACCTCGGTCCCCGGATGCGGAGGAAGCTCTAGTGGTCCGCGCATCGGAGATTGACCCCCTTCAGGGGGGTTCATGGTCGGATGGGCCCGCCCTGGCGGAGCTCCTCCTGGTCGAGCAGCGCCCCGGCAGCGGGGCCGACGCCGCCCACTGGATCCTCGATGGCGGTCGCATCCTGCCGGGGGTCGACGACAACCGGCGCATTGAGGAGCTGCGGCGCGGCCTGCTCCGCCACTCGCGGGTGCGTGCGGTCGGGGCCGGCGCCGACGCCGAAGACGTCGAGCAGACGCTCAGCGTCCTGCACGATCCCGATTACCTGGAAGCCCTGGCCGAGGTCTCGGTCGAGCCGGTGGTGATGCCGGACCTGACCCCGCCCGGGCTGCCGCCCGACATTCCCGTCAGCGCGGCCCTGGTCGAGGCGGCGCGCGAGGGGGTGCGCACGGCGATGACGGCGGCCGAGCGCCTCGCCGAGGGCGACCGCTTCACCTACGCCCTCTGCCGCCCGCCCGGGCACCACGCCGGCCCGGCCTGGTTCGCCGGCTACTGCTATCTCAACACCGCCGCCGCCGCGGTCCAGGTGCTGCGCAACGCCGGAGTGCGCCCGGTCGGCATCCTCGACGTCGACCTGCATTACCCCAACGGCACCGCCGCGATCGTCGCCGCGATGGGCGACGCCAACCTGCACTCGCTGCATGCCTCGCCGGTCACAAACGTCGCCGCCGGCACGGTCGAGCCGAGCAGCGAGCGCGAACACGTGGTCGAGTTCGCCGGCAGCCCTGCCAAGGAGGCCTACCTCGGGGCGCTGGCAGCCTCGATCGACTCGCTTGCCGAGAGCTCCGCCGCCCTCGTCGTCTCGCTCGGCTACGACATCGTCGCCGGCGACCCGCACGGCTGCTGGTCCTTCGAGCCCGAGATCTTCACCGAGATTGGCCGCCTCCTGGCCGCCTGCGGCCGTCCCGTCTGCGTGATCCAGGAGGGCGGCTACGCGCTCGACCTGCTCGCCGAGTGCAGCGAGGCCTTCGCCACCGGCCTACTGACCCCCGGCTCCACTGTTCCTTTGCCCTGTTATGTGGGGCAAACGCACAGCGGAACCGACGCACCGGCTGGACCCGCCGCTTCCACTGTTCCTTTGCCTCGGTATTCGCGGCAAACGCGCAGCGGAGGGATGTCGTGAGTGAGAACGGGCTGAGCGGGTTTCGGGAGCGGCTTGACCCGATCGATGCGGAGATCGCGCGGCTGCTTGGTGCGCGCTTCGAGATCTGCCGCGAAGTCGCCGCCTACAAGAGCGCGCACGGGATCGCGATGATGCAGCCCGAGCGGGTAGCCGAGGTGCGGGCGCGCTACCTCGCCCGCGGCGAGGCCGCCGGTCTCCCGGAGGACTTCGTCGCCGAGCTCTTCGAGCTGCTGATCGGCGCCACCTGCAAGCTCGAGGACGAGCTGATGGAGGGGAGCGGGCGATGAGCCTGCCGCCCGGGCCCTCGGCCTCCACCCGCGAGCAATCGGCGCGCTGGGCGAGTGAGCCGCTGCCCTTCCTCGCGCAGTGCCGGGAGCAATACGGCGACACCTTCACCCTGCGCCTGCGCCACCTCGGCACCTGGGTCGTCCTCGCCGATCCCGAGGACGTCAAACGGGTCTTCTCCACCGACACCAACGAGCTCGGCGTGGGAGTGCCGAACCTGGCCCTGCGGCCGGTCCTCGGCGCCCACTCGGTGATGCTCAGCGAGGAGCCCGAGCACATGGCCCGCCGCAAGATGATGCTGCCCCGCTTCCACGGCGAGCGGATGCGCGAGGACGCCGAGATGATGACCGAGCTGGCCCGCCGCGAAGTGCGCTCCTGGCCGGCCGGCGAGCCCTTCCGGCTCTGGCCGCGGATGCAAGCGCTGACCCAGGAGGTGGTGATGCGGGCGGTCTTCGGCGAGGACGAGGGGCGCCTCGACCGGCTGCGCGGCCTGCTTACCGGCCTGACCGAGGCGATCAACGACGAGGAGCGCCTGCGCGAGCTCGCCGAGCGCGGCCCGGGCTGGCTCGAAGACAGCCCCGGCTGGCGCGCGGCGATGGAGCCGGTCGAGGCGGAGGTGCTGGCGGAGGTGCGGCGGCGCCGGGCCGAAGGCGAGGACGGCCCTCGCGACGCGGTCTCGATCCTGATCGAGGCCCGCCACGAGGACGGCTCGCCGCTGAGCGAGAAAGAGCTGCGCGACGAACTGCTCACCCTCCTCACCGACGGCCCGACCTCAAGCTCCCTGGCCTGGGTCTTCGAGCGGCTCCTGCGCCACCCCGAGAAGCTGGCGCGGCTGCGCTCCGAACTGCTCGCCGGGGAGGGGGAGGCCTACCTCGACGCCGTGATCAAGGAGACGCTGCGCCTGCGCCCGCCCGTCTCGGTCGTCGTCCGGCGGCTGCTGGGGCCGGCGACGCTGGGCGGCCACGACCTCCCCGCTGGCACCCTGATCGCGCCCTGCGTCTACCTGATCCACCACCGCGCCGACGTCTACGAGAACCCCGGCGAGTTCCTCCCCGAGCGTTTCCTCACCCAGCGCGCCGCGGTGCCGACCTGGATTCCCTTCGGCGGCGGTGCCCGCCGCTGCCTCGCCGCCAGCTACGCCGAACAGGAGATGAAGCGGGTGCTGCGCACGGTGCTCGAGGAGGTCGACCTGGAGCCGGTCGAGAGCCGCGGCGAGCGGATCAGCCGGGCCGCGATCGCCTTCAGCCCCGCCGAGCACGGCCTCGTCGTCGCCAAACCCCGGTCACCGGCCTTCGCATGAGTGCCGGGCACGACCTGATCGTCGTCGGGGCGGGGGCCAAGGCCGCCGGGATCGCGACCAAGGTCCACGTCATCAACAGCCTCGGCCTGGCGGAGATCTCGATGCTGGCGATCGAGGCAACCGAGGTCGCCGCCTCCTGGAAGGGCCGCAACGGGATGACCTCGGGCGAGGAGCCATTGGCGGTGACGCCGATCAAGGACGTCGGCTTCCCCTACCAGAGCCACGTCGAGTTCGGCGAGGCCGGCGAGGCGATCGACGCCGGGCTGGCCCAGTTCACCTGGCAGCAGTACATGATCTCCAGCCGCCGCTACGCCCGCTGGGTCGACGCCGGCTCGCCGCCGGTGCGCCACCGCGACTACGGCGACTACCTGGCCTGGGTGCTCTCCCGCGCGACCGAGGGGGTCGAGCACCTCGGCGCCCGCGTCACCCAGGTGCGGCTCGATCCCGACGGCGAGCGCTGGCTGGTCGAGGCGGAGGCCGGCGGCGCCAGGACCCAGCACGCCGGCGGCGCTCTGGTCCTCACCGGACCGGGCATCCATCGCGCCTTCCCGCACGAGCCGGCCGTCGCGGATCGCGTCTTTCACTGCGACAGCAGGCGCGAGGAGTTCGCCCGCATCCCGGCAGGCGAGTGCTGCGACGTGGCGATCGTCGGCGGCGGCGAGAGCGCCCTCAGCGCGACGATGTTCCTGCGCGGGATGCGCCCCGAGTGCCGCTTCACCATCTACACGCCGATGCTGCCGATGAGCCGCGGCGAGAGCTTCCTCGAGAACCGCGTCTTCTCCAACCCCGACACGGTCGAATGGGAGTCGCTCGACGAGCAGACCAGGCGCGACTTCGTCAAGCACTCCGACCGCGGCGTCTTCGACCCGCCCAGCCTGGCGGCGATTGCCTACGACGAGCGCTGCCGCTTCGTCACCGGCCGGGTCACCGACGTCGGCGCGGCCGGCGCGGGGGAGGGGGTGCGGCTCGAGTACGAGTCGCCGGAAGGAGGGGGTGGCGCCGAGCATGACTTCGTCGCCAACTGCACCGGCTTCGACCTGCTGGCGCAATTGCGCACCCTCTTCCCGGCCACCGTGCGGGAGGAGATCGAGCGTCGCGCGGGCGCGGTCTGGGACCGGCCGCCGGCAGCGAGGTGCCGATCGGGCGCAACCTGGAGCTGGTGGGGATGCAGCCGCGCCTGCAGATCCCCGGCCTCGCCGGGCTCAGCCAGGGCCCAGGCTTCGCCAACCTCGGCGCGCTCGGCCTGCTTTCCAATCGTGTGCTTCAGCCGTTGATGATCGCAAAATCCAAAGTACTTGACAGGTCTAAAACAGTCGCATAGGGTCGCGGCGACGACGAGGGAGGCAGGGGTGTTGAGAAGAAATCTGAGCAGGGTCCCGAGCGGTGCGCGGTTCGCGCTCGCGCTGGTCGCGATCGCCGTGGCCGGCGCCGCCGTGCTGGCCGGCTGTGGCTCCTCGTCCTCGGGTGGCGGTGGCGGAAAGGCCAGCCTGACCGGCTCCGGCTACCCCGGGGTCGACGCCGCCAACACCCGCAACCCAAAGAGCACGATCGACAGCTCCAACGTCACCGGCCTCGCCGAAGCCTGGACGGCGCCGATCCCCGGCACCAGCAACTTCGGCAGCTACGCCTCGACCCCGGTGATAACCAAGGGCGTGATCTACTCGCAGGACCTGGCCTCCAACGTGCAGGCCCTCGACCTCGAATCCGGCGAAGTCCTCTGGACCGCCAGCTTCGAACAGCCCAGCTACGGCCCCAACGGCATCGCCGTGGCGAAGGGCCTGGTCCTCGGCGCCACCCCGACCGAAGCATTCGCCCTCGACGAGGAATCGGGCGAACAGGTCTGGTCGGTCAAGCTCACCCGCAACGAACACGAGGGCATCAACATGGCGCCCGGCTACAGCGAAGGCATGGTCTTCGTCTCCACCGTGCCGGTCAACGCCGAAGAGTCCTACGAAGGCGGCGGCGTCGGCGTTCTCTGGGCGCTCGACGCGAAGACGGGCAAGAAAAGGTGGCACTTCGACACCGTGCCGACCAGCCTCTGGGGCAACCCGCAGGTCAATGCGGGCGGCGGCGTCTGGTACCCGCCGGCCTTCGACGGGCGGGGCGGCATGTACTTCGGCGTCGGCAACCCGGCGCCGTTCCCCGGCACCGGCAAATACCCCTGGGGCAAGAGCCGGCCCGGTCCCAACCTCTACACCGACTCGCTGGTCAAGCTCAACGCCAAGACCGGCAAGCTCGAGTGGTACCACCAGGTCACCCCGCACGACATCTACGACTGGGACTTCCAGGGCCCGCCGATCCTGCTCAAGGCCGGCGGCCGTGAAATCGTCGCCGCCGCGGGCAAGTCCGGGGTCGTCCTCGCCGCCGACCCGAAGAGCGGCAAGATTCTCTGGCAGGTCAACGTCGGCAAACACAGCGGCAACGACGACGACGGCCTGCTGGCGATGAACGGCGAAGAGTCGAAGATCGGCGTTCCCGTCACCGTCTACCCCGGCGCGCTGGGCGGCGTGATCGCGCCGATGTCGACCGATGGCACCAGCCTCTTCGTGCCGGTGGTCAACAGCCCCTCGGCGATCGTCTCCGGCAGCGAAAAACAGGAACCGGGCCCGAGCACCGGCGAAGTCCTCGCCCTCGACGCGGCGACCGGCAAGCTGGAGTGGAAAGAACAGACCGCCAGCCCCGCCTTCGGCGCCACCACCGCCGTCAACGACATCGTCTTCGCCACGTCCTACGAAGGCTCGCTGACCGCCTTCGACGCCAAATCGGGAACGGTCCTCTGGCGCGAAAAGCTCCCGGCCGGCACCAACTCCGGGGTGATGGTCGACGGCAACACCGTCGTCGCCCCGGCCGGCCTCGCCGCCGCCGCGGGCCAGGTGCCCAAGATCGTCGCCTATCGGGTCAGCCAGTAGGGGGCCATGACAACCCTGCGCAACAGGCCCGCCGTCGCGCTGGCCGTGTGCGCCGCGCTGCTTGCCGCCGCGCCGGTTGCGGGCTGTGGCTCCTCCTCTGGCGAAAAGGGGGAGGCGACCGGATCGGGCGGATCGGGCGTGGGCGGCAAGGCCGCGTTCGCCGGGACCCGCAACCCAGGCGTCGACCCGGCGAACACCCGCAACCCGAAGAGCGCGATCGACAGCTCCAACGTGGACCACCTGTCCGTGGCCTGGAGGGCCGGCATCCCCGGCATCGGCGCCTTCGGCCGAGATGCCTCGACCCCGGTGATCCTCAACGGGGTCGTCTACTCCCAAGATCTCGCCTCCAACGTGCAGGCGCTCGGCCTCAAGACGGGCAAGGTGCTCTGGACGGCGAAATTCGAACAGTCCGCCTATGGCCCAAACGGTGTGGCCGTGGCCCGGGGCCTGGTTTTCGGCGCGACGCCCACCGAAGCGTTTGCACTGAACCAGGAATCCGGCAAATCGGTCTGGTCGGTCAAGCTCACCCGCAATAAGCACGAAGGCATCGACATGGCCCCCGGTTACGGCGGGGGAAAGGTCTTCTTCTCCACCTCCCCGGTCAATGCCGAAGAGTCATACGAAGGCGGCGGCGTCGGCACCCTCTGGGCGCTCGATGCGAAGACGGGCAAGAAAAAGTGGCACTTCGACACGGTGCCCAGGGGCCTATGGGGCAAGCCGAAAGTCAACGCGGGTGGCGGCCTCTGGTACCCACCGGCCTTCGACGGCGAGGGCGGGGTCTATTTCGGGGTCGGCAACCCCGCGCCGCTCGTCGGCACGCCCAAGTACCCGTTCGGCGCCAGCCGGCCCGGACCCAACCTCTACACCGACTCGCTGGTCAAGCTCAACGCCAAGACCGGCAAGCTCGAGTGGTACCACCAGGTCACCCCGCACGACATCTACGACTGGGACTTCCAGGGCCCGCCGATCCTGCTCAAGGCCGGCGGCCGTGAAATCGTCGTCGCCGCCGGCAAGTCCGGCATCGTCCTCGCGGCCGACCCCGGCAGCGGCAGGGTGATCTGGGAAACGAAGGTCGGCAAGCACAACGGCCACGACGACGACGGCCTGCTGGCGATGCGCGGCGAAGGGTCGAAGATCGGTGCGCCGGCGACGGTCTATCCGGGCTCGGTCGGCGGGGTGATCGCGCCGATGTCCACGGACGGGAAGCTGGTTTTCGCCCCGGTCGTCGACAAAGCGCAGAAGGTCGTCTCGGGTAGCGAAAAAACGGAACCGGAACCCTCCGGCGGCGAAATAGTCGCGATCGACGCGGCGACGGGCGCGATCGAATGGCAAAAACAGCTCTCCGGCCGTGCCTTCGGCGGTACCACGGTGGTGAACGACCTCGTCTTCACCACCGATGAGCCGGGCAAGCTCTGGGCTTTCGACACCGAGACGGGCGATGTGGCCTGGGAGACGACTCTCTCTGCCGGCACCAACGCCAGCGCGACGATCGAGGGCGACACGGTGGTCGCTCCTGCCGGCCTTGCCGCGGTACCGGGGCAGAAATCGGAGATCACCGCCTACCGCCTCGGCAAATAGCCACCAAAACGGGGCCGATGGGCCGATACGTCAAGGCTGCCTTGACGTATCGGCCCATCGGCCCGCGGTTTAGGGGGTTATCTCGTGCAGGCGGTGGGTGTCTACGTCGTAGACGAAGCCGCGCACTGCGTCGCGGTGGGGGATGAACTCGGAGCGGCGCACGCGCAGGATCGACTGGCGCACGTTCTCCTCGACGTCGGTGAAGGACTCGATCGCGAAGGCGGGGGCGACGCCGGTGTCCTTCTGCAGCTCGGCGCGGAAACCGTCGTCGCTGACCTTCTGCATGCCGCAATCGGTGTGGTGGATCAGCATCGTCTCGCGGGTGCCCAGCCGCCGCTGGGAGATCGCCAGCGAGCGGATCACGTCGTCGGTGATCACCCCACCGGCGTTGCGCAGCACGTGCGCCTCGCCGTCGCCAAGCCCCAGCGCCGCGAAGACGTCCAGCCGCGAGTCCATACAGGTGACGATCGCCAGCCGCCGGCTCGGCTCGACGGCGAGGTGGCGCTCCGGCAGGCCGTCGGCGAACCCCGCGTTGTTTGCGACCAGCTCGTCGATCACGCTCATTGGCCGCGCAGCCTATAGACCGCAGTCCGTTCCGGTGCGCCTTTTGTGGTCATAGACCAGATAAAGCGCACCGGAAGCGGTGGTCGCTGCAGGTAAGAGAACTCTTACATGACCTTTCGCCCCGCTTAGGGGACGGCCGCGACCATTTTCGGCAATGGATGACGCGGATCGCCTCGAGGCAAAAGCGCTGGCCCGGGCCAAGATCAGGGCGAGGCGGCGTCGGGTGCAAGCGATCCGGCGCCGCACGGTGCGCGGTTCGGTGGCGCTCTTTGCCGTGATCTGGGCCGTGGTCTTCGCCCAGCTCATCGGCGGCAAGGACCCGGCGCTGGGCAGCGGCACCGCGACAGCCGATCGGCGCACGGCCGCCGCGGAAGCGCCGCGGCCCTCGCCCGAAACCGAACTCGCCCAGGTCCCGGAACTCGAACTCGAAGAAGAAGAAGACGGCGAAGCCGATTTCGAAGCCGAACCGGAACCGGAAGCCGACCTGGAACCCGAACCCGAACCCGAACCCGAACCGATAATCACCTCGTCCTCGTGACCGCCGCCGCGGCGGTCTCGGCCGGGCCGCACATCTTCTGGATCACCAGCCGCGCCGCCGGCACCGCGGCCATCGTCCTCGCCAGCCTCGCCGTCACCGCCGGCCTCCTGGTCGGTGGGCGCGGCGGTCTGTTGAAGGGAATGGGCGGCGACGTCAAGGCCCTTCACGAGGCACTCTCCCTGGCCACGCTCGTCGCCATCGCGGTGCACGGCGCGGCCCTGCTCGGCGACCACTACCTGCACCCCTCGCCGATCGAAATCTCGATCCCCTTCACCAGCGCCTACCGCTCCTTCTGGACCGGCATCGGCGTGGCCGGCGGCTGGGGCCTCGCCGCTCTCGGACTCTCCTACTACGCCCGGCGCTGGGTCGGCCAGGCGCGCTGGCGCTCGCTGCACCGCTTCACCGCGCTCTTCTGGCTGCTCGGCCTCGCCCACTCGTTCGGCTCCGGCACCGACGCCGGCCAGCCATGGTTCCTCCTGGCCCTGGCAATCGCCGCCGCCCCCGCGTCGGTCCTCCTCATCGCCCGCCTCACCCGCAACCGCACAATCCCAACGCCCCCCATCCGAACTGCATCAAATTCTCGGTCTGGTGGGTAGATAATTCGATCCAGTTCGGAACCCCTCAGGGGTAGACGGCTTCGCCCGATTCCTCGTCGACGATCGAGATCGCCACCGCGGGGCAGGACTCGGCCGCCTCGAGCAGCAGCTCATAGGGGGCGTTGCCGATCGCCACCGCGGTGTCGTCGAGGCGGAACACCTGGGGCGCCACCTCGATGCAGTCGCCGTGGGCACTGCACTCGTCTGGGTCCACCACTGGGATGTAGGTCATGCTGCCTCCATTGCTCGGTCCTTGGCTGGGAAGTGGCCGTGCTCGATCTGCTTCTTCAGGGCCGGGATCGCCCGCGGGCGGCCGACCGTGAGGCCGGCGACCGCGACGCCGCTGCGGCTGAAGGTCGCTTCGAAGTCGCGCTCCCCCGGCTCGCCCTCGATCGCCACTGCGTCGGAGTGCTGGGCGTGGCCGACGTACTGGACCCGCAGCCCGTACTGGTCGCTCCAAAAGCTCGGCAGCGGCGGCGTGCCCGGGTACTCGCCCAGCATCGCCTTGGCCACCGCGGCGCCCTGCCAGGCCGCCGCGTCCCAGTGCTCGGTGCGGGTGTGGTTGCCGAAGCGCGGGTCGAAGGGGATCGAGGCGTCGCCGGCGGCGAAGACCCCGGGGATGGCGGTGCGGCCGGCGGTGTCGGTGCGCACGCCCTTCTCGTCGAGGCCGCTGCCGCGCAGCCACTCGGTGGCGGGCATCGTGCCGACCCCGACCACGACCGCGTCGCAGGCGACCGCCTCGCCGCCGGCCAGGACCAGCTCCTCGACCCGCCCGCCGCGCCCGCTGGCGCTCTCCAGCATCGCCCCGGTCAGCACCCGCACGCCCTCGTCGCGGTGCAGCCCGGCGAACCAGGCGCCCAGCTCGGCGCCGAGGACCGGCGCCAGTGGCGCGTCGAGGGCCTCGATCATCGTCACCTCCAGGCCCAGGCCGCGCGCCGTCGCCGCCACCTCCTGGCCGATGAAGCCGGCCCCGACGACCGCCAGCCGCGCGCCGGGCTGCATCTCCGCCCGCAAGCGCCGGGCGTCCTCCAGCGTGCGCAGCGAGTGGACGTTCTCGAAGCTGGCGAGGAAGGGGAGCCGGCGGGCGGCGCTGCCGGTCGCGATCAGCAATTGCTCGTAGCCCAGCTCCGCGCCGGAATCGAGCCGCACCGTCCGCGCCGCCGGGTCGAGCCCCTCGGCCCGCGCCCCGAGCAGCAGCTCGACCCGCTTCTCCTCATACCACCAGGCCGGCCGGTAGGCGACGAAGTCCTCCTCGACCGTCCCCGCCAGCAGCTCCTTGGAGAGCGGCGGGCGGTCGTACGGCGGGTCGGGCTCGGCACAGGCCATCCGCACCGTCCCCTCGTATCCGCGCCGGCGCAACGTCTCGGCACATCGCTGCGCCGCCAGGCCACCGCCGACGATCAACACTCCTTGCTCGCTCATCATGCCTCCTCGGTTGCCGGGATCGCCCGGATCGGTTGCCGCCGCTCCGCTGTTCCTTTGCCGCGAATAGCGCGGGAAGGGAACAGCGGAGTGGAGGGGGTTGCGGTCTCCCGCCGTTTCACTGTTCTTTTGCCGGCGATAACGCGGTAAAGGAACAGCGCAGCGATTGGGGGGGTGGTGAGCAGGACCCACCAGCGAAACCACGGGGCGGAGGCGTCGCTGCCCGCGCCGAAGGCGTGGACGAGGCCGAGCGCCCAGACGGCGACCGTCCCCCGGTGGGCCTTGCGCCAGAGCTTGGCGCCGATCCGCTTGCGGAAGTAGAAGCTGAGGCCGAGCAATGCGGCGAGGTAGCCGCCGAGGACGCCGAGGCCGGTGAAGAGGGGCTTAAAGCCCATCGTGAAGGGGATCGCGACGCCGGCCAGGCCGGGGTTGAGCCAGGGGTCACCCAGCAGGGCGATGCCGTGCACGGCGATCGCGACGATCCCGGCGACCGCGGTGTGCTCGTGGATCGCGATCAGCTTGCGCGAGAGCCCGGGACGGCGCATCACCTTGCCCGCCATCATCAGCCCGATGCCGACCGAGATCGTCACCAGGACCAGCGCCAGCAGCCCGGAGGCGCGGCTCGCCAGCCACCAGCCGTGGCTTTGCAGGGTTTCCGCCGTGGCCGGGTTCACGAGCCGCGCGAGAGATCGGGGATGCGGACTCGCGGCGGCGCGGCGAGCGGGCCGACGGTCTCCACCTTGCCGTTGTCGTGGACCAGCAGGCCGCCCCGCTCGGCCAGCACCGCGCGGCCGCCCTCGGGGCCGGAGAGCAGTGCCGCCTTGGCGAAGGTCTCGGCTTCGACCGCGCTGTCGCCCAGCGCGGTGGCGCCGATCAGGCCGGTCCAGGCCGGCTCGCCGCTGGCCGGGTCGAGCAGGTGGTGGGCGTAGCGGCCGCTCTCGTCGCGCCAGATCCGCACGTTGAGCCCGGAGGTGGCGACGGCGCCGGAGCTGAGCTTGAGCACGAAGGCGCGCTCGCCCGTAAGCGGGTGCTCGACGAAGACCTCATACGGGGTGACCATCGCGTCGGCGCCGCCGATGCGGATGTCGCCGCCGCAGTCGACGATGAAGCGCGAGTAGCCGCGCAGCTTCGCGGCGAGGAGGTCGGCGGCGAGACCCTTGCCGGTGCCGCCGCTGTCGAAGCGGGTGCCGGGGGGACGGGAGACCGTGCCGCGGGCGTCGTCGACCGCGAAGCGGCGCCAGGCGGCCTCGGGGTTGGCCCGTGCCGGGCGCCGCTCCGGCGCCTCTTCCAGCGCGGCGCCGAGGGGCGCGCCCGGCACGCCCGCCCGCGAGGCGACGTAGCCGGCCGTCTCGATCTCGCCGACCAGGGTCGGGTCGACCAGGCCCTCGCTGCGCTCGGCCGCTTCGACCCCGGCCCGCACCGCGGTGCGCAGCAGCTCCGAGGCCGGTACCCGCTCGCGCGGGTCCTCGTTGAGCGCGCAGAGCTCGCTCTCGTGCTTGAAGCGGGAGAGCGCCCGGTCGAAGTCGACGATGAAGCGCCGCGCTGTCTCGGCCGCCGCCGGCGCCGCGGCCATTCCGGGCCCCGGCTCGCCGATCAGCAGCCGCACGTGCGAGCCCATCGCGTCGAAGATGACGTCGTGCTCGGCCATCTCAGGAGGCGCTCGTGGTGACGGGGGCAGGGGCGCTGGCGCCGCTTTCGCTGCCGACGGCGGCGCTGGCGGAGACGGTGTTTTCGCCCGGCGTCGGCACGACGGTGGTGATCACCCGTCGCTTCACCACCTTGCGGATCACGACCGGGCGCGGGGGGGCCGGCTGGGCCGAGCTGAGCTGGTAGGTGAGCAGGGCGAAGAGCACCGCGAAGAGGGCGATCGAGCCCCAGACCACCAGGGCGGGACCGGGCCGGCGAGTTGCGCGTGCCCGCTCAGTCATCGCCGCCGCCCTCGCTCTCGTGCTCGTGCTCGCCACCGCCGCCGCCCGCGCCGCCGCCACCGCTGGTCGCGGTCGTGACCGGAGTACTGCCGCCGCCGCCGGAGCCGGCGCTGGAACCGCTGGTGTGGCTCACAACCGGAGTGGTGTGGCTGCTGCCACCGCCCGAAGCGTGATGCGAACCGCTGGTGTGGGAGACGACCGGGCTGTGGCTCCTGCCGCCGTGCGATCCGGAGCCATGGTGCGACCCGCTCGTGTGCGTGGTCACGGGGCTGTGGTGACGGCGCCCGCCGGAACTGTGGTGGGAGCCGGAGGTGTGGGTGACCACCGGAGTCGTGCGCGAGCCGGAACCGGTGCTCGGAACCGAGGTCGAGGCGCCGCTTGCCGCCGTCGTCACCGGCGAGTAGCCCGACGACGAGGTGGAGCCGGCGCCGGCCGACCCGGTCGAGGAGCTGCCGGTGGTGGCGCCACCGCCACCGCCCGCGCCGCTCCAGGCTCCCGGCCCGGCTGTCCCCACATTCTTCGGTTTCACGTGCTTGGTGACCCGGATCGTGCGGTGGATCACCTTGGTGCGGACCAGCGGCTTGGCGGCGACGTTCACCGCCTTCTGCCCGCCGGCGCTGAGCGCCAGTCCGGTCAGGCCGCCGAGTCCCAAGATCGCGGTGACCGCGGCAATTCTTGTCTTCAAGTTCTTCACGTCGTCTACCTCCTGGCCGGTTGCACACCGCACTCTGCGGGAGCGCCGCCCAAGGCCGGCGAAGCGGATGGCAAAGGGCAGGCAAAACATCGCCCCCGCCCCTAAATCGCGCCCAATCGCCGCGTTAGAGTGACCTCATGGCAACACACGCTGCGCCCGGAGGGCGGATCCTCGTGGTCGAGGACGAGGACTCGATTTCCGAGCCCTTTGCCGAGGCACTGCGCCGGGCGGGTTTCGAGCCACTGGTGACCCGCACCGCGGCCGGGGCGCTGGAGCTGGCCGCCGAGGCCGAGCCCGACCTGGTCATGCTCGACCTCAGCCTGCCCGACGGCGACGGGCGCGACGTCTGCCGCGAGCTGCGCCGCCGCTCCGACGTGCCGATCGTGATGCTGACCGCGCGCGGCACCGAAATGGACCGCATCGTCGGCCTCGAGCTGGGCGCCGACGACTACGTGGTCAAGCCCTTCAGCGCTCGCGAGACGATTTCCCGGATCCGTGCCGTGCTGCGCCGCAGCGCCCCGGGCGACGGGCGCGAGGCGGGTGAGAAGCCGCTGCGGATCGACGGCCTGGAGCTCGACCCGGCGGCGCGCACGGCGCGGCTCGGTGGCGAGGAGCTGGAGCTGGCGCGCAAGGAGTTCGACCTGCTGGCCGAGCTGATGCGCAACGCCGGCCGCGTCGTCACCCGCGAGGACCTGATGGCGAAGGTCTGGGACGTCAACTGGTTCGGCTCGACCAAGACGCTCGACGTCCACATCGGCTGGCTGCGCCGCAAGCTCGGCGACGACCCGGGCGAGCCCCGCTATATAGAGACGGTGCGCGGCGTCGGCTTTCGCTTCGCCGCGCCGGAGGTCGGCGAGTCGTAAGGGCGCTCAGCCTGCGGGCCACCCTACTGCTGGCGCTGGCCTACGTGCTGCTGCTGGCGCTGATCGCGCTCGGCGTGCCGCTCGCGGTCAGCCTGCGCGACCGCGTCGACGCCGAGGTCAAGGGCCAGGCGCGCAGCCAGGCCGACATCGTCGCCGCCTCCTCCGCTGAGCTGCTCGACCCGGGCCAGCGCCCGGCCCTGCGCCGCCTGGTCGAGATCTCCGCCGACAGCGTCCGCGGCCGCGTCATCGTGGTCGACAGCCGCGGCCGCCTGCTCGCCGACTCGGCCGGGGCGCCGGCTGGCCGCAGCTACGCCAACCGGCCGGAGATCCGCGCTGCGCTCAAAGGGCATGGCGAGCAGATCACCCGCACCAGCGAAACCCTGAGTGCCTCGATCCTCGCCACCTCGGCCCCGGTGATCGCCCACCGCGCCACCGAGGGCGCCGTGCGCGTCACCCAGAGCGTCGGCGCCGTGCACAGCGCCGTGCGGACGGCGATCCTCGACCTCGCCGCCCTGGCCGGGGTCGTACTGCTGCTCGGCCTCGCCGCCGGCGCCGTCGTCGCCCAGCGGATCGCCCGCCCGATCCGCCGCCTCGACCGCGCCGCCCACCAGGTCGCCGGCGGCGACCTCGAGACCACCGTCGACGTCGAGGGCAGCAGCGAGCAGCGCTCGCTGGCCCGCGCCTTCAACGAGATGACCGGGCGGGTGCGGCGCATGCTGGGCGCGCAGCAGGACTTCGTCGCCGACGCCTCCCACCAGCTGCGCACCCCGCTGACCGGCCTGCGCCTGCGCCTCGAGGCCCTGGCCGAGGGCAAGGAGGCGAGCCCGGCCGAGCTCGAGGCCGCGATGGCAGAGATCGACCGCCTCTCGCTGATCGTCGAGGAGCTGCTCGTGCTCAGCCGCGCTGGCGAGCACGAACTTCCCGCCGCGAGCGTCGACCTCGGCGACGCGGCCCGGCGCGCCGTCGGCCGCTGGCGCCCCACCGCCCGGGATCGCTCGATCGAGCTGCGGGTCGAGGGGGAGAGGGCGCCGCCGCGGCCTGGTGCGCCGGTCCCGACCTCGACCGCTCGCTCGACGCCCTGCTCGAGAACGCCCTGCTCTACGCGCCGGGAGGTTCGGAGGTCACGATCGCCACTCGCCCCAACGGCCTCGAAGTCCTCGACCGCGGCCCCGGCCTCGAGCCCGGCGAGGAGGAGGCGGTCTTCGAGCGCTTCCGCCGCGGCAGCGCCGGCCGCCAGGGCCCCGGCGGGACGGGACTGGGCCTGCCGATCGCCCGCGAGCTGATCCACCAGTGGGGCGGCCAGGTGACCCTGCGCCCGCGCCAGGGCGGCGGCACCGCCGCCTCGATCGACCTCCCCCAGGACGAGAGCTGACTTTGCCGCCGCTTTACCGCCGCCCCCGTATCGTCGCCACCATGCGCTGGCTAAGCCTCGCCCTGCTCGGCATCCTGATCGCCGCCGCGGTCTCCGTCGCCGCCAGCCGTCTCGCCAGCCAGCAGATCGGCCTCGCCTCCGAACCCGTAACCGCAGGCGACGCCCTCGCTCCGGCGGCGAAGGAGAACCCCACCCACCGATCGTCCCGAAGCCACAAAACAACCAAGCGCCAACACAAGACCGCACCCACCAGCCCCGAACCGACCGAACCCGCACCAGAACCCACCGAATCGCCAGAACCCACCGAATCGCCCCCGGTCCCTACAGCGGCCGAACCCAACCCGAGCAGCCCCAGCCAGGACCACCACAGCAGCGAGGGCGCCGACGACTAACCCACCCCGTTCCGGTGCGCTTTATGTGGTCATAGACCACGTAAAGCGCACCGGAAGCGTTGTGGGGCGGGTCAGTCGTCGATCTCTACTGGGGCGCCGCCGCTGGCTCGGGTGACGATCGGGGGACGGGTGGTGGCGTTGGGGGAGACCACCGCCGGCTGTGCGGCCGTGGCGCCGCTGGCGCTGGTCACCACAGAACCGTTGCCGTTGGCCGCAAGAGTCTGGGATGCGGGAATTCCCTGGTTCGTCGCCATCGCGGCGCCACCGAGTGCACCGAGCCCGACCATCGTGGTCCCGGCAATGAGCTTCGCGCGTCGATTGTTCATGGACAGCTCCTTCCAGAAATCGGTCGCCCCATCTTGCGCCCCCGCGGGCAACGCAACCGCCAAGCCATTCCCAAGAGACGGTCAAACTCCGGACCCACAACCCCTTCCGGTGCGCTTTATGTGGTCATAGACCACAAAAGGCGCACCGGAAGGGGTTGGGCGGCTACTGTTTGGTGCTGCGGATGGTGCTTGGGGGGTCGAGATACGTGAGGGCGGTCGCTGGCGTGGTCCTCGGGGCCGCCTGTCTGTTGCTGTTGCCGACCGGTGCGGCTGGCGCCGGGACCGGCTCGATCTCGGGCACGCTCACCGCGCAGGGGGGTGGCCCGCTGGAAGGCATCCACGTCTGCGCGCCGCCGGAATTCGGCTCGAAATGCGCCGACACGGACTCCGGCGGCAATTACACGATCGAGGGCCTCGCCGAAGGCTCCTACGTGGTGCGTTTCGCGGGGGGTGACGATTACGCGAGCGAGTACTACGACGATGTCGCCTCGCAGCGGGACGCGACGCCTGTTCAGGTCCTCGCCGAAGCGACGACCGGCGAAATCGACGCCGAGCTGGCGCCCGCCGCCCGCATCGAAGGCGAGGTTACGGACGCCGCCACGGAAGCCCCCCTGCAGGGGGTTCTCGTCTGTCCCAACATTCCCTACGGCTCAGGCCACCCGCTTGGCAGCTGCGCCACCACCGGCGCCGGCGGCGCCTACTCGATCGGCGGGCTCACAGCAGGCTCCTACCGGGTGAGCTTCAGTGGCGCCGGACTGTCTCCCCGGTACCTGACCCAGTACTTCGACGGCAAGTCGGTCGCCGGTGAAGGCCTGGTCCTCGACCTCGCCGCCGGCGAGACGGAAACCGGGATCGACGCGGCGATGGAGATGGGCGGCATCCTCAGTGGCGTGGTCACGGCCGAGGCTGGCGGCGCGGCGCTGCAGGGCGTGCACGTCTGCGCGAGCAGCCCCAAGTTCGAATCCGGCTGGCCGACCTGCGCCCCCACGGATGCTGACGGCGAATACGCCATCTCCGGCCTGTCCACGGGCAGCTACAAGATGAAGTTCTCTCCCGGCGGCCCCGGCCTCAACTACCTCGGCCAGTACTACAGCGGCGCGGCGACCAAGCAGGCGGCGACCCAGGTCTCGGTAACTGCCGGTGCCACGACCGGTGGCATTGACGCCGCCCTCCGTACTGCCGGCCGCATCGCGGGTACCGTCACCGACGCGGGCAGCGGCGAACCGGTCGCCTACCAGTACGTCTGCGCCCGCCAGGTCGGCGATCCCGAATGGGAAGCGGGCGGCCTGATGTGCGACTACACCGACGCCGAAGGCGAGTACGCGATCGAAGGGCTGCCGGCGGCGAGCTACTACGTCCGCTTCAGTCCCGGCTACTCCAGCCCCGGCTACCTGCGCCAGTACTACGACGGCAAGGGCAGCCGGGCGGAAGCGACTCCGGTCCAGGTCATCGCAGGAAGCACCGCCGGCGGAGTCGACGCAGCGATGGAGGAAGGCGGCAGGATCGTGGGCACGGTCACCGACGCGTTCAGCCACGAACCGGTACACCCGATCCAGGCTTGCGCCTTCGCCGTGGGCGGCAGCGGAGAAGAAGAACACTGCGACGTCACCGACGTCACCGGTGCATACGAGATCCGGGGCCTGGCCTCGGGCAGCTACCGCGTTCGCTTCTCACCGAGCGCCGGGTACAACCCCGAACCCGACCCGATCGACTATGCCTACGCGACCCAGTACTACGACGGCAAGGGAAGCGAAGGGGAGGCGGACGCGGTCACGGTTACCGCGCCCGCGACGACGGCCGACATCGACGCGGCGATGGAGGAAGGGGGGAGGATCGAGGGGACCGTCATCGGCTTCGACGGCGCCGAGCCGCTCGACGAAGTTCAGGCCTGTGCCTTCAGCGTCGCTGCTGGCGAATACGAGCGCTGCGACTCGACCGGCAAGAGTGGTGAGTACACGATCGAAGGGCTCTCTCCGGGCGAATACGAGGTCTCGTTCCAAGCTTTCAGCTTCCCCGAAGAACAAACCAACTTCCTCCGCCGCTACTACGACGAAGCGGACTCGCCGGCGGGCGCCACCCCGGTCTCGGTCAGCACCGGCGCTACGCAGTCCGGCATCGACGCCGCCCTCCGCGCGGGCGGTCAGATCGCCGGCAAGGTCACCGACGCGGCCAGCGGCGCGCCGCTGCAGTCGATCGATGCCTGTGCCCTCGAAGCGAGCGGCGACGAAGAACTCGTCCTCTGCGAGTCCACAGACGTCAACGGCGAGTACACCCTGTCCAGCCTCCCCACCGGCTCCTACAAGGTCGAATTCGCCAAGGGCTATCCGGACCTTGAAGGTGGTATCGAAGCGGTCTTCGCCACCCAATTCTTCCCCGCCAAGCCGAGCGCCGCCCAGGCCGATCCGGTCGCCGTTACCGCGGACTCCCTGACCGGCTCGATCGACGCTCAGATGGCCGAGCCCGACGAAGGCGGCGCGGTCGAAGGAGAAGGCGAACGCGGCTCCGGTGGCGAAGGCGACACCGCGCCCTCCCCCGACCCTCCGGCCGCTGCGCCGCCAAGCCCACCCGCCGTCGGGACGAAACATCCCAAGCCGCCCACTGCTGGCCCCAAGCGTGGCCGGTGCCCCGAGGGCAAGGTCAAGCAGCGCCGCCACGGCAAGGTCCGCTGCGTCAAGAAGAAGCATGGCCATCGCCACCGGCGCGGCCATCGCAAGCACCGGCGCCGGCACCACCGCCACGGGCGCCGCTGATACCTCAGCCGCCCGTTACTCCCAGCCAGGGGCCGGCGAGGGAGATTGTGGCTAGGGCCAGGGCTAGGCCCGCGAGGATTGAGGTGCCCAGGAGGGCTATGCGGAGGCCGGAACCGGCCAGGGCCGCCTCGCGGCCGCCGCTGCGGCGCCAGTCGGGGGCCGCCAGGCTGGGCAGCTCCAGCAGGTGGCCGAGCACGTGGATCGTCATCAGCGCGAACCAGGCGATGAAGCTCGCCTTGTGCAGGAACTTGAGCGTTCCGCCGCTCTCCGGGCCGGCGATCGTCAGGGCGACGCCGGTGGCGAAGAGGGCGATCGTGACCAGGACGACGCCGGGGGCCAGCAATCGCATCGGCAGCGAGGGCGGGCCCTTGCGCCGGTAGTCGGGGGTGCCCAGGTAGTAGCGGGCGAAGCGGTAGCCGGTGCTGCCCAGCTTCAACGCCACCGGGCCGATCGACAGCATGCCGATGAAGATGTGCGGGGCGACCAGCGGGCCGATGAAGGGGATCGTCAGGCCCTCCAGCGCGAGCAGCACCAGCAATGCCACCGCGGCGCCGCCGGTCAGCCGCGCGTTGCCGGCGACTCCGTCGCGGACGGTCGCCTGTCCTTCGTTGTACACCGCCGCGATGCTCTCGGCGCACGCTTATCCCCAGCTAACGGGCGGATTAGAGCTCTCTCATCGACCTCTGAGCAGCGGTTTAGGCAGGGTCGGGAGATTGACCGCGATGCGCAAGCCACAGATGTCCCCCGCGACGGCGCTCTTCCCGCTGCGCCTCTTCCTCGGCGGCACCTTCGTCTATGCCGGCATCCAGAAGCTCAGCGACCCCGGCTTCCTGCACGCCGGCGCCGCCACATACATAGGCACCCAGCTGCACGGCTTCGCCGCCGGCACGCCGGGGGGCATCTTCCTCCGCACCTTCGCCCTGCCGCACCCCGAGCTGGCCGGCGTCGCCGTCGCCGTGACTGAGATCCTGATCGGCCTGCTCGCCGCCGCCGGCCTCTTCACCCGCGTCGCCGCGGCGGGGGGAATGGCGCTCAACTTCCTCCTCTTCCTCACCGCCAGCTGGCACACCACGCCGTACTTCCTCGGCCCGGACCTCGTCTTCACCTTCGCCTGGCTGCCCTTCGTGCTCGCCGGGGCCGAGGGCCAGCCGGCGCTCGACAACATGACCGAGAACCTCTCCCCGGAGCTGGCCCGGCGCACCCGCCTGGCTCCCGAGGCGGGCAGTGCCCCCGCCGACCCGGTCTCGACCCGCCGTGTCCTGCTCGCCGAGTTCGCCGGCATTGCGGTGGCGATCGCCGGCATCTCGACCCTGGCCAAAGGCGCCTACCACGCGACCCGCACCCTCGCCGCCGGCAACTCCCCGCCCGCGGGCGGCGGCAGCGCGAGCGGATCCGGCGGCGGCCAGCCCGCCGGCGGCCCGGGTTCGGGAGGCTCGGGCTCCGCAGCGGCGGCGGGCAAGGCATCGCTGCCCTCCGGCGCGGTCAAGCTCGGCCCCGGCAGCCGGCTACCCAGCGGCCAGGCCGCCACCTACAGCGACCCCGCCGACGGCTCCCCGGACATCCTCATCCGCGACGAAGCGGGCGGCCTCAAGGCCTACAGCGCCGTCTGCACCCACGCCGGCTGCACGGTCGGCTACGAAGGCGGCGTCATCGTCTGCCCCTGCCACGGCGGCGAGTTCAGCGCCGAAACCGGCGATGTCATCGCCGGCCCGCCGCCGGCCGGCCTCGCCGCCAAGCAGGTGCTCGAATCCGGCGGCGACATCTACGCCGTGCCGAGCTGAGAGAACAAAACGGCCCGCCGAGGCGGGCCGAAATTGGGCGACGGGGGAGCCACCCCCAAACGGTTGACAACCGAAATCAGGCTACCACGCGCTAGCACCGCCGAGGCGCGTCGATCTCTCGTGCGGCGGTGGCCATCCGCCGGTGCATGACGATTGCACCCCAAGTTCTCAATCGCGCTCTCGGCAATTCGATTGGCGGAGGGCGAGGGATTCGAACCCTGCTGGCTTTGGTGCGGGAGGCTCGAACCCAGGCAAGGCGACCGCGACGCGGGCGCCGCCGAGGGGGGAGGGCTCGGCCCAGATTCGGCCGCCGTGGGCCTCGACTATCGAGCTGGCGATCGCCAGGCCGAGGCCGCTGCCGCCGCTGTGGCGATCGCGAGCGGCCTGGCTGCGGTGGAAGCGGTCGAAGACGCGCTCGCGCTCGGCGGCGGGGATGCCGGGGCCGTCGTCGTCGACCCGGATCGTCACCCCGCCGCCGCCGGCGAGCGCCGACAGCTCCACCCGTCCCGCCGCCCCGGCGTGCCGCCGGGCGTTGTCGAGCAGGTTGCGGACCACCTGGGTGAGCCGCTCGGGGTCGGCGCGCAGCGTCCCCTCTGGCAGCGGGCCGAGCCGCACGCCGTCGGGCGCCCCCGCCTCGGCCAGCTCGCGCAGGAACGGCCCCAGGGCGATCTCGGCCAGCCGCGGCGGCGCCCCCTCGTCGAGCCGCGCCAAGGTCAAAAGGTCGCCCACCAGGGCTTCGATCCGCGTCATCTCCGTCATCGCCAGCCCGGTCACCCGCCGCACGTCCTCGCGGCTCGGCCGCTGCTCCCGCGCCAGCACTTCCAGCTGCCCGCGGATCGCCGTCAGCGGCGTGCGCAGCTCGTGCGAGGCGTCGGAGACGAAGCGCCGCTGCCGCGCCGCCGATTCCTCCAGCAGGTGAGCGGCGAGGAGCGTGGCGGCGATCCCGATCGCCCCGCCGATCACGACCGCTCCGGCCGCCTCCCCGACCTCCCGCCGCACGACCAGGAAGACGAGCGCGATCGCCACCAGCGTCATCGCCGCGATCGCCACCGCCAGGCGTCCGCGCAGCCCGACCCGCCCCCAGCCCCGCCTCACTCGCCCGCCACCAGCCGGTAGCCGACCGAGCGCACCGTCTCGATCGCGCCCGGCAGGCCGGGGCGGTCGAGGCGGCGGCGCAGGTAGCCGACGTAGACCTGGACGATGTTGGTGCCCGGGTCGTGGTCATAGCCCCAAACGGCGGAGAGCAGCTCACGGCGCGAGCAGACCCGGCCGGCGTGGCGCATCAGGTGGCCGAGCAGCTCCGCCTCGCGCTCGGGCAGCCGCACGGTCTCGCCGCCGCGCTCGGCCGTGCGGGCGATCAGGTCGAGCCGGATGCCGCCGGCCTCGAGCTCCGGCACCACCTCGCCCGGCCGCCGCCGCAGGTGGGTCCGCACCCGCGCCGCCAGCTCGTCGAAGGCGAACGGCTTGGTCACGTAGTCGGTCGCACCCCCGTCGAGCCCCGCCACCCGGTCCTCGACCGAGTCGCGCGCGGTCAGCATGATCACCGGCAGCTGCGGCAGCGAACGCCGGATCGCTGCCAATACGTCCATCCCGTCGCGCTCCGGCAGCATCCGGTCGAGGATGACCAGATCGAACTCGCCGCTCAGCGCCAGCCGCTCCCCCTCGGCTCCAGCGGCAGCGCAGCGCAGCGCGTGGCCTTCCGCTGCCAGCCCTCGCACGACGAAGTCCGCAATCGCCGCCTCGTCCTCGACGACCAGGATCTGCATGGGACCGATGCTACGAGTTTGACACTCTCTGAGATGGCGTACTAGCTTGTGTACAGGGAGAGGGGTGGAGGCGACTGCAAGCGCTGCACGAGATCCGGGCCGATCTGGTCGTCAGATTGCGAGATCGATCCGCCGAGATCGAAGCGCTGATCTTCGCCCGCGTGGAGGAGCTCGCCGAGGCGGTCGAAGGCGACGACCCGGAATACCGCGCCGGGCTCCGCGCCACCGTCGCCGAGGCATTCGACTACGCGCTGCTCGGGATCGAGGGCGGCGAGGAGTGGCAGGGAGCGATTCCGGCCGCCGCGGCGGCCCAGGCGCGCCGGGCGGCGCGCAACGGGACCGGCCTCGACACCGTCCTGCGGCGCTACGCGGCGGGCGACCGCCTGGTCGGCGAGTTCATCATGGACGAGGCTGCCGGGCTGCCCAGCGAGGCGATGCGCGAGGTAATGCGCACCCACGGCCCGCACGTCGACCGCCTGATGGCCGCGGTCGCGGCCGAGTACATGGACGAGCTGGAGCTGATCCGGCGCTCGCCGGCCCAGCGCAAGGCCGAACTGGTCCAGCGCCTGCTGGCCGGCGACGGCTCGACCGAGTCGGCTGCGCTCGGCTACGAGTTCGACGCCTGGCACCTGGGCCTGATCGTCACCGGACCTCGCCCCGATGTTGCCGCCCGCACCCTGGCGGCCGGTCTCGCCCGCCACCCGCTCGTGGTCGCTCGCGGCAATGACAGCGCCTGGGCCTGGTTGGGCGGTGGCGGCCGCCTTGCCGTGGCAGAGCTCGAGAGCTACCTGGGCGCCGGTGTGCTGGGCGAGGTCTCGGTCGCCGCCGGGGAGCCCCGGCACGGCCTCGACGGCTGGCGCCTCACCCACCACGAGGCTAAAGCGGCCCGGCAGGTGACGATGCGCCGCTCGCAGCCGTTGACCCGGGCCAGCGACGTCGTCCTGCTCGCCGCCGTCCTGCGCGACGAGATGCTCGCCCGCTCCCTGCGCGAAACCTACCTGGCGCCGCTCGACGAGCGCGGCGACTCCGGCCCCGTCCTGCGCGAGACCCTGCGTGCCTACTTCAACGCCGGCTTCAACGCCGCGACCGCCGCCGCCGCCCTGCAGGTCGACCGCCACACCGTGCAGCGGCGCCTGCGCAAGGTCGAGGAGGCATTGGGGCGCCTGCTCGACACCTGCCACGCCGAGATCGAGGTCGCCCTGCAGCTCGAGGAGCTAGAGCTGGGACATTTGGGCGAAGTCGAGTCCCTGCCGCGCACCAAAGTGGTGCAACTGAAGTCGATGCCACGCTGATAGACCTGACTGCGCATGCCTCAGGCTCCCGAAGTCGTCCAAAAGGTGCCGCCCACCGGAGGGGAAGAGCAGGCGGCCGAGCGCGACCGCAAAGCGGAGTCCGCCCGCCGCGCCGCCAACGCCGTCTCCGCCGTTGCCTGGATCCCGCAGGGGGGCCTCGCCGAGCCGGACTGGCTGGCGACGGGACGGCGGCTGGGCTCGATTGGCCGCGGCAGCAAGTGGTGGCTGGGCGATTGGCTCTGTCACGGGGAGAAGCACTGGGGCGACCGCTTCACCGAGGCCTCGCGCGTGACCGGTTACGAGCGCCGCGACCTGCGCACGATGGCCTTGATCGCCTCCCAGGTCGACGCCTCGCGGCGCAACGAGAACCTCACCTGGGAGCACCACGTGCTGGTCGCCCCCCTCAAGCCCGCCGCTCAGGAGTACTGGCTGGCCCGGGCCGAGGAGGAGAAGCTCAGCGTCGCCGACCTGAAACTAGAGCTGCGCGCCCGCCGCCGGGGCGAAGGAGATGAGCCCGCCGAAGTGGCGGACGACGCGCGGGACGAGGGCGGGACCGTCGGCACGCATAGCGGTCAGCGTGGGGGCGCGGGCTGACGGTTCCGCCGCCGCGTCCGTATCTCGCATTCGTGTGAGCGGCCGCCGCCGGGTTCGAGGTCGCAGAGGTCGGCACCGGCACCGCCGTAGAGCTGGTCGCCGCCCGGCCCGCCATAGAGACGGTCGTTGCCGCCTTCGCCGTGGCAGCCGTCTTGGCCGGCGCCCATGATGCAGGTGTCGCGGCCCGGGCCGCCCCAGCAGCCGTCGCTGCCGCTGCCGGTGCGGCAGTAGTCGTCGCCGGGCCCGCCGACGCAGTCGGTATTGACTGGGCCCGAGATGCAGACGTCGTCGCCACCCCCGCCGATGCAGCGGTTGCGCGGCGTCCCCTGCGGGTAGCAGGTGTCGTCCTCGCCGTTGCCGATCAGCTTGTCCGAGCCGGCGCCGAGGTAGGCGGTCAGGGGGACGGGCAGGCGGTCGAGGACCTCGACCTTGTCGGCGGCCGGCCCGGTCCTGACTTCGACCCCGCCCACTTCATCCAGCGAACAGGTCGCGGCGCCGTGGCCGCGGGTGAATTGGCAGTTGCGGCTCAGCCCGGCCATCGGCCCGGTGACGAAGAGGCGGGAGCCCTCGACGCTGAGCCGCAGGTGCGTTCCCGAGTTGGCGCCGCGAATCGCGACCAGGCTCTCCGTGGTCGCGCTGCCCGCGGTCGCCAATAGGAGCAGCAGCGCGAGGCCGAGGCTTGTCAGCGCGCGACGCACGGCTCAGCCGCGCAGCTGCGCCAGCGCCTGCTGGCGGCTGGGGTGCGTCGGGATCGCCTCTTCGATGCCGGTGATGTCGAGCACGCGCTGGACCTGGTCGCCGAGGCCGCAGAGCGCGAAGCCGCCGTCCTCGCCGCGCGCCTGCCAGGCGCGGACGATCAGGGCGATCCCGGTCGAGTCGATGAACTCGCAGGAGCTGAGGTCGATCAGCAGCGGAGCCGCGGCGGCGCCGGGCGGCAGCTCGAGCTCTCGCTCAAGTGCGGTCGCGGTGTTCATGTCCAGCTCCCCCTCGACTGCGATCACGAACACACCGTCGTCGCGCTCACTGCGAACTTTGAATGGAGCGGGGCTCAATTCGCTGCGATGGTACTGGACTATTCCTCTGTCTCGGCCGCCAGTGCCGAAAGCGCCCAGGGCGTCTCCAGCACCGGCCGGTAGAAGTGCAGCTTGGAGCCGCCGATCCGCTCGGTGTGGACCAGCTCGATCGCCCCGCACTGGGCCAGCGTCCTGACGTGGTAGCTGAGCGCGCAGAGCCCCTGGTCGAGCGCCAGGGCCAGCTCGCCCGGGCTTGACTCGCCGCCGCGGTCGAGCATCTCACGCAGGATCTGTCGCCGCGTCGGGTGTCCGAGCGCGGTGAAGAGGTCGTTCGCCCGCAGCCTGCTCCCTGCCATCTGGCACGCAAATATAGAGAAAAGGAAGTCTTTTGTCTGCGAGCTTCAGTGATGCTCGATGACGCGGTCGACGAGGTTGTACTCCTTGGCCTCCTCGGCGCTCATGAAGTAGTCCCGGTCGGTGTCGTTGGTGACCTTCTCGAAGGGCTGGCCGGTGTGCTTGGCGAGGATCTCGTCGAGGCGGCGGCGGACGTCGATGATCTCCTTGGCGTGGATCTCGATGTCGGTCGCCTGGCCTTCGAAGCCGGATGAGACCTGGTGGATGAGGATCTTCGAGTTGGGCAGGGACATCCGCTTGCCCGCCGCGCCGCCGGCCAGCAGCAGCGCGCCCATGCTCATCGCGATGCCGACGCAGATCGTCTGCACTTCGGGCTTGATGAACTGCATCGTGTCGTAGATCGCCAGCCCGGCGTAGACCGAGCCGCCGGGCGAGTTGATGTAGAGGCTGATGTCCTTGTCGGGATCCTCGCTCTCCAGGTGCAGCAGCTGGGCGACGATCAGGTTGGCGACGTCCTCGGTAACAGGCGTGCCGAGGAAGACAATCCGCTCATTGAGCAGGCGCGAGTAGATGTCGAAGGAGCGCTCGCCGCGCGACGTCTGCTCGACCACCATCGGGACCAGAGGACTCATGCGCGGCACTCTATAGAAGGCCGTCGGTCGGCTCGCGGTCGCGCGCCCGGCCCTGCAAGAACCGTGCCGCAGGGGGGACGCTTGCCTGCGATGGCGGCTGGAGTGGCCAATCGCATCTGCTCGCTGGAAGAGATCGTGGCGCCGCTGGATGAGCGGATAGGTTCACCAACAGAAGTTAGTCGCTACCCGGCATCCAGAACCCCCCTCAGGCGTCCTCGCGGACGCCGCCCATCTCGGTGAAGACGGCGGTTGGGCCGCCATCCTGGCGCTGCTCGTCGGCGATTACGTGGGAGACGGCGTTGATCAGGGCTAGGTGGGTGAAGGCCTGGGGGAAGTTGCCCAGGTGGCGGCCGCTTTGGGGCTCGAGCTCCTCGGCGAAGAGGTCGAGCCAGCCTGCGGACTCCAGCAGGCGCTCGCAGAGGGCGCGGGCCTGCTCGTGCTCGCCGATCTCCGAGAGGGCCGAGGCGAGCCAGAAGGAGCAGATCAGGAAGGTGCCCTCCTCGCCGCTGAGCCCGTCGTCGGTCTCGCCGACCTTGTAGCGGAGGACGAGGCCGTGCTGGGTCAGCTCCTTCTGGATCGCCTTCACCGTCGCGCACACGCGCGGGTCGTCGGCCGGCAGGAAGCGCAGCAGCGGGATCAGCAGGGTGGAGGCGTCGAGCGCGTCGGTCTCGTAGTGCTGGCGGAAGACGCCGTCGCGGACGCCGCGCGCGAGGATCTCCTCGCGCATCTCCCCGGCTCGCTGCTCCCACTCCCCGGCCACGTCGTCGATCCCGACGCCGCGCGCCAGCCGCGCCCCGCGGTCGACCGCGACCCAGATCATCAGCTTCGAGGAGACGTAGTGCCGCGGCTCCCCGCGCGACTCCCAGATCCCCTGGTCGGGGTGCGGCCAGGCGGCGATCGCCGCTTCCACCTGGTGGCGGATCAGCTGCCGGTCGGCCGGGGTGCCGGTCCCTCGCAGGGACTTCTCGTGCAGGTAGATCGAGTCGAGCAGGGCGCCCCAGACGTCGTTCTGGCGCTGGTCGAAGGCGCCGTTGCCGATCCGCACCGGGCGGGCGCCGCCGTAGCCGCCGAGGTGGTCGAGGGTGCGCTCGGTGAGGTCGCGCTCGCCGCCGATCCCGTACATGATCTGCAGGTCCGGGTGGTCGCGGCAGAGGTCGAGGATGAAGCGCATGAAGTCCCGCGCCTCGGCGTCGAAGCCGAGCGTGTGCAGGGCCCAGAGGCTGAAGGTCGAGTCGCGGATCCAGCTGTAGCGGTAGTCCCAGTTGCGTTCGCCGCCGGGGGTCTCGGGCAGCGAGGTGGTGGGGGCGGCGAGGATCGCGCCGCTGGGCGCGTAGGTGAGGCCCTTGAGGACGAGGGCGGAGCGCTGCAGGTGGATGCGCCAGGGGTGGTCGGGGAACTCGCCGGCGCGCAGCCAGTGGCGCCAGAACTCTTCGGTCGAGTCGAGCCGCTCCAGCGCCTCGGGGGCGCTGCGCGGGCCGCCCGGGTCGCCCTCGCCCCAGGTGACGGCGCAGAATCCGCTCTCGTCCTCGCGCAGGTGCAGGGCGCCGCGGGCGGCGCCGCCGTCGAGGCTCAGCTCCATGTCGCTGGTCAGGCGCAGCTCGGTCCCGTCGCCGCCGAGCGCCGTCGCTTCGCCCAGCTCGCCGCCGCTCCACTGTGGCGTCTCGGCCCCGTAGGCGAAGCGCGGCAGGCACTCCATCTCGACCTCGACCTCGCCGTCGACGCAGGTGACGATCCGCAGCAGCGAGTTGTCGGCTTCGTGCGCGGTGCGGGGCCGGCCGCTCTCCTCGCCCCCGGCCGCCCAGTTGGCGATCGAGAGCAGGTCGTGGGTGACCAGCCAGCCGCCGTCGCAGACCCAGGTCGTCTCGATCACCAGCGTGCCGGGCTCGTAGCGGCGGCTGATCGGCACGATCACGCCCTTCGGCGCCACCTTGAAGTGCCCGGCGCCACGGTCGAGCATCGCCGCGAAGGCGCTCGGCGAGTCGAAGCGGGGCAGGCAGAGCCACTCGACCGTGCCGTCATAGGAGACCAGGGCGCTGGTGTGGCAGTCGGAGAGGAAGCCGTAGCCGCCGATCGGCGGGAAGCTGGGGTCCACGGCGCTCACACCGTGCCAAGCTACCAGCGTGAGCAGCGTTCTCCTCGCCCACGTCTCCGGCAGCTTCGCGCCGGTCGAGGTCTTCCCGATCACGATCGGCGCCGTCCTCTACTGGGGGCGGGCGATGACCCTGCGCTGGGAAGAGCGCCCGGTGGCGCTCTGGCGCCAGCTCTGCTTCGGCAGCGGCCTGGCCCTGATCGCGATCGCCCTCTTCAGCCCCGTCGGCCACATCGCCGAGGAGCTGGTCATCTCCCACATGGTCGAGCACCTGCTGATCGGCGATCTCGCCGCCCTGCTGCTCGTCCTCGGCCTCACCCGCTCGCTGTTGCAACCGGTGCTGGCAATCCCCTTCTTCAGGCGCCTCGAAATCCTCACCCACCCGCTGGTGGCGTTGCCGCTCTGGGCGCTCAACTTCTACTTCTGGCACATCCCGGCTCTATATGACGCGGCCTACGGGACGGCGCCCGTGCACGCGCTCGAGCACACCTGCTTCCTCGCCTTCGGCTGCCTGGTCTGGATGCCGGTCTTCGGCCCGCTGCCCAAGCCGGCCTGGTTTACGGCGGGCTGGAAGGTCGGCTACGTCTTCGCCATGCGCTTCGCCGGCGCCGTGCTCGGCAACGTGCTGATGTGGAGCGGCACGGTCCTCTACCCGATATATGGACCCGGCGAGCGCTACTGGGGCATCTCGCCGATCGGCGACCAGAGCACGGCGGGCGCGATCATGATGGTCGAGGGCACCTTCCTCGCCCTCGGCGTCCTCGCCTGGATCTTCTTCGAGGTCGCCCGCGAAGGCAGCGAGCGCCAGCGCCTCCTGGAGCTGGCCGAGGAGCGCGGCTTCGCCCTCGACGAGCGGCGAGCGCAGCGTGCGGTGGCGGCCGGGCACGGGGCGCGGCTGGAAGAGCGGATCGTCGGCAGTGGGGAGGACCGTGTCGATGCAGGCGACGGGGACCGTGTCCCCGCTCACTAGGGCCCGCGCCTGGCTCGTCACCGGCCCGCTCGGCCGCGGCACCGCCTTCGCGATCGATTTCGGTCTTGCCATGCGCACCGTTCTCGCCCAGCGGCTAGGGTCTCGCGCTCGATGAAGACCACCGTCACAGAGCTGCCCGAGTCCCGCGCCAAGGTCGAGGTCGAGGTTCCCGCCGAGCAGGTCGAGCGCGGCATGCAGCGCGCTGCCCGCGCCCTTGCCCGCGAGATGAAAATGCCCGGCTTTCGCAAGGGCAAAGCGCCGCCCTCGCTGGTGATCCAGCGGCTCGGCTTCGACGGTGTCTTCCAGGAGGCCATCCGCGACTCGCTGCCGGAGTGGTACGAACAGGGCATGCTGCGCTCGGGGATCAGCCCTGTCGGCGATCCCAAGATCGAGATCGTCTCCGCGCCCGAGGCCGAGGGCGAGCCGCTCAGCTTCAAATTCGAGATCGGCGTGCGGCCAAAGGCGACGCTCGGCACCTACAAGGGCCTCGAGGTCGGCAAGGCCGAGACCGAGCCCGACGAGGAGATCGTCGACCGCGAGGTCGAGCGCATCCGCGAAGGTTTCACCAAGCTCGAGCCGGTCGAGCGCGCCGCCGCTGAGGGCGACGTCGTCCTGATCGACTTCGAGGGGCTGCTCGACGGCCAGGCGTTCGAGGGCGGCAAGGCCAGCGACTACCTGCTGGAGCTGGGCAGCAACCAGCTGATCGAGGGATTCGAGGAGCAGCTCAGCGGGGCCAGCGCCGGCGAGGAGCGCCAGGTCGAGGTCACCTTTCCCGAGGACTACCAGGCCGAGAAGCTGGCCGGCCAGGACGCCGTCTTCAAGGTCGAGGTGAAGGAGGTGCGGGAGAAGATCCTGCCCGAGCTCGACGACGACTTCGCCGCCGAAGCCTCGGAGTTCGAGACGATCGCCGAGCTGCGCGCCGACATCGCCAAGCGGGTCGGCGAGGCGGTGGGGGAGAGGGCCGAGCAGGACTTCCGCGTCGCCGCCGTCGATGCCGCCGCCACTGCGGCCACGGTCGACGTCCCGGCCGCCCTCGTCACCGCCCGCGCCGAGGAGCGCTGGGAGCGGGTCCAGCGCCAGCTCGCCGCCAGCGGCATGGACCCGGCCGCCTACCTGCAGATGCAGGGCAAAACGCGCGAGGACCTGATCGAGGAATCCAAGCCCGACGCCGAGCGGGAGCTGAAGCGCGAGGCCGTGCTGGCGGCGATCGTCGAGGCCGAGGCGATCGAGGTCGCGGAGGAGGAGCTGGTCGAGGCCCTCGCCCACACGGCCGAGCACGAGCGCACCACGCCGGAGAAGCTGCTCGCCCGCCTGCGTGAGAACGGCCGCGAGGCGATGATCCGCGAGGACATCGCCGTCCGCAAGGCAATCGACCTCGTCGCCGACTCGGCCAAGCCGATCCCGCTCGAGCAGGCCGAGGCCCGCGAGCAGATCTGGACCCCGGAGAAGGAGCAGGAGGAGAAACCCTCCGAGCTCTGGACCCCGGACGGCGATTAGAGAGGCAAGTAGAGCACCGCTCGCGATTCACTTAACCCAGTTGTGCCGCGCGCCCAGGGTTGGAGGTGCTCAAATGAGTAGCTAGACCAACATAAGCTCGTCGTCGCCAGCGGGTGAGAGTCCCGCCCGAGTAGCTGCCAGGAGGCTCGGTAGCAGGCTGGCGGCTCGCCCTGGAAACGGGTCGGGTCGAAGCCCAGCGTCAAAGGTCCCATTGGGGGAGCAACTCGGCGGTCCGCAGCATCAAGCGAAGCCTGCCGCGTCGTTAGGGGCCCGCCTGCGGGCGGGTAGAGGAGGAGCCGAGCCGCGGGTATCACGGCGAAGGCCACGGAAGGGGCGAAGAGCCTGGAGCGCAGCCCCGAGGAACCTCCCGGCGTACGGGGCGTGGAACGCCGAGAAGGTGACGGCGGGAACTGGGGAGGCCCTCCCCGGCCCGGTGGCTGCGGAATGTCCACCGGAGAGTCGCGTCCTATAACCGGTTTGCGCCGGGAAGTGGATGGGTGCCGGGTGGGCGTCGGAGGCGGCCGTATTACCGCTTGAGCCGACGGGACAACAGAACCCGAGGTGAGGGAAGGGCCGCTGCTTCGTTCATGCGTCACGCACGGGGAAGGGCCGGTGAGTGCCACTTATGGCTAGGACCACCAAGCAGGACAAAGTCCGAGAACTGAAGCGAACGCTCTACCGGGCGGCCAAGGCCGATCCCGGACGACGGTTCCACGCGCTCTACGACAAGGTCCACCGCAGGGACGTCTTGGAGCGGGCGTGGGAGTTGGTGCGCGCCAATCGTGGCGCGGCCGGCATCGACCGCGAGACCATCGCCGACGTGGAGCGATACGGCGTCAGCCGGTTGCTCGGCGAACTGGCCACGGACCTCAAGGACGGCAGCTACCGACCGCTCGCGACCCGCCGGGTCTTCATCCCGAAGCCCGGCAGTCCCAAAGAGCAAAGGCCGCTGTCGATCCCGGCGGTCCCCGACCGCATCGTGCAGACGGCCTTGAAGACGGTGATCGAGCCGATCTTCGAGGCCGACATGCTCGGGTGTTCCTTCGGCTTTCGCCCGAAACGCTCGGCACACGATGCGCTCCAGGTCCTCATTGATGAGGCATGGGGTGGGCGACGGTGGGTTCTCGAGTCGGATATCGCCAACTGCTTCGAGGCGATTCCGCACTCGCAGTTGATGTCGGCGGTCGAGGAGAGGGTCGTCGATCGTCACGTGCTCAAGCTGCTGCGCGCGATGTTGCGCGCAGGGGTGATGCAGGACGGGGCGATCAGGCGCGGCGTCACCGGCACACCGCAAGGCGGCGTCATCTCGCCGCTGCTGTGCAACGTCTATCTGCACCGGCTTGACCGGCAGTGGGCGCGGCGCGGACACGGTGTGCTGGTGCGTTATGCCGACGATCTGGTGGCGATGTGCCGAACGCGGGCAGAGGCCGAGGCGGCGCTTGCGTCGCTGCGGCAGATGCTGGCCGAGCTGGGCCTTCAGCCCAAGGAGGCCAAGACGCGGATCGTGCACCTGCGGGAGGGAGGCGAGGGACTTGACTTCCTCGGCTTCCACCACCGTTGGGTACGCGCCCGCGGCGCTCGGCATGTCTGCTTCCTCGCTCGCTGGCCCTCGCACCAGGGGATGCAGCACGCCCGCGACCGAATCCGTGAGATGACGGATCGGCGTTGGCTGTTGCGTCCGGTCGATGAGACCACCGGGAAGATCAACGTCTTCCTGCGTGGCTGGGTGGGCTACTTCCGCTACGGGAACTCAGCCCACCACTTCGACACGATCAGTGCCTACGCGGCTGAGCGCCTTGCTTTGCTCGTGGCCAAGCGTCACAAGCGCAGCCGGGACTACGGCTGGTCGGTTTTTGCCTTCCAGTCGCCGGACCGCTTGGGCCTGATCGACCTCAACGGAATCATCGTCGCACCGCGCCCGCACCGGGCGTGGCGGGGATAGCCGAATGCCAACGGTGAAGAACGTCGGTGAGCCGTGTGCGGGAAAACCGCACGCACGGTTCGATGTGGCGGCGGGAGGAGACCAGGTCAGTCGGGCTTGCATAGCCGCACGGCTCAGGCGCCTCCCGTCGACCCTACGCCGAAAATGCCCAGATCCGGTGAGCACGCAGGGCTGGAAAACACACCGCTCCGGAAAGCTTGATCGCCAGACTGCCAGGGGGGAGGCTGTGGGGCGCGTCGAGGCGAACCCTCCGGCGCGTCTCAACCACAAACCGCAACTCAACAATGAGGAGAGGGATTAGCATGCATAGAAGGAACCTGGCCAAGATCCTGGGCTTGGCGCTTCTCGCGGCCGTCGGCGTGATGGCTGTGAGTGCGTCCGCGGCGCAGGCGGAATGGGAATTTTTAAGGGAAGGCGCGGGGTCACCTTCCTTACTTCAGTTCAAAGTCACGGGCTTATTAGGCGAGTTCTTAGTTCCTGAATCAAACCTCGCCATCCACTGCACGGGCGCCACGGGTACCGCGACGTTGCACGACGACGGTACCGGCGAGGCCAGTGGCACCTTCCATGGCTGCACCGTCTTAGGTGACGAACAGTGCACGATCTATCCCGAAGAAGAAGAAGAAGGTACGCCCGGTGACATTCCTGCGTCGGGTACTGGCAAACTAGAAATGAGCGGTGAAGGCGAAGAAGAAGAAGTGTACATAACGGCTGAAGGAAAACCGTTCGCCGTGTGGTACTTCAGCGGCATATTCTGTCCGCTTCCGGAAGAGACCGAACTCGGCGGCTTATTTCTCATTACCATTTTAGACGCGTCAACCTTAGCTCAAGTCCACTTAGTCCATGTGGATGAGGGTAGAGACAGCGAAGGAAAAACCGAGCTGTTCTACGGCAATGAACCGGCTGAACTTCACGGCAAATTATTAGAAGGCGAAAAACACGAGCCGGCCGTGGAAGCGCACGTTGAAGAGGTCAGTAAAGCGCCGACCGCGCTGCATTTAGTCGAATAGTTAGGTTGTACGCCCAGTTGCTCGCTAGCTGGCGATAACCAGGGCCGATTGAAGCAATACCCGCGCCCCGGGTTCCCCGGGGCGCGGTTTCATGTACGCCGGGCATGCCAGGACGCTCGGAGGTGAAAGTCCTCTGTGAAGGAGATGGCACCAACCACAAGCCGAAGCCAACTGCGTCGCCGCGAGGCGGGGTGGGAAGGAAGGTGGAGGCGAAACCGCGACCCGAGGGACACGAACCGCATCGGAGGCGGGGCGGCCAGGGCGAGCCTGCATGACACGGCGAAGCCCGTTGCCATCAAGCGGCCGCAACGTAAATGCGGCGGGTGCGCGGGGAAGGTGTCCTGGCTTATCCCGGGAGGCCTGTCGGAGTGTCGGCCTCGACGCAAGTCGCCCGACCCCGGCCGCCGCGAGGCGGCCGGTCACCCGACAGGAGTCAGCAGAGGCCGTAGTAGCGGCGGGATCGTGCGCCGCGAAGGGCCGAACGCGAAGCCGAGGCAAAGTGCGCCCGTGCTCGCGGAAGCCACAGCAGCCAACCCCGCCCCGGCGGGGCCTTCGCGCAATGGATGCCTAGGGTGAAGCCCGAAGCTCCCCGCGAAGAGCAAAGCGGCTTCCCGGCGCCAGGCGAGGCAAAGCCTCACCCCGCCGTCACCGGGGATCTCTGGGGGAAGTTCCTCTCCCGGGGCAATCTGGCGGCGGCGCTCAGACGCGTCGAGCGAAACGCCGGTGCTCCCGGCGTCGATGGCATGCAGACCAAAGAGCTTCGCTCCTGGCTGCATGACCACTGGCCCAAAGTCCGGGCAAGGCTCGACGCGGGCACCTACTGTCCCTCTCCCACCCGCAGGGTCACGATCCCAAAGCCCTCGGGAGGAAAGCGGGAGCTGGGGGTGCCGACGGCCCTGGATCGAGTGATCCAGCAGGCCCTCTCGCAGGTGCTGGTGCCCGTATTCGATCCCGGCTTCTCGGAGCGTAGCTTCGGCTTTCGTCCCGAGCGCTCGGCCCATGATGCGATCAAGCGCGCTCAGCGCGACATCGCCGAGGGGCATGGGTGGGCCGTCGATCTGGACCTCGATCGCTTCTTCGATCGAGTCCAGCACGACGCGCTGATGGCGAGGGTCGCAAGGCGGGTCACCGACAAGAAGGTGCTCAAGCTGATCCGCAGCTACCTGGAAGCGGGAGTCATGGCAGACGGGGTGAAGCAGCCAACCGAGGAGGGAACCCCGCAGGGTTCTCCCCTCTCACCGCTGCTCTCCAACGTCTACCTCGACGACCTCGACCGGATGCTGGAGAAGCGAGGGCACCGCTTCGTCCGCTACGCGGATGACATCACGATCTACGTCGCCTCCAAACGGGCGGCCGAGCGCGTGATGGGTAACACCTGCGAGTTCATCGAGCGACGCCTGAAGCTGCGGGTCAACCGCGAGAAGTCCGCGATTGACCGCGCGACGAGGCGAACCCTCCTGGGGTTCGGCTTCTTCAAGCGAGGAGGCGAGATCAAGGTCAGGATCGATCCCAAGGCCCGCAAGCGGGTCAAAGATCGCCTGCGCCGTCTTACCTCACGTAGTTGGGGCACCTCGATGGAGCGGCGGATCAACTCGATCAACCGCTTCAGCCGAGGGTGGACGGCCTACTTCGCGTTGGCCGATACGCCTTCGGTCTTCGAGGAGCTCGATGAGTGGTTGCGCCGCCGGTTGCGGCAGGTCAGGTGGAAGGAGTGGAAGAAAATCCGCACCAAACACCGCAACCTGATCGCCACCGGCATCCCAGAGGGCAAGGCCTATGAGTGGGCCAACAGCCGCCTGGGCTACTGGCGGATCGCGAGGTCGTGGGTGCTCACCCGCAGCCTCACGAATGCCTACTGGCGCGAGCAAGGGCTTGCCGGCTTCACCGACCCCTACCGTCGTTTCCGGAACGCGACGCGAACCGCCGGATGCGGACCCGCACGTCCGGTGGTGTGGGAGGGGCGGGGGTAAGCCCCGCCCCTACCCGATTCGTTTGAAGCGGGGTGGGTCTTGGGAGCGATTCCGCCGCCGCCTTCCCCCAGCTGTGCGGGCTGGTTTTCCAGCCTGTTTATCCTCGGGGAGGCACGAAAGATGCCCATCCATAACGATTTCGCAAGGATGGGAAACAGACCGCTCCGGAACGCTTGATCGCCGGACTGCCAGGAGGGAGGCTGTGGGGCGCGTCGAGGCGAACCCTCCGGCGCATCTCAACCACAAACCGCAACTCAACATCGAGGAGAGGATTAGCATGCATAGAAGGAACCTGGCCAAGATCCTGGGCCTGGCGCTTCTCGCGGCCGTCGGCGTGATGGCTGTGAGTGCGTCCGCGGCGCAGGCCAAATGGTTATTCTTAAAGGAAGGCGAAGGGTCACCTTCTTTACTTAAATTCAACATAACGGGCTTATTAGGAGAGCTATTAGTTCCCAACTCAAGTCTTGCCATCCACTGCACGGGTGCCACGGGTACCGCCACGGTGCACGACGACGGGACCGGCTCGGCCAGTGGCACCTTCCATGGCTGCACCGTCTTAGGCGACGAACAGTGCACGATCTATCCCGAAGAAGAAGAAGAAGGTACGCCCGGTGACATTCCTGCGTCGGGTACTGGCAAACTAGAAATGAGCGGTGAAGGCGAAGAAGAAGAAGTGTACATAACGGCTGAAAAAGAACCGTTCGCCGTGTGGTACTTCGGCGGCATATTCTGTGCGCTTCCGGAAGAAGTCGAAGTTAAAGGGTTAGCTAAGGTCACGATTTTAGACGCGTTAACCTTAGCTAAAGTCCACTTAGTCCATGTGGATGAGGGTAGAGACAGTGAAGGAAATACCGAGCTGTTCTACGGCAATGAACCAGCTGAACTGCACGGCAAATTATTAGGCGAAAAACACGAGCCGGCCGTGGAAGCGCACGTTGAAGAGATCAGTGGAGCGGCGACTGCGCTGCATTTAGTCGAATAGCTAAGTTGCAGGCCCAGCTATTGCTGGCTGTTTGTATCTAGCACCGATCGACGAAACCGCGCCCCGATTCCCGGGGCGCGGTTTCATTAGCATGAATCGGGAGCTCTTGGGGAGCCATCTCGCCGCCGCATCCCCCCAGCTGTGCGGGCTGGTTTTCCAGCCTGTTTAGAGCGAGTCATCCTCGGGGAGGCACGAAAGATGCCCATCCATAACGATTTCGCAAGGATGGGAAACAGACCGCTCCGGAAAGCTTGATCGCCAGACTGCCAGGAGGGAGGCTGTGGGGCGCGTCGAGGCGAACCCTCCGGCGCGTCTCAACCACAAACCGCAACTCAACAATGAAGAGAGGGATTAGCATGCATAGAAGGAACCTGGCCAAGATCCTGGGCCTGGCGCTTCTTGCGGCCGTCGGCGTGATGGCTGTGAGTGCGTCCGCGGCGCAGGCCAAATGGTTATTCTTAAAGGAAGGCGAAGGGTCACCTTCTTTACTTAAATTCAACATAACGGGCTTATTAGGAGAGCTATTAGTTCCTGAATCAAAACTCGCCATCCACTGCACGGGCGCCACGGGTACCGCCACGGTGCACGACGACGGTACCGGCGAGGCCAGTGGCACCTTCCATGGCTGCACCGTCTTAGGTGACGAACAGTGCACGATCTATCCCGAAGAAGAAGAAGAAGGTACGCCCGGTGACATTCCTGCGTCGGGTACTGGCAAACTAGAGATGAGCGGTGAAGGCGAAGAAGAAGAAGTGTACATAACGGCTGAAGGAAAACCGTTCGCCGTGTGGTACTTCGGCGGCATGTTCTGTACTCTGCCGGAAGAAGTCGAAGTTAACGGGTTAGCGCGTATTGATATTTTAGACGCGTCAACCTTAGCTAAAGTCCACTTAGTCCATGTGGATGAGGGTAGAGACAGTGAAGGAAATACCGAGCTGTTCTACGGAAAAGAACCGGCTGAACTCCACGGCAAATTATTAGAAGGCGAAAAACACGAGCCGGCCGTGGAAGCGCACGTTGAAGAGTTCAGTGGAGCGCCCACCGCGCTGCATTTAGTCGAATAGGTAAGTTGTAGGTCCAGCCATTGCTAGCCAGTTGTAGCTAGCCCGGATCGTTTTTTAAGAAACCGCGCCCCGGGGTTCCCCGGGGCGCGGTTTCATCCGTTTGAAGCGGGGGGTCTTGGGAGCGATTCCGCCGTCGCCTTCCCCCGGCTGTGCGGGCTGGTTTTCCAGCCTGTTTAGAGCGAGTCATCCTCGGGGAGGCACGAAAGATGCCCATCCATAACGATTTCGCAAGGATGGGAAACCCACCGCTCCGGAAAGCTTGATCGCCAGACTGCCAGGAGGGAGGCTGTGGGGCGCGTCGAGGCGAACCCTCCGGCGCGTTTCAACCACAAACCGCAACTCAACAATGAAGAGAGGGATTAGCATGCATAGAAGGAACCTGGCCAAGATCCTGGGCCTGGCGCTTCTCGCGGCCGTCGGCGTGATGGCTGTGAGTGCGTCCGCGGCGCAGGCCAAATGGTTATTCTTAAAGGAAGGCGAAGGGTCACCTTCTTTACTTAAATTCAACATAACGGGCTTATTAGGAGAGCTATTAGTTCCCAACTCAAGTCTTGCCATCCACTGCACGGGTGCCACGGGTACCGCCACGGTGCACGACGACGGGACCGGCTCGGCCAGTGGCACCTTCCATGGCTGCACCGTCTTAGGCGACGAACAGTGCACGATCTATCCCGAAGAAGAAGAAGAAGGTACGCCCGGTGACATTCCTGCGTCGGGTACTGGCAAACTAGAAATGAGCGGTGAAGGCGAAGAAGAAGAAGTGTACATAACGGCTCAAGGAAAACCGTTCGCCGTGTGGTACTTCGGCGGCATATTCTGTGCGCTTCCGGAAGAAGTCGAAGTTAAAGGGTTAGCTAAGGTCACGATTTTAGACGCATTAACCTTAGCTCAAGTCCACTTAGTCCATGTGGATGAGGGTAGAGACAGCGAAGGAAATACCGAGCTGTTCTACGGCAATGAACCGGCTGAACTTCACGGCAAATTATTAGAAGGCGAAAAACACGAGCCGGCCGTGGAAGCGCACGTTGAAGAGGTCAGTAAAGCGCCGACCGCGCTGCATTTAGTCGAATAGCTAAGTTGCAGGCCCAGCTATTGCTGGCTGTTTGTATCTAGTACCGATCGACGAAACCGCGCCCCGGGGAACCCCGGGGCGCGGTTTCATCCGTTTGAAGCGGGGGGTCTTGGGAGCGATTCCGCCGTCGCCTTTCCCCGGCTGGGAGGGCTGGTTTTCCAGCCTGTTTAGAGCGAGTCAATCCTCGAGGAGGCACGAAAGATGCCCATCCATAACGATTTCGCAGGGCTGGAAAACCCACCGCTCCGGAAAGCTTGATCGCCGGACTGCCAGGAGGGAGGCTGTGGGGCGCGTCGAGGCGAACCCTCCGGCGCATCTCAACCACAAACCGCAACTCAACAATGAAGAGAGGGATTAGCATGCATAGAAGGAACCTGGCCAAGATCCTGGGCCTGGCGCTTCTTGCGGCCGTCGGCGTGATGGCTGTGAGTGCGTCCGCGGCGCAGGCAGGATGGTTACTGTTAAAGAACGGCTCCTCCGTGGAATTACTTCAGTTGAAAGTTAAAGGGTTATTAGGCGAGCTATCTGTTCCGGGAATTGGTTTGGGAATACACTGCGAAAAAGCAACGGGCAATGCCACTTTGCACTCAACTGGAACGGGAAGTGCGAGCGTAAAATTCCAAGAATGCACGGTATTAGGCGATGAACAGTGCACCGTATTAGCCGAAGAAGAAGGCGGCTCCGGCGAAATCTGGGCATCGGCCGAAGGCGTGTTGGGAATGAATGGCGAAGAAGAAGTCTATGTAAAAGCCGAAGGCGAACCGTTCACGGGATTCTTTTTCTCCGGGGTATTCTGCACTTTGCCCGAAGAAGTGGAAGTTAAAGGGTTAGCTCTGCTGACGCTCTTAAAAGCGTTACTCAGCGAAGCGGAACATTTAGTGCACGTAGATGAGGGCCTCGACAACGAAGGCAAAACCGAGCTGTTCTACGGCAAAGAACCAGCCTACATATTAGGTGAGTTAGAAACGCCGGGCGGGAAAAAGAAGGGTGCGGCCCTAGCGCATGTTACGGAGATCAGTGGTGCGACCTGGGCGGTGCATTTAACGGAATAGGAGTTCGGCGGTACCGAGGCATTCGGTTGCAAGCGGTTCCTAAAGCGGCTCGGGCTCTCCAGGGGCTCGGGCCGCTTGTATCTGGGCCGTCGGCAGGCCCTGAGTACGCGGTGGTGGCGTGGGCGTTTTCTAACGCCTCCGGGGGTCCGGCTGGGTTCGGGCCGTGAACGAATGCGGGATAGATGCGTACCGAAAGGGTGAATAGAAAATATCGAAGGAGGGCACCTTGAGTTCCGGGAACTCGCTGGGAAGGTCTGTGCAGCGCAAAAGGGATGTCCGATGCGTGGCGCGGCGTGAAAAGTGCCAGGGAGTTGCAAGCCAACAAACGGGGAGTCAGATGAGCGGGGAAGGGAAGATGGCGTCGAGTAGGGCGGGGGTATCTGGGAGATGGGAGAGGATCGCAGGGGCTTCTGTCGGCATGTTGACCGTTGCGGTGTGCCTGCTTGCGGCGGCAGCTGCATCGGCGGCCCCGCCGCCTTACCCGTACCACTCAGAACGCCCTGCGCTCAACCACGAAGGCCTCTCCAGCGCCTGCGGCGTGGCCACCGACAGCCAGGGCAATCTCTACGTCGCCCGCGAGCAGAGCCTCGAAGTCAAGGTCTATGACCAGGCGGGGAGCGAAGGAAGCCCGCCGGGGAGCGAAATCACCAGCTTCTCCGCCGGCGGCGTCACCAACCCGGGCTACTTTCCCTGCGATCTTGCCGTCGATGCCGCCGGTGACGTCTACGTCTCCACCGAGCAGTTCATCAGCGGCCGCGGCGTCTTCGGCCGCGAGGTAGTTCGCTACAAGCCCTCTTCCTACCCGCCCAGCGGGGAAACCACCTATGCGCCCGATACCTCGCTCAACACCAACGGCGTCCTCGTCTCGGCGAGCCACCAGGCCACCTCGGTGGCGGTGGACCCCGACTCTCAGCGCGTCTACGCCAGCGAACCGCTGGGCAATGAGACCCAGAGGCTCCAGTTCAGTGGGTTTGCGACTGGCGACATGTTCAAGCTCACCGCCAACGGCGAAGAAACCGCCGCGATCGAATACACCGGCTCCAACGGCACGCGTAAAACCAACATCGAAAACGCCCTGCTGGCGACGCTCGGCGCCGGCAACGTCTCGCTGACCAGCCCCAACTTCACGGTCCTCTTCGAAGGGGCACTAGCGAACACCGACATCTCGCAGATGACCTGCGAAACGACCTCCGGCGCGGGTACCTGCGAAGTCAGCGAAGAATTCGACGGCTCCACCACCAACGTCTCCTCCTTCGAACCCGACGGCACCCCGATCTCCTCGACGATCGGCGAGGGCCTCGTCTCAGGAGCAGACTTTTTCGGCGTCGACGTCTACGCGGAAACCGGCAACGTCTACGTCACCGACCGCGCCCACTCCAAGGCCTACGTGCTGAACCCGGCCGGCGATGCGATCGAAGCCGAAATCGACGGCTCAGAAGCACCCGAAGGGCCTTTCGGGGCGATGGAAAAGCCCTTCCTCGCGGTCGACCAGTCAAACGGCCATGTGCTCGTCTCCGACGTCGCCCGCGGCGTCGTCGACGAGTTCACCGAAGCAGGCGGCTTCCTCACCGAGATCGCCCACGAACCGGCCTTCACCGAGGACTCCTTCGCCGCGCCCAACATCGCCGTCGACAACGGCACCGCCAGCTCCAACCAGGGCAACGTCTACGTCAGTTCGGCCAACGGCAACGCCTATGCGTATGGGCCCTACCACCCCGAACTGCCCGATCTGGACCACGAAGGCCTCTCCAGCGCCTGCGGCGTGGCCACCGACAGCCAGGGCAATCTCTACGTCGCCCGCGAGCAGAGCCTCGAAGTCAAGGTCTATGACCAGGCGGGGAGCGAAGGAAGCCCGCCGGGGAGCGAAATCACCAGCTTCTCCGCCGGCGGCGTCACCAACCCGGGCTACTTTCCCTGCGATCTTGCCGTCGATGCCGCCGGTGACGTCTACGTCTCCACCGAGCAGTTCATCAGCGGCCGCGGCGTCTTCGGCCGCGAGGTAGTTCGCTACAAGCCCTCTTCCTACCCGCCCAGCGGGGAAACCACCTATGCGCCCGATACCTCGCTCAACACCAACGGCGTCCTCGTCTCGGCGAGCCACCAGGCCACCTCGGTGGCGGTGGACCCCGACTCTCAGCGCGTCTACGCCAGCGAACCGCTGGGCAATGAGACCCAGAGGCTCCAGTTCAGTGGGTTTGCGACTGGCGACATGTTCAAGCTCACCGCCAACGGCGAAGAAACCGCCGCGATCGAATACACCGGCTCCAACGGCACGCGTAAAACCAACATCGAAAACGCCCTGCTGGCGACGCTCGGCGCCGGCAACGTCTCGCTGACCAGCCCCAACTTCACGGTCCTCTTCGAAGGGGCACTAGCGAACACCGACATCTCGCAGATGACCTGCGAAACGACCTCCGGCGCGGGTACCTGCGAAGTCAGCGAAGAATTCGACGGCTCCACCACCAACGTCTCCTCCTTCGAACCCGACGGCACCCCGATCTCCTCGACGATCGGCGAGGGCCTCGTCTCAGGAGCAGACTTTTTCGGCGTCGACGTCTACGCGGAAACCGGCAACGTCTACGTCACCGACCGCGCCCACTCCAAGGCCTACGTGCTGAACCCGGCCGGCGATGCGATCGAAGCCGAAATCGACGGCTCAGAAGCACCCGAAGGGCCTTTCGGGGCGATGGAAAAGCCCTTCCTCGCGGTCGACCAGTCAAACGGCCATGTGCTCGTCTCCGACGTCGCCCGCGGCGTCGTCGACGAGTTCACCGAAGCAGGCGGCTTCCTCACCGAGATCGCCCACGAACCGGCCTTCACCGAGGACTCCTTCGCCGCGCCCAACATCGCCGTCGACAACGGCACCGCCAGCTCCAACCAGGGCAACGTCTACGTCAGTTCGGCCAACGGCAACGCCTATGCGTATGGGCCGCTGCCGGGCGGCAAACCCCAGTACCCGTTGACGGTCGAGAAGCACGGCGCCGGCTCGGGCACGGTGACCAGCTTGCCGCCGGGAATCAGCTGCGGGACTGCCTGCGAAGCGGAATTCCTCGAAGGCAAAGAGGTCACGCTGAGCGCAGCGGCCGATCTCGGCTCGGAAATCGCCGACTGGAGCGGTTGCGAATCGGTGAGTGAAGACAAGACCAAATGCACGGTAGTGATCGAAACCGCGACCACAGTTGGCGTCACCTTCGACTCTCGCCCGGTCATCGGTAATGAGGCGGTGGGCCAGGTGACGGCAACATCGGTGCAGCTCTCCGCTGCGGTGAACCCGAAGGGCAAGACGACCAGTTATCAGTTCGAATACATCACCGAGGCCGCTTGGCAGGCCAACGGCGAAAGCTTCTCCGAACCGGAAGCTGCCGCCAAGGCGCCTGCCGCCCCGGTCGAACTCGGCTCCGGCTTCTCCCCGCTCGCGGTCGGAGTCAAAGTCGAAGGCCTGGAACCCTTCACCGCCTACCGCTTCCGCGCTGTGGCGAGCAATGAGATCGGCAGCGCCGATGGCGAACGCAACGAAGCAGACGAGGAAATCCAGCAGCGCTTCACGACTTACTCCGTGCCGCAGGTTTTCGACGAACCCTGCGGCAACGATGATTTCCGAAAAGGCGCCTCTGCCCTCCTCCCCGATTGCCGCGCCTGGGAGCAGGCGAGCCCGATCGACAAGAACGAAGGCAACGTGCAGGGCACCGCCCCGAACACCAGGGCCTCGGAGAGCGGTGGTGCGATCAGCTTCGAAAGCGCCGCTGGCATTCCCGGTGGGGCCGGGTCCCAGGCGTTTCCATCCTACTTTGCGACCCGCGGCGCGAACGGCTGGACCACCACAGGGCTTCTGCCGGGGGCGACCGCCGGGCAGCGGGCAAAGGTACTGGGCTGGACTCCGGACTTCACCACGGTTTTCGACGAAGTCGAAAGATTTGGCCACGGCAACGCGATGGTGGCGCGCTCCGTAGCCGACGGTTCCCAACTCGGCCTCTCCCCTTACACGACGCCCGTCCCCAGCTACTCCTACTTGGGTGCCTCGAAAGACGGAACTACGGTCATCTTCCAGGCCAGCGACACAACCAACACCAGCCTGCAGCTGGCGCCCGAAGCGGCAGCCGGCAAGAACAACGTCTACGCGGTGGACCGGGGAGAACCCGAAAGCCTGTGGCTGGCCGGTGTGCTCCCCGATGGCTCGGTGCCGGCACAGGGCACACGCGCGGGATTCGGGGGGGATTACGCCTACGACACCAACCGGGTCGGAGCCAATGGCGAGGTCTACTTCGAAGATTTGGAAACGGGACAGCTGTACCTGCGGCTCAATCCGACGGAAGACGAAACCACAGAAACCAAAGAAGTGGAAGGCAAAGACACCTGCGTGCCCGACCCCGTACTCGCCTGCACGATCCACATCTCGGCTTCGCAGAAGACGAACGGCAAAGGAGTGGAAAAACACGACGCTGCCGGGTCCCAGCCCGCCAAGTTCGTCGCGGCCAGTTCCGACGGCTCCCGGGTTACCTTCCTCAGCTCGGAGAAGCTCACCGACGACGCCACCACCGGGCCCGAACCAGACGGGCCGGCAATAGGACGCGCCGTCGCCAGCGATGGCAGCGAACAGGACAACGAATTCCGGCCCGGCCAGCCCGGCTTTGCCAAATCGGTCGCGGTCGATGAAGCCGGGGGATACATCTACTGGGCCGATCCCGCCCACCACAGAATCGGCCGCTCAGAACTCGACGGCGGTGACTTCACGGAAAACTTTATCGCGACACCTTCCGACGAAGCGAAAAACATCGCCGGCGAAGCGGCGGGGATCGCGGTGGTCGACGAAGGCGCGGCCAAATACATTTTCTGGACTGACGCGGGCGAACTCGGTGAAGAAGGCAATCCACAGGTGGAAAAGGGCACGATCGGCAGGGCCGACCTTGACGGAGGCAATGTCAACCAAGAGTGTCTTACGAAACAGACAAATCCGCGCAGCATTGCCGCCGACTCGAGCTACATCTACTGGACTAACCCAGGCGTGTCGCCGATTGAAAAAGAAGAGGGGGTTGGACTCGTTGCGCGCGCAAGCTTGGAATGCGATCAGCTGAGCGTGGAGCCGGAATTTATCGGCGACTTCGGTGGCGGGGGAGATATCGCGATCACCGCCACCCACATTTACACCTCAAAGGTATCTCTCGGCTTTGAAACGGGGATCATCTACAAATTCAACATCGACGGCACCGGGAATCCCTTTGAAGGAGGGTTCCCCGTATTAATAAGTGGCGACAAAAGCCTTCCCGGCCTTGCTGCGGACGCTTCGTATCTGTACTGGACCAATCCGACTGCGAGCCATATCGGTCGACACGACCTGGGCGGGGGTGGCACTGAATACGAATTCATCACCGAAGCAGGTCACCCTGGGGATCTTGCCGTTGACGACAACCATCTCTACTGGACGGCGAACCAGGGCTTCGTCGCAAACGCGGGTACCGACCTCTACCAGCTCGAACGCGACAGTGGCGAACTGGTGGACCTGGCACCCGACGGCAGCCACGAAAACGGGATCGGCGTGCAGGGAGTGCTGGGAACCTCGCGGGACGGCTCGTACGTCTATTTCGCCGCAAATGGTGTCCCCGACGACCTTGGCAACTCACCCAACGAGGCGGGTGAAATCGCGACACCTGGCAACTGTAAAGGCGCGGGAGACGCGGCGAAAGGCATCTGCAACCTCTACGTGGCTCACGCCGGAGGGGTGCAGTTCATCGCTCGGCTGGACGCGGAGGGAGTGGGTCTGGAAAGGGATGCGGGCGATGCGCTCAACTGGATCGCCAGCCACAGCGAAACGAGCAAATCTGACTCCGACAGGACCGCTCGGGTGAGCGGTGACGGACGGGTGCTGTTGTTTCGCTCGCGACGCAAGCTTACGGAATATGACAACGGAGGGCCGACCTGTGCGGAGGAAGTCGGCTCTGAAGTACCGGTGCCGGGGCTTTGCGCTGAGTTCTACCGCTTCGATTTCGACGCAAAGAGCCTTGCCTGCGTGTCATGCGACCCCCGCGGGGAGGCGCCGACGGGGTCGGCGCGACTGGCGAGCCTGTTGCCACCGACGTCGCGCGCGACCCTCCCGGCGGCGGTGCTTGGACGGAACCTGTCGCGCGACGGCAAGCGCATTTTCTTCGAGACCCCCGATGCGCTAGTGGCGCGGGACACAAACGGCGAAAAAGAATGCCCCGCATGGGGGAGCAGCGTGCAACAGCAGAGCAGCCGGGCGTGCCAGGACGTCTATGAGTGGGAGGCGCCGGAAAAGGGGTCCTGCAGCGAAGCATCACCCGCCTATGCCCCGAGCAGCGGAGGGTGCATCTACCTGATTTCGACCGGCAAGAGCGGTGAGGCCTCCTTCTTCGCTGACGCCGACCTCGAAGGAAGGAACGCGTTTATCTTCACCTACGAGCGCCTGGTCGGGCAAGACAAAGACGGCCTGCTGGATGTCTACGACGCCCGTTCCGAAGGGGGCCTGGCCGCTCAGGGCGTGGCCGAAGCGGTGCCGTGTGCGGGGGAAGCCTGCAAGCCGCGAGGGACTGCGCCTCCGGCTCTGCCCGCGCCGGGCAGCGCCGGTTTCACGGGTCCCGCCGAATCCAAGCCCAAGCGGCATGGCCATAAGAAGCACAAGCATCGAAAGCACCGGCGCCAACGGCGCGCCGGGCACCCGCGAAAGGGCAAGCACAAGAAGAAGCGGCCGAGGCGGCACAAGCACCAAACAGCCAAGACGAGCGGGAGGGCAGGTCGATGAGGGGGCTTAAGAGGACGGCGATAGCGCTAATCGCGATGAGTGCGTGGCTGGCGCCGGGACCACAGCTTGCGACAGCGGCTCCAGGCCCGGCCTGGCAGCTGAGCCTGGTGGTCCTGCCGACCAATCTGGCTCCCGGATCGAGCGGAACGCCGACGAAAGCACCGATGTTCATGCTGATCGCGACCAACATCGGGGCAGGAGACGCCGTTGGCCCGGTGACGTTCAGCGCCACGTTGCCAGCCGGTGTAACCCCCGTATTCGGCTCCGACTCTCCCGGTCCCAGGACCAACGATGAAGCGGATACGGGTACCCTGGCGTGCTCGAAAACACCGTCCCAGACGGTCACCTGCACGGCGCCAGGATCCCTGCGCCCGTCGCGCTTCGTAGCGGTGCGAATGCCGGTTGAAGTCTCGGAAGAACTCGAAGCTGGCCAGGTCCTGGAAGACGCGGTGGCAAGTGTGGAAAGCCCTGGCGCGACCAAGGTGACGGCGGCGACGGCGGTGACGATCGACACCGAGCCGCCACCCTTCGGCTTCCTTCCTGGCCCGGCGGGGTTCAGCACCATGTTTACTCAGGAAGAAGGCTCACCCGCATTGGCGGCGGGCTCCCATCCCAACCAGATGACGACCAGCATCGGCTTCCCGGTCGACCAGCCCGACCCTGTGAGCCCGACCACCGGCTCGGGCCACCCGAGGGACGTGGTCACCGACCTGCCCCAGGGTGTGGTGGTCAACCCCAATGCGACCGGCGTGCGCTGCAGCGAGGCGGAAATGTTGAGCGGGGGCGGCGGGGATCCGGGCTGCCCGGACGGGTCCCAAATTGGTCTCGTCACCGTGGTGACCGAAATCACTGGTCCCAATCCTTCCTATTCCGCCCTTTTCAACATGGTACCCGCGCCGGGTTCCGCCGCAACCCTCGCCTTCGATGCGGCGAACGTGGGTATCTACGTGCACCTGGTGGGCAGTGTGAGGAGCGAAAGCGACTTCGGGCTCTCGGCTTCCACCCACGATGTTCTGGCACGTGCCTTCAATCCCTTGGAGAACGTGCAGGCGCAGCTGTGGGGTGATCCAAGCAGCTCCAGTCACGACCGGATCCGGGGGCACTGCCGCACCTTTCCCAAATTGAAATGTGAAGTCGAACCCCGCGATACGCCGCTGCTGACGATGCCGAGCGCTTGCTCGGACACGATGGCCGCGGCGGTGCATGCGCGCAGCTGGGAGGAAGCGGACGAAGGCATACCGGTCTCGCCGCTGCCGCATGAAGCGCGGGCGGTGGCCACAGACGTCTCGGGCGATGCCAAGGCGGTGAGCGGCTGCTCACTGCTCGATTTCGACCCGAGCTTCACCCTGCGCCCGGACACCTCGGCGGCGGAGAGTCCGGCCGGAATCGAGGCCGAGCTGAAGGTGCCCCAGTCCAAAGGGGGCGAGCCGGCCACCTCCAACGTCAGGGACGTGGCCGTAACTTTCCCGCAGGGGATGGCACTCAATCCGGCCGCCGCCGACGGCCTGCAAGCCTGCTCGCCGGTTCAGATTGGGCTGAGGACCGGAGTGGGGCAGAGTCCGCCGCACTTCAGCGACGCCCGTCCGCAGTGCCCGGACGGCTCCAAGGTCGGCACGGTCGAGGTGAGCACCCCGCTCCTCGACCACTCCCTGCCGGGGTCCGTCTATGTCGCCCAGCCCTACGACAACCCCTTCGGCACCTTGCTCGGCGTCTACATAGTCGTCGACAGTCCCGAAGACGGCGTCGTGATCAAGCTGGCCGGCAAGACGGAGGCCGATCCGAACACGGGTCAGTTGACCGCGACCTTCACCGAAAACCCCGAGTTGCCCGTGAGCGAGTTCAAGGTGAACCTCTTCGGCGGTCCCAGGGCTGCGCTCAGGACCCCCTCCACCTGCGGTACCTACACCACGCACAGCGTGCATGCCCCCTGGTCGGGCGGCCCCGTGGTTCCATACGACGACTCATTTGAAATCAACCGGGGGCCCAACGGCGCGCCCTGCGCATCAAGGGAAGCAGAGATGCCAAACCATCCCGGCTTCCAAGCGGGCACCGAGACCCCGATCGCGGCCAGCTACTCGCCCTTCCTCGGCAGCCTCTCCCGCGACGACGGCGAGCAGCAGCTGCAGGGCGTGAACCTGAGCCTGCCTCCGGGCCTGACCGGCAAGCTGGCGGGCGTGGAGACCTGCTCGGATGCGGCGATCGCGAGCGCCGGGCAAAAGACGGGGCAGGAGGAGCTGGCAAACCGCTCCTGCCCGGCTGGCTCCCAGGTCGGCGAAGTCGAGGTGGGCGCCGGCGCCGGCCCAGCTCCCTACTACACCGGCGGCAAGATCTATCTGGCCGGCCCCTACCGGGGCGCGCCGCTCTCGGGCGTGGTCATCACCCCGGCGGTCGCCGGACCCTTCGATCTCGGCAATGTGGTGGTCCGCGCCCCCGCCTACATCGACCCGGCCACGGCCCAGCTCAGCCTCAGAAGCGACTCCTTCCCTCACATCCTGGAAGGGATCCCGCTGGAGCTGCGCGACGCGAGGATCTCCCTCGACCGCAGCGAGTTTACGCTCAACCCCTCGAACTGTGGCCCGACGGCGATCTCAGGCGAGGCGATCTCCCTGCTGGGCCAGCTGGCGCCGCTCTCCCAGCACTTCCAGGTCGGCGGCTGCCGAGGCCTGAAATACGAACCGAAGCTCTTCATCCGCCTCAAGGGCGGCAGCAAGAGAGGCGCCCACCCGAAGCTGAGGGCGGTGCTGGAAGCCAAGCCCGGACTGGAAGCCAACACGGCCAGGGCCTCGGTAGCCCTGCCGCGCTCGGAGTTCATCGAGAACGCCCACTTCCAGACGGTTTGCACGAGGGTGCAGTTCGCGGCCCACCAGTGCCCCAAGGGCTCGATCTACGGCCATGCCAAGGCGATCACCCCGCTGCTCGACGAGCCGCTGGTGGGCCCGGTCTACTTGCGTTCCTCGAGCCACGAACTGCCCGACATGGTGGCGGCCCTGCACGGGCCTCCGTCAAAGCCGATCGAAATCGAACTGGACGGGCGCATCGACTCGGTCAGGGGCGGGATCAGGAGCACCTTCGACTTCGTCCCGGACCAGCCCGTCTCCAAGTTCATCCTCAACATGAAGGGCGGCAACAAGGGGCTGATCGTCAACAGCCGCGACATCTGCGCCCGCACCTACCGCGCCAACGCCAAGTTCGACGGCCAGAACAGCAAGCTGCACGACTTCAAGCCCAGGCTGAAGGCCTCCTGCAAGAAGGGCAAGAGGCATCACAGCCGCCACCGGCGGAGGTGAGCATGCCCTTCGCCCGCCGCTAGGTGGCCCAGCGGCACCCGACGCAAAGCCTTCTCGAGCAAGCAGCACCAGATAACCAGTCCCAAACCGACCGAAAAGGAGCAACCCAGCTATGCGAAGCAAACGCAGAAGGGCGGCGCCCGCGGCGCTGCTCGTCGTCGCGCTCGCGGCTCTCGGGTTCGCCGGCACAGCGCAGGCGAAACTCGTGGGCGAATTCGTCCAGTTCCAGTACTGCCCCTACACCAACACCGAAGTCAAGAAATGCATCCATGCCCTGACCGAAGGCGGCGAAGTCGTGCTCGGCAGCAAGACGGTGACGATCGAAAACGACGTCCTGCTGCAGGGTGGCTTCGGCAAACCGAACAAAGAAACCAAAATCTCCGAATTCTTCGGCGCCACCGGAGGCCAACCGACCCTGCAGCCGGTCTCCCAGAACGTGCCCGGCGGCCTGCTCGGCGTCGTGCCGGAATCAAAACAGAACTGGCTGGTCAAACGGCTGATCAAATTTTTCTTCGAAAACAGCCTCACCGGGCTGGGCTCGACGCTTGAACTGGCCGGTTCCGCCTCGGACATACAGATCTCAGAAGCGAACATGAGCCGCAAAGAAAACCTGGCATTGAGGCTGCCGGTCAAGGTCCACCTGGAAAACCCCTTCCTGGGCTCCAAGTGTTACGTCGGCTCCGACAGCAGCCCGATCGTCTGGGAACTGACCAGTGGCGCCACGGAACCGAACGCGCCGAACGAATCGATCGAAGGCTCATTCGGCAAAGCCTCCTTCCTCGAAGGTGGCTTGATCCTGCACATCGACGAAAACAAGCTGGTCGAAAATAACTGGTCGGCGCCGAAAGCGACGGGCTGCGGCGGCATCCTGGCTTTCCTCGTCAACCCGATCGTCAATTCCTCAGCCGGCCTGCCCTCCTCGGCTGGGCACAACACGGCGGTCCTCGAAAACACGGTCAACATCGCGACCGCCGCGGCGGTCAAATTCATCGACGAAGAAAACCCCTAAGAGGAATTGTGGAAAGGAGACATCAAGATGAATCTCAAATCAACACGCATCTTCCTCGGAGGGCTCCTCGCGGCGCTGCTGCTGAGCGCCGCCTTCGCCGGCTCGGCGGATTGCCGGCCCCCAGTGGAAGTTCGACAACGAAACGCTGGAAGGGAAAGAGACCATCGTCGGCGCTGCCGAAAAAAGCAGCCTGACGATTACCGGTCTGGTCACGACCTGTGACAACTTCCTCTACGAAATCACGATCGACAACGAAGGCGGCACCGGCGGTGGAGAAGTCTCCGACCTGCCGCTGTTTAACTGCTATACCGGCTCGCCCTATTGCACGGTCGAAGGGATCGAACCCGAAGGGTTCCCCTGGGGCGCGAGCCTGACCGAAGCGAGCGGCGAAAACTACATCGTGATCGAAGGGGTGCGGGTGACGATCGTCTACGGCAACCCCCTCTGCGTACTCTACGAATCCGAAGTGGAAGTCGAAGGCACTGCCGGCGGCCTCCTGGACAACGAAACCGAAAGCGCCACGTTCGATAACTCCAGCTTCGAAGCTACGGGGACCGAACTGGAAACCTTCGGAAACGCGGTGGAATGGAACGGCTTCTTCCCCGCGGAAGCGTTTGAATGGGATCGCGAAAAGGCCCTTACGGTCTCCTAGCGATTTCCGCCAAGGCGGCGAGGGCGGGGGTTCTCCCGGCGCTGGCCGCCTTGGCGGCGCTTGTCGTCTCGGGCTGCGGGGATGCTGATGGCCCCGCGGCCCAGACGGCGCCTGGACAGGCCGCCACCGCCGAAGCGGCCAGGCCACGGGCCAGGGCATCCAAGTCAGCGGGCGCAGCCGCCGGCGAGAGCGGTCGCCCAGCCGGCGAATCCAGCGGCGGCAGGCACGGCCCCGAGTTGCCCCAGCCCAAAGGGGAACGCGAGCCGGGGATTACTCCCCGGCAGCGCCGCAAGGCCACCAAGGCAAGCATCACGCTGGAAAGCCCCGGCTTCGCGGCAGGGGCCGTCCTTCCCTCGGCCTACACCTGCCAGGGCAAGGACGCATCTCCTCCGCTTCGCTGGTCCGGCGTCCCAGTCGGCACGGCCGAACTCGTCCTGCTGGCGCTCAACCTCCTGCCCGTCGACGAAGAGCTCTTCTTCGACTGGGCCGTGGCGGGCCTCGACCCAGGCCTCGCCGAGATCGAGGAGGGCAAGCTGCCCGCAGGCGCGATCGTGGGCAAGAACAGCTTCGGCAAGCGCGGCTACTCGCTCTGCCCGCCCCAGGGGGGCAAGTCCGAAAAGTACATCTTCATGCTCTATGCGATCCCCAGGGCGCTCAATCCAAAGCCCGGCTTCGACCCCCTGGTCCTGCGCGAAGCGGCGCTCGGCGAGGCGGGCAACGTCGGCCTGCTGGGCGCCGAATACGGGCATTCCTGAACCAATGACTTCATCCAGCACATAGCAAGCATGCAATCCGACAACAAAAAAGGGAGAACAATGGTCCCGCACCTGAGGATGAGGACGCTGTTCGCGGCGCTCTCGGTCCTGGCAGTCGCCTCGCTCAGTTTCGTCGGCAGCGCCTCGGCGAAACTCGTGGGCGAATTCGTCCAGTTCCAGTACTGCCCCTACACCAACACCGAAGTCAAGAAATGCCTCCACTCGGTCACTGAAAGCGGCGAAGTGGTGCTCGGCTCCAAGAAAGTGCCGATCGTCAACAAAACGCTGCTGCAGGGCGGCTTCGGCAAACCGAACAAAGAAACCAAAATCTCCGAATTCTTCGGCGCCACCGAAGGCAAACCGACCCTGCAGCCGGTTGCCCAGCCGGTCCCGGGTGGCCTCGCAGGCCTGGTCAACTGCAAAGAAATCAGCAATTGGCTGCTGCGGATCAGCTGCGAAGTCACCTTTGAAAACGGGCTCACCGGCCTTGACGCGACCCTTGAACTCGCGGGTTCGGCCAGCGACATCCAGATCAGCGAAGCGAACATGAGCCGCAAAGAAAACGTGGCGCTGAAATTGCCGGTCAAGACGCGCCTGGAAAACCCGTTCCTGGGTTCCAACTGTTACGTCGGCTCCAACAGCAACCCGCTCGTTTGGGAACTGACCAGCGGTGCCACAGAACCGCCCGAACCGAACGAATCGATCGAAGGTTCCTTCGGCAAAGCCTCCTTCCTCGAAGGCGGCCTGATCCTGCACATTGCCGAAAACATCCTCGTCGACAACGCCTGGGCGGCGCCGAAAGCCTCGGGCTGCGGCGGGCTGTTCTCATTCATCCTCGACCCGATCATCAACGCCGCCGCCGGCCTGCCCTCGTCGGCTGGTCACAACACGGCGATCCTCAATAACACGATTAACATCTCGACCGCGGCCGCGGTCAAATTCATCGACGAAGAAAATCCGTAGGAGCAAGCATCGAGCGAGCGAGCGCTGGGGGAGACCCCAGCGCTCGCTCTGCCTCTCCGCTTTCGTGCCGATAGAAAACCTCGACATTGGATCGTGGAGCCGGTATCTGCTATTAAGATAGACAACCTTGGAGTAATCCGCAGGTAGTTTACGAGAGGAAGTTGTGGCGGAAAAGTTGAGTCCTGGGCCCGGAATGTTGGCGGCGGATGTCGCCGCTCACCAGACAGCCAGGATTCACCAAGCGATGATCGAGATGGTCGCCGAGCGTGGTTACGAGGCGCTCAAGGTGCGCGACCTGGTCCAGCTCGCCGGCGTTTCCTCACGCGCGTTCTACGAACACTTCGAGAGCAAAGAGGACTGCTTCCTGCGCACCTACGACCTGGTTGCGCGGCCTGCCACGAAACGACTGATCGCCGCCCAGTCGGGGGAGGGGGACTGGCGGGAGCGCCCGCGCTCGATCTTCGCTGCCTTCGCCGGTGAGCTCGAGGTGGCCCCCGAGGCCGCGCGGCTCGTCCTTAGCGAGGCCTATGCCGCCGGTCCGGCCGCGCTGGAGCGTGCCCGCCGCACCGAGGCGACCTTCGAAGCGATGCTTGCGGCGAGCTTCGCTCGGGCCCCGGGCGGGATCGTCGTCCCGCCGCTGATCGTCGAGGGGATGATGGCTGGCGTCGCAAAGGCCGCGCGCACGCGGCTGCTGGCGGGGCGTCAGGAGGAGTTGGCGGGCCTGGGCGAGGAGCTCGTGGGGTGGCTGCTCTGCTATCCGGGCAAGGCGGCGGACGAACTCGCCGTGCTGGACCTACAGTCCGTTTGGCGCGATACGCGCCTGCAGCCGCCTGCGGCCCCCGCGGCGAGTGTCCGGACAGACGTGCTGGCGGCAACCGGCGATCGCGCCCTCATCCTCGCTGCGATCGCGAAGCTCGCCGCCACCATCCCCTACGACGACCTGACCGCGACCGCCATCCGCCGCGCGGCGGGCGTCTCCCGCAGGGTCTTCGACGCCCACTTCGGCGGCGTGGAAGACAGCTTCGTCGCCGCGATGGAGGAGAACGCCGCCCGCGCCCTAACCCAGGTGGCCAGGGCCCACGCCGCCGGGAAGACCTCGCCGGGGGGGCTTTACCGGGGGATCAGCGCCCTCTGCGACGAGATCGCTGCCGACCCCCTGCTCAAGCGCATCTGCCTCACCGACGACTTCAAGAGCGGCTCCAGCGGCGCCCGCGCCCGCGCCCGCCTCGTCGCCGCCATCGCCGAGCAGCTCTCCGACGGCGCCTCACTCGCCGGCCCGCCCAACCCCCTTGTCGCCGAAGCCACGTCCGGGGCCTCATGGGCCATCTTCCATCACCACGTGATCGGGGCCGCACGCGCCCACTCCTCACCTCAGGTTTCCTCCACCCTGGCCTTCATCGCCCTCGCGCCCGTGCTCGGCGCCGCGCGGGCGACCGCCGCGATCCGCGGCGAGCAAGACGGGTAGGACAAGCGGCTCGCTCCCGGCGGGGACGGCCCCGCGATGCCGCCGCGCCTCTTTCCATCTTTTCCTCGCACCGGCCGTCGGAGCGCGAGCGGCAGCGGCCGCCATCGACGCCGCACAAACCGCATGACAAAGCAAAATAGTGCGTTCAGCTGCGGCCTCCGACTTGCATGCCGGGCGCCCGTCTGCTACCAATTGAAAAACAGACGGGGGATATTCCGATACGTCAGAGTATCCTGGCAGCGACCGAGGGAGAGATGGGTTGACGAAGTCTGGGGAAGGGCTTTCGGCGGGGAGCGTTCGTGGCAGCTGTGGCTGAGACGGCGACCGCCCAGCGCGAGCGGCCGGGGGAGGCGCTGTACGCGAAGCTGAAACCGGGGCCGGGGAGGCCCGCCCCCGCGGTCGCCGACCACCAGCGCGCCCGCATCCACAGCGCCATGGTCGAGGCGGTCGCCGGCCGCGGCTACCGAGCGGTGGCGGTGCGCGAACTGGCCAGCCTCGCCCAGGTCTCCACCCGCACCTTCTACAAGCACTACACGGGCAAGGAGGATTGCTTCCTGCGCACCCACGAGCTGGTCGTGCGGCGCATCGTCCGCGGCATGCTCGCCGTCCAGGCGGGCGAGCGCGACTGGCGCAAGCGCCTCCGGCTGGCGATCGAGGCCTTCCTGCGCGGCATTGCCCGGGACCCCGGCGCGGCCCAACTGATTCTGGTCGACGCCTACGCCGCCGGCCCCGCCGCCCGCGAGCAGGTGCGGAGGGCCGAGCACACCCTCGAGGCCCGCTTCGCCAATTGCTTTGCCCGCGACCCGGAGGAGCGGCCGATGCCGCCCCTGCTGCTCAAGGGCATCGTCTCGGGGATAACGAGCACCGCTCGCTCCCGAGTGCTCGCCGGCAGCGAGGGCGTGCTGCCCGCCCTGGCCGGCGAGCTAACCGAGTGGGCGCTGGCGCTACACGAGGCGCCCCTCGAAAAACCTGCGGACTGGGCCTCGCTCCCTCAAGCTGCGAGGCCGGTCCGCAGATGCGCCAGCCCCGCAACGAGCGACCGCGACCTGCTCCTCTGCGCCGCCACGAAGCTGATCGCAGCCGGCGGTTACGAAAGCCTCACCAGGTCCCGCATCTGCAAGGCGGCGGGGGTGAGCCAACCCAGCTTCGCCGCCAACTTCGACTCGGTCGAAGAGTGCGTCGTCGCGGCGTTCGAGTCCAGAGCCGCCGAGATGCTCCGAGAGGCCGAAAGGGTTACTGCCGAGGCCGATGCGTGGCCCGATTCGGTTCACGCGGCGATCGAGCTCCTGTTCACCGAAATCGCCACCGACCCGCTCTTCGCACCGCTCTGCCTCAGCGAGATCCGCGTCGCCGGCCCGAACGGCTTGCGCAGTCAAGTGAACCTGCTCACCGAGCTCGCCGGGCGCATCCACGCCGGCCTGCCCAGCGAGGGGAGGGTGTCGACGCTGGTCTGCGAGGCATCGATCGGCGCTGCCTGCGGTCTCCTCGAACAGGCATCCACCGAGGACAGGCCTCGGTCGGCATCGCAGGTCGCCGCGGCGCTGTCCACATACGCGCAGGTCTCAAGCGGCTGTGGCGTGGGGAGGGTGGATGGCCGCGTCGCCTGAGCTGACCAGCCCGGCGATCGCCGCCGAGGCGACCGCGGGCGTCTATACGAAGTTGAGTCCGGGGCCCGGGAGGCGGGCCGACGAGGTCGCGGCCCACCAGCGCACCCGCTTCCACGCCGCGATGATCGAGCTGGTTGCGGAGCGCGGCTATGCGGACGTCGCGGTCCACGACCTCGCCGAACGCGCGAAAGTGTCCAGCCGCGCCTTCTACGAAAGGTTTTGCGGCAAGGAAGACTGCTTCCTGCGCACTCATCAGTTGCTGGTGCGGCGCACGGCCAAGCGGGTTATCGCCGCCCAGGCGGGGGAGCGGGACTGGCACGAGCGCCTCCGACTCGGCTTCGGCGCCTTCGTGCGGGAGCTCGAGCGTGAGCCGGAGGCTATGCACCTGGCGCTCGTCGACGCCTATCTCGACGGCCCGGCCGCTCGTGTACAGGCGCGGAAAGGGGAACTGCTCTTCGCCACGATGCTTGCCGAGAGCTTCCGTCGCGCCCCGGACGTCCTCACGGTCCCGCCGCTCGCGGCGGAGGCGATCGTCGCCGGCCTCGCCGAGGTCGCCCGTAGGCACCTCCTCGCCGGCAGGCGGCGAGCGCCGGCCGGCCTCGCTGACGAACTCATGGAGTGGACCCTGGCTCGCCGGGAGCGCGCCGCCGCGCCGCTGCCGGCCCCGCTCCAGATTCCATCGAGCAAGCCGGCGACGAGGAGGTCGCGGTCCGTAGCCTCGGACCGCGACCTCTGCCTCGCCGCCGTCGAGAAGCTCGCCCTCACGCAGGGACAGACCCAGCTCACCGTGCCCCGCATCCGCGCCGCGGCAGGGATCTCCCGACCCCGCTTCCACGCCGAGTTCAAGGGCGCCGAGCATTGCATCGAGGCGGCCCGAGCGGAGCGCCTCGACCCGGCGCTCGCACGCGTCGAGCGCATCCGCGAATCGGAAGCAGGGGAGAGGGGGCCCGGCCGGGCCGCGCAGGCCCTCTGCGCCGAGTTCGCCGCCGACCCAACCCTCACCGCCCTCTGCTTCTCGATCGACTGCGTCGGCACGGCCTGCCTTCCCGCAGGGGGCGAGCCCGGATCCCGGGTCATTGACCGGGTGGGCACCGCCCTCTACGGCACCAACGCAGCCAGACGCCCGAGCGTCCCGATCCAGGCGGGCGCGGGCATGGTCTGGACGACGATCGGCGCCTGCACGCAGGGGAAGCGGCCAAAATCCCTCCGCACCATCGTTTCCCTGCTCGCGGCGTCGTCCTGATCGTTGTCACTCAAGCTAATCGGTAAGCCGCAACTACTCAGGGAGGAACAAGATGCACAGGAAATACATGCTCAAGGCCATCGGCCTGTCGGTGCTGGCGATCATCGGCATGACGGCAATTGGCGCCTCAACCGCCCAGGCAAAATACGTTCTGCGATTAAATGAAGAACCAGTGAGCGCTCTCCATCTGTTACTTGACGGTTTACACGGTGTCATCAAAGCCGAAAACGGCCTTGAACTCTTATGTACCGGCGGTCATGGCTTAATTGAAGCCAAAAACCTAGAAAGCACCGTGGTAGGCAGTATGAGCAGGGAATTCACCGGTTGCGTCTGGGTCGGGGCGGAAGAAACCTGCATTATCGAAGACCCCGAAGGTGGCGAAGGCGTCATCAAAGCCGAAGGCACGGGCAAAATCGAAATGGTCGGAGGCGCCTACAACGTCGTCACGACAAACGAAAAAGAATTTGCCGTCGTCTATACCGAAGGTTTGTTCTGCACCCTTCCCGAAGAAGAAGTTGTGGAAGGCACAGCCAGTGCGTCGCTGCCGGACGCGGAAGAAGAAGCGACGACGCACTCGGCAGAATTACACGCGGTCGACATACGCTTGGGAGGCAGTCAGATAACGCATCTCGAGGGCGAAGTGCACGTCAGCGACTTAGATCCCGAAGCGACGTTCAGTATTCAGTTTCTTGAACCATAGCTCGCCAGCGCGAAGTGGCGGCCATGAGTTGGAAAACGCCAGAACGAAAAAATTGACCAGAGTAGCACCGGCGGGAATGATCGCACTACGCAGTGGCCCAACGCCTCTGCGATACCAGTAATCCGTAACGAAAAGAGAGGAATTGAGATGCTCAAGAAGCATTTGATCAAGGCTCTAGGCCTATCAGTGCTGGCGATCGTCGGCGTTATGGCCGTGACCGCCTCGGCTGCGCAGGCAAACTACGTACTCGAATTAAACGAAAAACCAGTGACATTACTCCATCTCTTACTTGAAGGTTTACATGGCCTTCTCGTAGCGGAAAATGGTCTCGAAATATTATGCACAGGGGGCCATGGTTTAGCCCATGTGGTCAACAACGGCGCGACCGTGACAGGTAATGCGAACGGTACGTTCACCGGTTGCGTCTGGGTCGGGGCGGAAGAAACCTGCATTATCGAAGATCCCGAAGGTGGCGAAGGCGTCATCAAAGCCGAAGGCACGGGCGAAGTCGTGATGGAAGAAGGCAACTACAAGGTCGTGACGACGAACGAAAATGAATTTGCCGTCGTCTACACCGAAGGGCTGTTCTGTACCATTCCCGAAGAAGAAGTGGTGGAAGGCACGGCCAGCGCCTCGCTGCCGGACGCGGAAGAAGAAATCGCTACTCACTTAGCGAGCCTCCACGCAGACAGCCTGCGGCTTGGCGGTTCAAATGTGAAATCGCTAGAAGGTGAAGTGCACATCACGGACTTAGATCCGGAAGCTACGTTCAGCATCCATTTAACAGCAGGTTTATAGTCTGAGTGCAGTATGAGCATGCGAGGTACCCGATGGCCCGCTGAAGGCGGGCCATCGGGCTTGTGGTGGGGACGCGAACATTGGCTGGGATCGATTAGAAAATCGTCTTCCAGTTCGCTTGGTCGGGAGCGGCGCCGTGGGGCATGCTGGGCACGCACAGGGTTTCTGCGGAGCGCTTTGTCTAGGCGTACCGTCGTATTGGCCGTATCGAGGAAGGGAAAGGGACATTGACGGAGAGCCGGGGAGAAGGGATGTTGGGGACTGCAAGGGGAAGGGCCATTGGGGCGTGTTTTGGCATGCTGTTGATGGTTGGACTCCTTGCCGCCGTTGGCGTCGGCGCACATCCGCACCTCCACCTCTCCTCTCCTCAGTCGAAGTCTGGTTACACCAACGCCTGCGGCGACGTCGTCGACTCCCACGGCGATCTCTACGTCGCCGATTACGCGTCCGGCACCACCACGGTGAGTGTCTACGACTCCACGGGTGCCGCCCTGACGAGCTTCACCCACAGCGGTCTTGCCTGCGGCCTGGCCGTCGATGCCGGCGGCAACCTCTACGTGTCTGTATTCGAAGGGCCGGTCGTCAAGTACGCCGCCTCCGAGTATCCGCCGGTGGGTAGCCCGACGCCCACCAGCTACTTGCCGGATCCGTCGATCAACGAGTCGTCTCCCGGCGCGGAAGACGGCGACGGGATCGTCGACCAGGGTCCGAGCAAAGCCGTGGCGATCAACCCGGTTAACCAGGACGTCTACGTCTCTCACGCCCAGGTGGGGGAGAGGCAGAAGGTCGTCTTCAGCGGCTTCTCGGGAGAATTCAAGCTTGGCAACCTGCCCACCGGATGCTCGCCCTCGGAAACCGGCTCGATCGCCTACGCCACCGGCACGGCAGGACGAAATGCGATTCGCGATGCCGTGCGCGCTGTTTGCGGCGGCAGTGCCAACGTCAACGCCAGCGGCCTGCCGCCGGTAGTCGAACTGATCTTCCAGGGGGGACTGGCCGGGATCGACTTCGATCTGATCAGCTGTATCCCCCAGGCCGGCTCCTCTGGAAGCTGCACGGTGGAACCGGTGATCGACGGTGCGCCGTCGCACATCGCTCAGTACGAAGCCGACGGCACGCTCGTCACCGACACGATCGCCGATAACGACGCGACCGCCAACTACTCGGGCCTCGACGTCAACGGCGCCACCGGCCGCATTTACGCATTCGACTCGCCCCACGGTCAAATCGCCGCCTTCGATTCCGGTGCCGAAGATCCCGCCTTCACCTTCGACGGCACGGCCACTCCGGCCGGATCGATCGGGGCGCCCCTCGCCGCCGGGTTGGCGATCGATCAGGACACCGGCCACGTCTTCCTCTTCGACCACAGCCACCATGTCGTCGACGAGTTCAAGGCAAACGGGGACTACATCACCCAGATGACCGAATCCCTGGTCGCCCCCCAATTCTTCGGCGACGTGGCGATCGACAACTCCGGCGCCGCCAACGACGGCGTCATCTACGTCGCCGACAAGACCGAAGTGGTGGCGTTCGGGCCGCTCACTCACCATCTGCACCTCTCCTCTCCTCAGTCGAAGTCTGGTTACACCAACGCCTGCGGCGACGTCGTCGACTCCCACGGCGATCTCTACGTCGCCGATTACGCGTCCGGCACCACCACGGTGAGTGTCTACGACTCCACGGGTGCCGCCCTGACGAGCTTCACCCACAGCGGTCTTGCCTGCGGCCTGGCCGTCGATGCCGGCGGCAACCTCTACGTGTCTGTATTCGAAGGGCCGGTCGTCAAGTACGCCGCCTCCGAGTATCCGCCGGTGGGTAGCCCGACGCCCACCAGCTACTTGCCGGATCCGTCGATCAACGAGTCGTCTCCCGGCGCGGAAGACGGCGACGGGATCGTCGACCAGGGTCCGAGCAAAGCCGTGGCGATCAACCCGGTCAACCAGGACGTCTACGTCTCTCACGCCCAGGTGGGGGAGAGGCAGAAGGTCGTCTTCAGCGGCTTCTCGGGAGAATTCAAGCTTGGCAACCTGCCCACCGGATGCTCGCCCTCGGAAACCGGCTCGATCGCCTACGCCACCGGCACGGCAGGACGAAATGCGATTCGCGATGCCGTGCGCGCTGTTTGCGGCGGCAGTGCCAACGTCAACGCCAGCGGCCTGCCGCCGGTAGTCGAACTGATCTTCCAGGGGGGACTGGCCGGGATCGACTTCGATCTGATCAGCTGTATCCCCCAGGCCGGCTCCTCTGGAAGCTGCACGGTGGAACCGGTGATCGACGGTGCGCCGTCGCACATCGCTCAGTACGAAGCCGACGGCACGCTCGTCACCGACACGATCGCCGATAACGACGCGACCGCCAACTACTCGGGCCTCGACGTCAACGGCGCCACCGGCCGCATTTACGCATTCGACTCGCCCCACGGTCAAATCGCCGCCTTCGATTCCGGTGCCGAAGATCCCGCCTTCACCTTCGACGGCACGGCCACTCCGGCCGGATCGATCGGGGCGCCCCTCGCCGCCGGGTTGGCGATCGATCAGGACACCGGCCACGTCTTCCTCTTCGACCACAGCCACCATGTCGTCGACGAGTTCAAGGCAAACGGGGACTACATCACCCAGATGACCGAATCCCTGGTCGCCCCCCAATTCTTCGGCGACGTGGCGATCGACAACTCCGGCGCCGCCAACGACGGCGTCATCTACGTCGCCGACAAGACCGAAGTGGTGGCGTTCGGGCCGACCGGCGGTGAAGAAGGGCCCACGCTTCTCATAATCAAGAATGGCCCCGGCGAAGGAACGGTGACGGGGGGCAGCACCACCGAGCCAGACGCCATCGATTGCGGCTCGACCTGCGAAGCGGAATTCCCGCCGGGCACCATGGTGACGTTGATCGCTGAACCCAAAATCGGTTCAGCGTTCAAAAATTGGTCGGGCTGCGACAGCGTCGAAGGCCCTGAAGGGAAAATCTGCAAGATCGAAGTCACCAAAAACGCAGCGGTTACCGCGACCTTCATCAAGCGCACGCTGACGGTGCACAAGGATGGCCCTGGTGCCGCGACGATCTCATCCGATCCGGCCGGGATCGACTGCGGGGCAACCTGCGAAGGAGCATTTGGCGACAGCGAAACGGTGACCCTCGCTGCCAGTGTCCCCAGCGGCTCCAAGCTCAAAGGTTGGACTGGTTGCGACGAAGTGTTCGGACCCGAATACGAAGAAGAATGCAAGGTGACGATGAACGAAGACCGGTCGGTCACCGCCCATGTAGCGATCCAGCCAACCGTCGGCGCGGTCTTCTCGGAAAAGGTCGGCAGCTCCACGGCGGCAATCAAAACCAATGTTAACCCCAATGGTGAGCTCACCGGCTGGCACTTCGAGTACGTTGACGACACGCAGTTTCAAGCCCACGGATTTGAAAACGCCAGTAAGACCCCCGACCCCGATTTCTCCGCAGGGGCTGGTGCCAGCGCCGTCGGGGCCTCGCGGGCCCTGACCGGTCTGACGCCTGAAACCGTCTACCACTTCCGCCTGGTTGCGAGCAACTTCGCCAGCCCTGAGGGCGGCACGGTCAGCGAAGAGGCGGCCTTCTCCACGTATGCGACAGCGCCCAGTTATGGTGGATGTGACAACGATTCCCTGCGCACCGGCCCCTCAGCCAAGCTTCCCGATTGTCGTGCCTACGAGCAGGTGTCTCCCGTCGAGAAGAGCGGGCTCGACGTGCTCGGGCGGCCCAACGCGATGGCGGCGTCGGTCGACGGCGACGCCGTTCTCTACTACGCGCTGAACGGCCAAACTGGAGACGGGGGGCCGCAGACGTTCCCAATCTACCTGGCGCCCCGCGGTGCCGGGAGCTGGTCGGCGAGCGGCGTGTTGCCGCCGGTCTCCTTTGGCAACTCAGCCAGCATCATCGGCTGGTTGCCTGATTTCTCGACCGTGTTCAGCGGGGCCAACTCCGTCTTCGGCACAGAAAGCTTCTTTCTCGTTCGCGACGGCAGCGGCGATTCCCTCGGCACGCTGAGCGAAGACGGTGCCCCGACCAAGATCATCGGCTCGAGCGCGGACGGTCGAGTCGTCTATTTCCTAGCCTCGAAGAGTCAGGACATCGAAACCCCGCTTGCGCCGGGAGCCATCCCGAACAAGCCGAACCTTTACGCCTTGGACCGCGATACGAACACGCTAACGCTGGGTGGCGTCCTACCCGATGACGCCTGCATCTCCCCGCCATGCGTCTCCCCCGAGGGATCCACGGTGCAGAGCAAGTACCCCGTTGCGGACCACATCGTCAGCGAATCGGGAGATGCCTACTTCACCGATCCGGCAACCAAGCAGCTCTACCTGCGTAAGGATCCGTTCGGTGCATCTTCCACGGTCCAGGTCTCGAAGTCCCACCGAAGTGTCGAGCTCTCGCCACTCGGGGCCACCTTCCGAACAGCGACTCCGGACGGCAAGCTGGCCTTCTTCACCTCCCCCGAGGAGCTGACCGACGATGCGAACACGGGTCCGACCCTCTACCTGCCGGCGATCGGCCGGGCGAACAAGGAGGACGGAGGGGAATTGAAGGGCGATCTCGTCCCGCTCGAGGGTACGCCACCCTCGGCGATGGCGTCCGACGAGGAACACGTTTACTGGATCGAACCGGAAACCGATTCCATCGGTCGTTCCGACCTCGATGGCAACAACGTCGCGCATGAATTCGTCAAAGGTCTCGACAATCCCTATGGCATCGCCGTCGACGCCAAATACCTCTACTGGACCAACCAGGGAGACGGTGGAACCAATCACGGCACCATCGGCCGCGCCAAACTCAGCGAATGTTCTCCGGATCCGATGCCCTGTGAGATCGACCAGGGCTTCATCGGCGAAGCGACCATTCCGAAGGGTATCGGCGTCGATGCCGCCCACCTGTATTGGAGCAACGGTGGCGGGCATATCGCTCGTGCAGATCTGCCGGGGGGCGGTGGCGTCAACTTCGAATTCGGCGGGATCAGCCAAGCGGACGGCGACGTCGCGGTCGATTCTGAAAGCATCTACTTCTCCAGCGGCGCCTCGATCTCCCGGAAGAACCTGGATGGCAGCGGCCGCCGTGTCGCCGTTGCCAGCGTGTCTCAGCCGAGCGGCACAAGAGCGCCGGCGCTCGCCTTGGACAATTCTTATCTTTACTGGACCCACCCTAGCGGTGACAGGCTTGGCCGCGAGCGACTCGCGGGCGTAAACGAATCGCTCTCCACTGCCGTCGATGCTCATGGGGATCTCTTCGTGCTCAACCGGTGGGGAGGTGTAAGCGTGTTCGGTCCCGATGGCAACGCAGTGACGAGAACCTTTGTGCCCGCTGCCTACTCGGGCGAAGCGAGCTCGTCGGGATCCATTTCGGTTGCCGTGGACTCACAGGACGACCTCTACGTGGTCGATGATCCCAGCTTCCCCACGAGCGGCAATCAGGAGGTGCGCAAGTTCAAGAGCTCCACACCGGGGGAAGTGACGTCGTCTACCACCTACAGCGTCGATACTTCGATTGCCTCAGGCGGGATCGTTGCCACAGGCGACGCCTATGCGGTAGCGGTCGACCCATCGAACGATAATCTCTACGTTGCTGAAGGGAGCCGGGTCAGCGAGTACGAGGCCGACGGTACGCTGGTGACAAGCAACATTGGCACCGGCGTGCCGGGCGCGCTCTACGTCGGGGTCGATGTTTATGGCACAAACCACGATGTCTACGCAGCCGACGCGGCGAACCGAAACGCGTCGAAGGTCTACCGGTTTGCCGCGGGCAACCTTGCCGGTACGCCTGCGGCGACGATCAACGGCTCGAATACACCGGCTGGAAGCCTCGCATTCAAGGCAAACGCGGGTCCCTATGGCTCCAAGATCGGAGTCGATCAATCAAACGGAAACGTCTATGTCGCTGACGACAATTTGAGCGGGCCCGGTGATCCGCACGATGTGATCGATGAGTTCAGCGCCTCCAATGCTTATCTCTCCCAGTTCTCCCTTGACGCCTACCCTGGCGTCGCCGACCTTTCGATCGACACCTCCGGTGGTCCAAATGACGGCGATATTTATGCGGCCAACTTTGGGGCAACTGGCACTCAGAACCTGGTCGACGCATTCGGTGGCGACAGCCACGAAAGGCTCGCCCATCTCTCTCACGACAGCTACGATGCCGAGCCCGGCTTCATCGATGCCACCGCTCCGCTCGGGGTAGACATCGGGAAGGGCGCGGACTCGGGTCACCTGTACTGGTCGATGAGCACGCCCCTAGGGGGAAGCAGTCGTGGCGAAGATCTCTATCGCTACGACGCCGACGGTGAAAACCTGACCGACCTCACCCCCGACGGGTCTGATCCGCTTGGCGCCGACGTGCGGGGCGTTCTCGGTACCTCCGAAGACGGGGAATACGTCTACTTCGTCGCCAACGCGGACCTCGACGAATCCGGGTCGGCCGAGACGGGTGACTGTGCCGGCTCGGAATTTGGTGGTTCATCATCCTTCCACGGAGAATGCAGCCTTTACCTGTTCCACGGTGGCGTAGTCACATTCGTGGCGCGGCTCAACACGGGCTCCAATTCTTCTTACTCAGATGCAACTAACTGGGTTCCGCCTCAGGACGGCGGCAGGACCTCGCGCGTGAGCGCCAACGGTAAGGTGCTGCTCTTCCGCTCTCAACTCTCGCTGACTGGTTACGACAATCATGGACCGGAATGTCCGGCATCGGGTTGCACCGAGATCTACCGCTACGACATGGACGCCGGCCTCCTCTGTGTCTCCTGTAATCCAAGTGGTGCGGCACCGACATGGCCCGCGAGGCTCTCGCAGATCGCTCCCGGCAACGGTGTGCCGAATATAGGCTCGACCTCGCAGCTGCGTCACCTCTCGGCCGACGGGAACCGCGTGTTCTTCGAGTCCGCGGACAAGCTTGTCGCGGGCGACGTCGATGGAGATTCTGGCTGCCCACAGGTAACCTTCGCGGCGGCACTGGAACGCAGCATCCCGTCCTGCCTAGACGTGTACGAGTGGGAGGCCAAAGGCACCGGTACCTGTCAGAGCACTGCTCAGAACGGGGGCTGCCTGTACCTGATCTCGAGCGGGGGCGAGGCGGAACCCTCCTTCTTCCTGGATGCCTCGGCGAACGGCAACGACGTCTTTTTCTTCACGCCCGACCAGCTTGTGCCCCAGGACCAAGACGGGCTGCGCGACGTTTATGACGCGAGGTTCGAGGGCGGGCTCGCCTCCCAGCATGCGTCGCCGCCGCCTCAATGTCAGGGAGACTCATGTAGAGAGACGTCCAGTTCCCCCTCGGCAGGTCAGGCTGCCGCGACATCCACGTTCATTGGGCGCGGGAACGAATCGCGACCCAACGGGAAACTTCGTTGTCCGAAGGGCAAGCGAAGGGTGCGCCGCAAGGGCCAGGTGCGCTGCGTGAAGCGCCACCGCAGTAGACACCACCACAGGAGAAATAGGCGCCACCGCAAGTCCAAGCACGGCAGCCGAGCCGTCAACCATGATTGGAGGACCAGCCGATGAATCATCGCAACAAGATACGGGCGGTCCTGGCTATTGCGGCCGTCGGTGCTTTGGCGCTGATTGGACCGGCGACAAGCCTGGCTGCGGCTCCAGCGTGGCAGATCAGCCTAGGCTCACATCCGACCAACTTCGCCCCGGGCGAAACGGCGAACGGCGAACGGTACCCCGAGTACGCGCTGATCGCAGAGAATGTTGGTGCCAAAAGCACCTCGGGCCAAGTTACGATGACCGTGCAGCTTCCGGCTGGAATTTCAGCGGTGGTCGGCACGCCTCCCAAAGGCCAGGACAGGGTCCACGATCTCACCTGCTCAGTTGCCGGCTCAACCGTCACGTGCGTCGATCCGTTTGCCGTCGACCCCGGCGACTGGATCAAGATGAACGTTCCCGTTGAAGTCGCGAGCCTTTCCGATCCGACGGCCCTTACCCCCCTGGCGACGATCTCCGGCGGCGGAGCGGTGGCGGCGACGGTGCGGACAACCACCACGGTCAGCAGTGTGATCGCGCCAGTCGGCTTTCTTCCTGGCAGGGAAGGGTTCAATGCCTCCGTGGTCGGAGACGACGGGACACCGGCCACTGAAGCTGGATCCCATCCGCAACAGTTGAACATCAATCTCGGCCTGCCGACGCAGAGGCCTCATTCCGGCTCCTTTCCAAACCCGGATGGCACGCTGCATGACACGAAGGTCGAGCTACCCGCGGGATTGACCGTCGACCCTTCGGCCACCGAGAAGTGCACGGCGGCCGAGTTCCAGACTTTCAGCTGTCCCGAAGACACCCAGGTTGGGGTCGCGGAGGTACCACTTAGCTTCGGGGAAATCGGAGTCGAATCGGAGCCGATCTACAACCTCGAAGCTCTACCCGGTCACGCGGGCGGCTTCGGTACCTACGTGACCTACGTCCCGGTGACATTTCTGGGCGACGTGCGTCCCGGTGCCTACCCCGGTCGCTACCGGATCTCCGCGCTGACCGTCGGAGCCCCTTCGATCCTCGCAGTTTTCCAGGCCCGCATCCAGCTCTGGGGCTCGCCCAGCGACGAGAGCCACGACAAGGTGCGCGGCGCCTGCGGGCCGGGCATCAGCACGATTCCAGCCTGTCCCGTTTCGCGCACGAGCAAGCCGCTACTCAGCCTTCCAACATCGTGCACGGCCTCGATGCAGGCAGACGCTCACATCGACCTCTGGGAGGATGTCGGCACCTTCTTCGATCGCAGCGCCCAGCTTGAAGACTCGAATGAAAATCCGAGCGCGGTTACGAACTGTAACCAGCCGCACTTCGAACCGAGCCTAAGGGCACGCCCAACCAACTCGGCGGCGGATTCGCCGACCGGACTGGAAGCCGATCTGCACATTCCCCAGACCGACAGCGTCAACCAGCTGTCGACGGCCCACCTGCGCAAGGCGGTGGTCTCTCTGCCCGAGGGCATGGCGGTCAATCCGTCGGGTGCTAACGGCCTCGCGGGCTGCTCCGCGGCTCAAATTGGGATCGACCCGAGCTCGGGAGTGCCGAACGACAATCCGGTCTCCTGCCCGGATGCGTCGCGCGTAGGCACGGCCTCGGTCGACACGCCGCTGCTGGACCACACGCTGGCGGGGAGCGTCTTTACTGCCATGCCGTATGACAATCCCTTCGACAGCCTGCTGGCGATCTACGTCGTCGTCGAAGACCCGCAGAGCGGAGTCCTGGCGAAGCTCGCCGGCCACGTTGTGCCGGACCCCCGCACTGGGCAGCTGACCACGACCTTCGACGAAAGCCCCCAGCTGCCCTTCGAAGACTTCAAGCTGACCTTCTTCGGCGGAGCGACGGCGGCACTGCGCACTCCGGCTACCTGCGGCAGCTATTCCACCACCTCGCAGCTGACCCCTTGGTCGGCGCCCGAATCGGGGCCGCCCGCGACCCCGTCGGATACGTGGTCGATCACCAGTTCCCCGAGCGGCAGCTGCGGCGGCCCGCTTCCGAACGACCCCGAGTTCGAAGCCGGCTCCGCCTCGCCGATCGCCGGCGCATATACGCCGTTCGTCGTCAACCTGAAGCGCGACGACGCGACGCAGCAGTTCTCGAGCATCACCCTCAGCCTGCCGCCCGGCCTGCTGGCGAAGCTGGCCGGGACGACCGAATGCTCCGACGCGGCGCTGGCCGCGGCCGCCGCGAAGAGCGGCAACGCGGAGAAGGCCTCTCCGAGCTGCCCGGCATCCTCGCGGGTCGGGACGGTTGAGGTGGCAGCCGGTGCCGGCCCGGCTCCCTACTACACCCAGGGCACCGCCTACCTCACCGGGCCCTACAAGGGGGCCCCGCTGGGGATGGCGATCGTCACTCCGGCCACCGCGGGTCCCTACGACCTCGGCACGGTGGTGGTCCGCACCGCGGTGCACGTCGATCCGGTCACGACCAAGATCACCGCGGTCTCCGATCCGGTTCCCACCATCCTCGACGGCATTCCGCTGGACATCAGGTCGGCGCGGATAAGCCTGGATCGTCCCGACTTCACCGTCAACGGGACTTCCTGCGAACCGTTCTCGGTGGACGGCACCCTGTTCTCCACCCAGGGCCAGGCTGCGGGGCTCTTCTCCCGCTACCAGCTCGGCGAGTGCGGGCACCTCGGCCTGAGGCCGAGGCTCGGCCTGCGCCTGCGCGGCAAGACCGGGCGGGGGGGCTTCCCGGCCGTTCGCGCGGTATACGCCTCGCGCTCGGGAGACGCGAACCTGAAGCGGCTTGTCGTGCGCTTCCCACACTCGGAGTTCATCGAACAGGGCCACTTCCGCACGATCTGCACTCAAGTGCAGTTCGCCGCCGGCGCTGGCAACGGCGCCGAGTGCCCAGCGGGCTCGGTCTATGGCCACGCCAGGGTGCTCACCCCGCTGCTTGACGAAACCCTCCGAGGCCCCGTGTACCTCAGGTCCTCGTCCCATGAGCTCCCCGACATCGTCATGGCCCTGCACGGCAAGATCGACGCCGAGGTCGCGGTACGGGTGGACTCGGTCAAGGGCGGCCTCAGAACCACGGTCGACTCGGCCCCCGACGTGCCGGTATCCAAGGTGATTCTGAGCATGCAGGGCGGCAACAAGGGCCTGATCGTCAATAGCCGCAACATCTGCAAGCACACCTACCGGGCCACGGCCCGCTTCAACGGCCAAAACGGCAGGACCCACCATCTGCGTCCCAAGCTCAAGGCCTCCTGCGGAAAGCGCAAGGCCAGAAAGCGACACCGGCGCAGCTACTAACAGTCCATCGAGCAAGCATCGAGCTTCATCCCATCGAGCAAGCAACCAGTCCAAAAAAAGGAGTAGCGACCTATGCGAAAGCGACGCATCCGGGCCGTGCCCATGGCACTGCTCGTCGCCGTACTTGCGGCCCTCGGGCTCGCCGGCACGGCGCAAGCTGAACTACCCGGCGAATTCGCCAAGTTCAAATACTGTCCCTACGAAAACACCGAAGCCAAGAAATGCATCTACTCGCTGACCGAAGGCGGCGAAGTGGTGCTCGGCTCCAAGACGGTGACGATCGAAAACGACGTCCTCCTGCAGGGCGCCTTCGGCAAACCGAACAAAGAAACCAAGATCTCCGAGTTCTTCGGCCCGACGGGTGGCAAACCCGCCCTGCAGCCGGTCTCCCAGAACGTGCCGGGCGGACTGCTCGGAGTCGTGCCCGAAAACAAACAGAACTGGCTGATCAAACGGCTGATCAAATTCTTCTTCGAAAACAGCCTCACCGGGCTGGGCTCGACGCTTGAACTGGCCGGATCGGCGAGTGACATCGAGATCAGCGAACAGAACCTCAACCGCAAAGAAAAAGTCGGCCTGAAGCTGCCGGTCAAGGTGCGCCTCGTGAACCCGTTCCTGGGCTCCAAGTGCTACGTCGGGTCAAACAGCAGCCCGATTATCTGGAACCTGACGAGCGGCCCAACCGAAGACGAAAAACTCGAAGGGTCCTTCGGCCACGCCGAATTCCTCGAAAAAGGACTGATCCTGCACGTCACCGAAGATGAGATCGTCGACAACTCATGGTCGGCGCCCTCAGCCTCGGGCTGTGGTGGCCTGCTGGCGTTCCTGGTCAACCCGATCGTCAACTCCTCCGCGGGCTTGCCCTCGGCGGCAGGCAAAAACACGGCGATCATGGACAACACGATCGACATCGCCACCACAGCTGGGGTCAAATACGTCAACGAAAACGGCCTGCCGTAAGGCGCAAGGAGATATGAAGATGAATCTCAAATCGACACGCATCTTCCTGGGAGGGCTCCTCGCTGCCTTGATGCTGAGCGCCGCGTTCGCGGGCTCAGCGGTGGCCGGCCCGACCTGGAAGTTCGACGGAAACTCACTCGAAGGGGAAGAGACAATCGTCGGGGGCGCTGAAGAAAGCGGCCTGACGATCACGGGTATGACGACGACCTGTGAAAACTTCCTCTATGAAATCGCAATCGACAACAGCGGTGGGACCGGCGGCGGCGAAGTCACCGACCTGCCCCTGTTTAACTGCTCCACCGACACGGTTTGCACGGTGGAAGGCGTCGAAGGGGAATCCTTCCCCTGGAACGCGAACATCGAAGAAGCAGGCGGGAAAAACTACATAGTGATCGAAGGCGTTCAGGTAACGATCGTCTACGGCAACCCGCTTTGCGTGCTCTATGAAACCGAAGTCGAAGTCGAAGGCAGCGCCGGAGGCCTGCTCGACAACGAAACCGAAAGCGCGACGTTCGACAACTCGAGCTTCGAAGCCACCGGCGCGGCGCTTGAAGCCTACGGAAACGAAGTCGAATGGAACGGCTTCTTCCCAGCAGAAGGGTTCGAATGGCACCGCGAAGAGGCCTTGACGGTTTCCTAGCAGCTTCGGCCAAGACCGCGACCGCCCGAGCCTTGCTCGCGGCGGTCGCGGTCGCGGTCGTGCTTGGGGTCGGGGGATGCGGGGGAGAGGACTCCTCTACGCAGGCCGGCACGGCTGGGGCGGAAGGCTCGACCGGCTCGGGCACGACTCCGGCCGGGGAGGGCAAAGGCGCCAAGCCGAAGTCCAAGGCCGCGGAAGAACTGCGGAAGGCCAAGGCGCAAGCCAAGGCGAAGCGCAAGGCCGGGGCGAAGGGAGGCAGGCAAGGGCCGGGAGTGCCCCAGCCCAAGGGGAAGCCGGCGCCGAAAATCACCCCCGAACAGCGCAAAAAGGCGACCAAGGCCGACCTGACGCTCGCCAGCCCGGCTTTCGCCGGCGGCGATCGCCTCCCAAACACTTACACCTGCGACGGCAAGGACATCTCGCCACCGCTGGCGCTGAAGGGGGTGCCGCCGAGCGCGAGTGAACTGGTGCTCCTTGCCCTCAACTTCAAGCCCGTGAACGAAAGCCTCTTCTTCGACTGGGCGGTTGCCGGCCTGGACCCCGGCCTGACCAGCATCGAGCAGGGCAAGCTTCCGGCCGGAGCTGTCGTCGGCACCAACAGCTTCGGCAAGCGCGGCTACTCGATCTGCCCGCCCAAAGGCGGCAGCGAAAACCTCATCTTCATGCTCTACGCGATCCCCAAAGCGCTTCACCTGAAGCCGGGCTTTGACCCCCTGCAAGCGCGCGAAGCCGTGATCGCGCAGTCCGGAGACGTCGGCCTGCTCGCCGTCTCCTACGGCCACTGAGGCCCGAACTTCACCGCAGTTTCCATCCAGCAAGCAATGAAAACCGACACAAGAGGGAGAAAAGAATGATTCTGCACCTCAAGATGAGGACGCTGTTCGCGCTGCTGATGGCAGCGTTGACGGCCTCGCTTGCGTTCGCCGGGACCGCCTCAGCGGAACTGACGGGCGAATTCGAAAAGTTCCAGTACTGCCCCTACGAAAACACCGAAGCAAAAAAATGCCTCTACTCGGTGACCGAAGGCGGCGAAGTGGTGCTCGGCTCCAAGACCGTGCCGATCGTCAACGACGTCGTCCTGCAGGGCGCCTTCGGCAAACCCAACAAAGAAACCAAAATCTCCGAATTCTTCGGCGCCACCGGCGGTAAACCGACCCTGCAGCCCGTCGCCCAGCCGGTTCCCGGCGGGCTCGCCGGACTGGTCAACTGCAAAGAAATCAGCAACTGGTTCCTGCGGATCAGCTGCGAAGTCACTTTCGAAAACGGTCTCACCGGCCTCGACTCGACGCTTGAACTGGCGGGCTCGGCGAGCGACATCGAAATCAGCGAACAGAACATGAACCGCAAAGAAAACACGGCTCTCAAGCTGCCGGTCAAGGTGCACCTTGAAAACCCGTTCCTCGGTTCGAACTGCTACGTCGGCTCGAGCAGCAGTCCGATCGTTTGGAACCTGACCAGCGGCCCGACCGAACCGTCTGCTCCCAACGAATCGATCGAAGGCTCCTTCGGCCAGGCTTCCTTCCTTGAAGGCGGCCTGATCCTTCACATCGTGGAAAACGAGCTGGTCGAAAACAACTGGGCGGCCCCCAAAGCCTCCGGTTGCGGCGGCCTGTTCTCGTTCATCCTCGACCCGATCGTCAACGCCGCGGCGGGCCTGCCCGCATCGGCCGGCCACAACACGGCGATCCTCGACAACACGATCGACATCGCCACCTCGGCTGGCGTCAAATACGTCAAGGAAAACGGCCTGCCGTAACGCCGGCGGCCCACTCACGCTAATAGCAGCACGAGCGCCGGGGGAGACCCCGGCGCTCGTTGCTTCCCTGGCCTATATTCGGGCCCTATGCCCAGCCGGACCGACGCCTAGATGGCCCAGCGGATCCCCCGCGACGAATCGCTGAGCCGCGTCCACGGCGTCGGCGCGCTGTTTGCCGCCGCCTACGGCAACGTCGGCTCCTCGATCTACTACGCGCTCGGGGTCACCGCCGCCTTCGCGCTCGGCCTGACCCCGGTCGCCTTCGTCATCTCCGGGCTGATCTTCGCCTGCACGGCGGCCACCTATGCCGAGGCGACGGTGATGTTTCCGGAGGCCGGCGGCTCCTCGAGCTTCGCCCGCCACGCCTTCAACGAGCTGGTCAGCTTCGTCGCCGCCTGGGGGCAGATGCTCAACTACGTGATCACGGTCGCGATCTCGGCCTACTTCGTGCCCCACTACCTGGCCGTGTTCTGGCCGCCGCTGGGCGAGGCCCCCGGGGACATCGTCGCCGGCGCCGTCGTGATTGCCGGGCTGGCGGTGCTCAACATCCGCGGCTCACAGGAGTCGGCCAAGCTCAACCTGGTGCTGGCGGTGGCCGACCTCGCCACCCAGGTGGTCCTGGTCGGGATCGGCATCGTCCTGGTGCTCAGCCCGCAGGTCCTGGTCGACAACATCCACCTCGGCGTCGCCCCCACCTGGAGCGACTTCGCCCTCGGCATCGCGGTCGGGATGATCGCCTACACCGGGATCGAGACGATCTCCAACATGGCCGAGGAGGCCAAGGACGCGGTGCGGACGATCCCGCGCAGCGTCGGCCTCACGGTGATGGCGGTGCTCGGCCTCTACCTGCTGATCCCGATCGTCGCCCTCTCGGCGATGCCGGTGGTTCAGGACAGCGCCGGCCATTACGCCACCGCGCTCGGCAGCGAGTTCGCCAACGACCCGATCCTCGGCATCGTCGAGAACCTCGGCCTCTCCGCGGGCCCGACCGAAGCGCTGCGCTTCTACGTCGGCGTGCTCGCCGCGGTGATCCTGCTGATCGCCACCAACGCCGGCCTGATCGGCGTCTCCCGCCTCACCTACTCGATGGGCCAGCACCGCCAGCTGCCCGAGGGCCTGCGCCAGGTCCACCCCAAGTACCGCACCCCCTATATCGCGATCCTCGTCTTCGCCGCGGTGGCGATGCTCACCCTGCTCCCCGGCCAGACCGACTTCCTGGCGACGATGTACTCCTTCGGCGCGATGCTCTCCTTCACGATCGCCCACGTCGCGGTGATCCAGCTGCGCCGCCGCCAGGGGGGCGTGGAGCGGCCCTGGAAGCCGGCCCTCAACTTCCGCTTCAGGGGCGCTGAGCTGCCGCTCACGGCCGTCCTCGGCGGCCTGGGGACGTTCGCCGCCTGGATCGTGGTGATGGCGCTCAACCCGCGCACGCTCGCCGTCGGGCTGGGCTGGATGGCGTTCGGCATCGCCGTCTACGTCCTCTACCGGCGCAACCAGCGCCTGCCGCTTACCGAGACGGTCAAGGTGCTGCTGCCCGAGCCGCTCGGGGTGGAGGAGATCGAGTACCGCTCGGTCCTCGTCGCCTTCGAGGACGGCCAGCCCTTCTCCGAGGAGATGGTCGCGACCGCGACCAAGCTCGCCTCCAAGCGCCGCCGCGGCATCCACGTCCACTCGATGCTGACCGTGCCCACCCACCTGCCGCTCGACGCCGAGCTGCCCTCCTCCGAAGAAGAGGCCCAGAGCAAGATCGAGCAGGCGAGGCTGATCGGCGGCCAGCGCGTCACCGGCCACGTCGAGCGAGTCCGCCCCGGCCAGGCGGGCTATGAGATCGCCGGCGAGGCCAAGCTGATCGCCGCCGCCGCCGTCGTCGTCGGCCTGCGCTACCGCAACGGCCGCCCCCTCTACGACAAGACCCTGCAGACTGTCCTCGGCGAGCGCCCCTGCCGCGTAATCGTCGTCTCCGAACAGGGCGCCCAGCGCGGCCCGGACCTGGCCGCCCTGCCTGCCTAACGCCCATCTTGGCGAGTCGTACCCGTATAGGTACATATTTCGCTCGAATCTGAAACGCTTTTGGAGCGTGAACCACGACGAACCTTCGGCATTCCAGCGGAATCTGGAGCGGCACCTGAGCGAGCGCTTCGGCGACGACCAGATGCAGATGATGCACGCCCAGCGGCACATTGTGCTCGACCGGCTGCTGGCGAGGATGGTGGCCGCGGTGCCAGGGCCCTGGGTGCTCGGCGGGGACTTCGCCTTGGCCCTGCGGTTCCCGGAGCGTCCACGGACGCCGTGGGTGCTCGACGTTGAGTGGCCAACCGACCGTGTTGCCGTCGTCGGGGAAGCGGTCGCTCAGATCATGGAGCACCGCGCCGAGGACCACTTCCAGTTCCAAATCGACCAGAGCGGCCAGGGCGTCCTCGGTCGCCGTGCGTGGGAAAACTTCAATGTCGAAGCCTGGCTCGGGCAGTGCCATTTCAGCACCGCCTCTCTCACTCTTAACTTCAACTACGGCACCCTTCCGAGCGAGAGGCTCCTCACCGACAACCCGCTCTCTTTCGCCGGGATCGATCCGGTTGAGGTGGAGGTCATGCCGCTGGAGATTCAGGCCGCAGAGCTCCTCCGCGATCACGTCAGGGCATGTGAGGGCGGCCTCAACCCGGCCAGGATCGACGACCTGCACGACCTCTGCCTGATCGCCGCTCGCTCCGGACTCGATGCGACCGTGCTCCACGAAGCCGTCGCCGGGATTTACGCCCGTAACGAATCGAGCCCGCCAGATGGCGTGCCCGATCTCTTTGAGGGCTGGGCTGAGCCGATGCGAAAGATGGCCGCGACCGCCGGCAGCCCCGACGACTTCATCCCCGGCTACGACGGCATCGCCGCCCTCTTCGACCCGATCCTCGCTGGCGTCGTCGAGGAAGGTGCCTGGGACGCGACGAGCCGGACCTGGCGGGACCCCGGCTCGGACGAGGACGAGGATTGGCATCTACCGGCAACCTGATATCGAATCGGTGGCCGTGGTGGCATAGTTAGCCAGAGTGAAGTTTCAGGATCCGGCCGATTTCCGCGAGGCGCTCGACTCCAGGCTCGAGAAGCTTGCCGGTGGCAACGAGGACTGGCTGGAGAGGGATCGCCGCCGCGTCGCCGTCGGCCGGCTGCTGGCTCGCTTCGCGGCGACCGCTCCGCACAGCTGGTCGCTCTCCGGTGGGTTCGCGATCGATTGCCGCTCGCTGCGGCCGCGGGCCGCCGATGTCGTCAACATCGAGTGGAAGGCCGACAAGCACAAGGACTACCTCGCGGGACCCGAGGCGGCGACAAATTATGACGTCGGCGACATGTTCGAGTTCGAGACCGAGTTCGTCAGGGCCACGATCACCCCGTTTGGCACGGACAAGAGCTTCTGGGTCCGGGCGATGCTCGCCGGCGAGGTTTTCGAGGCCTTCTTAATGTGCGTGAGGATGCGCTTCGCCCACATCGGCACCGACCCCGTTCGGGCCGATGACTTCCTCACCTTCGCCGGTCTCGACCCGGTTGACGTCGAGTCCCTGGCGGTCGAGGCGCTGGTTGCCGAATGCCTCTACGCCCACACCCATTCGGTCGAGGAGGAGGGCGGGCCGCCCTCGGCCGCCGACATCCTCGACCTCAAGCTGCTCTCGGAGCTGCCCGAAATACGCGGCGTCAGCATGGCTCTTTGCCTTCTCGGCATCTTCCGCACCTGCGAGGAGGCGATGCCGGCCAGCCTGCTCGAGCCTCACGACTACTGGGCCGAGTGGTATGAGGAGGCCGCTGAGGCAATGGGCGTGCCGGGTGACCTCGAGGACGGCTTCCGCGACGCAGCCGCCCTCGTCGACCCGATCCTCAACGCGGAAGCCTTCCAGGCAACCTGGCACCCCGCCGACAAAGCCTGGCACCCCAACTAACCTGCGGTCGTGGCCTCTCCCGAGCGGATCTATCGTGGCTCCGTGCGAGCCTTTTCGCTCGTCTTCATCCTGCTCGGCCTGGCCCTCCTGGTGGCGACTCTCGCCGGTGGCGGCGGGCCGTTCTCGGTCGGCACCCTGCTCGGCCTCGCCTTCCTCGCTGTCGGCGCGGGGCGGCTCTGGATAGCGTCCCGGACGTGAGCGAGCCCGAGCAGGCCGAGCAGCCCTCCAAGCCGCGGCTGGAGCCGCTGCTGCAACGCGCCACCGGCGTGCCGGGGCTCTTCGTCGCGGTCTACTCGGCGGTCGGCTTCAGCATCTACTTCGCACTCGGCGTCGTCGCTGACCGCGGCCTCGGCCTGACGCCGCTGATCTTCCTCGCCGCCGGCCTGCTCTTCGTCGTCACCACGCTCAGCTACGTCGAGGGCGGGGCGATGCTGCGCGAGCGCGGCGGCTCCTCCAGCTTCGCCCGCCACGCCTTCAACGAGCTGATCGCCTTCATCGCCGGCTGGGCGATCTTGATCGACTACCTGATCGTCGCCGCCCTGGCCGCGCTCTCGGTCCCGCACTACCTGGAACCGATCACCCCGGACCTCTCCGAGCCCGGCCGCCAGATCGTCATCGCCGGCATCGTCATCGCCGCCGCCTGCGCGCTCAACGTCTTCAACGTCACCGGCCGCGGTCGCGAGCGCCCGCTGGCGGTCCTCGCCCTGGCTGACATCGCCCTGCAGCTGGCGGTGATCGTCGTCGGCGTCTTCGCCGTCTTTCACCCCGACCGCCTCACCGACCAGATCGACCTCTTCACCAGCCCCAACTTCCACGACATCGTCTACGCCTCGGTGGTGGCGATGCTCGCCTACGCGGGGATCGAGGCCGCCTCGGACCTGGCCCCGGACATCAACGTCAACCCGCGCGACCTGAAGCGGATCGTCTCGCTCGGCGCCTTCGCCGTGCCGCTGGTCTACGCCGGCATGGCGGCGATCGCGCTGATGGCGGTGCCGGTGGTGGCCGGCCCCGACGGCCCGGAAACCGCGCTCGGCAACGAGTACGTCCAGGCCCCGGTGCTCGGCATCGTCTCCTCCTACCACCCCGTCTGGCTCTCCGACGCGATGCGCTGGCTGGTCGCGATCGTTGCCACGCCGGTGCTCTTCTGGGCCGTGACCACGGCATTGCTCGGCGTCTCCCGCCACATCTACACGCTGGCGATCAACCGCCAGATCCCCAGCTGGCTGGGCAAGCTGAACAGCCGCCACGCGACTCCGCACGTGGCGATCGTGCTCTCCGGCATTATCGCCCTCGGCCTGGTGATGCCGACCGACGTCAAGCTGCTGGCCGGCCTCTACGCCTTCGGCGCGATGCTGGCGATCACGATCGCCCAGCTCTCGGTGGTCCGACTGCGCGTCACCGACCCCGGCCGCCCGCGTCCCTTCCGCGTGCCCGGCAACTTCGACTGGGGCCCGGCCCGGATTCCCGCCCCGGCCGTCTTCGGCGGCATCGTCAGCGCCCTGGCCTTCGTCAGCGTGCTCGTCTACCACGACACCGCCCGCTGGGTCGGGATCGGCTGGATGACCTTCGGCCTGCTCTTCTACGTCGTCTACCGCAGGGGCTTCGAGGGCACCTCGCTGACCAAGCGCGTCTCGGTCACCGAGAAGGCACTGACCAAGCAGGTCCCGGAAGTTTCCTTCCGCAACATCCTCGTCCCCGTCTTCGGCAGCAAGCTCGACGACGACATCGTCGCCACGGCGGGGCGGCTCGCCGCCGCCGAGCAGGAGGAGTCCGAAGGCGACGCGGGGGAGACCCACCTCGACATCGTCTACGTGATCGAGGTGCCGCTGACCCTGCCGCTGGACGCCGAGCTGCCGGACGGGATCGAGCGCGACGCCCAGCGCGCCCTTGGGCGCGCCAGCGACGTCGCCGAGGAGTACGAGGACGTCAAGGTCAGCACCGAGGTACTGCGCAGCCGCGGCATCGGCGCCGGCATAGTCGAGGCCGCCAACCGCTACGCCTCCGAGGCGATAGTAATAGGCGGCGAGCCTCCCTCCAGAATCAAGGGAGGCGCCACCCTCGGCGGCATCGGCGCCGCCAAGCCAGCCGAGATCGGCGCCGCCACCGAGTACGTACTGAAGAAGGCGCCGTGCCAAGTACTGCTCACGGCGCCTCCCGAAGCGGCGGAGCCGACGGCCCGGTAAGGCATCGGGGTGGAGCGGCCCCCGTCGCTGGGCCTTGCCTCCTAATTCACAGAGAAACTCTGTCCTTCGTATTCGCCGACCAGGTGGCCCGTCGCGACACCGCTGTCTATGTACAGGGGGTCCGAGCCGTAGAACACCGCCACTCCCAAGGTTTCTTCCTCTTCATCGGTGACGTCCACAACAGTGTGTTTCACCGCTTCTTCGAACGGTTCGACGATTTTGCCCGCTGCCGATCCAACGATTTCGACTTCTTCAGGCAGCGTGCAGAACACGCCACTGTGTTCGATCAAGGCGGAGGCGCTTCCTTCGATATACCGATTTGACCCGATCGAGCGGACGCTGATTCCTCCGGCTGAGCCTTCGACGACACCGGCTTCCTGTCCTGGCGAGGAAACAGTGCAAAACGAGTTTTCGACGACCACGCATTCATGGGCGGTGACCACGCCTTCCCCCACGGCTTTGAGTTCTTCTTCTGGGCCTTGATTTTCCACAACCCCATGTATTTCGGCATAGCCGCATTCTAAGGTGATGCCCAGGTCCGGAATTAAACTTGTGTATTCGCTGCCAGTGGCTTCGAGTTCGACTTGTTGGCCTTTCGGCAGAACTTTGCCTTCGACCACCAGCGCATTTTCGGCGTTTGCGCCAGCTGCTGTCAGGGCGAAGAATGCGAGCGCGATCGTGGCTGCCAGACCGACGCTTCTTATCGCGTATCTCATTGGATTTCCTCTCACTTGTGTCTGTGGTTGCGGCGAGAATGGAAACTCGCTGTCTCGCGGCGGGATGCTATTACAAATTTGAATAATAGATGGCGATTCGCGATGCATGGATGCGAAGACAGCCGCGTGGACAGCGGACTAGACTCCGCTCCGTGATTGAGCCATGTTCATCCTGATCGTCGGCTGCGGCCGGGTCGGCTCCTCCGTCGCGCGCTCGATGCTGAGCGAGGGGCACGAAGTCTCCTGCCTTGACGAGGACCCCGAGTCCCACGCCCGGCTCGAGGTTGGGCTCGACAAGGGCTGGGAGGACCTCGGCGGGCAGTTCACGGTCGGGGCGGGGCTGGAGACCGATGCGCTTGTTGCCGCCGGAATCGAGAAGGCCGACGCCTTCATCGCCTCCACCGACGGCGACAACACGAACATCGTCATCGCCCAGATCGCCCAGCGGCGCTATGAGGTGCCGACCGTGATCGCCCGCATCCTCGACCCGCTGCGCGCCGAATGGTACGAGCGCCAGGGCCTGCGCACGGTCTGCCCGACCCGGGTCGCGATCGACATGCTCGAGGGCGCCGTGCGCGAAGGCGCGCCGCGCGGGGCCGCCTGATGTACATCATCGTCGTCGGCGCCGGCAAGGTTGGCTGGAACCTCGCCCGCGAGCTGCTCGAAAAGGAGCACGAGGTGACCGTGATCGAGCACGACCGGCGCCGCTACCTGACCGTCGAGCAGGAGCTCGAGCACAACGTCTCCTACGGCGACGCCTCCGAGCTATGGGTGCTGGAGCGGGCCGGGATCGCCCGCGCCGACATGGTGATCGCGGTCACCGGCGACGACGAGGACAACATGCTGATCTGCCAGGTCGCCCGCGAGAAGTACGAGGTCGAGCGGATCATCGCCCGGGTCAACAACCCGCGCAACAAGCCCCACTTCGACCTGCTCGGGATCAAGCCCTCGGTCTCCGCCACCGACCTGATCCTGCGCCTGCTCGAGCACGAGGTGCCCGAGTACGGCCTCGTCCACCTGCTCGACCTGCAGGAGGAGCAGCTGGAGATCATCGAGATGCTGCTCGGCAAGGACTCCGGGGTGACCGGGAGGCGCGTCGGCGACCTGGAAATGCCGCAGGGCAGCCTGCTGATCTCGGTGCTGCGCAACGGCAAGGGGTTCGTCCCCGGTCCCGACACCGTGCTCGAGGTCGGCGACGAGGTGCTGGCGGTGCTCGACCCCGGCCACGAGGAGCAGCTGAAGGCGATGCTCGGCCCCGCCGGCGGCAGCGGCTCGGGCAACGGCGGTGGCTGAGCGGCGCGCACGACCGCGGGCAGCGTCGCGCCCGTGACGCGCGAGGTCGATTTCCTGCTGATCGGCGGTGGCATGGCGGCCGCCCATTGCGCGGCCGAACTGCGCCGCCGCGGGGCGGAGGGCTCGATCCTGCTGGCCGGCCGCGAGCCCGAGCCGCCCTACGAACGCCCACCGCTCTCCAAGGAGTACCTGCGCGGCGAGGCCGAACGCGCCGACGCCTACGTCAACCCGCCCGAGTGGTATGAGGGCAACGAAGTCGAGCTGCGCAGCGCCACCAACGTGATGTCGCTCGACCCGGCGGCCCGCACCGCGAAGCTGCAGGGTGGGGAGGAGGTCCGCTTCGGCCAGGCGCTGATCGCCACCGGGGCGATGGTCAACATCCTCCGCGTCGAGGGGGCCGAGAACGAGGGCATCCACTACCTGCGCGCCTTCGGCAACTCCGACGCGATCCGGGCCGACGCCGAGGCGGCCGAGCACATCGTCCTCGTCGGCGGCAGCTACATCGGCGCCGAGGTCGCCGCCTCGCTCACCGCCGGCGGGACCAGGTGCACGATCGTGACGATGGAGGAGGTGGCGCTCTCGCGCAGCTTCGGCGAGCGGGCCGGCCGCTGGTTCCACCAGCTGCTCGAGTCCAAGGGCGTGACGATCCACGGCGGCGAGGAGCTCGAGGCCTACGAGGGCGACGGCCGGGTGCGCGCCGTGCTGGCCAAGAGCGGCCTGGCGATCGAGTGCGACGCGGTCGTGGTCGGCGCCGGCGTCCGTCCCGACGCGATGCTGGCCCAGCGGGCGGGGCTCGCGGTCGACGATGGAATTACCTGCGACGCCAAGCTGCGGACCAGCGCCGAGGGCATCTACGCGGCCGGCGACTGCTGCTCCTACGAGAGCGTCGTCCACGGCCGCCGCCTCCGCCTCGAGCACTGGGACGTAGCGATGCAGCAGGGCGCCCACGCCGCCCGCAACATGCTCGGCGACGACGCCGACTACGAGGTCGTCCCCTACTTCTACAGCGACCTCGCCGACTGGGCCAGCCTCGAGTACATCGGCCCCGCCACCGAGTGGGACGAGGAGATCTGGCGAGGCGACCCCGACAGCGGCAGCTTCTCCGTCTGGTACCTGAAGGACGACCGTGTCGCCGGCGCACTGAGCGTCGCCCGCCCCGAGGACCTGGCCGAGGCAAGGCGCCTGCTGGCAGGCAAGGTCGACGTCTCCGGGGCCAAGGGCCAACTGGCCGACACCGGCGCGGATCTCTCGGCAATCGGCTCCTGACGGTTACTGCGGGGCAGGGACTCGAACCCCGATTTCACGGACCAGAACCGCGCGAATTGCCGATTATTCGACCCCGCAATATTAATCAGAATTTTCATACCGAAGCCTGATTAAACCCCCGATACCGCGTCCGATCCGTATAGGAACATACGTTCGATGACGGGTAGCGAGAGGCAGCCGCGAGATTACTACGTGGGCGGGGGAGCTTCTGCCCCGTCGTCGCGACGGCGCGAAGCAGTCGCTCGCCTGCGTGTCGACGGTTTGAGCTACGGCGCGATCGGTCGTCGTCTCGGGCTCAGCAAGTCGACCGTTGCCTACCACGTGCGGCGGCTCGGGGCTTGGGACAGCGCAGGAAGTTGCGCAAGCAACGGTCGCGTCAAGCGTGTCGAGGCGTCTAATCGCTTTGCTAGTTTCGCCCTACTCGTGAGCGCTCGCCGGACATGGATCGCTGTACTGCCGGTGGCCGCGCTCATCGTTGCCGGTTGCGGTGGCGGCAGCGACTCGACCGAATCGACCGCGGTCTCGACCGCGACCGCGACGGCCCTGAGCAAGGACGAGCTGATCGAACAGGGCGACGCTATCTGCGCCGAGGTCAACGCGGCCGTGGGGACGGTGGGAACGAGCAGCGCCGAAACCGGCAGCCCCGCCGCTGCGGCGGCCGGCCTCTACAGCAGCATGGTCGCCAGCCTCAACAACCTCGGCACGCCACAGGAAGCCGCCGGCTACGCCGAATTCTCACGCGCAGCCGAAGAACTGGCCAAAGCCGAGGACGAAGTCAAGCTCGCCGCCGAGCGGGAAGACTCCGCGGCGCTGGAAGGCGCCGAATCCAATGCCTCGGCCGCGCTCGCCTCCTTCCAGGAAGCGGCGGAAGAATACGGCTTCGAAGAGTGCCCGGAAGGCCCCAGCGCCCCCGTCGCGAGCGCACCCGAATCGGGTCCTGAAACCGGCGGGATCGAAGAAGGCGGCGAAGCAGCGCCGGAAGCGGCCGAACCCGAAGCAGCGCCGGAAGCGGCACCCGAAGCAGCGCCGGAAACCGGTGGCGGCGCCGGCGCGGTCGAAGGCGGCGGCAGCGGCGCCCCCGAAGGCGGCGGCGAATCCGGCGGCAGCTCCGGCGGCATCGGCCCCGGCTGAGCGCTCAGGCGGCTGAGGACTCCTGCCAGGCTCCGTAGAGCCGCGAGTACGGCCCACCTGCCTCGATCAGCTCCTCGTGCGTGCCGGCCTCGGCGATGCGGCCGCCTTCGAGGACGACGATCTTGCCGGCGCGGCGGATGGTCGAGAGGCGGTGGGCGATCACGATCGCGGTGCGTCCCGCCAGCAGCCGCTCCAGCCCCTTCTCGATGATCTTCTCGGTGCGCACGTCGACGTTCGAGGTCGCCTCGTCGAGGATCAGGATCCTCGGCTGGGCCAGCAGGGCGCGGGCGAAGGCGACAAGCTGGCGCTGGCCCGCCGAGAGCTGCACGCCGCGCTCGCCCACCTGCGTCTCGATCCCCTCCGGCAGCGCCGCGATGAACTCCGTCGCCCCCACGGCCGCCGCGGCGTCCTCGATCTCGGCCAGGGTCGCCTCCGGCCGCCCGAAGGCGATGTTCTCGCGCACGCTGCCGGAGAAGAGAAAGCCCTCCTGCGGCACGATCCCGAGCTGGCGCCGCAGCGCCTGCTGTCGCACATCGGTCAGGTCGTGCCCGTCGACCAGCACCCGGCCCTTCTGCGGGTCATAAAAGCGGGCGACTAGCTTGGCGAAGGTCGACTTGCCGGCGCCGGTCGAGCCGACCAGGGCCAGGGTCTGCCCGGGCGGCACGTGCAGGTCGATCCCGCTCATCGCCCAGTCGACCCGCTCGCCCCGCCGCTCGCTCTCCAGCGCATCGCCGGCGTAGGAGAACGAGACCCCCTCCATCTCGATCTCGCCCCGCAACAGGCCCGGATCGACCGCGCCGTCCGCGTCGACCATGTCGGGCGCCGTGTCGAGCAGGTCGAAGATCTTGTCCAGCGCGGCCATGCCCTGCTGGTAGGTCGTGTAGAGCTGGGAGAGCTGCTGGATCGGTTCGAAGAAGACCGTCAGGTAGCCGACGAAGGCGATGATCGTGCCGATCTGGATCGCCCCGTCGATCGCCTGGGTGCCGCCGTAGAGCAGGATCGCCGCGATGCCGACCGAGGCCAGCAGTTCGACTCCCGGGAAGTAGCTGGCGTTGAGGAGGACCGTCCGCATGTTCGCCTCGCGGTTGGCCTCGTTTAGCCCGGTCATCGCCTTCACGTGGCGCGGCTCCTGGCCGAAGCTGCGCACCACCCGCACGCCGCTCAGCGTCTCCTGCAGGTAGCCCGTGATCGCGCCGATCCGCTCGCGCGTTTCCCGGTAGGCGCCGTGGGAGACGATGCGGAAGACGACGCTGGCCACCGCGATCAGCGGGAAGGTGATGAAGGTGACCAGGGCCAGCTTGACGTCGAGCACGAGCAGGATCGCGACTACGCCGAGGAGGGTCAGCACGCTGGAGAACATCGTCACCACCCCGTCGGTGACGAGCTGGTTGAGCGCCTCGATGTCGTTGGTCATGCGGCTGATCAGCACCCCGGGGCTGCGGCGGGTGAAGAACCCGATCGACATCGTCTGCAGGTGCGAGAAGACTCGCTCGCGCAGATCCTGCAGGGCGCGCGTGCCGACCCAACCGACGAGGTAGGTCTGCAAGTAGGTGGCCGCCGCATACAGCGTCGCGACGACGACGAATGCGGCGACGATCCAGTCCAGCGCCGAGACGTCCCTGGCTTCAATACCGCTGTCAACTGCCAGGCCGGCAAGGTAGGGGGGAGCGAGCCCCGCTCCCGTCGCCACCAGCAAAGCGCCGAACATGAGCGCGACCTTGCCACGGTAGGGCCGCAGCAGCCCGATCATCCAGCGCACCTTGCGAGCCCGCTGGTCCTGGCCGCGGAGCAGCCGCAGAACGTCCCGGAAGAGCAGCCAAATGTCCCGCAGCCGACTCATAGCCGCGCCACCTCCTCGCGCTGCTCGAGGTCGCGCTGGAGGAAGACCGAGTCGGCGAGGCCGTGCTCGGCGATCTCGCGGTAGAAGCCGCAGCCTTCGAGCAGCTCGGCGTGGGTGCCGCGGTCGACGATCCGGCCGCCGTCCATCACGACCACCTCGTCGGCGAGCGAGACGGTCGAGAGGCGGTGGGCGATGATGAAGGTCGTCCGCCCCTCCATCGCCTCGCGCAGGCCGGACTTGATTGCCGCCTCGGTGGTCGCGTCGACCGAGGAGGTGGCGTCGTCGAGGATCAGGATGCGCGGGTCGGCCAGCAGCGCCCGGGCGATCGCCACCCGCTGGCGCTGCCCGCCCGAGAGGGTCAGGCCGCGCTCGCCGACGACCGTGTCATAGCCGCCGGGCAGGTCCTCGATGAAGCCGGCCGCCTGGGCGCGCCGGGCCGCCGCTTCGATCTCCTCGCGCGGCGCCTCGGAGCGCGGGTAGGCGATGTTCTCGGCGACGCTGGCGCTGAAGAGGAAGCTCTCGTCGCCGACGAAGGCGATCTCGGTGCGCAGCGACTCGACCTCGACCGAGCGCACGTCGACCCCGTCGACCAGGACCGAGCCCGCGCTCGGGTCATACAGCCGCGCGATCAGCGCCACCAGGCTCGTCTTCCCCGACCCCGACGGCCCCACGAGCGCCACCGTGCTCCCCGCGGGGACGTCGAGATCGACCCCACTCAACGCCGAAGCGAGAGTTGACCCCTCTCTAGGTGGGTCAACTCTCGCTTCGTTTTTCCCGTCCATAACGAGGTCCACCGCTCCGCCCGCGGGAGCGCCCTCGTAGCGCAGGGTCACGCCGCGCAGCTCGACCCGGCCGCCGCCGGCGGGCAGCGGCTGGGCGCCCGGCGGGCTTTCGATCGCCGGCTCGCGGTCGAGGATCTCGAACAGCCGGTTGCCGGAGGCGATCGCCCGCTGCGCCATCCCCATCGCCACGCCCAGCATCCGCATCGGGCCGGCCAGGATCACCAGGTAGGTGTAGAAGGCGGTGAAGCTGCCCAGGCTGAGACTGCCGTCGATCACCTCGCGGCCGCCGACGAGCAGCACCAGCGCGATCCCCACCTGCGGCAGCAGGCCGATCAGCGGCGAGAAGAAGGCCTGCAATTTGGTCGAGTAGATGCTCTGGTCGAAGACCCGGCCGATCGCCCGCTGGAAGCGGTGCAGCTGGTATTCCTCGCGGGCGAAAGCCTTGACGATGCGGATCCCGGAGATGTTCTCCTCGGCCTCCGCGGTCAGCTCGGCGATCCGCTGCTGGACCTCCTGCTGGGCCGGCCGCGAGACCCGGTTGTAGCGGGAGGCGGTGAAGACGATTAGCGGCGCCGGGAGCAGCGCGATCAGCGCCAGCACCGGGTTGATCGCGACCATCACGATCGTCACCAGGGTGATCGTCAGCAGGTTCTGGGTGATGAAGATCAGGCCGTAGCCGAGGAAGAAGCGGATCGCCTGCAGGTCGACCGTCGCCCGCGACATCAGCTGGCCGGTCTGCTGGCCGTCGAAGAAGCCGAGCTCGAGCCGCTGCAGGTGGGCGTAGAAGAGCTGTCGCAGGTCGAATTCGACCGCCAGCGAGACCCGGCCGGCGACCAGGCGGCGCACCACGGTCAGCCCCAGGCGCAGGATGCCGGCGCCGACGATCGCCAGTGCCAGAGGCAGCAGGTCGGGCTTGTTGCCGTCATGGATCGCGTTGACGGCCCGCCCGATCAACCACGGGATCAGCACCGTCATCCCCATCGCCGCCCAGGCAAACGCCAGCGAGCCCCAGAGCTGGCGGCGATAGGGCCGCATGAAGCCCATCAAGCGACGGTAGGTGCGCATCCGCACCCACTATACAAAGTGAAGTATTGGCCCAACCCACTGTTCCTCTGCGCCTTATCCCCGCATATCGGGGAAAAGGCGCAGCGGAACGGGTTGGTTCAGCCGAAGGCGGCGGCCTTGGCGCTGGGCACCTTGCCTCGGGCGCACTGGGGACCGTGGCCTGGCTTCGGCAAAATCTGGAAGTTGGTCACGGCGTGGAACGGGGTGGTCGAGCCGTCGTTCTGGGCGAGGGTGATGACGAGGCGGTAGAAGCCGGGGTAGAGGTCGTGGTAGTAGATCTCTGGGCGCGTCGCCGGCGAGTAGCTGCCCTCCGAGCCGATCCGCTGGGCCAGCACGCCGTTGGGCCCGGCGTATTTGGGGAAGTCGAATGAGTTGCCGACCAGGCGACCGTTGCCAAACGGGCTGTCGATCGCCCGCCGCAGCTTGACCGGGTCGACGCAGTCGGGAACGCGGTTGAGACCGAAGCGGATGTTCCCCTCGTGCAGCTGCGGTTCGCCGCCGAAGTGCTGGGGCGAGAGCTGGAAGTTGTTGACCGCGACCTTGACGACCACGGCGTGGCTCGACTGGCGGGCGCCGTTGCGCGGTGAGATCACCTCGACGCCCGGCCTGCCCGGCACAGCTGCTTCCGCGGCCTGCGCTCGCGTGTTGTCCTTGCCGCCGCCCATCGCCAGCACCGCGGCGACGGTGGCCGCAGCGACGCTGCCGACGACGAGGATCGCGGTTCGGGTTCGCATGCTGCGGGGAACCTTAAGCGAGCCCCATCCCGCACGGCTAACGTTCATCGCTTGATCCGACGCGCAGGCATCGCCGCCTTGGCCGCGTTCGCCCTTCTCACAACACTGGCCCCGGCCGCGCCCGCCGTCGGCCTGGCCGACCACGTCCGCGTCTTCGCCGGCACCCGCCCCGGCCACGACACCTTCGGCGGCGGTCACAACTTCCCCGGTGCGGCCGCCCCCTTCGGCATGGTCCAGTGGAGCCCCGATACGACGCCGGCCGACCGCAACGGTCGCGGCGGCTACGACTACCGCGACTCCCATATGCGGGGCTTCAGCCTCACCCACCTCGCCGGCGCCGGCTGCTCGCTCTACGGCGACTTCCCGTTCCTGCCGACGACCGAGCCGCTGCAAGGCTCCCCGGCGGCGGGCAACGCGCTGGCCGGCAAGTTCCAGCCCGGCTTCTCCCACGCCCACGAGAGCGGCCGGCCCGGCTACTACTCGGTCCGCCTCAACCCCGTCCGCGGTGCCGCGATCGGGGCCGAGCTGACCGCCACCACCCGGACCGGGATGGCCCGCTTCACCTTCCCCCGCAACCCGCACTCCAGCGTCCTCCTCAACGCCGGCGGCAGCGCCCAGCCCGACGACTTCGCCTCGGTGCGGATCGACCCCGCCCGCCACGAGATCGACGGCACCGCCTCCAGCGGCCTCTTCTGCGGCCAGCGCCCCCGTTACCGGATCTACGTCGCGGCGATCTTCGCCCGTCCCTTCGCCGACTACGGCACCTGGGAAGGCGGCACCCTGCGTGACCACTCCGTCGTCGCCGCCAACAGCCAGGCGCCGCCGTCCAACCCCAAGGTGAGCGCCGCGGCCGGCGCCTACGCGAGCTTCGACACCCGCCGCAACCGCACCGTCGTGGCCCGCGTCGGCGTCTCTTTCCTCAGCATCGAGGCCGCTCGCGCCAATCTCGCCGCCGAAAATCCACGGGGCAGCTTCGGCGCCATCGCCCACCGCACGGAGGGCGCCTGGAACAAGTGGCTGGGCCGGATTCGCGTCCGTGGCGGTCCGCGCCGCGCCGTCGACACCTTCTACACGGCGCTCTACCACGCCGGGTTGGCGCCGCGGACCTTCAGCGACGCCGGCGGCGCCTACCTCGGCATGGACGGCCTCCCGCACCGCGCCCGCGGCCGCATTCAGTACGCCGACTTCTCCGGCTGGGACACCTACCGCACCCAGATCCAGCTGCTCTCGATCCTCGCCCCGCGCCGGGCCAGCGAGATGGTCAGCTCCCTGCTCGCCGATGCCGCTGAGAGCGGCTGCCTGCCCCGCTGGTCCTACGCTAACGGCCAGAGCATGACCATGGTCGGCGACTCGGCCGACCCCCTGATCGCCTCGGCCGCCGCTTTCGGCGCCACCGCCTTCGACCGCCATGCCGCCCTCGCCGCGATGCTGCGCGGGGCCGACGGGGAATGCCGCAGCGCCAACGGCGAGTACCTGGAGCGCCAGGGCCTGGCGCCCTACCTCGCCCACGGCTACGTCCCCTACGACCTCGACACCAACGTCCGCAACGCCAACTCGATCTACGGCAGTCCCGACGCCGTCTGGGGCTCGGCCGCGACCTCGCTGGAGTACGCGGCCGACGATTTCGCGATCGCCCAGTTCGCCGCCCGCTCGCTCGGCGACAGGGCAACCTACCGCCGCTTCATGCAGCGCTCAGGCAACTGGCGCAAGCTCTTCAACCGCCGCAGCGGCCTGATCGAGCCGCGCTACGAAAATGGCGCCTTTCCAGCCAGTTACGACAACCTGCACGGCGGCGGCTTCGTCGAGGGCGACTCCGTCCAGTACAGCTGGGCGGTCCCCCAGGACCCCGCCGGCCTCTTCGGGGCGATGGGGGGGACGGCGAGGGCGAGCGCCCGCCTCGGTCGCTTCCTGCGCAAGCTGAACGGCGGCGCCGGCGCCACCCACACCGATCACGCCCTGCTCGGCAACGAGCCGACCCTGCACGTGCCCTGGCTCTTTGACTGGGCGCGCCGCCCATACCGCACCCAGGCGACCGTGCGCCGCGCCGTCCGTCTCTACAGCACCGCCCCCGACGGCCACCCCGGCAACGACGACCTCGGCACGCTCTCCGCCTGGTACGTCTTTGCCGCCCTCGGCCTCTACCCGGAGGTGCCGGGGGTGGGACTGCTGGCGATCGGCAGCCCGCTCTTCGCGCACGCCACCGTCGCGCTCGCCGACCGCCGCAGGCTGACGATCTCAGCCGCCGCGCGGGAGTCGAGGGGGCGCGGCAGGAAAAGCCACACCGTCGCCATCGCCCCGGCGCGGGCCCCATACATAGCCGGCCTTCGCATCGACGGCCACCCCTACGCCCGCCCCTGGACGAGCTGGTGCGCCCTGGCCCGGGGTGCCCGCCTCGACTTCCGGCTCTCGCCCAGGCCCGCGCGCCGCTGGGGCAGCTCCGCCGCCGCCGCGCCGCCCTCCTTCGCCCCGGGCCGGGCGATGCCCGAAGGCGCCTGCACGCCATGACCCTCTCACCGAGCCGCAGCGGCGCCCTCTGGGCGCTCGCCTTCCTCACCGCCCTCGGCGCCGCGATGCGCTTCGCCAGCATCGACGGGCAGAGCTTTCACCACGACGAGGCGATCACCGCCGTGCGGGTGATTCCCGGCAGCTTCGGTGAGATGATGCACGCGGTCAGGGGCAGCGAGTCCAACCCGCCCCTCTACTACGTGCTCGCCTGGGGCTGGGCCAAGGCCTTCGGCGGCGACGAGCTCGGCCTGCGCTCGCTCTCGGCCCTCTTCGGCACCCTGACGATCCCGGTCGCCTACTGCATCGCCGCCGAGCTGGCGAGCAGGCGGGCGGGCCTGATCGCCGCCGCGCTCGCCGCCGTCAACCCGATGCTGATCTGGTACTCGCAGGAGGCCCGCTCCTACGCCGTCCTGGTCCTCTTCTGCGCCGTCTCGCTGCTCTTCTTCGCCCGCGCCTTGCGCACCCGCCGCGGGGGGGACCTGGCGCTCTGGGCCCTCGCCTCGGCGCTCGCCCTCTGCAGCCACTACTTCGCCGTCTTCGCGGTCGGGATAGAGGCGGCCTGGCTGCTGGTCGCGCTGCGCTCCCGCTGGCGGGTCGTCGTGCCCGCCCTCGCCGCCGTCGCCGCGGCCGGGCTCGCCCTGGTCCCGCTGATCGCCGCCCAGGTCAACCCGACCCACATCGGCTGGATCGACGAAGGCCTGCTCTCCACCCGCTTTCTGGAGACCGGCGTCAGCTTCCTCGCCGGCGAGACCGGCCACGTGATCGCCGAGCCGCCGCGCGAGCGTTACGCGCTGCTGCCGGCCCTGCTGGTCGGCGTCGCCCTGCTGCTCGCCGCCCTGCGCGGCACGCCCCGCGAGCGCCGCGGCGCCCTGCTCGGGGCCGGCCTCGGCTGTGGTGTCGCCCTCCTCGCCCTGCTGGCGGCCCTGCTCGGTAAGGACTACGTGGTCGAGCGCAACCTGCTGCCGGCCCTGGTCCCGCTCGCCAGCGCAGCCGCGATCGGCTTTGCCACCGAGCGCGCCCGCCGCCTCGGCGCCCTCCTCGCCCTCGTCCTCTGTGGTTACTGGATCGCCTTCGCCGTCCACGTCACCCAGACGCCCAACCTGCAACGCCCCGACTTCCGCGGGATCACCGCCGAGCTCGGCCCGCCGCCGGGCCCGCGCGCGATCGTCACTTGGAAGCTCGCCGCCGACCCGGTGCGCTTCTACCTCAAGGGCCGCGCCCAGCGCGTCTACACCGGCAACTGGCCGGTGCGGGAGATCGACGTGATCGGCAAGTCGCTGGAAGGGCGCGCCGTCACCGGCGTGCCGCGCACGTTCCACCCAGTCGCGCGGGTAAGGTTCGAGCGCCTCACCCTGACCCGCTACGTCGCCTTCCGCACCCGCGAGATCCCCTTCCACGTGCTCAAGCAGATCCACACCGGCTTCGGCTTCAATGCCGTCGTGGTCGACGACGAGCCGCAGGCCCGGCCATGAGCGCCAGCGAGTTCGCCTACCGACTCAGCGCCGCCGCCCGCCGCCCGGCGAGCTGGTGGCAGCTGATCAAGTTCGGCTTGGTCGGCGTCTCCGGCTACCTGGTCAACCTCGCCGTCTTCGCGCTGCTGACCGGCAACCTCGGCGTCCACCACCTGATCGCCGCGGTCGGCGCCTTCTGCGTCGCCGTCTCCAGCAACTTCTTCTGGAACCGCCACTGGACCTTCGCCGCCGGCCAGGGCCACGCCGGCTTCCAGGCAGCGCGCTTCTTCGCCGTCAGCGTCGCCGCGCTGATCGTCAACCTCGTCGTGCTCGAGGCGCTGGTGGGGGCCTCGATGGGCGAGCTGCCCGCGCAGGCGATCGCCGTCGCCGTCGCGATGCCGTTCAACTTCCTCGGCAACAAGCTCTGGACCTTCGCCTAACGGCCCCCGTTCTCTTGTCTTAGCGCGCCGCCGCTACCAGCTGCCCTCCAACCAGCGCATCAGCTCCGGCATGCGACTGCGCAGGTCCGGCGCCGTCGAGGCCAGCTCGGTGCTGGCGAGCTGGATCGCTCCACCCAGCGCCAGCGTCGCCCGCGGCCGGCTCAGCGGCAGGCCTCGCTCCAGGCCCTCCATTGCGTTGACATCGCCCCGCAGCGCCCACAGCGCTTCGCGCGTTGCCGCCGGATCGTGTTCGGCGATCTCAACCACTCGCATCACCGCGTCGTGCATCTCATCGCCATTAGGTGCCTCGATTGCTGCCTCGACCACTTCATCGACGAGCCGCACATCCAGCTTCCCGTCGAGGACTGCGGCGAGTTCTCTACCCTCTGTCACTGGGACCTCCCTCTTAGGCCTCGGCCTGTCCCCAGTTCTCGCGCTCGCGGCCCTGAGAACAAGCGTTACAGAATTTAGTGTAGACGTTCGCCGAGACGATAATGCCTCGGTCGCCATTGGTCAAATATTTTCGGGAGCGGCGCGGGTAAGGTCAGGCGTGCGGCGGAGGGGATGAACCGGATGAGCATCGCGAAATCGAGATACGACCCTGCCGAGATCGAGCGCTCGCGCCAAGACGCCTGGGCGGCGCGCGACGCCTTCGCCACGCCGGAGGCGGCCGGCGAGGCGCGCTCGGTCTACATCAAGCCCTCGAGCCCGTTCACCTCGGGAAAACTGCACATGGGCCACGTCCGCGACTACTCGATCGGCGACGCCTACGCCCGCTTCCGCCGCGCCCGCGGCGACGACGTCCTCTTCGGCTTCGGCTTCGACGCCTTCGGCCTGCCGGCTGAGATGGCCGCGATCGAGCGCAAGATTCCCCCGGCGGAGTGGGTCGAGGGCTGCGGCGAGCGGATGCTCGAGCAGATGCGCCGTCTCGGCTTCTCCTTCGACTACGAGCGCGTCTTCTACAGCTCTGACGAGGCCCAATACCGCTGGTCGCAGTGGCTCTTCGTCACCCTGCTCGAGGCGGGGCTGATCTATCGCGACGACACCACGGTCGACTGGTGCGATCACTGCCGCACCACGCTCGCCGCGCTACAGGTCGAGGACGGCAGCTGCTGGCGCTGCCACAACGAGGTGCGGCTGATCCGGCGTCCGACCTGGTTCCTCAAGATCACGCCCTACCTGGAGGAGAACGACCGCCGCCTCGGCGAGCTCGAGGCGGGCGGCGAGTGGGACGAGATCTCGCTCTCCACGCAGCGCTACATCCTCGGCCGCGGCGACGGGGTCGAGATCGACCTGGCCGGTCCCGGCGGGGCGCCGTTCACAGCCTTCACGCCGCACGCGGGGGCGGTCGCGCAGGCGAGCTTCGTGCTGGTCTCGCCGCGCCATCCCGAGCTCGAGCGTTGGGCGGCGGACCCGGCCGTGCGCGAGCAGCTCGACGAGCTGCGCTCGGGCGGCTGGGAGCGCAGCGCCCGCGACGCCAAGTCGGTGCCGCTGGTGGACACTGGCGCGACGGCGACGGCGCCGTGGAGCGAGGCGCCGCTGGCCCTGGTCGTCTCGCCGCTGGCCGATGCCCGCTACGGGCCGACCGCGGCGCTCGGCATCCCCGCCGTCGACGAGGCCGACGCGGCGATCGCCGCTCGCCTGCCGGGGTTGGGGGAGGGGACGACGCCCGATGGCGAGCCCGGCAGCGCGCCCGAGACCCGCCCCGCCGTCCGCTACCGCGCCGCCGACTTCTCGATCTCGCGCCAGCGCTTCTGGGGCACGCCGATCCCGATCGTCAACTGCGATGGCTGTGGGCCGGTGCCGGTGCCCGAGGCCGACCTGCCGGTCGTCCTGCCCCGCGACATCGAGCCGACCGGCGAGGGCAACCCGCTGGCCGAGCGGGCCGAGTTCGTCGAGGTCGCCTGCCCGCGCTGCGGCGAGCCGGCCCGGCGCGAGACCGACACCCTCGACTGCCACTTCGACGCGCTTTGGCTCTGGGTGCCCTCCGCGGTCCCGCCCGAGGCGCGCGCCGAGCAGATGTTCAGCCACCCCGACCTGCGGCGCTGGCTGCCCTCCGAGCGGCTCGTCGCCGGCGCCGACTCGGGTGGCTTCGTCTTCGACCAGCGCGTCGTCACCAAGGCGCTGCGCGACATCGGCCCCTTCGCCTTCATCGCGGAGGGGGAGCCCTTCAGCGGCTGCCTCTTCCACGAGATGGTGATCGCCGACGGGCGCAAGATGAGCAAGCACCTCGGCAACGTCGTCGACCCCGACGAGCTGGTCGAGCAATACGGCGCCGACACCGTGCGCCTCGCGGTCCTCTACGCCGCCGGCCCGGCCAAGACCCTGAACTGGAATGACGGCGCCCTGCGCTTTGCCGCCCGCTTTCTGCACAACGTCTGGGCCTACTCGCTCGATCGGCTTGCCGGTCTCGAGGGGGCGCCCGAGGACGCCGAGGCGGCGGCCGACACCGAGTTCATGCGCGAGCGCCTGTGCAAGTGGTGCGACAACGGCCTGGAGCGGATCACCGCCGACTTGGGGGAGCTACAGATGCACAAGGCTGTTAGAAATGTGACACGGCTCTTCGAGCGGATCCAGGATTTCGAGAAGCGCGTGATCAAGCGCCGCGGCGTCCTCAGCCGCGCCGACGCCGCGGCCCAGGTCGCGGCCCTGGCGCTGCTCGCCCGCACCCTGGCGCCCTTCGCGCCCCACGTGGGCGAGGCTTTGCTGCTGGCAGCCGGTGCCGAGGACGGGCCCGGGCTGCCCGGCGTCTGGCCCGAGCGGCTCGTCCTCAGCGGCCCCGCGGCAGGCGCCCCGGCGGGACCCTGACCTCCTCGGACACTCGAAGTTATCCGGAAAAACTTGACTGTTCCGGTATAGGACCACTATAGTTCTGGAGGTGGGAGAGGAAGGCAGCATGCCGTTTGACGCGGTCGCGCTCGATCGGGCCGAGAAGGACTTCTGGCAGGCACTCTGGGATACGGCCTGCGAGGACGCCGTGGTCGACCTCGGGATCGACATGATTCAGCTCGGTCCGGTCGCGGCTGCCATCGTCGCCGAGGAACCGACCGAGCTGGCGCTCAACTTCATCCTCGGCGCCGGCGCGCCCGGCGCGATCGAGACCGGCTACCTGCCTGCCGCGGTCACCTGGATGGAGCGCCACGACGTCGACTTCCGGGTGCCGCTCTGGCGCGGCTTGCCCGAGCGCGAGCCGGCCGAAGAGTGGCTGCGCAGCCAGAGCTACCGCCACGTCGACGGACCGGCGAAGCTGTTGCGCGACGGATCGCCCCCGAGCTTCCAGTCGCCCCCCGGGATCGACATCTACGAGCGGGTCCACCCCTGGGAAGACGAAGGGTTCGCCGACCCGCTGGCCGAGAGCCTCGGCTTCGCCGGCTGGGCGTCGACCTTTTTCTTCGACCTCCCGGGCACGGCCGGCTGGCGCTGCTACGTCAGCGTCGCCGGCGACGAGCCGCTGGCCTACGTGGCGATGCGAGTGGATGACGGCATCGCGGTGCTGGTGCTCGCCTCACGGCTGGCTAGGAAAGGCGAGGGGATCGGCCAGGACGCCGTCCTGCACCGCTGCATCGCCGACGCGGCGGCAGCGGGCTGCCACACGATGGCCGTCGCCGACGCCGGCTGCGAGCCGGCCGCGTCTGACCGCGAGAGCTTGATCCGGGCCGGGTTCGAGGAGGCCGTGAGCACGTGTACGTGGCAGCCTCGCGCCCGAGTGGCGACCTAGCGGCCGAGTTTTTCGCTTTTTTTGGCCCCATAACACTAAAAGACTTGACCAGTTCATCTGAATCTGTTATACGTACGTCTGCTGACGACCAAGCGCCAAGTGGAGAGGTGGGTACCCAGTCGGGCGACTCGCCTTGCGATGGCAAAAGGAGTGACCAGTCATGAGTCGAGTTGTTGGCCGTACAAGGAGCACCAGGGAGGCGACAGCGTCGTGGGCACTGCCCCACCTCCAGCTCGCGGCGTTGCCCGGTGCCACGGCCACATCGCCCTCCCGCCTCTGGCAGCCTGGCCCCCAGAGAGGGGGGGCGGCCATGTGAATGGGCCGTGGCGCTCGCATGGCGTGACGTTGGGAAACGGTCACGCCGGACAGTCGCGCCGGGAGCGCAAGTGATGGCCCCGACGCAGCCGTAGCTCAGGCCAGAGCCCAGTTGCGCTGGTCGGAGGCAGGCCCGCCCCGCGGACGCTGACACCGCCGGGGCGGGCCTACTTCTTTCAGGAGACCGCCGGAGACGGGATTAATGCTCAAAGATTGCTTGATCGATTGGGACGGGCCTGCTATACCCAGCGGACCCATGAGCCCAGTACTCTTGCCCGGAGGAGATCTCTCATGTTGAGCCCCGAGGACCGCACCCGATCCTGCGCGACCGAACTGGTCTGCCGCGATTGCGATCGCCGCTACCCGCTCCTCGACACCGCCTCCAAGTGCCTCGGCTGCGGCCAGGGCCTCGACATCGACTACGACTACGAGCTGGCGAAAGCGCGGCTGGGCGAGATCCCGCCGGCCGAGCGCGAGATCAACATCTGGCGCTTCGAGGAGTTGCTGCCGATCCTCGACGCCCGCGCCCAGGCCCGGGTCGGCCGCTACAGCGGTCGCACGCCGCTGATCCACGCCGACCGGCTCGGCGCCGAGCTCGGCCTGCGCAAGCTCTACCTCAAGGACGACAGCACCTCCCGTCCCAGCCTCTCCTACAAGGACCGGGTCGTCTCGATGGCGGTCGCCCGCCTGCTAGAGCTGGGCAAGGAGGAGATCGGCTGCGTCTCGACCGGCAACGTCGGCACCGCGGTCGCCTCCCTGGCGGCCAAGGCCGGCGTCACCGCCTACGTCTTCTACCCGTCGAACATGGAGCGCGGCAAGGCTCGCGCCTGCCGGGCACTGGGCGCCGCCGTCTGCCAGCTCGACGGCAACTACGACCAGGCCAACCGCGCCTGCCGCGAGCTGGCCCTGGCCAGCGGCATCCAGTTCGCCAACATCACCCTGCGCCCGTTCTACGCCGAGGGGGCGAAGACGGAGGCCTATGAGGTGGTCGAGCAGCTCGATTGGGTCTCGCCCGACCACTTCGTCATCCCGGCGGCCGGCGGCACGCTCTCCTCACGCGTCCACAAGGGGCTGCACGAGCTCGAGCTGGTCGGCTTGGCGGAGACCTCGGGTACCAAGATCAACGCCGCCCAGGCCGAGGGCTGCAGTCCGATCGCGACCGCGATCCTCGACGGCTCCGGCGAGATCGAGCCGCAGGTCCCGCACACGGCGGCGCACTCGATCGCGATCGGCGCCCCGGGCGACGGGCCACTTGTGGTCGACGCGGTGATCTCGCGCGGCGGCTCCGCCGCGGCGGTCAGCGACACCGAGATCTTCGAGGCGATCGACCTGCTCGGCGCCACCGAGGGCATCCTCACCGAGCCCGCCGGCGGCACCACGATCGCCTCCACCGCCAAGCTCGCCGCCGAAGGAAAGATCGGCCCCGATGACACCGTGGTCGCGATCGTCAGCGGCAACGGCTACAAGACCCTCGACGAGCATCCCGACAAGCCCTGGGCCGAAGGCGTCGCCTGCGAGGTCGAGGCGATGACCGAGAAGCTCGAAGAGTTCCGCCAGCACGGCGTCGGCGCCACCCTCGGCTAACCCCACCCCCGCGGTGCAACGCCTCGTCCTCCTGGCGGGGAGTCGGCGCGTTGCACCTGTGTGCGATCAAGCACTGATTGACGAGTCAGTCAACGGCTATAGTGGCTGCGATGGCAGGCGCCAACGGCAAGGTCGTCCCGGCGGATTTCCCGCCCCCGGTCGATTCGACCGCTGAGTTCGTCAAGCGCGGGCTCGACGGCGAGGACGAGCGGATCGAGATCGGCGTCGCGATCGTCGGCGGCGGCACGGCCGGCCTCGCCTGCGCCAACCGCCTGCTGCAACTGCTCGGCGACGATCCCGTGACGATGGAGAAGCTGGGCGAGGTCCCGGTCGCGGTGATCGAGAAGGCGAAGACCTGCGGCGGCCACAACCTCTCCGGCGCGGTGATGCGTCCCGGGCCCCTGCAGGAGCTCTTTCCCGACCTCAGCCGCGAGCAGTGGCGCCAGGAGGGATTCGCCTTCGGCGAGGTGAGGAAGGAGGCGATCTACCTCCTGCCCAACGGCAAGACGAAGATCCGCATCCCGCCGCCGCCGCCGCAGCGCAACCACGGCAACGAGGTGATCTCCGTCTCCGCCCTCTGCCGCTACATGCAGGCGCAGGCCGAGGAGGCGGGCGCCTATCTCTTGACCGAGACCGCGGCGAGCCAGCTGGTCGTCGAGGAGGGCAGGGTCGCCGGTGTGCGCTCGGGCGACAAGGGCCGCGGCAAAGACGGCGAGGAGTTGGGCAACTTCGAGCCCGGCACCGACATTGCCGCCAAGGCGACGGTGCTGGCCGAGGGCTGCTGGGGGCACCTGACCGAGGCGGCGGTGCGCGAGTTCGAGCTCGACGAGGGGCGCGAGCCGCGCACCTGGGAGCTTGGCGTCAAGGAGGTCTGGAAGGTCGCCAAGCCGCTCGACCGGGTGATCCACACCCTCGCCGGCTGGCCGCTGAAGATCAGCGCCAGGTATCACCAGATCGGCGGCAGCTGGATCTACCCGATGGTGGACGAGAAGACCGGGGAGGACATGGTCTCGATCGGCTTCGTGCTCGACCTCGACTACGCCGACGCGACCACCTCGGCCCACGACCTGCTGCAGCAGTTCAAGACCCACCCGATGGTGCGCAAGATCCTCGCCGGCGGCGAGCGGGTCAGCTGGGGCGCCAAGGCGATCCCGGCGACCGGCTACTGGGGCATCCCGAAACTCTCCACCCCCGGCGCGGTGCTGGTCGGCGACGCCGCCGGGATGATGAACCTGGCGGCGCTGAAGGGCGTCCACTACGCGGTCAAGTCGGGGATGCTCGCCGCCGAGGCGATCTATGAGGCGCTCAAGGCCGGCAGCGACGACTTCTCCGCCTATGAGGGGGCGGTCGAGGACTCGGTGATCGGCAAGGACCTCTACCAGGAGCGCAACACGCGCCAGCCCTTCCAGAAGGGCCTGATCAAAGGTGGGCCGCTGGTCAACTTGATGATCGCCACCAAGGGCCGCTTCCCGGGCGGGCGCTGGAAGGTCGAGCGCAACGAGGACCAGCCGATGTTCATCGGCGACACCGAGGAGGGCTACCCCCAGCCCGACGGCGAGCTCACCTTCGACAAGCTCTCCAGCGTCTTCATCAGCGGCAACGCCACCCGCGACGACGCCCCCAACCACATCCGGGTGCAGAAGCGAGTCCCCCGCGAGATCGCCGAGACCTGGCGCTGGATGTGCCCGGCCGGCGTCTATGAGATCCCCGACGACGCCCCCGAGTCCGGCGAAGTCGACGTGATCGTCAACTACACCAACTGCGTCCAGTGCGGCGCGATCACCGCCAAGGGCGGCCGCCTGACCACGCCAGAGGGCGGCGACGGCCCCCTCTACCAGAACACCTGAGCGCGATCTTGCCGCGGGGGTGAGAACTTCTCTCCCGTAGTTCCTGCGCCTCGGCTTCGGCCTGTGCGGCGGTCGACAACAACTCAGACGCGCTCACATCGTCCGATCCGACCTCCGCCAACGAGGCCTGATGGCTCCGAGAAGCACTCTCAGGCACGGGGAGATGCGCTGAGTTCTGCCGAAGCCGACGAGTTGGGTGCGCGGTCGGGTGCGCGGCGCAAGCAGACACGCCGCCAGCCGAAGCGTTGACCCTAGGAGAGATTGACGAAACTCTCGCGATCAAATGATGCCGGGGTTCTGAGCGTACTTACCTTATCCCGGCCGCCTCTCGGCTTGGCTGCGTACCCTTATGCCGTGTCTGGACCGTTCCCTCGATCATGGTCTGTTGGCGGTTGTGCCGAAGTGCAGGATCGCAACGATGCCCTGTGCCGTGTGTGGGACGCCCTAGACGGCGACGACTGGGATCAGGTCGAACGTGAGGTCAACCCCCTGCTCGACGTGCTTATCGAGGCTGGCTATGTCAAAGCCTGGGGACATTCCGAGACTGGATCATTCTGGGCGATCACCACGGCCGGTCACGATCGGCTGAGGGCGCTCGGACGAGATGCATAGACCCGCTTATGGCAGGGTTTCGCTAGGCCCCCTAAATTCGGCTCTCCTGACGTTTCCGTGGGTCACGTAAGCAGTTGAGAGAGAGGCGCACGCCGCTCCGCGCCTAGGTTTCCGGCTTGTCAACGGCTGGAAATCGAAAGGAGCGGCAACGACGTGCGCAAGGAAAGGGTATGGGCACGCCTGCTCGGCTTGGAGCGGGCTGTCATCGAAAGCGTCGAGATCGACGACAAAGAGCAGGTAGTGGTGGCGGTCCGGCCACACCACCGAGAGCGCGACCGCTGCGGTGTCTGCGGCCGCCGCTCCCCGGGCTTCGACCTCGGCGAGGGACGCCGGCGCTGGCGGGCGCTGGACCTCGGCACGAGCGTCGCCTACCTGGAGGCCGAGGCCCCGCGGGTGCGCTGTCCCGAGCACGGCGTCGTCGTGGGCGCCGTGCCCTGGGCCCGGCACGGCTCGCGCTTCACCCGCGCCTTCGAGCAGCAGGTCGCCTGGCTGGCGGTGAACACCTCGGGCAGCGCCGTCGCCGAGCTGATGCGGATCGCCTGGCGCAGCGTCGGGGCGATCTGCGAGCGGGTGGCGACCGAGGCGGGCCGCGAGGTGGACCTGCTCGCCGGCCTGCGGCGGATCGGGATCGATGAGATCTCCCACCGCAAGGGCCACCGTTACCTGACCGTCGTCGTCGACCACGACACCGGCAGGCTGATCTGGGCGGCGCCGGGGCGCGACAAGGCCACCGTGGGGGCGTTCTTCGACGCGCTCGGGGAGAAGCGCGCAAAGCGCTTGAAGCTCGTCTCCTGCGACATGGCTGGCTGGATCGAGGCGGTGCTGGCCGAGCGCTGCCCGAAGGCCAAGCGCTGCGTCGATCCCTTCCACGTGATCCAGCTCGCCACTGAAGCGCTCGACAAGGTTCGCCGTGAGGTCTGGAACGAGGCGCGCAGGGCCGGCCAGGGCGATGCGGCCCGCCAGCTGAAGGGCGCCCGCTTTTGCCTGTGGAAGAACCCCGAGAACCTGACAACGCGCCAGCAGTCAAAGCTCGCCGATGTCGAGAAGCTCAACCGGCCGCTCTACCGCGCCTACCTGCTGAAGGAGCAGCTGCGCCAGATCTACCGCCTGCCGGCACGGAAGGCGATCGCCCTGCTCGAGGAATGGCTCTCCTGGGCGCGGCGCTCTCGCCTGCGGCCCTTCGTCAAGCTCGCGCGAACGATCACTGCGCAGCGCGAGGGGATCGTGGCCGCGATCCGCCATGGCCTCTCCAACGCGCGGGTGGAGGCGATCAACACCCAGATCCGCCTGATCGCCCGCCGCGCCTTCGGCTTTCACTCACCTCAGGCGCTGATCTCACTGGCGATGCTGAAGCTGGGTGGGTTGTGTCCGCCGCTGCCGGGGAGAGTCACCGTTACGTGACCCACGGAAACGTCAGGAGAGCCCTAAATTCCCCCAGCCCGATACCTGAGGAGACCGTCACTCAACTTGTGCGTCGAGAGAGTCGCGGCCGGATTGGAATCGTGCATGAAGGCGATGCCGTTGATGATCCACATCTAGTGGAGGTAACTGTCAGTAACTCGGGCAATGCTCCCTTGGCCCGAGATGATTTCGAGACGGCCCTACAGGTCGCGTTTGCTGCCCAGACGCGGATTCTCTCGGCCGACGTAGCAGCAGTCGAGCCGGAGGATCTTATGCCGCAAGTCGCGGCCGGTGCCAATACGCTATCTGTGGAGCCAATGCTCCTCAATCCTGGAGATGGCTTCAGCGTTAAACGTGCTCGTCAGCGATCCCCCCGGCGAGGTGCGGCTCAAGGACCGAATCGCGGGGGTGCATCAGTTCGAGAGCTCGCTCAACACTGCGAGGGACCGACTTGTTGCCACCACGGTGAAACTCTCCTTGCCCTTCGTAGGCGTGGTGCTTGAGCGGGAGGCACCCCGAGCAGCCGGTGACTAGCTTCAGCGCGGCAGAAGCTCCTCGATCTGTCGGCCGCTGCCATTGAAGTAGCTCGAATGCGTCTGCTTGATCGTCTCCAGCGAGTCGGCGCTCAAGAGGACGACGTCGAGCTTTTCGTCCTCGGAGTTTGCCCGCTCCGCTTCGGCGTAGGCCGCCTGGGCGGCGTCATAGTCGATGTCGAAAGACTCAACCTCGGTCTTGCCCGTGGCAAGGTCGTAGCTGACCAGGAAGTGCTTGATTTCGTCCGGACTCATCAATTGCTCTCTCTCCAGAGGGTATCGGCTTGCGCCTCCAAGTCCTTCAGGCGCTCGAAAAGAGCCGGATCGATTGGAAGGCCCTGGTCTGCCTGCGCACAAAGCTCTCCCAGGGCTACATAGAAGTCCAGGAGTTGGCGGGGTCCACTGCCAAACTTCAGACCCGCAGACAACCGGCGCGAATCGACCTCGACGGCGTTGGCCCAGGTGTCCTGGAGAGGTGTTCGTAGCTGGATCTCGATCAGCCGGCCGCGGTTTCGGTTGATGAGATGAAGCGCTCGATAGCCGTCAGGCTTTGGGTCGGCCACGTAATTGCGAAACCTCGTGATCGTCCAGTTCTTCCGAAGGCGACTCGCGACGCGATTGGCGGCGTCCTGGTCGGGGAGCACAGCTCGGACGCCGCCGATGTCCTCCATGCGGGCGAGATTCATCCCCGGCATACGGAGGAGCTTGCCTACTATGGTCGGCCGCTTCTTCAATCGCTGGGCGACGACCGGCGCACCCTCGGCGCTGGCGTAGTAGCGGAGGTTTGCGGCGACGCGCGAGAGCGGTTTGGCGTGCTCGCCTCGCCACCAGTCGATAATTTTGATCGCCTCGGTTAGATCGGCGTTCTGTTGCCCCACACGTCGGCTACTGGCTGCGGCGGCATGCACATGGTCGACAAAGAGTTGCCCTGCGTGATCGACCCGGTTCTTGCTGTAGGCCATGGGTCAACGGTAGAAGACCCGTCGGGCGGCGAGACTCAGCTTCAGGGCAGGGGCGAAGAGCTGGTGAGCCGGCGTCCGGAGGTTCCGTTTACGGGTCGCCCGTAAAATGGCGTTGTGACTTCCTCGCCCATCCAGCTCCACTCGGAGCGACACGACCGTCCCCGGGAGCTCAGCGTTGACGATCTCGCCCTGCTCCTGTGGAGGAAAATTGCCCGCGCTCGCGATTTCCACTGGCTTTTCAAAGGGAGTCTTCAGTCCTACCGAGGGCTTGTGCCCGACGAGGAGAAGCCGACGATTCCGGATGCGGAATCGTTTTTTACGGCAAGGCTGAAAGTCTCCGGCCTTGGGCACTACGTTCTTGAGGCGGACGAGCCGCCCCTCTCCGCCTTCCGGCCGTTCGATTTGGACCTGCTGCTCGACCTTGTAGAGCTGCTGCATGGCGAAGTGGTGGCAGAGCCGATCATGGTCTGTCCACCCGATTGCATCGACATCGAGGGGTTCGACAAGGTGGCCGGGCAGAAGATCTTTCGCGACGAAATCAACGAGGTTCTTCAGCTGACCAGCCCATCTCTGGAACTTCTTCCGATCGGGCATGTGGTTGAGCGTGACGAGCAGCATCGAGGACTCTACGTCGAACCGATTCCAACGGGTGCCGAGGCCGAGATTAAGGATCCCGTCGAGCACGCACTTGGCCTATTTCTTCGTCGCCGGGCTACGGTCGAGGATCAGCGAGCCGCGGTTAAGCAGCTCGCTGATGCACTGGAGCATCTGCGGTCGGAGGTCAACGAGCAGCTGCTCTCCAAGGACGAGCGCGATCTTTTTCGGATTGCGAACGAGTTCGCGATTCGCCATAGCCGGGCGGACCAACGGCGAGACTACGACAAGCCGGTGTGGCTGGCCTGGATGTTCCATGTTTACCTTGCGACCATTCGTGCCGTTGTGGCCGTGAGGGATCGGTAGTCGCCCTGACGCCCCTGGTCGCGGCTACAGACGTTCCCCCAGACAAAGCCCCAGAACCTCAGTCCGCAGCCACTTCGCCTCCCAAGCGGGTTTGAGCCCTTTGGACGCAGCCGACCACACACACCCACCATGTGAGCGCGTGTGGTCGGCTGCGTCGTCGGGCAGGGACCGGAGGGAGGCGAAGTGGCTGCGGTATCGGAACGGGCCGGGGGAACGTCTCAAGAGCAGAGATGCCGGGAAAGAGGAGAACGGGAAGGATCAGCCAAAGGGACCTGGAGGTGCTGGAGTTCATAGCGCGCTACGGGGTGGTGCCGAGGAAAGCGGTGGCGATATGGGCGGGAACGGCGAGGGCGGTGACGGCGGCGAGGGAGCGGCGGCTACGTGAGGCCGGGCTGGTCGAGGTGTGGCCGGGAATCGGAACCAGTGGCAGGATCGTCGTCTGCAAGCGCAGCGGCCTCCAGGCCGTCCGCCGCGAGGAGCTACCGACGCCAAGACCCTCGCCGGCGACCTGAACCGCCCCGGCTTCGATGGAGACCAAATCCCCTGAGAGGATGAGGATGAATCTGTCGATTTACAGGCAGAGAAGCCATGCCGGAGGAGGGACTCGAACCCCCGACACGCGGATTATGATCGGCGTCTTGTCTCTCCAGTTGGCTTTGTAGAGCCGAAAATCGTCCAGTTCGTTGTGTCCCGAAGGGCACGTTTTTGCCTAGTTGGGGACACATTTCGGGACACATTTTTCGGTCCGGTGAGCAGCCTACGGTGGAGGCATGAGTTCCTCCTCGATCGTCTTCCGCGAAGCCCCGATCAGCGGCCACGTCTTCCGCCGCAAACGGGAGTCGGGCGACCGCTGGATGGCGAAGTGGCGCGACGGCGAGGGCCAGCACCAGGCCGTGCTCGGCAAGGCGTGGACGAAGCGGGGGAGGCCTGCCGAGGGGTACCTGACCAAGCAGGGCGCCCAGCGCGAGCTCGATGCGATCCTCGCCGACGCCCGGCGCCACAGGATCACCAGCCAGCCCCGCCTCGCCAGCACGGTCACCTTCGCCGAGGCGGCGCGGGAGTGGCTGCGATATGTCGAGCACGACCGCAAGCGGCGGCCGTCGACGATCGCCGACTACCGCTGGATCGTCGAGCGGCGATTGCTCCCCGACTTCGGCGAGCTGGCGCTTGAGGCGGTCACGACGCAGCGCATCGACAACTGGCGGGTCGAGCTGGTCGCGGCGGGAGGCATCGCCGACGGCGAGGGCCTCTCGGCGCGGACGATCAACAAGTACCTCGGGGTCATGCACAGCATCCTCAAGCGAGCGCAGCGAACCTATGGCCTCACGGCGAACGCCGCCGCCTGGGCCGAGCGCCAGCCGGTGACCCGTTCCGGCGACTTCGACGTGCTCTCGGCAGCGGAGGTGGAGGCGCTGGCGCGGGCGGCGCGCGAGGGTCGTCACCGCAAGCCGCCCAAGCACCCGACCGGCTTCGAGTGGCGGGCGAGGCTGCGCGAGCAGGACCAGCAGGACGCGACGATCTTCCTCACCGCTGCCTACGCCGGCCTGCGCCTCGGCGAGTTGCGCAGCCTGCGCTGGCGCGACCTCGATTTCGGCAAGCGCTTGATCCACGTCCGCCACTCCTACGTGATGCGCAACGAGGAGGCGCCGAAGTCGGGCCGGGTCCGCAGCGTCCCGATGATCGACCAGGTGGCCGTTGCGCTCGACCAGCTCAGCCGCCGTAACGGCTGGACCGGCGAAGAGGATCTCGTCTTCGTCAATCCGAGCGGCGAGCACATCGAGGACAGCGCCCTGCGCCGCCGCTTCTATGCGGCTCTCAAAGCAGCCGGCCTCAAGCACATCCGCTTCCACGACCTCCGCCACAGCTTCGGGACCCTCGCCGTCCAGGTCTTCCCGCTCACCGACGTCAAGGCGTACATGGGCCACGCCGACATCGCGACGACGATGATCTACGTCCACCACGTCCCCCAGGTGGACGCAGCCGAAAAGCTCTCAACGGCCTTGCGCGAAGCCTCGACGGGTCCGCCTGTGCCATCGGCTCGGCCGGCGGCCTGATGAACGACTGCCCCCACGTTGCGTGCATTGACCTAGATGTAGGTCAAGTGACCTATATTTAGTCCATCTGATCTAAGTTTAGGACACTCGCGATGGATGTCTCGAAACCCTTTACGGCCATATCTTCAAGCGTCGACGCCGACGTGCTCGTCGTGCTGGCAGGTTCTACCAAGCCTCGCAGCGGGCGTGAGCTGGCTCGTCGGGCGGGGCGCTCCAACACGGGCGTCCAGCACGTTCTCGACCGCCTCGTCGAGCACGGCCTGGTCGACCGCGAGGACGTGGGCCGGACCTTCCTCTACGAGCTGAATCGCGATCACCTGCTGGCTCCGACCGTCGAGCAGATGGCGGGGGCGCGAACTGAGCTAATCCGCCGGCTTCGCAAGGTGATCGGCGCTTGGGAGCCTGCGCCCGTTCACGCCTCCCTCTTCGGCAGCGCGGCTCGCGGCGACGGCGACACGAGCAGTGACATCGACCTTCTAATCGTGCGGCCCGCCGATCTCGACCCCGAGGACCCGGCCTGGCGCGATCAACTCGACGAACTCGCTGACTCGGTGCGCCGCTGGACCGGCAACAACGCCGGCATCGCCGAGGTCTCCGAGGGCGAGCTTCCGCGACTGCGCAAAGACCGTCCGCCCGTCGTGGAAGAGGTCAGCGAGGACGCCGTCGACCTCGCCGGTGAAGACACGCGCAAGCTCCTCAGGCGACTGTGATGGCGCGCAAGCAGCCGCGGACCCAGGCGTGCGGAGAGCCCCAGGCGCGACAGCGCCTCGGGCACGCTAGGAGCTTCCTCGAGGTCGCTGAGCTGGCTGCGGACGTGAGCGATCCCTCACTTGAGTATGGAAGTGTGGCCGCCTCCGTCGCAATCCTTGCTGGGATCGCAGCTGCCGATGCCGCCTGCTGCAAGGAGCTCGGGAAACGTTCCCGTTCCGACAACCATCACGATGCCGAGCTGCTGCTCGAACAGATCACTCCCGGCGGCAAACGAGCGGCCAGCCAGCTGCGCCAGTTGATCGAGATCAAGGACACCGCCCACTACGGCTTCATTGACGTAAGTGCGGCACAGCTCAAGCGATCTCTGCGCCAGGCTCGGCATCTCGTCGAGTTCGCCGAGGAGATCATGCGCCGGTAGAACTGGCGGCGCCGGCCGTAACATCCAGACGATGAGCGCGGGAATCAGCCCCATCGGGACGGCCGTGTCCGACGACATTCAGGAGTCCCTCGAGGACCCTGAGTTCCGAGCCGAGCACGAACGACTCGCGCCCTACGATGCACTTGCCCGACTCGTCATCAAACGTCGCGGCGAGCTTGGCCTGACGCAGGCGGAGCTGGGGGCTCGGATCGGCACGACGGCCGCGACGGTTTCTCGGGTCGAGAGCGGTCAGCACGCCGTCAGGGCTCGGACTCGGCAGATGCTCGTCGAATTTCTCGGCATCGACCACGTGGAAGGCAGGGATGAGACTTCGTGCAGAGCGTGATGCCGAAGTCGATTTCCACCACCATCCTGAATTACCTGACGTTGTTCGCCTCGAAGGCCACGCGGCTGTCGGCGGTGGGCGCGGTGGCGCTGATCTTCACGTCGATCACGATGATGAACCTGATCGAGCGCGTGTTCAACCGCATCTGGCGGGTACGCGGCGAGCGCCGCTGGAGCAAGCGGATCCTGGTCTACTGGGCCATCATCACGCTGGGGCCGTTGCTGATCGGCGTCTCGCTGACCTATCGTCGTCATTGATGGTACCATCACCTATTGCGGTAGTCAGAACTGCGCCGACCCGGAATTCCCGGTCAAGGCGCGCTTTGCGCCCTGGGTCGATGCGGTGATCCGCTTCGAGGGCCCGATCGCCCGGCAGAACCAGATCCTGTTCGCCAGCGACTGGATGGCGGGCGTCGACGAGGACATCGCCGACCTGCTGCACAGCCCGCAGGCGTCGCCACCGTCCGACGCAATGTCGGCCCAGGCAGTCGGTTGCGGCGGGCAACGCCCAGGACTGATGCAAAAGGCCACCGAATTGGTCCGGCGGCCTTCTCAATCAGATGTCGATCGGCGCCATCGAAAGCGCCAGTCTAATGCTAGAACTTGTAAGCCAAGCCAATGCGAACATCGTTGGTCGTCAAATCCATTCTTCCGCCCGGGAACCGACCGCTGGCACCAAGGCTCTCGTTTCCGAAATCGGTGTAGCGATATTCGGCCCTGCCGACCAGATTGTCAGTGAATGCATATTCAACGCCGGCGCCGATAGTCCAGCCGACCATCGTGTCGCTGTACGAAGCAACTGTCACGCCTCCAGTCATAGCTTGAGAATCAACATCCGCGAAAGCAACGCCGCCGGCAATATAGGGAAGGAAGCGGTCCACTGCGTAGCCAAGCCTGCCGCGAACGGCACCCGTCCAGTTAATCTCCTGGTTGATGCCTACTCCACCGCCTATAGGGGCCCCGCCAGGCGTATAGCCCGTGCCAAAATCATCAGCGTTGGTCCAGGCGAAATCCGCGTCAATGCCAAGTACGACGTTATTTGACATCTGGTAGTTGTAGCCAGCGTAGAACCCACCAAGAAACCCGTCCGGGTTTGGGTCTGCGTACGTTCCGTCGACAACGCTATAGTGGCCGTCGCCCCATAGATATCCTGCCTGAATTCCGACATACCCGCCGGTCCAGTTGAAAGCCTGAGCGATAATTACATCAACGGGGGGATCGATCATCACTGCGTCGGCAGCAACTGCCGGAACCGAAGCCAGCGCCGCGATTAAGCCTGCACTGGCGATAATGTACTTGCGCATGTGTTTTGTCCTTAAAGACTCAATACCATTCAACACCGGCTCCACGCCCGTCATCGTTAAGATATCACAGATCCGCTAGGACGGATGTAACTTCAGAGCAACACAAGGATTGTGCCGTTCTCAGACGAGCAAGCGCTTTCCCGGGTTTCATGGCAAGCAGCAATCAATCACAGACGCAGCGATATTCCATTTGATCGCTCCACTTCACGCTACCACCCGGAATCACCCCAGCATCAGCCCAATGCTCCTCCGTCCCCTTCATGCGGAGCTGCAGTTTGCACTTGCCGCTCGAACAGCGTTCACCTCCCTTACAAGTCACCCAAGATCCGAACCACCAGAAATCGTCGACCTCGCAGTGTCCGCCAGAAGTGCTGAGCCATCGGCGTGTTCCAAGCGAGAAACAGCCGATACCCACCAAGATCAGTACAACGAGAGCGCCTATAAGCTCCATTCCCATTGGATCCTCCTTCCGTAAAGGCGAAATATCGTATCAGATAATTTACTCAGCGTCATTCTTTTGCCGACCAGAGCTCCAATAGTAATTACTCAGCGCTCTTGCGACGCTAAGGAACAACACTGACCGGAATTTTTCTGGGGCACTCAAAATTCGCGAGTTCGAGAACAGACGACGAGTTGATGCTATTGGTTCCGGCCTGGCATTCGCAATCGACTTGATGGACCCCTTGCACGACGCACTCGAAACTCATGAGGGCACGAAACGGAAAGCATCGGACGCTTAACACTTCGAGTTCCGCCCTAACTGGCCCGCTACGGTTCGCCCTGGCGGTTTTTTTGTTCAAAAATCACTCTGGGCCGCCAACATGGTTGATGAAAGATTGTCGCTCCAGTTAACCAGCCATTGAACATCGTCTCACTTGAGCCGAACCTCGTGCTAGTCAAAGGCAGTGATCTTGGCAGTGGAGAACGAAGATGAGGAAGGGCTTGAATTGCGACAGTAGATCGGCATTCGGTGCTGGCAGATCCAACGCGACTTTAACCGGTTGGCGGGTCGATCTTATCTTTCCCGCGATGCTAGTCGGGGATGTTACCTGATAGCCAACACATTCTTTGGCTTCTAGTGGATTACCAATCTTTGTAACGGAGAGCCCGACAAAGCGTCCATTAAAGGCACACTTTACCGATCCTTTAGTTTGTCACGACATCCTCAACAGACGGCATGGGATCGGTGTCCCGATCGTGCCCGCATATTTGCAAACCGGAAGCCCGACGCCGGGGTGACGGCATCGGGTTTTTTGCATGGCAGGACCGACGGTGTCCCAACGCTTGCCAGGCCACCCCTCGGCACTCCAAGACCGTACAGGCTAAACCAGCCCGCCCGACTGCCGTCCCCGCAACAAACCGCCACCAGAAAGCTCGCCGACGCCCGACTCGATGATATTTTCCAAGGTCTCAATCTTCTCGGTGAGCGAGGCTTCCAAATCCTCGCCTTCCATTCGTTCGGCGAGCCGGTCGAATGTCTGGGCCGCGCCCTCAACGGCTTGATGCAAGTGGGAAGCTTGCTCCAAGGTCAGATCGGGATGGCCTAGCTGAGCGAAACATGGTCAGCCATTCGTCTGACGATTTTAGTTTGCTCTCCGAGTGTCGCTGCCCAATCTGTTGCCATGATCCTTCACCGCCATCCAGATGCGCAAACTCGCGAAACCCGACGGATTGTTGCAGGAATCTAAGTGCGCGACAATCGGGGCAAAGCGTGCCCGCAGGCGCACTCTAGGCTAAAGCGAAAACAGCGAGGCACAAGACAGCGCTGTGGGAAAGAAGTGGGGAAGGCGAGGCCGATTTTTCAATTTATATTGAAAATCAGGTATTTAACTAGGGTAGTTGGTGGAGCCAAGCGGGATCGAACCGCTGACCTCCTGCATGCCATGCAGGCGCTCTCCCAGCTGAGCTATGGCCCCATCCCGGCATACCGCCGGTGCCGTTTCCGGCGAAGTAGCGCGGCAAGGTCCGCTGGACCCTCACCGTCAGTGCTGGCGGCTTCTAGCGCCGCCCTGTCGCAAGATCAAGCCTTCGGGCAGGCTTATTTGGAAGCCTCCCGACAGACGCCCCGCGCCTTGCCCGCGCCGGGAACGCCTTAGCTTTCGTCGTCGTCCTCGCCGACGCCGATAATGTCGGCAACGTCGTCATCTTCCTCGTCATCGTCGGCCAGGAAGGTATCGTCGTCGTCATCGTCGCCGAGATCGACATCTTCCTCGTCCTCGATGTCGGGAACATCGTCGGAGCTCTTGGCGTCCTCGTCGGCCTCCTCGAGCGAGATGACCTCGGGTGCGCTGGCGTCGTCGGTCTCAACCTCTTCCTTTTCCTCGACCTCCTCCGCGACAAGCTTGTCGCCAGCCGACTCGAAGTAGGTCCGCGGATAGGTCTTGCCCGTGTAGGGGGACACGATCGGGTCCTTGTTGAGGTCGTAAAATTTCTGACCCGTCTCCGGGTCGACACGTTTTGTGCCAAGTTCGGGTTTCGCCACTGCCAAGCCTCGTTCCTGAAAGGTCGGTCCCCATAGCCACAAGTGGCGGCTGTGTCAAAGCGAAAAGCCCGATAAGGGTTATGCGGTCGAAATGGGCCATTGCGACCATCGCGCGAAAGGGATGACCAGACCCGCTTGCCGTGGTAGGAGACCGCCGAAACGAACCAGAGCGGCCGTGCCTGAAGGCTCTTCTCCCCAGGGTAAAATCATGAAGCATTCATCACTTCCCCGTCCGGCGACAGCGCGACTGTCCACGCCCCTCAAGGGCCACGCCCGCGTGCCCGGCGACAAGTCGATCTCGCACCGTTCCATCATGTTCGGCGGACTGGCTGCCGGCGAGACCCGCATCACCGGGCTGCTTGAAGGCGAGGACGTGATGCGCACCGGCGAAGCCATGAAAGCCATGGGCGCAAGCATCCAGAAGAAAGATGACGAATGGATCATCCAGGGCGTCGGCAACGGTTGCCTGATGCAGCCGGAAGCGCCACTTGATTTCGGCAATGCCGGCACCGGATCGCGGCTCACCATGGGGCTGGTCGGCACCTATGACATGGAAACCACCTTCATCGGCGACGCCTCGCTGTCTGGCCGGCCGATGGGCCGCGTGCTCGACCCGTTGCGCCAGATGGGCGTCCAGGTTCTCCAGGCGTCGCCCGGCGATCGCATGCCGATCACGCTGCGCGGCCCGAAAGTGGCGGCCCCGATCAGCTACCGCGTGCCGATGGCCTCGGCGCAGGTAAAGTCGGCGGTGCTGCTGGCAGGACTCAACGTGCCCGGCGTCACCGAGGTCATCGAACCGGTCATGACCCGTGATCACACCGAAAAGATGCTGAAGGGTTTTGGCGCCAACCTGAGCGTCGAAACCGACGAGCAAGGTGTTCGCCGCATCTTCATCGAAGGCCAGGGCAAGCTCACCGGCCAGACCGTTGCGGTACCCGGCGACCCGTCGTCGGCCGGCTTCCCGCTGGTGGCCGGGCTGATCGTGCCGGGTTCCGACATCATTATCGAGAACGTGCTGATGAACCCCACCCGCACCGGCCTGCTTCTCACGCTGCAGCAAATGGGCGGCGACATCGAGATCGTCAACCCGCGCAATGAGGGCGGCGAGGATGTCGCCGACCTGCGGGTGCGCGGTTCCGAGCTCAAGGGCGTCACCGTGCCGGCCGAACGCGCACCGTCGATGATCGACGAATACCCGGTGCTGGCTGTCGCGGCTTCCTTTGCCGAAGGCGAAACGCTCATGCAGGGGCTTGAGGAATTGCGGGTCAAGGAAAGCGACCGGCTCGCAGCCGTGGCGCGCGGTCTTGAGGCCAACGGCATCGATTGCACCGAGGGAGAGGCAACACTCGCCGTGCGCGGCAGGCCTGGCGGCAAGGGTCTTGGCGGCGGCATCGTGGCAACGCATCTCGACCACCGCATCGCCATGGCCTTCCTGGTGCTGGGGCTCGCCACGGAAAAACCCGTGACCATCGATGACAGCGCCATGATCGCCACCAGCTTTCCGGAATTCATGGGGCTGATGACGGGGCTGGGCGCGGAGATTGAGTGATAGAGATCAGATCGGCCAAGAAATGCCTAGTCTAGATATCGGCGAATATAAATTTTTAACGGCGTCGAATACTTCCCTTTAGAAGCTCGTGGCTACTATGCGCTTGATTTCTTAGATTCTGAGTGGCAGCCGTGTCTCTGTTGGTCCAGGTTCTTCTTGCCGTTGCGGCTGCTCCGATTCTCGGCATCATGCTGGCGTTCAGCGTGAGGCGTCAACGGATGGAAGGCAGCTACCGTCAGCATGCCCTTCCGATTGTTTCGCTGACCTGGCTTCTGGCGACTGCTGCAAGCGTCCACTCCGCGTGCGGCCCGATCGGCTGCTCCTATGGCATCGGTTTCGGCTGGGTGGCCGCATTGATTCCTGGAATATCAACGCAGTCCGCCGGAACGCTAGCGATGGTGGGCCTTGTCGCCTACCTCCTGCTTTGCGTCTATTTTATGGGTCATTTGCTCGGTGGCGCCATCTGGTGGGTACAGTCGCGCCTTAAAAGCATTTAGGAGACGGCCATGTTCATGGAGAACGGTAAACTCAGCCGAGTCAAAGAACTGGTCGATGGCCGAGTTGCCTACTGGCGCGGTCCCGATATTTCGGCTGCGGTCTTGACGTCATCGCAATTGGAAGAAGTCCAGCGTCTTAGCGCAAGGCGACTAGGCCTACCTTATGGATTTATCATGTTTGGTGCGGGCTTGGTCTTCCTGTCCGTCAAAGGCCAGGTACCGCTTACCGTATCCGTGATCTTTGGCGCGATCGCCATGTTGATTTGCATCTTGGCGGATGTCGCGGCCAAGCGTGGGATCGAGAGAATCCTGAGTCAGGCCCCTACGGAAGATGGCCCTCCACCGCATGTTTCCGTGCCATCCCGGCTGAAGGCCCTATGGCATGGTTCCGAAGACGGACATCTGCGATTGGCTACGTGGCTAACCGGAGCTTGGGCATTCTCTGCCGCATTCGGCCTGGTTTCGAAACTTACCGGTTTCGGAGGCTTCGACCCGCGTGACGATTTTCACCCCCTAACTTTGCTCATCGCGACAGTTGTGCCGCTTTTACTCTTTCGCCTCTGCCTGACGGAACGCCGCCGCCGTTCGACGCTTAGGCCGCCCCCTCGAACGTGAATAGTCTCCATCGCAGCTGAGCAAAGCGAACAATTGGAAAAATGCATTGCTTTGCATTCTTATGAAAACTGTGTCAGCCGAAACCGTTCGACTCACCCAGCGAGGTCCGCACCCTGTTTCCTTCCCTCACCATCGCCATCGACGGACCGGCGGCGTCCGGCAAGGGCACGCTGGCGCGGCGGCTTGCCGATTACTATCACCTGCGCCTGCTCGATACGGGCCTGACCTATCGCGCCGTCGGGCATGCGCTGCTGTCGCACGGCCTGCCGCTCGACAATGCTTCGGCGGCCGAAACCGCGGCACGGCAGGTCGACCTTTCCAATCTCGACAAGCACACGCTGTCCGCCCACGCCGTGGCCGACGCCGCCTCGCGGGTCGCGGTGTTCCCGCAGGTCCGGAAAATCCTGGTCGACAAGCAGCGCGCCTTCGCGGCCCACCCGGGCGGCGCTGTGCTCGACGGCCGCGATATCGGCACCGTGGTCTGCCCCGACGCCGACGTGAAACTCTACGTGACGGCGAGCGCGGAAGTGCGCGCCGGGCGGCGGTTGCGGGACATTGAATCACGCGGCGGCCACGCCGAACTCGCCGAAATCCTCGCCGATATCGTTCGCCGCGACGAACGCGACATGGGCCGCGCCGACTCGCCGCTCAGGCCGGCGGCAGACGCGCACTTGCTCGACACGTCGGAAATGTCTATAGAAGCCGCGTTTCTTGCGGCCAAGTCGATCATAGACGACGTCATGACCAAGAGAAGCACTGCCTGAAGCATCTTGGACCTGAGATCGCCGCTGCGGCGTCAGATCAACCCGTCCTGAAGTTTTGGGAAAACCCGCCTGCCAGCAGTCTTCCTGCGCCGGAACCGCCGCGAAAGCGGCGCAGGGCCATTGGCCCGAGACGCTGACAGGCAAACGCAACGCTAACCCACGGCGCTGGTCCGGCACAAAGATGCGGACCTCTCCAGGAGAAACAATGTCTCAATCCAACCCAACCCGCGATGATTTTTCCGCCCTTCTCGAAGAGTCCTTTTCCGACGGACATTCAGGTGAAGGCCAGGTCGTCAAGGGCATCATCACGGCCATCGAAAAAGACATGGCCATCATCGACGTCGGCCTCAAGGTCGAAGGCCGCGTGCCGCTGAAGGAATTCGGCGTCAAGGGCAAGGACGCCACCCTCAAGGTCGGCGATACCGTGGAAGTCTATGTCGAGCGCATCGAAAACGCGCTTGGCGAAGCCATGCTGTCGCGTGACAAGGCCCGCCGCGAAGAGAGCTGGGTCAAGCTCGAAGAGAAGTTCTCGAAGGGCGAGCGCGTCGAAGGCGTGATCTTCAACCAGGTCAAGGGCGGCTTCACCGTCGATCTCGACGGCGCCGTGGCCTTCCTGCCGCGCAGCCAGGTCGATATCCGGCCGATCCGCGACGTCACCCCGCTGATGCACAACCCGCAGCCTTTCGAGATCCTCAAGATGGATCGCCGCCGCGGCAACATCGTCGTGTCGCGCCGCACCGTGCTTGAGGAAAGCCGTGCGGAGCAGCGTTCGGAGATCGTCCAGAACCTCGAAGAGGGCCAGGTGGTCGAAGGCGTGGTCAAGAACATCACCGATTACGGTGCGTTCGTCGACCTCGGCGGCATCGACGGCCTGCTGCATGTCACCGACATGGCATGGCGTCGCGTCAACCATCCGACCGAAATCCTCAACATCGGCCAGACGGTGAAGGTGCAGATCATCCGCATCAACCAGGAAACCCACCGTATCTCGCTCGGCATGAAGCAGCTCGAGAGCGATCCGTGGAGCGAGATCGGCGCCAAGTTCCCGATCGGCAAGAAGATCACCGGCACCGTCACCAACATCACCGACTACGGCGCGTTCGTCGAACTGGAGCCGGGCATCGAAGGCCTCATCCACGTTTCGGAAATGTCGTGGACCAAGAAGAACGTGCATCCGGGCAAGATCCTGTCGACGACGCAGGAAGTCGAAGTCGTGGTGCTCGAGGTCGATCCGGCCAAGCGCCGCATTTCGCTTGGCCTCAAGCAGACGCTGGAGAACCCCTGGGAAGCCTTCCAGCACACCTACCCGGTCGGCGCAGTCGTCGAGGGCGAGGTCAAGAACAAGACCGAGTTCGGTCTGTTCATCGGCCTCGAGGGCGATGTCGACGGCATGGTCCATCTCTCGGATCTCGACTGGAACCGTCCGGGCGAGCAGGCCATCGAGGAATACAACCGTGGTGACATGGTGAAGGCTCAGGTTCTCGATATCGACGTCGAGAAGGAGCGCATCTCGCTGGGCATCAAGCAACTCGGCAAGGACGCTGTCGGCGAAGCCGCCACGTCCGGCGAACTGCGCAAGAATGCCGTCGTCACTTGCGAGGTCATCGGCGTCAAGGATGGCGGGCTCGAAGTCAAGCTCGTCGACCACGGCATCGAAACCTTCATCAAGCGCAACGATCTATCCCGCGACCGCGACGAGCAGCGCCCCGAGCGCTTCTCGGTCGGCCAGAAGGTCGACGCCCGAGTCATCGCCTTCGACAAGAAGACGCGCAAGATCACGGTGTCGATCAAGGCTCTGGAAATCGCCGAAGAGAAGCAGGCGGTCGCCCAGTACGGCTCGACCGACTCCGGCGCTTCGCTCGGCGACATTCTGGGCGCAGCCCTGAAGAAGCAGGGCGACAACTAGGATTGCCCGCGCCGTCTCCTTCGGCGCCGCAACGAAACTGAAGAAGGGCCCGCCGGATCGCGTCCGGCGGGTCTTTCCTTTTCATGTCTCAAGTGTTTGGGCATTGGCCGTCAGGTCATGGGACCACGTAGAGGCAGGGCTTGGCCTTGGCCGTACAACTCCACTTGCCACTGACCTGCTTGCAGTCGACGGACTTGTCCTTGGCGATGTCCCAGACAGACCAGGCCAAGCCATACTTGTTCTTGGTCTTGTACGACCAGTTCTTGACCGCTTTCGCACGCGCCGCGAACTTTGATTTCAGGTAGGCATCGGCCTGTTCAGGATAGGCTTTGCAGGAATACGCCAGCGACGGGGTCGTCGTCACGGACATGGACCCGGCGACAAGGGCGGCAATCGCGGCAGCCTGAACAATATTTCGGATAGCGAACTTGTTCATTTGAGTTATCCTCAGATAGGTTTTTTGCGTGGAACGGCTGTTCCTGCTGCCTGGTCGCGCCATCAACGGACAAGGTTCATGAAAATTCTCGGCGGCCCTGAAACAGCCCATTCGGGTTACGGAAATCCGCATGATTGAGGAGCGTGTTGTTGGACGGGCCGCCGCTCTGGCTCCGTTCGAGTACGGCATCTTCCGCCAG
>CAWFPS010000002.1:0-1295312 GCA_963817905.1 uncultured Solirubrobacterales bacterium | reverse complement strand
GCTCGCTGCCGAGCACGAGGCGGAAGTACTCGGGCATCGCCATGTCGGGGACGCGCATCGTCTTGCCGAACATCTCCTCCGGGGCCTCGGTGACGCCAATGTAGTTGCCCAGTGACTTGCTCATCTTCCGCTCGCCGTCGGTGCCGACCAGGATCGGCATGGTGAGGATCGACTGCGGCTTCTGGCCGTAGGCCGACTGGACGTCGCGGCCGAAGAGCAGGTTGAACTTCTGGTCGGTGCCGCCGAGCTCGACGTCGGCCTCGACCGCGACCGAGTCATAGCCCTGCAGCAGCGGGTAGAGCAGCTCCAGCGCCGCGATCGGCGCTCCGGCCGCGAGCCGCTTCTGGAAGTCGTCGCGCTCGATCAGGCGGGCGACCGTGGTCTGGGCGAGCAGGCCGAGCAACTCCTCGGGTGCCATCCGCAGCCACTCGCTGTTGAAGCGGACCTCGGTGCGCTCGCGGTCGAGCAGCTTGAAGGCCTGCTCCTGGTAAGTCGCGGCGTTGGCCTCGACCTCCTCCGGCGAGGGCATTGGCCGCTGCGCGGAGCGACCGCTGGGATCGCCGACGCGGGCGGTGAAGTCGCCGACGATCAGCACGACCCGATGGCCCGCCTGCTGGAACTCGCGCAGCTTCTCGAGCACGACGGTGTGGCCGAGGTGGATGTCGGGCGTGGTCGGGTCGATGCCCAGCTTCACGCGCAGCGGGCGCCCGCCGGCCAGCTGCTCAGAGAGCATCCCCGCCGGCAGCACGTCGACCGCATTGCGCGTCAGGTCCGCCACGGGCCCAATGCTAGACTGCCGGGCTCTCTTGGCGGGGGAACGCAGCAAGCCGCGCCTCAAGAAGCTACGCATCCTCTTCGTTGCACTGGGGCTAGGCGTGCTGGGGCTTGTCTCGATGGTCTTCGGGATGATGGCCGCTGTCTCGCGGGACCTGCCGGCGATCTACAACTTCGCCGAGTACAAGGCCTCGAAAAACAGCGAGGTGTACGACTCGTCTGGCGCGCCGATCGGCACCCTGACCAGCGACCAGAACAAGATCCTGCTCACTTCGGGCCAGATCTCGCCCAACATCAAGAACGCGGTGGTCTCGATCGAGGACTCGCGCTTCTACGAACACAACGGCGTCGACTTCCAGGGCATCGCCCGCGCCCTGGTCAAGGACGCTCTCAGCCAGAGCGCCCAGCAGGGCGCCTCGACGATCACCGAGCAGTTCGTCAAGAACGCGCTGGAAGCGGAAGGAAGCCGGACCGTCTTCGAGAAGTTTCGCGAGGCCGCCCTGGCCTACCGCCTGGAGCGCCACTGGGCCAAGGACAAAATCCTCACCGAGTACCTCAACACGATCTACTTCGGCGAGGGCGCCTACGGGATCGAGGCAGCGGCCCGAACCTACTTCGGCAAGGCGCATCCCGGCTGCGGCACCCCGGCCCAGCCCTGCGCCTCGGCGCTCGAGCCCTGGGAGGCCGCGACCCTGGCCGCGATCATCGCCTCGCCGTCGGCGTATGACCCCAAGGCCTACCCCGAAAACGCGCTGGGCCGCCGCAACCTGGTGCTGGAAAAGATGTACGGCGACGGCTACATCACGCGCGAGCAGTACGACGAAGGCCGGATGCAGGCGCTGCCCTCGCCCGGCGACATCGAACCGCCCCACCTCGATTCCAAGGCCCCCTACTTCACCGCCTGGTTGCGCCAGCAGCTGGTCGAACGCTACGGAGCCTCGAAGGCCTTCTTCGGCGGGCTGAAGGTGAAGTCGACGCTCGACCTGCGCCTGCAGGACGCCGCCGAAGAAACCGTCAACTCATATCTCGGCTACTCCCCCGCCACCGCCTCGGTAGTCGTGATCGACAACCACAACGCCGGCGTCAAGGCCATGGTGGGGGGACCCAACTTCGAAACCAAGCCCTTCAACCTCGCCACCCAGGGGCACCGCCAGCCGGGCTCCTCGATCAAGCCGTTCACGCTGGTCACCGCTCTGGAGGAGGGCATCTCGCCCTACACGACGTTCGAATCGGCGCCGCAGTACATCCACTACGGCAAGCACGGGCAGGAAGTCTTCAAGGTCAACAACGACGAGGATTCCTACCTCGGCTCCTGCGACATCGTCTGCGCCACGACCTACTCGGACAACTCGATCTATGCCCAGCTCGGCCTCGAAGCGCTGAAAGGCAGGACGATCCAGGACCGCACCCACTCGATCGCGGGAACGATTCACAAGGCGGGCTATGACGACCCAGTCTCGACCAACCCCTCGATGGTGCTCGGCGGGCTCGAGCTCGGCGTCACGCCGCTGGGCTGGACCTACGCCTACTCGACAATCGGCAACAACGGCGACCGGGTCAGCGGCACCCTGGCACCGCGACCGGGCGACAGCCCCGTCGCCTACACCCAGGTAACCGACCAGGACGGGCGCACGATCAGGGAAGGCGACAACGACTCGATCCACACCCAGGCGATCCCCGAAGGGGTCGCTGAAGAAGCGAAGGGCATCCTCGAAACCGTGGTCTCCAGCGGCACCGGCACCCACGCCAACATCGGCGCCTCGGGCCAGTGGGGCAAGACCGGCACCACCGAGAACAACGGCGACGCTTGGTTCTGCGGCGGGGTCGAAGACGAAGTGACCGCCTGTGTCTGGGTCGGCTATGCCGACACGACGACGCCAATGACGACCCTCTACAACGGCGGCCCGGTGATGGGGGGCACCTTCCCGGCCCTGATCTGGGCCAGCGTGATCTCAGCCTGGGAGGAAATCAGGGCCGAACGGGCGGCGGAAGCGAAGGAACGCAAGGAAAGCAAGCGCGACTCGGGCTCGACCTACACCGCGCCGGAATCGACGGGCGAAACGGAACCGGCGCCGGAAGAAAGCGAACCGAGCGAACCCGCCGAACCCGAAGAAGCACCGGCGGCGCCGGAACCCGCCGAACCGGCGGAACCGGCTCCGGCCGAACCCGCCGCGCCCTCCGGCGGCGGCGGCGTCACCGCGGGCTAAGCCGGTCTCGGTCGCGAGACGTTCGGGTTGCCGGCGGCGCTGAAACGCCAGGGGCGCTCGACGGCTTTGGCGATGCCGACCCGGGGACCGGTGACGATCTTGCCCTCCCACCCTTCGGCGGCGGGCAACAACTGGAATGGGTCGCGGGCGAGGTCGGCGTCGTTTTGCCCCAATCCGATTCCCAGCGCCTCGCTCAGCTTGCCCGGCCCCGAGCAGAGCTCGCGGTCGGGCCGCTCGCCGCGCCGGACCCGCATCGCCTCGATGCCGGCGGTCGGTTCGAGCGCCCGGATCAACACCGCCGCCGCCTCGCCATCGGGTTCGCAGACGAAGTTGAGCAGGCTGTGAATCCCGTAGGAGAGGTAGACGTAGGCGCGGCCGGGCGGTCCGAAGAGGACCTCGGTGCGGTCGGTGAGGCCGGCGTAGGCGTGGCAGGCTGGGTCATCGCGCTCGTAGCTCTCGGTCTCGACGATGGCGCCGCCGCAGCCGGCGAAGAAGAGCCGACAGCCGATCAGCTCGCGGGCAACGAGATGGACCGAGCGGTCGAAGAAGTCGTGGCCGAGACGCCGCCCGCTCGTCGCAGGAGAGCTCGAGCGGCCCGCACTCACGACCGCTCTTCGAGCACCCGCGCCTTGACCGCGGCAAGGGTCTCTCGTGCCTCTCCGAGCTGCGCGGAGAGCGGGACGGAGCCGGTACCGCCGGCGATCTTCTTCGACTCCAGCCAGCTGCTGCGCCGCAGCACCTCGTAGTAGGAGTCGTCGAGGTGCTCGGAGCGCTTGCGCAGATCCTCGGCGCTCAGCTCGGAGAGCGACTTGCCCTGCTCTACCGCATCGCGGACGAGACCGCCGACGATCCCGTGCGCCTCGCGGAAGGGCACGCCACGCCGCACCAGCAGGTCGGCGACCTCGGTCGCGGCCAGCATCTCGTCGCCAGAGGCGTCCTCCATGCGGGCGCGGTCGAAGGAGATCCCGCCGAGCATCCCGGCGGTCGCGTCGAGGCAGGCCTCGACCGTGTCGATCGCGTCGAAGAGCGGCTCCTTGTCCTCCTGCATGTCCTTTCCGTAGGTCAGCGGCAATGCGTGCATGACCCCGAGCAGGGTCGCGTAGGAGGCGCCGACGCGAGGGCTCTTCGCCCGCAGCAGCTCGGCCGAGTCGGGGTTGACCTTCTGGGGCATGATCGAGGAGCCCGAGGAGAAGGACTCGTCGAGCTCGCAGAAGCCGAACTCGGTGCTTGACCAGATGACGATTTCCGAGCCGAGGCGCGAGAGGTGCATGGTGCAGTTCGACGCCGCGGAGAGGTAGTCGAGGACGAAGTCGCGGTTCGAGGCACCGTCGATCGAGTTGTGACTGACGTGCTCGAAGCCGAGGTCGGCGGCGACCGCCTCGCGGTCGATCTCCCAGTTGACCCCGGCCAGAGCGCCGGAGCCGAGCGGCATCACCGAGGCGCTGTCGAGCGCGAACTGGAAGCGCAACACGTCGCGGGCGAGCATCCAGAAATAGGCGAGCAGGTGGTGGCCCAAGTAGACCGGCTGTGCGCGCTGCAGGTGGGTGTAGCCGGGCATCGTCCAGTCCTTGTGCGCCTCGGCTAGCGCCAGCAGTTGTTCCATCGCCTCGCCGCAGAGCTCGATCGCCCGCAGCGAGTGAGCCTGGACGACGAGGGCGACGTCGGTGGCGACCTGGTCGTTGCGCGAGCGGCCGGTATGGAGCTTGCCGGCAAGCGGTCCGATCTCCTCCCCGAGCAGTCGCTCGATCGCCATATGGATGTCCTCGTCGGCATCGTCGAACTCGAAGCCGTGCTCGGCCATGCGCGCCTCAACGCGGTCGAGCCCGGCCGCCATCACCCCCAGCTCGGCGGCATCGAGGACGCCGAGGCGCTCGAGCCCGCGGGCGTGGGCGCGCGACTGGTCGAGGTCATAGGCGGCCAGCTGCCAGTCGAAGGGCAGCGAGCGATTGAGGCGCCAGAAGCGCGGATCTGGATCCTTGCGGAAACGAGCCATAGAGCGGGCGATTATTCCCTGATCTCGCCCTGACCGAGTGCTGTGGCCAGCTCCTGACAGACGCGGTCCACCTGCGCCTCGCTCAGCGACGGGAAGAATGGCAGCGCCAGCGAGTGCGCCGAGGCCGCTTCGGCGACCGGGAACTGGCCCTCGCGGTAGCCGAGCTCCCGCAGGTGGGGGAAGAGGTGGATGCAAGGCAGGTAGGCCTTTCCGGCGATGCCGCGCTCGGCCAGCCGGGCGATCGTCGCATCGCGATCGATCTCCTCGCCAAGGCGGACCACGTAGACGAACCAGCTGCGCCGCTCTGGGTCGCGAGCGGCGATCGGTGCCTCGACGCCCTCGATCCCGGCCAGCCGCTCTGCGTACATCGCCGCCACCCGCTCGCGCGCGGAGAGCATCTCGGTGAGCTTCTCGAGCTGGGCGACTCCGAGGGCGGCAGCCACGTCGGAGAGCCGGTAGTTGAAGCCGAGCCCGCCGTGGTCGAGCCAGCCCATGTCGGCGACGCGGCCCTGGTTGCGCTCGCTGCGCAGGCGGGCCGCGGTGTCGGGATCGCTGGGAACGACCATGCCCCCCTCCCCTGTCGTCATCTGCTTGTTGGCATAGAAGGCGAAGGTGGCGAGGTTGCCACGGGCGCCGACGTTGCGGCCCTCGGAGTCGACCGCGCCGAGCGCCTCGCAGGCGTCCTCCAGCAGGCCGATGCCCTTGCTCGCCGCGAGCGCTTCGAGCCCTGCCATCGCCGCGGGGTAACCGAAGATATGGACGGGCAGGATTCCCACGGTTCGCTCTCCGGCGGCGTCGCCGGCCGCATCGGGATCGAGGTTCAGCGTCGCCGGGTCGACGTCGCAGAAGACCGGGCGGGCACCCTCGTAGAGCAGGCAGTTCGCCGAGGCGACGAAGCTGAAGGGGCTGGTCAGGACCTCGTCGCCCGAGCCCCACTCCAGCGCCCGTACCCCGAGGTGGAGCCCGGCGGTGCCGCTGGAGACCGCGACCGCGTCCTCGACCCCGAGCCACTCGGCAAAGGCCCGCTCGAAGCGTCCGCCCATCGGCCCCAGCGAGAGCTGGCCCGAGCGCAGCACCTCGAGCACCAGCTCCTCCTCGCGGGCGCCGATTTCCGGCCTGGCGAGCGCGATCTGCTCGCTCATCGTGGCTGGAACGCGTAGGCCAGCGAGTCCACCAGCGCCTCCCAGGAGGCCTCGATGATGTTCTCCGAAACGCCGATCGTGCCCCACTCGCGCCTGCCGTCGGTGGAGTCGAGCAGCACCCGAGTGACGGCGCCGGTGCCGTGCGCCTCGTCGAGGATCCGCACCTTGTAGTTGGTCAGCTCGATCTCGCGCAGGTGAGGGTGGCGGGCACCGATCGCTGCCCGCAATGCCTTGTCCAGGGCGTTGACGGGACCATTGCCCTCGGCGACCTCGACGTAGCGCTGGCCGTCGACGAGGACCTTGATCGTCGCCTCGGTTTCGACCCGGCTGCCCTCGCGCTTCTCGGTGGTTACCCGGAAGCTCTCCAGCTCGAAGAGCGGCTCGTAGACGCCGGCCTCGCGCCGCAGCAGCAGCTCGAAAGAGGCCTGGGCGGCCTCGTAGTGATAGCCACTGTGCTCGCGCTGCTTGAGCCGCTCGACCGCCAGGGTGGCGGCCTCGTCATCGAGCTCGAGGCCGGCCTGCTCGGCGGCACTGCGGATCGTCGCCTTGCCGGAGAGCTCGGAGGCGAGGATGTCGCGCTCGTTGCCGACCTCGCCGGGGTCGAGGTGCTCGAAGGTGCTGGGGTCCGCGGCGACGCCGGCGGCGTGCATTCCGGCCTTGTGGGCGAAGGCGTTGCGGCCGACGTAGGCGCGGTCGGGGTTCGGGGTCATGTTGCAGAGCTCGTCGAGGTAGTGCGAGGTCGGCGTCAGGCTCGCCAGCTGCTCGGGGGACACGACCTCGAAGCCCAGCTTCAATTGCAGGGCGGGAAGGATCGAGGCCAGGTTGGCGTTGCCGCAGCGCTCGCCGTAGCCGTTGACGCAGCCCTGGACCAGGCGCGCACCCGCTTGCACCGCGGCGAGCGAGTTGGCGACGGCGCACTCGGCGTCGTTGTGGGTGTGGATGCCGACCTCGACCGCGTCGCCGAGCTCGGCGACGACCGCGGCCGTCGCTTTTGCGACAAAGGCCGGCAGGCTGCCTCCGTTGGTGTCGCAGAGCGTCACGTTCTCGCTACCTGCCTCGGCCGCGGCGCGAACGCACTCCAATGCGTAGGCAGCGTCGTCGCGGTAGCCGTCGAAGAAGTGCTCGGCATCGAAGACCGGGCGCTTGCCCTGGGCGAGCAAGAATGCGATCGAGTCCCCGATCATCGCCAGGTTCTCATCGGCGGAGACCTTGATCACCTTGTCGACGTGCAACCGCCAGCTCTTGCCGACAAGGCAGACGACCGGGGCGAAGGAGTCGGCAAGCACGGCAAGCGCCTCGTCATCGGAGGCCCCGCGGTCCCGGCGCCGGGTCATCCCGAAGGCAGCGATCGTCGCCTGCTTGAGATCCAGGTCCGCAAGCTGCTCGAAGAGCTCGGCCTCCTTTGGGTTGGAACTGGGGAAGCCGGCCTCGATGAAGTGGACGCCGAGCGTGTCGAGGGCGGCGACGACCTTGAGCTTCTCCCCCACCGAGAGCGACATGCCCTGGCCACCCATGCCGTCCCGCAAGGTTGTGTCGTAGAGCTTTACCTGTTCCATCTGATGCCTTTCGATTCGAGAGATCGGGGTGAGGGCCTTTCGACCCGCTCACACGGCATCGCCGCGCCAGCCGCTAGGCGGCTGCGGTAATTCGCCCGATTGCCTCGAAACGGCGCCGCATCACGAACTGACCTTACTGGGTGGCGCATCCGCCCCGGCCGGGACCTCGACGAAGTCGAGCCACTCCAGGTACTCCTCGGCGCGGCCGTAGAGGGCGTCGACGAACTTGGCCTGCACGTGGCGGGTGATCTCGCCGGGCTCGCCGATCGGGTGGTCGTCGATCTCGCGGACCGGGACCAGCTCGGCCGCCGTGCCGGTGAGGAAGATCTCCTCGGCCAGGTAGAGCTCGGCGCGGGCGACGTCGCGCTCGACCACGGTGTAGCCAAGGTCGCGGGCGATCTGGATCACCGACTTGCGGTTGATCCCGTCGAGGATCGAGGCGACGTGAGGCGGGGTGACGATCTGCCCGTCGCGGACGAGGAAGATGTTCTCGCCCGAGCCCTCGCAGACGAAGCCGCGCTCGTCGAGGAGGATCGCCTCCTCGTAACCGGCGTTGGTGGACTCGGTCTTGGCCAGGATTGAGTTGAGGTACTGGCCGGAGGCCTTGGCGTGAGGGATCAGGCCACCGGGGCCGATCCGGCGCCAGCTCGAGACCTTGGCGCGGATGCCGTGCTTCTGGCCCTCCTCGCCGAGGTAGGCGCCCCAGGGGAAGGCGGCAATGATCACGTCGATCGGGGCATCGGTGGCGTAGAGGCCAAGGTTGCCGTAGCCGCGGAAGGCGAGCGGGCGGATGTAGCAGGAGCCGAGCCCGTTGCGGCGGATCAGCTCGCGAGTCGCCTCGCCGATCTCCTCGGTCGAGTAGGGCAGGCCGAGGTAGTAGAGCTCGGCCGACTTGGCGAGCCGGTCGAGGTGGTCGGCGTGGCGGAAGACCGCCGGGCCGCGCTCGGTCTCGTAGCAGCGAACGCCCTCGAAGACACCGGTGCCGTAGTGCAGCGCGTGGCTGAGCACGTGCACCTTGGCGTCCTCCCAGGGCACGAACTCGCCGTTGTGCCAGATCAGCTCGGCAGTTTCCATGTTCGGGGAAGTATGCCCGATAGCGCAAGGTCATTCGAGCCGCGCCAAGAAGGATCGGGCAAACCGAAAGGAGACCCGCATGATCGATGCAGCTCGCAAGAGACTGACCTATTCGAACGTGATCGCCACGGTGGCGCTCTTCATCGCGCTCAGCGGGGTGGCCGTCGCCGCAACGAAGCTGCCCCGTCACAGCGTCGGACCCAAGCAACTGAAGCGTGGCGCGGTAACCGCCGCCGCCCTGCGCAAGAAGGCCGTGACCGCCGCCAAGCTGGCGCCCAGGTCGGTGATCGCCGGCAAGCTCGGCCCCAACTCGGTCGGCCCCGGCAACCTCGGCAACGGCGCTGTGACCACGCCGAAGCTGGGCCAGGGCGCGGTGATCGCCAGGACGATCAAGAACAGCGTCGTGACGACCAACAAGCTCAACAGCGAAGCGGTGACCACGCCAAAGCTGGCGAACGAAGCGGTTTCCACCGCGAAGCTGGGCAATGGGTCGGTCACCGCGGCGAAGCTGAGCGACGAAATCGGGCCGCTAGTTGGAACGCTGAGAAGCGGTCAGACATTGCGGGGGATGTTCAGCCTCGGCGAGGAAGGCGGTGAGATCGCGATCTCAGGCCAGTCCTTCCAGTTCCCCCTGGCCGGAGCCCCCGCCGCGCACATCGTCGATCCCGCGACGGCCACGACGGGCGAATGCCCGGGAATCACCGGTGGCGGCGGGCAGACTCCCCAGGCGGCGGCCGGGCAGCTCTGCGCCTACGTCACCAGCAAGTCAAACCTGGGAGATCTGGCCGCCCCGGGGGTGGCACTGACCCGGCTCGGCTTCGGGCTTGAAGCGGTCGCCGCGGGAGCCGGAAGCTTCTCGGCCACCGGCCAGTGGGCCGTGACCGCACCCTGACCCACCGTTCCGGTGCGCCTTTTCCAGTCCATGGACGGACAGGGCGCACCGGAAGCTAATTGAGCTCGGCGAGCACGGCCCCGGTCACCTCGTCGGTGCCGACCGCAGTCTCACCTGCGCCCGCCAGGTCCGGGGTGCGGAAGCCGCGGTCGAGCATCGCGTCGACCGCCGTTTCGATCCGCGCCGCGTCCTCGGGCCGGTCGAGCCCGTGGCGCAGCATCATCGCCACCGAGAGGAAGGTGGCCAGCGGGTTGGCGACGCCCTGGCCGGCGATGTCGGGAGCGGAGCCGTGGACCGGCTCGAAGAGGCCGGGCTCGCCGTCAGCACCGAGGCTGGCCGAGGGCAGCATGCCGAGCGAGCCGGTGAGCATCGCCGACTCGTCGCTGAGGATGTCTCCGAAGAGGTTCTCGGTGACGATCACGTCGAAGTCCGCCGGGCGGGAGACGAGCTGCATCGCCGCGTTGTCGACCAGCAGGTGGTCGAGCGTGACGTCGGCATAATCGGGGGCGACGCGGCCGACCACCTCGCGCCAGAGGCGAGAGGTCTCGAGCACGTTGGCCTTGTCGACCGAGGTGACCCGCGGCGCGCGGTTCGAGCCGGCGGCACGGCGCTGGGCGGCCTCGAAGCCGACCCGGGCGATCCGTTCGATTTCGGCCGCCGAGTACTCGCAGGTGTCGTGGGCGACGTCGCCGTCGCGACCGCTGTCGCCGAAGTAGATGCCGCCGGTCAGCTCGCGGACGACGAGGAGGTCGGTTCCGGCGATGCGATCGGGCCGTAGCGGGCTGGCGTCGAGCAGGGCGGCGCTGGGTCGCACCGGGCGCAGGTTCGCGTAGAGGCCCATCCCCTTGCGCAGGCCGAGCAGGCCCTGCTCGGGGCGGGGAGCGTCAGGGTCCGTCGTGTCCCATTTGGGGCCGCCAACGGCGCCGAGCAGAACCGCGTCTGCCGCACGACAGGCCGCCAGGACCTCATCGGTGAGCGCTGTGCCGTGGGCGTCCATAGAACAGCCCCCCATCAGCTCTTCGCTGAACTCGAACTCTCCGAGCGCTTCCAGCAGGCGCCGGGACGCGGAGACGATCTCGGGACCGATCCCATCGCCGGGAAGCAGGACTATGCGGGGCGCCTCGCTCACGCGGCGCAACTCTACGCAGATCGCCTTCCGGGGGCGTGCGCTTCGATGTTGAGCCGGACGTAGTCGAGCGTCAGGGGCTGGGGAGACTCGGCCAGGACCGCTTCGGCGAAGGGTTGGCGGAGATCCTCCGGCAGGCGGGTCAGGCGTGGGCCGAGGGTGACGGTCATCGTGAAGCGCAGCGGATCGTCGGGAGTGAGCGGCTTGGGCTCAGCCAGCAGCGAGCCTCGGCGAAGCCGGCATCGCGCAGGCGCCGCTCGGTCCGATCGGGCGCGGCGAAGTTCCACATCGGGGTCATGCCCTCGAAATGCGGTGCGTACTCGGGCCGCGATGCGACCGTGGCGATCGCGCCGGCGTGCTCGGCGACGTTGCCCTCGCCGCCGCACTGGGCAACCAGGCGGCCTCCCGGTCCCAAGGCAGCGCGGAGGCGGGCGAAGAGCCGGTCGTGGTCGAGGATCCAGTGGAAGGTCGCGGTGGAGAAGACCAGCTCGACCGGCTCTTCGACTTGCAGCTCGGCCAGGTCGGTGACCAGGTAGGAGGCGCGCTCCCCAAGCCGCTCCCGCGCCTTCCTCACCATCGCCTCGGAGGCATCGACGGCGAGTAGGCTGCCGTTCGGCAGGCGCCCCAGCAGCTGCTCGGAAACCCGTCCCGAGCCGCAGCCCGCGTCGATCGCATCCTCGTCGCCGCGCAGCTCCAGCCGTTCCAGCACCTCCATCCCCCAGCTGAACTGGGGGTCGGAGATCGCGTCGTAGGTCTCGGCGTCCCACTCGCGGGGGCCGGTGTTCATCGGGCCGTCCCCAGCCATCGGCTCAGAGCGCTGTGGTGACGGGACCGTAGGCGGCACCGCCCGAGCCCTCGAAGGCGTCGATCGCACCGGCGTTCTCGAGCGTGATGCCGATGTCGTCCAGCCCATTGAGCAAGCGGAACTTGACGTCGGACTCGACCTCGAACTCGAAGACGCCGGCGGCGCAGGCGATCGTCTCGTCATCGACGTCGACCCGCGCCTCCCCGGCCTCGGCGACGGCGCGACAGTGTTCCTCGTCGAGGATCGCCGGCAGCAGGCCGATCTTGGTGCAGTTGGAGTAGAAGATGTCGGCGAAGGAGGGCGCCACGATCGCCTGGAAGCCGAAGTCCTCCAGCGCCCACGGAGCGTGCTCACGCGAGGAGCCGCAGCCGAAGTTACGCCCGGTGACCAAGATTGGGTTGGGCTCCAGCTCGATCTCGCCGTCGCGGATCCAGTCGTAGAAAAGGAACTCGCCGAAACCGGTCCGCTCGACCCGCTTGAGGAACTGCTTGGGGATGATCTGGTCGGTGTCGACGTCGGCGCGGTCGAGCAGCGAGACCTTGCCCTCGATGATGTCTATCGGTCGCATCTCTAGCTCCAATCCCTGATGTCGACAAAGTGTCCCTCGATCGCCGCCGCGGCGGCCATCTTCGGGCTGACCAGGTGGGTGCGCCCGCCCTTCCCCTGGCGACCCTCGAAGTTGCGGTTCGAGGTCGAGGCGCAGCGCTCGCCCTCGCATCAGGATGTCGGGGTTCATGCCGAGGCACATCGAGCAACCGGCCTCGCGCCATTCGAAGCCGGCCGAGCGGAAGACGTCGTGCAGGCCCTCGGCCTCCGCCGTTGCCTTCACCTGCTGGGAGCCGGGGACGACCATGCCGTGGACCGAAGAGGCCACCTTGCGCCCGTCGACGATCTCCGCCGCCTCGCGCAGGTCCTCGATCCGCGAGTTGGTGCAGGAGCCGATGAAGACCCGTTCGGGTGCGACCTCGGTCATCGGGGTGCCCGGCCGCAGCGCCATGTAGGTGAGGGCGCGTTCGGCCGACTCGCGATCGGCCGGCGAGTCCATCGCGGCCGGATCGGGGACGGCGTCGGTGACCTCGACCACCATGCCGGGCGTCGTGCCCCAGGTGACCATCGGCGAGATCGCCCCGGCGTCGATATCTACCTCGGTGTCGAAGCTGGCGCCCTCATCGGTGGGCAGAGCCCGCCACCGCCCCACGGCGGCGTCGAAGTCCTCCGGCGCCGCGGGGCGGCCTCGCACCCACTCGAAAGTGGTCTCGTCGGGGGCGATCATCCCCGCGCGCCCGCCACCCTCGATCGTCATGTTGCAGATCGTCATCCGGCCTGGCATCTCCAGAGCCTCGATCGCCGGCCCGGCGTACTCGACCGCGTAGCCGGTCATGCCGCCCGTGCCCAGGCGGCCGATAGTTGCCAGGATCAGGTCCTTGGGCGTGACCCCGGAGCCGAGCTCGCCACCGTAGGAGATCCGCATCGTCTTCGGCCGCTTCTGGACCAGGCACTGGGTGGCGAGGACATGCTCGACCTCGGAGGTGCCGATGCCGAAGGCCATTGAGCCGAAAGCGCCGTGGGTTGAGGTGTGGCTGTCGCCGCAGACGATCGTCATGCCCGGCTGGGTGACCCCCAGCTCGGGCCCGATCACGTGGACGATCCCTTGCCGATCGGAGCCCAGCGAGTAGACGGGGATGCCGAACTCCTCGCAATTGCGCTCCAGTGTTTCGACCTGGACCCGGGAGAGCTCGTCGGCGATTAGGCGCGCCGCCATGGTGCCGTCGGTGGGAGTGTTGTGGTCGGCGGTAGCGATCGTCTTGTCGGGACGGCGCACCGGGCGATTGGCCAGGCGCAAACCGTCGAATGCCTGTGGCGAGGTGACCTCGTGGACCAGGTGCAGGTCGATGTAGATCAGGCCCTCGGAGACCTCGTGGGCCTCCCAGAGCTTGTCGAACATGGTTTGCGGCATCTATGACCTCCTCAGGCCCGCGGCGATTACGGCGAGGAAGCGCGTCGGCTCCTCGCCTTCGTTTTCGAAATGGTGCGGCAGGTCGGCGTCGAAAGTGACGCTATCGCCCTCGCTCAGCTCGTGGCGGCTGCCGTCGACGACCAGGGCCAAGGTGCCGGAAAGGACGACCGCGGTCTCGCGGCTGCCCGGCTCGTGCATCGGCGGGTCGTCGCGACCGCCCGTGGTGGCGCTGCCATCGAGGGTGTGCAGCGAGACGTCGGCGCGCTGCCCCGGCAGCGGTGGAGTCAGCTCCTCGAAGCGATGCCCCCCACGCTCAAGCAGGCGCCGGTCGCCGGCGCGGCTGACCGCGACGTGCTCGCCCTCGTCAAGGCGCAGCAACTGCGAGAGGGTCAGCTCGAGCCCGGACGCGACCCGAGTGGCGACCGCCAAGGTCGGGCTGGTCTCGCCCCGCTCAACCTGGGAGAGCATCGGCGCGCTGACCCCGGAGCGCTGCCCGAGGTCGCGCAGCGAGAGCCCCATCGCCTCGCGCAAGGAACGGATCCGGGTACCCACGTCGGAACGGGCGGGCCGTGCCCTCCGCTCCGATGATCCCGTGGTGGCCGAGGCAGTCATGGAACTGTACGTTATCACGTACGATTGTAAGCGAAACGCCAATATAGACTTCGGCGTCCATTGGCGGTACGAGCGGGGGTCGGAGGGTCCGAATCGGGCTGGATGCGCAGCCTCAACGAGTGGCTTGCCACTCCCAGCGGCCTGCTCGTGCTTGCGATCGGGGTCGGCGTGGTTTCGGGGATCGGCGGTGTCGTCTTGCGCCTCTTGGTCGACGGCGTAACCCGCGCGTTCACCGGCCACAACGACTACGGAGTTGACCCGAGCGCTATCGACCCGCTGATCCCCGGCCTCGGAATCGGCTTCCTGGTCATCGCCCCGGTCCTGGGAGGTCTCCTCTACGGCCCGCTCGTCAACCGCTTCGCCACCGAGGCGCGCGGTCACGGGGTCCCCGAGGTAATGCTCGCCGTCGACCGGCGCGAGGGGCGCATCCGCCCCATCGTCAGCGCGGTGAAGGCCCTCGCCGCCTCGCTCTGCATCGGCTCTGGCGGCTCGGTTGGGCGCGAGGGACCGATCATCTTGATCAGCTCCGGCCTGGCATCGACCATCGGCCAGTTGACCCGGTCCTCACCGTCCCGGATGCGGGTGCTTGTCGCCTGTGGAGCGGCCGGCGGTGTCTCGGCCACCTTCAACGCCCCCCTCGCCGGGGTGTTCTTCGCGATCGAGGTGATCCTGATCGCCGATGTCGCGATGCGCTCGCTCGGCGCGGTGCTGATCGCCGCGGTCACCGCCGACACGCTCGACCGCATCGTCTTCGGCTCGGACCCCTTCCTCACCGTGCCGCAGCTCAACGTGGGACCTGCCGGTGGCTACCTGCTTTGCATCCCTCTCGGCATTCTCTGCGCCCTGGCCGGAGTTGCCTTGATCCGAGTCCTCTACGCGATGGAGGATCGTGTCGACCGAATTTGGCGCTTCTCGGAGGCCTGGCGACCGGCCGCAGGCGGACTCCTCCTTGGCCTGCTGCTGCTGGCGCTGCCGCAGATGTACGGAACCAGCCATTCCGTCTTCACCCACGCGATCGAAGGCCGCTACGCCATCGCCTTCCTTCTCGTCCTGTTGGTGGGCAAGATCGTGGCGACGAGCCTGACCCTCTCGATCGGCGGCTCGGGCGGCGTTTTCGCCCCTTCCCTCTTCATCGGGGCGATGCTCGGCTCGGCGTTTGGCGCCTGCGCCCACGACCTACTTCCGGGCGTCAGCGGCCCCGCGGGGGTGTACGGCATGGTTGCGATGGGCGCGGTGTTCGCGGCCACCGCGCGAGCACCGATGACCGCGATCCTCGTCGTCTTCGAGTTGACGGGGGACTACGCCCTGATCCTCCCGGCGGCGCTCGCGGTGGTCGTTTCCACGACCTTGGCCTCACGGCTCTCGCCAGAGACGATCTACACGCTCAAGCTCTTGCGGCAGGGGTTCGACATCCATGCTCGCCGCCCCCTCGACGCGCTGGTCGGTTCCGGCGAGTAGGACCAGACGTCGATCCCGACCCCAGGCGCTGTCGCCGGGACTGGACCTAGGGACCCGGCGTACGCTCGACCGCTGCCTCGGCCGTTGCCGCCTCGGCCTCGCGGATCGCAGCACCCTCGAGCGCATTGGACAGCGCCCGCACATAGGCCCTGGCCGACGCCTCGAGGATGTCCGTGGCCACCCCTTGGCCGGTGGCCAGGCGCCCGGCCGCACGCAGCATCACGGTCACCTGGCCGAGGGCGTCCTCTCCCCCGGTCACGGCCTCGACCGTGTACTGGCGCAGCTCGCACTCGGTGCCCGCCGCCTTCTGAATGGCGCGGAAGATCGCGTCGACCGGGCCGTCTCCACCCGACTCGCCGACGACCTCCTCGCCGGAGGGCATCTTGACCGCGACCCGGGCCAGCGGCTCGCGCCGCGAACCGGCCTCGACCTCGAACCAGCCCAGATCGTGCGAATCGTCCTTCTCGCGCATCTCGTCGGAGACGATCGCCTCCAGGTCCAGGGCGGTGACCTGCTTCTTGCGGTCGGCGACCTCCTTGAAGCGCTTGAAGGCGGCGTTCAGGGCGTTGCCCTCGACCTTGAAGCCCAGCTGGTCCAGGGCGTCGTGCAGGGCGTGGCGGCCGGAGTGCTTGCCCAGCACGATCGAGTTTGACTCCAGGCCGACCTCGGTAGCGTCCATGATCTCGTAGGTGGTGCGCTCCTTCAGCACGCCGTCCTGGTGGATACCCGACTCGTGCGCGAAGGCGTTGCGGCCTACGATCGCCTTGTTGGGCTGGATCGCGTAGCCGGTCAGGCGCGAGACCATGCGGCTGGTGCGTGCCAGCTCGCGCGTGTTGATCTGAGTCGTCATGCCGTGGACGTCCTCGCGGGTGCGAATCAGCATCACGATCTCCTCCAGCGAACAGTTGCCCGCTCGCTCGCCGATGCCGTTGACGGCGCACTCGACCTGCCGCGCCCCGGCCAGCACGCCGGCGTAGGAGTTGGCGACGGCCAGCCCCAGGTCGTCGTGGCAGTGGACCGAGGTCTCGACCTCGCACAGGCCCGGGACCAGCTCGTACAGGCGGCGGAAGTACTCGACGTACTCCTCGGGAGTGGTGTAGCCGACGGTGTCGGGAATGTTGATCGTCGTTGCGCCCTCCTCGACCGCAATTGCACACACTTCGGCGGTGAACTCAATGTCGGCGCGGGTCGCGTCCATCGGCGAGAACTCGACGTCCTCGCAGTAGGACTTGGCCAGGGTCACGGCGGCGCGGGCCTGGCCCTTGACGTCCTCTCGGTCGGTCTGCAGCTGGTGCTCAATGTGGATGTCGGAGGTGGAGATGAAGGTGTGGATTCGCGGCCGTGCAGCGTCCTTGACCGCTCCCCAGGCGGCGTCGATGTCGGCCTTGTGGGTGCGGGCGAGACCGCAGATCGTCGGGCCCTCGACCTGGCGGGAGATCGCCTCCACCGCCTCGAAATCGCCGGGCGAGGTGATCGGGAAGCCGGCCTCGATCACGTCGACCCCCAGGCGGGCGAGCTGCTGGGCGATCTCGACCTTCTCGGCCGTGTTCAGCGAGATGCCGGGCGACTGCTCGCCGTCGCGCAGTGTCGTGTCGAAGATGTGGACGCGGTTTGCGTCGTCTGCTGGTGCCACTGGGTCCTCCTCCTTCTCCGCTTCTTTCGAATGACCTTGTCTCTCGCGGCTATCGCGCCGCCCAGCGCTATTCCCCCCGGAGGGGGAGGAGAAGGAGAAGCGCGAGGCTGTCGAGCCGGTGCATCATTCGGTCGCCCCAGCTTAGCGTAGGCTGCCGGCATCGCAAGCGAGGTTTCCTCAAGCTCAATCCCCCGCTCGACCTGGTTCGCCCTCTTCGCGATGGGCATCGCCGTGGTGGTGATCGCCAACGACTTCTCCGCGATCAACGTCGCCCTGCCGACGATGGAGAGGGACTTCGACACCAACATCAACACGATCCAGTGGGTGGTCAACGCCTACGCGCTGACCTTCGGGGTGATGATCGTCACCGGCGGGCGGCTGGCCGACATGTTCGGACGGCGCAACGCCTTCTTCCTCGGCACCGCCATCTTCGCCTCGATGTCGGCCCTGGGCGGCGTCGCGCCGACGGAGACCTGGCTGATCGCGACGCGGACCCTGATGGGGATCGGCGGGGCGTTGATGTGGCCCGCGATCCTCGGCATGACCTACGCGATCCTGCCCGAAGACAAGGCGGGGCTGGCCGGCGGAATCATCATCGGCGCCGCGGGCCTCGGCAACGCGATCGGGCCGCTGGTCGGCGGCGTGCTCACCGACGCGCTCAGCTGGCGCTGGATCTTTTTCCTCAACGTGCCGGTCTCGGCCTTCGCCGTGCTCGTCACCTACCGGCTGGTCAAAGTCGTCGAGCCCGACAAGGGCGAGCAGCGGATCGACTATCCGGGGATCGCGACGATCTCGGTCGGCCTCGTCTCGCTACTGGTCGCGCTCGATCAGATTGACGACTGGGGTTTCGGCGACCCGCGGGTGGTCGGGCTGTTGGTTCTCTCGGCGATCCTGCTCGTCGCCTTCGTCCCAATCGAGCGACGGGCCGGGCGCAACGCGCTTGTTCCCCGCGCGGTGATGGCAAATGAGAGCTTCCGCGCGTCCTGCGTGGCGATCCTGCTGATGTCAGCGACCTTCTTTGCCGCCCTGCTCTACCTGCCGCAGTTCATGGAGCACCAGCTCGGCTACTCGGCGCTGGAAGCCGGCCTGGGGATGCTGCCCTTCCTCGCCGTCTTCGCCTGCGTCTCCTTCGTCGCGGGGCCGCTGTACGAGCGACTCGGAGCGAAGGTTCTGGCCTCGGTCGGTGCGCTCTGCATCGCGATCGCCCCCTTCGTCTTCTCCCTGGCCGGCAACAGCTCGCACTACACCTCGCTGGTCGCCGGCATGGTCGTGCTCGGGGTTGGAATCGGCAGCTTCTACCCGACCGCGACCACGGCCGGCGTCACCTCGGTCGACGAATCCCAGACCAGCCTGGCCGGGGGCATCGTCTACATGTTCCAGATCGCTGGCGGCTCGATCGGGCTGGGACTGACAACAGCGGTCTTCTCCGCCCAGTCCTCTTTTACCGACGGGATCCAGGCCGCGTTTCGTCTCGACGCCGGCCTCTCCCTCATCGGCTTCCTGATCGCCCTCTTCTTCGTCGGCGGGCGCCTGCTCGGAGGGCACGCCGAGCGGGCCCCCGTTTGATTAGCGTCCGCTTTTGTGCCGGACGGCCTGGCGTACGGCGTTCTGTCCCGAGCCGGGCGCGAATGCATCGTGGCCCGGGCCGCCGCGCAGCACGTCGTCTCCGGGGCCGCCGCCGATCAGGTCGTTGCCCGGACCGCCATAGATCAGATCGTCGCCGGCACCGCCAATAAGGCGATCGTTTCCGAGACCGCCGATCAGCTTGTCGGAGCCGGAGCCGCCGATCAGAACGTCACGTCCGGGTCCGCCACGCATGGTGAAGGGGACAGAGACCGCGTGGGCGACCTTGACCCTGTCGTCCCCGGGTCCGGCATTGACTTCGAAGCCGGCGAGGAGCGGCGCCTTGCAAAGCAGCTCGTTCGAGTTGCCCGGCGGGTTTTCGCAGACCGTGCCGCCTACTTCGAGCGGCACCACGGAATCGATCACGTAGCTGGTCCCATCCGGCGTGAGCCAGATGTGGATCATGTTCTGGGCCGCGCCGCCGGCCAGGACCACCGTGTATTTGGTTTCGGCCTGAGCGAGCGGCGCAGCTTGCGCCGCCAGCATCACCAGCAGGATGAGGATCGCCTTCTTCATCGCAAAGTACTCCCGCCACCGCAGCGGGCCTAACCTGGGAACAGCACTACCTTGCCAACGTTGCGGCGCTCGGCGATGAATTTATGCGCCTCGCCGGCGCGATCGAAGGGAAAGGCCTCGGCGACCACGGGTTCGAGGCGGCCCGCCTCGAGGTCCGCCACCAGTGGCTCGGTGAGGCGGTCCAGTCCCCCCTCGCGATCCCACCACTTGAGCATGTTGAGGCCGAAGACGCCCTTGTTCTCGTTCATCAGTGCCAGGCTCTTCCACCAGGGAATCGTCGCCAGCGGCATCTTGGCGAGGGCCTTGAGCATCGCCGGGATATCGCGCCCCGATTCGGTAGAAGCCTCGGAGATCCCGTACATGACCAGGCGACCGCCCGGTCGCAGCACCCGGTAGTCCTTGCGAAACGAGGTCGGTCCCAGTGCGTCGATCGCCAGGTCGACGCCCTCGCCGCCGGTGAGGCGAAGCACCTCGGCCTCGAAATCCTGGTTTCGGTAATCGATCGGGTGGGCGACGCCCTGACCGCGGATCGCGTCGTGCTTGGCAGGCGAGGCGGTGCCGTAGATCTCGGCCCCGGCATTGCGGGCGATCTGGGTGGCGGCGATGCCGACCCCGCCAGCCGCGGCGTGGATCAGCACGCGAGTGCCCTCGCGAATGCCCCCGACAATGACCAGCGCCGCGTAGGCAGTGCCGTAGTTGACCGGAAATGCGGCGCCCTGCTCGAAGCTGAGCCGCTCGGGCAGCGGCAGTGCCTGGTTAGCGGGGACGGTGACCAGCTCCGCCTGGCCGCCGAAGCGGGTGCCGGCGACGACCCTGTCGCCGACCGCGTGCTCGCCGACGCCGTCGCCGACGGACTCGACGGTGCCGGCGACCTCGTAACCCATCACACAGGGCGGTTTTGGCGCGTCGGGGTAGAGGCCGACCCGGGCCATCGTGTCGGCAAAGTTGACCCCGGCCGCCTTGACGGCGATCCGGACCTCTCCCGGTCCGACCGGCGGATCGGGTCGCTCCTGAACCTGGAGCACGTCGAACCCACCGTTGCCTGTCTGCACCAGCGCCTTCACCGGGCCAGCCTACTTGAGTGGCTGGCGGCTACAGGTCGACCGAGCGACCCGCAGCAAACCCGTCGAGCTGGAGGATCTTGGCGATCGTCTCTTCGTTCACGGGGGCGTCGGTGGTGAGCGCCATCACGGCGCGCCCGCCGTCCTCCTCGGCCCCCACAGCCGCGGAGACGATGTTGACTCCCTCCTCGCCGAACATGGTGCCGACGCGGCCGATCATGCCGGGACGGTCGGCGTAGCGGAAGACGGCGACATGCTCTGCGAAGGGCAGGTAGAAGCTCTCGCCCCAGGCCGAGACCAGGTAGGGCTCGTTGCGGGGACCGACACCGGTGCCGGCGACCTCGACTTCGTCCTCGCCGCTGCGCATCCGCACCGTGACCAGCTCGGTGAAGTCCTCAGAGCTCGACTCCTTCGTCTCGACCAGGTCGATGCCGCGTTCCTCGGCCATCTGCGGCGCGTTGACGAGATTGACGGGCTCCTCGGTATGGCCGGAGAGGATCCCGACCAGGACGGCGATGCCGAGCAGGCGCGTGTCGTACTGGGAGAGCTTGCCGCGGAACTCGACCGAGACGCGGTCGACCGGGCCCTGGCCGAGCCCCTCGGCGAGGCGGCCGAGCTTTTCGCAGAGCGGCACGAAGGGCGAGAGCGCCTCCATCTCCTCGGGGCGCACGGCGGCGATGTTGACCGCGTTGGTGACGACGGCTCCGGTGAGCGCGGCGGTGACCTGTTCGGCGGTGACGATCCCGGCGCGGTCCTGGGCCTCGGCCGTCGAAGCGCCGAGGTGCGGGGTGACGACGACGTCGGGGCGGGCGAAGATCGGGTGCTCGGTGAAGGGCTCGGAGGGGAAGACGTCGAGCGCCGCGCCACCGGCCTTGCCAGACTCCAGGGCAGCGGTGAGCGCGTCGAGGTCGACCAGCTCGCCGCGGGCGCAGTTGACGATCCGCACGCCGTCCCTCATCGCCGCCAGTGCCTCGGCGTCGATCAGGTTGACCGTCTCCGGCGTCTTTGGCACGTGAACGGTGACCACGTCGGCGGCGCCGAAAAGCTCCTCGAGGCTCTCTGCGCCCGTGACGCCGAGCTCGCGGAAGCGCTCGGCGGAAACGAACTTGTCGAAGGCGATCACGTCCATCTCGAAGGCCCGGGCGCGCTTGGCGACGAGCTGGCCGATGCGGCCGAAGCCGACGATGCCGATCGTCTTGCCGTAGAGCTCGGCGCCCTTGTACTTAGCCCGGTCCCAGCGCCCGTCGACGAGGGCACCGTGGGCTTGGGGGACGTTGCGGAAGAGCGCCAACGCGAGCGCCAGGGTGTGCTCGGCGGCGGCGACGGAGTTGGATTCCGGCGCGTTGGCGACGACGATGCCGCGCCGGGTGGCGGCCGGGATGTCGACGTTGTCGACGCCGGTGCCGGCCCGGCCGATCACCTTCAGGTTGTCGGCACGCTCGATCAGCTCCGGGGTTAGCTTCGTCGCCGAGCGGATCAGGATCGCGTCGTAGCCGCCGATCTGCTCGGCCAGCTCCACGTCGGACATCTCGAGGCCGAGGTCGACATCGAAGTTCTCGCGCAGCAACTCGACACCGGAGTCGGCGATCTTCTCCTTGACCAAGACCTTCACTTACGGATCTCCCCCACGTTCTCGACCGCCCAGTCGATGCAGGCGGTCAGGGCTTCGACGTCAGCCGACTCGACCGCCGGGAACATCCCGATCCGCAGTTGGTTGCGGCCGAGCTTGCGGTAGGGCTCGGTGTCGACGATGCCGTTGGCCCGCAGCGTCGCGGCGATCGCGGCAGCGTCGACCGAGTCGTCGAAGTCGATCGTGCCGACGACAAGCGAGCGCTTGGCTGAATCGGTCACGAAGGGGGCAGCGAACTCGCTCGCCTCCGCCCAGCCGTAAAGGTGATCCGAAGATGCGGAGGTGCGGTCGACGCAGCCGTCGAGCCCGCCCAGCGAGAGCATCCACTCGACCTGGTCGGCGAGCAGCAGCAGGGTGGCAAGCGCGGGCGTGTTGTAGGTCTGCTCCTTGCGCGAGTTCTCCAGCGCGGTCTGCAGGGAGAGGAAACCGGGCTGCCAGCGGCCGCCAGCGCCGTCGAGCTCCTCGATACGGGCGATTGCGGCAGGGCTGAGCAGAGCCAGCCAGAGTCCGCCGTCCGAGCCGAAACCCTTCTGCGGAGCGAAGTAGTAGGCGTCGGCGTCGCCGAGGTCCACCGGCAGGCCGCCGGCCCCCGATGTGGCGTCGATCAGAACGAGCGCATCGCCGGAACCGGCAGGGCGCTCGACCGGGACCATCACCCCGGTCGAGGTCTCGTTGTGTGCCCAGGCGATCACGTCGGCGGCGGGATCGCTGACCGGCCTGGGGGCGTCGCCGGGCTCGGCCGCGACCACGACCGGATCGGCGAGGAACGGCGCCCCCGCCGTCGCCTTGGCGAACTTCTGCGAGAACTCGCCGTAGGTGAGGTGGAGAGCGCGCTCGCGCACGAGCCAGGCACAGGCGGCGTCCCAGAAGGCGGTGGTACCGCCGTTGCCGAGCGCGATCTCATAGCCGCTGGGCAGCGAGAAGAGCTCGGCCAGGCCCGAGCGGACCCGGCCGACCAGGTCGCGCACCGGCGCCTGGCGGTGGGACGTCCCCATCAGCTTCGATTGCTCGGCCAGCTTCGCCAGCGCCTCTGGCCGGACCTTCGACGGGCCGCAGCCGAAACGGCCGTCGGCCGGCTTCAGCTCGGTGGGGATCTGGGCGGCGGTTTGGGTCGTCACGGGAGGCGACAGGTTAGTGACCACCGCGGGTGGACCCCGTTCAGCCTCGTTGCCTCCGTTCCGGTGCGCCTTTTCCGGTTATATCGGGGCAAAGGCGCACCGGAACGGCATAGGCTGCCGGTAATGAGCGAGACCACAGAGCAGGTGACGAAAGGCGACGGCTATGCCGTCGCGAACCTCGGCGACCTAGGCGACGGGCCGGGCTTCCGCAAGATCCGCAAGGAGCTGGGCGTCACCGCGTTCGGCGTCAACGCGATCGTGCTGCCGCCCTCCTACTCGACCGGCAGCCACTACCACGACGAGCAGGAGGAGCTCTACTTCCTCCACAGCGGCCAAATCGCGATCGAGTTCGGCGACGGCAGCAAGCACGAGCTAGAGCCCGGCGGCCTCGCCTGGGTAGACGCCTCAACCGTCCGCAAGCTGCACAACCTCAGCGACTCCGAGGAGGCCGTCTACGTGGTCGTCGGCGGCAAGGACGGCTACGTCGGCCGCGACGGCAAACTGCCGGAGGGCGAGACTAGGTTCGGGGCTGACGGCCCGCCCGGGGCTTAAGCCTCCCCAGGGATTTTTGACAAAAAACCAAATTCCGATCTGAGGGCCTGAGGCCAAGCAGGTCGGTGGACGCAGGGAGCGTGGCGTGCGTTCGCACGCGAGCGACCGAGGACGCCGAGATGCGCCGGTCTCAGGCCCTCAGATCAGAACTCCTGGTCGACCCAGGGCATCATGTCCCGGAGGTCCTTGCCGACCTTCTCTACTTGGTGACCCTTGCCTTCCTCGCGCATGCGCGAGAGGTTCTCGCCGCCGGCCCGGTTCTCGGCGATCCACTCGCGGGCGAACTCGCCGGACTGGATCTCGCCGAGGATCTCTTTCATCGCCGCCCGTGACTCGGTGCCGATGACGCGCTTGCCGCGGGTCATGTCGCCGTACTCGGCGGTGTTGGAGATCGAGTAGCGCATCCCCTGGATCCCCTTCTCGTACATCAGGTCGGCGATCAGCTTGAGCTCGTGCAGGCACTCGAAGTAGGCGAGGCGCGGGTCATAGCCGGCCTCGACCAGGGTCTCGAAGCCGGCGCGGACGAGCTCCGAGGCGCCACCGCAGAGGACGGCCTGCTCGCCGAAGAGATCGGTCTCGCACTCATCCTTGAAGGTGGTCTCGATCACCGCGGCGCGGCCGCCGCCGATGCCTGAGGCGTAGGCGAGGACGAGGCCGTGGGCGTTGCCGGTGGCGTCCTGGTGGACGGCCATCAGGCAGGGCACGCCGTTGCCTTCCTCGTACTGGCGGCGGACCAGGTGGCCGGGGCCCTTGGGGGCAACCATGCCGACGTCGACGCCCGGCGGGGGCACGATCTGCTCGAAGTGGATGGCGAAGCCATGGGCGAAGAGCAGCAGGTTGCCGGGGGCGATGCCGTCGGCGATCTCGGCCTCCCAGACCTCGGCCTGCTTCTCGTCGGGCAGCAGGATCATCACCGCGTCGCCGCGGCTGGCGGCTTCGGCGATGTCGAGCACCTCGAGGCCGGCCTCTTCGGCTTTCGCGCGGCTGGAGGAATCGGGCCGCAGGCCGACGACGACGTCGACCCCGGAGTCCTTCAGGTTGAGGGCGTGCGCATGCCCCTGGGAGCCGTAGCCGAGAATGGCGACGGTCTTTCCCCCGAGCAGCGAGAGGTCGGCGTCTGAGTCATAGAAGATGTCCTTGGGCATGGGCGGCAGGCTAGCGGAGGGCGCGCCGCATCAGCTTGCCGGAGGGGGTGCGCGGCAGCGCCGACGCCAGCTCGACCCGCTTCGGCACCTTGAACCCCGCCAGCGAGGAGGCGCAGTGGCGGCGTAGCTCGTCGGGCGTCGCCTCCGAGCCATCCTCGAGCACGACGATCGCGGTCACGGCCTGCTGCCACTCGGGATCCTCGCGACCGACGACGGCGGCGTCGGCGACCGCCGGGTGGCGCAGCAGGACGTTCTCGACTTCGGCCGGGACGATGTTCTCGCCGCCGCTGACGATCATGTCGTCGATGCGATCGTCGACGTAGAGGAAGCCTTCCTCGTCGATGCGGCCGAGGTCGCCGGTGTGCAGCCAGCCGTCGGCGTCGGCGCGGCCGGGGGCGACGGTCGGGCCCTGGACGAGGATCTCGCCCTCCTGGATGCGCAGGTGGGTGGTGAGCAGCGGCCGCCCGGCGGAGCCGAGCTTGCGCTTTGCGTCTGCCGGGGCGAGCGTCGTCACCTGCGAGCAGGTCTCGGTCAGGCCGTAGGTCTGCACGACCGTGGCGCCGCGTCCCAGGGCCTCCTCGAGCGGGTCCTCGGGCACCGGCCCGCCGCCGATCAGGATTGCGCGCGGGCCGGAGAGGTCGGCGCCGGCCTCCAGTAGCCGGGTGAGCATCGTCGCCACCAGGGAGACGACTGTGATCTCGTCGCGCTCCAGGGCCGCCGCGACGCGGTCGACGTCGAAGCCGTCGTGGATGACCGCGGCGGTGCCGTAGATGACCGAGCGCATCACGATCCCGAGGCCGGAGATGTGGCTGAGCGGCAGGCAGCAGAGCCAGCGGTCGCTCGGCTCGACGCCGATGTTGAAGGCCGAGCCGACGGCGCTCCAGAGGAAGTTGCCGTAGGTGAGACCGACGGCGTCGGGGGTGCCGGTGCTGCCGCTGGTCATCACGTGGCAGGCGACGGCGTCCATGTCGTGCTCACCGAGCAATGGCAGGTCGGCCTCCGTCTGGGTCAGCTCGCCGGCGTCGTCGAGGTCGACCGTGGGTTCCTCGGAGGCGATCGCGGCGGCGCGCTCCTCGGCCGAGAGGCGCGGGCTCAGGGGCAGCAGCACCGCCCCAACCTTCATCAGGGCGTGGACCATCACGACCTGCTCACGACGCGGGTGCATCGTCATCGCCACGGTCGAGCCGCGGCGCACGCCGTGGGCGATCAGCCGCCGCGCGACCCAGGTCGCCTCGGCCTCCAGCTCGGCGTAGGTGACGGCCGAGCCTTCCGCGACAAGCGCGGTTCGCTCCGGGCAGCTCTGCGATCTCTGGGCCAGCCAGTCGTCGAGTTTCATCGGCGGGATATCGTGCCCATCATGCCCAAACGTCACAAGGGAGCCCCACCCGAAGAGGATCTGTACGCGCCGATCGAGTGGCGGAGCGTCGCCGAGTACGACGACATCCGCTACGAGGTGGCGGACGGAATCGCCAAGATCACGATCGACCGGCCCCAGGTTCTCAATGCGTTCCGGCCGCAGACCTTGATCGAGGTCTCGGCTGCGATGGAGCTGGCCCGCGAGGACGGGGAGGTCGGCGTAGTGGTCCTCACCGGCGCTGGGACCAAGGCCTTCTGCTCGGGCGGCGACCAGCAGGTGCGGGGCGACACCGGGTACGTCGCCGAGGGTGCCTCACTGGGCCGCTTCCACGTCACCGACCTACAGGTGCAGATGCGGCGCCTGCCCAAGCCGGTGGTGGCGATGGTCGCCGGCTACGCGATCGGCGGCGGCCACATCCTCCACATCTGCTGCGACTTGACGATCGCTGCCGACAACGCCGTCTTCGGCCAGACCGGACCGCGGGTCGGCTCCTGGGACGGCGGCTTCGGCGCCTCGCTGCTGCGCGATCTCGTCGGCACCAAGAAGGCCAAGGAGTTCTGGCTGCTCTGCCGCCAATACGACGCCGAGGAGGCCGTCGGGATGGGGCTGGTCAACACCGTCGTCCCACTCGACCGGCTCGAAGCCGAGACCGTCGCCTGGTGCCGCGAGATGCTGGCCCTCTCCCCCTTCGCCCTGCGCCTGGTCAAGTCCAGCTTCCACGCCCACGAGGACGGCTACGCCGGGATACAGCAATTGGCTCACGACACCAACCTCCTCTTCTACGGCAGCGACGAGGCGGCCGAGGGCCGCGAGGCCTTCAAGGAGAAGCGCGCACCGGACTTCTCCCAGTACCCTCGGCGACCATGAGGATCTGGGTTATGGCGGCGCGCCCGCGCACGCTGCCGGCGGCGATCGCGCCGGTGCTGGTGGGCACCGCGGCGGCGGTCGAATGGGCCGGGAAGCTGCCCCGGATCGGCGCTTTCCTCGCCGCGCTGGTCGGCTCGATCTTCATCCAGATCGGCACCAACCTGGCGAACGACTACTCCGACGCCCGGCGCGGCGCCGACACCGCCGAGCGACTGGGACCGGTGCGGGTCACCTCGGCCGGGCTGGTCACCCCGCGCCGGGTGCTCAACGCGACCTGGATCGCCTTTGGGGTCGCGGTTGCGTGCGGCGTCTACCTGGCACTGATCGCCGGCGTCGTGATCCTCGCGATCGGGGCGCTTTCGATCGCCGCCGGGGTCCTCTACACGGGCGGGCCGCGCCCCTACGGATACGCCGGCCTGGGCGAGATCTTCGTCTTCCTCTTCTTCGGCCTGGTCGCCGTCAACGGCTCCTACTACGTGCAGCTGGAGCGGCTCGACCCGCTGCCGCTCGGGCTCTCGATCGCGCTCGGCTTCCTCGCCACCGCGATCCTCGTCGTCAACAACGTGCGTGACCTAGAGACCGACCGCCGGGCGGGCAAGATGACCCTGGCGGTGCGGATGGGGCGCCATAACGCCGTCGTCCTATACCGCTCGCTCGTTCTCGGAGCCTTCGCCGTCCTGCCGCTGGCGCTGCTTGCCGGCGACGGCAGCTGGCTGCCCCTGATCGGCTGGCTCGCCCTGCCGCTGGCCATCGCCCCGATGCGGGCGATGACCAACCGCACCGACGGCCCGGCCCTCAACGGCGCCCTGGCCGCCACGGGGGCCCTGCTCGGTGCCTTCAGCCTGCTGGTCTCCGCAGGCCTGCTGCTAGCCAGCTAAACCATGGCGAACTGCATCAAATTCTCGGTCTGACAGGTAGAGAATTTGATGCAGTTCGCGTAGACCTACGGGTATGAAGATCGCCGCGGTAGAGGTTGTGCCTTACGCGCTGCCGTTTCGGGAGCCGTATGTGACGGCGCGGGGGCGCTTGGATCGGCGCGAGATGGTGTTGCTGCGCTTGCGTTCGGATGACGATCTGGTGGGGCTGGGCGAAGCGGTGCCGCTCTCGCTGCGGGGGGGTATCGAGTTGGAGCAGGTAGTTGGTGAGTTGAAGCGACTGGCAGAGCGGGATGCGCTGGATGAGGCGACCCTGCGGAGTGAGGCGATCGGGCTGTCGGCCCCGGCACGCTGCGCCGCCCTCACCGCGCTATTGGACCTGCGCGGGAGGCGCGCAGCTGCCGCGGGCACCCCCGCCGCGGCGCGGTTGCCATCTCAACCGCGAGGCGAGCGAAATGGCGACCGCGGTGGTGGAGCTGGGGGGCCGCGGCCGATCGAGTGCAATGCGACTCTGGTTGCCGGGGAGCCCGCGGCGGTCGCAGCGGAGGCGGTGCGCTGGGCCGAGGACGGCTTTGAGACCTTCAAGCTGAAGCTGGGCACGGGTGACGATTTCGGACAGGTCTACGCGGTGCGCGAGGCGGTCGGGCCGCGGGCGCGGATCAGGGTCGACGCGAATGCGGCCTGGGACACCGACACGGCGAAGCGGGTTCTCAAGTCCCTGGAGCCGCTCGAGATCGAGCTGGCCGAGCAGCCGGTGGCGACTCTGGAGGAGGCGGCCGAGGTGGCGGCGTCGACCTCGATCCCGATTGCCGGCGACGAGAGCGTTGAGAGTCGCGCCGATGCCAAGCGGGCACTGGAAATGGGTGCCTGCGCGCTAACCGCAATCAAGCTCTCCAAGGTGGGCGGGCCGGAGGCGGCGATCGAGATTGCCGAGCTGCTGCCGGCCTACATCTCCAGCGCCCTCGATGGCCCGGTGGGAATCGCCGCCGCCGCCCAGGTCGCGCAGACCCTCGCCCAGTCGGCGGACGGCAACGGGTCCGGCCTGGCCCACGGCCTCGCCACCCAGCGCCTCTTCGCCTCGACGATCGCCGCGGTCGAGTGCGAGGTCCGCGACGGCATGCTCCACCCACCCCCCGGGCCAGGTCTGGGTGTCGAGATCGATGAGGCGGCGCTGGCGGCCCACCGAATCTGAGTGACCTGGCGGCTTATCCGTCGTATAGACGGATAAGCCGCCACATAGTCTTCCCGAACATGGACCCAGCCAACGGCAACACGGCGCTCGCCTCGACCTTCGTCGAGGAGCTGGCGCGAGGCGGTGTCCGGCACGCCGTCGTCTCGCCTGGGTCCCGCTCGACGCCACTGGCCGTCGCGCTTTGGCGAGAGGCTGCGATCGAGGTGAGCGTGATCGTCGACGAGCGCTCCGCGGCGTTCTTCGGGCTCGGCGCCGCGCAGGCCAGTGAAGCGCCGGTGGCGCTGCTCTGCACCTCGGGCACGGCGGCGGCCAACTACCACCCGGCGATCTGCGAGGCGGACGAGTCGGCGATTCCGTTGATCGCGCTCACCGCAGACCGGCCCGCCGAGCTGCGCGGGATCGGCGCCGGCCAGACGATCGACCAGGTCAAGCTCTATGGCGACTCGGTGCGCTGGTTTTGCGAAGTCGGCACGCACGACGCCGATGACGAGGGGCTGCTGCACTACCGCTCCGTTGCCTGCCGGGCGCTGGCGGCCGCGCGGGGTCAGCCGCGGCCCGGGCCGGTTCACCTCAACCTGCCCTGGCGCGAGCCGCTGGCGCCGCTGCCGGTCGAGGGGGCGGTCACCGCCCGCGACCCGCTGGCCCTCGAAGGGCGTCCGGGCCGGCCGCTCACCGCTGTCACCTCGATCGACCTCGAGCCCTCGGCCTTCCTGCTCGACGAGGTCGCCGGCCACGTCGCCGACGCGCGCACCGGCGTGATCGTCGCCGGCCGCCAGCTCGACCCCGAGCTGCGCGAGCCGCTCGCCCACCTGGCCCAGGCGTCGGGGTTCCCGATCCTGGCCGAGCCGACCTCACAAGTGCGCTGCGGCCCGCACGACCGCTCGCGGGTGATCTCCGCCTACGACCTACTGTTGCGCGACGAGGATTTCGCCCGTTCCGTCACTCCGGACCTCGTCCTGCGCTTCGGCGAGATGCCGACCAGCAAGCCGTTGCGCCAGTGGCTGGTGAGCAGCGGAGCCGACCAGATCGTCATCGATCCACACGGGGGTTGGAACGAGCCGACCAGTCGGGGGGCGGCGATCCTGCGCGCTGACCCGACGGAGCTGGCGGCTGGCTGGGCGACTCGCCTCGAAAGGGAGGCGCGGGGAGTTCCACAGCGCTGGCTCGACGCCGAGCGGGCCGCGCTCACGGCGATCGAGACAGCGCTCGCAAGCGACGAGGTCTCCGAGCCCGCACTGCACCTCGCCCTTGGCCAGGCCCACCAGGATGGCGACCTCGTCTACACCGCCTCCAGCATGCCGATCCGCGACCAAGAGGCGTTCCTTCCACCCAGCGAGGCCGATGTGACCTTCCTCTGCAACCGCGGCGCTAACGGCATCGACGGCCTGATCTCCTCAGGGATCGGCGCCGCCCACGCGAGCAGACGACCGACGACGATCGTTGTCGGTGACCTCGGCTTGCTCCACGACGTCGGCTCGCTCGCCGCCCTGCGCGACGTCTCGACGCCCGTTCGCATCGTCGTGATCGACAACGGCGGCGGCGGCATCTTCGGCTTTCTACCCCAGGCCGAGATCCTCGCGGAGGACGAGTTCGAGGCCCTGCTCGGCACCCCGCGCGGGGTCGACTCGGGCCGGGCCGCAGAGCTGTTCGGCCTTCCCCACCGGCGCCTCGAAGGCCTTGGAGAACTTGAGGACGCACTAGCCGCCGGCACCGGCCTGATCGAGGTCAGGACCGACCGCGCGAAAAACGTCGAGTTCCACCGCCGACTCGGCGCCGTGGTCAGCAAGGCCGTCACCGGGTGAACGGTCAAGCCGGGCGCCTGCACCACCTCGATGCTCTGCGGGCACTGACGATGGTGCTGATCCTGCCCGCCCATGCCCTCGCCCTGATCGGCCTGCGAAGCGGCTGGAACGACGCCGAGTCGGCGACCTTCTGGACGATCCACGTCTTCCGCCTACCGCTTTTCTTCCTCGTCGCCGGTTTCTTCGGGGCGTTGCTGCTGGAGTCGCGTGGCCTCGGCGCGCTGCTGCGCAACCGGACGATTCGGATCGGCGTCCCCCTGATCGTCGGCGTGGTGGCGATCGCGCCGTTCCTCTCCCTGCTCTTGCGAGCCGCCTCGAGCAACCCGGATTCCTCCCTGCCGAACGATCTGCTTGGTGCGATCGCCGACGCGCAGCCCTCCTATCTCTGGTTCCTCTGGTACCTGGCCCTGCTCTACGCGGGCGTGCTCCTCACCCGCCGCATGCTCCTCGACCGCAAGGTCGTGACGAAGGTGCGAGTCGTGGGCGGGCGAATTCTCGGCAGCAGGCTCGCGCCGCTGCTCCTCGCCGTTCCGACGGCCCTGCTGCTCTACCGCCAGCCGACCTGGATGGCCGCATCGACCCCGGCGGAGAGCTTCGTGCCCGCTTTCGACCTGCTCGCTTACTACGCGATCTTCTTTCTCGCTGGCTGGACGCTCTTCGCCACCCCCGACCTCCGCGAGCGAATCGAGGCGCGACCGGGTCACTACACGCTGCTCGCCGCGCTGGCGCTGCCCCCTGCCCTCGCCCTCTACCTCCTGCAAGACGAGCCCGCGATCGGCGCGGGCCGCTGGTTTCACCTGCTCGCCCTGCTCCTGCTCTCGGTCGCGACCTGGTCGATGGTCCTCGCCCTGCTCGGCCTCTCGCGTCGCTACCTCTCCGCGCACAGCCCGCGGCTGCGACTGTGGGCCGACGCCTCCTACTGGATCTACCTCAGCCACTTCGTGCCGATGGCCGCGCTGGCAGTCGCGCTCCTCGCCGTGGACATGCCGGGGGGCCTGCGCTTCGCAATCCTCGTACTGGCGACCTTGGCCCTGGTGTATCCGGCCTACCGGACCTTCGTGCGCCACTCGGCCATCGGCAGGGTCCTGCATGGGCCGCGTCCCCGCGAGGGGGCACAGCGGCTGCTCAGCTCGCTCACTCCGCCAGCAGCGGCAGCAGCGCGCCGAGCTTGATCTCGGTCTCGGCCAGCTCTGCCGCTGGGTCCGAGCCGGCGACCACCCCGACGCCGGCGTAGAGGTGCGCCTCGCGGTCGCGGAGGAGGGCGCTGCGCAGGGCGACGCAGAACTCGCCGTCTTCGGTGGCGTCCATCCAGCCGACCGGGCCGGCGTACCAGCCACGGTCCATCTGCTCGAGCTCGGCTATCGCCGGGGCCGCGGCTGACCAGGGCTCGCCCCCGACCGCTGGCGTCGGGTGCAGCATGCCTGCCAGCTCGACGGCCGAGCGCGGCTCGGCCAGCTGGGCGACGATCGGCGTTGCCAGGTGCTGGATGTTGGCGACCTTGACGATCTCCGGCTCCGCCCCCGCCTCGACCCAGACCGCGTGCTGGCGCAGGGCACGGACAATTCGCTCGGCGACGATCTCGTGCTCGCGGCGGTCCTTGTCGCTGCGCAGCAGCTGCTCGCCCAGGTGGTCGTCGACAGCGGGGTCGGAGCTGCGGCGCGTCGATCCCGCCAGGGCGACGGTCGAGACGCTGGCGCCGGAGCGGCGCAATAGCAGCTCCGGGCTGGCGCCGATGAACGCTGCCTCGGGCGTCCCGCAGCAAAAGCAAAAGCAGGACGGGAATTGCTCGCGCATCGCCCCGAAGACTGCCGCCGGGTCGTGGGCCGCGCCGGCGCTGACCAGGACCTCGCGGGCAAGCACGATCTTCGACATCTCCCCAGCCCGAATCCGGTCCGTCGCTGCCGCGATCGTGCGCTCGAACTCGCCGGGCGGGTGGACGCTGGCGATCTCGACCGGCGAGGTCGGGTGAGGGTCGAGCAGGGGTAGCGGTCCCGCCCGAAGCCCGGCGAGGCGTGCCTCCAGCGAGGCGGCCTTGCGCCCGGCGTCCTCGCCGGGCCGAACCACCGCATTAACGGTCAGGAAGGTGTCCGCGCCGCTACGACAGAGAGACAGCTCGGGCAGGACCAGGGAGGCGGGTGCCAGCGAGGACCAGGGCGAGCTGCCGCCGCCGTCCGGATCAAAGGCGAAGCCGCCGGCCCAGACGGCGCCGGCGCCGGCCGGCAGCCCTCGGGGCTCGTCGATGACGCTCTCGCCGCCCAGGCACTCCCGGGCGACGTCGCCGAACCGGTCCCGCCCCCGCGAAGTCGCCTCGTGCGCGACCCCAAGCGCCGCCAGGGCAAATTCCCGGTCCGGCTCCTGCCAGCAAAACCAACGGTCGGAGGCAAGGCGCGAGCCGAATATTGCCGCGCACGGATCGGCGATATCGACCGCCGCGGTGACGCTCACGAGGGTCTTTCGACCGCGGGAGATGGCGCGCTCGACCGTGGGCCGGAGGCTAGGAAATGACGAGAGCCAGACGTTGGCAGGCAAGGGCGCAGGAAGCCCGAAAAGCAACGCTATTCGGGTGCCCGAGGACGCCGTATGGCGACGTCTGGGGCCGTCGTTTTCAATCTGAGCCGCGGGCGATCGCGATCTCGCCCGTCCGCACCATCTCGATCAAGCCGTGCGGGCGGATCATTCGCTCGAAGGCCTCGATCTTGTCGGCGGAGCCGGTGACCTCGATCGTCATCGTGCGGCGGGCGACGTCGACGATCTTGGCGCGGAAGATCTCGGCGAACTGGATGATCTCGGCCCGGTTCTCGACCGCGGCCGAGACTTTGAACATCGCCATCTCGCGGGCAACCGTCTCCTCCGGCTCCATGTCGCGGATCTTCAGCACGTTGACCAGCTTGTGCAGCTGCTTGGTCACCTGGTCGATCGGGTGAACGGCGCCGTCGAGGGTGAGGGTGATGCGCGAGATGCTCTCGTCGTCGGTCGGCCCGACCGCGAGCGTGTCGATGTTGAAGCCGCGGCGGGAGAAGAGGCCGGCGACACGCGCCAGCACGCCGGGCTTGTTCTCGACCAGGATCGAGAGGATGTGTTTGCGCCCGGTCAGCTGTCCGGGAACACGCAGCTCCTCCAGCTTGACGACTTGCGGCGTCCCGGCCTCCATCATGACCCCCACGACGCTGCGCATCTCCGCGTCCTCGGTCGCTCGCGTGCAGAGCACGCCACGCTCCCTGCGTCCTCGATCTGCTTGGTCGTGTGACTCATGACAGCTACCCGACCATATCCCTGGCCGCGGCCCCGGCGGGGATCATCGGGAAGCAGTTCTCCTCCGGGGAGACGCGGACGTCGAGCAGGACAGGGCCATCGGTCTCCAGCGCCTTGGTCATCGTCTCCTCGAGGTCGGCGGAGTCTTCGCAGCGCAATCCGGTGGCGCCGAAGGCTTCGGCGAGCTTGACCCAGTCGGGGCTGGGACCCATCTCGACCGAGCTGTAGCGGCGGTCCCAGAAGAGCTCCTGCCACTGGCGGACCATGCCCATGTAGCCGTTGTTCATCAAAAAGATCTTGACCGGGATGTCCTGCGAGACGCAGGTCGCCAGCTCCTGGCAGTTCATGATCAGGCTGCCGTCGCCGGCCAGGCAGACGACCGTCTCGTCCGGACAGGCAACCTTGGCCCCGATCGCCGCGGGCAAGCCGAAGCCCATCGTGCCGAGGCCGCCGGAGTTGATCCAGCGCCGTGGCCTGTCGAATCCGTAGTACTGGGCGGCCCACATCTGGTGCTGGCCTACGTCGGAGGTGAGGATCGCGTCGCCCCCGGTCGCGCGGTGCATTGCCTCGACCATGAACTGGGGCTTGATCTCGCCGTCGGTGCCCTCGTCGTAGCCCAGCGGGTACTGGTCCTGCCAGGCTTTGATCTGACGCCACCAGCCGTCCAGCCGCGAGCCGTCGGTCTGCAATGCCCGGTACTCGCGGGTCAGCTCGGGCAAGACCAGCTTGGCGTCGCCGACGATCGGGATGTGGGCGGGGACGTTCTTGGAGATCTCCGCCGGGTCGACGTCGATGTGGATGAACTTGGCGTGCGGGGCGAACTCGGCGAGCTTGCCGGTGATGCGGTCGTCGAAGCGGGCGCCGATCGCGACGATCAGGTCGGCCTCGTCCATCGCGTAGTTGGCGGCGCGGGTGCCGTGCATGCCGAGCATCCCCAGCCACTGCTCGCCGGAGGCCGGGTAGGAGCCGAGTCCCATCAGGGTCGAGGTGACCGGGAAGCGGTCGGCGGCGGCCAGCTCGCGCAGCTCCTCGGAGGCGTTGGCGTTGACCACTCCGCCTCCCGTGTAGAGAATCGGCCGGCGCGCGTTGGCGATCGCCTTGGCGGCGATGCGGACCTGCTTGATATTGGGAGCGCTGGGCGGCTTGTAGCCGGCCAGCTCGACCGGCTCGGTACGCGGCTCGTACTCGATCTCGGCGCGCGAGAGGTCCTGCGGAATGTCGAGCAGCACCGGCCCCGGGCGCCCGGTCGAGGCGACGTGGAAGGCCTCGTGGACGTACTCGGGGATCTGGCGCGGGTCGGTCGCCTGGAAGGAGTGCTTGACGAAGGGCAGGGTGGCGCCGAGGATGTCGGCCTCCTGGAATCCGTCAGTGCCGATCAGCTCGGTCCGCACCTGGCCGGTGATGAAGACGGTCGGGACCGAGTCCAGCATCGCGTCGGCGATCGCGGTGACGAGGTTTGTTGCCCCCGGGCCGGAGGTCGCGAAGGCAACCCCGACTTTGCCCGAGGCCTTGGCGTAGCCCTCGGCCGCGTGACCTCCCCCCTGCTCGTGGCGCACCTGGATGTGGCGGAAGTCGGCGTCGACCAGGGCGTCGTAGGTGGGCAGGTTCGCTCCACCGGGTATCCCGAAGACGTGCTCGACGCCCTCGGCCTTGAGGGACTGCATAAGTGCATCGGCGGCTCTCATCTGAGTGGCGATGCTACCAGCGGTCCTACGCCTGCCACGCAGGCGATTTAGAGCTGAACGGGAGCGCCGGGGCTCCAGCGGGTCTTGGGATCGATCGAGGACTCGATGACGCGATCCTTGTGGCGCTCGATCACGTGGATCATCGACTCAACCAGCTCCTCGCCGAGCAGCTTCGGCTCGAGGCCGAGGTGGAGCAGCTTGGTGTGGACGGCGTTGTAGTAGTGATGCTCCTTCTCGACCCGCGGGTTCTCGTAATGCTGGACCTCGACCGTGTAGCCGAGGTGCTGGCCGGCGTGCTTGACCAACTCGGCCAGCTCGATCACCGAGAACTGCTCGGTGAACTGGTTGAAGACGCGGAACTCGCCGGCCTCAGCCGGATTGGTCGCGGCCAGTTCGACGCAGGCAAGCGTGTCACGGATGTTGAGGAAGCCGCGTGTCTGGGTGCCGGCGCCGTAGACGGTCAGCGGGTGGCCGATCACCGTCTGCAGGCAGAAGCGGTTGAGCACGGTGCCGAAGACCTCGTCGTAGTCGAAGCGGGTGATCAGGCGCTCGTCGCCAGTGGTCTCCTCGGTCTCGATCCCGTAGACCACCCCCTGGTTGAGGTCGGTCGCGCGCAGGCCCCAGGTGCGACAGGCAAAGTGGATGTTGGTCGAGTCATGGACCTTGGAGCAGTGATACAGCGAGGCCGGCAGCTTCGGGAAGGGCAGGGTGTCGCGGCGCCCCTTGTGCTCGATCTCGATGTAGCCCTCCTCGATGTCGATATCGGGCTGGCCGTACTCGCCCATCGTGCCGAGCTTGACCAGGTGGCACTCGGGCACGTGGTCGCGGATCGAGAAGAGCAGGTTGAGGTTGCCGATCACGTTGGCGTACTGGGTCTCGACCGCCTGCTCGCGGGAGGCCATCGAGTAGGGCGCCGAGGCCTGCTGGCCGTAGTGGACGACCACCTCGGGGCGGACCTCGGCGACGACACCGTCGAGGAAATCGCCGTCCTGGACCGAGCCGACGAAACTGCGGATCTCCTCGCCGGAAGTCTCCTTCCAGGCGGCAATCCGCTGCTCCAGGTCGGCGATCGGCGTCAGTGAGCCGCTGCCGGCTTCCTCGTGCCAGCGCCGCCGGGAAAAGTCGTCGACGAGGGCAACCTCATGACCGCGGGCCGAGAACCTCAGGGCAGTCGGCCAGCCCAGGTAACCGTCGCCCCCAAGGATGAGAACGCGCATAGGTCGCGGCAGGGTACCGGAGTCGGCGGCGTTTCAGCCGATCCCACGGACATACACTGCCGCCGTGGCGGAGCGCTTCCAGACGGCCCTCGGCGGGCGAGGGCGAGCACTCTGCTTCCTCGCGATCTTCGCACTCGGATTGGGATTGCGCCTCGACTACGCGATCCGAGCCCCTAACCACCCGGTCGACGACGCCCGCGCCTACGCACGCATCTCCCGGGCGCTCTACGAAGGCGAGGGCCTCACCCAGGGCGAGGGACCGGGCTACGACCACCTGCAGCCCGCCTCCAACTACTCGCCCGGACTGCCGCTGGTTGCGGCGGGGATTTATGAGGTCCGCGGCGCTGCCGACGAAATGGCCGCCAGGATCGTCCTCGCCCTGCTCGGCTCGCTCGCGATCGGATTCGCCTTTCTGCTCGGCCGGCGACTAGGCGGGCCGACAGCCGGGCTGATCGCCGCCCTCCCTACGGCGGTCTATCCGGCGACTCTCGAGTACGGCGGGATGCTGATGACCGAGCCGCTGGGAACAACGCTTCTCTGCCGGCGCGATCCTGGCTTTCCTCCATGCGGTCGATGTTCGCCGGCCCTGGCCCTGGGTGGGAACCGGTCTACTGCTCGGAGCGCTCGCGATGCTCCGCCCCGAGTACTCGGTGCTGATCCCGCTCCTGCCGGTCCTCGGAGCGCTGCGCCTGCGCAGGGATCTGGGTCGGCTCGGTCGCGGCTCCCTGCTCGGCCCAGCCCTCGCGCTCGGCTTCGCCTGCCTCGCGGTGCTGCCGTGGACCGTCCGCAACTTCGTCGTCTTCGACCGCCTGGTGCCGATCTCGACCGGCGGCGGCCAGGTTCTCTATGAGGGCAGCTACCTGCCGGCCGGTCCCGACCCCGAGCGGATCGCGCCGGTCTTCCTCTCCCACTATCCGTGGATCCGGCGCGAGCTCGCCCCCCAGCCCGGTCCGATCTACCGCGGCCAGGCGGTCGCCCTGCTCGCCGCCCGGGAGCACCCTGGTGAGAACACCGACTCGGCCCTGCGCGGGATGGCGTTCGACGCCTACGGTCGGGCGCTCGTCCACGAACCGCTGCGCCTCGGCGGCTTCCTCGCCGGCAAGGCTTGGCTGGCCTGGACCGATCCGGCCCGCGGCGTGATGCGCTTCCCGCTCTGGCGGGCGATGCAGATCGCCCTTCTACTCGCGGCCGCGGTCGGGCTTGCCGTCGGGCTGATCCGGCGCAGCTTCGAGGCGGTCGTCTTCGCCGCCGTCGCCACCGCCTTCACGCTGGTCCAGATCGCCTTCATCGCCTCGCCGCGGCGAACCCTCGTGCTCACCCCCGAGCTGGCCGCCCTCGCCGGGCTCGGGCTGGCCTGGTCCGTCGCCCGGCTGCGCGGGGATAGCTTGGCGCCGTGACCGCGATCGGCGACCGCATACACACCCTGCCCGAGCGCCACGGCCGCACGACGCTGATCGCGCTCGCGGCGATCCTGCTGCTCGGCTTCGGGCTGCGGGCATACCGGGTGGTGGAGCCGTTGCCGACGCCGGGCGACGATGCCCACGCCTACTACGCGCTCTCCAAGGCGCTTTATACGGAAGGCAGCTTCGGCGGGCGAGCCTTCAAGGACTCCAGCGACTGGTCGCCGGGGGCGCCGCTGCTCTACGCGGCCAGCTTCTACGCAACGGCGGGCGCCCGCGAAGGAACGGCGCGCATAGTCGAGCTGCTGCTCGGCCTGGCAACGATCGTCGTCGTCTACCTCCTCGGCCGCCGCATCGCCTGCCGCCCGGCAGGCCTGCTTGCCGCTTTTGCCGTCGCCGTCTACCCACCGTTCATCCACTCTGTGGGAGCCCTATACAGCGAGCCTCCCGCAATGCTCACATTGCCCGCTGCGGTCCTGGCGTTCCTCTGGGCATCTGACGGCCTGGGACCCGGCCCCCCGCGACAGGACCCGCGCATGAGGTGGTTGGTGCCTGGGCTGTTGTTCGGCTTGACGGCAATGTTCCGCCCCGAGTACCTCCTGGTCGGCCTTGCCTTCGCCGTCCTCGCCCTGCTCCGCGTGGGCCGGGCGCGTGGTTGGCGTCCGGGGCTCGCTGCGGCCGCTCTCCTCCTCGCAGCCCTGCTGCTGCCGATAGTTCCCTGGGCGATTCGCAACCAGGCTGTCCTCCACCGCACAGTGCCGATCTCAACCGGCGGCGGCAAGGCACTCTACGTCGGCACCTTTCTCCCTGCCGATGGGGAATACCAGCGAGTGAAGGCGATCCTGGCGGAGCGCTACCTGCACCGCGACCTGCCTCCCCACTCCGAAGCGCTGGAGAAGGTTGACCCGACACCGCTCTTCGATCGGGTTGCCGGCCGCTACCCCAAACTCCCCCGAGACTCGGCCCTGGGCAAGATCGGCAAGCAGAACTTCTCCAAATTCTTCGCCGAAGACCCTGTCGGTTACCTGGCGATGACGGCACGCAAGGCATGGCGGATGTGGAGCGCCGGGATCGGCAAGGCGATGGAAAGCAACGCCGGACGCGTGGTCCAGGTGCTGATAGTCGTCCTTGCCCTGGCCGGCCTCGCCGTACTCGCCTGGCGACGCTGGTGGTGGGAGCTGGTCGCGATGGCGACCCCGCTGGCCCTCGTCACCGCGGTCGGCGCGGCCTCGCTCGCCGCTCCCCGCCGCAACGAGGTGCTGATGACACTCGTCTTCCCGCTCGCCGCCGCGGCATTGTCGCGGGGGACCGCGGCCGTATTGTCCAGTCGGCAATGGTCCCCCAAGCAGGCATTTTCCCCGCCGAGCTGACGGCGCTGCGCGGCCTCGGGCTGCTCTTCGGCCTCGGCCTGGTCGCCTACGCTCTCCTGCGCCGCCGCGCCCTGCGCAACGCCGAGGTGCTGATCCTGCTTTTCGCCGGGCTCGGCCTGTTCCTCGTCTCGGGCACCGAAATCACCGACAAGCTGCTCTCCGCCTTCTCTTTCGAAAAGGGCAACGGCGGGCGGATCCTCGGCCTCGCCGTCTTCGCCATCTTCATCCTCTTCGGGCTCACCCTGCGCGCGCTGGCGCAGGCCGCCCGCAACTCGCGCCAGCTCTCCGCCGCGCTCGAGGGCCTGGCCTGGGAGGAGTTCCGCCAGGCCGGGCTGCCGGAGCGCTTCCGCGACAAGGTCGCGATCCTCGTTCCCGCCTACAACGAGGCCGAGAACATCGGCCACGTGCTCGACCGGATGCCGACCGAGGTCTGCGGCGTCCCCACCGCGGTGCTGGTGGTCGACGACGGCTCGCGCGACGGCAGCGGCGACGTCGCCGCCGAGCACGGAGCGGCGGTTGCCCGCCACGTCACCAACCGAGGCGGCGGGGCGGCGCTGCGCACCGGCTACCGGCTGATGGTCGAATCGGGCGCCGAGATCGTCGTCACACTAGACGCCGACGGCCAGCATCTCCCGTCGGAGATGGAGCGCCTGGTCAAACCGGTGCTCGACGGGGAGGTCGACGTCGCCCACGGCTCGCGGGTGCTGGGCCAAGCCGACCGCAACCACTTCGCCCGCGAGCTCGGCATCGTCTTCTTCAACCGCCTCGTCTCCTTCATCACCCGCACCCACGTCACCGACTGCTCCAACGGCTACCGCGCCGTGCGGACCACGGTCCTGCCCCAATTGGTCCTGCGCCAGGAGCAGTTCCACACCTCCGAGTTCATGATCGAGGCGATCAAGCGCGGCATCCCGGCCAAGGAGGTGCCGATCACAGTCGAACAGCGTCTCCACGGGCACTCGAAGAAGCCCGCCGTGTTCCGCTATGGAATGGGCTTCGCCAACGCGATCGTCCGCACCTGGCTGCGCTGAGCGGCTAGCGGACGCCGGGGTGGCGAACCGCGGCTGGGTCGGGCAGGTAGAGGTCGGTGCCGCAGCGGGGGCAGACCTGGACATAGAGCTTGACCGCCTTGTGGCAGGTCGGGCACTGGCGTTCGGGTTCGTCCTTCTCACGCCGGTAGAGGATCACGGCGATCAGGCCGAGCGGCGGCAGCACGGTGCCGATCACCAGCCAGATCCAAAAGGAACTGCCCTTGCCCTTGCCGATGACGGCCGTGGCTAGGCCGAAGCTGAAGGCGATGAGGAGGTACTCGAAGCCCATCTGCGCATCATGACGCGCGGTCGTCATTTCGCCCGCTGCCGGGGACAAATGACGACCGCAACCGCTGGGGATGGCCGATCGAGCCGACCTCGGAGATGTCGCGACGGAAGGGCAGGCTGGCGGTCCAGTCGATCACCGCGCGGGTCTTGCGGGCGGCGCCCGGGATCTGGCTCATGTGGTAAGTCCGCGCCATCCACCAGGCGGGGAAGCCGCGGAAGGTGCGGCCGCCGACCTTGCCGACCGCCTTGTAGCGGCCGAGGTTGACGAAGGCGGCGTTGCCCTCGTAGGTGAAGTGGCGCGACTCGCCGATGCCGAGCTCAGCGGCGATATTGCGGGCCGCGACCGGGCCTTGGCGCACAGCGTGCTGAGCGGTCGGCGGGCAGAGCCCGCCGCGCGGGTCCGGCGCCGCGGCGCAGTCGCCGATCGCCCAGACCGAGTCGAGGCCCTCGACGCGCAGGCGGTCGTCGACCGGCACGCGGCCGCGCTCGTCAAGCGGAAGCGAGAGCTGGCGCAGGCTTGGATGCGGTGCGACCCCGGCCGTCCAGACGACCGTGCGGGTCGACAGGGTCTCGCCGGTGGCAATGCGGGCGCTTTCGGCCGTGACCTCCTCCAGGGTCGTGCCGAGCCGGATGTCGATCCCGCGCCCGCGCAGCTCCCGCAATGCATAGTCGGCGAGCTCGGCGTCGATCTCGGGCAGGACCCGGTCGGCGGCCTCGACCAGCACCCAGCGCATGCCGTGCAGGCGGGCGCGCGGGTAGCTCTCGATCGCGTCGGCGGCGAAGTCCTGCAGCTCGGCGAGCGCCTCGAGCCCGGCGTAGCCGCCGCCGACGAAGACGTAGGTGAGCAGCTCGTCGCGCCGGGCCGCGTCCTCGGTCGCGTTGGCGGCCTCGAGCGTCTCGATCACATGGTTGCGCAGCCAGATCGCGTCGGCGAGGCTCTTGAAACCAATCGCGTGCTCGGAGAGACCGGGTATTGGCAACACCCGGGAGACCGAGCCGAGGGCGACCAGCAACTGGTCGTAAGGCAGCTGCTCGGATTCGCCCTCGCGGGTACGCAGCTCGACCGTCTTGGCAGCCGGATCGTGAGCGACGATCGATCCCAGCCGCAGGTTGGTCCGCTTGAGAATCTCGCGCAGCGGCGTGACCACATGCCGCGGCTCCAGGGTCCCCGCCGCCGCCTCGGGCAGGAACGGCGTGTAGAGCATGAAGTTGGCGTCGTTGACCAGAACGAGCCGGGTCGACTGCCGCGGCATGATCCGCTCCAGCTCGCGGGCCGCCATCGCCCCGCCAAACCCTCCACCGGCGATGACGACATTCCAGGCCATGCGGCCAACCTAGCACTTTGTAACATCCTGTTACAAAGTATCGAAATGCACTTTCAGCTCAGCCGTGTGGCCAAAGTCGCGCCCTTGGTGGAAAGGCGGCCGGGGGGAGGTCTCGACGGGCCTCCCCGCTGTTGCCCGTCGAGACCTCCCCCCGGCTAAAGCCCAAGCCTTTCTTTGATCAAGCGGTTGACTTCGCCGCCGTCGGCGCGGCCCTTGGTCTCCTTCATTACCGCTCCGACAATGGCGCCGATCGCCTTCTGGTTGTCGGAGCGGATTTGCTCCGCGGCGTCGGGGTTCGCCTCGACCGCGGCGGCGACTATCGACTCCAGCTCGCCGCTGTCTGAGATCTGGGCGAGGCCTTCGCGCTCGACGATCGCGGCGGGGTCTCCACCCTCGGCGACGAGCTTGGCGAGCACCTCCTTGCCGCTGCCGTGGGAGATTTTCTTCTCCTGGACCAGGACCGCAAGCGCGGCAAGGGCGGCTGGCTCGACCCTCGACTCCGTTGCGGTGACATCCCCCCCGCCCTCGTCCTGGCGCAGGGCCGCGGCGAGCTCGCCCGTCACCCAGTTGGCGACGGTCCGTGGCTGAACTCCCTCGGCCTCCTTCGCGGCCTGCTCGAAGTAGGCCGCCGTCTCCGGGTCCGCAACCAGCAGGGCAGCCACATCGGCCGCCAGGCACAGCTCCGATTCGTAGCGCGCCTGGCGCGCGGCGGGCAGCTCGGGTAGCGACTCGCGGGCCTCTTGCAGCAACGCCTCGGTCGGGACGATTGGGACCAGGTCGGGCTCGGGGAAGTAGCGGTAGTCGTGCGCCTCCTCCTTGGAGCGCAGCGGGTGCAGGGTGCCGTCCTCGGGATGGAAGTGGAGGGTCTCCTGCTCGACCGTCCCCCCCGCTTCGATCAGCTCTCGCTGCCGCGCCAGCTCGGCCTCGATCCCACGTTCGAGGAAGCGGAAGCTGTTCATGTTCTTTAGCTCGGTCTTGGTGCCAAGCTCCTCGCTGCCCGCCGGCCGTACCGAGATATTGCCGTCGACCCGCAGGCTCCCCTCCTCCATGTTGACGTTGGAAACGCCCAGCTGGCGGACGGTCTCGCGCAGCAGGCGAGCCCAGCTGGCAGCCTCGGCGGCGCTGCGCAGGTCGGGCTCGGTGACGATCTCGACCAGTGGCGTGCCACCGCGGTTGAAGTCGACCAGCGAGGCGCCGGAGCCGTGGATCCGGCCCGACTCGCCGACGTGGATCATCTTCGCCGCGTCCTCCTCGAGGTGGGCGCGGTGGATGCGGATGTCGCCCAGCTTTCCCGCCCCGGCGATCGGGATGTCGTACTGGCTGATCTGGTAGGCCTTGGGGCTGTCGGGATAGAAGTAGTTCTTGCGGTGGAAGATCGAGCTCGGCGCGACCTCGCACTCCAACGCCGCGGCGATCTGAAGGGCGTAGCGCACCGCCTGCTCGTTGACCGTCGGCAGCACCCCGGGGTGGGCGAGGCAGACCGGGCAGGTGTGAACGTTGGGCTCCTCGCCGAAGGAGAGCTCGCAGCCGCAGAACATCTTCGTCCGCGTCGCCAGTTGGACGTGGATCTCCAGCCCGATAACCGCCTCCAGCTCAGCCACCCCCCTCACCCCCGCTTCCGGTGCGCTTTTTCCCCTCTATTCGAGGAAAAGGCGCACCGGAAGGGCTGGCTTCGAAGCCGATCGTCTGCTCGAGGGCGTAGGCGGCGTCGAGCAGCTTCTGCTCGGCGAAGGCCGGGGCAGCGAGCTGGAAGCCGACCGGCAGTTCGGGGCCGCCCCCGGCGGGCTCGGCGAGACCGGCCGGGATCGAGATCGCCGGGATGCCGGCGAGGCTCATCGGCACCGTGAAGAGGTCGTTGAGGTACATCGCCAGCGGGTCGTCGGTCTTCTCGCCGAGGCCGAAGGCGACCGAGGGCGAGGTCGGGGTGATGACGAAGTCGACCCCCGCGAAGGCCGCCGTGAAGTCCTCGGCGATCTTTGTCCGCACCTTCTGCGCCTGGCCGTAGTAGGCGTCGTAGTAGCCCGAAGAGAGCGCGTAGGTGCCGAGCATGACCCGCCGCTTCACCTCGGCCCCGAAGCCTGCGGCGCGGGTCGCCTCATACATCTCGATCACGTCGCCGCTGGACTCGGCCCGCATCCCGTAGCGGACGCCGTCGTAGCGGGAGAGGTTGGACGAGGCCTCGGCCGGAGCGATCACGTAGTAGGCGGAGATGCCATGCTCGGCGTGCGGCAGCGGGACCTCGGTGAGTGCGCCACCGAGCCGCTCGATCGTCGCCAGGGTCGCCTCGAAGACCGCGCGCACGCCGGGCTCGATCGAGTCGCGGGCCAGCTCGGCGGGCACGGCGAAGCGCAGGCCGGCGAGATCCTCGCGGTCGGGGAGCCGCGGCGATTTGCGCAGCCCGACCGAGGTCGAGTCGCAGGGGTCCTGACCCTGCAGGATCGCCAAGAGCAGCGCCGCGTCGCTAACCGTGCGGGTGAGCGGGCCGCACTGGTCCAGCGAGGAGGCGAAGGCGATCATCCCGTAGCGGGAAATCGCTCCGTAAGTCGGCTTGAGCCCGACGATGCCGCAGAGCGAGGCGGGTTGGCGGATCGAGCCACCCGTATCGGTGCCGATCGCCCAGGGCGCCAGGCCGCCGGCGACGACCGCGGCCGAGCCGCCGGAGGAGCCACCGGGGACGCGCCCGCGGTCCCAGGGATTGAGCACTGGGCCGTAGGCGGAGTTCTCGTTGGAGGAGCCCATCGCGAACTCGTCCATGTTGGTCTTGCCGAGGATCGGCGCTCCCGCCTCGATCAGCTTCTCGACCGCGGTGGCGGTATACGGCGGGCGGTAGCCCTCGAGGATGCGCGAGCCGGCGGTGGTCGGCACCCCCTCGGTGCAGAAGATGTCCTTGACCGCGACCGGGGCGATGCTGGGGCGCTCCACGGCAATCGCATCGCCGTGGCCGTCCTCCTCGCGCCATAGATAGGCGTTGAGATCGTCGGTCGCCGCGGCCTGGCGCCAAGCCTCGGCGTACTCACCCGCGTCGAGTTCGGCGACGGCCATCGCTTCGTGGGCCTCGAGGGCCGTCAACGCCAGCAGGTCCGTCATCTATTCCTCGGCCTGGGGCGAGGGCACACGGAAGGCTCCCGCGGCGGGATCGGGCGCCTGGGCGAGCGCGACCTCGGGCGCCAGGCTCCGGTGCGGCACGTCGGCCCGCAGCACGTTCTCCAGCGCGACCACATGCGTGGTCGGCTCGACCTCGTCGAGATTGAGCGCGGCGATCCGGTCGACGTGCTCGAGAATTCCCGAAAGCTCCCCCGCCATCGACTCGACCTCGTCCTCGGAGAGGCCGAGGCGTGCCAGCTTGGCGACGTGGAGAACCTGCTCCCGCTCGATCACGGGCGTGATTCTAGGAGTTAGAGTCCGCCACCGGGATGAGGGGAGAGAGCGCAGAGAAGCTGGTGGTTCTCAGCCTGCGCCTGCTCGCGGCCAGCTTCGCCGTCGTCGGCATCCTCTTCATCGCGGCTCCGAGCGGCGTCCTCGACACAATCTCCGACGTCGGCGGGTGGTTCGGCAACGGGACCCGGGCTCCGCACACCCAGGAGGACCTCTGGCTCGCCCTGGCCTTCGCCTACATGGTGGTGATCACCGGCATCTGCCTGGTCGCGCAGATGGACGTGGTCCGCTACCGGCCATTGTTGCTCGTCCTCGCGGCCGGAAAGACCGCCTCCTCGCTCGGATCGCTCGCCTTCTTCCTGATCGACGAACGCGTCTTCATCTACCTGCTCAACTTCCTCGTCGACGGCTTCCTCGCCCTGCTGGCGCTCTGGCTCTTCTCGCTTGCCGGGCGGGTCGGGCGCCCCGCCGCCCCCGGCTGAAGGCGAGCGCCGGCGCTCTCGGCGACCGAGCAGCACACCCTGAGCGCGATCTGCGCCACGATGGCGCCTGGCCTGGATGGCCTCCCCGCCGCGGAGCGCGACATCGACGTCTCCGGGCCGGTGGCAGAGTTCCTGCGCAACATCTCGCCGCGGGCGCTGGCGCGAATCAAGCTCGGCCTGCGCGCCTTTGAGTGGCTGCCGTTCCCCTGGCGCTTCAGCCGGCTCGACCCCGCCGCGCGCGACGATTTCCTGCGCCGCATGGAGGGGTCTCGCCTCGGCCTCCACCACGAGCTTCTGTCGATGGCGAAGGTCTTCGCGACCCTCGGCTACGCGGTTGCGCCGGAGGTCGAAGCGCGGATCGGCTCCGCCGCTGCCTGCCGCCTCGCCGACGGCTCCGAGCCCGAGCCGAGCGGACCCCTGGGCGACACCATCCCCGCCGGCGATGGCGAGGAATGCGACGTCGTGATCGTCGGCTCGGGCGCGGGCGGAGCGGTCGCGGCGGCGACGCTGGCCGAGGCTGGGCTCGACGTGATCGTGCTCGAGGCCGGCGAGAGCTTCGACCGCGACAGCTATCCGGCCGACCCGCTGGAGGCGATCGCCCGCCTCTACCGCGACGGCGGCCTCACAATCGCCGAGGGACGGCCGCAGATCCCGGTTCCGGTGGCGAGGACGGTAGGCGGCACCACGGTGGTCAACTCCGGCACCTGCTTCCGCGCCCCGGAGCCTGTCTTGGAGGACTGGAAACGGCGGTTCGGGATCGGGTGGGCCAGCGAGCTCGACCGGAGCTTCGCGGCGGCCGAGGAGTTCCTGCGCGTCACCCCTGTGGATGTCGAGCGGATGGGCCGCAACGGCCAACTGGCGATGGAGGGGGCGGCGGCAACCGGCGCCTCCGGCGGCCCGATCTCCCGCAACGCCGGCGAATGCGTCCAGTGCAGCTCCTGCCCCTTCGGCTGCGAGATCGACGCCAAGCGCGGCATGCACGTCAGCTATCTCCCCCGCGCAGTCGCCGCGGGCGCCCGCCTGCGCACCGGCGTAGAAGCACAGCGCATCCTTGTCGAGCACAACCGAGCCGTCGCCGTTGTCTGCAGCTCCGCCGACGGGCCGATACGTCAAGGCAGGCTTGACGTATCGGCCCGTCGACCCCCGGCACGGGGCTACACCGTGCGGCCGCGGGTGGCGACGATCGTTGCCGGCGGGGCGCTGGGGACGCCGGAGCTGCTGCTCCGCTCGGGGCTCGGCGGGCGCCAGGTCGGCCGCAACCTCCACATCCACCCCGCCTGCTGGGTCGGCGCCCGCTATGAGGAGGAGGTGCGGGGCTGGGACGGCGTGATGCAGAGCTACTACATCGACGAGTGGGAGCCCCAGCGCCTCCTGCTCGAGGCCACCTTCACCCCCCTCGCTTTCGGCGGCGCCTGGCTACCCGGCGCCGGCAGCGATCACCAGCGCTCGATGCTCGAGTTCGGCCACGTCGGCTCGATAGGCGTCCACCTCTCCGACGAGTCCAGCGGCCGCATCGGCCTCACCGACAACGGCACCCTGAGAGCCCGCTACAAGCTCACCCAAGCCGACGCAGACCGCCTCACCTTCGGCATAGCCAGAGCCGCGGAAATCCACTTCGCGGCCGGAGCCAAAGAGGTCTATCCAAACATTTCCCGTGTCGGTACGTTGACCCCGGACAAGCTGCCCGACTTCGAGGCAGCACGCTTCAAGCCCTCGGAGCTACGACTCGAGGCCTTCCACCCGATGGGCACAACCCGAATCGCTTCGGAACGCGGAGGCGTGTGCGCCCCCGACGGCTCTATCCACGGCCTCGACAACCTCTACGTAGCCGACGCCTCGCTCTTCCCAACCTCGGTAGGCGTAAACCCGATGATGACGGTAATCGCCTTCGCCGCCCGAATTGCAGAGGATCTGGCAAAGAGGGCCGGGTAACCCCTCCCAGAACACTCAAGAGCGGCCACCGGCCGCTCGTTCTGGGAGGGGTTACCCGGCCCTCCCTACCGTGAACCCGCTATTCGCACCAGCTACCGCCGGGACAACTGATCGGCCACATCGCCGAAAGTGATCCCTTCGTCGCGCATGGCCGCGTAGCCGCCGTAGGCGATGCCGCCCGCCGCGATCAGGCCGAGGAAGATCCCGATGCTGAGCGTTGCGTCGATGGAGACTCCGCCGAAGCTGCCGAAGCTCGGCGGGTCGACGATGCGGAAGACGATGAGCAGAACCGACAGCGCCCCGAGGAGGGCGACAACAACGCTCAGAGGCACGACCGGCTCGACCGCCGAATCGGCGAGCCTCAGGCCCACCATCACCAGCGCAGCGACGATCGTCAAGACGAGCACGATCGGGATGTAGTCGAGGGCGTCCCAAGCGTTCCCCCCTTCGCCCGGAATGCTTCCCGAGAAGCCGCTGATGCCGGTGACTTCGACTCCGAACCACTCGAAGAACATGAAGATGAAGAGCAGGATCGCGGACACTCCTGCGATCTTCTCGCCGGGACTCAACCTGTCTAGTTCCATCTCTTCCTCCGTCGGGGTAGGGGTCGAATCGACACTACACGCGGGCTCGGGCGGCGGCCAGCGTATTGACGAGCAGCATCGCGATCGTCATCGGTCCAACCCCACCTGGCACTGGCGTGATCGCCGAGGCGATCACGCTGGCGGGACCGAAATCGACGTCCCCGACAAGCCCCTCCTCTGTGCGGTTGACACCGACGTCGATCACCACCGCACCCGGCTTGACGGCCTCGGCGCCGAGCAGGCGCGGCGCGCCGGCGGCAACGACGAGGACGTCGGCACGGCGGCAGGTCGCTGCCAGGTCGCGCGTGCGCGAGTGACAGACAGTCACGGTCGCGTTGGCGGCGAGCAGCAGGCGCGAGACCGGAACGCCGACCAGCTTCGAGCGCCCGACCACCACAGCCTCGGCGCCCTCGAGGGCCACCTGCTCGCGGCGCAACAGCTCCATCACTCCCGATGGCGTGCACGGTGCGAGGCCCGGCGTCCCGTGCGCGAGCAGGCCGGCGTTGACCGGCGTGAGGCCATCGACGTCCTTGCCGGGGTCGAGCTCGGCAAGGATCCGGTCAGGGTCGATCTGGTCGGGGACCGGCAGCTGGACGAGGATTCCGTCGACATCGTCATCGTCGTTGAGCGCGGCGACCAGCTCGAGCAACTCGCCCTCGGTGGTGTCAGCGGCGAGTCCGTGGTGAACCGAGCGCATCCCCGCCTCCTCGCAGGCCTTGTGCTTGCCGCGCACGTAGACCTGGGAGGCCGGGTCGTCGCCGGCGATCACCGTGGCCAGGACCGGGGAGCGGCCGCGCTCGGCCACGAAGGCCGCCACCTCCGCCGCCACCCGCTCGCGCACGGACGCCGCGACCGCCTTGCCGTCGATGATCCTCGCTGCCATCCCTACCGCCTCCTGATCGGTGCGTAGTCGGCCATCAGCTTACGCTCGCCGCCATCGCTGGAGAAGCGGACGACGACCACGCCGCCAGGCTCAACCGCGGTCACCACGCCGTCGCCGAAGCTGGCGTGGATGACGTCGTCCCCGGTGCGCAGCTCCAGCGTCGGCCCGGGCTCGACCGGCGCCGCGGCCGCCTCCTCGCCGGAGCTCCAGCCGATCCCTCCGGCCGACCCGGGCGCGCTCGAGTGCCGCTCGGTCAGCTCGGCCGGAAGCTCGTCGGTGAAGCGCGAGGGAAGGTTTCGCTCGGAGCGGCCGAAGAGGCTGCGTTCGCGGGCCCAGGTCATGTAGAGCCGGCGGCGGGCACGGGTGATGCCGACGTAACAGAGCCGCCGCTCCTCCTCTTCCCCACCCTCTTCCAACGCCCGCATGTGGGGAAAGGAGCCGTCCTCGCAGCCGACGATGAAGACCGTGTCGTACTCGAGCCCCTTGGCGTTGTGCAGGGTCATCAGCGTAATCAGCGACTCCTCGGCCTGCAGGCCGTCCTGCTCGCTGTAGAGCGAGATCTGCTGCAGGTACTCCTCCAGCGGTGGCACCTCGCTCTCCCCCTCGCGCTGGCGCTCGATGTCGAACTCGGCGGCACCGGCAACGAGCGCCTCGAGATTCTCGGCCCGGCCCTCAGCCTCGATCGTGCGCTCGGCCGAGAGCGCCTCGAGGTAGCCGCTCTCGTTGAGGACCGCCTCAAGCAGGCCCGCGACCGGCCCCTCCTCATCTGCCCGTTCGCGCAGCCCGGCCATCGTCTCGTAGAAGCGGGAGACGGCCTTGATCGCGGCGCCGTTCAGGCCCGGGACCTCCTCGACCCGCTCCAGCACCTCCCAGATCGTCGCGCCCGTCGTGTTGGCGTGGGCGGAGAGGCGGCCCTGGGTCGTATTGCCGATTCCGCGGCGGGGCGAGTTGACGACCCTGATGAAGGAGACGAGGTCGGCAGGGTTGGCGAGCAGGCTGAGATAGGCGACCGCGTCCTTGACCTCGGCCCGCTCGTAGAACTTCGTCCCGCCGATCACCTGGTAGGGCACGTCGAAGCGGTTGAGCGTGTCCTCCAGCACCCGGCTCATCGCGTTGGTCCGGTAGAAGACGGCGACATCCTCACGCTTGACCCCGTCCTCCTCGCCAAGACGCTCGATCTCCCCGGCCACCCAGCGCGCCTCCTCGTGCTCGTCGGAGAGCTCGGAGAGGCGCACCGGCTCGCCGCCGGAGATCTCGGTCCAGAGCTGCTTCGGCCGCCGCTCGCGGTTGCGCTCAACCACCGCGTTGGCCGCCGAGAGGATCGTCTGGGTCGAGCGGTAGTTCTGCTCGAGCTTGACCACCTCGGCCTCGGGGAAATCCCGCTCGAAGTCGAGGATGTTGCGGATGTCGGCGTGGCGGAAGCCGTAGATCGACTGGTCCTCATCGCCGACGACCATCAGGTTGCCGTGCTCGGAGGTGAGCAGCCGCAGGAGGCGGTACTGGGCGTGGTTGGTGTCCTGGTACTCGTCGACGAGAAGGTGGCGGAAGGTGCGGCGCCAGCGTTTGCGCGCTTCCTCGGAGCGTTCAAGCAAGTCGACCGTACGCACGAGCAGGTCGTCGAAGTCCATCGCGTTGGCCTCGAGCATGCGCTTCTCGTAGAGCTCGTAGACGGCGGCCGCTGTTTCCTCGAAGACGCTGCCCTGGGCCTGCGCGTAGGCGGCAGGGTCGACGAGCTTGTTCTTGGCGCCTGAGACCTGGGAGCGCAGCGCCCGTGGCGGGTAGCGTTTCGGGTCGATCCGCAGCTCGGCCATGCAGCGTTTGAGCATGCGCAGCGAGTCCGACTCGTCATAGATCGTGAAGGTGCGGGCGTAGCCGAGCTTCTCGGCGTCGGCGCGCAGCATCCGGGCGCAGGCGGAGTGGAAGGTCGTCACCCACATCGCCCGCACGGAACGGCCGACCAGCGCCCCGACCCGCTCGCGCATCTCACTCGCCGCCTTGTTGGTGAAGGTGATCGCCAGGATCTCGCCCGGACGGGCGGCGCCGGTCGCGAGCAGGTAGGCGATCCGGTGGGTGAGCACGCGGGTCTTGCCCGAGCCGGCGCCGGCGAGGACCAGCAACGGCCCCTCGCCGTGGATCGTGGCCTGGCGCTGGGGATCGTTGAGCCCGGCGAGCAGGCGCTCGGCGCGATCGGCGCCGGCTTCGATCGGCGCCCCTCCCCCCTCGGGCGGGCTCTCGGAGTCCATCTGCAGCATCGCTCCGAGAATAGCCCCGGCCGCGGCCGGTCCGGCCGCTACGCGGACGGGTTCGAGGCGCAGGCTTGGAACAGTTCTTCGAGCGCTCCCGACGCGCTGCCGAAGAACAGTCCTTCGACTTCCGCCTGGGAGCCTTCCTTGAAGGCTTCGATCGCGCAGGCGGCAAACTTGGGGTCGACTCCAGACGATTGCTTCGAGAGGCGTTCTTCGAGGCCTTCGACCAGCTTGCCCTGGTCGAACTCGGTGAACTTGACGACTTCGTTCATCTGCCACCGATCGCCCGTCTTGACCAGCCCGACTTCAACCGTCTGCCCGTCGAGGCTACCCCCGGTCAACGCCGCTTCGGCCGTCGCACTCGAGCCGTCGACTTCGACTTCGGCCACGCTGACGGACTTGGCGCCTTTTTCTTCCTTCGCGTCTCTTTCGCACGCTTCTACCGCGGCCGCGCCACTTTCCTGCGATATCTGCTCCATGAACTGCTGGGTCTCGAGCTTCTTGCAGTCGGCCGGATCGGTGCTCGTCGCCGAGATTTCGATCGTTTCTTCGACTTCGCCCTCTTCGCCGCTGCCACTGCCGCACGCCGCGAGCGCAAGGGCCGAGAGGATCAGGATGCAGGGGAGCAGAAGCAGGCGCTTGCGCAAGTGAAACCCTTTCCGAGAGTGCGGGGAAGAATTCAGCCGCAGGCTACTTCAGCCACCGGCGGTCGAGCGGCCGGTGCGCTGGCGCATCTCCCCCGCGGGAGAGCCGTCCGCGGGGCCCTCGCCGCCATCGAGCTCGGCCAGCCTCTGCTCCAGCTCGCCGATCCGCTGCGAGAGCGACTTGATCGCCTCGGCGATCGGGTCGGGCAGGTGAATCCAGTCGGCATCGGGACCCTCGACCCGCTTGCCGTCGACCTTGACCGGGTGCCCCGGATTGCCGACCACGGTGGCGCCCGGCGGCACATCCTCGATCACAACGGTGTTGGCGCCGATCTTGGCACCGTCGCCGACGGCGATCGGGCCGAGCAGCTTGGCGCCGGATCCGACCGTGACGTTGTCGCCGAGCGTCGGGTGGCGCTTGCCACGCTGGAAACCGGTCCCGCCCAGGGTCACCCCCTGGTAGAGCGTCACCCGCTTGCCGATCTCGGCGGTCTCGCCGATCACCACGCCGGAGCCGTGATCGATGAAGAGCTCCGGCCCGATCGTCGCCGCCGGGTGGATCTCCACCCCGGTCACCGAGCGGGTCAGGTAGGCGAGCATGCGCGGCGCGATCGGCACACCGGCCTCGAGCAAGGCGCGGGCCAGGCGGTGGGCGAGCAACGCCTGCACACCGCCCCAGCTGAGCAGGATCTCCAGGCTCGAGACCTGCTGCGCGGCCGGATCGCGATCGCGCGCCGCGGCGACGTCGGCGCGCACCTCGTGGACCAGCCTCTTCCAGCGACTCATGGTGAGAAGAAGGGTAGGGACACGTAGCGCTCACCCGAGTCGCAGACGATCGTTACTACGCGCTTGCCCTTCATCGCCGGCCGTGCCGCGACCTCCAGCGCCGCCTTGACGTTCGCCCCGGCGGAGATGCCGGCGAGCACGCCCTCGCGCTGGGCGACGAGTCGCGCCGTCTCCAACGCGTCCTCGTCGGTGACCGAGATGACCTCGTCGATGACACTGCGATCGAGCACCTCGGGAACGAAACCGGCACCGATGCCCTGGATCTTGTGTGGGCCGGGCACGCCGCCCGAGAGGACCGGCGAGGTGGCCGGCTCGACCGCGACGATCAAGGTCTCGGGACTGCGCTCGCGCAGGACCTGGCCGACCCCGGTGATCGTCCCCCCGGTGCCAACGCCGGCGACGAAGGCTCCGACCTCGCCGTCGGTGTCGCGCCAGATCTCCTCCGCCGTCGTCCGCCTGTGCACCGCCGGATTTGCCGGGTTGGAGAACTGCTGCGGCATGAACCCCTTGCGCTGCTCGCAGATCGCTTCCGCCAGCTCCACGGCCTCGGTCATGCCGCCCAGCGAGGGCGTCTCGCGCACCTCCGCCCCGTAGGCCCGCAACAGCTTGCTGCGCTCGCGGCTCATCCCCTCCGGCAGGGTCAGGATCAGCTCGTAGCCGCGCGCCGCGCAGACCATCGCCAGCGCGATTCCCGTGTTGCCGCTGGTCGGCTCGACGATCACCGACTTACCCGGCTCGACCGACCCGTCCGCCTCGGCCGCATCGATCATCGCCACCCCGATCCGGTCCTTAACCGAGCCGCCCGGATTGAGCTGCTCGAGCTTGACGCAGACATCCCCGGGCAACCCGACGGCGAGCCGCGAAAGCGAGACCACCGGCGTATCGCCGACGACTGCCGCGGCGCTAGGCCCGATACCCATCAGATGAAATACATGCCGCTGCCGGCGGCCTCGGCCTCGCGGCGGGCTATTTCGGCGATTGTGGTTTGGCCGAAGACCTTGCGCAGGGCGGTCACGCCCTCGGCCCAAATGCCGCCTGCCTCGTCGGCCTCCTGGCCGACCTTGCCGTCGAGGGCCTGGACCACCTCGAGCACGGTGATCTCCTCGGCTGGCCGAGAGAGGGTGTAGCCGCCACGCATGCCGCGATGGCTGGTCAGCAGGCCAGCGCGGCGCAGGGTCGAGAAAAGCTGCTCGAGGAACTGCTCCGGGATGCCTCGCCGTTCGGCCAGCTCCTTGATCGGCACCGGGCGCTCGCCCGAGCGCGCCAGCTCCGCCATCGCGACCACGGCGTAGCGCGACTTCGAGGTGATCGAGATCACAAGAGCTTTCTACCGCACCGCCCGGACCCGGCTCGGTTAGGATCGGGGCAGTTGGGCTCCAGGGCTGACGATGGAGCCATTCGCCGAAACCCACCAAGAGCGGGAACAGTCCTGAGCGAGCGTCCACAATGCCTTGTCGTCGACGGTCACCCGATCGTTCGGATCGGCGTGCGCCGCACCCTCCAGGACAGCTTCGAGTGCCAGGAGGCGGCCAGCCGCGAGGAGGCGATCGACCTCGTCCGCGACATCGGCAGCATTGACGTCGCCATCGTCGACATGCGACGCCGCCCCGACGGGCTGGACCCGGCGCCGCTCGGCGCCACCGAGACGATCCGGATGATGCTCAAAGCCGAGCCGGGGCTCGGCATCGTCGCCCATGGCGAGCGGGCCGAGCGCCACCTCGCCAGCGCCGCCCTTCAGGCCGGCGCCAGCGCCTACATCTCGCGCACCGCCGGGGCCGAACTTCTCTTACGGGCGGTCGAGGCGGCCCTTGCCCAGGAACGCTTCGTCGACCCCGAGGTGCCGCCCCGCGGCAGTCGCGGAAAATTGACCAAACGCCAGCGCGAAATCCTGCAGCTGCTGGCCAACGGCGAATCGACCACGGTCGCCGCCCGCGAGCTCGACCTCAGCGAGGAAACGATCAAGACCCACACCAAGAACGCCTTGGGTCGGCTGGGCGCGAGGAACCGAACTCACGCCGTTGCGATCGCCCTGCGCGAGTCCCTGATCGAGTAAACCCAACCCAGTCCGGAGGAGTAAGTGGAGAAAGAAAGCCGTCAATCCTGGACGCTGATCGCGATCGCCGCCCTCGGCCTCGTGCTTGGCGCGATCGCTCTGATCGTCGCCTTCAACGCCAAGAGCGCCAGCGACGACGCCGCTACCCAGCAGTCGGTCGACGAAATCACCAGCGAGCTCTCCAACCTGGTCGACCGCCTGGGAATCGCCGAGGCGAGCCTGACCGGGGAACAGGCGGAAACCCAGGGACGCGCGCAGCAGGCGGCGAGGGAATCGCGCAGCGCGGTCGCCAACCTCTCCAACCGCCTCGACAAGCTCGAGCGACAGACGGCGAAGCTCGACGCCAGCCTAGAACAGACCGCGACGCTGACCAAGGACGTCGGCTCGCTCGAAAGGCAGGTCAGCGCGGTGAATACCCGCGTCACGAACCTGACCCAGCGGGTCAACAGGCTGAGCGGCCAGGTCAACTCCGCCGGCAGCGGCGGGCAGAACCCGAAGTAGCGCCGCGACCGCTTAGATCCAGCCGCGATCCCGGGCCGTGAGAACGGCCTGGGCGCGGTCGACGGCGCCGATCTTGCCGTAGACGTTGTGCAGATGGGTGCGGATGGTGGAGACCGAGAGCTGCATTTCGCCCGCGATCTGCTTGTAGACCATGCCCTCGGAGAGGTGGCGGAGGACGTCGAGCTCGCGGGCGGACAGCGGGCAGGGCTCGGAGACGCGGGAGACATCGTTGCGGGTGTAGGGAAGCTGATAGAGCAGGTCGCGCAGGGCGTCTGGGCCGAGGCCGCAGCGCTTCGCCGAGGCGTGCAGGCGCTCGGGGGAAACCGCCTCGCCCTGGCTGTAGTGGGCGACCATGTCGGCGGTTCCGACCAAGGCCGCCAGGCCCTCGGCGTCCTCGGCATGGTGGCGCTCGATCGAGACGGCGATCCGGGGCGGCAGGTTCCAGCGCCGCGCCAGCACGCCGCCGACGAGCGCATGGTCGATGCCGAGCCGCTCGCGTTCCTCGCGCAGTCGCTGCTCCGGCGTCTTGGCGACGGCGTCGAGATGGCCGCGGTCACCGGGATGAAGGTTGGCGATCACCAGTCGGCCGACATCGTGGAGCAGGGAGGCGACGGCGAGTTCGTCGCGATCCTCCCAGCCGATCGTACGGCCGATCTCATCCGCCGCCTGCTGGGTGGCGAGGGCGTGGACGCGGAAGCGCTCGGGGCGCATCTCACGACCGCCGTTGGTCTCGAAGAAGTCGAAGACGGGCGCGGTGCCGGCGATCGCGAGGACCCCGGAGGGCTTGAGCACGTCGATCGCGGCGGGAACGGAGCCGATGCTCGCCACCGGCGCGCCGACCCGGTTGGCGAAGCGCAGCACCGCGATCGAGAGCCCGACATCGGCCTCGACCGCCTCGATCAGCTCGCCGACCCGTCCGGTCTCGGCGGTGGCAGCGTGCATGACCCGGGCTCGGGACTCGAGCAGGACCGGGAATTTCTCGACCGCCTCGAAGGCCGCCGCGAGGCGGGCGCCGGGCGCCGGGCGGCCGCTGCGGTCCTTGCCGGTGGCGCCGGCCTTGGTCTTGCCGTTGGTGTGGGGCTTGGTCGTGGGCATCGCGTAAGAACTCCTCGACTGCCTCATCGGCAGCAAAGGACGCACGGTTTAGCCCCGCCATCCCCGAAATTAAGGTGGAGATCCCGGTTATTTGTCCGTTTGGGCGAGTTTCAGCGCCCGGGGTTGTCCGCTAGGACGGCAGCCGGGCGAGCGCGGCATCGATGCGTGAGAGCGATTCCTCGCGCCCCAGGACCGCCAGCGACTCGAAGATTCCGGGCGACACCGAGGTGCCGGTGATCGCCACCCGTATCGGCTGGTAGACCTTGCCCGGCTTGCTCTCCAGCCGCTCTGGAATGGGGTTCAGGGCGGCCTCAACCGCGTTCGCGTCGAACTCGCTACTCGCCTCCAGCGCAGCGCGGGAGGCTTCGAGGGCCTCGCGGGCGCCCTCCCGCATCACCTTGCCCCAGGCCTTCTCGTCATCGACCGGCGTCCCGAACAGAAAACTAATCAGGGCCCAGACCTCGTCCAGGGTCTGGGCTTTCTCTTGCGCGATCGCACAGGCCGAGCGCAGGCGCTCGTCGGGTTCGCGGCCGAGGTGGCGGGCGACGGCGGCCGTGTATTCCTCGAGCGACATCTCGCGCATGAACCGCCCGTTCAGCCATCGCAGCTTCTTCTCATCGAAGATCGCCGCAGAGCGGCCGACGTCCTCGACCCGGAAGCGAGTGATCAGCTCCGCGGTCGGCATCACCGTGGTGTCGTCGCCGGTGCCCCAGCCGAGCAGGGCCAGGTAGTTGCGCACGGCAGCCGGCAGGTATCCGGCATCGCGCAGCTCCTGCACCGAGGCGGCGCCGTGGCGCTTGGAGAGCTTCTTGCCGTCGGGGCCGTGCAAGAGGGGCAGGTGCGCGTAGCGCGGCGCCTCGTGCCCAAGCGAGGCGAGCACGAGCAGCTGCTTCGGCGTGTTGGAGAGGTGGTCGTCGCCGCGCACCACCTCGGTGATCCCCATCTCGGCGTCGTCGACGGCGACCGCGAAGTTGTAGAGGACCGAGCCGTCGCCGCGGGCGATGACAAAGTCGTCATAGCTTCGGTTGGGAAAGCTGACTGGGCCGCGGATCAGGTCATGCACCACCGTCTCCCCCTCGTCGGGCACCCGCAGCCGCACCGCAGCGCCCTCCTCGCTCACCGGCTCGCCGCGGTAGCCGAGATCGGTGCCGTGCTCGGCCTTCCAGGCCTCGACGTCCTTACCGGTGGCGGTGTCGCGGTAGGCCGCGCCGGAGTCGAGCAGGCGCTGGAGGGCCTCAGCATGCCTGTCCGCGCGCGAGGCCTGCGAAACCGGCCCGATGTCCCAGTCCAGCTCCAGCCACTCCAGCGCGTCGAGGATCTGCGCCACGTTCTCCTCGGTCGAGCGCTCGCGGTCGGTGTCCTCGATCCGCAAGACCAGCTCACCGCCGCCGTGACGAGCAGCAAGCCAGTTGTAGAGAGCCGTGCGGGCGCCGCCGATGTGCAGGGCGCCGGTGGGCGACGGAGCGAAGCGGAGGCGAGGGGGGGAATCGTCAGGCACGGAGGCAATCTAGATGAACGGCACTCCCGTCGGGAGCGAAGACACGACAGGCCCGCCGGAGCGGGCCTGTCGTGTAAGAAGCTGCTCCACAAGCAGCCCGGCCTGAGCCGAACCCGCCTCAGCGTCAGCAGCGCCTCTGACTAAGTACTCACAGAGTAGCGCAGCAAAGGGACTCAACCTGGCTTTTCGCATCCCCCCGGCGGGATTCGAACCCGCGACCTCGCACTTAGTCAGAGGCGCGCTCTATCCACTGAGCTACGGGGGGACGCGAGCGACGATATGTCCGTGACTTGAAGCGTCAAGGCGCGTCGCACAATTGGCTCCATAGGATGCGAAATCCATGCTTATTGGCGCGCATGTCTCTACATCTGGCGGACTGGACAAGGCGATCGAGCGCGGTGCCGAGCGCGGCTGCGAATCGATTCAGATCTTCAACCAGAGCCCGCGGATGTGGCGGCCGACGAAGTACGGGCCGGACGATTTCGCCGCCTTCAAAGAGGCGATGGACGACTCGCCGGTCGAAGCGGTCGTAATCCACGCGGTCTACCTGATCAACTGCGCGAGCAAGGACAAAGAGCTGCGCAAGAAGTCCCAGGCATCGCTCACGCACGCGCTGCGGATCGGTGACGAGATCGGCGCCGCGGGCGTCGTCCTGCACCCCGGCGCCCAGGTCAAAGAGCCGCTGGGGCCGTCGATGAAGCGGGCCGGGAAGACGATCGCCGCGGCGCTCAAAGACAGCGAGCGCTGCCCGCTCCTCCTCGAGCAGACAGCAGGCCACAAGGGCCTCCTCGGCCGCGACTTCGACCAGACGGCAGAGCTGATCGAACTGGCCGGCAGCGCCAAGCGCCTCGGCCTCTGTCTCGACTCCTGCCACCTCTTCGTCCAGGGCTACGACGTCACCGACGAAACCCACCTCTCCGCCATTGTCGACGAAGCCGATGCCAAGGTCGGCCTGGACCGCCTCGGCTGCCTGCACGTAAACGACGCCGCCGCCCCGCTCGGCTCCAGCCGCGACCGCCACGCCAACATCGGCAAGGGCGAGATGGGCAAACAGGGCCTGGCGGCCTTCCTCTCAGAGCCAAGGTTCGAGGGCCTCCCAGCGACACTGGAGACACCGGGGCCGGAGAAGAAAGGCGCGGACCGCAAGGAAGTCCTGGCGGCCAAACGCCTGCGCAAGACCGGCCTCAAAAGGCGTCAGAAGTAAGGAGCGGCGATCCGCTCTCGCGGGAATGTCGCGAAGCGGCCTATGCAATCCGGTGATCGCGCGGCGTTAGCCGCGCTCATCATTCGTCGCTAAGCGCGAAGCGCGTGCGACATCGATTCCCGCGCGAGCGGATCGCCGCTCCTTGCGCCTCGCGCTATTTGACGTGCACGCCCGAGATCGACCGGGAGATAACCAGCCGCTGGATCTCCGAGGTCCCCTCGAAGATCGTGTAGATCTTGGCGTCGCGGTGCATCCGCTCGACCGGGAACTCTCGCGTGTAGCCGTTGCCGCCGAGGATCTGGATCGCTCGCTCGGTTGCCCAGACGGCCACCTCGCCCGCCTTCAGCTTCGACATCGAACCCTCGGCGTTTTCGAATTTCTGGCCGGTGCGGCCCATCCAGGCAGCGCGCCAGACCAGCAGGCGGGCGGCATCGATCTCCAGCTTCATGTCGGCGAGGGTGAAGGCGATCGACTGGTTCTCGACGATCGCGCGGCCGAACTGGCGACGCTCTTTGGCGTACTCGAGCGCGTACTCGTAGGCGGCGCGGGCGATGCCGAGGGCCTGGGCGCCGACCGTCGGCCGACTCGCCTCGAAGGTCTGCATTGCCGCCTGCGATTTGGCTCGTTTGCCCTCGCGTACGCGCGCCAGTCGTTCGTCGAGCTTCTCTTTACCGCCGAGCAGGCAGGCGCCCGGCACGCGGCAGTCATCGAGGTGGACGTCAGCGGTGTGAGAGGCGCGGAGGCCGTGCTTCTTCACCTTGGCTCCCTGCTCGCAGCCCTTCGTCCCGGGCGGGATCACGAAGGCGGCGTGGCCGCGCGAGCCCAGCTCACGGTCGACGGAGGCGATGACGACGTGAACGTCGGCGATGCCGCCGTTGGTGGCCCATGCCTTCTGGCCGTTGACCACCCACTCGTCCGCAGCTTCGTCGTACTTCGCCGTGGTGCGGATCGCCGATACGTCCGAGCCGGCGTCGGGCTCCGAGGCGCAAAACGCGGCGACCTTGGGATCGTCAGCGCTGCCGAAGCACTGCGGAATCCACTCGCCCATCTGCTCGGGCGTGCCCTGGCCGAAGATCGCGGCGACGGCGAGAGAGGTGCCCATGATCGCCATGCCGATCCCGGCGTCGCCCCAGAAAAGCTCCTCGTTGGCGATCGGCAGGGTCAGGCCGGTCTCATCGGCCCAGAACTGGCCCAGCGCTTCGAAGCTGTAGAGGCCTATCTTGGCGGCCTCCTGGATCACCGGCCACGGCGTCTCCTCGCGCTCGTCCCATTCCTCGGCGGCGGGACGGGCGACGCCCTCGGCGAAGCCGTGCACCCACTCGCGAATGTCCTTCTGGTCTTGGTTCAGCTCGAGGGTGAACTTCGGCCCCTCAACTGCCTCGTTTGCCTCCCCGGCCGTCTCCGCAACCAGTTTCTCTGCCTCTGCCACTGCCGCGTCATCGCTCATGGCGCGGGATCGTACGGCATGGGACCGCGTCGTGACCCTCGAACTGCATCAAGTTCTCTACCTGGGAGGGTGAGAATTTGATGCGGTTCGCAGGGCGGGATCAGACGTCGCGGAGGTCGAAAGCCTTAATCGCCTCGGGGCTGGCATCGGAGCAGTCGAAGAAGCGGCGGTTGACGCAGTCGTAGGACTCGCCCGTGCCCTCGTAGGCCCGCTCGACCGAGAACTGGCAGTGCGGCAGGGCGTCACCGGTCATCTTGACGCCGCCGAAGCCGCCCGGCTGCTGCACGGCCTCAAGGTCGACCTTGGCGGCAAAGACATCCTGCATGCAGCCGACGTACTGGCTGCCGGTCAGCATGTCGACGAAGGAGTAGAGGTAGCGGCAGCGCATTTCGACGCAACCGCGCGGCTCGACCATCTTGTCGCAGAAGGATCGGCACTGGCGACACTCACCGGTCTTGTCGCGAATGGCGGGCATGGCAAAAGTCTACGGACCCTGGATGCGTCAACCAAGCAGTTCGGGGGACGCAGGGAGCGTGGCGTGCTCCGCACGCGAGCGACCGAGGACTCCGAAATGCGCCGGTCGACGCGTTCAGGCGGCCAGGGCCGCGGCGGATCCGAGCAGGTGATCAAGCTCGCTCTGCAGGCGGCCCGACGGCCGCACGCGGTACTCCTCGCCGAGCAGGAAGCGCCTCGGCTCGGCGGCGCCGTTACGGATCGCGAGGTGGACCTCGGCCTCGCCCTTGTGATGCTCAAGCACGGCCTTCAGTTCGTCGACCAGCGCGACGGTCAGCAGGGGCGCCTCGATCTCGACCTCGAAGGGACCGCTTTGGGCGCTTGCTGCCTCCGGCGCCGCGGCGATCTCGGCCGCATCGGGTTCGAAGCGCTCGGCCTCCTGGACGACCAGCTTGGTCTCGTCGCGGTTCTTGTGATCGAGACGCCCGCGCACGAGCACGATCGCGTCGGGCTCGATCACCGCGGCGCTCTCGGCCTGGTCGGCCTTGAAGACCAGCATCTCGACCTGGCCCTCGACATCGTCGAGGGTGGCGAACATCATCTGGTTGCCGCTCTTGGTGCGGATCTTCTTGCACTCGGTGACGATGCCGCCGACCCGCACCCAGGAGCCGTCCTGCTTGCCGGCGAGCTCGGAGAGGCTGCAATCGACCCGGGCCCGGAGCGCCCCGCGCACCTCGGTCAGGGGGTGCGAGGAGAGGTACGTCCCTAGCGTCTCCTTCTCCAATGCCAGCAGCTCGGCACGCTCGAACTCGGCGGCCGAGATCGGTGGGCGGTGCTGGGCCTGGGCGGAGCCGCCGGCCTGGCCGGCATCGTCGCCGCAGTCGAAGATCGAGCCCTGGCCCAGCTGCGCGTCTTCCTGGGCCTTCTGGCCCCCGGACTGCGCCGCCGGCAATGCCTCCAGCATCCCCTTGCGGGTGGCCTCGGTGGAGTCCAGGGCGCCACACTTGACCAGGCATTCGATCGCGCGTTTGTTGACCGCGCGGGAGTCGACCCGCTCGCAGAAGTCCCAGATCGAGGCGATCGGGGCGTCCTCGCGGGCGCGCAGGATCGCCTCGACCGCGGCATGGCCGACGTTCTTGACCGCGTCGAGGCCGAAGCGGATCGCGTTCTCGGAGACGACGAAGCTGTGGTCGGAGGAGTTGACGTCGGGCGGCAGCACCTCGATCCCCATCTCCTCGCAGCGGTTGACGAAGAAGGGGACCTTGTCCTTGGTGTTCATCACCGAGGAGATCACCGCCGCCATGTACTCGGCCGGGTAGTTCGCCTTGAGGTAGGCGGTGCGGTAGGAGATCATCCCGTAGCAGGCGGCGTGGGACTTGTTGAACGAGTAGTCGGCGGCGGCTTCGTTCAGCTTCCAGAGGTCCTTGGCGACATTGGGTGCCGTGTTTGATTCGGACATGCCCTGCATGAACTTGTCTTTCATCGTCGCCATCAGCTCGCGCTTCTTCTTGCCGATCGCCTTGCGCAGGTCATCGGCCTCGGCGCCGGAGAAGCCGGCCATCTCGCGAGCGATCGCCATCAGCTGCTCCTGGTAGACGACGCAGCCGTGGGTCTCCTCGGTGATCGCGCGCAGGCGCGGGTCGGGATAGCGCACCGTCGAGGGGTCCTTCTTGCCCTTGGCGTAGGCGGGGATGTAGGCCATCGCCCCGGGCCGGTACAGGGCGCCGAGCGCGACCAGGTCGGAGAACTCGGTCGGCCCGACCTTGCGCAATGCGTCGCGCATCCCCTCCGACTCGAACTGGAAGACGCCGGTTGAGTCGCCGCGGGCGAGCATTTCGTAGGTCTTGACGTCGTCGAGCGGGATCGACCCCATCTCGACCTCCTCGCCGCGCGAGCGGCGGATGATCTCGATCGCGTCCTCGATCACATCGAGGTTGCGCAGGCCGAGGAAGTCCATCTTCAGCAGCCCGATCTCCTCGATCGGCCCCATCGAGTACTGGGTGACGATCTTGTACTGGCGCTCGGCCTTGCCGCTCCCGTTGCCGTTCGATGGGGCCGGGGCGGTCTTGTCCTCGGCCAGCTGCAGCGGCACCACTTCCTGAAGCGGGCGGTCGGCGATCACCACCGCGGCGGCGTGGATCGAGTTGTTGCGGATGATCCCCTCGAGGCCCTGGGCGACGTCGATGATTTTCTTCGCGTCGGGCTCCGCGTCGTAGGTCTTCTTCAGCTCCTGGCCAGCCTTGAGGCATTCCTCGAAGGAAGGGCTGCGGCCCATCACGGGCTCCGGTATCTGCTTCGCCAGGCGGTCGCCGGTCCCGTAATCGAAGCCGAGCACGCGGGCGGCGTCGCGGGTCGCCGCGCGCGGCGCCATCTTGCCGAAGGTGATGATCTGAGCAACCGATTCGCGGCCGTACTTGTCGGCGACGTAGCGGATCATCCGCTCGCGGCCGCGGACCGAGAAGTCGATGTCGATATCCGGCATCGATTTGCGCCCGGGGTTGAGGAATCGCTCGAAAAGCAGGTCTTCGGCGAGCGGGTCGATGTCGGTGATCGTCAGCGCGTAGGCGACGATCGAGCCGGCCGCCGAGCCGCGGCCGGGGCCGACGGCGATGCCGTTGTCCTTGGCGTAGCGGACGAAGTCCCAGACGATCAGGAAGTAGGAGGGGAAGCCCATCTCTTCGATCACGCCGAGCTCGAACTCGAGCCGCTCCAGCGCCTCGGCCGGGACCGGGTCGCCGTAGCGGGCGCGCATCCCCTCGGCCGCGATCCGCCGCAGCATCGCCTCGGGCTCCTCGCCATCGGGCGTCGGGTAGCGCGGCAGCAGCAGCTTGCCGAGATCGATATCGATATTGCAGCGCTCGGCGATCTCCAGCGTGGTCGGCACGGCCTCCGGCCACTCGGTGAAGGAGGCGGTCATTTCCTCGGAGTCCTTGAGGTAGAACTCGTTGGTGTCGAAGCTCATCTTCGGCGCTTCCAGGGTCGACTTGGTCTGCACGCAGAGCAGCGCCGCGTGGTCTTCGAAGTCCTCGCGGCGCAGGTAGTGGACGTCGGCGGTGCCGACCAGCGGGCGGCCGAGCTCGCGGGCGAAGCGAACGATCCCCTCGTTGGCCTTGTCCTGCTCGGCGATGCCGTTCTTCTGCACCTCGAAGTAGACCTGCTCGGGGCCGAAGGCCTGGATCAGGTCGTCGAGGTGGGCACGGGCGTCGTCGGGGCGCTCCTCGACCAGGCGGCGACAGAAGCGCGACTGCAGGCAGCCGGTGAGCACGATCACGCCCTCGGCGTGGGCGGCGAGCATCTCCATGTCGACGTTGGCCTTACCGCGCGAGAAGCCCTCGAGGAAGCCAGCCGAGGTGAGCTTGACCAGGTTGGCGAGACCGGTGTCGTTCTCGGCCAGCAGGGTGAGGTGGTTGCGCTCGTACTTGGGCTTCTCCTTGATCGATTTGACGTCGTCGACGAAGTAGGCCTCGAAGCCCGCGATCGGCTTGATTCCGTGCTTCTTGCACGCCTTGTAGAGGTCGACGGCGCCGTTCATCACGCCGTGATCGGTGAGCCCCAGGGCCGGCTGGCCGAGCTCCGCCGCGCGGGCGGCCATGGCGTCGATCTTGCAGTGGCCGTCGAGCAGCGAGTACTCGCTGTGGGCGTGAAGGTGGACGGCGGAGGGGCTGCTCACGAGGCAGCGATCATGCCAAGCAAGCCAGACAGCATGGTGCCCTTTGGAGAGACTTTCGCGCTAGTTCCGTGCGTATTTGGAGACGGCGGTCCCGTCAGCCGCAAACCCAGGCACTCGACCCGGAGTCCGCCCAGATTTCGGCGGCGATGCGATCCTGTTCGGCCTTGGGGGCGTTCTGGGGTTCTCCCTTGCCGCCGTAGAGCTGCCAGGTCGAGGGCAGGATCTGGTAGGCGCCGCCGGCTCCACTGGATGCATTCACGGCCCCGTAGTTGCCGCCGGACTCGCACATCACAATGTAGGTGGGGATCGAGAAGGGGCCGCCGAGCCAGCGTTCGACCGTGCCTTCGGCTTCGGCCCGGCTCGCCGCTTCCGCCGCCTGGATGTCCTGCACCCATCCGCCGATCTTGGACTTGAGCGTCGCCAACGCCGCCGCGCGGGCGGCGGCGACGGAGTGCAGGTGCGCCGCGGCGGCTTCCGCTTCGGCTCGCACGGAGGCAATTTCCGAGCGCGCCGCGGCGAGCTGTTCGTTGTAGGCGACAACGCGGGCCTTCAGCGCCGCGACTCGCCTCAGCGCCTGGGTGACCGAGCGCCGCACCTGCGCGACGCGCTGCGCCAGGGCCGAGTCGGACTGCTCGATCCGGTCGAGGTATTCGGTCCGCGTCGCCAGCTCGTCGAAGCTGTCGGCGGCGAGGATGACGCTGGCGGTGCTTGGCGAGCCGCTCTCATAGATAGCCACCAGCCGCGCCGAGAGCGCACCCCGCGCCCGCCGCAGGCGCTGCTTCGCCACCACAAGCTGCTGTTGCGTGTGCCGCACCCGGGCGGTGAGCCGCGCCGCCTTTTGCTCGCCCGTCGCCAACAGGTCGCTCAGCCTTTCCTCGTGGGACCGGGCCGCCGCCGCTTCGCCTTCGGCACTGGCGATCTCGCTCTGCGCCGCCTGCAGCTGGCCTGCCAGCGAGTTGGCTTCGTCGCGGCCGTGGGCGACCTTCTGCTGCAGCGCCGTGAGGCTGGCGGCGCCCGCCGGGACGGCGGCGAGCGCCAGCGCCGCGAGCAGCGCTAGGAGAAGCCGTGAGGGCGAGCGCGGCACGGCAACTCAGCCCTCGGGGACGTTGCGGGTTGCCGCGTAGGCCGCGATCGCCACCGCCACCGCAGCGATGCCGGCACCGATCCGGATCTCGCGGCGGTAGCGCCGCCGCACGTACCTGAAGGCGAAGCGGATCGCCGCCTTGCCGAGCTTGTCGTAGCTCATCCCTCCCCCTCCCCGCGTCGGCGGATCCGGTGCGCCATCCGCGACTGCAGCGACCAGAGCTCGATGAAGCCGGGAGAGGCGGACTGGGAGAAGAGGCCGCCGGACTCGGCGAAAGATGCGAGGTCGGCGTCGTAGACCGCGTTAGGCGAGGAGCGGGTGACGACCCGCACGCTTCCCTTGAAGAGCTTGAGGCCGATCGTCCCCGTCACCTGAGCGTTGACCGCTTCCATGTAGGCGTCGAGGTCGGTGCGCAGCGGCTCCCACCAGAGGCCGGCGTAGACCAGGTAGGCCCACTTGCGGTCGAGCTCGGGCTTGAACTGGTTCTGGTGGATCGTGCCGACCAGCTTCTCCAGCTCCTGATGTGCGGGCAGCAGGATCGCCGCCGCCGGCACCTCGTAGATGTCGCGCACCTTGAGGCCGACGATGCGGTCCTCGATGTGGTCGACGATGCCGACGCCGTGGCGGCAGCCGATCTCGGCGGCGCGTTCGAGCAGGTCGACCGGCGCCAGCCGCTCGCCGTTGAGCGCCACCGGCACCCCCGCCTCGAACTCGACCGTGACCGTCTCGGCCTCGTCGGGCGCCTGCTCGGGGCGGGTGACGAGCCCGAAGACGTCGTCCTCGGGCGCGTGGTCGAGCTCCTCGATCCAGCGGCCCTCCGAGGAGCGGCCCCAGAGGTTGTCGTCGATCGAGTAGGGCGCGACCTCGGTACCGCCCTTGACCGGGATGCCGTGCTCGCGGGCATAGGCGATCTCCTCCTCGCGGCCCATCTCCCAGGAGCGCACCGGGGCGATCGTCTTCAGCTCCGGCGCCAGGGTCGCCACCGTGGCCTCGATCCGGACCTGGTCGTTGCCCTTGCCGGTGCAGCCGTGAGCGATCGTGTCGCAGCCGGTCTTACGCGCGTAGTCGACCGCGAGCTTGGCGATCAACGGGCGCCCCAGCGCGGTGAAGAGCGGGTAGCCGAGGCCGTAGAGGGCGTTGGCCTTGATCGCGGGGATGACGTACCCGACGGCGAACTCCTCGCGCGCGTCGACGACGTGGCACTCGAGCGCCCCGAGCCGCTTCGCCTTGTCCTCGATCACGCCGTAGTCCTCGCCAGGCTGGCCGAGGTTGACGGTGAGGCAGACGACCTCAGCTTCGTAGGAATCTTGGATCCACTTCAGCATCACGCTGGTGTCGAGGCCGCCCGAGTAGAGCAGCAGGACCCGCCGCACCTCGGCGGGGTCGGCCTCATATGAGGCGGTGCGTATCTGGGCGGGATCGGGGGTCATGGTCAAGAGGAGCTCGCGGTCGTCATTTCGCCCGCTGGGCGGTTGAATTGACGACCGCGTCAGGGTGCGCCGATGCCGCCGCTGCCGTTTTCTTCTGTCGGCGTCGTGGTCGTCGTCGGCGAGGTCGTCTGTTCGGTCGTCGTCGTTTCGGTCGTCGTCGGCGAGGTCGTGGTCGAGCCCGTCGTCGTCTCCGTGGTCGAGCCGGTGGTGGCCTCGGTGGTCGAGCTGGCTTCGCTTGGGATCGTGGTCACGGTCGAGGTCGTGCTGTCGCCGCCGCTGCCGGCGATGACGACAACCGCGATCACCAGGCCGACGATCACCGCGATCAGGCCGGCGATCAGCAGGCGGGTGTTGCCGTGCGGGCGATGGTGCTCGTCGCCGCCGTTGGGCTGCTTCATCATCCGGGTCGGGTCCTCGTGCATGGCTCAGTCCTCCGGTCCGAGTATCGCGTCGAGTATCTCGCTGGTGTTCTCGATGTCGAAGCCGTTGCGCAGCCGCTCGGCGATCTCCTCGCGGCTGCTGCCCGAGACCGCCATCTGGGTGGCGAGCAGGCGGGCGCCGGCCGGGCCCGAGCGCGGAGCCGGGGCCTGCTCGGGCTCGGCGACGGCGGCGACCGGCCGCAGGTGCGGCTCGCCGGAGCCGAGGCTGGGCGGGTCCAACTCGTCGGCGAGAGCGCGCAGGCGTTCGGCGACGATCCGGTCGGCGCGGGCGCCGGCCTCGGAGATCTGGCGCCGAGCCTGCTCCTCGGCGTCGTCGATCACCTTGGAGGCGGCCTGCTCGGCCGCCTCGACGATCGCCGCAAGGCGCTCGGCCGTGCCGCTGGTTAGCGCACGGGGCTCTGGTGGGCGCTTTCGGGAGCTCACTGGTCGGCGTAGCTTAGGAGCGCGGCCTCGATCGTGGCAACGGCGCGCCCGATCTGGTCCGAATCGACCGTCAGCGCCGGCAGCAGCCGCAGCGTGTCCGGCTTGGGCACGTTGACGATCAGGCCGCGCTCAAGCAGGCCGGCGCCGAGGGCGGCCGCGTCGATGCCGTCGTCAAGCCCCACGCCCAGCATCAACCCGCGGCCACGGACCTCGCGCACCCCATCGAGGCCGAGCAGCGACTCGCGCAACTGGCCGCCGAGATCGCGCACGCGCCGCAGCAGGGCCGGGTCGTCGACTATGTCGAGCACGGCGAGGGCGGCGACGGAGGCAAGCGGCCCGCCGGCGAAGGTCGAGCCGTGGTCGCCCGGCTCGAGCACCTCGCCGGCAGCGGGTGAGGTGACGCAGGCGCCGATCGGCATGCCGCCGCCGAGCGCCTTGGCGCTGGTCAGGACGTCGGGCCGGACCGGCATCTGCTCATAGGCCCAGAGCGAGCCGGTGCGGCCGACTCCGGTCTGGATCTCATCGAGAATCAGCAGGGCGCCGACCGCATCGCAGGCCTCGCGGGCGGCGAGCAGCGACTCGTCGCTGAGCGGCTGGATCCCGGCCTCGCCCTGGATCGGCTCGATCAGAACGGCTGCGGTGTTCTCGTTGACGGCCTCGCGCAGCGCCGCGGGGGCGTCGAAGGGGACGGAGCGGAAGCCGGGCAGCATCGGCGCCAGGTCCGGGTTGGCGGCAAGGCCCGGGGTCGCCGCTAGGGATCCGTAGGTGCGACCGTGGAAGTCGCCGGCGAAGCTGACGATCTCCGGTGCCTCGATCCCGCGCCGGTGGGCGTGCTTGCGGGCGATCTTGATCGCGCACTCGTTGGCCTCGGTGCCGGAGTTGGCGAAGAAGACCCGCCCGCCCAGGCTCGACTCGCTGAGGCGCTCGGCGAGGCGGACCATCGGCTCGGTGTAGAAGAGGTTGGAGGTGTGCATCAGGCGGCCGGTCTGCTCGCGCACCGCCTCGACCACGTCGGGGTTGCAGTGACCGACCGAGCAGACCGAGATGCCGCCGAGGAAGTCGAGGTACTCGCGGCCCTCGGCGTCCCAGAGCAGCAGGCCCTCGCCGCGGACGAACTCGACCGGCGCCCGCTTGTAGGTGTGCATCAGGTAGCGCCGCTCGAGCGCCTGCAGGTCGGTCAGGTTCACGGCGTCACCATGGTGCCGATACCGGCGTTGGTGAAGAGCTCGAGCAGGAGGCTGTGCGGCTGGCGTCCGTCGATGATGTGAGCCGACTGGGCGCCGCCGCGAATCGAGTCCAGGCAGGCCTGCAGCTTCGGTCGCATGCCGCCTTCGACCTTCTCCAGCTGCGCCGCCACCTCGTCGACGCTGGCGCGGCTGACCAGGGAACCCGGATCGTCCGCCTCGGCGCGCCAGCCCTCGACGTCGGTGAGGAAGATCGCCTTGTGGGCGCCAAGCGCGGCGGCGACCTTGCCCGCCGCCTCGTCGGCGTTGACGTTGTAGGACTGGCCGTCGCGGTCGGAGGCCGCGGAGGCGATCACCGGAATGTAATCGGCGGAGATGTGGTTGAGCACGTCGACGTCGACCCGCTCGATCGAGCCGACGAAGCCGACGTCCTCGGCGTTGGGGACCGGCGCCACCTCGAACAGCGAGCCGTCCTCGCCGGAGAGGCCGACCGCCGGCTGGCCGTGGCGGTTGAGCCGCTGCACGATGTCGGAGTTGAGCTTGCCGAGCAGGACCATCTTCGCCACCTCGACCGTCTCGGCGTCGGATACCCGCAGCCCGTGGTGGAAGCGCACCTCCATGCCGAGCCGCTTCATGTGCTCGCTGATCTCCGGCCCGCCGCCGTGGACGACGACCGGATTGAGGCCGACGTACTTGAGCAGGACGACGTCGGTGGCAAAGGCCTCACGCAGGTCCTCCTCGCGCATCGCCGCGCCGCCGTACTTGATCACGACCGTGCGCCCGTGGAACTCCTTGATGTAGGGCAGGGCCTCGAGCAGGGTGTCGACGTTGGCGCTCACCTTTGTCTCCTCATGTCGTGTACTCGGCGTTGATCCGCACGTACTCGTAGCCCAGGTCCGAGAACCAGACGTGGGCGCTGTGCTCGCCGCGGTCGAGCCGCAGCCCAATCTCGGCCTCGGCGGTCTCCCCGGCCAGCTCGGCGTTGTCGATGTTCTCGGCCCCGATCTCCTCCAGGTCCTCGCCGGCCAGGGCCATCCCGGCCGCCTGGGCGATCCGGCCCCAGTTGTGGTCACGGCCGAAGAGAGCGGTCTTGACCAGGGGCGAGTTGGCGATCGCCCGGGCGACCCGCTCGGCCTCGGCCTGGGAAGCGGCGCCGTCGACCTGGACCCGGCCGACCCGCGTCGACCCCTCGCCGTCGGCGACGACCTCAATCGCGAGCTGGAGCAGGATCGCCTCGAGCAGCCCCTCCGAGAGCGGCGCGCCGGCGGCGCCGGTCGCCTGCAGGAGCAGGGTGTCGTTGGTGCTCATCTGGCCGTCGACCGTGATCCGCTCGAAGGAGGCATCGCAGGCGGCACGCAGGGCAGCGTCGGGGTCCTCGACCACGGCGTCGGTCTGGACGAAGCAGAGCATCGTCGCCATGTTGGGCTGGATCATGCCTCCGCCCTTGGCCTGAGCGGAGATCGTCACACCCTCCGGCGTGCGCAGTGTGCAGCGCTTGGGCCAGCGGTCGGTGGTGAGAATCGCGTCGGAGAAGGCGGTGCCGCCCGACTCCGAGAGCGCCGCGGCGGCGTCGCCGATGCCGGCCAGCACGGCGTCGACCGGCAGTGGCACGCCAATTACGCCGGTCTCGGCCACGGCGACCGTCTCCGCACGCAGGCCGAGTTGGGCCGCGGCCTCATCGCACATCGCGACCGCGTCGGCGTAGCCCTGCTCACCGGTCTCGGCGTTGGCGTTGCCGGCGTTGACGACCGCGGCCCGGATCGCGCCGCGCTCGCAGCGCTCCCGGCAGACCCGGACCGGCGCCGCGGATGAGGCGTTGCGGGTGAGCAGGATCGAGGAGGAAACCTGCTCGGCGTCGCAGGCGAGCAAGCCAACGTCGGTCTTGCCGCCGCCCTTGAGCCCGCAGTGCGCCGCGCCGGCCCGGAAGCCCGGCGGCAGGCCCGCAGGGTCCAGCTCCTCGACCCCAGCAGGCGGATCGACCCAGCGCGACCGAAAGAATCCGCCACTCACCGCCCACAGCCCTTCCGGTGCGCTTTACGCACCCGTGGCGTCCAAAAGGCGCACCGGAACGTCATTGCAGGCCCTCCGTCTCCTCGAGACCCAGCATCAGGTTGAGGTTCTGCACGCCCTGGCCCGAGGCGCCCTTCCAGAGGTTGTCGATGGCGGAGAACGCCATCACCTTTCCGCGCGCCTCGACCGTGATGTAGACGTGGCACTCGTTGGTGTCGCGCACGTCGCGCAGGCCCGGCGGCCCCTCGACCACACGGACGAAGGGCTCATCTGCGTAGCGCTCGCGGTAAAGCGCCTGCACCTCACCCCTTGAGACCGGCTCGCTGGTCTGCGCGTAGCAGCTGGTCAGCTCGCCCTGGTCCAGCGGCAAGAGGTGCGGGACGAAGGTGACCGGTGCCGGGCTGCCAAGCGCCGCCAGCTCCTGCTCGATCTCGGGACGGTGGCGGTGCCCCTCGGTCTTGTAAGCGAAAGCGTTCTCGTCCATCGAGACGTAGTGCATCGCATCGCCACCGCCCCGCCCGGCGCCGGAGACTCCCTGCTTGGCGTCAATCACGACATCGGCGAGCAGGCCCTTCTCGGCCAACGGCGCCAATGCCAGCACGCTTGCCGTCGGGTAGCACCCCGGAGTCGCCACCAGCTCGGCCTCGCGCAACTCCTCGCGGTAGAGCTCGGTCAGCCCGTAGACCGCACCCTCGAGCAGCTCGGGCGCGCCGTGCTTGCCGTACCAGCGCTCGTAGGTGGGCAGGTCGCGCAGGCGGAAGTCGGCGGAGAGGTCGACGACGAGGGCGCCGAGCCCGCGCAATGCCGCGACCGCGGGCGCCGAGGCGCCATGCGGGTAGGCGACGATCGCCGCGTCGACCTCCTCGATCTCGTCGAGGTCGAGCTCGGTCAACTCCATCGGCACGCGGTAGCGCGGGTAGAGGCTGTCGAGCCGCTTCCCGGCATCGCTGCGCGAGGTGACCGCGACCAGCTCCAGCTTGGGATGGCGCCAGGCGATCTGCGCGGCGAGCGCACCGGTGAAGCCGGAAGCGCCGGCGACCAGCACCCGCGCCGCGGGTTCGCCGTCAAGCGGCTGTGCATTGCGGTCAGCCACGAAGGGTCCCCCCGATCTCCGCCAGCCCGGCCTCGATCGCGGCACGGCGCTCGGCGACCTCCTCGTCGGTGAGGGTGCGGTCGGGGGCGCGGAACTCGAGCCGCAGGGCGACGCTCTTGTGCCCCTCCCCCACCTGCTCGCCCTCGTAGAGGTCGAAGACCTCGGCAGAGCGCAGCAGCTCGCCACCCGCCGCGAGAACCGCTGCGCGCAGCTGCGCGGCGGAGACCTCGGTTGGGACGACGACGGCGATGTCCTGGTTGACCGCGGGAAAGCTGGTCACGTCCTCGAAGGTCTCCTCGCCCGCCGTGGCGGCGCCGACGAGCGCCGCCAGGTCGACTTCGAAGGCGACAGCCGCATCGAGATCCCAGGCCCGGGCGACGAGCGGATGCAGCTCGCCGATCCAGCCGGCCGTCTCCCCGCCGGCCAGGATCGTCGCCGTGCGCCCCGGATGCAGAAAGGGCCGCTCCGCCGGTTCGAAAGCGAGCGGTGCCCCGAGCTGCCCGCCCAACGCCCCGAGCACACCCTTCAGCGCAAAAAAATCCGCCGGCTCGCCGTCGCCACGCCAAGAGCCCCCGGAGAGCCCCTCCACTGCCAGCGCCCCAACCCGGTGCGGCTCATAACAAGGAGCCTCCCGCCCCCCCAAAAACCCCCCAGCCAAGGGGCCGACGGGCCGATACGTCAAGTCAGACTTGACGTATCGGCCCGTCGGCGGGGCTTTTAGGTAGATGCGGGCGGACTCGAAGATCGTCACGGCGCTGGCGCCGTGAGCCTGGTTGCTCTGGGCAATGTCGAGGAGGCTGCCCAGGACGGTTGTGCGCAGTACGGACTGGTCCTCGGAGAGGGGATTGGAGAGAACGACGCCGTTGGCCTGCGGATCGTCCGCCGGGATGCGCAGACGCTCCGGCTCACCCGGGTCGGTGAAGCTCCAGCCGACTACTTCGTCGAAGCCGAGGGCCCGCATCGTGTCCTCGGCGCGGCGGCGCAGGCGCTGCTCGCGGGTGAGGCCGCCGACCCGGCCGGCGACGGCGGGCAGGGTGCTCGGCAGGTGCTCGTCGAGGCCGTGGACCCGGCCGACCTCCTCGATCAGGTCGATCTCGCGGGTGACGTCATAGTGGCGGTCGGGCGGGACCGTCACCTCGAGGTCGGCGCCAGCCGTCTCGACCCCGAAGCCGAGCCGCTCAAGGTAGGCGACCTGGTCGGCCTGCTCGATCGCCATGCCGAGAATCTTCTCGACCCGCTCGCCGCGCAGGGTCAGCCTGCGCGGCTCGGGAACCTCGGCGGCGACGTCGATCGTCCCCGGCAGGAGCTTGGCGCCACAGAGCTCGACCATCAGCCGCGAGGCGATCCGCTGGGCCCGCATGCAGAGTTCCGGGTGGAGCTGCTTCTCGAAACGCGAGGAGGCCTCGGAGCGCAGCGACAACATCCTCGACGTGCGCAGGATGTTGGTGCCGTTCCAGTTCGCCGCCTCGAGCAGGACGCTGGTCGTATCGCCGGAGACCTCGGAGACCTGGCCGCCCATGATCCCGGCGACCCCCGAGGGCCCGTCGCTGTCGCAGACGAGAACGGTCTCGACGTCGAGAGTCCGCTCGACATCGTCGAGCGTCGTCATCTTCTCGCCGTTCTTCGCCGCACGCACGGTGAGCGCCCCGTTCGGCACCTTGTCGAGGTCGAAGGCGTGCAGCGGCTGGGCGGTGAGCAGCATCACATAGTTGGTGATGTCGACGACGTTGTTGATCGGGCGCTGGCCGGCGGCAGCCAGCCGGGCCTGCAGCCAGGCGGGCGAGGGCGCGATCGTCACATCGGTGAAGACGCGCGCCGTGAAGCGCGGGCACAGGTCCGGCACCTCGACCGTGACCGAGGCGTAGTCGCCAGCCTCGCCCTTGCCGTCGGCGGGCGCATCCTCGGCCCACGGCTCGGCCGCGAGCGCCGCGCCGCTGATCGCGTGCACCTCGCGAGCGACGCCGTAGACGCCGAAGCAGTCGACCCGGTTCGGCGTCACCTCCAACTCCAAGACCGGCTCGCCAACCGGCAGCACCTGGTCCAGCGGCGTCCCCGGCACCAAGCTTCCGGTGCGCTTTTTCCCCGTTATAGGGGGATAAGGCGCACCGGAACCGTCTTCGGCGAGGACGAGGATGCCGTCGGGACTCTCGCCCAGTTCGAGCTCCGTGGCGGAGCAGATCATTCCCGCCGACTCGACGCCGCGCAGCTTCGCCATGCCGATCTCCATGCCGCCGGGCAGCGTCGCCCCCGGCAGCGCCACCGGGACCGTCTGCCCCGCCGCAACGTTGGGGGCGCCGCAGACGATCGTCCGCTCACCGTCGCCGGTGTCGACCGTGCAGACGCGCAGCCGGTCGGCGTTGGGGTGCGACTCCGCACTCAGCACCCGGCCGACGACGAACCCGTCCGCAGACGGCGGGCCGATCGTGCCGACCCGCTCGACCTCGGTGCCGGTCATCGCCAGCCGCTCGGCCAGCCCACCGGGCTCGATGCCGGGATCGCAGTACTCGCGTAGCCATGAGTACGGCACCCTCACGAGAACTGCTCCAGGACGCGCACGTCGTTGTCGAAGAAGCGCCGCAGGTCCGGGACGCCGTGGCGCAGCATCGCGATCCGCTCCACGCCCATGCCGAAGGCGAAGCCCTGGACGCGCTCCGGGTCATAGCCGCCCGACTCGACGAAGCCGAGCACGTTGGGGTCGACCATGCCGGCGCCGCCGACCTCGATCCAGCCGATTCCCTTGCAGAGATTGCAGCGCTCGCCGCCGGCCAGCGCACCGGTGCCCTCACACTGGAAGCAGGAGACGTCAAACTCGACGCTGGGCTCGGTGAAGGGAAAGAAGTGTGGCCGCATCCGCGCCTTGCGCTCGCCCCCGAAAATGGCCCGCAGCATCTCGTCGAGCGTGCCCTGCAGGTCGGCGAGCGTGATCCCCTCGCCGATCGCCAAGCCCTCTACCTGGTGGAACATCGGGCTGTGGGTGGCGTCGGAGTCGCGCCGGTAGACCTTGCCCGGCGCGATCATGAAGATCGGCGGCGGCTGGGCCTCCATGCTGCGCACCTGCACCGGCGAGGTGTGCGTGCGCAGCAGCACCTCGGGGTCCGACTGCACGTAGAAGGTGTCCTGGAGCATCCGCGCCGGGTGGCCGGCGGGGTGGTTCAGCGCGGTGAAGTTGTAATAGTCGTGCTCGACCTCGGGGCCCTCCATCACCCGGTAGCCGAGCCCGATCATCGTGTCCTCGATCTGGCGGGTGGTGCGGGTGATCAGGTGGATGTGGCCGACCGGGCGCAGTGGTGAGCCCGGCAGGGTGACGTCGACGCGGTCCTCGGCGAGCTTCGCCTCCAGCTCACCCGCATCGAGGGCCTCTCCGCGCGACTCGATCAGCGCCTCGAGCCGCACGCGCGCCTTGTTCGCCGCGGCCCCGACCTGGCCGCGCTCCTCGGCGGGCAGCTCGGCGATCCCGCGCAGGATCGCGGTCAGCTCCGCCTTGCGGCCGAGGTAGCGAACCCGCAGCTCCTCCAGCTCGGCGGTACCGGGCGCCGCCTCGATCGCCGCCGCGGCCTCGGCCCCGATCTGCTCGATCCGATCGAGTCCCTCAGTCATCTTCGGCGACCTCCGGCATGGCGAGCGACGATATCCGCTCGGCGCAAATTGCAGCAACGGCGGCGACGTTGAGCGACTCGGCTCCGCCGCGGCGGAGCGGGATCGTCACCCGGGAGTCGCAGGCTGCCAGGACTTCCTCGGGCAATCCGTCGCGCTCGGCGCCGAGACAGAGGGTCGCCGCGCCCCCGAGCGCCGCTGGCGCCTCGCCCGCGTGGGCGACGAGAGCGACCCGCGGCCCCGGCGTCTCCCCCACCGCCCCCCGCGCAACGCACTGGCCGAAGATCGAGCCCATGCTCGCCCGCACGGCCTTCGGCGAGAAGGGGTCGGCGCAGCCGGGACCGAGGACGACGGTGCCGTCGAGCAGGGCGTGGGCGGTGCGGACGATGGTGCCGACGTTGCCCGGATCGCCGACGCCGTGCAGGTAGATGCACGGAGTGGCACCGGGCTCGGCCCAGGCGCGAGGCCAAACGGCGATCGCACGCGTCCCCGAGCCGAGCGTGGAGACCGCGGCGAGCAGCTCCGCCGCGACCTCCTCGCCGGCAAGGCCGCTACCGGCGGCGACGAGGATGAAGCGCGGTTCGGCGCCGGCGGCAAGACCGGCGTCGAGCAGGTCCTCGCCCTCGGTGAAGAAGGCGTCCTCGCGCTCGCGCTGCTTGCGCTCGTGCAGCTTGCGCACCAGCTTCAGCTTCTCGTTTTGGGGGCTCTCGATCATCGTCTCTTCTCGCTTGCTCTGTTTCTTGCCTGGCGTTGGGTCTCCTGGAACGAAAAAGCGGGCCGTGAAGACGGCCCGCCCGGGAAAGTGGAGTGTCGGCTGCGGCTAGGCCGCCGCACCCTCCCGGGCCAGCTCCACAAATCGGCGGAATGCCTCGCGGTCGTTTACCGCGATATCGGCGAGCATCTTGCGATTGACCTCGACTTCGGCCTTGCCGAGGCCGTGGATCAGTTCGGAGTAGCTCATGCCCTCCAACCGTGCCGCCGCGTTGATGCGGGTGATCCAGAGCCGGCGGAACTCGCGCTTGCGGTTGCGCCGGTCGCGGTAGGCGTACATGCCCGAGCGCTGGACCTGCTCTTTGGCGAAGCGGTAGGAGGAGTGCTTGCGGCCGAAATAGCCTTTCGCTTCCTTCAGTACTTTGCGCCGCTTCTTGCGCGCGTGGACTGAGCGCTTGACCCGGCTCACTTGCCGCCTCCGAGCAGGTGCCGCACGGTCCTTGTGTCCGAGGGAGCGATCTCCACCGGCCGCGCCATCCGCCGCTTGCGCTTCGGGGACTTCTTCTCGAGGATGTGGCTCGAGTAGGCCCGGCGTCCGCGCAGCTTGCCCGTCGCGGTCTTGCGGAAGCGCTTCTTGGCGCCGGAATGAGTTTTCATCTTGGGCATCGGGTCCGCTATTGAAGCAGACGCGCAGGCACAGAGGCTGGCGCAGGCCGCCGACGGGCCGATACGTCAAGTCCAACTTGACGTATCGGCCCGTCGAGGGTCGTAGGTACTGTGGCGCCCGATGCGCATCGTTTATGTGGTCGGGACGCGGCCCAACTTCGTCAAGACGGCCCCCGTGATCGGCGCCCTGCGCGCGCGCCTGCCGGAGGGACGGCACGCGATCGTCCACACCGGCCAGCACTACGACCGCCTGATGTCGGAGATCTTCCTCGAGGAGCTCGGCGTGCCGGTACCCGACTTCATGCTGGAGGTCGGCTCGGGCAGCCACGCCCAGCAGACGGCGCGGGTGATGGAGCGGCTGGAGCCGATTCTGGCCGACGAGCGACCGGACCTGGTGATCGTCCCCGGCGACGTCAACTCGACCGCCGCTGCCGCCCTGACCGCGGCCAAGATGCAGATCCCGGTCGCCCACATCGAGGCGGGCCTGCGCTCCTTCGACCGCACGATGCCCGAGGAGCTGAACCGGATCGTCACCGACCAGCTCTCCGCGGAGCTCTTCATCCACAGCCCCGAGGCCAACGACAACCTGCACGCCGAGGGCGTCCCGGCCGAGCGAATCCACCTTGTAGGCAACACGATGATCGACACCCTGGTGGCGCTCGAGCCGCGCTTCCGGGCGATGGGCACGGCAAGCCGCCTCGGCGTCGAGCCCGGCAGCTTCGCCCTCGTCACCCTGCACCGCCCCGCCCTGGTCGACGGCCCCCTGTTGGCGCCGGCAATCGAGCAGCTGGCGGGGCTGGCGCGCGAGATGCCGGTCGTCTTCCCGGTCCACCCCCGCACCCGCTCGATGATGGAAGCGGTCCGCTCCGAGCATCCCGGCCTGCTGCTCTGCGAGCCCCTCGGCTACCTCGACTTCCTCTCCCTCCTCGCCGACGCCGGCACCGTCCTCACAGACTCAGGAGGAATCCAAGAGGAGACCACCTACCTGGGCATCCCCTGCTTCACCCTCCGAGCCAACACCGAGCGCCCAATAACAATCACCGCCGGCACCAACACCCTGTTGGGACTGGCCCCCGCCGCCATCGCTCAGATTCCAGAAGCTCTAGCAACGCGCCCGGCAGGAAAACCTGCGCCGCCACCCCTCTGGGACGGCCACGCAGCCGACCGCATCGCCGAGATCATCGGCGCCTAAAAGCGAGGCATGAAGGGGTGTCGGGTGACCCTCTCCCAAACACTCAAGCGAGGCTCCTGCCGAGCGTTTGGGAGAGGGTCACTCGACACCCCCCACTCACTCAGCTTTAAGCCGCGGCGTCGTCAGCCGACGTGTCCGCCGCGTCCGCCCCTTGGGCGGGTTTCTCGGCAGCCGCCTCTTTGCCGGGCGCCAGCAACATGCTCATGTTGCGCCCTTCCTGCAGAGGCTGGGACTCGATCACGGCGAGACCGTCGAGGTCCTCGTAGAGCCGCTGCAGCAGCGCCCGTCCCCGCTCGGGATGAGCCTGCTCGCGGCCACGAAACATGATCGTGATCTTGACCTTGTCCTGGTGGCGCAGAAAGCGCTCGACGTGGCCCTTCTTGGTCTCGTAGTCGTGGTCGGCGATCTTCGGCCGCAGCTTGATCTCGCGGATGTTGACCTGCTGCTGGTGCTTGCGCGCCTGCTTTTGCTTCTGCTCCTGCTCGTACTTGTACTTCGAGTAGTCGAGCAGGCGGGTCACCGGGGGCTTCGAGTTGGGCGCCACCTCGACCAGGTCGAGGTCGGCCTCCTGGGCGCGTTTGAGCGCCTCGTTGATCTCGACAACGCCGAGCTGCTCGCCCTCGGCACCGATCAGGCGCACCTTGGGAACGCGGATGCGCTCGTTGACCCGGGTGCTGTCGCGCTCTGGTGGGCGCCGGTCGAACCTACGCGGGACCGGCACTAGCTAAGTGAGGTGTGGAACTTCAAGCGGACGAGGGGTTGGGTGGCTGGCACGGGACGCTCAGCGGCGCGGGGTGTTTGGCGTGCCTGCAATCAAGTGCCCGGAGTATAGACAGAGGTCGGCGATCGGCAAGGGTTCGCCTCAGGCGGGGGCACTCTCGGCGACGACGCGGGCGGCGAACTCGGCAGTCGGCATCGCCCCCAGCTCGCCCTCGGCATGCGAGCGCACGGCCAGCGCACTGGCCTCTTCCTCGCGGTCGCCGACGACCAGCATGTAGGGGTAGCGGCCGAGCTCGGCGTCGCGGATCTTCTTGCCGACCGACTCCGAGCGGTCGTCGGTGGTGACCCGCACGCCCGCCTCGCGCAGCTCGGTGGCAACGCGGGTCGCGTATGCGTTGTGACGGTCCGAGACCGGCAGCACGATCGCCTGTACGGGCGCCAGCCAGACCGGGAAGCGCCCGGCGTAGTGCTCGATCAGGATGCCGGCGAAGCGCTCCATCGAGCCGAGCAGGGCGCGGTGGATCATCGCCGGGCGGTGGGCGGCGTCGTCGGCGCCGACGTAGGAGAGATCGAAGCGCTCGGGCATCTGGAAGTCGAGCTGGCAGGTGCCACACTGCCAGGAGCGGCCGAGCGCGTCGGTGACGTGGAAGTCGATCTTCGGCCCGTAAAAGGCGCCGTCGCCCGGGTTCAGCTCGTAGGCGCGGCCCTGGCGGTCGAGCGCCTCGGTCAAAGCCGCCTCGGCCTTCGCCCACTGCTCCTCGGAGCCCATCGACTTCTCCGGGCGGGTCGAGAGCTCGACCCGGACGTCCTCGAAACCGAAGCGGGCGTAGAGCTCGTCGATCGCCCCGCAGATGTCCGCCACCTCGTCGGCGACCTGCTCCTCGGTGCAGTAGACGTGAGCGTCGTCCTGGGTGAAGGCGCGGACCCGCAGCAGGCCGTGCAGGACGCCCTCGCGCTCGTTGCGCGAGACGCGGCCGAACTCGGCCAGGCGCAGCGGCAGCTCACGGTAGGAGTGGCGCTCGGAGTCGAAGACGAGGCAGGCGCCGGGGCAGTTCATCGGCCGCAGCGCCAACCGCTTCTCGTCGGACTGCATGAAGTACATGTCGTCGCGGTAGTTGTCCCAGTGCCCGGAGCGATGCCAGAGCTCCTCGTCGAGCACCTGCGGCGTGGCGATCTCCTCGTAGCCGCGCTTGCGCAGCTGAGCCTGCACCTCGGCCTCGATCAGATGCAGCAGCGTGGTTCCGTTGGGCAGCCAGAAGGGCATCCCGGGCGCCTCCTCACGCAGCATGAAGATGCCGAGCTGGGGACCAAGGCGGCGATGGTCGCGCTTCTTCGCCTGCTCGATCCGCTCCAGGTGCTTGTTGAGGTCCTTCTTGGAGAAGAAGGCGGTGCCGTAGATCCGGGTCAGCATCTGGCGCTCCTCGTCGCCGCGCCAGTAGGCGCCGGCGAGCGAGCTCAGCTTGATCGCTTTGATCCGCCCGGTCGAGGGACCGTGGGGGCCGCGGCAGAGGTCCTCGAAAGGGCCGTTGCGGTAGAGCGATACGACCTCGACGCCCCCTTTGGCGACGAGGTCGTCGATCAGCTCGACCTTGTAGTCCTCGTTCTGGGCCTTGAAGATCTCGCGGGCCTCGGCGACGGGCACATCGCGGCGGGAGAAGTCCTCGTCGGCCTCGATGTGGGCGCGCATCGCCGCCTCGATCTTCTCCAGGTCGGCATCGGTGACCCGGACCTCGTCCGGGAAGTCGAAGTCGTAGTAGAAGCCGCTCTCGATCGCCGGCCCGATCGTCACCTTGGTGCCGGGGTAGAGCTCCTGCACCGCCTCGGCCATCACGTGGGCGGCGTCGTGGCGAATCAGGTCGAGGGCCGCGGGGTCGCGGTCGGTGAGGATCGAGATCTCGGCCCCGTCGGGCAGCGGCGCGGAAAGATCCCGCAGCTCCCCGTCGACCTCGATCGCCAGCGCCGCCTTGGCGAGTCCCGGCCCGATCGCCGCAGCGGCATCGGCCCCCGAAGCGCCGCCGGCGAGCTCCAGCGCCGTCCCGTCGGGCAATTTGACCGTGATCTTCTCCGTAGCCGCCTCGATCCGGCCATGCTACCCACGCCCACTTCCCGCTTTATGCGCTATGGTGGTCAGCGAAGCAGGGCTGGCCCTGGCGGGCTTGGCGGACGGCTATACGGGGGCAGGGGCTGTGAGAGGCCTCGGGGGTGGTCGTTTCCCAGAGGACGTACGGCGGATTGACGCGTTTGGGTCGCAGGCCGGTGTACGGAGGCGGGCCGGCGCTGAGCTCGGTCACCACGTAGCGGACGCCGGGGGGCGGCTTGGCCCCGGCTTCGCCTTCGGACTCGATGCAGACGCGGCCGCCGCGCAGCTCCCAGGCGATGTACGGGGTGCCGTGTTCGTCGGCGAGCAATTGGCGGGGTGCGAGGACGAGGGTCGGCCCTTCGCCGACGTCGGCACGCAGCTCGGTCAGGGCCGCTGAGTAGGAGGTCGGCCCCACCGGCGCGTTGGCGAGCGCCAGCAGCGAACAGGCGCCCGCGGCCAACAGGAATAGCCAGGCCACGGGACGGCGCAGCAAGGGCAGGACGATGACCAGGACCGCCACTGGCGCGCCGATCTCGATCGCCTTGGCGGCCGTGTAGGGCGTGCCGCCGATCCTCGCCGCGGCAAAGGCGAGCGCCGCGGCGGCGAGTCCGGCGATCAGTACCGTCTCCCGGCGAAGCCAGCAGAGGACCAACCCGTAGGCCAGGAGGATCGAGGCGAAGGCGGCGCCCATGTAGTAGCCGAGGGCGGGAACGGCGCCGTCACCGGGGCTGAGGCGGAAGTCCCCCGAGGGCCAGATGCCGAGCGCCTCGAAGGGGGAGATCTGGCCGAAGAGGTTGCCCAGGCCCGGGCCGTTGGGGTCGAAGGTCTCGAACGAGTGGAAGTCGATCATGCGTCCGATCTCGGGGGCGATCAGGACTGCGAATAGGAGGGAAGCCATTAGGCCGGCGCGCATGGCGTCGGGGCCCGACCCGGAGATCGGGGGGCCTGCGGGCGGGGGCTGCGCCTCCGTTCTCGGCCCCCCGACATCCGGGTCACCCGCCGAGACACGGCGTACGGCGTACTCCGTTACAGCCCAGATTGCTGCGGCGCCGAGCAGCCAGATCAATCCCGGGAAGCTGTAGGTGTAGACCGACCCCACCGCCAGTAGAGCTGCCGGGGCGAAGCGGAGTTGTAACTCGTTCCATTCGCGGTTCCTGGATGCCTCTCGCAGGGCCAGGACGAAGGCCAGGAAGAAGAGGGCCTGCATCGTCTCCTTGAAGGAGCCCTGGGCGAGGTAAGAGGCTGCCATGTAGGTGAGGCCGACTACGAGGGCGGCCGGGATGCGGAGGGGCCAGGTCTGGTCTCGGAAGGCGGTGAGGGCGGTTAGGGAGGCGAGGACGGCGACGGCGACGGTGAGGCCGGTGAAGCCCTGGACCAGGCTGGTTCCCAAGCCCTTGTTGAGTGCGACGACGATCGCGTGGGGGCCGAGCGGGTATCCCTGGTGGAGGAGTTGGGAGGTCTCCCCGTGAGCGAGGCGGTCGGCCGCCAGCAGGTGCTGGGACATGTCGGGGTTGAAGCTGGTGCCGAGGATCCCGAAGTGGCCCTCAGCGACGAAGGGCAGGGCGGTCGCGGCGAGGGCCAGCAGAGCGACCGGAGCGCCGGCGCGCAGGGCCTCCCCCCCTCCCTCGATGCGCCCCCACAGGTAGGCGACCGATGCGGCGCCGACCAGTAGAACGGCGACCGCCGAGATCGCACCGTGCCCCGGCAGTCGAACCGTGCCCCAGCAGATGGTGAGCAGCAGTGCCAAGCCGACCGGCGGCGCCAGCCACGACCAGCGTCTCACCCCACAGAGAGAGATCGCCGCCTGCCCGATCGCCAGCGACGCCGCGCAGATGGCGAGCACGGCTGCATAGGTCCCGATCACGAGGCCGCGAGCCTAACCCGGATCGTTCATGAAGAAACCGCGCCCCGGGTAATCCAGGGCGCGGTTTCGTCCGCCTGAAGCGAAATTCTGCGGGTGACGAAGCTCGCAAACACCGCTCAGGAGGATCACCATGAAGGTGCAAACGCTCTGCAAGGGGCTCGCGTCGATGCGGGAGCGGCGCGGCGCCCACGACCCGGGTCGGGTGGTGCGCGACCTCGCGGTGATGCTGGCCTCGGGCGGCTCCCACCTCTCCGACCTGGGCGCGGTGCGCGACCAAGAGCCGCTCTTCGGCGCGGTCGCCTCCGACGCGACAGCCTGGCGTGCCGTGGCGGCGATCGGCCGCGACCCCGAGCTGATGGGTGCCCTCCGCACGGCCCGCCGGGCGGCACGCGAGCGCGCCTCGGAGGCCGGCGCCGAGCCCGAGGGGCCGCTCTTCGTCGACCTCGACCCGACATTGATCGAAGCGGGCTCTGAGAAGGAGGGAGCTGCCCCGACGTTCAAGAAGGGCTTCGGCTTCCACCCGATGCTCGCCTTCCTGGACCGCCCCGGTGATCCCTGCGGCGGGAGCCGCTTGCGGGTCTGCTGCGCCCCGGCAACGCCGGCGCCAACACCGTGTTCGACCAGATCGAGGTCGCAGAAGAGGCACTTGAGCAGCTGCCCGCAGAGCACGCCGCCGACGCCGAGATCGTCCTGCGCTTCGACTCCGCCGGCGCCACCCACGGATTGCTGGACTGGGCGCGCGAGGGGCGGATCCGCTTCTCGGTCGGCTTCGACCTGACCGAGCCGGTGCGCAAGGCGCTCGCCCGCATTCCCCATGGGTGCTGGGTCTCCGCGCTCAACCAGGATGGCTCTGCGCGCGACAACGGCGAAGTCGCCGAGGCAACCGATCTGATCGACCTCTCCGGCTGGCCGGAGGGCTCGCGCCTGATCGTGCGCCGCGAACGCCCCCACCCCGGCGCCCAGCTCTCCTTCACCGACGCAGACGGCCACCGCTTCCAGGCGATCCTCACCGACCGCGCGGGTGAGGCCACCGATCTGGAGCGCTGCCATCGCGCCCGCGCCCGCTGTGAGGACCGCATCCGCTGTACCAAGCAGATCGGCCTTGAGCTGCTCCCCTTCGCCGACTTCAAGATGAACGCGGTCTGGATGGAGCTGGTGCTGATCGCCCAGCTGCTCCTCGCCCTGACCGACACCTTGCTCCTGCGCGGCGAGCTTTCCGGCCTTGAGCCCAAGCGCCTGCGCTACCGCGCCCTGCACACCGCCGGGCGGATCGCCTTCCACGCCCGTCGCGCCACCCGGCGCCTGGAGCGGCGCTGGCCCTGGGCCGAGGAGCTCGCCGTCGCCTTCGCGCGGCTGCGCAAGCTGCCGGTGCCCGGCCGACCCGCGGGGCGGCTCTTCGGCCTAGACCCCGACAGCCTTCACCGTCGCGACGCCGCCAACTCGGCTGTGGGAGAGGCGGGCCCCAGTCTAGTGCCGCCTTCGCCATTCGCCAAGTTGCGCACCAAGAGCGCCCCGCGCAGGGAAGCCAAAGCCAACGGCCTCTCCCTTTGGTCCTTTGGCGCCCCGGTGCAAGTGCGATGGTATGTTAAAACGAACTCGGTATTAACAGGGTTTTTTATCACTTTTTCTTCTTGCGCCGTTTTCTGGAAGGCGCCTTCTCCTGCTCGGCCTTGTCCGAACCGAAGACGATCAAGACGGCACTAGTCGGGATGTGATCGCCCTCCGCCTCGGGCCTTCCTTCTCCCTTCCGCTTCGCGCGCCGTTGAGCCGAGCGAGCCTCAATCTCTAGGTAGTCGTCCACGTACTTGTCGTTCAGTAAGTCGGTTTCCATGCGGCCCTGTGCGTCCATGTCGCCTGGCGTATAGCTGACGTGGTAGTCGTCACGCTCATCGAACCGGCCGGAATCAAGCGAGGCGACGATGTCCAGGTCCGCATCCTTAAGGGTGTCGAAGAAGATCATTCGCTGAGCTGACTTCGGGAACTGCTTAGTCACTTTCGACGGCATGTAGGCCCGCCAGATTGCCTTGTAGAAGTGCTCGACCGCCCCTCGTCGGGGCTCTGTTTTCGTCATTTCAATCAGTTCGAAGTCCTTGAGGACTTTGACGTGATAGCTGATCTGGCTTAGCCCCTCTCCTATCTCTTGTGAGATTTCGTTAGGACTCCAAGGCCGGTCATTCATCCAAGCAAGGATGCGTACCCGCATCGGATGCGCCATCGCCTTCATCAGCTTCTCTTTGACTGAGAGCTTCATCTTCGCCTTCTGCTCCGCAGTTTTTTTCGGCGCTTTCTTGCGTGCCAAGGTCATCGCTCCTCTCGGTCGAGGCCACCGGTATTTGAAGATTTCTAGATCGGTATGGCCCTGTCGTTTAGACAGGAACGTATCCGCGAACAAGGCCTTTCGCAAACTTGACTGCTGATTGCTCTAATCTTTCTGATTGATCTAAAACTCTCACACAACGGAGGTGAGAAGCGATGACAGCAGTCCCGTGTTCGGCGGTCGTGCCGCTCCTGTCCACGATCAAGAACCGCTAGAAGGGGAAGGGCAGGGCTGGTCGTGGCTGACGAAGACGAGCCCTGCCCTATCCACCAGCTGGGAGGGCATTCTTCGACCAAACGTACGCGGGGCCGCGTGGAATGGCGCAAAAAGGTTGTTTCATAGAATCTTGCAATTGGCGTATATTCGTGCTGCGTCGTGATTGCCTTCCACTTGGCTGTCAGCACAGCTCCTTGGTTTGGCGCTCGATGCTTGCTCGATGGATCGAAAGGGCGGCCCTAGGGCCGCCCTTTCGGCTTGAAGCACTGCCTGAGAGTGGGGCGGCGCCACTCGGCCCGCCGGGCGGCGCCGCCACCTTCAGCTAACTGCGAAGGTCTGGTGGCGCAGCCCAAGCAACGTCGCCGCGTAAATCTCAAAGACTGCGGCGAGGCGGTTGTCGGTGATCTCAACTACCTGGAAGTCCCAGCGGGGGAGTCGTTCGCATTGGCGACGGAACTCCGCCATGAACTCCGGGTCAGCGCAGTTCTCCTTCCGGGTTCCGGCGAGCGGCTTCTTCTTCCGGTGGAAACTCCGCACAGTTCGTGCGTAGGCGTAGGTGCCCTCGTTGTGGCGAGGTCGGACGTGACCTCGAAGGCGCGTGCGGAAGTTCGAGAACTTCTTGCCCGCCGGTCGGCGTTGGCGCGTTGGAAACGCCCGTGCATGAGGTCGCGGAATTGCTTGTTGCGTGGCTCCGCGATATCGGCTTCCGGTGGAACGACATACCGGCCGGCGTGTATTTCCACGCCTTGAAGCCCGCCAAGTGGCTCGGGCGAAGGGCGCTGGGTCTCACATTCTGAGGCGCCCCTTCGGCCGCCTCAACAAGTAGATTTCTACGCGAAAGCGAGTCGCTTGGCCTTGCGATTCGAGCTGTAGAGCCAAATCTGAGACTGGTCTAGAACCACTCCCTGATTTTTGGCTCTACAGCGGGGAATCCGATGGGCGCTACTGGGCTCGAACCAGTGACCTCCAGCTTGTCGAGCTGGCGCTCTCCCAACTGAGCTAAGCGCCCGGAGACTTGAATCTAGCGGAGAAACCGGTGCGGAGTCCGCGGCCATTCCCGCACCCCGGCCCTCAAGTCGATCGCTGCAACGGCCGATGCAACGAATGCAACTTTCCAGCACATGCGGTGTTTACATAGCGAAGCACCGATCAAGACTTGAGGACCGACGAGCCAGGGAAACAGAGTCTCGCTGGTGGCACGTCCTTCGGAAGCAAAAGGGCCCCAATTGGGGCCCTTTTCCGTTCTCTAGCCGAATATATGACGGGGTCATACGAAAACCATCCGGCCCCCGGCGCGTTTCTCCCTTGTGACAGTGGCAAGCGAGCATGCACAGCTTCACGTCGAGTTCCGCTCCGCGCAGCAAGCCGCGCCGAGCCGACCCGCGCCAGCGCCGGAGAGCACCGACGAGACGCAAACCGGATTCCGCCTCCCCTCGCTTCGCGGCAGGACGGGACTGCTGCCGTCCCTGGGCAGGGCTGCCCGCGAGGAGCGGGCAGAGGAGAAGGCACGCCAACGGCAAGCCATCTCCGCGGAAGCAGCGAAGCAGGCCTTCTTCGAGACACCAGCCGGCAAAGCACGGCTCGCCTACAAGCGCGGCCACCGGCTGTTCCAATACGAGCTCGAGATCAACGGGCTCGCGCCGACGGTCGTTCCCGGTCCGGTCGGCTCGCCGGCACTGGTGACCACCGACCCCGTCGAGATCCTCAACTCGGTGACCGCCGAGGGCTGGAAGCTGGTCACCGGCAAGTTCATCCACTCCGAGATGCGCAACGGCGCCGTCGGCGTCTACCTCTTCAAGCGCTCGCAGAAACGGCGCCTCTCGATGAACGACCCCTGGCGCGCCCCAGAGGTCGTCACACCGCTCAGCACCCTGTCGGTCTAGCCGCTCAGGGGTGATCGCGGGGCGCGTGCCAACGGTGCGGCGCCAGCAGCTCGTCGGTCGCCCGCGGTCCCCAGGAGCCCGGCTCGTAGATCTCGACCGGCGGCGGCTCGCGCACCACTGGGTCGGCCACCCCCCAGAGCCGCTCGATCGCCGCGGAGGTGGTGAAGAGGGTGCGATCCCCGACCATGACGTCGAGGATCAGCCGCTCGTAAGCGTCGAGGGCCTGCTCCGGCCCGCCGAAGCTGTCCGCGTAGCTGAACCGCATGTGGGCCTGGCCGAGCTGCATCGTCGGCCCCGGGACCTTGGCGAGGAAGGTCGCTGAGATGCTGCCCGGATCGCCGAGCTCGAAGCTCAGGTGGTCGTGCCCGAACTCCTCGGCGACCTGACTGCAATCGATCGGGAACATCCGCCGCGGCGGCTCGGTGAAGGCGACGGTGAGCAGGTGGCGGGTGTCGGCGAGGCACTTGCCCGAGCGCAGGAAGAAGGGAACACCCTCCCAGCGCCAGTTGTCGAGGAATGCGCGCAGGGCCACGAAGGTCTCGGTGTCCGAGTCGGGCGCCACGCCCTCCTCGTCGCGATAGCCGCCGTACTGGCCGCGGACCACGTCGCCGGGCGCCAGCACCCTCATCGCTTCGAAGGCCTTCTCTCGCTCGGCCATCAGCGATTTGGCGTTGAGCGAGACCGGCGGCTCCATCGCGACGAAGCTGAGCACTTGGAAGAGGTGGGTGACGATCATGTCGCGGAAGGCGCCGGTTTCCTCGTAGAAGGCGCCGCGCATCTCGATCGAGAGCGTCTCCGGCACGTCGATCTGGATGTGGTCGATGTGGTTGCGGTTCCAGACCGGCTCGAACATCCCGTTGGCGAAGCGCAGCGCCAGCAGGTTCTGCACCGCCTCGCGGCCGATGTAGTGGTCGATTCGGAAGACGCGCTCCTCGTCGAAGACGGAGTGGACGAGATCGTCGAGCGCACGAGCCGAGTCGAGGTCGCGGCCGAACGGCTTCTCCATGATCACCCGTGCGCCGTCGCCCAGGCCCTCTCGGCCCAGCGCCTCGATCACCCCGGATGCAGCGTTCGGAGGCAGCGAGAGATAGTGCAGGAGCTGGGGACCGTCCAGCTCCTGCCGCTCTTCGGCGACAGCTGAGCCGAGCGCCTCGAAGCCGTCGCCGAGCGAGACGAAGCGCAGGTGCCGGGCGAACCGGTCGAGCGACTCGCCGGGGTCGGGACGGCGGCCGGAGCCGCAGACGGCCTCCCGCGCCAGCGCCACGAACTCCTCGTCGGAAAGCGAGCTTCGGGAGGCGCCGATCAGCGTGAAGCGCTCCGGCATCAGGCCGGCCTCGAAGAGGTGGAAGATCCCGGGCAGCAGCTTGCGCCGGGCCAGGTCGCCGGTGGCCCCGAACAGCACGATGATTTGGTCGGCGGGAACCGCGGCCCGGGTGGCCGCGGCGGGGGTGACTTCGGTGGCTGCGCTCACGGTCGCAGCCTTGCAGATGCGACACGCGGCGCAGGCCGGATGTCCGGCGTAAGGTGAGCAGATGGCATCGGGCCTGACCGCGAACGGCGTGCCGTACGACCCGGCTGCGCTGGACGCGGTCGAGCGGCGGTTCTGGCGGGGGATCTGGAATGCGGTGCCGGCTGAGATCGCCGAAGGGCAAGGCGTCGAGGCGCAGGACTTCGGACCGGTGCAGGCCACCGTCGCCGGGGCTCTGCCGGAGGCGCGGATGCTCAATTTGGTGCTCGGTGCCGGCGAGAGTGGCGCCGTTTCGGGCGGTCATCTCGATCCGGCCCTCGAGTGGGCCGAGTCGCGCAGCGTTTCCGCCTACGTCCCCGTCACCCCGGACGCACCAGAGGCCCGAAGCGCCGAATCGGTCCTCCACTCCCGTGGCTACGAGTGTGGCTATGCGTGGATGAAGTTCGTCCGCGGCGTCCACCCGCCCCGCTTCACCGAGCCGGAGGGGGTCGAGGTCCTCCGGGTCCAATCGGCCGAAGAGCCCTTCGGCATGATCGCCGCGACCGGTTTCGGCCTCCCCCCCTGGGCAGCCGCCTTCTTCGCGGACCTGCACGCCCGGCCCGGCTGGCACTGCTACCTCGCCCGAGTCGACGACGAGCCCGCGGCCTGCGCGGCAATGTTCATCGACGACGGAATTGCCGAGTTCGGCATCGCCGCGACCCTGGAGCCGGCCCGCGGCAGCGGCTGCCAGATGGCCCTCCTCCACCGCCGCATAACCGACGCCGCCTCCGCCGGCTGCCACACCCTCTTCGTAGAGACAGGCGAGCGAATCCCCGACCGCCCCTCACCCAGCTACCGAAACATCCTCCGCGCCGGCTTCGAGGAGGCCTACCTGCGGCCTAACTGGCGAGTTCCAGAGGCGCCCACCGGAATCGAACCGGTGTAAACGGCTTTGCAGGCGCGTTTACACCGCTCTCAATCGGCTTGCTCATGCGGTTTCGCAGAGTCGTGCCACCATCTGCACCACCGTGAGCGGCGTCAGGCAGCAGCGCCTTGCGTGCTCGCGGGCGCGGGAAGCGTGGCCAGAACCTCGGCCGGGAGACGCTTGCTAGCCGACCAAACCTCGACGGCGACGACCTCATCGGTAGCCGAGTCATGGTCGATCAAACCCCATGCGACCTCCTCACTGACCACGTCGGCGGAATCACCGGTGGGGAGCCAGGCGATATCGGCGTCTCGGTCGTAATAGGCGAATTTGTCGCTCATGGTGTCGCGACGTGCAGCGGGCCGCTCGGCTCGCCCTCGTCGGCGAGGTAAACCGCGACTCCCTCTTGCAGGGACTCGAAAAGCTCGTCCAGGGTGTCGCCGGAGGCAAAGCAGCCTGGAAGCTCAGACACGTCGGCCCAGCAGCCTCCTTCCTCGGTATGGATGCGAGCAGTCAGTTCCATCGCGGAGTCCATTGGACCGACCTCCTGAAATCGGTCCGGTCGTCCATGCCGTCGATCACCGCCCTTTCCACTTGGCCGTAGCGCCTCAGCCTCGCGATCAAGTTGTCAGTCGAGCGATGGTCGCGCCAGCATCCTTCAGCGCGAGCCTCGGACATTCCCGACAAGCAAAGCGGCGATTTGCAGGGATTAATTTGCCTCTTGGCTGGCGGAGAAGGCTAAGCCGCAGCCGCTGTAGGCTGCTTAGGAGCGATCACCGGAGCGGTCTGCTCGGGAATGTCGATCGCCAGCATGTGAGCGTGATGCGCCATTTCACGGGCAGCGTTTCGGTCGAACGGGACAACGCACCCGTCACGTACAACCACATCATCCTGTGGCCCGTTGTAATCGCTGTAGCGGATCATTCCGCTGTAAAGCGTAGCGCTTGCGTCAATTGGCAAGTTCATCACGAATGCAATCGGCAATGTGATTGGCAAGCTGAAGATACGGCTCATTGTCATCTCGGAACGCGATACCGATCAGATCATCGTGGAGTTCAAGATCCGGAAACATCACACGGGGCAGATCGAGAGCCAACAGAGCTGCGTGCAGGGCAACGAACGCGACGCGTAGATTCCCGTCCGCCCACGGATGGGCTCGCAGTAGCTTCGCGTAGAAGCGCGCAACCGCATAGGCCGCGTCGTTGATGGAGGCCGAAGCGGGTTCCGCTTCAACGATGCCCTGCCGGGCCTCGTTGAACTCCTCGCAGATTTCCCCAAGACGTCCTCGCAGCTTTCGCGGATGAGTCCCTCGATACTCCTTCGCCCTACGGCTCCGGACGGTCCCGACATTCCCGCCGAAATAAACGTGCTCCCAGTCTCCGTCTTTCCGCCAGCGAAGATGGCCGGCCTCTTCGGGGAAAAGGCTTCCGAAGATCCGTTCATGCCAATGACAAAGCAGGCCAGGCGTGAATTGGAAACCCGTCTCTCGGACAACAGCGGGAAGCTCCAGCAGGAGAGTCGCCATCGAATCGACTGAGCGGTCCCAGGTCTCGACAGCGCTAAGCCCTACGGAGCAGTAGAACGGCGACTCGGGACTATCGCTAAATCCTGCGAAGTCTCCGACTACATCGTCGCGCGTTTCGTTCATCGGCCAACCCTATGGATCGCCGTCAGTCCGGACCCCCGTGCACATCGAGGAGTGGCCCATGAAGGTTGCGAGGGCCTTGGCGTTGACCCCGGAACCGCCTGCCAGAGCGAGAGGCGCCCACCGGAATCGAACCGGTGTAAACGGCTTTGCAGGCCGCTGCGTAACCACTCCGCCAGGGCGCCGGGACGGGTAAGAGTAGCGGTGCGGGCCTAGCCCTCGTAGTGCTCGACGGTGTCGGCGTCGCGGGGACTTGCGTCTTCGGGGTCGAGGTCATACTGACGTAGGGAGCGGCGCTGGCGAAGGAAGTCCCAGGCGCTGTCGAGGCTGGCTTTCACCTGCTCGAGGCGGGCGCGCTCCTCGTCGCTCAGCGGTACTTCCTCGTTCTCGTGGCGGTGGAGGAGGCGCTCCTCCTCCTGGACCAGCTCGTCGATGCGGCCGAGCACCTGATCGTCGTCCATAAGGCCAGCTTACCCGGACGACGGAGAAGCTATGCCGCGTGCTCTTCGGGCCCCTGATCTAGGGACGCCACGGCCCCAGTCCGACCGGACTCAGGCCCGAACTCTTTGAAGGGCCTCGAGGCAACGTCCAAGAATCGTTCCACCTCCTCCCTCGCTTCGCGACGCAGGGACTTTGCCCTTTTCTTGATCGGCGACGGAACCTTGCCGGCGGCTTCGTCGGCGCAGCCTCTGTGCTGCCTGGCGAACTCCGTGGCTTCCGCGATCCTCCAGGCACAGACGCGCCAGGTCTTCGGCACCTCGTGATCGCGGCCATAGCGAAGCGTCAGCGCCGCATCGTGACGCAGGAAGGTCGAGACGTCGGTCCTGTCCCAGAGCCACAGCGGCTCGACCCCCAACCTCTTCCGTTTGGAGTGCGCGACGAGGCTCAGCGAAGCCCCAACACGCTCCCGATAGGCGATTGCCAACGCCGCGGCCGCATCGAGGGCCTCGAGGCGAGCTTCGGCACCGTGAAGCTGCCGTTCCTGAGACAGCTCTTTCTCACGAGTCCGCGCGGCCATCAACGCCGCGCCGAACACACCTATCAGCCCCAGCAATCCCGGTATCGCCGCCAGCGCGACCGCAGTCCACGCCGGCACCTCAGCTCGAATCATGAAGCCAGGGCCGAGCTAGGCGGCGTGTTGCTCGGGGCCTTGGTCCTCGTCTATGTCGAGGATCAGGTTGTCGTCGGCGCTGCGGCGGACTTTGAACTCGAGGGGGGAGCGCTCCTCCAGTTCGCGGAGTAGCTCTACCGGCTCGTTGAGGCGCATCGAGAGGGTGGCGCGGCCCTCGGAGAAGCGCTCGACCGAGATCTCCGAGGTGGCGTCGATCTGGCCCGCCGCGTCCTCGAAGCCGACCAGTTGGGAGAAGTCGTCGAGCGGGCCGATCTCGACTTTGACCAGGCCCTCGTAGAGGCTCTTGGCGGCACGCTCAATCGCGCTCTCGACGGAGCCGTTGGCCGCAGCCTCCGGCGTACCGGCGTCGGCCTGGGCTTCGGTCAGCTCCTGTGCCCTGCGGCCGACCTCGACCGCCTCGCGCAGTGCCTTCATCCTGATCCGGGTCGCCTGGCCACGAGCCTGCGACTGGATCTCCTCAAGCTTGGTGGAGACCGCGTCGAGCGAGGCGATGCTGCGGTCGTGGCGCTCGTTGGCCTCAAGGAGCCGCTGGTGAAGACCGCGGATCTCGCGCTCGCGCTCGATCACCATCGCCGAGAGCGAGGACAGCTCCTCATCGGCCTGCGCGGCTGTATCCGCCGCCTCGCGCCACCGGCCCAGAGCCTCCTCGGCGTCGCGCTCAAGCGCCCAGTTGCGAGCGTCCCGCGCCGCGAGCGCCGCATCCACATCGGAGCGGCGGTAGCCGAGGAACGACCACTTGAAGCTACCCATGCGCGGCACCGTAGAGGTGCCCTCGGACGCCATCGGGCGCCGTCTCCAGCTCAAGCCGCGGCGCCTCGCGCCAGAGGTCCTCAAGCGCGTAGCGCTGGCGTGCCTCCTCGGTGAAGACATGCAGCACGCAGTCGAGGTAGTCGAGCACGATCCAGCCGGCCGACTCGGCCGCCTCCGAACCGCCCGGCAGCAATCCCCGGTCCTGCTTCAGCCGCATCTTCACCTCGTCGGCGATCGCCCGCGCCTGGCGCTCGTTGCGCGCCGTGCAGATCGTCAGGAAGTCGGTGTAGGAGACGAGGCCGCGCATGTCGAGGACGACGATCTCGGTGGCCGCTTTCGAGTCTGCCAAGGCGGCCATCTCCCTGGCCAGCGCCTCGGTGTCAACCGCTTTCGCCACCTCCCCCTCCTCACTCACCGTAGATCCCCTTCTCTTCGATGAAGCGCGCCACCGACTCCGGCACCAGGTAGCGCAGCGGCCGTCTCGCGGCGGCGCGCACCCGCACAGCCGAGGAGGAGACGCCGAACTGGGGCATCTCCAGCATCGTCGCCCGTCCCTCGGCGCCGAGACTGCGCAGCACCGCCCCGACCTCGGCCTCTGAGATGCCCGCACGACGGGCGACGGCGAGGCGCGCCAGCTCGGTGACCCGCTGCGGCTCGCGCCAGCTCTCCAGCCCCACCGCGGCGTCGGCCCCCATCACGAAGACAAGCTCTTTATCGCCTCTGTCCTTTGCAAGCAGCTCCAAGGTCTCATATGTGTAGGACGGCCCTTCCCGCTCGACCTCGAGGGTGGAAACCGAGAAGCGCGAGTCGTCGGCGGCGGCAAGGCGCGTCATCGCCAGGCGCAGCTCCCGGCCCGGGTCGTCGGCGATCCGCTTGTGCGGCGCCTCGCCCGTGGGGACGAGGATGACCTCCTCCAGCCCGAGCTGCCAGAGCGCCTCCTGGGCGAGCGCCAGGTGTCCCAGGTGCGGCGGGTTGAAGGCCGAGCCGAGCACGCCGATGCCGGCCGCGGGCGCGCTACTCACGTATTTGGCCGTCGCCGTGGACGACGTACCTGTAGGTCGTCAGCTCGCGCAGCCCGATCGGCCCACGCGCGTGCAGCTTCTGGGTCGAGTTGCCGATCTCGGCGCCCATCCCGAACTCGAAGCCGTCGGTGAATCGGGTCGAGGCGTTGGTGTAGACGACGGCCGCGTCGACGCCGGCGGTGAAGGCCTGGGACGCCTCCGCGGAAGCGGTGACGATCGCCTCGGAGTGGCCGGTGCCGTGCGCGTTGACATGCTCGACCGCCTCCTCGAGCGAGTCGACGACGGCGACGGCGAGCTTCAGGTCGAGGTACTCCGTGTCCCAGTCGGCGTCCGTGGCGGCTTCCACCTCGACTCCACCCGCCAGCTCTCTGACGCGATCGTCGCCGACCAGCTCGACCCCGGCATCGCGCAGCTCGGCGAGTGCCGCGGGCAGAAACCCTGCCGCCACGGCGGCATCCACAAGCAACGTCTCGGCCGCATTGCAGACACCGGGGCGTTGGGTCTTCGCGTTGACCGCGATCCGTCGCGCCATCTCCAGGTCGGCGTCGCCATGGACGTAGACGTGGCAGTTCCCCGCGGCGGCGTAGATCACCGGCACGGTTGCCACGTCCTTCAAAGCGTTCTTCAGGCCTGCTCCCCCTCGGGGAATCAAGAGGTCGACGGTCCCCTCCTGGGTCGCCAGCTCGGCCAGCTCGTCGCGGTCTCCGCTGGTCAGCAGCATCACGCCGTCCTCGGGCAGGCCGGACTCGGCCAGCGCCTCGCGCACCACCGCGGCGAGTGCGCCGTTAGAGCGTTCCGCGTAGCTGGACCCGCGCAGCACTATCGCGTTGCCGCTCTTGACCGTCAGCGCCGCACAATCGATCGTCACGTTCGGCCGAGCCTCATAGACGACGGCAACGACGCCCAGCGGCACTCGCACCTTGCGCAGGTCCAGACCGCTGGCGAGAGATTTCCGTTCGAGCTCCTCCCCGATCGGGTCCGCAAGCGAAGCAACCGCCCGCACCCCCTCCGCCATCGCGGCCACGCGCTCCTCACTCAGCGCCAAGCGATCCCGCAACGCCTGGGTCAACCCAGCCGCCCGCTCATCCGCCAGGTCGGCCGCGTTCGCCTCGAGGATCTCGGCACTCCGCTCCCCAAGCAGCCGGGCAACAGCGCCTAGAGCAGCATCCTTCGCAGCAGGCGACGCACTCCCGAGCACCCTCGAAGCACGCTGCGCGGCCACGCAACTCTCCTCCACGCTTCGCGTCGCAACGGCCATAGACCGCTAAGGGTAGCTACGAGCGCCGGGAGCCCCCTCCCAAAACACTCCAGAGCAGCGAAGCTGCTCGTTTTGGGAGGGGGCTCCCGGCGCTCCTCTCCCCTCACCGGCCTAAACCAACACGAACCGATCCCGGTGAATCACCTCATCGGCAGCATGCGGCAACCGCTCGCGCACCTCAGCGCTCTTCAGCCCCATCACCCGCGCAAGCTCCGGCGCCGAGTACTCGACGATCCCCTTGCCGACGACGGTCCCATCCGCGGCCACCTCGACCGCGTCGCCGGCGTCGAACTCCCCCTCGACCTCGGTGATCCCCACCGGCAGGAGGCTCGAACCGCTCTTCCGCAGGACCCGCGCCGCCCCGTCGTCGACAACCAGTCGCCCGCGCGCCGGCTTTGCGTACTTGAGCCAGAGCTTGAAGCTCGATGCCTTCGAGTCGCGGGCGGCAAAGCGCGTGCCCGCAGGCTCGCCGGACGTCGCCGCTGCCAGTGTCCCGGCACTTGTGCCGTCGCAAATCGTCGCCGGAATCCCGGCCTCACTCGCCATCTCCGCCGCCGCCACCTTGCTGCGCATCCCGCCCGACCCGAAGGCCGAGGTCCGGTCGCCGATCTCCAGCCCGGCAAGCTCGGAGAAATCCGCGACCTCGGCGATCCTCTCGGCCTCCGGGTTCACCGCTGGGTCTGCGGTGTGCAGGCCGTCGGTGTTGGTCAGGAGCACGAGCAGCCGCGCCTCGAGCAGAATCGCCACCTGGGCGGCGAGGAAGTCGTTGTCGCCGAAGGTGATCTCATCGGTGGCAGTGGTGTCGTTCTCGTTGACGACCGGGACCACGCCCCAGTCGATCAGCCGCCGCAACGTCTGGCGGGCGTTCAGGTAGTTGGTCCGGGCGGCGATGTCGCCGGCGGTGAGCAGCACCTGCGCAGCGCGAGTGCCGTGCTTGGAAAGGCGGCTCTCGTATGCCCGGAAGAGGTCTCCCTGCCCAACCGCGGAGGCCGCCTGCAACTCGTCCATTGCCCGCGGGCGCACCGGCAACCCCATCAGGCCCATTCCCCGCGCAATCGCCCCGGATGTGACCATCGCCACCCGCTCGCCGCCCCGCTCCAGAGCAGCCACCTGCTCGCAGACCGAATCGAGCACATCCGTGCGCAGGGAACCGTCGTCGGCGGCGACGATCGAGGAACCAAGCTTGACGACCAGGGTCATGACCGCCCAAGTCTATGAGCCCGACTGAGGGGCAATGCACGTCCAAGAGAGACGGGAGCCCCCTCCCAAAACACTCAAGAGCAGCGAAGCTGCTCGTTTTGGGAGGGGGCTCCCGTCTCTCTCAGGGGTACAGCTCGAACTCGTGCTCGGCGACGCGGACCTCGTCGCCGGGCTCGAAGCCGGCGGCGCGCAGGGCGGCGATGACGCCGATCTCGTTGAGGCGCTGCTCGAGGTAGGCGAGAGCCTCCTCGTTGGCGATGTCGTGGCGCTCGAAGAGCAGCTCGACGCCGCGGCCGGTGACGCGGTAGGCGCCGTCGTCCTCGCGCTCGACCGCGTAGCCGCCCTCGCCCGCCGGGCGGTAGACGCGGTGCTCGGCCTCGAATTCGACCTCCCCCGCCGTGGTGCGGCCCGGGAGGGCCGGGGCCGTCTCGGGCAGCGAGGTGAGGATCCGGTCGCGCAACTCGCCAAGCCCCTCCCCGGTCGCCGAGGAGGCGGCGAGCACGCCGAGCCCGCCATCCCCGAGCCGCTCGCGCCACTCGGCCAACGCAGCCTCGACGTCGTCCTCCGGCAGAAGGTCGCGCTTGGAGAGCAGGACCAACTCGGGCAGGCCGTCCAGCCCCGCCCCGTAGGAGGAAAGCTCCGCCCTGACCGCCTCGTAGTTGCCCACCGGGCCGCCCTCCAGCGGCGCCAGCTCGACCAGGTGGACGAGCATGGCGCAGCGCTCGACATGGGCGAGGAACTCATGACCCAGCCCGGCCCCCTCCGCCGCCCCCTCGATCAGCCCGGGAATGTCGGCGACGATCGCCTGCCGGTCCTCCCCCTCGATCGTTCCCAGAACCGGCGAGATCGTCGTGAACGGGTAGTTAGCCACCTTCGGCGCCGCCCGCGTCAAGCGCCCCAGCAGCGAGGACTTGCCGGCGTTCGGAAGCCCGATCAGACCGACGTCGGCGAGCAGCTTCAAGCGCAGCTCGATCCACCCCTCCTCCCCCTTCGTCCCTTTCTCGGCGAAACGTGGCGACTGCCGCGTGGAAGTCGTGAACCGCTTGTTCCCATGCCCCCCGCGCCCGGCGTGGGCGACCACCGCCCGCTGCCCGGCTTCGACCAGATCGACCCGACTCCCGTCGACCCCTTCGGCCTGGGTCCCGGCGGGAACCAAGATCTCCCGCTCCTCGCCCCTGGCCCCATGTCGGTTGGACCCTTCCCCGTGGCCTCCCTTCCCACCACGGAAGTGCTTGCTCCCCTTCAGCGCAGCCAAATCCCGCTTAGAAGCGTCGCAAACCAGCGCAACATCGCCACCATGACCGCCATCGCCCCCATCCGGGCCACCCCTGGGAACGTGCGCCTCGCGCCTGAAGCTGATGCAGCCATTCCCCCCGGCACCGCCCTCGACCCAGATCTTCGCCTTGTCGTACATGGAGATTTGGAGGGTAGTGGCGAGTTTGTTTTGCTATCCGCAGCAAACTCGCCAGACTCAGGCAACTGGGAATAGCGAGGAGGGCCGAGGGTCCCCTCCCAAAACACTCAAGAGCGGCGCAAGCCGCTCGTTTTGGGAGGGGACCCTCGGCCCTCTCCCGTTGATCCCTAAGAGTCCTGAAGAACCGAGATCGTGCGGCCCCTGCGGCTCGGTTTGAACTCCACCGTGCCGGCGCGAGCGGCAAAGATCGTGTGGTCGCGGCCGAGGCCGGTGCCGTCGCCGGGCCAGAAGCGGGTGCCGCGCTGGCGGACGATGATCTCGCCGCCGGAGACCCTTTGGCCGGCGAAAACCTTGACCCCGAGCATCTTGGGGTTGGATTCGCGTCCGTTGCGGCTTGAGCCGAGTCCCTTCTTATGAGCCATCGTCAGAATCCTTTTTAGCAGCAGGTTTTGGTCTTGTTGGTGATTTGGGTTTGGCTTTCGCTGCCGGTTTTTTGGCCGCGGCTTTTTTGGCGGGAGCTTTTTTGGCAGCCGGCTTCTTCGCCGCCTCTTTTTTGGCTGTCGGTTTTTTGGCCGCAGCGGGTTTCTTCTCGGCCGGTTTTTTCGCCGCCGCAGGCTTTTTCTCCGTCGCCGCAGCCGCTTTCGCCTCGGCCGGCTGCTCTTTTTTCGCCGCCGCCGGCTTCTTAGCCGCGGCGCCGAGCCTGACCTCGGTCACTTCGAGCTTGGTCAGCTCGGAGCGGTGGCCGGCGCGGCGCCGGTAGCCCTTCTTCGGCTTGTATTTGAAGACCTTGATCTTCTCGCCGCGCAGGTGCCCGGCCACGGTCGCCTCGACCTTGACCTTCTCCAGCTCCTTGCCTCCGGCGACAACCTCCTTGTCGCGGAACATCACCGGGCGCAGGGCAACCTTGTCGCCTTCTTTGGCGCTGAGGCGGTCGACCACGAGCGAGGTGCCCTTCTCGACCTTGTACTGCTTGCCACCGCTCTCTATGACTGCGTACGTGTTCATTCGTCCTTGCTCTGGGTAGAGGGCGACCGACCCCGACCGCCCCTGCGGCCACGACGGCGACTTCGCGAGGCCGATGATTCTAGCTGGGAGCCGTTCTCCTCGCCGCCAGCGGCATCGTCCGATCCGTTCGTCGCCTCCCCGGGCGGCAGCGAGGCCACGGCCGCGGCCCGTTCAACCCGCTCGATCCGCACCAGCTTGCGCTGGCCGACGAAGCGGGCGGCGCCGGTGACGCTGACGATGTAGGAGTCGACCCGGGCGACCGCATCGTCGGGGTTGTACATGTGCGGCTCGTCGATCTTGACCAGCACCTCCTCGCCAACCTTGAAGGGCAATGCCCGCTCCTCGATCTTCGCCCTGGTCCCGGTCTCGACCACTTCGAAGGTGTCGATCGGCAGTGCGTCGCCGCCCTCGAAGTGGAACTGCTTGCCGGTCTCGGCCTCGAGCTCGGCAAGGCCGCTCTCGGAGTCGATCAGCTCGGCGGCGACCTTGGGGTGGACGCGGACGAGCAGCGCCTCGGCGTCCTTGGCGCCCGCCGCCACGTCGGGCAGGCGGCGCATCGCGTCCAGCGCCACGGTCTCGGCGGAGAGCACCACCCCTTCGCCGTCGCAGGTCGTGCAGGGCACGGTGAGGATCTCGCGCACCCCGTCGGTGACGTTTTGGCGCGTCATCTCGACCAGGCCCAGGGGCGAAACCTCGACCACGTAGCTCTTCGACTTGTCGGCGTCCAGCGCTTTGCGCAGCGTTTTGAGCACCTTGTCGCGGTTGCGCGCCCGCGACATGTCGATGAAGTCGATGACGATGATGCCGCCGATGTCGCGCAGGCGCAGCTGGCGCACGACCTCATCGGCCGCCTCGGTGTTGACCCGGGTGATCGTCTCCTCCAGCCCGCCTTTGCCGCGGCCGGTGAAGCTGCCGCTGTTGATGTCGATCACGGTCAGCGCCTCGGCGTAATCGATGATCAAATACCCGCCCGAGGCGAGGTCGGCCCGCTTGCCAAGGGTCGACTCGATCTCCTTGTCGATCCCCCACTTCTCGAACAGCGGCTTGCGCTCCTCGTAGAGCTCCACCCCGCCGACCAGCTCTGGCGCGGTGCGCTGGAAGAAGTTGATCACCCGCTCGAACTGCTTGGGCGAGTCGATGATCGCCTTCTCGAAGTCGCTGAGGAAGACGTCGCGCAGCACCCGCACCGGCAGGTCGGCCTCCTGGAAGACCAGGTCCGGCGCCTCGATCTGCTCGGTGCGCCGCGCCAGCACGTCGTTGAGCTTGTGCAGGTAGCCGACCTCGCGCACGAAGTCGGCCTTTTTGGCCCCGTGCGCGGCGGTGCGCACGATCAGCCCGCCCGGTCCTTTGTAGGTGCGGTCGACCATCTTGCGCAGCCGGTCGCGCTCGGAATCGCTCAGCCGCCGGCTGACGCCGACGCCGCTGCCCTGCGGCGCGTAGACCAGGTAGCGGCCCGCGATCGAGACGTTCATCGAGAGCCGTGCTCCCTTGGTCTTGAGCGGGTCCTTGACCACCTGGACGACAATCTCCTGACCGGGTTTGATCAGCTCGTCGATGCGGCGGCCTTTGCCGCGGCCCCGCTTCGGCGCCTGTTCGCCGTTGGGCAGGACGATCTCGTCGACGTGGAGGAAGCCGTTGCGCTCGAGGCCGATGTCGACGAAGGCGGCCTCCATGCCGGGCAGGACGTTGTCGACCTTGCCCTTGTAGATGTTGCCGACGATCGAGCGCCGGCCACGGCGCTCGATGTAGAGCTCCGCTACGTCGCGCTTGCCGCCTTTTGTCTTCGACTCGAGGACGGCGACGCGGGTCTCGCCGCGATCGGCGGAAACCAAAATTGTCTTTTTCATTTGTTTTAGCTCAGTTCAGAGTAGGTACGCACGCCTGGTCCCTTCTGGGGATCACCAGGCGAACCTGCCTTTCTGGCTGAGCCGCGCTTGCATGTGGATGCTCTGCAGTACCCCGACTGCCAGGAGGGTCGCCAGTACAGACGACCCGCCGTAGCTCATCAGCGGCAGGGGAATCCCGGTGATCGGCATGATCCCCAGGTTCATCCCCACGTTGACGAAGACCTGGAAAAGCAGCATGCCGGCGATACCGCCGGCGACCAGGGTCCCGTAGGAGTTCTTCGAGAGCGTCACAATCCGCAGCGCCCGCCAGATCAGCAGGGCGTATAGGGATAGGACGAACGCGGCCCCGATGAATCCGTAGCGCTCACCGATCACGGCGAAGATGAAATCGGTGTGCCGCTCAGGGACAAAGTCGAGCCGCGTCTGTGTTGCCCGATCGCCTCGGCCGGTCTTCTCACCGGAACCGATCGCGATCTTGGCCTGATTCTGCTGGTAGCCCGCGTCGGCGGGGTCCGCGCTGGGGTGCAGGAAAGAGGTAAGCCTCTGCTCCTGGTAGCCCTTGAGTACCGGCGTCCCAACTGCGGGCGCCACCACGAGGACCGCCGCCGTCAAAGCGACGAGGGCCGCGCCGATCACCGCGAAGTGCGTCCAGCGGACGCCCCCCACGTACATCACGGCGAGGGTGATTGCCCCGAACACCAAGGCGGTGCCGAGATCCGGCTGCAAGAACACGAGCGCAGCCGGTGCCAGGCCGAGGCAGAGGTAGCGCACCGTGCGCTGCCAATCCGAGCCTTTCCTGGCGCCATCGATGACAAAGCCGGCTAGGGCCAAGACGAGCAGCACCTTGCCCAGCTCCGATGGCTGGAAACTGAAGAAGGGAAGTTCGAAGGAGCGCCGCGAGCCGCGCGCGGCGAAGCCGAAGACGAAGACCAGCGAGATGCTGACACAGAGAAAGGTGTAGATCCCGACCCGAAGCTCGCGGAAGCGTGAGTAGTCGATGCGTGTGAGTAGGTACATGCTGACGATCCCGAGCACGCCGTAGATCGCCTGCCGGTCCACGTAGTAATACGGGTTGCCGGGGACGTCGTGCTTTGTCGCCTCGGCCAGGGTGAAGACGCTGAAGGCGACGAGGGCCGCCGCCGAGAGGGCCAATGTGCCGTCCATGTAGGGCAGGCCGAGGCGCTCGGCGATGCCGGGATGGACGGCGAAGGGCTCGGGCCGGGCGCGGCGTGCACGGGTTGCGTACATCGTCGCTTCTAGCCTTCGCTTTCTTCTTCCGGGCCCGCTTTGCTCGCGAGCTGCTTGGCGAAATACGCTTCCAGGATCTTCCTTGCGGCCGGCGCGGCCGATTCAGAGCCGAAGCCGCCTTCCTCCATCGTAACGAAGGTGACGATACGCGGATTCGGATAGGGAGCAAGGACGCCGTACCAGGATTGGTCCAGGTGCGGCGGGCGCTGGGCGGTGCCGGTCTTGCCGGCGACCGGGATCGGGAAGCTGCCGAAAGTGTCGACCGAGGTTCCACCGCCGCCCTGCGCGGCATCGTGCAGCCCCTCCAGGATCGCTGCCCGGTATTCGGGGTCGATGCGTATCTGCCGGCGCGGCTTGGGGTCGAATTCCTTCAGCACCCGCCCGGCCGCGTCGTCCACCTGCAGGCCGACGTGGGGCGTGACCACGGTTCCGCCGTTGGCGAGCGCCGCGTAGGCGATCGCCATCTGCAGCGGGTTGGTCTGCAGGTCGCCCTGCCCGGTGGCGAGCTGGACGTTGTCGCCGGCCGACCAGGGCCGGTCGGTTCCACCTTCCTTGTAGAGCTGGTTGCGCCAACGCCGCGAGGGCAGCAGGGTTTCGTCTTCGACCGGCAGGTCGATGCCGGTCGGCCGCCCGATGCCGAGGCCGTGCGCCCAGTGCTGGAGTTCGCCGGTATTCCACATGCGATATCCGAGCGTGTAGAAGAAGACGTCCGAGGAAACTTCAAGTGCTTCGACGAGGTCGACCGATCCGTTGGCCGCTTCGCCGGCGTTTTTGAAGGTCTGTTCGCCGATTTTCAGCTGGCCGGGATCGTTGATCACTTCGCCAAGCTGCACCTTGCCGCTTTCGAGCGCGGCGATCGCGGTGACTGGCTTGAAGGTCGAGCCGGTTGGATAGAGGCCGTTGGTCGCCCGGTCGAGCAGCGGCGCGGCGGGGCTCCGATAGGTCTCGTCGACCTGCTTCTGGGTCAGCGGCCGCGTGAAGAGCGCCGGTTCGAAGGTCGGGAACGAACCCAGGCCGAGGATCTTGCCCGTGTGGACGTTCATCGTGATGAAGCCCCCAGGCAATCCGCGTTCCGCCAGAGCTGCCTCGCCCGCCGCCTGAATTCCTGCGTCGATCGAGAGCTCGAGGTTGTCGCCGGGGACGGGTGGCTTGGCGACCAAGCGGCCGTTGGGGGTGGGCTGGCCGAGCGCGTCGACCTGGACGCGGGTGAGGCCGGGTCGCCCGCGCAGGTAGCGGTCGTATACGTCCTCGACGCCGTCTTGGCCGATTTCGTCGCCGGGCCTAAGTCCGCGGTAGCGGGACTCCTTCAACTCGTCCGGGGAGATCTCACCGACGTTGCCGAGGATATGGGCGGCGAGGGTGCCGTCGGGGTAGGCGCGGACGAAGACCCGCTGCACAGCGACCCCCGGAAAGCGCTCCTGGTTCTCCTGCAGGTAGAAGACGAGGTAGTGGCCGACGTCGCGCCGCAGCGTCACCGGCGCCGCCGGGTCGAGTTTCAGCTTTTCGTGCATCGTGCGACGCACCCGTCGCAGGCTGCTGTGGGTCAGGTCGGCCAGCTTCGAGAGCTCCGCCCGGCGCTCATCCAGGTCAACTGGCAGTTTGCGCGGGTTGACCTGCAGGGCAAGGCTGGTGCGATTGGCAACCAGGATCTCGCCGCTGCGGTCGAGGATCTGACCACGAGGGGCAGTGGTCAGGAACGAGCGGGTGCGATTGTTCTTGGCTTCCGCCAGGTACTTTTCGCCGTCGGCCACCTGCAGCACCCAGAGGCGGACGAAGAGGACGGCGAAGACGACGACCGCGAAGCCGCCGAAGAGGCCGATGCGGAGGGCGAGCCGGTTGCTCATCGCCGGGCCGCGCTCGTCTGGGCGAAGGTACATCAGGCTCTTCCCTGGAAGTCCGTTGCGCCCACTATGTCCCCAGCACCCGCGGCTCGCGGCGGCGCTGCACCCGGGTCTCCTCGACCAAGGCCGGGCGCAGGATGCGCCGCACGAGCAGGTAGGTCGGCCAGCCCAGGAAGAACGCGTAGACGCTCTTGAGCAGGAGGTCGCGGATTATCAGCGGGCTGACTGGGGCATCGATCCCGAGTAGGAGCTGGATCGCGGCGAAGCCGAGGCCTGCGAGCAGGGTGAGGCCCATGCAGAGCAGGGCCGGGACCAAGGTGTTGTGGATCTCGAAGCGCTCGCGGAAGAGCCCGGCGAAGTAGCCGATGCCGAGCAGGACGAGCGAGGAGATCCCCAGTGCCTCGACCAGCAGGCAGTCGACGAAGAGGCCGATCGAGAAGCCGGCGACGGCACCGGTGAGGCTGCCGCCGAGCAGGGCCAGGCAGGCGACGAGGGCGGGCAGGATGTCGGGGCTGACGTGAAAGAGCTCCACCCGGGAGAAGAACGAGAGTTGCAGGAGAACGCCGAGCAGCCCGATCAGGGCGATACGGGCGACGATCTTCGGGGTCAGGATCACCGGCGCGAGCCCCCGGTCAGGACCTGGACCAGATCGAGGTTGCGCAGGTCGGCGAAGGGCCGCAGGTCGACCTGTTCGTTGGCCTCCTGTTCGACCACCGGGGCCTTGGTCACTTCCCCGACCGGCAGGCCCGGGGGAAAGTGCGAGCAGAGGCCCTGGGCGCACCAGCCGGCGGTGACGACGGTCTGGCCGCCGTGGACCCGTTTGGTCGAGTCGATGAAGTCGAGGATCAAGTGTTCGGGGTCGCCGACTTCGGGCTTGACCACGCCCTGCACGCCGGCCGGGACGACCTTGGCCGAGATCGCGCTGGCGTGGTCGGTGAGCAGCATCACCTGAGAAGAACCCGGCTCCGCCGCGGCGATGCGGCCGACCACGCCGTCGCCGCTGATTACGGGGTCATCGACCCGCACCCCGTCGCCGCTGCCGACGTCGATAGTCACGCTCGAGCGCCAGATCGTCGGCGAGCGGGCGATCACCCGCCCGATCACCTCCGTGTAGGCGGAGGCGGCGAGCGCCGGGTCACGATTCAGCTTCAGCAACTTGCGCAGCTGCCGGTTTTCGTTCAACGCCTCCTGGCCGGCGACCGACTGCTCGCGCACCTTGACCAGTTGCGCCTTGAGGCGGCCGTTTTCGCCCCGCGCGTCGAAGGTCTTGTCGAACCAGTCGACCAGGTCGCGGGCCGGCTTGAGCGCCCGGTCGGCGACACCCTGGACCGGGCTGAAGACGGTGCTGACGCCGCGCTGCAGGCCGTTGGAGCCCTGCCCGTAGGTGATCGTCAGCAGCACGAAGGAGCCGACCACCAGCAGGGCGAGCACCGCCCTACGGCGGCGTACTTGCTTTCGATACACGGTTGAAACCTAGGTTCGTGGCTTGCGGTGAATAGGACCTAAGCAAAGAGCCTGGCCCGGGAGTTCTGCTTGCTGGCGCGGTGCATGGTCTCGAACTCCTCGAGGGAGATTCCCGAGCCCACCGCCACGCACGTCAACGGTGACTCTGCCAGTTGACAGGGCATCTGGCACTCGTCGCGGAGGCGCTGTTGGAGTCCTTGCAGCAGGGCGCCGCCACCGGCGAGGGTGATGCCGCGGTCCATGATGTCGCCCGCCAGCTCCGGCGGGGTGCGATCGAGCGTGTCCTTGACCGCCTCGACGATGTTGCCGACCGGTTCCTCGAGCGCCTCGCGCACCTCTTCGGAACCGAGCTCGATCGTCTTCGGCAGGCCGGAGACGAGGTCGCGCCCGCGAATCTCGGCCCGCACCTCCTCAGGAAGGGGCGAGGCCGAGCCCGCCTCGAGCTTCACTTCCTCGGCGGTCTGGGTGCCGATCGCCAGCTTGTAGGCATGCTTGCAGTGGTTGACGATCGCTTCGTCGAGCTCGTCGCCGCCGACCCTGATCGACTGCGAGACGACGATCCCGCCGAGCGAGATCACCGCCACCTCGGTGGTGCCTCCGCCGACGTCGACGACCATCGAGCCGGTCGGCTCGGCCACCGGCAGCCCTGCCCCGATCGCCGCCGCCATCGGCTCCTCGATCAGGTAGGCCTGGCGGGCGCCGGCTGAGAGGCAGGCCTCCTCGACCGCCCGCTTCTCGACCCCGGTGACGCCGGAGGGGACGCAGACGACGACCCGTGGGTGGGCGAAACGGTTGGAGTGCACCTGTTTGATGAAGTGGCGCAGCATCTGCTCGGTGACGTCGAAGTCGGCGATCACGCCGTCCTTGAGCGGCCGGATCGCGGTGATCGTGCCGGGGGTGCGGCCCAGCATCCGCTTCGCTTCGGCGCCGACCGCGTGTACCTGCCCGCTGTGGGAATCGATTGCCACAACCGAGGGCTCGGAGAGGACGATGCCGCGACCGCGGACGTAGACGAGCGTATTGGCCGTGCCGAGGTCGACGGCCATGTCGCGACCGCCCAGTCCTCTCAGGTATCCGAAGATGCTCATTCTCGAAACGCTGACTTTACGCCCAGACCGATCCCGGGCCAGAAAACCGGAGGCAGTTGACTCTCAATCTTGCAGGCCTATACTCGCTAGGTACCGGGAGAGTCCTTTTTAAACACCGAAGGTTTTACCGGTGTCATCAGAAGTCAGCCTCTCCAAATCAGCAGGAGCTGGGTCGATGTTCGAGCAGTTCCTTGAGTTCGTGCCTGACGCGATCGTCGGGGTGGGGCGCGACGGAAAGATTGTCCTCCTCAACGGGGAGGCCGAGAAGCTCTTCGGGTACCCCCGCTCCTCGCTGCTCGGGCGGCCGATCGAGATGCTCGTGCCCGAGCGCTTTCGCCAGATCCACCCCACCCGTCGCCAGAAATACCTCTCCGAACCGCGGACGCGCCCGATGGGTGCCGGCGTCGAGTTGTTCGCGGCACGCCGTGACGGCACCGAGTTCCCGGTGGAGATCAGCCTCTCCAGCCTCGAGCTGGAGGGAGAGACGATCGCCACGGCCGCGATCCGCGAGATCGGCGGGCGGGCCGAGAGCGAGCGCGAGCGGGCGCTCCAGGACCAGCTCGACCGGGCGCGGCGACTGGAGAGCGTCGGGCAGATGGCGGGCGGCATCGCCCACGACTTCAACAACATCCTCGGCGTGATCATGAACTACGCCGAGTTCGTCGCCGGCGAGCTGACACCCGGCTCCCAAGCCCACGAAGACGTCGCGGAAATCCGCCGCGCCGCCGAGCGGGCCGCCGCCCTCACCAGGCAGCTGCTGGTCTTCAGCCGCCGCGAGGTGGTCAAGCCGGAGCTGCTCGCCCTCGGTGAGGTCGCCGCCGAACTGGAGAACCTGCTGCGCCGTGCGCTCGGCGAGCGGGTCGAACTGAGCGTCGACTTCGCCGATGACCTCTACACGGTGGAAGCGGACCCGGGGCAGATCGAGCAGGTGCTGGTCAACCTCGCGGTCAACGCCTGCGACGCGATGCCGAACGGCGGCCGCCTCCTGATCGAGGCCGAAAACGTCGAACTCGACGAGGAATACACCTACATGCACCCCGACACCGGCTCCGGGCTCTACGTCCGCCTCAAGGTCAGCGACACCGGGGAAGGCATGGATTCCGAGACGATCGAGCGCGCCTTTGAGCCCTTTTTCACGACTAAGAACGACGGCACCGGGCTCGGCCTCGCGACCGTCTACGGGATCGTCACCGCCTCCGGCGGCCGGATCGACATCTACTCCGAGCCTGGGATGGGCACGACGGTGAAGGTCCACCTTCCCGCCACCGCGGCGGTTCCGCTCGCGGATGGGCCCGGCGACCGCGCCGGCGTCGCCGGTCACGGCGAGATCGTCCTCGTGGTCGAGGACGAGCCCGACGTGCGCAGGATGGCTGAACGCATCCTCACCAAGGGCGGCTACTCGGTGATCGGCACGCCGATCGGCGGCGAGGCGCTGGAAATCTGCGGCCAAGGCGCCCAGCACCTCGACCTCATGCTGACCGACGTGATCATGCCCGAGATGCTCGGCACCGAGCTGGTCGAACGAGTCCACGGCGTTCGCCCCGAGTTGCCGGTGCTCTACATGTCCGGCTACAGCCACGACGTGCTGGCCCCGCAGGCCCTGACCGCGGACGAGAACAGCGCCTTCATCGAGAAGCCATTCAGCACCCAGGCCCTGCAAGCGACCGTACGCGAACTACTCGACCGCCCGGGAGGCGCCGAGGGAGAGGGCGTTGGCAGCTAAGGCGACTGACGAGACCAAAGAGCGCCCGCGCGTCCTCGCCACGGATGACCGGCCCGAGGTGCTGCGGCTGGTCGATCGCTCGCTCGGCGAGCGCTACGAGTGCCGGTTCGCGGGCAGCGTCTCCGAGGCACGCGAGAAACTCAGCCAGGAGCCGATCGACCTGGCGCTTTGCGACATCCAGATGCCGGGCGAGTCGGGTCTCGACCTGGTCGAGGAGATCGCCCGCGAGTACCCGGAGACGGCGGTGGTCCTGGTCACCGGGGTCGACGACCCGGCGGTCGCCGAACGGGCCCTCGAGCTCGGCACGGGGGGTTACCTGGTCAAGCCCTTCTGGCCGGGCCAGCTGGCGATCACGGCGATGAACGCGCTGCGCCGCCACGAACTCGAGCTCGCCCACGAGGCGCACAGCCGCGCCCTCGAGGACCGGATCAAGATGCTGATGGACGCCGCCCCGGTGCCGATCTACATCAAGGACCGCGAGCGCCGCTACACGCTTGCCAACCGGGTGGCTCACGAGGTCGCCGGAGTGGAGCCGGGCGAGATGGTCGGCCTCAAGGACGGCGCCTTCATGTCGCCGGAGAGCGAGCGCATCTCCGCTGCGGGCGACCAGATGATCCTTGAGGGCGAAGCAACCTATGAGGCGGAGGAGCAGTTGACCATCGACGGCGCCGAGAAAACCTTCCTCACGGTCAAGTTCCCCTATCTCGATGACGCGGGGGGAATCGCCGGCATTTCCGGCATCTCGACCGACATCACCGCCAGGCGGCGAGCTGAAGAGCTGCAGGAACAGCTTCGGCTGACTCAGGAGCATGCGATCGAGGAGCTGCGGGCCTCGCGCCAGGAGACGGTCGAGCGCCTGACTCGTGCGATCGAGATGCACGACGAGGACACCGGGCGCCATGTGAGCCGGATGGCATCGACCGCTGCCTTCCTCGGCAGCATGGTGGGCCTGGACGCCGAAAAAGTGTCGCTCCTGCGGACGGCGGCGCCGATGCACGACGTCGGCAAGGTCGCCACGCCCGACGAAATCCTCCGCAAGGAGGGTCCACTGACGTCCGCGGAGCGCACCGAGATGCAGCGCCATACGACCGTCGGGCATGAGATCCTCAGCGGCTCCGAGAGCGAGCTGCTGCAGCTGGCGGCGAGCATCGCCCTCACCCATCACGAGCGCTGGGACGGCAGCGGCTACCCGCTCGGACTGAAGGGCGAGGAAATCCCCCTCGAGGGCCGAATCGTCGCCGTTGCCGATGTCCTCGACGCGGTGCTGAGCGACCGCTGCTACCGGGCGGCGCTACCGGCTGAGGAGGCCTTCAAAGTGATCGAAGACGGGCGCGACAGCCACTTCGACCCCAAGATCGCCGACATCCTGCTCGCCCACCGCGAGCAGGCGCTCTCACTGCAGGGCTGATCCTTTGCGCAGGAGTATTCTCAAGAACGGTTATACTCAATAGACACAGAGCGTTTCCCAAAGAAAGGCAACGACGATGGGGGCTGGGGCCGTGGCGACGGCACACAACGGCACAGCGCGCATCCTGGCAGCAGACAGTCGGCCTGAGATCCTCCAGCTGGTCGCTGAGGCGCTCGGCGAGCGCTACGAATGCAAGTTCGCGACCAGCGCAGCCGAGGCTCGGGAAAGGCTGACGGAGGAATCGTTCCAGCTGGCGTTGTGCGACATCCACATGCCGGACGACTCAGGCTTGGCGCTCGCCCAGGAGATCGTCGACAACCATCCCCAGACCTGCGTGGTACTGGTGACGGGCGTCGACGACCCCGAAGTCGCGGAGCGCGCATTCGACTTCGGTGCATGCGGCTATCTGGTCAAGCCGTTCTGGCCCGGGCAGCTACTCAACACCACGGTCAACGCGCTGCGCCGCCACGAACTGGAGATGGCGGAGAGGTCCCGCAGTCGCCGACTGCTGCGCAACGCCCAAGACAAGGCGGCGCAGCTTCGCGACGAGATGGCGTGGGCACAGCAGCATGCCATCGAGGAGTTACGCGCCTCGCGCCAGGAGACCGTGGAGCGACTTGCCCTGGCGATCGAGATGCACGACACCGAGACGGGGCGGCACGTCCACCGGATGGCGTCGATCGCCGCCTTCCTCGGTGAGCTGGCCGGCCTCGACCCCGACCGGGTCCTGCTGCTGCGCGCAGCCGCCCCGATGCACGACATAGGGAAGATCGCCACCCCGGATGAGATCCTGCGCAAGCCTGGGCCCCTGGACCAACAGGAGCGCGAGACGATGCAGCAGCACACGACAGTGGGAAACCAAATCCTCGCCAACTCCGACAGCGACCTGCTGCGCCTGGCAGCGTCGATCGCGCTCACCCACCACGAGCGCTGGGACGGCAGCGGCTACCCGCGGGGAGTGGCCGGCGAGCAGATCCCCTTGGTGGGACGAATCGTCGCGGTCGCCGATGTCTTCGACGCGTTGCTCAGCGACCGCTGCTACCGCCCGGCGATGCCGGTAGGCGACGCGATCGAAATGATCAGGAGGGGACGCGGCAGCCACTTCGACCCCGAGATAGTCGACATGCTCCTCGAACATCGGGAGGAGGCGCTCTCACTGCGCGGCTGAGAACAGCTCTGGCGCCAGCTCGAACAGCAGGCCCACCGGCAGCCCAACCACGTTGGAGACGCTGCCCTCGACCCGCTCGACCAGGGTCGACCCGAGGGTCTGGATCGCATAACCCCCCGACCGCCCCTGCCACTCCCCAAAGGCCACGTAGCGTTCCTTCTCGGCCTCAGAGAGATCCCTGAAGACGACGGTAGTGCGATCGAGCCCAGCCCTCTCTTCTCCATCGACGAGCACAACCAGGCCGCTCATCACCGTGTGCGCCCGCCCTGACATCCGATCCAGGTAGCGACGGGACTCATCCGCGTCAGCGGGCTTGCCCAGCGCCTTGCCGTCGATCACCACATCGGTGTCGCAGGCGATCACCATGCCGGCGCGGTTCACCGCCCGGGCCTTCAGCCTGGCGTTTTCGAGTACCTCGACCTCGGGGTCCCCACCACTGAGCTCGTCCACGCCAGACGCCACGACCTCGAACTGGGGCCCGAGCTTTCGCAGAATCTCGGCTCTCTGCGGGGACCTGGATGCAAGCGTCAACTTCATGCGCGCCTGCCGGGGGGTGGCCCTGTAGAAGGAACCATCCCCGAGGACGCTTTAGCGACCGCAGGGGGTGTTGGGTCCCCTGCGACGACAGGACCCGCCGGCCAGACCCGCATCAGTCCAGCTCTGGGAACCAGATACCTATCTCGCGTGCCGCGGACTCGTCGGAATCCGAGCCATGGACCATGTTGTAGGTCACCTCAAGGGCGAAGTCGCCGCGGATCGAGCCGGGGGCGGCCTCGACCGGGTTGGTGGCGCCGATCAGCTGGCGGGCGGCGGCCACCGCTTCGTGGCCCTCGAGCACCATCGCGACCAGGGTGCCGCCGGTGATGAAGGAGACCAGCTCGCCGAAAAAGGGCTTCTCGGTGTGCTCTTCGTAGTGCTTGTTGGCGATCGGCTCGTCGGCCCGCATCGTCTTCAGCGCCGCGATCCGCAGTCCCTTGCGCTCGAAGCGGGCGATCACCTCGCCGGTCAGGGCGCGCTGGAAGGCGTCAGGCTTTACGAGGATCAGCGTCCGGCTCACGTGCGGGGCTCCTTTGGGGTCGTTTGGGTCGGGCGTTCTCTGCGTCTGTCTCGGCAGCCGGCGCCTGCTTGGCCTGCTCGGGGGAGCGCCGTTTCGGGCGCTCCTCGCGCTTGGGCCGCTCCTCGGGCTTCGCGGCCCCTTCGCGCTTGGGGCGCGCCTCGCGCCTCGGGCGCCCCTCCCCCGGCGGCCGCTGGCGCTTTGGGCGTTCGGCGATCGGGGTCTCGCAGAAAGGACAGAGGGCCCAGCGCGGGTCGACCGGCTTGCCACAGCTCTTGCAGGGGTCCTTGAGGCGGCGCTGGCACTGCGGGCAGCGCATGTAGTCGCTCTCGACCGGGTACTCGCAGTTGGGGCAGGAGGCCGCGGTCAGCTGGCGCACGCGCATCTCCGCGGCCTTGATCTCCAGCTCGCGTTCGTGGGCGTCCTCGAGGAACTCGGGCGGGCGCACGATCGCGTAGACGGCGGTGCCGATGTAGGGGAAGAAGGAGCCGATCGTCGCGCAGGCGACGAGGAATGGGTCCGAGATCCGCCGGCGCGCATCGAAGTAGGTGTAGACGATCAGCGCCAGCCAGACGACAAAGATCATCAGGACGAAAAGGGTGGCGGCCAGGTTGAGGCCGTCGTTTGTGATGCCGAAGATCGCTAGTGCCATGGCTGAATGCCCACCGGAGAGGGACGCGGCAGTCTACTTCGCCGCCGCCCCGCCGATCCCTCGCAGCCGACCTTGACCCCGCTCCGGTGTGGTCAAGGTCGGCTGCGCCCTAGAGAAAGAGACTGCCGAAGAGGTAGCCGAGGCCGAAGAAGACGAGGATCACCGCGGCGACGACGGCCGCCACCAGGGCCATCATCGAGAGCAGTTCCGAGCCGGCGCTTTTAGTCCCCGAGGCCATCGCCGGAATCCTCGCACAGGCGCAGGGCGGCACGGGCGGGCGCGAGGACGTAGTGCGAGCCGGTGACGAGGAAAACGCTGCCCGGGAGGCCCGCCGCCAGACGGCGAGCGCGCGCCACGGCTGCGCCAAACGCGGGCTCCGCCTCAGCCATCACCCCGGCCTCCGCACATGCATCCGCAAGCCGCGAGGCCGAAAATGAGCGCCGATGGGCCGAAATCGGCGCTATACGTTCCGATTTCGGCCCGTCGGCCCCTGGGAGCTCGGTGCAGACGCAGTGGGTGATCGCTGGGGCCAGGGCGGCGATCATGGCTTTGGCGTCCTTGTCGGCGAGGATGGCCAGGCAGGCGATTACCGGGCCCTCGCCAGCGATCTCCCTTACCGCCTCGGCCAAGGCCACGGCGCCGTCGGGGTTGTGGGCTGCGTCGAGGTAGGTCGGTGGATCCTCGGCGACGTGCTCGAGCCGTCCCGGAGCGGTCAGGGAGGACGCCACGGCGGCCACCTTTGCCGGATCGAGCTCGCCGAGGTAGGCCGCGGCAGCGGTTACGGCGAGGGCGAAGTTGCGCCGCTGGAAGCTTCCCGAGGCCCGCATCTCGATCTCGCCGCCGGGGTCCTCGGGAGCGACGAGCAGCTTCGCGCCACGCTCCGCCGCTGCCTGCCCCGCCAGGCGTCCCACCTCCGGCCCGACCTTCCCGACCACCAGCGTCGAGTGGTCGCGCAGTACCGCGAGCTTCTCGGCGGCGATCTCCATTTCGGTCTCGCCCAGCCAGGCCGTGTGGTCGAGTCCGATCGAGGTCAGCACCGTGACCCGGGAGGGGATCGTGTTGGTCGCGTCGAGCCTCCCTCCCAGTCCGGCCTCGACCACGGCCACCTCGACCCGCGCGGCGGCAAAGGCGACGAAGGCAGCCGCCGTGGCGAGCTCGAACTGGGTCACCTCCTCCCCCTCCTCGAGCGCCCGGTTGACGGTCTCGGCAGCCTGGGCAGCGCGCTCGACCGCGGCCGCAAACGCCGCCGGAGCGATCTCCTCGCCGCCGATAAGGACCCGTTCGGACCATTGCTGCGGGTGGGGGGACACGCAGGCCCCGCTGCGCACCTCGTGCGCCTCGAGCAGGGCCGCGATCATCCGCGTCACCGAGGACTTGCCGTTGGTGCCGACTACGTGGATCGAGGCGAAGCGGTGCTGGGGCATGCCCAGCGCCGTGCAGAGCCGGTGCATCCGCTCCAAGCCCAGCTTCCAGCCGATTGGCTCCAGCGAGTCGAGGTGGGACTGCGGGTCTATTCGCCGAGCTCCTCGAGCTCGTCTCGGTAGCTCTCCAGCTTGGCCCGCTCCTCCTCGACCAGCTCGGACGGGGCGCGGGCGACGAACTTCTCGTTGGCGAGCTTGCCCTCGGCCCGGGCGACCTCCGAGCGCAGCTCCTCGCGCCGCTTCTCAAGCCGCGCGGCGACGGCCTCGGCGTCGATCTCGGGCGAAGCGAGCACCCGGACGGGGCCCACCGAGGCGATCGGATCGCCGCCCTCGCCGGACAGCTCGAAGCGACTGAGGCGACCGACGAACTCCTCCGGCAGCTCTCCTTCCAGCCGGGCCGAGAGCGTGCTCTTGGCCGGCACCTCGACCATGTCGCGCCAGGCGCGCAGGCTGCGGGTCAGCTCTATTCCCCGCTCGACCTCGGCCTCCGCGTCCGGGTCGAGAAGAGACTCGTCGGCGACGGGGAAGGCGTGCACGGCGAGGTGACCGTCGCGGGCCGGGTGATAGGCCCAGATCTCCTCGGTGACGAAGGGCATCAGCGGATGCAGCAGCGAGAGCGTGCGCTCCAGTAGGTGCAACAGGATCGCGGAGGCCACCTCGTCGCCCTCGTACAGCCGCGGCTTGACGATCTCCAGGTACCAGTCGCAGAGCTCCGACCAGACGAACGAGTAGGCCTCAGTGGCAGCGTGCGCAAAGTCGTAGCTGTCGAGCTTCTCGGTAACCGACCCAATCACACCCTCCATCCGAGACAAAACCCACCGGTCCTCCGGCCGACGGGCCGATACGTCAAGGTGACCTTGACGTATCGGCCCGTCGGCGGTGTTGAGGAGGATTAGGCGGCTGGCGTTCCAGAGCTTGTTGGCCAGGTCGCGGCCCTGTTGGACCTTGGCGTCGGAGTAGCGCACGTCCTGGGTCGAAGACATGGCCAGCAGGCCGAAGCGCAGGGCGTCGGCGCCGTGGACGTCGATCTCGTCGAGCGGGTCGATGCCGGTGCCAAGGCTCTTCGACATGCGGCGCCCGTCGCGAGCCTGGATCACCGAGTGCACATAGACGTCGCCGAAGGGCACGTCGCCGGCGAACTCGAGCCCGGTCATGATCATCCGCGCCACCCAGAGGAAGAGGATCTCGCGCGCCGTGGTGAGAAAGCTGGTCGGGTAGAAGGCGCGCAGCTCGGGCGTGTCGTCGGGCCAGCCGAGCGTGGCGAAGGGCCAGATCGCCGAGCTGAACCAGGTGTCGAGCACGTCTGACTCCTGGCGCAGCTCGCCGCCGCAACTGCCGCAGCGGGTGGGGGCCGCCGCCGGGTCCTCGGCAACAAAGGTCTCTTCGCAGGGGTCGCAGTACCAGACCGGGATCCGGTGGCCCCACCAGAGCTGGCGCGAGATGCACCAGGGCCGGATCTCGCGCATCCAGTCGAGGTAGACCCGCTTCCACTGGCCCGGGGCGATCCGCACCCGGTCGGTCTCGACCGCCTCGATCGCCGGCGCCGCCAGCTCGTCCATGCGGCAGAACCACTGCAGCGAGATCAGCGGCTCGATCCGCTCGCCCGAGCGGTGCGAGAAGGGGACCGAGTGGACGTAGGGCTCCTCTCCGCTGAGCGCGCCCTGCTCGCGCAGCGCGGCCACGACCGCCCCCTGTGCCTCGGCGGCGGTCATTCCGGCAAACCTCTCCCCTGCCTCCTCGGTCAGGCGGCCGTCGGGCCCGATCGCGACGATCTCCTCGAGGCCGTGCTTGCGCCCGATCTCGAAGTCGTTGGGGTCGTGGCCGGGGGTGATCTTCAGCGCCCCGGTGCCGAACTCGGGGTCGACGTGCTCGTCGGCGATGATCGGCAGCCGCCGCCCGACCAGGGGCAGGATGCAGTGCCCGCCGACCAGATCCCGGTAGCGCTCGTCGCCGGGATTGACCGCGACGGCGGTGTCGGCGAGCATCGTCTCCGGGCGCACGGTGGCGACGGTCAGCACCCGGTCGGTCCCCTCAACCGGGTAATCGATCGAGTAGAGGGTGTCCTCAACCTCGCGGTTCTCGACCTCGAGGTCGGAGATCGCCGAGTGCGAGCCCGGGTCCCAGTTGACCATGTAGTTGTCGCGGTAGATGTAGCCCTTGTCGTAGAGCTGCTTGAAGACGCGGTAGACGGCCTTGACGTAGCCGTCGTCAAGGGTGAAGCGCTCGCGCTCGTAGTCGCAGGAGGCGCCGAGCCGCTTGTACTGCTCGACGATCCGCGAGCCGTACTCCTCGCGCCACTTCCAGACCCGCTTGACGAACTCCTCCCGCCCCAGCTCGTGCCGGTCGACCCCTTCGCCGCGGAGCATCTTCTCGACCACCGACTGGGTCGCGATCCCAGCGTGATCGGTCCCCAGGATCCAGAGCGCATTGCGGCCCCGCATCCGGTTCATCCGCACCAGCGCATCCTGCATCGACCCATTCAGCGCGTGTCCCATATGCAGCGCCCCGGTCACGTTCGGCGGCGGGATAGCAACCGAAAAGTTCTCCTCGGGAGTCCCCTCAGCCTCGGGATGAAAGTACCCGGCATCCATCCACTCAGCGAAAACCCGCCCCTCAATCTCAGAGGGCTCGTACCGGGTCGTCTTCTCCAGCTTTTCGCGCCTAACTGTGTCCACCCGGCGAGTCTAGATATCTATGGGCAGAGAGGGAGGGTCGTCAGATCCCGAAGCTCGCTGGAGATTAGGCGCCGAATGTCCCTGGTCAAAACACTCAAGATCGGCCGGAGGCCGATCGTTTTGAGCAGGGCCATTCGGCGCCTATGCTCAACCAGCTACGCAGATTCTTCGCTCAGTTCGTCGCTGACACCGCCGATGTCCTGGGGAGCAGCCTCAGTCACGAGGGTCGGCCGCCGCCCCTGCTCGATCGTCTCCTTGGTCACCACGCACTTGGTTACGTCACGCCGCGAGGGCAGCTCGAACTGGACGTCGAGCAGGGTCTCCTCGAGGATCGAGCGTAGGCCACGGGCACCGGTCTCACGCTCGAGCGCTTTGTTGGCGATCGCCTCGAGGCTGTCCTCGGCGAAGACCAGCTCGATCTCGTCGAACTCGAAGAAACGCTGGAACTGCTTGGTCAGGGCGTGCTTGGGCTCGGTCAAGATCGTGATCAGATCGTCGCGGCTGAGCTGGTGTATCGCGGTGACCACGGGCAGTCGGCCGATGAACTCGGGGATCAGGCCGTACTCCATCAGATCCTCGGGCAGCACCTGCTCGAACCACTCGCCGGTGTCCTCCTGTGCCTCCTGGGAGGAGATCGCCGCACCGAAGCCGACGCCCCGGTCGCCGACCCGGTTCTCGATCACCTTGTCGAGCTCGGCGAAGGAGCCGCCGCAAACGAAGAGGATGTTGGTCGTGTCGATCGTCAGGAACTCCTGGTGGGGGTGCTTGCGCCCGCCCTGCGGCGGCACCGAGGCGGTCGTCCCCTCGAGAATCTTGAGCAGCGCCTGCTGCACGCCTTCGCCGGAGACGTCGCGGGTGATCGACGGGTTGTCGGCCTTGCGCGCGATCTTGTCGATCTCGTCGATGTAGATGATCCCCGTTTCGGCCTTCTTGACGTCGTAGTCGGCGGCCTGGATCAGCTTCAGCAGGATGTTCTCGACGTCCTCGCCGACGTAGCCGGCCTCGGTCAGCGCCGTCGCATCGGCGATCGCGAAGGGGACGTTGAGGATGCGAGCCAAGGTCTGGGCGAGCAGCGTCTTGCCGCAGCCGGTCGGGCCGAGCATCATGATGTTCGACTTCTGCAGCTCGACCTCGGAGTCCTCGGACTGGGTCATCTGGACACGCTTGTAGTGGTTGTAGACAGCGACCGAAAGAGCGCGCTTGGCGGCGTCCTGGCCGACCACGTACTCCTGCAGCACATCGTGGATCTCACGCGGCTTGGGCAGGTTCTCCAGTTCGACCGCCCCGGTCGGCGGGGTCAGCTCCTCATCGATGATCTCGTTGCAGAGGTCGATGCACTCGTCGCAGATGTAGACGCCGGGGCCTGCGATCAGCTTCTTGACCTGGCGCTGCGACTTGCCGCAGAAGCTGCAGAGGAGTTGCTCGTTCGAGTCTGTCGGCCGTGCCAGCGGAATCCCCTCCTTAGGGGCAGTGTTTTGCCTCCGGCTCGCGCTCCACAGCTTAGAGGGAACATCAAGCCGGCCCTGTCAGTGCGGTCGTTTACTGCGTGGCGAGCCCGGTCCCTCCCCGTGACTGCGAATATCCAGATTGCGCATGCGGATCGAGCCGATCGCCGAGAAGCAGTTCGAGCAGCTCCTGCCGCTGATCGCCGCCTACCAGCGCTTCTACGAGGTCGAGGAGATCGACGAGGAGCGCAACCACGCCTTCTTCGCCGGTTTCATCGCGCCCAGCGAGAAGGGCATGCTGCTCGGGGCATGGCGCGACGAGGAGCTCGCCGGCTACGCCTGCCTCTACTGGACCTACACCTCGCTGATCCCGGCCGAGATCGTGTTGATGAACGACCTCTACGTGATCGGGCACGCCCGCGGCGAAGGCATCGGCCGAGCCCTAATCGAGGCCAGCACGGAAATAGCCCGCAACCGCGGCGCCGCCCGCCTCACCTGGATGACGGCCCAAAACAACAAAACCGCCCAGCACCTCTACGACACCACCGGCGCCGAGCGAAGCGACTCGATCGAGTACGAACTGGAGCCCTAAAGCCTAACCCGCTCTTACTCGAGTACGAACTCCGGCCCTAGAAAGCCACGCCAAGGAGACCGAGCCTGATCATCCGGCGCAACCCTGAACCGCGCTCCGCAACGAGAGAGGGGCCGGGCGCCCCTCCCCAAAACACTCAAGATCGGCCCCCGGCCGATCGTTTTGGGGAGGGGCGCCCGGCCCCTCCCCGCCACAAAGAACCCGGCTAGAAGTGAACGATCGGGATGATCAAAATCGCGACGATGTTGGCGACCTTGATCATCGGGTTGATAGCCGGCCCAGCAGTGTCCTTGTAGGGATCGCCAACCGTGTCGCCGGTAACCGAGGCCGCGTGGGCCTCAGAGCCCTTGCCGCCGTGGGCCCCGTCCTCGATCAGCTTCTTGGCGTTGTCCCAGGCACCGCCGCCCGCCGTCATCGAGACCGCGGCGAAGAAGCCGACGACGATGACGCCGATCAGCAGGCCGCCGAGCGCGTCGACGCTGAGCAGACCGACGATCACGGGGACCACGATCGGAATCAGCGCCGGCAGGATCATCTCCTTCTGCGCCGCCAGGGTGACGATGCTGACCGTCTTGGCGTAGTCAGGTTTTTCGGTGCCCTCCATGATCCCGGGGTGCTCGCGGAACTGCTCGCGCACCTGTTCGACCACCTGGCCACCGGCGCGGCCGACCGCCTCGATCGCGAACGCGGCGAATAGGTAGACCATCATGCCGCCGATGATCAGTCCGATCAGCACGTCGGGACTGGAGAGGTTGAAGAGCCCGTTGAGATCGAAGCCTGCCGGGGCCTCCCCGCCCAATTCGCTCTTGAATGCCGCGAACAGGACCAGTGCCGCAAGTGCCGCCGAGCCGATCGCGTAGCCCTTGGTCACGGCCTTGGTCGTGTTGCCGACCGCATCGAGCGGATCGGTGACGTTGCGGACATCCTCGGGCAGCTCGGCCATCTCGGCGATACCGCCGGCGTTGTCGGTGATCGGCCCGAAGGCGTCGAGGGCGACGATCAGGCCGCAGAGCGAGAGCTGCCCCATCACGGCGATGCCGATGCCGTAGATGCCGGCCAGCTCGTTGGCGCCGAGGATCGCCAGGGCGATCACCAGGGCCGGAGCGGCGGTCGACTGGAAGCCCTGGGCGAGCCCCTGGATGATGTTCGTCGCGTGGCCGGTCTCCGATGCCTGGGCGATCGTCTTTACCGGCCGGAAACGAGTGGACGTATAATATTCAGTAATCACGAAGAGCAGTGCGGTTACCGCGACGCCGATCACGGAGCAGAGCCATAGATCGGTGCTGGTAATCGCCTTGGAGCCTGCGCTCAGGCCAAGCCGCACCGGGTCGCTCATCAGCCAGTCGGTGATCGGGTAGAAGGCCGCGATTGAGAGGATCCCGGCTGCGATCACGCCGGTGTAGAGCGCCCCCTCGACCCGGTCGGTTTTGGTCCGCACCAGCAGCGCCCCGACGATCGAGGCGATGATCGCGACGGCGCCGATCACCAGCGGGTAGATCGCCACCTCGCGGGAGAAGTCCCCGCCGGCGCCGGAGAAGGTGAGCACGCCGAGCAGCATCACGGCGACCGAGGTGACCGCGTAGGTCTCGAAGAGGTCGGCGGCCATGCCGGCGCAGTCGCCGACGTTGTCGCCGACGTTGTCGGCGATCACGGCCGGGTTACGCGGGTCGTCCTCGGGAATTCCGGCCTCGACCTTGCCGACCAGGTCGGCACCGACGTCGGCAGCCTTGGTGAAGATGCCGCCGCCGAGACGGGCGAAGACGGAGATCAGCGAACCACCGAAGCCGAGGCCGACGAGCGCGTCGACTGCCTCCTTGTCGGTGCTGCCGGTGATCACGAGGATGCCGTAGTAGCCGGCGACGCCGAGCAGGGCCAGGCCGACGACGAGCAGTCCGGTCACCGAGCCGCCCTTGAAGGCGACGTCGAGCGCCGGCGGGACGCCACCGCGGGCGGCCTCGGCGACACGCGCGTTGGAGCGCACCGAGACGTTCATGCCGATAAATCCGGCCGCGCCCGAGAGGATGCCGCCGAAGACGAATCCAATCGCGGTCTTGTAGTCCTGCAGGAGCCAGAGCACGATCGCGATCGGTATGGCGACCGCGGCGATGATCGTGTACTGGCGGTTCAGGTAGGCCTGTGCGCCTTCCTGCACGGCTCCTGAGATTTCCTGCATGCGGTCGTTGCCTGGCGACTTCGACAGCAGGCGCTGGGTGATGATTAGTCCGTAGACAACCGCCGCACCGGCACACACAAGCGCGACGACGACTCCGTAATCGGTCAAAAAGCTGGTCAAGTTAGGTCCTCCGGCTGGTTTCTAAGCGGCGCGGGAGTCTATATATGCGAGCGGCGAATGCGCTCCCAAAGCCAGTTAGGCTCGTTCCGCACCCTGCGGAGCGGCGGCATAGGTGCGCTTGGTCTCGGCCACCGAGTCGCGGTAGATGTCCTCGATCGAGAGCCCGGCATCGAGCGCTTCGCGGGCGCGCTGGGCCCCGTTGCGGGCCGGCAGGTCGACCGCTATCCCGAGCTGGGAGCGGGCCGGCTCGGTCCAGGCGAGCAGCTGCTCGAGCGCCGCCGCGGCCTCGATCTCCACCCCGCCGCGAAAATCGATCAGCTTGCCGCTCATCCCGTGGCGGATTGCCCGCCAGAGGTTCTCCTCGATCTCGCGGTCGGCAAGCGGCGCGCCGGCGCCGTCGTAGCCGTGCTCGTCATAGGCCAGCGCCGCCTGGGCGATCGTGGCGGCGATCAGGCCGGCGAGGGCGAAGGACTCCTCGCCGCGGCCCTGCGCGTCGCAGATCCGCACCTCAACCGTGCCGAAGGCGTGGTGCGGGCGCACGCTCCACCACAGTTGCGTGGACTCGACCACCGAGCCGGTGCGCTCCAGCATGCCGACGAAGTCCGCGTATCCCGCCCAGTCGCGAAAGGGGCTCGGCACGCCGCAGCGCGGGAAGGTGCGGGTGAAGATCTCGGTGCGGACGGTGTGCAGGCCGCTGTCGCGACGGTCGAGGAAGGGCGAGTTGGCCGAGGCGGCGAGCAGCAGCGGCAACAGCTCGCGCAACCGGTCGCAAACCGCGATCGCCCGGTCGGCCCCGCGCACGCCCATGTGGACGTGCATGCTCCAGGTGTTGTTGCGCTGGGCGACGTAGCCGAGTTCGTGGCGCAACCGGTTGTAGTGAGGGGTGTCGATGATCCGCTGGTCGAGGTAGTTGGCCCAGGGATGGGTACCGGTCGCCCCCAGCGCCAGGCCCATGTCCTCGGTCAGGGCGAAGAGCCGACTGCGGCGCTGGCGCTGCAGGGCGAGCGCCTCGGCGAAGCTCTCGGCCCGGCCGGAGCGGATCTCGATCTCCGAGGCGATCAGCTCGCCCGCGGCCGAGCCGGCCAGCAGCTCGTCGTCCTGGCAGGCTTCGTTGACGTCCTCGAAACGGTGCTCGAGCTCCAGCGTCGCCGGGTCGAGGATCGCGAACTCCTCCTCCAGGCCGACGGTGAAGTCGGTGGAGGACTCGAACGTCTCCCGAGCGCGGTCGAGGTCCAGGGACAAGGGCCTAGGTCAGGTAGAAGTAGAGCGCGTAGAGCAGGTCGACGGCAGGGCTCGAGGCGTGCACCGTCACCTCCGGCGGCACCTGGAGCAGCTGCTCGGAGTAGTTGAAGATTATCTTCACCCCGGCCTCGACCAGGCGGTCGGCGACGGCCTGGGCGGCAGCGGCGGGAACAGCGAGGACGCCGACGACGATCTCCTGATCGGCGACAACCGCCGCCAGCTCGGAGAAGTCGCGCACACGCATGTTGCCGACCTCGCTGCCGACGACCTCGCTGTCGACGTCGAACATGGCGACGATCTGGAAGCCGTGGTCGGCGAAGATGTCGGAGCTGGCAATCGCCTGGCCGAGGTTGCCGGCGCCGAAGAGGGCGATGTTGTGCTGTCCGGAGGTGCGCAGGATCTTGCGGATCTCGCCCACCAGCGACTCGACGTTGTAGCCGACGCCGCGCTTGCCGAACTTGCCGAAGCCAGAGAGGTCGCGACGGATCTGGGTCGGGTTTATGTGCGTGTACTCGGAAAGTTCCTGCGAGGAGATGGTTTCCCGGCCCATCTTTCGCGCCTGGGTGAGAACCTGGAGGTAGCGCGAGAGCCGCGCCGCCACGCCCAGGGAGAGGCGCTCGCCGTCGACGATCAGGCCGCTGGCCGGCTCCTGCTCTTCGATCAGGGGAGTCACGCCCCCACAGTATCGAGCCTCGCCCGCACCGCTGCCTCGTCGAACAACAGTTCGGAGGCGACCACGCCATCGATCTCGACCACCGGGATCTTCTCCAGCATCCGCCGCAACAGCAGGTCGTCACTCTCGATGTCCACCTCGTGCAACGAGAACCGATACCCCTCCCCATGCAACCCAACAAGCGACGCGAGCGCCTCCTCGCACAAATGGCACCCCACCCGCGAATAAACGGTAACGACAGTCATCCCCGACGGGGCCGACGGGCCGATACGTCAAGGCTGCCTTGACGTATCGGCCCGTCGGCGGGCTGTTGGCGGGTTGGGAAGGCGTCGTAGGTTAGGTAGTTCGGGTAGGGGATCTGGGTAGCGTGGCGGGCGGCGGAGCCGATCATCGCGGCGTTGTCTGTGCAGAGTTGGAGGGGGACCAGCTTGAGCCGGATGCCGCGGCGCTCGCAGAGCTCGCTCACCGCCTCGCGCAGGGGGCCGTTGGCGGCTACGCCGCCGCCGAGTGCGACCGCGTCCCACTCCCCTTGCTTCAGCGCCCGCTCCAGCTTGGCGACGAGCTGGCCCACGGCGGCGGCCTGGAAGCTGGCCGCGAGGTCGGCGCGCCGCTCGCGGACCTGCTCGGGACCGAGCTCGTGGCTGAGGTAGACCAGTGCCGTCTTCAGGCCGCTGAAGCTGAAGTCGAGGCCGGGGTCGCGGCTCATCGCGACCGGCATCTCGAACGCCTCGCGATCGCCCTCCTCGGCCAGCTTCTGCAACGCCGGGCCGCCGGGATAGCCGAGGCCGAGCAGCCGGGCCACCTTGTCGAAGGCCTCGCCGGCGGCGTCGTCGAGGGTCTGCCCAAGCAGCTCGTAGCCGCTGTGCTCGCGGACTCCCGCCAGCAGCGTGTGCCCGCCGCTGGCGAGCAGGCAGAGGAAGGGCGGCTCCAGCGGCTCGGGCTCGAGGAAGTTGGCGGCGACGTGGCCCTGAAGGTGATCGACCGGGACCAGCGGCAGCCGCCGGGGCGCGGCGATCGCCTTCGCCGTGCTGACACCGACCAGGAGGGCGCCGATCAGGCCAGGCCCGGCAGTGACCGCGACCGCCTCGATCCGATCGAGCGAGGTCCCGGCCTCCGACAATGCCGCAGCGACGACCGGTGCGGCCAGGTCCAGGTGCTGGCGCGAGGCGATCTCCGGCACGACCCCGCCGAACTCGGCGTGGGCGGCCGCCTGCGAGGAGATCACGTTGCTGAGGATGCGCGGGCCGTCGAGCACGGCGGCGCAGGTGTCGTCGCAGGACGTCTCTATCGCGAGAAGCGGCATCGGGCTCAGCCTCGGATGCGACTCAGTCGAGCCACATGATCAGCGCGTCCTCGCCGTTGTCCTGGTAGTAGCGGGGACGCACCCCGGCAGAGCGGAAACCGAGCCGCTCATACATCGCGATCGCGGCCCGGTTGGAGACCCGCACCTCGAGCGTGAACGGGAGCCGGCCCCACCCTCCTCGACCAGTTTCGAGATCAGTCGGCGGGCGACGCCGTTGCGGCGGCGATCGGGCGCGACGGCGACGTTCATCAGGTGCCAGACCTGGTCGTAGCGCGAGCAGACCAGGTAGCCGTGCAACTCATCGCCCTCGGTCGCGGCCAGGCAGATCCCCGACGGCTTGGAGAGCTCGAGTACAAACATCGCCAGTGACCACGGGGCCGGGAAGGAGCGGCGCTCGATCGAGATCACCGCGGGCAGGTCGCTGTAGGCCAGGCGCCTGATCGGGCTCGTGCCCGCCGCCTCAGCCTGCTCTCTTGGAATCGTCTCGCTCACGCCATCGCTGCGCATCGGGAGGTCTCAGGTAGATCGGTTCAAGGCGCCCGTCGCCCCCGTCCGCCGTCTCCTCCGCCAGGGCACAGACGTGCCGGGCGGCGATCCGGTGGATCGGGTCTTCGTCGTCGGGGACCTCGGCGCCCCGACCTTGCAGCTCATCGCGAAATCGTACCGCGCCCGAACCGGCCGCCAGCGGCGGGACCGGGAGCCCGGCGAGGCGCGCGGCGAGCGCCTCCGGGGCGAGGACCAGCGGCTCCCAGAGCCGCTCGCCCGCGGACGAGTAGAGCGCCGCGAAGACCTCGCCGCGACGCGCATCCAGCACGGCCAGCCCCGAGCGGCCCCTCATCGCCCGCCCGAGTGCGTCGAGGGTGCAGATGCCGCTCACCGGCAGGCCGGTGCTGGCGGCGAGGCCGTGGGCCGTGGCGATCCCGATGCGGATGCCAACGAAGGATCCCGGCCCCAGCCCGACCGCGACCCGCCCCACGGCCTCCCAACCGCCGGTCGCGGCGGCGGCCCGCTCGATCTCGCCGAGCAGGGCGGTCGAGTGCCGCGGGCTGCCGTCCGGCGCCAGGCCCAGCCACTCCTCGTAGAGGACCTCGCCTTCGTCGGTCGCGCAGACGGCGGTGCCGGCGGTCGCCGTGTCGAAGCCGACGACCACCGCGCGGTCTCCGCCCCGCTCAGCCGGTGACCTTGAAGACGAAGGCGCCGACGCGCTTGCCTTCGACGAACCAGGTCACCCGGTGCTTGCCGGGGATGTTGGAGGTGATCTTGTTGACGTAAAGCGTGCCCTGAGTGGCCGGCTGCGCTTTCGCACAGATGTTTTTCCCGGTCGGAAACTTGACGCAGACGCTGTAGTTGACGTCCGCCCTGACACTCTTGAAGAAGGCGCCCTTTTTGGTTTTCTTCGGGCACTTGTGCTTCGGTTTGGCGTTCTGGGAGACACCACAGGCAACGTAGTGCCTGAAGGCGGCGGCTCCCGCGGTCGCCGGTGCCGCGCTCGCCAGCAGCGCGATCGCGAGCGTCGCGGCGCCCAGCGTCTTCAATCCCTTCATCCCGCGTCCCTCCAGTCGGCGTTTCGATATTCGTTCGATGCTACATGCACCTTTCCCTCCCGGAACACGGCTATCTGGAGGTGGATGCGGCGGGCAGCTCAATCTCCCTGCGATCGCCGCCGAGATGGGCGAGGCGCACGGCGACGGTCCGCCGCTCGCCGAGGCGCGGCTCCGCCACGGCGGGCCACTCGACGAAGGCTACGCCGCCCGCATCCAGGTAGTCGTCTATGAGGGCCGGGTCCTCTCCCTCGAGGTCGTGCAGGCGGTAGAGGTCGAGGTGGGCGACGGGGAGCCGGCCGCCCTCGTAGCGCTGGCCGATCGTGAAGGTCGGAGAGGTGACAGGGCCCTCGACGCCGAGCGCGCGGCAGGCGCCTCGGATCAGGGTCGTCTTGCCCGCCCCGACCTCGCCACTGAGGACGACTACATCGCCGGGCCCGAGCCGCTCGGCCAGCTCGGCGCCGATCGCTTCGGTCTCGGCGGCGGAGCCCGACTCCACGCTCATCCGAAGATGTCGAGCTGATCGTCGGCGGGCGCTGGCGCCGCCGCGACCTCCTCGACCGGCTCTTCGGCCGGCACCGGCGGACCCATCGCCAGCAGGCCCGGCAGGGTCGCCAGGTCGGAGCGCAGGGACTCCTTCACGGCCGGGGTGCGAAGGGCGGCCGCGGGGTGGAAGAGCGGCAGCAGGAAAACCGTGCGGCTGCCCAGCTCGTGCACCTGCGGCGTGCCGTGGACGCGGGTGATTCCGGCCGGGTTGCCGCTGAGCAGCTTGGTCGCGAAGTTGCCCAGGGTGCAGATCACGGTCGGCTCGATCAGGCGGATCTGCTCGAAGAGGTATGGCTTGCAAGCGTCGATCTCGAGCAGTTGGGGGTCGCGGTTGTCGGGCGGGCGGCTCTTCAGCACGTTGGCGATGAAGACCTCCTCGCGCGCGAGCCCGATCTCTTCCAGCATCTGGTTGAGCAACTGCCCGGCGCGGCCGACGAAGGGCAGCCCCTGGCGGTCCTCTTCGGCCCCGGGAGCCTCGCCGACGAACATCAGGCCGGCGTCGGCGTCCCCGGCCCCGAAGACGGCCTTGGTCCGGGTCTCGTGCAGGGGGCACTTCGTGCAGGCCTTGACCTCGTTGAAGAGCCCGACCAACTCCTTGCGCCGCTGCGCCGCGGTTGCCATCAGAGCTCTCCCGCTGCCCGCTTGCGCTTGCTCTCGGCGAGCCGCTCGCCGCGCGCCGCTTCCCGCTCCCCCCGCCGCGATTCATCGGAGCGCACCCTGGCCCCGCGCGGCTGGCGCCCGGCCGGAGAGACCGGCGAAAGCAGCCGCCTGGTCCGCGCCGAGCCGCACTGCGGACAGGGCAGGCTGCGCGTCTCGGCGGCGGTCAGCTCCTCGAAGCGACCCCCGCACTCCTCGCACTCGAACTCATAGACGGGCACGTGGCGCCATCTTAGGGCCAATCTCAGCAGGTCGAAACGTCTTGTACTTTTTTGCCGACCGGCTCTCGAGAGGCTCAGGCCGCTCTACCAAAAAAGTTAAGTGAAGACCTGCTGAGATTGGCCCTAAGGTCGCTACGGCAGCGGCTCCCAGTCCCAGGCCTTGGCTGAGGTGAGACTCTCCTGGTCGAGGTAGTGGCGGAACTCCGAGAGCTCTGAGGGGTCGATCGCGTAGACGTGGTCGGGTTCGGGGAAGTGGGCGCTGCGGACCTCGGCTACGTACTGGCTCATGCCGTCGACCATCTGGTTGTGGATCTCGGCGTATTGCTTGACGAATTTGGCCATGCGGCCGGTGGTGATGCCGAGCAGGTCGTGGAAAACGAGAACCTGACCCGCGGTGGAGGGACCGGCGCCGATGCCGATCACGGGGATCTCGAGCTTCTCGACGATTGCCTCGGTGACAGCGGTGGGGACGGCCTCGAAGACGATCGCGAAGCAGCCGACCGCCTGCAGGGCGAGGGCGTCCTCGCAGAGCTGGATCGCGCTCTGGGCGGTCTTGCCCTGGGCCTTGTAGCCGCCGAGGGCGGTCGCGGTCTGCGGGGTGAGGCCGACGTGGCCCATCACCGGGATGCCGGAGCGGACGATCGCCCGGGCGCGCTCGACCGAGACACCCCCCGCCTCCAGCTTGACCGTCTGGCAGCCGGTCTCCTTGACCAGCCGCTGGGCGTTTTGGATCGCCAGCTCGTTGCTTGACTCGTAGCTTCCCATCGGCATATCGCCGACCATCAACGGCGTGCGCAGGCCACGTCGGACGGCCTTGCCGAGGACGAGCATCTCCTCCAGCGTCACCGCCTCGGTGCCGCTGTGCCCGAGCACGACGTTTGCGGCGGAATCGCCAACCAGGACGATGTCCACCCCGGCCTCCTCGGCGACCTTGGCCGAGGGGAAGTCATAGGCGGTGACCATCGCGATCGCTTCGCCCTTCTCCTTCATCTCGGCCAGGCGCGGGAGGCTGACCGGAGGGCGGTCCTCCGAGGGCGGCGCGGTATGGGAGCGGGCACCGGAGCTCATAGGACAATTTCCGCTTCGCGCATCGCTCGCCCCGGACTCGAATAACCGGCGATAACCGTGACGACCGGCGCGCTCATTGGGCCATCTCCGCGCCGGACGCGTGCGCGGGCTCGGAGAGCAGCACCTCGGGGTGGCTGTCGACCGCGACTATCTCGTTCTCGTCGCCGACGTGGACGACGACCGGCGAGTAGGCCTCGAGGTCGCTCTCGTCGTAGGCGCCGAAGGAGGCGACGATGATCTTGTGGCCAGGCCGGGTCAGGTGGGCGGCGGCGCCATTTACCTGCATCGTCTTCGAGCCGGGCTCACCGTCGATCACGTAGGTGACGAAGCGGGCGCCGTTGTCGATGTCCCAGACATGGACCTGCTCGTTGGTGATCAGGTCGGCGCTGGCCATCAGCTCGGTGTCGATGGTGATGCTGCCGATGTAATCGACGTCGCAGTCGGTCACCGTCGCCCGGTGGATCTTGGACTTGAGCATCTGCCTTTGCATCGGGTCTCCCCTTCAGCTCTCGTGGTTGTGCGGATTCAAGTTCGTGGTCATGGCTGGATCGAGACGTTGTCGATCAGGCGGGCGCCGCCGACCTTGGCGGCGAGCGCAACCAGCACCGGGCGGTTGCCCAGCTCGGTAACGGGCGAGAGGTCATCAGCGTCGCGCGCCTCCAGGTACTCGGGCTCGATCCCGGCCTCACGCAGCTCCTCGCGGGCAGCGGCGAGAGCCGCTTCCAGTCCTGTCACCGGGGCAGCGTCCGCTGCGAGCGCCAGCGCCCGCGAGAGCGCGCCTGCGCGCTCTCGCGCCTCGGGGTCGAGATAGGCGTTGCGCGAGCTCAGTGCCAGGCCGTCGGGCTCGCGCACGGTCGGCAGCACCTCGATCCTCAATGGGAAGTCGAGGTCGCGGGCCATCTGCCGGATCACGGCGACCTGCTGGGCGTCCTTCTGTCCGAAATAGGCGACGTCGGGCCCGACCGAGTTGAAGAGCTTGGCAACGACGGTGGTGACGCCGCGGAAGTGCTCGGGGCCGCGGCGAGCGGGGTCGCCGTCGAGGACCGTGGTCAGTCCGCCGCTGACTTCGACCGCCGTCGCGAACCCGTCCGGGTAAACCGCCTCAACCGGCGGTGCGTAGACGAAATCGACTCCGGCCTCTCCCGCCAGGCGCAAGTCGCGCTCCTCGTCGCGCGGGTAGCGGTCGAGATCCTCGCCGGGGCCGAACTGAGTCGGGTTGACGAAGAGGCTCATCACCACCACCTCGCACTCGCTGCGGGCGGCACGCAGCAGCGAGAGGTGCCCCTCGTGCAGGTAACCCATCGTCGGCACCAGGCCGATCGTGCGGCCCTCCCGGCGAGCGGGCGCCAGTGCACGGCGCAGCTCGTCCTTACCGCGAAGGAGCGTCACGTCGCCTGTTGCGTGTGAGGGAGCGAGTTCGAGGAGGTTCATGGGTCCATGCCCTTCGGGTCACGGCCGTCTGCCGATTATAGGCACTCCCCGGTGACGAACTGCGCGGGTTACGTCACAGTTCCGACATCGAGCTTGCCGACCGGCTTCGCCGGGGCACCCGCTGCAATCGTCCCCGCCGGGATGTCGCACGTCACCACCGAGTTGGCGCCGATCACGCAGCGCTCGCCGATCCTCACCCCGCTGGTGACGACGCAGTTCACGCCGAACCAGCAGTTGGAGCCGATCCGAACCGGGCCCTTGGAGGTGAAGCCCTGCTGCGTGATCGGCGTATCGGGGTCGTCGAAGCGGTGGTCCGAGTCGCCGACGAAGCAGCCGTTGGCGAACATCGTGTGGTCGCCGATCTCGATCGTCTCCAGAGCCGCCAGCATCGTGTTGCGGTTGAGGAAGCAGCCGGCACCGATCTCGATCCGCGCCCCCGGCGCCAGGGTCAACCAGCAGCCCGGCTCGAGCAGCGTCCCTTCGCCGATCCGCAGGCGACCCTCGTCGAGCGCCTCCAGCGCCTCCCCCTCCAGCGGCCGGCGCACGAAGAAGCCGCCGCGTGCCGCGTGCCGGGCGAGCCGCCAGCGCCGCCCCAGCCGCCGGTTGCGCTCATACCAGCGCCGCTTCCGCCACCATGTCCGCCACCCCGTTTGATCCACGCCGCAACCTTAAACATCCGGCCGATGGGCCGAAAATGCGCCTCATATGCGTATTTTCGGCCCATCGGCCGCATAGACTGACCCGCGTGAGCGAGTTGCGCGGCGGTATCGATCTTGGCGGGACGAAGATTCAGACCGTGGTGGTCGAGACCGACGGCACCGTGCAAGGCGAAGCGCGGCAGCCGACCCCGACCGAGGGCGGGCCCGCGGACGTGGCGCGGGCGATGGAGGACACGCTGCGCGAAGCCGCCTCGGCGGCGTCGGTGAAGCCGGCGGAGCTGAGCGGCATCGGTGTCGGCTCGCCCGGCGATGCCGACGGCAAGACCGGGATCGTCAGCGGCGCCCGCAACCTGCCCGGCTGGGAGGGCAGCTTCCCGCTCGGCGAGACGCTGGCCAAGGCGTTCGGCACCGAGGTGAGGATCGGCAACGACGTCCAGGTCGCGGTCGAAGGCGAGTACCGGCTGGGCGCCGGCCGGCCGTATGACTCGGTGCTCGGCGTTTGGTGGGGCACCGGCGTCGGCGGCGGCATCGTCCTCGGCGGGGTGCCCTGGCTGGGACGCGGCGCAGCGGGCGAGATCGGCCACATCGTCGTCAAGCGCGGCGGCGCCCGCTGCCCCTGCGGGCGGCGCGGCTGCATGGAGGCCTACGCGGGTCGGGCGGCGATGGAGGCGAAGGCGCGGCGCGAACACGCAGCCGGCGTCGAGACCGACCTCTTCAAGATCATGGAGAAGCGCGGCAAGGACCGGCTCACCAGCTCGGTCTGGGAGCACGCCCTGCGCGAGAAGGACCCGCTGGCCGAGAGCCTGATCCGGCGCGCGGTCCGCTACCTCGGCACCGGGATCGCCTCTGCCTGCAACCTGCTCGACGTCGAGGCGGTGGTGATTGGCGGTGGGCTCGGCGGCCGCTTCGCCGAGCGCTACTCGACCGAGATCGAGCGCGAGATGGGCAAGCACATCTTCGTCGCCGACGACCCGCCGAAGATGCAAATCGCCGAGCTCGGCGACCTCGGCGGCGCGATCGGCGCCTCGCTGCTGCTTGGTCCGGCTGAGGCCGAGTGACCGGCACGGATACGGCACCGCCCCGGTGCCCCGCGTAGCGCTGCTACGCGGGAGCGTGTCGCCACCGTCCCGCTTGGTCATCGACCTCCCCGGCCTCAAGCAGCTACCGGTTCGCGTTTGCGCTTTGGTTTGACGGGCTCCAGCAGCTTGGCGAGAAAGCGGCCCGTATAGGAACCCGCGACCGCGGCGACCTCCTCGGGGGTGCCGGTGGCGACGACCTCGCCACCCTCCTCGCCGCCCTCGGGGCCGAGATCGATCAGGTGGTCGGCGGTCTTGATCACGTCGAGGTTGTGCTCGATCACGACCACCGTATTGCCGGCGTCGACCAAGCGACCGAGCACGTCGAGCAGGCGCTGCACATCGGCGAAATGCAGGCCGGTGGTCGGCTCGTCGAGGATGTAGAGGGTGTTGCCGGTGGCGACCTTGGAGAGCTCGGTCGCCAGCTTGATCCGCTGCGCCTCGCCGCCGGAGAGCGTCGTCGCCGCTTGGCCGAGCCGGATGTAATCGAGGCCGACGTCGTGCAGGGTGCGCAGGCGGCGGGCGATCTTCGGCACGTTCTCGAAGAAGGAGACCGCCTCCTCGACCGACATCTCCAGCACGTCGCCGATGTTCTTTCCCTTGAAGCGGACCTCGAGCGTCTCGCGGTTGTAGCGCTTGCCGTGGCACTGCTCGCAGGGGACGTAGACGTCGGGCAGGAAGTGCATCTCGATCTTGATCTGGCCGTCGCCGCGGCAGACCTCGCAGCGGCCGCCCTTGACGTTGAAGCTGAAGCGGCCGGGCTTGTAGCCGCGGGCGCGGGACTCCTGGGTCTGGGCAAAGAGCTGGCGGATGTGGTCGAAGACGCCGGTGTAGGTGGCCGGGTTGGAGCGCGGCGTGCGGCCGATCGGCGACTGGTCGATGTTGATGATCTTGTCGATCTGGCTGAGCCCGTCGACCCCGTCGTGGGCGCCGGGCCGCAGCTTCGCCTGGTGCAGGCGGTTGGCCACCGAGTGGTGCAGGGTCTCGTTAACCAGGGTCGACTTGCCCGAGCCGGAGACGCCGGTCACACAGCAGAAGACGCCGAGCGGAATCGCCACGTCGATGTCCTTGAGGTTGTGTTCGCGGGCGCCACGGACGCGCAGGGCGCCGCGCGGTGAGCGGCGCTGCTCGGGCAGCTCGATGCGGCGCTTGCCGGAGAGGTACTGGCCGGTCAGGGAGGCGGGGTTCTTGGCGACCTGTTTCGGCGTGCCGGCGGCGATCACGTGGCCGCCGTGCTCGCCGGCACCGGGGCCGAGGTCGACGAGGTGGTCGGCGGCCATCATCGTGCCCTCGTCGTGCTCGACCACGATCACCGTGTTGCCGAGGTCGCGGAGGCGGTCGAGGGTGCCGATCAGCTTCTCGTTGTCGCGCTGGTGCAACCCGATCGAGGGCTCGTCGAGCACGTACATCACGCCGACCAGGCTGGAGCCGATCTGGGTCGCGAGGCGGATCCGCTGCGCCTCGCCGCCGGAGAGCGATCGGGCCGAGCGGCCCAGCGAGAGGTAGCCGATGCCGACGTTCTCGAGGAAGGCGAGCCGTTCGGAGATCTCGCGCACGATCAGGCGGGCGATCGCCCGCTCGGTCTCGGTTAGGTCGAGCGAGTCGATCCACTCGGCGGCGGCGCGGGCCGACATCGCGCTGTACTCGGCGATGCTGATCCCGCCGATCTTGACCGCGAGGCTCTCCGGGCGCAGGCGCGCGCCTTTGCAGTCCGGGCAGGGCTGCTCGGCCATGTAGCCCTCGATCCGCTCGCGGTTGACCTCCGAGTCGGTCTCCTCGTAGCGACGCTGGAGCTGGTTGAGGATCCCCTCGAAGCGGACCTTGTAGGAACGGCGGCGGCCGAAGCGGTTGGTGTAGGTGACCTGGTGGCGCTCGCTCCCTGTGCCGTTGAGGAAGATCTCTTTCTCAGCTTTCTTCAACTTAGCCCAGGGAACCTCGATGTCGACGTCGTAGGTATCGGCGACCGAGGCGATCAGGCGGCGCCAGTAGGCGGTGACGCCCCGGTTCCAGGGCTGCAGGGCGCCCTCGGCGAGCGAGAGCGTCGGGTCCGGCACCACCAGCTCGGGGTCGATGACGCGCTGGAAGCCGAGCCCGTGGCAGCGCTCGCAGGCGCCGTGGGGCGAGTTGAAGGAGAAGATCCGCGGCTCCAGCTCGGGGATCGAGGTGCCGCAGCCGAGGCAGGCGAACTGCTCGGAGAAGAGCAATGGCTCGGCCTTTCCGTCGACCATCTCGACTTCGACCAGCCCGGCGGCGAGCCCGGCGGCGGCCTCGACCGACTCGGAGAGGCGGCGGCGCAGGTCCGGCTTCATCGCCAACCGGTCGACGACCACGGCGACGTCGTGTTTGTACTTCTTGTCGAGGACGATCTCCTCGTCGAGCCGGCGCAGCTCGCCGTCGACTTTGACCCGCGAGTAGCCCTCGAGCCGGAACTGCTCGAAGAGCTTGCCGTACTCGCCTTTGCGCCCGCGCACGACTGGGGCCGTGACCATGAACTTGGTCCCCTCCTCGAGGGTCATCAACCGGTCGACGATCTGCTCCTGGGTCTGGCCGGTGATCTCGGCGCCGCACTCAGGGCAGTACGGGATGCCGATCCGGGCCCAGAGCAGGCGCAGGTAATCGTGGATCTCGGTCACCGTGCCGACAGTCGAGCGCGGGTTGCGCGAGGTCGTCTTCTGGTCGATCGAGATCGCCGGCGAGAGCCCCTCGATCGAGTCGACGTCGGGCTTCTCCATCAGGCCGAGGAACTGGCGCGCGTACGCGGAGAGCGACTCGACATAGCGCCGCTGCCCCTCGGCGTAGATCGTGTCGAAGGCAAGGCTCGACTTCCCGGACCCGGAGAGCCCGGTGATCACGATCAGCGCATCGCGGGGCAGCACCACGTCAACGTCCTTGAGGTTGTGCTCCCGCGCTCCGGAGATAACGATCTGCTCAGAAGCCGCCACGGGGACCAATAATAGGGAGGCGAACAGATGTTCCCCTAGTCCTGGGGCGAGTCACCCGCCCCATGCGGAGAGAAAGTCGCCCCGGGGGACCGCCGCCTCGACTCGCTTGACATTTCGCCGAATGGTTAAGGACTCTTGCGGAGATGTGCTGGCGGGAGTAGGTTGAATCCGAGGCGGGGTCAGATTGAACAGAGGAGGATGTATGTCGAACGTCGACACCGCCCGGTCCGCCTACGACGCGTTTGGCCGCGGCGACCTGCAAGCACTCGGTGAGATGATGGCCGAGGACGGCACCTGGCTCACATCGGACGAGTTGCCGCTGGGCGGCGAAACTCGCGGCCGCGACGAGATTCTCGGCAATATGGCCCAGATCCCCAATTACTGGTCGTCCTTCAGTCTCAACCCGGAAGAGTTCATCGACGGCGGCGACTGGGTGGTGGTGCGCGGAACGCAGCGCGCCGGCAAAGACGGCGACAGCTTCGAGGCACCGTTCGCGCACCTGATCAAGTTCGCCGACGGCAAGATCGTCCGCGGCGAGTTCTACGCCGACAGCGCCAAGGCAGCAAAGGTCCTGGCCTAGGGAGAGGACGCCAAAACGCTGGCGGGGCGCCGCGGCGAGTAGGCCGCGGCGCCCCGTTCGGGTCGCGCTTGACTCCGCCATGCGGCGGACCGCACGGCGCTTGGAGGGACATAGCCGCTACACGGCGGCCGGCTCCACCTCCGGCTCGGAGTGGCGCGCCCGTGGCAGCCAGCCGAGCGTGCTGGGCAGGTACCAGTTGCGCTCGCCGAGCAGCTTCATCGTCGCCGGCAGCAGGATCGCCCGCACGATCGTCGCGTCGATCAGGACGGCGACGGCGAGGCCGATTCCCATCTCCTTCATGTCGATGATGCTGAGCGTGGCGAAGATCGAGAAGACCGCGACCATCACCATCGCCGCGCTCGTCACCGTCCCCGCCGTGGCCGTGATCCCCTCGCGGACCGCCTCGTCGCTGCTGAAGCCTCGGTCGACGCCCTCGCGGACGCGGCTGAGGATCAGCACGTGGTAGTCCATCGAGAGCCCGAAGAGGATCACGAAGAGGAAGAGCGGCAGCCATGAGCTGACGCCTCCGTTGGAGTGGAAGCCGAGCAACGACTCGCCCAGCCCGTTCTGGAACACCAGCACCAGCACCCCGTAGGCGGCGCCCACCGAGAGCAGGTTGAGCACGATCGCCTTGATCGGGACAACGATCGAGCGGAAGGTGATCAGCAGCAACACGAATGCCAGGGTGAGTACGAAGGCGAAGACCAGCGGCAGGCGCTGGCGGACCAGGTCGCCGAAGTCCTTCGACTGCGCCGCCTCGCCGGTGACGTTGACCTCGGCGCCGGGGACGGCGTCGAACGCCGCCGGGACCATCCGCTCGCGGATCGTCGCCAGCGCCGCGGTGGCGGCCGCGTCGCTGCCCTTGCCGACCGTCGGCAGCTGGATCGCGACGACGCTGTTGTCGGCGCTGCGTTCCACCTCGACCGGACCGCTGACTACCTGCGGGCTGTGCTCGGCCCGCTGGCGCAGGTCGGCGACCGCGGCGGCAACCGGTGCCGCGGTGACGTCGTCGGCCTCGACCACGACCCGCGACCCCGCAGCTTCGCCCGGGAAGGCGTCGCTGACGCGATCGAAGGTCTGCACGATCGGGATGTCGCGCGGCAGGTCGTCGGAGCTGCTCACGACCAGGTTCATCCCGAATGCGGGGATTGCCAAAGCGACCAGGACACCCGCCGAGGCGACCATCGAGAGGACCGGCCGCCGCATCACGCCGCCGACGATCGAGCCCCAGACAGACCTGCCGCCACGCCGCTCGCGCCAGCGGCGCAAGAACGGGATGCGGCCCTTCTCGACCCTGTCGCCGAGCTTGGAGAGCACCGCGGGCAGAACCGTCAGCGAGGCGAACATCGCCACCGCGACGACGGTCATCGTTCCGACCGCGAAGGAGGTGAAGGTCGGGTCGCCGCTGAGCAGCATCCCGGCCATCGAGGCGATCACAGTCGCCCCGGAGACGAGCACCGCCCGGCCCGAGGTTGCCGCCGCCGCGGCCAGGGACGCCTCGGCACTGCGCCCCGCCCGCCGCTCCTCGCGCTCGCGGCGCAGGTAGAACAGCGAGTAGTCGACGCCGACGGCGAGTCCGACGAGGACGATCACCGAGGAGACGTTGGGGTCCATCGGCACCAGTTGGCTCGGCAACGCCAGCAGCCCGATCGTCGCCAGCACCGCCGAGAAGGCGATCAGCAGCGGCACGAAGGCCGCGACCAGCGCCCCGAAGGCGAGCAGGAGGATGATCAGGGTGATCGGCAGCGAGGTCGTCTCGGCCTTCTTCAGGTCTTCGCTGAAGACGGCTTCCAGCGCCTTGTTGGCGCTGGTCCCGCCGAACTGCTCGATCCGCAGTTGCGGGTGAGCGCGTTGCGCGGCCGCGGTGGTGGCGAGGATCCTGTCGACCTTCGCTTCGGCCGCTTCCCTGTCGCCGCGGATCTGGAACTCGATCAGGGCCGAGTGCCCGTCCGCGGAGACGCGGCCGCCGCCGTTGACGGGTGAGCTGAGCGCGGTCACGGAGGGCAGCGTCCGCAGCCTCGCGGCCGTGTCGTCGATCGCTGCTTCGAAGACCGGGTCGTCGGTCTTCAACGCCTTGCTTTGGACCAGGATCTCCTCAGCGTTTGGTTCCAGGTGCGAACGCTCGACCGCGACTTCGGCGCGGCCGGCCTCGCCGGGGATTGCTTCGGAGTTGGTCAGGTTCTTCTGCCCGACAGCGCCGCCGATGACGACGGAGGCGACGACGAAGGCGAGCCAGCCGAAGATGGCGAGCTTGCGGTGCGCCGTGCTCCAGCGGGCGGCGCGGGCGGCGATGTTCTTGTTCTGCGTGCGTTGCATGGAGTTCCTTTCGTCGCGGTCGTCATTTCTGCCGGCATGCGGTGAAAATGACGACCGCTGGGGTGGAATTGCGATGGGTCCAGGCTGCCAATGCTGCGGCGGCGTTCCCATGGGGGTGGCTGGCGTTTGGGGGTGCGGGTCCCACCTGTCGATGGTGGGGTTAGCCGTACCCCCGGAGGCCCCTTATGCAGGAGAATCCGGGCATGCCCACCTCGGTCCTGATCGTCGACGACCACCCCAGCTTCCGGCTCAGCGCACGGCGAATGCTGGAGGCCGACGGCTACGCGGTCGTCGGCGAGGCCGCGGACGGTGCCGCCGCGATCGAGGCGGTGCGGGAGCTCGAACCCGACCTCGTCCTGCTCGACGTGCAGCTGCCCGACATCGACGGCTTCGAGGTGGCAGAGCGACTGCGAGCGCGGAGCGGCGGCCCGGCGATCGTCCTCACCTCCACCCGCGAGAGCTCCGACTTCGGCGAGGAGATCGCCGCCAGCCCCGTCCAGGGCTTCGTCACCAAGGGCGAGCTCAGCGGCGAGGCGATCGCGGCGCTGGTCGGATGACCGGCCTGCGCCGCGCTCTGGTCGGACTCGGGGCGCTCGCCTTCGCACTCGGCATCGGGACGGTCGCCCTGGTGATGACCAGCGACCACCAGAGCCCCCGGGGAGTGGTCGTCGCCCTGGTCCTGATCTCTGCCTGGGGCTTCGTCGGGACCGGGCTCTACGCCTGGGACCGGCGGCCGCGCAGCAACGTCGGCCCGCTGATGACCGCGGTCGGGTTCACCTGGTTCCTCGAGGCGCTCAGCTCCTCCAACAACGAGGTCGTCTTCGCGATCGGAGCGCTCAGCTCGGCGCTGCCCTTCGCCTTCCTGATCCACCTGCTGGTCACCTTCCCCTCCGGCAGGCTGGAAACCCGCCTGCAGAAGGCGCTGGTCGGGACCACCTACTTCATCACCACCGTCGCCCAGCTCGCCTGGGGCTTCTTCGTCAACCCCCAGCAGGAAGGCTGCGACGAACTGCCCCGAAAACCCGCTGCTGATCGAGGGGCACGAGTCGGTCGGCAAGCTGATCAACGGCGTCCAGGCGCTGGTCTCGGTGGTGGTGATCGTCGCCGTGGTCTGGCTCCTCTACCGGCGCTGGCGGGACAGCTCGGCCGAGCGCCGACGGGTGCTGACCCCGGTCCTCGCCACCGGCGGGCTCGCCTTCGCGCTGCTGATCGTGATGCTGCTCGCCAGCGCGGCCGGGGCGTCGACGGCGGTCGAGAGCAGCGCCTTCATCGCCACGGTCGCCGTCTTCGCCTGCCTGCCCTTCGCCTTCCTGCTCGGCCTGCTGCGCTCGCGGATCGGGCGCGAGGAGGAGATCCGCACCCAGCTCACCGCCGAGAACCAGCATCTCAACGCCGAGCTGCAGGCCAAGCTCGAGGAGCTGCGCGCCTCGCGGGCGCGGATCGTCGAGGCGGGCTACGAGGAACGGCGACGGGTCGAGCGCGACCTTCACGACGGCGCCCAGCAGCGCCTGGTGGCGCTGACGATGAGCCTGCGCCTGGTGCGCGGCAAGATCGCCGAGGAGCCGGAAGCCGCCGCCGAGATGCTCGACGAGGCGATGGTCGAGCTCAGCGAGGCGACCAGGGAGCTGCGCGAGCTGGCCCGCGGCATCCACCCCGCCGTGCTCAGCGACCGCGGCCTCGATGCGGCCCTGAGCGGCCTCGCCGACCGCGCGCCGCTGCCGGTCGAGATCGTCGAGACGCCGCAGGAACGGCTGCCGACGCCGGTCGAGTCGGCGACCTACTTCGTCATCGCCGAGGCCCTGACCAACGTCGCCCGCTACGCCGACGCCGAGGGCGCCACGGTGCGGGTGGCGCGCAGCAACGGTGTCGTCGAGGTCGAGATCCGCGACGACGGCGTCGGCGGCGCCGACCCGGCCGGCGGGACCGGCCTGCGCGGGCTCGAGGACCGGGTCGCGGCGCTCGACGGCGAGCTGCGCCTCGACAGCCCGGCCGGTGGCGGCACCACCGTGACGGCGAGGATCCCGTGCGCGTAGTCGTCGCCGATGACTCGGTCCTGCTGCGCGAGGGCGTCGTGCGGCTGCTCGAAGAGGCGGGGCTGGAGGTGGCCGGTCAGGCCGGCGACGCCGAAGAGCTGCTGCGCAAGGTCCGCGCCCACAAGCCCGACATCGCCGTGGTCGACGTGCGGATGCCGCCGACCCACACCGACGAGGGATTGCGCGCCGCGCACGAGATCCGCGCCGAGCTGCCCGAGGTCTCGGTCCTCGTCCTCTCCCAGTACGTCGAGGTCGCCTACGCGCGCGAGCTGCTCGCCGAGAGCGCCGAGGGGCTCGGCTACCTGCTCAAGGACCGGGTCACCGACGTCGAGGCCTTCGCGGCAGCGGTGCGCCGGGTGGCGGAAGGCGGCTCGGCACTCGACCCCGAGGTCGTCTCGCAGATGCTCGGCCGGGCGCGCCGCGAGGACCCGCTGGCCGAGCTGACGCCGCGCGAGCGCGAGGTGCTCGGCCTGATGGCCGAGGGCCGCTCCAACGCGGCGATCGCCGCCGAGCTGGTCGTCACCGACCGCGCGGTCGAGAAGCACGTCACCAATATCTTCGCCAAGCTCGACCTCGCCGCCGGGCGCGAGGACCACCGCCGCGTGCTGGCGGTGCTGCGCTTCCTCGACCAGCCGGGCTAGGCGCCGGCCCGCATCCCGTCGAGGTCGCGGCGCAGCTCCTTGATCTCGTCGCGCAGCCGCCCGGCCTCCTCGAATCGCAGGTCGTCGGCCGCGGCGAGCATCTCCTCCTCGAGCGAGACGATCGTCTCGCTCCAGCTCGGCCGGGTCGTCGAAGTCGGCGGCGCGCTTGCTGCGGCGCTTGCGCGGCGCCCGGTCCTCCATCGCCAGGAACTCGCTCATCTCCGAGATCCCCTTGCGCACCGTCGCCGGAGTGATCCCGTGCTCCTCGTTGTAGGCGATCTGGATCTCGCGGCGGCGGTCGGTCTCGCGCATCGCCGCCTGCATTGCCTCGGTCTCCCTGTCGGCGTACATCAGCACCCGCCCGTTGACGTTGCGCGCCGCCCGGCCGATCGTCTGCACGAGGCTGGTCTCGCCGCGCAGGAAGCCCTCCTTGTCGGCGTCGAGGATGGCGACCAGGGAGACCTCGGGCAGGTCGAGCCCCTCGCGCAGCAGGTTGACCCCGACCAGCACGTCGTACTCGCCGAGGCGCAGGTCGCGGACGATCTGGATCCGTTCCAGGGTGTCGATCTCCGAGTGCAGGTAGCGGACCTTGATCCCGTACTCGAGCAGGTAGTTGGTCAGGTCCTCGGCCATCTTCTTGGTCAGGGTCGTGACCAGTACCCGGTCGCCGCTCTCGGCGACGCCCTTGATCTCGTTCATCAGGTCGTCGATCTGGTTGCGGGTCTCGCGCAGGTCGATCTCGGGATCGACGATCCCGGTCGGCCGCACGATCTGCTCGACGATCCGGGTCGACTCGGCCCGCTCGAATGGCCCCGGCGTCGCCGATACCATGACCAGCTGCGGCACCCGTTCGAGGAACTCGCCGAACTTGAGTGGCCGGTTGTCGATCGCCGAGGGCAGGCGGAAGCCGTAGTCGATCAGCGTCTGCTTGCGCGATCTATCCCCCTCGTACATGCCGCCGATCTGCGGCACCGTCTGGTGGGACTCGTCGACGAAGACGACGAAGTCGTCGGGGAAGTAGTCGATCAGCGTGTGCGGCGGGCTGCCCTCGGGGCGGCCGTCGAGAATGCGCGAGTAGTTCTCGATCCCGGAGGTGAAGCCGATCTCTTTCAGCATCTCGATGTCATAGGCGGTGCGCTGGCGCAGCCGGTGCGCCTCCAGCTGCTTGCCCTCGGCCTCCAGCTCTGCGGTGCGAGAGGTCGAGTTCGGCGCGGATTTCCTCGACCGCCCGGTCGAGCGTCTCATCGCGGGTGACGTAGTGCGAGGCGGGCCAGACCGAGACGTGGTCGATCGTGTCGAGGATCTCGCCGGTCAGCGGGTCGAAGTGCTGGATCCTCTCGATCTCGTCGCCGAAGAGGGCGATCCGGTAGGCCGACTCGGCGTAGGACGGCATGATCTCCAGAACCTCGCCGCGCACCCGGAAGGAGCCGCGGCCGAGCACCGCGTCGTTGCGCTGGTACTGCATCTTGACCAGCTTGCGCAGCACCCCGTCGCGGTCGATCTCCTCGCCGACCTTGAAGAGCTGCATTTTTTCGTTGTAGACCTGGGGCGAGCCGATCCCGTAGATGCAGGACACCGAGGCGACGATGATCACGTCGCGGCGGGCGAAGAGCGCGGCCGTCGCGGCATGGCGCAGGCGGTCGATCTCGTCGTTGATCGAGGAGTCCTTCTCGATGTAGAGGTCCTGGGCCGGGACATAGGCCTCGGGCTGGTAGTAGTCGTAGTAGGAGACGAAGTACTCGACCTGCGTTCTCCGGGAAGAACTCGCGGAACTCGTTGCAGAGCTGGGCCGCCAGCGTCTTGTTGTGGGCGATCACCAGCGAGGGGCGCTGCACCGCCGCGATCGTCGCCGCCATCGTGAAGGTCTTGCCGGTGCCGGTGGCGCCGAGCAGGGTCTGAAACCGCTCCCCCTCCCCCAGTCCCTCGGCCAGCCCGGCGATCGCCTTGGGCTGGTCCGCCGTCGGCGTGTAGGCGGGATTGAGCTCGAACTCGGGCATGAGGACCCACGATAGGGCCTGTGCCCGGTGGGGGGCCCTCTCTCGCCAGAAGCTCCTTAGACTGGGCCGCTCGATGAGCCGTTCGCAGAAAGCGCTGGCCGGATTCTTCGCCTTCGCCGGGACGATGCACTTCGTCATCCCACGCAGCTACGAATCGATCATGCCGCCGTCGCTGCCCCATCACCGCGAGGCGGTCGTGCTCAGCGGCATCGCCGAGATTGCCGGGGGCGTGGCGGTCGCCCACCGCTCGACCCGGCGCTTCGGCCGCTGGTGGCTGCTCGCCCTGCTGGCCGCTGTCTTCCCGGCCAACGTCCACATGGCCCTCAACCCCGAGCAGGTACGCGGGCTCGACCTGGAACGAATCCCGCGCTGGACCCTCTGGGCGCGGCTGGCGCTGCAGCCGCTGGCGATGCTCTGGGTATGGCGCGCGACTCAGGACTGAGCCAGCCGGGCCTCCGTGGCGCCGGCCCGGCGACTCGCGAGCCTGTTATAAACAGCGTGGTCCACCGAGAGTAATGTTTTGTCCGGCGACTTGTTGGCTGTAGTACATCTGTCGTTGCAGACAGAGAATTCCCGCAATGACACCACGAGAGCGTTTCGCGACCAATCTGCTCAAAGCGCGCAAGAAGATGAACATCTCGCAGGAGGAGCTGGGTTTCCGCTGCGACCTCCACCGCACCGAGATCTCCCTGCTCGAGCGCGGCGGCCGCGAGCCGCGGCTCGGCACGATCGTCAAGCTGGCGGGTTCGCTCGAGACCACCACGGCACAGCTTTGCGAGGGCATCTCCTGGTCGCCCGATAAGAGCAAGTACCAGTACAAGAAATAGCCGGGGCGGGCCGCGAAGCCGGGCTCAGGGCAGGAAGCCTTCGAGGAATTCCTGGGCCGGACCGAGGAAGCCCTGCACATTGTCGAGCAGGGATTCGGCGTTGTTGATGAGTTCGATCGCCTGGTCGAGCCGAATTCCCTTCAGGGTTTCGCGCAGGGGTTCGGCGAACAGGGGGCTGAGCGCGCCCGCTTCTTCGGCGTCGTCGACCGCGCGCAGCAGTCCCGCCCGCACCGCCCGGGCCAGCTTCGCGTCGCCGATCCCGTAGCGCTCGGTGAAGCGTTCGCGCGCTTCCGGCGTTGCCAGTGCCTGGGCCAAGGCCTCGCGGCTGACGCCGAGCTGGCAGGCGGCGCCGTCGAGGGCTGAGAGCGTGAACTGCTGCGCGATCTCCTGCAGCCCCTCCGGGTTGCGCCAGGGCCGGTGCTTGCACGGGTCCTGGGTCTTGGCCGGCGTGTAGGAGGTGCCGCCGGCAGCAAGGTAGATCCCAACCAGGGCGACGGCGGCAACCATCGCACCGCCGACCAGGACCCGGGCGCGGGTCGCCGCGCTCACCGAGCGCACCTCCCCTGTGCCTTTTCCCCGTATGGCGGTGAAAAGGAACAACGGAAGCTCATAGGTCGACCCTCCGGGCGAAGGCGATCGGAACCAGGGAGAGCAGCCCAATCAGGGCGGCCAGGCCAAACGAGGGGCTGAAGGCGTGGGTCGCGCCGCGGTTGAGCTGCTCCTGCAGATCTTCGCGTAGCTGCACGACCTCGTCGCGTTCCCCGGAATCCTCGGGCAGCGGCTCGAAGGCGGGGCCGATCGTCGGCACTTTGCCGTTCTCGCCTTCCAGCCGGCTCTCGATTTTCCGCGCCAGGTCGAGCTTTGCCAGCGGCGGCACCCGGGAGTCGAGGATCACCGCGGTGCCAGCGTCGATCGCGTCGTCGCGCTGCTTGGCGATGTCGTGGGTGAAGATCGGGGTGACGGCGAGGATCCCGATCACGACGCCGGCGTGACGGGCGGAGATCGTCCAGCCGCCGTGGATCGCCTGCGGCGCCCGGCCGCCGAGCGCCGTCTCGGTCAGCGCCGAGAGGACGAGGGCCAGACCGACCCCGATCATCACCTGCGGCGGCACAGTCAGGGCCACCTCGGCCTTGGGCAGCAGGGCGAGGCCGCCGAGGCCGCCGGAGACCAGAATCGCCCCGGCAGCGGCACGCGCCCGGGCGCTCGGCACCATCCCATCGAGGCGACTGCCGAGCAGGGCCGCGACCGGCATTACGCTGACCACGATTGCGGCACCGATCGGGCTCAGTCGCCAGCCCTCGATCAGGAGCAGGACGAGCAGGAAGAGGGCGCCGGCAATTGCCGCCGAGACCAGGGCCAGGGCCAGGTTCGCCAGCAGGTGCGGCCGGCCCGTCTGGCGCAACTCGGTGGAGATGATCCCGGTCGCTGCCTCGTGCCTGGCGACGGCGAAGATCGGCACCGCGGCGGCGAGCGCGATCGGCACCTGGATCAGGAAGATCGACTGCCAGGAGACCAACTCGGTGAGCAGGCCGCCGGCTGCCGGGCCCAGCGCCGCCCCGGTCGCTCCGGCGGTCGCCCAGATCGCGGCGGCCCGGCGCTCGGAGCCGACCGTGGCCGGCAACAGCTCCAGCACCGCGGTCACCGCCAACGCCCCACCGATCGCCTGTACGCAGCGGGCCGCGATCAGAGTGCTGAGCTGGTCGGCGATCGCGCAGGCGAGACCCGCCCCGGCGAAGATCGCGAGACCGACGGCGGCGGCGCGGCCAGGGCCGGCCCGGCGGGCGAGGTGCGCGGCGGGGACGGCGGCGAGCGCCATCACCAGGTTGAAGGAGACCAGCACCCAGCTGACCCCGGCGACGCTGGTGTCGAGCTCGCGGTAGATCTGAGGCAGCGCCAGGACGACGACCGAGGAGTCGGCCAGTACCAGGCCGACAGCGAGCGCCAATGCCGCCACGCGGGGTCGCGGGGCCTGGCTCACCGGTAGCCCAGCTCCCGCGGGTACTTTTCGCGGTAGGCGCGCCGCTTCTCAAGCACCTCTTCGATGTAGGCACGGGTTTCGGGGAACTCGATCCCCTCGACGCTGAGGGCGCTGCCGCCCCACCTGTCGGCGTTGCCGGGGCCGGCGTTGTAGGCGGCGAGGGCGGCGGCGACATCGCCGTCGTAGCGGTCGAGCAGTTCGCCGAGCAGGAAGGTGCCGTAGCGGATGTTGATTTCCGGATCGCCCAGGTCCTTGAGCTTGAAGGTGGTTCCACCGCTGAGCCGCTCGATTTCCCGGGCCGCTTCGGGCGTGATCTGCATCAGCCCGCGGGCGCCAGCGCTCGAGGTGCGATCGCTGAACTTCGACTCGGAGTAGATGACGGCGGCGATCAACGCCGCGTCTACGTCCTTCTCCCGCGACTGCTCGCGGATCACGTCCTCGTGTTTCAGGGGCAGGGTCAACTCCTGAATCCCCCGTTCGACTGTCCCCACCACTCCCAGCAGCACGCAGGCGACGATACCGGCGACGAGGGCCGCACCGCCAACCGCAAGCCGACGCCTTCTCCGTTTCCTAATGGTGCGGTTTCGGGCCGCGCTCATCCATCCAGTGTCGCGATGAGGGCGGATAGGCGCCGTTCGAGGTCCTCCAGGGTGCCGTCGTTCTCGATCACGCGATCGGCCCGGGCGGCCTTCTCCTCCTGGCCCAACTGCCGCGCCTCCCGCTCGCCGACCAGCGCGTGGCCGCGCGCCTCGGCGCGGGCGCGGCGAACCTCATCGGAGGTGACGACAGCCACAGTGGTGTCGAAGACCACCTCCATCTCGGACTCGAACAGCAGGGGCACCTCGACCACAGCAACGTCGACATCGTCTCCCAGTGAGGCAAGCCAAGCGCCAATCCGCTCCCCGACAAGCGGATGAATCTGCGCCTCCAGCCATTTCAGCTCCGCCGGATCGGCAAAGGCGATCTCCCCAACCTTCGTGCGATCGACGGTCCCGCCGGGCGCCACGCCATCACCCCACCGTTCGGTCAAACGAGAGAGCAACGGCTCAGTATCGAGCAACTCATGCACAACCGCATCGCTGGAGACGGTCGCCGCCCCCAGCCGCCCGAACGCGGCAAGAGCCTCAGACTTCCCAGCCGCAATACCACCGGTCAGCCCAATGGTCAGCGGCACAACGCCTCAGGACTCGGAAGAATCCTCAGCAGGAGCCTCAGTCTCAGCAGCCGGCTCCTCGTCGACCGCAGGCTCCTCGGGCTCCTCAGCGGCAGGCTGCTCAACTTCAGCCGCAGGCTGCTCCTCCGCAACAGGCTCCTCCTCCGCGACAGGCTCCTCGGCCTCGGCCTCAGGCTCCTCCTCGACCGCAGGCTCCTCGGCGACCTCAGCCGCATCGTCCGCGGGTGGCGCTGTAGGGGGGACCGCCTCCGAGGAAGCTTCAGCTACCGCAGGAGGCGGTGGGTCCCCTGCAGCGACAGGACCCGCGGCTGACGCGTCGGAATCTCCATCAGCAACAACGGCCTCGGCCTCACCCTCTGAAGCCTCCTCAGTCGCGCCCTCTGAAGCCTCCTGAATCTGCGCCCCGAGGTCGCCCATCGGCATCTTCTGCTCCTCAACCTGCTTGATACTGAGAGACAAGCGCCGCCGCTCCTCGTCGATCTCGAGGATCTTCACGTCGAGCGTCGTGCCCGGCTCGACAACCTCGCTCGGACTCTCGACGTGGTGGTCGGCCAGCTCGGAGATGTGGACCAGTCCCTCGACCCCGGGCAGGATCTCGACGAAGGCGCCGAAGGCGACGACCTTGGTCACGGTGCCGCTGAGCACGTCGCCGGGCCGGTGGACGCTGATCACGCGCTGCCAGGGGTCCTCCTGGGTCTGCTTGAGGCCGAGCGAGATGCGCTGGCGGTCGCGGTCGATGTCGAGCACCTTGATCCGCACCGTGTCGCCGATCGCCACCACCTCGGAGGGGTGGTTGACGTGGCTCCAGGAAAGCTCGGAGATGTGGATCAGGCCGTCGATGCCGTCGAGGTCGACGAAGGCGCCGAAGTCGACGATGTTGGAGATCTTGCCCTCGACGACCTGGCCCGGCTCGAGACGGCCGAGGATCTGCTCGCGCACCTCCTTGCGCTCTTCCTCGAGCACGGCGCGGCGCGAGAGCACGACGTTGTTGCGGCTGCGGTTGAGCTCGATCACTTTGCACTCGAGCGTCTGGCTCATGAACTCGTCGAGGTTGTGGACGCGGCGGATGTCGACCAGCGAGGCGGGCAGGAAGCCGCGCACCCCAAGGTCGAGGATGAGGCCGCCCTTGACCACCTCGATCACGTTGCCTTCGACCGGTTGGCCCGACTCGGCCGCGGCCTCGATGCGGCGCCAGGCCTTCTCGAAGCGGGCCCGCTTCTTGGAGAGGACCAGGCGGCCGTCGGAGTCTTCCTTGGTCAGAACGAGGGCGTCGACCTCCTCGCCCTGCTCGACCTCATCGGCAGGGTTGACCGACTTGCGGATCGAGAGCTCATGCGAGGGAATTACCCCCTCGGACTTGTAGCCGATGTCGACCAGGACCTCGTCCTTGTCGATCCGCACGACCCTGCCCTTGACCACGTCACCCTCCTCGAAGGAGACCATCGTCGCCGCGTAGTTGGGCACGACCTTGCCGTCGATTTCGAGCAGCAGGCCGCCCGAGCCCTCCACCGGGGAGCCGGTGGGAGTCTCAGGAGCAGGGGTCAAGGTCGTATCGGCCACGGACACAGCGGGGGATAATTGCAGAAATCAGGCGGCCACCTCCTCTGCTCCGGGCCGGTCGCGTTCATCACGACCGGAGATCTCGCAACCGGCCCTCCGCGTCCGGGGGTGCCGGGGGTAGGTACGCTGCGGGAGTGCCGGTGAGAGCGACCAAACGCGGCGATGAGCGGACGCCGCTCGACGGCAGTCACGATGTGCTGATCTGCGGCGCCAGCTTCGCGGGGCTCGCCATCGCCCGGGAGCTGGCCGGTTCCGGCGCCGACGTGCTGGTCGTCGATCGCTACGAGATCGGCGAGCGCCAGACTTCGGCCTGCGGCATCCCCACCCTGTGGATGGAAGCTCTGGACTTGATGGACGCCGAGCGCCAGCGCTTCGACTCGCTGCTGATGCACACACCGCACGGCGACGCCCGCTACCGCCTCCCCTTCACCTTCTCCACCTTCGACTACCGCGAGCTCTGCGCCCTGCTCTGGGAGCAGTGCGACGCCCGCTTCGAGACCGCCAAGGTCAACGGCCGCGGCCGGCCCGCCAACGGCGACGGCGCGGTCGCGATCGAGACCGACCGCGGCACGATCTCCGCCCCGCTCGTCGTCGACGCGCTGGGCTGGCGCCGCATGCTGGCCAACGGCGACGGTTACCAGCCCCCCGACGCGCCGCTCTCGCGCGGCCTCGAGGTCCACCCGGAGGGCAGGGGCGAGGACCTGGAGATCTGGATCGACCGCCGCTACGTCCCCGCCGGCTACGGCTGGAGCTTCCCGGCCCGTGACGAGCTGCGGATCGGCGTCGGCTCCTTCGACCCCCGCTTCCACGTGCGCCAGACGACCGAGCTGCTGGCCGAGGACCTCGACGCCGAGCGGGTCCGCTACCAGGGCAACTGGATCCCCCACAAGCTCCGCCGCGGCACCGAGGGCGGCATCTTCTTCGCCGGCGACTCGGCCGGGCACTGCCTGCCGCTCAGCGCCGAGGGAATCCGCACCGCGCTCTACTTCGGCATCGCCCTGGGGCGGGAGTTGCGCGGCGTCCTCGACGGCCGCCAGGACCGTGAGGCCGCGGCGGCCCGCTACGCCGAGTTCAACGACTCCCACGAGTGGAAGTTCCGTTGGATGCTGCGGGTGCAGAAGCTGGTGCCGATGATCCCGCCGCGCCTGCTCGGACGGCTGGTGCGATTGCTCGGTGCCAGGCGCTTCGTCGAGTGGTCCTTCGGCCATTACCTGAACATCGCCCCGCCGGAGTTCGCCGCCGCCCCGGCCTCAGCGAACGACCAGAACGGTGCCGGCGAGCAGCAGGGCGACACCGGCGATCCGCCCCGGGCTGAGCGGGACCTGGTCGAGGCCGAATAGGCCGAAGCGGTCGATCGCGACCGAGAAGGTGAGCTGGCCGGTGATCGTCGCCGCCGCCACTCCTCCGGCCCCGATCGCGGTCACCGCGACCAGGGCGTTGGCGACGTAGAGGGCGCCGAGCAGGCCGCCGAGCAGGTAGTACCAGCTAACGTCGAAGGTCGAGCTCAAGCCTCCCGCCTTGCCGCTGAGGACGACGATCGCCGCCAGCGCGACGGTGCCGACGAGGAAGGAGACGAGCGCCGCCGGCAGGCTCCCGGTCGCCTTGCCGAGCCCGGCGTTGATCGGCGCCTGCAGCGCGATCAAACCGCCGGCGCAGGCGGTGAGGACGACTGCCAGTCCACGATCCATAGCGCCCGCATCCTCCCAAACCCCCACTCCGTTGTTCCTTTGACGCGCTTATGCGGCCAAAGAACAGCGGAGCGTGATTTTGGACGCTCTAACGTGTTGCATCAGAAGATGCCGCCGCCAGCTGAGGGATTTGCCGCCCGCCTTGTGCTCGGGCCGGCGCTGCGTTCGCAGCCCGACCGGCGCCTGGTCACGCTCGTGCGCGACGGCTACGAGAGCGCCTTCGAGGAGATCGTCCGGCGCTACGGCAAACCGCTTACCCGCTACGCGGGGGCGATCGTCGGCGGGCGGGCCGAGGACGTCACCCAGGACGCCCTCTCCAAGGCATTGCTGGCATTGCGCCGCGACGGTGCCGAGATCGAGCTACGGCCGTGGCTGTTTCGCATCGTCCGCAACACGGCGCTCAACGACCTGCGCGACCGGCCGCCGAGAGCGGATGAGTTGGCCGAGTCGCTGGTCGTGGGAGGGCGCAGCGCTGCCGAGGAACATGAGCGGCGCGAAGAGCTGACCGACCTGATGGCGCGGCTGCGCTCGCTTCCCGAGCCGCAGCGGGCGGCGATCGTGATGCGCGAGCTGGAAGGGCTGAGTCACGAGGAGATCGCGGCGGCGCTGGGACTGAGTGGCGGCGGCGCTCGCCAGGCGATCTACCGGGCGCGACAGGCACTGCGCGACGGCCTCGGCGTGCTGCTCCCACTGCCGCTGCTGCGGATGCTGATCGACCACGGTGGCGAGGCGGCCGGGGCCGGGGCCACCGCCGGTGGAGCCGCCGCAGCAAGCGGGGTGCTCGGAGGAGCTGGGGCGGGCGTGGCGCTGAAGGCGGGGGTGGTGACTGCCGTGCTGGCCGGCTCGGTCGGGACGGGAATCGCGCTGCAGGAGAAAAGTCACGGAGACGGCGGGGACACAGCGAAAGCCGCGCCGGCCCCGGCGAGCGCGCACGACTTCGGGGCTGCGGCTTCGGTGGCGAACGCGTTGCCCGAGAGCGGTTCCGGCCAGAGCGGGGGCGTCGGACATCGCGAGGCGGCGGGCCTATCGCCGGGCCGTGGCAATCCCAGCACTGGCGGCCATGGCGACACCGCAAGCCAAGGTGGCAGGCGACACGGCCCGCACAACACTCCCGGACCCGGCCCCAGCCGAGGCCCGCGTAAGCCCGGAGGTGGGCCTCGGGCCCACGGGCACCGAGGCCCAGTCGATGGCCAGGGCGAGACCCATGGTCCCCGCCGCGGAGCTCACGGCGGCGACGGTAGCGAACGCGGGCCCCACCTCGGGCCGGGTGCGGGCGAGGAACGGCCGCCGCGCCAGCCGGGCGACGGCAGCGGCTCCCCGCGCGGCCCCGGCGCCGACGGCGGTGACGATCCCGAGCGGCACGGCGGTAACGGCGGTGGCGAGGCGCTGCCGCCGCCTCCGGCCAAAGAAGGCGCCGAAGGTGGCGATGGCAGCGATGGCTCGGGCTCGGGACCCGGGCGTTTGGGCTCTTCGGGTGGCGGCAGCGGCGAAGAAGTTCCGTGATCTTCGCCTGCGGCTCGGGTTGAGGGTGTGAAGTGATTCGCTCAAACCACGGAGGAGAAACCATGAACCGTCCGCACGGCAATCGAGTTCGGCTGGGCACGGTGCTGGTCGCGGCAGTCGCGGCTCTGGCGATGCTGGCCCTACCGGGCCTCGCCTCGGGCCACCGGCATCACGACCAGGCCGGCGACGCAGGCACGATCGGCTCGTTCGACCCCGAAACCGGGGTCCTGACCATCGACCTGGCAAAAGGGGGATCGATCGGCGCCCTCGTCACCCGGCGGACGCATATCCGCTGCGGCAAGGATCGCGGCCGCCACCACGGGCGCAGGCACCGCCTCCGCGGGCGCGGCCATGGACACTCCGCGCGCATCTCCCGCCGCGGAGACAGCGGAAGCCGTGACGGCAACGAAGCCGGCAACGAACTGGGCGGCGACCGCGGGAAACGCGGTGTCGAGCACGGCGAGGACACCCCCGGCCACGACGGCACCGCACCGGGCCGCAGCGAGGGCCCCGGACAGGGCGCCGAGCACTCCGCCCGCTGCACCACCGACGACCTCGTCGCCGGCGCGACGGTGAAGGTCGCCGAGCTGGTCCTGATCGACGGCACCGCCTACTACAAGCTGGTGGCGCTGCCCAAGCAGGCGCCCGAAGGCGAACCGGAAGGCGAAGAAGGTGACCTGGAACCGATGAGCTGAGCGGACCTACTTGGTGTCGAGCCAGTCCTCGCCGACGCCGACGTCCACCTCCAGCGGTGGGTCGAGCTGGTAGGCGGCGCACATCTCGCGCCGCACCAGCTCGACCGCGCCGTCCATCTCCTCTGGCGGGCCCTCGAAGAGCAGCTCGTCATGAATCTGGAGGACAAGGCGGGTCTCGGTCCCGGCCTCGCGAAGGGCGTTCTGGCAGCGCACCATCGCGATCTTGATGATGTCCGCCGCGGTGCCCTGGATCACGGTGTTGACCGCGAGGCGCTCGCCGAGGCGGCGCGTGTTCGGGTTGCCCGAGCGCAGCTCGGGGATCGCGCGGCGGCGGCCCAGCAGCGTGGTCACGTAGCCCTCCTCCTGCGCCCGCTCGACCACCTGCTCGCGGAACGCGCGCACGGCGGGGAAACGCTCGAGGTAGCGCGAGACGAATTCCTCGCCCTCTTTGCGCGGGATGTTGAGCCGGTCGGCGAGGCCGAAGCCGGTGAGGCCGTAGACGATGCCGAAGTTGACCATCTTCGCCTTCGAGCGCTGGCCGACGTCGACGTCGTCGCGGTCGATCTCGAAGACCTCGGCCGCGGTCGCCGCATGCACGTCTTCGCCGGCGTGGAAGACGTCTTTGAGCACGGTCTCCTCGGCGACGTGGGCGAGCACCCGCAGCTCGACCTGGCTGTAGTCGGCGGAGAGCAGGCGGTTCCCCTGCTCGGCGACGAAACAGGCGCGGACGGGACGGCCGATCTCGGTCCGGATCGGGATGTTCTGCAGGTTGGGGTTGGTGCTGGAGAGGCGCCCGGTGGTCGTCGCTGCCTGGTTGAAGGTGGTGTGGACGCGGCCGGTCTCGGGGTCGATCAGGTCGGGCAGCGAGTCGAGGTACGTGTTCTTCAGCTTGGTCAGCTCGCGCCAGTGCTCGATCTTCTCGACGATCGGGTGCTCATCGCGGATCTGAGCAAGCACGCGGGCGTCGGTCGAGTAGCCGGTTTTGCCCCGCCGCTTGCGGGTCAGCTCGAGCTTCTCGAAGAGGATGCGACCGACCTGCTGCGGCGAGCCGATCGTGAACTCCTCGTCCGCGGCCTCGTAGATCTCTTTTTCCAGGGTGTCGATCCGCTCGCCGAAGCCGGCGCCGACCTCGGCCAGGCGCTCGGCGTCGAGCTTCAGCCCCTCGCGTTCCATCGCGGCGAGGACGTGGACCAGGGGCAGCTCGATCTCGCGCAGCAGCGGCTCCAGGCCGAACTCCTCGACGCGGGGGCGCTGCAGATCGGCAAGGGCCGCGACCAAGCGCGCTTCCTCGGCCGGATCGAGCCCGGCCTCGCCCTCCTCGCCGTCGAGCGAGAGCTGGCCGTCCGCGGCGCTCTCGCCCCCTGCTTTCGCTTCCTCGGCAAGGCCGATGCCCGCATCGGCAGCTAGCTCGGCCAGCTCGTAGGTGCGGCGCTGGGGCTCGAGCAGGTAAGCAGCCAGCATCGTGTCGTGATCGAGGGCCAGCTCAACCCCCTCGCGCGCCGCGGCGGCGAGCAGGCCGTGGCGGCCGCCGCCGAGCGACTTGGCGTCGTGGGCGACGATTCCGCGGCCCGGGAGAGCCACGGCCAGCTCGTCCAGCGTCGCCGCGCCGGTGAGGATGCGCTCGCCGTCCGCGGCCGCCCAGCGCCCGTCGGAGATCGCCAGCGCCACGGGGCCCTCTCGCCCGCTCAGGTCCGCCGGCCTGCCCTCTTCCGCCTCGATCTCGAGCTCCGTCTCAACCCTGCGGCCCGGCACCGCCTTGCCCTCGGGCAGGGCCTCTTCGAGCCGCTCCAGCACCGCCCGCAGCTCGAACTCGCGCATGAAGTCGCGCAGGGCGCCGCGATCGGGCTCCGCCCCCATCGCCTCCGCGAGGTCCACCCCAGTCTCGATGTCGTACTGCAGCGTTGCCAGCTGCTTGGACATGCGGGCGTCCTCGGCGTGCTCGACCAGGTTCTGCTTGCGCTTGGCGCCAGAGATCTCATCGACGCTGGCGAGCACGCCCTCCAGGTCGCCGAATTTCTGCAGCAGCTGAGTGGCGGTCTTCTCGCCGATCCCGGGGACGCCGGGAATGTTGTCGGAGGTGTCGCCGCGCAGCCCCATCAGATCGGTGATCCGCTCCGGCGGCACCCCGTAGCGCTCCTCGACCGCGGCCGAATCGTAGATCTTCGTCTCGGTGATCCCGCGCGAAGTGCTCATCACCCGCACCCCGTCGCCGACTAGCTGGTAGGCGTCGCGGTCACCGGTGACGACCATCACCGGGATCTTCTCCTCGCGCGCCTGGCGCACCAGCGAGGCGATCACGTCGTCGGCCTCGTAGCCCTCGACCTTGACGTTGGTGTAGCCGAATGCCTCGACCAGCGGCATCAGGTGGGGCCATTGCTCCCGCAGCAGATCAGGACGCGGTTTGCGCCCGGCCTTGTAGAGGTCGTAGGTGACCTCCCGCCCCGACATCCCCGCGTCCCAGGCGACCACCACCCCGCCCGGCGAATGCTCGTCAATCGCCTTGACCAGCATCGAGGCCAACCCGTAGATCGCGTTGGTCGGCCGCCCATCGCTGGTCCCGATCGACTCCGGCAAGGCAAAGAACGCCCGGTAGGCAAGCGAGTTGCCGTCGATCAGAAAGAGCTCATGGGCGTCCTCGGCCATCGGCGCTCACTCTATGCGGCGCGCGAGTCATGAGAAGCGGTGAGGGGCGGTCGGCATCCCCTCCCAAAACGCTCGGCGGGAGCCTCGCTGGAGTGTTTTGGGAGGGGATGCCGACCGCCCTTTCCGGTCCGCAACGTCCGACAGGCAATTGGCAGAGCGACGCGGCCGATGCGACGCAGGGGTGGGGCTTTGGATTGAAGGGCTCAAGGGGAGAGCTTTGGTGGTCGATTGCAGGGGCGTGGAGGCTTCCAGGGTTCCGACTCAGGCAGGGCCGATTCCGGATCGGTTGACTATTTGGCCCATGGACGACGGCAAATACGGCCTCGATGCCATCTTTCAGGGGAAGAGCGGGTACGAACGGGCTGAACGGCATGTCGAGGCACTCGACGCGAGCGGCGTGCGCTACTCGTTCCGCCAGGAGCTGGGCGACGCCTGGACGATTCGCTTCGGCCCAATCGGCGCAAGCGAGGTCAACGTCGCGTTGACTGCGTTTGTCCAGTGAGGCGAGGCCGACAACCTCAGTGCGAGCGGATGCGGCGCAGGTTCACGCGGCGGGTAATGACTTTCGGCCTGCCAGAGATGGGGACGAAGCGGACCCGAATTGTCAGCCTCAGCCAGTGGCGACGGAGGCGACGGCGAGTCTTCCCGTTGAGCCTGCAGCGCAGCTTTAGAGTCTTGGCCCGGCGGACGCCGGTGTGAACCGCACAGGTCTTGATTCGCCCTTTTCCGGCCCCGACCGTGCCGATGCCGACCACCCGGCCGGGCCCGAAGACATGGAGGCGAAAGCGGATCGGACCGCCGGGCGCGCTGGATCGGCCCACGGTGAGGCGAGGTCTCGGTTTGGCCCTAGGCGCAGCGCTTTTGGCGCTACCCGTATCGCTGCCCTGGCCTGCCGGCTGCCGCGAATCGTCTTCGCCTTCGGGCAGCACCTCCTCTGGCGGCACATTCGCTGCGAGCCACTCCTCCGCTTCGGCCTGGCGGCCGGCAATGAACTCGAGCGATTCCGAGAGCGCCGCTTCGATCTCTTCCGCTTGATCCGAATCCGGGTCGGGGCGACCGTCGGCGCGTTCCTTGCCCTGCCAGGGGGCCAGTAGGTCGGCCCAGCCTTCGGCCAGGGGACCGGGATCGAGTCCCGGCACCGTGTGCGTGACCAGGTTGAGCGCTTCCCAGTAGAGGCGAAAACAGTTTTCGTCTTCGAGGCACTTGTTGAAGAGCACGCCGCCTTCGCCGTCGAAAGTGACTTCGCGTTCCCCTTCGGTGAAGACCCAGGCTTGGTCGGTGCCCCACGGCAGCATCTGGAAGCGACCCGCCGTGTCGCTGTAGAGGTAGTAGTTGTTGGGACGGAACCCGGGGATCGCGTGGCCGGAGTAGCCGTCCCAGTGGTCGATGTACTTCTCGATCGCCCAGAACCTGGCCATCTCGGTGAGTTCCGCGTAGGGAGCGACCCGTTCGGACCAAGGGCCCTGCCCTTCGCCGTTGACGGCTTCGATCAGCGCTTCGAGGTCTTCGCGGTGGTGGTCCTTGCCCTCGTCGGCTTCGAAATCTTCGACCGCACCGGGCACAACGTCGTCGCCGTACTCGCCCTCGTAGAGATGCTGGCCGGTGTCCTTGTCGAAGGAGCCGAAGATCTTCGCCAGGGCGATGTCATCGAGGTTCTCCAGATCGAGGTAGACGCCGATGTCATGGCCGTTCAGCCGCACGTAGTCGTAGCCGGTGCGCGAGGCGGCCACGCCGTTAGCTCGGAAGGCCGCGTAGGCGAGGGTCTCGTGGACCATCGAGGGGTCCTGGACCATGTTGTTGAGGGTCATCTTGTGCAGTCCGAGGACCGGTTCTTCGTCGTCGAACTTGAGCTTGATGCCGGGCTTTTCGCCGAGCTCGCGGAAGGAGCCGCCGACGCTGCCCTTGAGGCGGATCTTGGCCGGCTGCGCGGGAACCAACGGAGTCGATTCCTCGCCGCCAGGAGTGCCGTCTGAAGTCTGCGTCAACTCGAATTCGCCATCCACGTACTCGCCCGGTTCGGCTTCGAGTTCGGCTTCCGCCGCCGGCGAGAGCGTCAGGTCGATGACGACCACCGTGCTCGGGTCGTAAATGGTCGCCGCTTCGTCCGCCAGCGCACCCTGCGGACCGAAGGTTGCGAGCGCGACGAGGACCCCTGCCAGGAAAATTCCCCCTTTTCTCATACCCAGGGAACGGTAGCGATCTCGAATTCTCGCGCGGCTGGACGTTTAACGGACCCATCGATCGCAGCCGGCCCGGGCGGGCATGCCTAGGCACGGAGGCCGAATCTGATTCGATAGCCCTATGGCAGTCAGCGCCCAGTACAGCGTCACGATCCGGGTTGAGCTCGACGCGCGGCAGGAGCCGCTCGGCAAGCTGACCGCGTCGATCGCCGAGGCGGGCGGCCAGCTGCAGGGCGTCGACCTCGTTCCCGGGGCCGGCGGCGAGGGCAAACGGGTGCGCGAGTTCACGATCGACGCCCAGGACCGGGAGCACTGGGAGCGGATCCTGCGCGGCATCGGCTCGACCCGCGGCGCCAAGGTGCTCGACTACGTCGACCGCACGATGCAGATGCACCGCGGCGGCAAGATCTCGGTCGAGAACAAGTACCCGCTGAAGACCCGCGATGACCTCTCGATGGCCTACACGCCGGGGGTCGCCCGCGTCTGCCAGGACATCCACGAGGACCGCGCCAAGGCCTTCGAGTACACGATCAAGAAGAACACGGTCGCCGTTGTCTCCGACGGCAGCGCCGTGCTCGGGCTCGGCAACATCGGCCCCGAGGCGGCGATGCCGGTGATGGAGGGCAAGGCGATGCTGTTCAAGGAGTTCGCCCAGGTCGACGCCTTCCCGATCTGCCTCGACACCCAGGACGCCGGCGAGATCATCAAGGCGGTCGAACTGATCGCGCCGACCTTCGGCGGCATCAACCTCGAGGACATCTCCGCCCCGCGCTGCTTCGAGATCGAGGACGCACTAAAGGAGTCGCTCGACATCCCCGTCTTCCACGACGACCAGCACGGCACCGCGATCGTGACCATGGCAGCTTTGTTCAACGCACTGAAGATCGTCGGCAAGCCGATCGAGCAGCTGCGCGTGCTGATGGTCGGGTTGGGTGCCGCCGGAGTGGCGGTGACCAAGATGATGCTGGCCTGCGGCGTCACCCACATCGTCGGCTGCGACCGCCAGGGCGCTCTCTCGACGACCCGCGCCGACTACGAATCGGGTGAGATGAGCCCGATCAAGCGCTGGTACGCGGAGAACTCGAACCCCGAGCATCTGAGCGGCGGCCCCAATGAGGCGATCGAGGGAACGGACCTCTTCATCGGCCTCTCCGGGCCGGGCCTGCTCGAGGCTTCCTCGCTGGGCAAGATGAACGACGACGCGATCGTCTTCGCGATGGCCAACCCGACGCCCGAGGTGATGCCCGAGGACGCTGCCCCCCACGTGCGGATCATGGCCACCGGGCGCTCGGACTACCCGAACCAGATCAACAACGTGCTCGCCTTTCCGGGCATCTTCCGTGGCGCCCTCGACGCCGGCTCGCCCAGCATCACCGAGGAGATGAAGCTCGCTGCCGCCAAGGGCATCGCGATGGCGGTCTCTGAGGAAGACCTCTCCGAGGACTACATCATCCCCAGCGTCTTCAACCGCGAAGTCGCGCCGAAGGTGGCCGAAGCGGTGGTCGAGGAGGCCAAGCGCGAGGGGATCGCCCGCTTCAACGAGGAGACCGGCACCTTCTCCACGGTGGAGGTCGCCTAGCCCCGTGAAGGTGCTCGTCAGCGGAGCCAGCGGCTTCATCGGGTCGGCCCTCTGCGACGCCCTGCTGGTTCGCGGCGACACCGTCGCCGGCCTCACCCGCGACCCGAAGCGGGCACGGGGCACCAACCCCGGGGTCAGCTGGCACGCCTGGGAGCCGCTGCTCGAACGCCCCCCGGCAGTCGCTTTCGAGGGCGTCGACGGCGTCGTCAACCTGCTCGGCGAGAAGATCGACCAGCGCTGGACCGCCGAGGCCAAGGAGCGGATCATGGAGAGTCGCCGCACCGGCACCCACAACCTGATCGGCACGATCGCCAGCCTCGAGCGCAAGCCGAAGGTGCTCATCAACGGCTCGGCGATCGGCTACTACGGCGACCGTGGCGAGGCGATCGTCGACGAGTCGACCGGGTCCGGCGACGGGTTCGACGCCGAGGTCGTGCGCGAGTGGGAGAAGACCGCCCACGAGGCCGACGGCACCGGGGTGCGCCTCGTCGTCGCCCGCACCGGCCACGTGCTCGACCCGCGCGGCGGGTTCCTCGGCCCGCAGCTGACCCCGTTCAAGCTGGGAGCCGGCGGCCCGCTCGCCGGCGGCGCCCAGTACGTCTCCTGGATCCACGTCGCCGACGAGATCGGGCTCCTGCTCTGGGCACTCGACAACGACAAGGTGAGCGGCGTGCTCAACCTGACCGCGCCCAATCCGGCGACGAACAGGGTGTTCTCGAAGGCGCTGGGCAAGGCGCTCGGGAGACCCGCGGTGATTCCCGTTCCCGGCTTGACCGTGGACCTCATGTACGGGAAAGAGTTCGGCAAGGTGATGCGCGGCGGCCAGCGGGTCTTGCCGCGGCGGGCTCTGGATCTTGGCTACGAGTTCGAGTTCCCGGAATTGGACGAGGCGCTTTCGGATTTGTTCTAGGCGGATAGAGGGGTGGGTAGCCCCTCCCAAAACGCGCGACTCACAACCTGACTAGACACAAGAGGGAGAGGAGGCCCCTCCCAAAACGAGCGGCTGCGCCGCTCTAGAGTGTTTTGGGAGGGGCCTCCTCTCCCTCTTCAGGTCTGGTTCAGGTCTTCACTCAGCTGGGTCCTAAGCGAACCCGAATCCGCTGTCTCAAGCAAGCTGAGTAGGTGCTTCATCGCCGCAGTTCCTGAATTTGAAGCTATCCAGGGGATTTCGGCGGTTTCTAGGATTCGGTGGGTGAAGCGGTTGGCTCTTGGGTTGGGAGCCTCGATGTAGGCGACGGAGGTCGAGTCCTCGGTGGCGCGGCGAGCGTTGGCGCCGAGGGTTGCGAGGTCGAGCTTGCTGTCAGCGGAGGTGCTTGGCAGGCAGATAGCTCGAACCCGCAGCTCCCCAGCACGGCCACCCTGACGACCGAGCTCCAGCTTCGCCGCCGGACACAAGGAAGCTTCCACGTAAGCGGTAACGGTCGCGTCCTTAGCTACGCCGCTGCTTCCGCAGCCTGCTGAAGCTAGGAATAGTCCGCAGGCTGAAGCAGCGATCGCCCTGCGCCAGAAGCCTTTGGAAGGACCACAAGCTCCCACGCCGGACTTGCACGGGACGGAAGAAGGCCGGGTACCCCCTCCCAAAACACTCAAGCGCGGCTCCTGCCGCGCGTTTTGGGAGGGGGCACCCGGCCTTCCCCCCGCCTCGCACTAGCCAAAGAAGACCTCAGCCTCCGAGTACAAAGACTCAGGCACCGTCTTCAGCTCCCCGGTCGCCTCGGTCAGCTCGACCAGCTCGATATCCGTCCCCCGCAAGGCCGTCATCTTGCCCCACTCCCCCGCATCGACAGCATCGATCGCGTGCAACCCGAACCGGGTCGCCAGCACCCGGTCGAACGCGGTCGGCGTGCCCCCGCGCTGGACATGTCCCAGCACCGTCGCCCGCGCCTCCTTGCCGGTCCGCTCTTCCACCTCGCCCTCGAGCCAGTGGGCGATGCCGCCCAGGGCGACGTGGCCGAACTGGTCGAGCTTCCCGCTTTTGGCCTCCGGCATGCCGCCGACCGGCTGGGCGCCCTCGGCGACGACGAGGATCGGCGCGTAGTGGTGCTCGAAGCGGCGGCCGACGAACTCGCAGACGCGGTCGAGGTCGAAGGGCAGCTCGGGAATCAGAATCACGTTGGCGCCACCGGCAAGCCCGGCATGAAAGGCGATCCAGCCCGCGTGGCGGCCCATCACCTCGACGATCAGGACCCGGTGGTGGCTGTCCGCCGTCGTGTGCAGCCGGTCGATCGCCTCCATCGCGACGTTGACCGCGGTGTCGAAGCCGAAGGTGTAGTCGGTGGCGCTGAGGTCGTTGTCGATCGTCTTCGGCACGCCGACCACGCGCACGCCGTGCTCGGCGTGGAGGCGGGAGGCGGCGCCGAGGGTGTCCTCGCCGCCGATCGCGATCAGGCCGTCGACGCCGTCGGCCTTCAGGTTCTCCACCAGGCGCTCCGGCCCGCCCTCCTGCTTGAAGGGATTGGTGCGGGACGCCCCGAGGATGGTCCCTCCACGAGGCAGGATGCCGCGCACCTCGGGCACGCCGAGCGGGCGGCTGTCGCGCTCCAGAGGCCCGCGCCAGCCGTCGCGGTAGCCGACGAACTCGTGGCCGCCCTGTTCGACTCCCTTGCGCACGACAGCCCGAATAACCGCGTTCAGTCCGGGACAGTCCCCGCCACCGGTGAGCACGCCGATCCGCATGGCCCTCAGACTAAGGCCTCGGGATGACCGCGACGCGGGCCTAGCGGCGGGCGCTCAGGAGGCCGGGCGGAAAACCTGGATCGAGGCGCCGATCAGGAGGATGCCGAAGAAGACGAGGCCGGCGACGCCGCCACCCTGGCCAAGCACGCTGTAGGACACCGCGGTCGTGGCGAGGGCGATGAAGATGGTGACGATCATTCCCATGCGGCGCGCATCCTAACCGGCGAGGGCGACGCGCGCCTCACGCAGGAACTCGCCGACGGCCTGCCCGGCAGCCTCCGCCCCGCCAGCCTCTCCGGCGGCGCGCACCAACCGACTGCCGACGATCACCCCGTCGGCCACCTTGCCCACCTGTGCCGCCTGCTCCGGCGTGCCGATCCCGAAGCCGACTGCGACCGGGACCTCGGCCTCAGCCTTCGTCGAGGTGACCAGCTCGCTCAGCTCCGCCGGAATCTCCTCGCGCTCTCCGGTGGTTCCCACGGTGGAGACCACATAGACGAATCCCTGCGCCGCAGCGCAGATCCGCTTCCGCCGCTCGGGAGGCGTGGTCGGGGCCACCAGAGGCACCAGGGCGAGGCCAGCATCGGCGAAAACCTCTCGCACGGGTTCGGCCTCCTCAAGTGGCAGGTCGGGAACGATCGCCCCCGCAGCTCCGACGGCGAGCGCCCGCTGTGCGAACTCGGCCGCCCCCCCGTGGGCGAGGACCATGTTCGAGTAGACCATGAAGACCACCGGCACCCGCTCGGAGATCGCCTCGCACAGATCGAGCGCCGTCTCCAGCGTCGCCCCCGCCTCAAGTGCCGCCGTAGCCGCCGCATGAATAGTCGGCCCGTCGGCGAGAGGGTCGGAGAAGGGCACTCCAAGCTCGACCAGGTCGGCCGATTCCGCATAAGCCTCAGCAACCGCTCGCGAGGTTCCCGAGTCGGGATACCCAGCCATCATGTAGGGCATCAGCGCGGCGCGACCCTCACCTCTGGCGCCCTCGAAGGCCGCTCCGATTCGCGCAGCACCAGTAGCCGCTGGGGGTTGGGGGGACGGGGGATGATTCGCCGGAGCCTCCCCGCTGTTGCTCCGCCGAATCATCCCCCGTCCCCCCTCACTCCCACCTGCTCGAGCACCTCTGCCAAGTCCTTGTCCCCACGCCCACTGAGACAGAGCACGTCGTAGCCGTCGCCTCCCCCGTTCTCCAGCAACCATGCGATCGCGTGCGAAGACTCCAGCGCCGGAATGATCCCCTCCAGCTTGCAAAGCAAGCCAAACGCGGCGAGCGCCTCGGCGTCGGTGACGGAGTCATAGGACGCCCGCCCGCTGTCGCGCAGCCAAGCATGCTCGGGGCCCACACCGGGGTAGTCGAGCCCGGCCGAGATCGAGTGAGCCTCGAGGATCTGTCCCTCCGCGTCGGCGATCACCGAGGAGAGCGAGCCGTGCAGAACGCCGGTGCTGCCCCTGCCGAGCGAGGCGCCGTGGCGGGGCGTGTCGAGCCCCTCTCCCGCGGCCTCGACCCCGACCAGCGCCACCTCGGAATCATCGATGAACGGGGTGAAGATGCCGATCGAGTTGGAGCCGCCACCGACACAGGCGATCACCCGCGCAGGCAGGGAACTCTCCACAGCAAGCGCCTGCTCGCGCGCCTCTTCGCCGATCACGCATTGCAGGTCGCGGACCAGCGCCGGGTAGGGCGCCGGGCCGACCGCGGAGCCGATTATGTAGTGGCTCGTCTCGACGTTGGCGACCCAGTCGCGGATCGCGGCGCTGACCGCCTCCTTCAGCGTCCGCGCACCGGCCTCGACCGGCACCACCTCGGCACCGAGCAGCTTCATCCGCTCGACATTGGGGCGCTGGCGGCGGATGTCCTCGGAGCCCATGTAGACGACGCACTCGAGCCCGAGCAGGGCGCAGGCGGTGGCACTGGCCACCCCGTGCTGGCCGGCCCGGTCTCGGCGATGATCCGCCGCTTGCCCATCCGCTCGGCGAGCAGCGCCTGGCCGACCGCGTTGTTGATCTTGTGGGCGCCGGTGTGGGCGAGGTCCTCGCGCTTGAGGTAGACCCGGCGGCCGGCGCGTTCGGAGAGCCGCTCGGCGAGGTAGAGCGGGGTCGGGCGGCCGATGAAGTCGCGGTGCAGCGCGCGCAGGCGCCGGTTGAACGCCGCGTCCTCGCGGGCCTCGGCCCAGGCGGCGTCGAGCTCGTCCAGGGCGGCGATCAGGGTCTCCGGCACGTAGCGGCCCCCGTAGGGGCCGAACCTCTGCTCGATCGCGCTCATGCCGGGGTGACGCTAGCGCCCTGGGCGGCCTCGAAGAAGGCAGCCATCGCGGCGTGATCCTTGCGGCCGGGCTCGGCCTCGACCCCGCTCGCCACGTCGACGGCGTAGGGATGCGTCACCGCGATCGCTTCGGCGACGTTGTCGGGCCGCAGCCCACCGGCGACGATCGCCGGAATCTCGGAGCGATGCTGGCGCAACAGGCCCCAGTCGAAGCTCTGCCCGGTGCCGCCCCAGAGCCCTTTCCCCCGCTTGTCGAACAGGTGAAAGTCGGTCCGAAACGTCTCCGCCGCATGTACCTCCGCCGCACTGGACACGTGAATCGCCTTGATCACCTTGACCCCGGTCCGCCGCGCCACCTCGGCGCAGAACTGCGGCCCCTCGGCCCCGTTCAACTGCACCATCGTCAACCCCGCCCCCTCGACAGCCTTCGCCACTTCCTCCAGCTCCGGATTGACAAAGACCCCAACCACCTCGCACTTGCGCCGGTAAGCAGCACAAATCGCAGCCGCTTCACCAGCCTCAACCGCCCGAGGGCTCCTCTCGTAATGGATCAGCCCAATAGCCCAAGCGCCAAGCAACACAGCCTCGGCCGCGTCATCGAGATTGGTTATGCCGCAGATCTTGACCCTCACGCCTTCAGGGTAAGGCAGCTAACCAACCGGCACCTCTCGCGGTGCGTACCGAGAGCATCTCGCTGCGGCACCCGCGCGAAATGAAGAGCGCCGGGAGACGCCTTCCAAAACATTCCAGCGAGGCTCCCGCCGAGCGTTTTGGAAGGCGTCTCCCGGCGCTCCCATCTTGCGGGAGACCGCCCCTATTCCGCTTTGTCGGGACGCACCCCGAGAGTGACCGTCAAGTGCTTCGTCTGGTTATCCCCCCGCAGGACGGTCAGCTCCATCTTGTCCCCCGGACGAGCCGAGTTGACCGCGTCGACGACCTGTTCCATCGAGTCGACCTTCTTGCCGTCGACTTCGGTGATGATGTCGCCGCCGAGGTTGACCTGGGCGCCTTCGATCGTCGCCTTGGTGTCGCCGCCTTCGATGCCGGCCTTGTCGGCCGGGCTGTCCTTGACGACTTCGTTGACCAGCACGCCCTGGTCGACCGGCAGTTTCAGCGCCTTGGCCACAGTCGGCGTGACGCTGCCGCCGTTGATGCCGATGTAGGCGTGCTTGACTTCGCCGTGCTCTTCGATCTGCTTGACGACTTCGCGGGCGGTGTTGATCGGGACCGCGAAGCCGATGCCGACGTTGCCGCTGCTGCCGCCGGTCTGGATCTGGGAGTTGATCCCGATCACCCGGCCTTCGGAGTCGATCAGCGGGCCGCCGGAGTTGCCGGGGTTGATCGCCGCGTCGGTCTGGATCACGTGCGAGATCGAGAACCCGTTGGGCGCCTGGATCTGGCGCTGAAGAGCGGAGACGATGCCGGTGGTGACGGTGCGGTCGAGGCCGAACGGGTTGCCGATCGCGACCACCGGTTCGCCGACCAGGACCTTGCCGGAGTCGCCCAGCGAGAGCGGGTGCTGTTGGTCGGCGGGGACGTCGATCTTGAGCAGGGCGACGTCGGTTGCCGGGTCGGTGCCGACGACTTCGGCCTCGTGCTCGGTGTCTGAGGAGCCGAGCTTGACCTCGACCTTGGTCGCCCCTTCGACCACGTGGTTGTTGGTGACGATGTGGCCTTCGGTGTCGATCAGGAAGCCGGAGCCGGTGGCGATCCCACCGCCGCGCGATTCTTCTTCGCCGAACGGGTTGAACGGCGAGGTCGATGCTTCGGCCGGCTCAGTCGATTCGATGAAGGCGACACCCTGCCCGTCGTGGCGGTAGATCTCGTTGACCAGGTTCGTGTCGCTGCTTTCCTTGCTGTCGACAGGGGCGCCGCTGAGCGGCGCCGTGATCGTCGTCGTCGTGCTGTCGCCGGCATCGAGCCAACCGGCGGCAATCGCAATCCAACCGAACGCTCCGACCACGGCGCCGCCGAGCAGTGCCGAGCCAAACGATGTGCGAAAGAAGCGACGCATCGGGGGCACTGTAGGCGGGCTCCCTCAGCGCTTCCTAAACGAGCGGCAAACCGGTCTTAAAGCTTCGCGGCGCTCAGGGCAGGTGATGCTCGCGGGTGCCCTCGTCGGTCCCGGTCAGCTCGCGCGCCTTCGCCTCGGGATCGGAAGCGCTCATCAGGGCGCCGCCGATCAGGACGGCGTCGACGCCGACCCGCTCGAGCTCCTCCAGCTCCGCCCGCGTCGAGATGCCGCTCTCGGCCACCACGGTCTTGCCGGCAGGCACGTCGGTGATCAGCTCATAGGTGGTCGAGACGTCGACCGTGCCCTGGTCGAGGTCGCGGTTGTTGATCCCGATCACCTCGGCGTCGAGCTGCAGCGCGCGCTGCAGCTCCTCGCCGCTGTGGACCTCGACCAGGCAGTCGAGGTCGAGCCCGCGCGCCAGCTCGTACATCTCCGCCAGCCGCCGGTCGTCCAGTGCGCGAACGATCAGGAGCACCGCGTCGGCGCCGTTCACGGCCGCCTCGTAGAGCTGGTAGGGATCGACGATGAAGTCCTTGCGCAGGATCGGCAGGTCGCAGGCCGCCATCGCCGCCCGCAGGTCGTCAAGCGAGCCGCCGAAGTGGCGCTCGTCGGTGAGCACGGAGAGGGCCGCCGCGCCGCCGCGCTCGTAGGCTTGCACCTGCTCGGCGACCGTCGCCGAGGTGGAGATCTCGCCAACGCTGGGCGAGCGGCGCTTGAACTCGGCGATCAGCGAAAGCCCGGGACGCACCAGCGCCTCGTTGAAGGGTCGGTCGTCGCCTCGCGCGGAGAGGCGCGACTCGAGATCGGCCTGCGGGACCTGCCCGCGGCGCGCCTCCACCCCTTGCCGGGCCCCCGAGATCAGCTGCTCGATCATTGCCACTTGCGGGGCCAAGCCTAGACGGCGAGCGCCGTCGTCGCCTCGATCAGCCGACCGAGCAAGGCCGCTGCCGCGCCGGAGTCGACCGTCGCGGCTGCCTTCTCGACCCCCGCCGCGAAGCTCTCGGAGGCGCCGCCGACGTAGATCGCGGCGCCCGCGTTGAGCAGGACGAGGTCGCGGCGCGGGCCGGCCTCACCCTCGAGCACCCCGCGCGTGGCCGCGGCGTTCTCCGCCGGGGTCCCCCCGGCCACCTCCTCCAGCTCGGCCGTAGCAAGGCCGAAGTCGCCGGGCTCGACGTAACGCTCCTCGGTGCGGCCGCCGCTGACCTCGATCGCCCGCGTACGGGCGCAGATCGAGATCTCGTCGACACCGTCCTCGGCGGCGACGACCATCGCCCGCACGCTGCCGAGGCCGACCAGGGCCTCGGCGATCGTCTCCTGGTAGTGGCGGTCGGAGACGCCGAGCAGCTGGCGCTCGGCCCCCGCCGGGTTGGTCAGCGCGCCGAGGAAGTTGAAGATCGTGCGCACCCCGAGCTGCTTGCGAACCGGGACGACGTGCGCCATCGCCCTGTGGTGGCGGGGGGCGAACATAAAGCCGAAGCCGACCTCGTCGATGCAATGGCCCACTTGCTCGGGCTCGAGCTCGATGTTGACGCCGAGCGCCTCGAGCAGGTCGGCGGAGCCGCTCTTGCTGGTGTAGGAGCGGTTGCCGTGCTTGGCGACCGCACAGCCGGCCGCCGCCGCCACGAGGGCCGCGGTGGTCGAGACGTTGAAGGTCGAGGGACCGCCGCCGGTGCCGGCCGTGTCGACGAGGTCGGTGCGCGAGGTGGCAACCGGGGTCGCCAGGGCTCGCATCGTGCGAGCCAGGCCGACCAGCTCGGGCACGGTCTCGCCCTTGGCGCGCAGGGCGATCAGGAAGGCCCCGGTCTGAACCTCGCCCGTACGCCCCTCCATGATCTCGGCCAGAACCGCGGCTGCATGGTCGGCAGTCAGGTGATCCCCCCCACAAACCGCATCGATCGCGCGGGTCACGACTGAGTTCGGTGCCTCGCTCAATGCGTCCCCTTCCGCTGTTCCTTTGCGGTACATGGCGCGGCAAAAGAACAGCGGAGCATTGGGTCGGTCGGTACCAACCCGTTCCGCTGTGCCTTTGCCGCGAATAGCGGGGAAAAGGAACAGGGGAAGCTCATTTGAGGTCTCCGAGGAAGTTGGCGAGGAGGGATTTGCCCTGGGGGGTGAGGACGGACTCGGGGTGGAACTGGACGCCCTCGGCGGGAAGCTCGCGGTGGCGGGCGCCCATGATCACCTCGCCGAAGCGGGCGCTCACTTCGAGCGCGTCGGGAAGGTCCGGGTCGGCGACGAGCGAGTGGTAGCGCCCGGCGACGAGCGGGCTGGGCAACCCGGCAAAGACGGTGCGGCCGTCGTGCTCGATCTCGGCGTCCTTGCCGTGGATCGGCTCGCCCTGGACCGTGCGACCGCCAAAGGCCTCGACCAGGGACTGGTGGCCGAGGCAGACGCCGAGCACCGGCGTGCCGGCCCCGGCGAAGCGGCGGACTGCCTCTTTGGAGATCCCCGCCTCGGCGGGCGTGCACGGTCCCGGTGAGACCACGAGGCGGTCGGCGCCGCGGCCGAGCAGCTCCTCGACCGTCGCCTTGTCGTTGCGGACGACTTCCAGCTCCGCCCCCAGCTCGCCCAGGTACTGGACCAGGTTGTAGGTGAAGGAGTCGTAGTTGTCGATCACGAGTACGCGCATCAGGCCCAATCCGGTTGTTCGCAGGCAAGCTCGACCGCGCGGAAGACGGCGCGCGCCTTGTTGACGGACTCGTTGTACTCGTAGGCCGGCTTGGCGTCTGCGACGGTGCCGCCGCCGGCCTGGACGTGGACCTGCCCGTCCTTGACCACGACGGTGCGGATGTGAATCGCGGTGTCGAGGTCGCCGTTCCAGGAGAGGTAGCCGATCGCGCCGCCGTAGGAGCAGCGCTTGACCGGCTCCAGCTCGTCGATGATCTGCATCGCCCGCACCTTGGGGGCGCCGGAGAGCGTCCCGGCGGGCAGCGCCGAGCGCAGCACGTCCATCGCCCCGACGTCCCCGCGCAGGGTGCCGGAAACCTGGCTGACGATGTGCAGCACGTGCGAGTAGGTCTCGACAACCATCAGCTCGTCGACGCTGACGCTGCCGTACTCGCAGACGCGGCCTAGGTCGTTGCGGCCGAGGTCGACCAGCATCACATGCTCGGCCCTCTCCTTGGGGTCGTTGACGAGCCGCTCGGCGAGGCGGCGGTCCTCCTCCTCGTCGGAGCCGCGCGGGTAGGTGCCGGCGATCGGCCGGGTCTCGACCGTGCGCCCGGTGACTTTGACCAGCGGCTCCGGCGAGGCCCCGGCGATCTGGAAGTCGCCGAACTCGAGGAAGTACATGTAGGGCGAGGGGTTGACCGCGCGCAGCCCGCGGTAAACGGAGAAGGCCTCAACCGGTGCCGGTGCCGAGAAGCGCTGCGAGGGCACCACCTGGAAGGCATCGCCGGCGTGGACGTACTCGACGATGCGGGCGACGGCCGCTTCGAACTCCTCGCGCTCCATGTTGGAGCTGAACTCGGGCGGCTCGGCAACGGTCGGCCTCTCCGGCGCCGGCACCGCCCCGCGCAGCCGGCGCCGCGCCTCGGCGATCTCGCCGGCGGCGCGCTCGTAAGCGGCGTCGATGCCGCCCTCGTCGTCGGCGAAGGCGCAGGCCATGATCGTCAGCTCGTGGCGAAGGTGGTCGAAGACGAGCAGCAGGTCGGTGACCATCAGCGCCATGTCGGGCAGGCCGAGCGGGTCGGGATTGGGCTCGCCGAGCGGCTCGACCGTGCGCACGAGGTCATAGCCGAAGAAGCCGACGGCGCCGCCGCTGAAGGGCGGCAGGCCCTCGACCGGGGCAGGTTGGAAACGGGCCAGGTGCTGAGCCACGGCGGCGTATGGGTCGGCGGCCTCGCTGCTCCCACCGTCGGAATCGGAGAGCACGCCGTCGCCCCAGCGCAGCACCGATCGCGGCCGGAAACCGACGAAGGAGTAGCGGCCGACCTGACCCTGCTCGGCCGACTCGAGCAGGAAGCAGGGTGCTCCCTCGGGCTCGCCGGCACGCAGCTTGAGGAAGGCCGAGACCGGGGTCTCGCAGTCGTCGAGCAGGCGGGCGCAGACCGGCACGACGTTGCCCTTCTCGGCAAGGGCGCGCGCCTGCTCGAGGCTCGGTTCGAGTCGCAGCTCGGACTCAGCCGCGACGGCCATTGAGCACTTCCATCGCGGCGGATTGGGGCACCTCACGCGAGGCCATCAGCACCGCCAGGTGGTAGAGCAGGTCGGCGGCCTCTTCGGCGACCCGCTCGTCGCTCTCCTCGCGGGCGGCGCGGACCACCTCCTCGGCCTCCTCCTCGACCTTTTCGCCGATCAGCGTCGGGTTGTCGAGCAGCTCGACCGTGTAGCTGCCCTCGGGCCGCTCGGTAGCGCGGCTGCGCAACGTCCGCTCCAGTGTCGCCAGGGCCTCGTGAACGACCGGCATGGGCTCGTTCGGCGCTGCCGCCGCATCGACATCGGTTGAAGCCGAGCCCCCGACCACGCGGTAGAAGCAGCTGCGCTCCCCCGTGTGACAGGCAGGCCCGCTCGGCTCGACCAGCGCGACGAGAGCATCCCCGTCGCAGTCGTAGCGCAGCTGCCGCAGCTTCAACACGTTCCCCGAGGTTTCCCCCTTGCGCCAGATCTCCTCCCGCGAGCGGCTGTAGAAGTGCACCTCCCCGGTCTCAACGGTCAACCGCAGCGATTCCTCATTCGCATAGGCAAGCGTCAGCACCTCACCGGTAATGGCGTCTTGCGCCACGCAGGGCACCAGCCCGCGCTCGTCGAATTTCACCTGCTCGAACACAAGGCAATCGTAGTGGCGATGCAAGCCAGCCGACCTGCTATCGATCCACGGCGTTGCCCTTTGCCTCGCTCAAGCGGCGCGAACCACCGGGCGGTTCCCAGACTTCCGAACTGCCAGTTTCTCCTGGATTCGACCCGATGGGGCCTCGACGATCATCGAGCCCTTGCCCCGCTCGAGAAGCAATGCGCGAGCCCAGGCCCTGGCCTCCTGCCGACGCGCGAAAGACCTGCTGATGGCTTTGCCTTCCTCGTGGACAAGCCAGTTGCCGGTTGATCGATCCTGGCGAACTTTCAGAGCCTCGCTCATCCCTCTCCTTTCTCGACCGCCACGGCAGGCAGTCTACGGCGAGCAACGGCGGACCCGTCGCCACGGCGTCGCCCTCTCACGATCCCAGGTGAGCTTGTCCGGGCTCGAAGAATCTCGCGTACAGCTTCCGAACCTGGCCCTCGGTAAGACCAGCCAGATAGTCGCATATCAATCTCCTCAAATCGCTTTGGTTATCGGCAAACTCCCTCAGTCGAGGTCTCATCACCCGTGGGAAGAGGAGGTAGCGATTGCGCTCCTTTTCGACTTCGCAGCTGGCGAGCAGCGCGCCGAACAGTCGGCCGAGGATCTCGTGGCCCTTGAAGAACACACCGGCCGTAACGTCGCTCTTGAGCAGGTACTCGATCGTGATCGCCTTGAGCACCTGATTTTTCACCCGTATCTCCCTCGGAATATCCAGCCTGAAGTCGTAGAGGCTCTCGCCGGAACCGCCGAGCGACACGTCGGCGGTGACGACGAACTCGTTGATGTAGCGGCGCGAGATCTCGCGAATGATTTCCAGCGGGATATCCGGCTCATATTTGCCGAGCTCCTCAATCAGGTCGGCGAGTACGGCTTTAACTTCTTCTTCGTCCGGCGAGTCCTCGTAGACCCACACTCCCGGAGCCTCGCTCACGCTCGTGAAGATGGTCTCCGCGAACTGATCCGATCTCCACGTCGACGGCCGCAAAAGGCCACTCGCAATTCCGTCCTCGAGATCGTGAATTGAGTAGGCGATGTCATCGGCCCAATCCATCAACTGACAGGGCAGCGTCCGTGGAGGCCGGGGGTCGGGTTTGTCGAGCAGACCCTGATTTGTGCCTTCGTACAACCACTTCATCTCGTCGCGAGCCGTATCGTCTCGATAGAGAAACTTGCGGTCTTGCGTGGCGGACGTGCGTTTGAACGGATACTTGATCAGAGCAAGTTGTGTCGCCCGACAGAGGTCGAGCCCACCGTAGTCCTTGTGCTTTGGCTCGATTCGGGTGACGATCCGGAAGGTCTGCGCATTGCCCTCGAAACCGCCGTGTTTGGCCATCTCCTCATTCAGGGCTTCCTCGCCTGTGTGCCCAAACGGTGGATGGCCAAGATCGTGCGCCAAGCAGGCCGCCTCGACAAGACTGCCCGGTACCCCGAACCGCTTCGCCAGGCCCCTGCCGATCTGTGACACCTCGATGGAATGCGTAAGCCTGCTCCGCATGAAGTCGGCTGCGTGAGGCTCAAAGATCTGCGTCTTGCCTTGGAGACTGCGAAATGCGGCGGAATGAATAATGCGCGACCGATCCCGCTCAAAGGGACTCCGTTCGTCCCCCTCGTCTCTCACAGGCTCGGAAACGTTGTAGCGATCAACCTCTTGCTCAGCGAGAAAGTCGTAGTCGTGAAGATCGAGTGTCACCCGCGGATCCCCCGTCTCGGGTCAGAATTCATGTAGTACCTAACTAAGATCGGACGATTTTCCGATTCTATTGTCAGGACCTGACGCCGCCTAAGCTAGGGAGATCATCCCTACGTATGTTGCGTCAATCGGGAAGGTTTGCGGGCGCATTCGTCACGTCTCACGTCATAGAGACACGCGCTATTCGATCCCCAGCCGATCCAAGAGATCGTCGTCGCGCCGCCAGTGGCTGCGAACCCGCACCTTGAGGTCGAGATGAACTCTGCCGCCAAGCTCGGCTTCCAGCGAGCGGCGGGCGGTGGTGCCGATCTCGCCGATCTTGGCACCCCCCTTGCCGATCAGGATGCCCTTCTGGGACTCGGTCTCGGCCCAGATCTCGGCGACGACGGTGGTGAGGCCGTCCTCGCGCCGCTCGATCTCCTTGACCGCCACCTCGACCGAGTGGGGGATCTCCTCGCGGGTGCGGTTGAGCACCTGCTCGCGGATCAGCTCGGCCAGCAGCAGCTCGCTCGACTGGTCGCTGTGGTCCTGCGGCGGGTACATGTAGGGGCCCTCGGGCATCAGCTCTCCGAGCCGCTCGACCAGCGCCTCGAGCCCCTCGCCGCTGCGAGCGCTGATCGGGAATACCTCGTCCACCCCCTCCAGCTCGGCCGCCTCGGCGAGGACCGGGACCAACTCGTTGGGCCCCAGCAGGTCGGCCTTGTTGACGGCGCAGATCGTCGGCAAATCGGCGCCGGCGCCGAGCAGGGCGCGGGCGATGAAGCGGTCCCCCGGTCCCACCCCCTCCTCGCCGTTGATCAAGATCAGGGCCAGGTCGGAGTCGGCAAGCTCGCGCTCCACCCGCTTCTGCATCCGCTCGGTCAGCACGTCGCGGGGGCGCTGCACCCCGGGCAGGTCGACGAGAACCAGCTGGCGCCCGGCGTCGACGTCGGTGTGGATGCCGCGGATCGCCCGCCGCGTCGTCTGTGGCCGCACCGAGACGATCGCGACGTGGCTGCCGACGATCGCGTTGACAAGGGTCGACTTGCCGACGTTGGGTCGTCCGGCGAGCCCGATGAAGCCCGCGCGGGTCACGCCAGGCCCGCCATGACTTCGGCCTGCAGGGCGAGCATCTCACCCGTGTCGGTCTCGTGGTCATAGCCGCAGAGGTGGAGGACGCCGTGGACGGCGGCCTCGGTGAGGTCGGAGCAGTGCTCGGGGCAGATCGCCACGTCGCCGAGCTCGCGCGGGCCGGCGGTCGGCGCCGCGCCGTCGATCGGGAAGGCGAGCACGTCGGTCGGGGCGTCGGTGCCGCGGTGCTCGCGGTTCAGCTCGCGGATGCGCCCCGCGTCGACGATCTCGACCGCGAGGTGACCGTCGCTCACGCTCGCGGCCGCGAGCGCGGTGGCCACCGGCGCGCGCAGGTCGGCCGGCACGTCGGTCAGGTCCAGGCTCAAGAGCCCGGCGTCGGCCCGTGTTCGGCCCGCGCCGCGCGCTCGCGGCTGCCGTGCTCGTCGTAGGCGGCGACGATCCGCTGGACCAGCTTGTGGCGAACCACGTCCTCGCCGCCGAAGCGCACGAAGGCAATGTCCTGGACCGACTCGAGGATGTCGCGGACGACGACCAGGCCCGAGCGCTGGTCGCTCGGCAGGTCGATCTGGGTGATGTCTCCGGTCACCACCATGCGCGAGTTGAAGCCGAGCCGGGTAAGGAACATCTTCATCTGCTCGGGGCTCGTGTTCTGCGCCTCGTCGAGGATGACGAAGGAGTCGTTGAGGGTGTTGTGCGTGACGAGGAAATCCTCGGTGACGTAGAGCGAGTCGGCCGAGGCAACCTGGATGCAGACGGTCTCGGCTTCCCCTGCGGGCTCGATTGCATGCACAAAGCGCATCGGCCTGCCTATTCCGCCCTCTCTATAACGCTTGCGCTTGCGTTCAAGTCGAAACGGCTCGATCCCCGCAGGCAGCCGTAGGTCCAAGACGTATGCATCCGACCGGTGGTGAACCAGCCGACCTCGGGCCCGTCCGGGGCGTCGTCCAGCCGCCTCTCGCCGTCTCGCATATACGACGCCGCCCAGGGAACGGACCAAGAAACAGACGTCGTCGCGGAGGCGTTCCGAGCAGGTCACGTACTGGGCCCGGCAGGTCCGGCCACGCTGCAGGACAGGGCCGCCATCGCTGTCAAGCAATCCCTGGAGGACGGCCAGGCGCACGGCGGACTCATTGTGCAAATAGAGATCGGGCACGAACTTGGTCGCCGATCGAGTTCCGGCCAGGCCGAGGTCACGAAGCACCGCCATCACAGGATTGGCCACGATCACACCCCCACGATGGCCGTCGATGTTGTGGAGGTTGTAGTCGAAGCCTCCGCGGTGGCGAAGCTCAATGCCATCGAGGCATTCCTCCAAGGCACTCACCAACTCTGGGTCCTCCGTGGAGAAACTCGGCGTCGTGCTGCCCGTTATGCAGCCATCGCCGAGCAATAGCCCAAGGGCGTAGGGATCCATCGGCACCTCGCGCGACGGAAACTGGGCCGGCCCGGAGAGAAGCGGGAGTTCGTAGCGGTGCTGATGCGCAGCCCGAAGCTTGCCCACCATCTCTCGAGTTTCGAGCACTCGCCCCGGTCGCCCGCGACGGCGATCCGATGCAGTGAAGACATGCCAGAGATGCTCACCGCAACAAAGAGCGCTGGCGCCGTCCTGCGTTGCAACTCGAAAGACCTCTTTGCGGCCCTGGGGATGCACGCCGAGCACGGGAGTCGGCGTGCCGTCAGATCCGATCACGAGATCTCCCACCCGAAGGTCGCCGATTGGCCGAAAGCCCGTTGGCGTAAGCACCCCGGTGCCCAGAGGTTGCGCCCGGCCGCGCATAAACGCCAGCGGCGCCACCTCGATCACGCCGCGCTCGAAGTAGCCGTTGACGCGGTCGGGGTCGAGCATGTCGAAGAGCGCGTCGAAGAGCGGGCGCAGGTAGGGGTCGACCTTGGCCTGGATGTCGCCGGGCAGGAAGCCGAGCCGCTCGCCCGCCTCGACCGCCGGCCGGGTGAGGATGATCCGCTGCACCTGCCGTTCGGCCAGGGCCGCGGCGGCCATCGCCACCGCGAGGAAGGTCTTGCCGGTGCCGGCCGGGCCGATGCCGAAGGTGACCGTGTGGTCGCGGATCGAGTCGACGTAGCGCTTCTGGTTGAGCGTCTTCGGCGAGACCTTGGTGTTGCGGTGGCGCCAGACGACGTCCTCGAGGATCTCGGCCGGGCTCTCGTCGGCGTCGAGAGCGCCGGTGACCGCTTCGATCGTCCCCGGCGCCACTTCGTGGCCCTGCTCGATCAGCTCGACCAGCTCGTCGACCACGGTGGCGGCGCTCTGCACGTCCGCCGGTTCGCCATCGAGGGTGAGCACGTTGCCGCGCAGGTGGAAGTCGCAGTCGAGGTGGCCGCGCAGCGCCCGCAGCACCGCGTCCTCGGAACCTGCCAGCTCGGCGGCGACGGAGTTGTCGAGGGTCAGCTGCCTACGCGCCAAGCCGCTCACGCACCGCCGCGCTGACCCGCTTGCCATCGGCCCGGCCGGCGACCTTGGGCATCAGCGCCGCCATCACCTGGCCCATCTGCTTCTGCTCGCTGGCGCCGGTCTCGGCGACGGCGGCGTCGACCAGCTCGGCAAGCTCCCCGTCGGAGAGCTGCTGGGGCAGGTAGGCCTCGATCAGCTCCGCCTCGGCGCGCTCGGCGCCGGCCTGCTCGGTGCGCCCCGCCTCGGCGTAGGCCTCTGCCGCTTCCAAGCGCTTCTTGCGCTCGCGCTGCAGCACCGGGACCTCGTCGCCATCGCCGAGCTTGGCGTCCTTCTGCAGCGAGTCGACGATCATCCGCAGGGCACCCGCCCGCCCACGGTCCCCCGCCTTCATCGCGGTCCGCACGTCGGCCTGCACCTGCTCGAGAACGCTCATCGGGATTAAGGGTAGTTGGCCGCGTCGGGCGCCACAGCGAGGCCCTTGGAGACCAGGTCGGCGATGTCGGTACTGACCAGGGCCCAGCCGTGCCGGCGTGCCGCGGCAACATAGGCGGCGTCGTAGGCGGTGAGGCCATGCTCGGCGGCAATCTCCAGAGCCGAGCCGATCGAGTCTGCGTCGGCGGAGACGACGCGATCGCGGCAGCAGGCCAGCAGTAGCCGGATCACCTTGGCGGCCTCGCCGGCGTCGCCGCGCTTCACCCCGATCGCGTTGGCAACCTCGTGGAGGGTGAGGTCCAGCGCCGCCAGGGACGTGGGGTGGTCGCGGATCAGGGCGACGGCTTCGTCGTGGTAGGGATCCCCTGGATCGACCAACAGGACCCAGACGCTGGCGTCGACGAGGAACACGTCAGTGCGATTCACGGTCTTCGCGGATGAGCTGCGCAGCGCTGACTCCGCCGAGATCGACAGGGCCGATCTCGCTCAGCAGCTGGACTATCTCATCGCGCCTGTGGTCATCGGTGGACTCCAACTCCCGCTCGGCCAAACGCCGCAGGTATCCGCTGCGGGTCTCCCGGCTGGCTCGTGCCTGGGCATCGAGCCGCGCGAGGAGGTCGTCGGGGATTGAGATCATCACCTTTGCCACGGGGGGAGTATATACGGTATTGCCGGATGGAATTACTGCCGCTATAGATGTCATGGGAAGACCGTGCCAGGTCCCGGCGCACGCGTGGGTCACAGATGTCGTAGAAGTGTGCCGTCCGCGATGCGGATCAGGCAATTCCCGGGATGGCGACCCGCTCGACCGCTCCCAGGGGCATCTGCAGAAAGCGCGTTCCCAGCTCGCGGAAGGACTCGACGTCGCCGCTGCAGAGGAAGCTGTAGGTGCCTTCGCCGCCTGGCTCGCGGGCGAGGTCCTGGCGGACCAGGCAGCGCTGGACCGCGGCAGCGACGGCGTGGCCGCCGCTGACCAGGCGCACGTCGCGACCGAGGATGCGCTGCAGCATCGGCGCCACCAGCGGGTAATGCGTGCAGCCGAGGATCAGCGTGTCCGCCTCGGCCCGCTTCAGCGGCGCGCAGTAGGCGCGGGCCATCTCGAGGACGCCCTCGTCGAAGGGCGAGCCGTCCTGGATGAACGGCGCGAGGTTGGGCGCCTCGACCTCGGTCACCTCGAGTGAGCGCCCCTGCGCTTCCAGCGCCCGACGGTAGGCGCCGCTCGCGACCGTGTTCGGCGTCGCCAGCACGCCGACCCTGCCATTGTCGGTGATCGCGGCGGCGATCTCCGCCTGCGGCTCGACCACCGGGACCACCTCCACCCCGTGCTCGGCCGCGACCTCCCGCGCGACGTCCACGCCGATCGAGGTCGCCGTGTTGCAGGCGATCACCAGCAGCTTGGCACGTCCGCCGAGCAGCAGTTCCGCGATCGCCCGGATCCGCTCCCGCAGCTCGTCCCGATCCTTAACCCCGTAGGGGAACCAATCGGTGTCGCCGAGGTAGACGAAGTCCTCCTCGGGCAAGGAGACCAGGCACTCGTGCAGCACCGTGAGGCCGCCCACCCCCGAGTCGAACATCGCGATCGGCAGCGAGGCGTCGAGCGGAGTCTCGGGGGCCGCCTGGGAGGTCAGGACAGCTGCCCTAGAGGAAGGGCTTGTAAGCCATGAAGAAGATCGTCACCACGACGATCAGGCCGGCGAGCGAGCCGACTTTGCTGAGCCGTTCCGAGACAGCCATGAACTCCGGGCCAAGCTCGTCACCCGCCTTCAGGTCACGTTCGGCAAGCTCGCGGGCGCGGGCCGATTGCGGTCGGAAGAAACCGTGCTGGAGGCCGAAGAGGACGATGATTGCCAGGAAGCCAACGCTGATGAAGGCATCGCTGGCCTCCCAAGCCTTTTCGTCAGCCAGCAGGTAGATCCCGGCCAGCAGCAGGACGATCATGCCGGGATTGACCAGGTATCGATCGATCTTCTGAATGCCGGCGATGATCGCCGGCGTCGCTCGCGGGAACTGCGGCGTCACCGAAAAGAAGAACGCGTAACCGAACGTCGGCCCAAAGGCCAGCACGACCGCGAGGATGTGCAGGAAGAGGGCGAACTTGTAGCCGGGATCAACGATCGTCGCGAGCATCGTCGGGAAACATATCGTCGCACGCGGCTACCTGGCGCTTTATATGTCCATATGACGTAAAAGGCGCCAACTATCGCTGAAGCAGGAGGGCGGCCCAGTCCCCATCCAGGCGCCGGTCGGCCTCCTCGAGCCCGGCCGGAACATAGGCCGCTGCTGTCTCGTCGAGCTCTGGTGGGAGCAGGCCGGAGAGGATGAGGGTTGAGGGAGCCGGGGGAGGGTCTCCCGGAGCAACAGCGGGGAGGCTCCGGGAGACCCTCCCCCGGCTCCCCGAATCGCTCGTCAGCTGTTCGGCTACCACCTTCAGGACTGGGGCGGTCATGTTGGCCACAACCGTTGGCGCTAGCTCGGGCAGTCCCTCGCGAAGGTTGCGGCGTTCGAGTTCGATCGAGACTCCGTTGGCGCTGGTGTTTTCCGCCGCGACCTCAATCGAAGTCTTCTCGTGGTCGTAGCCGCTTACCGGACTCCAGCCGAGCTTGGCGGCTGCAATGGCCAGCACGCCGGAGCCGGTGCCGAGGTCTGTCAGCGGACCGCGCGCCTTGCCGGCCTTCGCCAGCTCCAGCAAGAACTCCAGGCAAAGCCGCGTCGTCGGATGCGCTCCCGTGCCGAACGCTTGGCCGGGGTCCACGACGACGTCGATCGTTCCCTCGCGCGTCTCCTCCCAGGACGGCCGCAGCCAGAGGCGGTCGCCGACCAGGAGCGGCTTGTGGAAATCCTGCCAGCGGTCGGCCCAGTCGTCGGGGACCTCGGTGGCGACGACCTCGACCAGGCCGTCGCCGGCCGCGACCTCGATCTCGCCCAGCTCGGGCAGCTCCCCCTCGCCGCCGTAGATCGCATACTCGACGTAGCCCGGCCCGGTTTCCTCCTCGACCCCATTGGGGGCGAGGACGGTCAGCTCGGCGAGGACGATCTCGGCCTGCTCGGGAGAACAGCGGACCGCGAGCCGGATCAACCGAAGGCCCGGCGCACGCGGGTAAAGAACCCCTCGTCGTCCTGGGAGCGGAGGTTGTGCGGCTCGAGGCTGGCTTCGAGCTTCTCGGCCAGCTCGCGCTGCTCCTCGGAGAGTTCGCTGGGGACGATCACGTGGATGACGATGCGCAAGTCGCCGGGCGGCCCGCCGTTTGCCCCGGGGAGGCCGTGGCCCCGGAGGGCGAACTGGGTGCCGTGCTGGATACCGGAGGGCAGCTCTACCTCACGCTCACCCTCGTGGCTGGGGATCTTGACGCTGGCGCCGAGCATCGCTTGGATCGCGGTGATTTCCACGGCGTGCATCAGGTCCTGGCCGCGCATCGGCCCGCGCCGCACCTCGAAGCCGAAGGCACCGCCGAAGACGGCGCCGAGGAGATCCTCGATCGAGCCGAAGCCGGCGCCCCCACCGGGCGGGAAGCCGCCCTGGCGCAGCCCGTCCTGGCCGAAGCGGTCGTAGACCTGGCGCTGCTCGGGATCGGAGAGCACCTCGTAGGCCTCGGCAGCCGCCTTGAACTTCCTTTCCGCCTCGGGATCGTGGGCGTTGACATCTGGGTGCAGCTCGCGGGCGAGCTTGCGGAAGGCCCGCTTGACCTCCGCGTCGGAGGCGCCGCGCTCGACGCCGAGCAGCTCGTAGTAGTCCTGGGCCACTGAAATCTCAGCCGTCGTAGACCGTCTCGCAGTAACGCGACAGCTCGCGGGCGGCGCCGCGGACCGAGGCGATCGCGGTTGCGTAGTCCATCCGCAGCGGACCGACGACGCCGACGGAGCCGAGGTTGCGATGGGCGAGGCCGTAATTGGCCCCGACGACGCTCACCGAGCGCAGCTCCGGGCGCGGGTTCTCGTCGCCGATCCAGAGGAAGACCGAGCGGCGGTCGAGGGCGGAGCGCAGCATCCCGAGCAGGGTCGCTCGCTCCTCCAGCGCGGTCATCAGCATGTCGGCGCGCGGCAGGTCGGCCGAGTGAGCTTCGGAGAGCAGCCGCGAGGCGCCCTCCGTGTAGAGGGTGTCGGCGGACTCCTCGCCCTCGAGCTCGGTGAAGGCGGCGCCCAGCGTGGCGACGAACTCGGCCTCGGCCGGACTCAGGTCCGGATCGGCGAGCCGGCTGGCGATCATGCGGGCGCCGAGCCCCAGGCCGGAGAGCGACTCGTTGAGGTAGCTGGAGGCCCACTCGACCAGGCCGGGATCGACCGGGGCGGAATAGTCGAAGGTGCGCTTGGCGACGGCACCGTTGGAGGCGATCGCGACCACCATCACCCGGCTGGGCTGCAGGCGCAGGACCTCGACCCGGTGGATCGTCGCCGCCACGGTTTCCGGCGGCGCCGTGACCAGCGCCATCAGGTCGGTGACCTGGGCCAGCACCGCGGTCGTCTCCCGCATAGCCGCATCGATCTCCCGGCGCAGCTCAAGCTCCACGGAGGCCTCGGCAGGAGGGCCGCCCATCGCCATCATCGCGTCGACATGACGCCGGTAGCCGGTCTCGGTCGGCACCCGCCCGGCCGAAGTATGCGGGTGGGTCAGGTATCCAGCCGCCTCCAGCGCCGCCAGCTCCGCCCGAACGGTCGAGGGTCCCCACTCAACCAGAGGCTGCTCGGCAATCTCTCTCGAAGGCACGGGCTTCCCCGACGCGAGATACGCGTCAACGACCAGCTTGAGAATCAGCTCTTGCCGCTGCGAAAGCACGATTGAAGTCTAAGAGGAGCGCCGGGCAGCCCTCCCAAAACACTCAAGAGCGGCGCAGCCGCTCGTTTTGGGAGGGCTGCCCGGCGCTCCCCACCGCTACAAGCTGATTTCCGCCTCGGCGTTCCGGATCGTCTGATTGTCGCCCTGGGCCGCGACGGTGTCGATCGTGACCGTGTCGCCCTCGACAGCCTTGACCGTGCCGCTGACGACGATCTCGGTCTCCGGCGCTCCCATGCCGCGGAACTGGACCGAGAGACGCTTGAGCGCCCGCGGGTCGCCAGCGGCGACATCGGTCGCCGAACGGGCAACCAGTCCCATCATGTAGAGGCCGTGCAGGATCGTGTTCGGCAGGCCGACAGCCTTGGCGAACTCCGGATCGATGTGGATCGGGTTGAAGTCCCCCGAAGCGCCCGCATAGCGGTGCGGCAGGTACTTGTCTGGGGTGACGCTCAGTCCGGCAATCGAGTCGCCCACGTTCAGATCCGCCATCTCAGACTCCCCTCACGATGTTGGTCCAGGTGCCCTTGACGACCTCGTCGCCGTTCTGGTTGACGGAGCGGGTCTCGAAGACATAGAAGCCCTTGCCGTCCTTCTCGAAGATCTGCAGGCACTTGGCGCTGGTGGTGATCTCGTCGCCAGAGCAGGCCGGCTCGCCCCACTCAAACTCCTGGCCGCCGTGCACCATCGCGGCGAAATTCATCCCCACCTCGGGATCGAACATCGCCGGTCCCAGCGCCGGGGCGCTGTAGACGACGCAGAACATCGGCGGTGCAACGACATCGCGATAGCCAGCACCTTTGGCCGCCTCGCGGTCGAAGTAGACCGGGTTGTCCAACCCGATCACCCGCGCGTACTCGCCAATCTTCTCCTTGCCCACCTCATAAGTAGTGGCGGGCCATTCCTTGCCAATTGCCTCCGTCTTTACGCTCATAGCGGCGGCAGTCTAGTGACGCTTCCGGGGACTGGTCGTCTGGCCAGTCAAAGCTTCGACTGGGCGGCAGGCGAGTACCGCAGGCCCCCGCGGTGGCATGGGATGAGGGGGCCGAGCAAAGGGAGTCGGGCAGCCCTCCCAAAACACTCAAGAGCGGCACAGCCGCTCGTTTTGGGAGGGCTGCCCGACTCCCGCCTACTCATCGATCTCCAGCACAGCCAAAAACGCCTCCTGCGGCACTTCCACCCGCCCCACCGACTTCATCCGCTTCTTGCCCGCCTTCTGCTTCTTCAGCAGCTTCTGCTTGCGCGTCACGTCGCCGCCGTAGAGCTTCGCGGTGACGTCCTTGCGCAATGCCTTGACCGTCTCGCGGGCGAGGATGTTGGAGCCGATCGCCGCTTGGACCGGGACGTCGAAGAGCTGGCGCGGGATCGTTTTACGCAGCCGTGCGACCAGCTTCTTGCCCTGCTCGTAGGAGAAGTCGCGGTGGACGATGATCGAGAGTGCGTCGACACGGTCGCCGGCGAGCAGGATGTCGACCTTGACCAGGTCGGAGACCTGGTTGCCGATCGGCTCGTAGTCGAGCGAGGCGTAGCCCTTGGTCGAGGACTTCAGCAGGTCGAAGAAGTCGAGCACGATCTCGGCCAGCGGCATGTCGTAGCGGATCTGCACCCGCTGGGGACTGAGGTAGTGCATGTCGACGTGAGTGCCGCGGCGGCCCTGGCAGAGCTCCATCACGGCGCCGACCTGCTCGGCAGGACAGATGATCGTGGCGCGAATGAAGGGCTCCTCGATTGCCTCGATCGTGCCCGGGTCGGGCAGGTCGGTGGGGCTGTGGACCTCGATCTCCTCGCCGTTGGTGAGCAGCACCTGGTAGCGCACGTTCGGCGTCGTCGCCAGCAGGTCGAGCCCGTACTCGCGTTCGAGCCGCTCGCGCACGATCTCCATGTGGAGAAGGCCAAGGAAGCCGCAGCGGAAGCCGAAGCCAAGCGCCTCGGAGGTCTCGGGCTCCCAGGACAGGGCGGCGTCGTTGAGGGCCAGCTTCTCGAGCGCGTCGCGCAGGTCTTCGAAGCGATCGGTGTCGATCGGGAAGAGGCCGCAGAAAACCATCGGCCGCACCTCGCGATAGCCCTCCAGCGGCTCCGCGGCGGGGCGATCGAGCGCGGTCACGGTGTCGCCGACCCGCAGCTTGGCGACATCCTTGATGCCGGTGATCAGGTAGCCGACGTCGCCTGCCTCCATCCCCTGCACGCCGGTCATCGCCGGACGGAAGAAGCCAATGTCGTCGATGTCGGCCTCGGTGCCGTTCTGCATCGCCAGGATGCGGCCGTTCTTGCGGAAGCTGCCGTCGACCATCCGCACGTAGGCGATCACGCCGCGGTACTGGTCGAACTCGGAATCGAAGATCAGGGCGCGCGGCGGCGCGGCGAGATCCCCCTCGGGCGACGGCACCCGGGCGACGATCGCCTCCAGCACGTCGACGACCCCCTCCCCCGTCTTGGCCGAGATCGGGATCGCGTCGCCGGCGTCGCCGCCGAGCAGGTCGGCTATTTCCCCGGCAACGCGCTCCGGCTCCGCTCCCGGCAGGTCGACCTTGTTCATCACCGGGATCAGCTCCAGCCCGTTCTCGATCGCCAGGTAGGTATTGGCGACGGTCTGCGCCTCGACCCCCTGAGCAGCGTCGACGACGAGCAGGGCGCCCTCGCAGGCAGCAAGGCTGCGCGAGACCTCGTAGGAGAAGTCGACGTGGCCGGGCGTGTCGATCAGGTGCAGGTGGTAGGTCTCGCCGTCGGCGGCCGTGTACTCGACCCGCACCGCCTGCGCCTTGATCGTGATCCCGCGCTCGCGCTCGAGGTCCATCGAGTCGAGCATCTGCGCCTTCATTTTCTTCGGGTCGACGGCGCCGGTGAGCTCGAGGATGCGGTCGGCCAGGGTGGACTTGCCGTGGTCTATGTGGGCGATGATCGAGAAGTTGCGGATGTGGTCCATGGGCGGGGGCGGAGTATGGCGTGTCGGCGCGCGGGTCCCGTCGTGAGGGAGGAGGCCTGCGGGCGGGCGCGGGGCGTCCGTTCTCGGCCCCCTCCCTCACGCCACCGGCGCGAGAAGCGTCTCTTCCGGCCCCCGCCGATTGACGCACGGTGTTTGAGCTACTGCCGCGCCACCCGCCAGAGAATCGCTATGGGCGGCACGCCGATGGGTCCAGCTTGTTCCTTAGTTCAAAAACCACCGTCGGCGGCTTGCGCAAGACCACGGTTGCGCCCGGAGCCTGGGTCCAGCCAGCGGTGGGCGGGTATGGGGGCTTGCCGGGCTCGATGCGGTCGCGGGTGGCGATTACGTAGTCGTAGTTGCCCCTGTTGAGGAGGTCGCGCCATTGGGGACACGTTTTGGGGGCGGTGAAGCCGCCGTGGGATTGTTCGGCGCCGATGTAGGTGACTTCGTTGCTGAGGTCACGGCCGTAGAGGGGGTACTGGCGGGTGCTGGTGGTGGCCATACGGGCGTCTCTTATGCCTTGGGCCCAGGCGAAGGCCGCGTTCAGGCCTTGCGCGGTGAAGCTGGGATCGGCGTAGCGGCGCTCCAGGTAGTGGCGCTGGATTGGGTAGCCGAGGGCGATTGCCGCGGCCAGGATGAGCAAGGCCGCGAGCGCTAGTGGCCCGCGGGTCCTGTCGCGGCGGCCCTCCCCCATGTGCTCGGACGCGCTGCGCGCGTCCTGCGCTATGGGGGACCCCCGCCACCGCGCCACCCGCGGGAGCAGCGCCGGCGGCAGGACGGCCAGGCCGAGAACGAGAGCTGGGGCTAGGTAGCGGAGGCCGGATTCGAAGCCGTTGGGCATCCCCTCGGGCCCAGAAGCCGAAGTTGGTGCAATCAGCCAGGCCAAGCCCGCGGCGAGACCGGCTGCCGCGACGACTCGAAGAATTGGATCGGAGCGGCGACCGAGGCAGAGCAAGAGGCCGACGAAAGGAGCAACGACCAGCAGCGGCCAGAAGATCGTCAGGCCGTGGTGAAGGCCGGGGAGAAACCAGCCCGACCAGACCGAGTCGTCGCTGAGGTAGCCGAGGACGCCATGGCCTTCGCGGCCCCCCAGCGCCTGTTCGGGCGCCGGAAGCGAGACCGGGCCCAGGTGTTTGATCCAGGGCAGCGGGTTGCCGGTATGGGCGAGGTTGCGCAGGTACCAGTAGCCACCCCCCGCCAAGGCGGCGAGCCCGCCCGCAACGAGGGTTCGCAGGCGACCTCCTCGCGGAGCAACGACCGCAATACCGACCACGAGGACCGCTGCGGGCAGGAGGAAGTTGAGCTTCGTCCCAGCCGCCAAACCCGCCGCAAGACCCACCACGACCACCGGGCCCAGCGCGAACGCAGTTTCACCTGCCTGCCAATTGGAACTGCGTTTGCGCTGGGACAGGGCAACCGCAACAGCAGCAAGTAGGAAGAAGGTCCCGACGATGTCGTTCCGCGCCTCACCCGCCTGGTCGTGGAGGGCGGGGACACTGAGAGCGAGAGCGGCAAGGGCAAGCGACCATGGAGCAGCCCGATACGGGCGCCCGATGCACCACGCCGCCACCAGGCAGCCCACAAACCACCCGAGATTCAGCAGCGGCGAGAGGATGTCCCTGCCGAACGCAAGCATCCCAATCGCGTGGACCACTTCCGAGTTAGCCGGGTAGAACCAGGCCAGGAACTGCGGCGCGATGAAGTGCAGGTGCCACGTATCGCCGCTCTGAAAGAACCCCGCGGCGAACGGCCCGTGGTACCAGGTCGAATCGAACCCGGTCATGCCGGTGGACAGCCGCAGCTTGACCCCGGCCGCGAAATGGACAGTCGCGACCGCGGCAATTGCCAGGGCAATCGGCGCTGCGAGCGGAGGAGGATGGGGGGGTCCCTCCGTCTTGCTGGGTTTTTCGCCTGGCGAGCTTGCGGCGTTTTGCGGGCGTCGCCGGGGCGAGAAAGAGGACGCCGCTGCGCCGGAGGGACCCCCCCATCCTCCTCCGATGCGAATCCAGAGTCCCGCGCCAACGGAGACCACGACGACGAGGTAGGGCAGGGACTCGAAAACCCCAAAGCTGCCCAGAAGCTCCGCCGTCCAAAGCAGCACCGCAAGAGCCAGGACCGATGTCGCGAGATGGGCTGGTGCGCCCTCAATATGACCAACCAGCCGCCGACGCAATGCCGTAGCGCCCAGCCAGGCGAACCCTCCGACCAGGCTCAGATAGGCAACCCCCAGCAGGTACCGCCCAGGGTCGAGCATCTAGCGCCGCCGCACGAGGCGGGTCATCTGCTCGAGCTCGGCGATCTTCAGCAGCTTTGCCATGCCGAGGTAGGCCAAGCCGCCTAGACCCAGGCCGACGCCGAGCGAGACGATTTGGCCGGCCAGGCCGCGTCCCAGGGCGTTGTCGAGGATGTCCCAGGCTCCGTAGGAGACCGCGGCAAGGGCGCCCGCGGCGATCGTGATCTTGGCGCCGGTGGCAAAAAGGCGTCCCAACTCCAGGCCACCGAACTCCCGTCGCAGCATCACCGCCTGGGCGATGACCGCGGCGGTGGTGCCGATGCCGGTGCCGGCGACGATGCCGCCGGTGCCGAAGGGCTTGTAAAGAAGCGCGGCACCGAGGGCGGAGACGATGAGGTCGAGCGCGGCCAGCCCGGTCGCCCGCCAGGGCTGCTGCAGGCTGAAGAAGGTGCGGGTCTGGAGCAGGTAGAGGCCGTTGGTCGGCAGGGTGAAGGCGAACCAAAAGAGGGCGGTGGCGACGAGGGCGGTCTGCTCGGGGGTGAATTCTCCCCGCTGGTAGACGAGGCGGATCATCGGCGTCGAGAGGACCAGCACCGCGGCGGCGGCGGGCACGAGGACGAAGAGGATCTGACGCATCCCGTTGGCCATCGTCGCCCGCAGGTTCTCGATCTCACCGCGGGCGGCGAAGCGGGCCAGGGTCGGGAAGAGCACGGTCGCGATCGCCACCGAGAAGACCCCCTGCGGCAGCTGGTAGATCCGGAAAGCCTTGTCGATCGCGGCCGGGGACTGGTCGCTGACGAGGCTGCCGAAGAGGCTGTTGATCAGCAGGTTGAAGTTGATCAGGCCGAGGCTGATCGTCACCGGCAGCATCAGCAGCAGCACCCGGCGCACATCGGGGTTGCGCCACTCGAAGCTCCACTCGAACTTGAACGGCGTGTTGCGCAGGTCGAAGGTGGGGATCAACAGCTGGACCAGGGTGCCGACCAAGATCCCGATCGCGTAGGCGTAGATCCGGTCCTGGCCGTGGAAGGCCGGCGCCAGGGCGACGACGACGGCGATGATCGTCAGGTTCCAAAACAGCGAGGAGATCGCGAAGGCGCCGAAGCGGTCGTAGCTGTTGAGGATGCCGACGACGACGCCGCTGATCCCAAGCAGGATCAGGATCGGGAAGAGGACCTGGGAGAGGGTGATCGTAAGGTCGAGGATCTCGCCTTCGAAACCGGGCGCGAAGAGCGGCATGATCACCGGCGCCAGCAGGATGAAGAGCGCCGTGATCGCGCCCAGCACGAGGGTGACGAGCAGCAGCAGGGTCGAGGCGAGCCGGAACGCCTCGCGGTAGTTCTTGCGCTCCAGCTGCTCGGTGAAGACCGGCACGAAGGCCGGCTGCAGGGCGGCGTCGGCGAAGAGGGCGCGGACCAGGTTGGGAACCTGGAAAGCGATCGTGAAGGCCGACATCGGGCCGTAGATGCCGTAGTAGCTGGCGGCGACGACCTCGCGCACCAGGCCGGCGACCCGCGACGCCGCGGTGGCGATCGAGAAGAAAGCCGTGGAGCGGCCGATGCGCCCTGCCTGGCGGCCGGGGGCCGGGTTGCCGCTCAGTTCCTCGCCGGGCGAAAAGGCCTCGGCCTCGCGCACGGCAGCGTCTCTGGCGAGCGCCTCTTCGTCGCGGTCGGGACTGTCGGGTGCCTTGGGCGTCTCCAAGCTTGTTCTCAATCGCTATAGTCGGCGGCCGCCTGAGGGGCTCGGCGCCCGCTCAGGCACTCGACTCATGGCCAACATAGCCTCACAGAAGAAGCGGATCCTACGCAGCGAGCGCGAGCGTACTGAGAACCGCCTGCTCACCAGCACGGTGAAGACCTACTTCCGGCGGCTGGAAGCTGCCGTCGAGGCCGGCGACGCAAGCAAGATCGAGGCCGAGCAGAAGGCGCTCGTCTCCAAGATCGACAAGGCCGTGCAAAAAGGCGGCATGCACAAGAACACCGGCGCGCGCAAGAAGTCGAGAGCGGCCCGGATCGCCGCCGCCGCAGCGGCCAAGTAGCTACGCCGGAACTCCTGCCGCATTCCGCAGCGCCAGGGTGAGCGCCAGCTTGTCCCCGTAGTCGGCGCCGCCGCGGCACCAAACCTCGAGGTCGGCGAGCGCCGTCGTCGCCTCCTGCAGCTGCTCGAGGTTCGTCTTACCCAGGCGGGCGACGAGCTGCTTGGCGGCGTAGGGGTGCATTCCGAGGCCCGACTCGACCTGCTTCGGCGGCACGCCCTCTTCCAGCTGCGCCGCCGCCGTGCAGGCCTTGCGCAGGCGCGATGCGAGGCCGTAGATCAGGCCGGTGACGTTCTCGCCCTGGGAGATCAGCTGCTCGGCGAGACCCGCCGCCTTTGCCGGGTTGCGTTCGAGCAGCGCGTCGGAAAGCGACCAGACGGCCGCCTCGGAGACGTCGGCGATCATCGCGTCGAGGTCAGCGGCAGACACACGCGCCCCCTCTCCCGCCCAGAGCGCCAGCCGCTCCAGCTCGTTGCGCAGCCGCACCGGGTTGGCGCCCATGCGGTCGACCAGGACACGGGCCGCGGCGGGCTCGAGGGCGAAACCGAGGCGCTTGGCGTCGCCGACGAGGAGCCGGGGCATGTCACGGGCCTTCGGCGCCTCGAACTGGTGGATCTCGCCGTTTGCCGCCTTGACGGCCTTGCTCAGCTTCGCCGGCGCTTTCGCCCGGGCGATCAGCACCACGGTCAGGTCGGGTGGCAGCGCTCCGATCGCGGCGGCGACGCCCTCGAGCTGGCGCTCGCGCCAGCGCTCGACCCCGTCGGCGAGCAGGAAGCGACGCGTCTCGGTCAGCGACATCGCCGGGATCGCGGCCAGCAGCGCCTCGTGATCGGGTCCCCCCCGGCCCTCGCTCGGCTCGAACACTTCCAGCGCTCCGGCGCCGCCGTCGCCTTCAGCCCGCGCCCGCAGGCGCGCCCGGGTCGCGTCGATCTTCGCCTGGTCGGTGCCGGCGATCAGGTAGAGGGATGCCAAGCTGGCCGCCATCGCGGCCGAGTCTAGTGGTGGCCCTGGCCTGAATTCGCGGCGTCGGCCGCTTCCTTCGCCGCGGCGGGACTGGCAGCCGAGGGCGCGCTCTTGCCGCTGCTGGGAGCCGGGGCGGGAGTTGGCGCCGCGGCGGCGGTGCTTTCGTCCCGGTGCGACTTGGTCCCGGCCGGTGCGCCCGCCTTGGCGCTAGAGGGCGAGGAATCCTTGGCGACCGTTGCCTGGTTGCCCGTCTTGGCCGTGCCCGGGGCCGCACCGTGGCCGTCGCCAGCGGTCTTGGCCGTGCTCGACGAGGAGGGGCTCTTCGCGCTCGGCGCGGAAGCCGTCGGCGCCGTGGAGACCGGGGTCGACCCGGCGGGCTGCCCCGTGGCCGGCAACGGTGCTGGCGCTGCGGTGCCGGGATCCGGTTGTGCCGCCGGGGCGCTGGCGAGCTCACGCGAGCCGGAGAGGTGAGAGGCGCCCGAGGCGTGGGGGTGGCGCCCTCCGGATCCGGGCGAGCCAGCGGCCGCGCGCCGGCCGGCCGAGACCGCCCTCGTGCTCACCCCGCCATGCCGGTGAGACAGCGTGACCGCGTCGTGGACGGCGCCAACCCGCGGCGGCGTTCCCGGCAGCGGGCTGTTGAGCACGCCCGGCCAGCCGAGCTGAGAGATGAAGACGATCAGTCCGAGGCCAACCACGCCGACCACAGCCACCAGGGCGATCGAGGCGCGGCGCAGGTGCAGGAGCATGCTGCCCTCAGCAAGGCTGAGGCCGCCGAGCGAGCGTGAGAAGGCTTGTCCGGCCCTGGAAAGCACCGTTAGGTCCATCGACCAGGCCGGTGCCGAGAAGAAGCCGAGCGCCGGGAAACCCCAATTTCGATTCGGAGATTCGTCTACTCGGCTCAGCCGTTGGGCTCGACCGTGAACGAGTCGCCCGTAACGTCGATCACGACGGTGCCGTCGCGGTCCGTGCGCAGGGTCGGCACCCCGTGCGCGGCGAGCTCGGCAAGAGCGCTGGGAGTCGGATGGCCGTATGAGTTGTCCGCCCCGACCGAGATCACGGCGAGCCTGGGCGAGGTACGGTCGAGGAGCGCACCGAGGCCGGGATCTTCGCTGCCGTGGTGGGCGACCTTGAGCACGTCGACCGGACCGGGATCAAGCGGCACTTCCCCCGCCTCGGCATCGGCGGTGAGCAGGATCGAGAAGCGGCGCCAGCGAGCCCGGATGACGAGCGCCTGGGTATTCGGGTCGGCACCCCCGAGCGGCTCTCCGAGCAACTCTGGGGGAGGCCAGAGCACTTCGAGCCGCAGCCGTCCCGACCTGACGCTGCCGCCGGCGGCGATCCTGGTCGGATCGGCGCCTGCCACCGCCGCCTCGCCTCGCAGCCGCCGGCTGAGCCGGGCGTAGAGCAGCCGGTCCACCGGGAAGCGGCCGAAAAGCTGCTCGATGCCACCCGCGTGGTCGGCCTGTTCGTGGGTGACGATGGCGAGGCCCACGCGGTCGACGCCGGCCTCGCGGAGCTTCGACGCCAGCTCGTCCCCGTATGGCCCGCCGTCGACGAGAACGGCCGGCGCCCGGGCGGGCTGGAGCAAGATCGAGTCGCCCTGGCCGATGTCGAGAACCGAGACCCGCAGGCCCGTGGGCGGCGCGGGAGGGCCACCGCCGCCAATTGCGGGCGCCACAACCGAGACCAGCGCCGCGAGGGAGAGCAGGGCGAGCGCCCCGAGTCCCGTCCACGGGTGCAAGGTCTTCCTCTCCCGCGAAGGGGACAGCGCGTTGCGCGGTCGACTCGGCGGCCGGCGAGCGCGCCTCAACGCGGCGATCCGGTGGCGGCGCAGGAGAACGGGGATGCCCAGGGCCGCCGCGCAGAGGGCGAGGTATGAGACGAGCAGGCCGATCGCGCCCAGCCTCAGGTGCAGGTAGGCCCAGCTCGGAGCGGCGCACCATTCCGCAACCTGGGCGATGTAGGCGAGCAGTGGCGCGTTGACCGCGTTGAGCAGGCCGACCGGGAATCCCGGCAACTGGCCGCCGATCGCGGCGAGCATGCCGAGCCACATCGCCGGTGCCACCGCCGGCAGGGCCAGCAGGTTGGCGAAGAGGGTCGTGGTCGAGAGCGATTCGAAGTGGAAGGCGATCAGCGGCGCCGTCGCGAGCGTGGCCGCGACTGTCATCGCCGCCCCCTCCGCCAGCGTGCCGCGCCAGCCACGAGAACCGATTCGTCGCGCGATCGTCACCCGCAACGGGCGGGCGAGGGCGAGGATGCCGAGCACGGCGGCGAAGCTGAGCTGCCAGCCGATGTCGACTGCGATCTGCGGATCGACCGCCAGTGTGACCGCGGCGGCGACGGCAAGTGCGTAGAGGCGCGAGGTCCGCCGCCCGGCCAGGGTGGCGAGGACGCCGAGGCCGCCCATCGTCCCAGCCCGGACGATCGACGGGCCGCCACCGGCAAGCGGCACGTAAACGACAATTGCGGCAAGGATCCAGACAAGCCGCATGCGCAGCGGCATGCCGAGCGCCGCCAGCAGCGGCAACGCCAGCAGGGCGAGCAGGGTCACGTTCTGGCCGCTGACCGCGAGCAGGTGCGAAAGACCCGAGCGGCGGAAGTCTTCGACCGTGGCGGCGTCGATGCTTTTGTCCTCGCCGAGGACGAAGCCGCGGGCAAGGGCCGCCTCGCGGGCCGGCATGCCGCGACCGAGGGCTGCCTCCGCACGCTGGCGGATCTCGGCCCGGTGGGCGAGCGCCAGCACCGTGACGAGGAGGATGCCGGCGAGGATCGGCCGCGACGGGCCCGCGCTCCGCATCTGCCCCTAGGGCTGCAGGCGGGCTCGCAGCGACTCCATCGTCGCCGGCCCGATCCCGCTCACCTGGTCGAGCTGGTCGATCGAGGAGAGCCCACCGTGTTCGTCGCGGAATTTGACGATGTCCTGAGCCGTCACCGGGCCGATCCCGTCGATTGTGTCGAGCTGCTCGACCGTGGCCGTGCCGAGGCTGATCGGGCCTTCTTCGCCGCCCGCGGCAGCGGTTGCGAGCGGGGCGCCCGCCGGTCCCCTCTTCGGGACCACCACCTGCTGCCCGTCGGCAAGCCGGGCAGCGAGGTTGATCGCTTCCAGCAGCGCCCCGCCGCTGGCGCCCCCGGCCCGCTCGACCGCATCGGTGACCCGGCTGCCAGCCGGCAGCCGGTAGACGCCGGGCCGCGCCACCGCCCCGGTCACGTCGACGACTACGTCCCCGCCCGAGCCACCGCTGCTGACTTTGAATTCCTTGCCGCCGCCGGAAGAAAGGGACGAACCCGCCGGGTCGCTACTCCCCTGCGCCCGAATCGCCCGCGCACCGAGCAACAGCAGGGCGACGCCGACGGCGCCGTAGACGGCGATCTGCGACCTGCTCAGCTCGGGCATGGCCCAAACCGTTCACGATCGCGGCGCGCGCGTGGCGCGCAAATTCACACGAATGAGTTACAAGTCTTCGTCGTCGTAGCCCGCGACCTCGGCCAGCTGGTCGCTGTAGAGCTCCGCGGCCGCCACTGGCGGTGACTGGACCGAGACGCAGGCGAACTCGCCGCTGCCGTCGTTGGCGATCGAGTGCTCGGTCGCTGGCGGGACGAGGATCAGATCGCCCTCGGCGACCTGCTGGGTGTCGCCGGCAACCGACATCGTGCCGCTGCCGCGCACAACCACGTAGGCCTGCTCGGCCTGCTCGTCGGAGCGCAGCGTCTGCTCGGCTCCGGCGGGCAGCTCCAGCCAGGTCACCGAGAGATTGCGGGAGCCGAGTTCGCCCGCGTCCATGAGCACGCGGGTGCGCAGCCGGTGCCACTCCTCCACCGAGGCCTCCGAATGCCGTCTCACCAACACGCGCGCTTTCTACCAGAAACGCCGCCCTGAGCAGCGACGCGTCAGCGAACGACCAGGTTCACGAGCTTGCCCGGCACGACTATCTCCTTGACCACCTCTTTGCCATCGAGGAAACGAGTCACCTTCTCGCTCGCCCGGGCCAGCTCCAGCAGGTCCGCCTCGGGAGCGTCGGCAGCGGCTTCGATGCGGTCGCGCAGCTTGCCGTTGACCTGGACCACCAGGGTCACGGTGTCGCTGGCGAGCAGCGCCGGGTCGGCCTGCGGCCAGGGTTGCTCCCAGACCCGGCTTCCTTCGAGGCGCTCCCAGATCTCGGCGCCCAGGTGGGGGGCGAAGGGGAAGATCAGCGAGGCGGCGGTGGCGGCGGCAAAGCGCACCGCGGCGGTCCCCGCCGGGTCTCCGTAGAGCCCGTCCTTTAGCCGGTAGGCGTCGTTGACCAGCTCCATCACGGCGGCGATCGCGGTGTTGAACTGGAAGCCGCGCTCGAAGTCGCGCGTCACCTTGTCGATAGCCCAGTGCGCCTTGGCGAGCAGGGTGCGCGCGTCGCCCGTGACTCCGGCCGCGTCCAGCCCGGTTGCCTCCCTCGCCTCGACCTCCTCGCAGAGGCGCCAGAGCCGGGTGAGGAAGCGGTTTACGCCCTCCACCCCCTCGTCGGCCCAGTCGGCGTCGCGCTCAGGCGGGCCCATGAAGCAGATGTAGGTGCGGGCGGTGTCGGCGCCGTAGCGCTCGACGTACTCGGCGGGGCTGACCGTGTTGCCGCGTGACTTCGACATCTTCGCCCCGTCGCGGGTGATCATCCCCTGGGCGAAGAGGTTGGCGAAGGGCTCCTGGACGGCGAGATGGCCGGTGTCGGCGAGAGCCTTGGTGAAGAAGCGCGCGTACATCAGGTGCAGGATCGCGTGCTCGACCCCGCCGATGTACTGGTCGACCGGCAGCCAGTGCTCGGCGGCGCCGTGCTCCCAGGCGGCTCCGGCGTTGCGCGGGTCGAGGTAGCGGATGAAGTACCAGGAGGAGTCGACGAAGGTGTCCATCGTGTCGGTCTCGCGCCGGGCGGGGCCGCCGCAGCGCGGGCACTCGGTCGCGACCCACTCCTCGGCGGCGGCCAGAGGGCTGCGGCCCTGCGGCGCGTAGTCGGCGACCTCGGGCAGCTCGATTGGCAGCTGGTCGGCCGGGACCGCGACGGTCGCCGGAGCACCTCCCTCCCCGCACTGCTCGCAGTAGACGACGGGGATCGGCGCGCCCCAGTAGCGCTGGCGCGAGACCAGCCAGTCGCGCAGGCGGTAGTTGACGGAGGACTCGCCGCGTCCCTCCTCGGCCAGCCAGGCGACAATCTCGGCGTAGGCCTCGCGGTTGCCCTTGCCGTCGAAGCGGCCCGAGCCGGTCATCGGGCCGTCGCCGGGGTAGGGCAGGCCCTGCTCGTCGCGGGCGACCTCGGGGTCGGTGCCCTCGATCACGCGGCGGACCGGCAGGTCGAAGGCCGTGGCGAACTCGTAGTCGCGCTCGTCGTGGGCGGGCACAGCCATGATCGCGCCGGTGCCGTACTCCATCAGCACGTAGTCGGCGACGAACATCGGTATCTCCTCGCCGTTGACCGGGTTGACGACGCTGCGCCCGAGTGCCACGCCGGTCTTCTCGCGATCCTCGGCCCCGCGGTCCTCGGCCGACTCGCGCCCGGCCCGGTCGACGTAGGAGCGCACGGCGTCCTCGGCCGGCGTGCCTGCGACCAGCCGCTCCAGCTCGGGGTGCTCGGGCGCGAGGACGAAGAAGGTGGCGCCGAAGAGGGTGTCGGGACGGGTGGTGAAGACCGGGAAGTCGATGCCGAGCTCCTCGCAGCGGAACGTCACCTCGGCCCCTTCGGAGCGGCCTATCCAGTTGCGCTGCATCGTGATCACGTGCTCAGGCCAGGACTCGAGCAACTCGAAGTCGGCGAGCAGGCGCTCGGCGTACTCGGTGGTCTTGAAGAACCACTGCTCGAGCTTGCGCTGCACGACCTCGGTGCCGCAGCGCTCGCAGCGTCCGTCGACGACCTGCTCGTTGGCGAGCACCGTGGCGTCCACCGGGCACCATTGAACCGGTGCTTCGGTGCGGTAGGCGAGGCCGTGCTCAAGCAGCTGCAGGAAGATCCACTGGGTCCAGCGGTAGTACTCGGGGGTGTGGGTCGCCAGCTCGCGCGACCAGTCGATCGAGATGCCCCACTCGCGGAACTGGCGCTGGAAGGAGGCGATCGAGCGCTCGGTCGCCACTCGCGGCGGCTCGCCCGTCTTGATCGCGTTGTTCTCCGCCGGCAGGCCGAAGGAGTCGAAGCCCATCGGGTGGATCACCTCGAAGCCGTGGCGGCGGCGGAAGTGGGCGATCGCGTCGCCGACGGCGTAGCACTTGAGATGGCCTACATGGGGCTGGCCCGAGGGATAGGGCAGCATCTCCAGCACGTAGGACTTCGGCTTGGAGCCGTCGAAGCCGGGTTGGCCCGGGTTGGCGACCTCCCAGGTCTTCTCCTCGGCCCAGGCCTGCTGCCACCTGCTCTCGATCGCCTTGGGGTCGTAGCCGGCCATTAGGCGGGCGATCTTACGACGAAGCGTTCCGCTGTTCCTTTCCCGCGCTATACGGGGAAAAGGAACAGCGGAGCGGGTTTAGGCGACCGGGGAGAGGGCTTCGAGGATGTGAGGCCAGATGTAGACCTCGATCGTCGCCGCGGCGAGGAGGCAGGGGATCGCGATCAGCACGGTGACGAAGGTGGCGGCGAGCAGCTGGTTCCACTCGCCGCGGCGACTGGCGATCAGCCAGGCGGCGAGCGGCAGGAAGAGGGCGGACAGCTCGAGCAGCGCGTGCGGGAGGACGCTGAGCAGCAGGGTGGCGATCGAGATCTGGAGCTGGAAGGCGATCGTCGACCCCTGGAAGCCGAGGTACAGGGCCTGGGTCGAGAGCGAGAAGAGGGTGACGGCGCAGACGAAGAGGATCGCCAGCTCGCCGGCCTTGACGTGGATCCACTGCGAGAACCCGGTCCGCTGGGCGGCGGCGATCGGCATCGAGGCGCCGGCGATGAAGCCGGCGACGCAGGCGGTCGCGTGCAGGGCGAGGACCAGCGAGTTGCGCCAGAGGATCGGCAGCAGGTCGCCCGGTTGCGACGGTTCGGTCAGACCCGGCAGGTGGATCGGGGTGATATCCGGCGTCAGCAGCCCGGCGACGACCCAGACCGCGCCCAGCAGCGCCACCGCGATCGCCACGCTGAGCGCCAGCCAGCCCCGCAGGACGGCCCACGGCCGCCCGTTCCAGGTCTCCAGCGTCAAGCGCGTGTCCCGCATCCCGTGCGAGAAGACATGCGAGTTGGCCGCGCTCATCGCCTCAAGCATCGACAGTTGTGGACGACGAATTGAGAAGTGGAGCTGAGGGGGCTCGAACCCCTGACCTTCGCGCTGCCAGCGCGACGCTCTTCCAGCTGAGCTACAGCCCCGAGGAACCTGCTGGCGGCAAGTTTAGCGTCGTGCGCCGTGCCTATGCCGGTGTGGGCTCGACCACCCGGAACGCGATCCCGGCGCGTTGCAGGCGCTCGAGCAGCGCATCGCCCATCGCCGCGGCCGTGGTGACCTGGCCCGCGGTGGCCGGCAGCTCGTCGAAGGCGAGGCAGAGGCCGGATTCGGCGAGCATCTTCGAGGTCTCGCCGTAGCCGGGGTCGCCGCCGCTGACCTGGGTGACGACCCGCTTGCCGCCGCCCTCGCCGATGAAGGTCACCTCGAACCAGCTCTTCGCACGCGTCTCCTCGCTTGGTCCCTCGCCCGGGGAGCGAAAGGCTTTGAGCAGGAGATTCCGAGTCGGCGGCAGCTGGGCCAGGACGAGCGCCGCCCCCACCCCACCCGCGGTTGCCATGACGGAAGTTAGGTGCTTGGCGACAGCGTTGTGGCCGTAGCTGAAATCCGGGCCGTAGCGGTCGAGGGCTGCCGCCGAGCGGCGCACAATCGAGCCGTCGATGGTGGGGAACGGCACGACCCAACCACCCAGCCCGCCGTCGCGGCGCGGCCGGGCCGGCACCGAGTGGATCTCGCGGCCGGCGGGTCGCTGCTCGGACTGGCGGCGCTTGCGCGCGGCGCTCACCGTCTGGCGCGCCCGGCTGAACCCGCCGATCGCCGACTGGAATGTCCCGCCCGAGAACTCGCCGCCCATCCGCACATACCCGTTGACCGTCAGCGGCACCCCCTCGGGCAGCTGCTTGACGGTGAAGTAGGCGCCGAGGTCGTGCGGGATCGAGTCGAAGCCGCAGCAGTGGACCAGCCGCGCGCCGCTGCGTCGCGCCTGCTCGTGGTAGCCGAGCCACATCCGGTCGACGAACTCCGGCTCTCCGGTGAGGTCGACGTAGTCGGTGCCCGCGGCTGCACAGGCTGCCACCAGCGGCTCCCCGTGGAGGGCGTAAGGCCCGACCGTGGTGACGACGACCTTGGCCGACTCGGCGACCTTTGCGAGCGCCACCGGGTCGGCTGCGTCGGCAACCAGCAGATCGGGTGCCGGCACACCCGAGTCAAGACCCTCCAGCGAGGCGCGAACCGCAGTCAGCTTGTCCTCGCTCCGCCCGACCAGCGCCCAGCGCAGACCCGCGGGTCCGTGTTCCGCCAGATACCGCGCGGTCAACCCGCCGGTGAAACCGGTCGCCCCGAAAAGCGCCAGGTCGTATTTGCGCTCGGCCACCCGCGCATTCTTGCGCAGAGCGTCAGCTGGCCGGCTGCGGCTCGACCAGCGCGATCGTGAATCCGTCATAGCCCTTGGCGCCGACCGTCTGGATCGTCGTCGCGCTGACCCGCGGCTCGGCGGCGATCAGCTCGTGCAGCTCGCGCTGTCCCGTGATTGCCGGGTCGTCGTCGCCGAGATCGACCAGCCTGCCGTCGCGGACCACGTTGTCGGCGACGATCAGGCTGCCGGGGCGCGATCGGTTCAGCGCCCAGGCGAAGTATTCGGGGCTGCTCTCCTTGTCGGCGTCGATAAAGGTCAGGTCGAACGGACCCGCTCCCTCGGCGGCGAGCTGCGGCAGCACTTCCTGAGCTCGGCCGACCCGCAGGTCGACGAGCCGGTCGAGACCCGCATTGGCGATGTTGGCCGCGGCGACCTCGGCGTGCGCCGGATCGGCCTCGAGGGTGACCAGCCTGCCGTCCTCCGGCAACGCTCTGGCCAGCCAGATCGAGCTGTAGCCGGCGAGCGTGCCGAACTCGAGGATCGTTTTCGCGCCAATCGACCGCGCGAGGATGCCGAGCAGCTTGCCCTGCGGCGGCGAGACCTGTATCGCCGGTATCCCGGCGGCCTCGCTCGCCACAAGTGCCTCATCCAAGACCGCGTCGTGAGGCGCCAGCAAGCGGGTCACGTAGGAGTCCACCTCTGCCCAACGCTCAGCCGCCATGGCAGAGGTCTATCAACCCGCCGGCACAAGCCATTCCGAGATGATGCGACCCCTTCGCTCAACCTGCCGACAGTCGTGCTCGAGGACGGCCGGCCGCTCGGGGAGTCGAACGCGATCCTCTGCTACTTCGCCGACGGCACTCCGTTCGGAAGCGATGGAGGAGATCTGAGCGATCAAGATTTGACAGGGCACCTACATTGGAAAGTGGAGGGCGCAGCGTGAGGTCAGCCCGGCGGGCAGCACAATTCTGACTTCCGGGACCGATTCTCAACCTGGAGGTTCAGATGCTTCAAACGCTACCCACACCCGCTCGCGTGAGGATCCTGGCCCTGTTCGGCGCGCTCCTTGCGCTCGGCCTGGCGGCTCGCGGCGGCAGCGAAGCGGCCGCGAGCGCCAAGGGTGGATCGTCCTCCTCCGCCTGCACGCGCCACGGCGAACAGAACCGGCCCCGCTGGCATCCCGCACCCAGAACCCAGGCCTGGCAGTGGCAACTACAGGGAATGATCGACACCACCGTTCCCGCCTGCGTCTATGAGGTCGACGGCTTCGAAACGTCGAAGAAGACCGTTGCGAAGCTCCACCGCAAGCACATCAAGGTCATCTGTTATCTCGACGTCGGCAGCTGGGAGTCCTACCGCCCCGACAAAGCCGAGTTCCCTCGCTCGGTGATCGGTGGCAAGTACTCCGGCTTCCCCGACGAGCGCTGGCTCGATGTCGCCCACTTCCAGCGCTTCGAGAAGCCCCTGAAGCAGCGCTTCGACACCTGCGCCCGCAAGGGCTTTGACGGGGTCGAGCCCGACAACGTCGCCGGCTGGGAAAAAGAAAACCGCACCGGCTTCAAGATCACCAAGGCCGATCAGCTGCGCTTCAACCGCTGGGTCGCCAGTCAGGTTCACGGCCGCGGAATGGCGGTGGCGCTGAAGAACGACGGCCGCCAGGCCAAACAGCTGTCAGGCAACTTCGACTTCGCCGTCGTCGAGCAGTGCTTCCAGTACCACGAATGCGGCTTCTACAAAACCGCCTTCATCGACGAGGGCAAGGCCGTCTTCGAGGCCGAGTACGAACAGAAGCCGAACCAGTACTGCAAGACCGCGCGGGCAATCGACTTCAGTGCTATCCACAAGTCCTATGACCTGTTCGCACGGCCCTGGCAACCGTGCGTGCGTTGAACCTCAGCAGCTTTCCGTACAAGGCGCGGGCTTCTACTGAATTTGGCCGACCGCATCGGAGTAGCGTGAACTGGAGGGCAATTAAGCCTGGCCGTCTATTGGAGGAATTCTCATATGAGCGCTACCCAAACCGAACCGGTTGCTCCGACGAGTAATGGGGCGCCGGTCGTCGCCGCGCCGGAAACTGGTGCGAAGACCGTTTCCGTAACTCGTGAGAATGCCTTGCGATATGTGTGGGCGGCTACCCGGCTTGGCCTGGGCTGGATATTCCTCTGGGCGTTCCTGGACAAGACATTCGGGCTCGGCCACGAGACGGCGTCCGCGGACTCCTGGATCCACGGTGGCAGCCCGACGGAAGGATTCCTCAGTGGCTCCGTGGGTCCGTTCTCCTCGATCTACCACAGCATCGCGGGAGCGGGCTTGGTCGACGGGCTGTTCATGGTTGGCCTGGCGGTCATCGGCGTCCTGCTGCTGCTCGGCATCGGCATGCGATTCGCCTGCGGGGCGGGCGCCCTGATGGTCGTGCTGATGTGGAGCGCAGCCCTTCCTCCCGAAAACAACCTCTTCCTCGACGACCACATCATCTATGCGTTGGTCCTGGTCGGCCTGGTACTGGCGGGGGCCGGAAACACGCTCGGACTTGGCCGCTGGTGGACGAAGACGGGCCTCGTGCAGCGGTTCCCCTGGCTGACCTAGCCGCGAGCTGAGCGCGAAAACAGGGCCGACGCCGAATCGGCCCGTTCCGGTCGGCCGTCCTCCGACCGCGGGCGACCCTATTGTGGCCCGCCCTTGTACGACGCCCCTCAGCACCCGACCGGCGGCAGGGCGCCTGCCCGACCGCTCCCGGATTGGCCCGATGCCCGACCGCTGCGCTCGTGGCAGGAGGAGGCGACCGAGGCCGTGCGGGCGCACTCGGCCACCAGCTTCTTGGCCTCGGCCACGCCGGCGGCCGGCAAGACCACCTTCGGCCTGCACATCGCCCACCGGATGCTGAGCGCAAAGTTCGTCTCGCGCGTTGTCGTGGCCGGCCCGACCACCCACATCTGCCGCCAGTGGGCCGCCGACGCGGGCCGCTACGGCATCGACCTCGAGCCGAACAGGCCAAACTCGGACGGGCCGGAGTCGGCCGACTTCCACGGCGTCGCCGTCACCTACCAGACGATCGCGGCCGCGCCGGATACGCACCGGCTGGCCGCCAGCCGACGGCCGACCCTGCTGATCGCCGACGAGCCGCACCACATGGGCGATCAGGCCGCCTGGGGCCTGCAAACCCGCAAGGCCTTCGACGGCGCCCGCTTCCGGCTGCTTCTCTCGGGCACGCCCTTCCGCTCCGACAACTCGGCCATTCCCTGGGTCACCTACGACGAGGACGGCCTCAGCCGGGCCGACTACTCCTACGGCTATCCGCAGGCGCTGGTCGACCGGGTGTGCCGCCCGATCGCCTTCCTGCCCTATGACGGCGAGATGGAGTGGATCTCCGACGGTCGGCTGCGCAGCGCCGACTTCGACCTTGCCTTGCCGGCGGCGGAGGCGGCCCGGCGCCTGCGGACGGCGCTCAGCCCGGAGGGCGAGTGGATGGACGAGGTGCTGCGCGACGGCGACGGGAGGCTGAGCGAGGTGCGCGCCGACGGCCACCCTGACGCGGGCGGCCTGGTCATCGCCTCCGACCAGGATCACGCGCGGGCGATTGCGGCGCGGCTCGGGTCGGTCTCGGGGGAGCGACCCGAGCTGGTGATGAGCGACGAGCCCGATGCCAGCCGGCGCCTTGCCGGTTTTGCCTCCTCCGATCGACGCTGGCTGGTCTCGGTCCTGATGGTCTCAGAGGGCGTCGACATCCCCCGCCTGCGGGTCGGTGTCTATGCGACGGCGGCCCGGACCGAGCTCTTCTTCCGCCAGGTGGTCGGTCGCTTCATCCGGACCACCCCGGGGCCGCGCCGCCAGATGAGCTACCTCCTGATGCCGGCCGACCCGCGGCTGAAGGCACTCGCCCACGAGATCGAGCTGGAGCGCCGTCATGCGCTCGACCTCTCGCCGGGCGCCGAGGAGGAAGAGGGCGAGATGGAGGACGCGGGCCCGGAGCGCCGCGATCCGGGCGACGGCTTTGCCGCCCTGAGCTCGGGCGACGCCGAGCTGGACGAGGCGATCATGAGCGAAACCACGCTTCAACTCTTCCCGACCGATGACCCCCGGCCGGGTGCAAAGAGGGCGACCAGCCCCGCCAGGTCCAAGGCCGCGTCAGAGGACCTCGAGCAGCCCGAGCGGGAGTCGGCCTACGCGACCCGGGAGCGGCTGCGCGGCGAGCGCAGCCGCCTGGTGGGCGACGTCTCCCGTCGCACCAAAAAATCACACCGGGAGATCCAGGGCCGCATCAATCGCGCCACCCGGGCGCGCTCGGTCGCCAGCGCCACCATCGAGCAGCTTGAGCGCGGCAATGCGATGCTGCGCCGCGAGCTGTGGCGGTGAGATCCGTACATCGATCCGATACCAGGGATTCCGCTGGGTTCGGGCACAGGGCGACTTCTGCGCCAGGAGCTTTTCAAGGATTGCGTTTGTGTCGGCGCGTATCATTCGGCACGATGGCCCTCGCACCGCGACTGTTTCTGGCGCCTTGCCTGGCGCTGGCGCTCCTGGCATCCGGCCTTTCCGGCAGCGCGGCGAACGCCAACCCAGGCGCGTACCGCGTGATCGTCGTCCACGCGACGTGTCAGTCCCCGACCGAACTGGGTGACCAGATCGCCGCCTTCCCGGACGTCGCCGCCGTCGACTTCTTCGACGGGTGCGAAGCAACGCCCACCCTCGCGCAGCTCCTGCCCTACGACCTCGTCGTCAGCATCAGCTACGTCGCATATATGGATCAGGTCGCCTACGGCGACGTGCTCGCCGCCTTCGTCGATTCGGGCGGCGCCGTCGTCCAGTACGCATACGACAACGCAGGCAAAGGGGAGTCGGACTACGGTCCGACCGGTCGCTTCCACAGCGGCGGGTACGAGCCGTTCATACCCGGCCCGATCAAGAACAAAGCTGTGTCCCTGGGCGACTTCGATTCAACCAGCCCGCTCATGCAGGGCGTCACAGCCCTCACCTCAGGGCAGAACACCGATCCGGCACTGGCCCCGGGGGCGGTCCTGGTGGCGAAGTGGTCCGACGGGCGGAACCTGATCGCGCAGAAGGGCAGAGTTGTCTCCGTCAGCGGCCACACGGGCGACAAAGAAGAATGGAGCGGCGACTACGGGCGGCTGACGGTGAACGCCATCCGCCTGCTCGGACGCCAGACGCTGACGGTGGTCAACTCCACCCCGGGCGGCGGGACGGTGACGAGCAGCCCGGCCGGCATCGCCTGCGAAACCTTTTCCTGCGGCGCCGATTTCCCCTCGGGCACCTCGGTGAACCTGAGCGCGACGCCGCGCAAGGGATTCGCCTTCGCCGGGTTCAGGGACGACTGCCAGGGCCCGAGCTGCGTGCTGACGATGGACGGCCCCAAGACCGTCCCGGCCGACTTCATCCGCTTTGCCATCCCGGTCCACGCGAAGCTGCGGCGGAACAGGGCGAAGGGGACGGCGCGGCTCACGATCAGGGTCGGCGGTCCCGGCAGGCTGGTCCTCACGGGCAGGGGCCTACGGCGGCAAACCAGGGTGCCCGCAGCCGCGGGCAACGTGAAGATGCCGATCGTCGCCAAGGGGAAGATCGCAAGGAAGCTGCGCAGGAAGGGGAGCGCCAAGCTGGGAGTCAGAGTTGCCTTCACCCCCAGCGCGGGGACCACGGCCCGTCTCTCCAGGCACGTCCGGTTGATCCGCGCGGCGCGACGCCGGCCCTGAGGCCCACGTTCGCGCTCTCCAATCCCGACCAACCGACGGGCCGCGAGGTTTCATTCCAAACCACAATGAAACCCGCCGATGGGCGCGGATGTGCGCAGATATGCGGCGTTTCGGGAACCTCTGACCAGAAGTTCCCGAAATCGACGAGGGCGGTTCCAGTTGACTCAGCGAGCCTGTCGGCGGCTGGACACTCCCGAGATCGGCCCAGCGTCAGCTCGCTCGCGCGCGCTCCAGGTAGCGCCCGAAGTGCGGAACGGTAAACGCGATCTGCCCGCGCTCGGTGGGGTAGATCAGGCCCTTTCGAATCAACGCCGCGCGGGTCGGCGAGAGACTTCGTAGCTCCCGCCCCATCCTCTGCGCCACCTCGCGGATCGGCTGCGGTCCCTCTCCCAGGCTAGCCAGGGTGCGGCAGAGCTCAAGCTCTGCCGCGGTCGTCCGCCCCACCCTGAGTCCGAAGAACTCCTCGTCCAGCTCCTCGGCGACCTCGACGGCCGCCACAGCGATCGCCGCCTCGTCGATCTGCTTGTCGGCAGCCGCGTTCCAGGCCGCCTTCCCCCACTCCTGCAGGAAGTAGGGGTAACCGCCACTCTCGTCGATGATGGCCTCGATCGCCCCGGCGGTGTAGTCGACCCCGAGCTCGGCGGCCGGCAGTCGCAGGGCGCCCTCGGCGGCTTCAGGCTCGAGCGGCCCGAGGCCCGGGAACCCGAACAGTCGCTCGGCGTAGGTCTTTGCCTCGAGGATCAGCCCGGGGAGGGTGGGCGGGCCGGCACCGACGAGGGCGACCGGCAGCTGCTGCTGCGCCATCTGGTGCATAGCCGCGACCAGACTCTCGAGTTCGGGCTCCCCGAGGATCTGCAGCTCGTCCAGCAGGAGGAGCACCCCGGAGCCGCTCTCGGCGGCAAGCGCCCCGACCTCGGTGAGAAGCTCGCCGAGGTCCTGCTCGAGCTCGCCGCTGTCAGCGAGGCCTCGCTCTGGCTCCCACTCAATGCCTAGGCTCACCTGGCCCTCCGAGCTGATCGTGGTCGTGAACGATCCCAGGGCTCCGCGGGCGCGACGCAGCCCCCGGCGGACCGCACCTCCCCGCTCGTAGGCGGCGAGGGTGGCGCCTACGAGCCGGGCGATGACGACCCGGAAGTCGCTCTCGCGGCGCCACTCGTGGCGAAGCGCCTTCCATCCCGCAGACTCGGCGCGCGATGCGAACTCGGTGAGAAGCACCGTCTTACCGACCCCGCGCAGCCCATGGATGATCAGGCTCTTCTCACTGCGCCCGCGCGAGAGGCGGCCAAGCAGATACGAGAACCGCTCGACCTCACGCTCGCGCCCTACCAGGGCGGGCGGCAACGTGCCGGCGCCTGGCGCGTATGGGTTCTCCAACGGATCCACCTCGGCGCGAGTCTAGCGATATCTAGCATTTTCTAGTGATTCTGCTAGAGATGCAAAGAAATTACTAGAAAGCGGCGGGCGGGATATCCCCCACGAAGGCCAACCCGCCCAGATGCAGCGGATTCGCGACAAAGCGGCTGACCGGATTCGAATCGACGACCTTCTGCATGGCAATTACGGGAGCTTCAGCGGGAGCCGAATCAAAACATGCTCATTTGCAGGTGATTCCGAGAAGAGCAACAGATGCTTGCCGCTGCCGATGTGCGCGGATACGCGGCGATATGCGGCGATTCTGGAACTTCTCGCCACGAGTTCCCCAATTCGGCAAAGGCGGTTCGAATCGCTCCAAGAATCAGTTATTTGGCAAGTTCTACAGCAGAAAAACTTGCCAGATACGCTAGAGTGGCCCCATGGCAAAGCAGCAAGGAAACGCACGCGGCCGAGGACGCAGTCCCAACAGCACGGCCACTCGAGTCTACGATCGTGTGTGCGCCGGGGGCGAGCGCTACTGGTCGCTCTCAGACTTTCGCGATCTGCCGGCAACCGCTGTCGCCCATGCTCTGTCTCGACTGGCGGGCCAGGGTGAGTTGCAGCGGCTACGCAAGGGCCTCTATTACCGCCCCAAGCAGACCGTCATCGGCCCGTCGGTGCCAAGTGCCAGCGCGGCGGTCGGTCACACATTGAACGCGCCGCTTCACCCAACCAGGCTGAGTGCCGGAAACGTGTTGGGGTTTTCGACGCAGAATCCGGCCCACGCCGAGTTCGCAACCCCCGCCGCCTCCGCGCCAGGCGCGCTTCGAAACGCCACTGTGCACACGCGTCGCCCGGCCTCCCGCTTCGAGCTCGATGCCCCCGACGGAGCCTTGCTCGAGCTGCTGCGTGACCGCGCGCGCTACAGCGACCTGTCTCCGCAAGAGACCATGCGGCGCCTCGTTTCGATGCTCTCCGACCGGGCGCGCTTCAAGCGACTCGCCAAGGCGGCTCTCTCAGAGCCTCCGCGGGTCCGCGCCATGCTCGGCGCGCTCGGGGAGCAGGCGGGCGTTCCCGCCGCTGCGCTTAAGGAACTGCGACAGAGCCTCAACCCAATCAGCAGGTTCGACTTCGGCGTGTTGGCCGCACTGCCCAACGCACGCGAATGGCAGGCCCGGTGAGGCTCGCGGAGCACCCCGACTTCGCCGCCTTCCTGGCTGCCGCAGCAACGGAGTCCGAGTTGCCCGAGACCTTCGTCGAGAAGGACTACTGGATCACGGAGATCCTGCGCACGATCGCCACGACGCTGGGCGAGCGGGCAATCTTCAAGGGCGGCACCAGCCTCTCGAAGGGCTGGAACCTTCTCGACCGATTCTCTGAGGACATAGACCTCTTCGTCGACCCCGCGGTCGAACCGCCGCTGGGCAACGAACGAGCGATCAACCGGGCGATGACAAAGCTGAATCGCGATGTCGCCTCCATACCCGGGCTCGACTTCGTCCGCGCCGAGTCCAAGACGATCGGCGGACGCGGACGCATGGACACCTTCCTCTATCGCTCGCACTTCCCGGAGGTTGAGGGCTTTCCCCCGACCGTCCGTCTCGAGCCGGGCATCCAGAGCGGCAAGCAGCCAACCGCGGCCGTGGCGATCTCCTCGATCGTCGGCAGGCTCTTGACCAAGCGAGATGCCGCCGATGAGCTTCATGTCGAGGGACTCCAGCCCTTCGAGATGACCCTCCTGCACTTCCGGCGCACGTTCGTCGAGAAGCTCTTCGCCATTCACGGCAAGGTCGAGCAGCTCAAAGAAGGCGATGCCCCGCTGGGCCGCGATGTACGCCATTACGCGGACCTCTACGTCCTCGCCGGCCGGCCCGAGGTAACGGCGATGCTGGCGTCGGACGAGTACAACGAGATCAAGGCCGACTATGACGAAAAGAGCCGCACCTTCTTCCCGCGAAGCTACCGCCCTCCCCCAGGCCTCGATTTCACAGCCAGCGACGCGCTCTTCCCACCCGCCGAGCTTCGGGTGGCCATCGAGCCCGGATACGAAGATGAGTGTCAACGCCTCTTCTTCCGGCCCCACCCAAGCTTCACAGAGGTGCTCGAACGCTTCACGGAAATACGCGACCTGCTCTAACTCACCAACTCGCCGCCGACGTTTATTGGTCAGGATCGCCTCGCGCATGCCGGTGCCCCGCTCGGGGAAGGCCGGCGCGCTCATCAAACCGCGACCGAGCCCCTCTCGAGCAGATCTTCTTCGAGCCTGGTCGCCTCGGCTGGCTTCAGCAGACCGCGCCGGCGCCCATCATCGATCGCCGCCCTGATCAAAGCCGGGCCGAGGTGCGCTTCGTGTGCTTGGCGGATCGCCTTCGCCGCAGTGACGATCGGTATGCCCTCGTAGGCGGTGAGCTCCTCGGGGCCGAGATCTTCGCGATGGAGGACGTAGAGCGCCGGGACCTCCCGCCGCGGACGGTGCGCTCGCGGGACCGTGATGTGGATCTTCGCCGGGTTGACGTCGCCCAGTTCATAGAGACCGAGGGCCGAAGCGTGAGAGATGACCGCGTCCGCGTTCCTGGGCCACAGGGTCGCCAGCATGTAGGGGTCCAGCGGGGTCACCGGTATCAGCGGCACTCGGTAGACGGCGGTCGTCGGGTGCTCCAGCTGCCCTCGACTCGCCATCTCGTAGAGGCGATGGGGATCGAGCCCCAACGTCTCGGCGTCGGCGGTGGTCAAGTAGCCGTAGCGCTCGGCGGCGATCTCGGCGAGGCGGTTGTAGGCAGCTCCAGGCATGATTGTGGTTGAAAAAGGGCGTTTTGCCCCTTCTTGTCCAGACACAAACCTAGCACTTGTGGAGAAAAAGGGGTATTTTGCACCTTTTTATCCATGTGGCGGAGTCGCGTCGAGGAAGAGGGTCACTCGCCGACATCGCGCATCAGCTCGTCCTCGGGAATCTCTGAAACCGGCCGAGGGTCGGGGTCAATGCGCTCGAAGTTGCCGGCGACGGCGAAATTGCGATCCCGATTGCGCTGAGGTGAGTAGTGGGAGATCACCGCGCGCACGTCGGCGGCCTCCAGATCCGGGTAGGCGGCGACGATCTCCAACTCGCCCATGCCTTCGGCGACCATGCCGACCACGGTCGCCACCGGGATTCGCAGGTCGCGTATGCAGGGGGCGCCGTCCATCTGGTCAGGACGAACAGTGATCCGAGTGGCCGCATAGTTCACGGTCGCCTCGACTTCCATTCCGAGCGCGCCGGCAACCTCCTGAAGGCGCTCCACCCCGACACCCGCATAGAGGCTCGCCTCCCAACGCTGGATCTGCCGCTCCTCGACCTTGAGCCGCTCGCCCAACTGCTCCTGCGTGAGGCCGGCAACGATCCGGGCCTCGATCAGCGCAGTCGGAAAGTCGCGCAAGCTTCCAAGCTCGCGCTGGCCGATACGGCCAGCCCGCAAATCCTCGTAGCGCCTGACTTCCTCACGAAGCGTCTCCGCCTGGCCCCTCAAGGAATAGTCACCCGGCCGCAAGACGATCGCTCTCGGCACGGCGATCTGCTGGCGCCGAGAGCAGCTCCTGCTCCTCGGCAATGGTGACCACGACCCGCTTTCCCTCGCGCAGCAGCTTGTCGACTGCCTTGACAACGGCGGTGGCTTGATCGCCGACGATGGGATCCAGACGAAACGTTTTCATTGCGCCGCACGATAGTGGCAACCCGCCCCACCCTGCATGCGACGCCTGAGCGCACGGCTTATCCCGCAGGTGCAGGAAATGCTGCTCCCGGCCGAGTAGTAAACGGCCTGGTTCGTGAACGCCGGGACAAGAACCAATGCAAATCGACCAGGCCCGCAGCGGGTACATACGCTGGCTGCTCGCGACGCGAGACCTTTCGCCACACACGATCCGCGCCTACGACACGGATCTCGGCAGCTTCGAGCGGTATCTGGGACCGGACTTCGTGGCCGCCGATATCGGCCAAGAGGACGTGCTCTCCTTTATCGAGCACCAGAAGGGTGCCAGCCTTTCTCCTGCCTCACTCAGAAGGCGAGCAGCAGCATTGCGCGGCTTCTGTCGCTGGATGATCTCCCAGGGTCTCCTCGTCGATGACCCGTGGAGCGGCGCAAGCCTTGCGCTGGGCCGACCCCGCAGGCTCCCCCGAACGCTTCCGGCTCACGAGCTCGACCGATTGATGGGGTTCCTTGCTCGAGCGGCCGGAGTCAACCCCGGCGCGGAGGCCGACAGTCGAGCCGTTGAAGAGAGGCTCCACGGAGATCTACACCCACGTCTCAGACCGCGCCCTCCGACGTCACCCCCCACATGCTGCGCCACACCGCCGCAACCCAGCTGATCGAGGCCGGCGTTGATAGGGCTCTGGCGAGGTGCCGAGAAGGCGCGACCGGGATCGACGGCCTTTCATTCAGCAGTCCGAGATGGAGCGTTAGATTGCTCCCGGCCCCTCGGGTCAACGTTCAATCACAGGCTTCCGGCGGGGGCGAGCCAGACACTCTCGAAGCTGAGGCTCGTGTACTCGGCGATCAGGTCGTAGTCGCGGTCGTAGTGCAGGACGCCCGCGCCGGCCTCGTGCGCGCAGGCAGCGATCAGGACATCGGCCGGAGCGAGGCGGTGATGGCCAACGGCTGCGAGCTCTCGCTGCGCTCCCAGAGCGCTGCTTTCGATCGACCCGTCGATTGCGATATTCGGCAATCTGCCGAGCCGGTCCATGATCTTCAGGTGGTCGCCCGCCGAGCGAGCGGAGAAGCCGGCCTCGAGCAGAAATGGCACGCAGGTCGCGACCTGCTCTTCGCCCATCTGCCCGATAATCGTCTCGGCTCGCTCCTTCGGCGCCGCCCCCATCAGCAGCCGCGACCAGGCCGAGTTGTCGAGCAGCAGCACGCTACTCGCCGTAGTTGGCGACGAGGCCCAGGTGCTTCACTTCGTCGGCTGCCTTGATGTCGACCTTGGGTCCGTTGCCGGTGCGAATCCATTCGGCGATCTCCTCCCGAGCCCGGCTCGCCTCCTCGCTCGGATCGGCCACCCGGCGCGCCTTGACCTCGGCACCGAGCGTCACGAGCTCGGCGAAGTCGATCCGCTCGCCCTCCTCGAGCTTGGCCCGCAACGCGTCGAGCGCCGCCTGGACCGGCGGGGTCTCGGTGATCGTGTGGCGAGGACGGGTGGTCGGCACAAGGGTGAGTGTAGCACGGTGCTGCACGCAAGTCCCTGCCTCACCTAGCCTCCCTCGCCGCTGGCTGAGCCACGCGTCTACACCCCACAATCTGATGCCGACGAAGACCATCCCCCACCGCCCGATAACGCCCGCTTATGGAGACCGGGTCAGGTGGCGCTGGATAATTCGAACGCCGATGCCGGTGAGACCGGGCCGAACATCACCCACCCCAACCACCTACACCCGCACAACCTCGAGCAAGCCCGCCTCCGCCGCCGCATCGAAGTCCGCGTCTTGGGTGCAGACCGCGGCGCCGTGGGCCATCGCGGTGGCGGCGATCCAGGCGTCCATCACCTTCATCGCCCTGCCGATCGCCTTGAGGGCGACCCGCAGGCGCGCCAGCTCGTCTCCGACCGCCTCGTCGATGACCAGCGGCTTGGCGATCTGCCGCGCAGCCTCCAGCGTGCTGAGGCGCCGCTCCAGCTGCTCGTGGCCGGCGGCGGCGAGGACTCCGTGGCGCAGCTCGGACAGGGTCACGACACTGACCGCGACCTGGTCGGGTAGGGCGCCGAGCGGGCGCTCCTGCTCGCGCGCGATGAAGACCGAGGTGTCGAGGATCGCCTGCACGCCGCCGCGGCCGACCGCCTAGAGCTGATCGGTCGTGTCCGGAAAGACCCGATCCAACTCGTCGGCCAGGCCCGCGTCGGCCTGAGCGGCCGCGATCAGCTCCCGCGCGCGGGAGCCGGCCGTCCAGGAAGGCGCTTCCTCGACCGGGACGAGGTCGGCCGCATCGCGCCCCGCCACCGTGACGCGAAGCTGCTCGCCTGCCATCACCCGCCGCAGGACGGTTGAGACATCGTTGCGCAACTCCCGCTGTGGTATACGTTGCATCGAGGGCATCGTAGCAGAACTGCTACAACTGCAAACTGCCCATCCGCTCACCCCTTCGCAGCGATCGCGACGTCACCGATGTCGGGGAAGTGATTGCGGACGAGCGATACGCTGGCCGCTCGTGACCTCGTCGCACCCCAGCGACTCAAGCGCGCAGACCGCTGCTGAGGCCACGATCCTTGGTCTGCTCGGAGAGTCGATCGGCGTCCCCCTCTCACAGGGCGCCAAGGTCGCCGTCGGAGGCTCCGAGGTCCAGCCCGATGGCATGGCTGCGGACGGCTCGGTGGTCGTCGAGGTCTTCGTGCATATCGGCAAGCTGCGTGGCGGCCAGCGGCACAAGGTGTCCACGGATGCCTTGAAGTTGTTGGCCATCCGCGACGCCCGCCCCAACGCCCGCCTGATCCTCGCGTTCGCCGACGAGGAGGCCGCGGCTTCCGTTTCCGGCTGGAAGGCTGAAACGCTGAAGGCCAACGGGATCGAGATTCACATCGTCGACCTCGACCCCGCAGAGCGCACCGCGATCGAGACAGCCCAGGCGCGGCAGAAGATGGTCAATGCCTCGCAGCCCCCATCCTGAGGTTTCGGCGACCAGCTGCGCGGCAACTTCCCGAAAACGTGTCGACATCGCTCTTCCAGCGTGCGTCATCTTCGAGGTCAGGAACCTCACCCGGGGCGGCAAGCGGCAGCTCACGCTCCCGCACGGCCTCGGCCGCATAGCGGATCGCCCCGTGACCGAAGTCCCCACTCCACCTCCTCGGCTGCTCAAGCGCGGCTGCCACCGTGGCCCCCCGCTCGGCAACTCCTCAAGGTCGGCCGCGCCGTGGCGGTGGGCCATCGTCTCGCCGACCGCGGCCCGGCGGCGGGGGCGGACGCTACCCTGTTGACGATGGCCGCAACGCAGAAGACGAGCGTCGAGATAGAGGCCGACCTCATGGAGCGGGCGCGACGGGCTGCCCGCGAGCGGGGGGTGGCGGTGCCCCAACTCCTGCGCGAGGCGCTGGAGTACGAGCCGGGCGATGGACCGGGCGGCGAGACGTCCTCCTCGACGAGAGACGAAGGCGAGCAGCCCCCGCTCACCTGCATCGGCGCGTTCAGTTCCGGTCGTGGCGACCTGGGCAGGCTCGCCAGCGAAGACGTCTTCGAAGCGCAGCCATCGCGCTGATCCTCGACACCGCGGTTCTGGTCGGCGCGTTCGATCGCGACGATGACGCGCATGAGCGCTGCGCGGAGCTGCTCGCGATCGCAGAGCGCCTCGGAGAGCCGAAGCTCGCCACGCTGGACCACCGTCACTTCGCCACGATGCGGCCGCGCCACGTCGAGGCCCTGGAGCTCCTGCCCGTCTGAGCCGCTCCCAGCATCGGCGCACCTAGCTCGGCGGCCGCCCGAAAGCGAGACGGAATCGGCCGAAATCGGTGCCGATCGGCTCAAATCGGGCCGATTTGGGGAACTCGTGCCCGATGCCGCGCTCGATCGCCCGCGCCCGGGCTTCGGACTCCTTCACCTTGAAGGCGCGGTACTCGTCGACCCCCTCGACGTCGATCTCGTTGAGCGACCAGTCGCCGAAGAAGGGGACGAGGTGGCCCAGCGCCCAGCGTTCGTGCTTGCTGGTCTTCTCGGCGACCTGGCCGGCGCGCGATTCGGTCAGCTCCAGCGCGAAGGGGCCAAAGAAGTCTTACGTCCAGCCTTGTCCGGGACAAGGAGGCTGCCGTAATTACAGGTTCTTACGGCTTCTTATGACTTTCTCGTAAGGTGCCGTAAGAAGTAGTAAGCTCGCGGGCGTGGCGCGCAACCCATATCAGCCAGGCGTCGGGACCACCCCACCCTATCTTGCCGACCGCGAGCAGCAGCTACAGCGATTCCGCGGCTACCTGCGCGACTTTCCCGAGAAGCGTCGCAACGTCCGCCTCAGCGGTCTGCGCGGCGTGGGCAAGACCGTGCTGCTCAAGGAGTTCCGCGACGCGGCCCGGGAACGCGACTGGGTCGTCATTCGGCGGGACCTCACTGCCCGCCTGCGCCAAGAGGATGCCTTCGCGACCGCGATCGCCAATGACCTCGACACGGCTATTCGTGCTTTTTCCAATATGGCCAAGCTACGTTCCTTGCTCGCAAGCGCGCGCAGGGCTGTCGGGGAGATCACCGTCGGCTTGCCCGATGGGACGAGCATCAGCGTCAAGCCAGGAACCTCGCAAAGCGGCGCGTCCGTCCTCGAGGATCGTCTCGGCGAGGCTTTGGTTCAAGTCGGGCGCTTGGCCGCGAAGGCCGGCCGCGGCGTCGTCTTCCTCTACGACGAGGCCCACACCCTGTACGACCAGCCGCGCCAGCACCAATATCCCCTCGGGGCACTACTTGGCGCCTTTGTCCAAGCCCAGGATCAAGACGAGCCACCGCTGCCGGTAATGCTTGTCGTCTCGGGGCTGCCGCCACTCGTTCAGAACCTCCAGGCCGCTCGGAGCCACGCCGAGCGGCTCTTTCGAGTCGAGGAACTCGGCAATCTCGACCTCGAACCCGTAAGCCAGCATGAGCCAAGTCCGGCTGCGCTCGCGTTGATACGACCAGCTGCCGACACCGGCATTCCGTTCGAGCCCGATGTCGCGCAGCAAGTCGCCGCCGATGTCGACGGATACCCCTACTTCATCCAGAAGTACGGAGAGGCCCTCTGGGACGCAGCCGACGCCGCCGACCTCGACGCGATCACCTCCAAGCTCTACGCAAGCACCCGCCTGCGGGTGCAGGACGCCCTCGACGCCGAGTTCTTCGAGAACCGCTACCTCGATGCCCCCCGCGCCGATCAGCTCACGCTCCGTGTCGCCGCCGACCTCGGCGGTGAGCGATTCGAGATCGCAAAGCTTGCCGCCCAGTTCCAGAGCCGCAACGCCAACGCAACCCAGCAAAGCATCAACCGACTGCTGAAGAGCAATCACGTCTACCGCGTCAGCCAGGGCAGCTACGCCTACACCGCGCCGCTGTTCGGCGACTTCGTAAGACGCGCATATCCGCGCCAGGCCGCCGACCGATAAGGGGCCCGAAAGGGAAGGCGAATCGGCCGAAATCGGCGCCAATCGCCTCACATCCCGGTCATTTCGGGAACTAGTAGACCCATCCGCAAGTTCGCTCAGGCCGCCAGCCTCAATTCCGGCTCGCGGTCGGCGACCCTGGCCAGCACACGCTCCAGGTCGGAGCTCGTGAAGGTCCACTCGAACGGGCGGGCGATCTCGGCATAGCGAGCCTGAAAGGCGAGCAGCCGCTCGCTGAGTTCCTCCAGGGAGCCGAAGTCGTTTGGGGTGAGCGCCTTGCGCTGGACGATCGAGAAGTAGAGCTCGATCTGGCTGAGCCAGGAGGCGTGGATCGGCAGGTGGATGAGGCGCAGATTCTCGTGGGCGCCCTCAAGCCGGTCGATCGATGCCTGCCCGGCGTGGGAGGAGCCGTTGTCGACGATCCAGAACACCCGGCGGGCCGAGGCGTAGGGCTCGCTGGTCATCACTTCCTCGACCAGGCGGCCGAAGGGCTCGATTCCTGTCTTCTCCTCGACCCGGCCGAAGAGGCTGGCGTGGTGGACGTCCCAGGCGGCGAGATAGGCCAGGGTGCCGCCGCGGCGGTACTCGAACTCGAGCAGGGATGGGCGCCCCGGCGCCGGGGGCAGGGTCTGGTGGCGGCGGCCGAGCGCCTGCAGCTGAGACTTCTCGTCGGCGGAGATCACGTACTCGTCGGGGCGCAGGCGCTTGCCTTCGAAGCGACGCTGGTAGAGGTCGAGCACCGGCGCGGCCTTGGCGGCGAAGTCCGGGTCGCGGGGAAAGAGCCACGAGCGCACCTGCCAGGGCTTGATCGCCGCATCGTGCAACCAGCGCCAGATCGTTGTCGCCGAGGCGTCGGTGACGCCGCGCTCGACCACCAGCCGGTGCAGCTCAGTGCGCGTGAAGCGGCCGAGCGGCAGGCCGTGAGTGGCCGGCAGCTCGCAGGCGATCGCCTTGACCTCGGCGACCTGCTCCGGGGGGAAAACGGCGCGGGCGTCCCGCGCGTTGGAGATCGGTGAGTCCCTCGAGCCGCTGGGCGCCGAATCTTCGTCGCCACTTGCCGACGCACTCCGGGGTGCAGTCCAAGCGCTCGGCGATCCACCCGTCGGTCTCACCGGCCGCGGAGTAGAGGATCATCCGCGCTCGCTGAACCTCGCGGAAGGGACGGGTCTCTGAGCGAGCGAGGCGCTCCAGCTCGCTGCGCTCCTCCTCACTTAGCTCAATCTCGATCTTCCGGGCCACTGCGGTGAGATTCATCGCCCATCGCCGAGTTCCTGCCGATCCGCCTGAACGTATTTTCGGGCGGGTCTACTAGTTCCCGAAATGGAGGCGAGTGGAGGGGTGGTTCGATTCGATTTCGCCGATTTCCCCGCGAGGCGAGGTGCTGATTTGCAGGTGATTCACGTTGAAGCGGCTGATCGGATTCGAACCGACGACCTTCTGCATGGCAACTACGCTGGCTTCAGGCGACTTTCGTGCGGGAACCTGCCGATTTGCAGGGGATCTCTGGAGGGCACAACCGACGCTCCGCCCGTCGATGGGCGCGGATGTGCGCCGATATGCGGCGGTTCGGGAACTTCTGGCCGGAAGTTCCCGAAATCGACGAGGGAGGTTTCAATCGGGGGACTGCTGGCCCGAGCGTGCCCGCCCGAGGGGCTCGCGCAGAATCAACGCGCGGCCAATTTCCTCGCCCAGGGCGGTCATCTTCTTGTCGGATGAAGAGGGGAAGCTGGTGGTTATCTCTTCGAGTAGCTGCATGATCCGTCGGGTGCCGTCGGCGAAACGCGTCGCGTATTCGATCAGCTGTAGGGCGGTGCCTGACTTGAAGCGGGTCGCGCCCCGGACGTCGACCAATTGCTCGACCAAGAAGCGGTGGGCGAGTCGAATTGCGATCCGAGACCAGCGCGTCAATTTCTTTATAGAGATCGCCATCAATCCGGTCCTTGAGTCGATCGCGAGACGCAGCTGCCGAGCCCGATTGAAACGCGTGGCGAGCGGCCTTGATCGCGTTCTTGATTTGACGACGCAGGCTCGCATTCGACACCTTCGCGGGATCAGCCTCAAGCGCGAGCGCCAGCGCCGCGAGCAGCACCTCGAAGGATTGCACCTGGCCCATCACCGCCCCGTAGACGGCGTTCAGGTGGTAGGCATCGGAGTCGGGGTCTACTCGATGGCCCAAGGTACATCCTCCGTCAACTGCGCCAGAGCGTCGTCAAGAGGCACGCTGAATACCTCCAGCAAGAGGTGAAGCGTCTGCAAATAGATCCACCATGCACAGCGCACAGCGAGTTGGCCAAGGTCCGGTTCGGGCGCCATCCGGTACTGGAGCACTGCGCTGCCATCCTCCGCTCGTTTCCGCCGGAGAACGCGCGCGATCGACCAAGGGGAGGGATGCAGCTCCTGATTGTCGAGGCGGTGAACGACGTCTCGGAAGCTCCGCAACTGCTCGCGGTCGCGGGGGTCGTGAAAGCTCTCCGCGATCGCTTCAACACGCTCATAGAGCGTAAGGCCGGTCCAGGAACGCGACCCATGCCGCCCGTACAACTTGCCGAGATCGGCAAGCTCGCCTTCATCGAGGCGCTCCTCGGAAGCTCCGAGATCCTCTAGGAGATCGGGGTAACGGTCTACCGTTTCGCGCTTCAGGTGCTGATCGAAGCGGGCATGCTGGACGAACCGCGAGGCTGCGAGCTCCCGGTTCGCCTCGATCCAGTAGACATCCACCATCAACTCAAAAGCGGCGCGATTCAGCATTACTGCCTGCTGGCCGAAGTCGTTCTCGATTAGCAGGGCCAGTGCCTGCAGGGTCGTAGTCGCACGAGAGAAGAAGCCGACAACCAGGAGTCGGAAGTCGGGTTCGCCATTGGCGCGAATGCGGGCGCTGACCTCTGATCGACCAAAATCGAGCAGCTTGCGCAGGGCCCCGATTTCCGCCGACGTGGCGACAGTCCTCGACCCGTTGGGAGTCATGACAACCGGGATGGTGACCGCGTCGGGTCGCTCCCACCCCATGCGGCCTGGGCGATATTGCGCATCGTGTCGAGAACACGTTCTCGCGCATACTCAGGGTCCTCGTTCCAGATATTCGCCAGACCCTTGACGATCCCGGGAATGTCGCGTGGCTCACTTGCCTGCCGGCCGACTTTGACATATGGGCCATCGGTCTCGGTGACGATCCGCTCGCGTGGTATTGATCGGATGATCCTCTGGCCGTTCTTAGATCGAAGCATCGCTGAATTCACCGAGAACCAAAGCCCGGCTTCAACCGCAGCATCAATGTGTGTGAGCGCACCGCTGTACCAATGGAGAATGGCCGTTACCTCGGCGGCCGCAAGACACTGGATCGTCTCCTTCTCTGCGCCACGCGAGTGTACGGTCAAGATCTTGTCCTTGACACGCTCATGCTGCAAGAGACGTTCGAAGACCTTGACCTGCTGAGGAAATGAGGGGCTCCCGTCGCGGGAATGGTCGAGGCCGACCTCGCCGACATAATCAACCCGATCGAGCAACTGAGCGAAGAGCGCAAGCTCCATTGAGGTAGCCAGGGAAACACGGAGCGGATGTAGCCCGAGTGCGAGCCGCAAAAATCGGCGCTTTCCAAGTCGTACCGAAAGCCGCTGATACGCCGACGGCAGTTCGGTAACCGCGATCGTAACCACACCCGCGGCCTCCGCGCGGCGCATAACCGCGGTGGGATCGTCGTAGCGATCAATATGGCAGTGACTATCGACGTAGGTCACGTCGACCCCATCCGACGGCGAAGCTCCGGAGCGGCACCCGAGAGAATCCAGTCGCGCAACTCCGCTCGCCCACGCCTATAGGTCTCGAAGAACGCCGGCGCCTCACCATCGGGGATGCGCCCGTTGCGCAAGACGTCATTTTGCGACTCCGGTCGGCCGAGGCTCTGAGCAAGGGCCCGGAGCGACCTCCCCGATTTGCTCTTGCGGTCCAGCAACTCCGTCTCCGTCAGGGGGTCCCAAGAGTATTGAGTGGTGTCGGAACCGAATCGGTGCAAGGCCGCCCGCCGAATCAGACAGGGATAGCAATATCCGCAGTTTCCCTGCGGACGCTCCCGCCAACGAGGGGCCTCCGGATGGGCGCAGGAGATCGTTCGAGGCGCCAGTTCGGCGAGCAGAGCGGAGTTTGACGATGCCACCAACGCCTCGCCCTTGGTCAGCAGTCGATAGGAATTCTCGATCTCGTGGTCCAGGCCCAGCTGATCGAGCAACGCCTCCATCAAGTGCATGAAGAACGGGTGGGTGGTCCTCGTGCTGAGGCTTCCGACGCGAGCGGGACTGAGTGGAACGTTGATCCCGATGTATCCGTTCTCGGGAACCTGGAGCGCCAGCCCCGATTCGAGCGCGTCCGCTACCGCGACACCTGCGGCGATGAAGAGGAACGAACGTGCCCGGGTGGTGTTCTCCACGACGCCGTGGGCCAGGGGGCGCGCCTGGGAGATTCTTCGCGCCGCGGGCCGCAGGAGCAACTTTCGCAGGGACACGCGATCAGTTCCGTAGTGCTCCCGGAGAGCGCGGTAGAGCTCCTCTTGCTTGCTCAGGGTGAGTGAGCCGTCGTGATGGCCGACGAGCGTCAGATTTTTTTCGGCCTCCAGTAGGTCGATCGCACCGGAGAGAGAATCGAGCCCGCCAGAGAAGAGCGTGACGGCGTTATCGCCGGACGAGATCGTCCCGGCATCGACCGCCTCGACGGTGTCCTCGACGAAATCGAGACGCCAGTGATCTCCGCTCAAGAACGACAATGCGCTGACGAGCAGACCACCAACCCTTTCCCAGAGATCCACGTCGCTGACCGGAACCGTCAACGAGATGTCGCGAGTCCAGAAGTCACCTGCTTCGCCGCGCGAGATCGTCTTGTCGGCGCAGAAAACCGCCCCGGCGAGCCGGAACAGGTCGAGAGCCACAGGGGAGGGCGCGAGTCCTTTGAGGAACTCCGGCTCGTATTGCACGGTCGAGGCACGCCGGTCCTCGAACCAGTCGAGCAGTACCGAGGCGCCGCGGTCGGGCTGATCGGGAGCCGTACGGAGCTGAACGTCGGTCACGGCTCCAGATCTTCCATGTCCTCGTAGAGCTGGTCCACCACACGGTCGAGGACTGCGCGCCCTTCCTCCCCGCGCCACTCGATCGAGAGGGCGCTACGTTCGCCGAGCTCGAGCTTGACGAGGAGCTGCAACCGCTCCCGCAGTTCGGCGTCTCGCGCCTCGGCCACCGCGGGGTCCTCAATGTGGGTGAACTTCTCGGCGAGCGTCGGAAGCAGGCGGGCGTACGCCCATTCGGCGACGAAGAACTCTACGAACTCGATGACGCCGCCCTCGTCGAGGCCCACCGCCTCGAGCTCCTCATAGGTCTCAGCTTCTTCAGGATAGAGACGAGCGAAGGCTTCGCACAGAGCCTGGTTGACGGCCTGATCCTCGAGCGTGCCCCCCTCTCCACCAAGAGCATCGAGGAGCCCGTCCAGTAGGTCAAAGCGCGAAGCCCCGACCAGATGGGAGAGCCCGAGGCTTTCGAGCGTCGAGGAGAGGCCGTCGGTCGCCAGGCCCGAACCGAATGCGGCCACGCCTTGACCGCTCGAGACGCCGGTGGCCCGGCCACTCGCAGCTGCCGCCGCGCCACCGCCCAGCGCCGCGACGTAGCGGGCCAGGACCTTCCCCGCTCGCTCGCCTCCTCCGCGCCGGGCGAAATTCGAGGCCGCGATCTTGTACGGGCGCCAGGCTCCGCCGGTGCCGCCGCTGTAGTCGGACGAGGTCCCCATAATGGTTACTGCTGCGCCAGAGCGCGCTCCGCCTGACGCTTCACGTCTCCCGAGCCTTTCTCGGACCAACGTTCGAGCAGGGGGATCGTTCGCTGGTTGTCCTTGAAGCCCGTGGCGATCGCAAGCACGAAGTTGCCCTTGACCTTAGCCACGGGAAGCGTGTCCAGCATGTCGAACATCGCGAGTGCGACCTCCCCCCTGCGTGCCGCCAGGGAGAGGAGACCCTGGGCGGCCGGCCTTCCGGTAGCCGCTCTTGCCGCCTCGAGCAGAGGTGGGAGCAGTTCGGCAAGTTCGCCCGAGTCCAGGGCGGCCACATCGGCAACGGCTTTCTCTCGTTTCGGTTTGACCGGGCTCTGAAGCTCGGCCAAAAGACGTTGAAGCTCGACGGGGAGCCGCGCGGTGCTCACGCTGCCGGCCAGCCGATCGCGTGAGAAGGTGTAGTACGGACCCAGTGGCACCCCGGCCAACGGCGGGGAGATTCGCAGCCACTCCTCGATTCCGGGTTGGGCGATCCAGTCGGTGACCTCGGCCGGTTGGTCTTGCGGTTTCTTCCCCGCGACCAGTTCCTCGGCAAGCCGGAGTTGAGCAGGTACCCCGGCGTCGTCTTGCAGATGCCAGACGAAGAGCTTCGCGAAATCCCCGGGGTGCAGCTCCTCCAAGACCATCAGCTTCGCGAGCTTGTCCCGGTCGAGCACCATCTTGCGCTTCTCGGCCGTCTTGAGGCGCAGAAGGAAGCGGTTGAGAAAGCGCTTTACCTGGCGCGGGTTTCCCCGCAAACCGCGACCGAGCGGCGGTCCGACCTCCGAGGCGATGGTCAGATCGGCAGCCAGCTCCGATGAGAGCTCGCCGATCACGCCTTTGGCCATACCTTCGTTCATCGCAACACTCAACTGGTTGTGCGCGCGATTCGTGGCAGCCGCCGCCCGCAACGCCTCGAACTCCTCTTCAGTCGTTCGGAGTTCAGCGAAGAGAAGATTGATGTAGGTCTGGACCTCGGGCTCGGAGAGCGGAGGAACCGCGACGGTGTTCTGGAGCATCTTCTCCAGGTAGTTGTGGCCGAGTGCCTCGTCGCCGTCCTTACGACTCGGATACCTGCCATCTAGGGCCGCCTCGACGATCTCGTAGTTGGCACCGACCGCATAGGCGGTCTTCGGAGCGTGAAGGAAGAGCCGCATCGCCTCGAAGGTCTCAACGATCGTCTCCGTAGAGCACCGGTCCATGTCGTCGACGAAGACGACGACCGCGCTCAACTCATCGCCGACGCTCGCGATGAGTTCTTCGAACTCGATGTGGAAGTGTGCGACCGACTCGAACACCCGCTTCGGCTCGTTCGGTTCTCCCGTTCCCGCGGCCCCGATTGCCTCAGCAGCGGTGCCGGCGAGCGCGGCCTCCGCCGGGCTGACCCCGGCCGCCATCGCGCCGGCCGCCGTCGCGCCTTTCAGAATCCCCCACTGGGCCAATCTTCCCCGAAGCCGGTTCGCCTTCTCCACGACATCGTCGAGGGCCCCCTTCATGCTGGGCGCGCGCTCGGCGATCGCGTCGATGACGGCCGCCATCAAGGCCACCTTGCCGTAATCGAAGTCCTCGAACCGCCACGGGCTGAAGGACACACAGATGAACCGACCCTCGTTCTCGCCAGCCTCAAGCCGCGCACGTGCCATCTCCATCAGGCTGCTCTTGCCGGAACCCCAATCCCCCGAGACGCCGATGGTGACGGGAAGGAGGCGTTCGTCAGTCAGCAGGACCTCCAGCTCGTCAACAAGGAACTCGAACCCCAACAGGTCGACCTTGGTCTCATTGTCAGGCCACACGGCGACGACCTTCGCTGCTTCCGTCCGAGGCTGCTGCAATAAAATCCGCATTCGTCACGCGGCGTGATCGCTGATGGCGGCGAGATGAATGGGTCGCGGGCATCCCTGCCACGGTACGGGTGCGGTCGGATACTCCCAGAGCCCCACGGGGCCGGAAATTGCGCTCTTCCCCGAAGCAGAAAGCGACTGCACGGGACGCTACGTTCAGCCAATGAGCGCTGCGGGAATTAACTGGGAAGCCCTTTCCGCGGCGGCCGGCGGTGCAGTTTTCCTTGCCACGCTTGTTCTCGCGCTTGCCACTTGGCGATTGGCGAGGAGTGCGCATCACCAGGCCGATGCATCGGAGAGACAGGCTGCCGCTTCGGCTGAATTGGCAGAAATCGCACGGCGGCAGCTAGCGGTGAGTTCGCGGGCGGTTCTAAAGGTTGTCGATGTACACGGCCCTCGTTTCTCGGGGCCTGTAAACGACGCTGGAAGCGTTTCGCAATTGCTAGTTGTCCTCCAGAACTCGGGCGAGTCGCCAGCGATGTTCGATTTCGCCAAACTCCTTCTCCCAGGCGGGTGCGGTACCCGGGAAGTGCAGCCGCGTCCAGGAAAACTCGGCCCGGCGGAACGTGGGAGCATCGGTTTCGAAGTCGAGCCCGAGGCTGCGCAAAAGGCTCTCAACCACGGTGGTGATTGGGAGGTCCAGATCCTATACCGGGACACTGGATCAACCGACGCGAGCCAATTCCGGGTGTGGCTCAAAGCGAAGCCCGACCACGAGCGAGACGTGGTCAGGTTGCTCATGGTCAAGGAGGACCTGCAGGATCAAAGGGGCTAGGTGGCCTACCCCACGAACTCCGCCGATCGCCGAGCTGTGGTCGGCCGTCGCACGAAGACTGCGGACCGGGACGTAGACGAGGATTTCCCGCACCGCCGCTTACACCTCCCCGTCCATCTCGCGCACCTCGGCGATCAGCTCGTCGGCGACCGCTTGCCAGTCCTCGCGCCTCGCGGTACCCAGGAGCTCCTCGATGTAGGAGGGCAAGCTCTCGGCGATCACCGAGCGGTGGTAGGCGACCGGCGACCACATGCTCGAAGAGCAGATCGTTGACGGCATCGGCTACCGCGTCGTCCTCGAGCGCCCGCCTCAGGAAGCCGCGAAGGAGCGCCACGTCGATCGTGTTCCCTGCTCGGTCACACGGTGGCCGAGCGCCCCTGGGGCGGGCGCCTCCGGACGGGACCGGGATCGCTCTCGGCGACAGCTCCGCAATCTCATTCGACGCCTACCTCTCAGCATCGGCCCTGCCCTCGCCGTCCGTGGACCCCGGCGCCACAGCGACCGCCCAATCGCGGGTCGGGTCGAGCCACCTCGGCGCCCAGCGGCAGAAGACGTGGCGCGCCAACGGGCTCTTGTAGGCCTGGTGGCGCAGGGCGTAGTGCCAATGGCCGAGAAGCCACATCGATGCGCCGATCCCGATGAGCACGGCCGCCCCCATCTGCGGGCCGAGCGCGAGGTTCGCGGTGCCGGCGAAGACGAGAAGGAGCCCGCTGACGCGCGCGACGAAGCCGCCGAACAACCAGAAGGCGAACAGGCCGACGAGGAAGAGGATGGCTGCCACTGCCGGACCCATGCTGCAGCCGCCAATCCGCCCGCCCCCGCCCTGCTTTCGGGGGCAGCCGCTCGCCGATTCCTCTCCTCCGCGCGACGTGCCTTCGCCCAGCCGCGCTCGGTCAGCTCCCATTCGCCCCGGCCGCTGCCGGCGGCGAGCCAGCCGCGGTGCACCATCCGCGTCCGCACCTTGCCCACCCGGGGCTTCCAACGCGGTGGTCCGCTGGGCAGCCGCTCCAGATCCGTGACGCCGTGGCGCTCCGCCATCGCCTCGCCGACCGCGGCGACGATCTCCCGGCGAGGGGCGCGGCCACCGCGGTCGGCGAGCGCCCGCACGATCGGACCCTCGTACTCGGCCAGCTCGATCGGTCGCGGCGACGCGGCCTGGCGAGCGATCACCCGCTCGCCCCGCACCAGCGCCTTCAGGCGCTCGCGGTCGGCGGGGTCGAGGCTCATCATGTGCGTGTACACGCGCAGGGTGAAGCTCGGGTCGGTGTGGCCGATCTGGCGCATCACCGAGACCGGGTCCTCGCCGCAGGCGACCAGGATCGAGGCGAAGGCGTGGCGCAGCTTGTGGCTGGTGAGCCCGCGCGGGAGCGGCACCAGGCCGCGGCGCTCCAGCAGCTCGTCGGCGCCCCAAGACGGCGGCGAGGATGTCGCGCAGGACCGGCAGCATCCTTATCTCCCGCCTCAAGCGAGTTACGGTGTCTTACGGCTTCTTATGGATTTTTCATAAGGTACCGTAAGAAGTGGTAAGCTCGCCGACGTGGCGCGCAACCCTTACCAGCCGGGCGTCGGGACCACTCCGCCCTACCTTGCCGACCGCGAGGAGCAGCTACAGCGATTTCGCGGCTACCTGCGCGACTTTCCCGACAAGCGTCGCAACGTCCGCCTCAGCGGCCTGCGCGGCGTGGGCAAGACCGTGCTGCTGAAGGAGTATCGCGACGCGGCCCGCGAACGCGATTGGGTCGTCATTCGCCGCGACCTCACCGCGCGGCTGCGCCAGGAGGATGCATTCGCCACCGCAATCGCCGATGACCTCGACACGGCGATCCGTGCCTTCTCCAACATGGCGAAGTTGCGAAAGCTGCTCGCAACCGCCCGCAGGGCTGTTGGGGAGATTACCGTCGGCTTGCCGGACGGGACGAGCATCAGCGTCAAACAAGAGACCTCGCGAAGCGACGCGTCCGTGCTTGAGGATCGTCTTGGCGAGGCTCTGATCCAGGTCGGGCGCCTCGCCGCGAAGGCCGGGCGCGGCGTTGCCTTCCTCTACGACGAGGCACACACTCTGCACGACCAGCCGCGCCAGCACCAGTATCCGCTCGGCGCGCTGCTCGGGGCCTTCGTCCAAGCCCAGGACCAAGAGGAACCACCGCTGCCGGTGATGCTCGTCGTCTCGGGTCTGCCGCCACTCGTTCAGAATCTGCAGGCAGCGCGGAGCCACGCCGAGCGGCTCTTTCGCGTCGAGGAGCTCGGCAACCTTGCCCTCAAGCCCATGAGCCAGGGCGAGCCGAGCCCCGCTGCACTCGCGTTGATACGACCAGCCGCCGACACCGGCATCCCGTTCGAGCCCGAGGTAGCACAGCAAGTCGCCGCCGATGTCGACGGGTACCCATACTTCATCCAGAAGTACGGCGAGGCGCTCTGGGACGCGGCCGATGCCGCAAACCTCGACGCGATCACCCCCAGGCTCTACGCAAGCACTCGCGCGCGCGTGCAGGACGCTCTCGACGCTGAGTTCTTCGAGAATCGATACCTCGATGCTCCGCGCGCCGACCAGCTTACGCTGCGTGTCGCCGCCGATCTCGGCGGCGAGCGGTTCGAGATCGCAGAGCTCGCCGCCCAGTTCCAAAGCCGCAACCCCAACGCCACCCAGCAGAGCGTTAACCGGCTGCTGAAGAGCAACCACGTCTACCGCGTCAGCCAGGGCGTCTACGCCTACACCGCGCCGCTCTTTGGCGACTTTGTGCGGCGTGCATATCCCCGCCAGGCCTCTGATCGATAGGCCGTCGACGCCAATCCCCGCGCATCCGGGCGGTTTCGGGAACTAATTCGAATTAGTTCCCGAAATGAAGGCGATATGTGGGGATGGTTCCAGTTGGATTCGGATGCTCGCGCCAAACCCAACCCGCCCACATGCAGGGCATTCGCGAAAAAGCGGCTGATCGGATTCGAACCGACGACCTTCTGCATGGCAAAAGGCTCCAGGAGCCGTGACGCCAATCAATGCGAATGGCCGAAGCTGGCTTTCTGTAGCCGTTTGCGAATGGCGCAGACAAATGCTGAAGACTCCGCACTTTGACGGCCTTTGACTGTCCAACTTGCGCGCAGATTGCGTGCTCGCCTGTTCGGACCCGCCATCTCGTCTGCTACACGTCCGTCTCAATGAAGCCGGTGGCGAACACTATCCCGGTGGCGCAAGACGCCCTGGGGCTGCCAATTGACGACCTGGCAATGAGGGTCTTGAGGCACTTCGCCGACAAAGGCGACGTCAACCGCCACAACTTGACCAACAAACCCGCCTGGACGGAGCATGGAAGCGGCAAGGAACTGGACGAAATGATGAGGGCGCTCGCCGAGGCATACGACTGGCTGGAGCGCCACGGCCTCGTCGCGAGAGACCCCGCAAGCGGCGGCTCGGAATGGGGATTTATTACTCGATTGGGCCACAAGGTTCTGGAGGATCGGAATGCACTTGATGCGGTCCGGGCCGGCCATCGCCTAGAGGTCGATCTCCATCCCAGCATTGAGCAGACGGCGCGAAGCCAGTTCCTGCTCGGGCAATATGACCTCGCCGTCTTTTCGGCCCTTCGTGAAGTTGAGGCGAGGGTTCGCCAGCTTTCGGGTGCCAATGAGTCCGACATCGGCATGAAGTTGATGGCCGACGCATTCAAGGAGGGCGGGTCGCTGCGCGACCTCGCAATGGACAAGGGCGAGGCCGAAGCCATCATGGCCTTGTTCCGTGGCGCAATCGGCACCTTCAAGAATCCAACGAGTCATCGGCCTGTTGAGTACGACGATCCGACTCTTGCCTCAGAGATCGTTCTGCTGGCCGATCTGCTGATGCGGCTGCTTGATCGAATCGAAGCTGACAAATCAACGTAGTGGCACCTCTATTCGGAGACGAACAAGACCGTGCGCTGCCTCATATAGCAGCCAATCTGCGTGGGGATCGGGAGCGCCTTGTCAACTGGCTCGCCAACGACGTGGCTGCATTCGACCGGATCGCTCGGGATTCAGCAAGCGTTCGAGCCCAAGCCCATGCGCTCGTGGATGACACCTCCCGGCAGGGCACAAGACGATGTCGCTTGGAGGAAGCGCTTCATCGTTCCCGGCAGCGAGTCCATGACCAATTTTCCAGTGTCCCGACTAGCTCCCCGAAAAAACTGAACTACGAAGTCGATGTTTCGGAGGCGCCATCACTAGGTCGAGGAGTCGGCCGAGAATCAATGTTTGGGGATTCAAGATGGGAATCCTGGGTCAGGCAATCCGAGCAGTGGGCTGACATCGAGGCCGCCGACAAGACATTGCGAGCGTCAGTTCGGGAGTGGCGGGCAACCCACGCAGAGCGTCATGAGGTCGCGCGGCGGGCGATAGACAAAATGGATCGTACCGTGCGTCGCGCACAGGACATCAGCGCCACGAGCTTTCACAATCCGCCTGAGGCTTTCGGGGAAACCTTCATTACAACAGCTGCGCTACCAATGTCCGCATTCCTGTTGATCGCTCTGATCGGTCTGGCTCTTGCCCCGGTGCCCGTAGCAGGCTGGGCTGCAATCGCCGTCCTGGTCGCCTCCGTTGCCTACGCAGTCGCAAGCGCCTTCAAAGCGAGCCCAAACGGACTCTCCGTCACGGCGCTGGCTGCTGGCTCCTCTCTTGCGCTGTTCACTGCGATTTATCTCGCAATCCGCCTAGTTGACCCGAGCGCCCTCCAGTACTCCAGCTCCGGCAATCCCATTTCGTCAATCGCCGACACGGCATTCACCTCTCTCACCGTAGGTGTAACGGGTGGGACGATAGGAATAGATCTATCTGGGTCAGCCAAGGTAGCGGCCTTCGTTCAGATTCTCCTCACCGTGGGCGCGATCGCAAGCGGAATCGCCTGGGGCTGGAGGCGTTTGCTAAAGCAGCTAAACGCTGTGGATGTTCCCCCCGAGCAGGAGCGCCGCGACTACTAGCCACGCGAGTCATGAACCGGGTCCGCGTCTCCGTGTTCGAGGTGAACCACCGCTACTCGGCCGCGTCTCTCAGGTGGGCGATGCCATCGACCGCCCCCCACATCAGGGACAACAGCTTGTTCATGACCTTGGAAACGTTGGGCAGGTCAAAGCGCATCAGCTCCTTCGGAAGATCCCGTACGAAGCCTTTTCGATCACGGTCATATCGAAACTGCTCACCGCCGGGGTCGACCAAAGCCAGTTCCCGAATGATTGCCTCCATTCGATCAAGCTGACCCACATCCCCTTCGGGCCATGCCCCTTCCAGAGCGGCACGAGTGCGGTTCCAGATCGGCATGAGGTCATGAGTCCCGATCACCTCGAAGTCCCCAGCCTCCGCCCGTTCCCATTCGTAGACGACATCCTTCATCGCAAGCTCAAGCGCGTGGCGGTAGCAATAAAGAGCCGGATACGCGACGAAATCCTGCATCTGGGATTCCAGGCCCCTACTGACGAGGATGTCTCCGGCCTCGCGAAAGCCACTCGAATACGGCACGACATCGCTCGTGGTTCCTGCCGTCACGGCGGTCTCTCTCCAATTGCCGTTGCCAGGTCCAAAGAGGTACTCCTCGGCAGAAAGCTCAAGGTCAACGGGTTCCACGTGCAACTCTTCGATTCGCCCAGCTTTCCCGACGATCTAACAGTTACCCAATGGCAGGTGCGGATGGGTCAGCTATCTGGTTAGCTGAGATGATGTTGTACCCGGCCACTCGGACCCACGGAAGCTCAAGGGTCTCATCCTCTCCTATGAGTTTGCCAATCTCGTCCAGCTGTGAATCCGCCTCTTCCTGGCTTAGTTGAGGACTCTTAATCGTGTGATCTTTTGATCCCTCGCCCTTGATGATCAAATTAATTTTGGGCATCAATCCTCCTTGCTGTTTCTAGGGCAACCGAGAATACCGAGAGGGCGAGCACGCGTGGCTGGATTGATCAGATCTTGAGAGCCTTTTCAGCCCCGACCTACCCGCCAAACCGCACCGCGCAGGCGGCGGTCAAGGGCGCGCCGCGCCCGACCCCCGCAGGGGGTTGACGGCCGCCGGAGCGGTGCCACAATCGGCGGTCGGTCGGGGTCAGAGGCCGATCTCCATCGAGTGCCCCGCCTCGCGGCCGGTGCTCCTCGACTGCATCCTTTGCAGCTCCATTTGACGCTGTTGTAGGCGCTGGCGGGCCTGGTCGCGGCTACCGTCATACCCGTGGCCGCCCTCGCGCCCAAGGGCATGCTCGGGGTCCTTGATCCCGTGGTCCTGGCGGTAGCGCTCGATCTCCGAGACGCCCTTGTCCCAGGTCTTGCGCTTCTCGGGATCGCTCGGGCGCTCGCCCAGCTCGCGGGTGATGTAGTCGGGCGGGGAGAGCTTGGCGGCCGTGATCGCGGCCTGGCGGCGTTCGGCGAGAACGAGGTCGGCGTTGGACAGCTCGGTGCGGCCCTCGTGGCGGACGGGCGGTATCTCGTGCAGTTCGCCGCGTAGCTCCTCGATCCTCTCGCGTGCAGCGGCCTCGCGGGCTTCCGCATCGGGCAACGCCTCGCGCCGCACCTTGCGCGGCGCGGCTTCGGCCGCTTCTCGTCGCCCAACCGCGTAGTCGAGGTTCTGCTCCTGGCGCTCGATCCAGCGTTCGGCTGCCTCCCGGCGCTCCTGGTTGCCGTTCTCCTGCCTCGCCTCGCCCGCAAGCTCGCCGCGCCTCGACACAAGCTCCTCGGTCGGCAGCTCGCGCAGCTCTCCTCGCCGAGCCTCGTCGTGCGCCGCCCGCTGCGCGCGGTCTCTTTCGGATGCTTCGGTGATGTGAGGGATTGCCCCGCGCAGGTAGGGATCGCCGGGCGCGATCTCCTCGCGGGCGGCTTGAATCTCCGGCGTCGCGTAGATCGTCGTCTCCCCGCGCGAGCGCGAGGTCGCCACGTAGAGCTCCTGCTTGTCCATCGAGGGGTCGGCGGCGACGAACGCTCGGTCCACGGTGGAGCCCTGGGCTGAGTAGGTGGTGACGGCGTAGGCGTGCTGGAGCGCGGGGGTGTCTGAGTGCGGGTTGGTCTTGGCCAGGTACTCGGCCCCGACCTCGACCGTGCGGGCCTGGTCGATGCCCTCCAAGACCACCCGGCGTTGGTCGGGATCGACCTCGGCAACTTGCCAGCGCTCGCGGTTGTAGATGTCGGCGTCGCGGTCGTTGACGCGGGTGATGACCTGATCGCCGGCGGCGAAGCGGGCTTCGCCGACTTCGATCTCGCGCTCGCCGAGCTGTCCCGCCTCGCGGCGCAGCTCCCGCGCCATCGCGTTCAGGCGCTCCACCTCGATGTTCTGCTTGGCGACCATCACCGCGTCCTCGCCCGCCGCGAAGGACCCGTGCCACTCGCTCACCATCGCCTCGCGGCGAGCCTGGGCGTCGGTGGCGACGACGACACGCTCGGCGGAGCGGTAGAGGTCGAAGGCCTGGGCTCCCTCGCCCTCGCGGATCAGTCGCGCCCCTTCGCGCTCGACCTCGGACTCATGGCGGATCACCTCGTCGAGGTGGATCGGGTCGCATCGCTCGGCCAGCGCCCGGAACATGCCGCCCGCCCCGATCTCCCCGAGCTGCTCGGGGTCGCCGACCAGGACGAGCTTTGCCTCGGCCGCATCGGCGTGATGGATGAGCCGGGCGATGTCGGCGGAGTCGACCATTCCCGCCTCATCGACCAAGAGGACGGAACGGTAGGCGAGTGCTCGCCGACCCGCCGTCTCCGCGCGCCCAAGCTCAGCCAAAAGGCTCGCCACGCTGGTCGCCCGCAGGCCGTCGGCCCGAAGCACGTTCGCCGCCCGCCAGGTCGGTGCTGCGACGCGCAGCTCCATCCCGGCTTCCGACCAGCCCCGCGCCGCGGCGAGGATCGCGTAGCTCTTGCCGGTCCCCGCCTCGCCGATCACGACGCTCACTCCCTCGGGGTTGGCGAGCAGGCGGCGGACCATCTCGCGCTGGTCGGCCTTCAAGGTCGGATGGGCGCAGAGAGCCCGCTCGGCGACCATCGCACCGGCCGCGTGGGTTCCCTCGCTGCGCATCCGCTGCGCGGTATCGAGCGCCTTCTGCTCCATCTCCCAGACGCGGGTGGTCGTGAAGCGCTCGCCCTTGGGGCGGCTGCCAATTCGTAGCACCTCCTCGGAGGCGAGGAATTCGTCGGCGACCCGCTCCACGTTTGCCGCCGTCATCCCGTCCCGGCGCATCCCAGCCACCGCCTGCACCACGTCGCGGCGGTCGAAGTGCGAGGCGTTGCTCGTGACCTCGCGGCCGACCGGCATCGCCTCGGCGAGGGCGGGCCTCTTTTCCTGGGCGCGCTGCGCCCGCCATGAGTCGAAGGTCTCCTGGATCGCCTCGCGGTCGAGGCCGATCTCTTCCGCCCGCTCGCGCCAGCGCTCGTGCATATCGCCCTCAAGCGCATGGTCCTTGGTCCCGCGCGTGGCGAGGGTGGCGACCTGTCGGGCGCGAGCGGATGCTTCCGGTCCTCCCGCCGCCTTGAGGATTTCCGCGCGGCGGGTGGAGAACTCGCGCAGGTGGGCATCGGCAAAGCCCTCGATCTCTGCGATCCCGTGGCGCACCTCTCCCCAGCTCACCCCGAGGCTGCGGGTCAGCTCGTGGCGCAGGTTCGCCTCATAGACCGCGCTGGCGGTCTTGGCGTGGTCGTAGATCGCCGGGTGGTAGAGGCGGGTCCAGCGCCCGTCCGGCCCCCTGGTCGCGTTGGCGATCAGGACGTGGGTGTGGAGCTGGGGGTCGCCGTTTCGCGAGGAGCGGTGGTCGAAGGCGGCGGCGAGGTAGCCGTTGCCGTGGACGAACTCCGAGCCGCCTTTGCCGCGACGGGTCCAGCACGCCTGGCGCTGCATGTATGCGAGGGCGGCTTGGACGGAGCGGTGGTGGGCCTCCATGACGGCCTGCCCGGCCTCCGGGCCGCCCAGCGCCCATGTGAGGGAGACCGACTTCGGCGCGGAGAAGGTGAGGTCGAAGCCGGGGACCGAGCCTTTGCCGCGCACGCCCTGGCTGCCGAGCAACGGTGAGCCGTCGATGGGATTGCGGCCGGTGAGCATCGCCGTGAGCTGGTCCGCCCCGACCTCACCCGACAGCTCCAGCTCGCGGGAAGCGTCGCCCGTCCACTGCCCCGCGACCTCGCCTTCGCCGGAGTAGTAGTCCTCCGCGCCTTCGGCGATCTTCTCCAGGTAGTACATCTCCTGGCCGGTTCCGAGCTTGCCGATGGACAGCATGCCCTCTCTGTCCGGCCAGCGGGCGTTTTGCCCCGCCTTTCTCCGGAGGTGATAGCGCGTGAGGGGGGGTTGCTGTCGCTGTTCGCAGGGCTTCGTACTGGGGAGGCTCGACGGCTGACTGGTCCCAGAGAACGTTCTGCGAACTCGGGCTTGTGGCTCTCGATGTCGAGGCGGGTCTTTTCGGTTCTTCTGACTTCATGCTTGGCGAATAGGCTGGGGGTCGATGGCGGACCCCGAGAAGCAGAAAGCCCGCGCTGCCGTGAAGCGTGCGCAGTCGAAATTCGAGCGCACCGATATTCAGCGCGAGGATGCCCGGAAGGCCAGGCGCGAAAGCTTTGAGCAGGCCCGGGGCGCTGGCCTGACGCTGCGCGAGATCGGCGAGGCTGCTGACTTGCACCTGACGCGAGTCAAGGAAATCCTCGATCAAGATTAGGTAGCCCCCTAAACGCCTGATAACCTCGCGGCATCACAAAAGCAGCCCCCGGCGGCGCGCAAACGCCAACCGGGGGCCTGACCACAAGGAGCTACTCCTCCTCATGGCTAAGAAGAACCCTATGGGTCGCGGCTCCGCCGTCGCCCTCAAACTCCCCGTCGATCAGGTCCGGTTCCTGCGGGGGCTTTTCACGAGCGCTCGCGCGGGCGTCCGGCAAGAGCTGAAGGAATATCCAGACACGCTCAAAGAACCAGCCCGCCTGCGCCGCGAGGAAGCTGCCTATAGGCGACTCCTCGCGGCGCTGGACGAGCTGGTGATCGTTCCCGACGCCGACGTGCGCGACGTGCTCGGCGACCTAGCCGGAATCATCGACCGCAGCAACGAGTACAGCCGGGTCGTTGCCGAGCACGAGGCGCTGCATGGGCTGCTCGGACAGATCACGGGAGGCGAGAGCTGATGATCGACTTCGCCGCCCGCTTCGGGGACAACCTCGCCCGCCACCGCAAGCGGGCCGACCTCTCTCAAGAGGAGCTGAGCTATCTCAGCTCGCTACATCGAACCGAGATAAGCCAACTTGAGCGTGGCTTGCGCCTCTGCCGGATCGACACGCTGGTCAAGCTGGCAGCCTCGCTGGAAGTCTCCGCCGACGATCTCCTAACCGGGATTTCCTGGTCCCCCGGCAACTACCGACCGGGCGGGTTCGTGGAACGGGGCGAAGGATGAGGGTTGCCGACCAGTTCGGTCGCAATCTCGCCTACTGCCGCAGGCGGGCCAAGCTCTCCCAGGAAGAGTTGGCGGTGCGCGCTTCCCTCCACCGCACGGCGGTCGGCCAGCTTGAGCGCGGCGAACGGATCGCTCGCGTTGACACGGTGGTCAAGCTCGCCGGTTCCCTTGGCGTCCCGCCGGGCGAACTGTTCGACGGGATGGGCTGGGACCCAGGCGGAACGCGGCTCGGGCGGTTCACCCCGAACGCAGGATGAGGGCAGAATCCATAAGAAGCGGGGGCAAATGTCCGGTTCCGTGGACGTATGTGGTGATGAGATACCTCTCAGCCACGGAAGTCGCCGAAATCCTCGGGTTCAACCCTGCAACGGTCTACCGAGCCGTTGAGCGCGGGAACCTGCGCGCGACCAAGCCGCCCGGCACCAATCGAATCCGGATTGCCGAGGACGACTTCCAGGCGTGGCTGTCGGCCGGAACCGTCGAGACAAGCAGCCCGATGCCGAGGCCGAAGGCTCGCCCACGCCGATCCACTCGGCAGCGAGGCAGGTTCATGTCGCTTGCGGACATTGAGCCGGGACGCCGAGCGTGAGCTACCCCAAGCGCAACAAGCGGACCGGGAAGTACGAGATTCGGTGGCTGGATGGCGGGCGACACCGGCAGCGGACCTTTACCCGCAAGCGGGATGCCCAGGAAGCGTGGAATCAGATTCAGCGCCTCAAGGAGACGGACGGCCTGGGAATGCTGACGGCGGGCGACGAGACATTCGGCGAGTTCGCGGACCGCTGGATGGAGTGGAAGACCGCCACCGGACGACTGTCCTCGCCGAAGTCGGTTCGCGGGTACCGCTGGCTCCTCGACAAGCACATCAACCCGTACCTCGGCGGCTACAGGCTCTCCGAGCTGCGCCCGCGCCTGCTCGACGCCTGGCAAGTCGAGCTTCTGAGCAAGGGTGCCGGACGCACGTCCATCGCAAAGGCAGGGGCGCTGCTTCACGGCATCCTCAAGCGCGCGGTCGCACTGGAACTGATCGGCGCTAACCCGGCGGTCTACCTCGAACAGCCGAGCCACAAGAAAGCGCCGGTCAAACCGCTCAAAGTCACTGAGATCGAGGGCATCCGGGCGGCGCTGCTCGACACCGATCAGCTCGGCGATGCCACACTCATTTCGGTCCTCGCCTACGCAGGTCTGCGCCCGTACAACGAGGCGTTGGCGCTCGGATGGGAGCAGGTTTCGGAGGGTCGGCTGCTGATCGAGCGCAAGCTCGTGGACGGCGAGTTGAAGTCCGGAACCAAGACTGACAAGGCGCGCAGCATTCAGCTCTTGGAACCGCTGGCGTCTGATCTGAAGGAATGGCGCGATGCCTGCGGGCGACCGGACACCGGCCTAGTGTTTCCACGCTTAGACGGGGAGCCGTGGACCGAGCACGACTACGGGAACTGGCGACGGCGCACATTCAACCCGCTCACCCCGGCTCGGCCGTACGACCTGCGCCACACCTTCGCCTCCCTGCTCATCTGGGAGGGACGGCCGATCACCTACGTCGCGCAACAGCTGGGCCACTCCCCGCAGACGTGCCTTACGACCTACGCGCACGTCATTGACGGTGTTGAGGCAAACGTACCAGCGGAGATAGCGATCCGAGAGGCCCGCTCGAACTACTCTTGGCGAGGAAGGGCCAAAGCACAGTAGATAAGCATCAGGGACGTGACGACGCCCATATGGACAGCGAAAGCTTCGGGCGGATTCAAAATCCCGAGGGTCTTCAACTCCGCCTGTGATTCTTGCACCACGTTGATAGCTGCCGCCAAAATGCCAATTTGGGCTGGTCTAGACAGGCTGGCGAACCACCGCAGGTAAAACGCATTTGTGGCGCTCCATTTTGAAGAAGGCCGGTATGCCATCTGCTCACCGAGATCGGCCATGTCCGTCTCGGGGGAATGAGATTCCGTGTTTCGTCCCCAAAGCCAAATCGCCCCAAGCGCCAGCAACTGCTCGCCCGGCTCCCTTGTCTCTGATTCAGCCAGGGCCGAGCGCGCGTACCGAACGATGTCATCAGCGGTAATGCTCGCAATGGCGTACATAGCGTCGCGAACCATCGACGCGAAGTCGAAAGGTTCGCCCGACGCGGCGATCCTCTCCAATGCCGCAGCACTCTCCGCCCTGATTTTCTCCAGTTCAGCGGCATTTGCCGAGCGCAACTCCTCCCGCCAGTCCTGGTCCGCGTCACTGGTTAGGTGCAGCACGAGATCACGAACAGTGGCCATGAATGGAAGTCTAGAAGCCGCACAGGATCGAACTAATCACGGGCGGCGGAAGATCGCGTGGGTGCCCACGCGACGCCAGATGATGTGCGGCTGGCCAGCCTGGACCTCCTCGCCGTACTGGAAGGTGGCTCGACCGTCGTAGGCCCAGGTCACCTCCCAGACGCCGGGAGAGCCTTGGACCCGCTTGACGCGGAGGCGGGGATGGAAGTTCTGACCGCCGCTGGCGAGGTCGGCGATGAACTGCGTGACGGCCTCGCGGAAGGCTCGCTGTTGCTGCGGCGTCAGCCGATCCCAATCGCGCCAGAACGACGCGAGGACTTCACGCGTCGGCATCGAGCGGCTTCGTGCGCTCGTCCAATGCCGCTAGGAACTGCTCGTCGCTCTCGTAGCGGGTGACCCGGCCAGCGGAGAGGTCTTCGTCGGCCTCACGCTCGCGCTGTTGCCACTCGCGAGTCCAGAACCAAGCCTGCTCGGGGTCGATGCGCCCATTGCTGATCTCACCCAGCAGGATCGCTGCGCCATCGACCGCCTGCTCGGGCAGATGGTCAACGATCTGATGGAGATCGGCCTTGGTCATGCCTCAATTCTGACATGCCGAGAGGAGCAGAAGGTGTCGAGTCGGACGGTTGAACAGACCTTGCGGGCACTGAGATCGCGGCGCGGCGCAATCGGAGGTTGCGCGTAGATTGCGTGCAGAGCCGCTTCCGTCCGACGATCCGCGCTCTGGGATCGCCGGAAACGGCTCTGCGATGCGAAGCGGCTGATCGGATTCGAACCGACGACCTTCTGCATGGCAACTATGCCAGCTTCGGGCGACTTCCGAGCAGAAAGCAGCTAATTTGCAGGGGGGTTGCGATCAACCCAACCGGCGGCCGCCCTCGTCAATAGGCGGGGATGTGCGCTGATATGCGGTATTTCGGGAACTTCTGGCCAGAAGTTCCCGAAGCTGGCGAGACCGGTTCCAGCAGTCAAGTCGTAGGTCCAGCCGGGTGGGGTTCGAACGTAATGGAGTGCGTAGCCCCTGGTTCCGACGAAAGGACGCTGTCGTCCGTAGCCAACTTGTTAAGCGATGGGGTTATGGCTTGCCTTGCGGCACGAGGTACCGCGCCGCCTATTCGCAAGCGTCGTCTCCGTGCGGCTCTTCCACCTGGAGCTCAAGGCCCACGAATCGCCGGTCCTCGATCGGGACCCCGATCCCGCCGATTAGGACGCCGTCGCCGACGATCCCGTCGGGTAGGTCACGAATCAGCCCAAGATGCTGATCGAAGAGTCGGGTCGAGCCACTGACGTACGTCACGCAGGCGCCTTTACCCCCCTTGACGTTAATCGTGGCCGTATCGCCCACCGCCGCAGGGTGCGCATTGCGAGGCCGAGCGACGAGTTCGACCGAAAGAGATGGGGCCGCAGCGCCGGGAATGCTCGCCCTTACACGAGTACCAATCAGTTCGTCAGGTCCGCCGTTGGTAAGGCGGATGGCAACGGTCACGGTGGAACCAATGGCCGCCAACAGGGGGTCGGAGTAAGTTCCGGATGCACCGCTCAGGCTCGCTCTTGCGATGTTGCCTGCTTCAAGCTGGCCGACTCCTGGGGAAAGTAGCGATCTTTCAGCAGTCACCTGCGTAACCGGCCTCTGTCCTGAGCCTCCTTCGAAGACGGCATGCGCGCAAACAGCAGCCGCGGCGGTGAACATGACGACGATGAGCACACCCTTGGTTGAGGGTCGCGGACGCCATACAAGACGATGAAGCACGCAGGTCAAGAGTGCTGCTGCAATCGCGGCGGCGGCGGCCCAAGCAGGCGCGGCGGCAATCGTTATCACTACGCCGCCAAACGTCAGAACGCCAATGAGAACCGTCAGCCTTGACGGAATCTCAGGAGCCTGCACCGGCCTCCGCTCGCTCCCCCGCTCTGGACTCAAGATTCACTAATCTAGTCTCGACTGGCAAGCAACGTTGATGCGGTGCCGCTGTGCTGTGGGCGCCTTGCCCTCCAGATCTGAAGTCAACCTCCGGAAACTACAGTCCCGCGAGCGCCACCGTTTCTGAATTGCCGCTAGCGCGTTGCGAGAGGCTACAGGCCCACAGACGCTCTAACTTGCATTACCTACCTTCAACCTAAAGAACAAATAGCGAATCCACTCAATGCCGTGACATGGGTCTCGCGGTTTGAAGCCTCCAATCCCGCCAAGCTCTAGGCCGCCCTTCGTCACGCCGTCCGCCAGCGGTTCACGAGTTTCATTCGAACATTTCGTATCCGCTGCCCGAAGTTCCGTGCTCCCCGGCACTACACTCAGGCCGATCGGATCTTGGGTGCTCGCGTTAACGACGCCGTGGCCGAGTTCTCGTTCCCCTTCGAAGCTTCCGCGAGCGAAGAGCTCTACCCATATAAACGTGCCCTCGTCATGGCTTCGAATACGCACTCGAGCGAATACGCTGGTGCTACGAAACCCCGTGTTGTTGAAAGTGCCATAGGCCTGAAGCGCGTCGCCCGGTTGTGCCGCCACGACAGTCTCATACTTGGGGGAATGCTCGGTCAGGTTCTTAAACTGTACGACCGACCCGCCCGACAGTTGCGATGAGTCGTCCGGCGTCCAGTACGACGCTTCAAACGTAACTGCGATGGTTTGATGGGCGGATATTCCAGGGACGAGGTAGTCCCACCCTTCGTAATAACCGCCCGCAGCATGAAACTCCTGGCCGCCGAGGCTGGTCAGGCGCGTCGCTGCGGGGGACGGGTAGCCAAGCTGTGGAGAATCGGCATGAAACATACCCAGCCCGTTACTTTGCGCAACGACCTTGACTTCTGGGCCAGCTTCAAATTGCCCAGTTTCCGATCGGCTGAAACAAATCTCGACGCTCCTGGGACTTTCTGTGTCCTTGGGCGACAGGACGCGCATTACCACCGGTTGGGACGGTCTCGTAGTCGGATTCCTAATACGTAGGCGGAACAGCAGATTGTCGTTGCCGTCGGCCGCAACAACGCTCTTCCACGTCTTTCCGTAGTTCTCGTTTTTGACTTCGAGTGAAGCACGAAGGCCCGCGACCACAGATACGAGCGATGCCGGTCTCTGGCCGATAGCGGTATCGGCACCGCCATGATCAACGAAATAGGAAACCACGCCGACACTGGCAATACCGCAGGCAGTTACCGCTATTACGACCCGTTGGAATTTGGCGCGATGAGCAATTCCGGCCCCGACGGCTGCTGCCGCAGTCGTTATCGCTATCCAGCGGGGAAAGTCTTCTAGAAACTTGATCGTGGTCGCGAGCCAAATGAGTACGGCCCCTGCCACCGCGAAGTCGACGCTCCGAACGAGTTTGCCGAGCGCCGGCATGAATCGCCTAGTGGCATCAGCGACCCTCCGAAAACGTTGGCTTTTGCTGGTGCCGGAATCTCCGCTCTCTCTCGGTGCCTCCATCCCCGTTCGGTCAGCATAATCTGCTGCTCCGCGCGGAGGACTGCCGGGCATCCCGATGCGGAAGACGCTCCGCCATCACACCCCCGCGCTCGGCGAGGAGGCCGAGCCGCCCCGACCGAGGCGAGGCCGGAAAGACACCGAGGCTGGGCAGGCGGCGATGCCGTGCTCGCCGCGCAAACGGCCAGCGAGTGCCGCACCGCCTTGCGGTGTGCATCGGAATTGTGGCTCTAGGAAAGCAGAACGCTCGCCTGCCGTGGTGGCCCTGCTGAGGTCACGGGCGAAGGTTGCCATCCAGAGTGCAGACCGTGCGACGACCGGCACGAATGGGTTGCCTCGGCCCAGTGGACACTTTCGGGAGCCGACTTTGGCGGCGGTGGAGCACGATTCCCCTCGATTCCCCTGACGCTGCGCTAGAATTTCCGCGGGCGTGGGCGCATGGGACGCGCCTTGGCATCGGCCGAGGAAATACCGGGTTCGATTCCCGGACGCCAAGGCTTTCCAGAAGAAAGAAGAGATCCTTGGCGTCCGGTGTCATCCGAAAGCATCCCCCGAAATCCCACATCTACCGTCGGCTCAGTGAGAACCTGAGAGCAGCCGAGCGTGGTCTCACCCAGGTCGAACGGATCCACCGCGACGCGATCCGGCGAAACGACGAGCCAGCCGTCGAGTTCGCCGAGCGGATGCATCAATTGATGGTAGGAATGAACGCCGAGGCCGCTCTGTGCAAGATCGCCAACGACCCCGCCGGCTTCAACGACAAGGAGCGGGCTCTCGTGCTCAACGGTTCTCAGATCGGGCGCTGGGAGAAAGCCGTCGAGCTCGCCTTTCGCCGCCACTACTCCGTGCCATTGCATCTGGAGGTCGACCGAAGCACCATTGATTCACGCTCGGCCGAACGCTACTCGGAGGTCACCAAGATCTTGGCGTATGACCTTGCATCCGTGATCGAGGACCGTAACAAGATTGCCCATGCACAGTGGGTGTGGCTTCTGAAGTCGAAGCGGAATGAGGTCAGAGGATCGGCACCGGCACCCCTCAACTACATCGCGATTCGGGCGCGCTCCAAAGCGATCAAGGCGATCGCGGGTCTGATCTACGACCTGGTCGTCTCGGAGCCGACTTTTCAGCGTGACTATGATGACCATTACGGAAAGATCGTCGAGGCCCACAAGAGTTTCGACGGTGCTGACTACCCCAACTATGTGGTCGAGCTGCGCCGCCGCAATCGCTAGCGCCAGGCCGAGTCAGGTTCGAGAGTCTTTCGGTTTTAGCGCCATGCCGACTCGACCTGAATCAAGATCGATCCGAAGGATGCCGATCCCATGCCGCCGAAAGCGGTCGACAAGATTGGGCGGGGGAACGATGTCGGTTACTAGGAGCCGACAAAACGGCTCCTCTTCACCAAGGCGGGCATCGACCCAAATCCTTGCTTTGAGAAAGCGATCGCGCAGAGCCTCGGGCGTGGGGCCACCGGCGACGCCACGGCTCGACATCACCTGCAACGCGTAGACGGCCTCCCCCGGGCGACTGGCAATGATGTCGACCCCGGCATCACGGGCGTTTGATTGGACCGTGAACCCCTCTCGTTTCAACCAGTCCACCGCTGCCGCCTCGAGGCGCATAGACCGCTCATAGACTGAGATGCCGAGGTCGACCCTGGGCAGAAAGAGGCCCTCCTGGCCGGGTAGGGGTTCGTCGGCCATGTATGGAGGGTCAGAAACAAGTACCTCGACGGCTTCGAGCAGCCTGGCACGCTCCTCGGTCGCGGACACGTCCTCGCCAGGTGGCGGAAGGCGCTCATCCAGCTCGCGTACAGCCTCCTGAAGAGGGTCCGCCTTTACGCCGCTCGGACCAAACTCACGCAGTCGCCCGTACAGGGCCGCCGCGCCAATCAGCGGAAAGCCGGCGGTCACGAAGGCGGCCCCAATGGCATCGGACTTGTCAAGGAGCGCAAGGCCGAGAGCAATCCCCCACGCAACGATCCCCGCGAGAAAGAGGATCAATTGGCTGCTCTTCGGCGCCCAAACCCGCAGTCTGGATGCGGATGATCTTTCGTTGTTGCGTCGAGCCATTTCCTGTCAGGTCAAAGTGCCAGGCCCATCGCCTCGCAGTGCTTCGGCAGCTTTCCGGCCGCAGTGCGAATGAGGATTCGCTGGCGAGCCCGAGTCAGGGCCACGTAAAGAAGTTGCCGTTGTTCCTCGTCGTCGTCCGGGAATATCTCATCGCTGACGTAGGGCAGGATGACCATGTCGAACTCTCGACCCTTTGCCTCATGGCAGGTCAGCAGGTAAAGGCCTCGCGGTTCGCGTCCCTCGGTCGTAAAACGCATCTGCGAGAGGCGGCCGATGACTCTCTCCTTCGCCTCTTGGTCGTCGACGCCGGGGCGCACCCGCAGTCCCCTTCGGACGACGTACGCAGCGTCTTGCGCGATCAGCCGCTCGTTTTCCTCGTGGTTTATGGCGATCCGAGCCACGCGCTGCGCGGCGGCACAGGCACCGGCGAGGTCTGTCCAAAGTCCCGCTGCCTCGTTCAATTCGATAGCAAGGGTCTTGCGGCGAACGCGCAGACCGGCCGTGCGAATCCCATCGACATCGATCCTCTTCCCAAGCACCTCGAGATCCTCGTTGCGAGGCGCGATTCGCCTCGCCAACTCCATCAGCTTCTCCATCTTCAGCTGGTCGCTCGTTGCTTCTGGATAAGCCTCCAACCACTCTCTGATCCAATCGCTGGTCTCGCGTGCGGTGCGTAGGCGCTTGCAGAAGAACCGCTTGGTCAAATGGCGCTCTACCTGCGCGAGGTGATCATGTTTTCGCAGGAGTACAGCGATGCTCTTAATCGACGGGTCCTTGAAGCACCTCGCGATTGGAGCGTCGAGCTTGTGGAGCGTCCGCGAGGCGGTGTCGTAAGCCTCGCCGCGGACCCGTTCGTTCGGGTCGTAGGCCATGACCCCGACGTCCTTATTGGGGCGCGGCGGACACGAGCCGTCGCCGCTGAGCAATATGTCGCGCACCCCCTCCATCCAGTCTCGTAGTTCTGGCCGGTCGCGATAACGATGCAGCGTTTTCAGGACATGGATCGAGGCACCTCGGCTTTCGAAGTCCTCAATCCGCTTCGGCGAGGCATCCCGCCATCCATAGATCATCTGCAGCGGATCGGCAAACGCGTAGACACGGCTTTCAGGACCGGCGATGCGCTCGATGATCTTCGCTTGCAGCGCCGAGGCGTCCTGGTACTCGTCGAGGACGGTCACCGGGTACTTGTGGCGCCAGATTCGGCGGAGCGTCTCCGACTCGTCAACGAGGCGCCACATGTAATAGGCGAGGTCGTCGTAGTGAAGTCTCCCCCGCCGGTGTATCTCCACTAGCTCCTCACCGACCCGCCCGACCTTGGGAAGCGGCGCATCCAATCGGTCGGGGCGGCAGCCTTCGATCTCGTGCTCTAGTCCCACACCATAATCACGTGCATCGTCGTCCCATTCCGCCTCCGCACCAGCGACACCGACTCTGATCATTGCCGCGAGTACGTCTTCGCGGTGCTGGGACTCGGTAGATAGTTCAATCTCAAGCGGGAGCCCGAGCGAACTCCGGAACTGTTTCACCTTGCGCCAGAACCAAGCGTGGTAGTTGGTGATCTCGATGAGCGGCAACTGCTGTGGCGTGAGGAGCCGAGCAGCGTAGGCCTCGAGTTGTGCCCTCGCCTGCAAGCTGAAGGTTAGAAGGAGCACTCGTTGGGTTGGACCGACACAACCGGCATCGATGTCCCGTGCTGCCAGACGAAGGGCGGTGAGGGTCTTGCCCGAGCCGGGTGGGGCCGTGATCAGCAGACGAAGCGACTCGTCGCTCAGGACCCCATCCTGCTCTGGGTCCTCAAAGAGCATGCTCTCCGCCGGCACCGTTGTCGATATAGCCATGCACCGTTTTCATCGCCTTCATTGCAGTTGCCGGAACGGTCGGCAGCGTTTCGCAAATCAGGCGGTGGTCACGGGCGCTCTTGAAGCTCGGGCGACCGCCACGCAGTATCGCAGCGAGAGCTGCGCGCTTCCCGGGCTCGTCATAGCCCCCGATCAGCTCCGGTATGGCATTTGCGCTCTTGAGGACCCGATGGTCTCCAGCAGAAGTCTTCGCAGCCTCGATCAGCGCGCTGCGGTGCTCGCTCCACTCGCCGACCTCGGCGCGAATCTCCTCCATCGCCGCAGCCAGCGCCTTGATCTCAGCCTCAGCCGCAAGGACCCCCTCGATGTCGGTGTGCGTTTTCCAGTGGATCAGCAACCCGGCGCCGGCCTTGAGGATGTCCTGGCGCTTCTGGGCGGCGTCCTGGTCGCAGTCGCAGATCACCGCAACGGGGATGTCGAGTGCAGAGAAGAAGCGGACGAAGGGTGGAATCTTGTCGAGGCTCTCGCAGTCGATGAGCTCGACCCGGCGCTCATCCAGCCCTTCCTTCGGAAACGCCTTTGCCCAAAGAGCAAGCAGGGCACCGGTATCAGTCGGCCCCTCGACCAACAGCACGGCGTTCGCATAGAGACCGTCGATCACAGCGCCCCGAGCATGGCGCTCGTAGAACTTATGCTCTGCTGGCTGCACCTCACTCAGCGATTTGACCTGTGGGGAGTCTGCGATCTCGCGCACCAACTCGATACTCGCCAGAGGCACAGCCGAGGCGACAGCTGGTGAGTGGGTTGAAACGATGGTCTGGGCGGCGCCGTTGTCGGCGGCGAAAAGAAGCGAGCGTGCGATCAGACGCTGATTGATCGGCTCCAAGTTCTGCTCCGGCTCCTCGATGGCGAGAATCAAGTTGCTCTCATGCATTCGCGCGTGCTGCAGAACTGCTGCGAGCAGAAGCGCCCTCAACACACCCCTGCCGTGGGACCGAAGCGGCAAACGGTGGTCCGAGCGGTCTCCCCGCGCCACCAACTGCAGGCTCTGCAGAACGCGACGGTCGCTCATGTCGAGCACGGCGAAATCGAGGGCATTGTCACCGTCGACCAAGCCCAGCTTCCTCGTCGCATCCTCGAGTCGGTCGCGGGTCTCCGCCACGTGCTGCTGCTTCATCAGATCACCCTTCGCGCTCTCGATGCCCTCGCGAATCGCATCAAGCTCGGAGCCGAGGTCAACCTGCTCGAAGAGCTTGGCGAAGATCGAGTTGGAGTAGAACGCGAGCTCCTTGAGTGGATCGAGGTCTGCTGGGACCAAATACCAACCGATCCGCAACTTGTGATCTTGCGTCACCCGTGCTCTTCCGGCATCGGGACGTGCGAACACCGCCTTCGCGGGGGCGTCGACTTCAGCCACGAACTCAATCCGGAGAACGAGAGAGCCCTGGTCAAACTCCTCGTCGGGTGAGTCTGCTGGCCCGAAGCTGCCGTCCGACCGCTGTCCCTCGAGATACTCCTCGAAGACGTCGCAATCCTCGTGGCTCAGATCGCAGAGGACGACAGTCAGTTCGACCGGCTCCTCGGTCTTCAAATCGAAGAAATCGTGGACCCCGAGCAGATCGCGATAGGGATTGCGATGGGGGTTCAAGGCGAGATCCACAGCTCGCAGCAGCGAGCTCTTGCCACCGTTGTTAGGACCCAACAAGACATCGTGGACGGCCGGCGACCACTTGGTTGGCCCAGCCCAACCCCGGTATCGCCGAACGGTCACTTTCTTGATTCGCACGTCCCTCCCTCGCTAATCAGATCCCACCGGAAGCTGTCTTCCGTCCGGAGCGGCTGAGATAAAGCAGCGCGACTCTCATCGAGTGACGCGAACGGCGCTCTCGGCGTTGTCGAAATGCCTGCATCCGCGTCACGGTACGCGGGCGTGCGGATGCGTTTGGCGCTTCTCGGAGCCGCAATTTGCGTCGTTCGGCAAGTCGATCTGACGTCCTACACCTCTCCATCCACCTCGCGCGCCTCGGCGATCAGCTCGGCGGTGATCGCCTGCCAATCTTCGGATCGGGCAGCGCCGATGACCTCGCCAAGGAGGCCCGGCACCGTCTCGGCTATGACCGAGGGGTGGTAGCAACCTTCCACCACATGCGCGAAGAGCAACTCGTCGACCTTGTCGGCGACGGCGTCGTCGGCCAGCGCCCGCTTCAGGAATTCCCGAAGCGGTCCGACGTCGATCGAGTCGCCCTGCTCGGTACGGCGCTGGCCCCCTCCGGTAGTCAATGTTCTTCTCTCCCTTCACCAGCCCCTGGATCGACCGTCTCGGATGTCGTGGGGATTGCCCACTTCCGGGTCGGGTCGAGCCACGGCAGCGCCCAGCGGCAGAAGATGTGGCGCGCCAGCGGGCTCTTGAAGGCCTGGTGCCGCAGGGCATAGTGCCAGTGCCCGAGGAGCCACATCGCTGCGCCGATCCCGATGAGCATGACCGCCCCCATCTGTGGGCTGAGCGCGAGGTTCGCGGTGCCGGCGAAGACAAGGAGGAGCCCACCGACGCGCGCGACGAAGCCGCCGAGCAGCCAGAAGCCGGCCAGGCCGACGAGGGACAGGATGGCTACATCGAGCGGGCTCATGCCGCTGCCGCCAATCCGCTCACACCGACTCTGCTTGTCGGTGCGGCCACCCGCCGGTCCCTCTTCTCCTCGCGGCGCGCCTTCGCCCAGCCGCGCTCGGTCAACTCCCATTCGCCCCGGCTGCCGCCGGTGGCGAGCCAGCCGCGACGCACCATCCGCGTCCGCACCTTGCCCACCCGGGGCTTCCAACGCGGCGGTCCGCTGGGCAGCCTCTCCAGATCCGGGGCGCCGTGGCGCTCCGCCATCGCCTTGCCGACCGCGGCGACGATCTCCCGGCGGGCGGCGCGGCCACCGCGCTCTGCGAGCGCCCGCACGATCGGCCCCTCGTACTCGGCCAGCTCGACCGGCCGCGGCGGCGCGGCCTGGCGGGCGATCACCCGCTCGCCCCGCACCAGCGCCTTCAGGCGCTCGCGGTCGGCGGGGTCGAGGCTCATCATGTGCGTGTACACGCGCAGGGTGAAGCTCGGGTCGGCGTGGCCGATCTGGCGCATCACCGAGACCGGGTCCTCGCCGCAGGCGACCAGGATCGAGGCGAAGGCGTGGCGCAGCTTGTGGCTGGTGAGCCCGCGCGGGAGCGGCACCAGGCCGCGGCGCTCCAGCAGCTCGTCGGCGCGCCCCAAGACGGGGGCGAGGACGCGCCCGCGCAGGTTGTCTGGGTCGCGACGAGAGCCGTTGAGGGTCGGGAAGACAAGGTCGTCGGGATCGCCGCGGTAGGCGGTCGCCTTGTAGGCGGCGAGGGTGTCGCGCAGGACCGGCAGCATCCTGATCTCCCGCAGCCCGGCGGGCGTCTTCGAGCGGCCGATGAACAGGCGCCCGTTGGCGAGGTCGACGTCGCGCCAGAGCAGGTTGCATAGCTCGTGCGCGCGGGGTCCGGAGAAGAGGAGGGTCGCGAGGATCGCCTCGCGTTCGGCCAGTTCGTAGTGAGGGTCGCGGTCAAGCTCCGTCGCCGCCTCCAGCAGCGCCTCGACCTGTGCGGCGCTGTCTATGTGGACCGGGGCCGGGCGCCTCTCGCGCAGGCGCCGCCGCTTGCCTTCGGCGGCATTCTCGGCGAGACCGAAGCGCTTGTATTCGATCGCGACCGACAGCACCCACTGCAGGAAGTCGATCGTGCGGTTGATCGAGCGGGCCGAGAGCGGTCGCAGCACCTGGCCACGCTCGTTTCGCTGCGGGCGTCCGCGCTCGATCGCACGGGCGCGGCGTTCTGACTCCTTCACCTTGAAGGCGCGGTACTCGTCGACCGCCTCTACGTCGATCTCGACGAGCGCCCAGTCGCCGAAGAAGCGCATCAGGTGACCGAGCGCCCAGCGCTCGTGCTTGGTCGTCTTCTCGGCGACCTGGCCCTCGCGCTCGCTCACGAGGTCAGCGGCGAACTCGCCGAAGGGCGGCACCGCTCCCGGCTGCTTCTCTGCGCCGCCGCGGGGCTTGCCCTTCGTCCTCTCCGGCACCCAGAGGCCGCGGCGGACGTCGGCGAGGACGTTCTGCAGCTCTTCCTCGGCCTTCGCCCGATTCCAGCCGTCGCGCTCGGAGCCGAGCGTCACGTACTGGCGCTCGCCGTAGGCCCAGAAGCGGAGCGCGTAGCCGCGGCCACTCTTCCACTCGCGCACTTTGACTTCGCCCTTTGGCCTACTCGCCATCGCCGACCTCCTGGCCTCCCGGCGACCGGGCAGGCAGGGCAACGCGAGGACTCCGTGCGGATAGCCTCTTCATTGCGCCGCCTTGTTCGGCGCCGGGTCGGGGGGCGTTACCGCGCCGCCCCGGCCGTTTTCTTGCTTGCCGACCGACGATAGCTCTGCTCCGCACGGAAAGCGAGTCGGAAGCGCAATCGCCGGGCATCGCCTTCGATCGCCCCCTATCGGCACCGCTCTCCTCGGCTAGATCGCCGAGGCGTTCGGCGACCTCGTCGGGGTCGAAGCGCAGGCGCGGTCGGGGGCCGGCGCCGAGTCGGTGCGCGCCCAACTCTTCGGCGTGGTCATAGACCCAGCGCCGCCCCACGCCCCACCGGCGGGCGACCTCCTCGGCGGTGATCAACCGCCCCGGCGCCTCCTCTCGGGGCGCGAGCAGCTCGGCGAGGCGCTGAGCGAGTGCCTCGATCGACTCGAGGTCGAGCCGCACCTCGCCAGCCGGTTTGGCCGACCCGGCGCTCACCGGGTCCTCCCGAAAGGGCCGCGGTCCACCCGTAGCTTCCGAGCGCCACCCGGCGCGTGGTGGGCGATCCGCGCGGCGGCGATCTCGACGTAGGCGGGTTCCAGCTCGATGCCGAGGAAGCGCCTGCCCTCCAGCGCCGCCGCCGCGCCGGTCGTGCCCGAGCCCGCGGTCGGGTCGAGCACCAGGCCGCCCGGCGGGCAGAGCAGCCGTACGAGCCAGCGCATCAGCTCGAGCGGCTTCACGGTCGGGTGCGGGTTGCACGTGTCGGGCGCCGCCTTGGCGCCCTTCGCGTTCGGGAAGAGGTTGAGGGCTCGCCGCGGCAGTTCCTCGCAGCCGGCGTCCCGCTCTTTCCGGCTCGCCTTCGGGCAGTAGAGGAAACGACTCGGCGCAAGCCGCGCCCGACCCTCGCCAGCGCAGACGTCGGCGGTGGCGACCGGGCAGCTCGGCGCGCAGCGCCTCTCCCCGCAGCCGGGGTCATGGCCGAGGATCACGTTGGCCGGGTGGCGACCCTCGACCTTGCACGCCTCTGCATTGAGCGCACCGGTCCCGTGCCGGGCGATCGTCTCCTCGGTGTTCCCGTCCAGCTCGCGGCGGGCCAGCACGATCGGCTCGAAGGCCGGCTTCAGCGTCGTCGTCCGCCCGCCGGGGTAGTGGCGCGACTTCGACATGCCCTCCGCGTACAGCCACATCAGCGTGTCGCGGATCTCAAACCCCACGTCCTCGATCCCGCAGGCAAGCCGGTGGTATGTCCGTGGCGAGCCGAAGGCGGCGAGGAATGCGCCGGGCTTCATCACCCGCCGGCACTCGGTGGCCAGCATGAGACACCAGGCCTCGAACGCCTCGTTGGGGCCGAGCCGATCGTGCCCCGCCCGCGCCGCCGCCTCGCGGATCGCGGCGGAGTCCCAGCGCTCGTGCTGGAAGCCGATCCCGTAGGGCGGGTCAGTGACGATCGCATCGACGCTTTCGGGCTCGAGGGTGCCCAGCACCTCCAGGCAGTCGCCTTCGAGCAGGCGGAGCTCCTGGCCACGCTCTGCCTTCCCCCGGCAGCCGCGCCCTCTGCGCCCGGTCTGTCGCTTCGCGCTCGCCATCAGCTCGGCTCGTTCTCTTCGAGCAGCCAGTCGACGGGCTCCTCGGGCTCGCGGACGTCGGTGAAGATCGGCGCAAAAGGACCGTGCTCAGACAGCTCCTCGGCCAGGCAGAGTCGCACCGAGAGATCGGTCGAGTCGGCGAAGGCCGGGTCGTCCTGAAGGATCGCGACGACGGCGTCGCGCCGCCGCCACAGCGCCGCGCGCTCTGCGCCGCAGAGGACGCAGACGACGGCCGGGAAGGACGGATATTGGGAGCGCCACGTCGGCCCGCCTTCCTTGCCGGTCGCGCTGAGGAGGTGCCCGTAGCGAGCCAGCTCGGCAACCAGTCGGTCGACCGAAAGGGTCGCCCGGTCAAGCTCGAGGAAGCGTTGCTCGACTACGAACTCGGAGGTGGCGAGCCGCACGTAGGTGAGCACCGCGTCGGCGAACAGCGAACCCGCCCGGCGCCCGTGCCCGAGCCGGTGGACCACCTCGTGGCGCCAGGCCAGCGGCCCGCACTCGTCGCCGCGCTCGCGGGCGCTGCGCATGAAGCAGATCGCGGCGTCGTTCACCGCCAGGGTGTGCTCCTGAAGCGGGCCGGCCACCGCCTCGGCCTCCAGCACCCTCGGCATCGTCTCCAGCAGGCCCGCGTCGAGTGCCGCGCGAGCGCCGCGCTCGGTGACGTACCAGAGCCGGCGCGGAGCCCCGGCCGCCCCGAGATTCGGCACGAACGCGGCGAGATCGGCGTCGGCCAGCGGCGCCAGCGCCATCCGTGCCCAACGGGGACTGCGATCGGGGAAGTGGATCGAGCGGACCTGCGGCGTCGAGAGGACCCGGTGCTGGGCGAGCGAGGCGAGGATCTCCGTCGCCGACAGCGGCAGCGCGGGGTTCACTCGGACCTCTTCGGGAATCGGACCGGGCCTTTGCCCCGCCGTCGCTTTCGCCCTTTGGCGTTGCCCTGCGATCCCGCCTTGCCGCCGTTTTGCAGCGCCGCCAGGATGCGGTCGTCGAGGCCGTCGAGGTGCGCGGCGACCTCCTCCGCCGATCGCGGTGGCGCCGGGCTGTCGGGATCGGGCTTCTCGGCGGCCGGCTCCCCGAGGATGTCCTCGACCCGCACCCCGCCCAGCGCGAAGGGAGCGCTGAGCCTGCCCTTGTGAGTCACCTGGGCGATGAAGTGGAAGCGCTCCAGCTTGGTCAGCGCCTCGGGATCGACCCGCCTCCCCCACTCCTTCGTGACGAGCCCCGCGGCGTGGGAGTTGAGCGTCGAGGCGAGCAGATGCGAGCGGTTGGTCAGAAGCGCGTTCAGAGTCGCGGCGCTGAGCCGCTCGGGGTTCTGGTTGAGCAGCACCGCGCGCAGCCCGAACTTGGCGCTCTGCTCCAAGAGCGCGGCGAGGTTGCCCGAGGCCGCGCCGTCATAGCTCTGCACCTCGTCGAGGAAGACCCAGAACGGCTTGCGCTGCTCGGGCGGAAGCTCGGCCCGCCCGCGCGCCGCGTGCAGGAGGTCGAAGAGCAGCAGGTTGGCGACCAGCCGGTCGCGGGTTCCGCCCGTCCCCGGGCAGGCGAGGACGATCTTGCCGGTGTCCATCGCTTCGCGGACCCGGTAGGTGCTCTGGCTCTGGCCGAGCAGCGCCCTGATCGAGGGCGCGCGGCGCAGGCGGTCGACCATGTTGGTGACCGGGGTGATCGCCTCCGAGGCGAGCAGCGGGAAGCGGTCGGTCCAAAAGCGCTGGTCGGCGCGCGGCAGGAACGGCAGCACCGCCTTCCGCCACTCGGCGTCGCTCAGCAGCGTCGGGATCTGGAAGATCGTCGGCGCCAGCTCGGCGTCGAGCTTCTGGCGATCGTCGCCAGCGCCGCGGCGGCCTGGGTGGTCAGGTTGATCGCGCGCGTGGAGCGCTCGCCCCACTCCAGCGCCGAGGCGAAGGCGTCGACGACCGCCTCGACCCGCGCCTCGCTCTCCACTGCGTCGCCGCCGAACTCGAAGAGGTTCCAGCCGGGCTGGTCGGCCGGCGAGCTGCCCGGGCCGAGGTCGATCCGCACCACCCGCTCCCCAACCTCGGCGAGGTAGGGCTCGATCCGCTCCAGGCCGTCGCCGTGGGGATCGAGGAAGAGGCCGCCGTGCCCCGCCCTGACGATGTGGGCGAACTGCGCGATCGCCGCCTCGGTCTTGCCGTAGCGCGAGCGGCCGGCGATGTAGGTGAAGAAGGTGTCGGCGGCCTGGACGCGCGACGATCTGCTCGCCCGACTCGGTGTTGACCCTCCCTAGCGGGATCAGGTCGCCCCGGCGCTTGTCGAAGGTCGGCAGGTCGGGCGGCGGCGAGAGCAGGGCGCCCGAGCGCAGGACGTTTCGCTCGCCGCAGTGGACGGTCGGCGGCTTTAGGAACCCTGACAGCTCGCGCGCCGTGAGGATCGTCTTGCGGGCGGGCCGGAAGAGGCCGGTGGCGAAGCGCCGGTCGAAGCGCCCGCGCCGCAGCGGCATGTCGGAGCCGAGGAAGGCGAGGCCGGGGATCGGCAGGCCGGAGGCCTTCAGGTAGTTGCGCTCGGCCAGCGGCCGGAAGGCGGCGAGCAGGCCCGACATCGCCGCTTCCGCCCGCCCCCGGCTCGGCGCCTCCGAGCGCAGGAGGATCTGCGCCTCGAACAGCTCGCCGGACTCGCGCAGCTTCGCGTCCACCGCCTGCACCGCACCGCGGCGCTCGACCTGTTCCTGCGGGTCGGGCCTCGTGCGGCGGCGCTGTTCGCCGTTGAGGAGCGCCGCCCAGTCGCGGCGCTCGCCGTGGATGCGGCGGGCCTCCCGTCGCAGCCGCCGTCGCAGCCGAGCCGCGCGGAAGCCGCTCGCCGGAAGCAGGTCGACGCAGACGCTCGCCTCCTCCCCATCGGAGTGAAGGCGGCCGATCGCGGCGGCGAAGGGCTGCAGCGGATCGGGCTTCGGGGAGAGCCGGGCCAGCGGCTCGACGCTCGGGCGGGCCAGCACCAGCTCGGTGCGCAGCATCGTTGGCTTGCTCTTCTCGTTTTCAGCCTTGTCCGCGCTCTTGCCCTCGTCGCCGCTCTCGCTCTCCTCCTCGCCCTCGCCCAGCACCTCGTCGACGGGACGCTCCTCGACGCCTTCGAAGGAGCAAAGCGCGGTGCGCAGCGCCTCGCTCGCCCGCTCGGGGGCTTCGATCAGGTAGACGAGTCGCCGCTCGGCGTCGGCGGCGAGCCGAATGCGGATCGCGCAGGCGCGACGGTCGACCCAGCCTCGCGACCCTGCGCTCTGAGGCGGCGAGCTGGGCGGCGAAGCGAAGCACGGCATCGGGCTCGGCGTCGAACTCGTCCGCAGGCACGATCGCGACGGCGCGGCGCGATCGGAGCGTGCGGCGGGTTGCGAAGAAGCGATGCGTAGCCAGCGCGGAGGCGATAGCGAGTGCGCCGAGAGCGAGGGGCGCGAGCGAGAAGATCGGGAGGAGGAGCTGATCGACCCGGATGCTCGATATGAGCCGCCAGAGCGCGTAGGCACAAGCGAGGGTCGAGGATCGCGAGCATCGGACGAGGATCGGAGCGGTTCGAGTTCGAGTTCACGACCACACCTCGATCGACCGCAGAGATGTCGGCAAAACGCGGCGGCCGCGATCGGCGAAGCGACGCCGAATCTCCCCACTTCGGCCCGATCCGATCGGGAAGGGCCGGCGGAAGCGACGGTGGAAGGCCCAGCGGAAGGGCCACGGGACCCGGCTGTGCGAGCTTCCTGCTCTCATCGCCGGCCCCTCGCCTTCCCGCGGCCCGCCTCGAGCGTCGGGCGCATCGCCTCGGCCGAGACGTAGGCGGCGAGCGGCGGAGGCACGGCGTTGCCGATCTGGACGAAGCGCTGGGAGCGCGAGCCCTGCCACGGGTAGTCGTGACGGAAGCCCTGCAGGACCCCGGCCTGCTCGGCGCTGACCCGGACGGGCCGCCCGCGGACGATCTCCGCGCGCCGCCCGCAGCGGGGCCAGCTGCCAGGAGCGGTGATCCGGGGGTCGCCGAGCAGGGTCGTCGCGGGCCGGCGTCGGGTCCAGGCGGGCAGGGCCTCGATGCTCCACTCGCGTGAGTCGGCGAGAACGACGTCGGACGGAGAGTCGAGTGAACGGCCGGGGCGCGCACCGCCACGCCGGAGCCGCGCCGGCTCGCGCCTCCGGCCGAGTGCCTCCGCCATGCTCTGCCAGGGCTGAAGGTGAGCCTCGTCCTCGCGCGGCTCGTGGCGACGTGGGTCGTAGGAGCGGTGGGTCGGTGCCGGCAGCTCGACCGCGCCGTCGAGCGAGGCGATCAGGAAGGCGCGCTTTCGGACCTGCGGCACGCCGAAACGCTCCGCCGAGAGCAGGCCGGCCGCGCATCGGTATCCGTGCGCGCCGAGGAGGTCGGCGAAGGCCGACCACAGCTCGATGACCGCTGGGACCTGCTCGAACGCCAGCCACCGCGGGCGCAGGGCCAGGGCCCAGCGCAGCGGCTCGACGGTGAGTAGCGAGCGCTCGTCCTCGCAGCGCGCGCGATGCGAGGCGCGCGAGTCGACGCCCTCACTCAGCTCGCGGGCACAGGTGAGGACGCTCGGCCTGTCGAGCGCGCCGAGGCCCTTCCCCGCTCGCGAGTAGGCCTGGCATGGCGGCGATGCGACCAGCCCCCAGGTCCCCGAGAAGTCGCCGAGATCGAGCGCGGCGACGTCGGCGAGCAGCCGCTCGTGACCGGCGGCCTCGGCGGTTACGCAGGCGAGCGGCTCGGAGTCGATTCCCCTCGCCTCGTAACCGAGACCGCGAAGGCCCTCGCCCCATCCGCCCGGACCCGCGAAGAGGTCGAGGATCGGGCTTGCCGTCTTGTGAGAGGGCGGCATCAGCTCATCGCCTCCTCGGTGCTCTGCTCGTATTCGAGGATGCGCGCTCCGATCCACTCCGCGATCTGCGGGAGGAGGGCGTTGCCGAGGGCGGCAAGGCGGTCCACCCGAGCGGGAACCCCATCAGCCACTCGACCCACGTCGGGTTCAGCGCCCCAGCTCTTCGAGGCGGGGAGCCGCCGTCGAGGTCGGCTTTCCTCACCGCCTCGCGCAGGGTGCGCTGCGCCTTGGCCCCGGAGGGACGCCGCCCGCGCAGGATCGTCTCGTCGGGGCTGATCCGCCCTCCCTTGCCGTCCGCTGCGTTCGGGGTCGGCCACAGCTCCTCGCGTGCCACCGCGGTCGGCAGGTCGTCCCCGCCGCTGCCGGGACGCCTCGCCCGCGCGAAGTCCGGCCCGCTCGGGCTCGCCTTCGGCGTCGGCCAAAGACGTGACTGCACGGCTCCCGACAGCGTCTCCCGGCCGCGACGGTTCCCCGGCCCCGGCGGCGACGCGTATCCCTTGCGCGCGTCGGTCTCGGTCGGCGTCGGGAAGCTCTCGCGCTCGGCTTTCAGCACCGCCCGGCCGAGCTCGTTTCCGCTCGGCCCCGGATTCCGACGCTGCCCCCGCTTGGGCATCCCGTGCGGGGTAGGCCACGAGCCAGACGCGCTTTCGCAGGTGCGGTGCCCCGAACCCTCGAGCGGAAAGGCACGCCCACTCCGCGTCATACCCAGCTTCGGCCAGGTCTCCGAGAACTCGGCCGACCGGCGCCCGGTCCCAACGCTTGCCTTTCCCGGTGAGGAGGGCGGGGACGTTCTCCACGACGACGTAGCCGGGTCGTAGCTCGCGAACGATCCGGGCGAACTCGGACCAAAGACCCGAGCGGGCTCCGGCCAGCCCTGCCCCCCTTCCGGCGGGGCTGAGGTCTTGGCAGGGGAAGCCGCCGCAGATGAGGTCGACCGCTTCGAGGTTGTCCGCGCCGACTTCTCGGATGTCCTCGTAGCGCCGCGCCTCGGGGAAGTGCCGGGCGAGGACCGCCCGGCAGTAGGGGTCGAGCTCGACCTGCCATGCGACCCGCATCCCGGCCCGTTCGAGCCCGAGGTCGAAGCCGCCGATGCCCGTGAAGAGCGACCCGACATTCACCCTTCGCCCCCTTTGGCCCTGGCCGCAATCGCTTCCATGCACGAGCACGCGCCCCACTGGGCTTGCTCGAAATCGCCCGCGTCGCATTCCAGGCGTCGGCGGAAGCTGCGCAGGGTCAGCGGGCGGGTGACGCCGCCGCGGCGATCGCGCAGAATCGCCACATCCTTGCCGAGCCGGCGCCGCAGCTCTTGCTCGCGGCGCTCGTGGTAGCGGTAGCGGTCGGGGTGCTTACGCAACAGGAGCGCGAAGGACGCCTGCCCGCCCTTGACGCAGAAGCCGCCGCAGTTGTTGTGCCGGAAGCCTTCGCCGTAGAGGCGCGGCGGTCGCAAGCCGTGGGCCCGCATCCAGTCGAGGACTTCATCTTTGTCGAGGTAGGGCTTCTCGCAGAGCGGCGCCTCGACCCGCCACGGCGACCAATGGCGCTGCGCGCGCTCGAAGCGGTGGGTCTCCGACCAGTCGTAGCCGATGACAGCGACCGTGTCGGCGGGGTCGCGATGCTCCTCCAGCCAGCGGCGCATGAAGCGGCGCTTCAGTACCGCCGAGCACGGATCGGCTCGCGTGTTGCCGAGGTAGCGCTTATCGGCGAACACCTGGTGGGGGTCGCGGCCCTCGGCGATCCACTCCAGCGCCGGGCACCACTCGCTCGCCTCGGCACCGAGGGCGAGGAGGTGCTTGCGGCGGTGGCGACCTTCCTCGAGCGAGGGGATCGCCACGGTGCGGGAGAGAAGCGGCTGCGGGACTCGGCGACCGGTCAGATTTGCGGCGGCCTCCAGCACGAAGCGGTAGAGATCGTCGTCCTCGATCAGCGTGTCGGCGAAGAGCAGCGTGAGCCCCTCGCACCCGTGGCGGTCGACGATCCGCCTGGCCGCTCCCCAGGAGCCGGCCCCGCCGCTCAGCATCACGACCCGCGAAGTCCGATCCCGGTCGGCGCGCTCAGCCACCGTGTCCTCCACTCGCCTCGAAGCGGACCAGATAGGCCCGGCCGCTGTCGCGGTAGCGACGCAGGAACGCCCGCCAGCCACGGTGGGCGGCCACGAGCGTCTGGGCGCTGACGGCGAGCACGGCCCGGGCGCCGCGTGCTTCGACCAAGCGCACGGTGAGAGGGCCGCGCCGGTAGGGGACGTACTGCAGGGCGCGGTGCGAGCGCAGGGCCTTCGCGGCGCGCCTGGCTGCGGCGCTGCCCTTTTCGTCTTGGGGGTCCTGCCGGCGTCGACGGGACGTCCGGGGCGCGGTGGGCGCGGCTTCCGGCGTGGTCGCGGCCAAGGGGCGTGCCGGCTGTGACCTCGGCGCCACGGCCGGCACATCGGAGGTCGCAGCCGAGCGCCCCGACTCCCCCGTTCCGAGGACGAAGAGAGTGGCGAAGCCCACGAGGATCGCGCTCGCGAAGACGACCACGGCGCGGGCGGCAGGCGGGTCGAGCGGCCGATCGAGCAGGAAGCGAAGCCGGTCGATCATCGGACTGCTCCTTCGGTCGATCCGCCTACGCCCGGGGGCTGTGCGTAGCCGAAGACCGGCGCCGGCTCCCCGGCTTCGACAGCACGCGAGGGCAGGAACGGTCCGACGCGGGCCACGCGGTCGGAGTAGTTGCCGTCGATCGTCGTGATCTGCCCGCCGGAAAAGACGCGCTCGACGATCGCGACGTGGGCGCTCGCCTGCGCGCCGGAGCCGAAGAGGACGGCGTCGCCAGGTGCGGGGGTCGCGCTCGGCGGCAGAACCCGAGCACCGTTGGGTTCCGCTCGGGAGAACGGCGATTCGCCAGGGGCGGCGGTACCGCCCAGCGACGGCCCGCCTTCGTGGGCCTTCGCCCATTCGTATATGGAGCCCGAGTAGGCGTAGGGGGCGGTGCCGCCTTTCAGCGGCACACCCGCCTTCTCCCAAACCCAGGCGACGAAGAGCGAGCACCATTCGACGCATGGGCCATAGGGGTTGCAGTTCGATCCCGGCGGGCTCTCTTCACGCCCAAGCTGGCTCTCGGCGATGCGGACTATCTCGTTGCCGCTGGCGCTCCCCGCCGACGAGGCGCCGCCGCAGGTGCTGGCGCCTCCGCCGCCCGCTTCGGCGGGCTGGGCCGCCTTGGGGTCCGTGGACGCTGGCGATCCCTTGCCCCGGAATCCGTAGGAGACCGCCCGGGCCATCACTTCGTCGGCGTAGTTGGCGGCCGAGTCCGCGCAGGCGCCGTAGTAGCCGCAGGCGGCTTCCCGATAGGCGGCGTAGGAGCCGCCGGCCGGCGGGGCGCCGAGATCTTGGCGCAGGATGCGGGCGGCGGTGAAGATCGCGTCGGCGGGGTCGAAGATGCTGGCGCCCCCTCCGTCGGCGTCGACCTTGAAGCGTTCCCAGATCGTCGGCCCCGAGCCCGGGCTGCAGGCCGACCCCCGCACGTAGGCGATCTGCATCGGCCCGGCGCAGCCCGAGCTGCTGACTTCGTGGCAGGCTCCCTGACCGCACTCCTGAGTGCCGATCGAGGCGAGGAAGGTCCAGTCGATGTTGATCTTGCGGCCGGCCGCCTGGTAGATCCGCAGGCGAGCGGGCGGGATCTCTTCGACCGCCGCGCGGGTCGCCGGGGCCGCCGCGACCGTGCCCCCGCCACCCGCCAGACAGGCGAGTTCGCCGCCGAGGATCGCCATCACCGTGCCGGCGAGCGTCGCCGTGACGATCGCGGCAACGCCGCAGGCGCAGACGGCCAGCAGCGAAAGGCGTGAGCGCCGGCCGCTCACCGTGGGCCGCCTTTCCGCCGACGCGGTGGCCGTGGGCGGGCTTGCTCGGGTTTGCTCGGGGCCTGCTCCGCGGGTTTCTCGCCCGGCTCTTTGCGGGTCAGCCGCTCGCGCTCGGAGCGCAGCTCCTCGCCGAGGCTTCCTCGCGAGTCCCGCGGCGCCTCTTTGCGCACCGGCTCGGCCCCACGCGGCCGTCGCTTCGCTTTGCGCTCGCCGGGGCGCTCGGCGGGCGGCTCCTCTTCGGCCGCTTTGGCTCTCGCTTTGCGAGCCTTGCGCTCGGGCTGCTTGGGACGATCGGTTGTCGAGCGCCCTCTCGCCTCTTTGGCCGATGCCGCGCCGCGCGCGGCGGTACGGGGAGCGCTCGCCGGGCTTGGGCGCGAGCGCTCGCTCCGCGAAGCGCCGCCCTCCTCGCTCGTGCCTAGTCGCTCGCCACGGACGTGCGCGTCGCGGCCGGGCACGCCGGCACCCACCGGCGCGCTGTGTCCGGCATCGGAGCGAGGCGCGCCCGAGCCTTTGGGGCTATCCGTGCCACCTCCGCCGCGGGAGCCGAAGACGCCGCCGAGCGCACGACCCGGTGCCCGCACAGCCGAGCGCGCGCCGCGTCGCAGTGGCCGCGCGACCCGGCCGCCGACCCGCGCCCCCGCATAGAGGGCGAGCAGCCGCACACTCGCCTCGCGCCCCGGCGCTCCCTGCCCGGTCGCGATCCCGATCAGGCTCTCGGTCAGCGACTTGCGCTGGACGAAGACGGCCCAGAAGAAGAGCGACTGCAGGCCGAAGGACATCAGCCAGCCGAGCTCGGCGGTCGCGCTCGCCAGCGCCCCGCTGACCGCCAGCAGCGTCGCCAGCACCAGCGAGTAGGCGGCCTTGCGCAGCAGGTAGCCGGCCAATTTCTCCAACCAGCCTTTGAAGAAGGCGTGGCCGCGGCCGGGGATCGCCGCGGCGACGAGCGCGACCGGCGCGAAGGCCAAGAGCAAGAGCAGCAGTACCTGGGCGAGGACGATCCCGACCGCCAGCGAGCCGAGCAGCAGGATCGCGCCGAGCTCGCCGACGAAAAGGACCAGGGCGAGTCCGAGGCGCTGGAACTGCCCGCCCTCCTCCATCGCGTCGGTTGCCGGCTTGTCGGCGACCCCGAGCCGGTAGCCGTGCCTTTCGGGATCGGCTTCGGGCAGCTTGGAGGAGTCGCCGTCGTTCAGCGCGTCGTACTCGGCGCCCCGTTCGTCGCTCGCGATGGCGAAGCGCAGGAAGTGCGAGGCGTACTTGTGCGCGTTGTTGACACAGACCTTGCCGTCGGCGGTGACCTCGGTCCCGCTCGCAAGGCGGCGGGCGAGGACGGCGTCGCGGGCAGGGTTGGAGGAGAGCGGGCGTACCGGCGCGGATTCGGGATCGGAGCCACTCGATCCGGTGGCGGCGACCGCGCAGTGTTCGAGTCCGCCAAACTCGAGCACGACCCAGGGCTTGAAGACGAGCAGTTCGAAGAGCTGGTTGGCGGCGTCTTCCTTCGCCTGCCCGCCGCCCGAGGGCGTCCCGTGGTCGGAGACCGAGAGGAAGGCCTCCGACATCCGGTTCGTCAGCTTCGAGGCGGCGCCGATCGTCGCGCCCGGCTGGGCGACGAAGAACAGCGCCAGGACGACGTAGACGAGCGAGAGGGCGAGCGCGCCGGCCGTCTCGGAATGGCGGCGCTGCACCAGCGACTTCCACATCGCCCACAGGCCGGCGACGGTGATCGCGAGGACGAGCCAGGGCGCGCCGAAGACGTTGGCGTAGATCGAGTGGATCGCCTGGGATACAGGCCCGAGCGCCCCGGCCCCGCCGGTCGCCTGTGAGCCGTTTACAAGGTCGAGGCTGAAGGCGAAGCTGAAGAGGGTGATCAGCAGGTTCGCCAGGAAACTCGTCAGCAGCCAGAGGACCGAGGCGAGGAAATAGGCGATCATCGCCGGCACGCCGGAGACGTCGACGCCGCCGGTAAGCGACGCCGAGACCGCGTCGAAGTGCTCGTCGAGCGCGTAGTGGCTGAGCGGGAAGCGGCCGAAGAGCCCGCCCGAGCCGAGCGGCGAGGCCGGGGCGACGTTGCCCCAGACGTCGGTCGCGGCGCTCGCCAGCGGGTGCGCGGTCAGGACGATCGCCACGGCCAGGGCGAGCCCGAGCAGCACGAGCCGCGGCAAGCGACGTGCGGCTTTTGCGATCACGCCGCCACCGCCTTCGGCGTGCTGTCGAGCGCCGCGAGGAGTTCGGGGAAGACGAGGTCGAACCGCACCTCGCCGACCCGCCCGTCGAGGTCGCGCATCAAACACAGGCCCTGTCGGTATTCGGTCAGCCGGTGGGCCAGCGGCGCTTCTGAGTCGAGGCCGATCTGCGCGAGCCCCGCCCGTGCCTCGGCCTCGGTCTCCTGGCCGAAGAGGAGGTAGACCCCGAACAGCTCGGAGAGGTCGCCGAGATCGGCCAGGCGCTGGGTCGCCACCAGCACGGTCGCGTTGAAAGCGCGGCCGAGCCGGATCACCCGGTTCAGCAGGGCGCGCCCCTGCGCCGAGCTGAGGAAGAACCACGCCTCGTCCAGCAGCACGATCTTGTGTCGTTGGCGGTTCGTGCTGACGAGGCGCAGAGCTTTCGCCGCGACCAAGGAGAGCGTCGCCACCGACACTCGCTCGGCGCGGGTATAGGTCTCGCGGGAGGCGCCGGGGTCGGGCAAGGAGAGGCCCGGCGTGCGGATCGTGATCACCGGCGCTGAGGGGCTGTCCTCGCTTATCTCTCCTTCGCCATCCACCGCGAAGCCGAGCCGCGCGAGGCCGAAATCAGAGAGCACCTCCAGCGCGTCGCCCGCCTCGCGCGCCGCGTCGACGTCGCTTGAGCGGAGCCTGTCGACGACGCGCATGAGGCTCCGCTCGCCGGCCCGCACCGCGTCGCGCACCGCCCGGTCGATCGCGTTCTCCCAAGCCGGAGGCGGATCGCGCAGCAGCTCGATCAGGTAGCTCGCCGCCAGCTCCTCGCGCAGCTCGGGCAGCCCGATATGAAGCGGGTCGAGCTTGCCGCGGTGCTCCGCGTCGCCCGAGAGCTCCAGCACCTCCACCTCGCCCTCCAGCTCGGGCACCCGGTCGAGGCCGTGGTCGGGCTTGGGGTCGAAGTCGACCACCAGGCTGCCGCGCCGCTGGGCGGCGTAGGCGATCGTCTGCGCGGCGAGCGTCTTGCCCGAGCCGAGCGTGCCGGCGAGCAGGACGCCGGAGGGACGCGCGGTGCGCGGCGCCTCGGTCGGGTCGAGGCGCACCGGGCGGCCCTGCGGGGTGTGACCGATATAGACGCCGTCGGGGGAACCGACCTCGGTGCTGGCGGTGGCGGCCATCGCGCCGAACTGCTCGACGGTCATCTGCTGGGCGTAGTCGGGCACCGAGCCGCCGCCCGGCTGGGGGAGGTGATCGAAGAAGAGCGCGTGCTGCAGGCCGCGGGGACGGTGCAGCGCGACCTCGCCGAAGCGCTCGCGCAGCGTCGTCACCCGCCGCTCCAACTCTCCGCGCTCGGGCGCCCCGAGCGCCAGCGAGAGCGAAGCCCGCAGCATCGGCGGGTGCGAGGAGGACTGCAGGATCGCCTCGTACTCGCGCGCCAGCTCGCGGTCCTCCTCGGCGAGGACGCCCGGGCCGCTCGCGCCCTCGAGCTGCTCGCGGTAGGCGTGCTCGACGTCGAGGATGCGCTTTCGCACCTGCCCGAGCGCCTCGCGGTTGCCGATCCACTGCGCGTAGAGCACGGCGTCGATCGGGAACCCGGCGCCTTCGGCCGGCCCGAAGAGAAGCTCGGCGGCTCCGGGGAACTCGGCTTCCTCTGCCAGTGAGCCAGCGCAGAGGAAGGCCTGACAGGAGGTGCCCTCCTCGGCCTCGACGACGAGCGAGGGAGGCTTGCCGGGGTCCTCGGTAGCGGGAGCGTTGGCGCAGCTCCAGAGGTCGCGCTCGAGCGGCTCATACGCCGCCGAGCCGTCCGGCGCGACGACGACGAGCGCGTCTGGCTCCCAGTGGCGGTCGAGCGCCGGCTCGGCGACCCCGCGACAGGCGGCGCGGCGGAGCAGCCACTGCAGCTCGCGGGTCGAGGCGCGCTGCAGGGCGATCGCCCCGCTCAGGCGCTCGAAGGTGCGCTGCTCGACCGCCGCCAGCGCCTCCAGCTCGGCGCCGGAGATCGGGGAAGGACGGCCGACGCCCGCCAGCTCCTCGACCCGGCGCCTAACGCGCCCGAAGGAGCGAAGCGCGCCCGGGCCGCCCTCGCCCTCGGCGAGCGAGACGGCGAGGTAGACCTCGGGCAGATGGGAGCCGAGTTCGCGCAGCCGCGCCTCGTGGCCTTGCAGGTAGCGGCGCCACACCTCGGCGTCGCCGTGCTCGGGGTCGAGCAACTCGGCGAGCTCCTCGGGATAGCGCTCGGCCGGGAAGGAACGCTGGACCCGCCAGATGGCGAAGTCGGCGCCCGCCAGGTGGGCGAGGCGCTCCAGTCGGTGGAGCAGCGCCCACTTCTGCGAGGTCGACAGGAACGGGTAGGCGACGGCGTCGGCGCGGTAGAGGGCCGCTGCTTCGGTGCCCGGCCCGATCAGGACGTTGCGGCGCGCGTAGCGCAGCGGAAACCGTCTCACGGGCGCACCTCCAGGGCCTCGCCCTTGCCGAGGGAGATACGCCGGGTGCGCTCCGCGCCCCGGCCCGAGCGAGAAACAGCCCGGCGGGCCAGACGCCGCTTCCTCCTCCTGCGCACCGCGACCGGCGCCGAGAAGAAGACGAGCGCCGGCCCGCGCACGCGCGCGCGGCGCAGGACCGGCGTGCGCTCGTCGGCCTCGACCCACAGCCGTCCCCCGAGGGTGCGGGCGATGCCCGCGAGCGGCAGGGCGCGGCCGAGCGAGCGCCGCAAGGGCGCCAGCCGCACCGCCAGCCAGGAGAGGGCGAAGCGGTCGGCGCGGCGGCCGTCCGGGGTCGCCTGGGTGCCGAGCGTGGCGACGGCGGCGGGGATCACGATCAGCCGCAGGGGCCAGTCGATGAGCCCGAGCGCCGCGCCCACGAGCCAGCTGGCCCCCAGCGCCCCGATTGCCGCGAGTGCGGCGCCCTCGCGCCCGCCGACGCCGAAGCCGGCGATCCCGGCGAGCGCGGCGACGCCGAACTCGATCGTCGCCGAACCGGTGCCGAGCGCGATTACCGCGAGCAGGGTGCCGATGGCGTAGGCGAGCCAGCGCAGCGGCACCCCGCCGGGAATCGGCAGCGAGCGGCCCTCGATCTGGTAGATGCGCCGCTCCGGGCGGAAGATGCGCTGGTAGGAGCGGATCGGCTCGAAGCTCTCGCTCACGGCAAGATCCGCTGTCCGATCAGCCGCGCGGCTTCGGCGACCTGATCTGGGCTGAAGACGAGCCAGCCGACCAGCACGGCCGCGCAGAAGAACATCGCCAGGTCGATGAACTTCCTGTTCAGCAGGAAGACCAGGCCGACGATCGCGATGATGCCGCCGTAGACCTCCCCCGCGTAGTGGCGCAGGGTCGAGCCGATGTTGTGACCGACGTCGTTGCCCGAGGCCGCGAGGGCGTCCGGGACGAGCCAGAGGCCCAGCGCCGCGACCGCGAGCAGGACTGCGAAGACCGTCAGGCGGCGCATCACGAGAGCGCCCCCTCGACGCCACCCACGTACCAGCGACCGCGCCGCACCACCTCGATGCGGTAGGTCAGCCGCAGGGTGGCGCCGCCGGGCCCGCGCACACGCGCAGTGGCGATCGCCGTCCGCCGCGGGCCTTCCCCGTCGCCTTCCTGCTTCACCATGCCGACGGCGAGGAGTCGCAGGGCGCCGCCGAGCGGCGTCACCCGGGCGCCAGGTGCCAGGAGATAGGAGAGATCCCCGGGCTCGCTCGCCGACAGGTAGGCCGGCAGGAAGCGCCGCACCAGGTCCGCGATCGCCGCGCCGGAGGAACCGGCGAGCGGCCCGGGCCGCGTGGGGCTCCGCGCGACCCCGGGCGGGCCGGCGACGACCGCGGGTGCTCCCAGCGCCGCCACCTCGCCCGCTCCTTCGCGGACGATCGGGACGGCGAGATAGAGCGTGCGGCCGTCGCCGAGCTCGCAGGCCACCGTGACGATGGCCCTCCCGGCTCCGAGGTCGCGGGCGCCCGCGACCTCGACCTGCTCAACGGGGGCATCCGTCCCCGCCGCGCCGGGCGTCGTTTCATCGCCGACGCCCGGCGCCAGCAGTGGAGTCAGCTCGCGAGGAGAGCCGCTCAGGTAGGTGCGCGCGAAGCGCACCGCGAACGCGCCGCTCGCCGGATCGGCTGCGGCGCCCTGAGACGCCGATCCCACAGCCCGCTTCGGCGGACTCGCGAGGACCGCCGCAGTGCCCTTGGCGAGCAGAAGCGCCACCAGGGTCCAGAGCGCCACGCGGCCGACCGACCGCAGCGCCGCTCCAAGGGTCCGACGCTCCACACTGCGCCGCCCCGCATGAGTTCTGACTCCAACTGCCACTTTTGAGACCACCTCCTCTGTTGTGTTTGGGCTGGCCGGTTGGCCGCCCTCACCACTAAGGAGGGTTTTGGGACAAAAGTGGACTCACGGATACACGCATATGCGCGTAAGGTTGTTCGTCTGCACGACCGTTACGGTTCCACTCGACGCGCCGAGATCGGCATCGAAGGTCCGGTTACTCGTGACCGTGCTATCCGGTGCCAGACGCGCTGGCGAGCTGGTCGATCAACCACCAGCCGGTCCAGTCGGCCAGTTCGTAGTGAACGCACATGCCCTCACGCCTGCGCCTGACGATCCCCGCCCTATAGAGGACCGCGAGCTGCCTGGAGACGGTCTGCTGGGTCACGCGAACGCAGGCGGCAAGCCCGCCCACAGTGACGCTCCCGCCCTCCTTGAGCGCCTCAATCAGCCGAATCCTCGTCGGCTCGGCGAGTATGCGCAGCGTCTCGGCGATCGACTCGACCTCCTCCTCGGAGAGCGGCGCCGCCATCGCTGACTGGGCGTCCCCTGGGGTAAGTGTGTCCACATCCGCGCTCATCGGCTCTCACCTCTATAGAGGGGTGAGCGAGGAAAGTGGACCCCAAGATGAGAAGCGTAAGCGAGTACGGTTACGCCAACAGCGAACAGTCACGCGGAGGACTCACTCTCCCCCGCGACTGTTCGCCGGCTATCGAGCGTCAGGCTGAGACGGCGTCAACGCAATCTGAGCCTCGTGCCTGCCATCAAGACATTCGGGTCGCCGGTTCCTATGCGACTCGCGTTGAGTCGCCAGAGCCAATGAACCTCGTTCGCGATCGCGGCGTTCGAGGCGCCATCGGGGAGGATCGCTTCGGCGATCGACCACAGGCTCTCCCCGGCTTGGACGATGTGGAACCGCTGTCCCACCAGGTGTCGCGAGGGGGATTCCGGCTCGGCCGGCGTCGCGGCCGGTCGGGGCACAGCCGGCGCGGGCGCTTCGGGCGCTGGAGCGGGAGGCGGGGCTTGGCTCGTGGTCTGCGCGACCCCGCGGGTGTGCTCGGGGGCGGGCGGAGCTTTAGGGGCGCTCAGCGTCTGGTTTTGGACCGCGGTGCCCGAGGTCGGCGGCACCGCTTCGTAGGTTGGGCCTTCGGCACTCGTGCCTTCCACCGGAGGCTGCGGTTCGCCTTCTCTCGTCGCGCCCGCGACGGCGCTGATGACTTCTTCGCCGACCGGTGGCAGTTCCGCTTCCACTTCGGGTTCGACTTCCACCGGCGGGCCTTCGCCTTCGTCTTCGGCCCCGCCGGCTTCTTCTTCGGGGGCGAGTTCGGGCAGTTCTTCCAACGCCGCTTCTTCGCCGCCGGGTTCGAATTCGGGCGCTTCTTCGATTTCCGGCGCGGCGCCCGGCGGAGCGCCGCCTTCGCCTTCGGAGTCGGCTTCTGCCGCGAAGGCAGCACCGGGAGATATGCCGCCGAGGGCGAGCATCGCGCAGAGCGCCAACGCGAGCGCTCGCCGGCCGACCGAGCGGCGAGCACCGGGACCGTGGCGGGAGATGGATCTCAGCAGTTCATCGAGCCTTGCCATCGCTTCCTCCTCACTTGTCGAGGTCTGGGGTTCAATTCACGGGGTCTGCCACGCAGCGAAATGCCTTCGCCCCGGCGGCGGTGTCGGAGGTGACGCCGACGTTTCCGGTGCTGTCGAGGATGTAGAGGACTTGGAGACGTTCTTCGGGAGTCTTTGGCGGGTAGACGTCGCTGGTCAATTCGCCGCCCGGGGCGAGGACGATGCGCTGGTCCGCAAGCGCGGTCATCAGCTCCTCGTGGGTGGGAAGCCGGCGGCCTGGCCTGGCGCGGCTGTCGGTCATCTCACAGGTCAGCGCCGCGCTGGAATACGGCGCCGGAGGGTGGGACTGGGTTTCGACGCAGACGTCTGAAATCGGAATCGTCCCTTCCGGGCAGCGCACCAGGAGGCGTTCGGCAGTCACCCCGTCGAGCCGGGCGGCGTTCCGCGCCCGCGGCACCGTGCGCAGGCTCCGCTCCTTGATCGCCCGCCCGCCGACCGAGTTGGCCTTGAACAGGCGGCCGGTCAGCGAGTGCTTGCGGATGTCGCGGCCGGTGATCTTGAAGGCGGCATAGGAGCTGCCGCCGAGGGCGACAAACAACGCCAGGGTGGCGACGACGTTCGCGTAGGTGAGTCGGTCGCGCAGTGCTCTCAGCATGGGACTCCCTCCTGAAATAGACGGTCGTGGCGTCTGTCTACCCGGTAGAGCATGGCCGTCCTCTCACCCGCACGCCGAGCGGACCGCCGCCGCCCGCCTGCAGCGGATAGCCCGCCTCCTCCGGAAGGCGCACGCGGAAGCGGAAGCGTTGGCCGCCGCAGGTGCGCTGGAAGCGGTAGGGGATGCGCCAGTTGCCCTTCGCGTCGGTGCGCGTCGTGCGGAAGGTCTGCCATTCGCCGGAGAGCAGCACCTGCAGCTCGACCAGCTTGCCGCGCGCCGGGAGCGGTCGGCCCGCGACCTGCCCGCTGAAGGTGACCGACCGGCCGTTCAAGACATGCTTCGGCGCAATCTTGAAGCTCGATCGTGCCTTGACCAACAGCGTCACGGCGTCTTCGACCGGCAGCGTCGTCGCGGTGCCGGGGTAGACAAAGCGCAGGCGGCTCGACGCCAGCGCCCGCAAGGCGAGCGAGAAGCGACCTTCGGGACCCGTGGTCAACGTGGCCGCCAGCGCTTCGCTGCCTTCGGGCGAGCGCGAGTAGACGCGCACGGGCGCCGAGGCGACCGGCTTGCCTTCGCGATCGAGGAGTCTGCCCGCCAAGCGCATCTGCCGCCCGAACTCGACCTTGGCCTTCGGCTTCAGCGCCCGCACCGTCCGACTCACCTTGTGGGACTCGCCGTGGCGGTGGACGATCCGGCGCACCCGGCGCTTGCCGACCACGCCGGCTGTGATCGAGGTGGTGACCCGCAGCGGCAGCATCACCCGCATCGGCTGACCGTCGAGCCGTTGGTCGGTACTCGCCTCGTTGCCAGCCTGATCGTGAGCAGTGGCGTGGAGTTCGTATTCGCCGGGCGGCAGCACCGCGTCGTCGATCCGCGTCACCAGATGGCTGCCTTCCTGGGCGGTCGGCAGCTCCTGCCAGACGCCCGAGCCGACGCGGCTGATCTCGATTTCCCCGCCGCCGAGGCCCGAGAGGGGATCGGTGACGAGGACCGAGACGCGCGTCGGGTCGTCGGCGCGAGCTCCCTCGAAGCCAAGCGTCGGAGGTTCGGGGTCGTAGCGCAGCTTGACCGGCACCGAGGCGTTGGCGGGCTGCTGATTGCCCGCGGCGTCTTCGCGCCACAGCGACAGTTCCCATTCGCCGGGCGCGAGCACGGCGAGGCCTTCGATAGCAGCCACCTGGGGTTCTGAGCGAGCCCCGGCCACGCATTCGCCGCCTCCGCTGAGGCAGAGCCGGTAGTGGGCGGCGACGATCGGCGCTCGGTCGGGTTCGGGCGGGTCTTCCCAGACGAGGTCGAAGTCGTTTCGGTTGCGCCAGGCTTCGCCACCGCCCACTCCCACCGGCACCGCGCCCGGCGGCGTGTTGTCGATCCGCACGGTCGCGGGCGGCGAGTCGGCGCTGTTGCCCGCCGCGTCTTCCGCGGTGACGTGCAGTTCCTGGGAGCCTTCTGGAAGCGGGCGAGTATCCACCGCGATCCGACCAGGTCCGTTTGGACAGGGAGTCCGCTGCGCGTAGTCGCAGGCCCGGAGTTCGTGTCCGTCCGGAATCCCGCTCGCCTCGGCGTAAGTGCCCTTGACGCCCACGTTGTCGGACGCTTCGTAGCCGACGCTCTGCATCCCGCTCACCCATTCGCCCCGTGCCAGCGGCCCGTCGGCGAGGATTGAGACCGAGGGGCCGATCGAGTCGGAGACCGTCGCTTCGGCGGTGAACGTCTGGAAGTAGTTGAGGCCACGGGCCGAGCAGGACGGGTGCGAGGAGGCGCCGACGCAGACGACGCGTTGGACGATCCGGGTCGCGCCGCCGAGGTCGTAACTGCGCGGACGGGGCCAGCTCGAGGCCTGCGCGTGCGCGGCGCCGGGGCAGTGGTGGTTGGCGCGGACGTTCTTGATCGCGACCGAGGAGCCGTCCGGGCGCAGGGCGTAGAGCTGCAGCGCGTAGCGGCAATCGCGCCGATGCGCGTGACCCGACCAGCGCAGCCGCGAGAACGAGGTGCCCGAGGGCGCGTCGAGGACGAACGCCGATTGCGCTCCGTGGTCCACCCGGCCCCCGCGCGTCACGTTGGCGGTCACCAGCCCGCGCAGCCCCGGCCCCAGGGGATTGCACGCTCGCCTCCAGCGCATGCCGCGGGTGGCGAAGTTTTCGAAGGCGCCGCTGGCGAAGTTGCCGGCGTCGGCCTGGCAGGCGTCGATCGTGAATTCGCCCGCCTCGGCTCGGCCCGGATAGGCGGAGCCCACCAAGGCGATCGCGAGCGCGACCAGCAGCACAAGCGCCGGCCGGCGGCAGGCTGGTTTCCGCGCCTGCTGCATCAAGGGCCTCCGAACTGCGGCCCGCTGCCCGAGACGGGAGCGGGTCTTTCTTCGGGGGCCGATTCGGAGCCTTGAGATTCGGCGGCGGCTTCGCTCGTTTCCACGTAGTCGGGCGAGGCCGGTTCGAAGGTCTGTTCGGGCGGCGGCGGGGGCGCCGGTTCGGGCGTGGTCGTCGGTTCGGCTTCGACTGGCGACGCTTCGGCTTCTTCGGCGGTGGCTGGCGGCGGTTGTTCGCTGACCGGAGGTGGAGTCGTAGAGGCCGGTTCTTCCAGTTCAGGTGACGGCGACGGCTTGGGCTTGCTTTCCTGCGTGCCGGCGACCAACCCGGCAGCCGCCCCCAGCGGATTCACGCCCTGCTGGGCGCAGTAGGTGGCGCCGCTGCCGAGCGTCACGCAGCCGGCGACCACGGCCGCGACCGCGCCCGGGTGCGCCCCGGCGAGCGGGGTCGGGTCGACCGCCCGGTAGTAGGCGGTAGCGGCGTGCTGCTTAAGCTGGGTGCCGCCATCGATGACCTGCTGCTTGAGCGTGGAGACCGCCTCGGCCGAGCGATGCGCCAGCCGCGCGAGCACTCCGGGGCTGGCCCCTTCGGCCGCAGCGGGAAGCGGCAGCAGCGCACCCGCCTTCTCGCGCCACACGCCCAGCCGCTCGCTGAAAAGCTCACAGCGCCGGCATTGGTCAAGGTGCAGTCGGGCGTGGGCGGCTTCGGCGGAGGTGGCGAGCCCACAGGCAAAGCGCATGACCAAAGGCTCGCCGCGCTCGCAGCCGCCGCCGGCACGCTCAGCGAGTGCGTCGCGAGCCTTGCTGACGATGTCGAGGAGGTCGCGCTTGACGATCCGCTCGGAGATACCGAGGCGCGCGGCGATCTCGGGGCGCTTGAAGCCGGCGCCGTACAGCGCCAAAACCTCGCGCTGGCGCTCTGAAAGCGAGGAGGAGACCTCCTCGACCAGCTCGGACAGATCGGCCCTGTTCTCGTGGGAGAGCGCCCGCTCCTCAGGGCCGGGGTCGGGCGCTTCGAGGTCCTGCAGAGTCAGCGCGCTCGGGTCCACCGGGTGCTCGTGGAACCTGTGCAGCGGCGCTTCCTTGCCCAGGAGGCGATGGGCGGTGGTGCGAATCCAAGTGTAGACCTGGGCGGGGGTGGAGATGCCCTCCGCCCGGTCGAAAAAGCGCTTGCAGGCGGTCTGTATCGCGTCCTCGATCTCCTCCTCCGTGCGCCCCGGGTTCTTCGCGGCCAGTTGCGCGCGCAGTTGTTCCCCATGCTCGCCCCGCAGGACGCCGGCGAACAGCTCCTCGACGTCGCCGATCTCGGTTTCGGTCTTGGTGCGAGCAAGGCCCATCACTACTAAAGAGGGAATTCGCGAAAAAGTGGACCCCTCGCGTGATGGCGCTGTGCTTGCCACGGAACGCCTCCGGGTGACCTTGGAGCCTCGACTTCGGGACTCCGATTACTCTAGCGCCCTACCCACTTTTGTGTATTTCAACCGCCCTCCGAGACACAGGCGGAATCGCGCGCTCGCTTCTCTACCGCTGCGCGCGAGAGAAGCGAGCGCGCGCGGCGATGAACGGCTCGCGCGTCGCCGGATTGCAGTGTTCAGCCTCAAGCGAACGCTTGTCTGCATCCGGATGCTCACCCGCCAGATGGTCCTCGCCTTCGCCGCAGGAGAGCGGCATTGGCGAATGACCGTCCCACGCGGGACCGGGAAAGGTGGCGTCGATCGTGATCCGCCTCCCGCCAACCGTAGTGGTTAGGTAACGATGGACGTCGACGATCCCGGCGTCGGGCACGGTGGCTGCGATCTCTCGTCCGAATAGCTCTTCCGCCTGGTCTCGATCGAGCCGATAGACCCGGTGCATTATCTGCGGCTCAGTCCCGGGGAAGCGCTCCGCGAGCGCCTCCGCCAGGAAGAGATGCTTGGTCGAGCAGGTTCCGCGTTGCTCGCGCAGCATCGCCGAGACCGTGCGATCGCTCGGACGGCCGTACTCAAGCGAGCGCACCGCTTCGACCAGTTCGATCAGCGAGGCGTCTTCGGCGACGAGGGGGTTGATGCGTGCAGGGTATGTGCGCAACACAAGTTCCGATTCGCATAGCCTGGATGTATGGCGCGGCCGGGCCCTATCCTCGGCCGGGCGCTTCGGCTCCCGGTTCACCTCTATGACCTGGGGGCGGCAAGGCTCCTCGGGCATCGCTTCCTGTTGCTCACGCATCGTGGCCGGCGCAGCGGCCGGCTGTACCGGACGATGCTGGAGGTCATGGAATGGGACCCGGAGAGGCGCGAGGCGATCGTGATGTCGGGTTTCGGGCCGGATGCGAGCTGGCGGCTGAACGTTCTCGCCGGAGGAGCGGTCGAGGTCCAGATCGCAGCGCTTCGCTTCGAGGCACGAGTGCGCTCGCCGGAGCGAGAGGAGGCCGTGACCGTGGTAGCCGACTACGAGCGACGCAATCGAGTGGCCGGCCCGATCGTTCGCGCGGTCCTCTCCCGCCTGGCCGGTTTCCGCTACGACGGCTCAGCCGAGGCGCGCTACCGGCTAATCGAAACCCTCCCCCTGCTCGCGTTCAGCCCTGCCGAGAGGCCGCCGATCTTATGAGCTGCCCCGGAGAAGAGTGGACAGCCGACAAGGAAAAGGTTCACCGCTACCTCGGTCGCGCCGATGAGTTCCCCCATCGCCTCGAAGGAGAGGGTGTCCTACTTGCGCACGTGCCTCGCGATGCCCGGCGCGTCCTCGATCTGGGCACAGGCGACGGGCGGCTGCTGGCTTTCCTTCAGGCCAGCCGTCCCGAGATGCTGGGCGTTGGCGTCGACTTCTCCGACCTGATGCTGGAGGGGGCCCGCGAGCGCTTCGACGTGGACGAGCGCGTGACGCTGGTCAAGCACAACCTCGCTGAGCCGCTGCCCGACCTGGGACGCTTCGACGCGATCGTCTCCTCGTTCGCCATCCACCACCTGGAGCACGATCGCAAGCGCTCGCTATATGGCGAGGCGTTCGATCTGCTGGAGCCGGGCGGCGTCTTCGCCAACTTCGAGCACGTCGCCTCGCCGACCCAGCGCCTGCACCTGGCGTTCTTCGCCGCGATCGGAGAGCCGATCGAGTGTGAGGACCCGTCCGACCGGCTGCTCGACGTCGAGACTCAGCTCGGCTGGCTGCGCGGGCTCGGCTTCGATGACGTTGACTGCTACTGGAAGTGGCTTGAGATGGCACTCATCGTCGGTATCAAGCCAGCCGGCACTTCCGCTCCCCTGGAGAGCTAGACGATGACCGTTGAGAAGATTGGAGCACGACGCTACTGGCTGATCTGGGCCGCTGTGGGTCCGATTGCCCTATGGACCCTTGTCCGCGCCTTCGGTTTGGAGAACGGAAGCCCGCTGACGTCGTTGATGTGGTTCACCCCTTATGCCGCGGTGACAGCGTTGTTGATCGCCGGTGTCGCCGTCGGATTGCGCAACTGGGCCGCTGCGGCCACCGCCGCAGCGGCGACAACATTCCTCGCAATCGCCGTTCTGCCGCGAGCGATCGGCAGCGAAACGGAGTCCGCAGCCGGTCACGAGACCCTCACCGTGCTTTCGGCCAACGTCGAGTTGGGTGGCGCAAATCCGGACGCTCTGGTTGCCCTCGTCGATCGCTACCACCCAGATCTCCTCACCGTCGAGGAGCTGACCCCGTCGTTTGCCACGAAGCTGCGTAGAGGCGGGATTGATCGCCGACTCCCGCACGCGGTACTGATGGCGCAGCCCAAAGGCCACGGTGCCGGCCTCTACGCTCGCTTGCCTCTCACTCCCTTGCCCCACCAGACGCACTTCCTCTTCCGCATGCCCCGCGCCATGATCGTCCTCCCGGACGGCAGGCGACTTCGGGTAGTCGCCGCGCATCCCCAGCCGCCGAACATGAGCGTCGCTCGCTGGGAAGAAGCACTCGAAAGCCTGCCCACATCAGGGGTCGGCATCCCCTGGGTCTTGGCCGGAGACTTCAATGCGAGCTTCGACCAGGCCGAGTTTCGCGAACTCGCCGATCGCGGCTATCGAGATGCGGGCGCGGCGACCGGCAAGGGCCTTGAGCCGACATGGCCGAGTCAGCAGGTGTTCCCCTGGGGTCTCATGACGATCGACCATGTGCTCGCCGACCGGCGCCTGGGAGTTGCCGAATACGGAGTCGATGGCCTGCCGGGCAGCGACCATCGGGCGATCCACGCTCAGCTCGTTTTGCCCAACCCGCCTACGCAGTCAACAACGCCGCATCCACGTTTGCTCGATCAGGATGGCAACCGTCATCGGCCCAACGCCGCCAGGGACCGGGGTGACGAGGCGGGCGCGCTGGAGCGCCTCCTCGAATGCGATCGCCGATATTCCCCTCGTTGTAGCCGGCGTCGATGACAACGGCGCCCTCCTCGAGGAAAGCGATCGTCAGCTGGACGCCGGCACGAAGGAGACGGTTGAGCCCGTCCACGGAGAACTCGCTCAGGGTGGCATCGGGTCCAAGCAGGGTCCCGTCCAGGTCGCAACCCGTAGAGCGGCGGTTCAGCCATCACCCGTCAGCTCACGCTGCAGTCGCCACTCGAGCGCAGCACCGTCTTGGCCGCGGGCCACTCGGATCGAAGGATCGAGTAATGGACGCTGTCGCGCCAGCTACCGTCGCGTCGTCGCATCTCGTGGCGATGTACGCCCTCCTTCGTCGCTCCGAGCCGCTCGATCGCTTGCTGGGAGCGCTCGTTGCGGATGTCGGTGCGCAAGGCGACACGCTCCAGCCCCAACACCTCGAACGCGTGTGTCAGAAGCAGCAGCTTGGCCTCCGCGTTTCGCCCGGTTCCCCATGAGGCACGGCTGAGCCAGGTGGAGCCGATCTCGACGTGGGCGTTGTGAGCGTCGAAGTCCCAGTAGGACGTAGAGCCGATCACCGACCCGGCCTCCGCGTCGAGGACGGCGAACGGGAATCGACGGTCCGCTTCTCGGTCCGCGAGGGCGCCGTCGATCCAGGCTCGCGCCTGGGGGAGATCCGCCGGCCGAGGGTAGGGAAGCCGAGCGAAGACCTCCTCGGAATCCGCGGCGGCAAGCAGGCCGGCTGCGTGCTCCACGCGCAGCGGCTCGACCGCGACCAAATCGCCTCGTAGCTCCACGGGCTCCATCGGATGCACGGGCCGATCCTGTCAGGAATGCCGGAGGCCGGAGAGCGAGCGAACCTCATCCCATATTGACCAACACGTCAGGCAGATCGTCCAGCGTCGATATCTCCACCAGCCCAGGACGATCCGGAGGAGCAGAGCGTCCGCTGCGGTTGACCCACACCGCGTCAAGGCCAGCAGCAAGGGCGCCGTCAACGTCCTTGGCGATGCTGTCGCCGACCATGACCGCGCGGTCGCGGCGGACGCCCAGCTCAGACAAGGCGTGCTTGAAGATCGCGGGGTCGGGCTTTGCGACACCAACATCGGCCGAAACGACCACCGCGTCGAAGCGCTCGCTCAAACCGGAAGCGGCAAGCTTCTCGCGCTGAAGGCAGGCGGCGCCGTTCGTGACGAGTGCCATCGCATGAGACTCCGCCAGCCTTTCCAACCCATCGGCAACGTCGGCGAATACCTCGTGCCGGGCACGCCGCTCGACGATGAACCGCTCGGCCAGCTCTTCGGCGAGTTGCCCGTCCTCTACCTCCTGGTCGGCAAGCGCACGGCTCCATGCCTCGCGCCTGTAGGTCGGAGACCAATCGCGGAGGGCGCGCACGTCAGGATGCTCGCCCTCGAACCGACACCACAATCCCTCCCACGAGCTGATGCCGACTCGCATGCAGTAGCCGTGAGTCGGCGCTGCGTACCAAAGCTCTCGTGCTCGGGCGCGAGCATCGGTCGCGAGCGCCCGAAGATCAGCGCCGTGCTCGACCGCGAGTTGCGCACTGGCCAGAAAGGCGGCTTCAGCGGCGGGCTCCTCGACCATCAGCGTCTCGTCGAGGTCGAACAGTAGGGCGCGCTTCACGGACTCACCGTGTCCGCTGTCGCTGCGGTCGCGCGCTCGCTGGCGAGAGCGATCAGGAGTGGACAGGGGGCTCAACCATGCTGGTAGTTCGCTTCGTGTTGGCCAGGCCACCCCCGCCCGGCTTTCGGGGCTCGGTGAGTCCGTCGTCCTCCTGCTCGGCGATGGACAGATTGAGGGCCAGAAGCTGGGCCAATATGTCCTCATCCGGGCTGAACCCGTAGGCCTCGATTACCGCCTCGTCCAGCTCTTTCTGAAGCACGCGCAATGGATTTCGGCCGTCCGCCCGCAGCGAGTTGTATTGCTTTTCCAGCGAGAGCCCTTCGGCCAACCGTTCGTCTCGAAGTTGAATCAGGCGAGCCGCGGCATCGGTCACGGCATCAACCTGCTCCTCGCTGGGCGCCTGCGGCCACGGGAAGGTGTCCCACACGGTATTCGGCGTATACCGAGGGTCCACTCGCATCTTCGAGCACCGCTCCTCAAAGTAGGCCCTGTGGTGAGACGAGTGCAGAATGCCGAAGCTGTAGTCGTCCTCAAATGCGAAGACCTGAAGCGCGTCTGCCGGCCTGATCTCAGGAGAGATAAAGGCATAAACCGACTGCCGGGTCAGGACAGCGACACGCGAGAGGGCGATATAGCGACTGAGGCCGCCGATGGCGTTGACCATCTCCGGACGCCGCCAGCCGAGTTGCCACCATTTATCGAGGAAGTTCCTCTGGTGCCAGGTGACCCTCCGGTCGGGGTTTGCCGCGACAAGTTTCTCGTTCTTCTCCTCCTCCCGCTCGGCACTTGCTTTCCGATCGGGCAAGACCGTACGCCGCAGGTGCTCCATAACCGCTCCCCCGGCAGCAACTTCGGCCTGCATCACATCTGGTGCATCGATATCGATGACGAAGCGGGAGGGCTTTCCATCTCCGTTGAGCTCCTCGCCGATCAGGAACGGATGGATCACGTTTGCTGCCTGCGAATCGGTATCGATGAACTTCAGCGCCTGTTCGGGCGAGAGGACGAAACCGGGGGTGTGCTGCGGCGTTTGTCCTTGAAAGCAAACCTTTGGGCTGCGGTTGACCTTCAGTTTCCGCGCCGCACGGAGATCGGTATTCGCCGAAAGCGAGCCGGTGATCTCCCGAACCTCCATCTTCGTAGTCCCTCGTGATAGCCAAAGCGTCCTGGGTCCATCCACCTCGCCCTTGGTCCAGTTGACGATGGATACCTCGACGGTGGCATCTCCCGACCACGGCTGAGAAGAGACCGCGTCGTAGATGACGCCACCGTTGTCGACGATGTAGTCGAGCGAGTGCTTTCGGCTATCACCCGAGCGGATATTCGAAGTGCCGACCAGGCCAGCGCGTCCGCCCTCTGGCATCAGATCGTGGGTCTTTCGGAACCAGTAGACGACGTAGTCGGCCAAGCCGCCGATATCGGGATAGCTCTTCTGAAGTGCGGCGATCTCCTCCGCGGGCTTCTCGTCGAGCATCCGCTTGGCACCGAGGTATGGCGGGTTTCCGATGCAGGCGTCGAACGCGGGCCACTCGGTCTTGATGGCATTGGCCGTCTGAAAGTTGCCGTCGAGGTCGTCGAGGGGAAGGTAGGTCCGCTCGTCTCCGAGCTCGTCGGCTGCCAACTTGCGCGCGAGCATCAGCGTGACCTTGGCAACCTCGATCGCGAACGGCCGTAGATCGATGCCAAAGAACTGCTTGGTCGAGACGAAGGCCAAGCTCATCGCCTCGCGCCGGCCTCCCTCTCGACTGCGCAACAGGCGCTTCTCGTGGAGCTGGCGCTCGAGGCGTCGCATCTCGCGATACGCAACGTAGAGGAAGTTGCCAGAGCCGCATGCGGGGTCAAGCACCCGGTAGTCGAGCATTTCCTGCTCGACCTTCCCGAGTTCCTCCAGGGTGTCGGCCTCCTCGATCCGCCGTCGCCAGGGACGGACGATCGTCGACAGGATCACCTTCTGAATGTCGGCCTCGCTCGTGAAATATGCGCCGAAGGCGTGCCGCTCTGGCTTGTCAAGACTCTGCTCGAACAGCGTCCCGAATATCACTGGGCGCACGGCGGCCCAGTTCTCTTTGCACGCGACCCCGAGCGCCTCAACCTCCTCGTTGACGAGATCGAATGGATCAACAGTGGCGAACAGACCGCCGTTGAAGAACGGCGTTCCTTCGAAGCGGCCACCTGACGTCTCGCCTCGTGCGTTCATCTCACGGAAGAGGCCGAAGAGCAGGTCATAGGCGCTCCCATTGCCTTCCTGAACGTCCGTGACCGCCTGCGAGAAGAAATGCCGAGGCAACAGACCGATGTCCTCGGAGAACATCGCCATCACTGCCTGCAAAATGAAGCGCTGAGCAGAGCCGCGAGGAACTCCGCGCTCAACCATTTGGTTGAAGATTCCCGACACCATCGAGGCGGTCTCGCGCGTAACGGCCACGAGGTCGTTGCCGAAGCTCGGCTTTTCCTCGTGAGGCAACATGAACGCGAGCGCCTCCCATCTCAGCGGTAGGTCGTCAAGCGTGATCCGCTCGACTGGCTCATCGAGCTGACGATTCAGGTCGTAGACCCAGAACTCATCGAAGTTGCACAGCACGACATACTCGGGCCGGTCAGGGACGAGGTCGATCCAATATTCGAAGACCTGCCGGTAGTCCTTCGCCAGGTCGCGTCCCGCCTTCTTCATCTCGATCAGCACGCGCGGCTTCCACTCCAGGTCCGCGTACGCCGTGCCGCCGTTGTCCCGCTTCTTAACCCGCTTCTCCAGCGTCGCACCGGCCTGCCGCACGCCCTCGTGCCCAAGCGCGCGAAACAGGTTCTCGAGGAAGATCGCCGCCTCGCCCTTCTCGTCTCCCGACAAGTGCTCCCTGCGATATCTGACGAACCTCTCGAGGCGCTCGCGGAGATCGTCGGAGGCGGGGTTGCTCGGCATACTCGACATCCTTTCCTATCGCATCCCTCGGTTCATCGCCGCTACGGGGCCCGCTCACGCGCTGCACTCGATGGCTGCCAACCGCTATTTCCGGTTGCGGTACGTCGCAGGCTCCGGCGCGCTTCCTAGATGTAATTCCTGACCACGTTGTTCATCCGGGCCTCCTTGGAGGCTGGGGGTGTCCACCACCCAGAACCAAGGAGAACCCGGATGAAGATTCACGCTAATGCCCCCTTCGGTCCGAAGGGGAGGCTCACGATGGTCGGGCGCGTCATCGAGCAGGGGTGGTCGCTGACGGAGGCGGCCGAGGCCGCCGGAGTCAGCGAGCGCACCTGCTCGAAGTGGGTCGCCCGCTACCGCGCCGAGGGCGAGGCCGGCTTGGTCGATCGCAGCTCGGCCCCGAAGACAGTCGCCAACCGCACCGAAGAGGGCCGCATCGAGGCGATCGCGGCGCTGAGGAGGCTGCGGATGACCGGTGCGGAGATTGCCGAATGCCTGGGGATGGCGCTCTCCACCGTCTCGGGGATCCTGGCCGACATCGGCCTCGGCAAGCTGAGCCGCCTGGGGCCGCCCGAGCCGCCCAACCGCTACGAACGCAAGCGGCCGGGCGAGCTGATCCATATCGACATCAAGAAGCTGGTGCGGATCGAAGGCGGCGCCGGGCACCGCATGACCGGCAAGCGCACCACGCACGCCCGCGGCGCGGGCTGGGAGTTCGTCCACGTCTGCGTCGACGACGCCACCCGCCTTGCCTACGTCGAGGTGCTCCCCGACGAAAAGGCGAGAACGTGCGTCGGCTTCCTGCGCCGGGCGGTCGCCTTCTACCGCTCACACGGGATCAAGGTCGAGCGCCTGATGACCGACAACGGCGGCGCCTACCGCTCCACCGTGCATGCGATCGCCTGCCGAGCCCTGAAGATCCGCCACATCCGCACCCGGCCCTACCGGCCGCGTACCAACGGCAAGGCCGAGCGCTTCATCCGCACGATGCTTGGCGGCTGGGCCTACGGGGCGATCTTTCGCTCCTCGGCCGAGCGCACCGCGGCGCTACCCGGCTGGCTGGAGTTCTATAACTGGCGCAGACCACACGGCTCCCTCAGCCACAAGCCGCCCGGAACTCGCCTCGGCGAACTGAAGCAGAACAACCTGGTCGGGTCTTACACCTAGACTTGCGGAACATGAACCTTCGCGAGCTTCTCAGTCTTTGCCAGGACGACCACCTCGATGACTGGATCGAGGTCCCGTACAACCGGCCAGCGACGGCAATGCTCTCCGGAGTAGTCGATCCCGGCTTCGAGGACCGAACGGACATCCGCCCGCTGGCCGGGAGCCATCTCGGGGTCTACGAACCCACCCCCGCAGTGTCGATGCTCTGGCTCGTCCCCGAAGAGGCTGAGGTCCACCGAGGGTCTACGGTCGACGGCGTGCCGCCCGAGTGGATGGAGGCAGATGAGACCGGAGGCTGGAACGGCACACGCAGTGTTCGCTCTGGTTATGTCGTGATTCTTCTCGCTGGGGCGCCTGTCTGGCAGGAGCCCATGAGCTACGTAACTTGGGGCGCGGCGATCGGCGGGTATGTACCGCAGATTGAGCGGGCGATTCACGATGGCACTGAACGCGGTTATTCAGCAGCAGCCAAGTGGGTTGTCTCCGCGTGGTCTGTTGGGTTGGCGAGCTTGCTCAGCAATCTGAGCGGGGTGGCCAAGGAGTGGTGGGCGCACGATCCTGTCTCAAGGCTCACGCCAGAGCCCGTGCAGGGACACCCGATCGATCAGCGCCGAGCTGGCCAAATCTAGTTCTGGATGCAGTGCGCTGAAGCTAGGTCAGAGTCTTCTCCCTAGTCGCCGAGGAGTGCGTCGGAGAGCTCAATGAACTCGACCCGTGGATTCGCCAGCAGAGTTTTCGTGATCGAGATGATGCGCCCGTTGACGTAGGGCTTGTGCGCGAAAAGTTCCTCGACGAGCTCACGGGACAGGCGAAGGGCATTTTCGACTTCAAAGTTCTCGTTGAAGATCACAGCTATGACCGCGTCGTACTTCCGATCGCGAATGGGGCTGAGGTTGCGCCTCTTGCCCGAGGGAAGACGCCGCATCGCCTTCACCTGTAGGCGTTCGCCCGAGGGCGTTTTCACATCCCAGCCAGATTGGCTAAAGGACCCACGCTCGCCTCCGAACTGCTCGTGAACCAACGCCTCCGCGATATCGGCGATCGGGCTGTTGGAGGTGCGGATGATTTCTCGCTTCCTCAGCTCAGCCATGATCGACGCCCAATCCTGTAGGAGTTGGCGCGTGGATCGGGCTGACGGTCGGTAGTTGGCCATTCGCGTGATGAACGGGTCCAGGGGCCTCAGAACGGCAGGCCGGCCTCCTCGAAGCGCCGGTGGGAGGCATCGCGGGCCTCCTCCACTGATGCGCTCGTCAGGAGGCAATCGAGAAGCGCCCGATGGTAGCCCGGTGCATAGAGCTTCCCGTAAGGCACAGGCGCCGGCGGCGCAATTGCTGGGCCAAGCTCAAAAAGCTCATGGTCCTCCCACTCGGCCGAGTCGCTGAAAAAGTCGGGGAGAACCTCGTGCGGGTCGGAGAACAGGCGCCTCGACTTCACGAAGCGTATCTCCCGCAGCGCATTCTCCCATCGGAAGCCGATGAAGTTAAACGCGCCCTTTGGGACTTTTCGAGCCTTGTTGTAGTACCAGCCCCGCTGAACGGTCTCGACGAAGGTAACGCTCGATCCGGGTGCGTAGTCGACCCCACTCAGCGGCACCACCCACGTCATTTGTGATGCGGGATCGTCGTGCACCATCGTTGTACTCCTCAGATAGTCGGCGAGATCGCGCAGGACGCGCTTGGTATGGACTCCGGCCATTGCGGCTGCAGCATCAGCCGTCTCGATGACCTGGTGCCAGGTTATATGGCGCCTAGTCAAGACGCCGGGGGGTGGAAGTTTACGAGCAGCCCAGTCTGCGCTGCACTCCGAGAGCGTGATCAGCGCTCCGTTCCGGATCGGATCAGCGGCGACACCTGATTTCGACTCGGCGAGCAACTCAATGAGCCGATCTTCGTAGCCGGCAAGTTGCTCTGCCCTAGGCAGGTTCCATCCAACCTTCGCCTCGAAGATCAGTAGCGCGCTTCCGATTCGCAGCTCGATATCGGTCCGGCCGCGAGTCTTGATCGCGTGCTGAACACGGACCGAGCTGGGACCCTCGACCTCGAAGGGAAGCGCGAGCACGTCGACCAGCAACTCCGCGAATGCATCGCTCTGACTCATGCCCCAGGCCATGCTGCGAGTCAAGTCGTCCTCATTCCGCCCGAGGAGGTGAAACACGGTCACCGCCGGCCTCGCTTGAGTACCAATGAAAAGCTCGCTCATCCTGGTCTCGACAGTATCGAGGCTCAAGGGCCGATCAGTCGCGCACCGGCAGGGGCGGGCGCCGCCTACGACGCGCCGACTTCTCGGCAATGCTGCGAGGGGGTCGGCGGTAGGGAAGATCGATGCCCGCGTCGCGAAGTTCGCGGACATACGGCCCCACAGCCACAGCGGCGAGGTCGAGCGCCTCGGCGATCTCCCTTTCTGGCTTTCCCTCGCGCCAGAGTCGCACGAGCAGCGTATCTCGCTCGGATTTGCTCGGCGGTTGATCGCCGTGTGCGTATTCGGGCGCCGACAGTGGCCGCACATACCAATCCACGAGGGCTGAAAACAGCTCAGCGATGTCGACTTCCAACGCGCTTGCGATCCTCACGGCGGAAAAGAGCCTGAAGTCGCGCTTGCCGCGCTCGAAGTCGCCGACCTCGCTGCGGCTCATCAAGGCCCGATCGGCGAGGGTTTGCTGGGAGAGTCCGAGTCGTCTTCGCGCCCGCAGCACCTCTCGCCCAAGCAGCACAGCCGGCAGCTCCCGCCCGTCGGGATCAGACCTCACAAGGAAGAACGCCCGGGCGGCCGGCTCCCAGGCGATGCCCGACGTGATGCTCTCGCAAACGACGTTCAGGCTCCCGGCCAGTTTCACGATCAGGGAGAGCTGGGGCGTATGCCCACTCTTCTCGATTCGGTAAAGGAAGGTGTGGTCGGTCTCCGTAGCTTCGCCGAGCTGCCTGAAGGTGAGACCCGCTCGGAGACGGTGGAACTCCAAGTTGGAGCCGATCTGGGCACCCACGTCGGCGCGCGAGGCTCGGTCTCGCCGGGAATCGACCGCAGCCGGCTCCGGGGCACGCCGATCACTCTGGGCGGGCTGACAGTCCTTGCGTCGACGCCGCGCTTGCCGCTGCGAGGGAGTCGTCGGCCGACGACGGTGCTGGAGACCGGCACCACGCTCGCGCAGCCGGTGGACGATCGCCGAGACGCTTCCGGTCGGGATGCCCAGCGCCTCGCCGATCTGCCTGGCGGTCTTGCCTTCTCCCCACATGCGCTTGATCGGGCCGTCGAGTTCGCCAGCGGAGTGTCGACGGGCACCGCAACACTCCGAAGGACGGGGGATTTGCGGCCTCCAGGCAAGGCCGCGAAACAGGAAGCCCGGCGTTACTTCGAGCGCACGCGCGAGCGAGAGCAGCGTCCCGAGCGTCGTCTCGCGGATGCCTCGTTCGATCAGCGAGAGACCGGACTTGCTGAGGCCGGCGGCTTCGGCCAGCTCGACCTGGGTGCGGTGGCGCCGTTGGCGCGCTATCCGCACGTTCTCCCCAACGATCCACGCCACTTCGTCTCGGCGGGTAATCACTCGAGGCGGCGTCGGTTCGAAGACGGGCATATTCGACGGTAGGACGTGGAAGAACCCCGAGAGGCGCTCCGATGGCGGTCGCCGCTTGCCGGGACTCGCGGCAATCTCGCCTCGGTCCCAATACACGCGCTCGACCAGCGCGTCGATTGGCACCCCGAGCGCGTGGACGAGACGCAGCGCCTTCATCACCCCCGGTTCGCCCGCCACGCCGCGTTCGAGCTGCGAGACGTCGCTGGCCCTGATCGCGGCTCGCTGGGCGACCGTGTCGACGCTCAGGCCGGCGTCGAGCCGCAGACGATGGAGGTTGGCGACCACCTGCTCGTGGAACGGACTGCCAGAGCCGGTCTGCGGGATGCAGTCCTCGCACCGCTCGGGTGAACTGGCCGGTCCAATGTGGATCAGCTCCCTGCCGCAGACGACGCATTGGAGCTGTTCCAGCACTGGCCTACTCCGGTATCTCGGCCGGGCTCAGCCCCCGATGCGATTTTCCGAGGGCCGAAGCAGGAAGCGGAGGGCGCCGTGCTCAGCACGGCTCTCCGCCCCTCCCTGTGGCCTGCGCCTCGGCCCTCGGAGAATCGCGATCGGCGGGCGTCCGTCAGTCATCGCCGACGACGAACAGATGTGGCGGATAGTCAGGTGGGGGATCGCCCGGGTGGACGATCCCAGCGAGGATCACGCCGCGCCGTCCGTTGTGCTCGTCGATGTCGCGCTCGCTGAGCTGGCCGCCAGCGAGCACGGGCGCTCCCACCTGTAAATCCTCGACGCGGTGCCCGACAGCGAGCGAGCGAGGGACTTCCACCTCGCAGCTCGCCCAGGTCCAGAGATCCTGCGGTCGATCGGGGTCGCGAACCGGGAAGGTGAGCCGCAGCAGCGTGACCGCGTCGCCGTCGCGGGGGCTCTCCGCCTCCAACGGAGGCGCCGCCAGGGTGCCGGTCACCACCAGGTGGTTCAGACCGGGCGGCGTCGGCTCGGGGAACGGCGTCCTGCGCGGAGGCCGGCTTCCGGCCCGGCACCTCCACCCGCCCATCGCTACCGCGCTCCCTTCAGCTTGTAGGCGCGGGGTTTTGGCCGCGCCAGCTGCACCTCTTTTGCCTTCTCCAGCCGGGCCAGGCAATTGGCTACGGCACCGCTGGAGCGCCCGATCCCCTTGCCGATCGCGCTGGCGGTGTGCGGCGCCTCGCCCTCGTGCTCGCGCATGTAGGCGAGGACGAGCTTGTCGAGCTGGCCCGGTCCCAGGCGCCCGTCTTTCGATTTCGCCTCGGTCGGTTTGCCGTTGGGTTTCGGCTTTGCTTTCGCCTTGGTCTTGATCATGGTTCCTCCTTGCTCTCGGTGCTTCGGTTCCAGGCTGAGGTCGTGCGCCGCCCGGGACGCGGCCCAGGGCTTTCGTCGGGGTCGGGCAGGGCGTCGTCGGGCTCAGGCCACTCGGTCAGGCAGTAGGTGGCCGACGCCAGGCGCCACGAGGCCCAACGCAGGCGCTCGCTCAGCTCGAACCATTCCTCTGAGGTCACCCACTGGCGCTGATGAAGGAGGTCGTAGGCTTGTTGAGCGGCGTCGGTCAGTTCGTCCCTGAAGCCTTCGATCCGCACGGCCGCCTCGACGCGCGCGTGCCGCCAGGCGCGATGCTGGGGCGCCTCGGGCAGCTCGCCGACCCGACCTGCCTCGCACTCGGCCTCCAGCCGCTCGCGGCCGACCGTGGTCAGGCCCCAGAACGGCTCGCCTCGCCGCTCGGTGACGGTCGACAGGCCGGCGCGTCGCAGCTCTTCGAGCCGCGGCCAGAGGTGCTTGTTCGTCTCGGGAACGGCTTCGAAGCCGAGGTGATTGGTGAGCACCGAGGTCAAGACGGTCTCTTCCTGCTCGTGCAGCACGGCGCGCTCGGCCGCGGCGAGGATCAAGATGTCGTCGACGGGGGTGTGAGGCCCCAGCTCTTGCCCGGCGGTGGCATTCGCCGGGCAGGGCTCCTGGCTCGGCCCCTTCGCCTCGACCCGATCCGCCTGGTTGTCAAGACGAGCCAACAGCGCCTCGCACACCTCGACGCCGCACCTGAAGCGCTGCCAGCGCTCGTCATCGCTCTCGTCGGGCTCGCGCTCGCGCCGCTCTTCGCAAGGGGCGCGCCGGGCGTCGCGGCGCAGCCGCTTCAGCGTCCGCACCAGCTCGTCGGTCGGCATCGTCAGCTCGACGGTCTCCGAGTCGCTCTCGAAGAGCCAGCCAAGATCCTGCATCAGCCGCAGGTCTTCGCCGAACTCCTCGCCGAGCTGCTCGATGCTGACGCCCTCGATCCTTGCCAGTTCGACCGGCTCCTCGCCGAGGACAAAGAGGCGATGGAGCATCAGGCCGTGCAGCGTGTCGCGCTCGCCCCCGCTGATCGTGAGCGTCGTGGCGCTCATGCTCGCTCGCCCGCTCCCGGGTCGAGATCGGCGAGGACCCGCTGGCAGGCTCCGGCTCCCCGCCGGAAGCGCTCGTTGGTCTCGGCGTCCTCCTCGCCCTCGGCCCCGGCGAGGACCGTCGCGGCTTCGGCGTGAAGGCGCCGGAGCACTTCCATCAGGTCGTGGACGGCCATCGTCAGCTCGAAGCCCTCGCGGCCCTCTTCCTCGCCCCAGCCGATGTCCTCCAGCAACTCGAAGTCTTCGCTGAACTCCAGCCCGAGCCTCGCGGCCTTGGCGAAGTCCTTGTCGCGCTCCAACGCGTCCCAGAGGTCCCCGACAGAGCCGAGGTGGTTGCGAACCAGTTCGTAGAGCCCGTCTCGCTGCTCGCGGTTGATGGTGATGATGGTCTCGGGCACGGCGCCCCTCCTCTCGTCGGGCACCGAAGGCCACCGCGATGTCGCCGTCGAACGACTTTGGCGAGTAGCGTTTCGCTTGCATCGAAGCTATGTCTTCGGTGCCGGCCCCGGGGCGTTCTAACCGCCGCCGGGGCACTTATGTCTTGGCGCTGGCGACGCTAGCTCGGCCGCCTCGCGAAAGCGAGGCGAGATCGACCGCAATCGGCGCTAATCGCCGCGCATCTGGGCCATTTCGGGAACTAGTTCCCGAAATGGAGGCGATGCGGGGGGAAGGTTCCAGTGTCCGCTGCGGAAGGCGAGTTACGCCTGTGCAGGGGATTCGCGAAAAAGCGGCTGATGGGATTCGAACCCACGACCTTCTGCATGGCAAGCAGACGCTCTAGCCAGCTGAGCTACAGCCGCGCGAGCGGCCAGTATAGCTGTGGGGTGGCGGGTTCCCCTGGCTGGCCTCTTTGGCTGGCTACTTAATATTTGGTAGACTGTGTTCTTGCTCGTTGACGCCTCGGGCCGCGGCGATTCCCTCCCTCCTCGCCGCGGTCCTGGCGCCAAACGGGTCGTTGGCTCGGCGGGAGTTCGCTCAGGCGTCGAGGGCGGCGTTTACGAGGCGGTCGGCCTCGGCGTTGTGCTCGCGGCGGACGTGGCGGATCGACCAGCTCTCGAAGTCGCGCAGGGCGGCCTTTACCTGGGCGTGGAGTTCGCGCATGGTCGGGTCCTTGACCTTGTACTCGCCTTTGACCTGCTTGACGATCAACTCGGAGTCTCCGACCAGCTCCAGCTCCCCGGCGCCGAGCGCTGCGGCGCGCTCGATCCCGAGCAGCAGGGCCTTGTACTCGGCCACGTTGTTGGTCGCCCGGCCGATCCTCTCGCCGCGCTCCTCCAAGACCTCGCCGCCCGGGTCCTGAACCACCGCGGCGATCGCCGCCGGGCCGGGGTTGCCACGTGCACCCCCGTCGACGTTGACGACAACCTTCACCTGCGCCTCAGCCAACCGATGCGCCGGCGCCGCAGCGGCACGCCCGCCGCGCCAAAGACCAGTTGCGCCCCGTCCCCCACGCTCGCATTCCAGTGCCGGGCCGAGCGGTCGAGCTGCTCCACGTCCTCACCCCTGCCGATCTCAACGACCGGCCGCTTCGCTTCGCTGACGTCGACGCCCCACTGGTACCAGCAGAGCTCCCAGGCGACGGTGATCCTCACCTCACTGGACGAGCCCGCCGCGGCGCCGACGGAGACCGTCGGCTGCCCCAGACTGCGGGTCAGGCCGGCCACCGTGCGAGCTGCGTCGCTGGCGTTGAAACGGACCACGGCGCGCTCGAGCCTGCTGCCCGGCGCTTCCACCTGCCGCCGCCTCACGTTGGCCCCCGGGGCGGCTGGATCGCGCTGGTAGATGCTCACGGCTGAAAGCTAGTTCACCGGGCACGGCACCGGCCGGTTCAGGAGGTGGCTGCGATGACTTTCTCAGGCGGGAGTCTGCAGGCCGGACTTCAGCCGCATCACTGCCTTGGTGTGCAGCTGGGAGACGCGTGACTCGGTGACGCCGAGGACCTCGCCGATCTCGCGCAGGGTTAGGTTCTCGTAGTAGTAGAGGGCGACGACGAGCTGCTCGCGCTCCGGCAGCGAGGAGATCGCCTCGGTCAGGCGGTCCTTGATCTCGCTCGAGGCCAGCGACTCCTGCGGGTCCTCGGCGCGCGGGTCGGAGATCGTGTCCAGCAGGGAGACCTGGTCGCCGGAGGAGTCCGAGACGGTCCAGAGCTCATCGAGGGCGTAGACGGAGGAGTTGGCAATCTCCAGCAGCGAGGTCTGCAATTCGTCCTCATCGACGCCCAGCTGCTTGGCCAGCTCCGCCTCGGTTGGTGCCCGCTGCAGTTCGTGCTCGAGCTTTGCCTGGGCGGCCTCGATTTCACGGGCGCGCGAGCGGACCGAGCGCGGCACCCAGTCCAGCGAGCGCAGCTCGTCGATGATCGCGCCCCGGATCCTGGTCATCGCGAAGGTCTCGAACTTGATCCCCCGCTCGGGCTCGAAGCGCTCGATCGCGCCAATCAGGCCCATCAGGCCGTAGGAGATCAGGTCCGCGTCATCGACGTGCGAGGGCAGGCCGGCGCCGAGGCGGCCGGCGACGAACTTGACCATCGGCGAGTAGGCCACGACCAAACGCTCGCGCGCGCTGGCGTCGCCTTCTTCCTTGTAGCGGCGCCAAAGGTCGCGCAGCTCCACCTCTTTTACGCCGGTTTCCATCGACTCCCGCTGAATCCTATGGTCGCTGACAAGTTATTGGGCTCATGCGCGCGGATGGGTGGCCGCATACGCGTCACGGAGACGAGCCGCATCGACCCGAGTGTAAACCTGTGTGGTCGAAATCGAGGCGTGACCGAGCAGCTCCTGAATCGTCCGCAGGTCCGCCCCGCCCTCGAGCAGGTGGGTGGCGAAGCTGTGGCGCAGCGAGTGCGGAGACACCCCGCCGGCCAGGGCCGCCTCGCGCACCCAGAGGTTGAGACGACGGGTGACATCGGAGTTGGAGAGGCGGCGGCCGCTCTTGGAGAGGAAGAGCGCCTGCTCGCGCGGGTCGCTCGTCAGGGCGTGACGGCCGCGCTCGGCGTAGCGCTGCAGCGCCCGCTGGGCCGGCTCCCCCACCGGCAGCAACCGCTCCTTCGATCCCTTGCCGAGCACGCGCAGCTGCTCGGTCTCGAAATCGAGCGCGCGGAGGTCGAGGTTGACGATCTCCTCGCAGCGCAGCCCGCACGAGTAGGCCAGCTCGAGCATCGCGCGGTCGCGCAGCTCCAAGGGCGTGTGCGCCGGAATCCGCTCCAGCAGTTCCCGCACCTGTTCTGCCGAGAGCACCCGCGGCAGCTTCTCTTCGCGCTTCGGGCTGGAGACGAGGTCGGCCGGGTTCTGCCCGACCCGCTCGGTGCGAACCAGGTAGTCGAAGAGCCCGCGGATCGCGGCCAGCTTGCGGGCCACGGTCGCCGGCGCGGCGCCCGCCGAGGAGAGCCCGGCGGCGTAGCGGCGGACGTCGCGATGGCGGACATCGCCGGGCGCTCGCTCCCCCACCCACTCGACGAACTGCCCGAGATCGACCCCGTAGGCCCGCCGCGTCCGCTCGGCCGCCCCGCGACCCCTCAGATCCCGGTCATACGCTGCGAGTGCATCCTCCCAGTTCACTGGACAAGGTTCGCCGCGACACCTGGAGTGCCTCCAAGGACGGTCCCGGCAGGGGTGGAGCGTCTTGTACTTTTTGGTCAACCAGGCCCCTCGCAAGGCCGTTGGCAATCTTCCAAAAAGTTAAGCGGAACCCCTGCCGGGACCGTCCTCAGCCGATGTAGATGGGGGTCCCGACTTCGACCTGGTCGTACAGTTCTTCCACGTCGGGAATCGCCATCCGCACGCAGCCGTGGGAGGCGGCGGAGCCGAGCGAGGAGGTCTCTTCGGTGCCGTGGATTCCGGCCCCTTCGAAGATTCCCATCCAGCGCGCCTTGATCGGGTCGGCCGGTCCCGGCGGGATCACCTGGCCGGCCAGGTCCCCCGCCCAGGCGGAGTCGGGGACGTGCCAGGAAGGATTTTCTTCCTTTTCCTGAATGTCGTAGAGCCCTTCCGGCGTTTCCAGCCCTTCCTGGCCGACCGCGACCGTGTAGGTCTTGGCCAGCTTCAGGTTCTTCCAGAGCCGCAGGGTGAAGGTGGAGCGGTCGAGCGTCAAGTACGACGGATAGGCGGAGGCCACTTCCTTGCTGGTGACTTCCGGCTCGATGTAATGGGTGCGGGCGGCGATCGTGTGATCGGCATCGGCGTTGAGCACGGCCGCGCGCAGCTGGCGGGTGAGCAGGTCGTCGCGCAGCTTGCGGCCGTTCTTGGCCGGCACCACGTTGAGCGAGTCGCCGCTCGCGTCGATGGTCGCGTCCGTGGCCTCGCGGCCGACCTCGCCGGCGACGTGGCGGACGAAGCGGTTGATCGCGGCTTTCGAGTAGGTGACGTCCGCCGAAACCTGCTCGTCGACGTTGCCGCCGGTGACGTAGCGGACTAGCCGCCCCGGCAATCCCCCCTCCCGGCTTTCCGCCAGCGCCTGTTCGACCGCCGCGTCGACGTCAGCGTGCAGCTTCAGTCTCTTGCCCGAGATCTCCCAACTGTGCCCGTCGTAGCCGACCCGCAGCGAGTGGCGCAGCGGGCCGAGCAGCTGGCGCCGCACCGCGGCCTTGGCTTCGGCTTCGTCCATGCCGCCGACGTCGACCCCGGCGACGGTCACGCCATCGGCGATCTTGTCCTTCTGCGTGCTGTCGTAGGCGTAGCCGACCCCGATCAGGACGAGCAACAGAGCAGCGATCGAGGCGATCGCGATTTGGGTCTTGCGGCCCATCTCACTAAATCCTACGGCTGTGAGCCGACGGGCTCGGCGGATTTCGGGTAGCGCGGCGGATATGTTTCAGCGGTGCCGCCCAAGGCCAGCAAGGACACAGTTCGCAAAAACGTCTGGAAGGCGATGGATCGCGAGGGCGTCTCGCGCTTCCCCGGCGCTGACGGACGCATCCCCAATTTCGCCGGCGCCAAGCTCGCCGCGGAAAAGCTCGCCGGGCAGCGACTCTGGAAGCGCGCCCGCGTGATCAAGGCAAATCCCGACTCGCCGCAGACCTACGTGCGCCGGATCGCGCTCGAGGAGGGCAAGACCGTGATCATGGCCGTGCCCCGCCTGCGCGACCCACACCCCTTCCGCGTGCTCGACCCGAAGAAGCTCTCCAAACGGGCGGTGAAAGAGGCGGCGACGATCAAGGGCGCGCTCAAGCATGGCCGCGTCGTCGCCCTCGACGAGCTGCCGGAGATCGACTTCGTCCTCTGCGGCTCGGTCGCGGTCAACCTCAGCGGCGCCCGGGTCGGCAAGGGCGGCGGCTACTCAGACCTCGAGTACGGGATCCTGATCGACGCCGGCAAGATCGACAGCCACACCACGGTGGCGACGACGGTCCACCCCACCCAGGTGCTGCGCCAGCACCTGATGATGACCGCGCACGACCTGCCGGTCGACATGATCGCCACCCCGCGGGCCGTGATTGAGGTGGAGCGCCAGTACGAGCGCCCGCGCGGCATCCTCTGGGACCACCTGCAACCGCCGCAGATACGCGAAATACCCATACTTGAACGTATGGGCTATGCCTGACGATTACGGCAACCCCAACCCCGAGTGGCTGCAGCTTGACTGGCGGCCGCACCTGCACCGGCTCGAGCTGCCCGGCGCGACGGTCAACTACGTCGACGTGGGCGAGGGCGAGCCGATCGTCTTCGTCCATGGCCTGACCAGCTCCTGGCAGGCCTGGCTGGAAAATCTCCCCGACTTCAGCCGCAGCCATCGCGTCATCGCCCTGGACCTGCCCGGCTTCGGTGCCAGCCCGATGCCCTCCTGGACGATCGACATGCCCGCCTATGGGCGGATGCTGCACGACTTCTGCGAGAAGCTGGACATCGGCGCCGGGGTGACATTGGTCGGCAACTCGATGGGCGGCTTGGTCGCCGCCGAGGCCGTGCTCTCCGAGCCGAGCCGCTTCAGCCACCTGGTCCTTGTCTCGGCGGCGGGCTTCATCAACACATGGCTGCCGCACCAGCGCGGCACGGCGACCTCACAGGCCTGGGACACCTTCGGCCGACCCTTCGGCGCGGCGGCGCGCTTCTTCGTCACCCACCGGCGGGCCCGCTACCTGATGTTCCGCTTCGCGATCCGCTACCCCGACCGGCTGGGCAAGGAGCTGCTCTGGGAGCAGATGGCCTCAGGCGTTCCCTGCCCCGGTTTCGCCGACGCCCTCGACGCGGTGATCGAATACGACGCCCGCGACCGCCTCGAAGAGATCGAGATCCCAACGATGATCGTCTGGGGCACCGACGACTGGGTAATCCCGTCGGCGGCCGCGCTCAGCTACCACCGGCGGATTCCCCATTCACGCCTGGAGATCTTCGAGCGCACGGGACACGTACCGCAGCTGGAGCGACCCGGGCGCTTCAACCGGGTGCTCGAAGAGTTCCTCGCCTGAGGTCAGCCGGTGACGGCGCCGTGCGCCGCCGATGAGACCGTGGCGGAGTACTTCTCCATCACGCCCTTGCCGAAAGGAGATGGTGGGACCTCGTATTCGCCGACTCGCTTGGCGATCTCCTCGTCGGTGAGGCTCACTTCGAGGCGGCGGCCGTCTATGTCCACGGTGACCTCGTCGCCCTCGCGGATCGCCGCGATCGGGCCGCCCTTTGCGGCCTCGGGGGCGACGTGGCCGATCATCAGGCCGCGGGTGGCACCGGAGAAGCGCCCATCGGTGACCATCGCCACGCTCTCGCCCAGGCCCTCGCCGACGATCGCAGCGGTGACCTGGAGCATCTCGCGCATGCCGGGCCCGCCGACCGGGCCCTCGTTACGGATCACGACGATGTCGCCGGGGTTGATCTGCTGGTCCTTGACCGCGCGGAAGCACTTCTCTTCGGACTCGAAGACGCGGGCCGGGCCGGTCTGCTGGGTGCGCTCGGTCCCCGCCAGCTTGACCACCGCACCTTCAGGGGCGAGGTTGCCGCCGAGGATTGCCAGGCCGCCTTCGGCCTTGAGCGGATTGTCGAGCGAGCGTACGACCACCTGTCCGGGCGCCTCGCTCGCCTCGCTCGCGACCTCGCCGATCGTCTTGCCGGTGACCGTGAGCGCGTCAGTATGGAGGCCGCCGGATTCGGCCAGGCGCTTGAGCACGAGCGGCACCCCGCCGGCGGCGTAGAGATCGGTTGCGACAAAGCGCCCGCCGGGCTTGAGGTCGGCGAAAAGCGGCGTCGCCCGGGAGATCCGCTCGAAGTCCGCCATCGCCAGCTCGATGTCGAGCTCCCTGGCCAGGGCGATCAGGTGCAGGACGGCGTTGGTCGAGCCGCCCGAGGCGCAGACGCAGGCGATCGCGTTCTCCAGCGAGTCGCGGGTGATCACCTTGCTCGGCCTGATGTCCTCAACCAGGACCTTGAGCACAAGCTCGCCGATCCGCTCCGCCACGCTGCTCTTCTCGCCGTCTTCGGCCGGCACCATCGCCGAGCCGCCGGCGCTGATCCCGAGCGCCTCGAAGGCACAGGCCATGGTGTTGGCGGTGAACTGGCCGCCACAGGCCCCGGCACCGGGGCTGGCGACTCCCTCCAGCTCGTTCAGTTCCTCGTCGGTCATCTCGCCGGCGTTGTGGGCCCCGATCGCCTCGAAGATGTCGAGGATCGTCACGTCGCGCCCGTGCCAGCGACCGGGGGCGATCGAGCCGCCGTAGAGGACGACTGAGGGCACGTCGAGCCGGGCCAGCGCCATCGCGCAACCCGGGATCGTCTTGTCGCATGCACAGAGGGCGACGATCGCGTCGAACTGGTACCCGCGCGCCATCAACTCGATCGAGTCGGCAATCACCTCGCGGCTGACCAGCGAGGCCTTCATCCCCTGAGTGCCCATCGTGATCCCGTCCGAGATCGCCACCGTGTTGAACTCCATCGGCGTGCCGCCGGCCGCCCGGACGCCCTCCTTGACATGCTCGGCTAGGCCGCGCAGGTGGAAGTTGCAGGGCATCGCCTCGGTCCAGGTGTTGGCGATGCCGATCGTCGGTCGGCTGAGCGCGTCGTCGTCAAAGCCAACGCCCTTCATGTAGGCGCGTGCGTGGGCGCGGTCGGGACCGTCGAAGACGGTGGCCGAGCGGGGACGGGGCAGCTTGGTCGTGGTGGCGCCGTTTGAGCTCATCGCCGAAATCTAGCGGCCCGCCGGGTGGTTGCTCGACGAATTGTGGTCGCGATGCTGTCCACAACCTTTCAAGAAAGGCCGAAGACGTCGACCGGCCCGGGGCCGGCGCCGATCTCGCGCAGCCCGTTCGCTACCGCCGCCGAGGCGATCTCGCGCGCCTTGCGCGCCGCCGCCAGCGGCTCCTCGCCGAGCGCCAGGTAGGCGGCGAGGGCCGAGGAGTGGGTGCAGCCGGAGCCGTGTGCGGCACCGTCGGGGTGGCGTTCACCGGGGATCTCGGCCGATTCGCGACCGTCGAAGAAGAGGTCGACGATGCGCTCGCTGTGGCCACCGGTGACGACCACCGCCCTCGGGCCGAGCGCGAGCACCTCGCGCGCCAGATCCTCCTGAGAGTCGCGCTCCCCTGCCCCCGCCAGTGCCCGTGCCTCAGGAATGTTCGGTGTGACCACTGTGGCCAGCGGCAGGAGCCGCTCGACCAGCGCCGCCCGCGCCTCCTCATCGAGCAGCACCGCGCCGCTCTCGGCGACCATCACCGGGTCGATCACCACGGGGGCGTCGCCGACGAAGCGCAGAGCCTCGGCCACGGCGTCGACCGTCTCCGCCGTTCCCAGCATCCCGATCTTCACCGCGTCGACCCCGATGTCTTCCGCCACCGCCCCAACCTGGGCGACGATCATCTCCGCCGAGACGGGTTCGATCGCCTCCACGCCGATCGTGCTCTGCGCCGTGATCGCCGTGATCGCGGTCATCCCGTGCACGCCGCACCGTGCGAACGCCTTCAGGTCCGCCTGAACACCCGCTCCACCACCGGAATCCGACCCGGCGATCGAGAGCACCGCTGGGACACGGCCGTCGCTCAGCTTCGCCGTCGCCTTTGAGCACGCGCCGGAGCGCCCGCCAGGAATGCCTTGCGGGGGTGGCGCAGGACGTCGGTCGGAAGCATGACCAGCGGCGTTAGGAAAAACCCGACGGCCGCTGAGATGGCGAGACCCGCGAAGAAGATTGTCGATTCCGACCACCCCCAAGCGCTTGAGGCAACCGCCAGCGAGACACCAACCGTCACGGAAAACAGAAATCCAAAGAATATTCGCGGCCGGATCGTGTTTCGCATACGCGCTCACCAATCCTAGTGGAGCACCACGCCGGCCAATACCCATGCGAGCGCTGTCGCTCCCGTAAAGCCGGCGCCAATCTGCATCCACCGTCCAACATCCCTTCGCCGGTCCGGCTCCCACCAGTCGGCAGCGGCCCAGACCAGATACCCACAGACCGCCCCAACGCTCGACCAGGCAGCGACAAAGGCGACCTCGTGTTCCGCTGGAAGCCACGCGCTATCGCCGCTCATTTCCCGAATCTCCGGGAGCCACAAGCAGAGTTCGGGCGTAAGAGCCGACGAGGGAGCAGGCTAGGTAGCCGAGAGCCTCCAGGGTCGCCAGGGCCGACGCCGCTTCGGCACCGGTGAGGTCGAGGGCGGCGGCGACCGCGTCGCAGGTCTCCTCGCCCTCCTCCACAGCCGCCAGCACGGCGACCAGCTCGGGGTCGATCGCGGCACCGCAGCGCTCGGCCTTGCGGATGCCCGGGCCGAGCATCGCGTCGAGGACGTCCTGGGCATCGCGGATTAGGCAGGCGCCGCCCGCCAGCAAATCGTTGGTACCGGCGGAACCGCGCGAGTTGACCGGGCCGGGCACGGCGCCGAGGTCCCGACCGAGGTCAGCGGCGAGGTCGGCCGTGATCAGCGAGCCGGAACGCTGCGCGGCCTCGACAACCACAGTCATCCCCGCCAGCGCCGCCATGATCCGGTTACGCGCCGGGAAGGTCCAGCGCCAAGCCCCGGTTCCCGGCGGCAGCTCGGAGAGGATCAGGCCGCGTTCGCCGATCTGCCGCCAGAGCGAGCGGTGGGAGGCCGGGTAGGCGACGTCGGCTCCGCAGCCGAGCACGGCGACGGTGGTGCCGGTCTCCAGTGCGCCGCGATGGGCGCAGGCGTCGATGCCGAAGGCGAGGCCGCTGACGACAAGCAGGCCGGCAGCGGTCAGCTCGCGGCTGAGCTCGCGCGCCACCTCGCGCCCGTAGGTGCTGGCCCGCCTGGCACCGACGACGGTAATCGCGCCGTCGGGTTGGAGGCGGTCCAGCAGTGCCGGGTCGCCGCGCCCGATCAAAGCCCAGGGCGCATCGGGAGCGTCGTGCAGGCCGGCCGGAAAGCGCGGGTGGTGGCGACAGCAGGCCCAGCACTGGGCGGCGCACAGGTCGTCGCGGAGCTGTCGCTCGGGCACCGCGGCCACCTGGGTGAGGATCTGGGTCGCCACGTTCGGCGCCGCCGCCGCGGCCAGGTCCTCGTTGGAGAGGCGCAGAAGTTCGGGCGAGCGTGAGCCGGGCGCGCCGGTGGCGATCTTCTCGATGTAGGGGGCCAGGTGGGCGAGCAGCCGCGAGCGCCGCAGGCATTCCGGGCAGGCGCTCGGCTCGCTCATTGCTGATCCCTGCGGCGCAGTTGCAGGGCCTGGGCCATCTGCTCGTGGTCGACCGCATCGGCGCCGGCGAGGTCGGCGACCGTCTGGGCCAGCCGCAGGACCCGGTCGTGGGCGCGACCGCTGAGGCGGCGCCGCGAGTAGGCGTCGGCGAGCAGCGCCCCCGCCTCGCCGGTGAGCGCGCACTCGCGGACCTCCGCCGGCGACATCTCGGCGTTGCAGCGACCGGCGCCGAGCCGCTGTTCCTGGCGCTCGCGGGCGGCGCTGACCCGCTTGCGCACATCACCCGAGGCCTCCCCCGGCGGCCCGGCGATCTCCGCCGCCGAGGGCTGGCGAATCGCGGCGAGGACGTCGATCCGATCGGCCAGCGCTCCGCTGAGGCGCGACTGGTAGCGCTGCACCGCGAGTGGCGCGCAGTTGCACTCGGGATCGGTCTCGCCACGCCCACAGGGGCACGGATTGGCGGCGGCGACGAGCATGAAGCGGCAGGGCAGCCGGCGCCAGGAGCCCGCGCGGGCGATCGAGACCCAGCCGGTCTCCAGGGGCGCCCGCAGCGCCTCCAGGGTGTCGCGGCGGAACTCGCAAAGCTCGTCGAGGAAGAGGACGCCACGGTGAGCAAGGGTCGCCTCGCCAGGATTGGGCGGATTGCCGCCGCCGATCAGGCCGGCCGGGCTAATCGTGTGGTGCGGCGCGCGGAACGGCCTGCCCCTAGCGCCGCCCTCCCCCAGCCGGCCACAGGCGCTGGCGACCCGCGCCACCTCGAGGCCCTCGCTCGGTGCCAGGGCGGGCAGGATCGAGGGCAGGCGAGCGGCGGCGAGCGACTTGCCGGCACCCGGAGGGCCGACCATCAGCATGCTGTGCCCGCCCGCGGCAGCGACCTCCAGCGCGTAGCGCAGGTGCCGCTGTCCGCGCAGGTCGGCGAGGTCCGGCCCGCCGGAACCGGCCTGCAGCCGCAGCGGCATCGGCTCCGGCGTTTGCGGCTCCCACTCGCCCGCGGCAAGTGCCGCGACCTGGCTCAGGCTGTCGAGACAGATCACCCGGATATCGCCGGCCAACGCGGCCTCGGCCCCGTTCGGGGCGGGAACGAGGATCGTCTCGACACCGTGCTCGCGGGCGGCCTCGGCGATTGCCAGCACTCCGGGAACCGGCGAGACCGAACCGTCGAGCGCGAGCTCGCCGATCATCGCGGTCGAGTCCGCTCCGTCCAGGGCGAGTTGCCCCGACGCGGTGAGCAGCGCCACCGCGATCGCCAGGTCGAGCCCCGGCCCGGCCTTGCGCAGGCTCGCCGGGGCGAGGTTGGCGACGATCCGCTTGAGCGGAAATTCGAATCCGCAGTTGCCGAGCGCCGAGCGCACCCGCTCGCGCGCCTCGCGCACGGCCGCGTCGGGCAGCCCGACGACCGAGAAGGCGGGCAGGCCGCGATGGACGTCGACCTCGACCCGGACAGGCCGGGCGACGATTCCGTCGAGGGTGAATGTCTGCGCCGTGGCAAGCACTGTGGCCGACGCTACGGAGCAAAATCCCCCGCGTGGTGCGCACACCGTGCCGCATCTGTAAATTCGCCCGCGCGGAAGGCGCGATCGGGCCTCCAACGCCCCATCTGAGGCCTATGGTCGGCCTGGATGACCGTTCAGCGACAGCGCCTCGGCCGCACCGCGGAGAACCTCGTAGCCGCCCGCCTCGAGGCCGCCAGCTGGGAGATCCTCGAGCGCAACGCCCGCACCCGCCACGGTGAGCTCGACATCGTCGCCCGCGATGGCCGCACCCTCGTCTTCGTCGAGGTCAAGGCCGGCCGCGAGGGCTCCGCCTTCGGCCCCGTGCGACCCGTCCACTCGGTCGACTACCGCAAGCAGCAGCGCATCCGCCGCCTGGCAACGGCCTGGATCTCAGCGCACCCCGACCGTCCCTACACCACCCAGATCCGCTTCGACGCCGTCGGCGTCAGCTTTGACCGTGCAGGTCAAGTAACCGACGTCGAGCACATAAAAAGCGCCTTCTGAGCGCTGGCACAACGATCACCCAAACGGATCGTATGAAGCACCATCGACGATGCTCGCGTGAAGCGCGGCCAGTCGTGCCTTCGCCTCCAACGGTTCGTGGGCGACAGCGACCGGCCAGCCGTAGGCCCGGGTGACGGCTTCGTCGAGCCGGCCGTGAAGGTCGGCAACCTCTGACCAGGCTCCTTCGTCGACCCCGTTGTAGAGATCGGTCAGTCCAATCTCGTTCTCCACGCATATCGCCTGGCGGCGTTCGAGGAGCTCGGCGGCTATCGATCCAATCTCCTCTCGCGCCTGGTTGTCGGGCTGCGGCCAGGGAAAGGTCTCGAAACAGGAGGTCGGCGTGTAGCGAAGGTCAACCCGGAGAGTCGAAGACTCCGAGCGAGCCCATGCCCGGTGGATCGAGGAGGTCAGCACCCCCATCGCGTAGTCGTCATCGAACGCGAAGACAATTGTCAGATCGCTTGGGCAAACCGATGCGTCCGTCCAACAGAACAGGAAGCGCTTGCCAATGCGGTTGCCTGCGATGTACCGCGACAGAGGCTCGATTGCCTCTCGCATCTCCCCTCTCGGCCGCCCGAAACGCCACCACTTCTCCCGGAAACCTTTGTCCCGATTTTTGTCGCGCTCCGGCTTCACCTGCTTCCGAACGAACTCCAGCGCCGCCGGGTATTGCATTGCCTCCTCCAGCGCCATAAAGCCGAAATCGACGATGAAACGCCGCGGTCGCTGCTCCGGCTCCTCGGTGATGTCGTCGCCGACGAGGTACGGCCGGACCACTTCGGCGTAGGAAGCGTCGCCCCCACCGAGGATCTCATCAGCCTCGTCGGGGTCCAGGTAGAAGTCCCCGGCCGGTATCGGCCCCTGGAAAGAACGGCCCAGATTGGCCGCCAGCGACTCGTACTCCTCGATCGCGATCTTCGACTCGCGCAAGCGGGTGTTGACACCCTCGACCGGCTCCCCGTCGAGCAGGAACCGGTCTGGTGGCACATCCGGCTCCTGGACCCAGTTGACGATGCTGACGTTGACGACCGCCTCGCCAGGCCATTTCTGTCGCGAGACCGCGTCGGTGATAACGCCGCCCTTTTCGACGACGTAGTTGAGGCTCGCGCCGCGGGCGCGGTTCTGGCTGATCGAGTTGGTGCCGACGAGGCCGGCCCTGTCCCCCGGGCGCATCTGGTCGGCGGCACGCCTGAACCAGTAGACGCAGAGATCTTTGAGACCGGCACCGAAGTGACCTTTCAGCCACTCGACATACTCGTCGTCCAGCACCTGGCGGAGGTTTTGGGAGCCGTGGTAAGGCGGATTTCCGATGATCGCGTCGGCCTCGTCCCACTCGACCTGGAGCGCATCCGCACGCCAAATCCCCGAGAGGTCGGCGAGCGGGAGGGTGCTCTCCTCGAGGTCGAGCTCCTCGACCGCGAGCCGATGACCCATCCAGAGCGTGACGCGAGCCAGATCTACGCCGAATTGCTCAAGCTCGATCCCGCGCATGTTCTGCAACGGGAAAAAGGCGCTGAGACCCTCCTGAGCGGGCCTGCCCTCGGCCAGAGCCAACTCCATCGCCCGCTCGGCTAGGGCCGCCTCGATACGTCTCAACTCCCGATAGGCAACGTAGAGGAAATTCCCTGAACCGCAAGCCGGGTCCAGGACGACGTAGTTGAGAAGATCGGATTGGGCCCGGCGCGCGTCGTCATACGTGGACAGAGCCTCGATCCGTTCACGCCATGGGTCGACCACGGTTGGCCCAACGATCTTCTGAATCTCGGCGTCGTGGGTGTAGTGCGCGCCGAGGCGCCACTGCTTCTCCCTGCCGAAGACACCCTGCAGCAGCGAGCCGAAGATCGAGGGCTGGACATCGCGCCAGTTGGAGGCGGCGATCGTGCGAAGGAGGGCAAGCTCGTCGGAAGTCAGGTCGATCCGGCTCGGCTCACTGAAAAGCGAGCCGTTCGCGTATGGCACTCCGGCATAGAGGCCATGCTCCGGTCGCTTCGGGTTTGGGTCGTCGAGGTACTCGAAGAGGCGACCCAGGTCATCGGCGCTCGACCGGCGTGGGTTCGCGATCAGATCGCCAACGATCCGGGTGAAGCCCTGGCCGGGAATCTGGCCGAGATCCTCCGCGAACATGCACCAGACGCATTGCAGGATGAACCGCCGCCGAGTCTGGGGATCGCCCTCTCCGCGACGCTCAAGCTGCTGAAAAAGCTCCGCCAGCTTGCCGACAGCCTCGAGCGTGACCGCCTCCTGCCGGGCGGCAAACACCGGCTCGTCGCCGGCGAGGAAGAGCAGGGTCGTATAGCGATCGGGCAGCTCTTCGAGTCCGAACTCGACCCGGGGCGCATCCGGATAACGACCCGGCTCCCACACCTCGAAGCGCTCGAAAGAGCACAGCACCACGTACTCTGGGGCGGGAATTTCCTCCGCTGCATTTGCCGCCCCATGCCAGTAGCCGAGCGCCTGCTCGCGATGCTTTGCCAGGCGCTTGGACTCGTTTGCCGACTTCATCTCGAAGATGCACACCCGAGGCCAAACCAAGTCGATGAAGCCTCCCTTCTGGAAGTGCTCGAACTCGGCGACATCGGTGAGTCGCTGGCCATAGCACTCGAAGAGCTCCGTGAGGAACGTCTGCGCCTCCCCGCGCTCGTAACCGTCGCGGACGCTCCAGCGCGCGACGAAACGGGTCAGGCTCGCCCTGATCTCCTCGCCGATGAGCGGCATCCGGCCCGACTTAGGACGCGAGGCGCTGCTGTTCGGCGTCGCCGGGAGCCGCCAACTCGCCCTGGGCGCTGGGCGGCGCCTGCCAGTAGACCGACTTCATCAGGCGGGCGTGGTCCGCGCGCACGGCTCCGGCTGCCGTCTCCAGAGCTGCGACGAGGTGCGGGGCCGCGCCGTCCTTCTCCAGGGACTCAGCCGCTTCGGACAGCCTTCGCGCGGCGTCTTCGACATGGAGCATGGCTCCCTCGACCTCGCGGAAGTGTCCTTCCTCTCGGATCTGCTGGGCCGCAGTCACGCTCGCCACTGTAGGGCGGCAATCGGACAACTGCCGGGGTCAGTTCGCAAAGTACGTGAATTGGGTCTCAGCCCGCCAGCTCAAGCTGCGCATACGCCACAGACTGAAATGAGCGGCGGTGCAGGGGTGAGATGCCGAGGCGCTCTATTGCCTCGCGGTGCTCGGGGGTCGAGTAGCCGACGTGCTCCTCGAAGCCCCAGCCGGGGTGGCGGTCGGCGGCGCGGTGCATGTAGCGGTCGCGGGTGACCTTGGCGATCACCGAGGCGGCGGCGATCGCGGCGCTGGTGCCGTCGCCTTCGACCACGGCCCGGTGCGCCACGGCGCACTGGCCCAGCGAGAAGCCGTCGACCAGGCAGGTGGTCTCCGGGTCAGGCCGAAGCCGCTCCAGGGCATTGGCCAGCGCTTCGAGGTTGGTCACGTGCAGGCCGCGGTCGTCGATCCCGCGCGCGGAGCGGATCGTCACGCTCACCCGCTCCGCCGCCCTCAGCACCGCCGGGAACATCGCGGCCCGCGCCTCGTCCCGCATCTGCTTGGAGTCGTGCAAACCCGCCAGCGCCCGGCGGTCGGAGTTGGAGAGCGCCTCGTAGTCGATCAGCACGGCGGCGGCGACAAGCGGGCCGGCCAGGCAGCCGCGCCCGGCCTCGTCGGCGCCAGCGACCCGGCGCGCGCCGAGGCCGCGGTCGAAGGCGAAGAGCCGGCGCGTGCGGGCGAGGCGGCGCTGGTGGGCCTTGCCCCCGGCAGCGGGCCTAGAGGGTGCCGATGCGGTCGGGAGGCCAGTAGGTGGCAAAGGCCTTGCCGATGATCCATCCCCGCGGGACGGGTCCCCAGAAGCGGCTGTCGTCGCTTTCTCCACGGTTGTCGCCCATCATGAAGTAGTAGCCGGGTGGAATCTTGATCTGTTTCGGCAAATTGCAGGCGGGAGCGACGCCACAGGCCCTGATGAAGGACTCTTCGCTCTTCTCCACGCCGTTTACGACCGGGTGCCCGTCGCGGACGCTGAGCGTGTCGCCCGGCCCGGCGACGATGCGCTTGATGAAGTTTTGGCTCGACTCTTCGGGGGTCGGCTTCGGGCACGGCGTGCCGACGTTGACCGGCTCCTGGCCCTTGATCGTGACCCCGCATTCGGTGCCGTTGTCCGCCCCCTTTGGCGGGTGGAAGACGACGATGTCACCCGGGCTCGGGTCGTCGAAGTGGTAGAGGAAGCGGCTGACGAGCACTCGCTGGCCGACATCGAGGGTCGGCTCCATCGACTGCGAGGGGATCTGGTAGGGCTTGACCAGCCAGGCCTGGATCGCCAGCGCAAGTCCGAGCGCCAGGGCAACGATGACGACGATCTCAACGAAACCGCCGCCACGGGTCTTCGGTTTCGGGATCGCGAGTTTCAGGCCGGGTCCCCGCCGGAGTCGTCGGATTTCTCCTCCGTCGACTCGTTCTCGGCCTCATCGGCCGCGGCGGTGTCCTCGGTCTCCCCCACCCCAGACGCCTCCGCGTCCACATCGACCGCCGTCTCACTCGAAGCCTCCGTTGTGGCCTCCACCCCGGCAGGCTCCTCCGCCGAAGCCTCGGTCACAGGCTCGTCAGCTTTGCTCGCCTCGGGCTCGTCAGTCTCGCCGGTCTCGGGCGCAGCCACGTCAGCCTGTGACGCGTCTGCCGCGGGTGGCGTGGCGGTGGGCTCCTCGCCCGCAGCTTGCGAGGACGAGGAGTCCTCTGCCGCGACAGGACCCGCGGCCCCACCGTCCTCAGCCTGCACCTCAGCGTCTTCAGCAGCTTGACTCACGCCCTCGGCATCCACCGCTTCCGGCTCAGCAGCCGCGGTAGGAGCCGAGATCAACTCCTCGTCGATCCCCCACCTCCGCTCGGCAACCCGAGCCGCCTTGCCGATCCGGCCGCGCAGGTAGTAGAGCTTGGCCCGCCGCACGTCGCCGCGGGCCGCGATCTCCAGTTTCTCGATCTTCGGCGAGTGCAGCGGGAACGTCCGCTCGACGCCGACACCGAAGGACTGCTTGCGGACCGTGAAGGTCTCGCGCGCGCCCGAGCCCTGCCGCCTCAGGACGATCCCCTCGAACACCTGGGTGCGACGGCGGCTGCCCTCGACGACCTGGAAATGGACGCGCACGCGATCGCCTGGATCGAAGGAAGGGAGACCCTTCCTCAGTTGACCGCGCTCGATGTCGTCGATGACGCTGCTCATTGGCGAAAAAAGACCGCCGGGCCCGGGTGGGCTCCGCGCGGTGGCGGAATGGTAGCTACTCAGGACTTTTTTCGGACTGCCCGGCTCGCGCCCGGCTTTGCTCAAGCCGCCAGAGGCGGACCCGCTCGTGGTCGCCGGAGACCAAAACGTCCGGCACCCCCCAACCCCGGTACTCGGCCGGACGGGTGTAGTGCGGGTACTCCGGCATTCCCTCGAGCCGCTGGCTGAAGGACTCCTCCACCGCGCTCTGTGCGTGGCCGAGGGCGCCCGGCAGCTTGCGCATCACCACGTCGGCGAGCACCATCGCCGGCAGCTCGCCGCCAGCCAGCACGTAGCGCCCGATCGAGACCTCGTCGTCGGCGAGGTACTCGTGAACGCGGTCATCGAATCCCTCGTAGCGCCCGCAGAGCAGCGCCAGGTGCGGCTCGGCCGTCAGCTCGTCGGCGAGCCCGTCATCGAGCAACCGCCCGGTCGGCGAGAGCAGCACCGTGCGCGGCTTTTCGCCGTGCGGATAGGCGGCCTGCAATGCCGCGTCGACCACATCGACCCGCAACACCATCCCCGCCCCTCCCCCATACGGCGCATCGTCGACCTGCCCGGCCTTCAACGGAGTCGTCTCGCGATAGTCGAACAACCGCAGCTCGTTCCCCTCCCGGATCGCGTTCTGCACCGACCGCTGCGACTGAAACCAGTCAAACGCCTCGGGAAAGAGAGTGAAGATGTCGAGCTTCATGCCGTCATTCTCGCGATCGTTCGGCGGCGGTGCCCGGCCCCTGGAAGCTCTTGCCTAAACGGCTTCTCGCACGGGTGGCGCGGTGGCGGGGGTCCCCCGTAGCGGAGGGCGCGCGCAGCGCGTCCGAGCACATGGGGGAGGGCCGCCGCGACAGGACCCGCGCGCCAAACGCGTCAGTCAAGAATGTCGACGATGACCCGGCGATCGAGTCGAACCGCAGCAGCCTTGGCGATCGTCCGAATCGCGTTGGCGACCCGCCCGCCCTTGCCGATCACGCGCCCGAGGTCATCCTCGGCGACGCTGATCTCATAGACGAGGTCGCCTTCCTCTTCGAGCTCCTCGACCACGACCGCATTCGGGTCCTCGACCAGCGAGCGGACGAGGAACTCCAGGAGCTCGGTCACCGCTAGCTGCCCGAGGCGGGAATGCCCTTGGTGCGCAGCAGCGTGGCGACGGTCTCCGAGGGCTGGGCACCGTGCTCGATCCAGTGTCGGGCACGCGCCTCGTCGACCTCGATCGTCGAGGGCTCCGTCTGCGGGTTGTACTGGCCGATCGTCTCGATCGTGCGCCCGTCGCGCGGCGAGCGCTTGTCGGCGACGACGATCCGCCAGATCGGGTTCTTCTTGGACCCGACGCGCCTCAGTCTGATTCGAACGGCCATGAATCGAGGAGAGTACAGGCTGGGGCCATATCTACGCATGCCGGACGCGAAGTCGAGGACATGCGGCCTGGTTTCGGTTAGCGCCTGCGGATCTTTGGCCGCGGTGCGCCCCCGGCCATCTGGGCGAGCTGCTGCTGGTCGGGCATCTTGCCGGAGGCGACGTGGCGCATCATCTTGCGCATCTGGTCGAACTGCTTGACCAATTGGTTGACGTGCTGGACTTTCGTCCCCGAGCCGTTGGCGATGCGCTTGCGGCGCGAGCCCTTGATCAAGGCCGGGTTGGCGCGCTCTTCCGGCGTCATCGAGAGGATGATCGCCTCGACCCGGTCGAGCTGGCCCTCGTCGACCTCGGCGTTCTTCAGCTGTTTCATCGCCCCCATGCCGGGCAGCATCCCGAGAATGCCGCTGATCGGGCCCATTTTCCGCACCTGACGCATCTGGGTGAGCATGTCCTCAAGCGTGAACTGGTTCTTCTTCAGTTTCTGCTCGAGGTCGATCGCCTGCTTCTCGTCGATCTGTTGCTCGGCTTTCTCGATCAGGCTGAGCACGTCGCCCATGCCGAGGATGCGCGAGGCCATGCGGTCGGGGTGGAAGCGGTCGAAGGCCTCCAGCTTCTCGCCGGTCGAGGCGAAGAGGATCGGCTTGCCGGTCACCGCCTTGACCGAGAGCGCGGCGCCGCCGCGGGCGTCGCCGTCGAGCTTGCTCATCACCACGCCGTCGAACTCGGCCGCCTCGGCAAAGGACTCGGCGACACCGACCGCGTCCTGGCCGGTCATCGCGTCGACGACCAGGAGCACGTCATGGGGCTTGACCCGCTTGCGGATTCGCGCCAGCTCGTCCATCAGGTCCTCGTCGATGTGGAGGCGGCCGGCGGTGTCGACGATCAGCACGTCGCGACGCTCGGTCTTGGCCTGCTCCAGTGCCCAGGCGGCGATCTCGACCGGGTCGGCCTCGGTGCCTTTCTCGTAGACGTGGGCGCCGGCGCGGCCGCCGACCGTGACCAGCTGCTCGACGGCAGCCGGCCGGTAGACGTCGCAGGCGGCGAGGGCGACGTCCTTGTGGCCGTTCTCGCGCAGGAAGCGGGCCAGCTTGGCGCAGGCGGTGGTCTTGCCCGAGCCCTGCAGCCCCGCCATCAGGATCACGGTCGGGCCGCTGGAGGACATCGCCAGCTCGCTGCCGGTGCCGCCCATCAGGGCGGTCAGCTCCTCGTTGACGATCTTGATCACCTGCTGGCCGGGATCGAGGCTGCCGAGCACGCCGGCGCCGAGGCAGCGCTCCTTCAGCGTCGCGGTAAAGGATTTGACGACCTTGAAGTTGACATCGGCCTCAAGCAGCGCAAGCCGAATCTCCCGCATAGCCCCGTCAACATCGGACTCATTCAGCTTTCCCCGCGAGCGAACCTCGGAGAGCGTCGCCTGCAATCGGTCTGAGAGTTGATCGAACACCCTGCGGAGACTAGGGACTATCCCGGTAGGGATGGAGCGTCTTGTACTTTTTTGCCAGACCCGTTCTCGACAGGCTCCCGCCGACGACCAAAAAAGTTAAGCGGAACCCCTACCGGGATAGTCCCTCTGAACCCAGTAGCGCGTTAGCGAAGTCTGTGGGGTCGAACGGCCGCAGATCCTCGAGCGTCTCGCCGGTGCCGATCAGCTTCACCGGGATTCCCAGCTCGTCGGCGATGGCGAGGACGATGCCACCCTTGGCAGTGCCGTCGAGCTTGGTCAGGACGACGCCGTCGACCTCGACCGCCTCGGCGAAGAGCTGGGCCTGGCGCAGCCCGTTCTGCCCCGTCGTCGCGTCGATCGAGAGCAAAGTCTCGTGCGGGGCGCCGGGCAGTTGCTTGGCGATCACCCGCCGCACCTTGACCAGCTCGTCCATCAGGTTGCTCTGCGTGTGCAGGCGGCCGGCGGTATCGACGATGACGACATCGGCGCCGCGGGCGCCGGCGGCCTCCACCGCGTCGTAGGCGACGGCGCCGGGATCGGCACCCTCCTCGGAGCGGACCAGTTCGGCGCCGGCCCGATCCGCCCACTCGGCGAGTTGCTCCGCCGCAGCGGCGCGATAGGTGTCTCCCGCCGCCAGAATCACCTTGAGGCCGAACTCCCTGGAGAGGTGCCAGGCGATCTTGCCGATCGTCGTCGTCTTGCCGGTGCCGTTGACGCCGACCATCAGCAGCACCGCGGGCTCGCCACTGAGGTCGATCGGGCCGCGAGCGGTGCCGGCAACCTCAGCGAGGATCTCGATCAACCGCTCCTGCACCGCCTCCCCGTCGGCGGGGACCGTGCCGGCCTCGACCTCGTGCTCGAGCCGCTCGACCACCTTGGCCGTCGTCGGGGCGCCGGCGTCGGCCAGGATCAGTGCCTCCTCCAGGCGCTCCCAGGTCTCCTCGTCGATGCGGTCGAAGAAGCTGGCCGAGAGCTCCTCGGCGAGCGCCTTGCGGCTCTTGGAAAGGCTCTCGCGCAGGCGGCCGAATACGCCGCGGCGCCGCTCCTCCGGCTCAGGCCCCGTGGAGCTCTTCGCGCTCACGCGCGAACCGAGGTCGAGTATCTCCTGCCAGCTGGTCGCCATCTTCGTTGCCGTCCTCCTTGTCGCCGGAGGCTATCCGGGCGGCGGCGCTGAGCTCCTCCACCGCCTCGCCGAGGTACTCGGGGAGCAGTTCCAGGTCGGGCATCGCGGCACGGTCGGCGAGGATGCCGAAGCCGACTTTGCCGTTGTAGCTGACGATCGCCACGGCCAGCGCGTGGCGGCGGGCGAGGAAGCCGACCGGGAAGACTCCCGTGACCTCGCGCCCGAGCACGTAGAAGGGGATTTGCGGGCCCGGGAAGTTCGTGACCAAGAGGTTGAAGAGGCGGGTGGAGAAGTTGATCGCCGCCGTCGGCCGCAGCAGCACCGGCGGGGCGAAATCCCGGAACCAGTCGTTCAGCCCCCAGATCGCCTCCGCCCCGAGCGGCTGCTTGGAGGACTTGAGCTCGTCCATGCCGCGGTGCACCGCCTGCACTCGCTCGACCGGGTCGGCGATGCCCACCGGCAGCGGCCCGCGCATCGCCGTCAACCGGTTGCCCAGCTCGCCCTCCTCGTCGATCGTGCGGACCGAGACCGGCACCAGCGCCTTCAGTTCCATCCCCTCGGTATCGACCTCGCGGTCGTCCAGCCAGCGCCGCAGGGCGCCGGCGGTGGCCGCCAGGATCACGTCGTTGACCGTGACGCCGAGCGCGTTCTTGACCCGCTTCACGTCGGCGAGCGGGAACTCGGCCCAGGCGAAGCTGCGCCGCGGGCCGATCTCGACGTTGAGCGGCACCTTGGGCGCCGGCTTGAACCAAGCCGCTGTCACCTCCCAGAGGCCGGTGACGCCATCGAAGGCGCGTTTGCGCGCCCGCCTGGGCTGGCGCGCCGCCCCTCCGAGCCAGTGCACCAGTCGCCGCATCGTCGCCCAGGCGCCGCTGAAGGCGCGGGCGAGCAGGGCGGTGTGAGAGGGCGGCTGCTGAGGCTCCCAGGGCGCTTCGTCGCGCGAGGGGACCGGGTTCGCCTCGGGGTCGAAGAGCAGCTTGCCGATGTCCACCGCGGAGAAGCCGTCGGCGAGCGCGTGGTGAGTCTTGTAGACGATCGCGAAGCGACCGCCCTCGAGGCCCTCGACGAGGACCAGCTGCCAGAGCGGCCGCGAGCGCTCGAGCGGGGGTGAGAGCACCTCGCCGACGAGGTCGTGGAACGCCGCCTCGTCGCCGGGCGCGGGCAGCTGCACACGACTCAGGTGGTTGGCGAGCTGGAAATCGGGGTCATCGACCCAGAACGGCGTGCCCAGCCCGAGTGGCGGAAAGGCGAGTCGCTGGCGCAGGCGGGGCAGGTGGTGGACCCGGCTGCGGATGTGGGCGGCGAAGTCCTCGCGGCTGGGCGGCTCGCCCTCGCAGACGAGCACGGCGCCGATCGCCATGTGCCCATTGGACCTCTCGTTGGCCAGGAACGACGTGTCGAACGACGTCAACCTGTCCATGTGCCGCTGTGCCACGGCTCCCTCCTTTCCCTCTCCGCAGCGTAGCGTGGTCCCCGATCGGGGAACGTTCTGTTTTCTTTAAGACACGTCCGGCGGCGAGACGTGCATTTACCCCGATATGCGTGGCAAATGCACGGCTCGAGCGGTTAGGCGGCTTCGACGGCGTCGCCGGGGCGCTGGGCTGCCGGCTGCTCGCCGAGGCGCGGGGCCTGGTCGGCCTGGTCGGCGGCCTCATCGCTCGCGGCGACTCCGGCGAACGGGGGCGGGCCGTCGCCACTGTCATCCCCCCTGCCCTCCTCGACTTCGCGCGGCAGGCGGCGCGAGACCACCTTGGTCACGCCGTCGCCCCCCATGCTGACGCCGTAGAGCACGTCGGCGGCGTCCATCGTCCGTTTCTGGTGGGTGACGATGACGAACTGGGCGCGGTCGGAGAAGCGCCGGATCAGTTGCAGGAAGCGGTCGATGTTGGCATCGTCGAGGGCGGCCTCGACCTCGTCGAGAATGTAGAAGGGGCAGGGCCGGGCGAGGAAGACGGCGAAGACGAAGGCGATCGCGACCAGCGACTTCTCGCCGCCGGAGAGCAGCGAGAGCTTGCGGGTTGACTTGCCGGCCGGGGTGACCTCGATCTCGACCCCGAGCTCCTCGCGCTGTTCTTCCTCATCGTCGTCCTCCGCCTCGGTAGCCTCGCCGCTGGGCTCCTCGCTCGCCTCCTCGGCGTCGCGGACCGGGCGCAGGCTGACCCGGCGCAGGCAGCCGCGACCGCCCGGGAAGAGGTGCTCGATCATCTCCTCGAAGTTCTTCGCCGTCGCCTCGAAGGTCTGCTCGAAGGCGCGCTCGATCTCGCGGTCGATGTCGCGGATCAGCGACTCCAGCTCACGCATCCCCCGCTCGGTGTCCTCACGCTGAGCCTGCAGTGCCTCGACGTGCTCGCGGGCCTCCTCGTACTCCTGCTCGGCCAGCGGGTTGACCGGGCCGATCTGGGCGCGACGGCGCTCGAGTCGCTCCAGCCGCCGGTCGATCTCGGCCCGCTCCTCCTCGCTGAGCGCCTCGGTGGCCGACTCGACCTCCTCGCCCAGCCGCTCGGCGATCGAGGCCAGCTCCTTGGCCGCCTCGGCGCGGCGGTCGCCCAGGTGCGCCGCCTCGACCTCGACCTCGGTCAGCCGGTCCGAGGCGGCGGACATCTTGGCCTGCAGCTCGTACTCGCGCTGGGAGCAGGCCCGCATCTCCTCGGCGATCTCATCGCCGTCGCCCTCGCCGCCGACGACGCGCTGCTCGATCCGCTCGACCCGGGCGCGGATCGCCGTCTCGGCCGCCGCCGCCGCCCCAGCTGCCGTGCGCACGTCGTCGAGCAGCTCCTCGCCCGCGGCGAGCCGCTTGCGCAGGACCTCGCGGGCGCGCTCGCCGAGCAGGCCCTCGGCGCGGCGGGCGTGTCGGGACGCCCGCTCCGCTCCGGCTTGAATCGCACCGAGAGCCGCCTCGCGCGCCGCCTCGCTGGACTCGGCCGAGCGGGCGCGGTCGAGCCCCTCGCTCGCCCCGGAGAGACCGGCGTCGATCTCGCTCAGCTCCTCCTCCAGCTTGCGCGCCCGCTCGCCCGGGGCAGCGGCACCGCCGACGTCGAGCGTCAGCGGCCCCAGCTCGGTGCGCAGCGCGTCGAGGCGGGCGTGGATCTCGCCCTCGCGGTCAGACAGCCCGGTGGCGCGGATCGCGATCCGCTGTTGCTCGCCGCGCAGCTTGGTCAGCACGCCCCAGGCCTGGGTGCGCTCGCGGTCGCGGGCGGCAAAGCGCTCCTCGGCGGCGCGGCGCTTCTCGCTCACCCCGGCCAGCTCCTTCTCGATCGCCGTCCGCTGCGCCCGCGCCTCGTTCGCCGCCTTCTCCGCCGCGGCGGCACGATCGGCGCCGAAACGCAGTTCCTCGGCGACCAACTGCCCGCGCAAGCCGAGCTCCTCCCGCTCGATCCGCGCCCCCAGCTCCGCCGCCTGCGCCTGGCGCTTCAGCGGTCGCAGCCGGGCCCGCGCCTCGCGCTCGAGGTCGAGCGCCCGGTCGAGGTTGTCGCCGGCGGCGCGCAGCTTCAGCTCGGCCCGGCGACGGCGCTTGCGGTGCTTGCCCAGGCCGGCCGCCTCCTCGATCAGGAGACGCCGTTCGCGCGGTTTGGAGTGGATGATCGACTCGACCCGGCCCTGGCTGATCACCGAGTGCATCTCGCGGCCGAGATTGGTGTCGGAGAGCACCTCGGTGACGTCGACGAGGCGACAGCGGGCGCCGTTCAGCCGGTAGGAGCCGTCGCCGGAGCGGTCGAGGGTGCGCTTGACGGCGATCTCGGAGAGCTCAGTGGCAGCGCGGCCCTCGGAGTTGTCGATCGTCACCTCGACTTCGGCTTGGCGGCGCTGGCCGACACCCTTGCCGCCGGCCGAGATCACGTCCTGCATCGAGGCGCCGCGGATCGCCCCCGGGCTCTGCTCGCCGAGCGCCCAGAGCACCGCGTCGGTGATGTTGGACTTACCCGAGCCGTTGGGCCCGACGATCACGCTGACGCCGGGCGAGAACTCCAGCCTCGCCCGCTCGGGGAACGACTTGAACCCCTTCATCTCGATCGATCTCAAGTACATGCGTAGTCTCTCCGGGGCCGGTCCCTCGACCCTTGGGCGCCAAGCCTCGCGAGCGTGTCGGACGCGACCGCCAAAGTCAATCCCCAAGCCGTTTCAGAGCCTGCTCGGCGGCGACTTGCTCGGCCGCCTTCTTGCTCCGGCCTTCGCCCTCGCCGATCGTCTTGCCGTCGACGATCGCCCTCACCTCGAACCTGCGCCGGTGCGGGGGCCCGGATTCGGCGGTCACCTTGTATCTGACCGAGAGGTGGCGCCTGGCCAGCAGCTCCTGCAGCGCCGACTTGAAGTCGATCCGGGTCTCGGCGGCATGCTCGATGCGGGGCGCGAAGGCAACGGCGACCGCGTCCGCCACGCGGTCGAAGCCGAAGGCGAGCAGGCAGGCGCCGATCAGCGCCTCGGTCGCCTCCGGCAGCGGCCTCTCGCCGCTGAGCAGGACCTCCGCCGGAATCCCGACTGGCATGTCCTCGGGCTCGTTGGCGCGCAGCATCTCCGGCACGCCGAGCTCGCGGCCAACCTCGGCGCAGGAGACGCCGCTGACCGCCTGGTTGTGGATCTTGGTAAGGCCGCCCGCGTCGACGTCGGGAAAGCGCTCGACCAGCTGCCGGGCGACGGCGAGGGCGAGCACGCTGTCGCCGAGATAGGCGAGGCGCTCGTAGGATTCGGTCCGCTCCTCGCTCCAGGAGGAGTGGGTCAGGGCCTGGCGGCGCAGGTCCTCCGGCAACTCGGCGATCAGCTCGGCGAGACTCGTCCCGCTCACGCCGACGCGTGCTCGAGCACGAAGTCGACCGCGTCGCCGACGGTCGCGATCTTGGCCGCCTGCTCCTCGGAGACGGAGATCCCGTAGGTGTCCTCCAGCTCCATCACCAGCTCGTAGAGGTCGAGCGAGTCGGCGTCGAGGTCCTCCTTGAAGCGGCTCGTCTCGCCGATCTTCGCCGCCTCGATCTCGAGCTCCTCGGCGAGGTGGTCGCGGACCAGGGTGAGGACTTGCTCGCGACTCATCTTTGACTTCCTATCACGCTTCGCTCGCGCCGGTTCGATCTGCCAGCTTGCCGCGGCCGGCGCCGCCCTCGCGCAGCAGCTCCGCCGTGCGGCCGACCGCGTCGACCTCGACGCAGCGGGCGGCGAGGCGGACCGCGTTGGCGATCCCCTCGGCGCCGGAGCTGCCGTGGCCGACCACGGCGATGCCGCGCAGGCCGAGCAGGATCGCGCCGCCGGTCGTGTCGGGATGCAGCTCGCGGCGCAGGCCGCCGAGCGCCGGGCGCAGCAGCAGGCCGCCGAGCGCGGCAAGGGGGTTGGAGCGGGCGGCGTCGCGGATCCCCCCGGTGACGGCCTTCGCGGTGCCCTCCATCAACTTCAGCGAGACGTTGCCGGTGAAGCCATCGGTGACGACGACGTCGGCTGCGCCGGCCGGCAGGTCGCGGCCCTCGACGTTGCCGGCGAACTCGATCCCGCTCGCCGCGGCGAGCACGTCGTGCGCGGCGACGACCTCCTCGCGCCCCTTCCCCGCCTCCTCGCCGACCGAGAGCAGCCCGACCCGCGGGCGCTCGACCCCGAGCACGGCCTCGCTGAAGGCGGCGCCGAGGAAGGCGAACTGGACCAGGTGCTGGGCCCGCACCTCGACGTTGGCACCGACGTCGAGGAAGAGGACGGGCTTGCCGGGGACCGGGAGCTGAACGGCGAGGGCGGGCCGCTGCACGCCCTTGAGCCGGCGCAGGCCGAAGGTGGCGGCGGCCATCGTCGCCCCGGTCGAGCCGGGGCTGACCATCGCCGCGGCGTCGCCGGCGCTGACCGTCGGCAGCAGCGCGGACGATCGAGGCCTCCTTCTTCGCCCGCACGGCGGCGACGGGGTCCTCCTCGTTGGCGATCCACTCGCCGGTCGGCACAACCTCGATTCCCCCGACTCCATCCAAGCCCAGCTCGGCGGCCGGCCCGAAAACCCGCAGGCGAATCCCGTCGGCGGCGGCCAGCCTCGCGCCCTCGGCGAGCACCTCGAATCCCTGCTCCGCCCCGAATCCGTCGAGGGCGACCGTGATGCCCTCAGGCATCGCTACTCGTCGGCGTCAGGCGTGGGCCCCGCCGGCTCGGCGATCGGGTGCTTGATCACCTCTCGCCCGGCGTAGGTGCCACAGGTCGGGCAGACCCGGTGCGGCAACCGCGGGCTGTGGCAACGCGGGCACTGGTTGAGCCGCGCCTTGCCAGCCTTGTGGTTGGCCCGCCGCTTATCTCGCCGGGCACTTGAAGTTCTCTTCTTCGGGACAGCCATCGGTCGCGGGATGGTAGCGGTTAGGGCGCCGGGTGCCGCTTCCCGAGAATGTCGCGAAGCGGCGGAAATGCAATCCGGTCGTGCGCGCCGAAGGCGCGCTCCTCATTCGTCGCCAAGCGCGCGCAGCGCGCGTGCGACATCAATTCGCGGGAAGGGGCACCCGGCGCCCTCCCCCTACTGGCCCTCGAGCTTCAGCTCATCGAGCTTCGACCAGCGAGGGTCGACGCCCGCCTCGTGCTGGTGATCGGCCGGGTCCGCGTCATTCAAAGACTCGCCGCAGGTCGGGCAGAGACCGGCGCAATCGGGGCGGCAGAGGAAGCGGGTCGGGATGGCGAGGACGGCGGCGTCGTGGACCCAGCGTCCGAGGTCGAGCTCGTCGTCCTCGACGTAGGGGCTGAGCAGCTCCTCGTCCTCGGTGTCGTCCTGGGCAACCTCGCGGGCGTCGACCTCGGCCTCCAGCGCCGCCCCCTCCAGGCAGCGCATGCAGGGCCCCTCGATCCGAACCGGGAAGCGCAGCCGGAAGGCAAAGCCGCCGCTGGGCCGGGAGACGTCGAGGCGCACCGGGACCGAATCGGGCGAGACGTAGGCCTGGCCGGCCAGCTCCAGCGGTTCCAAGCGGACCGGGACGTCGAGCCGCCGTCCCTCGCCGTGGGACAACGACAGCCGCGCCAGGTCGATGATCGTCGATGCGTGAGCCATGAACTCCCTTCCGCTTCAGCCGGGCTTACGATGGGCCTCCTCACGAGATTACGAAATGAACCGATTCGACTGGACACCCGAGGTTTACCTGGAGCGGATCCGCGGCCAGATCCCCCGCTACGACGAGCTGCAGGAACAGGCAATCGCGGCGATCCCCTTTCCCCCCGAGCGCGTGCTCGAGCTCGGCATGGGCACCGGCGAGACGACCCGCCGCCTGATCGAGGCCCATCCCGACGCCTGGGTGGTGGGCCTCGATGCCAGCCCCGACATGGTCTTCCGCGCCCGCCAGAGCTACGACGACGTACAACTCGCCCGCATGGAGGATCCCCTACCCGACGGCCCCTGGGACCTGGTAATAGCCGTCCTCTCGCTGAACCAGCTAGCCGACGAACAGACCCAAGCCCTCTGCCGCCGAGTCAAAGACCACTCCCGAGCCTTCGTAGTCGCAGACATCTTCGAGCCCGAAAAGCTCCAGTCACTACTCGACTGGTCCGGCGGAAGGATCACCTGGCAGGCCGAGGATCTAGCCGTAGTAGCAGCCACCTACTGAGGAAGGGAGGGCGCACCGTCCTTCCCTGGCAGCGCCGGAGATTGGAGAGGGGACGGTTGTCCCCTCAAAACACTCAAGCGCGAAGCGCGTTTTGAGGGGACAACCGTCCCCTCGCGAACCCCGCTACTCCTGCTCGTCGAGATCCGGCACGGCCTGCTGCTCTTCGTCCCGTCCAGCCAGCCGGTCCCTGCCCCGCTGCACAGCAGCGAGGAACTTCTGAAGATTGACCTCAAGCGTGTTGAGGATCTCATCCGCGTAGTCCTCGGCGCCAAGGCGGATCTCCCGCTCGCGCGCCCGCGCGTCCTCGACGATCTCATCGGCGGCCCGCTCGGCCTGCTTGGTGACCTCCTCGTCGGAGATCAGCCGGGCCTGCTGCTCGCGCGCCTCGCGCACAACCCGCTCCGCCTCGCGCTTGGCCTCGGCCAGCATCTCCTGGCGCTCCTTGACGATCCAGCGCGCCTGCTTGATCTCCTCGGGGATCGTCGCCCGCATCTGGTCGAGCAGGTCGTAGATCTCCTCGCGATCGACGCGAACCTGGTCGGTGAGCGGCACCGGCCGGGCGTTGTGCACGACATCGTCGAGCTTGTCTATTAGAACGAGAACGTCCATCAGAGGGTCGTAAGCCTACGTGCCAGAGCAATCTTCGGTGAAGAAGCGGTGATTTCCTCGGCTTTTTGCAAGCTCTCGCCCACACCGCACCGCACCGGAAAAGCCTACCTGTCGGCCAGGCGCCGCGTCATTGCGGCGGAAACGGGGCCCGGAACGAGGTCCGAGACGTCGCCGCCGAAGGTGGCCATTTCCTTTACTCCGGTCGAGGAAAGGAAGCTGTATTGGGGCGAGGCGATCATGTAGATGCTCTCGATCCCGGGGTCGAGCTTGCGGTTCAGCTGGGCCATCTCGAACTCGTACTCGAAGTCGGAGATCGCCCGCAGGCCCTTGACGATCGCCCTCGCCCCCGATTCGCGGGCGAACTCGACCAGGAGGTTGGAGAAGATCCGCGCCTCGACGTTGCCGAGGCCGGCCGTCGCTTCTTCGATCAGCCCCCGGCGCTCCTCGGCGGTGAACAGGGTCTTGTCCTTGCGCATCGGGTTGTTGACGATGCCGACGACGACGCGCTCGAAGACCTGGGAGCTGCGGGTGATGATGTCGATGTGCCCGTTGGTGACCGGGTCATAGCTGCCCGGGCAGACGACGGTGCCATCGCGCTGCTGGGACATCACGCCTCGCTCCCGTAGATCGAGACGTCGGCGGCGCCGTAGCGGCGCTGGCGCAGGCGCGGCAGGGAATCGATGAGGAGCGGCCGCCGCGCACCGCTCTCGACTATCGCCCGCCCGCCCTCGGCGAGAAGGCGGGGAAGCTGGGTATTGAGTTCGGTCCCCACGCGGTCGGCGAGTCTATAGGGGGCATCGACGAAGGCGAGGTCGAAGATCGGACCTTCCGCCGGGTCGTGGCCGGCAAGCCAGCGGGAGACGTCGGCGCGGACCAGCTCGACCCGCTCGCCCAAGCCGAGCCGCTCGACGTTGCCGAGCGCGGCGCGGGTGTCGCGGTCGACCATCGTGGCGTCGGCGGCGCCGCGCGAGAGCGCCTCGATCGCGAGGGCGCCGGTGCCGCAGTAGAGGTCGAGCACCCGGGCGCCGCCGACCCGCTCGCCGAGCACCGAGAAGATCGCCTCCCGGGCCCGGTCGGAGGTCGGCCGCACCTTCCAGCCCCGCGGCGCCACCAGCTGCTGCCCTTTGAGATCGCCCGCAATGACCCGCACGTCCCAAATCTAGAGGCCGAGAAGCAATCGGCTACGAGAGGGGTCTGCGCCCTTCCTGAAAACACTCCAGCGCGAAGCGCGTTTTCAGGAAGGGTGCAGACCCCTCTCACAGTGGGATCGGGTCCGCAGCGCCGGCGCCGAAGCGGTGGCGGGCCGCGTCGAGGAGGGGGCCGAGGGCCGGGGCGTCCAGGGAGCCGTGGGTGTGGAGGAGGGCCAGGACCTCTTCACGGGCCGCCTCCAGGACCTTTGAGTCCTCGGGCAGTTCGGCAACGGCGAAGCGGGGCAGGCCGTGCTGGCGGGTGCCGAGCACCTCGCCCTCGCCGCGCAGCAGGAGGTCGACCTCGGCAAGCTTGAAACCGTCGCTCTCGCCTGCGATTGCTTTCAATCGCTGCCGCGCCAGCTCACCGGCCTCTTCGGGGAAGAGCAGGCAGCAGGATTCGTGCTCGCCGCGGCCGACCCGGCCGCGCAGCTGGTGCAGCTGGGAGACGCCGTAGCGCTCTGCCCCCTCGATCACCATCACGGTCGCGTTGGCGACGTCGATGCCGACCTCGATCACCGTGGTCGCGACCAGGACGTCCGTGCCTCCCGCCGCGAAGGTCTCCATCGCCGCCGCCTTCTCCGCCGAGCGCATCTGGCCGTGGATCACGCCGACCCGGAAATCGCGCAGCTCGCCGCCGGCCAGCCGCTCAGCCTCGACCTCGGCGGCACGGCCCTGCATTTTCTCCGATTCCTCGACCAGCGGACAGACGACGAAGGCCTGGCGGCCCTCGCGCAGCTGCCCGCGGAGGAACTCGTAGGCGCCGTCGCGCTCATCCTCCTCGACGATGCGTGTCGCCACCGGCCTGCGGCCCGAGGGAAGCTCGTGCAGGGCGGTGGTGTCGAGGTCGCCGTAGGCGGTGAGCGAGAGGGTGCGGGGGATCGGAGTCGCGGTCATGTGCAGGACGTGGGGCGCCATCCCCTCCACTCCCTTGGAGTCGAGCGCCTTGCGCTGCCGGACGCCGAAGCGGTGCTGCTCGTCGACGACGCAGAGGCCGAGCCGGGCGAAGCGCACGTCGGGCTCGATCAGTGCGTGGGTGCCGACGAGGAGGCCCAACTCGCCGCTCGCCAGGCGGTCGAGGTGCTCCCTGCGCCGCGCGGCTTTGGTGGCTCCGCTCAGCAGGGCGAACGGCGTCGCCTCTTCGGCGAGCAGCTTGCCCAGGGTCAGCGCGTGCTGCTCGGCGAGCGTCTCGGTCGGCGCCATCAGCACCGCCTGGTATCCGGCTTCCAGCGCCCGCAGCATCGAGTAGAGCGCGACCACCGTCTTGCCCGACCCGACCTCGCCCATCAGCAGCCGCTGCATCGGCTCGCCGGAGTCCAGGTCGCCGTCGATCTCATCGAACGCCTTGAGCTGGTCCCGGGTCGGCTGGAACGGCAGCGACTCGACCCAGCGGCCCACCTGCTCTCCCGGCCTGCCCAGCCGCGGCGCCGGCCGTGCGGTGCGATGGCTGCGCTTCCGCGTCGCCAGGATGGCCTGGTAGAGGAAGAGCTCTTCGAACCGGAGCCGCTCGCGGGCGACCTCGACCTCCTCGATCGACTCGGGGAAGTGCATCGCCTTGACCGCGTCGGCCGCGCCCGCCAGAGCGTGCCGCGCACGCACCGCGGCCGGCACCCCCTCAATCAAGTTCGGCACCAACCCGATCGCCTGCTCAGTCCACTCCCGCACCTGCTTGGCCTTCAACCCCTCGGTCAATGGATGCACGGGCACAAGCTCGGCCTCTCCCGCGGGTGGCGGAGGGTGAGGGGAGTCAAGGACAGCCCGTGGACTGCCCGCAGTGCCCCCCTCACCCTCCGACAGGACCCGCGGGCCAGCGACGAACTCGTATTCGGAGACGACGAAGCCCCGTTTACCCAGCGTGCCCGTTAGCAGCAAACGGGTTCCTGGCGAGAGCTTCGAAGCGATCCAGGGCTGGTTGAACCAGGTGGCCCTGAGCGAGTCCGATTCGTCTCCCACTTTTACGCCCACAATCGATAGGCCGCGCCTGCGAAAAGGCCGCGGCGCATTGCCAAGCACCTCGACCGCGATCGTCGCCTGCTGCTTGGGCTCCAGGGCGGCGATCGGGATCGCCGTTCGGTCGCGATGGCGTCGCGGAAAGCGCAGCAGCAGGTCGCCGACCGTGGCGACGCCTGCCGCCGCGGCCGCTGCGGCCGTCTTCGGCCCCACCCCGTCGAGCGCCCGCAGCGAGACGTCGAGCGCACTGGGCCGGGGCCAGTGGACCGGGGCGTCGCGCAGCTGCGCCGGAGTTAGCTCGTCGTCTCCGCCGAACGCCCGCACTACTGGGCCGCGAGCAGCCACCACCAGCTCGGCTGGCCGCCCTCGTGGATCTCGATCTCGACCCCGTCGGGCACGTGCGTATCGATCTCGCCGGGGGGAATCGGCGCGCCGTCGCCGGTGATAACGGTGACGATCTCCGCCCCCGCCGCGAGCTTCTCGATCGTCGCGGCCAGGGTCGTCCCCGCCCCGCCCCAGGCGACGATCTCGCCCTCGACGAAGCCGACCGCGTCGCCCTTGCGAAAGCGGCCCTGGGCGTCGTCGCGGCCGGCGGGAGCGACGCCGCCGTCGGCAATCGAGGCCACGGCGCCGTCCAGGCGCCCGGCGTTCTCCTCGGCGCCCGCGGCGGGGTCGAGTTCGACCAGGGCGAGGAGGCTCTTCTGCAACGAGGTCGCGGCGATGACCCGGGCCGGCTTCTCGGAGAGCTTGCAGGCCTCCTCGGCGGCCATGATCACGTTGGAGGAGCTGGGGAAGACGAGGATTTCCTCGGCCGGAACCTCGTGGATGCCGGCCAGCAACTCGTAGGTCGAGGGGTTGAGCGTCTCGCCGCCGGGTACGACCTGTGCGCCGAGCTCGGCGAAGAGCCGCTCCAGGCCCTCGCCCGCGGCGACGGCCAGGGCGCCGGTGCGGGCGCCATCGAGGCGGGCGCGGCGCTCGGCGATCTGCTCGTTCATGTCGGCGACGTCGAGGTTGGTCACCTCGCCGGCGTCCGCGAAGAGGGCGACAGCGGCCTCGGGGCTGTCGGTGTGGACGTGGACCTTGAGCGTCACCTCGTCGCCGACGACGAGGACAGAGTCGCCCAGCCCCTCCAAACGGGGCAGGAAGTCGCGGCTGCTCAATTCCCTGCCGGAGACGATGAAGTTGGTGCAGTAGCGGTAGCGGCTGTCCTCGTGGTGGGGCTGGCTCAGGCGCGGTGCCTCGTGGTGGTTGACCTGGGGCACCTCGGCGCCATCGCCGCGCAGGCCGGCGACGACCCCGGCGAGGATCAGCACCAGCCCGTAACCGCCGGCGTCGACGACGCCGGATTCGCGCAGCACGTCGAGCTGCTCCGGGGTCCGCTCGACCGCGCGCTGGCCGTCTTCGATCGCCCGCTCGAGCACCTCGGCCAGGACCGCGTCCTGCATCTCGTCGGGAACTCCCTGCTCGAGCCGCTGTTTCTCGGCCTCGAGGTGGGCCAGCTGGCGGGCGATCGAGTGGGCCATCTCGCGGAAGACGGTCAGCATCGTGCCCTCGGCCGGCTCGCGCACCGAGTCATAGGCGGCGTCGGCGGCGCTGGCGAACGCCGAGGCGACCAGCACCGGGTCGATCAGCTCGCCGGGGCGGCTGGCCAGCTCCTCGGCGGCGCCGCGGACGATCTGGCTGAGGATCACGCCGGAGTTGCCGCGCGCGCCCATCAGGGCCGCCCGCGCCAGGGCCTGGACCAGCTGGGTGCGGCCGACCTCGTCGACCTCCATCCCGTCGAGGCGGTCGAGCTCCTCCATCACCGCGCGCATCGTCATCGCCATGTTGTCGCCGGTGTCGCCGTCGGCGACGGGGAAGACGTTGAGGTCGTTGACCTCCTGGCGTCGCGCCTCCAGGTGGGCGTAGGCAGAGCTGACGACGCGCCGGAAGCGGACGATCGAAGGATCGGACATCGGCAGAAATCTAGCTGCCGTAGCCGGATGGGCCGCCGCTGAAAGCCCGACAGCCCGGTTCGCTACGGTGCGACGCTCGATGAGGCGCTTCGCGACATGGACCACCGGGCATCGCAAGACGGTGATCGGCGCCTGGATCGTCGCCCTGATCGGAATCGGGATCCTCGCCGGCGCCGTCGGCTCTGACTTCACCGAAGAATTCAAGCTGCCCTCCTCCGACTCCCAGGAAGCCTTCGACCTGCTGGAAGAACGGTTTCCGCAGCAGTCCGGCGTCACCGCGGAAATCGTCTACAAGGCGCGGGCCGGGGCCGACTCGCCCGCCGTGAGGAAGAAGATGGAGGGCGTCTTCGCGGAAGCAAAAGGGCTGCCGCACGTCAGCGAAGTTGCCAGCCCCTACGCGACCGGCGGCGCGGCGGCGATCGGCAAAGACGGCGAAATCGCCTATGCGACCGTGCAGTACGACGTCACCACCGACAAGCTCGAAAAGGACGACATCAGGAAGCTGGTCGCGATCGGCAAGGCGGCCAACGGCGGCGATGTCCAGGTGGAGGTCGGCGGTGCGCCGGTCGAGGAAGTGCGCCAGGAAGAAGAAGGCGGCGACTCGTCGTTCATGATCGGCCTGCTTGCCGCCGTCGTGATCCTGCTTCTCACCTTCGGCTCGGTCGTGGCGATGGGCCTACCGCTGCTCACGGCGCTGTTTGCGCTCGGCGTCGGCATCAGCCTGGTCACTCTCGGCACCCATGTCTTCGACACCGCCAACTTCGCCCCACAGCTGGCGGCGATGATCGGCCTCGGCGTCGGCATCGACTACGCCCTCTTCATCCTCACCCGCTTCCGCAACGGCCTCGACGAGGGGCTGGAGCCGCGGCCGGCAGCGATCGCGGCGGTCGATACGGCTGGCCGCGCGGTGCTCTTTGCCGGCGTCACCGTGATCATCTCGCTGACGGGGATGCTGTTGCTCGGCATCAGCTTCCTCTATGGCGTCGCGATGGCGGCGGCGCTGGCAGTGCTGTTCACGATGATCGCGGCGCTGACCCTGCTGCCGGCACTGCTGACGATCGCCGGTCGGCGGGTCGACCGGCTGCGCATCCCCGGCCTCGGCAAGCGCGTTCCCTCGACCGCCGAAGACACGCGCTGGTTCCGCTGGAGCCGGGAGATCCAGAAGCGGCCGGTGCTCTCGGCCCTCCTCTCCGGCGGCCTGCTGCTGGCGCTCTGCGTACCGACGCTCTCCCTGCGCCTCGGCTCCAACGACGCCGGCACCGACCCGGCCGGCTCGAGCACGCGCCGAGCCTACGATCTACTCGCCGAGGGCTTCGGCCCCGGCTTCAACGGCCCCTTCGCGATGGTCGCGGCGCTGCCGGGCAAGGGGGAAGACGAGGCCCTGGTCGAGCTGCACAGGACACTGGCGAGCGAAAGGGGCGTGGCGAAGGTCACCGCGATCGTGCTCAACCCGGCCAAGAACACCGGCGTCTTCCAGCTCTACCCGACGACCTCGCCGCAGAGCGAGGCGACCACGGAACTGCTTGACCACATCCGCGGCGACGTGCTGCCGCCAATCGAGCAGCAGACCGGCGCGGCGCTCCACGTCGGCGGCATCACCGCGATCTTCGAGGACTTCGGCGACGCGATCGCCGAAAAGCTGCCGCTCTTCATCGGCGTCGTCGTGCTGCTCTCGGCGCTACTGCTGATGGCGGTCTTCCGATCGGTGCTGGTGCCGTTGAAGGCGATGGCGATGAACCTGCTCAGCATCGGCGCCGCTTTCGGCCTGATCGTCGCCGTCTTCCAGTGGGGCTGGGGGGCCAGCCTGATCGGTGTCGACGGCACCGGCCCGATCATCTCCTTCTTCCCGGTCTTCCTCTTCGCGATCATCTTCGGGCTCTCGATGGACTACGAGGTCTTCCTGATGTCGCGCATCCACGAGGAGTGGGAGAACAGCCATGACGCCACCCTCGCCGTCACCCGCGGCCTCGCCCTCACCGGCCGCGTGATCACCGCCGCGGCAGCGATCATGGTCACCGTCTTCGCCTCCTTCATGATCGGCGAAGACCGGATCATCAAACTCTTCGGCCTCGGCCTCGCCTCCGCAGTCTTCATCGACGCCGTAATCATCCGCTCCGTCCTAGTCCCCGCAATCATGCAGCTATTCGGCAAGCGGGCCTGGTGGCTGCCCAGTTGGCTGGACCGCATCCTGCCAAGGCTCCACGTCGAGCCCGCCGAGGGCGACCCAGCACCGACCGGCGAGCACCCTGTGGTCGGGGAGAACACTTAACCAAGCGCCGAGCGCCGCGAGAGCGGGGGATGCCGGTGTCCCTCGGCAGCATGGGCAGGAGCGCTTCGTCAGCGGGGCCGCGCATTTAGTGAGAAGGGGTCCGGTCGCCCTTCGATCGAATGTCGCGAAGCGGCAGAAATGCAATCCGATGCTTGCGCGGCGCAGCCGCGCTCCACCATCGTCGCTAAGCGCGAAGCGCGTGCGACATCAATTCGAGCGAAGGGCGACCGGACCCCTTCCCCTGCAAGACTGGCGAGTCAGGCGGCCTTGGTGACCTTGTTTGCCTTGAGGCAGCGTGTGCAGACATAAGTCCGCAGCCGCCGGCCTTCCTCGACGATCCGCACCTTCTGCAGGTTCGGGTCGAAGCGCCGCTTGGTGGCGACCATCGAGTGGCTGCGGGACTGGCCGAACGCCGGTCCCTTTCCGCAGCTGTGACATACCTTGGCCATCGGGTCGGGCATGCTACCGTGATCGCAAGTTAGCTAAGTGGACTAACTGACAAGACGATTGCGACTTCCGTCCAGAGGGGGGAGAGAAATGGCCGCTGAGAACTTGGACGCGGTGAACATGCACGAGGCCAAGACCCACCTGTCGAAGCTGGTCGCCCGGGTGGAGAAGGGGGAGGAGATAGTGATCACCCGCGCCGGCAAGCCGGCGGCGAAGTTGGTGCCTGCGGCCCAGAAGAAGCCGGGGAGGCGCAAGCTCGGCGGCTGGGAGGGCAAGGTCTGGATGGTCTCCGACGAGGAGATGGCCAAGGTCGACAGGGAAATCGCCGAAGAATTCTATGGACCCGAAGAGGAGTGGCCGGAGGACTGGAAGGATCCTCAGCGATGAAACTCCTGCTCGATACAAACGCGCTGATCTGGGCCTTCTCCGATCCAGAACGGCTCTCCGGGCAGGTTGTCGACGCGATCCGGGACGAATCGAATCAGGTCTTCGTCAGTGTCGTGAGCGCTTGGGAGATCGGAGTCAAGCGCGCGAAGGGGAAGCTTCGCCTCCCCGGCAACCTGGGAGCGATGATTGCCGCGAAGCGATTTGAGCCGTTGCCCCTGACGATGCCCCACGGACTCGCGGTGGAGTCCCTCCCCCATGAGCACCACGACCCATTCGACCGCATGCTCGTCGCACAAGCCCAGGTCGACGGCCTGACGCTCGTTACCTCGAATCGGATGATGCGGCGCTACCCGATCGCCGTCCTCTCCGCGCTCTAACCGTCGCGGACCTGCCAGCGGTACGGGTTGACCGCCTGTTTGAGCAGGGCCATGCGGGCGACGGTGAGGGCGGCATTGCGGCCCTGGTCGCGCTTGCCGCCGCCGGCCCGGGCGAGCGCCTGCTGCATCGTGTCGCAGGTGATCACGCCGAAGGCACAGGGGACGCCGGTCTCCAGCTGCACGTCCTGGATGCCGCGGGCTGCCTCGGCGCAGACGAAGTCGTAGTGGTCGGTCTCGCCGCGGATAACGACGCCGAGGCAGGCGACGCCGTCGAAGCTGCCGGTCGTCGCGTGCAGCTTGGCGGCGAAGGGGAGCTCATAAGCGCCGGGGACGGAGACCTCGCTGACCGAGGTGGCCGGGACGCCGGCCAGCTCGAAGCCTTCGCGGGCGCCGCTGAGCAACCGTTCGGCGAGGTCCTCGTAGAAGCGACCGACACAGACGGCGAAGCGCCGCCCCGAGAGCGCCTCGCGCTCCTCCTCGCCGAAGGTCTCCAGGAAGGCGGTCGACTCAGCCACCGGCGGCGTCCCCGGCGGCGTCGCGCTCGTCCTCGTCGCGGATCATCTCCTCGTCGAAGGCGAGGCCTTGGTGGTGCAGCGAGTGGCCCATCTTGTCGCGCTTGGCCCGCAGGTAGGCCTCGTTGTGGGCGTTGGGCGAGGACTCGATCGGCACCTGCTCGCTGACCGAGAGGCCGTAGCCCTCCAGGCCGACGATCTTCTTCGGGTTGTTGGTGAGGATGCGAATGCTGGTCAGGCCGAGGTCGCCGAGGATCTGGGCGCCGATCCCGTAGTCGCGCAGGTCGGCGGGCAGGCCCAGCTTCAGGTTGGCCTCGACAGTGTCGGCCCCCTCCTCCTGCAGCTTGTAGGCGCGCAGCTTGTTGAGCAGGCCGATCCCGCGCCCCTCTTGGGAGAGGTAGAGCAGGACGCCGCGGCCCTCCTGCTCGATCTGGGTCAGGGCGGCGACCAGCTGCTCGCCGCAGTCGCAGCGCATGCTGTGGAAGACATCGCCGGTGAGGCACTCGCTGTGGACGCGGACGAGCACGTCCTCGGCGCCGTCGACGTCGCCCTTGACCATCGCCACGTGGTGCTTGTCATCGACCAGGGAGCGGTAGCCGACCGCGGTGAAGTCGCCGAACTCGGTCGGCAATGCGGTGGCGACGACGCGCTCGACCAGCTTCTCGGTGCGGCGCCGGTAGGCGATCAGGTCGGCGACGGTGATCATCTTCAGGCCGTGGCGCTCGCAGTAGGGGACGAGGTCGGGGACGCGGGCCATCGTGCCGTCGTCGTTCATCACCTCGCAGATCACCCCGGCGGGGGTGAGGCCGGCGAGGCGGGCGAGGTCGACGCTGGCCTCGGTGTGGCCGGTGCGCTCGAGCACACCGCCCTCCTTGGCGCGCAGCGGGAACATGTGGCCGGGGACGACGATGTCCCGCGGGCCGGAGCTGGGGTCGATTGCGACCTGGACCGTGTGGGCGCGATCGTGGGCGGAGATGCCGGTGCTGACTCCACCCGCCGCCTCGATCGTCACGGTGAAGGCGGTCTGCAGCGGCGCCTCGTTCTTGGCCGCCATCAGGTTGAGGCCGAGCTTCTCGCAGCGCTCCGCGGTCAGCGCCAGGCAGATCAGCCCACGCGCTTCCTTGGCCATGAAGTTGACCGCCTCGGGCGTGGCGAACTGCGCCGCCATCACCAGGTCGCCCTCGTTCTCGCGGTCCTCGCCGTCGCAGACGACGACCATGCGGCCGCGGCGGATCTCCTCGATCCCTTCCTCGATCGTCGAGAACGGGCTGTCGGCATCGTGCCCGACGGGCTTCTCTGTCTTCTGGGGCTCGGTCATCTGGCTCACGTGCGCTCCTTTCCGGCGAATGGCGCCGCCAGTCGCTCAACATACTTAGCCACGACATCGCACTCGACGTTCAGCTTGTCCCCTGGCTCGACTTCGCCGAGGTTCGTTCGCTCCAAGGTCTCAGGAATAAGGGAAACCTCAGCCCAAGAAGCGCCCAAATTCGCGATCGTGAGGCTGACGCCGCTGAGGGCGATCGAGCCCTTCTCGATCGCGTAACGGAGCAGCTCGGGGCCGAGGGTCACCCGCAGGCGACGAGCGAATCCGTCGTCCACGCTCGCGAGCACCTCCCCCACCCCGTCCACATGCCCCTGGACGATGTGGCCGCCGAGCCGGTCCGATGCCTTCATCGCCAGCTCGAGGTTGACCCGGCTGCCGATCTCCAGTCCCCCCAGGGCCGTCACCTGAAGTGTCTGATTCATGGCCTCTGCTTCGAAACCACCCGGAGCGCGCCTATTGGCAGTCAGACAAACGCCGTTCACCGCGACCGAGTCCCCTGGGGCTATCTCTTCCCGAAGTGCAGTCTCGAAATGAAACCGGGCGCCGTCGGCGTCTCGCTCGACCGAATGGATGCAACCGACGTCCTGGACGAGGCCCGTGAACACCTCACCACTCCTTGAAGCGGGCCGTGATCAGAACATCGTCGCCGCTGGGTTCGACCGTATGGGACAGGGGCTGTAGGCGCGCGGGGCCCGTCGCGGATGTGGGGGGGCCTGCGGGCGGGGGCTGCGCCTCCGTTCTCGGCCCCCCCACATCCGCGCCACCCTCGCGAGATACGCCGTGACCCCCACGGCCGAGCAGGATCGGGGCGACGAAGGTCCGGGCCTGGTCGAGCTGGCCGGCAGCCTGGAATGCTGCGGCGAGGGTCGGGCCGCCCTCGAGGAAGAGGCTGGTGATGCCGCCGCGGCCGAGATCCGAGAGAGCGGCCTTGATGTCGTCGGCGACGAGGACTTCGGCGCCCGCATCGCGTAGAGCAGCGATGCGAGAGGACTCCGCCGCCGAAGAGACCACAACGAGCACCGAAGCCTGGTCGAGCGTCTGCATCAGCTGCGAATCGAGCGGCAGACGGGCTTGGCGGTCAAAGACGACACGAACCGGCTGGCGCACCCCCCTTCCGGTGCGCTTTATGTGGTTATAGACCACAAAAGGCGCACCGGAAGGGTCGGGGCGGGCGGTTAGTTGGGGGTCGTCGGTTAGGACCGTGCCTATGCCTGCGGCTATGGCGTCGGATTCGGCTCGCCACTGGTGGACCAGGGCGCGGCTTTGCTCGCCGGAGATCCAGGGGGAGTCGCCGCGGGCGGTGGCTGTGCGACCGTCCAGCGACATCGCCAGCTTCAGCGTGACCAGGGGCAGGCCGGTGCGGGCGTGCTTGCGGAACGGTTGGTTTAGCAGCCGCGCCGCGGTCGCCTCATCGCCGGCGGCGAACTCGACCTCGATGCCGCCGTCGCGGAGGATTCCGGGACCACGTCCTGCCGCCTTCTCGCTCGGATCGTCGGAGCCGATCGCGACCCGCGAGATCCCGGCCTCGAGGATCGCCTCCGTACAGGGCGGCTGGCGGCCCTGGTGCGCGCAGGGCTCCAAGGTCACGTACATGGTCGCCCCGGCGGGATCGTTCCCCCGCTCCCGACAATCCACCAGAGCCGCCCGCTCAGCATGCAGCCCCCCCAGCTCGGCATGAAACCCCTCACCAATCACCTTGCCATCGCGCACAAGAACAGCTCCGACAAGAGGATTGGGACTAACCCGACCCCGCCCGCGCTCGGCAAGCTCCAGCGCCCGCGAGAGATGCCTTCGATCCGTGCCTGTGAGCTGCGCTTTCATACGACCGATTGACTCGTCAATCAACCAAGCTTACTCCGCGACGGTGCTGGGTTTGGGAACTCGTCACACGATGGGCTCCGGGGCGAGCAAGACCGTTCCTCGCGCGGGTGGCGCGGTGGCGGGGGTCCCCCATAGCGGAGGACACCGCAGGTGTCCGAGCACATGGGGGAGGGCCGCCGCGACAGGACCCGCGCGCCGACACGGCCAAACTCGCTGCGCCAGCGCCGTATCGGGCCGATTCCCCGGATACCCTGACCGCTCGCCATGAAGCTGATCGTCCAAATCCCCTGCCTCAACGAGGAATCGACCCTGCCGGCCACGATCGCCGACATCCCGCGCCAGATCGACGGAGTCGACGCGGTCGAGCTGCTGGTCATCGATGACGGCTCGACCGACCGCACGGTCGAGGTCGCCCGCGAGAGCGGGGTCGAGCACATCGTCCGCCTGACCAACAACAAGGGCCTCGCCGCCGGCTTCCAGGCCGGCCTCGACGCCTGCCTGAAGCTGGGCGCCGACGTCGTCGTCAACACCGATGCCGACAACCAGTACCGCGGCGCCGACATCGCCAAGCTGCTGGCGCCAATCCTGGCCGGCGAGGCCGACATGGTCGTCGGCGACCGCCAGGTGGCGCGGATCGAGCACTTTTCGGGCTCGAAGAAGGTGCTGCAGCGGCTGGGCAGCTGGGTGGTCAGCCGCCTCGCCGGGACTGACGTCACCGACACCACCTCGGGCTTCCGCGCCTACAACCGCGAGGCGGCCCTCGGCCTGCTCGTCGTCGACGGCTTCACCTACACCCTGGAGAGCCTGATCCAGGCCGGCAAGATGCTCGTCGCGGTCGATCAGGTCGAGATCTCGACCAACCCGCAGACACGGGAGTCGCGGCTCTTTGACTCGACCGGCGGCTACGTGCGCCGCAACGCGCTCTCGATCCTGCGCATCTACGCCCGCTATGAGCCGCTGCGCGTCTTCGCCACGGCCGGCCTGCTCGTTGCCGTCCTCGCCCTCGCCGCCTGGTTGCCCTTCCTGCTCGACTGGATCCTCCACGGCGACAGCACCGGCCACATCCAGTCGCTGATCCTCGGCGCCGTCCTCTTCATCGCCGCGATCCAGCTCCTCGCGCTGGGCGTGATCGGCGACCTGCTGGCCGGGCAGCGGGTGATGACCCAGCGCGTCTTCGAGCGGGTGCGGCGGGTCGAGCTGGCGCTCGATGTGCCCCCCTCCCACTACGAGCCCGGCGCCCAGCAGTGAGCTCGGGTTCGGCGAACGGCAACCCGCCCAGTCCGGGCCGGGGCACCGAGAGCACCGCCGACTACGGCAAGACGGCGAGCTTCCTGGCAATTGGCGTCGGCCTCACGGGCGTGATCACTTACGTCTACTTCTTCATCGCCTCACACGTGCTCTCCAAGCCCGACTACGGCCAGATCACGGTGCTCTGGTCGGCCGTCTTCATCACGATCTCGACCCTCTACCGGCCGATCGAACAGCTGCTCTCGCGCAACATCGCCCGCCACACGGTCAAGGGCGAGCCGCTCGGGGCCACGATGCGGGTCGCCTCGACGATCCAGCTCGGCCTCTCGCTCACCTTCGCAATCGTCGCCCTGGCGCTACGCGGGCCGATCCAAAACGGCTTGCTCGAGGGCAACGAAACCCTCTACTGGGTCTTCTTCTCGGCGGTCCTTTTCTACGCCGCCAGCTACTTTGCCCGCGGCTTCCTCGCCGGCAGCAAGCGCTTTGGGCTCTTCGTCGCGCTGATCCTCTCCGAATCCTGCTTCCGCACGATCTTCGCCGTGCTCGTCGCGGTCAGCCTGCTCAGCGGCCAGTCGGCGGTGGCGATCGGGATCGTCGCCGCGCCGGCGCTCAGCCTGATGGTCGTCCCCTTCGCCTTCGCCCGCCGCGCCAAACGCGAGGAGGCGGCAGCGTCCCAGCCGAGCAGCGACGAGGACACATCCGTCTCGATGGCCAAGGGCGGCGGTTTCGCCGCGGCGGTGCTGGTGATCATGTTCAGCGAACAGGCCTTCCTCAACGCCGGGCCGCTGGTCATCCGCGGCCTGCAGGGCGCCGCCGCCGCCGGCTTCATCTTCAACGTGCTGATGATCGCCCGCGCGCCGCTGCAGCTTTTTCAGGCGGTCTCGACCAGCATCCTTCCCCACCTGACCAGCCTCCACACCAGCGAGGAGCCCGGCAGCGAGAACGAGTTCCACCGCACGGTGCGGATGGTGCTGCTCGGCCTGGTCGCCTTCACCGCCCTCGCCCTCGTCTTCATGGCCGCGGTCGGCCCGACCGCGATGCAGATCGCCTTCAGCAACAAGTTCACCTACGACCGCGAGGGCCTGCTCTTGGTCACGCTCGGCATGGGGCTCTACCTCGGCTCGGTCACGGTAAACCAGGCCTGCATCGCCCAGGGCCAGGTGCGCCGCGCCGCGGCCCGCTGGATCGCCTGCGCTGCCCTCTTCATCGGCTGGAACTTCGTGCCGCTCCTCAGCAACGAGTTCCGCCGGGTGGAGATCGGCTTCCTGCTCGCTGCGGGCGTCCTCTTCTCGCTTCTCTACTACGTCTACCGCCGCCCGCACGAACGTGCCGAGGACGTCCCGATGCCGGGCTCGCCGGAGGAGTTGGAGGCGGAGCTGGCGATGATCGACGAGAGCGTCTAGGCCGGTTGATTAGGGTCCGTCGATGGGTGGCCACGACGCCGAGCTGATTCTCGTTGCCGGCGCCCTCCTGGCCGCCGGGATCCTCGGCGCGCTGCTGGCCGACCGGATCCGCATCCCCGGCCTGCTGCTCTTCCTCGGCCTCGGCATGCTGGCGGGCTCGGAGGGAATCGGCGGGATCGGGTTCGACGACGCCGAGCTGGCCCGCACCCTGGGCACGATCGCCCTTGTGCTGATCCTCTTCGAGGGCGGGCTGACCGCGGGCTGGGGGGAGATCCGGCCGGTACTTGGGACGGCGGCCTCGATGGCGACGATCGGGACCGCGGTGACTGCCTGCACGGCGGGCCTGGCCGCACACTGGATTTTCGGATTCGGCGTCCTCGAAGGGATGATCGTCGGGGCCGCGATCGCCGCCACCGACTCGGCCGCGATCTTCGCCGTGCTGCGCCGCTCGACCCTGAAGAAGCGGCTAGCTCGCTCGCTGGAGGGGGAGTCGGGGATGAACGACCCGGTCGCCCTACTGCTCGTGATCGGCTTCATCGAATGGCTCCAGGACCCGAGCTTCGGGTTCACCGACATGGCGGGCCTGATGGCGCTCAAACTCGCCGTCGGCGCCGCGATCGGCCTGGCGCTGGGCCGCCTCTCGGTCTCCGCTCTCAACCGGGCGCGGCTGCCCAGCGACGGGATTTACCCGGTGGCGACGATCGCGATCGCCGGGCTCGCCTTCGGCCTCGCCGAGGTCGCCCACGGCTCCGGCTTCCTCGCCGTCTACCTCACCGCGCTGGCCCTCGGCTCGGCCTCGATCCCCGCCCGGCGCACGATCGTCGCCTTTCACGAGGGCGTCGGCTGGGTCGCCCAGATCGGCCTCTTCATCCTGCTCGGCCTGCTCGTCTTCCCCAGCGCGCTTGGCGATGTGGCCTGGGAAAGCCTCGCCCTCTCCGCCGTGCTGATCCTGGTCGCCCGTCCCCTCGCCGCCTTCCTAGCGACCGCCTTCTCGCCGCTGGACCTGCGCGAGCGGGCGATGCTGGGCTGGGCCGGACTGCGCGGCGCGACGCCGATCTGGCTCGCCACCTTCCCCGTCGTCGCCGGCGTCGGCAGCGGCGAAGAGCTCTTTGCGATCGTCTTCTTCGTCGTCGTCACCTCGACCCTGATCCAGGGCGCGAGCTTCGAGCCGCTGGCCAACCGGCTGGGACTAACCACCGACGAGCCGGCGCTGCCGCGACGGCTGCTTGAGTCGGGGCGGATCCGCCGCATGGGCGGCGACGTGGTCGCCTATCGCGTGCCGCCCGGGGCCGCCGCAGCCGGCCACCTGGTGCGGGAACTGGGGCTGCCGCGCGAGGCCCTGGTCAACGTGATCGTCCGCGACGGCCACGCGATCCCGCCGCGCGGATCGACCGAGGTGCGCGAGGGCGACGAGCTGCACATCCTCGTCCGCGGCGAGCTGCGCGAGGAGGTCGAGCAAATGACCAAGCGCTGGCGCGAGGGCCCGGTCGGCGAGCCGGCCGCACCGCGACTGCCGCCCCGCGGCGCCCCACAGATCTTCTCGGTCGGCCCCGGCGGCGGAATCGAGGACCCCTCAGCCCCGAGCGAGGTGAAGGGCATCGCCGTGATCTCAGTGCTGCGCAGCCGTCGTGACGCCTCAACCTCGCTCGTCGCGCTAGTCGACGGCCGCTACGCGCTTGTATCGGAGACAGCGGTGGCCCTCGGTGACCGCCGCTCGCTGGCACGCTGGTGCGAGCGCCGGGCCCAGCGCGTCGGCCCGGACGAACCCGCGGAGCAGGCCTGGTGGCAGGAGACGATCGGCGCCCTGATCGCGCGCGGCTGACCGGCGCATATCGGCGTCCTCAGTCGCTCACGTGCGGAGCACGCTTCGCTCCCTGCGTCCTTGATCTGCTTGATCAGCCGCGCGCGACTGCTTCTGAAATTTCAGAAAAAGCTTGGGCCGGGTCATCAGAGCCGAAGACCGCCGAGCCAGCCACAAACAGTGATGCACCGGCGTTTGCCACCGAACCGACCGTCGAAACGTCGATGCCGCCGTCGACCTCGATCTTGGCTTTGCCGGCGAGGGTCTTCAGGCGGGAGACCTTGTCGGGGGAACGCTCGATAAACGCCTGGCCGCCCCAGCCGGGGTTGACGGTCATGCAGAGGACGATGTCGGCGAGATCGCGCAGCTCGGATACGGCCTCGGCCGGGGTGCCGGGGTTGAGCGCGATGCCGGCCAGGCAGCCGAGGTCGCGGATCGCGGAAAGCGTGCGGTTGGCGTGGGCTGTGGCCTCGGCGTGAAAGGTGATCGAGTCGGCTCCCGCCTCGGCGAAGGCCTCGATCTGGCGCTCCGGCGCCTCGATCATCAGGTGGACGTCGATCGCGCCGCCCGCGGCGTGGACCTCGTCGGCGATCGAGGCAGCGACCAGCGGCCCGATCGTGACCGGCGGCACGAAGTGCCCGTCCATCACGTCGACGTGGATCACCCGCGCTCCCGCGTCCAGCACCTCGCCGACCTGCGCGCCGAGCTGGGCGAAGTCGGCGGAGAGGATCGAGGGCGCCACCCGGGGCAAGGCCAGAAGCTCCAGCATGCGCTCGCTCATACGGGTCTCAACATGGAATCACCACAGGTCTGGCAGGTCATGTCCTCGGTGGTGCTCATCCGGGCGATGGTCTGGTGCTCGCCGCAGTTGGGGCACTGCGACACAAGCTCGAAGCGGCGCAGACAGTACACGCAGCGCAGGCGGCCCGGAAGTTGCGTAGGGCGCAGCCAGGGCTCGCCGCAGCCGGGACACGAGGCCCGCTTGGCGATGCCGCCTTCCCCCTTTCCCGCCTCAGCCATCGCCGACATCATCGCGCCTCGCCCGGCAGATGAAGAATCCGGTCGTGCGATCGCGGTCGGGGCGCAGCTGGGTCGAGTACTCCCCTTCGAGCTGCTCCTCGTTCTCGCGGCGGCTGATCGTGCAGGTCGAGTAGACCAGGGTGCCGCCGGGTCGCAGCGCCTCGCGGGCGCGCTCGATAAGCCGGGCCTGCACCTCGACCAGGCGCTCGATCGTCGCCGGGGACTTGCGCCAGCGCGCATCGGGCCGGGAGGCGAGGGCGCCGAGGTCCGAGCAGGGGGCGTCGAGCAGGACCCGGTCGAATCCCGTCATCCCGGGCCCGGTGGCGTCGGTCTCGATCACGGTGACGCTACGCAGGCCGAGGCGGGTGGCCTGCGCCGCCACTTCGGCGGCCCGCTCGGGGTCGTTCTCGACCGAGATCACCTCGCCGCGGTCCTCCATCCGGGCGGCGACCTGTCCCGTCTTGATCCCCGGCCCGGCGCAGAGGTCAAGCACGTGCTCGCCGGGCTGCGGGTCGAGCACCTCGACAACGGCAGCCGAGCCAAGGCTCTGCGGAGTCAGCTCCCCAGCCACCACCATCTCCGGCACGGCGCTGCCGGTCTGCCCCTCCACCACGATCATCTCCGCCGCCACCGGAAACCTGCTTCCGGTGCGCTTTACCCCCTCCATAGGGGGAAAAGGCGCACCGGAAGCGGTTACGCCCGCTGCGCGGAGGCGTTGGAGGATCTCGTTTGCGTCGGTGCGGAGGGTGTTGACTCGGAAGGCGAGTTGCGGGGGCTCGTTGCAGGCGGCGAGCAGGGCGCGGGCGTCCTCGGCGCCGAGCTCCCGCCACCACATCTGCGCCAGCCAGAGCGGTGCCGAGTGGGCGACCGCGGCGGCCTCCGGGGTCGAGTCGTCGACAAGCAGGGTGGAGACCAGCCTGTCGCGCTCCCGGCCGGCGCGGCGCAGGACGGCGTTGACGAAGCCGGCGGCGTGCGCCGCCCCGGCGCGCTTGGCCAGCTCGACCGCCTGGTCGACGGCGGCGTGGTCCGGGGTCCCGTCGGAGAAGAGCAGCTTGTAGGTGCCGAGCCGCAGGGCGGCCAGGACCCGAGGGTCGAGGTCGCGCAGGGGCCGGTCGGCGAGCCGCTCCAGGGCGGCGTCGATCGTGCCGCGCCGCTGCACCGTGCCGTAGGCGAGCCGCTGCGCCTGTGCCCGCTCGCGGCCGTCGATCCCTCGCTCGTCAGCGGCCTCACGGAATGCGCGCTCGGTGTGGGCCTCGCGCTCGAAGCTCGCCCGGATCGTCTCGAAGGCGAGCTGACGGGCCGGCGCGATCACAGCTTCGGCAGCGAGTGGCCGCGCAGGTAGGCGTCGGCGGCCATCGGCTTGCCGCCGGACGGCTGCACGACCTCGAGCCGCAGGGCGCCGCGGCCGCAGCCGAGCAGCAGCGCCCCCCACTCCGCCTTCACCTCACCGGTCTTGACTCCGACGTCGACCGGGCGGGCGCGTCGCACTCCGAGGCGCTCGCCGCCGCCGGTCTCGATGTAGGCGCCGACGTGGGGCGTGAGGGCGCGAACCGTGCGGGCTAGCTCCGCCGCCGGGCGGGCCGGGTCGAGGCGCCGCTCCTCAGGAGCGATCTTCTCCGCGTAGGTGGCGGCGCCCTCGTCCTGCTCGTCGAACTCGAGGCGCGACTCGGCGAGGAGGTCGAGGGCCTGTACGAGCATCTCCCCGCCCAGCGCCGCCAGCTTCGCCGCGAGCGACTCGAAGTCTTCCTCGAGGCCGATCGCGGCCTCCTCGCGGAGAGCCACCGGGCCCGAGTCGAGGCCGGCGGTGACCCGCATCACGCAGACGCCGGTGCGCTCCTCCCCGGCCATGATCGCCCGCTCGATCGGCGCCGCGCCACGCCAGTGCGGCAGCAGCGAGGGGTGCACGTTGAGCATCGGCCACTCGGAAAGCAACGGCTCGCGGATCAGCTGGCCGAAAGCGCAAACCGCGAGCGCCTCCGGCCGCACCGCGCGGATCCGCTCCAGGGCGTCCTCGTCGTTGACGTTCGCGGCCTGGAGCAGCTCGATGCCGAGCTCGGTGGCGACCTCCGCGACCGGCGGCGCCTGAGTGCGGCGGCCGCGCCCCCTGGGCCGGTCGGGCGGGGTAACGACGAGCAGCGGCCGGTGCTTGGAGCCGGCGAGCCGGCGCAGGACCGTGCCGGCGAACTCCGAGGTGCCGAGGTAGACAGTCCTCACGCGTTGGTGCGTGGCTCGCGGTGCTCGCCGGCCTCTTCGGCGGCCACCTGCTCGGCCAGCGGCGGGCTGTAGCTCTCGCCCTCGCGCAGGGCACGCAGGGCGCCCTTGCGCTGCGCCCGCGGGGCGCGGTCGAGGATCAAGACCCCGTCGAGGTGGTCGACCTCGTGCTGGAGGACGCGCGCCTCCAGGCCGGAGGCCTCGATCCGCACCGGCTGGCCGTCGGCGTCGAGACCGCCGAAGCGGGCGTGAAGGGAGCGCTCGACCTCCATCGAGACGCGGGGCAGGCTCAGGCACCCCTCCTCGGCGACCACGACCTCGTCGGAGAGCCACTCGATCTCGGGGTTGACCAGCGCCGTCGGCTCACTGTCGGCCCCCGCCTGGAAGACCAGCAGCCGGCGCAGCACCCCGACCTGGGTGGCGGCGAGGCCAACGCCCATCGCGTCGCGCATGATCGCCGCCATGCGCTCGACTTCGGCGCGCAGCTCGGGGCCGAACTCGCGCACCGGCGAGGCCTTGCTCTTCAGTACCGGGTCGCCGAACTGGACGACCTGGGAGAGAGCGGCTTCGCGGCGCTCCAGCAGCTCGGCTTCGAGCTCGCTGCGCTCGTCCTCGCCGGTCTCGGTCTCGGTGTGCTCGCTCATCGGATTCTGAGTCTAAGGATCGCCGCGCCGCTACTGCGGATCGACGTCGACTCCGATGGCGACGTCGCGGAGGGCGCGGTCGGCCGCGAGGCGCTCGACCGCCGTGCGGACCGCCGTGACCGTTCCCTCGCGGTCGTCGGCCTTGAGTAGGAGGCGGCGGCGGTGACGGTTGCGAACGCGGAACATGGGCGCCGGGCCCAGTAGCTCGGTCTCGTCGGGGAGGGTCGGGACGAGGGCTTGCGCCAGTTCGGCGGCGGCGCGGTCGAGGCGCTGCTCGGACTCCGCCTTGAGCACGATCCGGGTCAGGTGCGAGAAGGGCGGATAGTGCAACGCCCGCCGCCGCTCGACCTCCTCGGCGAGGAAAGACGCGGCGTCGTGGCCGGCGGCGTGGACGATGCTGGGCGCGGTCGGGGCGAGGGTCTGCACGATCACCTCGCCGCCTGCCTCGCCGCGGCCGCTGCGCCCGGCCAGCTGGGCGACCATCGCGAAGGTGCGCTCCGCCGCGCGGAAGTCGGGGAAGCGCAGGGTCGCGTCGGCGTCGAGGATCGCGCTCAGGGTGACCTCGGGGAAATCGTGCCCCTTGGCGACCATCTGGGTGCCGACGAGGACGGCGCTGGGGGCCTCGCCGAAGGCGGCGAGGATGCGGGCGTGGGCGCCGCGGCCCGACGCGGTGTCGGCGTCGAGCCGGAAGACCGGCATCGGCGCCAGGCGCTCGGCCAGCAACGCCTCGACCTGCTCGGTGCCGATCCCGGCCCGGGCGAGCGTGGTCGAGTCGCACTGTCCGCAGGTCCGCGGCAGCGCCTCGCGGTGGGCGCAGTGGTGGCAGACGAGGCGCCCGACGTCGCGGTGGACGATCAGCGAGACGTCGCAGTTGGGGCAGTTCCAGTGATGGCCACAGGAGCGGCAGGTGAGCCAGGGAGCGAAGCCGCGGCGGTTGACCATGACGATCGCCTTGGCCCCGGCGGCGCGCACGCTCTCCAACGCGTCCCAGGTCTCGGCGTGCAGGGCGCCGCCGCGCGGGTCGGCCTCGCGCATGTCGAGCACCCGCACCGGCGGCATCGGCCGACCGTCGACGCGCCGGGGCAGCTCGAGGCGGGGCAGCTCGAGCCAGGTCTCGGGCCGCGGCGTGGCGGTGCCGGCGACGAGCACGGCGCCGCACTCGGCGGCCCGCCTGCGGGCGACCGTGCGGGCGTCGTAACAGGGGTCGCCCTCCTGCTTGTAGGAGGCGTCGTGCTCCTCGTCGATCACGACCAGGCCGAGCTCGCGCAGCGGCGCGAAGACGGCCGAGCGGGGACCGACGCAGACGCTGGCCTCGCCGCTTCGCAATCGCCGCCACTCGTCGTAGCGCTCGCCCGCGGAGAGAGCCGAGTGCAGGACGGCGAAGCGATCGCCGAGCCGCGCCCGGAAGCGTGCCACCGCCTGCGGCGCCAGGCCGATCTCCGGCACCAGCACGATCGCCCCCTTGCCGCGCGCCAGGGCCGCCTCGACCGCGGCGAGGTAGACCTCGGTCTTGCCCGAGCCGGTGACGCCGTGCAGGAGCTGCTCGCGCGGCGCCCCCGCTTCGCCGTCGAGGGCGGCGACGATGCCCTCGACCGCGGCCTCTTGCTCGGGCAGCAGCCGGGGCCGGCCGCCGCCGCCGCCGCCGACCTCCGGGTGGATCGAGCGCCGCCGCACCGCGGAGCTGCGGGTGGCGATCAGGCCGCGCTGCTCGAGCCGGCGCAGCACGCTGCGATCCGCGCCCACCGCCGCGGCAAGCTCCGGCGCCGACATCTCCCCGGCCCGCAACGCCTCCAGGACCGCTCGCTGCTTGACCCCCAGTCGCTCTCCCCCGCTTAGCGCCTCCTCGCCGGCGGCAGCGATCTCGGCCCGCAGCTCAGTTCGCGAGCGCACCCGCTGGCCCGCCGCACCCGTCCCCGGCGGCAATACCAGTTGCAATCCGCGGGAGGGGGTCGAGCAGTACTCCTCGGCGATCCAAAGGCCGAGCCGGACCAGCTCCGGCGGCACCCCGGCCTCAAGCGCTTCCACCGGCTCGGCCAGCCGCTCCGGCGGCAGTGCCGAGGCCTCCGCCAGGGCGACGACGACGCCGAGCACGCGCCGCCGCCCGAACGGCACCTTGACCACGCTGCCGACCTCCAGGCCGGCCATCGCCTCGGGCAGGCGGTAGTCAAACGGGCCGCGCAGCGCGCGCGCTGTGGTGAGCGGCTCGACCTTCGCTATCGACACTCGCTCACGGTATGGAGGGACGCGGACGGCGCGGGTATGCTGCGGCCGATGGCGCTCAACCTAAGCCCCGGAGAGCAGGTGATCTTCCAGGGCCACCCGTCCTGGCGGGCGATCCTCGGCTTCTACCTGAAGGGAATCCTGGTCGCGGCGATCGTCGGGGTCCTCTTCAAGCTCTTCGGCTCCGGCAGCGCGACCGTCTTCCTTGTCGTTCTCGTAATCGTCGCCCTCACCGTCCTGATCGGCTTCGTCAAGCGGCTCGCCACCACCTACACGATCACCGACCGCCGCCTCAACATCAAACGCGGCATCGTCTCCCGCGAGGTTCAGGAGACCCGCCTCGAGCGGGTCCAGAACGTCAACTACAAGCAGTCCGTCTACCAGCGCATGATGCAGATCGGCGACGTCGACTTCGACACCGCCGCAGGCGACGACTACAACTTCATCTTCTCCGGCGTGGCCAACCCCCAGGACGTAGTGCACCGGGTGGATAACGCGACGGGCGCAAATGCAGCTGGCTCCCACGGGCCGGGAGAAGCGCAACAGCCTGGGTAGCGCGGGAAGGTGGATGCGCCTCTCCGGGAATTGATGTCGCACGCAAATGTTGAGCTGAGCGGAAGGTGGATGCGCCTCTCCGTGAATTGATGTCGCACGCGCTTCGCGCTTAGCGACGATTTTGGTGCGCGCCTGCGGCGCGCGATGGCCGGATTGCATTTCCGCCGCTTCGCGACATTCCCGGAGAGGCGCATCCACCTTCCGCTCAACGCACTCAAGCTATGGAGCCTGGCTCCAAGCGCGCACTCTTCAGCCTGGGTGGCCTGGCACTCCTCGCGGCTTCCTGCGCAGCTTCGAGTGCTTCGAGACGAGTGAGAGGGGTCTGGCCGGTCTCTGGGCGAATGTCGCGAAGCGGCGGAAATGCAATCCGGTGTTTGCGCGGCGATAGCCGCGCTCTTCATTCGTCGCTAAGCGCACGCGGAGCGTGCGCTTAGCGACATCAATTCGCCCAGAGACCGGCCAGACCCCTCCCGCTTGGCGCTTATGCGGGAGCTGCTTCGAGCCCGGCAGCGGCCTTGAGCTTCTCGGCCCGATCGACCCGCTCCCAGGTGAACGCGTCCCCTTCTCGGCCGAAGTGGCCGTAGGCCGCCGTCTGGCGGAAAACCGGGCGGTGCAGGTCGAGGTAGCCGCGGAATGCTCCGGGGCGGAGGTCGAACTCTGCTTCTACGAGCCGGGAGATCTGGGAGTCGGGGAGCTTGCCGGTGCCGAAGGTCTCGACCATCAGCGAGATCGGGCGGGCGACGCCGATCGCGTAGGCGACCTGGACCTCGCAGCGCTGGGCAAGGCCGGCGGCGACGACGTTCTTGGCGACGTGGCGAGAGGCGTAGGCGGCCGAGCGGTCCACCTTGGAGGGGTCCTTGCCGGAAAAGGCTCCGCCGCCGTGGCGGGCCATGCCGCCGTAGGTGTCGACGATGATCTTGCGGCCGGTGAGCCCGGCGTCGCCGACCGGGCCGCCGATCACGAACTTGCCGGTCGGGTTGACGAGGAAGTGGTTGCGCAGCTCGGCCTCCTCGAAGAGCCCGGCCGCCTCGGCGTTGAGGACGGGGAGCACGACGCTCTCCCAGAGGTCGGGCTTGATCTTCGACTCCGACTCGACCCCCTCGGCGTGCTGGGTGGAGATCAAGAGCTTCTCGACCTTGACCGGGCGGCCGTCGGCGTAGCGGACCGTGACCTGGGTCTTGCCGTCGGGCCCGAGGTAGTCGAGCGTTCCGGCCTTGCGCACCGCGGCGAGGCGTTCGGCCAGCCGGTGGGCGAGGTGGATCGGCATCGGCATCAATGCCTCGGTCTCGTCGCTGGCGTAGCCGAACATCATTCCCTGGTCGCCCGCGCCGGCGATCAGCAGCTCGTCCTCCACCGACTCGGTCCGCGTCTCATAAGCCTTGTCGACGCCCTGGGCGATGTCGGGCGACTGCTTGTCGAGCGAGACAAGGACCGAGATGTGGTCGCAGTGGTAGCCGTAGTCGCCGTGGTCGTAGCCGATCTCGCGGATCGTCTCCCGCACCAGCTCCGGCACGTCGAGGTGGACGGCGGTCGAGATCTCGCCCGAGACCACCGCCATGCCGGTGTTGACCAGCGTCTCGCAGGCGACGCGGCCCTCGGGATCGCCGGCCATCACCGCGTCGAGAACCGCGTCGGAGATCTGGTCGCAGACCTTGTCCGGGTGCCCCTCGGTGACGGACTCAGAAGTGAAGAGGTACTCGCCCTCGGCGAGTGGCTGAATATCGCTCATCGGCCCAGCCTAAATGGTTGTTTCGGGCGATGGCGGCTCAGTGGCCGCGACGGTTGCCGCTGTGGGGCACGAAGTCGATGATCAGGGGGACGCCCTCCAGGGCGTAGGTCTCGCGCAGCCGGTTCTCGAGGTGGTAGGCCCAATCGCGCACGATCAGCTTGCGGTCGTTGACCTGGATCGCGATCCGCGGCGGGCTCTCGCCCACCTGGGCGGAGTAGTAGAGGCGCAGCCGCCGGCCGCGCCGCGCCGGCGGCGGCGTCTTGGCGACCACGTCGGTGACGAAGCGGTTCAGCTCCGGGGTCGGGATCCGCTCGGCCGCCTTGTCGGCCAGCATCAATGCCTTGGGCAGGAGGTTCGCGACGTTGCGCCCGCGGGTGGCGGAGCAGGTGACGACGGTGGGGCGCAGGCGCAGCTTCTGGGTGACCCGGGCACGGGCATCGTCGATGTCGGTGTCGGTGACGTCCCACTTGTTGAGCGCCAGAAGGGTCGCGCAGCCGGCCTTCATCGCCATCTCGGCCACCCGCAAGTCCTCGGCGGTGATCCCGTCGGCGGCATCGCAGACGACCAGCGCGACGTCGGCCCGCTCGACCGCGTGTTCGGAGCGCAGCTGGGCGTAGTAGTCGACCGTGCCCGCCACCTTGGAGCGGCGGCGCAATCCGGCGGTGTCGACGAGGACGACACGGCGCCCGTCGACCTCGACCTCGGTGTCGATCGAGTCGCGGGTGGTACCAGCGCGGGGAGAGACGATCACCCTCTCGGAGCCGAGGAAGGCGTTGACCAGCGAGGACTTGCCGGCGTTCGGCCGCCCGATCACCGCCACCCGCACGGCGTCGTCCTCCTCGTCGGCCGGGGGGCGCTCGCCAAGCAGCTCGACCACGCGGTCGAGCAGGTCGCCGCTGCCCAGGCCGTGGCTGGCCGAGACCGGCAACGGCTCGCCGAGGCCGAGCTGGTGCAGTTCCGCCGCCATGTGCTCGTCCTCGGGACGGTCGAGCTTGTTGGCGGCGACGATCACCGGCACCTCGGCGCCGCGCAGCGTCTGGGCCAGTTCGGCGTCGCCGGCGCGCACCCCCGCGCGGGCATCGACGACCAGCACAACAACATCGGCCTCGGCCATCCCTAGCCGGGCCTGCTGTTGGATGTCGCGGGCCAGCTCGGAGGAGTCCTCGAGGTCGATGCCGCCGGTATCGAGCAGCTCGAAGGCGACCCCGTTCCACTCGCAGCGCACCCGCTTGCGGTCGCGGGTGACGCCGGACTCGGAATGGGTGACCGCCTCCCGCCCGCCGGCGAGCCGGTTGACCAGGGTGCTCTTGCCGACATTGGGGAAGCCGACGATGGCGACGATGGGGAGATGCGAAGTCAAAACCCGCTCCGCTGTTCCTTTGCTGCGCATAGAGAGCAAAAAGCACAGGGGAAGCTCATGTCAGTCCCCTCTCGCGAGCGAGGGCGATGATTCGGCCGACGACCTCGTCCTGACTGGAATCGGTGGTGTCGAGCTCGACCGCGTCCACGGCGGCGCGCAGGGCGCTGTGCTCGCGGCTCTCGTCGCGGCCGTCGCGTTCGCGCTGGGCGGCGAGGACGGCCTCGGGGTCCTCGCCCGTCTGGGCGGCACGGCGGCGGGCGCGCTCGGCCGGGGAGGCGGTGAGGAAGACCTTGAGCGGCGAGTCGGGGCTGACCACGGTGCCGATGTCGCGGCCCTCGGCGACGTAGCGGCCGGCCGCGATCATCTGGCGCTGGCGCTCGACCATCGCCTCGCGCACGCCGGGATGGACCGAGACGCGCGAGGAGGCCTCGGACACCGCCGGCTCGCGGATCGCGGCGCCGACGTCCTCGCCGTCGAGCCAGACCCGCTCGCCCTCGAGCGAGATCGAGACCCCCTCGGCGAGCGCCGTCATCGCCTTGCCGTCGTCGGGGTCGGCGCCCCGCCGCAGCGCCACAAGCGCCACGCAGCGGTACATCGCCCCGGAGTCGAGGTAGGTGAAGCCGAGCCGCGCGGCGAGGGCACGGGCGACGGTGGACTTGCCGGCCCCGGCGGGACCGTCGATGGCGATGACCATGAGCGGCAGGGTACGGCCGACCCGGCTCAGGCGCTGCCAGCCACCAGCGAAGCGAGGTCGGACTCGAAGCCCGGATAGCTGACCGCGGCGGCGTCCATGCCGTCGACCTCGACCCCGTCGCGGGAGGCGAGACCGGCGACGGCGCCGAGCATGGCGATGCGGTGGTCGCCGTGGGAGCGGATCCTGCCGCCGCGCAGGCCGCCGCTCCCCTCGATCCTGATCCCGTCCTCGCGGGCTTCGACCGTGGCGCCCATTGCCGCCAGTGCCTCGCAAGTGGTGGCGACCCGGTCGGACTCCTTGCGGCGCAGCTCGGCCGCGTCGCGGATCGTCGTCTCGCCCTCGGCGAAGCAGGCGGCGAGAGCCAGCAGCGGCAGCTCGTCGATCGCCAGCGGGATCTCATCGCCGCCGGCCTCCGTCCCCCGCAGCGCCGAGGCGCGGACGCGCAGGATGCCGATCGGCTCGCCGCCGCGCTCTCCCACCGGCTCGAGCTCGATCTCGGCGCCCATCCGGTCGAGGACCGTGAGCAGCCCGGTCCTGGTTGGGTTGGTGCCGACCCCTTCCAGCACGACCTCGCTACCGGGCACGAGCAGCGCCGCGACGATGAAGAAGGCGGCGGAGGAGAAGTCGGCGGGCACGGCGAGGCCTTCGGGTTCGAGGCGTTTGGCCGGGCGCACCGCGATGCCGCCGCGCAGCCAGGCGATTTCGGCGCCGGCGGCGGCGAGCATGCGCTCGCTGTGGTCGCGGCTGCGAGCAGGCTCGCGCACCCACGTTTCGCCCTCGGCGAGGAGCCCGGCGAAGAGCAGGCAGGACTTCACCTGGGCGCTGGCGATCGGCAGCTCGCAGGAGATCGCTTTCAGCGGCCCAGCCTCGATCTCCAGCGGCGGCAGGCGGTCCTCGCGGCAATTCAAACGCGCCCCCATCTCGCGCAGCGGGGCGACGATGCGGTCGACCGGCCGGCGCCGGATCGAGGCGTCGCCGTCGACGGTCCAGGTGCCCTCCGCCTGCCCGGCGAGCCAGCCCGGCAGCAAGCGCAACAGGGTGCCGGCGTTGCCGACGTCAATCGCCGCCTGGCGGGCCCCGCGCAGGCCAATCCCGCGGATCCGCACCGACGGTCCGACACCGTCGCGGCCGACGCCGTCAACCGTCGCCCCCAATGCCCGCACGGCCTCGAGTGTGGAGCGGGTGTCGGCTGAATCGAGGAAGTCCTCGATTTCGGTCTCCCCCTCCCCCATCGCCGCGATCAGCGCGGCGCGGTGGGAGATCGACTTGTCCGAGGGCGGGCGCAGGCGGCCGCGCAGCGGGCCGGCCGGATCGAAGCGGGCCGCCATCGCCTAGGCGCCGTTGCCGACGGCGCTGACGCTGTGGCCAAGCTCGCGGACCAGGGCGCTCGCCCGCTCGGCCTGCTCGTCGCCAGCGACCCAAAGCGAGACCGCACCGGAGGTCATGTCAGGCGCCGGGTAGAGGGCCATGTCCTCGATGTTGACACCCGCCTCGCCCAAGGCCAGCGCCAACTCGGCGATCGTGCCGGGCCGGTTGGTGACGACGACCCGCAGCTCGCGCAGCGGCCCGCCGGCCAGTTCGGTCTCCAGCAGGCGGCGGCGGTCGGCGCCCGCGCCCGCGTGCCACTCGGCCACCGCCTCGCGCTCACCTTCGCGGATCAGCGCGGCGGCCTCGCCGAGCCGGGCGGCGACGGCGTCGACCGCCTCGGCCACGGCCTCGCTGTTGCTGGCGAAGATGTCGCCCCAGATCGCCGGGTTGGCGCCGGCGACCCGGGTGGTGTCGCGGAAGCTGGGCCCGACCTCGGGCATCCGCTCGGAGTCGCGGGTCAGCTCGGCAACCGCCTGGCCGACGAGGACGTTGGCGACCACGTGCGGCAGGTGGCTGATCGTCGCCATCAGCCGGTCGTGCGCCTCGGGCTCGACCGCCTGCACGCGGGCGCCGAGGCCGGCCACCGTGCGCTGCAGCCGGTCATAGAGGAGGCCGCTCGAGCTGGCGGTATTCGGGGTCAGGTACCAGCGCGCCCCGTCGAAGAGGTCCTCGCGGGCGTTCTCGACGCCGGAGGTCTCCGCCCCAGCCAGAGGGTGGCCGCCGATGAAGCGCTCGTCGGCGCCGAGCGCGGCGACGATGTCGCGCTTGGTCGAGCCGACGTCGCTGATCACGGTGTTGGGACCGCAGGCGGCGAGGGCAGCCTCGGCCAGACCGGCGAGACCGGCGACAGGAGCGGCGCAGAAGACGACCTCGGCGCCGCCGCACGCATCGGCGACCGTGGCGGCACCGCGATCGATCGCCCCGTTCGCGGCCGCCCGCTCCAGGGTCGCCGGGTCCGGGTCGAAGCCGGCCACCTCGGCCCCGAGGCGCCGCCTTGCGGCCAGCCCGATCGAGCCGCCGATCAGGCCGACCCCGAGAACGGCGACCCTCATCCGCCGCGCCGGGCCCTGACCGCGGAGGCGAGCTGGTCGAGGACCTCCATCGTCGCGTCCCAGTTGAGGCAGGGATCGGTGATCGACTGGCCGTAGACGAGCTCCTCCCCGCCCAGGTCCTGACGACCCTCGACCAGGAAGGACTCCAGCATCACGCCGACGATCGCGGCGTTCCCGTCGGCGACCTGGTCGGCGATTTCGCTGGCGGCGAGCAGCTGCCGGGCGGGGACCTTGCCGCTGTTGTCGTGGGAGGCGTCGATCACCAGGCGCTCGGGCAGGCCCGCCTTGGCGAGCAGCTCCAGGGCCTCGCCGACCCCGTCGGCGCGGTGGTTCGGCGCTTCGCGGCCGCCGCGCAGGATCACGTGGCCGTCTGGGTTGCCGCTGGTGTAGAGGACCGCCGGCGCGCCGGCGTCGTCGATCCCGGCGAAGGCGTGCGGAGCCGCGGCGGCGCGGACGGCGTCGACCGCGACCTGGACGTTGCCGTCGGTGCGGTTCTTGAAGCCGACCGGCATCGAGAGGCCGGAGCCGAGCTGGCGGTGGGTCTGGCTCTCGGTCGTGCGGGCGCCGATCGCCCCCCAGGAGACCGCGTCGGCGATGTACTGCGGCGTGATCGGGTCGAGGAACTCGGTGCCGGCCGGCAGGCCGAGGTCGAGTACCTCGAGCAGCAATTGGCGGGCCATGCGCAGGCCGGTGTTGACGTCGAGCGAGCCGTCGAGGTGCGGATCGTTGATCAGGCCCTTCCAGCCGGTCGTCGTCCGCGGCTTCTCGAAGTAGACCCGCATCGCGATCAGCAGGTCGCGGCTCAGCTTGCGCGACTCTTCGGCGAGGCGGCCCGCGTAGTCAAGCGCCGCTGCGGGGTCGTGGACGCTGCACGGCCCGACCACCACCAGGACCCGGTCGTCGGTCCCGTCCAGCACGTTGCCCACTTCGCCACGGCCGCGGACGACGGCGCTTTCGCGATCCTCGCCCAGGGGCAGCTCTTCCAGCAGCTTTCCCGGCGGGACGAGCTCCTCGATCCGTTCGATCCGCTGGTCGCGGACCCGGTCTCGCGTCTCCCCCTTCATCCCGATCATCATCTTGCCGTCACCTTCCTCCACGTTCACAAGCCTACTTCCGGTTTCCGCATCGCACGGACACGGACGAATCGAGTGGTTCCGACGCCCGGCCAGTTGCTTATCGAGGTGCGGCAGTGCCGCGAGGCCGGACGCCTAGCTAAATCGCCAGAAATAGGAGAAGCGAGCGTGGGCGAGCGTGGCGCCGGTGGCGCAGGAGACCCTCGTCGTGTCAGCCGATTGCTTCACCTTCTCTGACTTTGTAGCAGGTGAGGCCGGGTTAGTCGAGGTCGATCAGACCCACGAGCCCCGGCTCGGCGGGCTTGCTCCGCGCGACGTAAGCGCTGTCGCCTCGCGCGGATGGCGCTTCAAAAACTTCTTCCGTACGGAGTCGAGCGTCGAGTCGTGGGTGACCCGCCAGGCCAGCAGCAGCCGGTCGGAGGAGCTCGTTTTCGCAAACGCCAGCTCGAGGTGACGGCTGGCGAGCTTCGGCATTCCCGTCTGCGCGTACAGGCAGGCGAGGTTGTACTCCACCTCCGACGAGTGGTCGCTGCTTGCGACAAAGTTCGCGACCGTGGCGCGAACGAAATTGACGTCGCGGTTCGAGGACGCCAATTCGGACTCGGAGAGCTGTATTCCCGCCGCCAGAACGTCGAGGCTCGGCTTGACCTGACCGCGGAGAAACACCAGGAGATCCTGGCGCTCCTTGCACATCGCTTCGAGGCCCCACTTTCGCTGTCCGAGCGTCGCCCAGATGGCTCCATAGACCGCCTCGGAGCATTCGGTCGCTCGCTTGAGTCGCGCCCTCTTCGCCTTCGAGTGGCCGTTTAGCGCCCAATTCGTGTACTCGGCAGCGATGCTGTAGCTCACCCGGTACCAGTCCGGATTGGCCAGATAATCCTCCATCCGCCCGAGGATTTCTCGCGCCTCGACCAGCAACTCAATCGCCTTCCGGTAGTGGCCATCCCGTGCCCGCAATACAGCCAGATTCGCGCGCGCCCCGTAGTTCTCGCTGTCCATGTCCATCGCAGCGAGGTAAAGCTCCTTGGCCTTCTCCATCTTGACGTCGCGCTGCCACTCGACCCCCGCCTTGAACAGCGCCCAGCTCATCGGGTCGCTTGCGACTTGGACCCTTCCGCCCGTCTCACTGGTGAACCGGTGGCTGATCCATGCGCCGGTCGGCACGACCAGTTTGCGCACCGTGTCGGTAGCGACCCCCGCGTCAACTGGAAGAGAAAACCGATCCGCCCAGAGGACGGCCATACCTTTCGAGGCAACTTTGCTGTGAAGCTCGACGCTGATGCCGGGGCCCCCAGACACCGTTGCCGGCTGCAGCTCGCCGGTCACCCTGACATGACGCGTTGGAAGCAATAGAAAGCAGAAACCGATGATGGCGGCTGCAATCTTTCCCTCCTGGCCGACCTCCGCCGCTTTCGAGAGCCAGGTTTCCTCAGTGGCGCTCGCACCTGAGACGAGCTTCAGGTAGTGGCGCCGGGAGTCCACCTCAATCCACTTCTTGACCAGCGCCGCGGTCGCAGCTCCGAACTTCGAGTCAAAGGCCGAATCGTCGAACTTTTCGACCGTCACTGTCGCCTGGCGAATTACGCGGACCGGCCAGCGATCCTTGAACCAGGGCACGACCGACTGGAGCCTGATCAGGAGGAGAACCGCCACACCCAGAACCGCGACGGAAAGCAGGAGCCCGCCAAGCAGGGTGAGAACGTCACCGCTGGCGCTCTTGACTCGATCCAGCCAGCTCTGGGTCGAGCTTTCCTCGATCCCGGTAGAGGCGCACTCCTTGGCCGGCTTGGCCGCAATCGATTCCAGGTAGGCCTTCTTGGCTTCTGCCTTTTCACCACTTCGCAGCAGGGCCTTTGCGGCCGCACACGGATGTTCGTGGCCGATGTTGGCCAGACCTTCTCGTGCACAGCGCACGGTGGCCCCCGTGCCCAGTGCCTTTTCGTATGCCGCTTCCGCTGCCTTCAGCCGTCCAAGACCGAGCAGGGCGTCGCCGCCGCGGCAGGGAGCAACCGGGACCTCCCTCCCTTGACCTACGGAGGCCCTTTGTGCAGCGCCCGCAAATCCAGGGACAAAGGCAAGCGTGCAGGCGAACATGCCGACGAAGGTCCCCAGCCGGATCCAAGCGGACCGGCCTGGCCTATGCGGGTTGGCCATCTCGCAATCCTTTCCCAGTCCCATGTGAAATACAAGGATGAAATTTGACTAATAGTCAGCAGCGATGCACTGTATGGATCGCGAGCGCGCAGCGGCAAACCTAGGCCAGGAGTTGGTCGAGCGCCGCGAGAAAACGACCGTTCTCTTCGGGACTGCCGTAGGAGACGCGGATGTGGCCCGGGTCGCCAAGCGGGGTGCCGGGGCGGACGGCGATCTGGCGCTCGGCGAGGCCGGCGACGACGTCGGCCTCGACGGCCTCGCCGAGGTCGATCCAGGAGAAGTTGGCGTGGGTCTCGGAGGTGGCGAGCCCGAGCGCGGCCAGGCCCTCCTCGACGCGGAGGCGCTCGGCGATCGTGCTCTCGACCCGGCGGGTGACGTCGTCCTGGTGGAGGATCGCCTCGGCGCCGGCGGCCTGGGCGAGGGCGTTGACGCTGAAGGGCTGGCGCACGGCGTCGAGGGCGGCGCGGAAGCGGGGGGCGCCGAGGGCGTAGCCGACCCGCAGCCCGGCCAGGCCGTAGCACTTGCTGAAGGTGCGCAGGACGACCAGGTTGGGCAGCTCGGGAAGCAAGTCGATCGTCGCGTCGACGTCGTCGTGGGCCTGGAACTCGACGTAGGCCTCGTCGAGGATCACGGTGACGTGGGCGGGCAGGGCGGCGCAGAACTCCGCCACCTCGGCGGCGGGGACGTGGGTGGCGGTCGGGTTGTTGGGGTTGCAGACGAGGACCAGCTGCGTCGCCGCGGTTACCTCGGCGGCCATCGCGTCGAGGTCGTGGATATCGCCCTCGCCGAGCGGCACGCGCACCTCGCGGGCGCCGGTCAGGGCCGGCAGGTAGGGGTACATCGAGAAGGCCGGCCACGAATAGAGGATCTCGGCGCCGGGCTCGCAGAGCGCCTCGGCGGCGGCGAGCAGGATCTCGCAGGAGCCGTTGCCGACGGCGACCCGGGCGGGGTCGGTGTCGTAGCGCTCGGCGATGCGGCGGCGCAGCAGGGTCGCGTCGGGGTCCGGGTAGCGGTTCATCGCGCCGGCGGCGGCGGCGATCGCCTCGACCACCTTCGGGTGCGGCGGAACCGGCGACTCGTTGGAGGCGAGCTGGGCGATCCCACCGGCCGCGATCGCCTCCGGCGCCTGCCCGGTGGGCACGCCGGCCTGGTAGCCCGGCATCCGGGCGAGCTTCTCGGCAAAGGTGACGCTCATCGCGTCATTGTGCCGACTCCGGCCTACTGCGCGGCGTGAAGGTCGGCCCGCAGCTCCTGCGTGGCGCCTAAGTAGACGTGCGACGGCTTGTGGGTGGGCGGCGCGTAGTAGTGGACCATCGCCCGGATCACCCGCGACATCGCGCCGGGGACGTCGATCTCACGGGCACAGATCAGCGGCACCGAGTCCAGCCCCAGGCGGCGGGCAGCGACCGCGGGGAACTCGGCGTCGAGGTCCTCGGTGGTGGTGAAGAGGCAGCTGACCATCGCCTCGGCGCTGAGCTCATTGCGATCGAGCAGCTCGCGCATCAGCTCCTCGGTCGCGCCGACGATCGCCTCGGCCTCGTTGGCGCTCGCCTGAGCGGCCCCACGAACCGCAAACAGTCGCTCCTCGCTCACGCGCGCATCATCCCAAAACTCACTCGCTCCGCTGTTCCTTTGCCGCGCTATTTAGGGATAAGGCCCAGCGGAGCGGAGGTTGTCGACCTCGCTGGCGGAGAGGCGCCGCGCCTTGCCCTGGCTGAGCCGGCCGAGCTCGATCGGGCCGAAGCGCACCCGTCGCAGTCTCACCACCCGGTTGCCGATCGCCTCCGCCATCCGCCGCACCTGCCGGTTGCGCCCCTCGCGCAGGACGATCTCGAGCTCGCGCTCGCCGAGCCGGCGCACTTCGGCCGGAGCCGTCATCCCATCCTCCAGCTCCACCCCACCCTCCAGCCGCCGCAGGTCAGCACCCGCAGGCGGCCGCGCCAACTCCACCCGGTAGGCCTTCTCGACTTCATAGCGCGGGTGAGTCAACCGGTTGGCCAGCTCCCCGTCGTTGGTCAACAGCAGCAACCCAGTCGAGTCGGCATCGAGGCGCCCGACCGGATAGAGCCGAGCCACCGAGTCGACCAGTTCGACAACAGCCGGTCGCCCCCCAGGTTCCCGCGCAGTCGACACCACTCCCGAAGGCTTATTGACCACCCAAACCTCTCGCGGCTCAGCCCCAACCAAGCTCCCATCCACCCGTACCCCATCGGCATCTGAGACATCCCTCGCCGGGTCGGTGACGACCTTCCCGCCGACAGTCACCCGCCCCTTCCCAATGATCACCTCCGCTTTCCGCCGCGAAGCAACCCCCCCATGGGCCAGGTACTTGACGAGCCTCACGACGCAAAGGGGATCGGGTGAGGGTCAGTCAGACACTCCCAGGCTTTTGCCTGACTGACCCTCACCCGATCCCCTCCCTGACTGTTGCTCCGACAGACCCTCCCTCGATCCCCTTCGGGCCGGTTGTTCCGGCGGGCCCTCCCTCGCCCCTCTCGGGACTCACGGCTCGGATCTCTGCTCCCCAGCCTTGAGGAGTCGCTCGCGCAGCTCCCGCTCATCCTCAGGCGTCGGATCGAACTTCGACGGATCCGGCAGCTGCTCCAGCCCAGCGAGACCGAAGAGCCGCTCGAACAGCTCGGTCGTCTTGAAGATCGCCGCCCCGAACTGCGACCGTCCCGACTCCTCGATCAGCCCCCGCTCGGCCAGCGTCTGCACCGCCGACTCGGAGGTGACGCCGCGAATCCGCGCCACCTCGGGGCGGGTAACCGGCTGCAGGTAGGCGACGATCGCCAGCGTCTCGGCCTGGGCCTGGGTGAGTGGCGGGGTGCGCGGCTTGGCCAGCAGGCGCCGGGCCGCCGCCTCGCTGGCCGGATCGCTCGCCAAAGCGAAGCCGCCGCCGACCTCGCGCAGGACCACGCCGCGCCTGCCCTCGGCGAGGTCCTCGCCCAACAGGCCAAGGGCCTCGGAGACCTGGCCCTCGGTCGCCTCGGTTGCCTCGGCCAGCTCGCGAGCGCTGACCGGTTGGGGCGAAAGAAAGAGCAGTGCTTCGACCGTGCGCGAGAGATCGCTCACGAACAATCCTTCCGGTGTGCCTTTGCTCGGTATGGCGGGGGAAAGGCGCACCGGAAGCTCATGGTGCCGTCTCCCGGGCGTGGATCTCGATCGGGCCGAAGGGTTTCGCCTGCTCCCAGGTCGCCTCACCTTTGCGGTACATCTCGAGCAGGGCGAAGAGGGTGACTGCCTGGGTGAGCCGGTCCTCGCCGCCGAACTGCTCGTCGAAATCGATGCTGGCGTGAGCGCGCAGCGCCTCGCGCAGGGCGCCGAGCCGCTTCTGCAGCGAGACGGTCGGGCGGATGTGGTCGAGGTTGAGTTCGGGCGGCTCGGTCAGCAGGTCGCCGAGAGCGGCGACGAGGCGTTCCGGGTCATAGACCGCGGTGGCGGCCTCGAGCGCGACCTTGCGCAGCTCGGGCGGCAGCGGCGCCGAGCGGTAGAGGTAGCCGCGAGCGGCCTCGAAGCGCCGCTCGAGCACGGCGGCGGCATCGCGGTAGCGGCGGTACTCGAGCATCCGGGCGAGAAGCTCCTCGACCGCCTCCTCGGGGGTGACGTCCTCGAGCCCCTCCTCTTCGCCGGGCAGCAGCAGGCGCGACTTCAGCTCCAGCAGCGAGGCGATCAGGACGAGGAACTCGGTCGCCACCTCGAGCTCCAGCTCTCCCTCGCGCTCGAGGTGCTCGACGTAGGCGACGATCACCTCGGCCAGCTCGACCTCGAGCAGGCTGACCTCCTCGCGCAGCACGACCGCCATCAGCAGGTCGAAGGGACCGGCGAAGACATCGAGGTCGAGGTCCAACTCGGCGACGGTCACCGGCTAAGCCTAGTTGCCCGTCAGGCGCATCAGGTCTCGGGGCAGATAGAACCGAACCGGATGCGCGTGGCTAGGGGTGGGGCGGGCCGAAGCCCATGCGCTCGCGAACCTCGGCCACGGTCGGCGCGGCGATCGCGCGGGCCTTCTCGGCGCCGGCGGCAAGGGTCGCCTCGAGGGCGGCCTCATCGGCGCGCAGCTCGGCGTAGCGCTCGCGGACCGGGGCGAGGTAATCGACGACCGCCTCGGCCACGCTCTTCTTGAAGTCGCCGTAGCCGGCGCCCTCGAACTCGGCCTCGACCGCCTCCGGCTCGATCCCGCGGGCGACCGCGTAGATGTCGATCAGGTTGGAGATCCCGGCCTTGTCGGGCGCCCGGTGCACCTCGCGGCCGGAGTCGGTGACGGCGCTGCCGAACTTCTTGCGGATCGCCGCCGGCTCGTCGAGGACGAGCACGGTGCCGTTCTCGGTGCCGCCGGTGGTCGACATCTTCCGCTCCGGCTCCTGTAGGTCCATGATCCGCGCGCCGACCTCGGGAATGCGCATCTCCGGCACGACCACGGTCTCGCCGAAGCGCTCGTTGAAGCGGCGGGCGACCTCGCGCATCAGCTCGACATGCTGGCGCTGGTCGTCGCCGACGGGCACCTCTGTCGCCCGGTAGGCGAGCACGTCGGCGGCCATCAGCACCGGGTAGAAGAAGAGCGCCGCCGAGGCCAGCTCGCGCTGCTTGCCCGACTTCTCCTTGAACTGGTGCATGCGGTTGAGGTCGCCGTGGGAGGTGACGGCGGAGAGCAGCCAGGTCAGCTCGCTGTGCTCGCGCACGTCGGACTGGCGGAAGAAGATGCAGCGCTCGGGGTCGAGGCCGGCGGCGAGCAGGATCGCGGTCGTGTCGTAGAGCCGCTCGCGCAGTTCGGCCGGGTCGAAGGTGACCGAGATCGCGTGCAGGTCGACGATGCAGAAGATCGCCGGGGCGCCGCGGTCCTGGCCCTCGACGTACTGGCGGATCGCGCCGATGTAGTTGCCGAGGTGCTTGCGGCCGGTGGGCTGGATGCCGGAGAAGACGATCGGGGCGCTCACGGGCGAGAGCCTATTTCAGCGAGCAAGAGGGGGGTGCCTCTCTCGCCCGTCCAAGTGTCGCCTTAATAAGGGCGACACTTTGAGTATCCGCCCGTTCGAGAGAGGCACCCTCCTCTTGCTCGTTCAAGCCGGTTCGACGGCGGGGGCTTCTGGGTGGAGCTCTGGTTCGGAGCAGTCGGCGTCGGCTCCGTGGCCGCACTCGCCGGCTTGGGCAGAGCCCCTGCTTGGAATAGCTTCTCTTCTCTGGCGGGGGTTCTCTATGCCGAAGCCCGAGACCGCGCCGCCCACGATCATCAGGATGCCGGCTATGCCGATGCCGAGGTGGAAGGCGGAGGTGGAGGCGTCGGCTGAGGCGGTGCTGAGGCGGGTTGCCTGGGCCGGGGGGAACTTGCTGGTTTTTGGCACCGCCAGGGGTTGAGCCTTGGCCTCGGTGACGGTGTGGCTGGCGCGGGGGCCGAGTGGGCGGTTGCCCAGGTTGCTGTCGAGGGCCGAGCCGAAGTAGGCGGAGATCACGGCGCCGAGTACGGCGATCGCCAGCAGGCCGGCGACCCGGGCGACGCCGTTGTTGACCCCGGAGGCGATGCCGACGTGGCGTTCATCGACTGAATCGAGAACCGTGGCGGTCAGCGGCGCGACCGTGGCGGAGAGGCCCAGGCCGAAGACGAGGATTGCGGGCAGGACCTCGGTGACGTAGTCGGCGCCGGAGCCGATTCGCAGCATCAGCAACAGGCCGAGGCCGCCGACGAGCGGGCCGATCGTCATCGGCAGGCGCGGCCCGGTGCCGGAAGCCAGTTTTCCCCAGCGCGGCGAGAGGAAGAAGAGGACCAGCGAGATCGGGGTCGTCGCCAGTCCGGCCTCGACCGGGGAGTAGCCCGCCACCTGCTGGAGGTAGAGCCCGACGAAGAAGAGACCGCCGATCAGCCCGGCGTAGGTCGAGAGCGTGGTCAAGTTGGCGACGGCGAAGTTACGAATCCGGAACAGGTCGAGGTCGAGCATCGGGTGGCGGGCGCGCATCTCATGACGGACGAAGAGGGCGAAGCAGGCGATACCGGCAACGAGGGGAACCCAGACCATCGGATCGCCCCAGCCGCGAGTCGGCTGCTCGATCAGGGCGAAGACGGGACCGCCGAGCCCGGCGGCTGAGAGGCCGATGCCGGTCCAGTCGATCCCGCGGAAGGCGTCGGGGTCGCGGCTCTCCTCAACCGTGTGCAGGGTCAGTGCCACCGTCCCGGCGATCAGCGGCAGGTTGACCCAGAAGATCGAGCGCCAGGAGGTGAGGCCGACCAGCGCCCCTCCCCCAGCCGGACCGATCACGGTCGCGATCCCGGTCCAGGCGGTCCAGGTCCCCACCGCCTTGCCGCGCGCCGCGCCCTCGAAGGTCGCCGCGACGATCGCCAGCGATCCGGGCACCAGCAGCGCCCCGGCGATCCCCTGCAGGGCGCGGGCGGCGATCAGGAACTCGACCGTGGGCGCAACCGCGCAGAGCGCCGAGCAGGCGCCGAAGGCCACCAGGCCGACGACGAACATCCGCCGCCGGCCAAACTGGTCGCCCAGCGAGCCGCCGACAAGCAGCAGCGAGACCAGGGTGAGCATGTAGGCCTCGACCACCCACTGCTGTCCGGCCAGCCCCGCGTCGAGCCCATCGGCAATCGCCGGCAAGGCCACGTTGACCACGGTCGAATCGAGGAAGACCACCGTAGAGCCCAGGATCGTCACCACCAGGGTCAGCCGCTGCCGCCGAGCCACCAAGCGAGTGTAAGCCCGCACAACACCCGCCGATGGGCCGATACGTCAAGGATGCCTTGACGTATCGGCCCATCGGCCCCGTGGTTAGGGCTCGCGGAGCTGTGCGGCGGGGGTGAAGAAGTTTCGGTGGGCCAGGGCGGTGGCGGCGAGGGCGGCTATGGAGACGCTGCCCAGCAGGGCGTAGAGGAGGATCAGCTGCAGGCGGACGGCGTCGGTGGGATTGGCGCCGGCGAGCAGCATGCCGACCATCGTGCCGGGGAAGAAGATCAGGCCTGTGGTCTTGGTCGAGTCGACCAGGGTGATCATCCCCGAGCGCAGGGCGCGGCGGACGAACGGCCGCGCCGCCTCCTGTGCGGTCGCTCCGAGCGCCAGGGTCGCCTCGATCTTGGCGCGCGAGTCCACCATCTCGTCGCCGAGCCGGTTGAGGGCGACGGCGGAGGCGGTCATCGCGTTGCCGATCACCATGCCGCCGACGGGGACGAGGTAGCGGGCGGTCGGTTCGAAGACCCCGAGGGCAACGACGAGCCCGAGCGTCGTCCCGCCCGCCAGCGCCAACGCCACCAGCAGCGGCCAGAAGGCGTCCGGGACCTTCTTCGCCCGGCTGCGCGCGGTGAGCGCCCCGAAGACGACCATCACCGCCAGCAGGCCGAAGACGAGCCAGAGCGTGTCGGCCTCGAAGATGATCTTGATCGCGTAGCCGATCGCCGTCAGCTGGATGAAGGAGCGCACCGTGGCGACGCCGATGTCGCGCTCGAGATCGGCCTTCTGCCAAAAGGAGATCGCGGCCGCGAGCGCGACCAGGGTGAGCGAGGCGGCGACCTGGCCGGGGCTGAGGTGGATCGAGCTGCTCACCCCAAAACCTCCGCCGGGGATCCGCACTCGACCACCCTGCCGGCCTCGAGCCGCACCACCCACTCGCCCAGCCGCTGCGCCTGCTCGGGGTCGTGGCTGACCAGGACGACCGAGATATCGAGGGCGCGGCGCAGCTCGGCAAGCGTGGCCTCGATCGAGTCGCGGGCTGCTGGGTCCAGCGCCGAGGTCGGCTCGTCGAGCAGCAGCACGGCCGGCTCCTGGGCGAGCGCGCGCGCCAGCATCGCCCGCTGCTGCTCGCCGACCGAGAGCTCGGTGACGTCGCGGCCGGCGAAATCGGGATCGAGACCGGCGAGGCGCAGGCAGCGGGAGGCATCGAGTGACTTGCCGGCAAGGCCGGCCGCATAGGCGAGGTTCGACTCGACCGTCCCTTCCAGAAGCGCCGGCAGCTGCGGCACCAGCGAGACCTCGCGACGCAGGGCCAGCGGGTCGTACTGGTCGAGCGGGCGATCGCGGTAGGAGACGGTCCCGGTGTCGGGATCGGCGAGCCGGTTCAGTAGCCGCAACAGCGTCGACTTTCCCGCCCCGGAGGGCCCGACAATCGCTGTCGAGCCCAACGGAATCGTGGCGCTGGCCGAGTCGAGCACCCGGCGCTCGCCGCGCTCAAGGCTGACGTCCCACAGCTCAAATAGCACCCGCGCATCCTGAACCAAATGGACGTGCCTGACTTTTCCCTCCCGTATGGAGGCAAAAAGTCAGGCACGCATTGGGGGTGGGGTGGTGGGCGCAAGATGGCTCTCGCGGTGGAGTTGGGCTTGTCAGCGGGGGTGGGCGGCTGGAAGAATCGGAAAGGTGAACGCCGATGGCTAGAGCTATCTGGAGCGGCTCGATCAGCTTCGGGCTGCTCAACGTGCCCGTCAAGCTCTACAGCGCGGTGGCCCGGCGCGGGATCTCGCTGCGCGAGATTCGCGAGTCCGACGGCGCCCGCATCCGCCACCGCCGCGTCGCCGAAGGGACCGACGAAGAGGTGCCCTACGAGCAGATCGTCAAGGCGTTCGAGATCACCAAGGACCGCTACGTCCCGATCGGCAAAGAGGAGATGGCCTCGCTCGACCCGAAGAAGACGCGGGCGATCGAGGTGCAGGACTTCGTCGAGATCGCCGAGATCGACCCGATCTACTTCGACAGCCCCTACTACCTCGGTCCGGCGGAGGGTGCCGAGAGGGCCTACTCGCTGCTGGCCCGGGCGATGGAGGAGTCGGGCAAGGTGGCGATCGCCCGCTTCGTCTTCCGCAACAAGGAGCACCTGGCCGCGATCCGCCCCGGCGACGGCGTGCTCACCCTGACCACGATGCGCTTCGCCGACGAGGTCGTGCCGCCATCGGAGCTCGAGGACGTCCTGCCTGCCGAGAAGCCGAAGGTCGCCAAGCGCGAGGTCGAGATGGCCGAGCAGCTGATCGAGTCGCTGACCCGCAGCTTCGACCCCACCGCCTACCGCGACGAGTACCGCGAGGAGCTGCTGGCGATGATCGAACGCAAGGCCGCCGGCGAGGAGATCGTCAGCGCGCCCGAAGGCGAGGAGCGCGTGGCGACCAAGGCGCCCGACCTGATGGCGGCGCTCGAGCAGAGCATCGCCGTGGCGCAGAGTAAGGGCAAGGCCCCGAAGCGGAAACCGGCGAAAAAGAAGGCTGCGCCGAAAAAACGGTCCGGTACTCGGTCCAAGACGCCTTCAAAGGGACGATCCCGATAGGGGTTCCACTTAACTTTTTCGTGGGACGGAGATCGCTCGGCGCGCGGGCGAAGCCGACGAAAAAGTACAAGGCGTTCCACCCCTATCGGGATCGTCCCTGAGCCAGCAGTGGCCAAGGGTCGCCAGGTCGAGGTCGACGGGCGTGAGTTGACGCTCACCAACGTGGACAAGGTGTTGTACCCGGCGACCGGTTTCAGCAAGGGCGAGGTAATCGACTACTACGCGCGGATTGCGCCGGCGATCGTCCCCCACCTCGCCGGGCGAGCGTTGACCCTGCGCCGCTTTCCCGAAGGCGTCGATGACACCGATGCCGCCTTCTTCGAGAAGCGCTGTCCCAAGCACCGGCCCGCTTGGGTGAAGACGGCGGCGGTGGAAGCCGGGCCGCGCGCCGGGATGATCGACTTCTGCGTCTGCGAAGACCGCCCGACCCTGGTCTGGATGGCGCAGCTGGCGGCGATCGAGCTGCACCCCTCGCTCTCGCTGGCCAAAGAGCCCGACCGGCCCACCGTGCTGGCCTTCGACCTCGACCCGGGGCCCCCGGCCGAAATCCTCTCCTGCTGTCGGGTAGCGCTGCGCCTGCGCGAGCTCTTCGCCCACTTCGGCCTCGAGTGCTTCCCCAAGACCTCGGGCTCGAAGGGGTTGCAGGTCTACGCGCCGCTCAACGACGACGCGGTGACCTACGAGGGGGACGACGCCGGCGGCCAGGGGACCAAACCCTTCGCGCGGGCGATCGCCCAGCTACTCGAGAAGCAAACGCCGGACCTCGTCGTCTCCAAAATGAAGAAGGTCGAACGCAAAGGAAAGGTGTTCGTCGACTGGTCCCAGAACCACCGCCGCAAGACGACGATCGCCGTCTACTCCCTGCGCGCCCGCGAACAGCCCACCGTCTCGACCCCGATCACCTGGGAGGAGGTCGAAACAGCGGTCCAAAACGATGACGCCAGCTCACTCGTCTTCGAGGCGGGCGACGTCCTGACGCGGGTCGAGCAACACGGCGACCTCTTCGCCCCGGTCCTCAAGCTGAAGCAGAAGCTGCCCGAGCTCTGAGCGGAGCGCACCCCTTCACGGCGGCCAGGGATGTGACTAGGGTGGGTCGGGCCAACCAACTCCGGAGGGAATCAACCAACATGCGCAAACGCTTCACACCAACAGCAATCGGCGCGGCTGTGGCCGCGATTGCCGCGATCACGGCCTCGGTCGCGGTCGCCGGAACCGTCACCGGGAGCGACGGCAGCTCCCTGACGGCCAACGCGAAGATCAAGCCCAAGAAGCTCTCGAAGAAGTCCCCGAGCCCAGCCTCGATCGAAATCGCGACCATGACCAGCGACCCCGCTGGCACCCTCAACCCGGCGACCAAGGCCGTAATGGACTTCGACAAGAACGGCACCTACTTCGCCAAGGGCCTGCCCACCTGCAACGAAAAAGCGCTGGCGGCGAAGAACGAAGAAGAAGCCAAGAAACTGTGCGGAAAGGCAATGATCGGCTCGGGCCGAGCGGTCGCCACAGCGGCGTTCTTCGGGCAGTCCGCGCTGCCGGTCCCAGCGAAGCTCTTCGCCTTCAACGGCGTGCCGAAGGGCGGCAAGCCGACCGTGGTCATATACGCCTACGCCACCGAACCGGCCGTCGCCGCCTACATCTTCACCGGGGTCGTCTCCAAGCGCACGAAGGAAGGCTTCGGCACGCGGTTCGAAATCGATTTCCCGATCCTCTTCGGCGGCAGCGGCGCGATACGCGAGTTCAACCTGAACATCGGCAGGAAGTTCAACTCCAAGGGCAAGAAGCGCAGCCTGGTCAGCGCCAAGTGCCCCGGCAGCAAGAAGCTGAAGGCGCGCGTCGCGTTCACCTACAAAGACGGCGAAACGATCGCCGCTCCCGTAACGCAGACCTGCAAGCAGAGGGGCTAGGCAACTCGCCCCCCAACCCGCCGACGGGCCGATACGTCAAGGCTGCCTTGACGTATCGGCCCGTCGGCGGTCTCAGGGCGGCTGGCGGACTACCGGCTTGCGGGTTGCCTTGACCTCGTCGAGGCGACGGACCGGGGTCGTGTACGGGGCCGATTTGGCGATCTCGGGGTCGGTCTCGGCCTCGGCGAGGATCTGCTCGATCGCCCCGGCGAAGGCATCGAGGCTCTCCTTGGTCTCGGTCTCGGTCGGCTCGATCATCAGGGCCTCCTCGACCAGCAGGGGGAAGTAGACGGTCGGCGGGTGGAAGCCGAAGTCGAGCAGGCGCTTGGCCAGGTCGAGGGTGGCGAGGCCGAGCTCGCGCTTCATCGGCTTGCCGGAGAGGACGAACTCGTGCATGCAGTGGCGCTGGAAGGCGACCGGGAGGCGCTCGCCGGCGCGACCCTCGGCGAGGCGGGCCTTGAGGTAATTGGCGTTCAGCACCGCGGTCTCCGAGGCCTCGGCGAGGCCGTCGGCGCCGAGGCTGAGGATGTAGGCGTAGGAGCGGACGAAGACGCCGAAGTTGCCCTGGAAGCCGCGCAGCCGGCCGATCGACTTGGGCCGGGCGTGGTCGAGGTCGAAGAACGGGCCGTCACCGTTGTCACCCTCGCGCCGCACCACCTGAGGGCGCGGCAGGAAGGGCTCGATCCGCTCCGACACCGCGATCGGGCCGGCGCCGGGGCCGCCGCCGCCGTGCGGCTGGCTGAAGGACTTGTGCAGGTTGACGTGGACGATGTCGAAGCCCATGTCGCCGGGACGCGAATGGCCCATCACCGCATTGAGGTTGGCGCCGTCGTAGTAGAGCGTTCCCCCCGCGGCGTGGATCAGCGCCGCGATTTCGGCGATGTTCTCGTCGAAGAGGCCGAGCGTGTTGGGGTTGGTCAGCATCAGGCAGGCGACCTGATCCGGGTCCTCGTCGATCTTCGCCCGCAGGTCATCCATCTCGACCCCGCCGCGCTCGTCGGTCGCGACCTTGACCACCCGATAGCCCGCCATCGCCACCGAAGCCGGGTTTGTCCCATGCGAGGTGTCGGGAGCCAGCACCTTGGTCCGCACCTCGCCGCGGTCGGCATGGAAGGCGCGGGTCAGCAGCAGGCCGGCGAGCTCGCCGTGGGAGCCGGCAGAGGGTTGCAGGCTGACGTGGGGCAGGCCGCAGATCTCGCTGAGGCTCTCCTGTAGCAGCCACATCAGCTCCAGGGCGCCCTGGGCGCGCTTGGGATCCTGGGCCGGGTGCAGGCGGGCGTGGCCCGGCAGCGCCGCGACCCGCTCGTTGAGCCGCGGGTTGTGCTTCATCGTGCAGGAGCCGAGCGGATAGAAGCCGCTGTCGAGGTCGAAGTTGCGCCGGGAGAGCCTGTTGTAGTGGCGGACGATCTCCGGCTCGGCGACCTCGGGCAGGCGCGGCGGCTCGGCGCGCAGCAGCTCGCCGGGGATCAGCTCCGCGAGCGGCCGCTCGGGCACTTCGGCGTCGGGCAGCACGGCAGCGCGCCGCCCTGCCTTCGACTTCTCATAGATCGTCTCAGCCCGTTCGCGCTGCATCGGGGTCTCCGTCATCGCCATCGGGTGACCTCCTGGGGCGACTTACCGGTCGTATCGACGGGAAACTCGCCCCGCTCGGCCGCAATCGCTGCGCCGAGCGCCTCGGCGAGGTCGTCGATCTGAGCCTTTGTGCGGCGCTCGGTGATCGCCACCAGCAGGCCGTCCTCGTGCTCGGCGTAATCGCGGCCGAGCGGGTAGCCGGCGGCGATGCCGCGCGCGGCGCAACGCTCCAGCACACGGTCGACGGGGGCGTCGAGGCGGACGGCGAACTCGCGGGCGACCGGCGCGGTATGCAGCAGCTCGACACCCTCGACCGCGGCGAGGCGCTCGCGGGCGTAGGCGGTGCGGCGGACGAGCAGCTCGCCCAACTCCCGGTAGCCCTCCTTTCCCAGCCAGGCGAGGTGGACCATCGCCGCCAGCGCGTTGAGCGCCTGGGCGGTGCAGATGTTGTGGGTCGCCTTCTCGCGGCGGATGTGCTGCTCGCGCGTCTGCAGGGCCAAGACGAAGCCGCGGCGGCCGTCGACATCGTCGGTTTCGCCGGCGATCCGTCCCGGCATGCGGCGAATCTGCTCCTCGGTCGCGCAGAAGAAGCCGAAGGACGGTCCGCCGAAGTCGAGCCGGTTGCCCAATGGCTGTCCCTCGCCGAGGGCGATGTCGGCGCCCTGGTCGCCCGGCGGCTTGAGCACGCCCAGGGTCATCGGGTCGCAGGCGACGACCAGAAGCGCACCGTGCTCCTTGGCCGCGGCGCCGAGCGCCTCGACCCGCTCGACCGCACCGAGGAAGTTGGGGCTCTGCAGGAAGACCGCCGCGGTCTCGTCATTGACGGCGGCGGTCAGCGCCTCCGCGTCGGTCCCGCCGTCGCTGAGGCCGACCTCGACCACTTCGGCCCCGAATCCGACCGCGTAGGTCTCCAGTGTCTCGCGACTGTGCGGGTGCAGGCCGCGGGAGACGACGAAACGCTTGCGCTTGGTCGCCGCCATCGCCAGATAGCCGGCCGAGGCGACCGATGAGGGGCCCTCGTAAAGACCGGCGTTGGAGACGGGCAGCGCGGTCAGCTCCGACATCGCCGTCTGGAACTCGAACATCACCTGCAACCCACCCTGGGAGATCTCCGGCTGGTAGGGCGTGTAGGGGGTGAGGAACTCTGAGCGCTGGGTGATCGCGTCGACGATTGCCGGCACGTAGTGGTCGTACATCCCGGCGCCGAGGAAGCAGGCCTGCTCTTCGGTGTCTGCGTTGCGGGCGGCGAGCGCCGCCAGCCGCTCGAAGACCTCGGCCTCGCTCATCCCCTCCGGTAGCGCCAGCGGGCGGCCGAGGCGCAGCGGCCCGGGCACCTGGGCGAAGAGCTCCCCGACCGACTCGGCGCCGATCGCGGCCAGCATCTCGGCCCGGTCGGCCTCGGTCGCTGAGGTGTAGCGGCTCACTCCGGGAAGGCTACGGAAGCCGGGGGGCGGGACGGCCTAGGAATTTTCCAGCAGCTTGCGGTATTCCCCGGCGCCGAGCAGCTGATCGGTCTCGCTGGGGTGGCTGAGCTTGACCTTGACCAGCCAGCCCTCGCCGTAGGGGTCCTCGTTGACCTGCTCGGGGGTGTCTTCGAGCGCGTCGTTGACGGCGACGATCTCGCCCGACATCGGCGCGATCACGTCGGAGACGGCCTTGACCGACTCGACCTCGGCGTAGGTGGCGTCCTTGGCGATGGTCGCACCGACCTCGGGCGGGTCGTAGAAGACGACCTCGCCGAGGCTGTCCTGCGCGTACCAGGTGATCCCGAAGACGGCGTGGTCGTCGCCCTCCAGGCGCGCCCAGTCGTGCTGGTCGTGGTAGAGCAGGTCGTCGGGGTAACTGGCGTCGGCCAACTTCACTTCTCCTTGCGGTAGAGGGGCTTGGAAGCTATCCGGGCGGGACGACGCTTGCCGCGCACGTCGATCTCGACCTCGGTCCCCGGCTCGGCGAGGTCGGCGCGCAGGTAGGCCATGCCGATGCCGACCTCCAGCGAGGGCGAGAAGGTGCCCGAGGTGACGGTGCCGGCCCGCTCCCCGCCGGCGAGCACGGGGTTGCCCTGGCGCGGGATGCCGACGCCCTCGATCTTGAACGGCGCCAGCCGCTCCGCCGTGCCCTCGCGGCGCGCCCGCGCGATCGCCTCGGCACCGATGAAGCCCGTCGCTTCCGCGCAGCACCAGCCGAGCCCGGCCTCGATCGGGTTGCGATCCGGGGTGAGGTCGTTTCCGTGCAGGTGAAAGCAGGCCTCGAGCCGCAGCGTGTCGCGGGCGCCGAGGCCACAGGGGACGACGCCGGCGTCGAGCAGCTCGGCCCAGATCGCCGGGGCGATCTCGGGGTCGATCAGCAGCTCGACCCCGTCCTCGCCGGTGTAGCCGGTGCCGCAGGCGAGAGCCGGCCGGCCACCGACCCGGACCGCGGACACGTGCATCCGCGCCGGAAGGGCAACTCCGAGTGCCCGTGCGACGATCGCGCGGGCGTGCGGGCCCTGGACCGCGAGCATCGCGTAGCGGTCGGCGACGTCGCGCACAGCGACATCGAAGGCGTGGCTGCGCGGCCCCATCCAGGCGAGGTCGATCGCGTGATTGGCCGAGTTAGTGACGATCAGGTAGCGGTCGCCGCCGAGCCGGTAGGCGAAGAGGTCATCGAGCACGCCGCCCTCCTCGTTGCACAGGCACGAGTACTGCGCGCCGCCGGTCGCGATCTTCGCCACATCGTTGGAGAGGACCCGCTGCAAAAACGCGAGCGCCCCCGGCCCCTCGACCTCGATCTCCCCCATGTGCGAAACGTCGAACATCCCCGCATGCGTCCGCACAGCGGAGTGCTCCTCCCGGATGCCCTCGTAGTGAACCGGCATCTCCCAGCCGCCGAAGGGGACGAGCTTGGCGCCCAGTTCAAGGTGCTTGTCGTAGAGCTGCGTCCGCATCGGCGTCACGGCGCGCAAGGCTAGTGCCTGGACATGCCGGTCGAGGGACCGGGTGCGTTGCCCTCCAGGCGAATGTCGCGAAGCGGCCTATGCAATCCGGTTCCTGCGCGCCGCAGGCGCGCTCAAACATCGTCGCCAAGCGCCGCAGGCGCGTGCGACATCAATTCGACTGGAGGTCAACGCACCCGGTCCCCCCACCGAGCTCGGGGCCTATTCCTTCAGGAACCCGGGAACGTCTATGTCGTCGTCGGAGACGCGCAGTTTGCGGATATCGGTGTCCTCGGCCGAGATCCGCGGTTTGCTCTCGTAGCGCCGCCGCACCCGCTGCGGCGAGCGAGCCAAGAGCTCGAAGCCCTCGAAGCCGGTGGCAATGACGGTGACGCGCACCTCGTCTTTCATCGACTGGTCGACGACCGAGCCGAAGATGATGTTGGCGTTGTCGTCGGCCTCGGCCTGGACCAGCTGGGCCGCCTCGTTGACCTCGAAGAGACCGAGGTCCTCGGGGCCGGTGATGTTGAGCAGCATGCCTGTGGCGCCCTTGATCGACTCCTCGATCAGCGGCGAGGTGATCGCCGCCTTGGCCGCATCGAGGGCGCGGGCCTCGCCGGAAGCGGAGCCGACGCCCATCAGGGCCGAGCCGGCATCGCGCATGATCGTGCGCACGTCGGCGAAGTCGAGGTTGATCAGGCCGGGGATCGTGATCAGGTCGGTGATGCCCTGCACGCCCTGGCGCAGGATGTCGTCGGCCTGGCGGAAGGCCTCGAGCACGCTGGTGCGACGCTCGACCGCCTGCAGCAGCTTCTCGTTGGGGACGATGATCAGGGTGTCGACGTTGTTGCGCAGCTTCTCGATCCCCTCGAGCGCCTGCTGCATCCGCCGTTTGCCCTCGAACTCGAAAGGCTTGGTCACCGCGCCGACCGTCAGCGCGCCGATCTCTTCCTTGGCGATCTCGGCGATCACCGGCGCCGAACCGGTACCGGTGCCACCGCCCTCGCCGGCAGTGACGAAGACCATGTCGGCCCCCTTCAGCGCCTCCTTGATCTCGTCGCGACTCTCCGCCGCCGCGCCGGCCCCGACATCAGGGTTGCCGCCGGCGCCAAGGCCGCGGGTCAGCTCCTGGCCGATCGAGAGCTTGATGTCTGCGTCACACGCCTGCAGCGCCTGCGCATCCGTGTTGACGGCGACGAACTCGACGCCACGAATGCCGGCGTCGACCATGCGACTGACGGCGTTGGTGCCGCCGCCGCCGGCCCCGACAACCTTGATCACCGCGAGGTATGTGGATTCCATTCTCCCGAATTCTCCAGCCACCAAGTCTCGAGGACTCGGCGTTTGAGTTGAGCCTTTGTTCCGTCCGACGCTACAGCAATGCTTAAGGGTTCAAGGGTACGCCGGAACCACGGAAATTGCGCTCAACGTAGGGCATTGGGCGGGGTCTGTCAAACGGCCGGGCGTCATCCTGCAATGGGAATTCCTCAAGTGTTACTTGAGGGTTGCTCATACCTAACCCTGTGGTCGAGAGTTTAGGGAATGGGCGGAAGCGTATGCCCAGAGCCACCTGTGGCCGGGTGTCCCGGTGCGTGCAGGTCTACATAATCGAGCGCCGTGACTTCGGGGTCGGCGAGCACCGCGGCGGCCGCGCGCCACTTGCGCCCTGCCTCGAACGCGTTGCCGAATCGCAGTTCGATGCCCGAGCTGAGTTCGACATCCACCCCGCTTTCGCCAAAGTAGCTGCGCGCGACGTAGGGCCGCAGGTCGCCGGGCGTAGCGGCGAGCACCCGGACCTGTTCGAGCGCCGGACCCCGCACCCGCGGTCCTTTGGGCGCTGAGGCCAGCGGCAACTGGGGCAGGTCGCTGCCTTCGGGGAACCAGGCAAGGACCGTTCCGTCGCCTGCGATGGCGACGGCATCTTCACCGCTGCCGATCGCGGCAACGGGCCAGTTGGAGACGAGATGCGGGGTGATCGCGTTGCTGCCGAAAATACGCTGCCAGGCGAAGGCGATGACGATCACCGTGAGGATCACGGCCAGCGCTCGGTACAACCGCCTCACAGCTCCCAGCCCTCCGGCCAGCGCACCTCGCCGAGCAGCTGCACCTCGGGCTCGAGCGCTACCCCGAAGCGCTCATGGACGCGGCGGCGGCCGGCGGCCATCAGGGCAAGGATCTCGGCGGTGGTCGCCTCGCCGAGGTTCTCGACGAAATTGGCGTGCTTGGGGGAGAAGCGGGCCCCGCCCACTTGCAGCTCCTGAGCGCCGGCCGCCTCGAGCAGCTGGCCGGCGCTGCGACCCTCCGCTCGCGAGTCCTCCGGATTCTTGAAGGTCGAGCCGAAGGTCTTGATCCCCGAGGGCTGCGCTTCGCGGCGCTTACAGCGCATCTCCTCCAGCCGTGCCCGGATCGCGACCGGCTCGTCGGGGCGGAGATGAAACGAGACCCGTGAGACCACCTCGCCGGCCGCGAGGTTCGAGCTGCGGTAGGCGAAGCCGAGCTCTTCGGGGCGACGCCGCTCGCTGCCCGCCGCCGTGCAGACCTCGACCCACTCGAGCACCTCGGCGAGCTGGCCGCCGTAGGCGTTGGCGTTCATCCTCACCGCGCCACCCGCCGTGCCGGGGATATTGACGCCGAACTCGAGCCCGGCCAGGCCCCAGCCGGCGGCTTTCGCCGAGGCGGAAGGCAGGCGGGCTCCGCCGCCGCAGAGCAGGCCCTCCTCCTGGCGCTCGATCGCCGCCAGCTCGTCGTCGAGCTTGAGGGCGAGACCGCGGAAGCCGTCGTCGGCGACGAGCAGGTTCGAACCGGAGCCGATCACACCGAGGTCCAGGGCCTCCGCCTCGGCCCAGGCGAGCAGCCCGAGAAGCTCCTGCTCGGTCCGAGGCCGGGCGAAATAGTCGCCGGGGCCCCCAGTCCGCACGGTCGTCAATCGCGCCAGAGAGAAGCCGCGACGCACGTTCTCGGGTGCAGCGCTCACCCCAACCCGCTCCGCTGGGCTTTAGCCGCGCATGGCGAGGAGAAGGAACAGCGGAGCGTCATTGCGCCAACCCTTTCAGCAGCGCCTCGCCCACCTTGAACACGTCGCCGGCGCCGATAGTCACCAGTACGTTTCCGGCACCCAGGCTGCGAGCAACCGCCCGCCCGGCGGAGTCCAGGGTGGGCGCCCAAAGCACTCGCCCCCCCTCCATCCGGTCGACCGTGGCCCGGGCCACGTCGAGGCCGCTGACACCGGCCAGCTCTCCAACCGGCTCCTCGCGGGCCGGGTAGACGTCGAGCACGACCGCTTCGTCCGCAAGAGCGAGGGCAGCGCCGAAGTCCTCGGCAAAGGCCTTGGTGCGCGAGTAGAGGTGGGGCTGGAAGACCGCGACCAGGCGCCCGGGACCGAGCTCGCGCAGGGCCGAGAGGGCGGCCCGGACCTCGGTCGGGTGGTGGGCGTAGTCGTCATATATGCGGGTTCCGGCGCGTTCGCCCTTGAGCTCGAGCCGGCGGTGTACGCCGGGGAAGCCGGCGAGGGCCGTGGCCACCGCACCCGCGTCGAACCCGGCCCGGGTCGCGGCGGCGCTCGCGGCGCGGGCGTTGAGGAGGTTGTGATGACCCGGCACGCCGAGCTCGATCTCCGCATCGGTGTCCTCCGGGTGCACCACCGTCGCCGCGGCGGCGAACTCGGCGAAGGCGGCTCGCAGCTCGGCCACCGAGCCCCAGCGGCTGTGGTGGTCCATCTCGATGTTGGTGATGACGGCGATCTCCGGCTTCAGCCCGAGAAAGCTGGCGTCGCTCTCATCGGCCTCGGCGACGACCCACTCGCCGCTGCCCCAGCCGGCGTTCGCGGCCTTGCCGCCCGGGCCGAGGCCGGGGACCTCGCCGCCGACGAAAAAGGCAGGATCGGCGCCGAGCGCTTGCAACGCCCAGGCCAGCATCGCGGTCGTCGTCGTCTTGCCATGTGTGCCGGCGACGGCAATCAGCCGCTTCTCGGCGCAGAGCCCGGCGAGCAGGGCGCCGCGGTGGATCGGCTCGATCCCGCGCTCGCGAGCCAGGGCCAGCTCTGGGTTGCCTGCGCCGATCGCGGTCGAGACGACCACCTCGGCGCCGTCGGGCAGGTTGGCGGCGTCATGCCCGACCACGGGTTCGAGGCCGGCCGCCCGCAGGCGCTCCATATAAGAGGAGTCGGCCCGGTCGCTGCCGGTGACCGTCGCGCCGAGCTCGGCGCAGACCAGCGCCAGCCCGCTCATCCCGGCGCCGCCGATGCCGATGAAGTGCAGCCGCCGCTGCGACCAGTCGCTCATGCCCGCCTCCGCTGTTCGTTTGCGGCGCATAGCGCGGTAAAGGCAGAGCGGAGGCTCATTTGGCGACCGCCAGCACCTGGTCGGCGATCGTTCGTGCCGCGTCGGGGCGGGCGAGCGCCGCCGAGGCGCTCGCCATCGCACTCAGCCGGGCGTTGTCCCGCAGCAGTGCCGTGACCCGCTCGGCGAGCAGGCTCGCGCTCAGGACCGAGTCCTCGATCGTCTCCGCCGCGCCGGCCTCCGTCATCCAGCCGGCGTTGGCGCTCTGGTGACCGGCGGTCGCGTGGGGGTAGGGGACGAGGATCGCGGGACGGCTTGCCGCCGTCACCTCGAAGATCGAGCCGCCGGAGCGGGCAAGGACGAGGTCGCAGGCGACGAGCACGTCACCGAGGTCCGGCTCGTAGGAGAGCAGCGTGTAGTGCTCGGCCTGGGACGCCAGTGCGAGTCGCCCCTTCAGCTCCTCATAGTCGCGGCGGCCGGCCAGGTGGAGGACGTGGAAGTCGCGGCCCCGCCCCTCGGCGAAGGCCTCGATCGCCGCCAGGTTGATCGAGCGGGCGCCTTGGCTGCCGCCCATCACCAGCAGGCAGCGTTTCTCGCCCTCTATATGGAAGCGCCGCCGGGCCCCTGCCCGGTCGGCGCGTAGCACCGCGGCTGGGACCGGCCTCCCCGTCAACAGGTAGGGCTCGCCCTCGCGCCCCGCGATCGGGAAGGAGAGGCAGACGCGGCGCGCCCGCCCAGCCAGCAGCCGGTTGGCGAGGCCGAGGTGGCTGTCGGCCTCGGTCAGCACCAGCGGCGTGCGGGTGAGCACCGCGGCCAGGCCGGCTGGGCCGGCGACGAAGCCGCCGCCGCCAAGGACCACATCGGCTCCGCGGCGGCGCAGCGCGCGCCGCGCGGCCGCCACGGCGCCGGCCGCCTCGGCGACCGCGACGGCCGCGCGCAGCGGGTTGCGGCGGTCGATCCCGCGCACCTTGAGGTGATCGATCTCATAGCCGCCTGCCGGGACCAGCTCGGCCTCGATCCGCTCGCGCGTGCCGAGAAATGAGACCTCCGCCCCGCTAGCCCGAAGCTCGTCGGCGACGGCCATCGCCGGCACGACGTGGCCGGCGGTTCCCCCCGCTGCCACTACGACTCTGGGCGCTTTTTCCACGGCTCGATCCACTCCTTTTACGGCTGGGCGAACGCCCACCCTCGACGACGCGCAGTTTGCCAGCGCTGGCGGTCCCCCCGCGGGCGACGTTGAGGATCAACCCAATCGCGAACAGGGTTGCCAGCAGGCTGCTGTTGCCGTAGGAGACGAAGGGCAGCGGCACGCCGGTCAGCGGCGCCAGGCCCATCACGGCGAAGAGGTTGATCGTCGCCTGGGCGAGGATCAGCGAGGTGAGGCCGGCGACGAGCAGCTTGGTGTAGCGGTCGCGGGCCCGCTGGGCGACGCGCAGGCCGGCGTAGCCGAGCATCGAGAAGAGGCCGACGACGCCGAAGATGCCGACCATGCCGAGCTCCTCGCCGATCACCGCGGAGATCATGTCGGTGTGGGCCTCGGGCAGGTAGAAGGCCTTTTGCACGCCGTTGCCGATGCCGACGCCGAAGATGCCGCCGGAGCCGAGCGCGATCTTCGCCTGGGCCGCCTGGAAACCGGCCCCGGCCGCTTCGGAGCCGGGATGCAGGAAGCCGGTGAGGCGGGCCATCCGGTAGGGCTCGACCACAGTCAGCAGCAGGGCGAGAACGCCGAGGCAGAGCGCGATCTTGCCGAGGTCGGTGGGGCGGGCACCGGCGGCGATCAGGGTAGCCCCGACCGAGAAGGCGATCACCATCGTCGTCCCCAGGTCAGGCTCGGCGACGACCAGCAGGCAGGCGGTGCCGACGACGAGCAGGAACGGCATCAGGCCCTGCAGCGAGCGCACCCGCTTCGGTTCGCGGGCGAGCAGGTCGGCACCGTAGAGGATCAGCGCCACCTTGGCCAGCTCGGAGGGCTGGAACTGCAGCGAGCCGGGGCCGATCCAGCGGCTGGCGCCGTTGGCGCTGGTGCCGGCGAGGAGAACTACGAGCAGGAGGAAGATCGAGGCGACGAGCAACGCTGGGGTGAGGCGGCGGATCGCGACCAGGCCGTGGCGGGCGGTCAGGTGCATGACCAGCAGGCCGAAGGCGCCGAAGATCAGCGTGCGCTTGAGGTAGAAGGCGCTGTTGGCGAGGTTGCCGTCGCTCAGCACCTGGGTGGTCGAACTGGCCGAGAAGACCATCACCGCGCCGAGCGCGAGCAGGCAGAGGGTCGCGGTGAGGAGGAGGTTGTACTCGGTCGAGGGGGCAGCGGCGCGCGAGCGCTTCTTCTTGCCCTTCGTCTTCTTACCCGCCTTGCCGGGCGCGAGCCGGCCGAGCGTGAGGGCGCGGGCGCTCACCCGAGCGTCTCGACGATCTGGCGGAAGCACTCGCCGCGGCGCTCGAAGTTCTCGAAGGCGTCGAAACTGGCGCAGGCGGGCGAGAGCAGGACGGTGTCGCCGGGTTGGGCAGCGGCGGCAGCGAGGCGGACCGCTTCTTCCAGGTCCTCGCAGAGGCGCAGCTCGACGCCGGCCGCGATCGCCGGAGCCAGCGCCTCGGCTAGGCGCCCGGCCGAGGCACCGGTGAGGTAGCAGGCGCTGCAACGCTCGCGCACCGGGCCGAGCAGGGGCTCGTAGGGCTCGCCCTTCTCGCTGCCGCCGAGGATTGCGTGTACGCCACCCCCGAAGGCGCGGATGCCGACGATCGCGGAGGCGACGTTGGTCGCCTTGGAGTCGTTGACAAATCGCACCCCGCCGAGCTCACGCACAGGCTCGAGCCGGTGCCGCACGCCGGCGAAGCTGCGCAATCCCTCGCGCACCGCGTCTCGGTCGATCCCCATCGCCAGTGCCGCGGCGGCGGCGGCCATCGCGTTGGCGACGTTGTGCTCGCCGAACAGGCCCAGCTCGGCGGCGGCCAGCAGCGGCTCGCCGTCGTAGAAGATCGTCCCCTCGGCGAACGCCACTTCGCAACCGGGCGCAGCACCGTGACAGAAGGCGATCCGCCGCGCGCAGCCGCCGAGGTCGACGCCGGCCAGGGCCGGGTCGTCGGCGTTGTAGACGGCGACGTCGTCGTTTCCCTGGTTGGCGAAGATCCGCAGCTTGGCCGCCAGGTAGGCGTCGAGACCGGCGTGGCGGTCGAGGTGGTCCGGAGCGAGGTTGAGGAAGACGGCGCACTCCGGCGCGAACTCGACGCTGTCTTCGAGCTGAAAGCTGGAGGTCTCGCAGACCACGGTCGCGTCGGAGTCGACCTCACCGGCGAGCGCGGAGAGCGGCGTGCCCACGTTGCCCGCGACGGCAACCGGCTCGCCGGCCGTGCGGTAGACGTGCCCGAGCAGCTCGACGGTCGTCGTCTTGCCGTTGGTTCCCGTCACGGCGACGAAGCGGTTGGACATCGCCCGCCAGGCGACCTCCAACTCCCCTGCCACGTCGATGCCGCGCTCCAACGCGGCAGCGATCACCGGCGCCTCCCGCGGAACCCCCGGGCTCTTGACCACCGTCCGCACCCCCTCGAGGAGCGCAACTCCGTCTGCATCAGAAAAGACTTCGACGCCGGCCTGCCGCAGTCCTGCAACCCCGGCAGGACTTCCAGAATCGACCCCGACGACCGACCCACCGCGCTCCGCCAGCAGCCGCGCGACGGCCTGCCCGGAGCGGGCCATCCCGACGACCAGGTAGGGCCCCTCAGGGAGGGGCGGCCGTATCTCCTTCGGCGGCGGCGCGCTCATCCGCGTTATCTTCGCTTCGGCGATCTACGAACCTGTCTGCGGCAGTCCTCAGCTCACGCCCGCAGTCGCGGTAGCAGAACTGCTACCTTGCCTTGCATGGCGACAATTCCACAGAAAGACCTGCGAAACAAGGTGGCCGAGGTTCTGCGCCGTGCGGAAGCGGGTGAGGAGATCACGATCACCGTGTCAGGCCGACCGGTTGCCGAGCTCGGACCTGCGCGTACTCGCCGGTGGGTCGACTCCGGGCAGCTGGCCGACCTTTGGAAGCTCCCTGCCGACCCGGCGCTCGAGCGGGACCTGGAGGCTTTCGGAGGTGCGCTGCGGGATCCCTGGGCGGATCGGTAGGACGTGCGCGCCGTCCTCGACACGTCAGTGCTGATCGCCGACGAGCCGCTGCGGCCGGGGATCGAATCCTCGATCAGCACTGTCTCGATCGCCGAGTTGCACTTCGGCCTCCTCGTCGCACCCGACGAGCACGCACGCGCGAACCGTGCCACCCGAATGGGCCTGATCGAGGCCCGCTTCCCCGATCCCCTACCGCTCGACGATCGAGTGGCGCGTGAGTGGGGGCGGCTTCAGGCCGCGGTCGCGGCGCGCGGCGGCAAGCCGAGAAAGCGAGTGGCTGATCTGGCAATCGCTGCGACCGCGATCGTCCACGAAGCCGCCCTGCTCACCCACAACGTCAAGGACTTCAAGATCGTCGAGGACCTGGTCGAAGTGAAAGCCGCCGATCTCTAGTAATCGGGCATGGTGCCCGAAGCGGCGATCCGGTAGAGCACGTGGCGGCGCAACGGGCGGCCGGCCGGCACGGTGGGATGGTCGAAATCGTCGGCCGGGTCGCGGGTCATGCCCAACCGCTCCATCACCGCACGCGAGCGCTCGTTGCCGACACTCGTGAGCGAGACGATCTCGGTCAGGCCGACCTGGCCGAAGCCGAAATCCAGCGCCGCCCGCCCCGCCTCGGTCGCATAGCCCTGCCCCCAGGCGCGCCGGGCCAGCCTCCACCCCACCTCGACCGCCGGCATGAAGGGAGCCTCGAAATTGGGCACGTTGAGACCGGCAAAGCCGATGAACTCCCCACCGTCGCGCAGCTCCAGCGCCCAGATCCCGAAGCCGTTCGCCTCGAGCCCCGCCTCGATCCGGCCAACCAGCTCATCGCTCTCCCGCCGCGTAAGCAACGCCGGAAAGTGCTCCATGACCTCAGGATCGGCGTTCAGAGCAGCAAACGGCTCCAAATCCTCCGCTCGCCAGCGCCGAAGAATCAACCGATCGGATTCAGGATTGAGCTTCAAACCAAGCTCCCTGGATCGCGCCGCCGCCACCTAAGCAGGTTCGCACCCCAGCACTCGAACCACGGCGCGCAGGGCGCTCGCCTATACAACCCCCTACCGCCCAATCGACTGCTGGTACAAGGTGAACCCGATCCCGGAACAAACAGCGGCGACGATCCAGAAGCGCAGCATGATCTTGGTCTCCGACCAGGCCATCATCTCGAAGTGGTGGTGCAGGGGCGCCATCAGCAGGACGCGGCGGCGGAAGGTCTTGAAGGAAAAGACCTGGATCGCCACCGAGAGCGCCTCGATCACGAAGATGCCGCCGATGATGACCAGCAGCACCTCGGTCTGAGTCATCACCGCGAGGGCGCCGATCGCGCCGCCGAGGCCGAGCGAGCCGGTGTCGCCCATGAAGATGGATGCCGGGAAGGCGTTGAACCAAAGGAAGCCGATGCAAGCGCCGACCAGGCAGGCGGAGAGCAGGGCGAGGTTCTGCTGCTCGTTGGTGACGAAGGCGATCGCGGTGTAGGCGAGCAGGACGATCGCGCACGAGCCGGCGGCGAGGCCGTCGAGGCCGTCGGTGAGGTTGACCCCGTTGGAGGTGCCGCCGATGACGAGGAAGACGAGGACGAAGTAGAGGACCGGGCCGAGGTCGACGCTGGCGTCGCCGACGCGGAAGTAGAGGATCGGCTCGAGGCCGACCTCGTGGCGGGCCACCCACCAGAGGCCGAGCGCGAGGAAGAGCTGGAAGAGCACCTTCCAGCGCGCCGAGAGACCCAGCGAGCGGCGCTTGACGATCTTGATGAAGTCGTCGGCGAAGCCGATCGCGGCACATCCCATCGCCACCCCGAAGACCGCCAGGCTTTGCGCGTCGCGGTCGGAGAGGACGAGGTAGGGGACGCAGATCGAGGCGAAGATGATCAGCCCCCCCATCGTCGGCGTGCCCGCCTTGGCGTGGTGCTCCTCGGGACCGTCCTCGCGGATGTGCTGGCCGAACTCGCGCACCCGCAGGTATTCGATGAACTTCGGCCCGAGGAAGATGCAGATCAGCATCGCCGCCATGCCGGCGATCAAAACTTCACCCATGTCAGGCGCGGCCTCCTCTGCTCCCGTGGGAGCCAGAAGAATCGGATTGCGACTGGCTCCCGCTCCCGCGTCCGGGGGCCGCTTCCTCGTCAATGAGAGCCTCCAAGATCTCCGCCACCGACTCCAGGCCAGCCGAGCGGGAGCCCTTGACCAGGATCGTATCGCCGCCCTCGAGCTGCGCGGCCAGCCACTCGGCGGCCTCCGCGGGCGTGCCGACCAGCTCGTCGGGAGCGTAGTCGCGGGCAGGCTCGCCGACGCCGACGAGCAGGTCGACGCCCTCGGCCCGTGCGCTTTCGCCGATCTCGCGGTGGTAGCCGGCGGCGCCGGGGCCGAGCTCGGCCATCTCCCCGAGCACCGCGATCCGCCTCGCCCCTTGCAGCGAGGCGAGGTGGCTGAGCGCGGCGCGCATCGAGATCGGGTTTGCGTTGTAGCAGTCGTTCACGAGGACGATTCCGTCGCCCAGATCGAGGCGCTCCCCGCGGAAGCGCGAGAAGCCTATGTTCGCAGCGCGATCGGCCATCTCGGCCGGCTGCGCGCCCAGGGCAACACCGGCGGCGACGGCGGCCAGCGCGTTGGTCAGGTTGTGGGTCTCGGCGAAGGGAAAGTGGAAGCGCTCGCGCCCGGCGGGGGTCTCGATCAGGGCCTCGGTGACCCCGCCGGTGACCCGGCTCTCGACCGCGAAGACGTCGCCGCCGGGGCCGAACCGCAACAGCCTCGGCGCCGCGCCCAGGTGCGGCTCCAGATCCCCGGCAGCGGCGGGAACGACGGCCGTGCCGTCGGCCGGCAGCGCCGCCAGCACCTCGGCCTTGGCCGCCGCGATCGCCTCGACCGAGCCGAGCAGCTCGACGTGAACCGGGCCGACGTTGGTGATCACGGCGACTTCCGGCTCGGCGATCGCGGCCAGCTCCGCGATCTGCCCGGGGCCGCGCATCGCCATCTCCAAGACCAGGGTGTCGGTGCCCTCAGGCGCTTCGAGCACGGTCAGCGGCAGGCCGATCTCGGTGTTGAGGTTCTCGTGGTTGGCGTGAACGTTGCCCGGCAGGAGTCCCCGGGCGATGTCCTTGACCGAGGTCTTGCCGACCGAGCCGGTGACCCCGAGGACGCGAGCACCGAGGGACCGGCGCCAGGCGAGAGCCAGGCCTTGCAGCGCCGCCAGCGGGTCGGCGACCGCGAAGACCCACGCGTCCCGGGCCGCCTCGTTTTCGCTTTTGGTTTCCGAAAGTGAAAACGAAGACCTCGCCGGATCGACAACCACGCCCCAGGCCCCCGCCTCGATCGCGGCCGGGGCGAACGCACCGCCGTTGACGCGCTCGCCGGGGAGGCCGAAGAAAAGGTCGCCGGAACCCGACTCGGCCGAGTCGATCGTCGCCCGCCCGGGCGCGTCCGGGGACCCCTCGGCAAGCACCTCGGCACCGATCGCCGCGGCGATCTCCGCCGCCGTTAGCTTCATTGCGCGCCGGCCAGCTTCCGCAACTCCTCGCGCGCCACCTCGCGGTCGTCGAACGGGACCTTGCGGCCGTCCTCGAACTCCTGGCCCTGCTCGTGTCCCTTGCCGGCGATCACGACGGTGTCGCCGGGCCGGGCCTGGCGCAGGGCGAGGGCGATCGCGGCGCGGCGGTCGGGCTCGACCTCGACGCCGGTCCCGTTCCCGGCACCGACCAAGACTTCGTCGATGATCGCGCCCGGGTCCTCGGAGCGCGGATTGTCGGAGGTGACGATGGCCAGGTCCGAGAGCGATGCTCCCGCCCGTCCCATTTTCGGCCGCTTGTCGCGGTCCCGATCGCCGCCGGCGCCGAAGACCGAGAGCACCCGACCCTCGCTCAGCCGCCGCGCCGCCCGCAGCACGTTCTCCAACGAGTCGGGCGTGTGCGCGTAGTCAACCAGGACGGCAAAGTCCTGGCCCTCGTCGACCGGCTCGAACCGCCCCGGCACCCGCTCGGCCCGCGCCAGCCCCGCCGCCGCGGTGCCTGCGTCGACCCCCAGCGCCAGCGCCGCCCCAAATGCCCCCAGCGCATTCGCCACATTGAACCCCCCCGGCAACCCCGTCCGCACCCGCACCTCTCCGCCGACGGGCCGATACGTCAAGGCATCCTTGACGTATCGGCCCGTCGGCCCCCAGGTGGCGGTGAAGTTGGCGCCGGTGGCGTCGAAGGTGGCGTCGCGGGCGGTGAGGTTGGCCTCGGTGGCCTCGGCCGAGAAGGTGACGCAATCGAATTCTCCGGCGAGCCTGCGGCCGTACTCGTCATCGGCGTTGACCACGGCGGTCCCCGGGGCCATCTCGAAGAGCTTGCGCTTCGAGCAGAAGTAGCTCTCCATCTCGCCGTGGAAATCGAGGTGGTCCTGGGTAAGGTTGGTGAAGAGGGCAAGCTCGAAGTGGATCGCGTCGGCACGGTGCAGCTCCAGCGCGTGCGAGGAGACCTCCATCGCACAGGCTGCATCGCCCGCCTCCAGCATCCGCCGGAAGGTCGCCTGCAGCTCGATCGCCTCCGGCGTGGTCCGCTCAACCTCCTCCTCCACTCCACCGACGACCTGCCGCACCGTCCCCAGCAGCCCGGTCTGGATCCCCGCCGCCTCCAACACCTCCCGGATCAAGAAGGCAGTGGTCGTCTTCCCATTGGTCCCGGTAACCCCCACGACCCGCAGCTCCCCGCTTGGGTCGCCGAAGAACCGAGCCGCCAGAGGAGCCATGGCCGCCCGCGCATCGGCAACGACGACCTGGGCGACAGGCAGATCCAGCTCCCGCTCAACAACAAGCCCCACCGCCCCGGCCTCCACCGCGCTCACGGCAAAGTCATGCCCATCGCTCTTCTCCCCAGGCACGCAAAAAAACAGCGTCCCAGGCCTGACTTTTCGGCTGTCGTAGGCCAGGCTCCCAACTTCAATCGCAGGATCCCCCACGACTCGGGCCCCATCAGCTTCGGCGACAAGCGCTGCCAATCTCACGCCGCAAGTCTAGGAAGAGCGCCGGGTGCCCCTCCCCAAAACACTCCAGAGCAGCCTCCGGCTGCTCGTTTTGGGGAGGGGCACCCGGCGCTCTTCCTCTGTCTTGGGGAGAAGCACCCGACGCCCTCCACCTCTATTCCTGCGGAACTCCCAGATAAGGCAACGCAAACGCGGCGATTTTCCCGAAAGCCGGAGCCGCAACAGACCCGCCATAGATGTCCCCCTGCGGCTGGTCGACGATCACCGAGACCAGCAGCTGCGGATTTTGAGCCGGTGCGAAGCCGATGAACGAGGCCACGTAGTTGGTTTCCGAGTAGGTCCCGTTTTCCGCCACCTGCGCGGTTCCGGTCTTGCCCGCCAGCGAGTAGCCGGGGACGCTCACCTCAGACGCGGTGCCGCCCGCCGCCAGCACCCCCTCAAGCATTTCGCGCACCTGGGCGGCGACGCCGGCGGCGATCACCCGGTGGCCCTTGGGCTCGTGCACCGTCTCCTCGCCGACCCGCTCGATCAGCTGCGGTGGCTTGAGGATGCCGCCGTCGGCGATCGCCTGGTAGCCGGACATCATCTGCATCGGCGTAACCGACAGGCCCTGACCGATCGGCAGGTTGCCCATGGTCGAGCCGGAGTACTGCTCGAGCTTGGGCACGATCCCCTGCTCCTCGGCCGGGAACTGGACGCCGGTCGGGCGGCCGAAGCCGAAGCGGTCGATCCAGCGGCTGAAGCGCTTGCTGCCCAGCTTCAGCCCGATCGTCGCGGCACCGACGTTGGAAGACTGGGCGAGGATCTGGGCGACCGTGAGGGTAATCGGCGGCCGAGCCTCGGCGTCTTCGATGATCCGGTCGGCAACGTGCAGCTGGGAGGGCAGGTAGAAGGACGTTTCCGGGGTCACTTCTTTTTCCTCCAGCGCGGCCGAGATCGTGAACGCCTTGAAGGTCGAGCCGGGCTCGTAGGTGAAACCGGTGGCGCGGTTGATCAGGTCTTCGGAACTGGCGCTGGAGAGGTCGCTGGGGTCGACCGGCGGCCAGTTGGCCATTGCCAGGACCTGCGAGTTACGCGGGTCCATCACGATCGCGGTCGCGCCCTTGGGAGCGTAGGTTTCCCCGACTTCAGCCAGCACTTCCTCGGCCTTGCCCTCGATCGCCGGGTCGATCGTCAGCTGGATGTCTTCGCCGTCTTCGGCTTCCTGCGCGGTTTCGAGCCGAATCGGTTCACCGGTGGCGTCGGTGACGATCCGCCGTTCCCCGTCGGTCCCGCTCAGCACCGATTCCTCGCCCGCCTCGAGCCCGCTGCGGCCCTCGTTTTCGGAGCCGACGACGCCGATTACCTGGGCCGCCAGCTCACCCTGCGGATAGGCGCGGCGGCTGTCCGAGTCCTGGCCGATCCCCTGCAGGTCGAGGCGTTCGATCCGCCGCGCCGTCGGCAGGTCGACTTTGCGGGCGAGGACCGAGTAGGTCGTTTCGGCCGTGACCGCGCCCAGCACCTTGCTCTCGCCGAGGCCGAGGATCGGGGCGAGCTTTTCCGCCGCGCGGGCGGGCTCTGTCACTTCCGGCGGCACGGCGAAGATCGTCGCCGCGTCTTCGGAGGCGGCGAGGGCGTTGCCGCGGCGGTCGAGCACGCTGCCGCGCAGGCTCGGCAGCGGGATCGCTTCGGTCTGCTGGCTGACCGCCTCCGAGGCCAGCTTGGAGCCCTGCACGCCCTGCAACCAGAAGGCGCGAGCACCAATCAGGCAAAAGCAGAGGAGGAAGCTGGCGAAGAGGAGGCCGATCCTTCGCTCGATCACCCGCATCGCGGCTGACCTCTAATAGCCCGCACTGGCGGCGGCGAGCCGCCGGGCGGCCATCGCGACGTCATTGTGGGACGCCTGCACATAGCCGATCTGGTCGCTTGGCGCGGCGGTGAGGCCGAGTGCGACGGCGTCGTGGCGCACGCGGGCGGAGCCGGAGCGCTGGGCATCGCGGCTGCGCAGGATCGAGTTCTCGGAGTCGAGCGCGCCGACATTGCGGTCGATGTGCCCCGCCGCGGCGGAGAGGCTGAGTGTGATCACGTTGACGGCGACGATCCCGACCAGCAGCACGCCGAGCACCGCGATCCAGGCCCTGCCGCGAGTCATCCGCACCATCAGGCTCGAGTCCGGCAGCTGGCCGATCGCAGTCGCGGCGCCAGCGGCGATCGGGATCAGCTGGCCGCCGGGACGGCGGGCGGGTGCGGTGCGCCGCCGCGGTGCCGGCAGCGCGACTGCCGCCTTCGCGCTCGCTCGCGCCGTCCGCGATGAGCTGCGGGCACGGCGCGAGGGCGGTGCCTGGCGGGCGGTCGCGGCGGTCGCCATCAGGCCTGCGCTCCGGCGGGCTCGGCGATCTTCATCGCGGCGCGCAGGTGGGCGGACTTGGAGCGCGGGTTGGCGGCGACCTCGTCGGGGCCGGGAGCGACGGCGCGACGGGTCAGCGGCTCGGCTTCGGGCTCGCGGCCGCAGGCGCAGACCGGCAGCTCGGGCGGGCAGACGCAGCCCTTGGCGCGCCCGGCAAGGAAGCGCTTGACGCGGCGGTCCTCGAGCGAGTGGAAGGAGATCGCGGCGAGACGGCCGCCGCGCGGCAGCATCCCCCACGCGGTCGGCAGCGCGTCCTCGAGCGAGTCGAGCTCGCCGTTGACCGCGATCCGGATTGCCTGGAAGGTGCGCTTGGCCGGGTGACCGCCGCCGAATCGGGCGGCCGCTGGCATCCCGGCCTTGATCGCGTCGACCAGCTCGGAGGTGGTCGAGAGCGGCCGGCGGCGGCCGATCTCACGGGCGATCCCGCCGGCGTAGCGCTCCTCGCCGAAGCGGCGCAATGCCTGGGCCAGGCGCGACTCGGGCCACTCGTTGACGATCTCGGCGGCGCTCAGCTGCTGGCGGGTGTCCATGCGCATGTCCAGCGGCGCGTCATAGGAGTAGGAGAAGCCCCGTTGCCAGGCATCGATCTGCATCGAGGACATTCCGAGATCCATGTAGACCATGTCTGGACGCATGCCTTCGCCGCCCAGGGCGCGAAGACCTGCCGCGAAGTCGGTCGAGACGAAGCGGGTCGTGCAGGGCACCTCGGCGGCGAACGCTTCGAAGCGAGCCGTCGCGTCGGGGTCGCGGTCGATACAGACGAGCGTTCCGGCGGGTCCCAGCGCCTCGGCCGTGCGGCGCGCGTGACCGCCCGCTCCGAAGGTGCAGTCGATCGCCGTCTGCCCCGGCTGGGGCGCCAGCAACTCGATCAGCTCGGTGGCCAGGACTGGTTCGTGCTCGGTGGGCATATAGGTAAGGGTTGCGCGACCTAAGCGCGGGTCGGCGATTGAAGGGGCTGAGTGCGCACGGGCGGCCATCTCACTCAGGCGCCCCGCTCGCGGCCAGGCCCTCGGCGATCTCCGGCGCCGAGGCGTCGAGGTCCTCCTCCTGCTTGGCCCAGGCCTCGGCGTTCCAGATCTCCAGGTACTCGCCGGCGCCGATCACGACGCAGGGCCCGGTCAGGCCGGCGTGCTCGACCAGCGGCTTGGGCACGCGGATACGGCCGGCCGAGTCGAGCTTCTCGTCGAAGGAACCGCCGTGAAAGCGGCGGCGCAGCTGGCGCGCGTCGCGGCCGAAGGGGCTGTGCGGCGAGAGGAAGCGGTCGGAGAGCTGCTCGAACTCGCCGGTGGTGTGCACCCAAACGCAGGGGTCGAAGCCCTTGGAGAGAACTATCCCGTCGGAGAGGGCAGCCCGGAACCTGGAGGGAACGGTGAGGCGATCCTTTGAATCGAGACTGTGCTCGTAGAGGCCCCGAAATGCCACCGCCGGTTCCTTTCTGTGCGAGCGCTGCGCGTGGACCAGGAAAAGAGTTAGGACCGAGGTGATGAGGTGGGAGGAACCTCACCACCCCGGTCCTGGGCTTCAACTCGAGCGGCACAGTACCCCACTTCCTCCCACTTTGCAACACGACGCCACATTGCAAGCCCCTTTGCACCCCACCCCTCCACGCCCCGAGGGGCGTGTCTGAGCTAACCCGCCATATACGGGGGTTAAGCTCAGGCGCGCCTATGGGGGTTCCTGACGACGCCAACGACCTGCGCGGGTTTCACTTCCGGCTACTGCTGGGGAAGGCATGGACGTGGGTGGCGATCGTTGTTGCCGTGGTCGTGGTGGGGACCGCGGCGGCGTTTCTGCTCTCGCCGCCGATCGGTGGCTTGGCCGCCGTCGCCACCTTCCTGATCGCGATTCCGATCGTCTTCTCGATTGCCGACTCGCGGGCCGAGGAGGCCTTCTTCGAGGTCTACGCCGGCCAGCGCGGGATGGCGGTCGCCGGCAGGAGCCCGCTGCCCCCGGCGACGCCGCTGCTGCGCAAGGGCGACGACCGCTACGCCGAGCGCGCCCTCACCGGCCAGCTCGCCGAAGGCGTCGACGGGGTCCTCGCCCTCTACACCTACGAGGACGAGACCACCGACAGCGAGGGTAACCGCCAGACCAACTACTACCGCTACACAGTCGGCCTGGTCGAAGTGCCCGAGTGCGGCGCCCACGTCCCCGAGCTCTACTGCCGGCTCAAGTCCGGCCTGCGCTCGCTGGAGAAGCTCGAGGACGCCTTCCGCTCGACCGAGCGGGTGACCCTGGAGAGCGAGGCGTTGGCCAAGCGCTACGAGATCTTCTCCGGCAAGGGCCAGGACCAGGTCTGGCTGCGCCGCCTCTTCTCCCCCACCTTCATCGTCTGGCTTGGCGAGGAAGCGCCGAACAAGTTCGCCTTCGAGCTGGCCGGCGGCACCCTCTGCTGCTTCGTCAAGGGCCACAAGAAGTCGAGCGCCGAGCTCGACACCGTCCGCGCCGCCGCGGCGACGGTGGCCAGGCGGCTGCGCGAGGAGGCCCTGGAAACGTCCCCCGGCTAGAAGCCGCTGAGCAGGACGTCGGCGTTGGCGATCAGGGCCGCCGCGATCGTCAGCAGGACCGAGGGGACGAGGACGAGGGCGACGACGAGCTGGATCTTCGGGGCGGCGCGGGCGGCACGCTCCTCGACCGCGCGGCGCTGGTCACGGCGCAGGGCGGTGGACTGGCGGCGCAGCTGCTCGGCGAGCGGCGAGCCGTAGCGCCGCGAGCGCTCGATCGCCGCGCAGAGGGTGGCGACCTCCCCGCCGGGGACGCGGTCGCGGAGGGAGCGCAATGCCGCCGGCAGCGGCCGCCCGCAGGCAAGCTCGGCGACGGTCATCCGCAGCTCGTCCGCCAGCGGCCCGCCCCCGGCGCCGGCTATCTCGGCGAGCCCGGCCGCGGTGCCGCGGCCGGCCGCCGCACCGACGGCGAGCAGGTCGCAGGCGTCGGGCAGGGCGCCGAGCAGGCGACGGCGGCGCAGCCGCGCCCGCCGCTCGAGCAGTGCGTCGGGAACGAGAAAGCCAGCCGCGGGCAGGCCGGCGGCGACCAGCAGGGAGATGCGGCCGGGCGCCGCCGGCGCCACGGCGAGAGCAGCGAGTCCACCGGCGGCGGCCCCGGCCGACTTGCCGAGCAGAACGGTCGCCAGCGAGAGACGCCCCTCCAGCCCCGACCTGGCGATCCGCTCGGGCAGGCCGAGACGGAGCGCGGCCCGGGCCGCCTGGCCACCGTCGCGGAGGCGCAGTTGCAGGCCGCCGCCGGCCGATCCGGCGGCGGAGAGCTCGCGCATCGCCGCCACCGCCAGCAGGACGGCGAGCGCCGCCAATGCCCCGGCGAGGCTCACTGCGCCACCCGCGAGAGGCGGCGGATCGCGACGAAACCGGCGAGTTGCAACAGCGCGGCCAGGGCGAGCAGCAGGGCCGGGCCGGGCGAGCCGATCAGCTTGACGAGGAACCCGGGTTGCAGCAGCTCGGCGAAGACGGCGCCGCCACTCGGCATCGCGACCACCAGCAGCCCGGTGAAGCGCGCCTGCGCGGTCGCCGCCTTGGCGTCCTCGGCAACCCGGTCCCGCTCGGCCGCGCCCTCGGCGAAGCGGCGCAGCAGCCCGGCCAGGTCGCCGCCGGCGAGCCGCTGGCTGAGCAGGGCGGCGGCGAGAGCGTCGACCCTGGCCGAGCGCATCCGCCAGCGCCAGGCGCCGACGGCCTCCGCGGTCGCGGCGCCGAGGTCCAGCTCTGCCCCGAGGCGTGCCAGCTCGACCGCGGCCGGGCCGTCCAGCGAGGCCGCCGAGGCGGGGAGCGAGGTGCGCAGCGAGCGCCCGGCGCTGAGCGAGTCGGCGACGGCGAGCGCCACGTCGGGCAGCGAGCGCTCGACCGCGCGACGGTAGCGCCCGCGGCGCGCCCCGATCACCCAAGCGACCAGGGCCGGGCCGACCACCGCGAGCGGCAACGCGAGCGGGACGCCGCCGAGGAACCAGCCGCCGGCGACGGCGGCCACCGTGCCCAGCGCGGCGAGCCGGCGCCGCTCCGGCGTGGAGGGCGAGTAGCCCTCGCGGCCGGCCCGGCCCAGCGGCTCGAGCGCCCGGCGCAGCCAGGCGGCGAGGGCGGGGGTGGCGAGCACCGCCTCGCGTGCGGCCACCGTCGCCATCCCACCGGCCACCGCCCCGGCGACCGGAACGACGAGCGCGGAGGCTCCGCTCACCGCACCTCCTCGCAATCGAGCCCGCGCACCGCCGTGGCGCCGGCCGCCCGAACCACCTCGGCGATCTCGGCGACCCGCCGCGAACCATCTGGGCGGCGCTCGAGGTGGACGACCAGATCGATCCCGCGCTGCACTTGCTCGGCGATCGCCTCGTGCGGCAGGCCGACCCCGGCCATCAGGGCCAGCGTCTCGATCCGGCTGAGCGCGTCGGCCGCCGAGTTGGCGTGGACCGTCGAGAGCGCTCCGTCGTGACCGGTGTTGAGCGCGGTCAGCAGATCGAGCGCCTCGGGCCCGCGCACCTCGCCGATCACGATCCGGTCGGGGCGCATCCGCAGCGCGTTGCGCAGCAGGTCCCGCACCGTCACCTCGCCCCTACCCTCGACGCTGGCCGGCCGGCTCTCCAGCCGAACCACGTGGCGCTGCTGGAGGCGCAGCTCCGCCGCGTCCTCGATCGTCACGATCCGCTCACCGGCACCGACGAAGCTCGAGAGCGCGTTGAGCAGCGTCGTCTTGCCCGAGCCGGTGCCGCCGCTGACCACGATGCTGCGCCTGGCGCCGACCGCCTCGCCCAGCAGCTCGCACTGCGCCGCGCCGAGCGTACCCATCTCGACCAGCTCGGCAGGGCCCGGCCGCCTGGCGCCGAAGCGCCGGATCGAGAGCGCCGGGCCGTCGACCGCGAGCGGCGGGATCACCACGTTGACGCGCGAGCCGTCGGCGAGCCGGGCGTCGACCATCGGGCTCAGCTCGTCGATCCGGCGGCCGAGCGGGGCGAGGATGCGCTCGATCGCGTTGCGCAGCTCCTCTTCGTCGGGGAAGTGGACATCGACCGCCTCGATCCGCCCGGCCCGCTCGACGTAGATCTCCTCCGCGCCGTTGACCATCACCTCCTCGACCGCCGGGTCGGCGAGCAGCTGCTCGAGCGGACCGAGCCCGACCGTGTCGCGGACGATCCGGCTGGCCACCTCGTCGCGGACCTCGGCCCCGAGCAGGGCGGCGTCCTCGCCGACCAGGGCGCGCACCTCGTCGGGCAGGTCGGCCGCCGGCGAGCGGCCGGATGCCGCCTCGACCCGCCGCCGCTCGATCAGGCGGTGGCGGAGCTCGCCGGCAAGCTCGGCGAGGTGGCGCTCTCTCGCCCCCACCGGCTCAACCCTCCGCCAGCAGGGTCAGCTTGCGGGCGAAGCTTTCGGCAGCGATCAGGCGCAGGGCCTGCCGCTTGGTCAGCGCCAGGGTCGCGACCGAGGTTCCACCGAGCCCGGGATCGTCGGCGCCGGGCCCGAGCGCGAGCAGGGGGACGGCTGCCGCCGCGATGTAGGTGCGCCCCGGCCCGCCGGCGTCGGGCTCGGTGGTAACGACGACGTCGACCTTCGCCCCGCGCGAGGGGGTGCCGTGGGCGAGCAGCGCTTCGGCACCGCTGACCGCAATTTCGACCGGGCGGCGGCGCGGGCCGATCGCGGGCGCGGCGCCGGCGTCCGAGGGCGGGTGCAGCTGCCCGGCCAGGAGATAGGACCCCGGCGGAAGCGCCGTGGAGGGGGCGAGTCCGAGCGCTTCGCGCGGGTCGCGGAGCGCTCCGGCGGGGACGAACCTGGCGGGGACCCGGCGCCGCCGCAGGGAGCCGGTCACATCCCGCGGGCCCAGCGCCTTTCCCGCTCGCAGGCGGCCGGAGGCGACCACGACATCGCGCAACGGCCCGTAGCCGAACGCCACGCGCGAGCCGTAGCTGCTGGCGATCCCGGCGGCGAGCGCCGCGGCGAGCAGCGCCAGCGCCAGGAAGCCGACCGCACGGGCGCGCCGGCTCACGCCGCCAGCGCCCCTTCGGGCTCGGCCAGCGGCAGCTCGATCACCGCGAGCGAACCCTCGCCCGAGTGCCGCAGGGCAAAGCGCCCGCCGTGATCGGCGGCGACCTTGCGCACCACGCTGAGGCCGTGGCCGCGGCGCTCGCGCCCGCTCAGCCGCGCCGCCACCCGGGAGGGGCTGCTTCGCCGTACCCGCGGCCGGGCGGCCCGGCCGGAATCGACCACCGCGATCCGCAGGCGGTCCTCGCGCAGGCGCGCCGCGACGACGATCGTCGGCCCGCCGTGCTCGATCGCGTTGACGATCAGGTTGTCGAGCGCCTGCCCGAGCGCGAGGCGGTCACCGCGAACCTGGGCGGAGCCGGCGTTCCAGCGCAGCGCCAGCGAGCCGTCGGCGAAGCGCACCCGGGCCTGCCAGCGGGAGACGGCCGAGCGAACCAGGACGGCGCCGTCGACGATGCCCCAGACCGGCAGCGGTGGGCCACCGTTGATCTCGCGGTCGAGGCGGTCCAGCGCCGAGGCGGCAAGCTCGATCGCGTCATCCCCGCCACCGGCCAGGCTGGGTCCCGAGGCGAGGGCGACGGCCTGCAGCGGCCGGCGCAGCTCGTGCAGGGCGCGGTTGAGAGCGCTGCGCCGCCGACCCGCCCGCAGGGTCTGGGCGGCGACGGCCATCGCCATCGAGATCATCATCGGCCAGCCCGCTATCAGTTGCGTGAGCTCGCTCATCCGTCGATCAGGCGGTAGCCGAATCCCCAGCAGTTGCAGACGAAGCGCCCGTGCTCGGGATCGAGTTTGCGTCGCAGCCGGCTGGCATGCGAGTCGAGGGTCCTGGTCCGGGCCGGCGTGCGGTAACCCCAGACGGCTTCCAGCAGCTCGCGCTTGGAGAAGACCCGGGCAGGGTCGCCAGCCAGCACGCGCAGGAGCCCGAACTCCTTGTTGGAGAGCGGCACCTCGCGTTCGCCCACCCAGGCCTTGCGCCGGGACACGTCGACGACGATCTCGCCGGCCCGCAGGGGGCCCTGGCGCCCGGCCCTGGCGCCGCGCCGCAGCACGGCGGCGATCCGCGCCCGCAGCTCGGGGTAGAAGAGCGGCTTGACGAGGAAGTCGTCGGCGCCGGAATCGAGGCCGCGGACGCGGTCCTCGTCGCTGCCATGACCGGTCAGGACGATCACCGGCAGGCACGGGTCGAAGCGCGAGGTCACCCCGTCGGCGGCACGGATCTCGCGCAGCACGTCGAGGCCGGAGGCGTCAGGGAGCGCCAGGTCGAGCAGGAGCAGGTCGGGCTGGTTGAAGCGGCAGAGCCGCAACGCGTCGGCAGCACTCGGGGCGGGCAAAACGCCGAAGCGGTCGGCGACGAGGTTGTCGCGGAGCAGCTCGAGGGTTGGCGGGTCGTCCTCGCAGACGACCAAGCTGGCGATGTCTCTTCGTTGGGGAAGCATGGCCGCACTAAGGGCGTGGCGGCGAAATCTCTCCCCCCTCTCCGGCAGGAATCTCCAAAACCGCGCTCGCTTTCCCGCAAATTGCGAACCTTCGAGGCGGAAATGACCGGCGAATGTCGAGAACCGAACCGCTCTCGTCGAGCTCGGTGGTGATGGCGATATCGACCTTCGCCCCGCGCGAGGGGGTGCCGCGGAGCGGCGCTTCGGCACCGCTGACCTCGATTTCAACCGGGCGGCGGCGCGGCCGATCGCGGGCGCGGCGACACCTGGGGGCGGGTGCAGCTGTCCGGCCAACAGATGGGACCCCGGCGGTAGGGCAGCGGAGGGCACGGCCCCGAGCGCCTCGCGCGCCGCCTTCTACCGGCACCGACGGGCAATGCTCGCCGCCCGGGATATCAATCACCGCTGGGGACCTCACTGGGCGCCGAACTGGAGCGGGCCGACCTTGCCCCCTACCTGATCGCGCTTCGCGGTCGGCGGCTCCATTTCTCTCCATCAACGACATCAGGTGTTCATTCACGCCCTCGGGGTTCAGTAATTCCCGGATCATTGGCGTCTCACCTGACGTTGGCAGAGAGGGGGCGCTCTCGAGCCTCCGACGCCTATCCTCATTGCGTGCGGTCCGCCAGGGCCACTCCCGTTACAGGCCCCTCATCGCCTTCTGGTGGTAGGGGCTTTTGCGTTTCAGGAGTGGAGGGCGGCGACTGCGAAGCCGATTCGCCACCCTCCACTCTCCATCGAGCAAACAAACAACCAACCAACAAACCAAACAACGCGCCTAGCGCGCCTCGAGGACGTCGCTGACGACGATTGACTCCCCAGACTGCACTCGGCGCCCAGCGAGGGTAAACAATTAGCGCCGCCCGGCTCGCCGGAACTTTTGAGTAATCGTCAAGCATCCTCCGAGGGCCCCTGGGACCCCCCTACGCCGCGAGCCGACACGAAGGCGAACAATGCGATTGACATCGGGGTGGCCTCCGCACCGTCTGCGATCCGGGTGGCTGCCGCGCCCGCAATTTTGAGCACATCCTCGAGGAACTTGTCGGCCCGTTTGCTTAGGGCTTTGCACGCCTTCTCGTCCAGGTCCACCGGAGCCCAGTCCGCGTGAATGTCTTTGCGCTCATAGAAGGTGCCCGCTTCGAGGGCTTCCTGAATGTCCTGGTCAGCGTCCTGGATAATCCGGTCCCGAAGCATCAGGCGCGCCGTTTCAGGCAGCTTGTCTGCGATCCTCTCCCGAAGGAAGGCTCGCTCCACGGCTTTGTAGTAATGCTCGACCGCGCCCCGCCTCGGCTCCGTGTTCGTCAGTTCGATCAACTTGAAGTCCCTGAGGACTTTGACGTGGTAGCTGACTTGACTGAGACCCTCTTCGAGTTCCTTGGAGAGTTCGTTGGGGCTCCAGGGGCGCTCGTTGACCAGCGTCAGGATCTGGATGCGCAACGGGTGGGAGAGCGCCTTCATCAGGCGTTCCTCAACCGGTTCTAGCTTGGCCCGCTTCTTGACCTTCGGCCTCGGCACTTGGTCTAGCGGGTCTACCTTCGCCTTCGACTTCTTGCCCTTCGCTTTCGACGCCATTTTTGCTAGCGCTCCTCTCTTGCCGGTATTCGGTATTGCAACTGACTTAGATCGGTACGAACCGATTGTTTAGAACAGCAAAGTAGCGGTTCTGGAGACACTGCCACTCCGCTTGGCCTAAATGCTCTAATATTCTTAAATAATCAGGTTTCCTTCAGTAAAGAGAGGGGGTAGGCATGATGACGATCAAGCCGTGTCCGACAACCGTTCCGATGCTTTCGACGCTCAAGCACCGCTGAGGGAGAAGGGCGCAGGACTTGGCGGGGCTGACGAAGCCAAGCCCTGCGCCATCTCGACTTACGCGCGTTTGCGGTTAGGGGGTAAACGAACTGCCGCGTGTATCCAATTGACTTGAGTGAATCTATGGACCCGAACGCCGTCAGGGCTTTGGCTTCCCAAGGATGGCGCGCACCTCAGAACCCGCAACTGGCTAGGACGGGTGTTTTGCTCGAGAAAAGCCCTCCGACAATGGCCACCCGAAGGGCTTTCTTATTGCCCCGGCGCTGCCGATCCCGCCGCAGGAATCTCCAAAACCGCGCTCGCTTTCCCGCAAATTGCGAACCTTCGAGGCGGAAATGACCGGCGAATGTCGAGAACCGAACCGCTCTCGTCGAGGAAGTAGAGGTCGAGATCGAAGCGCATGCCGAAGGTGTGGACGCTCGAGCAGCGCGGGATCAGCAAGCCCGGACCGGCGTCGACGCGATCGAGAAAGGCGAGGCCGAGCAGCCGCGCGCGAAGGCCGGTGGCCACCGCCACCTCCCGGCCGAGCACCGGCTCGACCCGCAAACCGCGAAGTCTTCCTCCCTTCACACCTCGCCAAGCTAGCCTCTGGCGATGGACGGCGGCGGCAAAGTGACGGTGTTCGGGCCGCACCCGATGCTCTCGGTCACGGTTGAGGCGCTGACCAGCCAGGGTGGCGACGACATCCACATGCACGCGGCCGGGCAGGGCGTCTGGGTGGCGCGGATGGCGGCGGAGCTGGGCGCCAGCCCGGTGCTCTGCGGCTTCATCGGTGGCGAGAGTGGCGCCGTGCTGCGGCCGGTGCTGGAGCAGATGGAGGTCGAGCTGCGCCTGGTCGAGACCGCCGGGGCGAGCGGCACCTACATCCACGACCGCCGCAGCGGCGAGCGGGTGCCGGTCGCCCAGGCCGCCGCGATGCCGCCCTCCCGGCACGAGATCGACGAGCTCTTCTCCTCGACCGTCGCCGCCGCGCTGGACTCCGGCGTTTTGGCGCTCTGCGGCCCCTTCCCCGGCGAGGCACTGCCGCTGGAGATCTACGGCAACCTGGTCGCCGACGTGAAAGCGAACGGGACCCCGGTCGTCGTCGACCTCTCGCCACCGCGGCTCGAAAGCGCCCTGGAGGGTGGGCCGGACCTGATCAAGATCAACGACTGGGAGCTGGCCAGCTACGTCGAGGGTCCGGTCGACACCAACGAGCTGACGCGTGCCGCCGCGCAGCGGCTGCTCGACGCGGGCGCCGGCGCCGTCATCATCACCCGCGCCGAGGAGCCGGCAATGGTCCTGCGCGGCGACGATGCCTGGGAGCTGGTGCCGCCCCGCTTCGAGCGCGGCTCGCGCGAGGGCTGCGGGGACTCGATGATGGGCGGGCTGGCGGCCTGCATGGCGGCCGGCCGGGGCTGGGAGGAGACGCTGCGGCTCAGCGCCGCCGCCGGTGCCGCCAACTTCCTCCGCGCCGGCCTCGGCAGCGGCTCGCGGGCCGTGATCGAAGACCTGGCCCGCAAGGTCGAGCTGCGCCGAATCGGTTGACGCGGTGCCGGTGGGGCGCGGGACACCCCCTGTCAAACACTCAAGAGCGGCGCAGCCGCTCGTTTGACAGGGGGTGTCCCGCGCCCCTCACGCTCCGTATCGACCTACGGCCTTCAGATATTTGGGCCGAAGGGGAGGTTTAGCTCGTCGCCCTCGACGATTGCTTTGGGAGCTTCGTCGCGCATCCACTCAATATGCGGCGCGACCGACTCCACCTCGCCGAGCCGTTCGAAGGCCTCGCGGATGTGGAGCGGTCGGCCGCCGTGGGAAGAGTGGGCGTCGCTGCTGAGCACGTGGACCAGGCCCGCCTCGGCGAGGGAGCGCATCCCGGCGGCGGTGTGCTCGCGCAGGAAGTAGTCGGCGGTCGCCTGGACCAGCGCCCCGGCGGCCACCAGTGCCGCGATCCGCTCATACATGTCGGCCGAGAGGTGGCGCTCTGGGTGGGCGACCAGCGCCCGGTGGCCGCGCTCGGCGAGATCGGCGACGCGGGCAAGCAGGCTGTCGCCGAGCGGCCCCGGCGCCGGCTCGAGCAGGATCCAGCGCCCGGCGCCGAGCGAGACCCGGCCCAGCTCCTCGGCGCTCAATCCCTCGACCGCCGTCTCCGCCACCTCGCCCCCCTGCAGAACTGTCACCGGCAGGCCCTCGGCGGACAGGGCCGCGTTGACCTCCTCCACCCGCCCGGCGAGCTCCTCGATTCGGACATCGTGGTCGTGGCGGATGTGCGGCGTCGCGCAGGCCCGCCCGATCCCGTCGTTGACGGCCTGGCGCCCCAGCGCCACGCTGTCGCGCATGTCCAGCGCCCCGTCGTCGATCCCGGGAAGGATGTGACAGTGCAGGTCGACCATCGCTGCAAACGCTGTTTCAGGCACGGGCAGACACCGGCATCAGACTACGATGACCGGCATGATCCAGCACCTGCTCCCGCTGGGCTGGCGCGAGCGGTTCGCTTCAACTCATGGATAAGAAAACCACCCGCCGAGGGAACTACGAGTCTGGCTCCGATTACGTGCTCGAGTACGGGGAGCTCCGCTTCGCCTTCAACGAGGAGGACTTCGGCCAGCGGGTCGAGCAGGCGGCGGTAAAACTCGGCTTCGTCCACCAGGGCCTCAGCCAGGGCGAGCTCGACGACCTGCTCGACCTCGCGGTCAGCGGCGAGATCGCCGAGCCCAGCTCACGCCTCGGCGAGCACATCAACGAGAACTGGGACGACCTGGTCGGCCCCTCCAACCGCAGCCTCGTGCACTGGCTGCGCCGCCTCGTCTTCCGCGGCGCCTGGCTCGACCAGCGGGTCAAGGAGGGCGAGCTCGACGTCGTCTTCGACGAGACCACCCAGACCTTCGGCTACGTCCAGCCCGACCGCAGCTCCGAGCTGATCGAGCTGTCCAAAGAGCCGTCCTGGCGGCGAATCGCGTATCGGCGGTAGCCGGACGCGGGTCAGGGGTTCCGCTTAACTTTTTGGTGAATTGGTCGGGGCCTGGCGAGATCCGCTCTGACCAAAAAGTACAAGACACTCCACCCCTGACCCGCGTCCGGCTCTCAGGACGGGCGCTCCAGGGCTGCCACGACGGTCAGTGAGCCTTTAGCTTGTAGGCCGAGGCCGCCGTCGAAGATCTCTTTGGCCTTCTCGGCGTTGTCGAGCCTTGTCAGGGAGTCGACCAGGAGGGTTATGTCTTCGCCGGACTCGGCGCGGCGGACGGCCTGGGCGAGGGCGTCGCCGGCGTGGCGTGCCTGGGCGGCGGCGACCAGCTCGGCCTGGGGCGCCTCGCGCTTCCAATCGGCGAGCTCCTCTGGGCTGGGGTCGATGAGCAGGGCGATCGGGTCGGGGCCGTCAGCGGCGCCGGAGAGGCTCGCGGCGACCTCGCGCAGCAGCGCCGTGCAGGCAATGCGGCTCTCGCCGTAGACGAGGGCCTGGCGGCCGGGCGGCGGTGTCAGCAGGTCCTGGACCCGCAATCCCTTGTTCCTGCGCCCGAAGCGGCGGCGGCGTTTGCGCTTCGGCCGGGACTGCTCGCCCTGGGCGCGGGCGGCAGGCTCGGGCGTGGGCGGCGCCTGCGCGGGCTCGGCCGGCGGCTTGGCCTCGGCGCGCTCCCCCTTCGCCGGGCGCTCCTCGCGGGCCGGGCGCTCTTTGCGCTCCCTCGGCCGCCGGTCGCGGCCACCGCGCTCGCGGCGGCGCGGCTGGCGGTCTCCGCCCCGCGGCGGGCGTCCACCCTCGCGCGAGGGTCCGCCGCCGCCCGACTCGCCCCCGGCCAGCTTCTCGATCAGCTCGGCACGGGGCAGCATGCGGTAGCGCGGCACGTTCGCCTCGGCGGCGAGGGCGTGCAGTTCGGCAAGGTGCTTGGACTCCAGCTCAGATTTCGTCATCGCGCCGGAGGTTATTGGAGCGACTCGACGGGCGAGCCCGCGGGGTCGCTGCCGGCCTCCGCGGCGGCGGCCGGCCAGGCCTCGGCGGCGCGCTTGACCTCGCGGCGCGACCAGCCCAGCTCCACCCCCATCGCGGCGGCGATCGCCCGCGCCGCCGTCCCGTCGCGCAGCTGCGGCGCCGCCAGCAGCCCCAGCCGGGTGCGGCGCAGCAGCACGTCGGCGACATTGCGGGCCTGCTCGTAGCGGGCGGCGACCACGGCCTCGGCGAGCAGGTCGGGACGTCCCGGCACGATCGGCTCGGCCAGCTTGGCGTCCTCGCGGGCGAGGGCGAGGACGTTGCGCGCGGCGTGCCCGTAGCGGAAGGTGAGCTGGGCCAGGGCCTCCTCCCCCACCCCGTCGGGCGCATCGAGGTCCTCCGGGCGCGCCTCCATCCCGAGCGGGATCTCGGCGGTGTGGCAGGGCGCCTCGCGGCCCTCGCGCTCGACCAGGCGGTCGACGGTCTGCTTCGCCATTCGCCGCCAGGTGGTCAGCTTGCCGCCGGTGATCGTCAGCATTCCCGAAGAGGTCTCATACAGCTCCGCCTTGCGTGAGATGTCGACCGACTTCTTCGGGTCGCTGGTGGCGATCAGCGGCCGCACCCCGGCGTAGGCGCCGACCAGGTCCGCGGCGCCGAGCGAGACGCCGAAGAACTCGTTGACCGCGTCGAGCAGGTAGGCGACGTCGTCGCGCCCCGGTCGCGGGTGGTCGATGTCCCCCTCGAAGTCGTTGTCGGTGGTGCCGATCAGGGTGCGCCCGTACCAGGGCAGGGCGAAGATCGCTCGGCCTTCGCCGGCCGGGACGATGCAGGCGGCCGCGCCGGTCGAGAGCCGCTCGCGGTCGAGCAGCACGTGGGTTCCGCGGCTGGGCGAGATCTGCGGCACGTCCTCCTCCTCGATCGTCTCCTCGGGCCGGATCCGGTCGGCGAAGACGCCGGTCGCGTTGACGACGTTGCCGGCCTCGACCTCGATCCGCTCGCCCGAGACCGCCTCGACGAAGGCGACGCCGGCGGCGCGGCCGCCGCGCATCGTCACCTCGGTCACCTCCGCCCCGTTCAGCATCGCCGCGCCGAAGCGCTCGGCCTCGCCGAGGATCGTCAGGGTGAGGCGCACGTCGTCGGTCTGGCAGTCATAGAAGAGGTAGGCGTTCTTTGGGTCGCGGGGCTCCAGCGCCGGGACCAGCTCCAGCACCTCGTCGCGGTCGATCGTGCGGTGGCGGTCTGGCGACCAGTAGTAGTCCTCGTCGTCCTCCTTGGCCGAGCGCATCTCGCGGCGGCTGCGGCCGACCCGGGTGGTCGCCATCACGTCGTACATGTTGAGCCCGATCCCGAGGCCCCGCTGGCGGCGCTCGTCGGGGAAGGCGGGGACGATGAATGGGGTCGGGTAGACCAGGTGCGGAGCGAGCTGGACCATCAGCTGGCGCTCGAGCAGGGCCTCGCGGACCAGGCCGAGGTCGAGGTTCTGCAGGTAGCGCAGGCCGCCGTGGATCATCTTCGAGGAGCGGCTCGAGGTGCCTTCGGCGTAGTCGCCGCGCTCCAGCAGGGCGACCGAGTAGCCGCGTGAGGCGGCGTCGAGGGCGACCCCGGCCCCGGTGATGCCGCCACCGATCACGACCACCTCGAAGCGCTGGCCGGAGATCGCCTCGATGGCGGCGGCGCGGGAGAGCATCAGGCCAGGAACTCCGTGACCTGCTCCACCGGCGGGCGCTCGGGCGGCGGGCGCTCCCCGCGTGGGCGGCCGAGGTGCAGGAGGCCGACGAAGCGCTCGCTGTCGGGTAGGCCGACTGCCTTGCGGCCGCCCGTCGAGCGCAGCAGTCCGGGGGTGCGCCAGTAGCCCGCGAGGCCGCGGGCGTGGGCGCTGAGCAGGACGATGTAAGAGGCGACGGCCGCCGCGTGCAGGTCCTCCTCGTTTTGGACCGGATCGGAGCCGAGCACGCAGGAGACGACGACCAGGGTCGGGGCGCGATCGAGCTTCGCCGCGCCCTCCTCCCCCGCGGCCTCCTTCAGCCGCGCCAGCGACTCCGGGCCGACGACGCGAAAGCGCCAGGGCGCGGTCAGGTGATGGTTCGGCGCCCAGCGGGCCAGCTCGAGCAGTTCGACCAGCTCGGCCCGGCCAAGCGGCTCCGGGCCGAAGGCCTTGTGCGTGCGCCGCGTTCGTATCGCGGTATCGACATCCACGCTTGGAACATAGCCGTCGAATGGACGGGAGCTGCATCTTGCATGCCTGACATGCAAGATGTTCCCCTCGTTTCGGCCTACCAGGCGAAGCGTCGGCCCAACCACCAGGGGAGACCGGTGGCGAGGACGGTGGCGGCAAGGCCGATGCCGATCGGCGCCCAGGGCGAGGGCGCGGAGCCGGAGGCGCTCACCGGCCCGGCTGCCTCCGTCGAGGGGGATGTGGGCGCGGCGGTTGCCGTTTCGCCGGTCTTGGGGACAGCGCCTTTGCCCAGGGGCACGGTCGGGGCCGAGCCCGTTCCCGCCGGAGGCACGGTCGGAACGCTGCCGCCGGAGCCGCTCGTTGAGGGCGCCACCGATTCGAGACTGGGAAGCGGCACCGTGCCGCTCGAGGACGGTGGCGGGAGGCTGCTGGGGGGCGAGGTCGCGGCCGGCTTGGGCTGGCGCGGCGGCACCGCGACCGGGAGGGACTCGCCGGCGACCGCGACCAGCACCTGCCCGGTCGCCCAGACCGGCGTCTGGTCGCTCGACTCCGAGTAGGCGTAATGGCCGTCGGGGGCCTGGCGGGCGGCGAGGTAGTCGAGCGCGCTGCTGCCGCTGGCCGTCGCCTTGGCCGGGTCGGCGCCGGCGGCGATCATTCCCTGCACGGCCCAGGCCGTCGATTGCGAGTTGACCCCGCCCGACGAGCCGAGGGCGAAGCCGCCGTTGGAGCGCTGGTGCTGGCGCAGGAAGGAGAGGCCGCTCTGGGCGGCCTTGCTGTCGGGCAGGGCCTGCATAACCGAGCCGGTGACGTCGGCGTTGCTCGGCTGGCCAGGCACGTCTCCCCAGCCGCCGTCGTCGTTCTGCACCTTGGCGAGCCAGGAGAGGGTGCCGTCGAGGCCGTTGCCGGTGGCGCCCGCGGCGCGCAGGGCGATAGCGCTGACCGAGGTCGTCCCCGGCCAGCCGACGTAGGAGCCGTTGGCGGCACGCCGCCCGAGCAGGTCGCTGACCAGGTTGTGGCCGCCGAAGGATCGCGGGTCGGCGCCCGCCCCCTCGAGGGCGACGATCGTGCGGGCGATGTCGCCCGGCGTGCTTACTTCGCCGAGGTGGCCGCGGAGGAAGTCGAGCGGCGTCTTGCCCAGCTTGCTGACGTCGTAGGGATTGCGCCCGGCCGCCTCCAGGCCGAGCATCGCCCAGCCGGTGATCGCGGCGCTGGAGTCGTCTTCCGGCGAGGAGGCGAAACCGCCGTCGGAGTTCTGCGCCGCTTCGAGCCAGTTGGCAGCGCGGCCAGTCGCGTCGGCGCGGGCGGAGCCCGGCAGCGCGGCGGGGACGAGCACGAGCAGGGCGAGGATCGCGGTCGCCATGGTCGGCGTGCGCGCCCGCCACAGGAAGCGCTGGCGGAAGCGGGTCAGCATCCGCACCATCGCCGGGCCGGCGAGCAGGGCGAAGGCGACGTTGCCGGCGACGTGGGCGAGGTCAAACGGGATCGCACGCGCCTCCAGGGTGAGGAAGCGGGCCAGCGTGAGATCTCCACCGTAGGTCGCCATCAGCGAGAAGTTCAGGAGCACACCGTAGGCGATCCCGGCCAGAGCGCAAACCGCGGCGAGGCTGAGGCGACCGGCGTTGCGCGTGCCCAGCGCCAGCGCCGCCCCCATCACCCCGCACATCCCCCACCCCGCCATCTGCCATGGCGTCCACGGCCCCTGGCCGAACCAGAAGTTGGAGACGAGACCGGCGAGAGCGCCGACGGCGAAGCCGGGCGCGGGCCCGAGCGCGTAGCCGGCGAAGACGACGATGTCGGTGGTCGGCTTGACGTTGGGGAAGGCGGCGAAGGCGATCCGCCCGGCAATCGCCAGCGCGGCCAGCGCCGCAACCAGGGCGACGACCTGCGAGGGCGGCCGCGAGCGCTCATACCAAGCGAACCCACCGAGCAGCACGGCGCCGAGGATGAGGAAGCTGGCGAGCTGCCAGGACATCAGCCACCCTCCCGGTCACGACTCTGCACCGGCTCGCCCGTAGGCCGGGTAAACGCGGATTCGCGCGGGGGCAATGCGGCGGCCTGCTCGGGGGTGATCGCGCCTGGGATGTCTAGGACGCGGGCTACCTCGGTGGCGAAGTACCAGCCGCCAGAGAGGATCTCGGTGGCGGGACCGTCGGCGATGACGACGCCGTCGCCGAGCAGGACCACGCGCCCGGCGAAGGCGGCGGCGAACTCGACGTCATGGGTGGCGACCAGCAGGCCGGCGCCGCGGCCCGAGAGTTCACCGATCAAAGCGACGAGGTCGTCCTTGCGGGCGCGGTCCATGCCGCGGGTGGGCTCGTCGAGGGCGACCAGTCCGGGTAGCGCGTCGCCTTCCGTCCGGCCCGCGAGCGCGATCGCCAGTGCCAGCCGCTGGCGCTCGCCGCCGGAGAGGTCGCGGGGATCGGCGTCGATCGCGTGCTCCAAGCCGACGGTTCGCAGCGCGGCAAGTCCGGCGTCGCCCGGCAGCTCGTCGCCGACCCGCTCGCGGACCAGGTAGTCGCCAGGGTTCTGGGTCAGCAGCGCGATGCCGTTGGGCGCGTCGAACTTTCCCCGTACCGGCTCGACCAGGCCCGCCAGGGCTCTCAGCAGCGTGCTCTTGCCGGCGCCGTTGCGGCCCATCAGGGCTACCTGTTCGCCCGCTTCGATTTCCAGGTCGATGCCTTTCAAAACATCCTTCCAACCTCCACCGGAGTCCACCTCGACCCAAACGTCTCGAGCCGTGGCCGCGCTGGCTGAAGGGGAGCCGGACCCCCTCCGAACGGCTTGTACTTTTTCGTCAAGCCGCCCACGAGAGGCTCCCGCCACCCCACCGAAAAAGTTGAGTGAGGAGGGGGTCCGGCTCCCCTTCTCTCCACCCTCCGTTGACGACAAGGTGCGACGCGCGTCGCGGACCCCGACGGGCAGCGGTTCGATGCCGCAGAGGGAGAAGAGGCGGGCGGCCGGGGTCTCCAAGGCGGGGTCGGCCTGCTGCGCCCAGGTGAGGAAGCTGCGGGGCCGGCCATCGAACGCGATAGCGCCCGACTCCATGGCGATGACTCGGTCAGCGGCGGCCAGGCAGCGCTCCAAGCGATGCTCGGCTAGGAGGATCGTGACTCCCCACTCCTCGTTGAGGCGGCGGAGGAGCCAGATCAGCTCGTCTCCGGCGACCGGATCGAGCTGGGACGTGGGCTCGTCGAGGAGCACGAGGCGGGGCCGGGTTACGAGTGCCGCGGCCAGCGCCACGCGTTGAAGCTCCCCTCCGGAAAGCGTGTCCACAGCGCGGTCGAGCAGGTGCGGGATCGCGAGGGCGAGTGCCACCTCCTCGACCGCTCGGGCGCGGGAGGTTGGGGGGTCGCCGCGCAGCTCGAGCGGGAGCTCGATCTCGGCGCTTACCGTGGTTGAGACGACCTGGGTCTCGGGGTCCTGGGCGACGTAGCCGACCGCGGCGGCCAGCTCGCCCGGGCCGGTTGCGATCGCGTCGATTCCCGCCACCTCCACCCTGCCCTCGATCTCGCCGCCGTGGAAATGCGGAACGAGGCCGCAGGCGGCGCGCAGGAGGGTCGACTTGCCGCAGGCCGAGCGGCCGGCGAGAAGCGCAAACTCCCCCGGGGAGAGGGTGAGCGAGACGTCGCGCAGCGCCGAGCCGGCGGCGTCAGGGTAGGAGTAGCCGAGCCCCTCGATCGCCAAGGGTGCCGCGGCACGGGTCTCCAGCCCGAACCGCATCAACTTCTCCGTCCAGCAGGCGTAGAAGTTGATGCAGTTCGGTGGTTGGACGGAGCTGAGACGGCGTTGCGGCGGGGTTGGCGGTGCAGTGGGGCCAGGCCGCTGAGGAGGATGAAAGCGGAGACGGCCAGTGTTGCGGCGCCGCTGCCGATCTCGATCGTTGGGTATTCGGCGAAGGCATCGGCGCCGAGGAGCTTGCCGGCGATCGCGACTGCGAGGACGGCGGCGCCCGTGGCATAGAAGCGCCAGTCGTAGCGAGATTTCGCCCGGCCCCCATCGAAGGAGAAGCGCGTTTTGGCCCTCATGGAGCCCACGTGCGTTTCACCGGTCCCTGCCGGGCCGGTGCCGAGCGAGTAGCCGCGCAGCTCCAGCGTCGCGGCGACGTCTACAGCGCGATCGAGCGAGCCCGCCAGCAGGCGGCGGGCCAGCGGGGCCTTGCCCACCGGTGCCGCGGCTGGGCCGCGCAGGCGGGCGGCGTCGCGCAGGCGGGCGGCGTCGGCGGCGGCCACCGGGACCAGGCGGGAAACCAGGGTCGCGGTCAGGGCCGAGCGCCCGGCCAGCGGGCGCAGTGCCCGCAGCACGCGGTCGGGATCGACGCAGGCCGAGTAGACGGCGAAGCCGACCATCACCACGGCGGCGCGCAGGCCGAGCACGGCCCCGGCGAGTATTGCCTCGGCGGTGATCACGTCGCTGAGCAGCGGCAACTCGCCGAGCCGCACCAGCACGGTCTCCCCCCGGCTGACGACGAAGGCGTTGACGGCGACGATGAAAAGGGCCAGAGTCAACCCCATCCGCAGCGCCGCCCTCACCGCCGCGCGGGCACCGGCGAGCCGTCCGGCCACGGCCAGCGCCATCCCGGTCGCGACCAGGACGATCGGGTTCGAGTAGGCGAAGGCGACCACGGCCAGCGAGCCGAGGTAGGCGACAGCGGCGCCGGGTGAGGCCGACTGCAACGGCCCGGGCCGCGGCGTGTAGGCAAACGGCGATCTCATCGGAGCGGCAGGGCCGTCTCCTCGCCGGCTTCGACGGCCACCGTGTAGTGGTCGCTCAGGCTGGCGGTGTCGAGCAGGCCGGCGGCCGCCATCACGCCCGCGGCGTCGATGCCGGTGACGAGCCAGGCCGGCGGCCGGTCTTCGCGCCGGGTCGCGGCGACAAGTCCCGCATCGGCGCCGAAGCGGCGGGCGACCTTGCCCTCCTGGTCGAGCCCGAGCATCGCCCTTCCATGGGAGACGAATTCGGCGAAGACGCCGCTTTCCGTCACGCCATCTTCGAGCAGCATCGCGTCGCGGTCACCGGCAAGCTTGGACCAGGGCCCAACCAGCACTCGGGTCGCGCCGTCCGTGCCGGCAGCGACGAGCCTGGCACCGGCTTCCCGCAGCCGCTCCTTCACCGTCGCGCACGCCGCTTCAGCCCCGAAGCAGGAGACCGCGGTCGGGTGAAAGGACCCTTCGTAGCCGCCCGTGAACGGCTGCGGCCAGGCGCCGACCGCCGCCGCGACCCGCTCGCCGACGCTCCAGTCGCGGTAGTCCCACCAGACCGCCTCCCCACCGTGCAGGGGGTAGTCAGCGGCGCCGACCGGCGACCAGAGGCCGTTCACGTAGAAGAACCAGTCGCGCCCGCCGCCGCCGCTTCCCTCGAAGCCGTCGATCGACTGCACGAAGCCACCGCCGTAGCGGGTGGTGATCTCGGCGTTGCGTTCGAGCGCCCGCATCACCGTGTCCGATTCGGTGAGGTCGTCGAGCCGGCGGTGAAGCACCGGCACGGTCCCGTAGTCCCGCGTCACCGTCAGCTCGACCTCACCGACCCCGTCGCCGGGACCGAGGCCGCAGCCGGCAGCCGCGATCGCCGCCAGAAGCGCGATCGCGGCCACCGTGCCGCGGCGCCGGCTCACTTACCCGAGCCCGGGCACATCCTCCCCACGCAGACCGCCTCGCGGTTGGATGGGATGTCGGTGCCGTGGCGGGCGATCAGCCGCGCCGGACGGGACAGGGTCACCGTGGCCTTGCCGGCCTCATCGGTCGGGCCGGAGGCGCCCCTGACGGTGACGCCAGAGGCGGGCTTGCGCTTGCCTTTTTCGTCGTAGGAGAAGACCCGAACCTGGAAGGCCTTGCCTGCCTTCACCCTGTCCGGTGCCCGCAGGGCGAGCTCGTCCGGGTAGGGATAGGAGGGCGCCAGGTCCCAGAGCACCTCGTCTCCCCTGTGCACCTTCGCCTTGTCGCCACCGATGCTGAGCGCCTTGTGGTCGATCTTCAGGTACCAGGACGCTTCGCCCTTGGCCACCGCCCCACCGACCCCGCAGAGCGCCAGGCCGAAGTCGAAGTGGTCGGAGACCAGCAACGGCTTCAGCGAAGCGGTGAATTCGGCCGCCCGCATCAGCATGCCGAGCGCGGTCGTCGCTTTCAGCGAGACCTTCTTGCCGCTGCCACCGCTGCCGGGACCGAAACAGGTCGCCTTGGCGCTGGTCTTGACCGAGGCTTCGCCGAAGAGACCGAAGGAGTCTTCGTCGAGGACCTTGCCGCCCTTGCCGACCACGCGCAGATCCGAGACCGGACCCTTGGCGACGGCCACCGCGGCCATTGAGAACAGTGAGACGAGGGCCAGCGCGCACGCGGCGGCCAGCTTGAACGGAACGAGTCTTGGCATTGAAGCCACCCTTTCCTCGAGGGTTGTCATGGCTGGCCGGGGACAGGTCTCCTGGCTTCCGGGGTTCCTCCGCCGCGCCTTCCCGGGGAATCGATGACCTCCCCAGTGGCTGGCGCCGAAGCGCCCGCGACGTGCTTGACCCGGTCACAGTGGCGGGACCGCGCCGGCTTCGCACCGGACTTCCCTTGACCACCGACCGTATTTACGCGAGCGAGTCTACTCGCTGAACTTTCGTCCAGCGGTCTTGGTCGGAACCAGCGGGGCTGGCTAGGGTCGGCGCCGCAGCAGATCTCTGGACCGACGGGAGGGAAAGATGAGACAGGGGATGCGGCTACCTTCACCGGCATTGGTGCTTGCCGGGTTAGCGCTGTTCGTTGCTTTGAGCGGAACTGTTTACGCGGCCAAGAAGGGGCGGATCAACGGTAAGGCGGTGAGGGTGAAGTCGTTGCCGGGGAACCGGCTGAAGCCGCACTCGATCCCGCGCAACCGGCTCAGTGCGAGTGTGCTGAAGAAGCTCGACAGTGTGCAGCCCGGGCAGGTGACCGGGGCGGAAATCAACGAGCTGACGCTTGCCCAGGTGCCGGAGGCGGCGCACGCGGTAGAAGCCGACAGTGCTGAGAGCGCGACCGATGCGCAGACCGCGGTCAACGCCGTCAACGCGATCAACGCGCAGACGGTCAACGGCCACAGCGCCGGTTGCCTGCCGGACAACCGGCTCTTCGCCGGCGCCTGCTGGCAGAGCTCAGCCAGTGACACCGCGGTCAGCGCGACGGCCGCGGCCACCTCCTGCGCGGTGCAGGGTGGCACCCTGCCGGAGGCGCTGCAGCTGGCGGCGTTTTCGCAGCAGCCGGGTGTGACGTTGGACGAAGGCGATGAGTGGACCAGTGACATCACCAATATGACCGGGCCAGATGAATATGCAGTTGTCCTAGTTTCAGCGGCTGGCGTTGTGGACTTCACCGCTTCTACGGCCGCACATAAATTCCGCTGTGTCATCCCACTCGTCACCTGACGAGCGGGATGCACCCACTCAGGTTTCGACCAGGCCGTGCTCGAGCGCGTAGCGGACCAGCTCGGCGCGGCTGGATAGCCGCAGCTTCTGCTGGATGTGGGCGCGGTGGCTCTCCACCGTGCGGATGCTGATGAAGAGCTGCTCGGCCACCTCGGCGTTGGTGTGGCCGAGGGCGATCAGGCGCAGTACGTCGCGCTCGCGGTCGCTGAGCTCGTCGCCGTCGCGGCTTTCCGCTCCGGCGGCGAGGCGGGCGCCCAGGGCCGGCTGCAGGTAGGTGTTTCCGGCCGCGGCGCTGCGCACCGCCTGCACCAGCTCGGCGTCGGCGGCCTCCTTGAGCACGTAGCCGCGCACCCCGGCCTGCAGGGCACGGCGGGCGAAGGCGGGCTCGTTTTGCATCGTCAGCACCACGATCTCGGTTCGCGGCGAGGCCTCCTTGACGTCGGGGACGGCGTCGAGGCTGGCCCGGCCCGGCATGTTGAGGTCGAGAATCAGCACGGTCGGCTTGTGGCCGCGCACGTAGCGAACCGCGGTGTCGGCGTCGCCCGCCTCGGCCACCACCTCGAAGTCCGGCTCGACGTCCAGCAGCAGCCGCAAGGCGTTGCGAACAACGGTGTGGTCGTCGGCGAGAACGATCGTCGTCGCCTCTGTCTCGGTCGGCACGGCGCCCACGTTACCCGCAGCGCCCATCTCCTGGGTCGGATGCATGCCTGTATGTAACCCCACACCGGCCGGTTCAGACATCCGGGTTTTCCCGCGAACATCACGGTTCACTCACTCTGAGTATTGGGACGCCATCCCCGATAGGATGGACTCCACATCCAGTCGGGTCGGAGGTGACGCAGGGCTACATGGGACAGGGTTACGACAGCAGCGCCCTGGATGAGCCACGCCTGCGGGAGCTGATCGACGTCGGTCGCAGCCTGATATCCGAGCTCGACACCGAGGTGATCCTCCGCCAGGTGCTCGAGGTGGCGTGCCAGCTGACCGGTGCCCGCTACGCCGCGCTCGGAGTGCTCGACGAGGACCGCCACGAGCTCGAGCGCTTCATCGCTCACGGGATCGGCGAGGACACCCACCGGGAGATCGGCAACCTGCCGCGCGGCCGTGGCGTGCTCGGCCTTTTGATCGAGCAGCCGCGACCGCTGCGCCTCACCGACATCGGCCGCCACCCCCGCTCCTACGGCTTCCCCCCCGGCCACCCGCCGATGTCCAACTTCCTCGGCGTGCCGGTGATGATCCGCGGCCACGCCTGGGGCAACCTCTACCTGACCGAAAAGGAAGCGGGCGACTTCGACGAGGCCGACGAGCAGTCGGCGATGGTGCTGGCCGAGTGGACGGCGATCGCGGTCGAGAACGCCCGCCTCTACCTCAGCGTGCAGTCCCGCAGCGAAGAGATGGAGCGGGCGATGCACCGGCTCGAAGCGACCACCGAGATCGCCCACGCGGTCGGCGGCGAGACCGACCTCGACCGCATCCTCGAGATCGTGGTCAAGCGCGGCCGGGCGCTGGTCGAAGCCCGCTCGCTGCTGATCTTGCTGCGCGAGGGCGATGAGCTCGCCGCCGCCTCGGTCGCCGGCGAGCGCGCCGCCGGCATCTCAAAAGCACGCATCCCGATCTCCGGCTCGATTCCGGGGCGGATCCTCGAGGCGCGCAGCCCACGCCGCATCCCCGACCTCGACCCGAGCCTGCTGGCCCGACCCGGCAGCTCCGAAGCGGGGGTCACGGCCCTGCTGGTGCCGCTACTCTATCGCGGCGAGGCGCTTGGCGTGCTCGTCGCCCTCGACCCGCTCGGCCGCGATGCCGGCTTCAGCGACGAGGACGAGGGAGTGTTGCTCTCCTTCGCCGCCAGCGCCGCCACCGCGGTCGCCACCGCCCAGTCGGTCGCCGAAGGGCGGGTCCGCGAAAGCATCGCCGCGACCGAGCGCGAGCGCGGTCGCTGGGCCCGCGAGCTGCACGACGAGTCACTGCAGAGCATGGCCGGGCTGCGGGTGCTGCTCTCGGCGGCGCGGCGCAGCGACAGCGAGGACCTCGACGGCCTGCTGGTCCAGGGCATCGACCAGGTCGACGCCGCGATCGCCGAGATGCGCCGCCTGATCGCCGACCTGCGGCCCAGCACGCTCGACGAACTCGGCCTCGGCGCCGCCCTCGAGGCGCTCGGCGAACGCGCCCAGGCGGGCGACGCGGTCGAGATCGAGATGAATCTCGATCTCGAGTTCCATGCCGGCCGCACCGACCGCCGCCTGCTCGGCGAGATCGAGGACACCGTCTACCGCCTGGTCCAGGAGGCGCTCAACAACGCCATCCACCACGGCGAGACAAAGCGGGTGCGGGTCGACCTCAGCGAGGACGGTGAGCAGCTGCGCGTGCGGGTCATCGACGAAGGGCGAGGCTTCGACCTCGATGCGCCGAGCAAGGGCTTCGGCCTGGTCGCGATGCGCGAACGGGTCGCCCTTGCCGGCGGCACCCTGCAGCTGGAGAGCGCCCCCGGCGCCGGCACCAAGATCGTCGCGATCATGCCCGCCACCCACCGCGACGAGCCCGACCAAGAAGCCCGCCGCAAGATCGCCTCGCGCCAGGCCGAATCGGCCTGAGCTTCCTCAGGCCCCGAGCATCGCCCGGTAGAAGGAGTAGTCGCGGCGGTCGGGACGCAGGTTGGAGGCAAGCGCCAGGTGGTGGCGCGCCCGCTCGGTCTCTCCGGTCTTGGCCAGCGCCCGGCCGAGGCAGAAGTGGGCGTAGTCGTTGACCTGGTGGCGCTCGACCACCGCCCCGAACTCGACCGCGGCGGCGGCGAAGCGCCCGGAGCGGAAATAGGCGCGCCCCAATGCCTCGCGCACCGAGGACTTCTCCGGAGCCCGTCGGGCCGCCTCCTCCAGCGGCGCCGCCGCCTCGGCGAAATCCTCCTCCTCGAGCAGCTCGATGCCGCGCCGGTAGAGGGTGAAGGTGGAGTCGGGTTGCGGGTTCGCGGCCATCCTCGAAGTGTAGGAGGCGCGTCCTGCCGGGCCAAAAACCCGCTCCGCTGTTCCTTTTCCCCTTATAGCGCGGGAAAAGCACAGCGGAGCGGGACGTCCGACCGCGGTCTTAGGGTCGTTTGCAGGATGGGGAGTCGCACGGAATGAAGCTCGTGATCGGCATCGTGCGGCCTGAGAAGGCCAACGACGTGCTCGAATCGCTCTACCGCGCCGAAGTGCGCGGCGTCTCGATGAGCCGCGTGCAGGGCCACGGCGGCGAGCTGGAGCGGGTCGAGACCTATCGCGGCACGACGGTGAAGATGGGGCTGGAGGAGAAGGTCCGCTTCGAGATCGCCGTCTCCGACGATTTCGCCCAGCCGACCGTCGAGGCGCTGCGCGAGGGCGCCCAGACCGGCGAGGTCGGCGACGGCAAGATCTTCGTCCTGCCGCTCGACCAGGCATTGCGAATCCGCACCGGCGAGACCGACCTCAGCGCGGTCACGCCGGTGGACGGGAGCACACCGTGAGCCTGCTCGCCGCCGCGCCCGGAATCGACAGCGGCGACACCGCCTGGATGCTGGTGGCGACGGCGCTGGTGCTGATGATGACCCCGGCGCTGGGCCTCTTCTACGCCGGCCTGGTGCGCTCGAAGAACACGCTCAACACCTTCATGATGTGCGTCGCCGCGATCGCGGTGGCGATGGTCACCTGGGCCCTGGTCGGCTACTCGCTCGCCTTCGACGGCAGCGGCTCGCTGATCGGCGGTCTCGGCTACGCCGGCCTGCACGGAGTCGACTTCCTCCCGCGCGAAGGCACCTCGATCCCCCACCTCGTCTTCATGGCCTTCCAGGCGACCTTCTGCATCATCACCGTGGCCCTGGTCTCCGGAGCGGTGGTCGAGCGGATGCGCTTCAGCGCCTTCCTCGTCTTCGCCGCGCTCTGGTCGCTGCTGGTATACGCCGTTCTCGCCCACTGGACCTTCGGCGGCGGCTGGCTCGCCGCGGGCGGCACGCTCGACTTCGCCGGCGGCGTGCCGGTCGAGATGGCCTCCGGCTTCTCGGCCCTGGCCGCGGCCCTGGTCGTCGGCACCCGCAAGGATTACGGCCGCCAGGCGCTGCTTCCCCACAACGCGGTCTACGTCCTGCTCGGCGCCGGCCTGCTCTGGTTCGGCTGGTTCGGCTTCAACGGCGGCAGCGGCTTCTCCACCGGCAACTCCGGGGTGCTCGCCTTCACCAACACCCTGCTCACCCCCGCCTGCTCGCTCGTCACCTGGTTCACGCTCGACCTGATCCGCGGCCGCAAGGTGACCGCGATCGGGGCGGCGACCGCGATCGTCGTCGGCTGTGTGCTGATCACCCCCGCCGGCGGCTACATCAGCCCGGGCTGGGCGATGGCGCTCGGCTTCGCCGGCGCGCTGCCCTGCTACGCGGTGATTGTCTGGCGCCCCCGCACCCGGGTCGACGAGACGCTCGACGTGCTCGCCGCCCACGGCATCGCCGGCTTCACCGGCATCCTCTTCATCGGCTTCTTTGCCCAGGCGACCTGGAACGGCGTTTCCGACGGGCTGGCCTACGGCAACGCCGGGCAGCTGCTCGACCAGGTCCTGGCCGTGCTCGCGGCTCCCGCCTACGCCTTCACCGTCACCTTCGTCCTGCTCAAGGTCCTCGGCGCCCTGATGCCGCTGCGCGCCTCAGAACGCGAGGAGGCGATCGGGATGGATGTGATCCAACACGGTGAGGAGGCCTACGTCACCGGCGAGGGGGCGATCCTCGTCGTCCCCGAGGACGGCGTCACCCCGCCTATCCCGGTTGGCGACCCCACCTAGAGCCGAGTAGCGCTCAATGCGTTGGAGCCGCCTCGACCTCGCCGCGGCGGTCGAACTGGCCGGTCCCCAGCCCGGCCGGCCACATCGCCAGGCTGGCCAGCAGCCCGGCCCCGACCAGCGCCGGGGCGACGTAGGCACCGAACTGGAGGGTGTATTCGCCGTCGAGGCCGGTGAGATGGTCGATCAGCAGGACGAGACCGATGACCCAGAGCAACAGCGCCGCGGCCAGCCGCTCCCGGTACCGGCTCGTGTAAGCGACATGGGGTTCGCGGTGGCGGACCAGCGGCAGCAGGATCAGGATCAGGGCCGGGCCGAAGAGGTAGCCGACCTGGGCCTTGGCGGTGCCGTGCGGACTGTTGGCGAGGTCGAAGACGGCCGAGTGCTTGCCCCAGGTGAAGATCGCCCCGAGCACGCCGATGAAGAGAGCGGCCGCGCAGAGCTGGGCAACGATGCTGGCGACGTAGACGCGGCTGTTGGCGAGGTAGACCTCGCGGCTCTTGTTCATGCCTGGGTGGCCATCTCGCCGGCGCCGGCCAGCGCCTTGCCGTGGCGAATCAGGTCGGCGGCCCGCTCGGCGACGGCGATCGTCGGCGCGTTGGTGTTGCCGCGCGGCACCGTCGGCATCACCGAGGCGTCGACCACGCGCAACGCCTCGAGGCCCTCGACCCGCAGCTCGGCGTCGACCACGGAGCCGATCGCGCAGGTGCCGACCGGGTGGTAGACCTCGTACGTGGTCCGTTCGACGTGGGCGCGCAGGGCCTCCTCGGAGTCTCCGGCCGGCACCGTGAACGGCTCCGCCGCGTAGGGCTTGAAGGCGGGCTGGGCGCAGATCTCCGCCGCCAGCCGGACCGCCTCGATCATCCGCGGCATGTCGGCCTCGGACTCATAGAAGCCGTTGCGGACGATCGGCTGCGCGGTCGGGTCGGCGGAGCCAAGCCGCACCGTGCCGCGGCTCTCGGCGGTGAGCAGGCAGGGCGAGACCCAGACTCCGTGCGCCTGGGGGTCGGCCATCCCCTCGTCGACGATGTGGACCGGGGCGACGTGGAACTGCACGTCGGGCGCCTCGGCGGCGCCGCCGACCCGGGCGAAGCCGCCGGACTCGGCCAGGTTGGAGGCGAGCGGCCCGGTCTGGGAGGCCTCGAACTCGGCCACCGCGGCCGGCTCCAGCGCCGCCAGCAGGCTCTCCGGCTCGGGCGTGGTGAAGACCGTGTAGGTGGCGGGGTGGTCGCCGAGGTTCTCCCCCACGGCCGGCTGATCGAGCAGCAGCTCGATCTCGCGCATCGCCAGGTGCTCGGCCGGGCCGACGCCGGAGAGCATCAGCAGCTTGGGAGAGTTGTAGGCGCCGCCGCAGAGGATCGTCTCGCGCTCGGCGCGCAGCTCCTGGACCTCGCCCAGCCGACTCGCCTCGACCCCGACCGCGCGCTTGCCCTCGAAGAGGACGCGGTTGACGTGCATGTAGGGCATCACGGTCAGGTTCGGCCGCTCCGCGGCCGGGTGCAGGTAGGAGACGGCGGTGCTGGCGCGCATGCCGCCGCGCTGGGTCACCTGGTACATGCCGACGCCGTCCTGGCGCTCGCCGTTGAAGTCCTCGTTGCGCTCCAGGCCCGCCGCCACCCCGGCCTCGACGAAGGCGGGGCTGATCTTGTTGCCGGAGCGCTGGTCGGAGACGGGCAGTGGCCCGCCGGCCCCGTGCCACTGCGAGGCGCCGCGCTCGTTGTCCTCGGCCTTGAGGAAGTAGGGGAAGAGGTCGTCCCAGGCCCAGCCCTCGACGCCCCACTCGTCGTAGTCGCGCCGGTTGCCGCGGATGTAGACCATCGCGTTCATCGAGGAGGAGCCGCCCAACACCTTGCCGCGAGGCAGCGAGACGCGGCGCCCGCCGCAGCCCGGCTCCGGGGCCGAGGCGTAGTCCCAGTCGACCTCGGTGCGAGCCAGCTGCAGGTAGCCGAGCGGCACGTGGATGTTCTGGTTGGTGTCCGGCGGTCCGGCCTCGAGTAGGAGGACGCTGGTCTCGGGGTCCTCCGAGAGCCGCGCCGCCAGAACACAACCGGCGGATCCAGCGCCGACAATCACGTAGTCGTACATCAACCGCTCCTTCCCGTTGGCTGCAACGCGCTGGTCCCCTCGCGGGGCGGCTGCGCGTTTCACCGGCACCCGGTCCGGCTGTGTGACGAGTGTACGCCCGCAATTCCGCTGCGTGGCCTGATTTTGCAAACCGCCTGCTACGGTGGGTAAGTCGGGTTTGGCACAACCGCCACCCGAGAGGTTCCGTTCCCTCCGTGCTCTGCATTGCATTTAGGGGTCGCTGGATCTCCCTGAATCGCAACATAAGGAGTCACCACATCGTGTCGTTTGCCGACCTCGGCATTTCCAAAGCCGTGGTGCGCGCGCTCGCCGAGCGCGACATCACCCAACCTTTCCCCGTCCAGCAGCTCGTCGTCCGCGACGCGCTCGCCGGGCACGACCTGCTGGTCCAGTCGCCGACCGGATCGGGCAAGACGCTCGCCTTCGGCATCCCCCTGGTCGACCGGATCGAGCCCGGCAGCAAGGGCCTCTCGGCCCTGGTGCTGGCGCCGACCCGCGAGCTGGCCAGCCAGATCGTCGATGAGATGGACTCGATCGCCCGCGCCCGCGACCTGCGCGTCGCCGCCGTCTACGGCGGCGTCGGCTTCGGTCCCCAGGTCAAGGCCGCCCAGCGCGCCGACATCGTCGTCGCCACCCCGGGCCGGCTCGAGGACCTGATCGCGCGCGGCGCGGTCAGCCTGAAGAGCATCCGCATCCTCGTCCTCGACGAGGCCGACCGGATGCTCGACATGGGCTTCCAGCCCGCCGTCAAGCGGATCGTCGACCACACCCCGGCCAAGCGCCAGACGCTCTTCTTCTCGGCCACGCTCGAGGGCGCGACCGGAAAGCTCGCCTCCGCCTACACCCGCGAGCCCCGCCACCACACCCACGCGGCGCCGGAGCGTGAGAAGGCGGAGATCGAACACCGCTTCGTCCACGTCGAGTCCCAGGCCGCCAAGCTCGACCACCTGGCCGGCGCCCTGCGCGGTCCCGACGGCGGCCGCACGCTGGTCTTCGTCCGCACCAAGCGCGGCGCCGACCGGCTGGTCAAGCGGCTGCGCACGCGCGAACTGGAGGCGGTCGCTATGCACGGCGACAAGAGCCAGGGCCAGCGCGAACGCGCCCTCGCCCGCTTCGAGCGCGGCGATGTCGAAGTGCTGGTCGCCACCGACGTGGCCGCCCGTGGGATCGACGTCGCCGACATCGCCCACGTAATCAACTTCGACGCCCCCGGCGACCGTGACGCCTACGTGCACCGGGTCGGCCGCACCGGCCGCGCCGGGCGGCGCGGCGCCGGCACCAGCTTCGTGCTCACCGACCAGGCCGAAGAGATGCGGCGGATTGCCCGCGACCTCGGCCTCGGCCGCGAGTTCGACAAGAGCGTCGGCCACGTCGCCGCGGCAAAGCCCTCCCCCGGCCAGAACCGCAAGCCCGCCCCCGGCCAGCGCCCGCGGCGGCGCCGTCGCCGGCGCAAGGTGGCTGCCTAATGCTTTTGTCAAGCCGCCCTGGCGGTTCTCACCTCGTAGGGAGTGCGGTTGCGCAGCATCGCGTGCAGGACATCGACTCGCCGCCGTGCCAGGGCGATGACGGCCTGGTGGTGGCGCTTGCCCTCGCTGCGCTTGCGCGAGTAGAAGGCACGACTTGGAGGGTGGCCCAAAGAGCAGAAGGCCGACTGGAAGAAGACGCGCTTGAGCGCCTTGTTGCCGCCGCTGGCCCGCTGCAGGTAGCGCACCTTGCCCGACTGCTTGAGCACCGGCGCCAACCCCGCAGCCGCCGCCAGGCGGTCGGCCGTGGGAAAGCGCTCGATCCCGCCTGCCTCGGCGATGAACTCCGCCGTCAGCGTGGCCCCCATACCCGGCAGGCTGCGGATGAGGGCCGCGTCAGGGTGGCGAGCGAGCGCCGCCTCGATTTCGGTGTCGAGGGTCGCGATCCGCTCGCGGACCGCCCACGCTTCGCCCGCCAGCTCGCGGACCAGTCCGGCAGCGACGCCCTCGGCCGGCAGCGCCACGGTCTGCGCCCGCGCTGCGGCGAGGGCCCGATCGGCCAGCCGCTCGACGCCAGAGCGCAGCACTCGCCCCGCCCTGGCGATGTGATCGATCAGCCGGCGTCGACCCGCAGTGCGGATCTCGGCCGGGGTGACGTAGCGCACCAAGAGTCGCTGCGATCCCTTCTGGGTGGGGTCGACGACAGCCTCCAGGCCCGGGTGGATCGAGGCCAAAAGGTCCCGCAGGCGGTTGACCCGGCGGGTCTGGTCGACGACGAGCTCACGCCGGCGGGAGACCAGCAGGCGAACCTCGGCGTCGAGCTCGGCCTCGGCTTCGATCGCCCGCAGATCGCGCCTGCGGGCGACCAGGTCGGCGATCGCCGCGGCGTCGCGGGGGTCGCTCTTGTTCTCGCCGCCCGAGGTCCCCTGGCGGGCGCGGTTGACCGCCAGGCCGGAAACGTGCACCAATTCGATGCCCGCCTCCAGCACCATCGCGCTGAGCAGGGCGGCAATGCCACCGAGCACGTCGATGCCGACCCGCAGCTGCCCGTGGGCGACCTCGAGCCCTTCCAGCTCTGCGATCAGCTTCGCCACGCAAGCCGGGTCGTTCTCGACCCGGCGGTTGATCAGAACGTCGTCGGTGGCGATGTCGATCGCCTGGACCCAGTGGAACTCCTTGGCGACATCGATCCCTACGGCGACTCTCCCCATGGCGCTCCTCCTCTCTCTGGTTGGACTGGTTCTCAGACCCCTCTCCCTCCCGTCTTTGCCCTACATAGCGATCGATCGCGGTGCCTAATCAGCGGTGCGAGAGAGGTGGCGAGACAGGGGGATCAGCCTCCTGAGCCATCGACGGCAGCAAGCATGAAGTCCATCCCTGTCCCGCTGTCTACGAAAGGTAGGGCGGCATGAGTACCGCTGCGAGCACCGCCAAGAAGTGGACCTGTGAGGGCTGCGGCGTCAGCGCCGGGCGCATCGACGACAAGCCGGTGCCGATGCCGGACACCTGGGCACGCAGCGGTGAGGGGCTCTTCTGCCTGGTCTGCCGCCGCGAGCGCGCCGCCGAGGCGGCGCTCGACGCGGCGCCAAGCGACAGCCCGGTCGCCGAGCGGGCGAAGCTGCGCCGCGCGGCCCTGATCGAGTTCGAGGTCAGCCGCACGCCCGATCACCCCGACGGAATCATCGCCCGCGCCTGCCGCACCTCGGTCTCGGCGGTCAGCCGGGCCCGCCGCCGGCTCGAGCTGCCGGACCCGCCGGCGCCCTCGAAAGCCTCGAGAGCGTCGAAGGCCCGTCGGTAAAGGCCGGCGCGGCGGGCGCCAGTGCCCGCCGCGCCTTGCCTGCTAGGCGCTTCTACCGCCGCCCGTCAACAGCCGCTCACCTTGAGCGGCAAGTGCTTGTTCTTCATGCGCCGACTGTTGTGTGCCCTCAGGTTCATGTAGGAGGACAACTTGCCCTTGCAGAGATTCCTGGAGTTGACCAGGAGCCCCTTCTTCTTGCCGCCTTGCATGCGCAGGATGACCTTGCTCACCGGGACATCGGGCGTGCTGTTGAACACGGTCTTGATGCCCCCACGCGGCGAGCTGATCACCCCGTAGAGCTGCACGTTCACCTGGCCGCGCAGGTCGGCCACCAGGTCCGGCAGCTTGTGGTTGGAAGAGACCAGGTAGACCGGGCCCTTGAGCTGGCCGTCGAGCAGCGGGGTGAGGGCCTTGGCGTGGCCGTAGATCGCCGCCTTCGGGCATGCGCTGGCGGCGAGCTGCACCCTGGTGCAGACGGTCCGGATGTTGCCCTGATCGAGGAACAGGGCGTGCGGCAAGGTCAGCGCCGTGCGTTCGATGTTGGCGTCGCCTTCCCGCGTTTCGAGGATCGCCCGCAGCGCCGGGTGCTTGGCCCGCTGGGTCGACTTCTTGTTGCCGAATAGACGGGTGAACAGCTTCGGCTTGAAGCCGAGCTTCCCGCATTCGGCCGGCCGGTACGGAGCCGAGACGTCGTAGGAGCTGAACGCGGCCGGATCGGTCGGGTTCGCCCCACCGCCCATGATCGAGCCGTGTGTTGCCAGCTCTTCGCTGCAATCGGTTCCGTTGCGGATGAACTCGGCCCGATCGACATCGACGTTGATCGTGCGCAGGTCCAGCTTCACACCGCCATATACGTCCGGAATCGCATCCGAGACGGCGTTCACTTCCGTTGTTTTCGGATTGACGAACAGGGCCACCCGGACGACGACGGTGCCGAGGTCGAACGGACCCGAGCGGGCCGGCGTGATCACCGCCATCGATAGCGGTGCGCCCTTGTAGGGACCGGCCAGGTAGGCATCGCCATGGAGCGAAACCGGGTCGGACCCGGAGCCGGAAGCGGTAATCGCATTGCCGATCTTGCTGGTCGGCCCACAACTCGGGTTTACCTGCTCCTGGTAGCCGCTCTTCTGCGCCGCGATTTCGAGATTGCTGTCGGGGCAGTAGAGCAGGCCGGCGAGGCTGCCGATCAGGCCCTCGGGGAGGGTCACATCGACGCCCTTGACCTCCTGCTCGCCATCGCCACGCCCGATGTGGACTCGGAACGAGGTGTTGGCACCGGCAACGCTGCTGTCGGTCTTAGCCGTGTAGGACGGCGTGAACCGGCGAGCCGCCAGCGTGGTCGGACAGCTGCCGCCACCCGGATCGGTGCTGAGGGTGAATTTGGAGCTCACCGGCACCTGTTCTCCGGGTCGCGCCCACGGTTCCATCTGACCGGTGGACTCGGCCGTCGCACAGGTCGGCGGGCTGGTCAGGACCGACTTCGCCCCATCGAAGCGGAGCGTCACCGATTCGAAGGGCACCTGCGGCAGCCCTTCCGGGAGAGGGCCGGCCAGCGGCCCGATCTCCTGTTCGTTGAACGTCGTCGTCAGCTGGCCCGTGGTCGGGTTGGCTGCGGTGTGACCCACCAGCCTCACCACCACGCCGTATTCCTCGGACTTCGCTTCGGCCAGGATGCGGAACTCTTCGCCCGAGGTCGGGTCGGAGCTCTTCTGTTCGCCGACGTACAGGTTGCCTTTCAGCGAGCCCGCCGGCAGTGGCGGCGTTTCGATCTCGACCGATCCGATCTTCGAGGCGACCGGGCAGGTGTTGTTCTCGACCCGCTGGCCCTTCTTGAAGTCGGCGTCGGTACAGGCGACGAGATCCTGCGAGGCGCCGGGGTTGAGACCCATGCCCGCGGGCAGGGAAAGCACGGCCTTGCGCAGGTGGGACTCCTGCTGTTCGCTTTCGCCGCCGGTCAGGTATTCGAGGGTTGTTTCGACCGCCGCCGGCGATGGCGAGTCGATCTTGGTGGTGTTCGGTTCGACTTCGATGTCGGGTTCGAACGGGACCGTGTCGCATTCTTCCTGCTGGAACAGCGTCCCGCCCGAGCTTTCGACCCTGGCTTCGAACGGAGTCGAGCCAGAGGGGAAGGCTTCGTCGGGTTCGCCGTAGGACTCGGCCCGGAACCAGGTCGGGTAGAGCGTCGACCATTGGGCCGGGTCGAAGCAGGTGGTCGGCGTATTCAGGTAGGTGCCGTCGCCGCTGGCCGCTTCGATGTTGCCGGCGTCCTGGCCGAAGTTGACGAGCCTGCTGTTCAGGGTCGTGAACGGCGGTTCGGATTCCGGCAGGTGGATCGTGAACGCCTCGTGGTAGTCACTTTCCCAGCTGACGTCGGTGTTGAGATAGACGACCTCCTCACCGGCGACGACGAAGCCGAAGAGGGCGGGTTCGCCCGGGTTCGGCTCAAGGTTGTAGACGGGGACTTTGGTCCCGTTTTCCGCGCTGGGCGGCACGACGGCGCCTTTCGGCAGCGTGTTGCCCGCGGGAAGCGGCGGAGAGGGCGCCGGGACGACCCCGCCGACGGTGATCACCAGCGTGACTTCCTCGGTGCCGACCCTTGTGCCTTTCGCGCACGCGGGCACATGAAGGAATTTGCCCGGTTCGACTTCGACCTCGTTTTCAAACGCTTCGATCGAGCAGCGCGGTGTCGCTTCCGGGTTGACCGTCAGGCCCGGCGGCAGGTCGACTCGGAGCGTCTTTATGTTGCGATCGGACAGCGGTTCTGTGATCGGCGAGGTTGGAATTTCGATTTCGGAAGGTTCCACTTTGCCCGACGAGGATCCGTGCTGGATCGTGTATTGGGTGAACCCGATTTGCGGGTGGCCGCCGGCCTGGATGAAGAAGTTCGGTTCGCTCGGCGAGCACTTCGGTTCGTCGGTTGTGCAGGTCGCGGCCTGCCAGCCATCGAGGCCGGTCGCCGGTTCGTTCTGCGGTTCGATGATGTCTCCGGTGTCGGCCCGTGCCACCGGCACTATCCCTACAAGCCACAGAGCCATCACCGCGCAAGCGATCAAGCACCGTTTCATTCAATCTCTCCTCGTTCGCATTGACGTAACCCAGTCCCTGCGTATGGCGCTGTTTCTCTCCGCGCCATTACGGTAGCTGTCTCTACCCGTCGGCGGCAAGCGGGGAAACCCGCAAATATCGATAGCTGCAGCAATTCATGCAACTGAACGCACGAATTGGCTCTGGCGAGCCACGAGTCGGACAAACAGAAATGCGTAGGTTTATGTTCCCGGTTGGATAAGCGGCGCTTAGCCCCCTGGGCGGGCTTCAGCCCACGGCTCGATTCCGGCGTTCCCTCAGGCCGTGCGGCCGATCAGGACGATGCCGGCGATCGAGGCGGTGGCGAGCAGTGCCAGGGCGATATCGGTTCGGTGCTCACTGTCTCTCATCCCATACTTAGAACACGCCTGTTCCCTGGATGATGCTGGGGCGCTTGGAAATCGAGCGCGACGGTCGGCCCCAAACTCAACCGGTCGCTACCAGAGGGTCTCGACCGGGCCAAAGGCGAGCATCGCTTCGTCGGCGCTGACGAGGGTCAGGTCGTGCTCGAGTGCGGTTGCGACCAGGAAGCGATCCGCCGGGTCTTCGGAGCCGAAGCCGTCGAGGGCCTCGCTGCGCAGGGCGATGCCGTGGCTGAGCGGGACCGCGGTGAGCGCCGAACGGCGCAGCGCGTCGAGCGTCCACTCGGCGGCGCTCGGGGCCAGCGCGACGCGGCCCTTGCGGGCGAGCACCAGGGTCTCCCAGACCGAGACCGGCGAGAGGTGGAGCTCGTTTTCCGGGTCGGCGATGGCGCTCTCTGCCGGGGCCGAGATCCTTGCCGGGTCGAGCAGGCGCCAGAGCCAGGCGTGAGTGTCCAGCAGCAGCCTCACTGGCTCAGGGCGTTCCACTCGCCGGGCTCGGCGGCGGGTGCGACCAGGTCGCCCTGAACCTGGCCGCGCTCACTGAGCGCACCGGCCCAATCCTCTGCGCGACGCGCGGGGACGGCGGTCAGCTGCGCCACCGGCTTGCCCCGCTTGGTGATCACGATCGGCTCGCCCGACTCGCCCACCTCATCGAGCAGGCGCAGGCAAACCTGCTTGAACTCTCCAGCGGCAATCGATTTCATCGCCTAATGATAGGTCATGGACGTTGTCTATGGACATATACGGTCCCGGAATCAGAGCCGGAGATTGGGGCCGCCACGCTGAACGGCATCCTCTATCTCCTCGCCCTCGGCTTGGTGCTCAGCGTCGACTCCCCCCGTGCGGGCTAGCTAATGGCCGCGGACGACTCGGAATCGCCAGGTGGCGGGCGAGCGGTCCACCGCACCGCCCGGCAGGCGGGCCTTGACACGGAAGATGTGAGCGCCGGGCCGCAGGCGACCAGTGGTGAACGGCGACGGGCAGCGCCTGAACCGTTGCCTGTCCACCCGGCAGAGAAAGGTGGCGCCGCGCCGGCTGGCAGAGAAGCGGAAGGTCGGAGTGCGGTCGCCGGTGCGCCTTCCGGGATGACCGCGCAGCCTGGTTTGGAGCCGCGTCGAACCACCTCCTCCACCCGCTCCCGCGTGACCGTCTTCCCCGCCGCCGGCCCCCGATGCGCACGCCCGCTCGCTCGGCACGACCGAGTTGGGACGGGGCGCCGGGAAGGCGTCGGCGAAATCGGCTGCGCTGCCGTCGCTGTCGTCGGCGGGGTCAAGCAGGGTCGGGCATCCCGGGGAGATCGCGCGCCGAAGCGCCATGCCGTCGGGAATGCCGGAAGGGTCGGCGGGCGCACCGCCCGGCGAGCTCGTGGCTCCGCTGAATCCGCCCCAGCTGAGGCAATCGAGCGTCTCCCAGCAAACCGCGCCACCCGCCGGATCGAGCTTGCCCCCAGAGAAGCTCCCGTCGGCAGCGAGGCCGAACTGGGATTCCGCCTCGGGCGTGGCGAGGAGAATCGTGCTCTGGTTTGCGTCGAGGGCGACGTTGCCTTCGACGGTGGCGAAGCCGCGCGAGGAACCCGCAGTATCGAGGAACTCAACCCGATGGCTATTGACCAACCCCTGCCCCGAGGCGTACATCTGCAACTCGACGTACTCGGCCCCCGGGGAGGCAGCCGAGCCAGGGTATGCCTCGCGCACCATAACCAGGTGAAAAGTGGAGGCAGTCGCGCCTCGGCGATGCTTGCGCTTGCAGCGGCGCTGCTTGCGGTGGCGCTTGCCGTGGCCGCGTGCCGACGCCCGGCAGCGCTTGCGGTGATGGCGCTTCTTCCTACGAGGCGGCGTGCCCACCTGTGCGGCCGGTTGCGGAGGTGTAGCCGCCGGAGCGCTGGATTCCGCCAGCGGCGAGTGGGCAACGACGGAAAAGGATCTGCCGGCGGGCGTCGCATCGGTGTTGGCGCTGGGGTCAGTGGCCCGAACCTGGAAAGCGTGCGGGCCATCGGCAAGCCCGTCGTAGGTGATTCCGGTGGCAGCGCACGGCGAAAACGGCGCTCCGTCCAGCTTGCACTCGAACGTCGATTCCGGCTCGGTCGCGTGGTAGGCGAAGGATGCGCTGGAGCTCTCGCTGGGGTCCGGGGGACCGCTGTCGATCAACGTGTCGGGCGGGGTCGAGTCGGCCGCGGCATGATCGACGGTCCACGTATACGCCGCCGCTTCCCCTTCGTTGGCCGCGGCGTCGGTCGCTTTCACCTTGAATGCGTAGCTGCCGTCCGCGAGACCCAGGTAGGTCTTGCCCGACGTGCAGGCCGAGTAAGAGTCCGGAGCGGCACCAAGGGCCAGGCTGCACTTGAAGTTCACGCCAGCCTCGCTGGCGTGAAAGGTGAAACTGGAGCTGTTGCCGGGGCTGGGGTCGGCAGGGTGAGTGTCGATCGCCGTAACCGGAGCGGCAGTGTCGACCCGCCAGGAGTAGCTGGACGGCCCGCCAAGCGTGCCGGTTTCGCTTCTTGCCTGGACCTGGAAGGTGTGAGAGCCGTCGGCGAGCGGGCCTCCGTATTCGGTCCCCGCCGGTTCGCAGGCGACAAATGCGGTCGCGTCGAGCATGCATTCGAAGCTCGCCCCCGGCGCCGACGCGTGGTAGGTGAATGCCGCGCTCGTCGCATTGGTCGGATTGGACGGCTTGCCGTCGATCGTCGAGGTCGGGCCGGTGCATGGCTGCTCGACGATCGCGCTGCCGTTGTTGCGCGGCTGGGGCGAAGCAACGGTGAGATCCGTTGCGCTGTCGCTGCTGTCGTCTCCGAGCTCGAGCAAGGTTGCGCAGCCCGGGGCGATCGTCCGCCGCAGCGCCTCCCCGTCGGGGATTCCGAGCGGAACGGCAGGCGAGCCCGCCGGCGAGGGCGTCGAGCCTCCGAAGGCACCCCAGGCGACGCAATCGATCGTCCCCGCCCAACAGGCGGCACCGCCCGCGGGATCGCTGGTGAAGCCGGCGTTGACCAGGTCGGGAGTGACGCCGAAGGCGTCATCGACACCGTCGTCGCCGAGGAGAATCGTCTGCTGGCTGGCCCCATTGCTGACATTGGAGCCAAAGGTGAAGGTGCCGCTTACCGTGCCGGCGGCGTCGTAGAGCTTCAGCGACTGGCCGCCAACGAAGGTCTGGCCGCCCGCATACATCTGCAGCTCGACGAAGCCGGAGTTGGGGGCGAGCGCCGAGCCCGGGTAGACCTCGCGCACATAGATCTCGTGGAAGGTCGCTTGGGCCGCGGGGGCGACCGTCAAGGTACCGGCGAGCGCGGCAATCAAGACCCAGGCTAAGCGACTCCCCATCGCCTTGGCCTACGTCCGCACGGGATCGAAAGTTCAATTGAACCCGGAAGACCCGCGATCCGTAGGCAGGGGCAATGAGAACCCTTGCGGGCAGCATTCGAATCATGACCGGGACAGTGGCGCTTTTCGCCATCCTGGCCCTTGCCGCGTCTGGGCTGGCCAGTGCCCGCGGGACGGCGGCGAGCGCGTCGGAGGGCCATGCCACGGTCAAGATCAAGAGCTTCGCGTTTGTGCCTTTCAAGCTGACAGTGACTCGAGGCAGCGAGGTCACCTTTGTCAACCGGGACTCGGTGGCGCACAGGCCAAAGAAGAAGGGGACCTTTGACGCTGGACGCATCCGGGGCGGAGGATCGGAGTCGGTGCGCTTCAAAAAGCGCGGAACTTACCGCTACATCTGCTCGATCCATCCCTTCATGCACGGCACGATCGTCGTACATTGAGCCAATGCCGCCGGGAGCGCTGAGCCGCGAGCGCGACGTGCGTGAGGCCTACGCGGCGCACGCGCGCGAGTTGTACGGGTTCGCATTGCGTTCGCTCGGCGACTCCGGCCTGGCCGAGGAGGCCGTGCAGGAGACCTTCCTGCGCGCCTGGCGCGCGGGCGAGCGTTTCGACCCGCAGATCGGCTCGCTGCGCACCTGGCTGTTCGCGATCCTGCGCAACGTGGTGATCGACCTGGCACGCGCGCGGGCAGCGCGGGCGCCCGTTTCCGGCAGCGAGGCCGAGCCGGCGGTGGAACCCTTCGACGATGCGCTGCTGGCCTGGCAGGTCGAGGAGGCGCTGCGACGGATCGGAGAAGACCACCGGCGCGTCCTGGTCGAGACCTACTACCGCGGCCGGCCCTACGCCGAGGTCGCCGAGGAGCTCGGCGTGCCGGCGGGAACCGTGAAGAGCCGCGTCTACTACGGCCTGCGCGCACTGCGGGTCGTGCTGGAGGAGATGGGCTATGAAGACTGATCGCTGGCGCGAGTCGCTGGGCGCCTACGCGCTGGGTGGGCTCAACGAGGACGAGCGCGTCGGGCTGGAGGCGCATCTCGAGGGCTGCGCCGAGTGCCGGGCCGAGCTGGCAGCGCTCGACGGCGTCGCCAGGATGCTTCCGCTCGCCGACCCCGACCGGCTCGGCCCGGCGCCCATACCGCCCGCCCGCCTCGGCGATCGGGTGGCCGGGAGAATCGCGGCCGAGCGGCACGGCCAGCGGCGACGACGAATGCGTTTCGGCTTCGCCCTTGGCGGCGCCACCGCCGCAGTCGCCGCCGCCGTATTGGCGATCTTCGTCCTCGGTGGCGGTGAATCGGGCTCACCCGAGCGGCACGTCAGCTTCGCTTCCCTGCCGCCGAAGATGAAGATCGGCGCCAAGCTGATCCCGCACGCCTACGGGACCGAGATCCACGTCTACGTCAAAGGGGTGCGCTCCGGCGCTCTCTGCCGTGTCTTCCTCCGCGACCGCCGCGGCGACCGCCTCTCGGCCGGCTCCTTCCGCTACCGCTGGGGTGAGGACTCGACCGCGGTGCTCAGCTCGGCGCTCGATCTCTCCCTCACCGCGGCGATCGGCGTACGCGTCGGCGAGCGCACTTTCGAAGCACCGGTCAATTCGCCGGCGGGCCTGCTGGGTTAGGCGATAGCCTCACCTTCGATGGCCAGCCCACCAGGCTCACCCGACCCCCACAAGCTCGACGCGGCGATGCTCTTCGGCAACCGCTTCCTGACCGAGGACGCCCCGGCGAACGAGTTTCCCGAGCAGGGCATGCCGGCCCTCGATGCGATGCGGCTGGTCGGCGAGGAAATCGCGGTCGAGGGCGACCCGCAGCGCAACCTCGCCACCTTCGTCACCACCTGGATGGAGCCGGAGGCACAGCGGATCATCGCCGAGAACCTCTACCGCAACTTCATCGACCACGCCGAGTACCCGATCTCGGCCGAGATCGAGCAGCGCTGCATCCGCATGCTGGCCGACCTCTTCCACGCCCCCGGCGAGACGACCGGCGCCCGCACCCAGGGCTCCTCGGAGGCGATCATGCTCGGCGCCCTCTCGCTCAAGTGGAAGTGGAAGCAGCGCCGCGAAGCCGCCTCGCTACCGGTCGAGAAGCCAAACCTGATCTTCGGCGGCGACGTCCATGTGGTCTGGGAAAAGTTCTGCCGCTACTTCGACGTCGAACCGCGAATCGTGCCGCTGCAGGAGGGCAAGTACACGATCGGGCCCGAGGATGTGGAGCCGCTGGTCGACGAGAACACGATCGGCGTCGCGGCCGTGCTCGGCACCACCTTCACCGGCCACGCCGATGACATCGTCGGCATAAACAAGCTCCTGGTCGGGATCAAGGCAGAGCGGGAACTCGACATACCACTTCACATCGACGCCGCCAGCGGCGGCTTCGTCTGGCCCTTCCTCTACCCGGACTCCGAGTGGGACTTCCGGCTTGAGCAGGTGCGCTCGATCAACGTCTCCGGGCACAAGTTCGGGCTCGTCTACCCCGGCGTCGGCTGGCTCGTCTTCCGCGAGAAATCCGACCTCGCCGAGGACCTCGTCTTCTACGAGAACTACCTGGGCAAAACCGACGCCACCTTCACCCTGAACTTCTCCACCGGCGCGGCGATGGTGCTCGCCCAGTACTACAACTTCGTCCGCCTCGGGCGCGAAGGCTACGGCTACGTGATCGGGGCGATGCAGAAGAACGCCCGGGCGCTGGCCGGCCACCTCGAAGCTTCGGGAGAATTCGAGCTGATCGGCGCCGACAAAGAGCAGCTACCGCTTGTCGCCTTCAAGCTCGCCGAGGGCAAGAACTACGACGAGTTCGACCTCTCCTGGCAGCTCTCGGCCGAGCGCGGCTGGATGCTGCCCGCCTACACCCTCCCCCCCAACGCCGAGAAGGTGAAGGTTCTGCGGGCGCTGGTCAAGGAGACGCTCAGCCGTCCCCAGATCGAGCACCTCGCCGCCGATATCGACGAGGCCTGCAAGACGCTGGCCGAGAAGGGCGGCGCCCACCCGAGCGAGCGCAAGCAGGTCAAGACCGGCACTGGGTACTGAGCCGCTTCCTGTTTTGCGGCCACCGCTGTGGGTAGCGGAAATGTCGAACGCGATGCAACTGACGGTCGCGTCGACAGCTATGGAGGGAGACAGCGATGCAGTTCAAGCGTCCAATATCCGGAGGTGGACGGTCACTGCGAACTCTTGCCGGTGCCGTCGCCGCTATTGGCATTCTCGCCGCCGCACTCGGCACGGCGGCCCTCGCGAGCAAGAAGGCGCACCCGGTCAAACCGGTCTCGCGCTCCGACAGGGGAGCAACCAGCCTGGCTCGCTCGATTTTCGAAGGCAGCGGCCGAAAGCTCGTGCGGGCGAAGTTCGTGTCCGTCCCGCCGGGACACGATCCGGTCGCCCGGACGAGCAAGAGAATCGCCGGGTTCCCCCGCCGCGGTAAGTCCTTCGCGATTCTCTCGACCGGCTGCGCCCACTACGCGATCCGCAAGAACTACGGCTCGGCGACCGGCTGCAAGGACGGCGGAGTGAAGACGCACGGTGCCCGCGACGTGACCATCTGGCGCATCCGGGTGAAGGTTCCCAAGGGATCGAATTGCCTTTCGTTCCGCTTCAAGTTCCTCTCCGAGGAGTTCCCCGAGTTCGTCGATTCCGACTACAACGACGCGTTCATCGCCGAGGTCGGCAGGGCGCCGAGGTGGAGCGCTTCGGGGAACCGGAGTCCCTCGATCAAGGCACCGGGCGATTTCGCCACGACCCGGAAGGGCCACGACATCATCAGCGTCAATGCCGCGGGCGTCGCCAAGATGTCCAGGGCGGCCGCGCGGGGAACGACATATGACGGCGCAACCGGCAAGCTGCGCGCCTCGATGCCGGTCAAGCCGGGCTACCGGCTGCTCTACCTCTCACTGTTTGACCAGGGCGACCGCCAGTGGGATTCCGCGGTCTTCATCGATCGCCTGCTGGTACGGCACGCGCACAGGTGCAAGTCAGGCCTGGTCGGGAGCAAGTAGCCCGCCACGCACGGATGGCTCAGGGTGGCGCCGTGGTGCCACCCTGAGCCTGAAGCGGCTTTTGTGAATCGCCGCTTTCTCATCGCGTGATAGTCAGTGGAACGCCCCCGCCGATCCGTCTCGCCAGCCAGGTGATTGCGCGGGTGCCGAGCCGGATACAGCCGTGTGAAGCTGCAGTCCCGAGTGCGCCCGTGAGGTTGTTTGTCCCGTGGATGCCAATCTGTCCTGGGCCCCCCTCAAATTCCTGGAAGACATTCGACCTGGCGCTGGTGGCCAGTGCGAACGGTCCGCCGGTTTCATGGGAGGAAAGCGCGAGGGCCTCTTCGATGAAGAACGCTCCTCGCGGAGTTGGCGTCGAGGGCTTGCCGACCACCGCGCGGAAGTGCCGCCGGGCGTGAGCGCCGTGGAAGACGATGACGCGCCGAGTCGAGAGCTTGACCAGGATGCGCCAAGGGGTGGAGGTGAGTCTTGTGCGGTTCGTGGAGATCCAGCCCTTGTGACTGTTGGGCCGCCCGGGAAGCCGGACGTGCAGCCACGAGCCCCTCTTCCGGCTGCTCGCGCGGCCGAGAATTGGCAGAACCGTTCGTGCTCCCGTCAGCGGCCGGCGGTCGGCGACGGATTCGATCCGGCCCGCGTGCGCGTTTGGCCCGGTCCGGGCAACATGATCGTGCAGGAGCACAACAAGCGGCCGGCTTGCGGATATGCGTGGGGCGCCAGCCCCGGCGGGGGCAACGAGGACGCAGCCAATTGCCGCCGCGATCAGTACCGAAGCCGACAGCGAACCCCGCCGGCGAGTGCCGGCGGGGTTCGAGACATCGCCATCCCCTTGGGTCATCCCGTGAACCGGGATGGGCCGTGGCGCGGCTGGAGCAGCGCCCTGGCGCAGGCGCGATAGGGGAGTGTCATGGTCTTCGCGTGGGTGGCGTCCGTAAACGTGACGTGAGCGCTGACCCGGTGCGCGCCGGGTGTGGCTCGTACCGTGACCGCAAACGGAGGCTTGGTCCGACTGCCCATCGGTTTGCCGTCCAAGCGGAAGGCGACCCGCTTGATCTTGTAACCGCGAACCGTTGCGCGGAATCCGGAGGTACAGGCCTCACGCGGTGCAGATCGCACCGTAGCCCTGCCGTTTCGGGTTGCTTCTCGGCTTCTCGTTCGGTTGACGGAGACGATTTGGCCCGGACCGACGGCCGAACTGCCGCCCGGTGTTTCCGAACCCGCCGGACCCGTGGCTCCGGGGGCACCCGAAGGTACGGTTTCGCTCGGCAGTTCGCCGGAGGGAGGCGGCGTAGTTTCAGTTGCACACAGGGGACGGGTGAGAACGTTGTCGCTCAGGCTGACCTGGCCGTTGCGAGCCAGCACTCGCCCGATCACCGAGGCTTCGTTGTTCAGTGAGATGGAGGTGAGCGCCATCAGGTTTCCCTCGAACGCCGTCGTGCTGCCCAGCGTCGCCGAGCTGCCCACCTGCCAGTAGACGTTGCACGGGGATGCCCCGTTGATCAGGACGACCGAGCTGGCCGATTCGGTGGTGAGTTCCGCGCCGACCAAAAAGACGAACTGCGCGTTTGGATCACCTTGCGCGTCGAGGGTGAGTGGGCCGGTGAGGAGGGCGCTTGAGGTGTAGCGGTAGGCGCCGGCCGTCAGCGTCCTGTTACCGAGGTCCGTGCCCGACAGGTCGTCTGCGGGTGAGACCGGCTGCCCGGCGGCGACGTTGTAGGCATTGGTGAGATCGGATTGTGCTTGGCCGGCGACAGCGTCATTTTCGTGGGTGACGCCGTTGACCACGGCAGGCAGGCCGAAGCCGGTGAGGGCCGTGCCGGGAGCGACCCCGAGATCGCCGTTGAGCAGCGACGGTCCGGTGTTCGTGACGGTGGTGCCGGCCAGGGCTACGAAGGGATCGACGGTCGCGAGGTTCACCGGAGCTGCCTGGGCGGCCACAGGAACGGCGAGGGTGAGGACCGCGGCGAGGATGACCCCCGCGAGCCTGCGCATGAGGTGGGTCGGGCTGGACATGGATGTCCTTCCTAATCTGGAGCAGACGGTACGGCGTTCCTTGACCGTTACCGAATCGCCAAAAGGCGACGGAGTAGTGACGGTCCTACGGCAACCCGGCGAACTCCGGCGGAGTCCCGTGGCTTTGCGAACCCGCCTCGCGACGGGGGTGCCTGGGTAGAGGTGGTCTGCTCCGGTGTCTAATCGGCATCGGCACCAATGCCCATATCCCTGAGCATCGGGACCCGGAGCCGGACGAATGTCTCCTGCACGCTCTAGTTCCGACCGGGCGCCGGGGCCGCGGCGAGCCAGCGCCGCTCCTTGGCCCGCATCACCGGCGTCGCGACAGCGGCGCCGATATGGCGCCGGGCAGCTCGCAGGCGGGAGCCCTCGCCGGCCGGGAAGAGCTTGGCCAGCTGGCGGTACTCGCGTGAGACCTGGCTGCTGCGGAAGGCCTCGGCGATCGTGCGGAGGAGATCGGCCGGCTCGGCAACGGTCGCGCGGGCGATCTCCTCGCCCTCGGCGAGGATCTGCAGCTCGGCCGGATAGGTTCGCGCGGGTGGTGGCTGCGGGGGCGAGGCGAGACCGGCCGCGATCGCCTCGCGCAACTCGGCGTGCACCTCCTCGGTTGGGCGCGAGCGGGCGCGGGCGCGGCCCTCGCCCTCCATCGCCGTGACCAGGCGGGCGCCACCCATCTCCCCCTCCTCGAGCTCCTCGAGCATCCAGCGGTCGCCGCTGAGGGCGAGCGCCGGAATGCCCTCGGCGGCGAGGGCCTGGGCGTAGACACGAGCCTCGCTGAGCGATTGGCCGTCGAGCTTGACCTCCATCTCCCAGACGAAGGTGTGCGAGCAGAAGGCGCGCGGGTTGGGGGTGGCGGCGTGGTGGCCGATCATCACCACGGCGTCGAGCGGCCCGCCGTGCGCCTTGGCGATCGACGGCTCGGCCTCGGCGAGAGCGAGGTCGGCGATCGGGCGCACCTCCACCCCGTCCGGCATCCGCTCGCGTTCGACGTTGGTCCCGACCATGTGCCAGTCGCCAACCGAGATCCGCCCCGCACCGCCCTCGCGCAACGCCTCGACCGCGACCAGCACCTCGTCGGTCATCAACCGCCGCCCGCGCGCGTAGGCGGCCGGGTGCGAGGGCAGGCAATCGCGGTAGCCCTCGATGCCGGCGATCCCCTCCATATCGGCCGCGATCAGGACGTTCATCGCGGCCAGCGTAGACGACGTGCCGCGAGCCTGGATGGCGTAACCGAGCGCTCCGCGTGCGCGGCGCCTACACCGCGACCGCTTGAAACTGCTCCACAGCCTCCAGCGCCTCACAGCCGTAGACCACCGAGGGACCGCCGCCCATCATCACCGCGACTGCGATCGTCTCGACGATTTCCTCGCGCGTGGCGCCCGCCTCGAGGGCATCATGCACGTGGTAGGAGATACAGCCGTCGCAGTGAACGGCGATGCCGATCGAGAGGGCGAGCAGCTCCTTGGTCTTGGTCTCAAGCACGCCCTCGCTGGTCGCGGCCCCGTGGAGCTGGCCGAAACCGTCCATCAGCGCCGGCGCCTGCTCGCCAAGGCGTCCGATCATCTCCTGCAGGTGAGCCTGAATTGCGGGGTAGTCCTTGGCCATCGTCAACTGTCTCCCTGTCCTCGCGGATTGGCTTTGAGGCGAATCTAGAGTGCTGCGGCGCCTGCGCCATCGGGGAAAAACCACGGCACCGCGGTGGAAATACCCCGAGCGCCAGGGTCAGACCGTCGGTATCGCTACTCGCCCGGCGTGCTCACGTATGGCCAGGCAGAACTCGGGCGCGGGACCGAGGACGAGCTCACGACGCCAGACCGCAGGAGCCGAGAGTCGGTCGAGGAACCCGGCCGTCGGCTCACCCCGCGGCTTGTCCCGCCACTCGGTCCCGACGGGGATCTCGGCCGGGCCGCGCTTGAGGCTGTAGACGGCACCCCAGCCGCACTCGGCCATGCCCGCGGCGCGATCGTGGTCGGTACGTCGCCCCGAGTCGACCGCGGCCCCGTTCAGCTGCCCGAGCCCGGCCCAGTTGCCGACGAGGTACCAGTCCTCGTAGCCGCCGCTCTTCGCGAACGGCAGCTTGACGAGGCGGAAACAGGCCGACGCAGTGTCCAGCGCGTGATGAAACTCCCGCTGCGCTGCCTCGTATGCCTCGCGATCGACATCGTCTTTGGGTCGGTGCCAGAACACGTAGGCGAGCATCGCCGTGGGTTGTACCAGCACGACCGAGCGCCGCGTAGGATCATCGCCTATGCCGACCGCCCAGCAGCACCTCCCCCACGTCGACGAGCACGCGATTGAGATCGCGGCTGGCGCCGATGCCGTCTGGGAGGCACTGCTCAAGGTGGCCGACAGCTCGTTCGACTCGCCAAGCACGGCACGCACGTCCCGCCTGCTCGGCTGCGCCGACACGAGCGCCTCAGGCCCCCGCCCTCTCGCGCCCGGCTCGGCTTTCCCCGGCTTCCACGTCGAGGTGGCAGACCGCCCGCGCGAACTCGCGCTCGTCGGCAGCCACCGATTCTCCGACTACGCCCTGATCTTCCGCCTCGAGGAGCAAGGGGACGAAGGAACCACGCTCCGCGCCGAGACCAGAGCGGCCTTCCCGGGCCTCAAGGGAGCCGCCTACAAGACCCTGGTCATCCGCACCCGCGGCCACGCGGTGGTCACTCACCGGCTACTCGGAGCTGTCAGGCGACGGGCCGAGCGGTAGCAACTGCCTCCTCAGGGAGCTAAGCGACGCAGCGCGAAGCGGGCGGGCACGCGTTGATCCACACTCGCCGCCACTCGCGACGCCGGTAGGCAACACGACATCCGACGGTATGCTCGCGGCCATCCAAAGGGACGTCAAAATCCGCGGATACGTAGTCGGCCAGTTCCCGAATCCACCGCTCTGGATCGCCTTCGCGGCGCTCCTCGCCACGGGACTGGCTGACGATGGCAGCACGATCAGTGACCTCTCCCGCGCGATCTTCTACGTCGCGCTGACCGTGTGGGCCTACGAGGAGGCCGCGCACGGCGTCAACGTCTTTCGCAAGGCACTTGGGACCGTCACGCTCGGGCTGATCGTCGTCGGCGTGGCCCGGGCCGTCGGATAGTCCCACCCCCGAAAACCGAACCCCATTACGCGCGTCGCTATTAGCGGACCGCTCTGTGGTCATGCCAAGGGATGAGCGCACAGGGAATGGCTTGGGCGTTCGGACACCTACTCGCCCTTCGATGGCCATCCATCGTTTTTGCCGTGGGGAGAGCGGGCGGTGTCGCCTTTCCTCGCCCTCATATATCCCCAGCGTCGCGGTCGCCCCCTCGGAGTACCCCCAGCGGAACACAAGACGAACCACGCGGCTCGGCTCACGGCCGAACCGTGTTCCCTCGCTCGCTGCAAGGGTCGGCGAAGCGCTCCTCCTCAAGGCAACTCACCCAGCTGGAGCGCGCAGGTCCACGACCGCGCATGAATGCTCGGCTGCCTGGTCAACGATCTCGGGATCGCCGGTCCAGAGAGGCGCATCTGTCCGCAGAGCGGTCGCGACACAGAAAGCGTCGGCATAGGAGAGACCGCCGTACGCCTTGATCCTCGCCGCCTCGGACACGAGAGGCCAATCCGGATCAACGACATCAAGACGCTGACGCACCCGGTCTATGTCGGCTGACGCTGAGTCCTCGCCATCGCTCCTCATACGGACATATAGGACCTCGCCAAGGTTGACCGAGCAGATCGTCGCGCCCTCTTCAAGCCAGGCGGATCCGACGCGATCCGCCTGATCCTCGTCCTTGAGATATGCCAGCAGCGCCCAGCTATCGAGGACGATCAACGCCCCACCTCTGGGCCTTTCGCTCCTCGGCGTCGCGTTCGCGCCGACGCTCCTCCAGCAGCTCCTTGGTGCCGCCCCCGCTCTCGGCCCAGATACCGCGCAGAGCGTGAATCCCGTCGGCGCGGTGCTTGGGATCGTCGTTGACTCGCCGCACCCGGACCTCGGATCCGTTCGGCTCGAACGTCACCTCGTCGCCGGGCTTGATCCCAATTTCGTCGCGGATCTCCTTGGGGATCACCACCTGGCCCTTGATGCCAACCTTGTGAGTCATACCGTCAGTATAACTAGCTTTGTCCGTCGGCAGCGACAGTGGTCGGCTCTCTGTTCTTCCCGGGATTCTGCGACGGCCTTCCTTCGGTCGGCCTCCTCTGAATCTCGGAAGGAACGAGGGGAGGTTCTCCTATGAGCGCCGATCCGCACCGACCCGATTTCACCGCACGCCAAGGCAAGGTTACGGAACAGAAGTACCAACCCGGCCGCCCGAATCGCCGCCGATTCCGTGTCGCTGGCACGGTAGGGCCATGCGGGCCAAGTTCCTATGTGTGCGGTGATGTGACGAGTGAGATCAGATTTATCTGATAATCTCCCTTCGTGACTCGCTTGACCGCTACTGAGGTCGCCAGGAAGTTCTCGCAGGTGGTCAGCAGGGTGGGCGCCGGCGAGGAGGTCGAGGTCGTTCGCAACGGCGTTCCCATCGTGCAAATGCGCCCCGCCAAGGGCCGTCAGGTTGTATCCGCGGAGCGCTGGCGCGAGCTGATGGACAGCGCGCCTGGGGTTGACGAGGACTTCGAGAGCGATGTCGTAGCGGGTCGCGAGGACATCGGCCCACCGACCGCGGCTTGGCCGTCCTGATCGACACCTCTGTCCTGATTAATGTGGAGCGGCGGGGCCCGTCGCTTGAGGGTGCCCTTGGCGAGCAAGAGCGTGCGATCAGCGTGATCACGGCCAGCGAGCTGCTGCACGGCGTTCACCGCGCCACGGACGGCCACGTTCGCGCCCGGCGACAGGCTTTCGTCGAGTACATGATCTCCTCGATCGAGCCATTGCCGATCACAACCTCGGTAGCCAGAACTCATGCCGAAATCTGGGCCGCGCTAGAGCGAGACGGTGAAGTGATCGGCGCGCACGACATGTGGATCGCGGCGACAGCCGTAAGTCATGGCATGGAAATCGCGACGGCCAACGCGACCGAGTTCGAACGAGTCCCAGGCCTCACCGTCGTGGCCCTTTGACCGAGCGAGCGCCGTTCGACCACGCAACGAGCAGTACCCCCCCCTTGCGGAACAGAAGACGAACCAGATTGCGCGAATTGACGCCGAGCCGGTTTCGCTCGGGCGGTAACGCGGTTTCGCGGCGATTGAGGCTCAGGCCGCAGCTGAGCCCCGGTCCTTCTCCACCACGCCGAGTGGCACGACATCGTCGTCGAATACGGCGTTGACCTCGATATGGCCGCCCAGGGCGCCAACATAGTCGGCCAGCGTGCGCAGGTAGAGGTTCTCCGAATGCTCGATCCGGGAGACGTTGGCCTGGGTCATCTCCAGCACCTGGGCAAGCTCAGTCTGCGTCTTGCCGATCTGTTGCCGCAGCTCGGCCAAGCGCACCGCAGCGACGATCGCGCGCTTGCGCGCGTCGATCTCAGCGGCGGCGCCGGGACGCCTTCTGACCTCTTTGCCCAACTCGCTGAACGGCTTTCTTTTTTCCTTTGGCATCTTGGTGCTCCTTGCCGCCTTCGTGCTCGGAGAGCCCCCGAAGGTGGCGATCGTAGATCCGGTCGGCGACCGGGATCATCTTTTTGTAAAAGCGCTTCGTCTTTCCCGCCTTGTCGCCTCCGATCAGGAGGATCGCGGTCCGCTCGGGATCGAAGGCAAAGAAGACCCGCATCGTTTGGGTTATCCGCAGCTCCTTCATGTTGGGGTGCTTGGAGCCCTCGACGGTGTCGGCGAGCGGCCGGCCCGCGCTCGGACCAAGCTCCTGCAAGGCCTCCACCGAGGCGACGACCTTGCGCTGCTCTTGGTCCGTCAGGCCTTCCCACCACTCGTCGAACTCGCTGGTTCTCTCAGCAGCCCAACTCACCGCGAAATTATAATGTCTACATTGTAGAAGTCAAACGTTATAAGCCGCGACCCGGGCCGCAGTCGTACAGGCGCGGTGTGGCCCCTGGATGAAGGCATGATCTACCCCTCTCCGTCGGCGGGCAGAAACGGCCCGTGCGCGGCCTCCACGGCTGCGATCTCCTCCTCGGTGGCCTCGCGCTCGTCCTCGCCGAGCATCGCCTCCCATGGGGTGTCGCGACCGACGGTCATCGGCGGGATCATCACAAAATGCGCAGTCAAAACGCCTCCACCGCCGCCCACTCACAGTCGACCACCGTCAAGAGGCCGTGCCCGTCAACGAGTTCGGCGCTGTAGCTATACGCTCGGTGCACTATTGCCCTCAGGAAGTTCCGTGCAATCGCCGTCTTCTTCAGCCTGGCATTACTCGCTGCGCTGCCCGTCGCCTGCGCCGCGAACGACGACCTGACCCTGGCCGACGCGCAAGCGTTCGACGCCTACCACCTCTACTACTCGGGCCCGGAAGCGGCCGGTCTCCCGCTCGAAGCCGTAGTGAAGGGCTGGGCGACCAATCGGCATGCACGCCAACAGGGAAGGCGGAGGATCGACTGGACCTTCATCTACGGTGACTGCACCCCTCCGCCGAGTGAGGGCGGCTGCTCCCCGCCCCTCGAGGTCCAGGTCTGGAGCGCCTGCGTGCGATCGGTCAGCCCGATCAAGGTCCGCAAGCATCACCTGTACGAATTCCGGGGGGCGAAGGCGACTGGAGGCGACGGCCGTTACGAAGTCTCGCCCATGGAAATCTTCACCGGTCGCACCACGATCATCATCTTCGGCGACGAAAAGTCACTAATCAAGACCGCCGCCCGCGAGCTGCGCGAGGTGCACCGCGCTCAAGCGGCATCCCGTCTCCCTCCTCCCGCACGCGGCTCCCTCAAGGAAAAGCTGCCCTGCCAGCGCAAGCGGCGGTGACGCGTACCCCTACGGGTTCGACCACCGCGAGACCACAGAGGCGACAGTACCCCCAGCCAGACGTAACTCGAACCACGTAGCGCGGGTCGACGCCAAGCGGGTCTCGCTGGCACCGCAGCGCGCTTCTTCGAGAGGTTGCACAAACGCGCTACAATTGCGCTCGTGTCTTCCCCTGCATATGCCAAGGAGGCGGCCTTCGTCCATGACGAGGCCCATCTCAGCTCCGAGGACATCGCCGCGGCCACCGGCGCCGCGCCGAGCACCGCCCGGGCCTGGGTGGCGCTGAAGCGCATTCCCTCGGGAACGCGCGCGCAGCGTATCGCCGAGCTCTCCTCGATCAGCGAGCGGCTACTGCGGGTGATGGACCCCGAGTACATCCCGGTCTGGATGAATAAGCCGGTCCCCGCGCTCGACGACAGAAAGCCAATCGAATTGATCTCCCGAGGCGAGTACCTGCGCGTCGCGCGCATCGTCTCCGCGCTCGAGGAACCAGTCGCGACCTGAGCCTTGGCCATCGACGTCGACCGCATCGGCGTCGATGGCGTCTGGTATCGCCATCTCCCCCACCGCGGCTCGGTCTGGTGGCGCTCGGAGCCGCCGCCCGACGGGCGCTGGCAGCGCGGTTCCGCGGTAGCTGGCTTCTACCTCGCTGACTCACGTGAGACAGCGTGGGCCGAGTGGTACCGACAGATCGACGAGCTGGCACTGCGACCCACCGACCAGCTGCCTCGTGACCTATGGCGCTTCGAGGTGGACGTCGATGAAATCGCCGACCTGCGGAGCGAGGCGCAGCGTGCACGGGTCAGCCTCGCGGTGCCGCTACCTCGCCGCCATGGATGGCCCGCCTTTCAGAAGATCGGTGAGCAGCTGCATGCCGAGGGATGGAACGGCGTGCGAGCCGTGAGCGCAGCAAGACCGGGGGGCGGCGAGATCCTCTGCCTCTTCCGCGACAGTGAAAAGGTCACCGGGGTGAAGGTGCTCCCGCCACCCACCATCCAGCGAAATCCACCACCTCGGTCTGCCGCCTGACAGGCTTGCTCCCCTCCAGCGTGGTTCGACCACCGTCACGGGCCGTTGCCCAAGTACCCCCAGCGGAACACAAGTCGAACCGGGCGCGGATCGAGACTAAGGTGATCTTGCTGGAATGACATCCCTGGTCCCTCGCCAAGGGGGTTGGCGAATCCGTCAACCTAAGTTGGCATAATTGCCAACATGCCTCGGCTCCGCTCACGAGACCTCTTTCCTTCGGAGGAGCCGATTCGCCCCCCGGCACAGCTCATCGGACGCCGGAGCGACTTGGAAGATCTCACGGCTGAGCTTGCCGATGGGCTGCACCGGATCGTCGCCGCTCCACGCCGCACTGGCAAGAGCACGGTCTGCGAGGCCACGGTCGCCGCGCTTCGGCGACGGCGCTTCTATACCGTAAGTGTCAGTCTCTTCCGAGATACGAACGCCGCCGCGCTTGCGGAGACGCTCGCCCAGGAGACGCTCGCCAACCGCTCGTCCCTCAAGCGCCTGGTTGAGCGAGTGCGCAGCTTCCCCTCCCGTGCCCTTGCAGGGCGATCGTTGACCACCGTTTTGCGAGTTAAGTCCGAGCTTGGCGATGCCGTGGAGATCGCCCTTGAACCAACCCGGAAGCGTCACGATCCACTGCAGGAACTCGGCCTCGCTCTCGAGCTACCTCAGCGCATCGCCGAACGAGACGAACGGCAGTTGATCCTTTTCGTCGATGAGCTCCAGCAACTGACCAGCGGGGCGTATGGCGACCCCGAGCAGATCACTCAACGGCTCCGCGAGGCGTTGCATGACTCCCCACTCGTAACCTGCCTGTTCGCCGGAAGCGTCGAGCACCTGATGCGGGACATGTTCAGTAACGAGCGCCGTGCCCTGTACCAATTCGGCGGCTTTCACGAGCTTTCCCTGATCAGCGAGGAGGAGTGGCGTCGAGGACTGCGCGAGCGGTTCGAAGAGGACGAATGCATCGTCGACGAGGAGGCTTTGAAATTGATCGCCGCGGCGGGCGAGGGACACCCTCGCTCAACGATGCTGATCGCCCAGCAGGCTCACCATGCCTCGGTGGAGGAGGGCACCCGCCATATCGACGGCACGCTTGCGGAGCGCGGCCATCGCGGGGCGCTCGCGGCGGATGCCGGTCGCCATGCCGACCTGATGGACCGCATTAGGGCGATGGGCAACACGGCCGTCGAGGTCTCTGTGCGCCTTGCGCACCAGCGGTCGCCGTACGAGCAACTGGAGAAGAAGGGTGCCAACCGGGCCCTGAACGCCCTGGCGGATGCTTCGATCGTGATCAGACCCGGTGAGCGCGGGTCATGGGCGCTGGCCGACCCGCTATTTGCCGCCTACATGCGGCGCGAGATCCACTCCGACTGATCGCAATCGGATCGCCCCGGGCTTCGTGGCCAGTATGACGCCAGCCATCTACGACGGGTGGACCGTTCGACCACCGCAACGAGCAGTACCCCCGGCGGAACACGAGACGAACCGCGTAGCTCGGATCGCGGTTGACCCCGTTTCGCTGGCACGGCAGTTGCAACGTCGCGCGCACCGAGGCCGGAACAGCGGCTCGACTCGGAACACAGAGAGGCGCTGACCTGGATTACGGCTCTATTCCTCGTTGGTGCAGAATGTCGGCGAAACCGTTGTTGAGCTTGTCAGCCATGCGACCGAGGCGGATCCTCAGCTCAGCCACGTCGACTGCACCAAGGCCTCGGGGTGCTGGCGCTCGAAAGACCGCTGCGAACAGATTGATGGCACCGCCGTCTTCGAGCTTGTACCGAGTGCTCGCGATATGCCGGTCGATCCACTCGTTAAGTGACGAGTATTCCGGATCAGCGTCCCCCCGGGGAGGGACATGCACCAGCGTTCCGTCGCTGCACACGATCCTGCTACCGGTAATTGGCAACTCAAGGCTCCATCCAACCACGAGGCCCTGAGAGCGGAACAGCCCGATCACGCCGCGCGGCTTTTTCCCCACCGGGAACTCCGTCGCCGTTCCGCTTCGATCCAATGCAGAGAGCATCGCGGCACCGGCGTCGTGCAGGCGCTCCCTGGTCCGGCTCTCCTCTTCTTCGTAAACCACTCGAGCGCGATCGAGCTGGGCCTGCTCCCTCGCAAGCGTCTCGTCCTCGTCGCGCCGACGCTGGACCAGCGCGCGAAGTTCGTCCCGGCCGTTCATGGGGCGGAAGCATTTCAGAGAACGGTGAGCATCTACTGGCCGAACAGACGCCCCGCGCCCCTGAGAAAAAGGGCGCGCCAACCCACGGTCCACCTTCCAACGAAGTATCCAACAGCGACAATCACCCATAGGGCGGCAAAGACGGCGTGAATCAACCTGTCGTCGGCCCACAGCAGTGCCATAGCTGCGTAGGCGAGGCCTAGCAGCAGAAACTCCCCCGCCATCCACCGCCTTTGCCGTGGGGAGAGCGGGCGGCGTCGCCTTTCCCCGCCCTCATATAGCCCCAGCGTCGGGGGCACCTGATCGGGACCTTCTTACGCAATCACCGAGGTGAAATCGAAGATCATCGTCAGGTGGTCAACCCGCTCGCCGATCTGGTCGAGCTCGCTGGTCCCGGCACTCGGTAGTCGGCGTTAGAGACCAAGGAGCCCTCCGACCACGAGGATCGCCGCGAGGATGCAGACGGCGAGGAAGAGTGCGGTTGCGATGTGGACCCACGGTGGGTCGGGTTCTCCATCAATTCCTTCTTCTTCATCCAAGGTTTCCGGGTAACGAGCTTTTGCGCGCGCAAGCTTGGCTGGGCCATAGAGATGGCGGGCCCACCAGGACTCGGGTCGGGCCAGTCTGAAGCCCGTGATCCACCAAACAATCCCGAGCGTGAACCAGCCGTAATCGAACAGGGGCCACTGACCCTTCAGCACCGTGACCGTCGCCGGCCCGATGATCAGCACGACCCAGAGGCCAATTCCGTAGGCGATGGCAACTCCCGTCGAAACCGCGAGCAGCTCCACGGGGGCAGTATCGCCGTCGGGGCGACCTCGACGAAGTTCGCGCCCGGCTACAAGGCGTCCGGGAGGCCCTGTCGGGAGCCGGAGGTCGAGGAGTCCCGCGGTACCCGTTGCCAACAGTTGCCGCCACTTGAATCGGGTAGGGGCGGGGCTTACCCCCGCCCCTCCCACACCACCGGACGTGCGGGTCCGCATCCGGCGGTTCGCGTCGCGTTCCGGAAACGACGGTAGGGGTCGGTGAAGCCGGCAAGCCCTTGCTCGCGCCAGTAGGCATTCGTGAGGCTGCGGGTGAGCACCCACGACCTCGCGATCCGCCAGTAGCCCAGGCGGCTGTTGGCCCACTCATAGGCCTTGCCCTCTGGGATGCCGGTGGCGATCAGGTTGCGGTGTTTGGTGCGGATTTTCTTCCACTCCTTCCACCTGACCTGCCGCAACCGGCGGCGCAACCACTCATCGAGCTCCTCGAAGACCGAAGGCGTATCGGCCAACGCGAAGTAGGCCGTCCACCCTCGGCTGAAGCGGTTGATCGAGTTGATCCGCCGCTCCATCGAGGTGCCCCAACTACGTGAGGTAAGACGGCGCAGGCGATCTTTGACCCGCTTGCGGGCCTTGGGATCGATCCTGACCTTGATCTCGCCTCCTCGCTTGAAGAAGCCGAACCCCAGGAGGGTTCGCCTCGTCGCGCGGTCAATCGCGGACTTCTCGCGGTTGACCCGCAGCTTCAGGCGTCGCTCGATGAACTCGCAGGTGTTACCCATCACGCGCTCGGCCGCCCGTTTGGAGGCGACGTAGATCGTGATGTCATCCGCGTAGCGGACGAAGCGGTGCCCTCGCTTCTCCAGCATCCGGTCGAGGTCGTCGAGGTAGACGTTGGAGAGCAGCGGTGAGAGGGGAGAACCCTGCGGGGTTCCCTCCTCGGTTGGCTGCTTCACCCCGTCTGCCATGACTCCCGCTTCCAGGTAGCTGCGGATCAGCTTGAGCACCTTCTTGTCGGTGACCCGCCTTGCGACCCTCGCCATCAGCGCGTCGTGCTGGACTCGATCGAAGAAGCGATCGAGGTCCAGATCGACGGCCCACCCATGCCCCTCGGCGATGTCGCGCTGAGCGCGCTTGATCGCATCATGGGCCGAGCGCTCGGGACGAAAGCCGAAGCTACGCTCCGAGAAGCCGGGATCGAATACGGGCACCAGCACCTGCGAGAGGGCCTGCTGGATCACTCGATCCAGGGCCGTCGGCACCCCCAGCTCCCGCTTTCCTCCCGAGGGCTTTGGGATCGTGACCCTGCGGGTGGGAGAGGGACAGTAGGTGCCCGCGTCGAGCCTTGCCCGGACTTTGGGCCAGTGGTCATGCAGCCAGGAGCGAAGCTCTTTGGTCTGCATGCCATTGACGCCGGGAGCACCGGCGTTTCGCTCGACGCGTCTGAGCGCCGCCGCCAGATTGCCCCGGGAGAGGAACTTCCCCCAGAGATCCCCGGTGACGGCGGGGTGAGGCTTTGCCTCGCCTGGCGCCGGGAAGCCGCTTTGCTCTTCGCGGGGAGCTTCGGGCTTCACCCTAGGCATCCATTGCGCGAAGGCCCCGCCGGGGCGGGGTTGGCTGCTGTGGCTTCCGCGAGCACGGGCGCACTTTGCCTCGGCTTCGCGTTCGGCCCTTCGCGGCGCACGATCCCGCCGCTACTACGGCCTCTGCTGACTCCTGTCGGGTGACCGGCCGCCTCGCGGCGGCCGGGGTCGGGCGACTTGCGTCGAGGCCGACACTCCGACAGGCCTCCCGGGATAAGCCAGGACACCTTCCCCGCGCACCCGCCGCATTTACGTTGCGGCCGCTTGATGGCAACGGGCTTCGCCGTGTCATGCAGGCTCGCCCTGGCCGCCCCGCCTCCGATGCGGTTCGTGTCCCTCGGGTCGCGGTTTCGCCTCCACCTTCCTTCCCACCCCGCCTCGCGGCGACGCAGTTGGCTTCGGCTTGTGGTTGGTGCCATCTCCTTCACAGAGGACTTTCACCTCCGAGCGTCCTGGCATGCCCGGCGTACACGAGAAAAGCCCCGGCGAACCGGGGCTCTTGGCTTCGTAGAGCGCTTTCCTGAGAATACCCCCAGCGAGACATAAGTCGAACCCGGTGGCGCGAGTCTCCGCTGGCCCGGTTTCGCTGGCGGTAGGCGCTCTGCCAGCTCAATCGCCCAACAGCGCCCGCCCGAGCAGGCTCCCCATCGCCTCGACGTAGTGGTCGTCGCTCCAGCTCAGCTCTTCGGTGAGCTCACGCCAGGAGTCGAAATGGGTGACCGCGTAGAGCAGGGCGGAGGCGTCGTCGACGCTCCAGGAGGACGCCAGCTCGCCCATCTCGTCAAGCCGCTCGGCCATTCGCCTAAACGTCCCGCGTCTGAAGGTCATCCGATCTCGCCATGCCGCACGCAGTGCATCATCTTGGCTCCCCACCAGCACGCCGGCTACCGGCGCGACTTTCCTCCAGAAGTCGGTGCTGAGGCGCATCGCCCGTTCCAGCAACTCCCCCCCGTTCTCCGCCGCATAGACATGAGCCAGGAGATCGGCCAGTTGCAGGGTGGCGTCCATCTCCCGGACAAGAGCAAGAATGAGGCCCTGCCGGTCGCCGAAGTGCAGATAGAGGGCCTGGCGCGATACGCCGGCCCGCGCGGCCACCTCCTGAAGCCGCAGGCCCGAGCCATGCTCGACGAGAAGCTGCCGGGTCACCTCGATGATGCGTTTGCGCGTCTCGGGATCGCCGTAGTCACGCCCCCATTCACTTGACATCCCGTAAACCCCTTTCTACAGTGGTTTACAGATAGTAAACCAACACCTGGAAGGAGCTGCGACATGCACGCGCATTCGAGACAAGCCTTCGAGGCTGCCCAGGCGGCGGTGCTGGACCGCTTCGGGGTGGAAGCGGAGCGGAGGTACGTCGATGTGGAGATGCTGGAGGGCCGCGCCCACGTGCTCGTGACCGGAGAGGGCCCGCCCGCCCTGATGCTGAACGGCATAGGAACCCCGGCGGCGATGTGGGCCCCACTCATGGCTCGCATAGCGGGGCACACGCTGCACGCAGTCGATCTGCCCGCCTACGGGCTGACCGACCCGCCTCCTAGCGAGCCGCCGGAACTCCGGGCCCACGCCGTCAGCTTTATCGAGAGCGTCCTCGACGGGCTCGGACTCGAACGTCCAGCGTTCATCGCCAACTCACTCGGGTCGCTGTGGGCGCTCTGGCTGGCAAGCGACCGCCCAGGACGCGTGGGCGCAATGGCGCATGTCGGCTGTCCGGCGCTCGCACCCGGGACTTCGGCGCCGGTCCCGATGCGGATGCTCTCGACGAGACTCCTCGGCGCGACGCTCATGCGGCTTCAGCCGCCTTCCCTCAAGCAAGTGGAACATCTCTCGAAGATGGTTCGTCAGTATCCGCTCCCGCTCGAGGTCGCCCAGGTGATCCTCGCCACCGAGCGGATGCCGGGATTCGAGCGAACCTTCCGATCGAACCTGAGAGCGCTGCTCCGCCTCCGCGGAGCAAGAGCGCGGAGCGCGCTCACCGAGTCCCAGCTTTCCGCCATCGAGCAGCCCTCGCTATTGGTCTTCGCGGACCGAGATCCGATGGGCTCCGCACGGGCGGGGCGGCGGATGGCGAAGGCTCTCCCCGACGCCGAACTCCACGTTGGAGAGGGCGGTCACTGCCCTTGGCTGGACGACGCAGAGCGAGTCTCCGAGTGGGTCAACCGGTTCCTGGAGCGAACTGCTTCAAGGTCGCCCGCAGCCGGGACTTAACTTCATACCCCTTACGGAACAGAAGACGAACCATGTAGCTCGAGTCGATGCTGGCCCGTTTTCCCTTACCCATCGCGCAAGCCGCTAAATCGATTCAGGAGGTAGACCTTTTCATTGAAAGCGGCAGCTTTCCCTGGAAGTACGCCACAGCGATGATCACCCACAGGGCGGCGAAGACGGCGTGAATCAACCTGTCGTTGGCCCACAGCATCGCCATAACTGCGTAGGAGAGACCCAACAGCAGAAATCCCCCCGACATCCACCGCCTTTGCCGTGGGGAGAGCGGATGTCGTCGCCTTTCTCCGCCCTCATATAGTCCCAGCGTCGCGGTCGCTCGCTCAGGGCCCCCGCCAAACCGTGGCAGCCCGTTTCGCGTGGTCTCGGAGAGGTTGCGCCGCAGCCCCAGGATGACGACTGCAATGCCGAGCGTGACAGCAACAACCAAAGCGATGAGATCACTGCTCATCGACGCAACATACAGCGCGGGTAGACAGAATACCTCCAGCGGAACCCAAGACGAACCACGTAGCGCTGATTGCAGGCGAGCTGATCTCGATGGCACGGTAGCGCCACCGAGGAACCCGGGAACCGCCGTCGCGCCGCGGCAACCGGCTCGCTGTCGGGTCAGAGGCGAGCACCGCAAGGAGCAAGCCCCCTTCCCCCGTAGGAATTGGCTCTAGCCCAAATCGGCGATGTCCTCCGGTCGCTGGCACGGCTTGAGAAGGGCCGCGCCGCGAAGTCGGGAATACTGGAGCAGATGACCGTCCGCGTCCAGATCGAGCCTTCGCTTTTGGATTGGGCGAGCAAGCGCTCTGGAAAGAGCGCCGATGATCTGAGTCGGCGCGTTCCACGCCTCGCCGCATGGACCCGTGGCGACGCCCAGCCAACGCTGAAGCAACTCGAGTCTTTTGCAAGGGCGACGAGCACCCCCGTGGGGCTCCTCATGCTGCCCGAACCGCCAGACCTGCCTCTCCCCGTCCCGGACTTCAGAACGCCGCCAGGCGCCGCTCCCACCCCCCCAAGCCCCAACCTGCTCGACACGATCTATCTGTGCGAGGAGCGACAGGAGTGGTACCGGACCTATGCCTTGGTCAACGAGGGGGAGGCGCTGGATTTCGTCGGCTCCGTCACGACTGGAGACGATGTCGTATCTGTCGCCGATCGCATGAGAAGCAGGCTCGCCTTCGACCTCGCGTCCCGGCGCGAATATTCGAGCTGGACCGAGGCCCTTGGCCAACTCAGCGAGCGAGCCGAGGACATCGGTGTCCTGGTGATGATCAGCGGGGTCGTCGGCAGCAACACGCACCGGGCGCTTGACCCCAACGAGTTTCGCGGCTTTGCCCTGGTTGATGACCTCGCCCCCGTCGTGTTCATCAACGGCGCCGACACCAAGGCAGCCCAGATCTTCACGCTGGCCCACGAGCTCGTTCATATTTGGATCGGGCAGCCCGCCGTGTCCAACCCACGCCTCGACGTCCGCCGAGAGGACCAGCAGGTCGAGCGCTTCTGCAATGCGATAGCCGCGGAGCTGTTGGTTCCGTTGGCGCAGCTGAATGAAGAGTTCGATCCGAGTCAACCACTCGCTGAAGATCTAGACCGGCTCGCCCGGCTCTACCGGGTCAGCACGCTCGTCGTTCTGCGACGGATCTTCGACGTAGGCGTTCACGGGGTGTCGCCTTCGTGAACGCGATTCCTGCGTGACTTACGGCGGAGCCAGGGAAGGGGCAGGCACGCGGTCGTGGGCGGCGACCGCCGCCTCGATCAGGTAGTCGAGCGCCGAGCGACCCTGCAACCGGCAGGTCTCGCGCACCGAGCAGATCCGCTCGACCCAGCGGCTGCCGCGCTCGGACTGTGTGCCGAGCTGCACCTTGCGCATGATCACCGCGTGGCGAACAGCCCGCTCCGCGGCGTTGTTCGTGGGGTCGATGCCGGGCACCTCACAGAAGGTCCACAGCGCTTGCTCTTCGGCCAAGAGTCCGGCGCAGAAGCGACGCTCGCGGCGGTTGTGACCGCGGGTGCCCTGCTCGAGCAGGGAATGGAGGCGATCGCGCAGCGGCCGAAGCTCGGTGGCGAGCCAGTCCAGGTCGTGCCCGCCCTCCAGGTAGGCACGGTGGGCGGCGAAAACCTGGCGCGATATCTCCAGAAGTCCCATTCCGCGTCTGCCCGTCGCCCCGCCTCGCTCGGAGAGCTCTGTGAACTGGCGAGCCAGGTGACACCAACACAGTTGCTGTTGGAGGAGATCGAGGAAGTGGTAGGCGGCATAGCGGTCGGTGACCGCGATCCCGCCGAAGTCCTCGCCGAGCAGCTCCTTGGCCGCTGTCTGCCCGCGCGAAGGGTCGATCCGGTAGCAGGCGTAAAGCGATGTGGCGGCGAGCCACAGCCATTGCTGGGCCGATCCCAGGCGCCAGCCGGTCTCGTCGGCATGCACGGCCTCGGCTTCGCGCACGGCCTCGGCCAGCTCCCGCCAGGGATCGGCCAGGGCGGCGCTCATCCTCATGATCGTCCGGTCGACCGCGCCGAGGGAGATCGGGATTCCGAACATCTGGGTGACGACGTCACAGACCTGGCGGCGCGAGAGGCGGTGGACGCCGGCCAGGGTGGCGACATGCGCCTGCAGGCGCGGGCCGAAGGCAGAAGCGGTGACGCCGGCGGGCAGCTCGGCCAGCCCGCCGGCGCCGCAGGCAGGGCACAGCAGGCGGTGGCGGCGATGCTCTGCGATCAGCGGGGCGATCGGCGGCAGCTCCCACACCTGGTGGGCGAGCGGCTTACCGAGCCGCTCCTCCGAGCCGTCGAAGGCGTGCCCGCACTCACATGAGGCGGGCAGGTGCTCGAAGATCTCATCCACCCGCTCGGGCGGCGCCATCTCGCGGCTCTTGCCCTCGTGGCCGGGCTGGCCGCCTTGCTTTCTCAGCGACTCCTTCGCCCGCCGTCGCGCCTCGGCGCGGCGCTGCTGGCGAGTCATCGGCGGATCGGAGGAGGGTGGCATCGAGCTGTTGCCCGAGTTGCGGTTGATCTGGCGCTCCAACTCCTCGATGCGCCCGGCCAACTCCACCACACGACTCTGGAGCTCAGGAATCCCCTCTACCTGCTCAACCAGGCCGAGGACGAGTTCTCGTGCCGGCTCCCGCCGGCAAGCGCGACCGCCTCGGCCTCCTCGCGCTGCATGCGAGAGACGTTCCATTTGCCGGAAAGGACTCCTGCTCAGGCTGGCGACGCCCCGTGAACGCCTACTCTTCGACGCCAATCGTCTCTCTTGGGATGAATACAGCCGCGCATATTCGGAACAGATGTCGCGGGTCACTCGGGCAAGAAGAGCCAACGGGGGAAACTTCTACAACACGCAGCCTGTGCGGACGAGCAAGCGCTTCGCTCACGCCGTTATCGCCGACACCCTCGAGGGTAGAACCCTGCATCGGGATGCGTTCCGCCTCCTTGGCGTGCGCAAATACGGCACGTTTCGCGAACGTGGACACCGACTCGGCCTGCCGTGAAATACCTACTTGACCCCAACATTTTCATCCAGGCCAAGAATCTCCAGTACGGGTTCGATTTCTGCCCCGCGTTCTGAGATTGGCTCGACGAGCAATTCGACGTTGGGAATCTTGGCAGCATCGAGAAAGTGCTCGACGAGCTGAAGGCCGGCGACGACGACCTCTCCACCTGGGCAGCTGCCCGACCGAGCATGTTCGCGCAACCAGACGCACCGGTCGCGGAAAGTCTTCGGGCGGTCAGTCGCTGGGCTGCATCAGCCCACTACGACCCCGCCGCCGTCAGCACCTTCCTCCAGGATGCCGACTACTACCTCGTCGCGCACGCCCACGCACATGAGCTCACCGTCATAACGCATGAGGTGCCCGCGAACTCGATCAAGAAGATCAAGATCCCGAACGCGTGTATCGATCTGCGGATCAAGTGCATGAACCCCTACGAGATGCTGCGCGTCGAGCGTGCCCGGTTCGTACTTGGCCGAGCGTAGTACCGCTACAGCGTCCCGTCCCTAACGGAGAGATCGTCGTGCCCGTCGAAGCGGCGCTGGATTTGGCTCCGCAGAAGGGAAAGCGGAGGGCGCGGTAGGACCGGCTGAAATCGCCGGCCGCAGCGTTCGCGAGAACTCGACTTGAAATCCCGGCCGACGGCGCTACCTTCGCCGGCTCGCAAGGACATAAAGAGATGGCCCCGGCGGCGCTCGAACGCCCCGGGGCCTGGCACCGAAGACAGAGCCTTCGATGCAAGCGAGACGGTACTCGCCACGCCCGCACAGGGCGGCATTGGCATGACCCCCTGAAATCGGTCCGCCCTGTGTGAGAGTTCTTCCGGCCCACGACAATGGGCCAAGGAGGACCGACGCAAGTGAAGAAGCGCAGGCATACCCCCGAGCAGATCATTCGCAAGCTCAGGGAGGCCGAGAAGATGCTCGGCGAAGGCAAGCAAATATCCGAGGTGGCAAAGGCGCTGGAGGTCTCCGAGCAGACGTTCCACCGCTGGCGCAACCAGTACGGCGGCATGAAGGCCGACGATGTCAAGCGGCTGAAGGAGCTCGAGAAGGAGAACCACGAGCTCAAGCAGATCGTCGCCGACAAGGAGCTCGACATCCGCGCCTACAAGGAGATCGCGAAGGGAAACTTCTAGGCCCGGCCCGGAGGCGCCGAGCGGTCCTGATCCTCCAGGACCGCCTCGGCCTCTCCGAGCGTCGGGCGTGCCGGATCGCCGGCCAGCACCGATCCACGCAGCGCCATGAGCCGCACCTCGCCCCAGACGATGCCGCCCTGCGAAAACGCCTGCGCGAGATCTCCAAATTGAAGAAGCGCTGGGGCTACCGCCGCGCCCACGCCCGCCTGATTGAAGAGGGCTGGGAAGTCAACAAGAAGCGGGTGCAGCGCCTCTGGCGCGAGGAGGGGTTGCGGGTGCCCCGCCGCAAGCGAAAGCGCGCCAGGCTGGGAGATAACGCAGACGGCAAGGAGCTGCGCGCCGAACATCCCGACCACGTCTGGGCGCTCGACTTCCAGACCGACGAAACCGCCGACGGGCGCCAGCTGCGGGTGCTGAATGTGATCGACGAGTTCACCCGCGAGGCGTTGGCGAGCGAGGTGGCCCGCTCGATCACCGCCGAGGACACGGTTGCGCTCCTGGAACGCCTCGTCGGCCTGCGTGGCACCGTACCCGAGCACATCCGCTGCGACAACGGGCCCGAGCTGATCGCCCACACCCTGCGCGACTGGTGTCGCTTGGGCAAGACCGCCACCGCCTACATCGAGCCGGGCTCACCCTGGCAGAACCCATTCATCGAGTCCTTCAACGGCCGTACCCGCGACGAGGTGCTCGACATCGAGCTGTTCTACACCCTGGCCGAGGCCAAGGTCATCCTCGCTGACTGGATCGTCGCCTACAACACCGAACACCCACACTCGTCCCTGGGGATGCTGCCGCCGGCGCGATTCGCCGAGCGCTGGCGGGAGGAGAACGGCGCTCCGCCGCCTCACTCCGATCGCCCTACGGGCTCACTCCGCGAGGCGGCGGTCGACCCCGCTACGGTGCATGTCGATACCGACCACGAACTCTCGCTGAGGGTGGACCGGTAAACGGGGGCCGGTCAGCATCACCGGCAGCTCTCCGGTGCCCTACCCGAAGGGAGGGCACCATGCCCAGCACCACCGCCAAGATCGACCGGGACCAGCGAGACGGCCTCTACGAGCTGGTCCGCAATCACCTCGGCGCTGTGGGCGACATCTGGATCGCCCTGGAGGAGACCGAAGACTTCGCCACCGCCGAACGCCTCGGCATCGAGTTCGGCGAAGACTTCCGCCTGCTGAAGGACATCGGCTGGCGCGCCGAGGACGACCGCGACTCCTTCGACCTCACGATGCCGGCCCACGACCTGATGGAACTCCTCCAGCGCCTCCACGGCGAAGCCGAGCGAGTCCTACTCGAATCCATCACCGAGCGCGAGTCAAGAGAGGAAGACGCCACCACCAACGAGCGCTTCCGACTCGGCTACGACGCCTGCGAGGAACTGCTGGCCGACCTCGACCCGAGGAGCTGACCACAGAGCGAGCGCGGCTTTTCGGGGGCCGAGGCGCAGGCCACAGGGAGGGATGCGGGTTGTCGCAGGCAGCCCGTACCCTGCCTCGGCCCCCGAGAAGCCGCGCAGGTTAGATGCCGACCGCCGCGTGAGAGTCGCTACTGCTTGGGTTTGGCGCTGACGGCGGCGTCAGACGGTTTCGGCGGCGGGGCGACTGGCGGCTTTCCTTTTCCGGTCATTGCCTTGCCCTCGTTTTGGGCTTGGAGGGTCATCCCCTCCTGCACCTTCGCCGTCATTCCAAGGGCGATCTCCTCGCCGGTGGGAGCCGCGACCAAGTGAATAGCCTTCTCCTCGGTCCCGCCCTTCTCGGCGGACTCGTCGCTACCGGCCATTGGCACGCCTTGTCGCGGCAGATGGTTTCGCGCTCGAAGCCGCGTCGGAGGGTTTCGGCGGCGGCTGCGTCGGGTGGAAGCCGTTGTTGGGCAGCGAAATACCGCCGCGCTTCTGAATTGGCTGTTCGGGTCGCTCAGACATTTCTACGATTGTAGCCGCCCGCCAAGGCGTCGCCGTTTTCAGTCATTTGGCGTCCTGGGATGGCATGTAAGCCTCCACGGAATGGATTTGGCCCTCCGCGATCCAGAGGCCAAGGCTGCCCTTGACCGGCCCTTCAAACCAGTCTTCGGAATCAAGCGCCCACCGCTCCTCGATGAAGAGATCGCGCGTATGGGCCGTGTAGCCAGCGAGGCTCTTCCCTCCGAAATAGCCACCGACTACGCGACCGTCGTCTAGCGTGACCCGCAACATCAAGCCGTGTCCCGCTTTGGCCCCTGGACTCTCGCTGAAAAGCTGCTCCCAACCGGCCGGAACAGCATGTCCGGGGTCAATACCCGCGCGCTTCAAAAACCACGGGCGCAGCTCCCGGGACTTCTGCCATCGGCGGCCGAGCTCCGCAATCACCGCGGGCAAGATGAAAAGGCCGACGACCGCCAACAGGAGATAGACGCCGATCGCGTCGTGCCCTGCGTAGAGGCGCGAAATATCGTCGCGTCCCAACCCGCCCACAACCCAGGCCATGCCGAGCACGACGTAGATGATCGAACTGAAATAGAGAGCGTTCAGCAACCGCTCGAACGGAGAGTCCTGTCCCTTTACTCGATAGGTCCGCTCCCGCATAAGCAACGTGACGAACCCCGGCAGGACGAAGACGGCGATTATGAGCAGCGCGGTGCCAGTCTGCGGAGCCATGTACGAAGTTTATTGTCTTAGGCGGACTGATCCGGGTACGGATTGCGCATTGACATCATCGACCGGCACGACCTCCACCCTGGCCCCGAGAGCGCTGGCCAAAGCCGCCACGGTCTTCAACTCCGGGTTCACATGCGCCGTAAAGAACCGGCGGATACTCGACGGCTCCTTCCCAATCGCCCGCGCCAACTCAGCCTTTGACATCCCAACTCCCTCCCGCAGCTCGTCGAGCTTCTGGACCACAGCGTCGACTTGAGCGACCTCCCACCGCTGCCGCTCAAACTCCACTCGGAACTTCGGGTCTTCCCTGAGCCGCCGAGCCTGTCGTCGGTTGTGAAAGGTCGTGTCGAGCTTCGGAGCCACGTTCGTGCACGTAGCACAGAAGTTACGGCGCGCAGACAGGAGCCGCGCCTATGATTCGTCACCGGTGCTAATAAAGGTAAATCTGTCCTCTGTAAAGCAAATCCGGGACACCGTCGTAGTCCGATAGAGCGGGATGATTTGCGAAGACGAGGCGTAGCAATCGCACCGCTGCATAGGCTCGATGAACCAGTTCGCGCTGCTCCTCATAGAATTTCAGATCAAACGTGTTGTCATCGGCCGCATGGGCCGGACGCTGACGAAGACGCCGCACCTCCTTAAAGGTCGCAATCGCGCGGTTAATCTCCGAGCGATCTTCCGTACGAAACCGATTCTCAAGCCACTCCTCCAACAAGGCAATGGTTCCCTTGCGTTGAACCTCGATTCTGCCATCCGTCCGAGACATCTCCCTCTCTGGCGTCAATCCAAACGCCTCGAAAAATGCCCGGTTAAGGTTCTCGCTCATCATCTTGTCGAGCGTGGAATGAAAGTCCTGCAACTCCTTCAAGGTCGGTCGGATGAGGAAGCCGAAGTTTGCGGGCTTCTCATCGTCCCGAAAGCTCCGGCGCACCATAGGCGGGAATTCAGCTACCTCGCTCATCGCCTGGAGTTGATGCAGCTCCTCAGTAAACGCATGGAATATCGAGACCTTGTCTGGAAAATCACCTCGAATTGCACTCGCGTAGTACGCGGGATGCATAGAGTATTTTCCCTTCAACTCCTTGGCCGCCCAAATCTGCTGGTGCTCTGGGGTTAGCCGGCCCAAATAGCGTGGAAACACGCATACAGCGCGCTGAAAGTCGTCGTTGTAGCCAAAGCCAAACGTCTCTAGAAAGATCCTGTCTGACTCTCGAAGGTGCTCAGAATCATAGAACTCATTCGTGACGCTTATCCGACCGTCGGTATCGTTGGATTCGTAAAAATATCGGGGATCGTTTCGATAGAACTCCAAGACGCTGAGGTCAAAAAATCGTAGGCGTTCACGGGGCGTCGCCAGCCTGAGCAGGAGTCCTTTCCGGCAAATGGAACGTCTCTCGCATGCAGCGCGAGGAGGCCGAGGCGGTCGCGCTTGCCGGCGGGGAGCCGGCACGAGAACTCGTCCTCGGCCTGGTTGAGCAGGTAGAGGGGATTCCTGAGCTCCAGAGTCGTGTGGTGGAGTTGGCCGGGCGCATCGAGGAGTTGGAGCGCCAGATCAACCGCAACTCGGGCAACAGCTCGATGCCACCCTCCTCCGATCCGCCGATGACTCGCCAGCAGCGCCGCGCCGAGGCGCGACGGCGGGCGAAGGAGTCGCTGAGAAAGCAAGGCGGCCAGCCCGGCCACGAGGGCAAGAGCCGCGAGATGGCGCCGCCCGAGCGGGTGGATGAGATCTTCGAGCACCTGCCCGCCTCATGTGAGTGCGGGCACGCCTTCGACGGCTCGGAGGAGCGGCTCGGTAAGCCGCTCGCCCACCAGGTGTGGGAGCTGCCGCCGATCGCCCCGCTGATCGCAGAGCATCGCCGCCACCGCCTGCTGTGCCCTGCCTGCGGCGCCGGCGGGCTGGCCGAGCTGCCCGCCGGCGTCACCGCTTCTGCCTTCGGCCCGCGCCTGCAGGCGCATGTCGCCACCCTGGCCGGCGTCCACCGCCTCTCGCGCCGCCAGGTCTGTGACGTCGTCACCCAGATGTTCGGAATCCCGATCTCCCTCGGCGCGGTCGACCGGACGATCATGAGGATGAGCGCCGCCCTGGCCGATCCCTGGCGGGAGCTGGCCGAGGCCGTGCGCGAAGCCGAGGCCGTGCATGCCGACGAGACCGGCTGGCGCCTGGGATCGGCCCAGCAATGGCTGTGGCTCGCCGCCACATCGCTTTACGCCTGCTACCGGATCGACCCTTCGCGCGGGCAGACAGCGGCCAAGGAGCTGCTCGGCGAGGACTTCGGCGGGATCGCGGTCACCGACCGCTATGCCGCCTACCACTTCCTCGATCTCCTCCAACAGCAACTGTGTTGGTGTCACCTGGCTCGCCAGTTCACAGAGCTCTCCGAGCGAGGCGGGGCGACGGGCAGACGCGGAATGGGACTTCTGGAGATATCGCGCCAGGTTTTCGCCGCCCACCGTGCCTACCTGGAGGGCGGGCACGACCTGGACTGGCTCGCCACCGAGCTTCGGCCGCTGCGCGATCGCCTCCATTCCCTGCTCGAGCAGGGCACCCGCGGTCACAACCGCCGCGAGCGTCGCTTCTGCGCCGGACTCTTGGCCGAAGAGCAAGCGCTGTGGACCTTCTGTGAGGTGCCCGGCATCGACCCCACGAACAACGCCGCGGAGCGGGCTGTTCGCCACGCGGTGATCATGCGCAAGGTGCAGCTCGGCACACAGTCCGAGCGCGGCAGCCGCTGGGTCGAGCGGATCTGCTCGGTGCGCGAGACCTGCCGGTTGCAGGGTCGCTCGGCGCTCGACTACCTGATCGAGGCGGCGGTCGCCGCCCACGACCGCGTGCCTGCCCCTTCCCTGGCTCCGCCGTAAGTCACGCAGGAATCGCGTTCACGAAGGCGACACCCCGTGAACGCCTACAAAAAATCTTGGCATCAACTCGCCTCCGCCGAGAGCCAAGGCCAACGTATATGGACGTCCCGGATAATCGTCACGACCAACCACTTGCTCAAGGTGTGGCAGCTCAGGGTAAGCCGTGAGATGAGTCAAATCGCTGAGTTCCGCGAGCTTTTGTAGTTGATCGGGTACCGGCTCGGGTGGAAATGCCTTTATATGAGGGTTTGGGTGATAGGTGGCGAAATTGAGGGAGATCACGCCTCCTTCGACTAGGTCACCAAGTAGAGGATCAAGTTTCTCCCTAGGCAGCTCGACACTCCCGAGCGGGTAACCGTTGAACTCCTCGCTCGACAGATACTTCTCAGTTATCGCCGCCAGCAGTTCATCTCGGTTCATTCGAGTACGCCGAACTTGCCCTTACGACAACCTACGCAACCCCGCCGACCGAAGCGCCTAGACCGACCGAGCTTCCGACGTCATTGGAAAGCTGGGTGCCTGCGAGCACAATCCGATCTCCAGGGCTAAGCCTCCTGCGAGAAGCAATTGCTTCCTCAAGCTCTTGGCCATCGGCTTGAATTTGCCAGTCCTCGGGATGATCGCGGAGGCGCTCCAGGGCTCTAATCCGTAGGTCAGCGCTCTGTCGGAGTGTCGACAGGACTTCAGGTCCATCACTTTCAAACCGTTGACGCTCGGTTTCTCCGAAAACCCTGCGGATGAACTCACTCGTTCTGTCGGTCCAAAGTTTGAAGGTTCCGTAGTCCGGTTCTCCGAATGCATCGCCACGGACCAGCTTCCACTCGTCTACCAAGGAGACAAGCTCTTCCTCGATCCGTTGCTGGGCTTCCCGACGACTCAGCTCATGGATTGCATCGCGCAAACTGCCCCCGCTAAGCATTTCTCGTTGAGAACGATCTGAGCGGTCCGAGACAACCGAAACGGGTCCGCGCGAGATGCTCCGAGACCTGATCTCTCCCACTTCTATATGGCCCCGCCTGCGCTTCGGACGCACCCACCCGCCCAAAGCGCCACCAGCAAGCAGGAGAAGCAGAATCCAGCCTATGGCCGGCAGCAACCACCGGCTCGGCTCTGAATCCACGGCTGAGAGAACCGGACCCCATTTGGCGATCTCATCGGGCACGGACGGCAACGAGAGCACAGTCAAGAGGGTCGCGAATATCCCCCATGCGGCGATAAACCATTTCGGGAGTCGCAAACACCACGATCGCTGAAGCATCAATTTAAGCTAGCAACGGCTCCGGCGTTTCCATGACACGTTTGCAGCGGTCGAGCGATTCCCGGCTACGGCCCTCGGAGCACCGTCAGCGTTGTGACCGGGACATCCAGGAGTTCGTTCTGCGGGTCACCCTGCGGTTCGTTCTGCGGTTCGCGCCAACCTCGTTCTGCGCCTCGTTCTCCACCTCGTTCTGTGCCTCGCGCCCCGACCTTGGGAACGCCCGGCATTCCCCTTCGTGAAGGCGATTGCGGAGATCGGGCAACGCTGACTTCCTACTCCCCATGCCCATCAACGACCCCGGTTCGCAGCGCCGACTACTTACTCGCCCATCCACCTGTATCGCGTGGTTTCTCGATTCGGTCCAGTGGTGGTCGTTCTGCCGGGCCATCGGTGCGTCCGATTCGCCGCCACCCTCGCCGCTGGCTCTGGTGGTTTTCGCTTCCTCGTCCCCGACCTCGCCGCGCCTGCCGGCTGCGGCTCGGCTGGGCGATTTTGACGGCTCGAAGATAAGCCCGACACAATGGATCGCGATGGGTCTTGAGACGACGAAGGAGGCGATCTGATGGCTGCTGAGAGGCGGTCGCGGCCGGCTGCGGGCGCGGGGCGGCGCTTCGCTTGGTACGGGCGGCTCTCGACCAAGGACAAGCAGGACCCGACTCTCTCGTTTCCCTCGCAGCGGGAGGCTTGCGCAACGAAGGCCGAGGAGCTGGGCGGGGAGATCGTCTGCGAGTTCACCGACCAGGAGGCCGGGCGGCGGGACGACCGGGCCGGGTGGGCGGAGCTGCTGCGGGAGGCCAAGGAGCGGGACGCTCGGCGCTTCGATGCGGTGATCGTCTACGCCACCTCGCGCCTCAGCCGCGACCTGTTCCATGCGCTCACCTACGAGCGGGAGATGACGCGGGCCGGCGTCGAGGTCTTCTACGCGCTGACGGCCGGCGATCAGACCAGCCCTGAGGGGCGGTTGATCCGCCACATGTTCCAAGCGCTCGACCAGTTCGAGGTCGAGAAGCTCGGCCGGGAAGTCCGGCGCGGGCAGAAGCAGAACACGCGGCAGGGCTTCCGCAACGGCGGCCGGGCGCCCTACGGCTACCGGCTGCGACATGAGGCCCATCCCGACCCGGCACGGGCGAAGGCGGGCGATACGAAGTCGCGCCTCGTCGTCGATCCCGAGCAAGCGCCGGTGATCGCCGAGATATTCGATCGCTTCCTCGCCGGCGCCGGATACAAGGAGATCGCCAACGAGCTGAACCGGCCCGGCGGGCCGCCGCCTCCCTCCCACGTCGATTCCAAGCGCAACACCTCGGGCAAGTGGGCGAAGACGACGATCAAGTCGATGCTTGAAAACCCCACCTACACCGGTCGCCTCTACTGGAACCGGCTCGACTCGCGCGCCCACAAGCAGGGTGTCGGGCCGGTCGTGCGACGCGAGGGGGACGAATGGGTCGAAGCTGACGAGCGCCATGAGGCGCTGATCTCAGACGAGCAATTCGAGCGAGCGCAGGCCGAGATGCAGCGACGCAGCACCGGGCAGGGCGGCAACCGCCGTCGCCGCCCGCAAAAGCGGCCGTACTTGCTGCGCGGCATCGTCCACTGCGCCACCGGGCACAACCCGCTGCGAATGCAGGGGCGCGCCCGCAAAGGCGAGCCGACCTATTACACCTGCGGCTACCGAACCTCCTATGGCGACAGGGCCGCCGAGGCGGTCGGCCACGGCAAGTGGCAGTACGTGCGCGAGGACAGCCTCACGACGCTGATTGACAGCTTCTTCGCCACGCGGATATTCGGCGCCGACCGGCTCGCCCACTTCGGCCACCAGAGCGCGAGCCTGACCGAGGGGCTGCACGATCGCGACGGCGACAAGGGCAAACGCCTCGCCGGTCAGATCGCCGCGGTCGAGCAGAAGATCGAGCGCCAGCTCGCGGCGATCGAGGCGGGCGTCGATCCGGTCGAGGTCGGCCGGCGAATCCGCGAGCTCAACGCAGAGCGCGCCGAGGCGCGGTCGGTACTCGCCCAGATCGAAGACTCACGACGCGACAGCACCGCCGTCGATCCCGACGACGCCCGCGCGGTCCTCGACGCCCTGCCGGACCTCGGCGAACGACTCGCCACCGCCGATCCTGATGTGCGCCGCGCGGTCTTCGACGCCTTCCGCCTGCACGTCGAGATCGACCGCAACGATGGTCAAGTACGCCTGAAAGCGTTGGTGTCGAGCGCGTTCGGAGAGGCGAGGAATCTGAGTGTCCTAGGAGAGGCGGGTGATCCGGCTCTCTCCAATAAGGCCATACCCCCAGCGGAACACAAGGCGAACCACGCGGCGCGGGTCGAGGGTGAAGCGATTTCGCTCGCAGGGTAGAGCTACCGCGCCGATCGCCACGCGATCCAGGGCGCAGGTTGGCGCCGCTGACGGGACAGGCCCACTCAGCGGCGGCGGTCAGCACCTCACCTTCTCAGCCGGGTTCACCTGCAATGTTTTCTGCCTGGCCTCACGTTTGCCCCCTGATGGCGAAGATCGCGGCCTTCATCGCTTTCGGCTGCGCTAGGAATGCCGCGACACAGCCAGAGGTGTGCACGGCTCGCAGAGGTCGGCCCCCGCTAGCCGCGCGTCAACTCCGGGAAGCGCCGGACGACGCTGTTCTTGAGACCGACCTGCGGCATCACCTTGACCCTCTGGGCAATCTCAGCGTCGGACCATGGCTCGCCCAGGTAGTAGGTCAGGGTCAGCGCCGCGAGCTCCCGGATCCCCGCCGGGCTGATTGCCCTGTCGTCGATCCTGCTCTGCCGATCGATGAACGAGGAGAGCTCCGAGCTCGCCTCCCCGATCGGCTTCAGGCACCGCTCGACCGGAGACATCTGGGTGATTGCCCAGGCCGCCCGGTCCTGCGCGCGGTGCGCCCAGCTGTTCTGCCACAGGGCCAAAAGCACGCGGAGGGCGCGGACCCGGTCCTCGACGTCGATCGCGTCCAGCCTCCCGAGGCTGCCAAGCGCTCCGATCGCGGCGTGAGCGACAAAGGGCCTGCCAACTTCGCACAGCGCCATCAGCGGTCGCGACCAGGTCCTCAGCTCCGGGGGGATCGGTGCACCGTCTTCCGCCTGTCGGCTCCACAGCTCCGAGGCGACGTTCGTCGCTTCCATGGCCGCTGCGGCGGCGATCTCCTCGTCACCCTCGCTCAAGGCCTCGCCGATCGCGGCCAGGCACTCGACGTCTCGCCACCCTCCGGAGCGCGCAAGCGCCAGACAGGTGGCGTAGTCCGGGGCGAAGTCGGTGAAGGAGGCGAGGTGGTCGGCTCGGTAGCCGGCCTCGACCCACACACCGAAGGCTTCTCCATAAAGCCCCTCGACGATCTCCGCGACCATCTCCTCGTGGGGCGGATCCGGTTCGGCGCCACGGCGCCCAAAGGCGAAGGCGGACTTCGCGACCAGCTCCGGCGACATCTTCACCTCGTCGGCGAGCGCCCTTCCCAGGATCAGTCGCACCTGCTTGCCCCCGTCGGCACTCGCCGAGCGGCCACGGGCAGCATCGATTGCGGCGGTGATAACCGCGCCAGCGTCCCGCCCGGCAAGCACGTTGGCCAGTGTGACGACCTCGAACCAGCGGGGATCGCCGAGGTGCCGGGCCAGCCGGTCGACCACTTTGTCATCCTCTTCATATCCGTCGTAGTACCCCTCTATCAAGGCGACCGCCGCCAAGTACTCCTGGAACGTGAGGTGTCGGAACTCGTAGACAGGGACCAACTTTCCCTGCTCCTCACGGTGGCCGATTATCACCAACAGGCTGCTCCGGCTCTCCACCCGCTCCACGAATTTGGAGACCGAGGTTCGCGCGAAACCGAGCACTTCCGGCATCTGCTTCCTGGCTTTGCCCAGGAGCTCCGCGAGCCTGTTCGAAGACACGTTCTGGACCCCCTCCTCGGTCATCGCATGGGCGACGAAGGCGAGCTGCGGGATCGCCTCATCACGGTCGATCGGCTTGTGTGCGGCCACGTTCCAGGTCATCAGCAGCACCTCAATAGCCTTCTCGTAGAGCACGGTGCGCTTGCGGGGAAGGTCCCCAGCCCACCTCTTGACCAGGAGCAGGGTGGTCAGCAGCAAAGGGTTCTTGGCAAGGCGTCTGACCCTGTCGGTAGCGACGATCATCTGTGCGAGATCCTCGGCTTCCTTCGCAACCTCGAGCGATCGGCCCACTACGGTGGCGTGCCAAGCCCGGGTGAGACTGATGATGTCGGCGTCGTCGAATTCCGCCAGCCGATACCACTCGCACATCGAAGAGAGAGCCCCTCCGACCGCCCGAAAGCCGGGCTCGCGTGAGGTCAGCACGAGAGCGACGTTAGGGTAGACCGCGAGGAACGTCCGTAGGCTGCGAACGAACCTCACCCGATCTCCTAGGTCGGAGATCTCGTCAAGCCCATCGATGAGCAAGAGCACTCGACCTCCTCGCAAAGCCACCGAGATCAGCTCTTTGAAGGCCTCCGCGCACTCCGAAAACTCGCCCCGGCGGGGCGTGTCGTCGAGGATCTCCCGAAATGACATCTCGAGCTGTTCGGCACCCAGCGCTCGACAGCGGATGAACACCGGGAGCCAGCTGACATCGGGCAGCTGGTCCGCGATCTCGTTGCGGTGCTCCTCGCTGGCGTAGGCGATCGCGAGCCGGCTGACCAGCGTCGACTTACCGGCCCCCGGTGCCGCGAGGACAGCGAGCCGCCGCGTGTGACCGAGTACCCAGCCAATCGACTCACGCCCGTACCCAGCGTCATCGTCGGACTCGTCTCCCTCATTGCTCGTGGCCGCGGCCGAATCGGTTTCGCGCAGGCTCTCGACCACACCCTTACCGGAGATGCGCTCGACCTCAAGAGGCACATACAGGTCGGACAGCGGAATTGGCCGTACACCCGCGTCCTCGTCGGCGGGCAGACCCTCCAAGGTGATGTCTCCGAGCTCGGCAAGCAGGTAGCTGCGGTGGCGGCGGTCGGCTTCTTCGGCTGCCTTGCGGCTGACCGTCGGCCCCGGAGCAAGGTATTCGAGATGAGCGAACGAACCACCGACACGGCTGTCTGCGACAACCACCGACTCCATGATGCTCGGTGCAAGCGGCTGGCCGTCGGCATGCACCAGGGCGAAGTGGGTCACCTCGCGATCACGTTCGAGTTCGAAAGCCCAGATCCATCCGATCGAATGGGCCAACAGCTCCGGAGGACCGGCCAGGGAGCCCGACATCTTCGCCTCGTTGGCCAGCCGTCCAACCACTTCGGACGCTTTCTCCTGAGGGATGACCATTCCGCCGGTAACTAGCTGATCCTGGACCGCGGTGCCGTCGAGGCGGATGAAGCGCTCCTCCTCGAAACCCAGCTCCTGCTCGGTGGCCGCTTCGGTGTATCCACTCAGGGAGATGAAGTACCCCTGCACCGCGGCTGGCTTCTTCGCCTCCCTCTCGGCGTGGAGCACACCGTAGAACTTGTTCAGCGCGCCCCCGCCCACCGGCCTCTTTTCCGCCTTGCACTCGGCGACGGCATACCTGGGCTCAAACCGGTGGCGGGCGATGATGTCGACCTCATGGCCCCCTTTCTGAACCTTTAGCCGCGGCTCCTCGTACCCGAGCGCAAGAAAGACGCCGGCCGCGAGACGACTAAAGAGATCTCCCTTGATGTAGCTGTCAGCCGCTAGGATCCGAATCGGGTACCCCTTCTGTGCTCAGAGGAGCGTCGCCGGCGTTCGTGACTCAACAGTCCCGAACGCCGAAGTCGGTGTTGTCCACATACGGCTTTTCCCTGGGAGGTCGCCGTGCCCGAAGGTGCCGGCGACCGCGTGGTAGGCGTCATTCCAGGCGCCGAGCGGATCCGGCACCAGTATCCGTCGGGGTTGGCTCTGAGGATCCGCGGGGGTGGCCCCCCGCGGCGCATATCTGGCGGGCGGGTGAAGACGCCGAGCGAGCACGTCCCTCGTGCCCCAGCCCGCGACGGGCGTACCTGCGACATGTGAGACGAGCCTGCCATGAGCATGCCGCCTTTGCCGATCTTCCGCTTGACCAAGCGCGTGGGGCCGCCGAAGGGAACCGATAGGGACCGAACCGCCGACCTTCGCCACGGAAGGAGACCTTGCAGGAGGACGCGTTGCCGGGAGCCGCAACTCCCAGCAACCCCACCTCGCCGGGGCGCGCCTTCGAGACGTGAAAGATCAAGGGCTCGGCAGCAAGGTCGAGTGCGCCATGGGCGATTGGAGCAGCAAAGTGGACCGCATCGGCCGACATCTTACTCAGAAGTTTGAGTAGCAAATCGACACCTCAGTGCTGGGGAATGCACCCCTGCTCCACCAGGGCGCGGGCCTCAGAGGAGCGCACGAAAAAGCCGCCTCGGGGGGCGGCGAATTGTCTCTGTTTGAAATACCCACAGCGGAACAGAAGACGAGCCACGTAGCGCGGATCACAGGCGAGCTGATCTCGCTGGTGCGGTAGGTCCGGCAGCGGGTTTGGCGACCAGGATCGCGGCCGAGCCCCTTACGCGGTAATCGGGGTCGTCACTACTGAGTGACAAGGCCGATTTGATCGCGCTCCTCTTCGATAGCGTCGAGGGAGACTTCGACGTATCCCTTGAGAACAGGTATCTCCTCTTCGACAATTTTCTCTGAGGTAAGGATCAAGATCGCCCGTCGATCGTTGCCTGCTGCCATGAGTTCTTCCCATCGCCTTGCTTCCCGCTCGGGAGTAGCTCTGATCTGCTTAATCGCCTCGATGACGCTCTCCGCAAAGGCAGCCGGTATGGCAGCGGGAGCGCACAACACGCCAATCGCAATGTCGGCTCCGGCACCCAAGAGCTTCTTGAGGACCGCCGTCAGTCTCCTCCGCGCTTCGTGCGAGCCGATGGCATGGCCGAGGAATGCCTCGCACATGTCGATGTAGCGGGCAACCGCGCCATTCAAGAGGATCAGAAGGGCGGCGTAGAAGAACTTGGCGATGTCGAGCGAGAAACCTTCGGCATGAAGCTGAGCCAATCGCTTCGCCAGGTCCTCCGGGGCGGCAGCCATGTCAGGTGGCAACGGGTAGTGGCCGGCGTTCGCGTTTCTGATCCCCTCAAGCCGCTGCAACGCCTCCCCGACGAGTGCCGCGACCCGATCACAGGAAAGCTCCTGGGCCGCCAGCGCGCGTTCCGGTGCCGACCTCGCTTCGGAGGTCTCCGCGCTCTCCACGCCGACCTTGAGCCGAGCCTCTATCTCTTTCTTGGCGAGAACCATCCGCCCTACTTCGTCGCGCAGGCCGTCCCTAAGGTCGTCAACCTCCGCGAAGAACTCTTCCGCCAACCGATGAAATCGCTCACGTTCCGCCTGGTCCAACTGTGGCACTCCCTCGCCGTCGATTACCTCGTGTCCAACTGAATACTCGTCCGTACCGAGCGTCGTGTCAAGAGGCGATCACCACTGGCCCCATCCCCTGAAATCGGTCCGCTTGACCCAACCCCCACCTCCATCCACTCCGGGTGAAATCCAGTTAGCTGGATTTTTGCTGGTGCAGCCCCTCGAACTCCGTTGGCGTCATCCCCGCGTATCCCCGCCAATCCGGCTCGCTTTCTCCCCGCCGTCGAGCTAACGTCGCCGCCGACCAAGACATAGCGGCCCCGGCGGCGCGCTAACGCCCCGGGGCCCGGCACCGAAGACGACGCCTTCGATGCGCGAAGAAAGCTACTCGCCGAAGTACTCCGGCGAGTAGCGAGGCGGACTCTTCGGTGCCCTACCGGAAGGAGGGGCACCGTGCCCACGACAACGACGATCACCAAGGCCCAGCGCGACGGCATCTACGAGCTGGTCTGCAACCACCTCTACGGCATCGAGGACCTCTGGATCGCCCTCGGGCGGAGCAGGGATTACGCCACCGCCGAGCGCCTCGGCATCGAGTTCGGTGAAGACTTCCGGTTGCTGGCCGACATCGGTTGGCGACCCGACGAAGGTCGCGCTGAGTTCGAGCTGACGATCCCGCCGCACGACCTGGCGGAAACCCTGAAGCGGCTTCATGACGAAGCCGAGAAGCTGCTTGCCGAATCACCTCACGAGCGCGAGTCGCGCGAGGAAGACGAGGCAACCAACGAGCGCCTCTTCGCGGGCCTGAACGCCTGCTCGGCCCTGCTCGTCGCCATCGACGAGAGGGGAGGCGATTCGGCATGAACACAGCCAAGGCAAAGAAGCAGAAGCGCCTGCGCCCCGGCGAACTCGACGGCCTCGTCCTCTCCTACCTGCGCAAGCACCCAGACGACGCGCCGCTGACCGCGACCGCAATCGGCAAAGGCCTTGGTCGCTCGGCCGGAGCCGTCGCCAACTGCCTCGCCCGCCTGATGAAAGACGGAAAGGTGCGCCAGACAAAGAGGCGCCCGCGCACCTACGCCCTCAAGGCGGCGAAATCGAAGTGAGGACACCGCCGCCGCCTGCGGCTTGCCGAGGGCCGAGGCGCAGGCCACAGGGAGGTACGGGGTGCCCGCAGCGCAGGAACCCCGACACCTGCCTCGGCCCTCGGCAAGCCGCAGGCGCGCGGTGGAAGCAGTCGCGATGAGACGGCGCGTGCCGACCACCGCTCCTCCCACCCCGGAGATGAAGCTCCGCTTCGGGCAGAACCTGGCCCGCTGCCGCGAGGGCGCTGGCATCTCCCAGGAAGAGCTGAGCTTCCGTGCCTCGATCCACCGCACCGAGGTGAGCCTCCTGGAGCGGGGGGAGCGCATGCCGCGCGTCGACACGGCATTGCGGATCGCGGGCAGCCTTGGCGTGCCCCTCGACGATCTCACCGCCGGTCTGGAGTGGCGGCCCGGCTATGAGATCGTCGTGCCGGGAGCGTGGGAGGCGGTCGAGCGGGACGCTCAGGCGGCGGATGGCCAGGCGCCTTCGGTCGATCCCGCTGAGGTCGGGTCCGCGAACGGGTCCCGATGACCGCCGGATCTCGTTCCAAGGCGCCCTTCCCCTTCCATGCGTTGGCCCGCTTCGCCGACAACGTCTACCGCGCCCGCGAGCTGGCCGGTCTCGATCAGAAGGAGGCCGCCAGGCGTGCCGCCCTGACCCGCTCCCGCCTCGACAAGATCGAGGGCGGCGAATACATCCCCAGCCTCGATGTCCTGATCCGCCTGGCGGGCGCCTACTCGACTTCGGTCGGCGATCTCGTCGACGGCGTCGCATGGCGGCCCGGCTGGGTCGAGCACTCGGGTCCAGCCGAATACCTGGTTTCCGAGGATCAACCCGCTGCATCCTGCTAATCGAATTACCTGCGCATTTCGGATCTCAGCGAGGACGGCGTTTCCGCTTTCACACGGAAGTGGAAGCCGCAAGCCGCAATACGGCCATCTGCATTGGGGAGCGAATGTCGTGCGTCCTTCAGATCGACTGGCGTTTGGGTAACGTCAATGCCCTATTCGTAAGAGATGAGATACCCGCGTGAGTCCAAGCGACAAACAGGCTGAGAATAAGGATGAGGATAGGGAGACCGGCTGGGTAGCCAGTACCCCAACCCCGGAGTTTCAAGCTGCGCTCCGTGAAGGCGTGAACAAAGCAATCCCGACAGCCGGGCCGGACTTCGGGAAGGCGCTGAAAGATCTAGAGGCGGCGGTCGAACGGGTTCCGCCATTCGACCTAATCTGCTTCAACAGCTTGTACTTCCTGAGCGTTGCGGCAGGCACTAACCCGGAGTTCAATCGCCCCGAGGGGATCTTCCAGCACCACGTCGAGCTGATGCAGGCCGTGGCCCTCCGGCAACCAATCGAGAAGGCGAAGCCCGAGGTACATAACCAGCAAGGCGTCGGAGACGTAACGGCAGCCGCGACGGCGGCCGTGAATGGATTCATAATCCTGGAGACGGCGCGGATCGCCCGCGCGAAGGGAGAGGGTGAGACCAGGCGCAAGATAGCGCTCGCCTCCCTCCGGCTATACGCGGCCGTAGTGCGTGGCAACGCGTACCACAGCGCGTTTAAGCCAGCCATTCTCGAGTTGTTTGGTCCACTGGACGAGGCGCTCTCCGAGCGGCTGGGCGTGAGCGCAGCTTCCCTTGTGGAATGGTGGTGGGCCGTCTCCGAAGAGGTCGACGAGCGGCTCCAATCACACCTTCAAGCCGTCCGCTCCGTGACTGAGCTGCCACTCAACAAGGAATGGCCTGATCGCGTCCGGGGGCTCTTCCCTCGCGTTCCCGAGCCCCTTGACGATGACCTCGTGAATCGGCTCAAATCCGATGACGACCAGCGCCGGGCTTTCGCAATCATTGCGGGTGATCTGAACCTGTATCAGGTCTACGGATTCACCTTCGAGAAGCTGAGAGAGCTCTACCCAGGGGATGTGGAGCCCGAGGCCCTGAAGCGCGTGCTGGACCTGTGGAGTCTCCAGTTCGGAGATACGGCTGACATCTCGCTCGATCAGCTGCTGCTCGACAACCCCGTGGTTTCACGGCCAATAGTGCAGCTGAGCGATCACCTCTTCTTGTGGCCGATTGCGGCTGGCTTCCACAACTCGGCGTTTGTGATGTTGGAGCGGCTATTCGAAGATCAAGAAGACCTGTGGTCTTCCTATCACGATCGCCGCGCGGAATACCTAGAGGAAGCAGTTGCCAAGGCCCTCGGCCAGAAGTTTCTGAACGCAAAGATCATGACCAATGTCTTCTGGACGAACCCAGACGACGGAAAGCGTTACGAGACTGATGTCATCGTCCTGGTGGACACGACCGTATTGATCGCCGAGTGCAAGGGGGGTCGGCTTTCGAGCCATTCCCACCGCGGCAAGGGGAGGCCGTTGCGGGACGACATCGAGGACCTGCTGGTCACACCCGGCGTGCAGGCCGGGCGACTCGCCAAGCTCCTAGAGCGTGGCGACGGCGACTTCAAGCTCACCAGCAAGGACGGCGAGGAGATTCTTATAGATAGGACGAGGGTGCAACACGTTGTAACACTGGGCACGACACTGGAGCCGCTGGCAGCAATGCTGCCCGGCCTCCGGGAGTTGGTCGAGGCCGGTTTGACAAACAAGGATCTCGATGCGCTGGCCTACAACATCACCCTGTTTGACCTTCAGACAATCCTCGACATCCTGGGTCACCCGAGCGAGGTCATCCATTACCTCTCGCGGCGCGCCGAACTCGAGAAGGGCGAGTTCCTGAGCGGAGAGGAGGCCGACCTCCTCGGCTTCTACCTTCAAACCGGTTTCAACCTCGGCGAGGCCGAGTTTTCCGGCGAGCACCAAATGCAGACCTTCGGTCTATCAGACGTAATCGACGTCTACTACTACAGCCTCGAGGCCGGGATAGAGGCCCAGAAGCCGAGGGTAGAGAGGATCGAGTGGTGGGAGGACCTGCTCTCCATGATCGAGAATCGAGGACTACCACGGTGGACTGAGCTCGGCCTGACCGTTTGCAACGTTGCCAAGGAAGATCAGGAGAAATTTAGGGAGGCCATGCTGGATCTCCGACATGCGATCACCAGTGGAAAGCGGCCACCGGGCGACTACGTCCTCTTCACGAATGGGCCACCGCAGCGGCGCGACTACTTCGCCGGGCTGATTGCCACTGACGACGGTTCCCCCCAGCGGTCCGAGCAGTTGGCAAATGTTGCCAAGCAGGTGTTCGCACACGATGATGCAATTGATCGTGTGACGTTGATCGGCTGGTCTGCGGTCCCGACATCGTCCCCCTACACCGTGCTGGCGATTTGTGACCGGGGTGACCCCGCGGGGGATTCCTTGCGAGGTTGAGCCCATATGCCCGAGTTGCGGACTTAGGCCTCCCGGGCGTAATCCACGTACATCCCCGCGCATCCCCACATCGAGCGCTTGACTTCTCCGCGCCGTCGAGCTACTTGTCCGTGAAATGCGTATCTGTGACGCATCGGCAAGGAGGAACGGCGGTGAGCCGTCTTGATCTGTGTTGCGACAACCGAGGCTCTGACCTTGCCAGTCGCCCAGACCCCGACTGGCAAGCCGCCCCTGCCGGGATTCCGCATGACGTCGTGGGATCAGGGCTCTGCTCGCGCACCCGACTCTCTATCCCTAATCGGTGTTCGCCAATAGACGCTGGCTCTCACGAATCGGGCTGTCGCTTCTCATCGTTCCCGCCTCATGGCTCGTACCCCTCGCGCTCCGGCACCTCCGCTATCGCCTCGGCGCTGGCTCCACAACGCTTCCCCGCCAACCGCCGCGCGCCGTCGCCGTTCCCGCCTCGTGGCTCGCGTCCCTTGCCCCCGACGCCTGCGATTCACCTCCGCGCTGGTTCGCAGCGCTTCTGCGCCTTGCCCGCACCCGCCGGACGCGCGGGCTGTAGCCGCGCGCAAATGAGGGGAGGCGGCGCGCGCTGATGCAGGGCAAGACCAGCTCCGTCCACCACGGCAGGACGCGCCGCCAGACGCGCGAGCTCGCGCTCAGCGAGCTGGACCTGCGCATCCTCGGCCTGCTCTCCCACCACCGGGTGCTGACCCAGACCCAACTCGCTGCGATCTCGGCCGGGGTGCCCGCGCGCACCTTGCGCTACCGCTGCAACCGCCTCGCCAAGCACGGCCTGCTCGGTCGCACCCGCCCCTACCGCGAACGCGGCTCTGCCCCCCACCACCTCTGGCCGACGCGGCGGGGCGAGGCGATGGCCTGCGGCGGGCCGCCGCCACGCGGAGGCGAGCGCCGCGAGCCCAACCCTCTCTTCCTCGCCCACGCCGCCGGGCTCAGCGAGATCTACGTCGCGCTGGAGACGACGCTTCCCACCGGGTTCAAGCTGACCCGCTTCGAGCGTGAGGCCGACGCCCGCGAACCCTTCGAGACCTGGGTCAAGAAGGAGAAGCGCGCCATCGCCCCCGATGTCTTCATTGAGATCACCGACGCCGAAGGCCGCGAGCTACCCGGCTTCGTCGAGCTGGACATGGGCTCGATGTCGCACCGCCGCCTGAAACGCAAGGCGGCGGGCTACGCCGAGTACGTCAAGGCCGGGGCTTGGCGCGAGCATCACCGCTTCTGCCCCGCCCTGCTCTTCATCACCACCACCGAGAAGCGCGCCCGGTCCTTCCTCGCGACCATGAAGCGGGAGCTGGAGAGGGAGACAGCTCTCCTCACCTGCGCCTGCGACCTGGCGCGCAGGCTGCCGCGCTGCGCCACCGACTCGCGCTGGTGGATCGACAGATACGAGGAGCCAGTCGACCTGCTCACAGCCCTGCGCGAGGCCCGCCGACCCTACGACGAAGAGGTGGCGCGCTGGCAGGCCCAGCGCCACGAGGAAGATGCCGAGCGCGAACGGCTGCTCTCCGATCCCGAGGCGCTGCGTTCGCACCTTCGCCGGTGGGAACACCATGGGATCAAGCGGCTTGGGGAGCGCGTCGCGACGGCGCTGAGAATCACCCTGGAGTACGAGTCGCCGCTCGCGGAGGTCGAACGCGAGGCCCTGCGGGCGCTCGGCGGTATGTATGCCGACCTGCTTCGCCTTGAGCTTGCCGACCGGGAACCAACCTCCAAAGAGCGCCATGCGCTCGACCGCCTCGCCGAGCACCATCGCCGCTTCCAGCTCGAACAGGTCGATTCCATCGTGGCGCGCTCGGAAGCGGGACCGTCGCTGCGCAAGGCACGCCAGCGCATCGAAGAGGGGAAGCTGCTCACTAGGGATGACGTGAGGCAGCTCGGAGACGAAGCCGGTCGCGACCGCGAGTCCCGCGCCGCCCAGAAGCGCCTGCGCGAGGACTACCTCGCCTGGCGCGAACAGGAGGCAGAGCGGCTGGTCAAGGCGCAGGGGATCATCGCCCGGCTGCGCAGCCGCCCCGAGGACTTCTTCGCCCAGCTCGACCGCCGCTCGCTGCGGCGCTGCCCTGCCTGCGAGGAGATCGCCTACCCCGACCCCGAGAACGCACGCGACTACGCCAAGCGCCACCTCGCCACCCGCTGCCACTACTGCGGCACCGGGACGCTGGCGGAGGTCGAACCGTCCACCGACGAAGGAGGCTCCTCCTGGGCACCAAGGTAGAGGGCGGCTCGCCCCGCAAGCGCAGCCGCGAACACACGTGCGGGGTCAGCTCGACGGGCCGCCTCGGCGTTCGCCCGGCACGTCTCGTCCGCCGCAACGGCGAGCAGGCCGATCAGCTGCACGGCGCGCTGCGCGTTCTTTACCGCGACTACCTCGCCGGCGGCGGACTTGACTCCTTGCGCGCGTCGAGCTGTGATGGACATCCGCCCCGGCCGGGCAAGCCAAGGAGACCACGATGAGGATCGCCACCTACACCCGCATCTCGACCGACGAGGAGACCCAGCCCTACTCGCTGGAGGCACAGGCGATCCGGCTCGATTCCTATGCGAAGAGCCAGGAGGACTGGCGGATCGTGCGGCGCTTCACGGACCAGGCGTCGGGCGCAACTCTGGAGCGGGAAGGACTCGAACGCGCCCTGAGCGAGGCCGAGGCGGGGCGCTTCGACCTGCTGCTCGTCTACCGGGTCGACCGCCTGTCGCGCTCGGTGCGCGGGCTGGCCCAGATCCTCGAGCGACTCGACGCAGCGGAGGTGTTGTTTCGTTCAGCAACCGAGCCCTTCGACACCGCCAGCTCGGCCGGTCGGATGATGGTGCAGATGCTTGGCGTCTTCGCAGAGTTCGAGCGAGCGACGATTGTCGAACGGACCGTCGCCGGGATGCAGCGCAAGGCAGAACGCGGCGAGTGGGTCGGCGGCAACATCCCCTTCGGCTACCGTCTTGACGAGAATCGTCACTTCCTCGTTCCCGAGCCGACCGAGGCTGCCGTCGTCCCATTGCTCTTTCAGCGCTACGCCGAGCGCCTTGAGGGATCGTCGGCCCTTTCCAAGTGGCTGACCGAGCGCGGCCTGCGCACCCGCCGGGAAAAGCCCTTCAACGTGCGCGCCGTGCTCGGCATGCTGCGCAACCGCACCTACCTGGGCGAGGTGTCGTTCCAGGGCAACCACTACCCCGCCCCGCATGAGCCCTTGGTCGAGAAGGATCTCTTCGAGCGTGTTCAGGAGATCCTTGGGGAACGAAGCGAGGACATTTCCCTGCGCCGCTCCAACCTGTCCGAGTACCTGCTCACGGGACTGGTCAAGTGCGCGCATTGCGGCAAGCGCTACCTGGGTGCTTCGGCCAATGGCAACGGCGGCCGTTACCGCTACTACGTGTGCTTCTCGCGACAGCGCTACGGCAAGAAAGCGTGTGAAGGCGAACGATTGCCAGCCGATGCGCTGGAGGAGGCGATTCTCGAACAGCTATTGGCGGTGCTCGAACGCGAGCCGATGGTGCGCGAGGCGATCTCCGAGGCGTTCGCCGAGTTGGATGCGGATCGCCCCAAGCGCGAGGCTGAGCTGGAGCGAATCGACGCCGACCTGCGTCGCACAGGGGAGTCGCTTGACCGTTACTTCCGCGCCTTCGAGGACGGCACGATGCCCGAGTCGGCTTGCGCGCCACGGATCGGCGAGCTGAGCGAGCGGCTGCGCGGGCTGGAGGCAAGGCGCGAGGAGCTGACGGCCGAAGAACCTGCCAAACACGAGCCGCTCACGGACGAGGATCTGGCGCTCCTACAGGCCGAGGTGCGCGAGGTGATCGAGGGCGGCGATGCGCCGACACGGAAGGCACTACTGCAATCACTGGTCGATGAGATCCGGGTTGTCAGCCGCACGGAGATCTACCCGTCTTTCTCTTTGCCTGCGGTTCGACCACCGCAACGATCAGTACCGCTACGGGGATTCGAACCCCGGTTTCTGGCATGAGAAGCCAGCGTCCTAGTCCCCTAGACGATAGCGGCGAGGAAGGGGCATTCTAGCGAGACGTGGGCTCGGTGCGTCGCGGGTTGGCGTCCGGTGGGGGCGATAGGTATACGAACGTGTGTTCGATTGATTTCCATGCCGCGAAGACTGCAGACTCGATAGGTTTGAGGCGCACGCGGCTGTGGCGAAATTTGGTATACGCGCGAGCTTCAGGTGCTCGTGGGGGAAACCCCGTGGAGGTTCGAGTCCTCTCAGCCGCATTCTGGGGAACCCGTGCATAGCCGGGCCACCGTTGATCAAGCCCTGCGGCTAAAAGCCGAAGGGCTTGGTGCGAGACGGGTCGCACGTCAACTTGGCCTTTCGGTCGGAACTGTGCGCGACTGGCACGCCGGGAAGCTGCCTTGGCATTCACGGCCCTTGCCGGACGGTTCCCGCCAACCAGTCTGCCCATCGTGCGGACAAGCGGATCACGACCGACGCAAACTCGGACCGGCCTACGTCCACCTGCTCGGCCTTTACCTGGGAGACGGCACGATCTCGCCTCATCGGCGCAACGTCTATCGCCTGCGCGTCTTTCTCGACAAGAAATACCCGCGCATCGTCGATGAATGCGCGGCATCGATGAAACGGACGACGCCGCGAAACAAAGTGCACAGGCTGCTCACTCCGTCCAACTGCTACTCGGTCTCTGCCTACTCCCGCTCCTGGCCCTGCCTCTTCCCCCAGCACGGCCCGGGGATGAAGCACACGCGGCCGATCTATCTGGCGCGCTGGCAGCAGGAGCTGGCGGAAACGTGGCCGGAGGAGTTGCTGAAGGGGATGATCCAGTCGGACGGGTGCCGGTTCATCAGCACAGGCCGGGGCGGTTGGCGGCAGCCGCGTTACGTGTTCTCCAATGTCTCTACGGATGTAACGAGCATCTTCTGCTCCGCCTGCGACTGCCTCGGGCTGCGCTGGACCGCCGCCTTTCCGAAGGCCGAGACCGCGGCGGTGGCGATCTAGGTCTCGCGCAAGGACGATGTCGCCAGGCTCGATGAGTTCATCGGGCCGAAGCGCTGATTTGCCCGCTCAGGCGGGCTGGGCCGAGCGGGGTTTCCGGCCGGCCCGGGCGGCGACGTCGCTGAACTCGTCGGCGAAGAGGGGCCAGAGCTCGCGAGGGAGGTCGTGGCCCATGCCCTCGACTATCCGCAGGCGAGCGCCGGGGATGGCGCGGGCGGTGGCACGGCCGCCGCTGGGACGGATCAGGGTGTCGCGGGTGCCGTGGATCACGGTCACCGGCAGGTCGACCTTGCGCAACGCCGCGGTGCGGTCGCCCGAAGAGGTGACCGCGTGCATCTGGCGCAGCACCCCGCGCGGGTTGTGGCCGCGCTCCCACGAAGCCTCCGCGACCCGGCGCAAGCGCTCCTGGTCGGTCGGGTAGGCGGGCGAGCCGATCAGCTCGTAGGTCCTGCGGATTCTGGCGATGAACTCATCGCGATTGCGCGGCGCCGGGGAGAGCATCTGGCGGAAGACCTTCGGCGTCGGCGTCCCGACCCAACGGTTGCCGGTGGTCGAGTGCATCGAGACCAGCGAGCGGACCCGCTCGCGGTGCTCGATCGCCAGCGTCTGGCCGATCATCCCGCCCATCGAGACCCCGGCCACGTGCGCGGACTCGATCTCGAGATGGTCCAGCAGGCCGACCGTGTCCGCCGCCATGTCGGAGAGCCGGTAGGCGGGGTTGCGGCCAAGGAAGAGGTCGAGCCGGCCGGGCACGCCGGCGTCGTCGAGCTTGGTCGAGTGGCCGATGTCGCGGTTGTCGAAGCGCACCACGCGGAAGCCGCGTTCGGCCAGCAGCGCGCAGAACTCCTCATCCCAGGCCAGCATCTGCGTCGCCAGCCCCATAACGAGCAGCAGCGGCTCGCCGTCGGGGTCCCCCACCTCCTGGTAGGCAAGCTCGACACCGTTGCAGGGCGCCAGCCGCTCTTCGCTCAACTCCGGCATCCGGCAGAAGTCTAGCCGGACTGGCCAGGCAGCCAGGCGCCGGGTGCAACGCATCAACCACCCGCCAGGGGGAAAAGGCGTTGCACCCCGCTAGGTTCCGCGGGATGCGCACCGCGATCGTCTCCGACCTCCACCTGGGCAGCGCCACTGGCGAGGACCTCGGCAGCGACCCGGCGATCCGCGAGGCCCTGCTGGCCGAGGTGGCGGGCGCCGACCGGCTGATCCTGCTCGGCGACGTGCTCGAGCTGCGTGAACTGCCGCTCGCCTCGGTCCTCGCTGCCGTCCGCCCCTTCTTCGAGGAGCTGGGCCGGGCGATGGCCGGGCGCCGCGTCGTCCTCGTCCCCGGCAATCACGACCACCGCCTCGCCGAGCCACTGCTCGAAGAGCTCGCCCTCGCCGGCGGCAACCTCGACCTCGAGCACCGCGCCCTCCCGGGCGGCGAGCCGCTCACCCGTATCGCCGACTGGCTCGGCGAGGCCGAGCTCAGCGTCGCCTATCCCGGCGTCTGGCTGCGCGACGACGTCTACGCCACTCACGGCCACTACATGGACTGCCACCTGAGCCTGCCCCGCCTGGAGTGCATCGGGGCCGCCGCCGTGATGCGGGCCGGCGGCCCCCTGCCCGACCCGGCCACTCCCGCCGATTACGAGCGGATCCTCCGCCCCATCTACGGACTCGCCTTCGGCCTCGCAGAGGCCGGCCTCGCCCGCGGCGCCACCCGCCCCTCCGAACGCGCCTGGCGCTCGCTTTCCGGCCGCCGCCGCCACCGCGGGCGTGCCCGCCAGGCGACGATCAAGGCTGCCTTCGGTGCCGGCGTCCCGGCCAGCGTCTGGCTGCTCAACCGCCTCCTGCGCAGCCAATTCGATCCCGACCTCTCGGCCGGCTCAATCGCCCGCAGCGGCATCGCCGGCGCCACCGAGGTGGTCCGCCGCCTCCACATCGACGCCGCCCACACGATCACCGGCCACACCCACCGCGCCGGCCCCGAAGAGGGCGAGGCCGATTGGCGCTTGCCGGGCGGCGGCCGGCTCCACAACACCGGCAGCTGGGTCTACGCCGACGCCTTCCACCACCCCGGCGCCCCGCCCAACGCCTACTGGCCGGGCACGGTCACCTGGGTCGAGGACGAGGGCCCGCCGCGCCGCGTCCGCCTCTTGGTCGACCGCCCGCGCGAGGAGCTGCGCGCAGCGGTCAGCCGAGCCACTCGGCGATGATCCGGCCGATCTCCGGCCCGGCGTCCTCCTGCAGGAAGTGCGAGGCGTTCTCGATCTTGCGCGGCGCCGGAAATCCCAGCTGCTCGGAGATCCGCTCGCCGAGCGAGAAGGGCAGGATCGGATCGGAGTCCGCCCACAGCATCAAGGTCGGTCGCTCGTCCTCGCGCAGGGCGTCGGCGATCCGCCGCCCCTCCGCCGCCCCCGGCGCGTCGGGCTCGGTCGGCAGAATCAGCGGGAAGGCCCGGGCCCCCGCCTTCGACTCGGGCTCCGGGTACGGCGCGTCGTAGCCGGCAATCACCTCGTCGCCCGGGTCCTCCTTGCAGCCGCCGCGCACCAGCATCCCGACCGGGACGTCGGCGTTGTCGCGGACGAACTCGCGGAACTTGAGCCAGGCCTCGCTCATTCGCTGTTTGCCTGTGAAGGGACCTGTCTCCATCACGACGATGCGCGAAAAACGGTCCGGGTGCTCAACCGCCAGGCGCAGCCCGATCGGCCCGCCCCAGTCATGCACGACCGCGGTCGCGTCGCGAACGTCGAGCTGCTCGAGCAGCTCCGCCATCAGCTCGACGTGGCGGTCGTACGTGTACCACTCGACGTCGGTGGGCTTGTCGGAGCGGCCGAAGCCCGCGTAGTCGGGGGCGATGCAGCGGTAACCGGCGTCGCGTACCGGCGGGATCACCTTGCGCCAGAGGAATGACCAGGTCGGCTCGCCGTGGAAGAAGACGACCGGCTTGCCCTCGCCCTCATCGAGGAAGGCGAGCCGCAGGCCATCGACCTCCCGGTAGCTCGGCTCGAAGGGAAAGTCTGGCAATCCCGCGAAGCGCTCCTCCGGGGTGCGGACCACATCCATGGGCCGCACCCTATGGCAGCGAAGCGAGGAAGGCACCGACCGCCGGGCCGAAATAGGGCGAGTAGAGACGGCCCAGGTGATGGGAATAGCCATAGCTGGTCACCCCGTCGACGCGCCCGTTGAGGAGCCAGGCCCCGCCACTTGCACCGCCCGCCATGTCGCAGCGCCCCGGCACCGTTGGCGGGCCGCTGAAGAAATTGGTGAACGTGTCGCTTCCCAGGCCCTTGGCTTTGCAGCTGCGCAGCGCTTCGCCTTCCAGCGCCCCGGCGGGATAGCCGAAGATCTGGAAGCTGGCGAAGCGCGATTTCCCGGTCGTCCACTTGCGGGCGCCGACCACATCGCCAAGCGACCCCAGGGCGCTGGGAGCGACCTTGATCGCGGCAACGTCAAAGTCGGGGTTTTCGCCGTCGCGCCACTGCGGCATCGGGTAAACGGCGCTCGCCTTGAAGGTGCCGAAGGGCCTGGCACCGTGGTCGAAGGCAGGAACGAATGCGATATCACGTCCCCAGTGTCCGGCTTCCACCACGCAGTGCCCAGCGGTGAGGACGATCGAGCGGCTCGGCGTGTCGATCGCCGTGCCCGAGCAGGTGTAGGGCCCCTCGACCGGGTCGACAGCGAAGATTTTGCCGTTGGTCCGCGTTTCCAGGCCGGCCACTTCGGCCACGCGGATGCTGCTGGCGCCTGCAGCAAGCCGTCCCGACGTGGCTCGCGCGCTCGCCCCCGGAGCTAGTGCAAGCGCAACCGCGGCGGCCCCGAGCACGGCACGCACAAGAGGTCCCATAGCGCGCGTCATGCGCGGTAGATGTTGGCACAAAAACAGCGCTTGGCCAAATCGGCAAATCTCGCTCCAGGGCAGGAAATGCGGCCCCTCCCTGGAATACCGTCGCGCAATGTCTCCCTGCCTATTTTGCAGACGAAAGGGTTACGTATGAACGAGGAGAGCACACTCAGCGGTTGGTGGGTGTTCGCCGGCGTCCTGTTGCTTGTCGCAGGCGTGCTCAACATCATCTACGGGATCGCCGCGATCGGCGACTCCAAGTTTTTCACCGAAAACGCCACCTACATCCTCAGCGGCCTCCATACATGGGGCTGGATCATGCTGATCCTCGGCGTGCTCGAGCTCGTCGCCGCCTTCTCACTCTTCTCCGGAGGAGAGTTCGGGCGCTGGTTCGGCATCTTCATCGCCTCGCTGAACTCGATCGGGGCGCTGCTCTCGATCCCCGCCTACCCGTTCTGGTCGCTGGCGATCTTCGCCCTCGCGATCATCATCATCTACAAGCTGGCCGAGGGCCCGGAAGGCTCAGTCAGCTAGGCGAGGAACCGACCACATGGCGTGAGCGAAGGCCCCGGGAATCCGGGGCCTTCGTCGTTGCGGCGGCTTCCGCCCCCTCCGTGGCGGCGGGGTCGAGCCGGGCCCAGGGGGCCGCGGCGCGCTCCTCGAAGACGACGTCGACGCCGCTCATCCGGTCGTCCCAGGCACGCCGGCGCTCGTCGAAGAGGATGCCGAGGTAGCCGATCCCGAACGGGATCGCCGCCAGCGCCATCCCGACCAGCCGCCTGAGCGAGAGGCCGAGCCGCAGGCCGCGGCCCTCGGTCGCGAGGCGGATGCCGAGGAAGCGCATGCCCAGGGTCTGCCCGGCGAGCGACCAGAGGCCGGCCAGGTAGAGGCCGCCGAGGGCGAACCAGAGAAACGTGCCGACCGCCAGCGCCTCGTGGGAGACGCCTTCGCCGCTGCCGGTGAAAGCCGCGCCGATCAATGCCGCGATCGCGGCCAGGCCCGAGAAGCCTAGGTTGACGATAAGCACATCGAGGGCGAAGGCGAGCCCGCGGGTGACCGCGCCGGCCCGGTCGGTCGGCTCGCTGCGCCGCTTGCGAAAGAAGATCCGCCGCGCGACCCGCTCGAGGGCGTTGTCGAGCCGTCGCGTACCGCCGCCGATCGTATGGCCGACGTCCTCGAGCATCCCCATGCTCTGGGCGCTGATCGCGGCCCGAATCTCCGGCGCCTCCGCGATCCGCTCGACCAGGCGCTGCGCCTCCTCGCTGGCCAGCAAACGCCGCCAGACCTCGTCGACCAGCTCGCTGTCGAGGGCATCGACCAGGGCCCGCTTGACCGCTTCGCTCTCCAGCGCCGAGTTCATCGCCTCCTCGACCGCCGGACCCTTCAGCACCCGCGCGATCGCCCGTTCGACCGCCTCGCTCTCCACCGCGGCGACCATTGCCTCCTCGGCAGCGCTCTCCACCGCGCGGTCAAACCCGGCGGCCTTGCTCACCGAGCGGGCGCTGCGCACGCCGGCGCCGAGCAGCCGCACCGAGAGCGGCTGCGGTTTGCCTGCGGGCCCCTCGTCGGGCGGAACAGAGTTCGAGTCGAAGCCGTCGGCCATCGCGGCGAGTATAGGACGCCTCAGCGAACGATCTTAAAGCTGGTCGAGACCTTCTTCGACTTCAGCCCGCCCGAATCCTTGGCCCGCGCGGTCAGCCTGTACTTGCCGGGTGGCAGCGCCTTCTTCTTCTGCCCTGCTTGAAGCGAGCGGTGAAGGCAACCGAGCGCTTGCCCGCCTTCTTGATCCTGCGGTTGAACTTCTTCAGCTTCAGCCTCGGCTTCTTGGGGGCGACCCGCTTGACGGTGAATTCGACCTTGGCCGGCTCGGAGATCCGGAACCAGATCTTGGCGCCGCGCTTTGCCTTCTTGCCCTTCTTGCTGATCGCGGCCCGGTTCAGCCTGGTCACGCCCTTCGCCGGCCTGAAGCTCTTCGGCACGACCTTGAGCTTCTTCAGCGTCGGCGCCACATTGGCAGCGGGCGCCGGCGCTGGATCGACCTGGAGGTAGAAGGGAATCTGGCCCTTCAGCCCGTGCGAGTCGGTGCCGGTGACGTAGACGAGCTGTGTGGTGTCGGCGGTGCTGGTCGGGAAGGTCCAGGTGTAGTTGCCGCCGCCGTTGTCGGCGACGCTGCCGACCGAGGAGCTGAGCGACACCGGGTCGCCGTCGGGGTCCTTGTAGGTGCCTGTGACGGTGGCCGTTTCGCCCTGTGTGACCCGCAGCTGCGAGTTGCTGACGTTGACGTCGGGACGCTCGTTGCCGTCCGGCGCCGTGACGACGAGCTCGGAGAGCATCCCGTCGGTGGCGTGGAAGAAGATGTGGCAGTGGTACAGCCAGCGGCCGAGTGCGCCGCCAGGCGTTACGCCGTCGGCCAGGGGCCGCGGCTCGACCTTGATCCGGTAGGTGAGGATGAATTTGCCCGGGACGTCGATATTGTCGCGGAACTCCGGATCTCCCGGCCAGGTGAATTCTTCGACCCCTTTTTGCAGCTTGACAGGCTGCATGGAGAATCCGTGCAGGTGGTAGGGGTGATGCGCGTTCGTAGTGTTCTCGACCTGGAGCTGCAGCACGTCGCCTTCCTTGGCGTAGCGCGTCGATTCCAGGTGCGGGGCGTTCTCGTAATTGCCCGGGACGTCGTGGGTGCCGAAGGTGCCGTCGATGCCGAGCTCGACCTGGGCTTTCTGGGTGAGTTTGATCACCGAGGAGGGCGGCACGAGGCCCGTCTTCGGCGGCACGAAGGTCGCCGGGTTAAGCAGTTCTTCGCCGACTTTCGGTTCCGGCAGGACTTCCTGCGGGTGGCCGGTGGCGTTGCGGAGCGGTACCCCGGCGGCGATCGAGTACGGCGGCGAGACGGTCGCGCCCGAGAGATTCAAGTGCATGACTGGCACCGTCGGGATGTTCGAGTAACCGCCGCCGGTGCGTTCGTAGTCCTCGGTCCAGAGGGTGAGCACACCCGTCGTCGGCGCGGACGGAATCGCGGCGACGACGTCGGCGCGGCTGCCTGGAGGCAGCAGGATCTCCCCCGCGCCGTACTTGGTTTCCCAGGTTCCCAGTTTGCCCCCTTCCTGGATCGCGCTGTTGAGCAACCCGCCTTCGCCGCCGACCCTGATCAGCGGCACCAGCGAGCCGTTGGGTGCGGTCAGGCGCAGGCGGAAGTAGCGCGTCGTCGCCGCGTTCAGCAGCTGCAGGCGCAGGCCCTGGCCCGGCTGCACGTTCATCGTCGAGGCACCGATTTCCAGCGCGCCCGGTGCCGCCGGCGTGCCTGCCCGGCCGCCGACGTTCTTGCCGTTGGTCAGGACCGTCTGTCCCTCGTTGGTCGGACCGGCGTGGTTGGCGGTCTGGATGTTGGGAATGTCGCCGGCGCTGAACGGGGTGCGCAACGAGCCGTCCTCGTCGATCGGGTACGGGCTGCCGCCGGTCGGCGGCGGGCCGATTCCTGGGCCTTCGCAGAGGTTTTTCGGCGTCGGCGGCTGCTGTGCCGGCAGCGCTGCGCCACTCACGTGTGGCAGCGCCGGGTTGTAGGTGGCCGCGTCGTTTTCACCGACGTTCTTGCAGACGGTGAGGTCGCTGAGCACGATCTGCTTCATCTGGCCCGGCGACGGGAGCGCTCCCGATTCCTGTAGCTGGGCTTCGCTGGGGTCGCGAACCCGGATCAGGCCGTAGAGGCCCTTGAAGACCTGGTTGGTCGAGGAGTGGTGATGCGGGTGGTACCAGAAGAGCCCCGGGCGGGTGACGGTGAACTTGTAGAGAAAGTTGCCTCCGGGCGGGACCTGGTTCTGGGTGAAGGGCGTGCCGTCGATCTCGTTGGCGAGCTCGATCCCGTGCCAGTGGACGCCGCTTTCCCGGGAGAGGTGGTTCTCGTAGTGGACGATCACCGTGTCGCCGACGTTGAGGACGAAGGTCGGCCCTGGGATCTGCCCGTTGAAGGTCTGGGCGTGGGCCATCACCCCGCCGCCGACGTCGACCGTTTTTTCTTCGGCGACAAGCGTCGTCTCGACGATGTTCGGGGCGGAATTGGTGTCGTCGACCAGCGGCACGCTGTAGGGGTCGCCGCCAGAGGTGGCTGAGACGAACGGGTTGGCGGCAACCAGGAAGACAGCGGTGGCGCAGGCCAAGCCCACGGCGAGAATCGCAGCCCGGCGGAAATTCAGGCCCAAGGCGCTTGATCCTGTCGTGCTCGACTTCAGCTTTCTCCCCTTACGGTTGGACGAGAGGCGTGATCCGGTCAGATCTCGAACAACCCTACGCTCAACCTCGGGATCGCGCAAGCGGCATGCTCATTTGCCGGGAATCGTGAGCTGAAAGACGCCCCGCAGCCGCGTGCCGTCTCGAGTCCGCGCCACCACGCCAATCTCAAACGGGCCCGAGGCGAGGTCGATCCGGCTGGCGAAACGGCCGCCGCCGAGGCGCTGGACGGGCCGCTGTCGCACGGCGCCCCCGGTGGGCCCGGCCGTCACCACCATCTGCTCGACCTTCGAGAACGAGCCGAAGGTGGTGAAGCAGGTGACGTAGACCCTGCTCGGCCCGGCGCGCTCGGGGTGGGGCTCGATCCTGATCGCGCCGATCGAGCCGATCTGCATCGTGAACTCGGGCGCTTCGCCGGGCACGCGCAGGACCGAGACGAACTGCTTCGGCCCCGGCACTTCGAGCTCGAGCGGAACCTCGACCGCGCCGGCACCGCGCTGCACGGTCGCCAACACGCGCCAGCGCCCGTCGAAGCTGAGGTTCGCGCCCGAGCCAGCGTAGGTTCGATCGGGCGCCGGTTTCAGCCGCAGCGTCGACGAGCCGATGTCGGGATCGTCCAGGGGTGTGAAGCGGAGGCTGACCCGGGCGCCGGCGAGTGGCTCGCCGCTGTCGTAGTCCTCGACCCTGAAGGTGAACCGGTTCGGCCCCGGCTCGGCCGAGGCGGTGCTCAGCTCGACCCGCGTCGTGGTGGCGAAATCGGCGCCTTCGGCGCTGAGTCCGGCCGGTGTCGCGGTGGCGGGGGCAGGCGGCGCCAGCGTTCCCAGCAGGGCGGCGAGGAAGAGGGCGGCGAGGGCGAGGGCGAGCTCGATCACCGAGGTGCGCCGCAGCTGGCCGAGCTCGCGGTCCGCTGCCCCGACGTTGCGGCGGCGATTGCGGGCCGCCAGGCCAACGATCAGGCCGAGCAGCATCAGCTTCGCCAGGATCGCGCGCCCGTAGCCGCTGTCGAACAGCTGCCCCCAGGCAGAGAGCTCGTCGACAGCACGCAGGGTGCCGGTGAGGAAGACGACGATCAGCATCGCCAGGGCGATCGCGGAGAATCGCCGCACCGCGGCCGTCTTCTCGGCGCCCGGTACGCCGCGGGTGCCGAGCAGCAGGGCCGCGAGACCGCCGAGCCAGATGCCCGCGGCGGCGAAGTGGGCGACCTGGGCGCTGACCGTGACCAGCGAGGACCAGCTGCCGGCTGCCGCATGCCCAGCGGCAACGTGGGCGACGATCGCGCCCAGGGTGGCCACCGTGGCAAGGGCGAGCCCGGCGCGGCGCCAGCGTGGCCTGCACCGGGAGACGAGCAGGCCGACGCCCGCGAGCCCCAGCGCCGCGGCACGCCAGAGCAGCGCTTCCCCCACCTCGGTGCCCAGCAGCTCGCCGAGCGAGGCGCCCGAGGTGCGCAGCTGTGCGGCGGAGAGAAGGAGCAAGCCCAGTGCGGCCCCGCACCATCCCCCCGCGGCGAGCCTCAGGTCGCTGCCAGAGCTGCCGCCGAAACGAGCGAGCGCGGCGACCGCGCCGCCCAACAAGGCGACGATGGCGACGATCAGAATCCAGCGCGCGAAAAGCTCCAGGTTCGAGCTGGACGCGGCGCTGCTGCTCGTCGCGGCCACTCCCCGCGGCGACTCGCGCACGCCGAAGGCATAGGTGCCGTCGGTGGCGTGGCCGTCGACGGCCGAGACCACCTTCCAGCTGACCGTGTAGACGCCGCGCGGCAGGGCGCGAACCGGCACCGAGAGGCCGAGCGGGTCACCGGCCGCGACCTCCGCACTCCCCCGCTGCTCCTCTTCGCCACCGGGGCCGAGCACCCGGATCTCCGAGAGCGATGCTTCCGGGCGCTCGGAGAAGGTCAGCGTCACCACCTGCGGCGTCCCGCCGAGGGTCGCGCCGATAGCGGGGTCGGCGCCGAAGAGGCCGGCGTGAGCGGAGGCCGCGGCCGGGGCGATGCCGGCCAAAGCGCAGGCAAGCAGCAGGCCGGCGACGGCGCGCAGCTTCAGGAGCGACCGCGCTTCCGCCGGGCGCTGAGGAGGATCGCGAGCACGCCGGAGAGGGCCGCCGCGGCCAGCGCGAGCGCAATCGTCGCGGTGCGCTTGGCGCTGTCGGCATCCTCGCTCGCCGCCTCGACCCGCGCCGATTCGCGATTGAGACGCTCAGCGAGCTGGCCGGCCGATGGGTCGCGAGCGGGGAACTCGGCCTCGGCGCTCTCCCCGACGCACTCGAAGGTCGACTCCGAGCAGCGAGCCGAGACGTCCAGCGTCCGCCCACCGACCGTGCCGCTGACGCGAAAGGCGTAGGTGCCGGGACGGGTCGGGACCAGGGCCGCCCGCAGCTCGCCCGGTTCCTCCTCGGGCTGCAGCGGCAGGTTCGCCGTCGCGCTCCCGTAGGTGACCTCGACCGACAGGGCTCCGGGGGGAACTGCAACCGGGGCGCCGGCGGCATCGGCGACGCCGACCGAGACGTAGTTGTCGAGCCCGGTGAGCGGCGGCTCGTTGCCCCAGCCGAGCTCGACCTCGTAGGGGCCGGCTTTCTCAGTGACATGGGCGCCGGCGGGCGCGGCGGCGATAAGGATGGCGAGGAGCGCTGCCCCGGCGACGAGTGCCAGGCCCGTCCCTGCCCTATGTCCACGCATCTGCATCTCCCCGAATCGCATTTGTGGTGGCCGAGCGCCGGCCGCGCCTGAATCTACCCCAGCCGTTCGAGCAGGCGGTCGACGAAGGTGGCCTGCGCGGCGTTGACCTTCCGCCGCGCCACCTCGGGCCCGAACCACTCGGCCCGGTCGACCTCGGGAAACTCGCGCTCGCCGCCGGAGCGCGGCGGCCACTGCATCGTGAAGGTGTTGCTCTCCACCGCCGCCGGGTCGAAGTCGGCCTCGGCGGCCCAGCACAGGACAGTCTTTCCGGCACGCTGGCGGACCGAACCGAGCTCGGTCAGGTCGCCGGGGTCGAGGTTGGGTGCCTGCGGCCCGAGCTCCTCGCTCAGCTCGCGCAAGGCGCAGTCGCGCGGCTCCTCGCCCGCCTCGACCTCCCCCTTCGGGATCGACCAGGCGCCCTCGTCCTTCTTCACCCAGTAGGGACTGCCCGGGTGGACGAGCAGCAGCTCGAACGCCTCCCCGGCACGGCGGTAGATCAGGATCCCGGCACTGGTAATGGCCACCCCCGAAACGCTAGTCGACTACGCGACCCCCCTCAGCTCACCGCGCCGGTTGCCGGCCGCCGCGATGGCAAGGCGGGCCGCCTCGACACCGCTCGCCCAGGAGACCTCGGAGAGCAGGCCGGGAGCAGCGACCATGTCGCCGGCGAGGAAGACGCCGTCGCCGCGATCGATCGCGGGCCGGTCGCGCCAGGACTGGCCCGGCCAGTCCAGGGCACCGGTCCGGGACTCCATCACCTGGCGCCGCCGCCAGGTCTCACGCTCGCGCCAATCGGGCAGCGATGCATCGAACAGCCGCTCAAGCCGTCTCGCCGCCAGCCCCGCGCTCTCTTCCGGACGCACCGGTATCTGAGCCTGCACGAGCTCCTCACCCGCCGGCGCAAGAGAGGGATCCGGAGCGCTGTAGCGCTCGATCCAACCCGCCTCGTCGAGGTCTGAGACGACAAACGGGTCGCCGCGCCGGTGGCTGAGGGCGAGGTCAAGGCAGACCGCATGCCCGCTGCGCCACTCCAGCGATTCGTCGCCCAGCAACCTGCGCGCGGTGGTCAGCTCGGTGGCGAGAATCACCGGCGGCTGTGGGACCGTCTCGACCGGGCAACCGGTCTCGATCGCCACGCCGAGATCCCGCGCGCGGGCCTCGAGTGCGGCCACCAGCGGGCTCCAGCCACCGATCAAGTAGCGAGCGGTGGGCGGGGGGCTGAGTAGCACCCGCACCGAGTGATTCCAAACGAACGCCGCTGAGAGCTCGCCCGGATCGTGGTGGAAGGTGTAGACCCCGGCCGCGGCGGAGAGCATCGCTGCGGCGCGCTCGTCCGAGTGGCCTGCGACCCAGCTGCGGAAGTCCTGGTCCACGGGCGCCTCGCGACCGCGCAGCCGCAACACGGCCGGAATCGTGCCCAGCGGCGGCGTGCGCCGAACACGGCCCTGCCAGCGAAATCGAATCCCGGTGAGCGGCGGTCCGGCAATGGGCGGCAGGAGGTCGCGCTCGACCAGCCAATCCCAGAGCGGGCCGTCCTTGTAGATCACGTGCGGCCCGAGATTCGCCTTGTACGGGCCGGCCATGCTACGCGCCCGCCCGCCGAGTTCCTCCCGCGCCTCCAACAGCAGTACCGACGCCCCACTCTCAGCCGCCGCGATCGCCGCGGTTAGCCCAGCAATCCCGCCCCCGACAACCGTAATCCCGCTCATCGCGCACCTCCCGCTTTCTTCTCGCTGAGTTTGTCGTTATTAGTGCAATAGGACTAATAAAGGCGAAGTCACCGTCTGGGTGGCGATGGTATGGAGTTACTGGTCCGCTATACAGTGCCAGTTATGGCACGTTCTAACGGGCCAGTGAGTCCCGGACTACTGGTTGAGCTGGACCGAGCCGCGGAAGTGCCGCTGCACGAACAGCTCGAGCGCTCGCTTCGGGATGACGTCCGGGCTGGGCGCCTCACCGCCGGCTCGCGATTGCCGTCCAGCCGCAGCCTCGCCGCCGAGCTGGGGATCTCGCGTGGCGTGGTCAGTGAGGCCTACGGACAACTGGCGGCCGAGGGTTACCTGCTGGCCCGCCAGGGCGCGCCGGTGCGAGTTGCCCACACCGTGCGCGCCGCGCCGCCGCGCGTCCCCTCCCCGTCGCTGCAGCCCGGCTTCGCCCACCGGCTCGACCCCGGCCTGCCCGACCTGGCGGGGTTTCCCCGCGACCGCTGGCTGCGCTCGCTGCGCGCCGCCTGGCGCCAGGCGCCGGTAGACGCCGTCGACTACCCCGACCCGCGCGGCGTGCCGGCCCTGCGCGAGACGCTCGCCGAGTACCTCGGCCGCGTCCGCGGCGCCGCCGCCGATCCCGAGCAGCTGCTCGTCTGCACCGGCTTCAGCCAGGGGCTCTCGCTGGTCATCCGCGGGCTGCGTGGCCACGGGGTCGAGTCGGTCGCGCTCGAGGATCCCGGCTGGCACAACCACCGCCTGATCGTCGAACAGGCCGGGCTCGCGGTCGAGCCGATCCCGGTGGACGCCGAGGGGTTGCGGGTCGACCTACTAGAGCAGTGCGACGCCGCGGCCGTGATAGTCACCCCAGCCCACCAGTTCCCGACCGGCGCGGTACTGAGCAGCGAGCGACGTGCGGCGCTGGTCGAGTGGGCCGAGACGGGAGAACGGCTGATCATCGAGGATGACTACGACGCCGAGCTGCGCTACGACCGCACCCGGGTCGGCGCCCTGCAGGGCCTGGCGCCCGAGCGGGTCGCCTACATCGGCTCGGCGAGCAAGCGGCTGGTGCCGGCGATGCGGCTGGGCTGGATGCTGACGCCGTCCTGGCTGGGCTGGCCGCTGATCTCGGTCAAGGCGATCGAAGACCGCGGCTCGGAGGCGATCGGCCAGCTCGCCATGCACGAGTTCATCTCCCGCGGCGAGCTCGACCGCCACCTACGACGCATGCGACTGCGCTACCAGCGCCGCCACGAGGCTCTACTGGAGGCACTGGACCGCCACTTGCCCGAAGCCCGCCCCAGGTCCGACGCCGCCGGCCTCTTCGATCTGGTGCTGCTACCCGACGGACTCGATGAGCCGACGCTGGTCAGTGCCGCGGCGGAGCGCGGCGTCGGCGTCGAGGGCCTTGCCCTGCACCGCTTCAGGCCCGGCGGCCCGCCGGGCCTGGTGCTTGGCTTCGCCGGCCAACCGGAGCCCGCAACCGAGCGCAGCGTACAGCTGCTGGGCGAGGCATGGCAGGCGATTCAGCTTCGTTGAAGCATCACCGGGCCTACAACCCGGGTAACCCTCAACGAACAGCGGAACCGACCGGACGCCGCTCGGCCCAGGGTCGGGCTGCTTCGAGCTGGGCGCCGAGGCGGAGCAGGGTGACCTCGTCGAAGGGGGCGCCGGTGAGCATCGTGCCAACTGGCAGGTTCTCGCCGGTCCAGTGCAGCGGCAGGGAGAGACTGGGCTGGCCGGTGACGTTGCCGAAGGCGGTGAAGGAGACCGAGGCGACCACGTCGGCGACCGGGGCCTCGGGTGTGGCGTGCTGGGCAGCGAGGACCGAGCCGGTCGCCGGTGGCAGGATCGCCGAGGTGGGAGTCAGCAGGACGTCGAAGTCGCGGCCCCAGCGGGCCATCTCCCGGCGCGAGAGCCTCTCCAGCGCTTGACTGGCGAGGACGTAGTCATAGGCGCTGACCTTGGTAGTCGCCATCTCGTGCGCGTGGCGACTGTGCGGCTCGGTTTTTGACCAGTCGACGCCGTCGTAGTCGGCCAGCCCGCCCGCGGTCATCGTCACGAAGGGCGGAATCAGCTCCTCGGAGACGGTCGGCACCTCGACCTCGCTGACCTCGTGGCCGAGCTCCTCGAGCAGGGCGGCGACGCTGCGGGTCGCCTCGGCGCAGGCCGGGTCGGTGGGAATGCCGAGCGGCGCCTCGGCCATCGTGCCGATCCGCAGCGGCCCCGGGGCCACCCCGACCTCATCGGCAAACGGGCGCTGCGGCGCGGGCGCGTTGAACCAGGAAAGCGGGTCGGGACCGGCGCTCGCGTCGAGCGCCACCGCGGTGTCGGCGATCGTGCGCGTAATCACGCCCTCGACCACGGCACCCATCCAGGTCTGCGCCCGCCGCGGGATCCGCCCGCGGCTGGTCTTCAGGCCGACCAGGCCGGTGTAGGCGGCGGGGATGCGGATCGAGCCGCCGCCGTCGTTGGCGTGGGCGATCGGGAACATGCCGCCGGCCACCGCGGCGGAGGCGCCGCCCGAGGAACCGCCGGAAGCGCGGCTCGTGTCCCAGGGGTTGACGGTGTTGCCGTAGCGCGAGTTCTCGGCCACGGTCAGCGGGCCGAACTCGGGAGTGTTGGTGCGGCCGCAGAGGACGAAGCCGGCCCTCTGGAAGGACTCGACGACCAGCTCGCTCTCCTCGCTGGGCCCATCGGAGGCCCCGTGCGAGCCGTAGGTGACGGGCCATCCCGCCACCGCAGTCAGGTCCTTGATCGGGATCGGCACGCCGAGGAACGGCGCCTCCTCCCCCGCCGCGATCCGCGCGTCGGCAGCGCGGGCGGCGGCGCGGGCGCCCTCGTCGTCGCGCCAGGTGACCGCGTTCAGCTCCGGGTTGCGCTCGTCGACAGCCGTCAGGCAGGCCTCGAGCAGCTCAAGCGCCGAGAGCTCCCGCGCGCGCAGCGCAGCGGCGAGGTCCAGCGCGGTGGAGGACGGCCCAAGGTCGCTCACGGCGCGGATCGTAGTCGCTTTCGGCATCCGGTCGCTTCCGGCCGCTGGACCTGAGAGGGTCGTGGAGACTCGTTCGACGCACCGCGCCCAAAGGAGCCGTCCGTGCCCAAGATGACCCGCCTCGCCGCCGCCCTCGCCACCGCAGCCCTTGTCCTGCTCGCCGCGGGGTGCGGCGGGTCGAGCTCGAGCTCGGACGGCTCCGCCAAGTTCCGGGTCGGCCTCGAGGCGCCGCTCAGCGGCGAACAGGCGACGCTGGGCAAGGGGATGCTGAAGGGAGCCGAACTGGCGGCGGCGCAGCTAAACGAAGGCAACGGCATCCTCGGACGGCAGGTCAAGGTGATCCCGATCGACGATGCGGCCGATCCGGAAACCGGGGTGAAGGCGGCCAACCAGGCGATCGTCGACGGGCTCGACGGGGTTGTCGGTCCCTACAACTCCGGCGTCGGGGTGGAAACCCTGCCGCTCTACATCGGCGCCGGCCTGGTCCCGATCCGGCTCACCTCCGACGAGGAAACCAACGGCCTCGGGCTCACCTTGCAGCCGATGACCTACCAGATCGCCCCGGTCGCCTCGAAGGCGCTGACCGGCTGGCTCGGTGCCAAGACCGTCGCGATCGCCTATGACCCGACGCAGAACTACACCGTCTCGGTCTCCGCGGCGCTGAAGGAATCGCTGGAAGACGCGGGCGTCACCGTAACCGCCTACGAAAAGGTCCAGCCCGGCAAGAAGAGCTACGCCGACGTGGTCGACAAGCTCGCCGCGGGCAAGCCCGACGCGATCTACGCCGCCGTCTATTTCCCCGAGGGCGGCCTGATCGCCAAGGAGATGAAGGAAGGCGAGGTCGGATCGCAGTGCATCGCCGACTACGCCTCCTACGACACCGGCTTCGTCGAAACCGCCGGTGTGGCGGCGGCACGAGCCTGTCCCGTCGTCGGCGTCCCCGCGCCCGAAGACTTCACCGGGTCCGGCGCCAGGGTCAGCGAGTACAAGCAGATGTTCGGCCAGGCCCCGGGCACCTGGAGCCCCTACACCTACGACTCGCTGAACTTCCTCGCCCGCGGCATCGAACAGGTGAAGGACACCGCGCCGAAGGCGCTTACAAACGCGCTCGACGAAGTCAGCGACTGGCAGGGCTGGACCGGCTCGATCACGATCGACCCGAGCAACGGCAACCGCCTGCCGGCCACCGTCGTCATCGTCGATACCGACGCCAAGGGCCAGCTCCACGTCGACCAGGACTGGGCCAAGGCGGTCGGCGCGCCGTACGGCAGGTAACCGCGCTCAGACCGAGATCGTGACCGGGAACGTCGCCACCCAGATCGCGGTGCCGACGAAAAGCAAGTAGCCGAGCAAGAGCACCGCTACCCGCTGCGAGGGCACCGAGAGCTTGGTGCTGATCCCGGCGAAGAACAGGGCCGCGGCGAAAAGCACGACGGCCAGCACATAGTTGTCCGAGCGCTGGTTGGACTGGCGCGCTTCCGCCGTGTCGGCTTCCGCTTCGTTGAGCAGGCGCTGCGATTCGGCCTGGCTGGCGAGTTTGTACTGCGGCATCACGAAGGGCACCGGCGGCGCGTCGTTGTTTTTCAGTGGGTGGGTGGCGATCCAGGCGACGACGGCCGGCTTGAATTCTTTGCGGAAGCGCTCGAAGTAGAAGTCGGCCAGCTTCGTGTCCTTCCCCGCGTAGGCGTTCACCCACTGGGTGAAGGTGAGCACGTCGACCTGGGTCTCCTGCCCCGCTTCGGTCGAGGCCCGCGTCGACTCGACCCGGGCCGCGTTGGCGCGGCTGAAGTCGATCGCCTGCACCCCGCTCCAGCGCGCCGACTGGTAGGAGCTCCAGGCGGTGGCCACGGCGGCGATCGCGAGCAGGATCGTCGCCAGCAGCTCGAGGTGGATGTGCAACCGCGCGACTCCGCGAGCGCGCTGCTCGTCTTCCGTCGCGACTGGTTCGGCCTCTGACATTGCGGCAGCGTATATCGAGGCGCGCATGATTGGAGCAGACGACAGGCCTGTCCTGTCCTTATCTTCGAGACGGAGCCTCGATGAGCTGGACGATTGGGATCGTCCGGTTCGCCTTTGCCGCCTCGCGACGGTAGGCCGCGTAGGGGGCGAAGACGTTGTCGGCTAGCGCCCAGAGTCGTCGCCGCTCGGCCTCTCCGGCGACGACCGTCGCCCGCATCGGGATGCCGCCGAAAGTGACGTCGGGATTGGCCCGCAGGTTGTGGAACCAGGCCGGATGGTTCGGCAGGCCAAGCTTGGAGGCGACGAGCGTGACCCGGTCGCCGTCGTGGAAGTAGATGACGACGTTGCGCCTCAGGACGCCGCTCTTCGCTCCCCGGGTCTCGAGCAGCGCGGTTGGAATCGTCAGGTCCATCCCGAGTCGACCGTGGCTCACCCGCATCAGGAACGGATCGACCTTCCAGACGAGATGAATCGAGAGGAACCGTCCCAGGCGCGTGTTGGAGAACGCCGCGTAGGCGCGGGTGAAGGGGCCCGGCCGCTTGCTTGGGTCGACGTATTTGAGCCGAGCGGTCATCGGCCCGATCCGCGCCCGGTTGCCACGCGCCCGGCGCTCAACCGCGCAGCGCCCGCCAGACGACTCCCGGGCGCCGGGCGACCTTTGGGCCGAGGACCAGCGCGAACAGCGTCAACGCCAACCAGGGCCGGAGGTGGGGACTGATCATCCGGATGCGACCCGCGGGATCGAGTTCGAAGACCATCGCATCGGTCATCCGCAGCGGGCCGATCCGGGCATGGCCGACTGAGACCCGGTTCTCGCCCTCGCCTAGCGTCTGGGTCCAGCGCAGGCCCTTCAAGCTCCGGTAGACGGCACCGAGCAGGAAACCGACGTCCTCCCGGCCGCGGAACACCATCCGGCCCGAGATCGGGGAGATCAGCTCGACGTCGGCGGCGAGCGCGCTCATCACCCCCTCGATGTCTCCGGCCTCCGACGCGGCCAGATAGCGGGGAAGCGGCTCGTCCATGTCCTCAACCATATGCGCGTTCTTCAGCTCGGCTCGGCGGCGAATAGTTCGTGGATGAGCTTGATCGCGATCGAGCCCTCGCCGGCCGCGGAGGCGACGCGGTTCATCGACCCGTGCCGAACGTCTCCCGCGGCGAAGACGCCGGGCATGCTGGTCTCGAGCGAGAACGGGCTGCGCTCGAGGGGCCAGGTCCCGTCGTTCTCGATATCCGCCCCGGTGCGGATGAACCCGCCCTCCCCCAGCGTGCACGCCGCCGACAACCACTCCGTATTCGGACGGGCGCCGATCAGCAGGAAGAGCTCATCGGCCGCGACCGTCTCAGTCGTCCCGTCGGCGCTGGAGCGGAGGACCAGGCGCTCCAGCCAGCCGTCCCCGCCCGCGCCTCCGCCGACGACCTCGGTCCCGAGGCGCACATCGATATTGGGCGCGCCTTCGACCTGCCGCACCAGGTAGTGGGACATTCCCTTCTCGAGCGAGTCGGCGCGCACAACGAGCGTCACCCGGCGGGCGAATTCGGCCAGGTGCAGGGCCGCCTGGCCGGCCGAGTTGGCGCCGCCGACGACGTAGACCTCCTCGTCGACCGTGGTCGGCGCCTCGGAGGCGGGGCCGCTGTAGAAGACCCCGGCCCCGACCAGGGCCTCGAGCTCGGGGACGCCGAGCCGGTGATAGGTGGCACCGGTGGAGAGGATGACCGCGGGAGCGCTGACCTCACCGCCGTCGGAAAGGGCGACATGGATGCGGTCGCCCTCGCGCCGGATCGCGGTCGCCTCGTGCATGAAGGCGAACTTGGCGCCGAAGACCCAGGCCTGCTCGTAGGCGCTCTCGGCCAGCCGGCGACCGCTGACCCCGCGCGGAAAGCCAAGGTAGTTGCGGATCAGCGAGCTCGAGGTCGCCTGGCCGCCGACGCCGCCGTCGTCGACGACCAGCGTCCGGAAGCCCTCCGAGGCGCCGTAGACCGCTGCCGAGAGGCCGGCCGGCCCACCGCCGACGACGATCACGTCGTACTCGCGCCGGTCGGGGTCGATGGTGGCGCCGGCGGCAGCGGCCAGCTCCAGGTTGGTCGGGTTGGTGAGGACGGTGCCGTTCGGAAAGACGACCAGGGGAAGCGGCTCTCCGTCACCTGATTCCGCCAGCACCGCGCGGCCGTCGGGCGAGTCGGCGAGCAGGAACGCGTGCGGCACCGCGCAGCGGCCGAGGACCTCTTTCAGCTCGTGGGCCCGGCCCGCCCACGAGTCACTGACGATGTGAACGGTGTGGGGCGAGACCCGTCGCGCGTGGGCCCACTCGAGCAGAAAGGTCGAGACCGACTGGTGGAAGAGCTCGTCGGGCGACTGCGACGGCCTGATCACGTAGTACTCGATCTGGCGCCGTGCCATCGCCTCGAAGATCTCCCCGGCGGTCTCGCCATCGCCCCAGCTGCCCCACTCGATCAGCAACCCGCGCTGGGCGTGCGCGTGGAGATCGCGCACCCTGCCCAGCAGCTCGCCCCCCGTCGCCTGGCTGAACCGAGGGGCGGCGAGGACGAGCGCGACGTCCTCTCCCGCGGCCGCCAGCGCCTCCAGCTCGGTCGTCGCCTCCTCCACCGAGGACACGCAGACAACGCGGTAGCTCCGTGAGTAGCGGTCGACCAGCTCGCGTTCGACGATGCGCAGCGAGCGCTCGTCTTCGTCAACGGCAAATAGGACGGGGACGGACATGGCGACCAAAATTACCGTGCGGCCCGCACTCCTATTCCGGCAGCTCCTCCCCGTCGCGCTCGCGCACCATGTAGAGCGCGTACCAGTCGGGCCAGTTCGGGTCCTCCTCCCCGGTCCGCTCCTCGTGCTTGCCGTGCGCCGCGGCCGCCCGCCTCAGCGCCTCCGCCAGGTCCTCCACAGACTCATAGCTCGTGGCCATCGGTCCCTCCCCTCATCGTCCCGGAAGCCGGGTCTTGATCTCCTGCATCAGCCAGCCGTTGCCGTCGGGATCGCTGAAGGCGACGAACGAGCCGTAATCGGCATGCTCGGGCGCCGGTCCTGCGACGCGCCCAGCGACGCCGGCGCGATGGAAGATCCCGGTCGCGTCGTGGAACGTCTCGCTGACGTCGACTCCACGCGCGATCAGGTCGGCACGAGCGGCGTCGATGTCATAGACCGAGAGCTGCAACCCCTCCGAGGAACCCGGCGGGGCCGACGTGACCCCCTCACCGAAAATGACCGAGCAGGCCGAGCCCGGAGGCGTCAGCTGCACCACCCGGTACCCATCCTCGACCGCCAGATCGGCGTCGAGGCGCCAGCCCAACCCCGCGTAGAAGTCCTTCGCGCGGTCGACGTCGGAAACGGGCAGGACCACGACCTCAAGCTTTACCTCACCAGCGTTTACCGGCGGAGAGCCCGCCTCGCCTTCGCGGTTCGCTTCTGCGCCACTCATCTCATCCTCCATCGGGTTTGGCACGGATCCTTTTCGCACCCTCCCCGCCCTCCGGGTGGAAGTCAAGGCGAGCATAAGGAGAAACTGCGCGGCCCATGCGACGCGGTGATCTTCCGGATACGAGGGCGTAGTGTCAGGCGGCGGCGAGCTCTGGCGCAGGCGCCATCTCGCGCTCCGGCTCCTCGTCGGGAACCCGCCGCTCGATACCAATGAGCAGATCCTCATCAAGCACCGCGAGGATGCGCTTCGGGACGGGAATCGTCGGAATATGATTGCCGCCCTCCACCACCTCGGCAGCTACCCTGCCCCCCGGGCTCATGCGGCCATTCTCCTTTGCGCTCATCGTGGCTGGTCGATGGCCTGGGTTTTCGCCATAAACCGAGGCTCGCAGAAGTCCGCTTGACCCGTCCGGGCTTCTCTGTGAATTTGCAACTTGGCGCGAGTGTCGTTGCAAAATCGACCTAGCTGGACCCTATTCGTTCACAGCTAACAGTCAGCCCACCAGTCGCGCTGGCCATCGACGTCCTCGCGCGGAGCCTCGCCGAGGTTGGGGGCGCCGATGACGAGGATCTCGAGGCCCTCCGGCCCGGCCTCGTAGCCTCGCCACGTACCGGGCGGGACGCGCACCGCGTCCCATGTTTTGAGCTCCACGATCTCCTCGTCGAGCTTCATCCGCCCGCTCCCGGACAGGACCACGTACACCTCCTCCTGCTTCTTGTGCGTGTGGCCGTACGGGAAGCGATAGTTGGGCGGGACACGCTGGTATCCCAGGCCGGACTGCTCGAGCTCAAGTGCCTCGGTCGCCAAGCGGAACTCCAGGTCCAGCGCGCCGTCGAAGTTGGACCCGACATCCTCCAGATCCTCCCTCAGGTTCCTGAGCGTGTACGGCACGGGGCAATCCTAATAGGGCACCTCTGACTGGGGTCGCCGATCTAATCTGGCGAGCGTTGAGGAACACCGGTATCGCCGCGAGCCCGCGGGTCTAACCTCGATGCATGAAGGAGACCCTCGGCCCATCCCTGCGCGCCGCCGCGCTGCTCGCGTTCGTCGTCGGAGTGGCGATGGTGTTGCTGAACCCGCCGTCGTTCGCCGGGCTCGGTGACCTGCTGGCGCTGCTGGCCGGGATCGTCGCGGTTGTTCTGATCACCGCCTGGGTGACCGTGATGCTGCTCGGCGACGAGATGCCCGAGCAGGAGTTCCGCAAGCTCTCCGATCGCAGCGAGGCGCTGGCCAAGCTGCCGCCATCCGAGCAGCCGCTGAGCGAGTTCGACGAACTCGTAGTCGGGGCAATCGACGGCCTGCCCGAGGATCTACGCGAGGTGGTCGAGGGCATCCCGATCCTCGTCTCCCACCTCGGCAACCTTCACCACGCCTACGGCCACTACATCGGCGACACCGTCGCTCGCGACAACTACCGAGACCACATCGTCATCTACCGCGACACGCTCGAGCGCGACTTCGGCCACAACCCCGAGCTGCTGCGAGCCCAGATCGAGCGCACCGTCCGCCATGAGATCGCCCACCACCTCGGCTGGGACGAGCGCGGCGTGCGCGACCTCGGCCTGTGATGAGAACGGTGGTCTCATGATGTATGCTTATACATCATGAATCGAACCCAGATCTACCTCGACGACGACCAGACAGCTCGTCTCGACCGGCGCGCCGCCGCAGCAGGTACCTCGCGCTCCATGTTGATACGCCGCGCGGTTGACGCATATCTCTCCAAGGATGAGCAGGACGCCGCCGCATGGCGAACGCAGTGGAGGACCGCGATCGAGGGCACCGCCGGCGTCGCCCCCTACCTCACGGAGGGCGCCGACTATGTCGAGGACATTCGCCGCGAGGATGCCAAGCGGCTGTCGCGGCTTGGGCATTGAGCGTCGTCCTCGACACCAGCGTCCTCGTCGATCACCTTCGTGCGTCGGCTCCGGCCACCAAATATCTCGCAAGTCTCGATGACCGTCCTTCGTGTTCGGAGGTCAGTCGCATAGAGGTGATCCAAGGGCTGCGGTCCTCGGAGCGGCGTGCAGCCGACAGGCTCTTTGCGCTGCTCGCCTGGGTTCCGGTGAGCGAAGCAGTGGCACGCCGCGCCGGAGACCTCGGGCGCAAGTGGCGCCGCAGTCATCCCGGCATCGGAGTCGCCGATCTCGCAATCGCAGCCACCGCCGAAGAGATCGACGCCGACCTCGCCACGCACAACCTCAAGCACTTTCCGATGTTCGAGGGCCTTCGCGCGCCGTACTGAGACCGGCCAGCAAAGCCCGACAAACAGCCGCATCCTCCCTTGAGATCACAGATTGTGGTCTCAACGAGGCGGCTACTCGTCGAGCGCCTTGCATAGCCGCGAGACCCGGTCCTTGCTCATCGAGGAGATCCCCAGTGTCCTTCAACCGACGAGTCTGGGGACCGCGGTGGCCGGAACTTCGTTCCGGCCACTACGTGCTCGTTACACCACTTGTAGCGACGTGACCCGGCGCTGGCCGCGAAGAAGCATCGGGAAACGATGAAGGCCAAGGCAAGAAAGCGGCACCTGACCAAGGCGCTGAAGCGATGCAAGAAGGTCAAATCAGGTCGAGGCCCTCCGGCCCGGCCTCGTAGCCTCGCCACGTCCCAGGCGAGACGCGCACCGCGTCCCATTCCTCGAGCTCGACGATCTCGTCGTCGAGCTTCATCCGCCCGCTCCGCGCAATCTCATGCGAGCGAGTCATCCTATCTCGGCATGCGAAAGCTCCGGGTCGGCTCGGCTCGGCGGCCGTTCCGTGCTAGAAGCTTGGCATCGTGCTCCTCTGTCTCGGACAGTATTTTTTCGACAAGCTCGTTGCCCGCGACATTCGACGCATAGAACCGCTCTTTCCCCGGGCCGTCCTCGACCTTGCTAAGGCGGAGAACTCCCAGCCTGCACGAGTAGCGCGCATGATGCGCCACCGTGGTGAGAGCGACTTTGTCACCCCTCGACATGGTGCTCGGGCTCATTTCCGTACCCTCAACCATAAGCCTCCGCAAGATCATTCGGCGCGTCGGATGGTTGAGAATGTGAATGAGCGCAGGGCTCATACTTTTGCCTTTCGGATGTTCCTGTGCCCCGGCGCTTGTTATCCAAGTCGCCTTGGTCATACCGGGGAAGCCCTCGGCTCGTGCGCCTTGTTAAACCGCAGGCCTCGGACGCTTGGGTCGGTAGCAACCGAGACCGTTCCAGCCAGCACGATCACCGCCCCGGAGATCAGCGCCGTGCTCGCACCAACAGCGCCCAGCATCAGACCTCCCAACAGATAGCCAACTGGCACGAGGCCCAACGAGCCAAGCTGGTCGAACGAGCTGAGCCTCGCCTGCAGCGCGGCGGGGGCGTTGTCTTGCTTTGCCGTTTCCCACAAAGCCTCGAACACCGCGAACGATCCCCCGGCGAGGACCGCGCCCGCGGCGACCACGCCAACCGGCGCGACTGCCGCCATCAGCACCAGCGGAACCGTCCAGGCGGCAATCGCAGCCGTCCCGGCAGCCAGCGGGTGCACTGGATTCCATGCAAGAGCCAGCGCCCCTCCGGCCAGCTCGCCGATGCCCAGCGCCACCAGAATCCAGGCCCAGGCCCCAGGGCCGCCCAGCGACTGCGCGGCCACCGCTGGCCCGAGGACGAAGAACGGAGCGAAAACCAAGGTGTTCAGAACCGCGAACTCCGATGCGACTCGCCAGAACCAGCGCATCCGCCTGGCCGCCTCCCATCCCTCAGCCAGATCGGCCATGACGGATCGACGCGCAGCAGGCCGGGCGCTGGGAACTCCTGACAGGCGAAACCCGCGCAGCAACCAGGCGCTCGCCAGGAACGTTCCCGCATCGAGCCCGAACGCCCAACCCGGGCCGACCAAAGCAAATGTTGCTGCTCCAAACGCCGGGCCAAGCACAGCACCGAAGGACCTGCCCATGCCCCGAAGCGCGTTTACCCCCTGCCGGTCCTTTGGCGCAATGACCTCCGGCACTAGGGCGTCCATCGCCGGAGTGAAAAAGGCGGTTCCGGCGCCATGAGCCGCCTGCGCAACCAGAACCTGCCAGTAGCTCGCCTCGCCTGTCAACAAAAGGATGGCGATGGCGGCGCGTGTCGCAAAGCGAAGCAGATCGGCCGCCACGACGACACTGCGGCGCTTGAAGCGATCGCCAACCGCACCGCCCGCCAGAAACAGTACGGCCATCGAAATTGCCTGCACTGCCAAGGCAACTCCGACCTGACCGGTAGACCCGCCCATTCCGTAGATCGCAAACGGCAACACGGCGAAGACCATGCCATCTCCGGTTGCGGAGAAAAGCTGTGCTGAGGTAAGACGACGCGCGGCCGGCACGCGAAGCACAGCAATCGCAAATCTCCCATTTACCGTCTCGCCTCGCCCCTCGCGCCCCTCAGTTGGGTGATCTTGCACGGTGAAAGTTTAGGAAAAAAAGCCTCTTCCTACCTGTCCGTATTGCAAAATAGGAACACTTACGGACCATAACAGTGTTATTACGCATATCCAGGTTTCGGCTATCTCACCTTTCGCTGATTGAGAGCGACACTTCTCTTCACTTCCACCAAATCACGGTCGTACCGCCTGGATACATCACATCGCTCGACCGACACTCCATCGATCTACGGCTATCGTTCGCCACGATGATGGAGACCCCCTGGGGAGATGCATCTGAGCTGAGGTCGAGGAAACTGCGGGCGGGAAGGCCGCGACACAGTGCGCGGCGCGAGGAGGCCAAGCGCAACCAGCGCGAGCGACTGTTCGCGGCGATGGTGGCGACGGTGGCCCAGCAGGGCTACGAGACGACCACGGTGGCCGACCTGGTCGAGCTCTCGGGCGTCTCGCGCAGCGCCTTCTACCGCCATTTTGGCGACAAGCAGGAGTGCTTCATCGCGGCGATTGAGGCGCTGGTCGGTCCGGCCCTGGGGACGGTCGAAGGCGGGCTGGAGCATCCTGTGGACCTGGTGGCCGCTAAGCGGGCGTTCGAAACCCTCTTTCAGCGGATCGCCGACCAGTCCGCCGCCGCAAAGATGTGCTTCGTGGACATCTACGCGGCCGGCCCCGAGGGCGTGGCGCTCGTCGACCGCACGATCGACGCCTTCGAGGCGCTCTTGAAGCAGATGCTGGACCAGGTGCCCGGCCACGAGGGGATGCCCTCGGAGATCGTGCGGGCCTTGATTGGGGGCGTCCAGAAGGTGATCCACAAGCGCCTCTACCGCGGGCAGGAGCAGGAGTTGCTCGAGCTGGCGCCGCAACTCTGGGACTGGCTGTTTCTGAATTCCTCGCCCCCCGGCCCGCTGAAGGCCCCGCGGCGCCGCTCGCGCAAGGCCTCTGCATTTGCGGAGCGCCAGGCCGCTTCGTCTCCCCCGGAGCGGATCCTCAGGGCGCTGGCCGCCGTCGTCTCGGAGAAGGGCTATCACGAGACCACCGTGGCCGAAATCGTCGAGCGGGCGAAGACCTCCCAGCGAACCTTCTATGAGTACTTCGACAACAAGGAGGATGCGATGGTGGCCGCGCTCGACAGCGGCTCCGCGCAGATGCTCGCCGAGGCCCTGCCGGCCTTTCGGCGGGCCCCTGACTGGCAGCACGCCGTCCAAGGGACGCAGGAGGCGATGTTTACCTTCGGCGTGCAGGAGCCCGAGTACGCGCACCTTGGCGCAGTCGAGATATTCGGAGCGGGGACGCGGGCGCTTGAGCAGCGAGAGAAGGTCACCGAAGGCATGGAGGGGCTTCTCGCCGACGGCTACAAGGTGAACCCTGGCGTGCCGCCGATAACCGCCGAGGCGATCGGCGGTGCGCTCTACACGCTCTTCTATGACCACGTAAGAACAAGGGGCGCGGAGCGGCTGCCCGAGATAGTGCCTCCGGTCGTCTACGTGACCTTGGTCCCATTCCTCGGCGCGGAGGAAGCGTTCGCGATGGCAACTCTATGAGCGAAAGCCGATGGTCGGCTAGGTTTGAACCGCCCCCCACCGCGACCGATTCGGGGTCGAGCCGATCTGCAGAGCACTGCAGTTCGCCCCCTCGACCTACTACGCGCGCAAGGAGCGAGAGCGCAACCCCTGCGCTCGCGCCCTCCGCGACCGCGAGTTACTACCCGAGATCCGCAGGGTCCACGAGGAGAACCTCTCGGTCTACGGCGCCGAGAGGACCTGGCGGGCGCTGGGTCGCGAGGGCATCGCACCAATCAGCGGCGGGTTTCAGCTCGGATGCCCGCTCGCGCTCGGGTCTACCCTCGATGCATGAAGGAGACCCTCGGCCCACCCCTGCGCGCCGCCGCGCTGGTCGCGTTCATCGTCGGGCTGGCGATGCTGCTGCTCAACCCGCCGTCGTTCGCCGGGGTCGGTGACCTGCTTGTGCTGCTGGCAGGGATCGTCGCGGTTGTTCTGATCACCGCCTGGGTGACCGTGATGCTGCTCGGCGACGAGATGCCCGAGCAGGAGTTCCGCAAGCTCTCCGATCGCAGCGAGGCGCTGGCCAAGCTGCCGCCATCCGAGCAGCCGCTGAGCGAGTTCGACGAACTCGTCGTCGAGGCAATCGACGGCCTGCCCGAGGATCTACGCGAGGTGGTCGAGGGCATCCCGATCCTCGTCTCCCACCTCGGCAAGCTGCACCACGCCTACGGCCACTACATCGGCGACACCGTCGCTCGCGACAACTACCGAGACCACATCGTCATCTACCGCGACACGCTCGAGCGCGACTTCGGCCACAACCCCGAGCTGCTGCGAGCCCAGATCGAGCGCACCGTCCGCCATGAGATCGCCCACCACCTCGGTTGGGACGAGCGCGGCGTGCGCGAACTCGGCCTGTGAGAGAGCGCCTCAGAATCGGCCTAACTGGACGGTATTTGAACCACAGGGCTCAAGGGCGGATCAGAGCCCTTCATGACGAGATCGCTACTCGGGCCGAGAGAGGATCTCGTGACCGCCGAGACGCAGCCATTCGACGTGCGTCTCGCCAGGCTTGACTTCCGCGCCGTAGCGGAAGGTGGCGCGGCCGTCGCCCGAGTAGGACATCTCCCAGATGTCCTTGGTGCCCTGCACGCGCTTGATGCGTAGCGAGCGAGCCGGCTCAGCGCCCCTGCGCAAAGACTCAATCAATTTCTTGACTGCCACCCGAAATGCACGACGCTGCTCACGCGGCATCCGCGCGAACTCGCGAGCGAGCTCGGGGACAGCCCGTAGGTGGGGGGTCATCAATCGGCCCGCTGAGAAGATGCCGCACTGAGACGATCTAGGGCGTCGAGGAACTCATCCCCGCTGAGCGGCCGATCCGCGGTCTCGACGATGACCTCCTCAACAGTCTCGGGAACGAGCACCAGAGAGCCGTCCTGACGCCGCTCGGAAACCTTGTAGCGACCGAGTCGCCCTCCCGCTGCATCGGCTGCCGTGATGTCAACAACGAGCATCTTCATCCCCTTCAGTGTCCCAGGCGGTTGAATGACCGCAAGATCGAGGGCCACCGGCGGACCCAGAGACTCCAGACGCAGCCGATGCCCACCAGGGAGGATGGCAAACGGGCCGGATGCTTTTGTCTGCAAAGATCGGCCTAACTGGGGCGCTGCATCACGCGGCAACGGTGTCGGGCACCGGAGCACACATGCCGACGATTCCGGTGCTCAAGCGCATTCTCGCCGTCCTGGACGAGGAGCTGCTGATCGACATCGAGCGGCGACGCGTGGGTGCATCCCGCTCCCGTGTACTTCTCGAAGGCGTGCAGCAGGACGATCAGGGTCCCTGATCGCTGATAGAGGATTCGGTAGCGCGTGTTGGCGAACCTGATTCTCAACTCGCGCAGTTCGCCCTCGATTTGCGAGCTGATTGGGACTCCGGCGGCGGAGCATCGACCGGTCGGCCATTCAGGTGCTCCTCGAGATAGTCGTCGATCTTCGCCGCCCGCTTGGCCGGGAGAGCTTCAATAAATCGATCGACCGGTTTCGGTCCCACGTCTGTCGCGGTAGTAGACCGCTTGCGTTCCCGCCATCAGGCGAGATCCACGAAGTCAGCGAAACCTTGAGCCACTACGTGCGAACTGCTTCACAGGACGACCGCTTCGCGGGGGCGGGTCAAAAGAGATTCCCTTGTTCCTGGTTAATCGGCCTAACCGAACGGCATTTGAACCACGGTGCCGCTCCGCGAATCCGGGCACTGCACGATGAGACGCTTACTCATCCTCCGGCGCCCTGAACCCGATGGGCCGCTTTGGTCGAGCGGGCGGCGCGATCAACTGCCGCAGCGCCTTGAAGACCTGATCCAGTCGTTCATCATGCTGACCCAGCTTCGAGCTCGTGGCATGACCCCCTGAAATCGGTCCGCCCTGTGTGAGAGTTCTTCCGGCCCACGACAATGGGCCAAGGAGGACCGACGCAAGTGAAGAAGCGCAGGCATACCCCCGAGCAGATCATTCGCAAGCTCAGGGAGGCCGAGAAGATGCTCGGCGAAGGCAAGCAAATATCCGAGGTGGCAAAGGCGCTGGAGGTCTCCGAGCAGACGTTCCACCGCTGGCGCAACCAGTACGGCGGCATGAAGGCCGACGATGTCAAGCGGCTGAAGGAGCTCGAGAAGGAGAACCACGAGCTCAAGCAGATCGTCGCCGACAAGGAGCTCGACATCCGCGCCTACAAGGAGATCGCGAAGGGAAACTTCTAGGCCCGGCCCGGAGGCGCCGAGCGGTCCTGATCCTCCAGGACCGCCTCGGCCTCTCCGAGCGTCGGGCGTGCCGGATCGCCGGCCAGCACCGATCCACGCAGCGCCATGAGCCGCACCTCGCCCCAGACGATGCCGCCCTGCGAAAACGCCTGCGCGAGATCTCCAAATTGAAGAAGCGCTGGGGCTACCGCCGCGCCCACGCCCGCCTGATTGAAGAGGGCTGGGAAGTCAACAAGAAGCGGGTGCAGCGCCTCTGGCGCGAGGAGGGGTTGCGGGTGCCCCGCCGCAAGCGAAAGCGCGCCAGGCTGGGAGATAACGCAGACGGCAAGGAGCTGCGCGCCGAACATCCCGACCACGTCTGGGCGCTCGACTTCCAGACCGACGAAACCGCCGACGGGCGCCAGCTGCGGGTGCTGAATGTGATCGACGAGTTCACCCGCGAGGCGTTGGCGAGCGAGGTGGCCCGCTCGATCACCGCCGAGGACACGGTTGCGCTCCTGGAACGCCTCGTCGGCCTGCGTGGCACCGTACCCGAGCACATCCGCTGCGACAACGGGCCCGAGCTGATCGCCCACACCCTGCGCGACTGGTGTCGCTTGGGCAAGACCGCCACCGCCTACATCGAGCCGGGCTCACCCTGGCAGAACCCATTCATCGAGTCCTTCAACGGCCGTACCCGCGACGAGGTGCTCGACATCGAGCTGTTCTACACCCTGGCCGAGGCCAAGGTCATCCTCGCTGACTGGATCGTCGCCTACAACACCGAACACCCACACTCGTCCCTGGGGATGCTGCCGCCGGCGCGATTCGCCGAGCGCTGGCGGGAGGAGAACGGCGCTCCGCCGCCTCACTCCGATCGCCCTACGGGCTCACTCCGCGAGGCGGCGGTCGACCCCGCTACGGTGCATGTCGATACCGACCACGAACTCTCGCTGAGGGTGGACCGGTAAACGGGGGCCGGTCACTCGTATCTCGTTCCAGCCGATCGAGCCGCTTCTCCAGCACTGCGTAACCCGCCGCTGCTCGACGCAACTCCACGAACGCTCGCATGATCGCGATGTTGACGGCAATGGCCGTCTTGCTCCGGAGAACCGAGGAGAGCATTGCCACACCCTGCTCAGTGAAGACGTAGGGGGCGTAACGGCGCCCGCCACGACCAGCGTTTGAGGTCGCAATCTGCGACCTCAAAGCCGCAGCCTCTTCCGTCTCGAGCTGGAACATGAAGTCCTCTGGGAACCGCTCCGAGTTCCGCTTCACCTGCTCAACCAGGCGTTTTGTCTCCACGCTATAGAGATCCGCGAGATCCTCATCGAGCATCACCTGGCGCCCGCGGACGATGAAGATCCGCTTCTCGATCGCGGGGGCCTCGATCAACTCCAGCGAGTCCGCTCTCTCGATGGTCTGCGCCATCCAGCCAGCATTGCAAACGAGCCGGATGCTTTTGTCTGCGAAATCGGCCCCTAACCGGACGGTATTTGAACCACGGTGCCGCTCCGCGAATCCGGGCACTGCACGACAAAGCCCCGGCCGCATAACTCCAAGGAGTCCTAGGCGGGACCCGGGCGTCTGGAATAGCGTAGCGCGGCCCGGCGAGGGCCAGCCGCAGACGCCGATCTTCTGGGCCGGGCTGTTCGGCCGTCGCTACGAGGAGCTGTGGAGGCATCGTCTCCGCGCTGCGTTCCCGCATGAAGCATTGACCCGTAAGAACCTCAGTACTCGCATGCGCCGCGTACAGCATTTCCGCAACCGCGTCGCCCATCACGACTCGCTGCTCGATCAAGACGCCCCGGCGCGGCTCGAAGACTTGCCGGAGCGGTTTCGGCCAATGTCCGTATCACTCGCGTATCACCGATTCCGCGTCAGGCCCAACCCTGAGGACGGCGGGCCTCACTCGTCCTGCGGCACGCCTTTGTGGATGAAGGCACGGAACTCGCTGCCGGTCAGCTCGACTGGTTCGCCGCCGAGGATCGGCATACCCAGTGAGCCCTTCCAGGTCCCGTGGCCGTCGCCGTGCCGGTTGAAAGTCGCCGAGCCGGTGAAAGGCGGCGGCGGCCGCAGCGTCGCGGTGCCCTTCTTGAGGTTCCAGCGGCAGGCGCCGGCGCCTGCCGTCAGCTGCACCCCGCGGGCGACCGTCATCCCTTCGCGTTCTTCGGCCAGGGTGGCGTAGACAGTGACCTTGTGCCGCCTGTGCCGGCCTGCGTCGAAGACCAGGACCTCGCGCGTCGTTCGTTTTGCGCGCAAACGGGCCCTCGCCTGCAGGGTTGCCCCTTCGTCTGAGTAGGACGGGTGGTACCGCCCAGCGGGCCGTGCGAGTCGTTTCTGCGGGCAGTTCTTCGGCTCGGGGTAGATCTGGAAGTACCCTTTGGCGTGGTCGGCTTCGATATGGACGTATCCGTTCTCGCCGGTGAAATCGAAGGTTCCTTCGAACACGGCTTCACCTTCTTCGGCGCCGGTGCATTTGACCCGTCCGTTTCGCTTCGGAGCGAAACGGTAGTCAAGTTCGCCGAGCTCACCGAACCGCGCCGTCACCCGTTCTGCGGTGACCCTCGCCGGCGTCGAGTAGTAGGCGACCTGCGGGCCGCGGTTCAGGATGATCAGCGCGTTCACATCGCCATCATTGTTGGAAACGAAGACTCCGCCAGTGAAGCCTTTGATGTCCAGGCCGAAGGCGAGTTCACGCTCGACTTCGCGTCCGGCACCCACTGCGAGTGCAGGAACCACGACAAGAAGGCCCGCGAAGATCACCCCGGCGAGGACGAAAACACGGCGCATCGGCCGAACAATACGCCCCGCTTCCCAAGCGGGCTCTCGAATATCGGCCTAACTGGACGGGAACCAAGAGATCCGCAAGCAGATCGAGGCTCTACACCCGCGCCGTCGCCCCTACTCTTCGTCCTCGGGCATCCTGAACCCGACCGGGCGCTTCGGTCGGTCGGACGGTGAGATCAGCTGCCTCAATGCCGCAAATATCTCGGTTAGCTGCTCGTCGTGGCCGCTCAACTCCTGCTCGATCTCTTCGAGTCGCTTCTCAATCGCGACATAGGAACTCGCGACCCGGCGAAGCTCGACGAAGGTGCGCATGATCTCGATGTTCACGGCGATGGCGCGGTCGCTGCGCAGGACGCCTGAGAGCATTGCGATGCCCTGCTCGGTAAAGACGTATGGCGCGTAGCGGCGACCTCCCCGACCCTCGTTTGAGATCACAATTTGTGATCTCAAAACTTCTGCCTCGCCGCTTGTCAGCTGGAACATGAAGTCCCCCGGGAAGCGCTTCGCGTTGCGCTTGACCTGCTGGACCAGCACCCTGGTCTCGACGCCGTAGAGGTCGGCCAGATCCTCATCGACCATCACCTGGCGCCCGCGGACGACGAAGATCCGCGATCGAGTGCCTCGGCTCAAGCGTGGCCGAGCCTATGCCTTGAGATCGGCCTGAATGAAATCGTCGGCAGATGCGAATGGCGGCGGGTCATCAGAGATTTTCGCGGCAAGAGCACGTACGGCCTCGTATTCAGCGTCCGACAGCTTCGTCTTGTTGGCCTTTGCCCTCCCATCGACGATCACCACGCGACGTTCCTTGCGCTGCCAAAGCACGAATAGGCGGTAAAGCGTCTCCCCCCTGCTTGTCGCGCACCTCGTGAAGGTCGGCCAAGTCTCCCTTCATCGGGCAGTGGCTGCGGCGATCAGCCCACTGATCGGGGCCGGTCGTCTTGACGGCCTCCAGGATCGCGAGAAGCTGGACCCGGACGTTGACCGGCAGGGCCTTCAGGAATCTGTAGGCAGGGATCGAAGCCGGCTCCTCACCCTGATCCACAAGCCACTCGACCCCCCAGCGCATTTACGAAGCGTATTGACTGCAACCGACGATCGGACGCACCCGCCCTGTGTTGCGTTTATGCAACGGACACGCTACCCTTACCCTTGTGGCCAAGCCTCGGAATCCCCACGATGCAGCTCTCGCCTCCCTTATTCCCAGCGAGGAGAGGGGCGACTACGAGCGCCGCGTAAAGGCGCTCGTCGCGCGCAACAAGCTTCTCAGCACCCTGGAGTCCGTCCGCGAGGCCGAAAAGCTCTCCAAGAAGGACCTCGCCGACCGAGCAGGCCTTGACGCGTCCAGTGTCCGGCGCATGTTGACCGCCGAGACCGCGAACCCAACCACGGAGAACGCGTTCCTGCTCCTCAGCGCCATGGGCATCAAGCTCGAGGCGGTCCTCCCGTCCGGCAGTCGAGTCGACATCGTCTAACTCGCATCCGTCGGCGACCGGCGCTGGGTTCAAATAAGGCCCATCTGGTCCTGGCTAGTCGGCCTAACCGGACGTTATTTGAACCACAAGGCCCAGGGGCGGATCAAGGCTCTTCACGTCGAGCTCGCTACTCGGGCCGAGAGAGGATCTCGTGCCCGCCGACGCGCAGCCATTCGACGTGCGTCTCGCCCGGCTTGACCTCGGCGCCGTAGCGGAAGGTGGCGCGGCCGTCGCCCGAGTAGGACATCTCCCAGATGTCTTGGTTCCCTGCACGCGCTTGATGCGTAGCGAGCGAGCAGGCTCGGTGCCCCCACGCAAAGACTCGATCAATTTCTTGACCGCTGCCTGGAACGCCCGACGCTGCTCGCGCGGCATCCGCGCGAACTCCCGAGCGAAGCCCGGAGACAGCCCGTAGGTGGGGCTCATCAATCGACCTGCTGAGAAGATGCCGCGCTGAGACGATCCAGGGCGCCGAGGAACTCATCGCCGCTGAGCGGCTGATCCGCGGTCTCGGCGATGACCTCCTCAACGGTCTCGGGACGACAAAGCCCCGGCCGCATAACTCCAAGGAGTCCTAGGCGGGACCGGGGCGTCTGGAATAGCGTAGCGCGACCATGGAGGAGCGGCAAGCACGCGCCTGGCTATCCGAGCCGCGCTACGCACGGTTTCTCGACGCCGCTAACGGAGATCACGCGCGGGCGGTAGCGCCGTACGAGTGGCATGCCGACCTCTCCGTCGCATCGTTCGGCTTGATTCACCGCTTCGAGGTTCTCCTGCGCAACGCGATCGACGGCGTGCTCGGCAAGGGCCAGCCACAGGCGCCGATCAAGGACACCTGGCTGCTGGACTTCGAGATCCTCCAGCCCGACGGAATCAAGCAGGTGATCGTCGCAATCGAGCGCCTCGAGCGCGGCAAGCTCGTCACGCGGGGACGTGTCGTCGCAGGGGTCTCCTTTGCCTTCTGGGCCGGACTGTTCGGCCGTCGCTACGAGGAGCTGTGGAGACATCGACTCCGCGCTGCGTTTCCGCATGAAGCATTGACCCGTAAGGACCTCAGTGCTCGCATGCGCCGCGTGTAGCGCTTCCGCAACCGCGTAGCCCACCACGACTCGCTGCTCGACCAAGACGCTCCGGCGCGCCTCGAAGACATGCTCGCGATTGCTGCCTGGATTGACCCTGCGCCCTCTCTGCCAACGTCACGTGAGACACGCATGATTCGGGAATTACTGAACCCCGAGGGCGTGATTGGAGCACGTGATGTCGTTGATCAACCGAGACGAAGCCGCCGGCCGCGAAACGGAGCGAGCCGAAGGCGAGAGAAGTGAAGCGGCCGGCGGGAGCGCCGCGCCGGAGGCGGTCCCCGACCCCGAGCTGACCGAGCGCCCCAAGCGCCGGTCTTTCACCGCCGAGTACAAGTTGAAGGTCCTCAAGCAGGCCGACGCCTGCAAGAAGCCCGGAGAGCTCGGTGCCCTGCTGCGCCGCGAGGGCCTCTACTCCTCGCACCTCTTCGAGCTGGCGCCGCCAGCGCGATGCAGGAGAGCTGGGGCGCAAGCGCGGCCGCAAGGGAGCCGACCCGATCGAGAAGGAGAACGCCGAGCTGCGCCGCCGCGCCGAGCGCGCCGAGGCCGAGCTGGCCAAGGCGCGCAAGGTGATCGAGGTGCAGGGAAACGTCTCAGCGCTCTTGGAGGACCTGCTCGGGACCGAGAGCGCCGAAGAGAGCACCGAGCGATGATCGAGGCGACTGTCGAGGAGCTGACACCGATCATCGGCACGCGTCCGGCCTGCCGGGCGCTGGGGGCATCGCCGGCGACGATCTACCGTCGCCGGCGCCCGCCCGAGCCGCGGCCAAGGAAGCCGCGGCCCCGCCCGGCACGGGCGCTGAGCGAGGCCGAGCGCGAGGCCGTCCTGGCCAAGCTGCACGACGAGCGCTTCCTCGACTCCTCGCCCGCCGCGGTGTGGGCGACGCTGCTCGACGAGGGCGCCTACCTGTGCTCGGAGCGGACCATGTATCGGCTGCTGGACGAGAGCGGCGAGGTGCGCGAGCGCCGCGACCAGCTCACCCACCCGCCCTACGAGAAGCCCGAGCTGCTCGCGAAGCGCCCCAACGAGCTTTGGAGCTGGGATATCTCCAAGCTCAAGGGCCCGGCGAAGTGGCGCTGCTACCACCTCTACGTGATCCTCGACGTCTTCAGCCGCTACGTCGTCGGCTGGACCGTGCAGGAGCGCGAGTCGGCCTCCGTGGCCGAAGCGCTGATCTCCCAATCGGCCGAGCAGCAGGCGATCGGCCGCGGGCGGCTCACCCTGCACGCCGACCGCGGCACCTCGATGCGCTCCAAGCCGGTCGCCTTCCTGCTCGCCGACCTCGGCGTCACCAAGACCCACAGCCGCCCCTACACCTCAAACGACAACCCCTACTCCGAGGCGCAGTTCCGCACCCTGAAGTACCGGCCGGCCTTCCCCGCCCGCTTTGACTCGATCGAGCAGGCGCGGGAGTTCTGCCGCTTCTTCTTTCGCTGGTACAACCACGACCATCGCCACTCCGGCATCGGCCTGATGACGCCGGCGACCGTCCACCACGGCAAAGCCAAGAAGGCCCGCGCCGCCCGCCAGGCCGTCCTCACCGCCGCCTACGCCGCCAACCCCGAGCGCTTCGTGCGCGGGGCGCCGACGCCGCCCACGCTGCCGACGGCAGCGTGGATCAACAAGCCCGAATCAGAGGAGGTTGCTCACTAAATTCGAACGACGGGTGTCTCATTTTCGTTGACAGGTACCGGCGGCGCAGGAGTGGCTCGCCGGTCGCACCGACGCGCTCGCCATCGCGCAACAGATGCCGTGACCACGGCCTGATTGAGTTATCAGACCAAATCTTTCGTCTGCGACATCGGGGAGACAGTGTCTGGTGTCAGTAGATAGGCGACACCTGTGTCGAGACATAGGAGACACCCAACGAAGGGAGATCTCCTGTGGCAAAGGCGCGGTACCTGGTCGAGGCGCATCTGGTCGAAGGCCGCTCGGTCTCAGAGCTGGCGAAGGCCCACGGCGTGCATCGCAGCTGGATCTACAAGCTGCTCGCCCGCTACCGAGAAGGCGGGTATGAGGCCCTGGAGCCACGCTCCAGGGCGCCGCGCTCAAGTCCCAACCGCACGCCCGAGGAGGTGGTGCGGGCAGTCGTGTCCCTGCGAGAGCAGCTGCTCTCGCAGGGACACGACTGCGGCGCTGAGACGATCGCCCACCACCTCGCCCGGGAAGGGACTGATCGCGTTCCCTCGGTCGCGACGATCTGGCGGATCCTGCGCCGCGAGGGGCTGGTCGTCCCGCAGCCGCAAAAGCGTCCGCGCAGCTCGCTGATCCGCTTCGAAGCCGATCTTCCCAACGAGACGTGGCAGGCAGACATCATTCACTGGCGGCTCGCCGGCGGGCGCCGGCGTCCTTGCTTTGCGACAACGGCGCCGTGTTCACCGCCCGCCCTCGTGGGGGCAAGGTGCTCCTGCAGTTCGAGATGGAGCGCCTCGGCATCGCTGCCAAGAACTCGCGTCCCTACCACCCCCAGACCTGCGGCAAGGTCGACTCCGTGGGAACGGTCACCTTGCGCCACGACTCAAAGCTGCACCACATCGGCCTCGGTCGCGCCCACAAGGGCAAGCCGATCAAGCTGCTCGTCGCCGATCGCGACATCCGCGTGCTCGACGCCCGAACGGGCGAGTTGATCAGGCAACTCACCCTCGATCCGAGCCGCGACTACCAGCCGATCGGAGGGAGCTGAGGTGTCTACGATGTCCCCGCGACATCTGTCTCCGATGTCGCGACACATCACATCATCGGCCTAACCGGACGGTATTTGAACCATGAGGCGCTGCTGAGCCTCCGGGCGCTGCATCAGGCAGCGGCAAGCTCTGGCGCAGGCGCCAACTCGCGCTCAGGCTCCTCGTCGGGTACCTGACGCTCGATGCCGATCAGTAGCTCCTCGTCCAGAACGGCGAGGATTCGCTTCAGCACGGGGATCGTCGGCATGTGATCGCCGCCCTCCACCTTCGAAATGAAGGAATGAGAGGTTCCCGCCCTATCGGCGACCTCTCTCTGGGTCAGGTCGAGCTCGTACCGCCGCTCGCGGATATGGGCGGCGATCCAGTTCCGCTCGCGCAGCTCGCGGATCTCCGCGTACTCGCCGCGGGCCCCCCGATACCCCTCGCTGCGTCGAGCGCGATCCCGTGCTGCCTCGGCGACCGCCCTACCTCGAGGGCTGACACTGCCGTTCTTCTTCGCATTCATGCGAACTAGTTTATCCATATAGATAAATGAATCAAGAACGACGCGAGGGCGCATCCTTGCCTGCGGCCCGCGGAGGGGTCCTTGGCTCCGCGTCCATGCGCCGCTTGAAGTCGATCATCCTCCGCTTCGCCATGGTCTTCTCGGAGGCGGGCACCGCCCCTGTGTTCTTCTCGAAGGCGTGGAGCAAGACAATCAGGCTCCCGGATCGCTGGTAGAGGATTCGGTAGCGCGTATTCGCGAACCTGATCCTCAACTCGCGCAGTTCGCCCTCGATCTGCGAGCTGATTGGGAACTCCGGCGGCGGAGCATCGAGCGCTCGCCCGTTCAGGTGCTCCTCGATGTAGTCATCGATCTTCGCGGCGCGCTTGGCGGGAAGAGCCTCGATGAACTGGTCGACCGGTTCGGCTCCGTGCCCGTCGCGATAGCAGACCGCTTGCGTCCCCGCCATCGGGCGAGCATTGCAGACAATTCGGCGCACGATCATGCCTCGTTCCCGCCCACGATTTTCGAGATCGCGCAACGGCTCACCTTGGCGTCGGTCCGGCGTGGCGGGTTGACTGCTTGCATGACGGCTCATCGTGTAGTCGGTGCTTTTGGCTGGCCGTAACCGGGGGTCCGAAAACGCCGATCCTGCTACGGGTTCGCTACGGGTTGCCCTCACGCTGCGCTCCGAGGCGCCGGATCGACGCCTACGACGCAGAAATGCTCACTGGCTCCGTTGCCGGAGCCTCGCCCATCGTGTCGCGGTTTGTCGCGATTTGACGGGCCTGCTGCTCGTATCGGGGAGACAGGATTTGAACCTGCGACCGCTCGGCCCCCAGCCGAGTGCGCTACCAGACTGCGCCACTCCCCGTGGCTGATTTACATTCTGACGGATCTTCGCGCGGCGGTAGCTCAACGGTAGAGCCTCAGCCTTCCAAGCTGATGACGCGAGTTCGATTCTCGTCCGCCGCTTTCGCCTCGGGTCGTTGCGGTGGCTCAAGGCCGTGGCCGGGCGGCCGATGAGGATGCAGCCGATGCGCTCTCGACTCGCCATATGTCTCCTGGTCTTGCTCGTCTCCGCCGCGGCCGCGGCGCTTGGTGGCTGCGGGGGCTCGAGCAGTGGAGGGGAGTCGTCGGCCGACGAGGTGCCGCTGGTCTCCTGGCCGCTCTTCGGGCGGGTGCCGGAGCGGACCCAGTACCTGCCGGGGGCGCAACGGCGAGCCATCGACCCGCCGCTGCGCCAGGCCTGGTCGATCGACACGCACGCGCTGATCGAGTTTCCGCCCGCGGTCGCCGGCGGGGTCGCCTACGTGGTCAACAAGTACGGCAACGCCAAGGCGGTGCGGCTGCGCGACCGCAAGGTGCTCTGGGAACTCAACCCCAACCCGGAGGACTCGGGCACCCCCACCGACGTGACCGCACCGACCTACCACCAGGGCAAGGTCTTCTTTGCCGACGTCGACGGGAACCTGGTCGCGGTCGACGCCGAGAGCGGCAAGACGGCCTGGACCCGCAAGCTCCCCGGCCACCTCGAATCCTCGCCGGTCGCGGTCGGCGGCACGCTCTACCTCGGCACCGACTCGAGCAACGTCGTCGCCGTGCGCGCCGCCGACGGCAAAGTGCTCTGGCAGTTCAACTCGCCCGGGGCGATCAAAGCCAGCCCCAGCTTCCACGACGGCCGGATCTTCGTCGCCGACTACGAGAGCGGCATGTTCAGCCTCGACGCCAAGAGCGGCAAGCTGCTCTGGCGCACCAACACCTCGAAGGTGCCGCCCTTCGGCGAGGGCGGCTTCTTCTCCTCCCCCGCGATCGCCTTCGGCCGCGTCTACGCCGGCCGCGACGACGGCACCGTCTACGCCTTCGATGAGGCGACCGGCAAGGTCGAGTGGGCCTTCCCCACCAACAACTTCATCTACGGCTCCCCCGCCGTCGCCGAGGTGCCGGGAACTCCGCCGAGCGTCTACATCGGCTCCTACGACGAGCACTTCTACGCCCTCGACGCCCGCAGCGGCAAGCCGCGCTGGCGCTACGACGTAGGCGGTGCGGTCCCGGGCACCGCGACCGTGATCGGCCGCACCGTCTACGTCTCCAGCTTCAAGACCGACAAGACGATCGGCATCGACGTCCGCAGCCACAGCAAGACCTTCGAAATCAAACAGGCCGGCTACACGCCGATGGTTTCTGACGGCCGCCGCCTCTACCTGATCGGCTACTTCGATTTGATCGGCCTGCAGCCGACCCGCCGCTGAGCAAGGTGGGCATTTCCAGCCGTTTGCGGCTACCCTCGCTCGCGGTGCGCACCACCGGACCAAAGCTCGCGGCAACGCTTGCAACCCTGCTCGCCTGCTTCGCGCTGGCGACGGCCACGGCAGGCGCCGAACAGGTCCCCTGGGGCGCCGGCTGCATGCCGACCCCGCCGGGCACTATCCGGACCAGCGCCAACTGCGGCGCCGGCCTCGCGGGCGGCCAAGCGACGGCGCCGCCGGGTGCGCCCCTCGTGGTGCGCCGGGCAATCGCCGCCGCCAACCAGCTGCGCGGCCGACCCTACGTCTGGGGCGGCGGCCACGCCAGCTTCCTCTCCCGCGGCTATGACTGCTCGGGCGCGGTCAGCTACGTCCTCCACGCCGCCGGCCTGCTCGACCGGACGATGGTCTCCGGCCAGCTCGCCTACTGGGGCGAGCGCGGGTCCGGGCGCTGGATCACCGTCTACGCCAACGCCGAGCACGTCTACATGACGATCGCCGGCCTGCGCTTCGACACCCGCAGCGACCCGCCCGGCGTCAGCGGCCCGCGCTGGCACCGGGCCGTGGTCGACGGCAACCGCTTCGCCGCCCGCCACCCAGGCGGGCTCTAGCCCGCCCGCTCGGCCAGCGCAGCCTGATTTGGGTATCAATCCGGTATCGACTGAATACCGGGCATATACTCAGCCTCGGTCCCGCCATTTTTGGAGGTGATCGGGGTCGAGGAGGAAAGCCTGACCGGGCGCCCCGCACCCGGCTTGTCAGCCTTTGTGCTCGCCACAGCAGCCGCTGCTGCCGCGGTCGCCGCGACCGTGCTCCTGGGCTGGGCCCTCAACCTCGGCGCCGTGCCGAAGTTCGCCTCGGGCGACAGCGCCATGGTCCCCTGGAGCGCGGCCGGCTGCCTGCTCGCCTCGATCTGGGTGCCGGTCTGGTGGCGCTTCGGGGCCGAGGGCGCGGCGCGTCCAGTTCTGATCGCGATCGCCGCACTGGCGCTGGCGATCGGCCTGGTGGCGATGCTGGAGAACCTGAGCGGCGTCGACTCCGGCCTGGATGCCCTGCTCTGGCCAGGCTCGGTCGGCGAGGAGCTCCAGGCCCACGCCGGCCGTCCCTCACTTCAGACCGGCATAGCCCTCGCGGTACTGGCTGCGGCCGAGCTCGGCATCGCCGCCGGCTGGAGCCGCTGGAACAGGACCGGCGCCGGCCTCGCCGCCTGCGGGGTGATGGCGATCGGCCTGCTCGGGCTGGCCGGGCGGGCGCTGCAGATCACCCCCACCTTCAACTCGGACCAGCTCGGCTCCGGCGGCCTCTCGGTCCCGACCGCCCTGGCGCTGGCGCTGGCCGGGGCGGCGCTGGCCGCCGCCTGCCTGGGGCCCGCGCTGCTCGAGACGGCCTCGGGCTCGAGCGCCGCCCGCCGCCAGGTACGGGTCCTCCTCCCCACCGCGATCGCGATCCCGCTGCTGGTCTTCATCGGCGCCTACGCCTCGCTGGAGCTGAGCGGCACGGTGCAGGTGATCGGGCCGGTGATCGCCGCCGCCGCGGTGGTGTCCCTGGTGCTGGGGCTTCGCCTCGTCAACCTCGGAGTCTCCGAAGACGCCGCCAGCCACGACGAGATCGAGCGCGCCCTCGGCAAACGGATCGCGCTTTACGGCGCTGTGGTCGAGTCCTCCGACGACGCGATCCTGACCAAGAACCTGGACGGCACGATCACCGGCTGGAACTCCGCCGCTGAGCGCCTCTACGGCTACTCGGCCGCCGAGGCGATCGGGCACGAGGTCGATTTGATCGTCCCCGAAGAACGCCGCGAGGAGTTGCACTCGACCCTGCGGCGGCTGGCGGCCGGCGAGCGGGTGGAGAGCACCGAGACGGTGCGGGTACGCCGCGACGGCACGCGCTTCCCCGCCTCGCTGACGATCTCGCCGGTGTTCGGCGAGACGGGCGAGATCGTCGGAGCCTCCTCGATCGTGCGCGACATCAGCGAGCGCATCGAGGCCGCGGCAGAGCTCGCCGAACGAACCGACGAGCTGCGCCAGGCCCAGAAGATGGAGGCGATCGGCCGCCTCGCCGGCGGCGTGGCGCATGACTTCAACAACCTGCTCACGGTGATCGCCAGCGGAGCACAGCTGCTCGAGCTGCACGACGCCGGCGAGGAAGACCGGGAACTGCTCAGCGAGATCTCCGCTGCCGCCGAGCAAGCGGCCGCACTGACCGCGCAGCTGCTCGCCTTCGGGCGCAGCTCGCCGGCCGATGCCGAGCGGCTCGACATAGACGAGCTGCTGGGCGGCAGCGCCAGCATGCTCTCGCGGCTGATCGGCTCCGACATCGAGCTCGCGCTCGCGCTCGACACGGGGCGGGCGCAGGTGAGCGCGGATCCGAACCAGCTCCAGCAGGTATTGATGAACCTTGTCGTCAACGCCCGCGACGCGATGCCGACCGGGGGCAGGCTGACGATCGCCAGCGAGGCGGTCGTGCTGGACGAGCCTCCCCAGGGCGCGCCCGAGGTCGAGCCGGGACCGTTCGTCCGGGTCGAGGTGAGCGACACGGGAACCGGCATCGAGCCCGAGCAGGTAGAGCGGATCTTCGAGCCTTTCTTCTCCACCAAGGAGGTGGGCAAGGGAACCGGCCTGGGACTCTCCACCAGCCACGGCATCGTCTCCCAGCTCGGCGGAAAGCTCTCGGTGCGCAGCACGCTGGGCGAGGGAACGACCTTCTCGATCCTGCTTCCCGTTGCCGCCGCACCCGACCGGCCCGCGGCAGCCAAGACGAAGGACCGCTCCGATGCGGGCGGCAACGAGACGATCCTGCTCGCCGACGACCAGGAGGCCCTGCGCCGGGTGATCTCCCGCGTCCTGCGCGACGCCGGCTACGAGGTGCTCGTGGCCAGCGACGGCGAGGAGGCGATCGACCTCGCCCGAGCCCAAGAGGGTCCGATCGACCTCCTCCTCACCGACCTGGTGATGCCGACGATGAACGGCTACGAGCTCGCCGAGGCGCTCACGGCCGAGAGCCCCAGCCTCAAGGTCCTCTTCATGTCCGGTTACGCAAGCTCAGCCCGCGAGCGCTACGGAAAAGCAGCCGACCAGCCCCACCTGCAAAAGCCCTTCAAGCCCGACGGCCTGCGCCGGGCGGTGCGCGAAGCTCTGGACGGGAACCGCTGAGCGCAAAATGCGTGGCAAGCCACGCACCACTACAACGGGGGAGCCGGGATTCGAACCCGGATTCACGGTTTTGGAGACCGTGCGCATAGCCGTTAACTCACTCCCCCAGGGGCACTACAGAGCCAAATCCTAGTCGACGCCACCTCCAGGGGAATGCCCAGGGGAATGACGGCAGCTGCGGTTTCGGCCCGCGCATAGACCGTGCGCTCGCGCTCTTCTCGCAGAGTATCGCCAGGGAAGGTCAGCAGCAGCGAGTTCTTGATCAATCCAAGGCAAGGCCGGAAGGAAGCGGCCTCAGTCGGTGTCGATTTGAGAGCCTGCCGCGGTGACACTGCTGGCGGCGAAGATCGTCCTCTCCCCACTCTGTGTGGTCGCCGTCTCCCTGGCCGGCCGCCGCTGGGGGCTAGCCGTCGCGGGGGTGCTCGGTGGGCTACCGGTTGTCGCCGGCCCGATCCTGCTGGTCGAGACCCTCCTCCACGGCCGCAGCTTCGGGGCCGACGCCGCCGCCGGCACCCTGCTCGGGCTCGCCGCCCTAACCGCCTTCGTGGTCGTCTACGGCCGGGTCGCGGGGGCAGCCGGGCCGGTCCCGACCGTGCCCTGCGGATGGACGGTGTTCCTGCTCGGCGTCGCCATCCTGAGCCTGGTCCAGCCGCCGCCAGCGCTGTCGCTGATCCTAGTCGCCGCCTGCTTCGCGCTCGGCCTGAAGCTGCTGCCGCCGGCTGCCTGGCCCCAGCCGGCCGTCTCCGCGCCCCCATGGTGGGACCTTCCGACCCGCGCCCTCGCCGCTCTTGGGCTCGTGCTCGCGCTGACCGCCGTTTCCGGTGCCCTCGGTCCCCACCTCAGCGGCCTACTTGCTCCGTTCCCGATCATCACCAGCGTCCTCGCCGTCTTCACCCACGGCAACGGCGGCGTCGCCCAACTCGGCGTCCTGTTGCGCAACTTCCTCTTCGGCTTCTACGGCTTCGCCGCCTTCTGCTTCACGCTCGCAGTCGCCCTGCCCGAGCTGACAAGCGCCGCAGCCTTCGGCCTGGCGACGGCGGCAGCAGTCGCCGTGCAAGCGGCGACTTTCGTCCTGCGGTCGCGTCTTCTGCCTGCGCCTTCGACTACCTAAAAGGCGGAAACCAGCGTCCTCCCGCCATACCCTCACCCGAGGCGCCGTTGGAAGGGAGATGCCTGTGCGGTGCGGTTCGCTTCCGGGGCACCGCGCCGCTTCAGACCGCCGGCTACTGCCACTGCAAGCGCTGCCAGCGTCGCAGCGGGACGACCTCCGACGTTTCGACCTCTTCGCCGATAGGTAACTCGCCCTTGACTCCCGTCGGCCAATTCTCGGATGTTGTCCTCGTAGTCTCGGGCTCAGCCACACTCCGCCAAGGCGTTTCCCCCTAGATCTACTTTGCCCCCGTCTTCCATACCAGCGACGAGCGATACCTCCTGCCCGGTGGCCAGGCAGGGCTTGACCAGATAGGCGAATATGGAGACGTCCCCGTCCAGCTCGAACTTCCTGGCGAGAGATCCGCCTATTACCGCCACAATCGGACGCGGCCCAGGTTCGAGACTACGATCGGCGACCGACAGCGTGAGGTTTCTTACCCTCCCTGTCACCGCGCCGGAGACCACGGTGACCTTCGAGACGCCGTTCCGGCCCGGATTCAGACCGCTAGGCCCTATCCAGCACTGCGCATTACAGATCGGGACCGTCGGGGACACCTGGACGCAACCGCCTCCGCTCTTGGCGCCCCTCGACGGTTGTTCCAGTACGTAGCAAAGCTGCCTCGATCGGTGATCCGCCTGGAGGTAGGCGACAAGGCGAAACCAGCCGCCCAACCTTCTCCCGCACCCTATGACGACCGAATTGACGAGGACACGGTGCGCGTGGTCGAACAGGCCCCGGGGGACCTTGGCCGGCGGATCTTCCGATCGCCGGCATCCGCCGCGATCAGACCGGACCATCCCCGACACAGCGACCTGCTTCGACGGTCCAGGCCCCTGCGCGGCTCTCTCCAAGGCATATGCGACACCAATCAACACCAGCACCAGAAGCACCGAGAGTAGCGCGATCTTCCCCGGTCGTCTCATCGGGGGTCGACGGGTCGGGCCGCTACAACGGAATTAGCAATTAGCTGCTTCATCAATCGGCGCTAATAGATGGGCCAATTTGCGACCGTGATTCGATGATTATAGCACTTTCGTTCAGACCGTCTGTTACTAACTGCAAGTACACATACCGTCAGAACTTCACCAGTATGTGCGGACCCGAAATAGTTGACGGGGTTTATCAGCACGGTGCCACTGTAACCAACGTCAGTCGCGACTGGGCTGGTCCTACCCCTGAAAACGACATGGGCCGTGATGGAGACTGATTCTCGCGCTTTGTAGGTGAACGTCGCCCCGATGTAGCCACCGGTGTCTGTCAATCCCGCACCACTTACGCCGATGTAGTGGTCAGTTATCAGAGGTGGTGGTCGATGTCGATGGTGGGGCTTGTGGCGCCTGCGTTTTTTGTGGTGGTGGCTTCCACAGCCACAGGTCTTTTCACCTGTTAGATCGAAGTTATTAACCGGGTCTTGATCAGACTAATCGTAGGAATTGGCCGATCCGCCAGGGACTGGATCTATGGAAAGGAAGCGTCCGAGGGCAGGCGCGTAGCTTCGAATGCCCATCTGAATTACACCCGATGGCAGCTCCGTCCTTCGGCTCTTGCTGCCCAGCCAGCCGAACTTGGCCGTATTGCTCTGCAGCGGGTTGCCGAACTCGTCGAAGCGCTGTGTGGAGAGCAAGGCGGTCGCTTCGGGGTCGCTTTCCGCAATGGCGATGACATCGCCATGCAGGTCGGCAAGTTGCAAGGTCACTTCGCCGGTGTCTGTCTCGATTGCACCGAGTCCGCCGCCCAGTGCCGCGATGTTGCGACTCCAGCTCGTTTCTTCGCCTTGGATCTCCTCGGTCCAAGCCGGGGAGTCTGAGCCGCCGACATAGTGGTAGATCTCTGTGCCTTCTTCGGCACCGGGGCCTTCTTCCCCGCCGCCTTCGCGCACCCGTTCGCGCTGCCTCATCGCCGCATCGAGCCCATACGTGTTCGTCACCCCGCCCTGGCTCTGCGTATGCGTCAGGTCGTTGACGTAGTAGCTCGTTTCGAGTTTGCTCCCGCCTGAATAGGCCGATGGCAAGCTCGTGATCCGTCCCAGGTTGTCGTATTCGACCCCTTCGCCAACAAGGCGGTCGGCGGCGTCGTATTCGTAGCCCTGTTCTTCGCCTTTCGATTTGGTGTCGCAGGCGCCGCCTTCACCTGGTCCGCGGGTTGTCTTTGAGAGGCGGTTGGAGTCTTTGTCGAAGGTGTAGGTGACATTTGAACCGGACCTGTCGAGAGGCGGGGGGTGTCGAAGCCACAAGGAGGACGCCACGGCGACAGTCGGTCGTGCGTGGGCGATTCACTACGCGGGCCCCCCGGACCGTTCTTGAGCCCTCTGCATCTTTTTCGGGCCGTAAAAGCGACGCGCCCACCAGGACGATGGGTCTGCGAGCCGACACGCCATCACCGTCCAGATCAATCCCGGAAACAGGAATCCGATAGCAAATGCCAATCTTTGGCCCTTTAGCCACGTTATGATCGCAGGAAGCACGAATACACCGAAAAATATGATCCCGGCTTGAAGTCGCTCAGGCACGTTCCCCCCTTTTATCGAGCCGAATCCGGCGGCGCTCCATTCCACATCTCCCACGGATCGCAATCTCCAAAGCTACGCCCAACGCCGGCGACATATTCCCCGCACTGCCAGGCTTGGATTAGCCTATCCGGAGACCACGCCTCTGCCAACAAGAATGCTTTGCCGGCGGCCCTGTACTCAGGACCAGAGAGAGTGAGGGTGCCAATACCGTTCTTTATCTTCTCTACTCCACCACCAATCTTTTTCTGCACGTAATCTAGCGCTTTCTTAAGGGCGTCCCCAATACCGGATGCTCGCGCACCCCCGCCGCGCCTTTCGATGAGCACTATGGTGACGCTGTGTCGGGATGCTGACCTGGCCCTGCGCCTTTCTTTCTTGTACTTCCTCATGTCCTTCTTCTTGCACTTGCCGGGTGAAGGCCTCCGGGTTACGTAGCATTCACCGGTCAAATCGAAGTTGTTCACCGGATCCTGATTGGCGTAGTCATACGCGTTCGCCGAGCCGCCCTTGACGGGATCGGGGCTGAGGAAGCGACCCAGCGCCGGGACGTAGCTCCGCTTGCCCATCTGGATCACCCCGGACGGCAGCTGGGTCCGTCGGCTCTTGGAGCCGAGCCACCCGTATTCGGCATCGCCTCCTGAGAGGAAGCCCGAGCTCAGCGGATTGCCGAACTCGTCGAAGCGTTGGGTGTCGAGCAGTTCTTTGGCTTCGGGGTCGTCTTGGACCGTGGCGATCGTATCGCCGTGCATGTCGGCAAGCTGCAGCGTGACTTCGCCGTTGCTGTTCTCAAGCGCGCCGAGGCCGCCCCCCATGGCGCCGATCGAGCGGGTCCAATCTTCGCCTTCCTGGGTCCAGGAGGGAGAGTCGGAGCCCCCGGTGTAGTGGTAGATCGCGGTGCCTTCTTCGGCTCCCGGCCCTTCTTCTTCGCCGCCTTCGCGGACGCGTTCGCGCTGGCGCAGCGAAGCGTCGAGGTTGTAGGTATTGGTCACCCCGCCCTGGCTCTGCGTATGCGTCAGGTCGTTCACGTAGTAGCCGGTGGTCAACGTCCCCCCGCCCGCGTATTCCCCGGGCAGACTCGTGATCCGGCCGAGGTTGTCGTATTCGACCCCTTCACCGATCAGGCGATCAGCGCTGTCGTATTCGTAGCCCTGTTCTTCGCCTTTCGATTTGGTGTCGCAGGCGCCGCCTTCACCTGGTCCGCGGGTTGTGTCTTTGAGAGGCGGTTGGAGTCTTTGTCGAAGGTGTAGGTGACATTTGAACCGGACCTGTCGAGAGGCGGGGGGTGTCGAAGCCACAAGGAGGACGCCACGGCGACAGTCGGTCGTGCGTGGGCGATTCACTACGCGGGCCCCCCGGACCGTTCTTGAGCCCTCTGCATCTTCTTCGGGCCGTAAAAGCGACGCGCCCACCAGGACGATGGGTCTGCGAGCCGACACGCCATCACCGTCCAGATCAATCCCGGAAACAGGAATCCGATAGCAAATGCCAATCTTTGGCCCTTTAGCCACGTTATGATCGCAGGAAGCACGAATACACCGAAAAATATGATCCCGGCTTGAAGTCGCTCAGCCACGTTCCCCCCTTTTATCGAGCCGAATCCGGCGGCGCTCCATTCCACATCTCCCACGGATCGCAATCTCCAAAGCTACGCCCAACGCCGGCGACATATTCCCCGCACTGCCAGGCTTGGATTAGCCTATCCGGAGACCACGCCTCTGCCAACAAGAATGCTTTGCCGGCGGCCCTGTACTCAGGACCAGAGAGAGTGAGGGTGCCAATACCGTTCTTTATCTTCTCTACTCCACCACCAATCTTTTTCTGCACGTAATCTAGCGCTTTCTTAAGGGCGTCCCCAATACCGGATGCTCGCGCACCCCCGCCGCGCCTTTCGATGAGCACTATGGTGACGCTGTGTCGGGATGCTGACCTGGCCCTGCGCCTTTCTTTCTTGTACTTCCTCATGTCCTTCTTCTTGCACTTGCCGGGTGAAGGCCTCCGGGTTACGTAGCATTCACCGGTCAAATCGAAGTTGTTCACCGGATCCTGATTGGCGTAGTCATACGCGTTCGCCGAGCCGCCCTTGACGGGATCGGGGCTGAGGAAGCGACCCAGCGCCGGGACGTAGCTCCGCTTGCCCATCTGGATCACCCCGGACGGCAGCTGGGTCCGTCGGCTCTTGGAGCCGAGCCACCCGTATTCGGCATCGCCTCCTGAGAGGAAGCCCGAGCTCAGCGGATTGCCGAACTCGTCGAAGCGTTGGGTGTCGAGCAGTTCTTTGGCTTCGGGGTCGTCTTGGACCGTGGCGATCGTATCGCCGTGCATGTCGGCAAGCTGCAGCGTGACTTCGCCGCTGCTGTTCTCAAGGGCGCCGAGGCTTCCGCCCAAGGCGCCGATTGAACGGGTCCATTCTTCGCCTTCCTGGGTCCAAGAGGGGGAGTCAGAGCCGCCGGCGTAGTGGTAAATCGCGGTGCCTTCTTCGGCGCCCGGCCCTTCTTCGGAGTCGCCTTCACGGATTCTTTCCCTTTGCCTGAGCGAGGCGTCAAGGTTGTAAGTATTCGTAATCCCATCCTGGTCCTGACTTCTGGTCAAGTCGTTGACGTAGTAGCCGGTGGTGAGTCACCTAGACTCGCTACAGGCCACGCTTTGAGATGAGTTTCTCTCCTGCCTGCGACCCGAGAGCTGCCCATGGGAAGCTGGTCGAGACTTCCTAACGGATTCTGCCGATGCTGCCCGCTCCCTTGGTTTAGCCGGAAGATTGAGGGCGTCGTCCTCGGTTAACGTGGAAGCGATCCGCCGTGTTTCCGACGGGTCGCGATGATGTTTGCGGCACCTGCGGCGGCTGCTCCCACTGCGAGCCAGCCAGCGACGCTGCCAGCGTGCAGAACCCCGGTGAGGCAAGCGATCCCGGCCAGAGCGAAAGCGGCGCTGACAATCGACTCCTGAGCGGCCCGAAAGCGAAGGGGACCATGGGACTTGACACCGGATGCAAAGGCAGACCTCGGCGCGAGCAGGTGGAAGTTGACTGCGTATACCGCCTGTACTCCGATGTTGATAATCGAGACCGCGATGAGGAACTCGAGCCCCCAGGTCAAGGCGAGCAAACAGATCGCTACGGCAAGCAGAAGAAAAGCCACCACCGCCGGTTGCCGCTTGCTAACCGCGTTCATGACCGCGGTCCAGCGCTCCGGCCGGTCAGCCTCACGCGGGGCGACCGTTCCCCGAGCCGCGTGGGGCAATCGCTGAGATGGGCTTTCCTCGCCTTCTGGGCGGCCATGGCCAACTGTCCCCCTCTCCATCGATGCGACCTGCCTCAGTCGTAGGTAGCGGCGGTAACCGAAGCTAGCCCAGTAGCCATCCGTAACAAAATTTCTAGAGCGCGTTTCGCAGGAGAAGATCAGCCTCTCTCCCTCTCGCAGGTTGATGCTCACCCTCTCGCTCCGACACCAATAAATTTTTGCGGATATTTCGTGAGGACCAGGAGCGATCTCGAAGCTCTCGGACTCGCCCGGGCCCAGTCGCAGGACGATCTCGTCGTCGATTGCAATTTCGAACGGATTCAAGTGCTTCGACTGCCCACTGGATACACGGCGTACCTCGACTGTAGCCATTGTCACAGCGTCATAAGCTCGGGGTCGAGCCGTTTCCATAGCGGCAACTATCAACCGCCCCGCGGCAGAACACCGCGCCGATACCCGGGCCCGTAAGGGGAACGCCGTCAGTACCCGGCAAGTCGACCCTGAGGTCGCCCGTCCAGCTCGGCGAAGAGCCCGGACTGCGTGAGTAGAGGGCGCTCCCGGCGAACAGCTTTGGCGGCTTGACCACGACGGTTTCGGGCTCTTTGCCGCGCTTGCTCATGACCAATGAGTTGCGATAGAAGGAGCTCCATGTCGACCTCGTGATCCTTACGTCTTCTCGACTTTCGTAGGCCGTCGTACTGAGTGCGCCTCCCGAGTACCTTGGGCTTCCCCTGAACGCGAAGACCCTCGCGTCCAAGCGAACCGTACGACCTTCGGCCTTGCCACGGACGACCAGCAGCCCTTCTTCCACCTTGCGCTTCAGCTTCTCGTACGGACCTGGCTTGAGCCGTGGGCGGCGGCGCTTGCAGACTTGTCTGAAGCGGCGTTCGAGATAGAACCGACCGCCGCGTACGGACACCCTGGGGACGCCCGCCGCCTGCGAGAGCTGGATGGTACCCTGGTACGTACCTTCCCCTTCCATCGGACCACGTCCCTTGCAGTGTTTCCGTCGGAGCACGCCGGGTCCATAGTGGTTGAGGTGTAGATTGACCTCGATCCGGCCCAAGGCGCCGAAGTCCGCTGCGATGTGCCGACCACTGACGCGACCATTCGTTGAGTATCTAATCCTCGAAGATGCCGCCCCCAACTCAACCTGGACGCGCTGTCGTCGATAGGCTGAAACTGAGATGACATAGCCGCTTTTCTTCTCCACGGGAAGGATCAGTTCGAGGCCGCCGGGGTCCACCCTGTAACCCGGTTTTGCGATGGCGCCAGCGGGTGGTGCAACTGTTACAAGACCAACGGCGGCGATGAAGGCGACTTGATATCTCTGTCGCAACCGCCGCCGCAATACGCGTGATTGAGACGTGGAGGGCGAACGGGGATCTTTGACCGTTGACCTCATTCGCTGAAGGATACCCATCTCGGCCGCCCGGAGAGCCGTACATGTGGGAACGGCGGTCTGATTTGGCCCCACCGCGGCGGCCTCATTTGGCCCCACCCCGTCCGATCGCGACCGAAGCCTTGCGGCTCTTTGAGAACCGCAGACGGAGGTCGCCGAGGGGATGGGAACCAGAGTGGAGTTGTTCGAGCAGATTCGCCGCGACCATGATCGGGAGGAACTCTCGATCCATGCGCTGGCAAGGCGCCACCGCGTGCATCGCAGGACGGTGCGACAGGCCCTGGACTCGCCGCTGCCGCCGTCGCGCAAGAAGCCCGTGGACCGGCCATCGCCGGTCCTCGGGCCCTACCACGGCCTGATCGACGAATGGCTTGAAGGCGACCGCGAGGCGCCACCCAAGCAGCGCCACACCGCCAAGCGCATCTGGGAGCGGCTCGTCACCGAGCAGGGCGTGAAGGTCGCCGAGCGCACCGTGCGCGAGCACGTCGCGGGGCGGCGCAGAGAGCTCGGCCTGGGTGTCGAGGGCCACGTTCCCCAGGCACACGACCCCGGCGCTGAGGCCGAGGTCGACTGGGGCGAGGCGAAGGTGTGGATGGGAGGGGAGCTGGTCAAGGCGAAGCTGTTTTTGATGCGCCTCTCGTACTCGGGCGCCGCCTACGTGGAGGCCTTCCCGCACGAAACCCAGCAGGCCTTCCTCGAGGGCCACGCGAACGCCTTCGCCTTCCTCGGAGGCATCCCGGCCAAAGTCCGCTACGACAACCTGAAAGCCGCCGTGGTCAAGATCCTGCGCGGGCGCCGACGGGTCGAATCGGACCGCTTCGTCGCGCTTCGCTCCCACTACCTCTATGAGTCCTTCTTCTGCGAGCCCGGCGAGAAAGGTGCTCATGAGAAGGGCGGCGTGGAGGGCGAGGTGGGGCGCTTTCGCCGGGGCAACCTCGTCCCGGTGCCCGAGGTCGAGAGCTTCGAGGAGCTGAACGCTTTGCTGGGCGGTGCCTGTGAGGCGGGGCTGGGCAGGCGGATCGCCGGGCGCGAGGTCACGATCGGCGAGGCGCTCGCCGCCGAGCGGCCGGCCCTTCGCCGCCTTCCGGCCGAGCGCTTCGACGCCACCGAGATCGCCTCGGTGCGCGTGGACTCCAAGTCGATGGTCACGGTGCGCCAGAACCGCTACTCGGTCCCTTGCGAGCTACTCGGCCGCCGCGTGGAGGCGAGAGTCGGGGCGAGGCAGATCGAGATCCTCGCCGCCGGCAAGACGGTGGCCTGCCACGAGCGCCTGCGCGGCCGCCACCAGGTCCGTGCCCGCCTCGCCCACTACGCGGGCATCCTCACCCGCAAGCCGGGCGCCATGGCCGGCTCGGTGGCGCTCGCCCAGGAGCGCGAGCGCGGCGAGTGGCCGGAGTGCTTCGACGAGCTGTGGCGAGCGATCGAGGAGCGCACCACGGCCAGCGAGGCGGCGCGCCAGATGGTCGACGTCGTGCTGCTCTGCGAGGAGCTGGGGCTCGCCAAGGTCGAGCCGGCCGTGCGCGGTGCGCTTGCCGCCGGCGCCATCGACGGGCGGGCGGTTGCGGTGCTGGCGCGCCAGGCCGAGCGGCCCGAGCCGAGCCCGCTCGTCGACCTGGAGGAGCGCCTGGCGAAGACGGCGAGCGCGCCACCGAATCTCGCCGACTACGACCGGCTACTGGGAGCGGCCCGGTGAGCGCCGCCAAGAAGGCGTCCACAGCAGCCCTGGAGGCGCTGATCGAAGCCCACGCCGTCGAACTGAAGCTGCCCACGGTCAAGCGCCGCTTCAAGGCAATGGCCGAAGAGGCAACGCGCGAGCAGCAGAGTGCGGTCGCCTACCTGGGGGCGCTCTTGGAGGCCGAGGTCGCCGAGCGCGCCGAGCGGCGCGAGCGAAGGCGCCTGGTGGAAGCGCGATTCCCGGTAATGAAGAGCCTGGAGGAGTTCCGCTTCGAAGACAACCCGCGGATCCCCCGGGCGACGATCGCCGCCCTGGCCGAGGGCTCGTGGATCTCCGACCGCGAGTCGGTGATCTTGATCGGCGAATCGGGGACCGGCAAGACGCACCTGGCCACGGCGCTGGCGGCCTGCGCCTGCCGGCAGGGCCGGCGGGTGCGCTTCACCACGCTCGCCGGACTCGCCAACGAGCTGCAGGAAGCCCAGTCACGGCGCGAGCTGGGCAGAGTGGTGGGCCGCTACGCGCGGACCGAGTTGGTGGTCTTGGACGAGCTCGGCTACCTGGCGTTGCCCGACGGCGCCGCGGAGCTGATCTTCCAGGTCCTCTCCGAGCGCCACGAGCGCGGCTCTTTGATCGTCACCACCAACCTGCCCTTCGGCGAGTGGACCAAGGTCTTCGCCGACGCGCGCCTGGCAAAGGCTGTCGTGGACCGCCTCACCCACAAGGCTCACATCATCGAGACCGGCGAGGAGTCCTGGCGCTTTCGCCACGGGCTGGCGCAGCGGGAGAAGGGCAAGAAGTGAGACTCGCCGACGCGCCCGCGCTGCACTCCGCCCTACGGGCTTCGCTCCGCGCGGGCGCGCTTGAGACACCGATACGCAATGATCAAACCAACACGTCAACCATGACCGGGTGGGGCCAATTCAAGCCGCCGCTCTGGGGCCAGTGCAGGTTGCCGTTCTCATACATGGCAAGCGTTCCGACAAGCTTTTGGAAATGCAACTGAACGCTCTCGCCTTGGGTGATCAGGTGACCGATGTGGCGTGTGGTTCACTGGGTCGATATCGACGTGACGTCGGCACCCACGCGATGTATGCCTCCAGAGCATGTGTGTCATTTCCTATCCCGCAAGTGCAGCCCCGCATCCAACGGCCATCGAGAAACCGAGCGCGAATCTCGACCCTGGGACCGGCGACGTTGCAAGGGGGGCCAGCTTGGCGCCAATTTCAGCAGCGCCTTTGGCGCAGGCCAAGATCTGCCCTCTGTGGTCCCACGACCAGTCGGCGGTGGCCCGGGCCGCCCCCATGGCGGCTCGTATTATGGCGGCCCTGGACTTGACTCCATTTTCGACGGCGGCTCTCGCTCCAGCGAACGCGGTTGAGGCGAGCTTGCCAGCAAGCGGAGCGACGTGCTCCGTCACGTCCCCGGCAAGCGCAGACCCCAAGCCACCGGTACTTGGAAGCAACCCAGATGCGCGAGCGCCCCTTCTGTAATGGGCGAGGCGTCTCAAATGGTGCTTTGCCGCTCGGTGACGAGCACGGCGCTTGGCGTCTTGAATTTGCTTTCGTATGCAATTTGTGTTGAGGGCGGGGCATGCGCCAGTAAGGTCATAATTGTTGACTGGATCCTGGTTCGCGTAGTCGTAGGCGTTGGCGGAGCCGCCTACGATCGGATCTGGGGAAAGGAAGCGACCCAAGGCAGGCACGTAGCTCCGCACGCCCATCTGAATCACACCGGAGGGAAGCTGCGTGCGCCGGGCCTTGCTTCCGAGCCAGCCGTATTCAGCGCTTCCACCGAATAGGGAGGCGGACTGCAGGGGATTTCCGTACTCGTCGAAGCGCTGCGTGCCGAGCAGTTTCGTAGCTTCGGGGTCAATGTCTGCCGTCGCGACGACGTCGCCGTGCATGTCAGCGATCTGCAGGGTGACTTCGCCGCTGCTTGTCTGGATTGCCCCCAGGCTGCCACCGAGCGCGCTGATGTTGCGGGTCCAGTCTTCCCCTTCCTCCGTCCAGGCCGGCGAGTCCGAGCCACCGGCGTAGTGGTAGATCGCGGTGCCTTCTTCGGCTCCCGGCCCTTCTTCGCCGCCTTCGCGGACGCGTTCGCGCTGGCGCAGCGAAGCGTCGAGGTTGTAGGTATTGGTCACCCCGCCCTGGCTCTGCGTATGCGTCAGATCGTTGACGTAGTAGCCGGTTTCGAGTTTGCCCCCGCCTGAATAGGCCGATGGCAAGCTCGTGATCCGTCCCAGGTTGTCGTATTCGACCCCTTCGCCAATCAGGCGGTCGGCGTCATCGTATTTGTATTGTTGAACGTCGCCTTTCGATTCGGTGTCGCAGCCACCGCCATCTTTGGGTTCCCTCGTCGTCAACGAAGTGCGGTTGGTATCTGCATCAAAGGCATAGGCGCGAGTCGTGCATTCGCCTCCTTCGGTGTCTTTGACGAAGGTAAGGCGGCCGGCCTTGTCGTAGTTGTATTCCTGAGAGGACAGCGTGCTTTCCTGGCGCAGAACTTGGCCGCCGATCGAGTATTCGCGGCTGAAATCGAGCCAAGTGCAGGACGATGAGCAATAGGTCTTCTTTTCGTAGGCCAAGCCGACGGCGGCACCCGCCTCGTCGTATTCGATCCGCTGGGCGAGGCCGTTGGGCAACAGCTGTTCGGTCATCTGGCCGTCGGCGTCGTAGGTGGCTGCGAAGACGCCAGCAGCTGAATCGGTGAGTTTGGTGGCGACGCCGGATTCTTCGTCGTAGGTGATCGACTGATATCCCTTGCCGTCGGAGGCGACGACGGGTCGGCCCGATGAGTCGTAGGCGACACCCGAGATGTTTTCGTCGGCGTCTTGGTATTCGATTGGGCGACCGAGTTTGTCGTAGGTGGTTGTGACGGCGCGCTCATCGAAAGACACAGCGGCTGCCCAGCGCTGAATGCGGGTGTTGGCGGGGTCGGATACCCAAAGGTCGCCCTCGCCGTCGCTTGCAAGGCCCCTCGGCCCGTAGACGCCGAATTGGCCTTCTTCGGAACCCGCCGAGCCGAATTCTTCAATGAATTCGCCTTCAGGGTCGAACTCCTGGATGCGATCGTTTTCCTGATCGGCTACCCAGACCTTGCCGGAGGTGGCCTCGACCTCGATCGCCACGGGCCCGTCGAACTGGCCTTCGCCGGCGCCTTCGCTGCCGAACTGCTGGATGAAGGAGCCCGTTTCGGAGAACTCGACGACCCGGTTGTTGCCCCAGTCGGCGACCCAGACGTTGCCTTCTGCGTCGACCGCCACCCCGGTCGGGTATTGCAACTGCCCTTTGCCGGCGCCTTCGGTGCCTACTTTGCGGATGAATTCGCCTTCTTCGTTGAACTCTTGCAGGCGGCTGTTGTCGGTGTCGGCAACCCAGATGTGGCCTTTCGCGGTATCGATCGCGATGCTCTGGGGATCTAAGAATTTCCCGTTGCCAGAGCCGACATCGCCGAATTTGCGCAGGAATTCGCCTGAGGGGCTCAACTCCTGAACGCGGTCTTCGGACATGTCCACCACCCAGAGATTGCCCTCGGCGCTGATCGCCACGTCAGAGGGATAGAAGAACTGGCCGTCTTCTTCGCCGAAAGAGCCGACCGAGCCTACGTATTTACCATCTTCGTCGAACTGCTCGATCTTGCGGTTGATCGCGTCTGCTACCCAGAGATTGCCCTCGGCATCGAGGTCCATGCCAATCGGAACTTCGAACTGGCCGTCTTCGGTGCCCTGCGAGCCGAAGGATGAGGAGTAGCTCATTTCCCCACTCCAGCATTCGGATTCGCAGACGAAGCGCCGCTGGACCGGCTGGCCCGTAACCGGGTCGTAGACCGTCTTGGTGGTCGGAAGCGATTCGCCTTCGCCTTCCTGGCGGCTGGTGACTGGCCGCCCGACGGCGTCGTAAGTCGTGAACGTCTTGCGCTGGCTCGATTCGCCGCCGCCCGGGCTTTCGATCACTTCGGTGGGCTCACCGAGGTGGTTGTAGGAGGTGTATTTGGTGACCAGGAGTTCGGGCTGGCCTTCGGTGCCCGGCTGTTTGGCCGGCTTGGTGTTGCAGGGAAGGAGCGCGAGCGACGCCGGTTTGTAGCCGCATGAGGAGTCGCCGGAGTTGGCGCCGACCGAGTAGTAGTTGAACCTGGTGGTGTGGGCGTCTTCGCTTTCTTCACCGCCGGGAAGCCGCTGGCCGACCACCAAGCCCGTGGCTTCATCGTAGATGGTTTCGGTGCGCAAGTCGAGGCCTTCCGGGTCGACGATCTCGACGGTCGGCTTGCGCAGAGTCCAGTCGTATTCGGTCTCGGTCACGCTTGCGTCGAGTTCTTCTTCTTTGCCCGGCACGACAGCGGCAACTGTTTCCTTGGTCGGCAGGCGGGGGGCCGTTTCGCCTTCTTTGAGTTCCGGGGCCCCTTTGTCGTATTCCGTCGTCGCGTGGGCGCGGGCTTCGACGGTTTCGCCGCTTTCGAGGCGCACCTCGTGCAGGGGGCCCCATGATTCGAGCAGTTCGGTGCCGTCGGAGGAGTAGACCGAGTGGCTGTCCAGCTCGTGCGAACGGGCAACCGGGTCTTCTGCTTGCAAGGCATCGAGGCGACTCTGGGCTCCCAGCGCCCGCACGACGTTGCCGCGGGTATCGGTTTCGCTGGTGGCGATCGAGGGTCCGGATGCCCCGGGAAGCTGCGCCGAGGCCGTGTTGACCTCATAGCCATCGGGATCCATGTAATGGACGGTGGCCTGGTCGTAGTCACTCGGTTCTTCCCCGGGGACCTCTGTCGGTGGGAAGATTGCTGTGGCGTCGACCGGGTAGTCGCTTTGGCCCCATTCGGCCACAGCCTCGGGGCTCATATCGTAGGGAGCGTCTTCGCCGCTGAGCGGCACTTCGTAGGCAATCGCGGTGGTCGCGGTCGGTTCTTCTTCGATCAGGCTGGCCCTGCTGACGCTCTTCAACTTTGACGGTGAGCCGTATTCGTAGTCGAGTTCCCATGGTTCCTCCCCGGGCGGAGTAAGAGCGGTCATCAGATTGCCGTACGTCACCGGGTGGTAGGTGTATTTCTCCTTTTGGCCCTCCAGGCGGGGGTCCCACTCTTCGACCAGATGCTGGTGTTCGTCGTAGCTGTACTTGGCAACCACCTGCGAGGTCTCTTTGTTGCCGCTCGCGTTGTAATAGCGGATCGAGGCGAGCTTTTTCACCCAGCTCTGCCAGGAGAATTTCGGCGCCCAGACTTCCATCGGTAGGTATTCGAAGGTGAGCGTGCGACAGCCCGCTTTTTCGATCGACGTCGAGTCCCCGCAGCTGACGCCGGGGGGCGCGGGAGCAATCATCCGAGAGAGGCGCCAGCCCGCCTGCGTCACGTATTCGTAGACGAGGCGTGCCGAGCCCGGGGACGCCTGGAAGGAAATGCCTTCTGGGACGTAGGTCTGGCTACCGTGCTTGACGAAGGTCGTATGTGTCCCGTTGGGGTCCGCGAGAACGATGTGTTCGGAGTCTTCGCGCGTCAGCTCCAGTTCTTTTGCGTAGTCGGGCGAGATGTATTTTTCGCCGGAGATTTCGAAGACGATCCCGGCGCCTTCGTTGTCGGTGAGCTCCATCCAGCGTTCTTCGGGCTGGGCTTCTTGGGCCAGCCATTCTTCGCAGAATTCGGGATCGCACCCTTCTCCGCAGCTTGTGATTTCGCCTTCTTCGTCCCAGCATTCCTTTTCGTAGACGGCTTCGGTGGCGGGGACCACGTGTTCTGTGAGGCTCCGCCAGGCTTCTCCCTCGTATTCGGATTCAACGGGTGTCGAGGATTCCCAGCTCCAGCCCATCCAGTTCGACTGGCCGCCCGGTTCGCTGGAGTTGTAGGTGCGGGTGAATTCAAGGTTTGCTTCGGTTCCTGGAACTGGGATCGAGACGTCGGTACGAGAGACCGTGAACGCCCCGGTCAGCAGGTCGAGCGTGACCGGGCCGATCGTTTCGGTGGCATCCGAAGATACGCGCGTTCCCTGGGTTTTGCGGACGAATTCGGTCGTCGCCGACTCGCTCGCCCCAGTGGCGTTTTCGCCTCCCTCAAAGACGGCGCGGAACTGGATTTCTTCTTCGGGGTAGCCGGTTTCGGAGAAGACGGGACAGCCGCGGACTTTGAGGAAGACCGGTTCGGTGTGGCCGGGGTTTTCGCTCACCGGCAACGGCCATGAAACTTCCTGGCCTTCGCCGTCGAGCACGCATTCCTCCGGAACCGTTCTGAAGGTCGGCCAGTCCCACCGCGAGAACTTCATTTGGAAGGCGACACCGCTGACGCCACCGCCTTCGGGCGCTTCGCCCCATTCAGCCTTCAACGTGTAGTAGCTGGCGGTCATCTTGCCGTCTTCGGGATAGACGAGCTTGCTCGTTTCAGGGGCTTTCGGGTAGCTCGCCGGGTTGAAGACCCACTTGGCAGGCGTCGGATCTTTCAGTTCTTCTTCGTTTTCTGCCATCACGACGAAGGTATGAGAGCCCTCAGCGAGGTGTTCTGGCAATGAGTAGGGAGATTCGCAGGCTTTGGTCGGTTCTTCACCTTCGTCCAGCGCGCACCTGAAGGTCGAGCCGGGCTGGTCGGATTCGAATTCGACCGTCGACTCTTCGTGCGCGGTGTAGCTCGGGGTCGGCGAGGTGATCGTCGTCTCTGGCAGATCGAGCGTTGTCAGCGTTTCATCAGCACCGGCCTGGGTCCCCGCAAGGTTGGTCGCCGTAACGCGATAGTGGTAGGCCACGCCTTCTTCCAGCCCTTTGACCGCCTCTTTGACTTCGACCGCCGTTTTGCCCGCGCCGATGCCTTTGGGGCTGAGCGGGACTTTGGTGCCGTATTCGGTGGTGGGGCCGTATTCGAACTGGTAGGTGGTGGAGGTGCCGTTGGGGTTGACTTTGGCCTTCAGCGTGGCCTCGTGCTCGGTGATTTCGGTGGCGGCTTCGGTGGTCGCGCTCGGCGGCACCGGGGTGGTGAAGGCGCGGTCCGGTCCCCAGCTGGTCCCCTCCCCGTTGGTGGCGACGGCGCGGAGGTGGTAGGTCGTACCGGCTTCGAGTCCTTCGATCGCTTCGCTCACCGGGACGGCTTTGGAGCCCGCGCCGATTTCTTCGGGGCCGGCCGGACTTCGGTGCCGTATTTGGTGCTCGTGCCGTATTCGAACTGGTAGCTGGTTTCGCTGCCGTTGGGGTTGATCGAGGCTTTCAGGGTCGCTTCGGTCTGGCTGAGGCCGGTGGCGGCTTCGGGCGTGATCGTGGGGTGCTTGTGGAGGGGGGACCACTTCTGGATGCGGCTGTTGGCGGAGTCGGCGACCCAGACGTTGCCTTCGCCGTCGGCCTCGATCCCCCAGGGGTAGTCGAACTGGCCTTTGCCCGAGCCCGTTTCGCCGAACTGGGTGAGGAATTCGCCTTCGCCGTCAAAGCCCTGCACGCGGTTGTTGGCGGCGTCGGTGACCCAGACGTCGCCTTCGGCGTCGACGTCGACATCGAGCGGTTCGCTGAGCTGGCCTGCTTTGGAGCCTTTTTCGCCGAATTCGGCGAGGGGTTCCCCTTCGGGGCTGAGCTTTTGGATGCGATCGTTGCCGGTGTCGGCGACCCAGACGTCGCCTTCGGAGTCGACGTCGATGCCCATCGGGTAGGAGAACTGGCCCGGTTCTTCGCCTTCTTCGCCGAATTCGGCGAGGAGTTTGCCTTCGGGGTCGTATTGCCGGATGACGCCGGATTCCGTTGCGACCCAGAGGTTGTCTTCGGCGTCGACCGCGAGGCCGGCGCCGGAGGACGCCCCGGCGGAGTCGAGGATTTCGCCCGATTTTTGGTCGAACAGGATGGGAACGAATTCGGGGAAGCTCGCCCAAATGTCGCCTTCGGAGTCGGCCGCGACGTCGGTGGGACAAAAGCCGAAGAATTCGAAGTCGTTGAGGTATTCGCCTTCGGGGTCAAAGCCCTGGATCAGGGCGTTGCCGTAGTCGGCCACCCAGACGTTGGCTTCGGGGTCGAGGGCGAGGCCGGCGGGTTCTGAGAGTTCTTCGGAGCCGAAGGAGGAGTCGAAGACAGGGGGGTCGAGCACCGGGGTGGTCAGTTCCTGGTCAAGCCCGTAGCTGGTGCCGCCGGCGCTCGTGGCAACCACCCGGTAGTGGTAGGTGCTCCCCCCTTCCAGCCCTTTGACCGCCTCTTTGACTTCGACCGCCGTTTTGCCCGCGCCGATGCCTTTGGGGCTGAGCGGGACTTTGGTGCCGTATTCGGTGGTGGGGCCGTATTCGAACTGGTAGGTGGTGGAGGTGCCGTTGGGGTTGACTTTGGCCTTCAGCGTGGCCTCGTGCTCGGTGATTTCGGTGGCGGCTTCGGTGGTCGCGCTCGGCGGCACCGGGGTGGTGAAGGCGCGGTCCGGTCCCCAGCTGGTCCCCTCCCCGTTGGTGGCGACGGCGCGGAGGTGGTAGGTCGTACCGGCTTCGAGTCCTTCGATCGCTTCGCTCACCGGGACGGCTTTGGAGCCCGCGCCGATTTCTTCGGGCCCGCCGGCACTTTGGTGCCGTATTTGGTGCTCGTGCCGTATTCGAACTGGTAGCTGGTTTCGCTGCCGTTGGGGTTGATCGAGGCTTTCAGGGTCGCTTCGGTCTGGCTGAGGCCGGTGGCGGCTTCGGGCGTGATCGTGGGGTGCTTGTGGAGGGGGGACCACTTCTGGATGCGGCTGTTGGCGGAGTCGGCGACCCAGACGTTGCCTTCGCCGTCGGCCTCGATCCCCCAGGGGTAGTCGAACTGGCCTTTGCCCGAGCCCGTTTCGCCGAACTGGGTGAGGAATTCGCCTTCGCCGTCAAAGCCCTGCACGCGGTTGTTGGCGGCGTCGGTGACCCAGACGTCGCCTTCGGCGTCGACGTCGACATCGAGCGGTTCGCTGAGCTGGCCTGCTTTGGAGCCTTTTTCGCCGAATTCGGCGAGGGGTTCCCCTTCGGGGCTGAGCTTTTGGATGCGATCGTTGCCGGTGTCGGCGACCCAGACGTCGCCTTCGGAGTCGACGTCGATGCCCATCGGGTAGGAGAACTGGCCCGGTTCTTCGCCTTCTTCGCCGAATTCGGCGAGGAGTTTGCCTTCGGGGTCGTATTGCCGGATGACGCCGGATTCCGTTGCGACCCAGAGGTTGTCTTCGGCGTCGACCGCGAGGCCGGCGCCGGAGGACGCCCCGGCGGAGTCGAGGATTTCGCCCGATTTTTGGTCGAACAGGATGGGAACGAATTCGGGGAAGCTCGCCCAAATGTCGCCTTCGGAGTCGGCCGCGACGTCGGTGGGACAAAAGCCGAAGAATTCGAAGTCGTTGAGGTATTCGCCTTCGGGGTCAAAGCCCTGGATCAGGGCGTTGCCGTAGTCGGCCACCCAGACGTTGGCTTCGGGGTCGAGGGCGAGGCCGGCGGGTTCTGAGAGTTCTTCGGAGCCGAAGGAGGAGTCGAAGACGAGAGATTCAGCAGAAGCGGTGCTTGCCAAAAAAGCGAACAGCAAGAACATGATTGCCACGGCCGCTCTTGGTCTTGCCATCTGTCCTCCCCTGACAGATTTCCGCCCCGGCCGCCGTGCGCCTAGTGCTATCTGATGCTCGAATGATCAGGGCGTCGATCTTTATTTTGGTACGCGTTAGTCTTCTACCGCGCGGAGAGCTGCAATGCAAGCCCACCAACGAGTTCCAGGGGAATGCCCAGGGGAATGAAAGGGGTTGAAAACAGCCCTTTTTTGACCTTCGCTGACTTTCGTTGACCTTCCGGCCGAAGTCGGGCCGAGTCGCCGCAAACCCGCTCTTCAAGCGGGATTGCGGCTCCTCAAGCCAGATCCAGAGAGCGGGGCAGCCAGGACTCGAACCTGGAATCGCCGGTTTTGGAGACCGTGCGCATAGCCGTTAACTCACTCCCCCAGGGGACCGCGAAGTCTACGGCCCTGGAGCAACACGCCGTCTGACGTGTTAGGGAACATACGTTCGTATCTCGCTTGCCTAGACCCGATGACATGAAGGCGGTCGCCTCCCTCTTCGGCAAAGACCTCAGCGACGTCCGTCCGATCCGCAGACCTATTGCTATTTGCTGGGCATCTATCTGGGCGACGGGTATCTGTCAAAGATGTCCGCCCGATCGCCCGTCCTCGAAATCACCCTGGATCCTCGGTATCCGGGAATCGTGGAGGAGTGCCTTCGGGTCATTCCGCGAGTCGTAGGGGTCGAAGCAAAGGCGTCTCGACGGACCACGCCAAGGGCGAAGCGATCCGAGTGGTCTCAACCAGCCGCCTCTGGCCGGTCGTGCTTCCCCAGAATCTGTTCTGCGCATCCTGTGCCCGACTGCTTGATGCGGGCGGAGGGACTTGAACCCCCACGGGCCGAAGCCCACCAGGACCTAAACCTGGCGCGTCTGCCAATTCCGCCACGCCCGCGTGGCGGCCCGGAGACCCGGGCCTTAACGCGCGACCAATGCTGCGTCGCTCCTAGATTCTATGATCGTTCGCGTGGCAGTAGGAGAGCTGAGGCCCGGCTACGAACTTTGGCGGCCTAATCGGGAAAAGGCCGAGTCGATCACGACCAAGCTCGTGCTCGTGCTGCTGCTCGCTGCGACCGCGGCGATCGCGGCGCTGGTGACGATCACCGGCTTCTCGCTGATGACCGGCGGCAGCGGCATGGGGATCATCTGCATGATCTACGCCCTGCTCTACGCCTTCTTCGCCTTCCTCGTCTTCCGCTGGAGCCGCGGCATCCTGCCCGTCGCGGCGGCGCTCTCGATGATCCTGGCGATCTTCTGCGCGGTCGGCGCCGACAGCTGGTTCGCCCGCGACAAGACCGGCTTCGACGAGGGCCTGCTGCCCTCGCCCCTGATCGGCCTCCTGGTCGTGATCCTGGCGATCCTGCAGCTGATCCTGATCGCCGTCGCCCTCTACGGCTTCAACCAGAACTGGCACGTCGAGGAGGAGCGCCCGATCGGCTCCGGCGAGGACTACGGCGCGGGTGCCTCGCCAGACGACGGCGCCCCGCTGCCGGCCTGACGTACCGGGCTCGTGACGCATGCCGGAGGCGGGAGTCGAACCCGCACGCCCTTGCGAGCAATTGATTTTGAATCAATCATGTCTACCGTTCCATCACTCCGGCGCTTAGCAAACGATAGACGCAATGGGACCGAAGTTCCGGATCGTCGTCCGATGCGCCTGGCCTGACTACACTCTGCCGCCATGCGGGTCCACCACCTCAACTGCGGCTCCTTCTGCCCCCACGGGAGGCGGTTGATCAACGGCGACGGCGGCCTGCTTGAGCGGGCCTCGGTTGTCTGCCACTGCCTCGTCGTGGAGACCAACGGTGGGCTCGTCCTGGTCGACACCGGGTTCGGGATGGAGGACGCCCGCAACCCGCGCCAGCTCGGCACCGCGTTCCGGCTGCTGATGGATCCACAGCCGGAAGCCGCCACGACGGCGCTTAAGCAGCTCGAGGCGCTCGGCTTCGCCGCCGGCGACGTCAAGCACATCGTCGCCACCCACCTCGACCTCGACCACGCCGGCGGCCTGCCCGACTTTCCCGGGGCCGAGGTCCACGTCCTCTCCGCCGAGCTCGCGGCGGCGCTGCACCCGCGCCTCGACGAAAAGCTGCGCTACATCGGGGGCGCCCACTGGCGCCACGACCCGCGCTGGGTCGAGCACAGCGGCACGGGCGGCGACGAGTGGTTCGGCTTCGAAAGCGCCCGCATCCTCCCCGGCCTCGACGCCGAGATCCTCCTCGTGCCGCTGATCGGCCACTCGCGCGGGCACACCGGCATCGCGATCCACGGCGACGACGGCTGGCTGCTGCACTGCGGCGACGCCTACTTCCACCATGGCGAGGTCGCCACGCCCCCAACCTGCCCGCCGGTGCTGCGCTTCTTCCAGAACCTGACCGGCTCGGACCGCAAGGCCCGCCTCGCCAACCAGGAGCGCCTGCGCGAGCTGGCCCGCGCGCACGGCGACGAGGTCACCCTCTTCTGCGCCCATGACCCACACGGGCTCGAGCTCGCGCAGGCGCGGGCCGCCAACGCCACGACGGCGTGAGCGAGGCCGCCCCGGAGAAGCTCTGGGAGCCCTCCACCGAGCTGGTCGAGCGCTCGCGCCTGCGCGAATTCATGCGCTGGCTGGAGGCCGAGCGCGGCCTGCGCTTCGACAGCTACGACGAGCTCTGGCGCTGGTCGGTCTCCGACCTGGAGGCGTTCTGGACCGCGATCTGGGACTACTTCGGCGTCCAGGCCGACGGCGAGATCGAGCGCGCCCTCGACAGTCGCGAGATGCCCGGCGCCAAGTGGTTCGCCGGCGCCCGCCTCAACTACGCCGAGCACGTCTTCGCCGCGGTGGACGACGCCGAGCCGGCGATCCTGCACGCCTCGGAGCTGCGCGAGCTGGACGAGTTGACCTGGGGCGAGCTGCGCGCCCAGGTCGCCGCGACCGCCGCCGGCCTGCGCGGGATCGGGGTCGAGCGCGGCGACCGCGTCGTCGCCTACATGCCGAACATCCCCGAGGCGATCGTCGCCTTCCTCGCCACGGCCAGCATCGGCGCGATCTGGTCGAGCTGCTCGCCCGACTTCGGCCCGGCCAGCGTGATCGACCGCTTCGCCCAGATCGAGCCCAAGGTGCTCTTCGCGGTCGACGGCTACCGCTACGGCGGCAAGGACTTCGACCGCCGCGAGACCCTGGCTCAGCTGCAGGAGGCGATGCCGAGCCTCACCCGCACCGTCGTCCTCCCCTACCTCGACCCCGAGCCGGACCTCTCTCCCCTGCGCGATTCGATGACCTGGGGGGAGCTGCTCGCCTCCGGCGAGGGCGCCCCGCTCGGCTTCGAGCGCGTCCCCTTCGACCACCCGCTATGGGTCCTCTACTCCTCGGGCACCACGGGGCTGCCGAAGGCGATCGTGCAGTCCCAGGGCGGCATCCTGCTCGAGCACCTGAAGAAGCTCCACCTCCACGTCGACGCCCACCCCGGCGACCGCCTCTTCTGGTTCACGACGACCGGCTGGATGATGTGGAACTTTCTCGTCTCGGGACTGCTGACCCGCGCCGCGATCGTCCTCTACGACGGCAACCCGGGCCACCCCGAGATGGGCGTGCTCTGGGATCTCGCCGAGCGCGCCGGGGTGACGATGTTCGGCACCAGCGCCTCCTACATCGCCGCCTGCATGAAGGCCGGGGTCGAGCCGGGGGCGGGCCGCGACCTCAGCCGCCTGAAGGCGGTCGGCTCGACCGGCTCGCCGCTCTCGCCCGAGGGCTTCGACTGGATCTACGAGCAGCTCGGCGCCGACACCTGGCTCTTCTCGACCAGCGGCGGTACCGACCTCTGCACCGCCTTCGTCGGCGGCTGCGCTTTGCTTCCCGTCTACCGCGGCGAGCTGCAGGCCCGCGCGCTCGGCGCCGCGGTCGAGGCCTGGGACGAGGAGGGCAACCCGGTCACCGGCGAGGTCGGCGAGCTGGTCGTCACCGAGCCGATGCCCTCGATGCCGGTCTACTTCTGGGGCGATGAGGACGGCGGCCGCTACCGCGCCGCCTACTTCGAGCACTACCCGGGCGTCTGGCGCCACGGCGACTGGATCGAGATCACCAGCCGCGGCACCGCCGTCATCTACGGCCGCTCGGACTCGACCATCAACCGCTCCGGCATCCGCATGGGCACGAGTGAGATCTACCGCGCCGTGCTCGGCCTCGAGCAGATCGTCGACGCCCTCGTGGTCGACATCCCCCGCCCCGGTACCGAGGGCTGGATGCCACTCTTCGTAGTCCTCCGCGAGGGCGCCGAGCTGGACGACGAGCTGCGCCGGGAAATCGCCCGCCGCGTCCGCGCCCAGTGCTCCCCGCGCCACGTCCCCGACGAGGTTTACGCGATCGCCGAGGTGCCGCGCACGCTCAGCGGCAAGGCGCTGGAGGTCCCGGTCAAGCGAATCTTGATGGGCACCCCGCCCGAGCAGGCCGCCAGCCGCGACTCGCTAGCCAACCCCGCAGCCCTCGACTGGTTCACGGAGTTCGCCGCCGCAATGTAGCGGCGCCGAGGGCGAGGGCGAGCAGGGTGACGGCGACGGTGACGCCGGCGTCGATCCACCCCGCCGTCCCCAGGGAGCCCTCGACCGTGACCTTCTGTAGAGCCTCGAAGGCGTAGGTCAGGGGGAGGGCGTAGGAGGCCGCTTCCAGCAGCGGCGCCATCTGGTCGCGGGGAACGAAGAGGCCGCAGAGCAGCAGTTGCGGGAAGACGAAGGCGGGCATGAACTGGACCGCCTGGAACTCGGTGCGGGCGAAGGCGCTGACGAAAAGGCCGAGCGACATGCCGAGTAGCGCGTTGACGACCGCCAACGCGCCGACCGCGACGGTCGAGCCCACGACCTGGACATCGAGCAGGCCGAAGGCGACGAGCGAGGCGACCGTCGCCTGCACAGTGCCGACCGCGGCGAAGGCGATCCCGTAGCCGGCCAGCAGGTCGAGCTTGGCCAGCGGCATGCTCATCAGCCGCTCCAGCGTCCCCGTGGTCCGCTCGCGCAACATCGTGATCGAGGTGACGAGGAACATCGTGATGAAGGGGAAGAGCCCGACCAGTGGCCCGCCGACCTTCTGGAATGACTGCGGGTTGGCGTCGAAGGCGTACTTGAGCAGGGTGAGAAGCACGGGCGGGACGACGAGCAGCAGGGCGATCGTGCGCGGGTCGCGCCGCAGCTGCAGCAGCACGCGGGCGGCGACAGCACCGGTGACGCGGGCGCTCACAGGAGCACCCCCACCTTCCGGTGCGCTTTATCCCAGATATAGGGGGAAAAGGCGCACCGGAAGGTCATCGGCTTTCCTCGATCAGGGCAAGGAAGGCGTCGCCGAGCCCCTGCTTGCCGGTGCGCTCGCGCAGGGCCTGCGGGGTCTCGGTCGCCAGCAGCCGGCCATCGCGCATCAGCAGCAGCTCGTCGCAGTGCTCGGCCTCCTCCATCACGTGGCTGGAGACGAGCAGCGTCGTGCCGCCCTCGGCCAAGTCGCGGAACGTCCCCCACAGCTCCTCGCGCAGGACTGGGTCGAGGCCGACGGTCGGCTCGTCGAGGACGAGCAGGTCAGGCCGGCCGAGCAGCGCCGTCGCCAGCGAGACGCGCGAGCGCTCGCCGCCGGAGAGGCTGCCGACGACCCGGTCGACGTGCTCGCCGAGGCGCACGGTCGCGATCGTCTCCCCGACCCGGCCGTGCGGCGCGCCGAGCACGCGGGCGAAGAACGCGAGGTTCTCGCGCACGCTGAGGTCACCGTAGACGGAGGGAGCCTGGGTGACGTATCCGACCTTGCGGCGCAGCCCCTCGGCGCCCGCCGCCGCGCCCAGGACCTCGACTGCGCCCGTCTCGACGACCTGCACGCCGACTATCGCCCGCATCAGGGTCGTCTTGCCGCAGCCGCTGGGGCCGAGCAGCCCGGCGATCTCGCCGCGCTGCACTGAGAAGTCGAGCCCGTGCAGGACCGGGTTGCCGCCGCGCCGCACCCGCAGGCCCTCAACCGAGATCGCCGCGTCGCCACTCATCGCTGTCGCGAGCCTACCCAGCCCACCCGAACCCCGGGCGCAACCCACAATCGATGAAATGGGGGGAAACGCGCCGCACCCGAGCTCCGTCAGGCGGGCGTAACCGGGTTTCGCCGCTCGGCGACCGTCCGGCTCTTGCTCGTCACCATCGCGAAGCGGCGGATCAGGTCGGCGCGCAGGTCGGCGGGGTCGACGACCGCGTCGACTACCAACTCTGAGGCCAGGTGAAGGATGTCGATGTCCTCGGCGTATTCCTCGCGCTTCTGGGCCACGAAGGCCTCGCGCTCGGCCTCGTCGTCGATTGCCTGGATCTGGTTGTAGAAGACGGCGTTGACAGCCGCCTGCGGTCCCATCACCGCGATCGAGGCGCTGGGCAGGGCGATGCAGCAGTCCGGCTCGAAGGCGGGCCCGGCCATCGCGTAGAGGCCGGCGCCGTAGGCCTTGCGCACGACCACCGAGATCTTCGGCACGGTCGCTTCGGAGACGGCGCTGATCATCTTCGCCCCGTGGCGGATGATCCCCTGGCGCTCGACCGCGGTGCCGATCATGAAGCCGGGCACGTCGGCGAGGAAGAGCAGCGGCACGTTGAAGGCGTTGCAGGCCTGGATGAAGCGCGCGGCCTTGTCGGCCGAGTCGACGAAGAGGACCCCGCCGGTGTGCTTGGGCTGGTTGGCGACGACGCCGACGACCCGCCCGTCGAGCCGCCCGTAGCCGACGATCAGCTCCTTGGCCCAGCGCTTGTGAACGGGCAGGAAGCTCTCGGCGTCCAGCAGCGAGTCGAGCAGCAGGTTCATCTCGAAGGGCCGGTTCTCGTCGGCGGGAACGATCTCGGCGATCGGCGTGGCGGAGGCAGGCCCGGCCGCGGGTGCGGCAGGCGGCTGCTCGCGCCAGTTGCCGGGCATGAAGGAGAGGTAGCGCTTCGCCAGGTCGATCGCCTCCTCGTCGCTGCGGACCAGGAAGTGTCCGCAGCCCGAGACGCCGGTGTGCATCTTCGCCCCGCCCATCTCCTCCAGGCTCACCGTTTCGCCGATCACCATCTCCGCCATCCGCGGCGAGCCGAGGTACATCGATGCGTTGCCGTCGCGCATGATCACGACGTCGCAGAAGGCCGGGATGTAGGCGCCGCCGGCGGCGCTCGGCCCGAAGAGCAGGCAGACCTGCGGCACCTGGCCGGAGAGACGCACCTCGTTATGGAAGATCCGCCCGGCGCCGCGGCGGCCGGGGAACATCTGGACCTGGTCGGTGATCCGCGCCCCAGCCGAGTCGACCAGGTAGAGGATCGGCACCTGCAGCGAGAGCGCCCGTTCCTGGATGCGAAGGATCTTCTCCACCGTCTTTGGCCCCCAGGAGCCTGCCTTGACCGTGGGGTCGTTGGCCATCAGGGCGACACGGCGCCCATCGATCTCGGCCAGGCCGGTGAGGACTCCGTCGGCGCCCAGCCCCTCCTTGTCCCAGTTGGCGAGCGCGGCCTCCTCGGCGAAGGAATCAGCGTCGACAAGCCGCGCGACCCGCTCGCGAACCGGCAACTTGTCCTGCCGGGCGGTCTTCTCGTGGTGGCGCTGCGGCCCCCCGGAGAGAGCCGCCTCGAGCGCTTTGCCGAAGTCAGTCACTGGGCGAGAGCCTATTCGCCCCGGTCACAACCCGAACTGCATCAACTTTTCGGTCCAGCAGGCGGAAAAAATGATGCAGTTCGGGGGTGCCAGTCGACCGGTCCGGCTGTGAGCACGTGCGAGCCGAGTGGGCGGCCGAGGGTGGCCTGGGCCTCGCGGGCGGCCTCGATCAGGGCCGGCAGGTCGATTCCGGTCTCCACCCCCATCTCGTGCAGCATCGAGACCACGTCCTCGGTGGCCACGTTGCCGGTTGCTCCGGGCGGGACCGGACAGCCGCCCAGCTCGCCGAAGCTCGACTCGAAGGAATCGACGCCCCGCTCCAGCGCCGCCAGCACGTTGGCCAGCCCCTGTCCCCGCGTGTTATGGAAGTGCGCGGTCAGCTCAACCTCCCCGAGACGCTTGCGGGCCGCGGCGAAGAACTCGCCTACCTGAACGGGGTTGGCCATTCCCGTCGTGTCGCCGAAGCCGATCTCGGCGCAGCCCGCCGCGACGAGACGCTCGGCGATCCCGAAGACCCTCTCCGGGGGCACCTCGCCCTCGTAAGGGCAGCCGAAGGAGGTCGAGATCACGCCCTCGCAGCGCATCCCCGCCTCGCGCGCCGTCTCCAGCGTCCGCTCCAGCCCGCCCAGCGACTCCTCGATCGTCCGGTTGACGTTCTTGCGGTTGTGCGTCTCCGAGGCGGAGACGAAGACGTTGATCTCGTCAAAGCGGTCGCGCAGCGCCAGCGCCCGCTCCAGCCCGCGCTCGTTGGGAACCAACACCGAGAAGGAGACCCCGTCGCGCCGCTGCACGCCGGCCAAGACCTCCTCCGCGTCGGCCAGTTGTGGAATCGCCTCCGGCCGCACGAACGAGGTCACCTCGATCCGCTGCAGCCCGGTGGCCGAAAGCAAATCGACCAGCCGAATCTTCTCCCCAGCCGGAATCGTCTCCGGCTCGTTCTGAAACCCGTCGCGAGGCCCCACCTCGCGGATACGGACTGAGGTCGGGATGGCCGTCACGACCCGGCAGCTTAGGCGCTCCTGCGCGCCTCGATGCGGTGAGTTACCGCAAGCAGCGTCGTGCGCACGTAGTCACGTTCGTAGCGCACCTGCCAGTGCGTGAAGCGAAGCGGGATAAAGCCGGCGGCAAGATGTGCCTGATCGCGGACCCGATCGCGCGCCTGTTGCGCGGGCGTGCGGTGATAACGAAGCCCGTCGGTCTCGACCACAAGCCGCAGCTCCGGCCAGAGAAAGTCGGTCCTGAAGCCATTCACGTATTGCCTGGTCAGCGGCATCGGCAGCCTGACATCGGCAACGAGAGGCAGGAAGCGGCGCTCCAGCTCAGAGTCGGTCAAACGAAAGGTGAGCTTGCCCAGCAGGTCGCGAAGTCGACCGACGCCAGGCTGGGAAGGAAAGTCGCCGAGTGCGGCAGCGAGGGACTCGGGGTCGACGAGATCGAGCAGATCCGCCTCGTTGATGACGCGCTCGAGATCGCCGTTGGGGTTCCTGGCCAGGTCGATGACCGTGAGAACCGGCACGGTGACCGGAATGCCTCCGTGGACCGTGACGTCGCTGGCGCGCAGTTTTGGTCGGCGGCGAACCCGAACCCCGGGCCGTTCGCGCGGCGACACGGACGGCACCGAGACCTCGATCCAATCGCGAGACTCCGTCCCGATGCCCCACAGGGCCGCGGCGCTCCGATGGCTGAGGACAGCACGCGGTCCACAGCCCAGCGTGGCCGCCATCCATCGCCCGTGGCGACTGAGCTCCGGCCTCCCGACGGCGTACACGCCGCGTTCGATGCGATGCAGGCGGCCCTTGGACACCCGATGCTGAATCGCTTGGGCGCTGAACCCCAGCTTCCGAAGCTGCGCGTGGGCGATCACCCCGTGCTGGCTCGCCGCCAAATCCCAGGCGCTGCCAAATGGCTGATGAGTTGATGACCCCATAGGGTCATTAAGTCGTCAGCGGATCGAATTCGCCCCCCCTCGGAGCTAAACCATGCCTAGGCCGCCGCTTACGCCCAGGGTCTCGCCGGTTACGTAGGTGGCGTCGTCGGAGACGAGGAAGGCTGCCGCGGCAGCGACCTCCTCGGGCTGGCCGAGGCGGCCCATCTGGGTCGAGGACTTCATCGTCTCGATCACCTTCTCGCCGATCTCGCCGAACTCCTTGGCGCCCATCAGCAGCGGGGTCTCGATCGGGCCCGGGGCGATCGAGTTGGCGGTGATCCCGTAGCGGGCGTTCTCGCGGGCGATCGCCTTCATGAAGCCGACGATGCCCGCCTTGGCCGCCGAGTAGACGGCGGAGCCCTTGGAGCCGACCCGGCCGGCCTCCGAGGAGATGCTGAGGATGCGGCCGTATTTCGCCTGCTGCATCGCCGGCAGGGCCGCGTGGGTGCAGTTGAGCACGCCGACGAGGTTGATCGCGATCACCCGCTGCCACTGCTCGGGCGTGGTGTAGGTGAAGAAGCCGAACTCGTCGGTACCGGCGTTGTTGACGAGGACGTCGAGCGTGCCCGCCGCCTCGACCGCGGCGCTCGCCGACTCCAGGTCGGTGACGTCGAGCTCGATCGCGTGGCCATTGACCTCTCCGGCGACCCGCTCGGCACCCTCGGTATCGATGTCGCCGACCCAGACCTCGGCGCCCTCGGCGGCGAGCCGGGCCGCGATCGCGGCGCCGATCCCGCTTGCCCCGCCGGTGACCAATGCCTTTCGTCCCTCCAGTCGCATCGGGCGTGAGCATAGACTGGCGCCCGTGAACGCGGAGCGACCGAACGTGCATATCTGATTCTTCGTGAGGGAGCGGAGCGTGAACCAGTGATGCCAGGGGCCGAGCTACCCACCATCCCGATCGTCGGCGGCACCGGCGCGCTCGGCGCCGGCCTCGCCCTGCGCTGGGCCAAGGCGGGCGCCCCGATCGTAATCGGCTCGCGCTCGGCCGAGCGCGCCGAGGCGGCGGCGGCGAAGCTGCGCGAGCGGGTCCCCGGCGCCGAGGTCGAGGGCTTGCTCAACGAGGAGGCCGCCAAGCGCGCCGAGATCGTCTTCCTCACCGTCCCCTTCCGCGCCCAATCGGAGAACCTGAACAACCTGCGCGAAGCGATGCGGCCAGGCCAGATCCTGGTCGACTGCACGGTGCCGCTCGCCGCCGCGGTCAGCGGCAAGGCGACCCGCTCGCTCGGCGTCTGGCAGGGCTCGGCCGCCCAGCAGGCGCAGGAGATGGTCCCCGACGGGGTCACCGTCGTCGCCGCCCTGCACACGGTCGGCGCCCCCAGCCTCGCCGATGCCGGCGCCGAGCTGGACGAGGACGTCCTCGTCTGCGGCGACCGCAAGGCCGACAAGGCGCGGGTGGCGCGACTGATCGAGCTGGTCCCCGGACTGCGCCCGGTCAACGCCGGTGCCCTGGAGATGGCGCGCATCGTCGAGCAGCTGACCCCGATGCTGATCTCGGTCAACACCCGCTACAAGACCCACGCCGGGATCAAGCTCACCGGGCTTCCCGACGGCGACCACTGGGCCTAGAGCCGCGATGAGGATCGCGCTCCTCGCCGGCGGTACCGGCGGCGCCAAGCTCGCGGCTGGGATGCAGGAGGAGATCGGCTCCGACCTCACGGTGATCGCCAATAGCGGCGACGACGTCGAGGCGCTCGGCGTCCACGTCTCCCCCGATCCCGACCTCGTCACCTACTGGCTCAGCGGCGAAATCGACGAGGAGCGCGGCTGGGGGCTGCGCGACGACAGCTTCACCGTCTTCGACCGCCTGACCAAGCTGGGCGCGCCGAGCTGGTTCAGGCTCTCCGACCGCGACCTCGCCGCCTGCCTCTACCGCCGCCAGTTCACCGAGGAGGGCGGCCGGGCCACCGACGCCCAGGCCCAGATCGCCCGCTCGCTGGGGGTCGAGGCAGGGGTGCTGCCGATGTGCGAGGCGCCGGTGCGGACCATGGTGCAGACGGCGGCCGGGACCCGTGGCCTGCAGGAGTACCTGATCGTCGACGGCGGCGCGCCGGAGGTGCACGGGGTCGAGCTGGACGGGATCGCCGCGGCAGAGCCCAGCAAGGAGGTGCTAGAGGCATTGCGCTCCGCCGAGGCAATCGTGATCGGCCCCTCCAACCCGGTGATCAGCATCGGCCCGATCCTCGCCGTGCCCGGGATGACCGAAGCGATCGCCGCCTCCTCGGCCCCGGTCCTCGCCGTCAGCCCCTTCGTCGCCGGCAAGGTCCTCAAGGGACCGACCGAGCGTTTCATGCAGGCGCTGGGGCGGCCATCCACCGCCGCCGGGGTCGCCTCGCTCTACGCCGGGCTGATCGACGCGATGATCGTCGACGAGGGCGACCCGGACCCGGCGCCGGCTGAGATCCCGACCCTCGCCACGGCGACCCTGATGGATGGGGCCGCGGGCCGGGTGCGGCTGGCGCGCATCGTCCTCGACTACGCCGCTAGCCTCATCGAAGGTGACTGACTCCCCCTTCCTCGCAGCTTGAAGGCGACCGCCGTCCTGCCGGTCAAGCGCTTCGCCGCGGCCAAGCAGCGGCTCGCCCCGGGCATCGGCAGCACCCGCCGTGCCGAGCTGGCCGCGGCGATGCTCGAGGACGTGCTGGAGGCGATCGGCGCCGCCCGCTCGATCGAGCGCACGATCGTCGTCAGCGGCGAGCCGCGTGCGGTCGAGATCGCGGCCGCCAGCGGTGCCGAGGTGCTCGCCGACCCCGACCAGGGCGGCCACTCGGGCGCCGCGCTGGCCGGGATCGCGCGCGCGGGGGCGCTCGGCGCCGGCTGCGTGGTCCTGCTGCCGATCGACTGCCCGCTGCTGGCGCCGCGCGAGCTGGAACGCCTGCTGACCGGGATGCCCGAGCGCTACGCCGGCATCGTCCCCGACCGGCACGGGACGGGAACCAACGCCCTCGCCCTATCCCCGCCGGACGCGATCGAGCCCTCCTTCGGCGAGGGCAGCTGCGCCCGCCACGTCGCCGCCGCCCGCGAGGCAGGCATCCCCTACGGCGTAGAGGAACTCCCCTCCCTCGCCCTGGACCTCGACACCCCAGCCGACATAGTCGCCCTGACGATGGCGCTGGAGCGCGACCGCAGCCGGGCCAAGCGGACCGCCAGGGCCCTGGGCATATGAATCCCCGACAGCCCACTCCGCTGTGCCTTTGCCGCGCATACCGCGGAGAAGGAACAGCGGAATGAGGGGGATGGAGGCGATTGGGGTCGAGGGGCTGCCGGAGGTCCAGGTGGGAATGGCGGTCGGAACTCTGATTGCAGCCCACGCCGAGCTGCGCGACGGGGACGTGGTCGCGATCGCACAGAAGATCGTCTCCAAGGCCGAGGGCCGCGTCCGACATCTCGCATCCGTCGAGCCCAGCCCAGAGGCGACGCGGCTCGCGGCCGATCTGGACAAGGACCCGGCCCTGGTCCAGCTGATCCTCGACGAGAGCAAAGAGGTGCTGAGAGCCGAGCGCGGCGTCCTGATCACGGAAACGCACCACGGCTTCGTCTGCGCCAACGCGGGCATCGACACCTCGAACCTGCCCGAGGAGGGGACCGCCTGCCTCCTCCCCGAGGATCCCGATGCGTCCGCGCGGAGGATCAGGGCGGAAATTACCGGCGTAGGAAGTGGAGGGCCGGAGGTGGGCCTCCCCAGACAAAAGCGGGGAGTGTCTGGGGAGGCCCACCTCCGGCCCTCCCCAACCGTCGCGGTGATCATCGCGGACAGTTTTGGCCGCGCGTGGCGACTTGGCCAAAGTGAGGTGGCGATTGGGTGCTCGGGCCTGCAACCACTGGATGACTGGCGAGGCCGAAACGATGCGCACGGCCGAGAGCTGGAAGCGACCCAGATCGCCGTAGCCGATGAGGCCGCCGCCGCCGCAGACCTCATCCGCGCCAAGGACAGCCGAACCCCTGCGGTAGTCCTCCGCGGCCTGGATCGCTTCGTCACTTCCGAGAACGGTCCGGGCGCGGGAGCGCTTCGGCGCCCTCCTGGAGAGGATTTGTTCCGCTGACGTCAGACCGGTCCCGGTAGGGGTGGAGCGTCTTGTACTTTTTCGGTGCTCCGACCTCGAAAGGCCTCTGCCACCCCACCGAAAAAGTTAAGCGGAACCCCTACCGGGACCGGTCCACGCCAACACGAAGCACAGCGGCTCCCCTGAGGCTCCCGTCCCGGATCGAATCAAGCGCCTCGTTTGCCTCGGCCAACGGCCGCACCTCGACCTCGCTGCGAACCGGAACCTGGGGCGCCAGGGCAAGAAACTCCTCGCCGTCGCGCCGGGTCAGGTTGGCAACCGAGCCGAGGACCCGCTCGCCCCAGAGCTGCTCGTAGGGAAAGCTGGGGATGTCGCTCATGTGGATGCCGGCGCTGATGATCCGGGCGCCCTTGGCGCTGTGCCGTAGCGCCGCCGTCATCAGCGGGCCAAGGGGGGCGAAGACGATCGCACCGTCGATCTCCTCCGGCGGGGCCTCGTCCGAGGAGCCGGCCCACTCGGCACCGAGCCCGCGGGCAAACGCTTGGCCCTCCTCGTCTCCCTTGCGGGTGAAGGCGAAGACGCGGCGGCCCTGGTGCACCGCCACCTGACAGAGGATGTGCGCCGAGGCGCCGAAGCCGTAGAAGCCGATCCGCTCAGCGTCGCCGACGAGGCGCAGCGCCCGGTAGCCGATCAGCCCGGCGCAGAGCAGCGGCGCGGCCTGCTCATCCGGATACCCCTCCGAAATCGAAAAGCAGAAGCGCTCGTCGGCGACCGCCAGCTCGGCGTAGCCGCCATCGATGTCATAGCCGGTGAAGCGAGCCCGGTCGCAGAGGTTCTCCCGGCGCGAGCGGCAGTAGCGGCACTCACCGCAGGTCCAGCCCAGCCAGGGAACCCCAACGCGCAGCCCCACCTCAAAGCGCTCGGCCCCCTCCCCTGCCTCGACCACAGTGCCGACGATCTGGTGTCCCATCGCCAGCGGCAGCTTCGGCTGCTTCAGATCCCCGTCGACGATGTGCAGGTCGGTGCGGCAAACGCCGCAGGCACGCACCGAGATCAGTACCTGGCCGGCACCCGGTCGCGGGTCCGGAAGCTCCGCGGGCCGCAACGGCTCCCGCTGGCGCTCCAGAACCATCGCCCGCATCGGCTCAGGGAGAGGTGGGTGCCGCGAGTGCGTCCGTGCCGGGGTCTTCCACCGCTTCTTCTGAAACAGGATCGGGGGCGGGAGAGGAAGTCCCCTCTGACGGAACAACAACCTGGGAGGTTCCGTCAGAGGGGACTTCCTCTCCCGCCGGAGCCCCAGCTTCAAGGTAGACGCAGTTGCCTTCGGAGCTCAACTGCAAGGCCAAGCTGCGCGCATCCAGCAGGCTCCCTTCGAGCACGAGTTCATCGATGCTGCCGTCCTCGTTGAACCGTTGCAAGACGATTTCCACGCTTGCTTCTTCGCCTTCCGCCCCGTCCGGCGAGAGCACGATCGCGATCACGTATTCGTCGCCTTCGCAGCTTTCGAGCGCGGGACCGCTGGCCGCGACGGGGCGCCTCGGACCAACTTCGCCCCCAGTACTCGCCGGAGCCGAGACGGGCAACGAGGTGCCCTCTGGCGGAGCCTCCACGGCTGTTGCTCCGTCAGAGGGCACCTCGTTGCCCGTGCCCGTTTCAGGCTCAGGACTCCCAGGCTCAGCCGGTGTCCCGGCTACAGCAACAGCCTGAGCAGGTGCGACAGCGAGAGCGGTGGCGGGGCCCTCAGCCTCACTCGATTTCCGATCGGCTCGAGCCAGCTTGGCACCCTGCGGCGCGGCCGTGGCGTCCGCGACAAGCGCGACAGGCCCCGGGGGCAGTGCGACGGAGTTGCCCACGTCGGCTTCAAGGCCGGGCAACCGCAGGTGCGGTTCGACCGAGTCGCCCTGCCACGGCTTCAGCCCCGCCAGCGCGATCAAGGCAAGCACGACCGTGAAGCCGAGCAGCGAGAAACTGCCGGCCCCAGGAACCTCCCCCCTGGTGACGTCCGCGAGCCGATCGGGCAACCATACGCCCTGGCTCAGTAGGTCTCAACTATCTCGTAGAGCGTCGTGCGCTGGGCCGGCTCGCGGCCGCCGGCGCGGGCGGCGCCGATCAGCTGCTCGGGGTCGAGGCGGACGCCGTGCTGGGAGCCGGCCATGCGCGAGATGTTCTCCTCCATCAGCGTGCCGCCAAGGTCGTTGACCCCCCAGCGCAATGCCTCGGTGGCGGCTTCGAGCCCCATCTTGACCCAGCTCGCCTGCAGGTTCGGAATCGTCTTGCCGAGCGCCAGGCGAAAGGCGGCGGTGTGCTTGAGGTTCTCGGCAGCAGTGATCTCCTCGATCCCGTGGGTGCGGCCGAGCATCGTGTTGAAGGGGATGAAGCTGAGCGGCACGAACTCGGTGATCCCACCGGTCCGCTCCTGCAGCTCCCGCACGACCCGCATGTGGCGGGCAAGCTCGCGCGGCTCCTCGATGTGGCCGAACATCACGGTCGAGGTCGAGCGCAGGCCCGCCCGATGGGAGGCCTCGATGATCTCGACCCAGCGCTGCGCCGGCAGCTTGTTGGGCGAGATCCGCTGCCGCACCCCGTCGTCGAGCACCTCGGCCGCCGTCCCGGGGGTCGAGCCGAGCCCGCACTCGATCAAGTACTCGAAGACCTCCTCCGGCTGCCTTGCCCGAGCGCTCGCACATGTAATGCACCTCCATCGGCGAGTAGGCGTGCAGGTGCAGCTGCGGCGCCACCTCCTTGGCCAGCCGCAGCCACCTGCCGTACTCCTCAAGCGTCAGGTCGGGATGAATGCCGCCCTGCATGCAGAGCTCGGTGGCCCCGTACTCGACCGCTTCGAGGACCCGCTCGGCGAAGTCCTCCTCGGAGACCTCGTAGGCATCGGGCGAGCGCTTTCCCTGCCCGAACCCGCAGAAGGCACAGCCGACCACGCAGATGTTGGTGAAGTTGATGTTGCGGTTGACCACAAAGGTCACCTGGTCCCCGGCAAGCTCCTCCCGCAGCCCGTCCGCCGCCACCCGCATCGCCTCGACCACCTCGGGCCGCGTCTCGGAGAAGAGCGCCGTCAGCTCGTCCTCGGAGAGCGCCACCCCATCCCGCCCCTTGGCAATCGCTTCGGGTGCAAGCCCCCCATCGATCGTCTCTTCGCTCCGCCGCCCAGACCCGCTGCGAGGAATGAAGCTCCAGTACTTCAGCTTGATCACGTCAAGCACGCCCTGCTCCATCCACTCCGGGTCCATGTACTGGGGATAGACACAGAGCCGCTCGGTCAGGGCAAAACCCTTGGGAGCCAGCCCCTTGCGCACCTGATGCGGACTCGGAAATGCGTGATCGGGAGAAATGTGGTCCCCGTTTGCCGAAAGCCCGCCCAGATCGGTAGCTCCGGCCTCGACAAGCTCGTCCCAAGCATCGGAGAGATTCGGCGGCACCTGCACCCCCACATCTGGCATCAGCCGCTTGCACTCGCCAATCAACCGCTTGATGTCCTCAACGGACACCTCGCTTGCCCAGGCGGGGTGGGGGGGCGGGGTACCTTCCGCCGCAGCAACAGCTTGGGAGGCTCGGGTGGAGGGGTCCTCATCGCCGCCCCACCGCCGCCGCGAAGCCTCATCGGCAATGTCGGCCACTTCAGCGCCGTAGTACTTCGGATGCGGCACGAAGTTCTGCAGGATCACCTCCTGGATGTGGCCGTACCGCCCGTGCAGCTCGGCCAAGGCTTCGAGCGATTCGAGCTGCTCCTGCTCCGTCTCGCCAATCCCGACGAGGATGCCGCTGGTGAAGGGAATCTTCAGCTGGCCAGCGGCCTCGATCGTCGCCAGCCGCCGCGCCGGGTGCTTGGTCGGCGACCCGGCATGAACCGTCTCCATCAGTCGCTCTGAGACCGACTCCAACATCAGGCCCTGGGAAGCCGTGACCTCGCGCAGCCGCGCCAGGTCGTCGCGCTCCAGCACGCCGATGTTCGTGTGCGGAAGCATCCCCCGCTCGAGCGCTCGTTCGCACGACCAGACGACGTAGGAGGTGAAGTCCTCGTGCCCCCACTCGGCCAGCCTGGCGGCAACGACGGGATTGACCTCGGGCCGCTCGCCGGTCAGCACGAGCAACTCCTTGGCGTTGCGCTTCAGCGCCTCGTCGAGTAGCCCTTCGACCTCCTCGGGCGAGCGAATGTGCGCCTGGTGGGTGGCGAAGGCGCAGTACTTGCAGTAGCACTGGCAGGTGCGCGAAAGCGAAAGCGTGTAGTTCCGCGAGAAGGTGACCCGGCGCACCGGGGAGACGCTACCGCACGCGCCGTCTAGGACCGGCGCGTGCGGTGCGAAGCTCGGATGCCTCTAGGAAGAGGCGGGAGCGACCGGCTTGGTCCGCTCAGGCGACTCGGTCGGCGCCTTGCCGCCGGGCTCGAGCACGAACTTGAAGACGGCTGCCGCGAGCAGCGAGCCGACGATCGGGCCGACCAGGTAGGGCCAGACGCCGCCCCACTCGTTGCCGACCAGAGCCGGGCCGAACCAGCGCGCCGGGTTGAACGAGCCGCCGTCGAGCGGACCGCCGACCATGACGATGAAGCCGAGCGTGGTACCGATCGCCAGCGGCGCCCAGTCCTTGACGCTCTTCTTCGAGTAGACCGCGGCGAGGATCACCAGGACCAGGCAGAAGACGCCGACGGCCTCGATGATCGCTCCCTGGAAGTTGCCGCCGAGAATGCCGCTCACTTCGACCGCTCCGTAGTTCGTCGCGCGTCCCTCGTCAACCAGCAGCCCCTTGCAGAGCAGCGCGCCGAGCACGCCGCCGGAAAGCTGGGCCAGCATGTAGATCAGCGCGTCGATCGACGAGATCCGTTTGATCACCCACGCCGCCAGCGTCACCGCCGGGTTGAAATGCCCGCCGCTGACCACGCCGAACATGACGATCAGCCCGAACAGCAGGAAGGCGTGGACGAGCCCGATAACCGCGAAATCCGTCCCGAACTGGGCCTGTTCGCCGGTCGATAGGAAAAGCACCACGACGCTGGTGATGAAGAACACCAGCAGAAAGGTGCCGATTAGCTCAGCAAGATATGCCGCAAGTCCTCGTTCCTGCACTCTCTCTCCTCCTAGATCCCTGAATTCGACTGGGGCCGCGCCAGTCTACCCATATTGCTCGAATGAATTAGGTTCCCGTTCTCGATGAAGTGGTTCGTCGCGCTGCTGGCGGCCGCCTCGCTGCTCGCCGGTGCCGCCGGTTGCGGCGGGAGCGGCGCTGAACCGGGCGCGCCTCTCGGCGCGACGCTGGTGCTCGACTTCACCCCGAATGCGGTCCACTCGGGCATCTACGCGGCACGGCGCGAGGGCTTCTACCGCGACGCCGGGATCGACCTGGCGGTCCGCCAGCCGGGCGACTCGACCGACGCCCCGAAGCTGCTCGCCGCCGGCCGCGCCGAGTTCGCCATCCTCGACATCCACGACCTCGGCATCGCCCGCGAGCGCGGCCTCGACCTGGTCGGCACGATGCCGCTGGTCCAGCGCCCTCTCGCAGCCGTGATCGCCCGCGGTAACCGCGGAATTTCCCGGCCGCGAGACCTGGAAGGCCGCACCGTAGGCGTCACCGGCCTGCCCTCCGACGAAGCCGTGGTCGACTCCGAGATCGCCGCCGACGGCGGCGATCCGGATCGGGCGAAGCGGGTGACAATCGGCTTCAACGCGATCTCCTCACTGGCGGCCGGCAGGATCGACGCGGCCACCGGCTTCTGGAACGCCGAGGGCGTCGCCCTGCGGCAGCAGGGTGTCCCAATCCGCATCTTCAAGGTCAACCGCTACGGTGCCCCGCCCTACCCGGAGCTGGTCCTCGTCGCCGCGCGGGAGACGGTCGAGCGCGAAGCCGGCCTGGTCGACGCGGTCGTGGGCGCGACGAGGCGCGGATACGAATTCACCGTCGCCAGGCCGGAGCGGGCGCTCGGCGACCTGCTGGCGGAAGTGCCCAGCCTGGAGCGGGAGGAACAGCGGGCGCAGCTAGAGGTGCTCCTGCCGGACCTTCGCCCCCTGCCCTTCGGAATGCCGGTCCTGCGCGAATGGGCCGCGTGGGACCTCGGGCACGGCCTGCTGGAGCGGCCGCTCGACGTGGGCGCGGCCTTCGACGAACCCTGAGCCGTGCCCGCTGCCGATACGCTTGCGGGGATGAGCCTGGCCGCCGATTTCCAGCAGGTGCTCGAGGCGATGCCGCCCGACTGGACCGACCTTGAGTTCGACCTGCGAATCGAGGACGAGAGCCGCTACGTCGACGCCGCCGTGGCGCTGAGCCAGGTCAACGCCCAGCCCTACTCCAGGGCCGACTGGGACTGGCGCCTGATCGTCGCCCACAGCTTCGGCCATGCCGCTGCGGCCGAGACGGTCAAGGGCGTACTGGCCAAGCTCGACGCCGAAGCGATCGCCGGCGCGATACAGCTTCGCGAGGTGCGCGAGGGCCGGGCCGAGGTCGTGCAGATGTGGGGCCGCCCCGAGAGCGTTCGCGAGGAGTTCCGCGAACGCCGCTCGCTCTAGTGGCCCGAATCGTCGCGATCTCCACCGACTTGCTACTTGGGAGCAAGGTGGAGGCGATGCTCACCGCGGCCGGGCATGAGGTGACGGTCGTTCCCGCGCTTGCGAACGCCTCGACTCGAGGAGACGGACCTGATCGTCGCCGACCTCGACGTCGCCGACCTCGAGGCAGTTGTCAACCTCGACCTTCCGGCACTCGGCTACTACTCGCACGTCGACGTTGAGACAAAGCACGCCGCTGACGCCGCAGGGATCGACCTCGCCGTCCCCCGCTCGCGGATGGCTCGCGAATTGCCAGCGCTGGTTGCCCGACTCCTCCAGGGCTGAGGGCTGAGGAGGGACGGGGTCCCCTCCACCCCAGCCTCCCAGGCTGTTGCTGGGGTGGAGGGGTCCCCGTCCCTCTACGGCGATCAGGCGATCAGGCGATCAGGTCGACTATCAGGAAGACGTTGAGGGCGATGATCATCGCGGCCAGCACCGCTGCGACTGCCGTTAGCCAGCGCGGGTTGACCAGCTCACCCATCACGCCCTTCCTTGCGCCCAGCATCAGCAGGGGGACAAGGGCGAAGGGGATGCCGAAGGAGAGGACCACCTGGCTGCCGACCAGGGCGTCGGTGGGGTCGATGCCGAGGCCGAGCACCACGAGTGCCGGGGCGAGGGTGAGCGCTCGGCGGAGGAAGATCGGGATGCGGCGGCGGATGAAGCCCTGCATGACGACCTGGCCGGCCATCGTCCCGACCGAGGAGGAGGCGAAGCCGGAGGCGAGCAGGGCGATGCCGAAGACGGTTGCCGCGTTGAGTGAGACCAGCGACTTCAGCCCCTCGTAGGCGCCGTCGATCGAGTCGATCCCGGAGAGCCCGCCTTCGTGGAAGAGCGCCGCGGCGACGATCATCATCGAGAGGTTGACCAGGCCGGCCAGCGACATCGCGATCACCACGTCGACCTTCTCGAAGCGCAGGATGCGCCGCTTCTCCTCGACATTGCGGCCGACGATCCGTCGCTGGGTCAACGCCGAGTGCAGGTAGATCACGTGCGGCATCACCGTCGCGCCGATGATCCCGGTGGCGAGCAGGATGCTCTCGGTGCCGGCGAAGCCGGGCACGACCAGGTGCTTGGCGATTTCGCCGCCATCGGGGCTGGACTCGAAGAGCTCGTAGACGAAGGAGGCGACGACGACGCCGACCAGGGCCGTGATCGCCGCCTCGAGGCGGCGGAAGCCCATCTGCTGCAGGGCGAGGATCGCGAAGGCGCCGGCGCCGGCGAGCAGCCCGGCCGGGAAGAGCGGGATGCCGAAGAGCAGGTTGAGGCCGAGCGCGGCGCCAACCACCTCGGCGATGTCGGTCGCCATCGCCACCACCTCGGCCTGCAGCCAGAGGCCGATCGAGGTGCGGCGCGAGAAGGTCTCGCGGCAGAGCTCGGCGAGGTTCTTGCCGGTCGCGATCCCGAGCTTCGCCGACTGGGTCTGGACGACCATCGCGATCAGGTTGGCGGAGAGGATCACCCAGAGCAGCAGGTAGCCGAACTTGGCCCCGCCGGCGATGTTGGTGGCGAAGTTGCCGGGGTCGATGTAGGCGACGGCGGCGATGAAGGCGGGGCCGAGAAACGGCCAGATGCGCCGCACTCCCCGGCTCTCGCCCTCCAGCGAACGCCGCGCCGCCGCGGCAACCGCTGCCTCTCCAGGCAGAACGTCCTCGACACCAGCTCCACCGAAAGCCGTGTCTGGCGTTCCCCCGGAGGAAACGTTGGAGCCCTCCCCGGCCTGGACCTTGGAGGCCGTGTCTCCGCGGGTTTCCGCGGGGGGAACGCCAGACACGGCTATCCCTGCGGCGGTGCGAGGTCGGGGCCGGGGATCGGCGTCCCGTGCGGGTCGTGGCTCGGTTCGCCGAGCTTGGCCGCGATCAGCAGCTCGAGGTCCTCGGAGATGTAGTGCTCGAGCACCTCGGCCTCGGCGTGGACGCGGTCCTCGGGCATGCCGAGCGCCTCCGAGAGATAGGCCTCGATCAGGCGGTGGTGGCGGATCACCTCGAGCGCGACCTTCTCGCCGGCCGGGGTCAGGGTGACGCCCTTGTATGGCAGGTAGTCGACGAGGCCCATCTCGCCGAGCTTCTTCAGCATCGAGGTGGCGGTTGCCGGGGCGACGCCCAGGCGGTCGGCGACCTCGCCGTTGAGGACGGGGCCCTGGCGCTGCTGGGAGAGGGCGTAGATCGCCTTGGCGTAGTCCTCGATTGCCTCGGAGGTTTTAGACATGGCTAAAGAGTTTAGAGGGATCTAAAAATGGAGGTGTAGGGCGACTGGGATGGCCCTGGTCCTGCGAGAGCTTGGGAGGTGGGCGACGGGGATGGCCCCCGGCCCAGCAACAGCCTGGGAGGCTGGTCCGGGGGCCATCCCCGTCGCCCACGACCGTTGCTTTCTAGAATCTGTTTATGGCTGAAGCCGTGACAGTTGAGCTCGACGCCCAGTACCGGCAGCTCAGGGAGGAGTGTGGGGTGCTTGATCGGTCTGGGCGAGGGAAGCTTGTGCTGCGCGGTTCCGAGGCGGCTGAGTTTCTGCAGGGGCAGCTGACCAACGACATCGAGGTGCTTGAGCCGGGTGAGGGTTGCTACGCGGCGCTGCTCGATCGCAAGGGGCATATGCAGGCCGACATGCGGGTGCTGCGGCTGGCCGAGAGTGAAGCCTGGCTCGATACTGAGCCAGAGGCGCTGGAGGCGGCGCGGCGGCATCTCGAGATGTACAAGATCGGGCGCGAGGTCGAGCTTGCCGACGTGACGGAGGAGCGGGCGCTCGTCTCGCTGGTCGGGCCGCGCAGCGTCGAGTTGGCCGGTTCGCCAGCCCTGCCCGAGCACGCCGTCGAGGGGGTCTCGATCGACGGGATCGAGTGCCTCGCGGTCGGCACCGGGCTCGGCATCGACCTGATCGCGGCCGCCGCCGACCGCGAGCGGCTGGTCGCTGCCCTCGCCGCCGCCGGCGCCCCCGCGGTCAGCGCCGAGGCGGTCGAGATCCTGCGGATCGAGTCCGGCACACCCCGCTTCGGCAGCGAGATGGACACGGCGACGATGCCGGCCGAGGCGGGCATCGTCGCGCGCGCCGTCAACTTCGAGAAGGGCTGCTACATCGGCCAGGAGACGGTCGCCCGGCTCCACTACAAGGGCAAGCCCAACCGCCACCTGCGCGGCCTGCGGCTGAGCGCCCCGGCACAGCCCGGCAGCGCCCTGAGGCTCGGCGAGAAGGAGGTCGGGAAGCTCGGCGGCAGCGGCGTCTCCCCCGCCCACGGGCCGGTCGGCCTGGCGATCGTTCGCCGCGAGGCAGAGCCCGGTGCCGAGCTGCTCGTAGGTGAAGATGGCGTTACGGCTCGCGTAGTCGACTTGCCCTTCGGCTAGATTCCGCCTCGATGGGACGTGGGAGAGGCAGAGCCTTCGCCGCCGGCTGCGCCGTCGTTGCGCTGGGCCTGGCCGCCGCCGGCTGCGGTTCCTCCGAACATCCCAACGAACCGCGACCGCAGCCGCCGACCCGGGTCAGCGTCACGGTGACGCCGAGGGCGATCACGGTGCAGCCGCCGCGGATCGCGGTCGGCCCCGAACCGAGCCAGCAGATCCCCCAGAACCAGCACGCCGGCCAGCCGCCGGTCCGCTCCAAGGCCCCGGTCGACGTCGTCTTCGTCGCCGCCAACCTCACCGACTTCGACTCGAAGCTGGAAATCCGCGGCCCCAAGAACGTCCACTCCGGGGCGCTGGTCGCCAATGGCAACGGCTCGCTGCTGACCGCGCTCCCGACCGGCGTCTACCGGGTCAGCGCCGCCGACATCCCCAGCGCCAAGCCGGTCCGCTTCGCCGTCGGCCCGTACCGCAGCTCCTCCCAGAACGACCTGCTGCTGCCGTAAATAGCGGCCTTTCGCGGGCGCCGCAACGTCTGGCGCGCCCGTCACCATCGGTTGGTGACCATCGTTCTCGCCATAGCCGTGCTCGCGCTCGTCGCGGCACTCGTCTACGTCGTCTCGCGCCCCAGCGAGGAGCAGGCGCCGCTCGACCACGGTCCGGCGATCCAGGAGGCGACGGCAAAGGCGGTCGCCGACCTGCTGCGGGTAAACGAGGAGTCGCGCAAGCTCGACACCCAGTCGGCCGAGGCGGCGCTGCAGAAGCGCGAGGCCGAGTTCCGGCGGCTGACCGAGCCGATCGGGAAAAACCTAGAGCGGATCGAAAAAGAGGTCTCGACCCTGAGCCGGGACCGCAGCAAGGCCGACGGCGCGATGCGGACCTTGCTCGACGAGATGAAGGTCGGGCTCGGCGACCTCGGCACCCAGACCGGCACCCTGGTCAAGGCGTTGCGCCAGCCGCAGACCCGCGGCCAGTGGGGCGAGGTGCAACTGAAGCGCTGCGTCGAGATCGCCGGCATGACCGAGCACGTCGATTTCGAGCTGCAGCAGACGATGAGCGACGGCGAGTCGGTCCTGCGTCCCGACGCCGTGGTGATGCTGCCGGCGGGACGCCGGGTCGTAATCGACTCCAAGGTCCCGCTCGACGCCTATCTCGAGGTGCTCGAGGCCGAGGACGACGCGACCCGCAAGGGCGAGCTGATCCGCCACGCCCGCCAGGTCCGCGACCACATCACCAAACTCTCCTCGAAGCGCTACCAGGACCAGTTCGACAGCGGCGAGTCGCCCGACTTCGTCGTCTGCTTCATGCCCTCGGAGGCCGCCCTCCATGCTGCCTTCGAGGCCGAGGCCTCGCTCTATGACTACGCGCTCGAGCAGAAGATCCTGATCGCGACGCCGACCACGCTGGTCGGCCTGCTGCGCACGGTCGAGCTGGGCTGGCGCCAGGAGCAGATCGCCGAGCAGGCACAGGAGATCGCCTCCGCCTCGCGTGAGCTGCACGGCCGCATGGGCGCCTTCCTCGAACACTTCGCCAAGGCCGGACGCCAGCTCAACTCGGCGACCAAGTCCTTCGACGACGCGGTCGGCTCGCTGGAGAGCCGGATCATGCCGCAGCTGCGCCGGATCGAGGAGATGGGCGCCGCCTCGGGCAAGGAGCTGGAGGAGCCCCACCGGGTAGATCGTGCCGTGCGCCCGATCCTCGCCGAGCTGAAAGAGCTCGACGAGGGGGACGAGTCCAAGGCCGCCTGAGCGCCGTTAGGATTCGCCGCGCCCGTCCCTGTTCCCAAACCGCGGAGGATCACAGTTGGCCGTTGACACGAGCACAGTCGCGAAGTTGGACGTCGAGCCCGGCGTGTTGCCCGAGACGATGGCTGCCTGGGTCATCCGCCAGGAGCGCGAGGGCGAGCCGAACGACGCTTTCCAGCTAGAGCAGATCGAGGTACCCGAGCCAGGGGCTTTCGAGGTGATTGTCCGCGTAATGGCGGCCGGCGTCAACTTCAACAACGTCTGGGCCGCCCTCGGCAAGCCGGTCTCGGTCTTCGGCTACGGCGACCATCCCGAGTACGGCCACCACATCGGCGGCTCCGACGCCTCGGGGATCGTCTGGAAGGTCGGCGAGGGCGTCACCCGCTGGAAGCCCGGCGACGAGGTCGTCGTCCACTGCAACCAGGCCTCCTACGAGGACGTCGAGGTGCACGGGCTCGACCCGCTGGCGGCACCCAGCCAGAGGATCTGGGGCTACGAGACGACCTGGGGCTCCTTCGCCCAGTTCACCAAGGTGCAGGCACAGCAGCTTCTCCCCCGCCCCCAGAACCTCTCCTGGGCCGACTCGTCCGCCTACGGGCTCACCTACTTCACCGCCTACCGGATGCTGATCGACCAGTGCAAGCTGCAGCCCGGCCACAACGTCCTTATCTGGGGCGCCGCAGGTGGCCTAGGCGTCTTCGCCGTGCAGCTCTGCAAGGCGGCGGGCGCCAACGCGGTCGGCGTCGTCTCCTCCGATGAGAAGGGCGAGCTGGTCAAGCAGCTCGGCGCCGTCGACTACATCAACCGGGCCGAGTTCGGCGAGATGATGCGGACGCCGGAGAACCTTGCCGACAAGGCCGCCGACAAGGAGCGCTTCAAGGCCTCGCGCGGCTTCGCCAAGCGGGTCAAGGAGATCCTCGGCGACGCCCCCGACATCGTCTTCGAGCACGTCGGCCAGGCGACCTTCCCGACCTCGGTCTTCGTCGTCAAGCCGTTCGGCAAGGTCGTCATCTGCGGCGCCACTTCGGGCTTCCAGCTCGACTTCGACGTGCGCTACCTGTGGATGCGCCAAAAGCAGATCATCGGCTCGCACTTCGCCAACGCCTATGAGTGCATGAAGGCCAACCAGCTGATGGCCGAGGGCAAGGTCCGCCCGGTGATCTGGCAGACGATGGGCTTCGACGGGGTCGCCGAGGCGCACCAGCTGCTGCACGAAAACAAGCACCTCGGCAAGATCGCGATCCTGGTCGGGGCCGAGTCCGACAGCGACGGCCAAAACGAGGAAAGCCCGGGCGCGATCCGGGCGGAGGTGGGAGCCTGATGAGCGAGGTCTGCGTACTCGATTGGCACATTGCCCCGTTTCGGGCGGACCGCTGGCTCGACGTCTGGGAGCCGGCGGCGGCGCGGATGCCCGCCTACGGCGCCAAGAGCTGGTCACTGACCCGCTCCAACGACGACCCGCTCTCCTTCCGCCAGTCCTCGGTCTGGGAGACCCGAGCCGACTTCGAGCGCTACTGGTTCTCAGAGGAAATCGAGCAGGCCCGCACCGCCTCGATCGACTTCTACGACATCCCGATCCTGCCTAGCTGGCACACCCTCCTCGCCGCCGAGTAGCGGCGGCTCGTTTCCGCCGCCGGACGGTGGTGGGCATGGTGGCGCAGGTGCCGGGCGTGCCGCTTGCGGCAGCCGATCGTCCAGGCGAAGCGGGCAGGTGACGGGTCGGCGTTTCCGGCCGCACCGATCGCGTAGACCCGAAACAGGTGCCGCCCGGACTTCAGTCGCCGGTACCGCTTCGGGGAACGACACCGCTGGTAGCGGCCACGGTCGAGCTTGCAGCGGAAGCTCGAGTTAGCCTCGCTCGCCGTGAAGGTGAAGCGAGCCGCCTTGCCACCGGTCTTCTTTGCGGGATGTCCGTGGATGACGGTTTGAGGGGGACCCGTGCCCGTGCTGGGCGGTGGCGGCTCATCCCCGTTTCCTGAGGGTGCCGGGGGTGGCGACTCCTGAACTGAGTAGAACGCCTTATAGGTGGTCGCTTCGTCGGCCACAACCGTGTGGATCCGCGCGCCACCATCCGACCAGTGGTCCCATCGGTAAGAGAGATCACCGATTGACGTGGCCTGGGGCGCCGAGAGGAGGACATGGGAGCCTTCGACCGCGGTCAGCGGGAAGGGCGCTGGGCCCTGCAGCAGGCCGGCGGTCAGTTCCACGCCCGGCGGCGAGGAGGCGATCGTCGCGGTGACCGCGCGCGGTTCGAGTTTGATCGTTTTGCTGGCGGTGAGACCGCGATCGTCGGCGACGCGCAGGGTTATTTCGATGTAGGAGGGATAGTCGTGTTCTGGCGCCTCGAACTCGCCTGTCCTCGTCCCGGCAAAAATTTGCAAGGGGTGACCGTGGCAGGTAGACGGGCCGGTTGGGCAGTGGAGCAGGCGGGTGCTCCAGTAGTAGCCGAGCGGTTCGTAAAGCGGTTCCTGCGCCCCTGCGCCCCTGTCGTAAGTGGTGGCGGAGCCTTCGAGTTCGATTTCGTCGCCAACGCCCCACTTGTCCGTCGCCAGAGGGGTGTCGATTTCCGGCTGGGGCGGCGCGTCCCCCGGATACACGGTGACCCGGGCGACGCTGCTGTGGCCATCTGGATCGGTGACGCGGACGCCGACCACGTAGTTGAGGCTTTCTTCGTTTTCTTCCTCTTCTTCCAGTTCTTCTTCGCTGAAATCGAGGGCCTTGGTTTCGTCGCCGGGAGTCTCGAAGGTACCGTTGCCGTCGAGGTCCCAGTCGTATTCGAGCGCCTGTTCGTCGGGGTCGCTCGATTCGGTGGCGTCGAAGCTCACGTGCAGGGGCAGCGAGGTCCCGTAGGGCGGGTTGGCGCTGAGCCGCGCGGTCGGCGCCCCCGGCGCGTAGGTGATCCGGTGGATCGCACCCGGCCCATATTCTTCATTGCCGAAGAGGTCCGCGTAGTAGAGCGCCCCGTCCGGGCCTTCCTCGATGTCGACCGCCGGGTAGATGCGGCTCTCGCGCATGAACCGCATCGCCGTATGGGGGTCCGGCTGCCCGTCCTCGCCGGGGAACATCACCCAGACACAGCCCCGCACCGTATCGGTGAAAAAGAGGGCGCCTTCGTACTCGGAGGGGAAGTCTTCGCCATCGTAGAAAGCGAGACCCCCGAGAGCCGAGCCGTACTCGATCGGGCATTCGTCGCCAGGAACTGCTGACTGCCCATGGCTGTAGTAGAAGAACGGGTCCGCGGTTGGTTCTTCGCCCAGTTCTTCTTCGTCGTAGAGCGCTTCGCAGGTGTCGAGCCCCAATACCCTGAACTGGAACTGCCGCTCCGGCCCCTCATAGCAGGGCCAGCCGGAGTTGTAGAGATCGGTCGGGGGGGTCGGGAAGCGGTCGATCTCCTCGATCTCCGAAGAACCGACGTTGTCGGTGTAGAGCTCGCCGTCCCGGGGGTTGAAGGTGAAGCGGAAGGGGTTGCGGAAACCCTTGGCGAGGATGCGGCCTTCGTTTGCCGCTGCCGCGCCTTCGCCCGCTTCGTTGCCGAGGAGCGGGTTTCCCGGCCAGCCGAGTCCGCTGTCGGGGTCGACGCGAAGGATCTTGCCGTCGAGGCTGGCGGGATTCTGTGCGCGCAGCGAGCCCCCTTTGGAATCCGGCGGTTCGAGGGCGGTCCCGGCCGGTTCGGGCGGATCGCCGCACGGATTCGCGCTGTTGCCCAGCTGCCCGAAATCGGCCGAGGTGAAGCTCGCACCATCGCCACCGCTCACGTAGAGAGCTCCTTCGGGGCCGAACTGGAGGTCGCCGATCGAGTGCGAGGAGAACTGCTGGCACCAGTCCTCGGCCAGCACCGCTTCAAGCGGCGCGCCGGCCGATGGAGCGGCGTGATTCCCTTCGGCTTCCAGCCTCACCAGGCGACCGCTGACCAGGCAAGCGTCGCCGCCGTTGAGGTCGGGACAGGGGTCGCCGGTGGTTTCCGGTGTGCCCCACTTCGGCGGCGGTTCGGCATCGCCGAGGATGTGGTCGTAGGTGTAGAGCGCGTAGACGTAAGGTCGCCCTGCTTCGAATTCGGGGTCGAGGGCGAGGCCGAGCAGGCCACGATCGCCGTGGTCGTATACGTCGGTCCTCAGGTCGGCGAACAATTCCGGTTCGGTGTCTTCGAGGTCGTCGAAGACGAGGATCTTGCCTGGCTTCTCGGCGACGAAGACGCGGCCGTCGGGGGCGAAGCGAAAGTTGACGGGTTCTTCCAGGCCGCCGATCGCAACGCTGTCTTGGAAACCCGGCGGTAGCGCCGGCTCGGCCGCGGCACCGGTCGCGCCCACGCCGAGCAGCACCAAGAGCGCGGCCAGCACGCCGGTCCACTGCTTGACCGGGCTCACCCCCGCTCGAGCGGGGCCATGGTCAGGCCGGCCGAGTCGAGCTGCTCCCAATAGTGCTCGGCAGGCTCGCGCGGGCCCGACCAGACGATCGCTTGGCCGCTGTTGTGGATCGTTTCGGCGATCCGGTGTCCTTTTTCCAGGGTTACCCCGGGAATCACCCTGGAGAGGGTCTGGGCGACGTGGTCGAAGGTGTTGTGGTCGTCGTTGCGGACGATCACGCGCCAGGCGCCGCCAAGGCCCGAGCCAGGCCCCCCGCTGCGCGGCCTCTCCACCGTCGTCGTCGACATCGCCCCGCATTATGCGGAAATTTGCCCCGGTGGCGGCGCCTGGCCTCGTACTCGAACGTCTGTCTATCTTTAAGTTCACTTAACTACTCAGAATAGTTATGCCCTAGACTGACACTCCGGCATCGCAAATCAATCAAGAGGCTGATCGCAATCGCTCCGCACCTTCACTCGATCGACCCGCGACTGGCAAAGGCGCTTTCCAACAGCGTGCGAGCGCGCGCGCTGAGCCTGATCGTCGCCGGCCCGAAGAGCCCGGCGAGGATTGCCGCCGAGCTCGGTCTCGACGTGCGCAGCGTTGCCTACCACGTGCGGGTGCTGAAGAGGCTCGGTTGCATCGAGCTGGTCGAGACCCGACAGCGTCGCGGCGCCGTCGAACACGTCTACCGTGCCGCCGACTGGGTGCTGAAGGCCTAAAACGGGCTCGGAATCCGAATGACGACATCGTCGACGCTCGCCCGCGCTCCCCTGGCGACCTTGGCCGAGCCGACCGAGAAGCCAGACGCACGGCCGGCCAGGGCTCCCGCCCCTTCGTCAGTCGCTTCGGCAACCAGCTTGCCGCCAAGGAAGGCGAGCAGGCTGCAATTGCCCCGTTCGTCACCGGAGGTGACGTTGAAGGCGCGCAGCCGCAGCTTGTTCGCCATATCCGCCCGACCGACCCCCGCCACGTTCTTCTCGATGTCGAGGTACGTGACCGAGCCGTCGCCGAGGATCTTGCGCAGCTGAACCTTGCGCTGCAGCGGGTAGACGGCGAGCTGGTAGCGGGCGCCGCCGCCCGCGCGCAGGTCCACCGAGAGGTAGGCGGAGCGCTGAACCGCGATCGGGGTGACGCTGAGCAGGCGCATCGTCGCGGCGATCTCCAGGTCGCGCCCCAGCACCGGCGTGCGGTAGGAGCACTCCTTGGTCACCTTGCCAACGGTGATCTGGAAGGCGTGGCCGGTGTTTCCCCGCCCGCAGCGCTCGCCGGAGAGCTTCGCGATCTGGCCGAGCTGGCCCTTGCTCTCCATCGGGTTGCGGTAGATGCCCACCAGGGAGGCACCGGCCGCGCTCGCGAAGGCGAGCGAGGTGGCGAGCAGCAGGGCGAAAATGGCTGTGCGCAGCAATCTCACGGTCCCGAGCCTAAACACACCCACGGGGGAAAGATGCGGCCCGAGGACGGGTGAACGGCGTATTTCGGGCCGAGCCAAATAAGATTGGCAGCCGTGAGCGAGCACCGCCTTCCCGAGCGCGACCGACCCTGGGTGATGCGCACCTACGCCGGGCACTCCGACGCCCGCCGCTCCAACGAGCTCTACCGAGGCAACCTGGCCAAGGGCCAGACGGGCCTCTCGGTCGCCTTCGACCTGCCGACCCAGACGGGCTATGACCCCGACCACGTGCTCGCCCGCGGCGAGGTCGGCAAGGTCGGCGTCTCGGTCGCCCAAAAGGGCGACATGCACCAGCTCTTCGACGGCATCCCGCTCGGCGAGATGAACACCTCGATGACGATCAACGCAACCGCGGCCTGGCTGCTCGGCCTCTACGTCACGGTCGCCGAGGAGAACGGGGTCGAGCGCGCGGCGCTGAAGGGCACCACCCAGAACGACATCATCAAGGAGTACCTCTCGCGCGGCACCTACGCCTTCCCGCCCGAGCCCTCGATGCGGCTGATCGCCGACATGGTCGCCTTCACCGTCAACGAGGTGCCGAGCTGGAACCCGACCAACATCTGCAGCTACCACCTGCAGGAGGCCGGGGCGACGCCGGTTCAGGAGATCGCCTACGCGCTCAGCACCGGAATCGCCGTGCTCGACGAGGTCAAGGCGCGCGGCCAGGTCGCCGAGGCCGACTTCGCCAAGGTCTTCGGCCGCATCTCCTTCTTCGTCAACGCCGGCATCCGCCTGGTCGAGGAGATCGCCAAGCTGCGCACGATGGGGCGGCTCTGGAACGAGATCGGCCGCCAGCGCTACGGCGTCACCGACGAGAAGATGCTGCGCTTCCGCTACGGCGTCCAGGTCAACTCGCTCGGCCTGACCGAGGCCCAGCCGGAGAACAACATCCAGCGCATCGTGCTCGAGGCGCTGGCGGTGACCCTGAGCCGCGACGCCCGCGCCCGGGCGATCCAGCTGCCGGCCTGGAACGAGGCGATGGGCCTGCCCCGCCCCTGGGACCAGCAGTGGAGCCTGCGCATCCAGCAGGTACTGGCCAACGAGACCGACCTGCTGGAGTACCCCGACATCTTCGAGGGATCGGTGGTGATGGAGGGCCTGGTCGAGGAGCTGACCGAAGGCTCCCGGGCCGAGATGGCGGTGGTCGAGGAGCACGGCGGCGCGGTCGCCGCGGTCCCGTACATGAAGGCGCGTTTGGTCGAGTCCCACCGCGAGCGGGTCGCCCGGATCGAGTCCGGCGAGCAGAAGGTGATCGGCCAGAACAGCTTCACCGAGAGCGAGGACTCGCCGCTGACGGCGGGTGCCGACGGCGGGATCTTGACGCCGGACCCCGAGGTGGAGCGCGAGCGAGTCGAGGCGCTGGAGGCCTGGAAGGCGGAGCGCGACGAGGCCGCGGTCGAGGCCGCCCTGGAGGAGCTCGGCCGGGTCGCCGCCGACGACGGCCAGAACATCATGCCGGCGACGATCGCCGCCGCCAAGGCCGGCGCGACCACCGGCGAGTGGGCCGGCGTGCTGCGCGAGGCGTTCGGCGCCTACCGCGGCCCGACCGGGGTCAGCGGCGCCGCACCCGCAACCGACCGCGAGCAGTTGGAGGCGATCCGCGCCAGGGTCGACGAGGTCTCCGGGCAGATCGGCCACCGGATCAAGATCCTGGTCGGCAAGCCGGGCCTCGACGGGCACTCCAACGGCTCCGAGCAGATCGCCCTGCGCGCCCGCGACGCGGGCATGGAGGTGATCTACCAGGGGATTCGGCTGACGCCCGAGGAGATCGCCGAGTCGGCCCTGCAGGAGGACGTCGACGTGATCGGCCTCTCGATCCTCTCCGGCTCCCACCTGGAGCTGGTCCCCGAGGTCGTGCGGCGACTGCGCGAGGAGCAGGTCGAGGCGCCGGTGGTGGCCGGCGGCATCATCCCGCCCGCCGACGCAGAGCGCCTGCGGCAAGCCGGCGTCGACGGCGTCTACACGCCGAAGGACTTCGACATCAACAAGATCATGGGCGAGATCGTCGACCTTGTCGCCCAGCGCGCCGGCGCCCCCACAGCGGCCTGAGAGTCCTTATGTACGGATTATTGCCGTTTTCGGCGTCTTAGCTCCGAATAATTTACAATCGAAGGCGTCATGGTGACGCTTACACCCACATTTTTGCTCGCGGACCGGCCTGAGGTATTTCTCAGCGATGCAGGCACGTCGCGCTCGGTCGGTGCTGCCGTAAAAGCCGGCCGGGCTCGAAAGGTCGGGCCTCGCCTCTACACCAGGAACGTCGAGGCACCGCTCGAGCAGGTCGTGCGGCGAAACTGGCAGCGGATCGCCGCGCTCTACTTTCCCGACGCGGTGGTCGCCGACCGCAGCGCGATCGACGCCAAGCCGGCTGAGGACGGATCGCTGTTTCTCGATGTGGGTACGTCCCGAGCACGGCGTGAACCGCTGCGCCTGCCGAGCCTGACCATCCGCCCCCGCGGCGGGCCCGGGCCGATTGCCGGAGACATGCCCTTCATGGACGGGCTCCACTTCTCGGGACCGGCACGGAAGTTCCTCGACAACATGCGCCCCTCACGGGCCAGCCGGGTCGGAGTCGCGCGAACCCTCTCGCGAGCCGAGATAGAGGACGAGCTGGTCAGATTGGCCTCTGTGCGTGGCCCGGAGTCGTTGAACGAACTACGCGAGAGCGCACGTACCGTCGCCAAGCCCCTTGACGCAATCGCTGAGATGGAGATGCTGAACGAGATGATCGGGGCGGTCTTGGGCACCCACGAGAGCAGGCTTGACACCCCCGCCGCACGAGCCCGCCGCAGGGGCCTTGGCTTCGACCCGCGCCGGCTAGAGCTTTTTGCGGCCCTGCAGGCACAGCTGCTCCAGGCGCCGCTTCCGAATCGCGCCGAACAGCCGGGCTCGTTTCCAGCGCTCTCCTTCATCGAGGCCTATTTCTCGAACTGGATCGAGGGCACCGAATTCGAGCTGGCGGAGGCGGAAGAGATCGTCTTCGAAGGAGTGGTACCCGAGGGGCGCTTCGAAGACGCTCACGATGTGCTCGGCACCTTCGAGCTGATCGACAATCCCGACCTTCGAGCCCGCGTGCCCAGCGGCGCGGAGGACCTGCTCGACCTGCTCCGAGCCCATCACGCACTGATGCTGGCCCGCCGATCCAGCGTAAACCCGGGTTCCTTCAAGGCCAGACCGAATCGTGCCGGCGCGACGACCTTCGTCCATCCCGAACTGGTCGAGGGAACCCTGATCGAGGGGTACCGCTATTACGAATCGCTCCCCGCGGGACTTGCGAAGGCGATCTTCATGATGTTCCTCGTCGCCGAGGTGCACCCGTTCACAGATGGCAATGGCCGGGTCGGCAGGGTTCTGATGAACGCAGAGCTGACTGCTGTCGGCGCGCAACGTGCCTTGATCCCGATCGTCTATCGCGACAACTACCTACAGGGTCTGCGGGCCCTCTCCCAGAGCGGTAACCCCCAGCCATTGGTCCGCGTCCTCGACTTTGCCCAGGAATATGCCGCTGGGGTCGAGTGGCGCGACCTGAAGGCGGCCGAGCGGATCCTCGCGAAAAGCAATGCGTTCCTCCCGCCGGAAGCCGCGGACGAGCGGGGCCTCCGCCTCCGGCTTCCGTCCAGGTGAGTACTCCCGACCCCCAACCGCCGCGCGAGTGCGACGTCGCCGTCGTCGGCGGCGGCATCGTCGGCCTGGCGGTCGCGCGCGAGCTGCTCGCCCGGCGGCCGGGTGCGCGGCTCTGCGTGCTCGAGGGCGCGGACCGGATCGGCCGCCACCAGACCGGGCACTCCAGCGGCGTCGTCCACGCGGGCATCTACTACGAGCCCGGCTCGCTGAAGGCGCGGCTCTGCGTCGAGGGCTCGCGCCGGCTCTACGCCTACTGCGAGGAGAGCGGCATTCCCCTCGAGCGCTCGGGCAAGCTCGTGGTCGCGGTCGACGAGGATGAGCTGGGACGTCTTGCCGAGTTGGAACGTCGCGGGCGCGAGAACGGGGTCGCCGGCCTGCGGCGGGTCGAGGCCGGCGAGATCGCCGATATCGAGCCCGCTGCGGCGGGGGTCGCGGCGCTGCACTCGCCCCAGACCGGCGTGGTCGACTTCGTCGCCATCGCCGGGTCCTATGCCGCGGACGTTCGCCGTGCCGGCGGCACGATCCACTTCGACGCTCGGGTCAGCGGGATCGGGCACCCGCCCAACCGGATCTCGATCGAGCACGCGCAGGGCACGACAACGGCGGACGCCGCTGTCTTCTGCGCCGGCCTGTGGTCCGACCGCCTGGCGGTCGCATGCGGCGCTCCGGCCGACCCGCGGATCGTCCCCTTCCGCGGCGCCTACCTCCAGCTGCGACCGGCCGAGGCAGGGCTGATCCGGGCCAACGTCTACCCGGTTCCCGACCCCGAGCTGCCCTTCCTCGGCGCCCACCTGACCCGCAGCCTCGACGGTCGCGTCCTGGTCGGCCCCAGCGCCCTGCTTGCCCCTGCCCGCGACGCTTACCGCCTGGCGACGGTGCGGCCGCGCGACCTCGGCCAGACGCTGGCCTGGCCGGGAACCTGGCGTATGGCCGCCCGCCACCGCCGCGCCGCCCTGCGCGAGCTGCGCCACGCGACGAGCCGGCGCTCCTTCGTCGCCGAGGCGGCCCGGATGGTCCCGGCCCTGCGCGGCACTCGCGTCGATGCCGGCCCGGCCGGCATCCGCGCCCAGGCACTCGGCCGCGACGGCACCCTGATCGACGATTTCGTCATCCACCGCACCGAGCGCGCGATCCACCTCCGCAACGCGCCCTCTCCCGCCGCGACTTCCTCCCTCGCCCTGGCCCGGCTGGTCGTCGATCGGCTCGACGCGCGACAATAGGAACATGAGCGACCTCAACGGCGATCGTTCTGCCTGGCTGCGCTGCTACCGCTGCTGGTCCCAGAACCTCGAGATCCAGATCCACTACGACGCGATCCGCCGGGTCGATCCCGACAGCGGCATCCTCGCCGAGGGAGTCGACGAGGTCCAGGAGGCGCTGGTCCAGTGCGTCGACTGCATGCACGACCAGCCCCACCTGACCTTCCAGGACAACGTCGTCGTCCCGATCGAGGACCGCTGGGAACGGATGGTCGCCGGCACCCCCTGGGTCGCCTCCTGCACCGTCCGCGTCGACCAGGACCGGGTTGAGACCTGTGCCGGCCCCGAAGCCGCCGAGTTCCTCACCTACGGCGCCTTCGGCGACGCCGGCGTGCGCGAGTTCTTCAGCCACGTCCGCTTCCACAAGCACGACGAGGACCAGGTCATCGTCCACATGCTCGTAGAGCTATACGCCCGCTCGGCAGAAGAGGCCACCGACGTGCTCGAGGCCGCCGCCCACGGCCCCCTCGAGATCACATCCCTCGCCGAGGAGTCCCGCCCCCCCGCCCACGCCAGCGACGAGGCCCATTAGAACCTGAGGTCGGCTGACCAAGCAGACCAAGGACACAGGGAGCGTGGCGTGCTCTGCACGCGAGCGACCGAGGACGCCGGTATGCGCCGGTCAGCCGACCTCAGGCCGGGGTCTTGCGGGGGACCAGGACTAGGCGCTTGAACTCGGCTACCAGGACGCCGTCTTGGTTTAGGACGCGGGTGTGGACCTTGACCACGCCGCGGTCGGGCTTGGATTTGGAGGGCTTTACTTCGAGCACCTCGGTCTCGCAGAAGAGGGTGTCGCCGTGGAAGACCGGGTTGGGGTGGCTGAGGTCTTCGGTCGCCAGGTTGGCGATCGCCTTGCCGGAGACGTCGGAGACCGACATCCCGAGAGCGAGCGAGTAGACGAGCGGGCCGACGACGACGTTTTGGCCCTGCTGAGACCCCGCCGCGTAGACGTCGTTGAGGTGCAGCGGATGGTGATTCATCGTGATCAGGCAGAAGAGATGGTCGTCGGACTCGGTCACCGTCTTGGCCGGCCAGTGCTTGTAGACGGCGCCGACCTCGAACTCCTCCAGGTAGCGGCCGTAGGCGTGCGCGCCGGAAGCCTCGCGCTCGGCCTGGTCGGTGGTCAACTCGTAACTCTGCTCGCTCATTCTCGGTTTCTCTCCTGTCGGGTTGGCGGCGCGGCATGCTACAGGCCGCCTCTTCGGGCCGTCTGCGCCGAGAATAGACTCCGGCCGGATGAAGATCGGGATCATCGGGCTCGGCTACGTCGGGTTGCCGCTCGCGGTTGCGTTTGCCGAGGCCGGCCACGAGGTCGTCGCCCTCGACGCCGATCCGGGCAAGATCGCAAGCCTCGAGCGCGGCGAGAGCTACATCGAGGACATTCCCAGCGCCGCCCTGGCGCCGCTCGGCGAGCGACTGGCGCCGACCGCCCGCCACTCCGACCTGAGCTCATGCGAGGCGGTGATCATCTGCGTGCCGACGCCGCTGACCGGATCGCGCGAGCCCGATCTCAGCTACCTCTTGGACGCTGGAAAGGCGCTCTCGCAGGTCCTCCAAGCAGGGCAGCTCGTGGTGCTCGAGTCGACCACCTACCCCGGCACGACCCGCGAGCGCCTGGCGCCGATCCTCGAGGAGTCGGGCCTCAGGACCGGGAGCGACTGCCATCTCGCCTTCTCGCCGGAGCGGATCGACCCGGGCCGGACCGACTACACGATCAAGACCACGCCGAAGCTGGTCGGCGGGATGACCGAGGCGTGCACCGAGCGGGCGCGGGCGCTCTACGCGCTGATCTGCGATGAGGTCGTCGTCCTCTCCTCGCCCGAGACGGCCGAGCTCTCGAAGCTGCTCGAGAACATCTTCCGCTCGGTCAACATCGCCTTCGTCAACGAGCTGGCCCAGCTCTGCGACCGGCTCAAGATCGACGTCTGGGAGGTGATCGACGCCGCCTCGACCAAGCCCTTCGGCTTCATGCGCTTTGACCCCGGTCCCGGCATGGGCGGGCACTGCCTGCCGATCGACCCCTTCTACCTCGCCTTCAAGGCACGCGAACACGACTTCTACCCCGAGTTCATCGAGCTGGCCGGGAAAATGAACCAGGCCCAGCCGGCCTTCTGCGCCGAACGCATCGAGCGCGCGCTCAACGACGCCGGCAAGCCGGTGAAGGGCTCGAAGATCCTCCTGCTCGGGGTCAGCTACAAGGCCGGGGTCGGCGACACGCGCGAATCTCCGGCGCTGAAGATCGCCTCTCTGCTCGGCGACCTCGGCGGCAAGATCTCCTACCACGACCCCCACGTCCCCGAGCTGCCCGAGCTCGGGCTCAGCTCGGTCGCGCTCGACGAGGCTCTCGCATCCTGTGACCTGGCCGCAGTCGTCACCGCGCACCCGAGCCTCGACTACGAACAGGCTGCCCAGGTGGCGCCGGTCCTCTTTGACTTCCGCGGCGTCACCCGGGATTTCGCCGCCGAGAACGTAGTCCGCCTGTAGGCCCGCGCCCTCAGTGGGCCTTTTTGAGCCGCGTTCTTTCCTCGTGGCGTTCGACCACCTGGGCGATCAGCTTCTTCACGTTGGAGTCGCCGGTCGCCTTGATGTGGCCCGTCTCATAGGCCTTGCGGTAGCTCTTCACGGTGCCGTTCTCGGCCAGCTCGTTGAACTGCGGGCGGTCGATCTGGACCAGCACCCGCTCGTCCTGGGAGAGGTCCTTCTTGATTTTTGGACCGGGCAGCTCGACCCGGTAGAGCTGGATGTCGTGTTTGGCCTTCAGTTCGAGCCCGAAGACCAATTTCAGCTTCTGCAGGGCAGGGACCTCGGCCTGGAAGCGCTCGACGGCGAGTTTGATCAGGTCCGGGGTGGATGCCATGGGGCTAGCGGTCCTCCACTTAGATCTTGTTCCTTTGCAAGAGCTTCTTGCCGATAACCATGCGCTGGATCTCCGAGGTCCCCTCGCCAATCAGCAGCAGCGGCGCGTCGCGGTAGAGGCGCTCGATCTCGTACTCCTTCGAGTAGCCGTAGCCGCCGTGGATGCGGAAGCACTCCTCGACGCACTCCTTGCCGGTCTCCGAGGCGAGCAGCTTCGCCATCCCGGCCTCGAGGTCGGAGCGCTCGCCGGCGTCCTTCATCCGCGCCGCCTTGCGGGTGACGAGGCGGGCGGCCTCGACCTTGGTCGCCATGTCGGCGAGCTTGAACTGGATCGCCTGGTGCTGGGCGATCGGCTTGCCGAAGGTCTTGCGCTCCTGGCTGTAGCGCAGGGCCAGCTCGAGCGCGCGCTGGGCGATGCCGACGCCGCGGGCGGCGACGTTGACGCGGCCGACCTCAAGGGCGTCCATCATCTGCACGAAGCCCTCGCCGACTCCCCCCTCCTCGCCGCCGAGCACACGCTCGGGCGGGCAGCGGTAGCCGTCGTAGACCAGCTCGGTCGACTCGACCCCCTTGTAGCCCATCTTCTTGATCTTGGGCGGGATCGTCAGGCCGGCGTACTCGCCCTCGTTGACTTCCTTCCAGGGCTCCTTCTCGGTGATGAAGCAGGTCATCCCCTTGTAGGCCGGCTCGGCCTGCGGGTCGGTCTTCATCAGCACGAAGACGACGGAGGAGCCGAGGCCGTTGGTGACCCACATCTTCTGGCCGTTGAGCTCCCACTTGCCGTCATCGCCCTTCTTGGCGGTGGCCTTGATGCCCTGGACGTCGGAGCCGACCTCGGGCTCCGAAAGCGAGAAGGCGGCGCGCAGCTCACCGGTCGCCATCTTCGGCAGGAAGTAGTCCTTCTGCTCGTCGGTGCCGAACTTCATCAAGAGGTAGGCGCCGATGAAGTGGGTGTTGACGACGCCGGAGATCGAGATCCAGCCGCGCGAGAGCTCTTCGACGATCATCGCGTAGGTGGTCAGGTCGAGCCCCATGCCGCCGTACTCCTCGGGGATCGTCGCGCCGAAGAGCCCGAGCTCCTTCATCTGCTCGACGATCGGCTCCGGGAAGGAGTCCTCGTGGTCGTAGTGCTCGGCGTTGGGGATGATCTGCTCGTCGGCGAACTGGCGCACCATTTCGGTGATCGCCTGCTGCTCGTCGGTCTGCTCGCGGTAAGCGGCGGTGTCTACGGCCATGGCTCCTAGCTCGTCGGTGTCGGGGACAGTGGGCGGCGCCGGAACGGCTCCGGCGCGGCTGCGGGGTCGAAGGATATCGACGTGCCGGAGCCGAGTGCGGCGGCCGGGGCGGTGGCCTTGAGCAGCATCTCGGCGATCTCCTCCTCCGGGTCGGAATCGACGACGATCGCGCCGCCGGCCCCGATCGTCGCCCGGCCGCGGTCGAGGACGATGGTGCGGATCGCGACCGAGAGGTCGCAGGCGCCGCTTTGCCCGAACCAACCGATCGCCCCGGAATAAACCCCGCGCGCCTCGCCCTCGAGCTGGTCGAGGATCTCCATCGTGCGCAGCTTCGGCGCCCCGGTCATCGAGCCGGGCGGGAAGCAGGCGCGGACAGCCTCGGCAGCACTCACCCCCGCGCGCAAGCGCCCGCGCACGCTGGAGACAAGCTGGTGCACGGTCTCGTAGGTCTCGACCCCCATCAGCTCCGGCACCTCGACGCTGCCGAGCCGACAGACCCGGCCAAGGTCGTTGCGCAGCAGGTCGACGATCGTCACGTTCTCGGCCCGGGACTTCTCGCCGCAGCGCAATGCCGCCGCGAGGCGAGCGTCCTCGGCGGGCGAATCTCCACGGCGGCTCGTCCCCTTGATCGGGCGGGCTTCGGCGCGGCCCTCGCGATCGACGGAGAGAAAGCGCTCGGGAGAGGAGCTCAGCACCGCTCGATCGCCGAAGCGGAGGTAGGCGGCGAACGGCGCCGGATTGGCACGGCGCAGGGCCCGATAGAGCTCCAGTGGATCGGCATCGGTCTCCCCGGCGGCCTCGTTGGTGAGGCAGATCTCGTAGCTGTGCCCCGCGGTCAGGTAGCGCTTGCAGGCCTCGATGTCCTCGCGGTAGCGCCTGCGCGAGCGTTGCAGCGTCAACTCCGCCTGGGCCACACCGGGAAGCGGCTCGGCAAGCGCCGGAAGCGAGACGAGCCGCCGGCTCGTCTCCTCAATCCACCGCTCAGACTCGGCAACCAACCGAACTGCATCAACTTCTCCGCCCGCCGGACCTACAAGTCGATGCAGTTCGGATTGGGTTGGGGCGAGGGCCAGGAGGTAGGTGTGGCTCCGCTGGTGGTCGAAGGCGATTAGGCGGCCGGCCTGGATCAAGGCGGCGTCGGGGAGCGGTGAGCGGTGGGCGTTGCTCGCGCCGCACTCAGCCTTCAACTCGTAGCCGAGGTAGCCAACCAGGCCGCAGTCGAACTCGAAGGGGAGGTCGTCGCGCTCCACGATTGCGGCGGATGGATCGCTTGAGCGCGACAGGGCGGCGAGGTGGTCGAAGATCGATTCCCGGCGCTCCTCGATGCCGCCGCCGCTCTCCACCCGCAACCGGCCCCGGTCCACGTCGTAGGTGACGACGGCACCGAGCGGGCCGCCCGCGTCGCCGATGAAGCTGAAGCGGCCGCGCTCGCCTCCGGCGCTGCTGTCGAGCCAAAAGGCGTTCTCGCTGCCCCCATATATATGGACGAAGGCGCGCTCAGGATCGGGCAGGGCGTCGATTCGCTTGACCAGGAGCTGCGGGCGCGCCGAGGCCGACGAGGACCCTGACTGACTCGTGACCGGCATCGCGTCAAGATATCCCCGGTGCGTGTCAGCCTCCGCCCCGACCCGAGCAAGGGCGTCTTCGAGACGATGCTGGTCCTCGCCGGCCGGCCGGTCGAGCTCGACGCCCACGTCGAACGGCTCGCGACGAGCGTGGCGACGCTCTACGCCGGCGCCCTGCCCTCGGAGGCGCGTGGCGCGGTCCTCGACCGCGCCACCGAGATCGAGCTCGGCAAACTGCGCCTCACCGTGGTTCCAGCTGACAGCGGGATGGAGCTGCGCATCGCGGCAAGCGAGATCGACCCGGCGTCCGTCTTCCCCGGCCCCGAGGGGGGGGCCGGGTTGCGCAGCTTCGTCGTCACCGGCGGACTCGGCGATCACAAGTGGGCCGACCGCCGCCTGCTCGATCGCGCCGCCGCGGCGGCTCCCGTCGAGGTGCTGCCGCTGCTCCTCGACGGGGACGGCTCGGTGCTGGAGGCTTCGCGGGCAAGCGTCTTCGCGATCCGTGAGGGCCGCCTGGCGACGCCGCCCAGCGACGGCCGCATCCTGCCCTCGATCGCTCGCGCTCAGGTGATCGAGATCGCCGCCGGAAATGGGATCGAAGTGCACGAAGAGCGCCTGGCCCTGGCGGACCTGCGCGCGAGCGAGGTCTTCCTGGTCGGCTCGGTCCGGGGGGTCGAGCCGGCGCGCTCGCTCGACGGGGAGGCGCTGGGACCGCCCGGAGAGCTCAGTGGGCGGCTTGCGGACGGACTGCGGCGTCGTTGGTCGGGGATGCCGGTAGGGGAACCCGTTGCAGCCGGCGCAGGCGGGCGACCAGGCGGTCGGCCCGGGCGCTGAAGTCGCTGAGGCTCAACTCGCCGTTCGGCATCGACTCTGGGGGGCCGGTACCGGCCACGACCGAGCCGACCGAGAGCGAAACCGCGTGCTCCTGCGCCTCGACCGCGGCGATGCTGGCCCGCTCGGCCAGCTCCGCCGCGTGGCGGGCCTGCTCGGCGGCGTCGATCGCGGCGGCGCCGACGCTGATCACGGCCGCCTCGGAGGCCCGCGCCGTCGCCAGCGCCTCCTCGACCCGCCGCTCCAGCTCACCGATCAGCGGCGGGCGCGAGTGCTCGGGCAGGAGCCAGTCCTGCGTGCTGTCAGTGGCCGCGGAATCCATCCCCTCAAGGTACGGCAGCACCGCCCAAATTCCTCCGGTGCGCCTTTTGTACCCATGGGGTTCATAAAGCGCACCGGAAGCCCGGGTCGCCCCGAACGCGCGTTTGGGTAGATTGCCGCCTACAGAGGAACCGAGCTAACGAGGAGCAGTGTGAGAAACCCCAGAGACTTCTTCCAGCCGCAGGCGATCGGCGCCCCCGAGCCGCTGCGCGAGATCCCCGTGAAGCCCTCGCGGATGATCCACTTCCTCGACTTCTCCAACCCGAAGATGGTCGAAAAGGCCGCCGGAATCGCCGGGAAGACAGACATCCTGCTCGGCAACCTCGAGGACGCGATCCCGGTCGACCGCAAGGAGGCCGCGCGCCAGGGCCTGATCAAGGCCGCCAAGGAGTCGGACTTCGGCCAGACCGCGCTCTGGACCCGGGTCAACTCGCTGGAGAGCCCCTGGGTGCTCGACGACCTGACCACCCTGGTCACCGAGATCGGCGACCAGCTCGAGGTCGTGATGGTGCCCAAGGTCGAGGGTGCCTGGGACATCCACTACGTCGACCGCCTGCTGGCCCAGCTCGAGGCCAAGGCCAAGCTCGACCGCCCGATCCTGATCCACGCGATCCTCGAGACCGCCCAGGGCGTCGTCAACCTGGAGGAGATCGCCGCCGCCAGCCCGCGCATGCAGGGAATGAGCTTCGGCCCCGCCGACCTCGCCGCCTCGCGGCGGATGAAGACCACCCGAGTCGGCGGCGGGCACCCCGGTTACCGGGTGATGGAGGACCCCGCCGACCCCGAGAACCCCGAGGACAACCGGGTCAGCGCCCAACAGGACCTCTGGCACTACTCGATCGCCCGCATGGTCGACGCCTGCGCGGCGACCGGCATCCTGCCCTTCTACGGGCCCTTCGGCGACATCAAGGACACGGCCGGCTGCGAGACCCAGTTCCGCGCCGCCTTCCTGATGGGCTGCGTCGGCGCCTGGTCGCTGCACCCGGTGCAGATCGAGATCGCCAAGAAGGTCTTCAGCCCGCCCCCGGAGGAGGTCAGGTTCGCCAAGAAGGTGCTGGAGGCGATCCCCGACGGTGCCGGCGTGCACATGATCGACGGCAAGATGCAGGACGACGCCACCTGGAAGCAGTGCAAGGTGATGGTCGAGCTGGCGGAAATGCTGGCAGCCAAGGACCCGGCGCTGGCCGAGACTTACGGTTTCTAGCCTGGTTCCGGATACGGGTCGCCCAGTTCGGCCCGGCAAGTGAACCGCCGATGCCGTTTTTTTCGTATTCCGATTTTCCCCATGCATTTTTCGTTCCGCGCTAACGTGATCGAGTGACCCTGCCGATAGGGGGGAAGTACCGGGGGATCCCCGGCTAGAGCCAAAAACACGAATAAATCTCCCTAAAAAAGGCAGACTTTCCCTCCCATGCAAAGCTCGACCGACATCTCCCTCGACAGCACCTTCCCCGCTGCTGCTGAATCGCGTCGCGGTGCCCTGGTCCAGGACCGGCCGACGCTCGGCAGCCTCCCCCGCGCCACTCGCGGTCTCGGCTGGTGGCTACCGCCGGTTGTCGACCTCTTCTCCTCCTCGGTCGCGCTTACCGCCGTCACCCTGATCGCCGGCGTAGCCGTCTTCCCCGCCTTCCCGGTCGCCCCCCTGCTGCTCGTCTTCCTCAACGGCCTGCTCGGCGTCTACGGCGCCAACGGCTCTAAGACTGGTCTCGGCAGCGAGGACGGCATGGCATGGCCGGTGATCCGCCTGCTGATGGCGGCTGTCTTCGCCTGGTCGGCATCCCTGCTCACGCCGCTTGACGGCGCCGCCCAGCTCGGCCTATGGCTCGGCTTCGCCGTGCTCGACACGGGGGGACGGACACTGAGCGCACCGCTTCGTGGCCGCCTCGACAGGGTCGAGCGCTGGGTTCTCGTCGGCGACGAAGCCACCGCGGAGCGGCTCAAAGCCTACGCACCGCTGCGCGAGTACGCCAGCGTGGTCTGCACCGTTACCCCCTTCGAGGATCGCTCCAACCCCGCCGACCGCGTCGCCGCGCTGGAGATCGTCGACCGCTTCCGCGCCGACCGCGTCGTAATCGGCACCCAGCACGCCGACGACGAGAGCCTGCTCGACCTGGTCCGCGCCTTCAAGTCGATCGGCGTGCCGGTCAGCATGCTGCCCCGGCCGCTCGACCTGCTCGAAGCTCCCGCGGTAACGCCGAACCAGGTCGGCGGCGTGCCGCTGATCGAGGTCGAGGCGCTGGCCGCGCGCCGCGCCATCCCCTACGCGGGCCCCGACCGGCGCGCCGGTCGCAAGACCAAAGTCAGCGTCGTCGTCCCGGCTATGAACGAGGAGAAGAATGTCGGTCACGTCCTCAAGCAGCTGCCCGAGGACCTGCACGAGGTGATCCTCGTCGACGGCAACTCCAGCGACAAGACGATCGACGCCGCCCGCCAGGCCTACCCGATGATCCGCGTCCTGGTGCAGAGCGGCCGCGGCAAGGGCGACGCCTTCCGCACCGGCTTCGCCGCCGTTACCGGCAACCTCGTCGTCATGCTCGACGCCGACGGATCGGCCGATCCGGCCGAGATCCCCCGCTTCGTCGAAGCGCTGGAGGCCGGTGCCGACTTCGCCAAGGGCTCCCGCTTCCTGCCCGGCGGCGGCAGCGCCGACATCACCAGGCTGCGCAGTTCCGGCAACGCCGTCCTCAGCGGCACCGCCAACGTCCTGCACGGGACCCGCTTCACGGACCTCTGCTACGGCTACAACGCCTTCTGGGCCCGCTGCCTGCCCTTCATCTCGCTCGACGTCCCCGGCTTCGAGGTGGAGACGCTGATCAACCTGCGCATCGCCGGCGCCGGGATGAAGATCACCGAGGTGCCCAGCTACGAGCTCGACCGCATCTCCGGGCAGAGCAACCTCAACACCTTCCGCGACGGCTTCCGCGTGCTCGGCACGATCCTGCGCGAGTCGCGGCGCCGCCGCGGTATCCACCAGGAGCGCCCGGACGCCAACCCGGCCGCGCAAGAGGCCAAGGCAGCCGCTTCTGCTGCTTGAGTACCGGGCAGCTCATATGGCTGCTCGCCCCAACTCGACGACCGGCTACCTCGCGCCGATCGCCCTCATCGCCGGTCTCGGCCTGCTCGCCTGCTCGCTCGCCAACGCGCATGCGCGCGAAGGCATGGACCCCTCGCTGCTCTACTGGGCGGGGATCCTGGTCATCTCCCTGCCGATCTTCTGGCGGCTGACCTCACGCGACGCCTCGCCCGGCGAGCGGCTCGCCCTGGCCTGCCTGCTCTGCCTCTCGCTCTACCTGGTCAAGGTGGTCCGCGACGCACCGCTCTTCACCTTCTCCGACGAGCTCGTGCACGCCTTCAACGCCGACCAGATCCACAGCCACCACGAACTCTTCCGCTACAACCCGATCCTGCCAGTGACCCCCAACTACCCGGGCCTGGAGGGGGCGACCTCGGCGATCATGGGTCTGACCGGGCTCTCCAGTTACTGGGCCGGAATCGTCGTCGTCGGCGCCGCCCGCCTCTCGCTCGCGATCGGCCTCTTCCTCCTCTTCTCCCGCATCGGCGGCTCTGCCCGCACCGCCGGTCTCGGCGTCGCGATCTACGCCGGCAACTTCAACTTCCTCTTCTGGAGCGCCCAGTTCTCCTATGAGTCGCTGGCCCTGCCGCTGTTCGTCGTCGTCCTGATGGCGATCGCCGAGCGTGCGGCCTCGCCGCGCGAGTGGGCCCGCGAGTGGGCCGTCCCGGTTGTGCTCGGGATCAGCGCGATCGTCGTCACCCACCACCTCACCTCCTACGCGATCGCCGTCTTCCTCGCCGGCCTGGCGCTCGCCTACTGGCTGCTGCGGCGCGAGTGGGGCTGGCCCAACCCGTGGCGCTACGCGATCTTCGCCGCGGTGCTGGCGACCGGCTGGCTGCTGCTTGTCGCCAACTCGACCTTCGGCTACCTGGGTCCGGTGATCAGCGAAGCCTTCGAAGCGATCTTCAACACGGCTTCGGGCGACGCACCCCCGCGCGGGCTCTTCCAGGGCAAGGGCTCGACGATCCCAGCGACGCCGCTGCTGCCACGCGCCGTGGCCCTGCTCGCGGTGGCGCTGCTCGGCCTCGGCGTGCTCATCGGCCTGCTGCGCTTCTGGCGACGCTATCGCCGCCAGCCGTTCGCGGCGATCTTCGCTCTCGCCTCGATCGCCTTCTTCGGCACCCTTGCCCTGCGCCTGGCACCGGCAGCCTGGGAGACCGGCAACCGGCTCAGCGAGTACCTCTTCATCGGCCTTGCCTTCATCGCCGCACTCTCGGGACTACAGCACTGGCGACCGCACAAATTGCCCTGGCTCGGCCGCGCCTCGCTGACCGCCGCGCTCGGTGTCGTTCTCGCGGGCGGGGCGATCGCCGGCTGGCCCTGGGACCTTCAGCTCTCGTCCCCGATCCGGGTCGCCGCCGGCGGCAACACGATCTCCTCGCCGCCCCTGGCCCTGGCGGAATGGGCCGAGCATCACATTCCCGACGAGCGCCGCTTTGCCGCCCCAACCGCCGACGCCCGGATGCTAATGGCGCCGGGCGAACGTGTCGCGCTGGCCGGCAAGACCCCCGATATCCAAGACATACTGGAGGAGACGGCGCTCTCGGACTGGGAGCTGCCGCTGCTGCGCCGCGAAGACATTCGCTATCTGGTCGCAGACCGGCGTGAAATTAGCTCCGACGCGACCCGCGGCTACGCCTTCTCGCTGCGCGGCGACGAACCCGAATTGGCGCCGCTGTCGACCGTGACCAAGTTCGCCGAACTGCCGGGCGCCCGCCGCATCTACTCGGGTGGCGACATCTCGGTCTACGAACTGGGGGCGCGCGAATGAGGGGGCACAAGGACCTGCGGCTCGTCGTCGCCCTGGCGCCGCTCTGCGCGGCGTTGGCGCTGCTGGTTCCGGTCGAGGGGATCGCGCTCGTCTTCGCGGTACCGCCGGCGCTGGTCCTGCCGGGCTACGCGATCGCCGCCGCGGCCTTCGCCGGGCGCGAACTCGGCCTGCCGCGAATGCTGCTGCTCAGCATCGGCCTCAGCCTGGCGATCCTCGCCCTCGGTGCCCTCCTCCTCAACTATCTGGGCGGGATCCACCCGCTCTCCTGGGCGCTGCTGCTGGTGCTTGTGGTACTCGCCGGCAGCTCGGCGGCGGCGATGCGCCGCGGTCCCGCCGGATCCGGCCGGGCTCGTCCCCGCCTACGCCTGACCGGCCTCGAGCTGGCGATGCTGCTTGCCGCGCTCGCCACGGCGACGGCCGCGATTGCGATCGCCAACACCGCCCGCCCTGCCGAGCGCGCGATCGGCTACACGCAGCTCTGGATCCTGCCCAAGGCCGGCTCGGGCGCGAGTGAGGCCCAGGTGGGCGTACGCAGCCAGCAACAGACGCCGGTGAGCTATGACCTGCGGGTCAGGGTCGGCCCCAGCGGCGTCGTTCGCCGCAGCTTCCGGTTGCAGCCGGGTGAGACACGCCTGGTCGCGGTAGGGCCGCCCCCGGGGGGCACCGGCCGCATCCCGGTGGTGGCGACGCTGTTGCGCCACAATCAACCCTTCCGCGTCTACCGTCGGGTCAAGGGCTCGCTGGTCGCGTCGACGGAGCCCCGATGAACTCGCTACCGGACGACCTCATCGTCGACATCGTGATCAATAACCACAACTACGGCGCTTTCCTTCCCGAGTCAATCGAGAGCGCCCGCGCCCAGACCCACGGGCGGGTTAACGTGATCGCGGTCGACGACGGCTCAACCGACGATTCGCCCCGGATCCTCGCCGCCTGCGAGGACGAGATCGACGTGGTGCTGAAGGAGAACGGCGGCCAGGCCTCGGCGATCAACGCCGGCATGCAGCGCAGCAAAGGCGACGTGGTGATCTTCCTCGACGCCGACGACGTGCTCCGGCCCGATGCCGCGGCACGGGTGGCGGCGGAGTTTGCAGCTAACGAGCGGCTGAGCAAGGTGCAGATGCGGATGGAGACAATCGACGCCGAGGGGCGAGCGACCGGCAAGCTCAAGCCCGACCCCCACCTGCCGCTGCCGGGCGGCGACCTCCGTGCCGCCGAGTTGGCACAGCCATACGACCTGGTCTGGATGGCGACCAGCGCCAACGCCTTTCGTGCGGCGGCCGTGCGCCGCATCCTGCCGGTCCCCGAGCGGTCCTACCCGGTGACCGGGGCCGATTGGTACCTCGTCCACCTCACCGCCCTGCTCGGCGAGGTGGCCTCGCTGGAGGAGATCGGCGCCGGCTACCGCGTGCACGGCGCCAACAGCTACGAACTTCAAAGGGAGCGACTCGATCTTTCCCACCTGCGCCAGGCGATCGAGTTCGCCGCCGCCACCTCGGAGCAGTTGCTGCGCCTGGCCGGGGAGCTCGACCTGCCGCACCCCAGCCACATCCTCTCGATCGCCGACCTGGCCAACCGGATGATCTCGCTTCGGCTTGAGCCCTCCCGCCACCCGCTTGCCGGCGACACCCGGCGCGGCCTCGCCGCCGACGCGGTGCGGGCCGCAGGCCGGCGCCAGGGCGCGTCGCTGGCGCTGAAGGCCGCTTTCGTCGCCTGGTTCGCGGCGATGGCGATCGCGCCGCGCGACCTCGCCCGCCGGCTCGCCGAGCTTTTCATTTTCCCCGCGCGCCGGGCTGCGCTCAACCGGCTACTCGGCCGCCTGCAACGGCCCGGGCGAAGCAGTGTCGCGGCGGTTGCCTGATGCGGATCCTGATCGTCACCGACCACTTCCCGCCCTTCATCGGCGGCGCCCACCGCCAGGCCCAGTTGCTCGGCCGCTCGATGGCAAACCGCGGCCACCAAGTCGCCGTGGCCGCCCCCTGGCACGGCGGCCTGCCCAAGCTCGAACACGACGACGGCTTCGTCGTCCACCGCGTGCGCCAGCTGCGCACCACCTTTGACTTCATGGTCCGCGACGAGAGCCAACGCCACCAGCCCCCTTTTCCCGACCCGGTCTCGGTCGTCGCCCTGCGCAACTTGATCGCCGATTTCGAGCCGGACGTGATCCACGCCTACGGCTGGCTCGCCTTCTCGGTTGCGGTGGCGCTGGGCCGGCGCCGTATCCCGCTGCTGGTCTCGGCCCGCGACTACGGCTACTTCTGCGCCACCCGCACCCTGCTGCGTAAGGGCGAGTCCTGCTCGGGTCCCGGACCGCTCAAGTGCCTGGCCTGCGCCGGCGACTACTACGGCACCCCGAAGGGCTGGTTCGCCGCCGCCGGGGTCGCTCTCTCCAAGCCCCTGCTGCGGCGACGAATGACCGGCCTGCACAGCGTCAGCAGCTACGTCCACGAGGTCACAACCGCCCACCTCCCCGACGGGACGCCGGAGCTGTTCGAGGTGACGATCCCGAGCTTCCAGGCCGAGCCGCCGGCCCGTCCGGGAGAGGAGGAGCCCGATATCGATGCCTGGCTCGCGCGCCTTCCCGAGCAGCCCTTCATCCTCTACGTCGGTGCCTTCCGAAAAGTCAAGGGGCTGGAGACGCTGTTCGACGCCTACCGCCGACTCTCCGATCCGCCGCCGTTGGTGCTGATGGGGACCTTCGAGCGCGACTCGCCATCCGACTTCCCGCCCGAGGCGGTCGTCCTCACCGATGTCCCCCACCAGGTCGTGATGGCGTCCTGGCCGCGGGCGATGTTCGGTGTCATGCCCTCTCTTTGGCCCGAGCCGCTCGGCGCCACGGTGGCCGAGGGGATGAACCGCGGCCGGCCGGTGATCGGGACCACGCCGGGCGGCCACACCGACATGCTCGACGAGCAGACCGGGATGCTCGTCCCCCAGGGCGACGTCGCGGCGCTGACGGCGGCAATGAGGGAACTGATCGCAGATCCCGAGCGGCGCGAGGCGATGGGCCTGGCGGCGGCCGAGCGGGCCAAGAACTTTGCCGCGCCCAGCGTGCTGCCCCGCTTCGAGCAGGCCTACGAAGCGACCATCGCAGCCGGCGCGCCCGAATCCGAATGAGGGATCCTGCTGGTCACGCCGGTGCCGCCGCAGGGCGACGGCGCCGGCGCCATCCCGGTTCTCCTCCACGCTCAGCTGGAGGGGCTGCGGGCGGCTGGCAACGAGGTGACATTGGTCAGTGCCGTCGGCGATGAGCCCGGGGAAGCGGCGGCGGCGCGGGCGCTGCGCGACTCTGGCCTCGACGCCCACTTCGCTGACCGCCGGGTCCCGCCGGGCGCCGGGCGGCGCTGGCGGCGACGGGTGCGGATGGCCGGCGCCTGGGCCTTCGGCCGCCGGCCCTGGCGCTCGATCTGGTTCGCCGACCCCGGCATGCAGGCGATTCTCGACCGGCTCGCGGCGAGCCACCCCTTCGACGTCGTCGCGGTTGAGGACAGCGCCATGGCCGGCTACCGGCTGCCAGCCGAGGTGCCGAGCGTGCTGACCGAGCACGAGGTGCTGCGGCCACGACCGCTGCGGGCGCCGCCGGGAGATCCGCGCGCCTTGCTGGGCTGGGCCTTCGAGGAGCGCGACTGGCACAAGCGGCCGCGCTTCCAGCGTGCCGCCTGGCGGCGCTTCGACCGCGTGATCGCCTTCGGCCGCCGCGACGCGGCGGCGATCGCCGAGCTGGCGCCGGAGCTGGCCGGGCGGGTGCGGGTGAGTCCCTTCGGCCTCGAGCTGCCACCCCCGGCCGAGGGAGCGCGGGAGGAGGCCGACAGCATGCTCTTCGTCGGCAACTTCAGCCACCAGCCGAATCGCGACGCGGCACTTTGGCTGGCACGGGAGATCATGCCCGCCCTGCTCCAGCGGCAGCCGAGAGCGAAGCTGCGCATCGTCGGCAGCGGCCCGCCGGCCGAGGTACTGGCCCTCGCCGGGGACGCGGTCGAGGTGATCGCCGACGCGCCCAGCGTCGCGCCCCACCTGGCGACCGCCGCCGTCGTCGTCGCCCCGGTCAGGACCGGCGGCGGCATGCGGATGAAGGTGCTGCAAGCGCTGGCGGCCGGCAGGGCGACGGTGACTACCTCGCGCGGCGGCGAGGGCTTCGACTGCTTCGCCGAGCCCGCGCCGCTGCCGATCGCCGACGATCCGGCGGGCTTCGCCGAGCAGGTGGCATCGCTGCTCGGCGACGCAAAGCGCCGCGGCGAGCTCGGCAGGGCGGGCCGGCGCTTCGCCGAAGACCACTACAGCCCGGCCGCCTGGGGGGCACGGCTGCAGGCGCTCTACGAAGACGCTCGCGTTCCCTGAGAGGGGCAGTCGGCTGTCAGTATCCTGACGGCGATGGCGGCGGCCCTCGACGTCCTCACGGGCGAGTCAGAGCTCGAATCGATCGTCAAGCGATGGGACGGGCTGGCGATGGCACGCAAGCAGCCGTTCAGCGCACCCGCCTGGATGCTCGCCTGGTGGCGGCACGTGCAGCCCGAGGGCGCGGCGATCCGGGCCCTGGCGGTGAGCGACGGTGACGAGCTGATCGGCCTGGCGCCCCTCTGGGTGTACGACGGGAGCGCCCGGAGCGCCCACTACGACGTGATGGCCGGGCGGCTGGGACCGGGCGGGCCGCTGGCGGCCGCGGGGCGCGAGCGGGAGGTCATCCCCCTGATGGCCCGAGCGCTGGCCCACTCGAAACCGAAGCTGACCCAGCTGCGCTTCGAGGAACGCGACGGGCCGCAGAGCTGGGCCGTCGCCCTGGCCGAGTCGTGGCCGCGATTGCGGCCCCGACTCAACGCGGCCGAGCCGATCCCGCAGCCAATCGTCACCCTCGGCGAGGGCGGCTACGAGGGCTTCCTGGCCGAAAAGAGCCGCAGCTTCCGGCGCGAGACGAAACGCCGCCGGAGCCGGATCGAGGGGGCCGGTGGCCGCTTCGTCCTCGCCGGCCCCGCTGAGGCAGAGCGCGCCGTCGACGCCTTTCTCGATCTCCACGCCGCGCGCTGGAGCGAGCGGGGCGGCTCGACGATCATGGTCCCCGGCATCCGCGAGATGCTGCTCGAGGCGGCCGTCGCGCTGGTCCCGGCGGACCGCATGCGGATCTTCCTGCTCGAGGTGGAGGACCGGCCAGTCGCCGCCCAGCTGATGCTCACCGCTCCCGGCGAAGCGTGGTTCTGGCAGGGGGGGTTCGACGCGCGGTGGAAGGACCTCTCGCCACTCGCCCAGACGATCCTGCACGCGATCGCCGACGCCGGCGCGCGCGGCGAGCGGCGCATCGACCTCGGTTCCGGCGGCCAGGAGTACAAGCTGCGGATCGCCAACGGCGGCGAGCGGGCCTCGGTGGTCAAGCTGGCGCCCCGCGGCCTCCCCTCCCCGCGCACGCGGTTGCGGCGGCTCGCCGAGCGGATGCACGAGCCCCACCACGACTGATGATTGGCATCTCCGCTGCCGACTACCCTCGCAACGCATGGGACTCAACGTCCAGATACTCGAGCGAGAGGCCGATCTGGAGGCGATCCGCGATCCCTGGGACCGGCTTGCCGTAAAGATGGCGCGGCCCTACGCGGCCCCGGCCTGGATGCTCGCCTGGTGGCGCCACGTCTGCCCCGACCATGCCGCCCTGCGCGCGATCGCGGTCTCCCAGGGGGATCGCCTGCTCGGCATCGCCCCCTTCTGGGTCGCCGACGGCGAGCGGCGCCACTCCCACTACGACGTCCTCAGCTCCCGGCTCGCCACGCCCGCGCCGCTGCTGGTCGACTTCGAGCGCGCCGAGGAGGTGGCGCCGCTGCTGGCGCGCGCCCTCGCCGGGGCGCGCCCGCGCCCGAGCCTGGTCCGGCTGGAAGGGCGTTCCAGCACCCACAAACAGGTAACCGAGCGGCTGGTGCGGTCCTGGCCCGGCCTGCGGCCGGAAGTCCAGGAGGCCCGCTCGGTGCCGATGCCGATGGTCTCGCTCGCGGGCCGCGGCTACGAGGAGTGGCTCGGGCAGAGGAAAAGCAAGTTCCGCCAGGAAGCCCGCCGTCGCCGGCGGCGGCTGGACGATGCCGGCGCCCGCTTCCGCCTCGCCGGGCCGAATGACGTCGAGCGGGCGATCGACGCCTACGTCGAGCTGCATGGCGCCCGCTGGCGCGACCGCGGCGGCTCGACCGCGCTGCCGGCCGGCATCCGCGCGATGCTCGCGGACGCCGCCACCGAGCTGCTGCCGCGCGAACGGCTGCGGATGTTCCTGCTCGAACGCGAGGAGCGGGTGATCGCGGTACAGGTCCTGGTCGCCGCTGGCGTAGAGGTGGCCGGCTGGAGCGGCGGCTTCGACGAGCGCGAGAAGGGACACTCGCCCTCCCTGCAGCTTGTCCTGCACGCGATCGCCGACGCCGCCGGGCGCGGCGAGGAGCGGGTCAACCTCGGCCCCGGCAGCCAGTCCTACAAGGACCAGCTGGCCGACGACCGCGACGAGATGGACGTGATCAAGGTCATTCCCCGCGGCCTTACCTACCCCCGGACCAAGCTGCAGCTGGCCTCGGCGAAAGCGCGAGCCGAGACGCTGCCCCGCCTGCTCGGCGGCGTGCGGCGGAGAGTCTCGCCACGGTGAACGAGCTGCCCCGGGCGAGCGTGATCATCCCCACCCACCAGCGCCGCGAGGCGCTGAGGCGCGCCCTGCTGGCGCTCGGCCGGCAGTCGGCGCCGCCGGGGAGCTACGAGGTGCTGGTCTCAGTTGACGGCTCGACCGACGGCACGAGGGAGATGGTCGCCGGGCTCGGCGAGGAGCTGCCGTACGCGCTGAGCGCGGTCGAGGGCTCTGGCAGGGGGCGGGCGGCGGCGCGCAACGTCGCCCTGGCCGAGGCGCGGGGAGCGGTGACGATCCTGATCGACGACGACATGGAGCCGGTCCCCGAGTTCGTCGCCCGCCACCTCGCCGGCCACCCGGAGGGCTCGCGCGCCTGCCTGCTCGGGCCGGTCCCGGTCCGCCTCGAGCGCGACAGCCCGCACGCGGCGCGCTACGTCGAGCGCAAGTTCGCCGATCACCTCGCCCGGCTGGCCGAGCCTGGCCACCACTTCGTCCCGCGCGACTTCTACTCCGGCAACGTCTCGCTGCCGACCGCGCTGCTGCGCGAGGTCGGCGCCTTCGACGAGGGCTTCGCGCCCTACGGCAACGAGGACGTCGAGCTCTCGCTGCGGCTGGGCAAGGCCGGCGTCGCGCTGCGCTACAGCCCCGGCGCGGTCGCCCACCAGGAGTACGACAAGGATTTCCACGGCCTCGCCCGCGACACCTACGAGAAGGGCCGGACCACGGTCCTGTTGGCGCAGCTGCATCCAGACGCCTTCGAGGCCCTCCGCCTGGCCAGTCCCTGGGACGGCTCGCGTCCCTGGCTGGCGGCGCGGGCATTGCTGCTGCGGCTCACCAACACCCTTCCCAAGCGGGCCACGCACCTGCTCGCGCTCGCGGCCGGGCTGGAGCGGGTGGGCTTCTGGCGGGCGGCGCTCTTCTACCGAGCGGCGCTCGACTACGCCTTCTGGGCAGGTGTCGAGGTGGCGCTGGGCGAATCCCAAGACGGCGGCGCCCTCGAGAGACTGGCGGCCGAACTACATCGTGGCCCGATCGATCTTCTTCTACACCGATAGCCGCGAACTCGGCGGCGCCGAGAACGCGATGCTGATGCTGCTCGCGACGCTCGACCGGGAGCGCTGGCAGCCGACCCTGCTGCTCGACGCCGCCGGTGCCGCCGCTCCCCTCGAAGGGCGCGCCGCGGCGCTCGGCGTCCCCGCCGAGCGGGTCGCGCCGATGCCGCTCGGGCTCTCCGGCGCCCGCCGCGGGATCGACCTGTCTCGCCTGCTGCGCCGCCGCCGGCCGACCCTCTTCCACGCCCACCTGAGCTGGCCGCTGGCGGCGAAGTGGGCGCTCGCCGCGGCGGTCTGTGCGCGGGTGCCGAGCCTCGCCACCGTGCAGCTGATCCCGGCGATGGAGCTGGAGCGCTCGAGCGCGATGCAGCTGCGCCTGCTCTCGCGCGGGGTCGGCCGCTACATCGCCGTCTCCGGCGCGATCGCGGAGGAGCTGGAGCAGCGCTTCGGCTGGCCCGGGGAGAAGATCGAGATCGTCTACAACGCGGTCGACCTCGACCGCTTCGGCGGCAGCGAGGAGGCGCTGCGGGCGGAGCTGGGCGGCAGCGCCGGCACTCCACTGGTGCTGACCGCGGCGCGGCTCGACCGGCAGAAGGGCCACGACGTCCTCTTCCGCGCCGCCGCCGCGGTTCCCGAGGCCAGGTTCGTGCTGGCCGGCGACGGCCCGCTGCGCGGCGAGCTGGAAGCCGAGGCGGCTCGACTCGGCCTCGGCGAGCGCGTCCTCTTCCTCGGCCGCCGCGAGGACGTTCCGCGGCTGCTCGCGGCCTGCGACGTCTTCGCCCTCCCCTCCCTCTACGAGGGCTCCTCGCTGGCGGTGCTGGAGGCGATGGCGGCGCGTCGCGCCGTGGTCAGCTCGGCGATCGGCGGCACCGCGGAGCTGGTCGCCGACGGCGAGAGCGGGCTGCTGGTCCCCGCCGGCGACGGGGAGGCACTGGCCGCTGCCCTGCGAGCGGTGCTCGGCGACTCGGCCCTGCGCGAGCGGCTCGCCCGTAGCGGGCGCGAGCGAGCCGAGCGGGACTTCAGCCGCGAGGCGATGGGCGCGCGGGTGGAATCGATCTACGAGGAGCTGCTGGATGGACCTCGCCGCGCTTGAAGCAGAGCCGGAGCAGTCCCGCAACGAGCGGCTGCGGCGGGCGGACTGGCGCTTCCTGCTTCGCAGTGCGGAGGCGCCGGCCGGGGCCGAGCCCCGCCAAATCGGCTTCCCAACGCGCCGCTCGCTCGCCGCCGCCCGCGCCGAGCTGCCCGCGGGGGCCGAGCTGCTCTGCAGCTGGCGCCTGCCGCGCTTGGGCGGCACCCGGCGCGCCCGTCGGCGCCTCGAAGCGGCGGGGTTCACCGACCTGCGCCTGCTCTGGCCCGGCCCCCTCCCCCACCGGCTTCCCCAGTTCTGGCTGCCGCCCGAAGCGCCGGCGGCGGCCACCCACCTGCTCGCCACCCGGCCGGCCGCTCGGCCCTGCAGAAGTTTGCCCGGCCGCTCTGGCGCCTGGCCGCCCGGCTCGGCCTGCTCGCCCCTGTCTTCGCCCTCGCCCGGGTCCCAGGCGCCGAGAGCGCCGGCGAGGACGCGCTCGCCCCCCACTTGCCGCCCGGCGCCCCCTGCCTGCTGCTCAGCGGCGGCGGACGCAGCATCAACAAGGTCGTCGCCCTGCCCTTCGTGCCGGGCCGGCCGCATCCGGGCGCGGTGGTCAAGTTCTCCCGCCTGGCCGCGGCCGAACAGGCGCTGGAGCGTGAGGCGGCGGCGCTGGAAGCGGTCGCGCGAGTCCGTCCCGGCCTCGACGGCGTGCCGCGCCTGCTGGCCCGCGGGCGAAGGGGAGGTGGGCTGGGGCTGGCCGAGAGCGCAATTCACGGGCAGCCTCTGATCGAGGCGCTGGAGCGCTCGAGCTTCGGCGACCTGGCGGAGCGGGTCACCGCCTGGCTGATCGAGCTCGGGGGCGGTGGCGACGCGTCGAGCGGAGACTGGCGCGAGCGGCTGCTCGAGCGCCCGCTGGCCGAGTTCGAGCACGACTTCGGCGCCGCCGTCGCGCCGGGTACCGTGGCCGCCGCCCGAGCGCTCCTTGGCGGCCTGCAGGGACTGCCCCAGGTCGCCGAGCACCGCGACTGCTCGCCCTGGAATGTCGTCCTCACCGACGGCGGCAGGCCGGCCCTGCTCGACTGGGAGTCGGCCGAGCCGCATGGCTTGCCTGGCCTCGACCTCGCCTACTTCCTCGCCAACGCCGCCTTCGTCCTCGACGGTGCGATCGAGTCCGGGCAGACTCGCCGCAGCTACGCCCGGCTGCTCGACCCAGGCGACCCCTACGGCGAGGTCTTCGCCCGCTGTAACGAGGAGTACCGCGCTGCTCTCGGCCTGGCTGGGACGGACCTGCCGCGCCTGCGGGCGCTCGCCTGGGTCGTCCACGCCAAGTCGGACTACCGCCACCTGGCGATGGCGAGCGCCGGCACGCCGCAACCCGCGCAGCTGCGCCAGGGCACCTACCTCGGCCTGCTTGAAGAGGAGCTCGCCCGCATGCCCTCCGTCGGCGAGCGGGGATAGCTTGCGAGTCGCGTGAGACAGGGTCCAAAACGATGACCGATTCCCCCGCCCCGGCGCTGAGCGTGATCGTGCCCACCCGCGACCGCCGCGAGCGGCTGAGCCGCTGCCTGGCGGCGCTCGCCGCCCAGGATACCGGCGGCGAGTTCGAGGTCGTCGTCGTCGACGACGGCTCCAGCGACGGCACCGGCGACTTCCTCGCCGATCACGAGGCGCCGTTCCCGCTGCGCTCGGCCCGGCTCGAGGGAGCGGGGCCCTCGCGGGCGCGCAACGCCGGGGTCGAGGCGGCGACGGGCGGGGTCTGCGCCTTCCTCGACGACGACTGCGTCCCCGCCCCCGGCTTCGTCGGCGCCCACCTCGACGCTCACCGGCGGGAGCCGCGCCTGGTCGGGATCGGCGCCCTGGCCCAGAAGCCGCTCTCGCGACGCGACTGGTACGCGCGCGCCTTCGCCCGCGGATGGGCCGAGCACTACGCGCGGCTGGAGGACAAGCCGGCCGCCTGGAGCGACTGCTACAGCGGCAACCTCTCGGCACCGCGCGCCGCCCTGCTGGAGATCGGCTGCTTCGCCACCGACGTCGCCGTCGGCGAGGACATCGAGCTCGGCTACCGGCTCGAACAGCGCGGCTTCGACCTGCGCTACCTGCCCGCCGCCGCCGCCGTCCACGACGACGAGAAGCCGCGCCGGCGCCTGCTCGAGGACGTGCGCAAGCATGGTCTCGCCTATCTCGAGCTCGCCCGGCGCCACCCGGGGATGAAGGCGAAGCTGCTCGGCTGGTACGGCGACGCTGCCCCGCGCGAGCTCGCCCTGCGCCAGGCCCTGCTCGCCCTGCGCGCCCCAGCCGGCCCGCTGGCGGCGCTGGGCGGGGCGATCCCCGGCGAGGGCCGCAGGGACCTCTGGTACGGCTTCCTCTGGCGCTACGCCTTCTGGCGCGAGGTGCGCCGACTCACCGATGCGGCGGCCTGGGCGGAGCTGGCGACGCCGGGAGGCGAGGACCTATGAGCGCAGCCGCGCCCCAGGTCAGCGTCATCGTCGCCACCCACAACCGGCGCGAGCTGCTCGCCCGCTGCCTCGATGCGCTCGCCCGCCAGAGCCTCGACCCGGAGCTGTTCGAGGTGATCGTCGCCGACGACGGCTCCGGCGACGGCTCCGCGGAGATGGTCGCGGCGCTGGCCACGCCTTACGCGCTGCGGGTACTGCCGCGCGCGAAGGAGGGCAAGGCGGCCGCCCTCAACGCGGCGATCGAGGTCGCGGCCGGCACCGCCTGTCTCTTTCTCGATGACGACTGCATCGCCGCCCCCGGGCTCCTCGCCGCCCACGCGGCCGCATACGGCTCCGGTGCCACGCCGCTCGCGATCGGCAACCTCGAGCAGGCCCCCCCGCGCGCTCGTGACTGGTACGCGCACGCCTTCGCCCGCGCCTGGAACGACCACCACGCGCGGCTGGCGGAGAAGCAGCCGGGCTGGACCGACTGCTACGGCGGCAACTTCTCGGCGCCGCGGCAGGCACTGCGCGAGACCGGCGGCTTCGCCACCGACCTCGCCGTCGAGGAGGACACCGAGCTCGGCTACCGGCTGCACCGCTGGGGCTGCGAAGTCGTCTTCCTGCCCGGCGCGCGCGCCCTCCACGATGACCAAAAGCTGCGCGGCCGCATCCTCGAGGACGCGCGCCGCCAGGGAGCCGGGCACATCGAGCTGGCGCGCCGCCACCCGGCGGCGCTGCCGAAGCTGCTCGGTTGGTTCAGCGAGCCGACCGGCCGCGACGTGGCGCTGCGGCGCCTGCTGATCGCGCTGCGCGTGCCGGCCAGCTGGCTGGCCGCGCTCGGCCGGGCGATCCCCGGCGAGGGCCGCCGCCTGATCTGGTTCTACTTCGTTTCGCGCTACGCCTTCTGGGCGGGGATGAGGCGCAGCGTCGACCGCAAGCGCTGGCTGCGAATCACCCGGCGGGTGCCGATCCTGATGTACCACGGCTTCGGCGCAAGCGGCGAGGAGGCAAGCCGCTACGTCATCCCGGGCCGCGCCTTCGCTCGCCAGATGCGGGTGCTGGCCCTGCTGCGCCGCCGCCCGATCGCATTCGGGGAGCTGGTGCGGGGAATGCGAGAGGGGCGCTTGCCGCCGCGGGGTGCGGTTGTGATCACGATCGACGACGGCTACCGCGACAACCTCGAGGTCGCCCACCCGGTGCTGAGCCGCCACGGCTTCGGGGCGACGCTGTTCCTGGTCAGCCGCAAGCTCGCCGTCGGCAACGACTGGGACGAGGGGCCGCCGCTTGGCGAGCGGCCGACGCTGAGCGCCGGGCAGGCGCGAGAGCTGCACGCCGCCGGTCACGAGATCGGCGCCCACACCCGCCATCACTGCTCCCTCCCCGAGGTCGACGAGGCGACGCAGCGCGAGGAAATCGAGGGCTCCAAGCGCGAGCTGGAAGCGGCGCTCGGCGCTCCGGTCGCGACCTTCGCCTACCCCTATGGCGCCCGCGACGAGCGCGCAATCGCCGCCACCGGCGCGGCCGGCTTCGACGGCGCCTGCACCACCCATCCCGAGCTCGCCCGTTACGACGAGGACCCGCTGCGACTGCCCCGGCTGGAGATTCGCGGCACCGACTCGCTGCGCGTCTTCCTGCGCAAGCTCTGGTGTGGCGGGGCCTGAGGCGAGCTGGGGAGCGCTCAGGCCGCCGGCAGGCGCCAGCGGTGCGGCAGAACGATGTCGCCGTCGCTGCCGGCGACCGGGAGGGGACGGTCGCCGAGCACGCCGGGCTCGACGTCGAAGAAGGCGGCCGCCTGCAGGGCGTCCTGGATCTGGCGGCGGCCCTTGAGCATGAAGTCGATCCGGTAGCGGCCGGGGACGAGCGGCAGGCTCTCGATCTCGCACTCGATCCGCGGCCCGAACTCGCCGTCGCGCAGGTCGCTGGGCGAGGAAATCTCGCTGTCGAAACTGGCGATCGACTGGCCGAGGCTGTTGACGATCGTCAACCGGCACTCGGTCATCGGCAGTACTCCGGTCAGCTCGGCGACGATCCGCGCCCGGCGGCCGCCAACGATGACGTCGCCCTGGCCACTCTCGGCGTCTTCCAGCCAGAGCCGCCGCACGAAGGCCTCTTCCCAGGCCCGGCCGTCGCGGTCGGTGCGCTCGAGCAGGTCACTGGCGGCGCCGCGCTCGAGCATCCGCAGGTAGGCCCCGATCGCCTCGTCGACCGGGGCGTCGAGCAGGGCCTTGCCCCGCTCGAGCAAGACGCCGCGCTGGCAGAGCGCCTGGATGATCGCCAGATTGTGGGAGACGAAGATCACCGTGCGGCCCTCGCCGGCGACTTCGTTCATCTTCGCCAGGGACTTGCGCTGGAAGGCAGCGTCGCCGACCGCTAGCACCTCGTCGACGAGCAGGATCTCGGGCTCGAGGTGGGCAGCGACGGCGAAGGCGAGCCGCACCGACATGCCACTGGAGTAGCGCTTGACCGGGGTGTCGAGGAAGCGCTCGATGTCGGCGAACTCGACGATCTCGTCGAAGCGTTGGCGGATCTCGGCCCGGCGCATACCGAGGATCGAGCCGTTGAGGAAGATGTTCTCGCGCCCGGTCAGCTCCGGGTGGAAGCCGGTGCCGACCTCGAGCAGCGAGCCGGTGCGACCGGTGACGTCGGCCCAGCCGGTGGTCGGCTCGGCGATCCGCGAGAGGATCTTGAGCAGGGTGCTCTTGCCGGCGCCGTTGTGGCCGATCAGGCCGACGACTTCGCCCTGGCGCACGGTAAGCGAGAGATCACGCAGGGCCCAGAGCAGTTCCGGCTCGTGCCGCTCGCCGCGGCCCGTCAGCCTGCCCAGCGAGCGCTTCGCGGTGCCGACGATGCTCTCGCGCAGGGTGTCGTAGCCGCGCGAGCCGAGGCCGAGCTTGTAGCTCTTGCCCAGGTCCTCGGTCTGGATCGCGACATCGCTCATCGTCAGATGTAGTCGGCGAAGCTGCGCTCCACCCGGTCGAAGTAGGCGAGGCCGGCGACGAGGAAGACGACCGCCGAGATGGCCGAGACGCCGATCAGCTCCAGCGGCGCGTCGGTGCCCAGCACCGCCCAGCGGAAGCCTTCGACCACGCCGACCATCGGGTTGATCGCGGTCAGCGTGCGCCAGGGCTCGCCGATCAGGCTGCTCGGGTAGACGACCGGCGTGGCGAAGAGCCAGAGCTGGATCGCGAAGGGGATCACGTACTTGACGTCGCGGTAGCGCACGTTGATCGCCGAGAGCGCCGCGGTCGCCCCGAGCACGGCGGCGAGCATGATCACGATCAGGGCCGGCAGGACGAGCACTGCCAGTGGCGGGACGAATCCGTAGATCAAGACGATGGCGAAGAGGATCACCAGCGAGATGCTGATGTCGACGAGGCCGGCGGCAATCGCGCCGGCCGGCATGAAGATACGGGGGAAGTAGATCTTCGAAACCAGGGCCGAGTTGCCGACCAGGCTTTCGGAGCCGAGCAGCAGGGAGTTGGCGAAGAAGGTCCAGGGAACCAGGGCGGCGAGGCTGAACAGCGCGTAGGGAAGCCCGTCCGATTCGACCCCGGCGACGCCGCCGAAGAAGAGCGAGAAGACGACCATGAAGCCGATCGGCTGCAGCACTGCCCAAGCGGCGCCGAGCGCGGTCTGGCGGTAGCGGACGGTCACGTCGCGGGCGGCGATCTGGTAGGCGAGGTCGCGGTATCGCCAGAGTTCGCGCGGCGAGAGCACCCGGCTGAAGCCGCTGGTCGCCCGCAGGCGAATCGTCTCGGCGCGCGGGCCGGCCTCGCCTGGCGGCGTCACGGTCTCAGTGGTCATCGGCTTGCTCCATCGGCGCGAGGCTACTCGGACTCAAGTTCTGCGCCGGATCGGGCGCCCCTGCGCGAGGGCCTATTTGGCCGAGGGATCGAGGCGGACGCCGGCCAGGGTGAGGAGACCGTCGCGCAGGGGTCCGGGCCAGCCGGCCAGGGCGAGCTTGAGTCGCAGCTTGCGGGGAGTGTCGCTGGCGTGGATCTCCACCCGGGGCACGGTGTAGGGGTCGGCCCCCGGCTTGGGTTCTCCCCAGGAGGTGGTGAAGGCGACCTGATAGCCGGCTTCGCGTACAGCCGCCGCCACCTCGGGGCTGCAGCGGCCGTAGGGGTAGGAGAAGGCGCGGGGCCGGGGCACGCCGGCCGCCGCGATTCGCTCCGCGGCGCCCCGGGTCTCCAGCTCCAGCTCGCCGGCGGGAACCTCCGGCAGCGGCCGGTGGTTGACGGTGTGGGCGCCGGCCTCGATGCCGCTCGCGGCGACGGCGGCGAGGTCGCCCGGCTCGAGCAGGCGCAGGCGGGCCGCGCCCTTGTGGTGGTCCCAGTCGTTGGCGCCGCCGAGGTGACCGGCGACGGCGAAGACCACCGCCGGGATGCCGCGCTCGGCCAGCAGCGGCGCGGCGACGTCGAGCAGGTCGGTGTAGGCGTCGTCGAAGCTGACCAGGGCGGCGCGGCGCGGCAAATCGCCCCCGCCATGCAGCCAGGAGAGCACCGCGTCGAGGCCGACGAACTCCCAGCCGTGAGCGGCGAGGCCGTCGATCTGGGCGGCGAAGAGCCGCGGCGGGACCCCGTACTCGGCCAGCACCGGATCGTCGCGCAGGTCGGCGATCGCGTGGTAGGCGAGAATGCGCAACCGGCCTCCGATGTCAGCTCCCTTCTTCAGCGTCGTGATCACCACCTACAACCGCGCGCGGATCGTACGGCGCTGCATCGACAGCTGCTTGAACCAGGACTTCGCCGGCTTCGAGATCGTCGTCGTCGACGACGGCTCCACCGACGGGACCGAGGCGATGCTGAGCGAGCGCTACGACGACCCGCGCCTGCGCGTTGTCGCCCACGGGTCCAACTGTGGCATCAACCCCGCTCGCCACACCGGCAGCGTCGAGGCGAAGGGCGAGTGGGTCGTCGTGATCGACAGCGACGACGAGCTGCTGCCCGGGGCGCTCTCGCGCCTGCGCGAGCTGATCGGCGAGCTGCCGCCGGGAGTGCGCGTGCTGCGCAGCCGCCAAATCCACGACGACGGCCACGTCACCCCCAGCTTCGTCCCCGACGGCCCGTATGACTACGAGGGCCGCATCCGCTGGGCCGAGGCCGAGGGGGGCAACGACGCCGCCCGCTGCATAGCCCGCGCCGCCTTCGCCGAGACCCCATACATCGACGGCCGCCGCGGCGCGATGGAGACCCTCTTCGAGCTCAACCTGGCCGAGCGCGAGACCAGCATCTGCGCCGAGGACGTCCTCACCGCCGTCCACGCCGACGCCCCCGACAGCTGGCTGCGTTCGGCAAAGGCAACCGACGTGATCCCCCGCCTTCAGCGCGAGGCCCCCGACATGCTCTGGATGGCTGAGACCACACTGGAGCGCCACGGCAAGGCGCTCCAGCGCTGGGGCCCAAACCAGTACACAACCGTCCTCCGCATCGCCGCCACCCAGTCCTTCATCCTCGGCAAGCGTCGCCAGGGAGCCCGCCACTCACTGGGAGCCCTACGCCGCAAGCCCCTAACCCCAGCGGCCTGGCTCACCCTCCTTCTCGGCCTGATCGGCCCCGGCGCCACTGCCCGCGGCGCCGTCGCCTACCGCCATTTCACCGCCTGACCCGGGCAGATAGGACCAGTCCCGCGTTCAGGCGGAAGCAGGAGCGCTGTCCCACCCGTCAGGCACCCTCTCCAGGAGGGATCGGGCTACATCCCCTGAAAAGTAAGCCGTGAGCGGAGAACAGAAGCTGCCGGAGCACATATCGCTGGAGCCGGAAACCTACTTCCGGGTGATTGAGGAGCGTCGAAGGGCCGCAGAGGGCGTACTCTGGCAACTGCCAAGTATAAGCCTGGCCGCACAAGCGTTCCTCTTGAGTGCGGGTCTCAGCTCAGACGCCGAACCATGTTCGCAGATAGTTGTCGGGCTGCTGGGGATTGCTGCCGTTATTGGCACTGCCCTGTTCGTTCTCTACCAAGCGGTTCGTGCAAACATCTTTAGGTGTTGGATAAAGCAGATGGTGCATCTGCCTCTTGCGCCTGATGAACTTGCGATCAAGAGTCTGAAGCTCGGCAAAATAGAGATCGGGCGGATGGAACGCGTGTTCAAAGCATTCCCGGTGATCTGTGGAGGCGCGCTTTTTGCGTTTCTCGTCGCCGACATCTACGTGGTCAGCCAAGGAGCTGGGTGGTAACGAACACCATCGCAGTATCGGGAAAGTGACTGCAGAAACCGATGATCAGTCAGGACCGGGCGAGCTTCGGACGCTCCGCAACTGGCAGCGTGGGTTGAGGATTAATCACATCGCCCATCACAGGGCTGCCGCTCGGGATGCCATGCTCGGTCTGGCGCTTGGAGTCACCGTGGTCGTTCTTTCGACGATAGTCGGCACGGCGATCTTCACGACCCTCAATCAATCACCGAGTACCGTGGCGAAGACCGTCGCAGGGCTTCTCAGTGTTGCCGCGGCCGTCTTCGGGACACTACAAACGTTCCTCCGCTTCCCTCAGCGCCAGGTGGCACACCACGAGGTCGCTGTCAGATATGGCGCTTTGCGCCGCGAGGTTGAGTCGGTTCTTGGGTTTTCCACAAGCGAGCAGAACCTTCGTCCGTTGCTCTCGGACCTGCGGCTTCGGTGGGATGAGATCGACGCGGGTGCCCCGGCCGTGTCCCAGCGAATCTGGCGTGCGGCGGTCGGGACTGTCGAGCAGACGGAGGCGGCTGCCAGACCCGAAAGCATGTAACGACATAGGGGCGTCGTCGGACTTCCCCTTCCCGCGAGGAGAGTCAGGGGGCGCTGCGGCCCGGGGTGGTCGCAGGGTCCCAGGAGATGGTGATATCCGCCCCCTGGTCCTCGGGACTATCTACTTCGTCCTTCTCGATGAGGAGTCGGAACACCCGCGTGTCGTTCACGTCGGGGAGAAGGACCCCGGTGAGTCTCCTGACGTTCTGCGAGGTGAAGAGTGTGTCGAGGACAGGCTTGACGAAGTTGTCGAGGTCGACGGCCGGCCTCGCCAGGTCCAAGGGAGTCATCAGGAAGGTCACCTCGACGGTGAACCTGGCGGCCTTCAGGTGAGGCGAGGTGAACGGCGCCTGCGGATAGGCGGCCTCCACTGCGGCGGCTATGGCGTGCCTCCATTCGGAGCTATCGCGGCGCGCTGGGTGTTCACGCACCTGAATCCGCCAGGATTTCGGGGTTGAGTCAACTCCTTCGCTCATGGCAGCATTCTCCCGCTTTGCGCGAGAGCAGTAACCGCGCCGGAGCTTCCCGCCGCCAAAGGTCTCCCTTGACGAGGGGCCAGCCCAATCGCATGTCGCTGCCAATTCTTCAGCGATCAGGAAGTGATCCTGCGGCCTTCCGATCCGCTCAAGCCAATCCGAGGAGGAGACATGGACCCCGTTACTCAACTTGACGCCGCAGGCCGCCGACGCTCGCCAGCCACACTCCTGGCTACCACACCGGTCGCGCTCCGCAGAACACGGGCCGCAGCTACCCCGCCGATCCACCGCGAGTGGAGGAGATCGTCGCCGTAATGCGCCAAGCCGGGGAGAGGCCGGCGGGACTGCGATTTCGAGGGCTGGCCGTCATCCTCTGGCGAGCCGGTCTTCGGATCAGCGAGGCCCTGCGTGCGCCCGCGACACAGGAGGAAGTGATCTTGCAGGATCGCGACACTCGAGACACCGGGGCGAGAAGCCTGCGTAATCCGTCCATGTCGACGCGGAACGCCGGGCACGGGGGTACGGTACGGGTGATGTGGGAAGGATCTGCCCTTGGGACCGGGATAGGCCGGCGCGCTGTGGCGGTGAGCGCGGCGACGCTGGTCGCGCTGTCGCTGATCGGGGCGCTCCCCCTTGAGGCGCGGGCGGCGACCACGACGATCGATTTCGATTCGATCGCCGCGGGCCAGGCCCTCGGCACGGTGGGCGAAGCGACGTTCGTTGGCTCGCCGAAGGTGTTCGTCCCGGTCCACGTCAGCACTCAGAGCCCTCCCCACGGGCTGCACCTCCAGCAGCCATGCGGAAGCCTGCAGTCCAGCTGCGCCATGGAGGTAGATTTCTCTGCGCCGAAGAGTTCCGTGAGCCTGCGGCTGGGACTCGACGACGAGCCCGGGGGAGAGTTCGGAGTCCCCTATCAGCTCACCGGCTACAACTCGTTCGACAGTCCGGTGGCGCAATCCAACGGAAGCGCGTTGCTGGCAACGGGATATGACCCGATCACGACCAAAGTCTCGATCCAGTCACTGAGCACCAATATCACCAAGGTGGTCCTGCAGCTCGGGGCGACCAACGTCTACTCGTACAGCTCCGGGTACGCCAGCCGACCAGGGATCGACGACTTCACTTTCACCGACGATGCGCTGCCCCCGCCCGCTGCGCCCAGCGTCACGATCTCAACGCCGAGTGTCGGCCAGCGCTTCCTTCAGCCCGATGACGTCCGCGTCTCGGGCCACGTGTCCGCCCCGGCGGGCGTCAGCCGCTTCTGCCTCACGACGAGCGCGGCCCCCTCGATTCCCGCGAGCTGTGCTCAGGCCGATTCGCTCGACGGGGGCGGGTCCTTCTCCAACCTGATCGTTCCGGGCATCGTCCCGGGATCGAACACGATCACCGCCTGGGTCGAAGACGGGGCGTTGCGGACGGCTAGCTACCCGGTGACGATCGACGTGTCCCAAGTCAATCTCAGCGCCACCAACCTCGAAGTCACCCAGGCCATACAGGACGTGCTGCCGAGCGTCGCCGCCCCGGCGGGTGGTCGGCGGACGGCCACCTACAACGGCGTCCCGCTGGCGGCCGGGCACGCGACCGTTGCGCGCTTCTGGACGGGGGTCGACCTCGGCGGCGGCGCGGGGTCGCTGGGTCCTGTTTCCGCCTTGCTCTACGGCTATCGCGGCGGCGTCTCACTCGGGGCGCCGGTCGTGGCGATCGAGGGGTCCAGGTCACTGGGTGCGGTGAGCTCCGTGCTGCCGCCCGGGCCGACCGTGGCGCAGCGTTCCGACGGGACCTCGCAGGCCTTCACCTTCCGTCTCCCACCGGGCTGGACCAAAGGCACGGTCACGCTGGAAGCGGTTGTCAACCCCGGCGCGGGCGCGGTGACCGAGTGCGGCGGCTGCGACGCCGACAACGCACTCGCCCTCACGGACGTCGCCTTCACGCCCGTGCGCCGCGAGACGATCTCGCCACTAGAGATGATCACCGGCGGAGCCGGCGGCTCCGTCAACCATCCGCGAGCGAACTGGAGTGGCGTCTTCGCGGTGATGCCGTTCGCCGTGAGGGTGAACAGGTACCAGGGACAAATCGATATATCCGACGGCGTCGGGGTGAGCAGCCGAAAAACGCGCCAGTCCATGGCGCTGAGCAAGCTGCTCGACTGGGTCGACCACAACGGCACGCCGCCCGGCCACCTGATCGCGATGAGCGAAGGGCAGGACCTCGGCCTGACCTTCACGACGCTCGTCTGCTGCCACACCCACCTCGGCATCGACACGGTCGCTCAGGTGGAGGCGACCCGGCAGCTGACCTCGGTCGCCCACGAGTTCGGCCACGAGCTGGGGCTCGCGCACGCGGGCACCCACGGCCCTCTCCCAAGCGACCCGACCAAAGACAGAGCTTGCGGGGGCGACTCGGAAGGGCAGAGCGGAACCAACTGGCCACCCGACCAGCGAGGGCTGGTCGCCGGGATCGGGGTCGACCTGCGCGCCGGATCGGGAGGCGGGGCGGAAACGCTGCGAGTGATGGGCCTTGTCGACGGTGCCGGCAACCCACTGAACTTCTTCGACTTCATGTCCTACTGCGCCTCCGATGGAGCGCGCAACGCCTGGGTGTCGGTGCGCAACTGGGACCGGCTGCTGCGCGAGCACGCAACCGGTCGGGCCGGTGCCTCAGGGCTGGCGAGGTCGAGTTCCGCCCCACCGCCGAGCGTCACGGGACTCGTGCGCGGCAGGCTCCAGACGCAGCCGAACCACGGGCCGGCGCTGCGCGTCACCGCGATGATCGGGCCCCGGCACCTGACGCGGATCCTCGGCGTCGAGCCCGAGGCTGGCCGGACGATGAAGGCGACGAAGCACTCCCCGGTCACGGTGCGCGTCCAGGACCGCAGGGGACGCGTCGTCTCGAGCACGCGGGTGCCGGTCACCAGCGGTCACATGGATGACATCGCCAACTTCATCCTCGTCAACGCGGTCGTCCCGGCGCGGCGCGGCGCGCGATTGCAGGTGCTCAGCCGCGGCCGGGTGATCGCGCGGCGCGCCAGGTCCCGGCATGCCCCCCGCGTGCGCCTGCTGAAGCCGCGCCGCAAGACCCACCGCGTTCGCGGCGCCTTCACCCTGGTTCGCTGGAAGGCCAGGGACCCGGATAGCTCGAAGCTGACCGCCTCGATCGACTACGCGGCGAAGGGGCGCAGATACCGGACCCTGGTGACGGGCCTTCGCGGAAGGAGATATCGCCTGCCGAACAAGCTGCTGACCCGCTCGCGTCGCGCCCGAATTCGGGTACGCGTCAGCGATGGGTGGAACGAAGGCACGGCGGCGTCGGCGCCGCTGAGGGTCGGGAAGCGGGCGCACTGAGTCCTGCGCCGCGAAGTCGTTCAGTCGGCTGACCGGCGCACCTGCCCGCACGCTGCTCGCCGAGACAGACAGACCGCCCACCTCAGCGCCGCCTCTTTTAGTGAGTCAGCGCGAGGAACATACAGGCGGTGCCGGGGTCAGGAGTCGCCACCGGCCGCTTCTGGCAGGGGATGCTGCCGCCGCCCGTGAAAGCCCTGACGATGACGTCCGTATACGAACCTTCGGGGGGAATCGGCACGGAGATCTCCTGCTTCACAGGGCCTTCACCCATGAATATTCCTGTTTCCCTTCGTGCTTGCCCTTGGGGTCCTCTCTTTTCCCGCTGAAGTAGGCGGCGAGCGTGACCAGGGCGCCGGCGATGAGTACGGCCCATATCGCAGCCAGCAGCCAGCCCTCTCGAAGGTTTCCTGGCCGGACCAGATTTCACTTTGCCCTACTAGGTGGTCTTCGGTACCCGGAACAGCACCGGGCGCAGCAGCGTTGCCAGTAGGACCAGGGCGATCATGGTCTGGCTGGCGGTCCAGACGTAGCCGACGGCGTCGATGCCAAGGCTGGGCAGGAGGATCGCGCTGAGGGCGAGGACGGCGACGCAGTGGGTGCCCTGGATGGCGACGACGAGACGGCCCTTGTGCTCGATCCGGGCGACGCTGATGCCGAGGGTGACGATCGCGTTGGGGACCATGCCGAGGGCGAGCAGGCGCAGCAGCGAGGCGCCTTCGTCGGCGTAGTCGCTGCCGAAGACCAGCAGCGCCCAGGGGGCGACGATCGCGGCCAGGGCGGCGATCGGCACGACCAGGCGCAGGGTCTGCCCCAGCGCCCGGCGCGAGAGCTCGCGCAGGCGGTCCATGTCGCTCGCCGCCTCGACCGTCAGCGAGGTCATCACGTTGAGCGCGATCAGCTCGATCGCCAGCGAGACCATCCAGGGAACGAAGAAGTAAGCGGCGTCGGCGGGGCTGACCCGGTTGGCGACCATGATCGGCATGTAGAGGTTGGCGGCGAGGGTGAAGAGCTTGCCGGCGTAGTTGCCGGTCGCCATCGAGAGCAGCTTGTCGCGGTCGAGCGAGCCCTCGCTGGGCGCCGCCGGAATCAGCCGTTTGAAGATCAGGTAATTGACAACCACGACGGCGAAAGCGAGCGGCGCCGTCCAGGCGACGAATGGGCCCGAGCCGGTCAGGGTGGTGGCCAGCACGACCAGCAGCAGCAGCTTGGCCAATGCGTAGAGCGAGTTCTCCAGCGGAATCCACTTGGCCGCCTTCAGCCCGGTGAGGACGCTGTCTTGGAGGGTGAAGATCGTCGTCGCCCCGCAGGCGAGGACGAAGCCGACCAGCCAGCCGCCGCCGGAGAGGAAGCTCAGCTTCGGCGACCAGACGCTGCTGCTCAGCGCCGCCAGCAGCCCGAAGGCCAGGGCCAGGGAGAAGGTCGTCGCGTAGCTGCGGCTGACCAGGCGGCGGGTCGAGCGGCCCGCCACCGGCAGGTAGCGGACCAGCACCGCCGAGAGCCCCAGCGTGCAGGCTTCGGCGACCAGGGTCATCGCCGAGATCGCCGCCGCGTTGAGGCCGACGACGCGGGCGCTGTAGGAGTGAGCGGCGAGCGCCCAGAAGCCAACCCCGAGCAGGCTGGTGATCCCGGTGCCGAGGATCAGGTAATAGCCGGTGCGGTAAAGCGGGTCGCTGAGGTGCTTGCGCAGGCGCCCGCGACCTGAGCCGGCGGACGTCGAGGCGGCCTCCATCGCTTACCCAGCCGCGCGCGCGCGGCGTGCCTCGAGGGCAAGCTCATATGCCGCCTCGAACCGGGGCACGACCGCATCCGGGTGAAAGCCGGTGGCGCGCTGAGCTGCCGCCTCCCCCATCGTTCCCCGCAGCTTCGGGTCGTCAATCAGGCGCCGCATCGCGCTGGCCAGCGCCTCGCGATTGCCGGGCGGGACCAGAAACCCGGTCTCGCCGTCGCCGACCACGTCCGTAAGGCCGCCGATCGAAGAGGCGACGATCGGCTTGCCGGCGGCGGCGGTCTCCAGGGCGACGAGGCCGAAGGTCTCTGGCAGCAGCGAGGGAACGACGGTGAATATCGAGCGCCGCAGCGCCTCGATCGCGAGCCGGTGCGGGAGCGGGCCGAGCGCCATCACGCCGGGGATACGCTCGACCTCGGGCAGGTAGCAACGCCCGATTAGGACCAGCGGTGGCGCCCCGTCCAACGTCTTGTAGGCCTCGGCCAGCTGGCCGCCTCCCTTGTCGACTGTGACGTCGCCGAAGTAGAGGATGAACGGCTCCGCGGGCAGCGCGTCAAGGCGCGGATCGGAGTCCGGCGCAGGCGGCAGCCCGGCGATGAAGTTGGGAACGACGCGGTGCAGTTCGCCCTCACCGAAGCCGCAGCGATCGCGCACCGCGCTGCTGACCGGCAAGAAGACGTCGACGTGCTTGCGCACCCGCGGCTCAGCGAGCCGTGTGGCGAGTGCCACCCCCGCGCCCTTGACCCGGCCGTAGTAGTCGCCGGAGCAGCGCACGCACTTGCCCGTCCACGGCCCGGTGCAGTCGGCACCGCGATTGAGGAAGCGCTTGGTCGCGCAGACCAGTCCGTAGTCGTGCATCGAGAGCACCAGGGCCGGCGCCGCGGCGCCGCGGTCGAGCGGCAGGTAGGAGTTGACCAGCCAGTTGTGGGCGTGCACTACGTCGGGCCTCTCGCGGCGCAGCAGCCGGCGCAGGTCGAAGGTCGTCTCGGGATCGGCGACCGGGGCCGCGTGATGGCGCTCCTGGTCGAGCTTGATCCCTGGCAGGCGGTGCACGACGCTGCGCAAGGTGTGAACCGGCACCGGCCCCTCCTCCGCGCCGGCGCCCTGGCCAGGCTGGCGCAGGGTCGCCACCGAGACCTCGTGGCCGCGCTGGCTCAGCTCGAGGCTGAGGTCCTCGACGACCCGCTCGACTCCACCGACGATCGGGGCATAGGACTGGGCGAGCATCAGGATGCGCATCGGCCCCGCCGATCGTAGCGTCCACTCCAGCGTGCCAGAATCGCCCCGTGGCAACCGGTTCCACCCACCAGGTCGAGTCCTCCCCGCCTTCGATTTCGGTCTTGATCTGCGCTTACACCCTCGATCGGCTCGGCGTACTCTCGCAGGCGGTCGAGACGGTCCGCGCCCAGTCCGTGCCCGCGCACGAGATCGTGCTCGCGATCGACCACTGCCCCGAGTTGCTCGCCGAGGCGAAACGCCGCTGGCCCGGGCTGCACCTGGTCGAGAACCGTGAGGAGCAGGGGCTTTCGGGGGCGCGCAACAGCGGTGTCGCCGAGTGCGGCGGCGAGGTGATCGCCTTTCTCGACGACGACGCGCTCGCCGCTCCGGACTGGCTCGAGCGCCTCGGCGAGGCCTACCGCGACCCCGACGTGCACGGCGCCGGCGGCGCCGTGCACCCGGCCTGGGCCGAGGGCAAGCCGAGCTGGTTCCCGCCCGAGTTCGACTGGGTCGTCGGCTGCACCCATTCCGGGATGCCCCGGGAGCGCGAACCGGTCCGCAACCTGGTCGGCGCCAACATGTCCTTCCGCCGCTCCACCCTGGAAGAGGCCGGCGCCTTCCGCCACGAGCTGGGCCGGGTCGGCACGATCCCGGCCGGATGCGAGGAGACCGACCTCTGCATCCGCGTCGGCCAGCGCTGGCCGGAGGGGAAGATCCTCTACGACCCGGCCGCCAGCGTCGACCACATCGTCCCCCCCAGCCGCGCCAAGCGCGGCTACTTCACCTCGCGCTGCCGGGGCGAGGGACGCTCCAAGGCCGTCCTCGCCGGCCTCGTCGGCAGCGACTCGGGCCTGGAAGCCGAGCGTTCCTACGTCCGCCGCACCTTGCCGCTCGGCGTCCTGCGCGGCATCGGCGACGCCTTCCGCGGCGATCCCGCCGGGCTGAGCCGGGCGGCGATGATCGTCACCGGGCTCTTCACGACGACGGCCGGCTACCTCTCCGCCGGGCGCGAGCGCCGCCGGCTCGAACGGCGCCGCGCCGAGGAGGAGTCCGCGCCCGGCGAGGGCAGCCCACGGGTGCTGATGGTGACGCCGCGCAGTCCGCTCCATCAGGGCGGGGTCGAGCGCCACGTGATGGAAGTGAGCCGCCGTGCCGCTGCGGCGGGGGTCGCAGTGGAGGTGCTCTGCACAGAACCGGGCGGCCCGGCCGTTGCGGAGGAGGTGCGCGACGGCGTCACGATCCGCACCGTCCGCGCCTGGCCCGCGAACCGCGACTGGTGCCTGGCGCCGCGGATCTGGCGTGAGATGTCGCGCCGGCCGTGGGACGTCGTCCACATCCAGTCCTACCACACCTTCGTCGCCCCGCTAGCCATGTTGCGCGCCCGCACCCTCGGCGTTCCCTACGTCGTCACCTTCCACGGCGGCGGCCACTCCTCGGATGCCCGCAACCGTGTCCGCGGCCTGCAGCGCCTCTTGCTGCGGCCCCTGCTGGCGCGAGCCGAGCGGCTCGTCGCCGTCGCCCGCTTCGAGATCGAGGAGTACGGCGGCGAGCTCGGCATCCCGGCAGAGAAGTTCATCCTGATCCCCAACGGCACCGACCTCGCCTTCTCCGGCTCGGCCGGCTCAAACGGCCAGCCGGAGGGACCGCCGGCGATCGCGTCGATCGGCAGGCTGGAGCGCTACAAGGGCCACCACCGGGTGATCGGCGCTTTCCCCACGGTGCTCGAGCGGGAGCCCGAGGCGAGGTTGCTCATCGTCGGCACCGGCCCCTACGAGGCGGACCTGCGCGAGCTGGCCCGGTCGCTTGGGATAGCCGAAAGCGTCGTGTTCACCAGCACGCCGCCCGACCGGCCGGCGGCGATGGCAGAGCTGTTGCAGCGGATCTCCCTGGTCGTCTTGATGAGCGATTTCGAGACCCACCCGCTGGTCGCCCTGGAGGCGGCGGCGGCGGGGCGGCGGCTGCTCGTCGCCAAGGCCAGCGGCCTCGCCGAGCTGGCGGCCGACGGCTTCGCCCGGGCGATCCCCCTTGACGAAAGCCCGCAGGGGATTGGAACAGCCGTGATCGAGGAGCTGGCCAAACCGCCGCCCGCCAAGCGGCCGCAGCTGACCTCCTGGGACGAGTGTGCGGCCGAGCTGCTGGCGCTCTACCGCTCGCTGGCCTGAGCGCCGCACCGAGACAAACGTCCAGTCCAGTCCGTAGCCGAGTGAAGAACCGCGCACGGGGGTCGATCACCCTCGTGCATGGCTGCACTGCTTTCCGACAACCGCCTCCGCACCGCCCTCATCGGGCTCCTCGCTCTACTGGGCGCCTTCGCCTTCTCAACCGTGGCAACGGCTCGGACCGCCCAGCGGCCGGCCGTCATCTGCAAGAAGGCCCACGGCCACGCCAAGCGCGGTTCCGACTGTCGCCGTGCTTCCACTTCCAGGGCGCGGCGGGTGCGCAACAGCCATCACAAGGGGCACAAGAGCCCCGAAGCACCGGCTCCCCAGCCGAGTGAAGAACCGGCTCCCGCTCCGCCACCTGCTCCCCAGCCGGCCCCGACCCCGGCGCCTGCTCCTTCGCCCGCACCCGCCCCGGCTCCTGAACCCGCCCCGGCACCGGTCCCCGCTCCCGCGCCCGAAGAACCGGCTCCCGCTCCGGCCCCAGAACCGGCCCCGGCCCCGGCCCCGGCTCCCGAACCCGCCCCAGCGCCCGCTCCCGCCCCGACCCCCGCCGCCTCCTCGGTCTACTGGGGCGCCTGGATCGGCAAGCAACTGACCGGCGACCAGCCGCCCTGGGAAATGGGTGCGGCCAACAAGTTCGAGGAAATGGCCGGCAAGAAACTCTCGGTGATCAACTTCTCCGCCCCCTTCGCCAACTGCCCGACCTCCGGCAGCTCCTGCAGCTTCTACAACTTCCCCGCCAACGAGATGAACACGATCCGGGCCCACGGCTCGATCCCGTCCTATAGCTGGGCCTCGCAGTCGATCCCCTCGACCGCCAACGAGCCCAACTTCCAGCTCTCCGATGTGATCGCCGGCACCTACGACTCCTACATCCGCAAATTCGCCGAAGCGGCCAAGGCCTGGGGCCACCCCTTCTTCCTCCGCTTCAACTGGGAGATGAACGGGCGCTGGTTCCCCTGGTCGGAGGGCGTCAACGGCAACAAGTCCGGTGAATACGTCACCGCCTGGCGCCACGTACACGACATCTTCACCGCCGCCGGCGCCACCAATGCGACCTGGGTCTGGTGCCCCAACGTCGATCCCAACGGCGAATTCCTCAACCTCACCAACCAGTACCCCGGCGACAAATATGTCGACTGGACCGGCCTCGACGGCTACAACTGGGGCACAAACCCCGCCAAGCCCGACCGCTGGCGCAGCTTCGATGAGCTCTACAGGTCGACCTACGACAAGATCACCGCCTCGATCGCCCCCTCGAAGCCTCTGATGATCGGCGAGATGGGCTCTACCGAGTACGGCGGCTCCAAGGCAGCCTGGATCACCGACGCGCTGGGCAAGATCCCAACCGCCTACCCGAAGATCCGCGGCATGCTCTGGTTCGAGCAGTACGACGACGGCATGGACTGGCCGATCGAGACCTCGACCAGCGCCACCAACGCCTTCGCCGCCGGAATCCAGAATTCCGCCTACGCGAGCAACCAGTTCGGCTCGCTCGCCTCCGGCCCGGTCCTGCCCACCGGCTGACCCGCCAACTGCATCGAATTCTCGCTCTGCTGGGCCGAGAATTTGATGCAGTTCGGCTGGAGGGGCGGGTTGTCAAGGGGTACTGGACAAACGTCCAGTTGGCCCTTGCAAGACTGAAACGAGCCCGGATGGCGTCGATGGCTGGATATGACCACCGGCCTCCGACACCTCTTCATCGCTGCCGCCGTAGCGCTCACCGCGCTCTTCGTTGCCGCCCCCCTCGCCGCGGCAGCGACCCATGGCAGCCCCACCCACCGGCGCCCGGCTGCCGTTCGCACCGGCGTCGGCTCGGCCCGCAAGCTGGCCAAGCCCAACCGCTGCTCCCGCCACATCCCCGCCCGCCGGGCACGGTGGATGAACCGCCGCCAGCGGCGCAACCTGATTCGCCGCCGCCTCCGCGGCTGCCAGGCGACACAGTCCCGCGGCCCCGGCGAACCGCTCTACTGGGGCGCGACGATCGGGGACCAGATCACCGGCGAGCAGGCCCCCTGGGACATGGGCGCGGTCTCGCGCTTCGAAGGGATGGCCGGCAAGGGCGTCTCCATGGTCAACTTCTTCGCTCCCTTCGCCAACTGCGGCGGCTCGCAGTGCAGCTACTACAGGTTCCCCACCGGCCCGATGGAAGACATCCGCGAGCACGGCTCGATCCCGGTCTTCAGCTGGAGCTCTCAGTCGATCCCGACCAGCCTCAACGAGCCCGACTTCCAGCTCTCCGACGTCGCCGCCGGCAACCACGACGCCTTCATTCGCGAATTCGCCGAAGCCGCCCGCGACTGGGGCCACCCCTTCTTCCTCCGCTTCAACTGGGAGATGAACGGCAACTGGTTCCCTTGGTCGGAGGGCGTCAACGGCAACCAGCCCGGCGAGTACGTCGCCGCCTGGCGCCACGTCCACGACATCTTCACCTCGGTCGGCGCCGGCAACGTCACCTGGGTCTGGTGCCCGAACGTCGACCCAGCCGGCAAGCTGGGTGACATCGGCTCGGACTATCCCGGCGACTCCTACGTCGACTGGACCGGACTCGACGGCTACAACTGGGGCCCGGGCAAGGGCGGTTGGGTGACCTTCTCACAGCTCTATGAATCCACCTACCACGCGATCACCGACTCGATCGCCCCCAGCAAGCCGCTGCTGATCGGCGAGATGGGATCGACCGAGAACGGTGGCTCGAAGGCCGCCTGGATTGAAGAGGCGCTGGCCGAGATCCCGACCGCCTTCCCGAAGGTGCGGGCGATGCTCTGGTTCGACACCTTCGACGACGGCATGGACTGGCCGATCGAGACGTCGAGCGCCGCCACCAGCGCCTTCGCCTCCGGCGTCCAGGACTCGGCCTACCAAGGCAACTCCTACAGCGACCTGCCTGCGGCGCCGATCGCGCCGCCCAGCTGAGCGAGCTTGGACGTTTGTTCTAGACTGACCTCTCCCAAGGAGGAGAGGACGGAGTGCGCCTACGTTCGCCAACAGGGCTCGCCGGCATCTTTCTCGCGGCCTGCGCGCTTGTTCTGGTCGGTGTAGCGCTGGCGGCGGGAGGCACGGCCGAGGAACTGCGACCGCGCCTGCGCGGAGACATCACCCAGCAGCGGCAACCGGCCGGTCACCGGCAGGCGCAGGTCGCTCGCCGCGGCCTGGCCGGAGAAAGAGGCCACGCCTCGCCGGTCGCGGCCGCCCGCCCGGCCCGCGGCGGCCCGGCGATCGCGCTCGCCACCGCCGTCGCGGTATCCGCTCCGCGCGCGGTGAGTCCGTCGGTCGGCGCGGTGGCCGAGCCGGGGCCCCCATCCCCCGTCACCACGGGCGCACCCCCCGCGCCGGCGCCGCCGGCACCGGTGAACGCACCCGAAGACCTGCCGGTGGCGAACCCCGTCCCAGCGCCATCCCCGGCCCCGGCTCCCCCGCCCCCATCGCCTCCTGCACCTCCGCCGCCGCCGGTTGCCAGCGGCACGCCGAGCGCCGTCTACTGGGGAGCCTCGATCGGGCCGCAGCTGACCGGCACCCAGGCGCCCTGGGACATGGGGGCGGTCACCCAGTTCGAGCAGATCGCCGGCAAGCAGGTCTCGCTGGTCAACTTCTTCGCTCCCTTCGCCAACTGCGCCTCCTCGCCGTGCTCGTTCTACTCCTTTCCAACCGGGCCGATGGAAAGCATCCGCGCCTACGGGGCGATACCGGTCTACAGCTGGAGCTCGCAATCGATCCCCTCCCACCTCAGCGAGCCGGATTTTCAGCTCGGCGACGTAATCGCCGGCACCTACGACTCCTACATCCGCAAGTTCGCCGAAGCGGCCAAGGCCTGGGGCCACCCCTTCTTCCTCCGCTTCAACTGGGAGATGAACGGCAGCTGGTTTCCTTGGTCGGAGGGGGCGAACGGCAACCGCCCGGGAGAGTTCGTCGCCGCCTGGCGCCACGTGCACGAAATCTTCGCCGCGGCCGGCGCCGACCAGGTGACCTGGGTCTGGTGCCCGAACGTCGACCCCGAAAGCAGCTTTCAGGACCTTGCCTCGCTTTACCCGGGTGACGACTACGTCGACTGGACCGGCCTCGACGGCTACAACTGGGGGCTCAATCCCGCCAAGCCGGACCGCTGGCGCGGCTTCGATGAGCTCTTCAGCGCCACCTACCAGCGCATCGTCGCCACGATCGCGCCGGACAAGCCGATGATGATCGGTGAGATCGGCAGCACCGAGCAGGGCGGCTCGAAGGCCGGCTGGATCGAAGAAGCGCTGGCGGCGATCCCGACGGCCTACGCGATGATCCGCGGCCTGGTCTGGTTCGATACCTACGACGACGGCATGGACTGGCCGATCGAGACCTCGGCGAGCTCGGCCGGTGCCTTCGCCCAGGCGATCAAGAGCCCGGCCTACGTCGAAAAAGGCGGTCCGACCGCGGCAAGCGGGCCGATCGCGCCCCCGAATTGACGACCCGCACCCTTCTCTAAACTCCGCGGGCTCCACAGCCGATGGACTTCCGAATGCGCATTCAGGCGACCACAGCCAAACTGGTGACGGCGATCCTCGCGGTCGCCCTGCTCGCCCTCGCCCTTCCCTCGCTCGCCGCGGCCCGGACCCAGCACCACCGCCACCACCACCGCGGCCACGCGGCAAAGCAGCGACCGCTCTACTGGGGGGCCTGGATCGGCGACCAGTTGACCGGGGAGGAGGCACCCTGGGACATGTCTGCCGTCAACCAGTTCGAAGGCGTAGTCGGCAAGGGCCTCTCCCTGATCGCCCTCGGCTCGCCGTTCGCGGACTGCAACTCCTCCCCCTGCAAGTTCTTCGACTTCCCCAAGCAGGCGATGGACAACGTCCACAACTACGGCGCCATTCCGTTCTTCAACTGGGCCTCGCAGGCGAGTTCCTCCGACCCCGGCGGGGCGACGAGCATGCCGGACTTCCAGCTTGGCGACGTGATTGCCGGCACCTACGACTCCTACATCCGCGAATTCGCCGAATCGGCGCGCAACTGGGGGCACTCCTTCTTCCTCCGCTACGACTGGGAGATGAACGGCAACTGGTTCCCCTGGGGCGAGACGATCAACGGCAACAACCCGGGCGAGTACGTCGCCGCCTGGCGCCACGTGCACGACATCTTCACCTCGGCCGGTGCCACCAACGCAACCTGGGTCTGGTGCCCCTACGCCGAGGTCGACCGCCATTTCGCCTCGCTGGCGCCGCTGTATCCCGGCGACTCCTACGTCGACTGGACCTGCATGGACGGCTTCAACTGGGGCAGCAACCCGACGAACCCGCACAGCTGGAAGAGCTTCAAACAGATCTTCTCCCCGACCTACCGCAAGCTGGTCAAGCGGATCGCGCCGAAAAAGCCGGTCGTGCTCGCCGAGATGGCCTCGACCGGCAGCGGCAGGGCCAAGGCGAAGTGGATCCGCAACATGTTCAAGGAACTGCGCACCAACTTCCGGCGAATTCGCGGTTTGATCTGGTTCGACCAGGTCGATCGCAACGTCGACTGGCCGCTGGAGACGTCGCCGGCGGCGGCGCGCGCCTTCTCCCGGGGAATCCACAGGCCCGGCTTCAGAACCAACGGCCAGCCGGCCGTGGTGGCGAGCCCGATCCGGCCGCCCGGTTGATCGGATCGGCCGGATCCCCCGTACCGAAGGGTGTATCCAAACCGCCCGGCGCAGAAGCAAAGTCGCGCGGCAGGGGTTAGTAAGACGATGAAGAGCCCAGCAATCAAGTCATTTTTGGCCCTGGCGGCCCTGCTTCTCGCGAGCGCGGCACCCGCAGGGGCCAAGGCGCCGCCGCAGCCGCTCTACTGGGGCGCCCAGATCGGCGACCAGCTGACCGGCGAAGCGGCGCCCTGGGACATGAACGCGCTCACGGCCTTCGAAGGCCTGGCAAGGAAGCCGCTCTCGCTGGTCTCCTTCTCGGCACCGTTTGCCGAATGCGACGGCTCGGACTGCACCTTCATCAACTTCCCCCTGACGCCGATCGAAAACGCCCGCAACTACGGTGCGGTCCCGATCTTCAGCTGGAGTTCCTCCTCGACCCCCGAAAGCGGGCCGCAGCGACCTTGGAAGCTCTCCAAGATCGTCGACGGCAGTCTCGACCCCTACATCCGCAAATTCGCCGAATCCGCAAAGGAATGGGGGCACCCCTTCTTCCTCCGCTTCGACTGGGAGATGAACGGCTTCTGGTTTCCCTGGTCAGAAGGCGTCAACGGCAACAAGAAGGGTGAGTTCGTCGCCGCCTGGCGCCACATCCACACGATCTTCACCACGATCGGCGCCACCAACGCGACCTGGGTCTGGTGCCCCAACGTCGACTTCACCCGCAAGCTGATCCCGCTCAAGCGGGTCTATCCCGGCGACTCCTACGTCGACTGGACCTGCCTCGACGGCTTCAACTGGGGCAAGCGCCCCGACTCCGCCGGCTGGCAGACCTTCAACAAGGTCTTTCATGAAACGTACAAGCGGGTGTCGAAGATCGCCCCGCACAAGCCGATGCTGCTGGGCGAGGTCGCCTCCAACGAGAAGGGCGGCTCGAAGCCGGCCTGGATCAAGAACATGCTGCGCGAAGTGCCTCGCTACCGCAAGGTCCGCGGCCTGGTCTGGTTCGACGTCAAGGACCGCAACACCCACTGGCCGCTGGAGAGCTCCACGAGGTCGTCAGCCGCCTTCGCCAAGGGGATCCAGCGCACGGTCTACCGCCCCAATGAATTCGGCGGGCTCGCGGTCGGCGGCCCGATCGGGCCGCCCAGTTGGCCCTAGCGCCTGCGGTCCCGGGAAGGGCTGGCGGGTGCCATCCTCCTCTCGCGGCACGTCACACGTCACTCTTGGCGCTGCGGGCGCCTCTCAGAGGGGGGACTACGCCAGGCGCTGCTCTAGCTGCGCCAGCTGCTCGCTCAACTCGGTCGGCAGCTTGTCGCCGAACTGGGCAAGGTGCTCCCTTACCTGGGGCAACTGCTCGCGGACCAGATCCTCGTCGACCGAGAGCAGCTCCCGCATCGCCTCGGGCTCGATGTCGAGGCCCTCGGTGTCGATCGCGCCCTCGGCCGGCAGCAGGCCGATCGCGGTCGCAATTGCCTCAGCCTTGCCCTCACAGCGACGAAAGATCCACTCGAGCACGCGGCTGTTCTCGCCGAAGCCCGGCCAGAGGAACTTGCCGTCGGCGTCCTTGCGGAACCAGTTGACGTAGAAGACCCGCGGCAGCTGGGCGCCCTCGCGCCTGCCGGCCTTCGAGCCAGTGGGCGAAGTAGTCGGCCATGTTGTAGCCGCAGAAGGGCAGCATCGCCATCGGGTCGAAGCGCAGTTCGCCGACGTTGCCGGAGGCGGCGGCGGTCTTCTCCGAGGACATCGTGGCGCCGAGGAAGACGCCGTGCTCCCAGTCGAAGGCCTCGTGGACCAGCGGCACCGTGGTGGCGCGGCGGCCGCCGAAAAGGAAGGCGTCGATCGGCACCCCGGCCGGGTCCTCCCACTCGGGCGCGATCGTCGGGCACTGCGACGCCGGCGTGGTAAAGCGGGCGTTGGGGTGAGCCGAGGGCTTGTCGCTGCCCGGCGTCCAATCGTTGCCGTGCCAGTCGATCAGGTGCTCGGGAGCCGAGCTCGTCATCCCCTCCCACCAGATGTCGCCGTCGTCGGTTTTGGCGCAGTTGGTGAAGATCGAGTTGCTGCCGATCGTCCGCATCGCGTTGGGGTTGGTCTCCTCGCCGGTTCCGGGCGCGACGCCAAAGAAGCCGGCCTCCGGGTTGACCGCGTAGAGGCGGCCATCGGAGCCGAATTTCATCCAGGCGATGTCGTCGCCGATCGTCTCGACCTTCCAGCCGGGCAGGGTCGGGATCAGCATCGCCAGGTTGGTCTTGCCGCAGGCCGACGGGAAGGCACCGGTGACGAACTTGACCTCCCCCTCGGGCGAGGTCAGCTTGAGAATCAGCATGTGCTCGGCGAGCCAGCCCTCGTCGCGGGCCATCGCCGAGGCGATCCGCAGCGCGAAGCACTTCTTGCCGAGCAGGGCGTTGCCGCCGTAGCCCGATCCGTAGGACCAGATCTCGCGCGTCTCCGGGTAGTGAACGATGTACTTGTTGTCCTCGTTGCAGGGCCAGGGAACATCTTCGGTCCCTTCGACCAACGGCATCCCGACCGAGTGCACGCAGGGGACGAACTCGGCCTCGGTGCCGAGCACCTCGAGCGCCGCGGCACCCATCCGGGTCATGATCCGCATCGAGGTGACGACGTAGGGCGAGTCGGTCAGCTGCACGCCGATTTCGGCGATCGGCGAGCCCAGCGGGCCCATCGAGAACGGCACCACGTACATCGTGCGACCGGCCATGCAGCCCTGGAAGAGGCCGTTCAGGGTCTCGCGCATCGAGGCCGGGTCGCGCCAGTTGTTGGTCGGGCCGGCATCGCCCTCCTGCTCGGAACAGATGAAGGTGCGGTCTTCGACCCGGGCCACGTCGGCGGGGTCGGAGAGCGCCAGGTAGGAGTTGGGCCGCTTGGCGTCTGAGAGGCGCTCGAAGGTGCCGGCCTCGATCAGGGTCTGGGCGAGGGAGTCGTACTCCCCGGCCGAGCCGTCGCACCACTGGACGGCGTCGGGCTGGGTCAGGTCTGCGATCTCCCCGACCCAGTCGAGGAGCTTTGCGTGCGTGGTCGGCGCTGCGGCCGCGATGGTTTGGCTCATCCGCGGGACTTTATTCATTGGAGCCGCGGAGATCGATCACACTGACGTCGGCGTCTTCGTTGAGGATCTTCAGCGTCGCCGTCTGTTCGGCGCCCTTCTTCAACTTGACGCGACAGTTGAAGGTCTTTCCCTTTTCGACCTCGACGCTGGCGGGGCAGCTGACCGAGACGACGTCCTCGTTCAGCTGTTTCGCGAGGTTCGCTTCAAGCGCTTCCTCCGTCTTCGTCGAGTCGATCACGGTTTCGCCGCAGCCGGCCACGATCACGACAGCCATACCAAGCCCGAGCACGACGCCCAGGCGCTTCCAAATGCTCATCCTCTCCCTTTCGGCGGGGACAACCTCCCGGGAGTATCCCAAGAGGGCCGGGTACCCCTCCCGGCGGCTTGTACTTTTTCGCCGACCCATCCTCGAACGGCCGCAACCGATCCACCGAAAAAGTTGAGCCGGGAGGGCACCCGGCCCTCTTCACCCGCTCGTTGGATAGGGTTCCCCGCCGCTGATGAGGTTCTTCGAGTACGAGGCAAGGCAGATCGTCGAGGTGGCCGGGATTCCGGTCACCAAGTACGGCTTCTGCACAAGCGCCGAGGAGGCGCGCAAGGCCGCCGAGGAAATCGGCGGCCCGGCCGTGGTCAAGTCGCAGGTGCTGAGCGGCGGGCGGATGAAGGCGGGCGGGGTCAAGTTCGCCGACACGCCCGAGGAGGCCGCTGCCCACGCCGAGGAGATCCTCAAGCTGGAGATCAACGGGCAGATGCCGCGCGGCGTCCTCGTCGATCCCAAGGCCGAGGTCAAGCAGGAGTACTACGCCGGGGTCGTCTGGGACGGCACGGCGAAGAAACCGCTGATGCTGTTCAGCGACATGGGCGGGATCGACATCGAGGAGGTCGCCGAGAGCCATCCCGACCACGTCGGCCGCGGCCACGTCTCCAACCTGCACCCGATCTTCGACTTCGAGGCCAAGCAGGTCGTCGCCGCCACCGGCGTGACCGGCTCGCAGCTGAACCGGGCCACCCCGGTCCTCGCCCGGCTCGCCCGCCTCTTCCGCGACAACGACATGACCCTGGCCGAGATCAACCCGCTGGCCGAGCTGACCGACGGCAGCTTCGTCGCCCTCGACGCTCACATGGAGATGGAGAACGAGGCGGTCGGCCGCCAGAAGGGCCTGCTGCGGGGGCGCCTGGAGATCGCCGAGGAGGACACCCGCGAGACCTATGAGCCCTCCGACTTCGAGCGCCACGTCGCCGCGATCGACGCCGCCGACCACCGCGGCGTGATCCAGGGCCGCGACCACGGCTTTGAGGGCAACCTCGGCCTCGTGATCGGTGCCGGCGGCGGCTCGCTGACCCTTACGGATGCGGTTCGCAGCCAGGGCGGCAAGCCCGCCAACTACTCCGAGATCGGCGGCAACCCCTCGGTCGCCAAGGCCTGCGGCCTGGCCAAGGAGGTGCTGGATAAGGACGGCGTCGAGAAGATCGCGGTGATGATGTCGATCGTCTCCAACACCCGCGTCGACATCGTCGCCCGCGGCGTGATCAAGGCCTGCCTGGAACTGGACAAGGACCCCGGCGAGACGATCGCGATCTTCCGCATCCCCGGCGCCTGGGAGGACGAGGGCTTCAAGACCCTCGAGCGCTACGGGGTGGAGTACTGCGACCGCTCGGTCTCGATGTGGGAGGCCGCCGGACGCGCCGTCGCCAAGATCCAGGGGGCCCAGGCGTGAGCATCCTGCTCTCCAAGGAGACGACCTTCATCGTCCAGGGAATCACCGGGCGCGAGGCGGTCAACCTGACCCGCGAGTGCCTCGACTACGGCTCCAAGGTGGTCGGCGGCGTCACCCCCGGCCGCAAGGGCCGCGAGGTGCACGGCGTGCCGGTCTTCGACACCGTCGCCCAGGCGGTCGAGCACCACGGCGGGCCGATCGACGGCTCGGTCGTCACCGTCCCCCCCGCCTTCACCAAGGACGCAGTGCTGGAGGCGATCGAGAACGGGATCGAGCTGATCGTGATCGTCACCGAGCGCATCCCGCGCCGCGACGTCGCCCAGATGGTCGAGCTCGCCGACCTGCGCGGCGCCCGCATCATCGGCCCCAACTGCCTCGGCCTGATCGTCCCCGAGGTCTGCAAGATGGGCGGCATCGGCGGCCCCGCCAAGGACGCGGCCAAGGCCTATGCGCCCGGCCCGGTCGGCGTGATGAGCCGCTCCGGCGGGATGACGACCGAGATCTCCTCATCGCTGACCCAGGCCGGCCTCGGTGTCTCGACCGCGGTCTCGATCGGCGGCGACGCGATCATCGGCTCCACCTACGCCGAGCTGATGCCCTACTTCGAGGCCGACGAGCAGACCGAGGCGATCGTGATCTACACCGAGCCGGGGGGCCGAATGGAGGCCCAGCTCTCCGAGTGGGTGGCGGAGCACAACTCGCGCCTGCCGATCGTCGCCTTCATGGCCGGCAAGTTCATGGACGACGACGAGATGAAGGGGATGAGCTTCGGCCACGCCGGCACGATCGTCGAGGGCGTCGAGGACACCGCGACCGAGAAGATCGCCCGCCTCGAAGCGGCCGGCATCCGCGTGGTCGAGCGGATCGATCAGATCCCCGACGCGGTCAAGCAGAAGCTGGGAGCCACCGCCTGATGGCCGCGGCGCTGAACAAGGTCTTCATCGACGTAGAGGTCGACGCCACGGCCGCCGCCGACGCCGAGCTGGCTCGCAAGCTGGAGGAAGTCTGCCCCGTTGACATCTTCAAGGCGACCGAGGCCGGGGTCGAGCTGGTCGAGGGCAACCTCGACGAGTGCGTCCTCTGCAACCTCTGCGTCGACGCGGCGCCCGAGGGCACCGTCCGCGTCGTCAAGCTGTACGAGCAGTAGCGAAGAGGCCGCCGCGCACGGCCGCCTCCGCTTCCCGGCGCAGGCGTTCGGGGATTACCACCATCGAGCGCAGCTCGGCCAGCAGTTCGCGATCGCCCTCGATCTCCACGCCCTCCTCCCCCTCCTCGGCGACCAGAGAGGCGACGACGCCGATCGGCGTGCCGGAGAGGCTGAGGCCGGCGCCCGCCGGGGCACCGCGCGTGGCCTCGGAGCGGCCGTCGGCAATGCGCACCCCGTATGACTCGCCGCCGCTGTGCAGGGCAAGCGTGAGCCGGAAATCGGCCGGCGGGTGCAACATCACCCGGATCGCGTTGGGCAGCGAGGACGGCGCCAGGTCGACCACGTCGGCAAGCTTCTGCAGGCCCATCCCCCAGCGGCTCAGCTCCAGCATCGGCCGCTCCAGCCCGCGGCCCAGCTCGGTCAGCTCATAGACACTGGCCGAGGCCGGTGGGTCCAGCTCCCGCCGCTCGACGATGCCGTTGCGCTCGAGCTCTCGCAGGCGCTTGGTGAGGATGTCGGTGGGGGCGCCGCCGACCGAGCGGACCAGGGCGGAGAAGCGCATCGGGCCGAGCATCAGCTCGCGCACGATCAGCAGCGTCCAGCGCTCGCCGATGCGGTCGAGCGCTCCGGCGAGGCTGCACGACTGGCCGTATTCCCGGGGAGACATTGGACGATGGTAACAGCGTAATTTGAAAACCAAAGTCAATGCTTGGAATTCTGGTACAGTGCCGCGCCGTGACCCGAGTCGCAAAGCTCACCTGGCGCCACCCCAAGCTCGTGCTCGCCGTCGTTGGCGCCTTCGCCCTGCTCGCCGTCGCGATCGGCCACGACGTCGAGCACCACCTCAAGGCCGCAGGCTTCACCGACCCCAGCTCCGAGAGCGAGCAGGCGACCGACCTGCTGCGCGGCTCGCTCGGCTATGACCCCAACCCGGCAATCGTCCTTGTCGTCCGCTCCCCCGGCGGCGGTCCGCTGGACCTGCGCGACCCGACCGTGAGGCGCGACGTCAACCGGCTCAGCGCCAGGGTGGCCAGGGTCGAATACGTCGGCCGCGTGCTCAACCCGCTGCGCCAGCCACGGGCCGGCACCAACCTGATCGCAAGGGACGGCAGGTCCCTGGCGGTGGCGGCCTACCTCTCGACCAACGACATCGAGGACGCCGGCGGCGTCGCCGCCGAAGAGGCGAAGGAGATCGCCGACGCCAGCCCGCTCGACGTCGCCGAGGGCGGCTTCGCCCAGGGCTTCAACGAGACCAACGACCAGACCCGCAAGGACCTGACCACGGCCGAGCTGATCGCCTTCCCGGTCCTCGCCCTCTTCCTGCTCTTCGTCTTCCGCGGCGTGGTTGCCGCCGGCATCCCGCTGCTGATCGGTGGGGTCTCGGTCGTCGGCACGCTCTTCGTGCTGCGGATCATGTCGAGCTTCGTCGACACCTCGGTCTTCGCGCTCAACATCGCCACCGGGCTCAGTCTTGGCCTGGCCGTCGACTACGCGCTGCTGATGGTCTCCCGCTATCGCGAGGAGATCGCCACCGATGGCGCGACCGAGGAGGCGCACCGGCGCACCGTCCTCACCGCCGGGCGCACCGCTGTCTTCTCCGGCCTCACCGTCGCCGCGGCGATGGCCGCCCTGGTCTTCATGCCGCAGCGCTTCCTCTACTCGATGGCAGTCGCCGGCGCCTCGGTCGCGGTGCTCTCTTCGGTGATCGCGATCCTCGTCGTCCCCTCCCTGCTGGCCCTGCTCGGCAAGCGCATCGACGCGCTCTCGATCCGCCGCGGCCCCGCCGTCTCGGACACCTCCGACCGCTGGTACCGGCTGGCGCGCGGGGTGATGCGCCGTCCCGTCGCCGTCGCCCTCTCCAGCTCGGCGCTGCTGCTCGCCGCCGCCACACCGCTGCTCTGGACCACCCTGACCGGGCCCAGCGCCGAAGCGGTGCCGCCGAACCAGCCCTCCTACGACGCCTACCGCTACCTGGAAGCCCACTACCCGCGCGACGTCACCGAGGCGGTCACGGTCGCGGTCGACGGCCGGGCCGGGCCGGGACAGCTCGCCGCCTACCGGCGCCGGATCGAAGGCGTCGGCGATGTGGTCCGCGGCACCCCGTTCCTCGCTGCCGGGAAGAACGTCGCCTACGCCAACTTCGCCCTCTCCAAGCCGGCCCTCTCGAGCGCTTCCCAGGACGCGGTCAAGGAGATCCGCGGCCTCGACCCGCCGGGCGCTGGCGGCATCCTGGTCTCGGGCAACACGGCCCGCTTCGTCGACCAGAAGCAGAGCCTGCTCGACCACGCGCCCCTGGTCGTCGCGATCATCGCCCTCACCACCCTCGTCGTCCTCTTCCTGCTCACCGGCTCGGTGCTGTTGCCGCTGAAGACCCTGGTGATGAACTCGCTGACGCTCGGCGCCACGCTCGGCATCCTCGTCCTCGCCTTCCAGGCCGGCTGGCTCGACAGCCCGCTCGACTACACCGGCCCGGCGGCGATCGAGGTGACCAGCCTGGTCTTCCTCTTCGCCGTCATCTTCGGCCTCGCCACCGACTACGCGGTGCTGGTCATGGCTCGCATAAAGGAACGCCACGACCTCGGCGACTCCAACGAGGAGGCGGTTGCGGTGGGCATCGGCCGCACCGGCCGGGTGATCACCGCCGCCGCGGTCGCGATCGCCATCGTCTTCCTCGCCTTCGGGGTCAGCACCGTCTTCTTCGTCAAGCAGATCGCGATCGGGATGGCCTTCGGAGTGATGATCGACGCCACGATCGTCCGCGCCCTCCTGGTCCCCTCCCTGATGCGTCTCTTCGGCGAGTGGAACTGGTGGGCACCCAAACCGCTGCGCCGCATCTATCTACGCCTCGGTATCTCGGAGGCATAGATTGCCGATGCCCCGGGCGGGATGACGGGTGCGCCTCTGCGGGAATTGATGTCGCACGCGCGCTGCGCGCGCTTAGCTCCGAAGAAGGAGCGCGGCTCCGCCGCGCGGACACCGGATTGCATTTCCGCCGCTTCGCGACATTCCCCCAGAGGCGCACCCGCCATCCCTCTCGAAGCGCGGACAAGCTTCGAACTACGTCCACGCGAAGTGTGCTTTGCCCTGGAGCGTTCAAGTTCCGGTTTCGCTGCTTGCTTTGAAGCTTGTGTATTGCGGCGACGCTTGAAGCTTCGTCTATCTGGACGTGTCGAGGGAGGAGCCCGGTCGCCCTCCAGGCGAATGTCGCGAAGCGGCCGCTGCACTCGTGTTTCCAGGCGCGGCGCAGCCGCGCTCTTCGTTTGTCGCCAAGCGCCGAAGGCGCGTGCGACATCAATTCGACTGGAGGGCGACCGGGCTCCTCCCATCAATTCGATCGGAGAGCGACCGGGCTCTTCCCCCCAACGCCTAGGTGCGATAGCTCACATTACGCACATATAAATTTATATCCGGGTAACGTTGCCACCGATGGCTGCAACCCCGACCCGTTCCCGGCTCTCCAAGGCCGACCGCATGGAGCAGGCGCTGGTCGCTGCCCACGCGCTCTTCGCCGAGCGGGGCTACGCGGCGGTGACAATGGACGAGGTCGCGGCCGCGGTCGGCGTCACCAAGCCGCTCCTCTACAACTACTTCGGCAACAAGGAGCGCCTCTACATCGCCTGCATGAAGCGCTCGGGCGACGCGCTGACCGCGACGATCCTCGAGACTGTCGGCGACGCCGCCAGCCCGGCCGAGGCGCTCAACCAGGGGCTGCGCGCCTTCTTCGCCTTCCTCGACGCCGACCGCGCCGCCTGGGCGGTCCTCTTCGACGAGACCCTCCCCCACAGCGGCGAGCTCGCCGACGGCGTCGCCGTCTACCGCGGCCGGCTGATCGAGCTGGTCTCCGAATCGCTGCTGGCACAGCTGCCCGCCAAGCGCCGCGCCGCGGCCCGGATCGAAGTCGAGGCGCTCTCCTCGGCCCTGCTCGGCGCCGCCGAGGCGCTGGCCCGCTGGTGGCTGCGCACCGAGGCGACCACCGCGCAGGAGGCGGCCGAGCTGCTGATCGCGACGATCGAGCCCGGCTTGCGCCTGCGCTCCACCCCCTCTTCCAAGTCCTCACGACCGAAACCGAAAGGCGAAAGCAGTGACCGATAAGCCACGCCGCGTTGCCGTCATCGGCGGCAACCGGATTCCCTTCGCGCGCTCCAACTCCGTCTACTCGAGCGCCTCCAACCAGGACATGCTCACCGCTGCCCTCGACGGCCTGATCGGCCGCTACGGGCTCGAGGGCGAGCGGCTCGGCGAGGTCGCCGGCGGCGCCGTGCTCAAGCACTCGCGCGACCGCGACCTCACCCGCGAGAGCGTGCTCGGCACCCGGCTCGCCGCCGAGACGCCCGCCTACGACGTCCAGCAGGCCTGCGGCACCGGCCTCGAGACGACAATCCTCGTCGCCAACAAGATCGCCCTCGGGCAGATCGACTCCGGCATCGCCTGCGGCGCCGACACCACCTCCGACGCCCCGATCGGGCTCAACGAGGGCCTGCGCGAAGTCCTCCTCGACGCCAACCGCGAGAAGTCGACCTTCGGCCGGGTCAAGCAGCTGACCCGGGTGCGCCCCAGCCACGTCGTCCCGGCGATTCCCCGCAACGAGGAGCCGCGCACCGGCCTCTCGATGGGCGAGCACTGCGCGATCATGGCGGCCGAGTGGGAAATCGGGCGCTCCGAGCAGGACGCCCTCGCCGTACGCAGCCACCACAACCTCGCCGCCGCCTACGAGCGCGGTTTCATGGACGACCTGGTCAGCCCCTACCTCGGCCTCGAGCGCGACCAGAACCTCCGTCCCGACTCCTCCGAGGAGAAGCTGGCCAAGCTCGGCCCGGTCTTCGGCGGCGAGGACGGGACGATGACGGCGGCCAACTCGACCCCGCTCTCCGACGGCGCCTCGGCGGTGCTGCTCGCCGACGAGCAGTGGGCCATGGAACGCGACCTGCCGGTCCTGGCCTACTTCGTCACCGGGGAGACCGCGGCCGTCGACCACGTGCACAAGCGCGAGGGCCTGCTGATGGCGCCCGCTTACGCGATGCCGCGGATGCTCGACCGGATCGACGCCGGCCTCGGCGACTTCGACCTCTACGAGATCCACGAGGCCTTCGCCGCCCAGGTGCTCTGCACGCTGAAGGCCTGGGAGGACCCGGCCTTCTGCCGCGACCGGCTCGGCAAGGACGAGCCGCTCGGCCCGATCGAGGCCGAGAAGCTCAACGTCAACGGCGGCTCGCTGGCGGCGGGACACCCCTTCGCCGCGACCGGCGGGCGGATCGTCGCCAGCCTCGCCAAGGAGCTGCACGAGCGCGGCTCCGGCCGCGGCCTGATCAGCATCTGCGCGGCCGCCGGCCAGGGCGTCGTCGCCGCACTCGAAGCAACGGGAGGAGATAACCGATGAGCGACCTCTACACACAGGTAGTCACCTCGCCCCCGGGCCGGATGATCGCCGGCCGGGTCGGCCTGCCCCAGCCGGCCGAGCTGGAGCGCTACGCGCCCGGCTCACCGGCACTATCCGGCGCGGTGCTGGCCGGCGGGGCCCCGCGCGGGCGGCTGGAGAAGCCGATCGAGCGCCTGCTCGGCGCGGTCGGCACGGCCAAGCCTGAGACGGCCGACGCCCGGGTCAAGTCCCTCGTCTTCGACGCCACCGGGATCGCCGACTCGACCGAGCTGGTCGAGCTGCAGCGCTTCTTCCATCCCAACGTGAAGCGGGTGCAGCGCTCCGGACGCGTCGTCGTGCTCGGCACGCCACCGGCGGGCCTGCCGCCCCGCGCCGCGACCGCGCAGCGGGCGCTGGAGGGCTTCACCCGCTCCCTGGCCAAGGAGATCGGCCGCGGCATCGCCGTGCAGCTGGTCTACGTCGCCGAGGGCGCCGAGGGGGAGATCGACTCCACCCTGCGCTTCCTGCTCTCGCCGCGCTCGGCCTACGTATCCGGCCAGGTGATCGAGATCGGCAAGGGCGTGACCAAGGCACCCGAGGTCGACTGGGACGCGCCCGCTCGAGGGCAAGGTTGCGCTCGTCACCGGCGCCTCGCGCGGGATCGGGGAGGCGATCGCGGAGACCCTGCACCGCGACGGCGCCGAGCTCGTCCTGCTCGACGTGCCGGCCCTCTCGACCGACCTGGCCGCGGTCGCGGCCCGGCTCGGCGCCGAGACGATCGAGCTCGACATAACCGAGCCCGACGCGCCGCTGCAGATCGCGGCGGCGATCCCCGATGGGATCGACGTCCTCGTCCACAACGCCGGCGTCACCCGCGATCGCACGATCGCCAAGATGCCCGAGGACCGCTGGTCGACGCTGATGGAGATCAACCTCTCCAGCGAGGAGCGGATCGACGACGAGCTGCTCGAGCGCAAGCTGCTGCGCCCCAACGGGCGCATCGTCTGCGTCTCCTCGATGAGCGGCATCGCCGGCAACTCCGGACAGACCAACTACGCCACCTCGAAGGCCGGCGTGATCGGCATGGTCGAGGCACTGGCCCCGGAGCTGGCCAAGCGCAAGGCGACGATCAACGCGGTCGCCCCCGGCTTCATCGAGACCCAGATGACGGCGAAAATGCCGATCGCGATCCGCGAAGCCGGCCGCCGGATGAACAGCATGTCGCAGGGCGGCCTGCCGGTCGACGTCGCCGAGACGATCGCCTGGTTCGCCAGCCCGGCCTCGACCGGCGTCAACGGCAACGTCGTCCGCGTCTGCGGGCAGAGCCTGCTGGGGGCGTGATGGAAACGCGCACCCTGGAAGGCCCGCCGAGCATCCTGCCGCTCTACGCCCGCGCCGCGGCACCGATGATCCCCGGCGCCTCGCTGCTTCCCTTCGTCCCGGGCCGCGGCGCGGAGGTCCCCGAGGTGGAGCTGGAACTGCCGGCGGTTCGGGCGGAGGCCGAGCAGGTCGCCGCCTACGCCAAGACCTGCGGCTTCGCCCTGCGCGACCACCTGCCACCCACCTACCCGCACGTGCTCGCCTTCCCGCTGCAGATGGCCGTGATGGCCGATGGCAGCTTCCCCTTCGGCGCCGTCGGCCTGGTCCACATCGAGAATCGGATCGTCCAGCAGCGCCGCATCGGGCTCGGCGAGGAGCTGACGATCAAGGTCAAGCCGACAAAGCTGCAACCCCACCCCAAGGGCCGCACCTTCAGCCTGCAGACCAAGGTCAAGGCCGGCAACCGGATCGTCTGGGAGTCCACCAGCACAATGCTCCGCCGCGGCGGAGTCGACACCCCCAAACCGCCCGCCGATGGGCCGATACGTCAAGGTCGCCTTGACGTATCGGCCCATCGGCGGCGGGGGACGGGGGGGCTGGGGCTATCTGGAGGCTTGGCGGCGACCTGGGGCGGCAGTATGCGGCTGTGTCGGGGGACCGGAACCCGATTCACATGCACGCGCTGAGCGCCAAGGCGCTTGGCTTTCCGCGGGCGATCGCCCATGGGATGTGGAGCAAGGCGCGCTGCCTGGCGGCACTCGAGAGCCGCCTGCCCGACGCCTTCGAGGTCGACGTTCGCTTTCGCAAGCCGATCCTGCTCCCGGGGAGGGTCGAGTTCGCCAGCAGCTCACAGGAAGCAGAGATCGATTTCGCGGTCCGTGACGCCAAGCGCGGCACGCCGCACCTCGACGGCCACCTGGCGCCGCTCGAGGCCAAGACAAAAGACGGGAGGAAGTAGAGATGGCCACCGCAACCGAGGAGAAGGGAGTGGCCGAGCGCAGCATGGGGCTCGGCCTGCGCTGGCTCAACAAGCTGGCCGGCTCAGACCTGCTCGACCGCATCCGCATCCGCAAGCAAGTCGAGCGGGCGCTCTTCACCGGCACCAAGAACGGCTTCCGCTCGGCGACCGCCGCCGGGCGCACCTTCAAGGCCGCCCAGAACCTGACCGGGCCGGCGCGGCAGAAGCCGAGCAAGCCGCGGGCGCTCTTCGACATCAGCCCCGACGACGAGCAGCAGATGCTGCAGGAAGGGGTGCGCGACTTCGCCGAGGCGAAGGTTCGGCCCCTCGCCAAGCAGGCCGACTTCGACCGCGAGGCGCCGGCCGAGCTGCTCTCCCAGGCCAACGAGCTCGGTGTCAACATGCTCGGCGTTCCCGAGGAGCTCGGCGGCGTCATGCACGAGCAGGCCGCGGTGACCAGCGTCCTGATCGGCGAGGCGCTCGCCCACGGCGACATGGGCATCGCCTACGCGGCACTCGCCCCCGGCGCGGTCGCCACCGCGATCGGCCACTGGGGCACGCCCGAGCAGGAGGCGACCTACCTGCCCGCCTTCACCGGCGAGGACACGCCCGCGGCGGCCCTGGCGATCCTCGAGCCGCGTCCCCTCTTCGACCCGCTGAAGCTGGAGACGACGGCGCGCAAGGACGGCGATGACTGGGTTCTCAGCGGCACCAAGTCGCTGCTCGCCCGCCCCAAGGAGTGCGAGCTCTTCGTCGTCGCGGCCGAGGCCGAGGACCTGGGCCCGGCTCTGTTCGTGATCGAGTCGGGCACATCCGGCCTCACGGTCGAGGACGAGCCGGCGATGGGGCTGCGTCCGGCGGCCACCGGCCGCCTCTTGCTGGAGGACGTGAAGCTGCCGGCCGGCGCCCTGATGGGCGAGGGCAAGCGCGATGCCTACGTCGAGTGCGTGCAGCGCGCTCGCATCGCCTGGTGCTCTCTCACCCTCGGCGCCGCCGAGGCGACGCTCGACTACGTCAAGCAATACGTCAACGAGCGCACCGCCTTCGGCGAACCGATCTCCAACCGCCAGGGCGTCGCCTTCGCGGTCGCCGACATCGGCATCGAGTCCGAAGGGATGCGGCTCACCACCTACCGGGCGGCCAGCCGCGCCGACCAGGGCCAGGATTTCGCCCGCGAGGCGGCGATGGCCCGGCGCCTCTGCTCCCAGAAGGGCATGCAGATCGGCTCCGAAGGGGTGCAGCTGCTGGGCGGCCACGGCTTCGTCAAGGAGCACCCGGTCGAGCGCTGGTACCGCGACCTCCGCGCAGCGGGCGTTATGGAGGGCGCCCTGCTCGTCTAGAGCTAAAGGAAAGCCATGATCAACCTAGAGATACCGAAGAAGTTCAAGCCACTGGCCAGCCAGGCCAACCAGGTCGCGACCGAGGTCTTCCGACCGATCTCGCGCAAGTACGACGAGGCCGAGCACTCCTACCCCAAGGAGCTCGACATGCTCGCCTCGCTGATCGACGGGATGAACGAGGGTTCCGACATCGGCGGCGCCGGTGCCGCGGGCGTGCGCCGCGAGTCAAACGGCGACGGCGATACCGGCAACCGCAACGGCTCCAACCTCTCCACCGTGCTCGGCATCATCGAGCTCTGCTGGGGCGACGTCGGCCTGCTGCTCTCGATGCCCCGCCAGGGCCTCGGCAACTCGGCGATCGCCTCGGTGGCGAGCGACGAGCAGCTGGAGCGCTACGGCGGCAAGTGGGCGGCGATGGCGATCACCGAGCCCGAGGCGGGCTCCGACTCGGCCGCGATCCGCACCACGGCCGACCTCAGCGGCGACGAGTACGTGCTCAACGGCGAGAAGATCTTCGTCACCTCGGGCGACCGCGCCGACCTGATCGTGGTCTGGGCGACGCTCGACCGCAAAGTCGGGCGGGCGGCGATCAAGTCGTTCATCGTCGAGCGCGACAACCCGGGCCTGAAGCTGGACCGGCTCGAGCACAAGCTCGGCATCCGCGCCTCCGACACCGCCAACTTCACCCTGCAGAACTGCCGGGTGCCGAAGGAGGCGCTGCTCGGCGATCCGGAGATCAACACCAAGCAGGGCTTCGGCGGGGCGATGCAGACGTTCGACAACACGAGGCCGCTGGTCGCCGCGATGGCGGTCGGCGTCGCCCGCGCCTCGCTCGAGGAGACCCGCAAGCGGCTCGAGGAGGCCGGCGTCGAGATCGACTACGACACGCCCGCCCTCTCCCAGTCCGCGGCAGCGGCCCGCTACCTCGAAATGGAGTCCGACTACGAGGCGGCGCACCTGCTCACCCTGCAGGCGGCCTGGATGGCCGACAACGGCAAGCCCAACTCGCTGCAAGCCTCGATGGCGAAGGCGAAGGCGGGGCGCACCTGCGTCGACGTCGCGCTTGGCTGCGTCGAGCTGTGTGGCAGCCTCGGCTACGGCGAGAACGAGCTGCTCGAGAAGTGGGCGCGCGACGCCAAGATCCTCGACATCTTCGAGGGGACCCAGCAGATCCAGTTGCTGATTGTGGCCCGGCAGTTGCTCGGGAAGTCTTCGTCTGAACTGCGGTAGGAGAGCCGGGTGTCCCTCCCCAAACGAGCGGCCGTAGGCCGCTCTTGAGTGTTTTGGGGAGGGACACCCGGCTCTCTTCTCGACATCAGCCGGGATCGACTCCGCCGATGGTGGCTCGTACCCACTCGGCGAGGAATGGTTCGGCAATGCGATAAGTGCCGTCTTCGCCGGCCACGACTTCGCGTTTCACCAGCGTCCGCAGAGCCTTCTGCACGTTCGTCGTCGCGGGAAGCTCATGACGCTTGCGATATTCGGCGGTGAAGGGTCGGCCTGTCTCCCGGGCCAACGCCACCAGCAGCGTCCGCTGAACCGCGGAAGCGTTGTCCCAGAGAAGTCCGAAGTGCGCGTGCTCTGAGTGCAGGACGGCGGCAAGCGCCTGTTCGAGCTCTTGCTCGGAAGCCGGCACCTTGCCAGCCTGCTCCCAGAGGAAATAGCAGAGCTCTTGCGTCGCGTAAGGGTGGCCCCCGGTGCGCCTGAGCAGCATTCGTACAACCCCGGGATCAACCGCCTTCCCGGTCAAACGGAAGCGCTCGGCGATGAACTCAGCGAAGGGCTCTGCGGGAATCATCCCCAGCTCGATCGACTTGGCGCTGCGCCAGAAAGGCTCGTTGGCGTCGTTGAAGATCCGCTCCATTATGTGGTGCTTGCTCCCCAAGTAGACGTGGGACACCTCGGGCTGCGTCTGGAAGGCTGAGCGCAGGAGCTTGGGCAGACTGGGGTCAATCTCGACGATCTCCTGGAACTCGTCCATGACCAGGGCTGTCCGCCTGCTCCTGGCTCCGCCCAGCTCGGCGGGCAGCTCGAGCAACCGCTCCAGCGTCGCGTCGATGTCAGCGGGCTTCTGGGCGACTCCAAAGCTGAACGAGAAGGAGCCATCGTTCGGGTTGACGTTGATAGTCGGCTGCAGCTGCAGGCTGCGAAAGGGCGCCAGGGCCTTCTCCCGCACCCGCTCCAGCGGACTCGCGATCTGCTCGTAGATCGACTTCGCCAGAGCGGCGGCCAAGCCCTCCTTGGTTTGCGTGGTCATCAGGTCGACCTGCGCCACGAGAACCCGTTCCGCCGCGAGCACCCGCACCACCCTCCAGATCAGCGAAGACTTTCCGCAACGGCGCGGGGCGAAGATAACGACGTCCTGACCATTGCGCACGTCGCTGGTCAACTCGGCGACCTCGTCTTCGCGGTCGGCAAATGAGTCATCCAGGGCTAGAGACCCGAAGCTGAATGGATTCGTAGGGGCATCGAAATCCATATACCGCCGCGTATTATGCCCGCAGGTATTCGCCAAATGTCGAGCTGGGCGAGATGTTTCTTATACCTTTAGGTATAATACTTAGAGGTATACTGATTGACGCCTTCGCCCTTCCCATATAAATGGGACATGACGATCGCCTCTCCTGCCCAATGAACTTCGTCGAGGACGTGATGGAGCGATCTCCCGCCTCGCGATTGGGGATCGTCGCGGTCGATGCCGAGGGCGCGCGGCGGGATTGGTATTTCGGCGAACTGATCGCCTGTTCGGCGGGGCTCTCCGGGGCGTTTGCGGCTCGGGGGGTCAAGCGCGGGGATGTGGTCATGACGTTGGTGGGAAACCGGATCGAGTGGGTGCTCGCTCTGCTTGCCTGCTGGCGGATGGGGGCGGTGGCATTGCCCTGCAGCACGCAGCTGCGCCGCCATGACCTGGCGTTGCGGGTTGCGTCCGCGAGCCCGAAGCTCTGCGTCGGCGAGGACGCCCTGCTCGCCGAGCTGCCGGACGGCGTGGCGACGATGACGATGGACGAGGTCGCCGCCGCGCTCGACGAGGACCGCCCGCAGGAGACCCCGGCGCCGGTCGAAACGATGGGCCCCGAGGACCCGGCCCTGATCGTCTTCACCTCCGGCACCAGCGGCGAGCCGCGCGGCGTCGTCCACGCCCACCGCTACCTGCTCGGCCAGCGCGGGCAGGCCGAGCACTGGTTCGGCTCGCGCAAGGGCGAGCTGGCCTGGTGCACGACCGCGACCGGGTGGGCGAAGTCGGCCCGCAACGTCTTCCTCGCCCCCTGGCTGACCGGCGCCGCCGCCGTCCTGCACGACGGCCGCTTCGACCCCGCCCAGCGCCTCGACCTGATCGAGGCGCTGGGCGTCAACGTCCTCTGCCAGGCGCCGACCGAGTACCGGATGCTGGCCAAGCGCGCGGCCCTGCGCCCCCTCCCCGCCCTGCGCCGCATGGTCTCGGCCGGCGAGGCGCTCGAGGCCGCGACGATCGCCGCCTTCCTCGAGGCGACCGGCCTGGAGCCGGCCGACGGCTACGGGCAGACCGAGACCGGCCACATCAGCGGCAACCTGGCCGGCGATCCGGTGCGCCAGGGCTCGATGGGCCGCCCGCTGCCCGGCCTGGAGACCCGCATAGTCGAGGGGGAACTACAGCTGCGTGCCGACTCCTCCCCCACCTTCTTCTCCCGCTACCTCGATGGCGAGCGCTTCGGGGGCGAGTGGTGGGCGACGGGCGACCTCGTCCACGAGGACGGGGACGGCTACCTCTACTTCGAGGGCCGCGACGACGACATCATCCTCTCCTCCGGCTACCGGATCGGCCCCTTCGAGGTCGAGTCGGCTCTGCTCTCCCATCCCGACGTCGCCGAGGCCGCCGCCGTCGCCGCCCCCGACCCAGAGCGCGGCGCCGTGGTGCGGGCGATCGTCGTCCCCCGCGACCGCCGGCCCAGCGAGGAGCTGGCCCGCGAGTTGCAGGAGCACTGCAAGCGCGAGACCGCCCCCTACAAGTTCCCCCGCATCGTCGAGTTCGCCGCCGAGCTGCCGAAGACGAACAGCGGCAAGGTCAAGCGCGCCCAACTCCGCTCCACTGTGCGTTAGCCGCGCTATGGGCGGCAAAGGAACAGCGGAACCGGGCTAGAGCACCTCGGTGACGTCGACCGGGCGACCGAGGTGGTAGCCCTGCGCCATGTCGACTCCGTATTCGCGCAGCATCTGCGCCGTCACGTCGTCCTGGACGTACTCGGCGATCGTCGTCTTGCCGAGCCCGCGCGCGATCTGGACGATCGCCTGCACGGTGAGCTGGTCGGCGTCGCTGTTGGGCATGTCGCGGACGAAGGCGCCGTCGATCTTGATCAGGTCGAAGGGGATGCTCTTCAGGTAGTGGAAGGGGCCGAAGCCGGCGCCGTAGTCGTCGATCGCGACCTGGCAGCCGAACTCGGTGAGGCGGTCGGCAAAGCTGCCCGCCGCTTCGTAGTTGCGGGCCGCGGGCGACTCGGTCAGCTCGAAGGTGCAGCGGGCCGGGTCGGCATCGCCTTCGTCGAGGCGGCGCTCGATGAATTCGAGCACCGAGAGGTCGGCGACCGAGGCGCCGGAGAGGTTGACATGCAGCGAGACCGGGTTGCCCTGCCGCTCGCGCCCGGCGAGCAGCTCGAGCGCCCGGACGACGACCCAGCGGTCGAGCTCCTGGACCATGCCGGAGCGCTCCGCCGCCTCGATGAACGATGCCGCCGGCAACAGCTCGCCGCTATCGCTGGTCATCCGCAGCAGCAGCTCGTAGCGTTCGATCCCACCCGAGGCGAGGTCGCGGATCGGCTGCGTGTGCAGGCTGAGGCGGTCGTGGGTGAGCGCGTCGCGGATCCGGGCGCTGGTCGTCTGGCGCCGCCGCTGCTCGCGGCGTGGCTCCTCCGGGTCCTGGAAGAGGGCGATCTGGTTGCGCCCCCCCTCCTTGGCCCGGTACATCGCCTGGTCTGCCGCCAGCAGCACCGCCTCGGCGCCAACCCCGCGCTCGCCGCCAAACATGGTGATGCCGACGCTGATCGTGGCGCTCTCGGTGTCGAGGCCGGCGGCGGCGTCCTCGGCAACCTGGGCGCGCAGGTCCTCGCCAAGCTGCAGGGCGCCCTCGGTGTCGGTCTGCGGCATCAGCACGGCGAACTCGTCGCCAGAGAGGCGGGCGACGATGTCGGTCGTCCGCACCCGCTCGCGCATGATCGCGGCGATGTGGCGGATCAGGTTGTCGCCGGCGTGGTGCCCAAGCGTGTCGTTGAGCCCCTTGAGGCCGTCGATGTCGATGATCATCACCGCGCCCTGGCCGCCGTAGCGGGCGGTGAAGGAGACGTACTGGTCGAGCTCGGCGCGGAAGCGGCGGCGATCCAGCAGGCCGGTGAGCGAGTCGTGGTCGGCGAGATAGCGCAGCTCGGCCTCGGTCTTGACGGCTTTTTTCAGCGCCTCCTCGATCACCGCACGGTCATCGGGGGCAAGTTTGTCGAGCACTTCCTCGATCGCTGGATCGTGCCCTTTGAGTGCTTCGTCTTGCGCCACCTAAGGAAGTTAGACCTTTCCGGGGGAGATCGGATCGGTCCCCAGGCGTGACGGTCCCGAATCCGTACGAATTTCAGCTACCCCGGCATCGCGATTAATTGGCGTCATTGGTCCAGAGCTGCTTTTGGGACCCCGTGGGTAGTGTGGGCGCATGCCCAACCGCCTGGCTCGGGAGACCAGCCCTTACCTGCTCCAGCACCGCGAGAACCCGGTCGATTGGTACCCGTGGGGACCGGAGGCACTCGAGCGCGCCCGCGAGGAGGAGCGCCCGATCCTGCTCTCGGTCGGCTACTCGGCCTGCCACTGGTGCCACGTGATGGAGCGCGAGTCCTTCGAGGACGCCGAGACCGCCGCCTACATGAACGAGCACTTCGTCAACGTCAAGGTCGACCGCGAGGAGCGCCCCGATGTGGACGCCCTCTACATGGAGGCGGTGCAGGCAATCAGCGGCCAGGGCGGCTGGCCGATGACGGTCTTCTGCGACCCCGAGGGGGTGCCCTTCTACGGCGGCACCTACTTCCCGCCCGACGACGGCCGCGGGATGCCGAGCTTCCGCATGGTGATGGAGGCTGTCGTCGACGCCTTCGAGACGAAACGGGACGAGATCGACGAGCGGGCGCCGGAGATGCGGGCGCGGCTGGGCGCGATCGGCGAGGTGGAGCCGGCGCCCGGGCAACCCGGGGCGCCGATGCTGGTGGAGGCAACGGCGCAGCTGCGGGCGGCCGCCGACATGGAGCGCGGCGGTTTCGGCGGCGCTCCGAAGTTCCCGCCCGCCCTGGCGCTGGAGTTCCTGCTCGCCCGCGGCGAGCAGGAGACGGTCGAGCAAACGCTCGACGCGATGCTCGCCGGCGGCATCTACGACCAGCTCGGCGGCGGCTTCTCCCGCTACTCGGTCGATGCCGCCTGGCTCGTCCCCCACTTCGAGAAGATGCTCTACGACAACGCCCTGCTCGCCCGCGCCTACCTGCACGGCTGGCAGGTCTTCGGCCACAAGCGCTACCGCCGTGCCTGCGAGGAGACGCTCGACTGGGCCCTGCGCGAGATGCGCGGCCCCGAGGGCGGCTTCTACTCGGCCCTCGACGCCGACTCCGAGGGCGAGGAGGGCCTCTTCTACACCTGGACCCCCGAGGAGATCGAGGCCGTCCTCGCCGCTCCCACACCAAACGACGCGAACTGCATCAACTTCTCCGCCCAGCAGGCCGAAAATATGATGCAGTTCTACGGGGTTGAGGAGCTGGGGAACTTCGAGGGGCGGTCGGTGCTGCACTTGGCTGGGGGTGCTGCGGCGACGGAGCCCGAGGGGCTGGCGGGGATGCGGGGGGCGCTCTTTGAGGCTCGAGGCCGGCGGGTACGGCCGGGACTGGACGACAAGCGGCTCGCTTCTTGGAACGCGCTGATGATCGCTGCGCTGGCCGAGGCGGGCGCGGTGCTCGGGCGCGAGGACTACGTCGACGCCGCGCGCGCCTGCGCTGAGTTCGTCTGGAGCGAGATGCGCGACGGCGAGGGCATCCTGCTGCGCACCTACAAGGACGGCCGAGCCCACCTCAACGCCTACCTCGAGGACCACGCCTTCCTGCTCGAGGCGCTGCTCACCCTCTACGAGGCGAGCTTCGAGGCCCGGTGGTTCGAGCGCGCGCGCTCGCTGGCCGACACCGTGCTCACCCGCTTTGCCGATGACGAGCGGGGCGGCTTCTTCTCCACCGCCGCCGACCACGAAGCGCTGATCGCCCGGCGCAAGGAGATCGGCGACCACCCGATCCCCTCCGGCAACTCCGCCGCCGCACTGGGCCTGCTCCGCCTCTCGGCCCTGAGCGGAGAGCGCTCCTACGCGGAGGCAGCGGAGTCCGTCTTCCGCCTCTTCGCCCGGCCCGCCGCCCAGCACCCGCAGTCCTTCGCCCACCTGCTGCGAGCGATCGACTTCCACCTCTCCCCGACCAAGGAGGTCGCCCTGATCGGCGAGGACCTCACCGAGCTGGCCGCCACAGTCCGGGCCGGATTCCGCCCTCACCTGGTCCTGGCCGGCGGGCCCGAGGACAGCACCGAACCGCTCCTCCTCCGCGACCGCCCCAGCGTGGACGGCAAACCAACCGCCTACGTTTGCGAGCGCTTCGCCTGCAAGCAACCAGTAGCGGATGCCAGCTCATTGACATCCCTACTGGACGATCCTCGCGCGGGTGGCGTGGGATGAGGGGGGTCGAGGACAGCCCGTGGACTGCCCGCAGGCCCCCCTCATCCCACGACAGGACCCGCGCGCCGATCTCGCCTGCTAAGGATGCAGGTCAGTGAGGGGCTCCTACTTCACCTTCGCCGCCGGCCGCCGCTCGAAGTGGGTCGTCTTCGCGATCTGGTTCATCGGCATCTTCGTCGCCGCCGGGCCGGCCGAACTGCCGACCCGCTTCGAAGACGCCGAAAGCAACGAGGCGACCTCCTACCTGCCCGGCAGCGCCGAATCGACCGCGGCGCTGGAAGCGACCGAGTCGCTGCAGGACGGCGAACTCGCCCCCGCGGTGATCGTCTTCCGGCGCGAATCGGGCCTCACCCCGGCTGACCACAAGACCATCCAGGAGACGGTCGACGCGATGGCGTCCAAGCGCTTCCCGGGCGTGATCGCCGATGGCGCCACGGCGGCCGGCGGCGGCAAGCAGGGTGAGGACCAGCGCAAAGCCGAAACCGCGCCACAGGGCGGCCTCAGCGCCTCCAGCGGCTGCGCCGGCCCGACGACGACCGTCCCCGGCCAGCCCGCCCGATACGAACCCTTCGTCGGCCCGACCTGCTCCTCAGACGGCAAGGCGGCGATCGTCACCGCCTACATCAAAGCCGAAGGCGAGGGCGAACGGATCGTCGACCCGGTCAAGTACTGGCGCGACCAGCTGGTCGACGAAGAGGGCGGCCTGGAAGCGAAGATCACCGGCGGCGCCGGCTTCTCCGCCGACGCGATCGAAGTCTTCGAAGGCATCAACGGCACCCTGCTGCTAGCCGCGCTCAGCCTGGTGATCTTCCTGCTGATCGTCATCTACCGCTCGCCGTTCTTCTTCTTCATCCCGCTGGCGGCGGTGATCTTCGCCGAGATCCTCTCGCGCTCGATCGGCTACGGGATCTCCGAGCTGGGGGTGACGATCAACGGCCAGTCGAGCTCGATCATGTCGGTGCTCGTCCTCGGCGCCGGCACCGATTACGCCCTGCTGCTCGTCTCCCGCTACCGCGAGGAGCTGCACCACACCGACGACAAGCACGAGGCGATGCGGACGGCGCTGGCCTCCGCCGGGCCGGCGATCTTCGCCTCGGCGGCGACCGTGATCGCCGCCCTGCTCTGCCTGATGCTGGCCAAGGTGAACGGGACCGCCGGCCTCGGACCGATCGCGGCGATGGGGATCGCCTGCGCGGCGCTCTCGATGCTCACCCTGCTGCCGGCGCTGCTGACGATCTTCGGCCGCCGCGCCTTCTGGCCCTTCGTCCCGCACACGCGGGAGAGCGCGCCCACGCCCGAGTCGGTCTCCGAGCGGGCGCGGCGTGGCATCGTCGAGGGCTCGGGCGTCCTCGCCCTGCTCAAGGTCATTCTCGCCTCGCTCGTCGTCCTCGTCTTGCTGCCACTCTCGGTGCTCACCTCGATCTTCTACAGGCTGAGCAGGACCGGGAACTGGCCCACGGGCGACCCCACCCGTGACTCGATCGAAGCCTGGAAGGCCGGTACTCCGTCGATCGCCGGCTTGCTCGACAAACCGTTCTTCATCCCGTATGAGATCCGCCGCCGCCGCCTTGAGCACGCTGCCGACGCCACCCACGGCTTCTGGGCGCGGGTCGGCAACCGGGTGGCGATCTCGCCACGGCGGGTGATGGCCGGCTCGATCGCCGTGCTGCTCGTGCTCTGTACCGGCTTCGCCTTCTTCTCCACCGACCTGACCAGCGAAGACAGCTACACCAGCGAAGTCGAATCGGTCGAAGGCCAGTACCTGCTCGACCGCAGCTTCCCCTCGGGGACGACGGCGCTGACCGACGTCGTCGTGCCGGAACCGGGCCAGGTTCCGGCGGTGCGCTCCGCGGTCGCCGGCGTCGAAGGGGTCGAAGCGGTCTCCGAGCCGGTCGCCGAGGGCGCCCCCGGCGTGCTGGTGCAGGCGACCCTGGCGCCGAACCCCTACTCGACCGAGAGCTTCGACCTGGTCGAACCGATCCGCGAAGCGGCCCACTCGGCCTCCCCGGAAGCGCTGGTCGGCGGCCCGACCGCGGTCGAATTCGACGTCCGTGACGCCGCCGGCCGCGACTCGATCCTGATCCCGCCGATCATCCTGCTCGTCGTCTTCCTGATCCTGATCGGGCTGCTGCGCGCGGTGACCGCGCCGCTGATCCTGATCGGCACCGTGATCCTCAGCTTCCTCGCCGCGCTCGGCTTCGGCTACTTCGTCTTCGACGTGATCTTCGACTTCCCCGGCTCGGACCCCTCGCTGCCGCTCTTCGCCTTCGTCTTCCTCGTCGCCCTCGGCGTCGACTACAACATCTTCCTGATCGCCCGCGCGCGCGAGGAGACGATCAAGCATGGCTCCGAGCAGGGAGTGCTGCGGGCTCTGGCGGTGACTGGCGCGGTAATCACCAGCGCCGGGATCGTCCTCGCCGGCACCTTCTCGGTGCTCGCCGTCCTCCCCCTCACCTTCCTCACCGAGCTCGGCTTCGTAGTCGCCTTCGGCGTCCTGCTCGACACCTTCCTGGTCCGCAGCGTCCTCGTCCCGGCCCTGGCGCTCAGCGTCGGCGACAAGTTCTGGTGGCCCTCGGCGCTCTCGCGCGGCGAGCGCCCCTCCGACTAGAGAACCGGCAGGAACTGCTCGATCTCGAAAGGCGTCACCTGCACCCGGTACTCGTCCCACTCCTGCCGCTTGATCTCGACGAAGCGGCGGAAGGTGTGCTCGCCGAGCGTGCGCAGGACCAGCTCCGAGTCGGCGGCGACCTCGATCGCCTCGCCCAGCGTCGCCGGCAGCTGCTCGATCCCCTGGTGGGCGAGCTCCTCCGGCGAGAGGTGGTAGAGGTTCTGCTCCATCGGCTCGGGCAGCTCGTAGCCCTTCTCGATCCCTTCCAGGCCCGCCTGCAGCATGCCGGCAAAGCAAAGGTAGGGGTTGCAGGCGGGGTCGGGACAGCGCAGCTCGGCCCGGGTCGCCCCCTCCTTGCCGGGGTGGTAGAGCGGCACCCGGATCAGGGCCGAGCGGTTGCGGCGCGACCAGGCGAGGTAGACCGGCGCCTCGAAGCCGGGCACGAGGCGCTTGTAGGAGTTGACCCACTGGGCGAAGAGCGGTGAGATCTCGCGCGCGTGCTTGAGCTGGCCGGCGATGAAGGCCTTCGCCGTCGGCGAGAGGAAGTACTGGTCCTCGGGATCGAAGAAGGCGTTCTTGCCGTCTTTGGTCAGCGACTGGTGGACGTGCATTCCGGAGCCGTTCTCGCCGAACAGCGGCTTCGGCATGAAGGTCGCGTGCCAGCCGTATTTCATCGCGTACTCCTTGACCACGATGCGGTAGGTCATGCAGTCGTCGGCCATCGCCAGCGCGTTCTTGTAGCGCATGTCGACCTCGTGCTGGGAGGGGCCGACCTCGTGGTGGGTGTACTCGACGTGGATGCCCATCTTCTCCAGGGCGAGGACGGTGTCGCGGCGAACGTCGGAGCCGGCGTCGAGCGTGGTCAGGTCGAAGTAGCCGCCCTCGTCGAGCACCTCGGGGACGCCGCCCTCCGGCCGGGCGGAGCGGAAGTAGAAGAACTCCAGCTCGGGGCCGATGTTGAAGGCGTCGAAGCCCATCTCCTCGGCTCGCTGGAGAGCGCGCTTCATGATCCAGCGCGGGTCGCCCTCATACGGTTCGCCGCCCGGCACCTGGACGTCGCAGAACATCCGCGCCACCGCGTTCTCGCCTTCCGGCCGCCAGGGGATCAGGGCGAAGGTCGACGGGTCGGGCATGGCGATCATGTCGGACTCCTCGATCGGGTTGAAGCCGGTGATCGAGGAGCCGTCGAAGCCCATGCCGCCCTCAAAGGCGTCTTCAAGCTCGGAGGCATTGATCGAGAAGCTCTTCAGCTGGCCCAGCACATCGGTGAACCAGAGCCGGACGAAGCGGACGTCGGCGTCCTTGACGAGCTGAACGACGTCAGCGGGACTCTTCGGTTGGTCTGCCATTCCACTGCCTCCTGGGGCTCGCGCTTGTCCGCTTCGAGCGCGCAACGATAGGCCAAAGCTCCGTTGCGAAGGCGCCCGCGGCGGGCGACAGTGAACCGAGTGGGTAGAAGCCGCCGTATTGGGGTAGAGAGCCGATAGTTCGCGGGGCCTTGCAGGGCGACCGAAAAGCAGGTATAACTTACGAGACGTAAGTAGGAGGCTCAAAGTAAAGTAAAGGGCAGATTAAGGCTCTGTAAAGCGGAATTCCCCCACTCAGAGCCGGAGGCGGATGCAAGGTGACTGTTAAAACAGATGTGAGCAGGTTCCAGATCCACGACGAGTTGACGGCGCCTGACGAGAGCGCCCCCCTGATCAAAACGATCCAGGCCACGGGTGGCGCGGTGACCAAGTTTGTCGGCGTGCTGCGCCGGCGCCCCGGCCGTGCTGCGTGCCTACACGCGGATGCGCTCGGAGCTTCGCGGCGGGGTGCTCCCCCGGGCGACCCGCGAGCGGATCGCCCTCGCGGTGGCCGAGTACCGCGAAGACAACTACAGCATCGCCCAGCACGCGAAGTCGGCCCGCGGCGCCGGGCTCGGCCTGGACGAGGTCTCCCGAGCGAGGAGCTTCACCTCCAACGACCCGAAAGAGGCAGCGCTGCTCGAGTACCTCCACAGCGCCCTGGAGAAGAACGGCCACCCCCCGCTGCACCTGCATGAGGAGGCACGGGAGATCGGCTGGTCTGACGAGGAGCTGCTGGAGGCAGTCGCCCACCTGGCGCTGAACGAGTTCCAGAGTCTCATTGCCGGGGCCGCGGAGCTGCCCAAAGACCAGAGCGGCCCTCGGGTTCTTCCCTCCGTGGCGTAAGAGGGTTCGGTCACCCCTCCCAAAACGAGCGGCTGCGCCGCTCTTGAGTGTTTTGGGAGGGGCGCCCAAACCCTCTCTCGTCACCTAAAGCAGTCATCCGTCAGTCCTCGACTACCGTGACGGTGTAGAGAAGGCGGGCGGTTGCGTAGCGGCAGCCGTATTCGGCTCGTTTGCCGACCTTCAGCTGGGGTTCGCCCTGGCGGACGTCGGTGGAGTTGGTGCACTTGCCGGCTTCGCGGCTGGCGCGCCAGGCGTTGTTTGAAGAGAGGCCCTGGGCGAAGGCGGGGGCCCAGGTCGGGACCGTGAGGCCGATTATGTCGCCTGCTCTCACGCGGAGGGAGGCGCCGAATTTGACTGTCTGGCCCAGATAGGGGCTGAGAACGTGGATCGAGCCCTGCGCGCGAAGTGCATAGCGGGGCGGGTTGGTGCCGGCGATGCGGCGGAGGATCGCCAGGCGGGCCTCCGGGGGCGTGCCGAAGAAGCCGTTGAAGAAGGAGCGCTGGCTCGGGGTCGGCTGCGAGAGGGTCAGGGTCCAGGACTTGATCTTGCCGCTCTTTCGCACCCGGAAGGACAGCTGGCCCTGGCTGGTTCGGACCTGGAAGCCGGTGACGCTGCCGATCGCCTGGCAGGGCGACTCGGGGCAGGACGGGTCCGGCATCGTCGCGGTGTTGCCGAGCACGACGGTCGTGTGTTCGCGAGCGGCTGCGCCGGCGCTACCGCCGAAGGCGATCAGGAGTACGAGCAGGCCTCCAAAGACCGCCGCTTGCAAAGACCTCGACATTCGTGTGCTCCTCTCGTTGGATACCTGCCCGTTCCGGGGCAGGTTTGCCAACAAACCGCGAATTCCTGCTTAGTCGCGGTTCCGCGCTAGCCGTGGTGGCGGTGGCGCTTGGTGGCGTGGAGCGCGACCGCGTAGTGGACGCGGCCGACGCCTTCGAAGTCGAGGGCGAGCCGGGCGCCGTTGGTGAGGTCGAAGTCGTTGCCCTTTGTATAGGGGCCGCGGTCGATCACCCGGGTGACCAGGGAGCGGCCGCGGTAGGCGATCCGGATCGTCGTGCCGCAGGGAAGTGTGCGGTGGGCGACGCCGATCGTGCCCGGGTGCAGGGTCTGCCCGCAGGCGGTCCCGTTGCCGTAGAGGCCGGGTCCGTACCAGGTGGCGCCGGCAGTCCTCATCGGGCTGCTGAAGACGAGCCCCCCGCCCGACGAGGCGCTTTCGGCACTGGGCACGCCGGCGCCGCCTGTCTGCGCCTCGGCGGCCAGGGGGGTCAGAGCCAGGGAGAGCAGCGCCGTCGCCAGGGATATACGGCGCAGCCTTCGGCCGAGTTGCGCGCGCGCAGCGTGCCCTCGCCGTGAATGATCTTTCCGCTCGTGGCGGTTCCTGCCGGTCTTCATAGCTCTTTACGACGCTTACGGGGTTAGCTGACGGGCTCGCGCTGAAAGAGCTGCGCTACGCGGCAGATGCCGACGATTCGCCCCAACAATTGGGTCCCCCGCTCTTCGCGATATGTAGGCGAAGATTCAGCGGAAGTTGGCGGCAGATTAGCAAACGCTAAGACGGAAACGTGCGCAGGCATGGAAAAGGCCCCCTCGCGGGGGCCTTTTCGTTAGCGGGCCTGTAAGCCGGATCCTGTCGTGAGCGACCATCTGTCTCACCGGGGCCGCAGCCCCGGGGACCGCCGAAGCGGCCTGCGGCCTACCTGGACCTCGCCGGGCTGGGTCGACGATCCTGCTTGGCCTTGCACCTGGCGGGGTTTGCCTGGCCGCCGCGTCACCGCGGCGCCGGTGCGCTCTTACCGCACCATTTCACCTTTGCCTGTTCGCGACTCACGTGTGGTCGCGCCATCGGCCGTGTATTTCTGTGGCACTGTCCCGCGGGTTTCCCCGGGTGGGCGTTACCCACCGCCATGCCCTCTGGTGTCCGGACTTTCCTCGAGGGGTTTTCTCTCCCCCCGCGGTCGCCTGGCCCGCCACCCGATGGTAGCGCCGGAATTGTCAAAGGCGGGGATCTCGCAGGATTGTGGTCATCCTGGCCTACACAAGCCGTCGCGCAATATCGTGCTGCCAATGCCGACAGCGGTGATCACCGGTGCGGGAAGCGGCCTCGGCCGAGCGATCGCGCTGGAGCTGGCCAACCGCGGCTACCTCGTCCACGCCTCGGACATCGACCCCGACGCCGCTGCTCGCACCGCGGCCGAGGCCGGCGCCGGGGCTCGCTCAGCCGGCCTCGACGTCCGCGACGAGGCGGCCTGCCGGGCGCTCGCCGCCGAGGTGGCGCGCGGCGGCTCGCTGGACGTCTGGGTCAACAACGCGGGCGTGCTCGCCACCGGACCCTCCTGGGAGCAGGACGAGGAGACGCGGCGCACGATGCTCGAGGTCAACGCGCTGGGGACGATGAACGGCACCGTCGCCGCCCTGGGGCCGATGATCGCCGGCGGGCGGGGCCACGTGATCAACGTGGTCTCGCTGGCAGGAATCGTCGCCGCGCCGGGCGAGGTCAACTACTCGGCCAGCAAGCACGCGGCGATGGCCTTCACGCTGGGCACGCTCTTCGACCTGCGCCGCTCGGGGATCGACGGGATCGAGCTCTCGGCGGTATGTCCCGACGGGATCTGGACGCCGATGCTCGAGGACAAGCTCGACGATCCCGACGCGGCGGGCTCCTTCTCGGGCCACCTGCTCACCGCCGAGGAAGTCGCGATCGAGGTCGGCAAGCTGACCGAACACCCGCGCCCGGTTCTCATCCTGCCCCGCTGGCGCGGCCCGATGCTGCGCCTCTTCGACCTTTTCCCCCGCCTGGCCCTGCGCCTGCTCCCCTGGGTAATGCGAGATGCGCAACGCAAACAACGGCGCTACAAGAGGCTGATTCAGTCAGGTAAGTGGCCCAAGTGAGGGCTAACGGCCGAAGCGCTAGATCTTTCTGAAGACGCCGACGACCTTGCCGAGCACGGTGGCCTCGGTGGTGCGGATCGGCTCCATGGTCTTGTTCTCGGGCTGCAGGCGGATGTGGTCGTCCTCGCGGAAGAAGCGCTTCACGGTCGCCTCCTCGCCGATCATGGCGACGACGATTTCGCCGTTGAGCGCGTCCTCGGCAGGCCTGACGACGACGTAGTCGCCCTCGAAGATGCCGGCGTCGACCATGCTCTCGCCGCGCACCATGAGGATGTAGTCGCCGTCCTCGCCGCCGATCACGTCGGGCACTTCAATGTATTCCTCGACGTTCTCTTCGGCGACGATCGGCTCGCCGGCGGCGACGTGGCCGACCAGCGGCAGGCCGTTGCCGGGCATGATCGTCTTCTTCGCCTTGTCGAAGAGCAGCTCGATCGCCCGCGGCTTCGAGGGGTCCCTTTTCAGCAGCCCGATCTTCTCCAGGTTGGCCAGGTGCGCGTGCACGGTCGAGGACGAGTGCAGCCCAACGGCTTTGCCGATCTCCCGCACCGTCGGCGGGTAGCCGGTCTTGGCCGCATAGCGGCGGATGAAGTCGAAGATCTCCTTCTGCCTCTTGGTCAGGTCAAGCTCCACGCCCAGCTCCCCTCCTCGTTGCGACGACTGTCAATCCGTCCGAACACTTGTTCGCAACTTTACCGCGCCACCCGGACAGCCGCAACCAAAAGCCCCGGAATCCCCAAACATCTAGAATCGTCGCCCCTCAAGCGGCTGTGGCGGAACTGGTAGACGCGCAAGGTTGAGGGCCTTGTGCCCCTAACGGGGCGTGATGGTTCGACTCCATTCAGCCGCACTCGGAAGCCCCCGCTTGTCGGGGGTTTCTGTGTTTCTGAGACCCGAAACGCTGAGCCGGTCGCAATCCTCGTGCGGCAGTCGGTGCGCCAGTCAGGCCGGAGCGAGACTCTTCAGCCGACCGCGAAGAGCCGCTGCTCGCCGTGGCGAGCGAGAATTGCCGCTATAGAGGTTTCCCGTCCGTTCACCGCTTCGAGCGCAGTCAAGGCCGCCTCAACGCGATTCTCTGGAAGACGATCGAGCACGACATGGGCCTTCTCGCGGGTCGTCACCACCAGATCGTAGCCGGGCATTTCCGTGTCGACCGCCCAAAGATCGTCCCAAGCTCTCCGACGACTGGCGCGGGCGCATCGGCAGGGCTACCATCTGAGGCATGGCGACCGCTGTAAAAAAGCTCGACTTGGAGATTGGCGAAATGATCGAAGTCGGCGGGCGACGCTACGAGGTCGTGCCAGATCGGGTCGGTGGCCTGACCCTTGAGCCGCCGATCAAGCCGATGGCCGAGCTTGATGAGGAGTGGGGCACTTCACCCGCCTCCACCGAGGACTTCGAGAGACTGACCGCCGACGACCCCACCGACGGCGAGGGTTAGCGGCAGCATTTCCGGGCGACCGCCCAGCTCGAAAGTCCGGTTGGGAGAAGGGGTGCCCTTCGGCACGTAGAGAAATCGAAGCCGGTCGCACAGACCTCGCCTGGAAGAAGTGCGAGGCGGAGAGAGACGACGGAATCCTGCTCCCGGGCTCTCGCAAGCTCTACGTCCCTCTCGATGCAAAGGGAGCCTCGGCAGCGCCCTTCGGATTCGTCTTCCGACTCACCCGGGTGCCTGACGGACTGGCCTGGGTCATGATCGCCTTCGGTGAGCGTCACCCCGACAGCCCGCTGAGCCGCAGCGTCTACGAGCGGGGGTACAAGCGCCTCCAAGGTCGTTACCCGGACGAGGGACGCTGAGTTCGTGCGCCAGTGGTGCGCCAGTCAGACCCCGAAATAGCCGGGTTCAACCGGACACAACCGGATTGGATTTGGCTCTATAGACCGTTTTCCGCACTGCAATGCGGCTCCTGTTCAGCTTGAGGGCCTTGTGCCCTAACGGGGCGTGATGGTTCGACTCCATTCAGCCGCACTCGGAAGCCCCCGCCCGTCGGGGATTTCCGCCAGCGAGCTTGGGCGCTAACTGAGACCGGCAACACCCAGGCCGATGCGCTCGGCCGCCTGGGCGAGATCTCGATCCCAGGTGACGAGAACGACTTCCTCGTCACCGAGTTCGAGCGCGGTGGCGAGATGGACCGCGTCATAGCCACGCAGCCCCAGGTCTTCGGCATAGCCGCCGGCACGAGCGACGAGTTCCTGGTCAACCCCGACCGTAGTCAGCTCCGCGTAGAGCGCCTCGAAGGCCGCGAGTGCCTGTCGGTGCTCCTCTCTCCCGAGACGATCCAAGCGTCGGGCGGCTGCCAAAGCCGCCCGACCCTCGGGATAGGCAAGGACGCTCGACGCTGCGGGATAGGCGCCACCCCAGAGCTTTGTCGCCAACTCAGATCCGTCCTCGACGACAACGAGCTTGACCAGCGCCGAGGTGTCGAAGTAGAAGATCAGGCCCGCTGCTCGGAGACGAGGTCGGAAACCGAACCGGCGCCCTTCACCTGCGCGGACCGAGCCGAGCGCGCCCCGTTGGGCATCCGCACCAGCCCGCGCCGCGCGAGCGCATCGAGCGGCCGCTCACCGAGGCCGCTGAGGCGCGCAACAGGTCGCCCCCGGCGGGTGACGACGATCTCACCGCCCCCCTCCACTCGCTCCAGGTACTCACTGAGACGATCGTGCAGCTCGCGGACTCCGACTTCGCTCTCGGACTGATGTAGCGTCATAAGACCAGTTTAGCAGCTACATAAACCCCGGCGCGGAGGTGGCAACGCCGTCGGCGCTCAGAAGATCTTGTACTTGCGGCGGCGCTTCCGGAATGCCTCCTCGCCACCATCAAGGATGTCGCAGGCATGCTCGCGGATTCCGCCGCGCTCCAACTCGAGCTCTTCCTCACGGCGCACACGGGTGTGCTCCAACGAGCCGCTGAAGTAGTCAAAAGTGCGCTCACCGGCGTTCTTGGTATTGACGCCGTGGCGGTTGGCGACGATCACCTGCTCCGCGTCAGCGCCGACCACGAGGTTCGCGTCGTGGCTGACCATGATGATCTGGCGCTCTGACTTTCGCTTGGTCAAGTAGCCGACCAGCTGGGTAGAGATCGAACGGCTGTCGAGGTCGTCCTCCGGCTGATCGATCAGCAGAGGCCAGGGCTCCTCGCTACCGCCAAGGATCAGCTCGAGCGCGAAAAGGGCCTGCTTGCCAGGGCTCATCGAGGAGCTCTTGAAGCCGCCGATCCGGTCGCCCTCGATGTCGGCCCAGAAGAGCAGCTTTGGGGTCGCGCCGAGCACCGCTTCAGCGACATCTTGAGGGACCTCGTTCGCCTTCAATCGTTGTTTCCCTTCGCGCAAGGCCGCCATGAAGCCGGCGGGCTCGGCGGTGCAGCGTCCGATCTCGAAGGGCTCCTCGCTGCTCATGAAGGGGCCGTTGGCGTTGCGGTTAAAGCACTCTTCGAGACTGCGTACTTCGCCCGGCGCAAAGCCGGTTTCGACCCCAAAGGTCATCGACTCCTGCCCCCGCTCCCGAGCCTCGAAGGCCTCGGTCAGCTCGGCGATTGCAGCTTCGCGGCCGGAAATCACCTCGGCGAGTCGGGAGCCAACATCGCCTGCTTCCTCACGCAGCCCGGCAATCCGCTTCTCATCAGCCCCAATCTGCTCGAGCAGCTCGTCTTGGCGCCGGCGCGACCTGCCGAGCTCCTCGATCTCGGTGTTGGCTTCGTTTCGCTCGATCAGCTGCTTGTTGTCCCCGCGCAACTTCGCCCGCGATGCCACAAGAGCCGCGCGCTCATCATCGAGAGCGCGCTGGTAGCCGACCAGGGCTGCGGCGACCTTCTTGACCACCTTAGCTTCGCCGTCCTTTGCGATCTCAAGAACTGCGACCCGCAATGACTCGGGTAGTTCCGAAGGGCTCGGGGTGATCCGCACCTCGACCTTGGGCTCAGGGCTCGCCACCAGATCCGCACCTTCACCGCCAAGGTGGGCGCTCAGCTGGTGGGTCTCGGTCGCGATCACCGCCAGACGCCCCTCGGCGGCGCCGAGCTCGTCCATCACCCGCTCGTAGTCCTTTGCGTCCTCGTCTGAGAGCTCAGCCTCGCTGCGCTTGGCGGCGATCTTCTCGCCGAGCTCTTTCCGGGTCGATTCGACCGCCTCCTTGTCGCCACGGTCGCGGAGCTCAGCGCTTGTCGCTTCGATCTTGGCCACTATCTCGAACCAATCGGCGACGGCCAGCTCAATCTCCTCGTTCGCGGAGTCAACAGCGCCCTTCATTTCGCTCATCGCCGTGTCGAACTCGGGATCCCCCTCGCGCAGCGCCGGCTCTATCCGCTCCGCGATCTGATCAGCCTTTTGACTGATCGAGTAGAGCGCGTTCTGGGGTACGTAGATCACCTTGCCCTCGGTGGTGTCGGGCTGGCTCCACTCGATGCTCACCCCTAGCCCTGTGACATTGGCCCAGCTCACTCCGGAAGCAGGGCCGGGCTTGTCCGGTCGGGGCTCGACTTCTTCCTGGCGCTCAACCGTGTAATCAGGGTCTATCGCGTGCGAGATGTGGGCAAGGAGCGAGGACTTGCCCGAGGAGCGCGGTCCGATCACCGCGACCAGGTTGGGGTTGAGCACGATCCGCTCGGGAAAGTCGTTGGTCTCGGTGAAGCTGACGCTATCAATCACTCGGTAGGGGTCCTTAGCGTCGGGCTCCGCAGCGCCGAGCCGGACCCGGCCGCGCGGCTCTGCCTTGATCTGTAGGAGGCCCTCAAAGTTGGGGTCGGCCTTGATCCAGGTCACCGTCTTTTGGCCGCGCTCGTCGTCGGCCTCCCGGCCGAGCCAGGCGAGCAGGTCATCGAAGCCGTGCGCGTCAGATCCGGCGAGGACGGGCTTCGGTGGGAGGCGGGTCTCTCCGCGCATCCGCTCCTTGCCGAAAAACTCGATGTTTTGATCGTTGCCGAATACGGCGTGGGTCTCCTCGTCGATGCGAGCGGCGATCTTGAGCTTTCGCTTCTCGCCGAGATCGCAGCGCAGGCCGCCGTGGTTGGCAGGAACAACGAGTAGGTAATCGGAGGGATCCTCGGTCTGCTCGGACCCAAAGGTCTTCGCCAGGGCCTCGTGGAGGACCTCACGGGTGACGGTCGCCGCTTCGAAGTGCTTGGTGGTCTCAAGCTCGGCCGCGGGTAGAGCCCGCTTGCTGTCCTTCTCATTGGTCTGGGTCAGAAGGTGCGTGAGCAGCGTCGAGGCCCGCTGCTCAGTGAGGTCACGGCGCATGATGATGTGGAGCTCGACCTGCTCGCCGTCCTTGTTGACTGAATCGGCGAGGCGGAGCTCGAGGTTCGGCAGCAGTACCTTCCGGCTCTCAGGCTGCAACTCAGTGAAGCGCTGCTTGGCGCGAAAGAAGTTCTCCAGCGAGAAGTAGTCGGTGATCCCGATCACCTCGACGTCGGAGTCGGCAATCACCTGGCAGAACTCGACCCAGGCCTCATCGGAGTCGCCGTAGTTGTCGTTCAGCTTGCCGCCGGGGGCGTGGACGTGGAGGTCCCACTTCCGCCACTCCGAACCCCGCGGAAACGGGTTCGAGTCCTGGTAGCTATTCGGCATTTCCCTGCGTCTCCCCTGGGAAAGATAAGGCTAGGCGGGCAACGACGACCCAGCGCTCGGGTGCTCGTCGACACGGAAGCACTGCAATCCATTCAATGTGCGTCTCGTAAGTCACGGGCAAATGTCGTTAAGAGCGAGTCTTCGCTACTTCCGGGCTGCGCCGGCCGCCTCGGCCCCGACGGCGGCGCCGATTGTGGCGAGGCCAAAGCCTTGAGGCGACAAAGATCCTTTCGACGTAGACCTCGTCCTGTCCGGATGGATCGTCGAAGAGCACTATGTCGAAGCGCCCCGGGACTGAGTAGCGGATGTACTCATCAGTCAGGTAGCCGCTATCGCCCTCGTCGAGCCAGCGGATCTTGCCCTCTGCAGCGATCTCCTGAGCGAGTTCGCGTCCCTCTTGATCATGGGGGCAGTTCCTGACGATCCACCTGTACTGCGCACGGGCTTTCGGGCCGAAGAGGAGACGCTGCGCGATCTCCCGAGGCTCGGGGGTGGGCTCGGAGGCCGACGACCATTCGCTCACCGCCCAGATCTGATCGGGGACGGGTAGACGTAGCGCCAGACCGTGACGCTTGAGGAACTCCTCGATGTCGAGCTCTGACGGACGACTCGGCGTGGTTGCGCGACGCAGGTGCTGGATCGGAATGACTTCTCGCCGCCTCAACCCGACGAGGACGCCATCAACCAACACGGCTTCGGCTTTCAAGTCCAGCCTGCGGACGATCCAGAATCCGGGGGCGTCGGAGCGCTCGACCACATCGCCGCCGGTGGGGAGTTGCACAACGTTCTCGAACGCGGGCGTGTCAACCGGCTCAAGCACACCAACGCGGTAATTGTGCCAGTCGCTCCTGAGTCGCCGGCTCGGCACTTCGACCTCCGATCGCCCCGACCCCCGATCATCCAGGCGAACCAACACCTGGCCACGACGCGGCGCTTCCTTCGACACCAAGGTGATCCGCCGACAATCCTCTCTACCCGGCATCTTCAGGGCATAAGACGCACCCTCAACCATCTCTTTGGCCCTCAATCAGCCCTCCCGGTGTGAAGCTCGGTTAGCACTGCACCGAGCGTTGTACATCTGCCAGTACGGATCATGGCGACCGAACCGGCGGATTTCCGAAGCGCGGAAGCCCGGCTCGCGTCAGAACCGGGCTCCGCTGAGGTGCTGTTGGCAGATGCACCGATCGTCACCGGGGGTAACGACGCCTGGAACGCTATCGGGTACCGTCGGACGCCGCGCGGGCGTCCGGGGTAGCGGTGCAGTAGTCGGCCTTCGGGCGAAGACGCTGGCCACCTTCACCGCCTCGGCGTTCACCCAACGCCCGATAACCCCGTCTCATGACTATCCGGTTCGCTCAGGCTGCGGCCTGGTCCTCGTGGGTGACGATCTCCCGGTAGGTGGTCGGCTCATGCAGGGCTCCCAGTCCGAGCAGGGTCTGAAAAGCAGCCATCGGGGTGCGGCGGCGGTTGTGGCGGAAGACGAACTCGTCGAGGTAGGCCTGCAGGTGCTCGGGCGAGACTCCGCGGTGGGTGCCCTGCAGCCAGGTCTTCAAGTTGGAGGCGGCGCGATGGGCGCGGGGCAGGAGCTTCTGAGCATCGGGGTGTTCGCGTCGTTGCGAGCGGGGCCTGTGCCGGTAGCCGGCGTCGGCGAGCCTTGCCGTACCCCGGCCAGCCATCGGTGTGGACGATCGCCCCAGGGACGACGAACGCCTCCACCAGCTTGGTGAGGGTGTCGCGGCTGGCGTCGGGGAGAACCGCGAGGCGCAGCCTGCCCGAGCCCTGGCCACGGACCTCGACGATGACGCCGACCAGGGCCTTGCCCTCGCGCTGGCGCCCGCCACGGCGGCCCTCATGGCGCCCTCCGACAAGGGTCTCGTCGACCTCGACCTCGCCGCTGAGCGGCTCGCGCTCGGGAGCGACCATCGCCCGGCGCAGCTTCTGCAGGATCAGCCAGGCGGTCTCATAGCGCGAGATCCCGAGCTGGCGCTGGAGCTGCACGGCGGAGATCCCCGGCGTGTGGGTCGCGACCAGGTAGGCGGCCCAGAACCAGAGCCGCAACGAGGTGCGGGTGCCGTGCATGACGGTGCCCGCGGTGATCGAGGTCTGCTGGTGGCACTCCGCGCACTCCCAGAGGTGGCGGCGCTCGAGCACCCAGGACCGGCGGCCGCCACAGGCCGGACAGCGAAAGCCCTCGGGCCAGCGGGAGTCGGCCAGGTAGTCCAGGCAGGCGGCGTCGTCAGGGAATCGTTCCTGGAAGTCCACAATGCTGCGCGGGAAGTCTGGCCTGCCCATAAGACGACTGTAGGCACGCCACCTGACGGAACCGGATAGTCATGACCCCGTCTTATGGAGACGCAGGATCGGCGGTATCGCCGTTCACGGAACGGTTGCTGCGACGGGCCGTGCTCCACTCCGCTTGTACTGCTGGTGCCGACTTGAAAACCCGGGTGTAGCTCGGAGGCAGTTGTTTAGTTGAAATGATCCCGGCTCTTGAATCCGTGCGGGGGCGTTCAACAATTAATCCTGGCCTGTCTGATCGCAGGAACGGCAGCACTGTCGATGGTCGGTTGCGGGTCGCAGGCCGATGCTGTCCTACAGGCGTCGACCGATACGATCAACCCGCCGGAGCCACAGCGCTTGGCCGTCGCCGGCGACAACCATCTGAGCGTCGTCGAAGGAAGGCAAATCCGAACGATCGCCACCGTGCCCTCCGATTCGGTGATCGAAGAATTCGCCTGGTCGGGCAACGGCCGCCAGCTCGCCTGGCGCGACTACGAGGACGGTCCAAACGGTGTCGCCTCCTACCTCACCATGCTTGATGTCGAAACTGGTGAGCGCCACCGCTGGCAAGACGTCTACGGCCCCATTTCCCCGGGTACGACCGGAGTCGTTGTCGGCGGCTACGAGGGGACGCTCACGCAGTACCTGCCGGACGGCGGGAGAGAACAGATCGCGGTCAGGATCCCCCCTCCCCCCAATCCCGAACGGACCGAACCCACCTCAACCCAGGTACTCGGCGCGGTTCCCCTCGAAGGTGCCTGGCTGATCGCGGCAGAGAACAGCGCACGGCTTGCGATGCCCGCCGAGTCCTACCGGATCTTCCGCTTCGACCCCGAGCACCCGACCTTGGTCCCGCTCCTTAGCGTCCGGGCTAACTGGTCTCAACCGACCCGCCTCGATGACGATCGAGTCGTCTGGATCCACCCCGAAATCGTGGACACTTGCCGAAACTCAGACCGCCTCGCCGGGTACCGCGTCCGGCCGCCACCCCTCCCCTCCCGGCCCGACCACCGTAGCTGGAGAATCAACAAGGTGATCGTCGATAACGGCGAGATCGAGGCCCTGGCGCGCGGGACCGGGCCCCCACACGAGGATCGGTCTGGCTACGAAGAAGACTGCGAACGGGGCGAGGGCTCATACCATTGGCTGTCCCTGCACGGAGGCGCCTGGGTGGATCGAGGCGGAGGCCTGGTCGAACTCGACGTTGCCGACGATGGTCGGGTCGCTCGAGTCGACGGCGGTGTCTGCCACCCCTACGGTCCCGGCTCATACAACCTCCCGGCCGGCTGCGAAGGCGCGAGCGAGAGGGAGTACGAGATCCTGCGCTATGGCGCCGCCCTCCTCGACTTCCCGGATGGCTCGCACCTGCCACTGCCGGCATGGACCCGGAAGGTGAAGTTCTCGCCGGCCACCCCGATCTCCGTCAAGCGCACGGTCGGTCGCGGCCCGGCGATCGATGACAAGCTGACACTCGACTCCGACGGCCTCGGCTCGCTTCGCTTCGGCTCAACCCCCTCCGAGATACAAGCGGGGACTGCGTCCGCTCTGCGCTTCGAAGTTGACCACAGCGGCTGCGGGACGGTCGAACTAGCCGATGCAACCGCCAACCGTGAGCTCGGCGTCCAGGGCCGGCTGGCCGGTGGGCGGCTCGTCGCGATCACCGCCAGCACCCTCGACAGTCCCGTCGATGAAACGCACGCTCCACTCTCCGAAGTCCAGCCGGACGTCAGCGCAATCAAACCCCGCGGCCCCCGCACGGACCGTGGGGTGCGCGCTGGCGACGACGCCGATCGCCTCCTCCGTGCCTACGGCACGCCAAGCGAGACCAATGCCAAACCCGAGACCGAGACGACCGAATACGTCTTCGACGCGGACGGCGCCAGATTGGCTGTGATCGTCGACGGCGGCGCAACCGTTCGCCGCGTCGAACTCAGCAAGGGCGAGTGGGGGCCATGCAGCGGCTAACAGCCCCAATTGGCCTGTTGCTCATACCGGCACTGATCGTTGGGTGCGGTGCCCCCAGCAAAGGCGGCGATGCCGGGCTACCTCCGTCCCGCGTCAAGACGGTCGAGTCCCAGGCCCACCAACTCCTCGCCTTCGCTGCCGGCAGGCGCATCGGCGTCGTCGAAGGCAGTCGGATCAGATATGTCGCCAAACTGGCGCCGGGTGATGTCCCGATTGAACTCGATTGGTCGGGCGATGGCCGCCAGCTCGCCTGGACCGTTTCCGGTGACGAAGAAGAAGTGGGGCTCACGCTCGAAATGGTCGATGTCGAGACCGGTGCGCGCCGAGCCTGGCACAGCGTCACTGGATCCCCAGACCCAGGCTTGGAGGGCGTCGTCGTCGCCAGCTACCAAGGTCGCTTCACCGAATACCTCCCCGACGGAAAACGCCTGATCTTTCCGTTCCACCTGCACCACCTCCAGCGACCCGGATACGCCTCGACCACCGGGGTTGACGCGGTCATGCCCTTCGGCGAACGCTGGTTGGTCCTGGGCGAATACACCGTGTTCTCCGGAAGAGGCGGGCCGGTGCGGGCATTCCTCTACGACCCGCAGACGGCACAATTCAGCCAGGTCGCGAAGGGGACCGGCTTCCCGGCAGAGCCGATGCAGCTCGAAGGTGGAGGTGCGGCCTGGATCGAGCGTCGCTCGGGCAGCGCCTGCCTGGAGGGGGACGAGATCGGATCGATCGGCACCGAGGTGCCCGACCTGCCCCGACAGGGAGACGAACGCCGATGGGGCGTCCGCCGCCTGATCACGGCAAGGGGGATCTCCCTCCTCGCCCTGAGGACCGGCGACTGGATCGGATCGGCCGAAAACCTCGAATGCGACGACGACCCCTCCTATTCATGGCTCGAATTGAAAGATGGCGATTGGGTCGCCCGGGAACGGGGCCTGCTCGACCTCGACCTCGCCGCCGATGGTCGCATCGCCCGGGTGCGGGGCAGGATCTGCAATGACGACGAAGGGTGTCCGCAAAGCATCTACATGCGCGTCGCGACCAGCGAAGCAACCCTCGAAGATCCCGCCAGCGACCGGGTTGTGACCCTGCCCAGGAACACCGTCCAGGTGCGCTTCTCGCCAGCCCACTCGCGCGCTGCCCCCGATTACGGCGGCGAAGGCCCGGCACTGAGCACGGTGATGCGACTCGACATGGGAGGCTTCGGCCCACTCCGGATGGGGATGACTCCGACTGAGCTGCAGAACGACACCTCGACTCCGCTCACCTTCCAGCTCGACTCGACCGGTTGCGGCACCGTCACCCCGACCGACTTCCTCACAAACCGGAAGCTTGGCTTTGAGGGGGAGGTCAGGGACGACCGTCTTGCCGCGATCCGCGTCACCACCCTAGACGGCCCGCCCAAGGTCGACGAATATGAAGACGCAGACGAAGAACCGGACCCGCTCTCGGACCTGCAGCCCGGGGTCGGGTCGGTAAAGGCGCGGGGGCCCCGCATCGACGATGCCTTGCGCGCAGGCGACACCGTCGACCTGATGCTCGAGCGCTTCGGCCGGCCCGCGGACCAAACCGGTCTCAGTCCGACCGATGCGGTCGACTACTCCTACAAACTCGACGGGGGATCGCTGCTCGCCCATGCCGACGGCGCCGGCACGCTCCGCCGCCTCGAACTCCGGGCAGAGCCGACCTCACCCTGCTAGGCAGGCGGCCTGCAGGGGCGCTGGTAGGGTGGCCAAGGTCCGACCAGCTCGATCCAATCGGCCGGACTGAGGAACTGGTGGGTGCGATCGCAGATCTCCTGGCTCCAGGCCGGAGCCCCGAACGGGATCAATTTCACCGTCGACTGCCCGACCGCAAGGGTGGCAAGAGTTCCGTCGTGAGCGGCCAGCGCCGCGCCGCCGCCGTCCCCGAGTGAGCGCGTGCCGACCACCTGAAAGGTGCGGGTCTCGAGGAACGTGACCTTGCCGCCGTTTCCGACCACCGCCAGGACACCGCCGTCCGGAGACCAGGCGACGTCGGTCGCCAGTTCGTTTTCGGTCGAGACCATGCGCAGGAGGCGGGGGGTGTCGCCGGCCACGTCGAAGATCTCGAGTCGCCCGCTAAACCCGACCGCGGCCGCCCGCTCGCCGTGGACGCGCACCGAGATCATCCCCGAATCCCCGGTGGGGGTGCTCCCGCCGACCTGTTTGAGGTGGGTGTTGAGGATGCGCAGGATCGCTTTGGAACGATCACCTTCGGAATCGGCACCACTGCTGACCAGAAGCCGGTCGTTGTCGAGCCAGGCGATTCCGATGGCGTCGATTTCTTCCCCACCGCTTTCGAACCCTTCAACGTCTGGGCGCATCAACACAACTCCGACGCCAGGGACACCGGCGACCGCGAGGTTCTTGTCGTTGGGAGACAGCTCGAGGTCACGGATTACCCCGCCGAGGGCAACTGAGTAGTGGATGTCTGCGGTGGGATCCCGTGCGTCGATGCGGGCGACTTGGCCGGTGTCGCCAGCCGCCCAGACCCAGTGACCGAGTGGGTCCAGCTCAACCGCCCTGACCATGCCTGGGAACACGTGCCTCCAGACGAGGGCGCCGGCGTCAGGGTCACGCGGATCGAAGACCGAGACATCGCCCTCCTGGGAACCGACAGCCACGCGTTCGCCGTTCGCGGACCAGCTGACAGCCCAGCCCAGCGAACTCGTATTGGAGAGACGCAGGCGGGGGGTCAGCGGGTCTTCGCCCTCGAGGGATTCCACCCTGACCATCCCATTGCCGGAGACGACAGCAAAGGATCGCCCCCCGCGCCCAACGGAGATGTCGACATCGGACGGATGCAACGGCGCTTCCGCAACCACTTCGCCGCTTTCCGAGAGCGTCGTGATCCCCGAGTCTCCCGCCGTGTAGACGAGGCGGCCACCGGGGACTTCACCCAAGACGTCCAGTTCTTCCGGCAGCCGGTGGTAGCCGACCTGGCGCCAGCGGGCGCCTTCGAGCCGGCCGATGCGGACCTCGCGGTAGTCCGGCCCGTGGGTAGTCGCGATCACTCCCGGCCTCAGCTGCGCCGCTGGGCACGGCACCGTGCCGCCACCGGGGTCACGCACGACCGACAGCGCCTGACGGCGGAGGTCAAGCCGCCGCAGCTCCTGGTTGTTGCCAGTCGTCTCGATGCAGAAGGCGACGTGATCGGCATCGAGTGGAAAGACGTCGCGAACGTAGTGGCCACCAGCGTCTACCGAGCTCCATTCGATCGGCGACCATCTCCCGGCTTTGAACCGGCTGACGCCGAGGGAATCTTCGGCGCCGACGTAGAGCGCCTTGCCGTCTGCGGAGAAGGCGACGGCGCTGGCCCCACTCGAGAGTTCTTCTTCGAGCTCAGCGAAGAGGCCGGAAGAGGAGCGTTCGGCGAGAAGGACTGAGCCAGTCCCGGCGACAACAATTAGGCGCCCATCGTCGGACGTTGCGAGCATCCGGGCTTCGTCCTCGAGAGCATCGCGCGAGATGACTTCTTCTTCGCGCGTCCTGCTGTCCCAAGCCCGCAGCTCGCCGTTCGCCCCGCCGGTGACGACTAGGCGCCGACCGTCGGCCAGCGCGACCTCGCTCGCCACCCCTTCCCGCGGCCGGAAGCTGGTGATTCGCTTGCCGACACCGAGGTCGGCGTCGAAGAGCGCCGAGAACGAAACCGCAGACGGCTGTACCGTCGCCTCCTCGGCACGCAGCAGGGCGACGCGGTCCGGTTCACTAGAGGCGAGGCGCCGGGCGGCGGCGTCGACCTTTTCGGACAGCTGCGATTCAGCGACGCGCCGTTCGACGCCGGAATCGGTCCCGCCCCGGGTGAGGGCGAAGGCAATGGCGATCGCCACGGTCAGCGTCACGGCTATGGCGATGAGCGCCGGGCGACGCAATCGCAGACGGGCCTTGCGCATCGCCTCATCAAGACTCGCGATCGGGACGACCTCGATCCCCGCAGCGACCACCGCTTCGCGGTTGACAGTCCGATCCTGTGCGATGCCGTCGGGGGCAAGCCCCTTCGCCTGCTCCTTCTCCACCAGCAGGCGCACGACTCGCCGTTGGAGGTGATGCACTTCCGGCTCGCCAGTCTTCGGCTCCTTTTCCGCCAGCTTCTCAGCGATGCCCTGGACGCGCCGCGCCTGTCCGTCATCGGCGACTGCGGCCGCAATCGCCGTGTGGGCGTCGAGTGGCAGCGATCTCCGCTTCGCCGCTTGGCGCGAGGCAACGGCGAGAGCCATGCCCGCGCTTTCGCCATGGACCGGTCCCAGCCGCAGCTTGGAATCGGCGTTGTTCCGCAGCAGGTAGCGGATCGCGTGCGGACCATCCTGGCGGAGGATCAGCTCGTCGACGGTGCGCTCCATCTGCCGCCATTTCTCGTCCCGGTTCGCCAGCGCCGCCTGCGGGCCCTCGAAGACACCCGGCAGCCCCCCACTCACGAGCCTCGCTTCGACCAGCAGCAGCAGACCGGCGCCATTGACCACGACCGGAACTGTCGATGTCGCTCGCCGCAACCCTTTCGGCGATTCACCGCACAGCTCGAGGGCCACATCGTGCAGTGCCTCGAGTCGTAGCCGGTGCTCTCCCAGACAGATCTGGGCAAGCGTGGTGGCGGCCGCGCCAGACGCGAGGGTCACCGGAACCTCCGCGGGCAGAGCGTCCTCCTCCGGCGTCCAAAGCTCGATTGCCTCCTGCAGATGGCGGGCTCGCTCGGAGTCGTCGAGGTCCGTCGCCAGCGCCAGCGCCAGGTGCGCAATCGCCCGCGCTCGGCGACCGCTGCCGAAGTTGTCGTCTATCTCTCTGAGCTGTGGCGAGTGTCCGCTCGCGTGCTCGGCCAGCTCGTCGAGGCGCTCGTCGCCGAGTGCGGTCCGACAGCCTTCGAGGAACTCCGCGGCGTCGCCGCTGCTCTCGCTGTACATCGCTACTCCGCGGCGGCAGCGATTGCGACCCGGACAGGGTCGTCGGCAGGAAGCTCCTCGGCCGCGAGGAGCCAGGCGCGCTTGCCGGCGTGGTTCGCGTAAGCGACGCTCGCCGCGACCGCCTCGGCGTCGAGACCCCGTAGCTCGGCGACGCCTGCCAGCCACTCGACCGCGATCGCCTGGTCGACGAAGTCGCGGGCGAGGTTCGGCACCATCGCCTCGCCCCCCCTCCCCCCCTCGCGATCGCGCAGCAGCACGTAGATCGGTCGGTACTGCGGGAAGTCGACACGGGCGACTCTGGCATCTCGCTCGTCCGACTCGGCACCGACCACCAGGCTGGAGCCAGACGCGCGGAGGGAAACCCGGCGCGGCGCCTCGGCCGATGGAATCCAGAGCCGGGGGCGCCGGATGGCGCTCTCCTCTGAGCGCGCTTCGGCGAGGTCGAGACCGAGGACCTTTCGCGTCAGCGGGAATCGTCCGCCGCCGACCTGGATCTCGGCCTCGGCGCTGCGCGCTTCAGCATTTTCTAGCTCCCTCCCGAGTGATCCGGAGCGAAAAACCGCGAACAGGTGGACCGGAGATGCCGATCGGGCGAGCAGGGCGCCGACGGTGAGCGTCAACAGCATGAAGGCGATCAGGTACTTCATCGCCCCGCCGATATCGAGAACGTCGAGAAGGGCAGCGGAGAAGAGGCCGAGCGCGACGGCCATCGTGTACGAAAACGGATCTAGCCGCGCATTCTGGTTCCGGTGGCTCATGCGATCAATTCCCAGACGCCGAACGACACCCCGAACAGAGCACCCAGCGTGCCGCCCTTGGTGGCGAGTGCCCACCGGTCGATTTCGAAGCCGGCATCCACCGCGATCGCACCGGCGATCAGCCCGAGCGAGGCGCCCCAAGCCGTCGCGCCACCGGCGATCGCACCCGTTTGGGCCAGAGACTCGCCGAACTTGGTGAGCGCGATCAGCAACATTAGACCCGGTATTCAACCTACTTGCCGCCGATGCCACCACTACGCCTGAGTCCGCAATTACCCACCAGCCCATGGCAAATGTCGAGTTATGAGTTTAAGAAAGAGCTCGTCTACGCAGCAGTGGCGTGCTGACGCGCTAGGGCCGTGCGCAGGGCGAGTGCCTCGATCGCGACCTCGGCGTTATCGGGGGTGTCCTCGATCTCGCCGCTGCGCCAGGCGTCGACGAAGGAGTCTGGACCCTTGCCGTTTGCCTTGCGAAAGCTCTCGACCTTTTCCTCCAAGGAGGCAGCCTCGAGACCCACGGTGGGCTCGCGATCCAGGTAGCGCTCCAGCTCGCTGGAGGGAATGCGTAGCGTCTTCTTGCCGATGCGGATTGCCTTGATCTCCCCCCGCTCGATCATCTTGTAGACGGTCGACTCATCGAGGGAGAACTTGCGGGCGTAGTCCCGCACGCGCATGTAGTGATCGGAGAGCTCGGCCATCTGTCGCTCCTTGGGTCTTTGGGCATTGTTGCAGCTATATCGGCAGGTTCCAAGTAATCCTCTAAATCCAGAGATTCAGCTTAATGGCCTCAGGCACGAGATATCCGGAGGCCCCTGTAGAACCGGCGGCCCATGCGCGAGCGACCGATCCTGATCGCCTACCGGCGCTTTGAGCAGCTTCAGGAGCTGCTCTTCGTCCGTGGCTACCTGGTCGACCCCGGTGGCCGCGACCCGAACGAGTGGCGCGACGATCCACCCTTGGGGCTGGTCCGACTGAAGGGCGTCGCCATGTGTGGTGACGGCGACGATGCTGAGCCCGATCCCCGGGTCACCTTCAGCATCGCCGAGCTCTGGTCGGCCGATCGGGTCGAGGACGCCTACGCGGAGCACGGCTACTGGTTGGCCGGCTACGCCTACCACGGTCAGGTTGGCGATGTCTCCCTCCGCTACTGCTTTGACCCCCAGCGGCATCCGGAGATGCCGTACCACCGCCATTCCCCGGGCGGCAAAGCTCGCGAGCCCTGGCGACGCGTCAGCGTCGAAGACCCATCGGCACTGCTGATCTGGGGGGGAAGCCCCGTCCCGAGCTACCGATTAATTTTGGAGTGACAGGCGTGTTCTGGCGACATCGTGCTGATACCTATTCAGTTCCGCTGCCCGAGAGGTTGTCGCGCCGCCGGTGCTGTTGCGGGCACAGAGCGCCTGTACGTAGGGTTCGATGGCGATAGAGGTGAAGTTGGCGAAAAAGCCACCGACGAAGGTGCCGTAGGCGAGAACAAAATTCGGTTCGCCAATGCTGCTGTTGAAGCCGGTCCCGACGACCACGTAGCCTTCCGGGCACTGCGCGAGGGGCGCTCCGTCGAATTCGCCGGGAGCCAGGAAGACCGGGGCGCCGTCTACCTTGCGAATTTGAAGCTGCTCCGATGACGCCGCGCCGCCGCCAGTGACGAGTCCGCGTACGCTCGGGGCCAGGTCGCTGATCTTTACCTGGCCCGCCTTGATGTGAGAGGAGCGGATCGCGTTTCTCCTGATGTCATGAGCACCGATCTTGCTGGCCGCATATGCCGTGCCAGAAAGCGCCACGAAAAGTGCGAGCAACCCCACGCCGTGCTGCTTGAAAACCCTCGCAAGTAGCCCCAAAACACTCCTCCCCATTTTGCTGCGTGACGACAATAGAGACGCGACTATACCCAGATAAGACTTGGTCGATTAGGCGCCTGATCGGCGAACGCTGGCTGCGCGCTTCCCGCGCGCAGGGGCATACACGGCCGCTCTTCGGGGAACAGGCTCTTGAGCTGACCGGCGTCGAGTGAACGTATGCTTTCGGCTTGACTGGCGGAGAGACCAGAATTCGGCGAGGCGAGCTGGGCGATGTGCCGTACGTGGTGGCGCTCTGGGAGCAGGAGCGGAGCGGGCACGCGAGCAGTTCCGATCGCGTGGACGAAGTGGAACGCTTGGTCACGGGTTCTCCCGCTGCACTCTTGGTCGCCGAGCGTGACGGAGCGATCGTCGGCGCCCTGATCGCGGCTTGGGACGGGTGGCGCGGGAATATGTACCGGCTCGCCGTGCGGGACGGGTTTCGCCGTCAGGGCGTCGGCGTCTCCCTGGTCCGAGCAGGGGAGGAATATCTGCGCGGCCGTGGGGCACTTCGCGTGACCGCTCTCGTCGCCTTTGAGGACGACGTGGCAGCCGGGTTCTGGGACGCCGCCGGTTATCCCCAGGACCGCCAGATCGGCAGGCGAGTCCGCAACATCTGAGCCTGACTCCTGGCCCACGCTGCCAATCAGTTGCCCAACCGGACCGCCGCCTCGTTGTGCTGCTCACTCCCCACTGGTCGAATCGGCCAGCTCGCGCCATGGCTCGATGTCCCAGAAGCGGCGGGCCGCGCCGGAGGTCGAGGGTAGGACCCATACGGTCGCGCTGCCGATGCGCTCGGGTTGGGGGCCGTAGGTCACCTGCTGTTCCAGGGCGGCGCGGGCGGCGTTCTTGCCGTTGAAGGCGAGGTGCTCGGGTTCGGCTGCGGCGATTCGGGATTGGAGGCCCGCTCCGTCGAACTCGGCCGTGCCGACCTCCTCGTCGGAGCCGTGGAGGATCTTGCAGATGTCGGTCAGGCCGAGGCCGAACTCGGGCAGGCGCCTGAATTCCTCGGGCGCCAGTTGCACCGGCGTCAGCCCGACCTCGTGCAGGGTCGGCCAGAAGGCGTTGCCGGGGCCCGCGTAGTAGGCGCGAGCGCGGGCCGAAGCCGAGCCTGCCGCGGTGCCGCAGAAGACGATCCGCAGGCCCGGTCGGAGAACATCGGGGAGCACGTCACCCACGGGCAGCCTTCATGCCAGTGTCCCGTCGGGAACGAGCCATTCCTGCCGGAGATCGCTGGCCTGCGCGATTCGCTCGTAATCCCGGTCGTAGTGGACGAGGGCGACCCCGGCCTCCTCCGCGGCCGCGGCGAGCAGAAGATCGGCGGGCGGGATGCGCCGGTGCTCGCCGGTGGCGGCCAGCGCGACCTGGACCTCTCGTGCTTGAGCCCAAAGGCTGCCCGGCATTGGAATCGCCTCGAAGGACGCCAGGCGATCCGCGACTTCCCGGGCACGCCGCTCGTTGGGAGCGAGGCGCGTGAGCTCGAGGATGACGAGATCGCAAACCAGAACCAGTCCCGCCCCAACGGCGGCGTTGAACCACTCGGCGAGCTCCGGAAAGCGGCGATCGCGCACCCAGGTCCAAGTGCCGGTGTCGAAGAGGGCCGGCCGGTCGAGCTGCGGCAGTTGCAACTCAGCCACGGTCGCTCAGGCGCGCTCGCGCCCCGCGGAGACTTCCTCAGGAGTGCCGTCGATGTCGCGGAGGACATCGAATCCTTTGAGGACACGGCGGCGAGCTGCATCGCGAAGCGCCGCGTTGACGGTCTCGCTGAGGCCTTCTGTCCCCAGCTCCCGCCGCGCCGCACTCAGGGCACGATCATCGACATCAACGGTGGTGCGCGTCATGCGCATCAGCCTAGAGCATCATCCCCGATCCCGAACTACCTGGCGATCGGGCGGCGGTAGTGGGGCTTGCAGCCGAGGGCGATGGACCATGCGGGGCCGATCTCATAGCCGCTGCCGTCGGGACGAACGAGGCTGCCGGCGGGGCCGGTGTTGAGCCTGCCCGCGGCGAGCTCCTTCGCCGACCAGCGGACGTTGGCTGCCCAGCCGCGCTGCATTTCCCGGCCTCGCAGGAGGGGCCATTGCGACGCGGTTGCCATCGCCTTGACGGCAGCGTTGGCCGCGTCCCCGTCCCCCGCCCGCCTTGCCGCCAGCCAGCTTTCCACCCAGCCGCAGGCGACGGCGCCCGCGACCCTGACGTCGAACTGATAGCGGTCGAGCACCGCGTCTTCGCGTTCCAAGACCGCGGGATCGAAGCCGGGCGGCAGCGGCACGCCCCGCAGGGCCCTGTCCACAGCACCGGCGCGGTCCTGCGGCTTGACCACGCCGGCAGGCATCGCGGCAAGCCAGGCACTGACGCCGACCGGGCGCAGCGAGTGCAGCACGGCCTCGTATCTCGCCCTGCTCCCCAGCCGGGCGCGGATCTCGAGGAAGACGCTGCCCTGCGGGGCCAGCATCGTCGCGTATTCCTCGCGGCCGTAGTCGACCGTGGTCGCGGCCTGGCCGAGCAGGGTCGAGCGCACCGGGGCGCTGACCAGGGCACGGTCGCGCAGGTACTGGCCATAGAGCCGCGCCGGGTACCAGAAGATGTTGAGGTCATGACGGCCGTCGCTGAAGGTGATTTCGCCGCTGTCGGCTTCGAGCTGGTCGGCACGGGTCACCGACCAGCCGGGCTCGGTGACGAGCAGGCGGGGGTTGGCTTCGGCGACCTCGATCGCGGCCGCGGCGAAGGACGGGCCGCCGTGCCCGCCCCCCGGCAAGCCAGTCGAGACCGCCAGCGCGACGAGCGCGGCGATGCTGGCCAGGCCAGCGCCGAGAGCGAGGGCCGCGCCGCGCCGCCGGGGGCGGACGCTCGGCGCCGGCGCGTCGCCGGGGAACTCGCTGGCGACGCGATCGCCCACCGGGATCGGCAGCGAAGGGGAGTCGCCCGCGGCGATCGCCGTCCGCATGGCGCGCGAGATCTCCCGCTCGGCAATCGCCTCGCGCAGCTCCGCCGCGGAGGCCGGGTTGGCGGCACGCATCGCGGCGATGGCATCCTCTTGTCGAATCTTGCGGGTCAATTGATCTCCTCGGCCGGCGTCGCTGCCGCTCTGCGGGACTCGCTCTCTATGTGTCCGGCTGCCCGCAGTTGTTTCGCCAGCTTGCGGCGGGCGCGGTGCAGGCGCACGCGGTAGGCCCCCGGAGAGCAACCGAGCACGCGGGCCGCCTCGCGGGGGCCGAGCCCGTCCCAGGCGGTCAGTCGCAGGATCTCTCGCTCGTCCTCGCCCAGCCAGGCGAAAGCGGTGGCGAACGCATCGCGGCGGCTCAACGACTCGACAGGATCTGGCCCTCCCCCACCCACCCCGGCTTCGTGCGCGAGGCGGGTGTCGAGGCTGCGTCGGCGTCGGTTCGTGCGGTACTGGTTGGCGATCACCCGTAGGGCGACGGCGTAGAGCCAGGGCAGGGCGGGGTCGGGAATGCGGTCGCGCCGGCGCCAGGCGACGGCGAAGGTCTCCGCGACCGCGTCCTCGGCCGCGTCGCGGCCGGCGAGGCGCCGAGTCGCGAAGGCGAGCAGGTCCGCGTAATGCGCCCGAAAGCAGCGTTCGAAGCGCTCGCGGGAGGGGTCCGCGGCGGCGCTGGGGCGATCGTCGAGGGACGGCATCTGAAGGTAGGTGTACCCCGCGGCGCCGTTGTTACAGGCGCGCCCCCGCGGCGCGGGATGATTGCCGGCGTGGAACTGGGGCTCGCCATCGCCTTCTCGATCGCCTTCGCGCTGACCAACGGGTTTCACGACGCCGCCAACGCGATCGCGACCCTGGTGGCGACCCGGGGCGCGCGGCCGGGGCAGGCGATCGTCCTCGCCGCCAGCTTCAACATGCTCGGCGCCGTGGTCGTCGGCACCGCCGTCGCCGACACGATCGCCGGGATCGTGCAGGTGCCGGCGACGGAGGCGGTCGAGGTGATCGGGGCCGGGGTGCTGGCGGCGACGGCCTGGAACCTGCTGACCTGGTGGCGCGGCCTGCCGTCGAGCTCGGCACACTCCCTCGTCGGCGGGCTGGTCGGCTCGGCCCTGGCCGAGGCCGGGACCGGGGCCGTGCAGTGGGGCGGCCTGGACGGCCTGCGACCGGTCGGCGTCTTCGGGGTGATGATCGCGCTCGCCGTCTCGCCGCTGCTCGGGCTCGGCTTCGGCCTCGGGGTCGCCCGCCTCGACGGGCGCCTGCTGCGGCGCGCGACTAAGCGAATCAAGACCCCGATCCGCGCCGCCGAGTGGGTGATGTCGGCGGCCCTCTCCTTCGGCCACGGCGCCAACGACGGCCAGAAGTCGATGGGAGTGATCGCGGCGCTGCTGCTCGCCAGCGGCCACCTCGACACCCTCTCCGTGCCGCTCTGGGTGAAGCTCGCCTGCGGCGCCGCGCTCACCCTCGGCACGGCGATGGGCGGCTGGCGGATCATCCGCACGATCGGCCGCCGCATCTTCCGCCTCGCCCCGGTCGACGGGTTCGCCAGCCAGACCGCCTCGACCGCGGTCGTCCTCCCCGCTTCCTACCTGGGCGCCCCGGTCTCGACCACGCAGGTAGTCGCCTCCTCGGTGGTCGGCGTCGGCGGCGGTCGGCGGCGCTGGCGCCACGTGCGCTGGAGCGTCGTCCGCTCGATCGGCTTCGCCTGGCTGCTGACGCTCCCCGCCTCGGCCGCCCTGGGGGCGATAATGCTGGTGATCTGGAGGGCGATTTGAACGGCAAGCACATGCACTGGTTCCTCCCCCGGACGGCGGACGTGCTGGCGATGCTGCGCCACCAGGCGGCGATCACGGTCGAGGGCACCGACGAGCTGGTCGCCTGGGCGAAGGGCGACGCCACAGCGGCCGAGCGGCTGCGCCTCTGCGAGCACCGCGCCGACGAGAGCAAGCGCGAGCTGCGCGAAGCCCTGACCGAGGCCTTCTCGACCCCGCTGGCGCTGGAGGACATCTTCGAGCTCTCGCGCGGGATCGACGAAATCGTCAACGACGCCAAGAACCTGGTTGGCGAGGCCGAGGCGATGCGGACAGAGCCCGACGCGGCAATCGCCGAGATGGCGGAGGAGATCGCCGCCGGGACCAGGCAGCTGGCCTCGGCGCTGGAGCTGCTCGAGGCGGGCGACAGCAGCGGCGCCACCGCCGCCGCCGACCGCGCGGTCAAGGACCAGCGCCACCTCCAGCACACCTACCGCGCCTCGATGTCGGCCCTGGTCGACATCCAAGACCCCCGCGAGCTGACCGCCCGCCGCGAGCTCTACCGCCGCCTCGCCCGCACCGGCGACGAACTGGCCCGAGTCGCAGAGCGAATCTGGTACTCGGTGCTGAAGGAGAGCTAGGCGGGCAGCTCGGCGACCTCGATCTTGCCCTCATCGGCCGCCGCCTTGAGCGCCTCGTAGTCGCGTTCGTTCTGGTCGGCGTAGCTCTCCGCGAAGGCCGCCATCGCCTGGTCGAAGGTGTCGCCCTTGCCGAGGTAGGCGGCGATCGCGATGCGGTCGCCGCTGCGGGCGTGGGCGTGGGCGAGGGTCGTGCCGCAGATCTCGGCGTAGGTGGTGAGGGCGCGGGCGTCCATGCTCTCGACCTTCGCCGAGCCCTTCTGGTCCCAGAGCTGGCGCACGTAGAAGTCGCGCTGCTTGCCGTCGACGCCGGTCGCTTTGACCCAGCCGAGCAGGATGTCGCTGGTCGCCTGGGTCAGGCGCTGGCCCTGCACGACGCGCTCGCCCTGGTTCTCGAAAACGCACGGCTCCGCGTAGGGCTCGAGCACGGAGCGCTGCGCTTCCTTGGCCTGGAGGAAGAGTGGGTCGCCACTGTCGCGGCCCAGCATCAGCACGATGAAGGCGCGGGTGCCGACGCTGCCGACGCCGACCACCTTGAGCGCCGCGTCGACGAAGCGGTAGCCGTCGAGCAGGACGCGGCGGTCCTCGGGGAGCGTCTCGCGATAGTCGGCGATGACGCCCCGCACCCGCGCCTCGACCTCGGCGGGGTCGGCCTCGACCAGCTCGTCCATCGGCACGACCAGCGGCGGTTCGCTGACGATGCGCAGCTCGCCGTCGACTTCGCGGGTCAGCTTCGAGAGGGCGCGCATGCGGTCCTTGGCGCGGGTCTTCTCGAGGTTGCGGCGGAAGGTCGCGGCCTCCTTCTCGCCGACGGCCGATTCCCAACCCCTGGCGGTCGCCTCGATGTCGATCTTCGTGTACCAGACCTCGAGGTTGCCGAGCCCGGCCATCCGCCGCATCGCCGCCCGGTACCGGGCCGACATCGCGGCGACGATCGCCAGCCGCTCGCGGCGCTTGAAGCCGCTCGCGCGCCCGGCGACCGAGAAGCTCGCGGCGAGCCGCATCACGTCCCACTCCCACGGGCCGGGCAGGGTCTCGTCGAAGTCGTTGACGTCGAAGACGAGCTCGCGGCCGGGCGAGGCGTAGGCGCCGAAGTTGGAGAGGTGGGCGTCGCCGCAGAGCTGCACCTCGAAGCCGCTGCGCGGGGTCGCGGCGAGGTCCGCCGCCATCACCGCCGCGGCGCCGCGGTAGAAGGTGAAGGGCGAGACCAGCATGCGCGCGTAGCGCAGCGGCACGAGCTGGCCGACGCGCGACGTGGCCTGGCCCTCGAGCAGCTCGACCGGGTCGGGACGGTCGGCCGCCGGCTCCCACTCTCCGTGGCTCGAGCGGGGCGCATCGGCCCGGGCCGCCTTGCCGGTCGCGGCGCGCTCCTGCGGGGTGCGGTGCCCGTGCTTGGCGTCGAGCATGGTCAGACGGTAGACGGCTCTGGGTCGAGCCGGGGTGGGTCGGGCCCGGCCGCCATCTGGTCGAAGCGCTGCTCGGGCAGGCGGCGGGTCGTCCAGAAGGAACCCAGGGTGAGGAAGGCGGCGAAGAGGAAGGCGGTCTTCAGCGCTTTCAGTTGGGCGTCTTCGTAGTTTTCGATCAGGGCGCTCGTCGTCGGCCCGTCGAGCCCGGCAGCTTCGGCACCGGCGCGCACTTCGTCGGCGGCGACGAAGCTGCCGCCCGCGCTCAGCTGCACCTCGAGCTGCTTGCTGACGTCGGCCGAGATGCGCGCGTCGTCGGCGACGTTGGCGGTGAAGGCGGCAATCAGGCCGGTGATCACGATCGCGCCCAGCATCGCCGTCCCCAGCGAGGAGCCGAGCTGCTGGGCGGTGCTCTGCAGGCCCCCCGCCTCGCTGCGGTCCTCATCGCCGACCGCGGACTGGACCACGTTGCCGAGCTGGGAGACGATCAGTCCCATGCCGATGCCGAGCACCCCCATCGCGATCAGGAAGGGGGTGTTGTCGAGTTCGGGCTCGATCGTCGTCAGCAGCAGCAGGATCGCGACGAAGACCGTCACCAGTCCGACCCGCACCAGCGGCCGCGGCGCGAAGCGCTTGGCCAGGGCCGAGCCGGCGAGGGCGGCGAAGAAGAGCCCGGCAGAGGCGGGCAGCATCCGCACTCCCGTTTCCAGCGCGTCGAGGCCCTGGACCACCTGTAGGAAGAGCGGGATCGTGAAGAAGACCCCCATCAGGATCAGGTTCTGGGCGAGGAACATGGCGACGCCGCCGCGGAGCTGGGAGATGCGCAACAGCGGCAGGTGCACAAGCGGGTCCTGGCCGAGCCGTTCGCGGCGGCGCTCCCAGGCGACGAACCCCGCCAGCACCAGCCCCCCGGCGGCGATCACGAACGGAGTCAGCGAGAAGCCGAAGGGCTCGATCGGCGAGCTGCGCGGCGCCAGCCAGCCCCAGTTGCTCGCCTGCAGGACGCCGAAGACGACCAGGGCCAGGCCGGCGGCGGAGAGGACCCCGCCAACCCAGTCGAGAACGGGGGGTCGACCGTCGCGCTCGGGCTCTCGGATCAGCCGCGTCCCAGCGAGGATTCCGAGGGCGACGACGACCTCGCCGACAAAGACGATCCGCCAGCTCAGCTCGGTCGTCGCCCAACCGCCGAGGATCGGCCCGACCGCGATGCCGGCGCCGGCGACGCCGCCGAGCACCCCGTAGGCGATCGCCCGCTCGCTGCCCTTGTAGTTGCCGGCAACGAGGGCGATCAGGGCCGGGATCACGAGCGCGGCGCCGATCCCCTCGAGGATCGACCAGCCCAGCATCAGCGAGGGCACGTTCCAGGAGGCCGCGGTCAGCGCCGAGCCGGAGCCATAGATGACGAGGCCGATCGTGAAGGCACGGCGCCGTCCCCAGATGTCGCCGAGCTTGCCGCCGGTCAGCATCAGCCCCGCCATCACCAGCGCGTAGAAGGCGATCACCGCCTGGATCGTGGTGACGGTGGTGTCGAAGTCCTCGACCAACTGGGAGATCGCGACGTTCATCACCGCCTGGTCGAGCACCATCAGGAACTGGGCGGCGCCGAGGACGACGAGGACTCCCCACTTCTTCATCTCAGCTCACCAGCCCGGCAATGCCGCGGACGAGCAGGAGGACGCCGAGGACCACTGCCACCCAGATGCCGGCGCGGCGGCCGTTGCGGGCGAGCCAGACGCGGAACCGGTCGACGGCGTCCTGGGTCGCCTCGGGGCGGAGGGTGTAGCCGATCAGGGGAACCTCCAGCAGCAGTTGCTGCATCAGGCAGAAGGCGACGACCAGCAGCACGGTCGGCGCGGCGCCGGCGTCGAGCTTGTCGATGTGACTGAGCCCGGTCAGGTAGGAGACGCCCGGGAAGCTGAGCAGCAGCCCGACGACGAAGGCGATCCGCGGCGAGCCGCGGCCGAGCAGCCGCATCGGCAGCGCTTCCTTCTTCTCCCCCCCGCTCTTCGCCTGCTTCGCTTCCTTGCGGCGCGCCCGGCGTTCGCGCAGGCGCGCGTCCCGATCGCTGCCGAGGACATAGGCGACCAGCAGCAGCAGCCCGCCGATGACGATGTCCTCGCCGGGGCCGATCGTCTGCTTGCTGGTACTGACGGCACCCGAGTCATGGAGGGCGAAGACGATCGCCAATCCGAGCGTGATGCTGGTCGTGTAGGCGCCGAGCAGGTAGCCCAGCATCAGCCGCTTCGGGCGCTCGGTGAGCAGCATCAGGGTCACCGCGGCGAGCAGGGTCGGGTTGAACATCGCCAGCAGGCCGAGCAGGAAGATCTGGCCGAGGTCGCTCACCCAGCAAGCATTCTCCACCTAAATCAGTTCGAGCAGCGTTCGCAGAGGCCGCGCAGGACCACATCGTGGTCGGTGACCTCGAAGCTCATCTCCGCCGAGAGCTTGGCGATCGCCCGCTCCAGCGAGGAATCCTCGAAGGGGACCATGCGGCCACAGTGGCGGCAGATCGCGTGGTGGTGGTGCTCACCGTCGGCCTCAACCCGCTCGTAGCCGGCGGTGCCGCGGGTCACCTCGAGCCGCTGCACGAGGCCGAGCTGCTCGAGCTGCTCAAGCGCCCGGTAGACGCTGGCCCGGCCGACCGCGGGCTTGCGGCGGCGCAGCTCCTGATCGAGATCGAGGGCGGTGACGGCGCAGTCGTGACCGGCCAGCGCTTCGACCACGGCGGTGCGGGCGCCGCCGCGCCTGAAGCCCGCATCGTGCAGGGCGGCGAGAGCGTGCTCGGCCCAGGCGCTGTCGGTTCTCGTCGCCATCAACCGATCGTAGCCTCGGCGGGGAGCGGGGCGGGACGGCGAACCGCACGCAGGCGACCAGCCGGCAGCGAGAGCAGGTAGACCGCGACGATCGCCAGCGCCACCGAGGCGCCGCCCGCGGTGCCGGCGTAATAGGAGAGGTAGAGACCGGCGATGCCGGCCAGCGCCGCGAGGCCGGCGGCGAGCAGCATCATCGCCGGCATGCGGTCGCTGAGCCGCCGCGCCGCCGCCGCGGGGCCGACGAAGACGGCGACGACGAGCAGGTTGCCGAGACCCTGCACGGCGACGACGATGCCGGCGCCGAGCAGCAGCAGCAGAGCGGCGTCGACGAGCGTCGGCGAGACGCCGAGCGAGCGAGCGGTGCCGCGATCGAAGCCGGCGACGAGCAGCCGGCCGTGCAGCAGGCGCAGGGCCACGGCGAGCCCGACGACAAGGATCGCCGCGGTCGCCAGATCGCCGTCAGTGACGCCGAAGACATCGCCGAAGAGCAGCGACTCGATCCCCGGCGGCGAGGCAGGCGCCAGCGCCAGCAGGGCGCCGAGGCCGAACATCGTGGTGACGACGACGGCCACCGCCGCGTCGCGGCTGACCCCGGCGACCCGGGCCGCGAGCGCGATCGCGACGGCGGCGAGGACGATCGCCGGCACGGCGCCGAGCAGCAGCGGGGCGCCGGCGATCGCGGCCAGTACCAGTCCCGGGAAGAGCGAGTGCGAGAGCGACTCGGCCGCGTAGGAGAGGCCGTAGAAGACGACCCAGCAACCGAGCGCGCCGCCGGCGACGCCGAGCAGGACGACCTCGGCGAGGGCGCGCTGCATGAACGGTTCTTGCAGTGGCGCCAGCATCAGTGATGGTGATGGTGTGGGGGCAGGATCGCGCGGCCGCCGCCGCCGGGGATCTCGACGATGGCGCCGCCGTACGTCGCTTCCAGCACACCGATGTCGTCGAGCACGTGGTCCGGCGGCCCGGCAGCGACCTGGCGCTTGTTGATGCAGAGGACGAGGTCGCAAGCCCGCGCCTGCTCGAGGTCGTGGGTGGCGATGACGACGGCGCGGCCCTCTCCCGCCAGCTCCGCGATCAGCCTTTCCAGGCGCTCGGCGCTGGGCCGGTCGAGGCCGGAGAAGGGCTCGTCGAGCAGCAGCACGCCGGCCTCCTGGACCAGTGCCCGGGCGATCAGCACCCGCTGGCGCTGGCCGCCGGAGAGGCGGCCGAAGGTCTGCTCGGCGAGCGCCAGCAGGCCGACGCGGTCGAGCGCCCCCGCCGCCGCCTCACGCTCGCGCCGGCCCGGGCGGCGCCACCAGGGCAGCCGCGGCAGCGTCCCCATCGTCGCCACGTCGAGCGCCGAGACGGGGTAGTCGAGCCGCGAGCGCTCGGTCTGGGGCACGGTCCCGCAGGTCGTGGCGACCTTGAGCGTCCCCGCCAGTGGCGGCAGTTCGCCGAGCAGCGCCCGCAACAGCGTCGTCTTGCCGCCGCCGTTGGGACCGAGCAGGGCGAGCGTCTGTCCGTCGCGCAGGGAGAACTCGACGTCGGAGATCGCCGGCGTGCCGTCGTAGCCGGCAGCCAGCCCCTCCGCCTCGATCAGCGCAGCGGCCGGCATCCCCACCTCCCGCCGGTGAAGCCGCGCACCATCGCGTTCGCGTTCGCCGCCTCCATCCCCAGGTAGGTGGCGCCGCTGGAGCCTTCCGGCCCGAGCGTGTCGCCGTAGAGGCTGTAATCGGCCGAGGCGCCTGTTTGTTCGGCGATCGCTTCGGCGACCTTGGGGCTGAGCGAGCTCTCGGGGAAGATCGCGGCGACGTGCTCGCGCTCGATCAGCTTGGCGAGTTCGCTGAGATCCTTGGCCGAGGGCTGCGCCTGCGTGGTCTGGGAGGGAATCACGGCACCGACGACTTCGATCCCGTAATGGTCGGCGAAGTAGCCGAAGGCGTCGTGGTCGGTGACCAGCTTGCGGCGGGCGGCGGGAACGGTGTCCATGCAGCGAGCGATGCCGGCGTCGAGCGCGCGCAGCTTCGCCAGGTAGGCGACGGCCTTGCGCTGGAACTCGCGGCGGTGACTCGGGTCGGCGGCGGCAAGCCGACGCTCGATCGCGGCGACGGCCGCCTCGCCGTTGCGCGGATCGTGCCACCAGTGCGGGTCATAGCGCGAGGCCTCAGCCCCGCTCGACTCGCCGGGCAGGCGCTCGGGCACGATCGCGCCGAGGTCGACCAGCGCGGCGTCGCTGCCGCTGTCGGAGACGACCTGGTCGACCCAGGAGTCGAGCCGATCGCCGTTGGCAAAGACGAGCTTCGCTTCCGCCGCGCCGGCGACGTCGCTCGGCCGCGGCTCGTACTCGTGCGGGTCGGTGTTGGGCTGGAGGATTTGGTCGACCGAGACGGCGTTGCCGCCGACGGCGCGGACGAAGTCGCCGATCTGGGTCGTGGTGGCGACGACCTGTAGCCCTCCGTTGTCGGAGCCGGAGCTACCGCAGCCGGCAAGCAAAGCGCCAACGGCGATCGACGAGGCAACGGCGAGGGCGGGCGCCCGACGGCGGACACGGGCCAGCGCCCGCGCCCCAGCCGCGAGCGCGAAGACGGCCCCAGCCACAACGGCAATCGTCGCCCCGGGGGGCGCATCGGTCTTCACCGAGAGCCAAAGCCCGACCGTGCCCTCGAGCGCGACCAGGGCGATGCTGGCCAGTTGCCAGCTCAGCATCCGCTCGGCGAAGAGCCGCGCGGTCAGGGCAGGGACGACGAAGAGGGCGGTGACGAGCAGGGCGCCGACGACGGAGAGGGCGGCCGTGGTGGCGAGCGCGATCAGGCCGAGCAGCACGGCGTCGAGCGCGCCACGGCGCACCGTTGCCGAGCCTGCGTCGGCGGGATCGAAACCGGCGGCGAGCCAGCGATGGCCGAGCAGCAGCGAGGCGGCCAGGGTCGATCCAGCCGCAACCGTGGCCAGGGCGATGTCACCGCCGTCGACGAGGAGCAGGCTGCCGAAGAGCAGCGTCTCGACGTTGGCGCCGGAGCCGAAGACGTCGCTGGCGAGGATCGTCCCGGCGGCAAGGCAGCCGACGAGGACGATCGCCACGGCGCTGTCGTTGCCCTCGTCCTCGCGGTGCCCGAGCAGCGAGGAGCCTGCGGTGAAGACGAGCGCCGCCCCGAAGGCGCCAAGCGGCGCGGCGAAGCCGAGGCCGTCGGCGAGAACGAGGCCGGGGAAGGCCGCCGTGCCGACAGCGTGGGAGAAAAAGGCCAGCCCGCGCAGGACAATCCAGGTGCCGAGCAACCCGGCGGGCACCGCGAGAATCAGGATCTCGAACAGGCCGCGCTGGACGAAGGGCAGCTGAAAGGGCTCGAGCACGAGACGAGTAAATCAGAAATGAGACTCATTTTCATAAAGAGACAGAGATGAGAGCACTCTACGACCGCTTCTGCGAGCGCCTCGGCGCGGCCAAGGGCGTCTTCGGCGCCTGCATGGGCGTGGCCCTGGTCAACGACGGCCCGGTCACGCTGATGCTGGAGACGTAGCTCACAGACATACAGTCGCTCGGGCGAAATACTGCGGGCAGTCGCAATCGATCGGCGTAGGATTTGAACCCATGACCGCTCCCCACCGCACCCTGCTCGAGCCCGGCCACGAGGCCGAGTGGGCCCGACTCAACGCCGAGAAGCGAAAGCTGTTGACACCGCCTTCCGGCACGGACATCGGCGAGCTGTTGCGGCGAGGCCAGGAACTCTCAAGCCAGGCCGCAGGGTTGCTGCGGGCGGTGGACCGCGCCAATGACGGCCGCCAGCCCTGAGCTCGACGTTGCCGTCGCGGCAATGTCCGCAGAGGATGCACGCTTCGTCGTGGTCGGAGGCTTCTCGGTCATTGCCAACCGCTTTGTGCGGGCGACGGAGGACATCGACTTCCTGGCGCCGGACGATGACGACAACGACCGGCGCATTCTCAAAGCACTCGTCGCCCTTGGTGGCACCAGGCTGCGCGATGACGAGCCGCTGGAGGAGAAGCACCTGATCGGCCAGACGCACCTGCGCGCCAAGACGGATGCGGGGGTCATCGACATCATCCGTGGGGGGCTCCCGCCGCTTGACTTCGAAACCGTCGAGAAACGCGCGATGCGCGCCGATTACGGCGGCGCCGAATTTCTCGTGGCCGGCCTCAGCAGCATTGTCGGCTTCAAGCGCCTTGCCGACCGACCCCGCGATCGGAACGACCTGATCGGCCTCGAGGAAATCCACGGCGAGCTGCCGGTCGAGGAGATTCCCGGCCTGGACGGCTGACCGCTACGGCGCCAGCAGCGAGCGGCGCCAGTTGCCGTCGCCGGCCTCGAACAGCAGCCGCTCATGGAGGCGATCGGGGTCTTCCTGCCAGAACTCGATCCGGTCCGGGACGACGCGGACCGCTCCCCAGTCATCGGGACATGGCACCGGGCCGTTGCCCAGTTCTGCTTCCAGCACCTCGAGACGCTCCCGCAGCTCGCCCAAGCCGGCGATCTCCTCTCCCTGGCGGGAGACACGCGCCTGTAGCTGGTGGCTGCGCGGCCGGCCGGCGAAGAGCCTCTCCGCCAGGTCGCGCCCGGCGAACTCGGCGCGGCCCTCGATCCTGGCCTGGCGGCCCAGCTCCGGCCAGTAGAAAGTCGCCGCCGCGCGCGGGTTGTCGCGCAGCTCCGCCGCCTTGCGGGTCCGCAGCGCCGTGGTGAAGACCAGCGCGCCGTCGCCGAGCTCTTTGAGCGTGACCAGGCGCGCGGAGGGCCGGCCGGCGGCGGTCGCGGTTGCCAGCGTCATCGCCCGCGGCGCCGGGACCCCGGCGTCCTCGGCTTCCACCAGCCACCGCCCGAGGATCTCCAGCGGCTGGTCCGTCGCCATCTCCGAGTCCGCCATATGAAATTGGTATCACAATTCAAGTTATACTCATAATCTGAATGGCCGAGACGACGAAACGCGAGACGCGCGCACAGAGGCAGGCGCGCACCAGATCCGAGCTGCTGGCAACCGCGGCTACCGTCTTCGCCGAGCGCGGCTACGACGGCGCCTCGGTCGAGGAGATCGCCGAGCGGGCCGGCTACTCGCACGGCGCCGTCTACTCGAACTTCGCGGGCAAGTCCGACCTCTTCCTCGCCGTCTTCGAGGACTACATGGCGGCGAGAGCCCAGGAGCTCGTCGAGACCCAGCAGCAGGTCGACGAGAGCGCCCCGCTCGAGGTCCGCGCCCGCGCCCTCGCCGACCAGTGGATGGAGCGCTTTGCCGCCGACCGCGAGTCCTTCCTCCTCCACCTCGAGTTCCTCGGCCAGGCCGGCCGCGAGCCCGGCATGGCCGAGCGCTTCGGCACCCGCTCGGCCTCGCTGCGGGAGGCGATCGCCGCCTACATCTCCCACCACCAGGCGGAGGAAGGGGTCGAGGCCGCCCTCCCCCCCGCCGACCTGGCGATGATCCTGCGTGCACTTGGCATCGGCCTCGCGGTCGAAGCCCTGGTCAGCCCCGAGGCGGTGCGCGACGGCCTCTACGGCGACTTCGTCGAGCTGCTGGTCTCGATGCTGCGCGAACGGGCCGCCCGGTGACCGGGGCCGCCTACGACAGCCTCGGCCGCAACTACAGCGACTTCCGCCAGGCCGACCCCCGCATCGAGGCGAGGGTCTGGGCGGCGCTCGGCGACGCGCGCAGCGTCGTCAACGTCGGCGCCGGCAGCGGCTCCTATGAGCCACCGGATCGCGAGGTGGTCGCGGTCGAGCCCTCGGCGGTGATGATCGCCCAGAACGCCGAGATCTGGACCCTCGCCGAGTATTTCCCGGCGGCGATGCGGGCCGAGGAAGAAAAGATGCCGTCGATGCGCGAGCTCGAGGCATTGCTGCCGGGCGCGGAAATCGAGGCGGTGCCGATGCCGAGCCGCTGCCGCGACGAATTCACCAGCGCTCTCTGGGACCGGCCCGAGATGTTCCTCGACCCCGCCGTCCTGCGCGCCAGCTCGCTCTGGCACACCCTGCCGCCGGAGGAGATCGAGGCGGGCCAAGCCCGCCTGCGCGCCGACCTCCAGAGCGGTGCCTGGGACGAGCGGCACGGCCCCCTGCGCACCCTGCCCGAGCTCGACATAGGCCTGCGAGTCGTCAGCCTGGAGTTGTGAGGAGAATGGGCGCCGTGGAGGACCTGACCACACCGCTCACCGGCTCCATCGTCGCGCTTGAGCCGCTCCGGCCCGACCACGCCGAGGAGCTCTGGAAGGCGGCACAGGCGCCCGAGATCTGGGCCTGGCTGGCCAACCTCGGCGAGGACCGGGGGCTCTTCGACCACTGGCTCGAACTGACCTTCGAAGCCGCCGCCGAGGGCCGCGAGGGAACCTTCGCCACCCGCAATGTCGCCAGCGGAGAGGTAGTCGGCAGCAGCCGCTACCTCAACGTCCGCCCGGACGACTGCGTGGTCGAGATCGGCTGGACCTGGCTGCACCCGAGCGCCTGGGGCAGCGGTGCCAACGTCGAGGCCAAGCTGCTGATGATGCGCCACGCCTTCGAGACGCTGGACTGCGTCCGGGTCGAGTTCAAGACCGACGCCCGCAACGAGCGCTCCCGCGCCGCCCTGGCGGCCCTCCCCGCCCAGTTCGAGGGGATCCTGCGCAACCACATGATCGTCCCCACCGTCGGCCAGCGCGACTCGGCTTACTACAGCGTGATCGATTCGGAGTGGCCCGAGGTGCGGGCCAACCTGGAATCGCGCCTGAAGCCGAACTAGACCGCGCCAAGGGCGTCGTCGATGAAGGGGCCGAGCAGCTCGCCGGCTTGGGTGGCGGTGGTCTCGGGGGTGTCGCTGGGGGCGGTGATGTAGCTGATCGCGAGGCGGACGAGGGACTCGGCGAGGAGCTTTACCTTGGCGGGCGGGGCCTGTGGCCAACCGTCCTCGATCGTCGCCGTGAGGCGGGCGGTCGCCCACTGGACCACGGGCATGCCCTGGGTGGTGACCAAGGGGAGCATGCCGCCGGTGCCGTCGTCGCTGAGCATGATGCGGACGAGCGGATCTTCGCCGGCGGCGCGCAGGAAGGCCTGCAGAGCGGCGCCAACCGCGGCGCGCGGGTCGTCGAGGTGCTGGCGAACGGCAGCGTCGACGTCGTCGAGGAAACGTTCGCCCTCCTGGATTACGAAGGCCTGGGCGAACTCGTCGCGGCTGCCGAACTCCTTGTAGAGGGTTTGGCGGCTCACCCCGGCGGCACTCGCCACGTTGGACATCGTGATCTCCGACCAGGCTTTGTCCTGCAGCTCGTCGCGGGCGGCGCCGAAGAGCGTCTCGCGCAACAGCTCGCGCGCCGCCTGGGGGTATGGCGTGCGTACGGCGGCCACCGGCGGAATCGTGCCAGCGCCCGCGGTCACTCTCCCCCGCCCCCCTCGTCGGGCTCGAAATCAACCTTCTCGCGCACGCCGCAATCGGGACAGGCCCAGTCGTCGGGGACCTCGCTCCACGACGTGCCCGCCGGGAAGCCCTCGCGCGGGTGGCCCGGCTCCTCGTCGTAGACGTAGCCGCAGCCCGGGCAGCGCCAGCGGCTCACCGGAACCATCCCTTCCGGTGCGCTTTATCCGGATATATGGGGGGAAAGGCGCAGCGGAAGCTCATGCTGGGCTCCCGTAGCGGGCGAGAAGACGCTTGCGGGCGCGCGGCTGGATGTTGGCGCGGGTGAGGTCGCCGCCGTAGTGCTCGATTAGGCGGTGGTCCATCACCCGGCGCCAGAGCGGCGGCACCCAGGCGAGCACGATCATCCCGGCGTACCCCGTGGGCAGCTGCGGCGCCTCGTCGACGTGCTGGAGCGCCTGATAGCGCCGGGTTGGGTTGGCGTGGTGGTCGCTGTGGCGCTGCAGGTGGTAGAGCAGGACGTTGGAGGCGACGTTGTTGCTGTTCCAGCTGTGCTCGGGACGGCAGCGCTCGTAGCGCCCGTCCTCCTTTTTTTGCCGCAGCAGCCCGTAGTGCTCGAGGTAGTTGACGACCTCGAGCAGGGAGAAGCCGAGCACCGCCTGGATCAGCAGGTAGGGCAGGACGACTGGGCCAAAGGCGATTGTGAGCGCGGCGAAAAGGACCACCGTCATCGCCCAGGCACCGACGATGTCGTTGCGCAGGCTCCAGTGCGACTTGCCCATGCGGTCGAGCCGGGCGCACTCGATCCCCCAGGCCGAGCTGAGGCTGCCAGCGACGGTGCGGGGCAGGAAGGCCCAGAAGCTCTCCCCCAGCCGCGAGCTGGCCGGGTCCTCGGGGGTGGCGACGCGGACGTGGTGGCCGCGGTTGTGCTCGATGAAGAAGTGGCCGTAGCCGGTCTCGGCCAGGGCGATGCGGCTGAGCCACTTCTCCATGCTGTCGCGCTTGTGGCCGAGCTCGTGCGCGGTGTTGATCGCGATCCCGCCGACGACGCCCATCGTCAGCGCCAGGCCGAGGCTCTCGAGGATCGAGAGGTCGCCGCTCGCCCAGAGCCAGCAGGCAAAGACGAGTCCGGCGTACTGGACGGGAATGAAGAGGTACGTGCACCAGCGGTAGTAGCGGTCCTGCTCGAGCCACTTGAGGATGCTGTCCGGCGGGTTGCTCGGGTCCACCCCGATCGCGATGTCGAGGAGCGGGAAGACGACGAAGACGAGTAGCGGGCCGAAGAACCAGAAACCCGCGAAGCCGGTCACTTCGACGCTGGCCCAGGCGATGAAGGGGGCGAACGGGATGACCAGGCCGAGCAGCCAGGCGTAGCGCTTGGCATCGGTCCATGTGGCCGGGTTGAGCTCTACCGTCGGCCCGTGGTCGTGGCTATGCGTCGCTGCCTCCATCGACTCCTCCTTGTCAAAAACCCAGTGTGCGTCCTCTAGGTTGACAAGCTATCCAATTTTGTAAAGAAATGCAACACAGACAGGCTAGATGATCGGCTTCGCATTGACGTGCCCGCGGGGACGTGCATGGCCAAGCTGGGCCGTGCACGAGGCCGCTGCGCGTAGCAGCGCTACGCGCGAGGACGCGGGTGCGGATCCAGCGCCGGGCAGGTGCGTCATCCGTGGGTGCGTCAATTGGAGCTGCTCATCTAGACTGTCTGCCGTGTACACGTTCCTAGGATTCCTCCAGGTGATCGTTTCCGGCGTGCTGATCTTCTTGATCCTGCTGCACTCCGGCAAAGACACCGGCCTCTCCGGCGCCTTCGGCATCGGCGGCGGCGGCAGCTCCTTCGGCGGCGGCTCGATGGTCGAGCGCAACCTCGACCGGGCGACGATCTTCTTCGCCATCATCTTTGTGCTCAACACGCTCGTTCTGCTGAAGATCTAGACGCGCTCGGCGGCCTTGCGACTGCCGCTACCGTTCCCCGAGTCGAGTATCTCGATCGCCTCTTTGCGCAGCTCGGCGTCGAGCAGGGCAAAGTCCCGGTCGGAGAGCTTGCCGGCGGCGTGGTCGAGTTCGGCGTCGCGGATCTCGCGGTACTTGGCTTCCTTCAGCGCCTCCAGCTCGGTGCCGGCGACGGGGGCGCGACGGCCGCGGCGGGGCGGCCAGAGGGCAATCAAGGCACCGGCGAGGGCGATCAGGCCGCCGATCCACATCCAGGTGACGAGCGGGTTGACGATGACGCGGAAGGTGGCGCTCGCGTCGTCGCCCAGGTAGCTCTTGGCGATCCGGGACGCGGTCGCCGCCTGCAGGCTCTGAATCTGCTGCGCGGCGGCGGGCTGTAGCGCCGGGTTGGCGGCGGCGGCCCGCATCAGGTTCGCCACCGCCCGGCACTGCGGCGGCGTCCCCGGCGCCCCGCGGACACAGGCGCGGAAGCCGGCGTCGGCGGCCCGCACCCGGCGCTTGACCGCGCCGATGTCGGGAGCGACCGAGGTCCAGAAGTCGCTGCCGAACCCGGCCCAGAGCCCGACCTCACTGGTCTGCTCGCCGTCGAAGTTGCTGCCGATCGTCCCCACCGGCACCCCGGTCGGCCGGTAGAAGCGCTGGCTCGGGTGCAGCACATAGCGCTTGCCGCCGTCGCGCACGGCGAGCACGGCGCCGAAGGTGAACTTGTCGCTGTCGACCGCGGCGGTCGGCTTGACGTAGGTGACAGTGCGCCCATCGACCTCGGCGCTCTGTCCCGGCCGCAGCTCGATGTCGCGGTTGGTCTGGAAGCTGGAGGAGGCGGCGATTCCGATCAGCAGCACCGCGATGCCGGCGTGGACGATGTAGCCGCCGTAGCGGCGCCGGTTGCGCGAGACGACGCCGGCCAGCGCCGAGGCCATCGAGCCGCCGGCCAGCGAGCGCCGCGCCGCCGCGCCGCGCCAGAACTCCTGGCCCAGCCCGACCAGGGAGAAGGCGGCGAAGACGAAAAGGGCGAAGGCCCACGGCTTGTGCAGGGCGTCGGTGAAGAGCGCCAGGGCGACCCCCACCGCGGCAGCCGCGATCGAGGGGACGAGGAAGACGCGCTTCGCCGTCGCCCAGCTGACCCGGCGCCAGGCGAGCAGCGGCCCGATCCCGGTGAAGAGGACCAGCCCGATCGCCAGCGGGGTCGTGTAGCGGTCGAACCAGGGCGCCGCCAGCGAGGACTTGGTGCCGGTGAACAGCTCGGAGATCAGCGGGAAGAAGGTGCCCCAGAAGATCGTCGCGCAGAGCGCCACGAGGAGCAGGTTGTTGACGACGAAGACGGCCTCCCGCGAGGCCAGCGAGTCGATCCGCTTCTCCGAGCGCAGGTCCTCGAGCCGGGAGACGATCAGCGCCGTGGAGCCGACCAGGACCACGGCGATCAGGCCGAGGATGTAGGGGCCGACGGTGCTGTCGCCGAAGGCGTGGATCGACTGCAGCACGCCGGAGCGGACGAGGAACGTCCCCAGCAGCGCCAGCGAGAAGGTGGCGACGATCAGGCAGGCGTTCCAGACCTTCAGCATCCCGCGCTTCTCCTGGACCATGATCGAGTGCAGGAACGCGGTGCCGATCAGCCACGGCATCAGGGCCGCGTTCTCGACCGGGTCCCAGGCCCAGTAGCCACCCCAGCCGAGCTCGGTGTAGGACCAGCGGGCGCCGAGCAGCAGGCCGCAGCCGAGCAGGGCCCAGGCGATCAAGGCGAAGCGGCGGGTGGCGCGGATCCAGGAGGCGTCGATGCGGCGGGTGATGAGGGCGCCGATCGCGAAGGCAAAGGGGATCGTGAAGGCGACGTAGCCCGAGTAGAGCATTGGCGGGTGGATCATCATGCTCGGGTGCTGCAGCAGTGGGTTGAGGCCGATCCCGTCGACCGGCACCGGGACAGAGCTCTTGGCGAAGGGGTTGACGCCACCGGCGAAGAGCATCAGGCCGGTGAAGAAGCTCGCCACCCCGGCCATCACCGCGGTCGCGTAGGGGACGATCTCGCGCAGCTTGTCGCGGGTCGCGTAGAGGGCCAGCGAGGAGGCGATCGAGAGCACCCAGGCCCAGAGCAGCAGCGAGCCTTCCTGGCTCGACCACATCGCCGCCAGCTTGTAGAAGTTGGGCGTCTCGATCGAGGAGTGCTGCTGGACGATGTTGAGCGAGAAGTCGTCGCCGGCGAAGGCGATCTCGATCAGGACGACGCAGAGGGTGAGCAGGCCGCAGGCGCCGTAGACGGCGCGGCGCGAGGCCAGCACCCAGCGCTCGTCCCCCTTGCGGCCGAGCAGCGCCGCGACCACGGCGGAGACCATCGTCGCGAAGGCCAGCGCCAGGGCGGCGCTGCCGAGGCTAGCTGTCATTCGAGGTGGTGAACTTCGACGGGCACTTGGTCACCAGAGTGTCGCGCTGGCCAACGAAGACGCCGTGCTCGACCTCGCCGGTGAGGACTATCTCGCGCCCGCCGCGGAAGGGGTCGGGGACGGTGCCGCTGTAGGTAACCGGGATGCTCTCGCTGCCGCCGTCGCGATCGGCGACGCGGAAGCGCAGGCCCTCGCCCCGGTGGCGAATCGAGCCGGTGACGACCTTGCCGGTCAGGTCGGCGCTCGTCCCCGGTGCCGCGCTGAGCAGCTGCGAGGGCTCCTTGGCCGGGGTCGAGGCGCTGAAAGAGGTGTAGACGAGCGCCACCGCCAGGAGGACGGCGACGCTGAGGGCGACCACGAGCCGGATCTTCCGCTTGCGCTGGGGATCCACGGGCCGGGATTATCGCAACTGGGTTTGGGAGCGAGTGTGCGGGGGTCGGCGGACGCGCGTTGCGCTGAGTGTCCGGCGACCCCCGCACACTCGCTCTCGACGGTCCGAAGCTGAGACAATCACGCCATGAGCGACGACCCAGTGCTGCTTATCACCGGAGCTTCTAGCGGGATTGGGGCTGCGACTGCGCGGGCTGCGGCGTCCAAGTACCGGCTGGTGCTGGCGGCGCGGCGGCTGGAGCCGCTGGAGGAGCTTGTTGTGGAGCTTGGTGGGTCCGAGCGGGCGATGGCGGTTCGCTGCGACGTCTCCGAGTGGGGGGAGGTCGAGGCGATGGCCGCGGCAGGGATCGAGCGCTTTGGGCGTATCGACGCCGTCTTCGCCAACGCCGGCTTCGGCGCCACACGGGGATTCCTCGAGGAGTCGCCCGAGCACTGGCGCTCGATGGTCCTGACCAACGTCTACGGCGTCGCGCTGACGATCCGGGCCACCCTCCCCCACCTGCTCGAGCGCGGCGACGGCCACTTCCTCGTCACCAGCTCGGTCGCCGGGCGGCGCGCCCTGCCGGGCTCGCTCTACTCGGCGACCAAGTTCGCGGCGACGGCGATCGGCGAGTCGCTGCGAGCCGAGCTGCGCCAGATGCACGACAACCACGCGATCAAGGTGACCCTGATCGAGCCGGGAATGACCGACACGCCCTTCTTCGACAACCGGCCCGGGGAGTGGGCGCTGCGCGACGACGACATCGCCAAGGCGGTCGTCTACGCGCTCGAGCAGCGCCCCGGGGTCGACGTCAACGAGATCCTGATCCGCCCGACGTCACAACCTACGTAGCCGGTGGTAACGGGCTCTCAGGGACGACGATGGTGGCGCCGAGCGCGGCGGTGACAGGGAGTACGGAGCTTTGGGCGCATATTGGCGTGCTTGCCGTTTTGGCCACGGAAGCGGGCGATTGCCTTGTACCTGTGCGCGCAGAGGCTGCGGCTGTTGACCAAGAGGCCGCGTTTCTTGCCGCCGCGCACGGTCAGGGCGAAGGTCGAGACCGGCACGTCGGGGACGACGTCGAAGGTCGTGCGCAGGCGCCCCTTGACGCTGTCGATCCGCCCGTCGAGTTCGATGTCTACCTGGCCGTGCAGGGCGGCGACCATGTCCGGCAATTCGTTGTCGGAGGAGCGCAGGTAGACGGGGCCCTTGAGCGGACCGTCGAGCAGCGGCGTCTCCGCCGTCGCGTAGCCGTAGATCGAGTCCTTCGGACACCGCCTGGCGTCGAACTGGACCCGAGTACAGACGTTGGCGAGGCTCGCCTGTTCGAGGATCAGCGCCTTGGGCAGGGTGACCGCGGCGCGGCCGATGTTGGCGTCGCCGGGACGGGCCTTGAGGATCGCCCGCAGCTTCGGGCTCTTCGCCCGCCGGGTGCCGCCGAAGACACGCATGTAGAGCTTCGGCTTGAAGTCGAGCTTCTCGCAGCCGTTGACCTTGAACGGCGCCGAAACCGCAAACGAGCTGAAGGCGGCTGGGTCGAGCGGATTGGAGCCGCCACCGCGAAGCGCGCCCGCCGTCGCCTTCGCCGCGCAGTTGGTCGGGTTGAGCGCGAACTTCGGCCGGTCGAGCTTGACCGCAACAGAGCGGATGTCGAGCAGGGCGCCACCGAACACGTGCGGGATCGGGTCGGAGACAGCGTGTACCTGGGCCGTCCCCGGGTCGAGGAACAGCGCCACCCTCACCACGACCGTGCCGAGATCAAACGGCCCGGCCGTGGCGGGGGTGATCACTGCCAGGGAGAGGGGGGCACCGCGATAGGGCCCTGAGAGGAAGGCTTTGCCGGTCGTCCGGTACGGGTTGGCGCCGCTGCCGGCACTGACCGCGGCGCTGCCGACCAGGCTCTGTTCGGGACAGCTGGAGCTCGCGGCCTCGGCGGCGCCGCTGTTCGCAGCGGCAGCGGCGATCGCCGCCTCCGGGCAGTAGCGCACACCAGCCAGCTTGGCGGTCAGGCCGCGCGGCAGGTTCACGTCGACGCCCTTCAGCTCCTGGTTGCCGTCCTGGCGACCGACGTTCACCGCGAACTGGGTGTAGGCACCGCCCTTGGGGTTGCTGTCGTGGGTGTCAAAGCTCGGCGCGAACGGCCGCTCGCCCAGCGTCTTCGCGCAGGGCCCGCCGCCCGGGGCGGAGGTGAACGTGAAACCTTTGTCCTGGGGCCCGCTGTCCGGCGTCCCCGACCAGGCCGTCATCGCGTGCCCGGTCTTGTTGGGGCCGCAGGTAGGAGGCGTGGTCAGGGCTCCCTTGCCGGGGTCGAGGCTGACGCTGACCGAGTCGAAGGGAAGCTGGGGCGCGTCGTGCACCCGCGTGGTCAGCTGGCCGGTGAGCGGGTCGGCGCTAACGTTGGCGAGCAGGCGGATGGAGAGGCCGCGGCTCGCCGACTCGACATCGAGGAAGACTCTGTACTCGTTGCCCGAACTCGGGTCGCGGCTCTGCTGGGTCGCCAGGTATACGTCGCCGGTCAAGGTGCCGTCCGGAAGCGGTGGCGTGTCAATCGCCACCGTTCCGATCTTCGACCCCGGCGGGCAGGCGACGGGGTTGCGGGTGCCGCGCCCGAACTGCGCGTCAGTGCAGGCCTGCAGCCCCGGCGCGGCGGAGGGATTGAGCCCCATGCCCTGCGGCAGCGAGACGTCGGCCGTCCGCACGTCGGACTGGTAGATCGAGGCGGGCGGGTCGAAGGGAACTTTGACCTCGACCGTGCCGCCGGTCGGCGAGTCGGTCTGGCCCGTGCTCGGCGAGGCCGAGGTGGAGGGTTCGAAGGGGATCAGATCGCAATCGGTCGGCATCACCCGCGGGCCGCTGCCGCCTTCCCGGGGCAGGGGCGATTCGACGAATTGCGAGCCGGCGAGGAAGCCCGGCGGCGGCGGTTCTGGCGTAGCGACGCCATATTCGTCTTCGGGCGCTTCTTCCTCCGCCGAGTCGGCGTGCAGGAGCGTGTTGTAGATCGTCGCGAAGGCCGCTTGGTTGGGGTCGAAGCAGGTGCTGGGCGTGGTCAGGAAGGCGCCTCCCTCTTCGCCGAGAAGCCCGCCGTTGCCGATCGTTCCGTCGAACACCAGCCGATTCTTGAGGATCCTGACAGCGGGGATCGAAGGCACGTGGATCGTGAAGTACTCGTGGTAATCGCCGTCCCATTTGACTCCGGCGTCGAGGAAGACTTCGCCGATCCCGAGCGGAAGGGTAAAGCCGAACCTGGCCGGTTCGCCCTGCCGCGGCACGAGGTTGTAGACGTCAACCGCGGGCGCGGTGACGGGAGGCGCCGTGATCGGTGGAATTGCGGTGGCCGCGGTCACGATGCTGTAGCCGACTTTGGTGTCGACGGGGCAACCGCCGATCGGGAATTTGCCTTCGTCGAGTTCGCACTGAGGCGTCGCCTGCGGATTGACGCTCATCCCTTGGGGAAGGTCGACGAGGATGGTCTTCAGGTTGCCGACCGGGGTTTCGAAGGCGCCGCTGTGCTTGACGATGATCTGGGTGAAGCCGACCGGCGGGTGGCCCGAGGCCTGGGTGAAGAAGTGTTCCGGCGTGTCGACGCTGCATTGCGGCGTATCGATCGTGCAGGTTCCAGCCTGCCAGCCCGAGTCGGCCGATTCGGGTTCCTCCGCTTCGATGATGTCGACGGCGGCGGCCGGCGCAGCGCCCATCAGCGCGAGAAAAACGATGGATCCCGCAGCAGCAAGCCAAATACGGCCTTTCCCCCACATCTCATCTCTCCCTCGTAGACGACATCTCACTGCTCAGTCTACCCGATTTTGATGATTTACACCACCATTTTTTGGTATCTATATAGCGACAAGTTGGTAAGGCACTCGATCAATCGGAGGATTCCCATGAACTGGCAGCTTCTGGCTCGGGCCAATACCCACCCCCTTCGCATCTCAATCCTGGAAGCGCTCGGCATGGACGGTGGGCGCACCCTCTCCCCCAGCGACCTCAGCTACGAGCTGCGGACGCCACTCAGCAACGTCAACTACCACGTCACCGAGCTGAACAGAACCGGCCTGGTCGAGCTGGCCGGCGAACGCCCCGTCCGCGGCGCCACCGAGCACTTCTACCGCGAGACGAAAAGCAGCGCTAACGGCAATGGCAACGGCCGCTCCGCCAATCGCCGCCCCCGCAAGAGAAAGGCTGCCGCCGTTTGACCTAGCACCACCGCCATCGGGCCAGAGGACCAAAGTTCAGGGGCGCTCCCTGATGCGAAACGGAGCCCTGGAGCCGAGTATCGCTCCATGAAACTCCTCGGATCGCAACTGAAGCGCCCACGGTTGGGCAGCGCCGGCATGGAGCTGGCCGGCGCCCTGTCAATCGCCTCGCAGATGGCCCTGCTCGCTCCGCCCGGGTTCGACGAGCTGGTCCGCCGTGAGCTGACCGGGGAACCGGAGGGCCTCCGCGAGGAAGCCAAGCGGCCCGCTCGCCTCCATTGAGCCTGCACGCCGTCATCGACGCCGAGCTTGCCGCGCTCGACGGCGTCGCGCCGTTCGACTGCCACGCGCACACCGGCGCCGACATCGACGGCAACGCTCGCAGCTGCGAGGACCACCTCGCCAGCCTCGCGCCCCTCGGCGCCCGCTCGGTGATCTTCCCCTTCTGCGTCGAGGGTGGCTATGAGCCGGAGAACAGGCGCGTCACCGAGGAGTGCCGCCACCACCCCGAACTGCTCGTCCCCTTCGCCCGCATGGATCCGCGCGTCACCTCCTCCGAGGACGCCGCGAGCGCCCTCGCCGCCGGGGCCCGCGGCTTCAAGCTGCACCCCCGCGCCGAGGACTTCCGGCTCGACGATCCCGGCGTCGCGGCGATCTGCTCGGTCGCGGCCGAGGCCCGGGCGCCGGTGCTGATCCATGCCGGGGCCGGCGTCGGCTCCTTCGGCGAGACCGTCACCGGCCTCGCCGCCGCTCACCCGGAGTGCCCGCTGATCCTCGCCCACGCCGCGGTGTCCGACCTCGCCTGGCTCTGGCGCGAGGTTCCCGAGCACCCGAACATCTTCTTCGACACCTCATGGTGGAACCCGAGCGACCTGATCGCCCTCTTCTCGCTCGTCCCCCCCGGCCGCATCCTCTTTGGCAGCGACGAGCCCTATATGGACTTCGGCACGGTGCTGGCGATCACCCTGCGCTGCGCCCGCTTCGCCGGGCTCTCCGAGGAGGCGATCGGCCTGGTCCTCGCCGGCCAACTGGAGAACCTCCTCGCCGGAGAGCCGGCCGAGGACGTCGGCCCGCCACCGGACGCGCCCGCAGTGCTCCCCTCCCCCACCGAGGCGCGGCTGGCGACGCTGCTGGCGGCGACCGGCGGCTGCATGTTGGGCGGCGGCGACTCCTCGCGCACAGCCGAACTCGCCCTGGCCGCGATCGGCCGCGACGGCTCGGCGATCCCGGGCGGCCGCGAGCCGCTGATCGCCGAGCTGGTCGAGGAAGCGAGCAGCGGCGCGGCGCCCTGGGCGATCGCGATGGCCCTCACCCTGCTGCTCACCCCGGGCGTCGAGAGCGCCGCGCTCACCGGTTGAACGTCTCTTCGCGGTTTACGATCGGCTCTGAAGAGATGCCGGCGAGAACCGCACTGCTGGAGAGGGATGATGAGCTCGCGACGATCGAGGCCCTGCTGGACGCCGCCCGCGGCGGCTCGGGCCAGATCCTCACGATCGAGGGCGAAGCGGGCGCCGGCAAGACCTCCCTGCTCGACGCCGCCGGAGCCCTTGGCAACGCAGCCGAGATGCGCGTCCTGCGGGCGCGCGGCGGCGAGTACGAGCGCGACTTCCCCTACGGGGTGGTACGCCAGCTCTTCGAGCCGACGCTGTGCGACGCCGAGCTGCGTACCGAGCTGCTGGGGGGCAGCGCTGCTCTGGCCGCCCCGGTCTTCGACCCCCAGGCGGCGGGTGAGGGTGGCGATCCCTTCGCGATCCAACATGGCCTCTACTGGCTGGCCGCCGATCTCGCCGCGGGCACTCCGACTGCCCTGCTCGTCGACGACGCCCAGTGGGCCGACCTCGCCTCGCTGCAAGCCCTGGCCTACATCGGCCGCCGGATCGAGGGCCTGCCGGCGCTCCTCGCCCTGACCGTGCGCAGCGGCGAGCCGGGTGGGCACGAACGACTGCTCGACGAGCTTCGCAACGAGCCGGCGGCGCGCGCGATCGAACCGCCGGCGCTCTCCTCGGCCGCCGCGGGCAAGCTCGCCGCGGCGGAGGTCGGCCGGCCCCCGAGCGAGGGCTTCGCCGCCGCCTGCCGCGAGGCCACCGCCGGCAACCCTTTCCTGCTGGTCGAGCTGCTCAGGGCGCTGGGCCCCGAGCAGGCGGGGCCAGAAGACGGCAGCGCCGCCCGCCTGGCCGAAGTCGCGGCGGCGGGCGCCTCGCGCTCGATCCTCACCCGCCTGGCCAGGCTCGGCGAGCACTCGACCGCGGTGGCGCGGGCGGTGGCCGTGCTGGAGCCGAACGCCGAGGCCCGCCTCGTCGCCGGGCTCTCCGGGCTGCCAGCCGCGACGGTCGCCGACGCCACAGAGCAGCTGGTCCGGGCGCACCTGCTCTCCAACACCCGCCCGCCGGCCTTCGTCCACCCGCTGGTCCGCGAGGCGGTGCTGAGCGAGGTGCCAGCGTCGCGGCGGGCCGAGGGCCACGCCCGCGCGGCCGGCCTCCTCGACCGCGACGGCGCGGCCGTCGACACGGTCGGCGCCCACCTGCTGCTCGCCGGGCCGGCGGGCGATGCGTGGGCCGTCACCGCCCTGCGCGAAGCGGGCGCGAAAGCACTTGCCCGGGGAGCCCCGGTGGCAGCGGTGCGCTACCTGCGCCGAGCTCTCCAGGAGCCGCCTACCAAAGGCGACCGCCAGGCGGTCAGCCGTGAGCTGGGACTGGCGCTGCTACGCGCCAACGACCCAGAGGGGATTGAGGTCCTGCGCACGGTTCGCGCCGCGACCGAGGATCCGATCGCACGAGCCGAGCTGGCGGCCGAGCTGACCAGCTCGCTGGGCCTGCGCGGCGGCGGCGAGGAGGCAACGGCCCTGCTCGAGGAATCGTTGGCGGAGCTGCCGGACCGCGACTGCGAGTTGGCGATTCGGCTGCGCGGCTGGCTGCTCCTGCAGACCCTTTGGGGCCTGGAGCGCCTACCTGAGAGGACATTGCCCGCCCCGGGTGAGGAGCCCTCCGCCGAGACACTGGCCGGGCGGATGGTCCTCGCCCAGGGGGGCTACCTCAACGCGGTCGGGCTGGGGACGGTCGCTCGAGGCCTCGAGCTTGCCGAAGCGGCGATGCCGGACCTGGAGACGGTCATCGCCGACACCGCGAACGGCCTGCCACCGCAGGGCGCGCAGGCGGCGGTCATCCTCGCCGACCGAGGGGACCGGGTGGCCCACCACTTCCAACCGATCATCGAAGCGGCGACACGACGCGGGGCGCCGCCCTCGATCGCCGGCGGCTACGGGTTGCGCGCCTTCCTCAACCTGCTGGAGGGCAACCTGCGAGATGGACAGGGCGATGCCGAAGTCGCTGTCGACATCGTCCGCGACACAGGTCTCACCGGCTCGCTGGCGATCTGGTCGAGCGTGGCCCTGCGCATCGCGGCCGCTCGCGGCGACATCGCCGGCGGCGAAGAGCTGCTGCGGGAACTGTGGAGCGAGCACCAACAGATCTCCGGGCTTGCCGCGGCGGCGTTGATCGGTGCCCGCGGTGAGTTGCGCCGGGCCGCCGGGCGCCACGCCGAGGCGCGCCACGACTTCCTCGCCACCGCCGAACGGGTCAGCTTCGTGCCCCTGCCCAATCAGGAGATGATGCCTTGGCGCGTGGGGCTGGCGCTCTGCGAAGCGGCGCTCGGCAACGACAGTGAGGCGATCGGCCTGGCGACCGAAACCAGCGAGCAGGCGCGGCGGGCGGGTGGTGTGCGCGGAATCGGCATCGCCTTGCGCGTGCAGGGCTCGGTCACCGGCGGCGCCAGCGGCATCGAGCTCCTGCGCGAGTCCGTGACCACTCTGGCCGGGACCCGGGCCTGCCGCGAGCACGCCGTCGCCCTGGTCGAGCTCGGCGCGGCCCTGCGCCGGGCGAACAAGCGCAAGGAAGCCCGCCAGCCCCTGCGAGAGGGCCTCGACCTCGCGCACCGATGCGGTGCCACGCCGCTCGAAGAAGAGGCCCGCACCGAGCTGGAGGCCACTGGCGCCCGCCCCCGCAAGGCCGTCTACAGCGGCGTCGAGTCCCTCACCCCGAGTGAGCTGCGGGTCGCCCGCATGGCCGCCGAGGGCCTGACCAACCGCGAGATCGCCCAGGCCCTGACCGTCACCGAGAAGACGATCGAGACCCACATGCGCCACATCTTCCAAAAGCTCGACCTGAGCAGCAGGACGGAACTGGCCGGGGAGCTCACAACCGGCTAGGTAAGCGGACGACGAGTCTCGAACTCGCGACCTCGAGCTTGGGAAGCTCGCGCTCTACCAACTGAGCTACGTCCGCGTGGGGTGATTCTATGCGGAGTCCGAATGCGAGTCTCGCGCTCTACCGGCAGCCGCTCAGAACTTTTCCAGCTGCGAGACCTCCGCCGAGTGGCCTAGCTGATGCCCAATCTCGACGGCCGTCCAACCGGCCGCCGCGTAGAGGGTCGCGGCCGTGTGACGCAAGTCGTACGGTCTCAACGTCGCCCCAAACCCTAGGAGTCTTCGACGGTCACGTCTCGGGCCGAGGCGGCGGGCGGCGCGGAAGTCATTCACCGGGGGCGCGGCCGCCCAACGCTGGTCCGGCTGGCGAGGTCCGAGACGTGACCGTTACCAAGCGCTGCCCGCGCACACTCCCGCTCGACGCATTTCACCGAGACCGGACACGCCCGACCGGACGTATGCCGCGGTGTCGGGAGTCCATTAGCGCCGTCACGCGCCAGACGCGCTGATCCCGACCCCGAGGTCTCCAAGCGCGCTCAGCGCATCGCCGCGAAGGCTGACGAGGTACTACGCGCCAAGCTCGGCGGCGACGCCGATTGAGGCGGCTCTGAGGACGGTTGAGGCGACTCCCGGCCGCCAGCGCGACCGGTGCTGGTCGCCGAGATGGCGCTAAGAGGCAAAGGCAGCGCGGCTAACGGGGGAGAGCGGCCGATGTAGCCACAACCGCCACCCTCCCCCCCATCGAGCAAGCATCGAGTCCAAACCACCCCCGGAACCTCCCTACTGACGGCGGCCCGGGGTAGGAGACCCAACGCACGGCTGATCCTAGACGGCAAATGGCGCAAGTTTCAGAGTGCGCGCGGGGAATGCTAAGCGACGTGTCTTCCAGAAAGCACTAGGGCAGCGCCGTGAGGGGCGAGCTGGCGCCCGGCTGCAAGGCGGCAGGGCCTGGCCGACATCGCCAAGCCCTGCCCTCCGCGCTATCGAGTCTTGTACAGCGAAAGCAGCGGGACCGTGACCGGGCATGGCTTGATCGTCATTGCGCTCACCCCCCTTCGAATTGCCGCAAAAATTCCTGAGCATTTGCGGAAGAGAGCCTAGCGCAGTTGCTCTGCGCATTTTGAGCAATAGCCCGCTACCTTTTCGCTCCGGCATGCACATACCGATCCGCGGCCAGCCGAGTACCGCAATGGCAGCGGACTACGACCACAAGAGAGGAGCGGTACCCCGGATGGCGGCAAAACGAAGGGCACAGTCCAAAAAAGCGAAGGAGACGGCCAAAGTTGCGGGGCACGGTAGGTCGAGCCCCGGTAAACAACGCGAGGGTTCCAGTCATCGAGCCGCCGAGAGGATCGCGAAGGCGCTTTCGCACCCGATGCGCGTGCAAATCCTGACGATCCTCAATGACCGGACGGCCAGCCCGAACGAAATCCGCAAGGAGCTAAACGAGGGACTGAGCCAAGTCAGCTACCACATCAAAGTGCTACGAGACTTCGAGATGATCGAGATGGTCAAGACCGAGCCGCGGCGGGGCGCCGTCGAGCACTACTACAGGGCGATATCGAAAGTCTATGTCCCATCGTGGGTAGCGGCCCTGTGGCCGCAGACGGTCAGGGCTGGCACCTCCAGCCTGGTTTTGGAGGAAATAGACGTTGACCTGACAGAGTCAATCGAGGCCGGTCTGCTCGCCGACCGCCCCGATGAGGTGATGAGCCGCGACAGTCGCATCCTCGACGGCCAGGGCCGCGAAGATGTTGAGCAGGCAGCGGCGAAATTCTACGAACGATTCGAGCTGGCTGGCAGTGAATCAGGCAAACGTCGGCGCGACGGGGAAGGCGACGGCGAGAAAATCCAGACCAGCGCTGTTGTGATGGTCTTCACCTCGCTGAAAGGTCGGAAACTGAGACTAAAGGGCGATTCCTAGGTCGTCCCAATTCTCAAAAGCAACGTTAAAGCCCCGAACCCAGGGCACCGCAGACAGGCTCCCGCCCCGATTCTCGCGCCCCTCGATGGCTTGGGAATGCGGTTCCGTGTCGGCGCTGTACTGCCGTCCCGGTATGCCCTGGGCTTGGGAAAGCTCGCGCTCTACCAAATGAGCTGCGTCCGCGTGATGGATTTCCACTGTACTTCCCGGGCCCTTGACCCGCCTCAAACGGGTGGCATCCGCCAACGGGTACACTTTCGATATCGCCACTCAGCGCAAACAACGCAACGATCGTGTGCAGGTCCCCCGCGATCCGGCCTTGGATCGCGCGATCAAGCAGGGCCGTGCCGCGATGGGCTCCTCGACCCCGACCTCAAGGGTCGTGCGCGAGTTGGCGCTGCGCGGCGCCGAGGCCTTCGAGAGCGACGAGGCCGCCGAGAGAAAGGCCGTGGACTTCGCGCTCAGCGTCGCCGACGGCACCTCCGGTCTTGACCTTGAGCGCTTGCGGAGCGCCCGCGAGCGCGCCTGGGCCCGGTGAGCTGGCCCAAGGGCCCTTGGGTGGCCGACACCTCTGCCTGGGCGCGCGCCGGTATCAAGGAGGTCGCGCCGCAGTGGCGTGAGATGGTGAATGCGGGCGAACTGGTCGCCTGCGCGCCGGTGACGATGGAGATGATCTTCGACGCGCCCGACCGTGACGCCGTCGAGCGCGTTGCGATGGCGATGGCGGGTTTTCGCCAGGCGCCGATCAGCCGCTCGGTCACCGACGCCGCGACCTGGGCGATGCGAGAGCTGGCCCAGCGCGGCGCGGCCGGCGCCCGCCGGGTCAGGGTCCCCGACGCGCTCGTCGCTGCCGCCGCGGCGGAGCGGGGATTCGGGGTGCTGCACTACGACCGCCACTTCGACTCCCTGGCAACCGTGCTCACCTTCACCAGCCAGTGGGTCGCGCCGGCGGGCTCGATCGACTGATCTCCGAATTCGACGCACAGCAGATCCGCCGCAACGACGTGCTGCTCGGCGAGCCGGTCGTCGTCCACAGCTTCGATCGGGCAGACTGACGCGGATGCAAGAGGGGGAGCTTCCGCGTCGTGTGGAGAAGCCCTGGGGGCACGAGCTGTGGTTCGCGCTGACCGATCGCTACGCCGGCAAGCTGCTTCATGTGCGGGCCGGCCAGCGGCTCTCGGTCCAATACCACGAGGCCAAGGACGAGTCTTCCTACCTGCTCTCCGGGCGCCTGCTGCTCAACCGGGGACCCAGCGCGGACTCGCTGGTGACAGCCGAATTGACCGCTGGCGCCGCCTGGCGCAATGAACCTCGCCAAGTCCACACGATCAAGGCATTGGAGGACGCAGTGGTGGTCGAGGTCTCCACGCCCGAGCTGGACGACGTGGTTCGCCTCACCGACGACTACGGGCGTGCCGGGACGTCGGCGCCGTAGCGCCGTGCGAGTCGCTTGAGCCGGGTGATGGCGATCAGCGAGGGACCCCACACGACGCGCAAGCGACCTTGGTCGAGCACCTGGGCATCTGACCGCCTTGAACACCGGTGCGCTTGATGACAGCTGACGAGCCGATTCGGCTCTCTCCCTACGACCCAGCCTGGCCAGTCCGGTTCGAGCAGGAGGGAACCGCATTGGAGGACGCGGTCGGGAGTTGGATCCTCGGCGGCGTTCACCACGTCGGCAGCACCGCTATTCCCGGGCTGGAAGCCAAGCCGATCATCGACATCCTCGCCGGTGTCCGCGACCTTGACGAGTCACGGGCGTGCTTCGAGCCGCTGGCCCGTCTCGGCTACCTGTACGCGCCCTACCTGCCCGAGGAGATGCACTGGTTCTGCAAGCCCCACCCGAGCCGCCGCACGCACCACCTCCACCTCATCCCGGTCGGCTCCGAGCGCTACGCCGACGAGCTGGCGTTCCGCGACCGCCTGCGGGCAGATCCACAGGCCGCCGCGGAATATCTCGCCCTGAAGCGCGACCTCGCGCGCCGCTTTGCGCACGACCGTGAGGCCTATACCGACGCCAAGTCGGACTTCGTCCGCCGCGTCCTCGGTCAGGGGCGTTAGCCGGAGAGCCGAGCGGGAAGATCGGTCGCATCGGCTTCGATGAACTCGACTTTGCCGAGACCACGCGATGCCGCTCGCTTTCGCGCCCGACGGAGCATCGAGGGAGAGAGGTCGGCGGCGACGTAGCGGACCTCGGCGCCGGGACGAAGAGCACGAAGCGCCGGCCCAGCCCCGCACGGACAGTCAACTATCGCCCCGCCGTCGGCCACTTCGGCGATGGCGTTCATGCTGTCGTAGTAGGGCTTGTCATCCCCGCCCCAGACGATCCGGCCGATCAGGCGGCTCAGCAGAGGCTTCTCCATGTAGGTGCTGTAAGCGACGCCGAACGGCGAGGCGTAGAAGTCGCGGGGCGCCATTCGACCGGTGAGTCTAAATCCAGCGACGGCGGGCGCGAACTAACCTTCGCCGGCCGTGAGCGCTCGCTCGTTCCTTGCCTTCCTTGCCGTGCTGGCCGTTATCGGCTTGCTTGGATTCGGGCTGCTCAGCAAGGGCGGGGCCAAGATCGCGATCGGCGACCCGGTGCCGGACAAGGTTCTGCCCGCGCTGCCGGGGCCGGGCGATGGCTCGATCCGGGATTACCGCGGCAAGTGGGTTCTGGTCAACCTCTGGGCCTCCTGGTGCCCGCCCTGCCGCGAAGAGGCTCCGGTGCTGGAGCGCTTCTACAAGGACAACCGCGGCAAAGACACGACCGTGGTCGGGATCGACGTGCAGGACAACCGCGAGGACGCGGTCGCCTTCCTGCGCGAGCACCCGACCGGCTACCCGCAGCTACGCTCGGTCGGCGACGAGCGCAGCAAGGCCTTCGGCGCGAGCGGCGTGCCGGAGAACTTCCTCGTCGACCCCCACGGCAAGCTGGCGCTGATCTGGCGTGGCGTGGTCGACGACCAGTTCCTGGCGGACCGGGTCGAGCCGATCATCGCGGGCGAAGAATGAGCTTCGCCTGTTCTTTTGCCGCGCTATTCGCCGAAAAGGCACAGCGGAGCGGACGATGACCTCGATGCGAGTGGTGCTCGCGCTCGGCCTGCTTGCCGCGGTTTGGACGCCGGGGTCATCTGCAGCGCCGCAGACGACCGTCCACGACATCGAAGACGAAGTGATGTGCCCGATCTGCGGCACCCTGCTCGAGCTCTCCGACTCGCCGCAGGGGCGGCGCGAGAAGGCCTACGTCGCCCGGCTCGTCGCCGAGGGAAAGACCAAGGCCGAGATCAAGGATGCGCTCGTCGCCCAGTACGGGCCGGCGGTGCTCGCCCTCCCCGAGGCCACCGGCTTCGACCTCACCGCCTACCTGGTCCCGGTGCTGGCGATCGCGATCGCGGCCGTGGCACTCGCCTTCAGCGTCGCCCGCTGGCGGCGCGGCGGCAAGGGAGACGGCCCACCGGGTGGGGGCGGGACGGCGGCTCCCGAGGGCGAGGACGCCGAGCGGCTCGACGCCGACCTCGCCCGCTACGACCTCTAGCCGACGAGGACCAGGCCGGCCACGTTGACCGGCAGCCGCTTCGGGATCTCGCGGCGCTCGCCGCAGGCGAGGGTCACGGCCGCGTGTTCGGCGAGGGCGCGCAGCGAGTCCCGGTCTTCCCCCAGGCCCGGCCCGTCGATGACCAGCAGGTCGTAGGCGCGGCGCAGGCGCTCGATCGCGTGGTCGCAGCGCTCGGAATCGAGCAGCGACACCGGCTTGGGCTCCGCCTCCCCGGCGACGACGCAGGTGAGCGGCTCCCTCGCCCGTCCCGAGGCGGGCCCGGCGAGGACCAGCGGCTGCAGGATCTCGCCGGCCTCGGCGTCGCCGCTGAGGTACTCGTGCAGGCCCGGGGTCTCGGACAGGCCGAGGCTCTGGGCGAGGACCGGAAAGGCGAGGTCGCACTCGAGCAGGGCGACCCGGCGGCCTTCCGCGGTGGCCGCGGCCGCCAGGCCGAGAGCGGCCTGCGACTTCGCCGGCCCGGTCAGGAACGCCGACCCCGATCCGGCCAGCCTCGCGGCAAGGCCTGCGTAGGCCTGCAGCTGCTCGCGGCCCAGCGCCCCCGGGCGGGCCGAGGGGGACTTGGGCGCCGGGACCTCGGCCAGCACCTGCTGCTTGTTGCGGCGGCCCAGCATCACATCCGCTCCGGGGCGGAGATGCCGAGCAGGCCGAGTGCGCCGGAGATCGTCCGCATCGTCAGCAGCGAGAGTGCCAGACGCGAGCGCTCGACACCCTCGCCCTCGGCGCCCAGCACCTGGCAATCGCGGTAGAAGCCGTGGAAATCGGCGGCGACGGCCGTTGCGTAGGTGCAGATCCGGTGCGGGGCCCGCCGCGCCGCCGCCTCGCGCACCTCGTCGGGAAACTCGAGCAGGCGCTTGATCAGCGCCTGCTCGGTCGGCTCGAGCGGCGTACCCGGCGTCTCGGCGCCGGCACCGCCGGCGACCGACTCGGGCTCCTGCCCGGCTTTGCGCAGGATGCTGGCGATGCGGGCGTGGGCGTACTGGACGTAGTAGACCGGGTTGTCGTTGGACTGGCGCCGCGCCAGGTCGAGGTCGAGGTCGACTTCGGTGTCGTGACTGCGCCAGAGCATGAACCAGCGGGTCGCGTCGACGCCGATCTCGTCGAGCAGCTCGTCGAGGCCGACGAAGTCACCGCTGCGCTTCGACATCTGCGCCCGCTCGCCGCTTTCCATGATGTGGACGAGGCGCATGATCAGCGCCTCGAAGCGCTGCGGGTCGCCGCCGAGCCCGCCGATCGCCGCTCGCAGCCGGGCGACGTAGCCGTGGTGGTCGGCGCCGAGGATGTCGATCAGCCGCTCGAAGCCGCGCTCCAGCTTGTCCCAGTGGTAGGCGACGTCGGCGGCGAGGTAGGTCGGTTCGCCGTTGGCGCGAATCAGGACCCGGTCCTTGTCGTCGCCGAAGGTCGTGGTGCGCAGCCAGAGGGCGTCTTCGCTGCGGTAGGTGTGGCCGTGTTCGTCGAGCTGGGCGAGGGCCGAGTCGACCTCGCCGCGGCTGTAGAGGTCGCGCTCGGAGAACCAGGTGTCGAACTCGACGCCGAAGCGCTCCAGCGTCGCCCGCACGTTCTCGAGCATCAGCTCGACCCCACGGCTGCCGAGCCGCTCGAGTTCGTCGGCCTCGACCCCCTCGCCGGCGAGGCGCTCGCCGATCTCGATCACGTACTCGCCGTTGTAGCCGTCCTCGGGTGGCTCCTCGCCCCGCATCCGCGCCGCGATCGAGGCGGCGAAGCGGTCGACCTGGCCGCCCGCGTCGTTGACGTAGAACTCCCGCTGGGGCTCGTTGCCGGCCGCCTCGAGGATGCGGACGAGCGAGTCGCCGTAGGCGGCGTGGCGACCGCCGCCTACGTGCAGCGGCCCGGTCGGGTTGGCGGAGACGAACTCGACCAGGACGCGCTCCGGCGAGGAGGTCGGCGGCGGGCCGAGTCGCTCGGCGGCGCCGAGGCTGCGAATCGCCCCCCGGTACCACTCGTCGGCGAGGAAGAGGTTGACGAAGCCCGGGCCGGCGACCTCGATCCGCTCGACCGTCCCCTCCCCCAGCTGAGCGGAGAGCCGCTCGGCCAGCCGGGCGGCGACGTCGCGCGGGTTTTCACCCAGCGGCGCGGCAAGCAGCATCGCCGCGTTGGAGCTGTAGTCGCCCAGCTCCGGCTTGGGCGGGCGCTCCAGGCTCGGCTCCGGCCCGGTCGGCTCGCCGTTGCGCATCGAGCGCGTCGCCTCTTCCACGGCGGAGTGCAGCGCGGCTATCGGGTCGGCCGTTGCCATCGTCGGCCGCATCGTATGGAGGGACGGGCGCCGAAGTACCCTGGACGGCCTTGCGCGCCGCGGCGATCACCGATATCCACGCCAACCTGCCGGCGCTCGAAGCGGTTCTCGAAGCGACCGAGGCGGCCGGGGTCGACGAGGTCTGGTGCCTGGGCGACGTGGTCGGATACGGGGTCGAGCCCGATGCCTGCACCGAGCTGGTGCGGGAGCGCTGCGCGGCCTGCCTGGTCGGCAACCACGACCTGGCCGTGCTCGGCTCGCTCAACATCTCCGCCTTCTCCGAGGCGGCCGCGGCCGCGGTCGAGTGGACGCGCGCCCATGTCGGCGAGAGCACCCTGGAGTTCCTGCGCGAGCTCGAGCCCAGCGGCGAGCGCCGCGGCATCGGCCTCTCGCACGCCTCGCCCCGCGACCCGGTCTGGGAGTACGTGCTCTCCGGCGAGCAGGCGGACCAGGGCATGGACGCCAGCCCGGCGCGCATCGGCCTGATCGGCCACTCACATGTCGCCCTCTTCTTCAACCGGCCCGATGCCGCGGACGGCGGCGAGACCCGCGGCGCCCAGGCGAGCGACGGCGCCCTGCTCGACCTCGGCCGCGGCGAGTGGCTGGTCAATCCCGGCAGCGTCGGGCAGCCGCGCGACGGCGACCCGCGGGCGGCCTGGCTGGAGCTGGACACCGAGGCCGATACGGCCCGCTTCCACCGCGTCGCCTACGACGTCGAGCGCGCCGCCGCGCCGATCCGCGCCGCCGGGCTGCCGAGCCGCCTCGCCGACCGCCTCTACACCGGCCAGTGACGCATAAATGCAGGCAAAATATGCGCTTAGAGCCGTTCTCTAGACTCGCAACGGTGCGTCAACTCGCCCTATCCGCGCTCAGCCTCGCCCTCGGCATCGCCGCCGCGCTCGCGCTCGTCTCCTGTGGCGGCAGCGACGCCAACCTGCTGCCCGGCAACACCGCTGCCGAAATCACCGAAAACCTCGACCACGTGCAGAGCTACGCCGAGGAAGGCGAATGCATCGGCGCCGAAGACGCGGTGGCGGAAGTGAGCGAGCAGGTCGAAGCGCTCGAAGACGTCGACCCCAAGCTCGAGGAAGCGCTGCGCCGGGGCGTGGCCCGGCTGGGCGAAGTCGTCGCCGAATGCGAGGAAACGAGCACCGAAACGGTTGCGCCGGCGACCGAAGCGACCACCGAACGGACCGCGCCGTCCGGCCAGGAAAAGAAGGCCGAAAAGGAACTTGAAAAGGAAGAAGCCGGCCACGAACGGGAAGAAGAAAAGGCCGAACAGAAAGAAGCGGCTCCCCCCGAAACGACGAGCGAAGAACCGGCGACGACCACACCGGCCCCGAGCGAAGGCGGCGGCACCGGGGCGCCCGGCGGAGTCAGTCCCGGTGCGCCGGCGGAAACGGGCGGTGAATGATGGCCAGCGGAACCCTCTCCGGCCGCTATGAGATCGGCGAGAAACTGGGCTCGGGCGGGATGTCGAGCGTGCACCAGGCGACCGACCTGATCCTCGAGCGCACGGTCGCGGTCAAGATCCTCGCCGAGCACCTCTCCGACGACGAGCGCTTCGTCGCCCGCTTCCGCCGCGAGGCACTGGCGGTGGCGAAGCTGATCCACCCCAACATCGTCCAGGTCTACGACACCGGGATCGACGACGGGCGCCACTACATCGTCATGGAGTACGTGCAGGGACGCTCGGGGGCGCAGATCCTGCAAAAGCAGGGACCGCCCGACGCCGAGACGGCGGCCGAGATCGGCGCCCAGGCCTGCGCCGGGCTCGACTATGCGCACCGGCGCGGGATCATCCACCGCGACGTCAAGCCGGGCAACCTGATGGTCGTCGGCGGCCCGGTCGGCGGCGGCGAGATGACGGTCAAGCTGACCGACTTCGGCATCGCCCGCGCGGTCGAACAGACGCGGATCACCCAGGTCGGCTCGGTGGTCGGGACCGCCGCCTACCTCTCGCCCGAGCAGGTCCGCGGCGAGGAGGCGACCCCCGCCACCGACGTCTACGCGCTCGGCGTCGTCCTCTACCAGTTCCTCACCGGGCGCCTGCCCTATGAGGGCTCGAGCCTGGCCGAGCTGGCGGTGCGCCAGCAAAACGAGAAGCCGCTGCCGCCCAGCACCTACAACGACGAGGTGCCGGAGACGCTCGGCGCCGCCGTGCTGCGGGCCCTGGAGGGCGACCCGTCGCGGCGCTACGCCAGCGCCAGCGAGCTGGCCGGCGGCCTGCACCTGGGCCTCGAAGGCGAGGACGTCACCCTGCCCGAAAGCGAGGGCACGGCGGCGACCAACGTGCTCGGCAGCGAGACCGCGGCAACCCGCGTCGACCGCACCGCCCAGACCGAGTACCGCCCGGCCCAGCCGTCGCCGACCCGGCGCCCGATCCCGCGCGCGGCTCCGGCGCCGCCGGTCGCGCCTCCCCCGGTCCAGCCCCAGCAGAAGCGCAGCGCCTTCTCGCGCTTCGCGCGGTTCGTCACGGTCCTGCTCGCGCTGGTCCTGATCGCCGCCGCCGTGGCCGCCGCGGTGATCTACACGACCGACAAGGCGACCGGCGTCAAGGCGACCGAAGTGGCGGGCGACACTGTCGAAAAGGTCGTAGAAGAATTCAAGGACCTGGTCAAGAAGAACCAGGAATAGCCGTTCGAAGAGGAGATCGGGCACCCCACCTCACTCAACTTTTTCGAGGGGCGGCGATAGCTGTCGCCCTGAGGGATATAGCGAAAAAGTACAAGCCGTTCGGAGGGGTGCCCGATCTCCTCAACCAACCGCCCAGGGCGCAGTTCCGTCCATGACCGCGGCCGAATAGCCGATGAAGCTTTCAGAGCCGATCGCCGCTCTCGCGTGCTTCATCAGCTCCTGCAGGTAGGTGAGGTTGTGGAGGCAGAGGAGGCGGACGGCGGTCAGCTCCTCGGCGCGGGAGAGGTAGCTGATGTAGTCGCGGTCGTGGTGCTGGCAGGCGGTGCAGGGACAGCCGTCGGCGATCGGGTTGCGGTCGCCTTCGTGCCCCGCTTTGCGCAGGTCGAGGCGGAAGCGGTGGTCAGGATCGGGGACGAGGGCGACGCCGTGACGGGCGAGGCGGGTGGGGACGGCGCAGTCGAAGACGTCGAGGCCGAGGGCGATGCCGGCGAGCAGGTCGTCGACCTCGCCGATGCCGAGCAGGTGCTTGGGCGCCGCGGCCGGCAGCAGCGGCGCGGTCATCGCCAGCACCTCGCGCATCTCGGACTTGTCGCGGCCGAGGGTGCCGCCGATCGCGAGTCCGTCGACCCCGGCGGCCGAGACGGCCTCGGCCGACTCGCGGCGCAGGTCCTCATAGACACCGCCCTGGACGATCCCGAACACCGCCTGGCGGTGCGGCCCGTTCTCACCGTGCCAGGCGAGGCAGCGATCGAGCCAGCGGTGGGTTCGCTCGGTCGAGCGGGCGGTGTAGTCGCGGTCGGCGTGAAAGGGCGTGCACTCGTCGAAGACCAGGGCGATGTCGGAGCCGAGCGCCGCCTGCACCTGCATCGAGACCTCCGGCGAGATGAACAGCTCGGTCCCGTCGCGGTAGGAGCGGAACTGCACTCCCTCCTCCTCGATCGAGACCACCGAGCCATGCGCCCCTCCCGGCCGCCCGCTGCCCTTCACCTCGTTGGCGACCCCCCCGTGGGCCAGCGAGAAGACCTGGAACCCGCCGGAGTCGGTGATCAGGGCGCGATCCCAGCCCATGAACCCGTGCAGGCCGCCGGCTGCCGCGATCCGGTCGGGCCCGGGCGAGACGAACAGGTGATACGTGTTGCCGAGCACCATCTCGTAGCCGAGCTCGGCCACCTCGTGCGATTCCAGGCCGCGCACCGTGCCCTTCGTCGCCAGCGGGATGAAGGCCGGCGTCTTCACCGGCCCGTGCGGCGTGTGCAGCACGCCGGTCCGCGCGGCCCCGTCCCGCGCCCCGATCTCGAACCTAAGTCTGTCTGCCTCGACGCGCATGGCTGCTCGCTGAACGGTTGACCACCCTATGGGTGGGTCAACCGTTCACTCGGCGATCAGGGACCGTCCGGTCATCGGGGCCGGCTGCGCGATGCCGAGCAGCTCGAGGGCGGTGGGGGCCACGTCGGCCAAGATGCCGTGGTCGCGCAGCGTCACTCCCTCCGCGGTGACGATCAGCGGCACCGGGTTGAGCGAGTGCGCCGTGTTGGGCGAGCCATCGGGCTCGAGCATATGGTCGCAGTTGCCGTGATCGGCGGTGACGATGCAGGCGCCGCCCTTGGCCGTGACGGCCTCGACTACGTCGCCGAGGCAGCCGTCGACCTCCTCGACCGCCGCCACCGCGGCGGGGATCACGCCGGTATGGCCGACCATGTCGGGATTGGCGAAGTTGACGATCCCGAAGCGGTACTCGCCCTCGCGCCAGTGGCCGGTGAACGTGTCCGCGGCGGCACGGGCGCTCATCTCAGGCTTGTGGTCGTAGGTGGGCACATCGCGCGGCGAGTCGACCAGGCGGCGCTCCTCCCCCTCCCACTCCTGCTCGCGGCCACCGTTGAAGAAGTAGGTGACATGGGCGTACTTCTCGGTCTCGGCGATGTGCAGCTGGCCGCCGCCGGCGGCGGAGATCGTCTCGGCCAGAGTCGTCTCCGGCCGTGCTTCCGGGAAGGCGACCGGGTAGGGCCAGCCCTTGCGGTAAACGGTCATCGTGGTCAGGTCGAGGACGGGGCCCCCGGCGCGGGCGAACTCTTCGAAGTCCGGCTCGGCCAGGGCGCGGGTCATCTCCCGCGCCCGGTCGGGACGGAAGTTGACGAAGAAGCCGACGTCGCCCTCGGCGACGCCGTCGTAATCCCCGACCACGGTCGGCTTGACGAACTCGTCGGTCTCCTCGCGCTCGTATGAGGCCGCGATCGCCTCCTCGGCGCTCGCGGCGCGCAGCCCCTCGGCGTGGACGATCGCGTCGTAGGCGAGCTTGACCCGCTCCCAGCGGGTGTCGCGGTCCATGGCGAAATAACGGCCGCTGACCGTGGCGACGCGGCCGGCCTGGCGCAACCAGCGCTCCAGCTCGTGCAGGTAGCCCTTGCCGCCGTGGGGCAGGGTGTCGCGGCCATCGGTGAAGGCGTGGAAGACGACGTCGGGAACGCCCTCCTGGGAGGCAAGCTCGATCGTCGCCTCGATGTGCTCCCAGCCGGAGTGCACGCCGCCGTCGGAGACGAGGCCGAGCAGGTGCAGCCGGCCACGCGGGCTGTTGCGGGCGCGCTCGCAGGCGGCGAGCAGCGCCTCGTTGTCGAAGAAGCTGCCGTCGGCGATCGCGTCGTCGATCCGGGCCAGGTCCTGCTTGACGATGGCGCCCGCGCCGAGGTTGAGGTGGCCGACCTCGGAGTTGCCCATCTGCCCCTCGGGAAGGCCGACGTCGCGGCCCTGGGCGGAGAGCTGGGTGTGGGGGAAGCGCTCCCAGAGACGGTCGAAGACCGGAGTGTCGGCGAGCGAGATCGCATTCCCGGGGCCCGGCTCGGCCAGCCCCCAGCCATCGAGAATCACAAGCGCCAGCGAGGGATACGTCACCGCAAACCCTTCCGGTGCGCTTTATCCACGCATAGGGGGGAAAAGGCGCACCGGAAGCTCATGTTGCTTTCACGATGGCGGCGAAGTCGCTGGGGTCGAGGCTGGCGCCGCCGACCAGGGCGCCGTCGATGTCCGGTTGCGCCATCAGCTCCGCGGCGTTGGCGGGCTTGACCGAGCCGCCGTAGAGGATCCGTACATCGTCGGCGGGGCCACCCTGCTCGCGCACCATGTCGCGGATGAAGGCACACGCTTCCTGCGCCTGCTCGGGAGTCGCCGTGCGGCCGGTGCCGATCGCCCAGATCGGCTCGTAGGCGATCACCACCCCGGCCAACTCGGTGCCGGCCACCTCGGCAAGATCCGCCTGCAGTTGGCGCTCCAGCACCGCGTCGGTCTGTTCGGCGTCGCGCGCCTCCTCGCTCTCGCCAACGCAGAGGATCGGCTCCAGGCCCGCGGCCAGCGCTGCCGGGACCTTGCGCGCCAAGGCCTCGTCGGTCTCGCCGAAGTGCTGGCGCCGCTCGGAGTGGCCGAGGACGACCGCCTCGACGTCGAGCTCGACCAGCATCGAGGCCGAGACCTCGCCGGTGAATGCGCCCGAGTCCTCCTCGTGCATGTTCTGTGCGGCGACCTTGACGGCGGTGCCGTAGCGGCGCTCGACCACGGCGGTGAGTGCCGTGAACGGCGGGCAGATCACCACATCGCTCTGGGTCGCGGCGATCTGCGGCAGCAGGGCATCGACGAACTCGCCCGCCTCGGCGACGGTCTTGTGCATCTTCCAGTTGGCGGCGATGTATGGCGTCCTAGGCATCGCGCAGTGCCTCCACGCCCGGCAACGTCTTTCCCTCGAGCAACTCCAACGACGCTCCTCCTCCGGTCGATAGCCAGTCCACCTTCTCGGCGAGCCCGAACTGTTGCAGGGCGGCGACCGAGTCGCCACCCCCGATCACGGTCGTTCCGGGCGCGTTCGCGACGGCATCGGCGACCGCGCGCGTGCCGGCGGCGAACGGGGGAAGCTCGAAGGCGCCCATCGGGCCGTTCCAGAGCACCGTGCCGGCCGCGGCGATCCGCTCGGCATAGGCGGCGGCGCTGCGCGGGCCGATGTCGAGGCCCATCCAGCCGTCGGGCACCTCGACCCCATCGCTCTCCCGCACCTCGGTCGCGGCGTCAAACGCCTCTCCCAGCACCAGGTCGACCGGCAGGCGCAGCTCGCACCCCGACGATTCCGCCCGGATCAGCGCCTCGCCCGCGAGCTTCACCCCCTCCTCCTCGACCAGCGAGTTGCCGGTGGCGATCCCCTGGGCGCGGAAGAAGCTGAAGCACATCGCCCCGCCGATCAGAACCTCATCGGCGACTTCGAGGAAACGGTCGATCACGCCGACCTTGTCGGTCACCTTGGCCCCGCCGAGGACCACGACCAGCGGGCGGGACGGGGACTCGACCACCTCGGTCAGCTCGCTCACCTCGCGCTGGAGCAGCAGCCCCGCGTAGCTGGGCAGGTGGGTCGTCACACCGGCGGTGCTGGCGTGGGCGCGGTGGGCGGCGCCGAAGGCGTCGTTGACGTAGAGGTCGGCCAGCTCGGCGAGCGCTTTGGCCAGCACCGGGTCGTCGTCGGTCTCCCCCGCCTCGAAGCGCACGTTCTCCAGCAGCAGCACGTCGCCGGGGCTGAGACCGGCCGCCATCGTCTCGACCTCCTCGCCGACGACGGCGGGCGCCTGCTTGACCGGCGCGCCGAGCAGTCCGGCGAGATGCTCGCCGACCGGCTTCATCGAGAGCTCCGGCACGACGGTGCCCTTCGGGCGTCCCAGGTGCGAGACCAGGATCAGCGCGGCACCGCGCTCGCGCAGCAGCTCGATCGTCGGCAGCGCGGCGCGGATCCGGGTGTCGTCGGCCACCGTGCCGCCGTCGAGCGGCACGTTGAAATCGACCCGGACCAGCACCCGCTTGCCGGCGACGTCGGCGTCGCGGACGCTGGCCTTGGCGAAGCTCACGAGAGGTCCCGGGCTGCTCGGCTCAGAGAACCTTGCCGGCCAGCTCGACGCAGCGGTTGGAGTAACCCCACTCGTTGTCGTACCAGGAGACCGCCTTGATCAGCTTGCCGTCGCCGATCGCCATCGTCTGGCCGGCGTCGAAGATCGAGGAGTGCGGGTCGCCGACGATGTCGGTGGAGACGATCTCGTCCTCGGTGTAGCTGAGGATGCCCTTCAGCGGGCCCTCGGCCGCCTCCTTGATCGCGGCGTTGACGGCGGCCGGGTCGGTCGGTCGGGTCGGGGCGAAGACAAGGTCGACGACCGAGCCGGTGATCACCGGGGCGCGCACGGCGAGGCCGTTGAGCTTGCCGTTCAGCTCCGGCAGGACGAGGCCCACCGCCTTGGCCGCACCGGTCGTCGTCGGGATCAGGTTGACGGCGGCGGCGCGCGCCCGGCGCAGGTCCTTGTGCGGCATGTCCTGCAGGCGCTGGTCGGAGGTGTAGGCGTGGATCGTCGTCATCAGGCCGTGCTCGATGCCGAAGGAGTCGTTCAGCACCTTCGCGAAGGGGGCCAGGCAGTTGGTCGTGCAGGAGGCGTTGGAGATGACGTGGTGGTTGTCGCGGTCGTAGTCGCTGTCGAAGTTGACGCCGAGAGCGACGGTCACGTCCGGTTCCTTGGCAGGCGCGGAGATGATCACCTTCTTGGCGCCGGCGGCGAGGTGCTTGGCGGCGTCGTCGCGGGCGGTGAAGAAGCCGGTCGACTCGATCACCACGTCGACGCCGAGGTCGCCCCAGGGCAACGCCGCCGGGTCGCGCTCGGAGAGCACCTTGAGCGGGGCGCCGTCAACCGAGATGGTGTCCCCGTCGACGCTGACCTCGCCGGGGAGACGGCCCACGATCGAGTCGTACTTGAGCAGGTGGGCGAGGGTCGCCGGGTCGGTGAGGTCGTTGACCGCGACGAACTCGAGGTCGGCGCCAGCCGCCTGCGCCGCGCGGAAGACGTTGCGGCCGATCCGCCCGAAACCGTTGATGCCGACCTTCACTGCCATTGAGTCAACCCTCCTGAGAGTCGTTTGGGGAGATGTGTCGATGTTATGGACCGGCGCTCGCCGGCCTAGTCGGTGCCGATGGTGATCTCGATCTCGTACCCGTCCGGGTCCTTGACGAACGCCGAGTAGGTGCCCGAGCCGTAGGAGCGGCGCTCGCCCGGTGCGGAGACCAGGGTGCCGCCCGCGTTCATGCCGCCTTCCCAGGCGGCCTTGACGGCGACGATGCCGAGCCCGGAGAAGCTGAGCAGGCCGAATCCGGCCTTCGGCTCATGGTGCGAGGAGATGAAGAAGACCGGTTTGGCGATGCCCCAGCCGATCGTTTCGTCCTCCTCGAAATGGCGCCGCCAGCCAAGGGGCGCGAGCAGCGAGTCGTAGAACGACGCGCTCTGCTCGAGGTCAGACACCTCCAGTAGAACGTGATGCAACATTCGGCCCAGGAGGCTATATGCGCGAACGGCCATCGTGCCCGCCGCCCATTTCGGCCGACGGGACGAAATCCGCGTCGTTGACGCCCATTTCGTCCCGTCGGCCCCGGTTTTTAGCCGCCGCGCGGTGTCCAGCGGAAGAAGCGGATCGCCAGCAGGAGGCCGGCGACGCCCCAGATCGCGACGACGGCGAGGTTGTCCCATTGCACTCCCGCCCCGCCGCTGCCGGGGTCGTACACATCGAAGAAGGCCTCGAAGAAGTGACGGATCGGGAAGACGTCGGCGAAGTGGATGACTCCGCTGGGCAGCTGGTCGTCGGGGATGAAGACGCCGGAGAGGAAGTAGAGCGGCAACAGCAGGGCGTTGACGATCGGCGCGGCGGCGTCCTGGGAGGGGATCGCCGCGGTGAGGGCGATGCCGAGGCAGCAGAATGAGGCGGCGCCGATCAGCAGGGTGGTGACGATTTGCGGCAGCTGCCCCCAGGGGATCGCGACGCCGTAGAGGAGACGGCCGATCAGGGCCATCAGCGCCAGCATCAGCAGCGCCACCACGGCCGAGTTGCCGATCCGCCCCGCGATGAAGACCCAAGCCGGCATCGGCGTGCCGCGGCCGCGCTTGAGGCGGCCGTCCTCGCGGGCGATCACCAGAGACATCGCCAGCGACTGCATCGTCGCCGAGATCACCGCCAGGGTGATGATCGCCGGCACGTAGTAGGCGGTGGTCTCGATCCCGCCCCGCACGTCGACCGTCTGCCCGCCGAAGACGGTGGCGAAGATCAAGAGCAGGATCACCGGAAACATCACGGTGAAGAAGACCGAGGCCGGATTCCGCCAGAACGCCTTCTGGTCATAGCGGAACTGATGCGCAAAGAGCGCCAACCCGCTCATAGGCACCCCTTCCGGTGCGCTTTATGTGGGCATAGACCGCAAAAGGCGCACCGGAAGCTCATTCTGCGTCCTCCGCGGTCAGGGAGAGGTAGACGTCCTCGAGGTTGGGACGGGTGACTTCGAGGGCCTCGAGCTCGAGGCCCTGGGCGAGGGCGCGCTCGGTCAGCTCGTGCAGGTCGGCGACCGGGTTGCGCGTCTGGGCCGAGACCTCCTCGCCGCCGAGCCGGTAGCTGATCGTGGTCGGCAGGCTCTCGCGGTCGCCGAGATCCTCAGGCGTGCCGCTGGCAACCACCTCGCCGTGGGCGATAACCGTCACCCGGTCGGCGAGCCGCTGCGCCTCGTCCATGTAATGGGTGGTGAGGAAGACCGTCTTGCCGAGGTCGCGCAGGCCAGCGATCGTCTCCCAGGCCTGCCGCCGCGCCGAGGGATCGAAGCCGGTGGTCGGCTCGTCGAGGAAGAGCAGCTCGGGGTCGCCGATGAGGGCCATGCCGACGTCGAGGCGGCGCTGCTGGCCGCCGGAGAGCTTGCTCGCCCGCACATCGGCCTTGCCCGACAGCCCGACCAGCTCGATCACGTCCTCGACCGGCCGCGGCGCCCGGTAGTAGCCGGCATACAGCCCCAACGACTCGCGCACAGTCAGGTAGGGGTCGAGGCGACAGCTCTGCAGGACGATCCCGATCCGCTCGCGCCAGGCCCGGTCGCCGCGCTCGGGGTCCTCCCCCAGAACGGTGACCTCCCCGCCGCTGCGCTTGCGGTACCCCTCGAGAATCTCGACCGTCGTCGTCTTCCCCGCCCCATTGGGGCCCAGGAAGGCGAAGATCTCGCCGGCCTGGACCTCGAGATCGATGCCGCGCACCGCCTCGAAATCCCCATAGCTCATGCGCAGGCCGCGGATTGAAATGACGGGATCGCTCAAAGCCGGGGCGATTCTATGGAGACGGCGCCTCCAAGCTGCCGACGGGCCGATACGTCAAGACATCCTTGACGTATCGGCCCGTCGGCCCTCAGTTCACGTCTGTGTCGCGGTGCTTTAGGTGGACCACTACGTCTTCGCGGCTTTCCAGCTCTTGGCGGATGCGGTCGGCGACTGTGATCGAGCGGTGGCGGCCGCCGGTGCAGCCGATCGCGATCGTCAGGTGGCTCTTGCCCTCTGCCACGTAGGCCGGGACGAGGAAATCGAGCAGCGGCAACAGGCGGCCGTAGAACTCGCCGGCCTGGGTGCCCGCCTCGACGTACTCGCGCACCCGGGCGTCCAGCCCGGTCAGCGGCCGGAGGTCGTCGACGTAGTGCGGGTTGGGCAGGAAGCGGACGTCGAGGGTGAGGTCGGCATCGTGCGGCGGCCCGTTCTTGAAGCCGAAGGTGAGCAGGGTCAGCGCCATCTTGCCGCTCTCGTGGTGGCCGAGCATGTCCTCGGCGATGCGGCGGCGCAGCATCCCCCCGGTCAGGCTGCTGGTGTCCATCACCACGTCGGCCCGCTCGCGCAGCGGCGCCAGCATCTCGCGCTCGGCCCTGATCCCGTCGACGATCCGGCCTTCCGGCGCCAGCGGGTGGCGGCGGCGGGTCTCCTTGTAGCGGTCGACCAGGGTCTCCTCGTCGGCCTCGAGGAAGAGCACGGTCGGTTTGATCCCTTCGGCGGTCAGGTCGTCGAGCACCTGCAGCAGGTCGTCGAAGTACTCGCCGCCGCGCACGTCGGAGACCACCGCGGCGCGCTCGACCGCGCTGCCCTCGTGGCGGAAGAGCTCGCCGAGGCTGCCGATCATCCGCGGCGGCAGGTTGTCGACGCAGAAGTAGCCGCCGTCCTCGAAGGCGGCGATCGCTTCGGACTTGCCGGCCCCTGAGTGGCCGGTGATCACGACCAGCTCGACCTCGCTTGCCATCTGCCTGTCAGCCCGTCCTGTTGAGTTGCTCGTGAATCTCACGCGCTACCTTGCCAGGCACGCCGGGCACCATTTCCAGTTCCTCGCGAGTGGCGGCGACAAAGCGCTCTGGAGAGCCGAAATGCTGCAGCAGGGCGCGCTTGCGGACCGGCCCGATCCCCTTCAGCTCGTCGAGCACCGAGCCGGTCATCGCCCGGTCGCGGCGGCCGCGGTGGTGCTCGATCGCGAAGCGGTGCGCCTCGTCTCGCACCCGCTGCAGGAGCTGGGAGGCCTCCGAGTCGGCGGGGAGGTCGAGTGGCGTGGCGCGGCCGGGCAGGTAGACCTCCTCCAGTCGCTTCGCCAGGCCGATCACGGTGACGCCGCGCTCGACGAATGGCGCCAGCACCCGCATCCCGGCCGAGAGCTGTCCCTTGCCGCCGTCGATCACGATCAGCGAGGGCAGCGAGCCGAAGCTCGCGTCGCGCTTGCGCTCGTGCGGCGAGAGATCGGCCTCTTCCAGGTAGCGGTTCATCCGCCGCCCGAGGATCTCCTCCATCGAGGCGAAGTCGTCGGGACCGGCCCTGCGGCCATCGCCGTTCTCGCCCCGCACCCGGAACCGCCGGTAGTCCGCCTTCTTGGTCGCACCCCCCTCGAACACGACCATCGAGGCGACGGTGTGCTCGCCGCCGAGGTTGGAGATGTCGAAGCCCTCGATCCGCACCGGCAGCTCCTGCATGCCGAGCGCCTCGCGCAGGCTGGCCAGCGACTCGACCCGGCGCTGGCGGCGGTGCTCGCGGCGCAGCCGGTCCTGGTCGAGAGCGAGCTTGGCATTGCGCTCGGCCAGCTCACGCAGGCGCCGCTTGTCGCCGCGCTCGGCCACCCGCACCTCGACCGCGCTGCCGCGCTGCTCGCTCAGCGCCGCTTCGAGCAGCCCGGCGCGCTCACCCAGGTAAGGGCCGACGATCACCGTGCGCGGCACCGCCGGCGAGGCCGAGTAGTACTGGCCGACGAACTCCTCGGCGACCTCGGCCAGGTCGCGTTCGGCCTGGTTGTCGAGGTAGAAGCTCTGGCGCTCGGCGAGGATGCCGTCGCGGACCTGGAAGACCTGGGCGTTGGCGTCCTGCCCCTCGGCGGCAACCCCGATCAGGTCGGCGGTGCCGACCGTGCCGCCGGCGACGCGCTGGCGCTCGAACAGCGACTGGATCGCCTTGAGGCGGTCGCGGTGCAGGGCGGCGCGCTCGAACTCGCGGGCGGCGGCGGCCTCCTCCATCTTCGCCTGCTCGTCGGCCTCGACCTGGCGATAGCGGCCGGAGAGGAAGTCGACGATCGCGTCGATGTTGTGGCGGTACTCCTCGCGGGTCACGTAGCCGACGCAGGGCGCCCCGCAGCGCTTGATGAAGTAGTCGAGGCAGGGGCTGCCGGAGCGGCGGCCCGGCTCGGCCCCTTCGCAGGTGCGGAACTGGAAGAGCTTGCCGAGCAGGTCGAGCGTCTCGCGCACCCGCTTGGCGCTGGAGAAGGGACCGAAGTAGGCGCGGCCGGCGCGGTGGCGCTCCCGGGTGAAGTAGACGCGCGGGTAGTCCTCGTCGAGGCTGACGCAGACGTAGGGGTAGGACTTGTCGTCGCGCAGGCGGATGTTGAAGCGGGGCCGGTGGCGCTTGATGAAGTTCTGCTCGGCGAGCAGGGCCTCGGCCTCAGTCGAGGTGACGAGGCACTCGATCCGGTCGACCCGCGAGGTCATCCGGGCCTCGCCGCGGGCGGAGAAGTGCGAGGCGACGCGCTTGCGGATCGAGCGCGCCTTGCCGACGTAGATCGTCGCGCCGTCGGCATCGTGGAACAGGTAGACACCGGGGGCGTCGGGCAACTCGCGAATCCTCTCGTCCATTCCCACACAGGGTAGGCTGCCGCCCACATGAATCCGCCTGAGCTGCAAACGCTGAAGATCGAGATCGACGGGGAGATCGGCACGCTGACCCTCAACCGCCCCGAGGCATTCAACGCGATGAGCCCGGAGATGATCTTCGAGCTGGGCACCGCCTTCGCCTGGCTCGCCGACGAGGCGCCGCTGCGCGGCCTTATCGTCACCGGCGCCGGCCCGGCCTTCTGCTCGGGTGGCGACATCAACGGCTTCAAGGACGGGGTCGAAGACGACTCGATCGACCTGCCCGCCCAGGTGCGGCGCGGGGCCGAAGCGCTGCACGTGGCGATCGTCGACCTGCGCCGCATCCCCTACCCGGTGATCGCGGCGGTCAACGGGCCGGCCGCCGGCGCCGGTTTCTCGCTGGCGCTCGCCTGCGATATCCGCATCGCCTCCCAGAAGGCCTTCGTGGCCTGCGCCTACGGCCGCATCGGCGCCTCGCCGGACGGCGGCATGACCTACTTCCTGCCGCGCGTCGTCGGCCCCTCCAGGGCGCTGGAGATCCTGCTCGAGGACCCGAACATGACCGCGGCCGAGGCGCTTGAGGAGGGCCTCGTCTCACAGGTCATGCCGGCGGAGGATGTGATGTCCGCCGCCCGCGCCAAGGCCGAGGAGCTGGCCGCGAAGGCCCCCTACTACGTGAAGATGGCGAAACGGCTCTGCGGCGTCAGCATCGAGAACAGCCTCACCGAGCACCTGCAGCTCGAGCGCCACGGGATCGCCGACAGCATGGCCACCGAGGACCTGCGCGAAGGCGCCATCGCCTTCTTCAGCGGCGAGACTCCGCAGTTCAAGGGTCGCTGAACCAAGCACGGGTCTCGCTCGTATGCAGCTACAGTCTTCCTGAGCACTCGTCTCCCCGGAAAGGACCCGTCGTCATGAAGAAGGTCGTCGCGTTTCTCGTCCTCGCCCTCGCAGCACTGGCCCTGGTCGCCTGCGGCAGCAGCAGCGACGACAGCTCCAGCACTGCCGAAACGAACGGCAGCAGCGAAAGCGGCGCGGCCCAGAAAGAAGTCGGAGGCAGCGGCTCGACGGTCAAGTTCGAAGCCGACCCGGGCGGCAACCTCGCCTACACAAGCACCAGCGCCACGGCCAAGGCGGGGAAAGTGACGGTCGAATTCAACAACCCCCAGCCACTCACCCACGACGTCGCGATCGAAAACTCAAACGGCGAAGAAATCGGCTCCACCGAACTGATCGCCGACGGCTCCGACAGCACCACCGTCGACCTCAAACCCGGCACCTACACCTACTTCTGCACCGTCCCCGGCCACCGCGAAGCCGGTATGGAAGGGACTTTGACGGTCAAGTAGGGCAGGGGCCATTTGAGTACTCTGCCGCTCTCATACAATCCACCCGCCGCAAAGCCGAGTCGGCCGCGGGTTAATTTGGGGAGACGGCATGACTGAGGGCAGGATGGCGGAGGACCTTCTCGCGGAAGGCCAAAAGGCGATCAACAAAGGGACGTTGAAACGCCTGGAAGACGACGCGACCCGTTGCACGCGCGGCGGCCGGTGGCTCTTCGGAATCGCAATTGCCGTTGGCATCGCGCTCTTGGCGGTTGCCTATCACCTGACCGGTGTGTATGTCGACGACCTTGAAAAGGCAAAGGATCCGCCGCTGATGCTGGTACTTCTGCTCGTCCGGGGGACGCTCTTCGGAGGGCTTTCCGTCGGGCTCCTCTACGGCATCTTTACTGTCGCCAATGCATACATAGACCAGGCAACCCGCTTTCGCAAGCGCCTCTACAGCGCTCACATGCTGAATTACGCCTTCGACACCTTCGGAGAGGAGATCAAGGAAGGCGACAAGGTCAAGATCGACGATGTGGTTCGACTCTTCTACGCCTGGAACGCGAACGTCGATTCCGCTTTCTCTCGAGTGGCATTCCAGAGGGCTTCGAAGAACCTGGTGATCGGCGGTGGTAGCCAACGGATCGCGGTTGAAGATCCACCGACTCAACCCGGCGAAGACAAGAGACACAGCTCCGCGCGCGACGGCCTCGGGGTGGTCGGTATCCCGATTCCTGGCGATTGGCTGAATGGAAAAGGCGCAGCCACACCAGATGAAAGACCACCAACCGGCTAGACCCCGACTCTTACTCGTGGGCTAGTGCGACGCGCGGTGCGTCGCCCTGCGCGCGACCCGCTTGAACTTCGCGATCTTGACGACCGTGTTCGGCGAGCCGCCGGTCGGCGTGTAGGTGATCGCGACCTTTGTCTTCAGCGCGCCCTTCCAGGCGAGGACTTCCCTGGTCTTCCTGTTCGGCGCGAGGACCAGCGTCACGATTCCCGGTGCGGCGGCGGTCGCGCGCGCCCTCGCCGCCGTGATCGTCTTTCTCTTTTTCTTCGCCTTGCCCCTGGCGAAAAGGCGATTGCGGCCCGTTTCGAGCTTCCGCTGAGACGGGTCGAGGGAGGGTGGCCGAGGCGGTGGCGTGACGTGCGCAACCGCAACGGCGATCCCCGGAGCCGGCAGTTTGAGCTTGAACTTGATCTTGCCGTCCTTGGTCGAGGAGGAGGTGCTCTCGATCGTGAATTCGTTGCTCACCGGGGAAGGGGCGCCGCCGCCGGCCGCACCGTCCGTTGCCCCGCCGCAACCGCCCGTCGACCCAGCCTCAGCGAACTTCTGAATCCGGTCGTTGCCGGTGTCGGCGACGTAGACGTTGCCGGCGGAGTCGACCGTGACGTCGTTCGGCTGCGCGAACTGGCCGTCGCCGCTTCCGGTGCTACCCCACTTGGCGATGAACGCGCCCGCCGAGCTGAACTTCTCGATGCGGTTGTTGCCGCGGTCGGCGACGTAGACGTTGTTCTCGGCATCGGTGGCGATGCCCTCGGGGAAGGCGAACTTGCCGTCGGTCGAGCCGTTGCCACCCCATTCGGTCAAAAAGAAGCCTTCTGAGTCGAACTTCTGAACCCGGTGGTTCTTGCGATCGCTGACGTAGACGTTGCCGGCAGAGTCGACGGCGACATCGCTGGGTTCGTTGAATTTCCCAGACGCCGAGCCGTTTTCGCCCCACTGGTCGTTGTAGGCGTAGCCGCCGAGTGCCGGCACGAACTTCTGTATCCGGTCGACCGCCGGAGAGGTGTCGTGATCGGTGACGTAGACGCTGCCGGCGGAGTCGACGGCCACACCGATCGCCATGCTGAATTCGCCATCGCCAGGTCCGCCGCCACCGAACTTCAGGTCGAAGACTCCGGCGGGGCTGAATTTCTTGATGTAGCGGTTGGCGGTGTCGGCGACGTAGACCCTGTCTCCGGAGTCGACGGCGATGCCCCAGGGATCGTGGAACTGGGTGTCCCCCGATCCCAGGTTTCCCCACTTGGCGAGGAATTCGCCGTTCGAGCTGAACTTCTCGACCCGGTCGTTCTGTCCGAGGCCGTTGCCGAAGTCCGTCACATAGACATTGCAGGCGGAATCGGTGGCCAGCCCGTAAGGCGCCCGAAACTGCCCGTCCGCCGAACCGCCACTGCCCCATTTGTCGACGAATGCGTAGTCGGCCGAGGCCAGAGAGGGCAAGGCCCAGATCAATCCGAGCGCAAAAGCCAGGGGAGCAAGAAACGAACGGTGCCTGGATCTGTCTCGAGCGGCCATCGGGTCACCGGCAACTCTAACCGCGATCAGCCCCCACCGTCGTCCTTTGCGGCGACCACCAAGGCGAGCTCCAACCACTTGAAATGGCAATCGACCTCGCCGAAGCCAGCCTCTTGGAGCCAGCCCAATTGCTCAGCCAGACCCGCGAGGCGATCGCTCGGATCGTCCTCGGTGCGACCGATCTCTCGCCGGAAACGCTCGTGGAGTGAGGTGGACCCCGCTCTGACGAGATCGAGGTTCGCGAATACTCCGCCCGGCTTCAACAGGGCGTGGACTTCCCCGAACAGCTCCCGCTTCCGGCGGTCCGTGAGGTGGTGGATCGCCAGCCCCGACACCACAGCATCGGCCGGCCCCGCGTCTCCGAGCGAAAGGCTGAGGTCGTGCCGGCGGAGTTCGATCAGGGTGTCGGCCCCGAAGCGCTCAGCGGCCCGACCGAGCATCGGCTCCGATGCGTCGAGTCCCACGCCCCTCGCAGCCGGATGATGCGCGCGCACCGCGGCCAGCAGGCGTCCGTCGCCGGTGCCGAGGTCGAGGAACCGCTCGACCCGCCCGGGAAGCGCCTCCAGCAGCATCTTCTCGGCAGTCAGTCGGTGCGGTATCTCGCGCGACAGGTACTCGGCCACCCGTTCCGGCTCAGACCACTCCCCAGCGCCGTCAGTCATGCGCGGAGCGCACGCCGTAGAGGAGCCGAGCCGATACCGCAATCAGCAACAGCACCGAGGGAGCGAGCACAATCGGGGGCAGGTCGAATGCCCACAGCATTTCCCGCGGCGAACAGGACCGCCGCACCGAGCCCTGCGAGTCCAGTCGTCCGGCGCAGCGCAAGCCTCTGGTCAGACATAACCCCCCTCTCCACCAAATTGACCATATAACCGTCTCTTCGTACAAAAGCCGTAACTGCCGTCCATGGAGCCCACGGTGCCCGCCAAGACCCGCCGGATCAAGATTCGGACGACCCGACGAGGAGCGTGATCTCGTGCAGGCCGCAGCGGCTGCTCAAGGCCAAGCCTCCTCCTCGACGCCCTGCAGCGAACCGATCGCGCCTCCCGCTCGGTCGCCATGCGAGCCGTCCTCGTCCACGCGCTTGACGACGAGGCGGTCGCCCTCTATGCCCGTTCCGGGTTCAAGCCGGCAAGCGCAGAGCCACTGATGCTGATGGTCCCGCTTGCCGCCTTCCGTCCAACCCTGGGCACATCGCGGTCGAGTCTGTTCTCACTCCGCACCACTTTCACGAGCACGAGACTCATCGTGCCTTTTTCTTCGGCGAAGGCCGTGGTCGATTTCTTCCCGGCTTCAAATGGCCGTCGGCGCATTAGGTGCGGCGACGAGTGGTCGATTTGCCCCCATATGCGTGGGTCAACCTTCCACTCGACACTCCGTTGACGGCGAGGCGGTGGGCGTTGCCCGGCTTCGCTGGGCTCATCGGTGGCCCGTCAGCCAGCCGGTGCCATCACGCGGGTGACGCTGTCGCCTACGAAGCAGGGCTTCTCGTTGCCGTCGACCTCTAGCGTGAAGCGGGTTACCACCTGGTGCCAGCCGCCGCCCTTCTCTTCTACCGAGACGACCTCGGCTCGGCCTCGGACCTTGGAGTCGACCGGGACCGGGGCGGGGAAGCGGATCTTGTCCCAGCCGTAGTTGACGCCGAGGGCGAAGCCGGTGGAGGAGATCAGCTGCTTGCGGAAGCCGTCGACGAGGGAGAGGGTGAGGTTGCCGTGAGCGATCGTGGTGCCGAAGGGGCTCTCGGACTTGGCCCGCTCCACGTCGACATGGATCCACTGGTCGTCTCCGCAGAGCTCGGCGAAGGTGTCGATGTCCGCCTGGGTGACGGTGCGCCACTCGCTCGGGCCGATCTCCTGCCCGAGCAGCGCCTGCATTCCCTCAACGCCGTTGACCTCTACGGTGGCCATCGCGCCGCAGTCTAATCGCACACGGCGTGGAACTGACCGCGTGTCGCAGGTAGGCCCGGCGATAGCCACGGCCGTAGAGCAGGCGGATGCGGGTGAACCAGGAGCGCCCCTGGCAGCGCACCGGCCGGCTGAGCAGGAGCTTGGCCGGGGCGGTGAGATGCCCGCCGCGGGCGCGAATCACGAGGCGACCGAAACCGATGGCGTTTCTCGCCGTCCAGCGCCGCCAGCGCAGCTGCTTGACCGTGCTGCGCTTGGCGAGGAGAAGCCGGTGGGGACGCACGGTGCAACGCGTCGTCCCCTCACCACGGGGATAGCCCGTTGCACCCAGGCAATTTGGCCGGGACCTGTGCTTGGCGGCGGCGGGCTTCGGCTTATTCGTGCGTTCCGGCTGCACAGGTTCCGGTTCAGGCGGCGGTTCGGGTGGCGGCACTTCCAGTTCGGTTTCGATCCGGAAGTTGTTCGCCAGCGATACCTGGACGCGCTCACAGTCGGGCGCCGCGACATCGCCGAATTCGGGGAAGTCGATCAGGGCCACGTCGCTGCCTTCGCCGCACTCGATCCGCGGGTCGAAATCGCCCGAGTTGGCGAGGATGCGGTCGTTGCCGCCGCCGGCCGAGTATTCGTCTTCGCCGGCCCAGCCGAGCAGCTGGTTTTCACCGCCGTCGCCGTAGAAGACGTCGCCGAGGCCGGTGCCCTCGAGGTCCTCGATCGCTTCAAGGTCGTCCGCTTCGCCGCTTTCGCATTCGGGTGCGCTGCCACCTCCCGGTTCGCCGGCCTTGCCGGTGTCGAGGCGGGCCTCGACGGCCCGGTCCTTGAGCTTGCCCCAGGAGGCGTTGTCGCGCTGCGGCCCGCCGTCGATCGTGTCGCCGTCACAGAGCGAGGCGGAGAGGAGCAGATCGTTGCCGGCGCCCCCATGAATTTCGTCGGCACCACCGTTGTTGGTCAGGGCGTCATCGCCGGCTCGGGCATCAAGCACGTCGTCTCCCGGGCCTTCCTCGTCGGTCCCGTCGACGAGCACATCCTCGCTCGCATCGCCACCGGTGACGGTGTCGTCGCCCTCGCCGCCGGAGATCACGACCGAGACCGAGCTGGGGAAGTTGCCTGCTTCGAGCATGTCGTCGCCGCCGAAACCGGCGAGCACGATCGAGTCGAGCGGCTTGCTGAGCGGACAGACGAGCGTGTCGGCGCTGGGTGGGTCGCATCCCTCGCTGGCGGACGGGCTGGGGTCGAACGGGGCGCCGGAGCCCGAGCCGAGGCTGAAGGTGACGCCGGACGGGGCGTAGGTGGCCGTCACCTCGTCCCCGGCGCTGCTGCCGCTGAGGTAGAGCTGGCTGAAGCGCGCTTCCGCAGGCGCCAGCAGGCCGGCCGTCACCTTGCTCGGGTCGCGCGGCACGACGCCGCCCGTGTTGGTCCCTGACTCGCAGCTCGTCCCTGTTTCGGGACCGGCACAGTGATCGTTGCCGGGCCCGCCGTCGATCGTGTCGCTGCCGGCTTCGCCGTCGAGATGATCGCCGTCGGCACCGCCGTAGAGATGGTCGACGCCACCGCCGGCCAGGATCACGTCTCCCCCGCCGCCGCCGTAGAAGGTCTCGTCGCTGCCCGAGCCGACGATGTAATCCGAGTAGGCGGTGCCGATCACGACCTCGAAGTCGCCCGCCTCGATTTCGTCCACTCCACCCCCGAAGGGCGCGATGCCGTTGTCGCCGTTGTTGGCGTAGGACCCCGAGAGATCGATGAAGGCGCCGCGTTCGCCCTCGTGCGGCGGCAGGCCCAGGGACGCGGTCGGGTCGAGGTCGTGGTTGTCGAAGAAGCCGGGTGCGATCCCGGTCGAGTAGCTGAGCGTGTCGGTGCCGCCGCCGCGGTCGACGATCGTGTCCTGGGTGGCGTCGCCGCGGATGTAGTCGTCGCCTTCCTCGCCGTCGATCGAGTCGGCGCCGAAGCCGCCCGAGAGGCGGTCGTTCCCCGGCCCGCCGCGGAGCAGGTCGTCGCCGATGCCGCCGAAGAGCTGGTCGTCTCCAGCGCCGCCGTAGAGGCGGTCGTTGCCGCGCTCGCCATAGACGATGTCGTTGCCCGGCCCGCCTTCGAAGGTCTGGCTGCCGATGTCGAGGTGACAGCCGCCGCCGCAGTCGGCGGAGCCGGCGAGGGGCGCGGCGACGATCGTGTCGTCTCCGCCGCCGCCGTTGACCGCGGCGACGCCGGGGGGAGCGACGATGCGGTCGTCGCACGGCGTTCCGTAGATCGCGTCGCCGACCCTGGCCGGCCCTTCGGCGCAGCTCGGCGTTACGGCTGCGGCGGCACGGGCCGAACCGGCAAACAGGGCGGCGGCGAGAACGATCGCCGCGGCACAGGGGATCAGCTGTCGAACACCCATCCCCTACCGATACCCGCCTGCGGGCTCAGCGATGCGGCGGCCACTGTTCAAGCAGCAATTCGGACATTGGAAAGTCCTTGGCGTTGCCCGTGGCAAGCGGCACGTTCCGCAGTGCCGCCGTGGCCGCGATGACCGTGTCGGGAAGGTTCAGCGTCACGCCGCGCGATCTGTACTCGCGCCGCCATTTCGCGCTCAGCTCGGCCTCTGCGCTCCCCATTGGGATCACCGCGAAACTCTGAAGCACCGCATCTGTAAGGGCCCCTTCTCCCCCTCGCATACCGACGAGAACCTCATGAATCGTGATCGTCGAAATCATCACCGGCTCGCGTCCGGGATCGAGCACCGACTCATCCGCGACGTCCCCACGCAATAGATCGATCAGGAGCGAGGTGTCCACGACGAGGCCCATCAGTCCTCCCGACGCCAGCATTTGGCCAATTGCGCGTCGCGTGCCTCGCTTTCGCGCCTGCGGTTCTCGCTGATCCACTCGGGCGTCATCCAGGGAGCGAAGTCGGGGATCGATCCAATCAGCCGCCGCCGCGCCGCAAGCCTGCGGTCCACGTCGACCTTGGCCTCGATCGCCTCACGAATGAATTTGCTGCGCCCGCGGGGCCCGGCGATCTCGTCGATCTCCTTCGCCAACTTGTCGTCCAACGCTATGTGCATACGCATACCCATAGTTTAGCCCACTGGTATGCACACAGAGGGCAAAGGCACTCCACCGCTACCCGACCGCGAGCGTCAGCGGCGCGTGACGGGCGATCGCGTCGAAGTCGGCGTCCTCGCAGAGCAGCTCGGCCTCGTTGCGGATCGCCACCGCGGCGATCAGGCAGTCGCTGAGCTTGCGCGGCGTCTCTCCCCCCCGGCGGCAGCGCCGGTACAGCTCGGCCGCGGTCTCGTAGTCGGCGGGGCCGTCGACGGCGAGGAACTCGAGGCCGTAGAGCAGGCGGCGCAGCCGGTCGCGATCGGCCTCGTCGCGGGCGCCGGCGAGGACCTCCATCACGACCACGTCGGTGCAGGCCAGCTCGGTCTCGCCCTGCAGCTCGGCGCGGAGCCGCAGGTGGGCCGGGCTCCCGGTCGCGCGCAGGAACTCGATCCAGGCCGAGCTGTCGACGAGGATCACGCTCCCGGGACCTCCTCCCGGGAGCGGATCTCGGCGAGATCGCCGGACCAGCCGGTCCCCTCGGTGGCCAGCGCTTCCTCGCGGCTCATCGGCTCGCCGACGAGCTTGCGCAACGCCAGGTCGACCGCCTCGCGCTTGCTGCGCAGTCGGTAGAGGCGCATCGCGCGTTCGACCAGCACGTCGTCGATCTCGATGTTCGTCCGGGTCATGGACGCAAGATACACTCTGGGGTGTATGGCTGCACCAAAGGGACTCGGGGTCTCCCCTTGACCCCGGTCTTGCTCACGAGCCGCTGGCAACTTCAGCCGAGTGGTCATGCCACAAGCCTCACTTCGAATCCTGGCGGCACAAGCGCCCCGGCTCCCCCCAGCAGGGCCATGATCCGGGTGACGTAGGCCCGGGTCTCGGGGTAGGGCGGGATGCAGTGGCAGGCTTCGACCGGGGCGGGGCCGGCGTTGTAGGCGGCGAGGGCCAGTTCCGGAGAGCCGAACTGGCGGATCAGGTCCGACATCAGGTGAGCCTCGGCGTCGATCGCTTCCACCGGGTCGAAGGGATCGCGCAGTCCGTAGGCGGCCGCGGTGGAGGGGATGAACTGGGCTATGCCCTGCGCCCCGGCAGCGGAGCCCGCATTCGGATCGAAGCCCGACTCGGCCATCAGCTGCCCCGCCAGGAGCGCCGCGGAGACATTCCAGTGGGCAGCCGCCCGGGTGATCGGGGTGCGGAACCCAGCGGGCACGAAGGATGGAAGGGATGTAGCCGAGAGCGCTCCGTCTCCGCCCACCCCCGCACCAACCCCGTTTCCAGCCGCCGAGCAGGGTGGCGGGCCCTGCGTGAAGCCGAAATGCCAGGCCTCCCAGGAGTAGCGCTGAAGGAAACCGAAGCGCGAGGCGTTGGCGGCGAGCCAGCCGTAGGCAGTTTCGGGGCCAAGGTCGAGCTCGGTCGCGCAGCGGTGCAGCGAGTGGCCGGGCGGCGCGACCCAGGTCGGGTCAGGGTGGGCGGCGAAGAGCGCCGCCTGTTCGGCGTCGGAGCGAAACGCCGAGTTGACCACGAGGGCGAGCCCCGCCTGCGCGGCTGCCGCGGCCATGCGATCGAAGGCCGCGGCCACATCGGGCCTCATTCCGTGTCCCTGCCTCTGGGCCAGAGGACCGCTGTAGCCGCCGCCCGCGGCCATCGTCACCGGCCCGCCTGTCGCCGGGTTGGTGGCGGCGCCGGCTTCGGCAACCGCGGAGGCTTCGGTATGTCCATGCGTATCGCCCACCTCGACATCGGCAAGGACGACGGCCTTGACCCTCACCGGCGCAAACGAGCTCTCGTCGGGAAATGCGACACGCAGGTGGTTTGCATCCACGCCGTTTGCCGCCGCCGCCTCGATCGCAGCCAGACGCGCCCGTTCGAGGTATGCCGCCTTCTCGAGATGCCGGGGGTTCGGAGACCCGTTCGGCATTCGCACGGGAGAGAGCAGGCGCTCCAGGTCGTCGCGCATCGAGCGCGCGGCCGAGATCGCGGCCAGGTCCGCGGCCCGCTGAACCCGCCCCTTGCCCACCACCGCTCCCGCGATCGCCACCAGCGCCAGCGCCGCGGCGATCAGGACAAGCGCTGCCCCGATCGCCAGCGGCAGCACCTGCCCGTCCTCTCTCCGCCCCTCCATGCGCCCACCCTGGCCGGTCGCGCCGCACGCGTGGTGCGCACAAACACGCGATTGTGTGCCGGGATCCGCGCTAGATCTGCTCGGGGACCATCTCGATCGCGCCGCTGGGGCACTCGGCGACGCAGATTCCGCAGCCCTTGCAGAAGTCGAGATCGATCTCGTAGAGCTCTCCCGGCTGGCCGAGCTTGATCACGGCATTGTCCGGACAGACCCCATAGCAGTTGTCGCAGGAGAAGCAGTTGCCACAGGAGAGGCAGCGGCGCGCCTCGAAGAGCGCGTTGTCGGGGTCGAGACCGCCGACGACCTCGGCGAAGGAGGAGGCCCGCCGTGCCGCCTCCAGCCGCGGCTGCTCGGTGCGCGGGGCATCGGCGAAGTACCACGTATTGAGTGACTCGAACTCGGCGATCTCGTGCTTGGGCGGCGGCTCGAAGGGCTCGCTGCGCAGCCAGCCGTCGATGTGGCGGGCCGCCTTCTTGCCGTGTCCGACGCCGACCGTGACCGTGCGCTCGGCCGGCACCATGTCCCCCCCGGCGAAGACCCCGGGGTGGCCGGTCATCATGTTCGGGCCGACCGCGACGACGCCGTCATCGACCTCGATCCCCGGCACACCCTCGAGCAGGGAGAGGTCGGCTTCCTGGCCCAGCGCCAGCACCAGCGAGTCGGCCTCGAGCTCCTCGGTCTCGCCGGTCGGCTGGGGGAAACCAGTCTCGTCGAGCTCCATCCGCTCGAGCAGCAGCTTGCCTCCGTCGAAGCGCTTCACCGTCGACAGCCACTTCATCTTCACGCCCTCCTCCGCCGCCTCCTCGACCTCGAACTCGTGAGCAGGCATACGGTCGGCCGTGCGGCGGTAGACGACGACCGCGTCGGTCGCCCCGAGCCGCTTTGCCGTGCGCGCCACGTCCATCGCCGTGTCGCCGCCGCCGTAGACGGCGACGCGGCGGCCCAGCTGCGGCCGCTCGGCGCCCTCCATGCTCGCCAGCAAGGTGACCGCGTCGACTATGCGCTCGGCCTCCCCGGCGGGAATGTAGGCGCGGCGGCCGATGTGGGCGCCGACGGCGAGAAAGGCAGCGTCGAAGCCGCCCTGCTCCATCGACTCGACCACGTTCTCGACCTTGCGGTTCAGCTCCAGCTCCACGCCAAGGTCGAGGATCCGCCCCACCTCGGCGTCAAGGACGTCGCGCGGCAGGCGGTACTGGGGGATGCCGAAGCGCATCATCCCCCCAGCCATCGGCCCCGCCTCATAGATCGTCACCGCGTGGCCGAGCCGGGTCAGGTGGTAGGCGGCGGAGAGCCCCGAGGGACCGGCGCCGACGACGAGCACGCGCTTCCCACTCGACTCCGCGGTGGCCTCCAGCTTCCAGCCGCAGCGGATCGCCTCGTCGCCGAGGAAGCGCTCGACCGAGTGGATGCCGACAGCCTCATCGAGCTGACCGCGGTTGCAGGCGGTCTCGCAGGGGTGGTAGCAGACCCGCCCCATGATCGCCGGCAGCGGGTTCTCCTCGACCAGCTTGCGCCAGGCGCGCTCGTAGCCACCCTCACCGTCCTCGGCCTCGTAGAGCCAGGCCTGGATGTTCTCGCCGGCCGGGCAGGCGTTGTTGCAGGGCGGCAGGCGGTCGGTGTAGACGGCCCGCTCGGTGCGCCAGCTGCCGGTGTGGTTGGCGCGGCTCGAGCCGACGTCGAGGGTTACCGCGTAGGGCTTCTTCATGCCGGCGCCTCCGCATCCGACTTTGACCCACCTCTGGGGTGGTCAGTGTCGGATGCGCCGTCGGGCAGCAACCCGTAGCGGCGGATGTTCTCGTCGGCCATCGCCTGCAGGCGGGCGACGATGTCGGGGTGGCCGGGCTCGCCGAAGAGGTGCGCGTAGCGCCGCTGCGGGCGCAGGTACTCCTCGACCGGCACCTGGCGGCGGATCTTGGCGACGGTGGTGACCTCGCCCCCCTCGGCCTCGAAGACCGGGAAGAGGCCGCACTCGCGGACCAGCCGGGCGAGCTTGATCGTGTCGGCCGAATCGGCTCCCCAGCCGAGCGGGCAGGGGACGAAGACGTGGAGGTAGCGGGGGCCGTGCAGCTCCATCGCCCGCTCGACCTTGTGCTCGAGATCGTGCAGGTCGGCGACCGTGGCGGTGGCCACGTAGGGAACGCCGTGGGCCATCGCGATCCGCGGCATGTCCTTGCCCTGGCCGAACTGGTTGCCGGGCACCCCGCCGACCGGCTTGGTGTTGGCGGTGCGGGCCGCGGGCGGGGTCGCACCGGAGCGCTGCACGCCGGTGTTCATGTAGGCCTCGTTGTCGTAACAGATGAAGAGCACGTCGTCGCCGCGCTCGAACATCCCCGAGAGGCAGCCGAAGCCGATGTCGACCGTGCCGCCGTCGCCGCCCTGGCCGACCACCCGCACGTCCTCGCGGCCCTTCGCCCGCAGCGCCGCGGCGACCCCGCTCGCCACCGCGGGCGCGTTGCCGAAGAGCGAGTGGATCCAGGGCAGCTGCCAGGAGGACTCCGGGAAGGGGGTCGAGAAGACCTCGAGGCAGCCGGTCGCGTTGGCGGCGATCAGCTTGCCTCCGGTGGCCCGCATCGCCGCGTCGAGCGCGTAGCGGGCACCGAGCGCCTCGCCGCAGCCCTGGCAGGCGCGATGGCCCGAGGTGAGGCTGTTGGAGCGGTCCATGCGCGCCTGCACGGTGCGCTGCTCTGGGTCGAGCAGCCGGTTCCCCACCGCGAACGTCCCCGCCTGGTACAGCTTCACCCGCTGCCCGCCGCCTTCGCTTCCGGTGCGCTTTTTCCCCTCTATAGGGGGATAAGGCGCACCGGAACGGGTGTTGTCCGGCTTGGCCATCTCAGTGGGATCTCGCCGCGACTATCCCGGCACCGCGCAGGATGTTCTCCGCGTGCGGGCCGCTGCGCCCGCCCGCGCCGATCCGCTTCAGCTCGGCCTCGACCGTCTCCCAGTCCATATCGAGGAAGGTCAGCGGCTCGAGCCGGCCGGCCACGGCGTCGGCGAAGAGCTCGCGCAGGGAGCGTTTCGTGATCGGCCGGCCGCCGAGGCCGGCGATCGCCGTGTAGCCATGCAGCTGGATGCCCGAGAGCGCCATCCGCACGTTCGCCGAAACGATGCCGCCGACCCCGACCGCCAGCGCCTTCTCCAGCACCACGACCCGCTCAGCGCCCGCCAGCGCCGCCCGCACCTCCTCCATCGGGAAGGGCCGGAAGGACTTGATCGCGAGCGCGCCGATGCGCATCCCCTCCTCGCGCAGCTCGTCGATCGTGTCCTCGATCGTGCCCAGCACCGAGCCCAGGGCGACGACGATCGTCTCGGCGTCATCGGTCCGGTAGGTGCCGGTCAGGCCGCCGGACTCGCGGCCGAAGACCGAGGCGAAGTCCCCGGCCACCTCGGGAATCAGGTCGAGCGCCTGCAGCTGCTTGGCGTGGGCCAGGTACTTGACCTCGGTGAAGGCCTCGGGACCGACCATCGCGCCGATCGTGATCGGGTCGGCCGGGTCGAGCACCTGGCGCGGCTCGAAGGCCGGCAGAAAGGCGTCGACCTGCTCTTGGGACGGCAGGTCGATCCGCTCGTAGGCGTGGGTGAGGATGAAGCCGTCCATGCAGACCATCACCGGCAGCGAGAGCTGCTCGGCGATGCGGAAGGCCTGGATGTGGAGGTCGGCCGCCTCCTGGTTGGTCTCGGCGTAGAGCTGGATCCAGCCGCAATCGCGCTGGGACATCGAGTCGCTGTGGTCGTTCCAGATGTTGATCGGCGAGCCGATCGCCCGGTTGGCGACCGTCATCACGATCGGCAGGCCGAGGCCGGATGCGTTGTAGAGCGCCTCCGCCATGTAGAGCAGGCCCTGGCTGGCCGTCGCCGTGTAGGTGCGGGCGCCGGTGGCGGAGGCGCCGATGCAGACCGAGAGCGCGGCGAACTCCGACTCCACCATCATGTACTCGCAGGGGTCGAGTTGCCCGGTGCGGACGAGGTCGGAGAGGCCCTCGACGATGTGGGTTTGGGGCGAGATCGGGTAGGCGCAGACGACCTCGGGGCGGCAGAGCGCGACCGTCTCGGCGACCGCAGCGGAGCCCTCGGTCTGCTTAAACATGGGCAACGGCCTCGAGCTGCTCGCGCACCTCCGCGAAACAGGCCTCGGCGGCGGCGGCGTTGCCCTCGCCGCCGGCGCCGTGGAATCGCTCGCGGATCGCGGCCGTGACCGAGCCCAGCCGTAGCTGCCCGGTGAGGGCGGCGAAACCGCCGAGCAGGGCGGCGTTGGGCAGGGGGCGGCCGAGGTGCTCACGGGCGATCGCGGTGGCGGGGACGGCGAGAAGGCGGCCCGGCTCGAAGCGGCTCGCGAACTCGCCGAGACCGAGCGAGTCGATGCCGTGCTCGGTGTTGATCAGCGCGTAGGCGCTCGGCTCGAGGCCGGCGAAGAGGTCGACCTGGTGCAGCAGGGTCGGATCCTGGACGATCAGGGCGTCGGGCTCGGCGACCGGTTCGCGGGTGCGGATGGGGGAGTTGGAGAAACGACAGAAAGAGACCAGCGGAGCACCTGTGCGCTCGGAGCCGAAGCTGGGAAAGGCCTGGGCGTGGCGCCCCTCCTCAAAGGCCGCCACTGAAAGCAGCTCGGCCGCCGTAACGACCCCCTGGCCGCCCCGGCCATGGATTCTCACCTCGAACACGAACCCACCGTACGTGCGGGAAACGGCGCTGCCATCCGGGGCAGCTACGGATTCACCTGGGGCCAAAGCCGCGACTCGGGCCGGCCGGCGGTGTTGGATAGCCTCGAAGCCCGGAGGTTCCCGAAACGGCTAACACGAGGGGGAATGTCAGATGAGTCCCACGTCGGCGCAGCGCAGCAGCGCCCAGGCAAGGTCGCTGGCCCTGCTGATCGCGATCGTCGCCGCAGCGGCACTTGTACTGCCCGGCGCGGCGAGCGCGGCCGACAGCGTCTACTGGTCGAACTACCCCGGCGGGAAGATCTCCCACGCGAACCTCGACGGAAGCGGCGGGGGCGGCGACCTCGGCACCCCGGGAGCGAGCCCCATATTCCCGACCGGAGTCGCCATCGATGCGACCGCCGGTCGCATCTACTGGGCGGACCGCGGCGCCAATGCCATCTACTTCACCAACCTCGATGGCAGCGGGGGCGGAAAAGTGCTCACTGCGGGGGCGACGGTGAGCGAACCGTACGGGCTGGCGATCGACCCGGCGGCGGGGAAGCTCTACTGGGCCAGCTCGGACGAAGACGCGATCTCCTACGCCAAGCTCGACGGCAGCGGAGGCGGCGATCTCTACACGACCGGCCTGGTCGGGGCAACGCTGAACGATCCGCGCGGACTAGCGATCGACCCGGCCGCCAACCGCATCTACTGGGCCAACTTCGAAGGTGGCGCGATCTCCTATGCCAACCTCGACGGCACGGGGGGCGCCACCGATCTCGACACAACCGGGGTGACGATCGCACACCCGACCGGGCTCGCGGTCGACTCCAGCCGCGTCTACTGGACCAACGAAACACCGGAAGGCATCTTTTTCGCCGATCTCGACGGTGGTGGCGCCGATCAGCTGGACACGACCGGCGCCCAGGTGAACAGCCCGGCGGGAATCGCGATCGATCCCGGTGCGGCTCGGGTCTTCTGGGCCAACGCGGCAGCTCCCAGCACGATCTCCTACGCCAGTCTCGACGGCGGTGGCGGCGGGGCGCTGAATACCTCGGGGGCGACACTGGAAAGCCCCCACTACCTCGCCCTGCTGCGGGCGCCGCAGGCCGCCCCAACCGTGAAGGTCCCCGAGATCTCCGGCCAGCACCTGATCGAACGGCCGCTGTACTGCAACAAGGGCGCCTGGGCCGCCGACCTGCCCGGCTCCTACCTCTACCGCGCGCCGCAGTCCTATTCCTACGCCTGGTCGCGCAACGGTGTCGAGATCGGCGGTGCGACCGAGTCCAGCTACCGGCCGACCAAGCCGGGGACCTACAACTGCACGGTGACCGCGACCAACGCGGCCGGCTCGACCGGCCAGACCAGCGCCGACCTCACCCTGGTGCGCGGCTTCGCACTGTCGAGCGGCTTCGCACCGGTGCGCGGGCGCAAGGCCCTGGTCACGCTCACATGCGTCGGCGACGGCCGCTGCAAGGGCCTGGTCAAGCTGATCGCCCACGTCGGCTACCGGCGGGTCGTCCACCGCAACGGCCACCGCGAAGTGATCCGCCGCCGCGGCCTCTTCTCGGCCGGCAAGGCGCGCTTCTCGATCTACCCGGGACGGACCAAGGTGCTGCGAGTGAAGCTGAAGCGCAAAGCCAAGCGGCTGCTCAACCGCAGGCGGCGCCACCGCATGCGGGTCAGGCTGCTCGGCCGCGACGTCCAGCACCGCGGCCTGCTGCTCAAGGCGGGCGGGCGCAGCAGCGCCATCGCCCGCACGGCCCACCGGCGCCCGCTGCGCTAGCGCGCGCGCACCGCGGCGATCGCCTGCCGCAGCGTCTCGCGCGCGTCGTGGTGCGGCATCCAGTGCAGCTTGCGCCGGGCGCGCGTGGTGTCCATCAGGACGGGACGGCGCACGGCCTCGATCCAGGCCGCCTCGTCGGGCAGGAAGGGCATCAGCGAGACGGCCTCGGCAGCGACGCCGACCGCCAGGTGCGGGGCCGGGACCGCGTGCCAGCCGAGCCCGTGAGCCAGGTCGGTGATCGTCAGCTCCCCGGGGCCGGCGAGGTTGTAAACGCCGGGATCGCCGTGGCCAAGCACGGCGGCGGCGAGGGCCGCGGCGACGTCGTCGTGGTGGACGAGCTGGAAGGGCACGCCCGGGTCGGGCAGGACCGGGCGCAGCTCGGGGACCTTGCCCAGCGCCCAGCGCAGCGGCCCCGGGATTCGCTGCCCGACGGCGAGCAGCGGCACCAGGTCGAGCAGCATCGTCGCCTCCGGCCCGGCGACGATGCAGGGGCGGAAGACGTAGGCGTCGGTGTCGGAGTCGGCGAGCGCATCGGCGAGCACCCCCTCGACCTCGGCCTTGTGGGCCGAGTAGGGGTGGCGCGAGGTGCCGCGCACCGGCTCCTCCTCGTCGAGCAGGGCCGGCATGCCGCGGTGGAAGCCGTAGGCGGCGACCGAGGAGGTGTAGACGAGCCGCTTGGCGCCGGCTGCCGCCGTCGCCTCGAAGACGTTGCGCGAGCCGGTCAGGTTGACCTCGCGGCTGTCGCCGCCCCCGGCGACGATCACGAAGGCGAGGTGGACGACCACGTCGGCGTCCTCGACCAGCGCGTCGACCGCCTCGCGGTCGAGCACGTCGCCGCGCCGGTATTCGGTCTTCTCCCAGCCCTCGCCGGCAAGGTCGAAGGGCCGCCGCGCCATCCCGATCACCCGCTCCACCTCGGGCATTCGCTCCAAGGCCGAGATGAACGGCCTGCCGATCTCCCCCGTGGGGCCGGTGACTGCGACGGTCAGCATGGGGCGATTCTGGCGGAACCGCGGGCCGGGCGGCGCGCAGAGCCGGGCCGTGCAGTCAGACGCTCACGTCGACGATCTCGATCAGGCCCTCAAGGCCGCGCAGGTCCTTGGCGTTTCGCGTGTAGAGGGGCAGGTCGTGCGCGAGGGCCGTGGCGGCGATCATCAGGTCGACCGCACGCCCGCCGCGTGGCTTGCGGCCGTGGCGGTGAACAGCCGCGTAGACCGGTCCGTAGGCGCGCGCGCAGGCTGGATCGAAGGGTAGGGCTTCAAGGCTCGCCTCAATGAACTGAAGATGGCTTTGCCGCCGTGCCCGGGCGAGCTCCTCCGCGATTGCGTGCGGGCCGGTGACGAGCTCAGCCAGAGTCAATGCTGAGATCGCAACTTCGGCAGGAAACTTGCTCCCATCGAGATCGCGAATGACGACCGCAACGGAGGTATCGATCAGGCAGCGTTCGTTACTCAACCCAGTAGCGAGGCGTAGGGTCCTGGTCGACGTAGCGGTCAATGTCTGCTCGAAGCTCCTCGTAGTCAATGCTCGGAGCGCTTTTGAACGCGGCGATGAGTTGCCTCGTCGGGACGAACTGGCGCCGCTTGTAGGGACGGAGTTCACCGACCGGCTTTCCGTTGCGCGTCACCACGAAGTTCTCCCCATCGTCCAGGGCGCGCATGATCTCGCCGCTGTTGTTGCGTAGTTCCCGTTGGGTGAGTTTCTTCGCCATCGGAACCAGCGTAGCACGCGTGCGCCACCGGAATTTGGTGCTGCAGGAGGCCCCTGCGTACCTGCGCCGGAAGGCCGCCGGGCGCCTCTGGCGGCAGCACTCCGAAGAGGGCGCGGCGGGCCGGAATCCAGGCGAGAGGGCGCTTCAGGACTCGCACGGCGAGGCCACGGTCGAGCAGGTCGCGGGCGACGAGGGCGGTGAGCGCGCGGTCGGAGGCGAGGTCGGCCCGGAGCAGGGCGCCGCTGAGTTCGAGGCCCGGCGCGGCGAGCAGTTCCTGGACGAGCGACGGCGGCACGTGCAGAACCGCGACCGAGTCGCGCACGAGGGGCAGCGCGGCGCGGATGTTGTCGAAGGCCTCTGGGTCGCCGGGGACCGTGAGGTGGCAAACCTGTCCGCGAGAGGCAGCGCGCAACTGCGGCAGGTGAACGGCCAACCGCTCCTCCAGCTCCCGTGCGCCCGACGACGCGATCAGGGTCGGCCGCGGCGCCCTGCCGCCGAGCTCGACCAGCAAACCGGGCCGGTCGGGCTCGGAGCCCGCACAGGCCAGCGCCGCCGCCGCAGCCCTGGCCCCGCTTGCGGCCCCGACCGCCGTGGCGAGGATCACCTGGCCCATCGCCATGCCTCCGCTGTTCTTTTGTTGCGGATATCGCGGCAAATGCACAGCGGAGCGGTCATTTGGCCGGCCTCGCGTAGCTGCTGCTGCTCACGGAGAGGCGATCCGCCACTGCTCTCAGCAGCGATGGCGGGGTGAGCCGGACCGTTACCTCTCCCCCATCGACGGCGACATCCGAGCGCTCCGCGGCCCAGTCGGGCAGCGAGTCTTCGGCGGCCTGCCTTGCCGGCCTGCCCGCGGCGAGCGCCAGGGCGCCGGCCTCGGCGGCGCCGTCGGCGAGGGTGAGGGCGTAGCCGGCAAGCAGGAGTTGCAGGGCGATCGCTCCGGCGACGAGGAGAAGCGGGATCGCGGCCAGCAGCTCGACCGTCGCCTGGCCGTCCTCTCTACTCATCGCCCAGCCCGCTCTCGGCATCGACGGTGAGCTGCGGCAGGACCGGCAGCAGGCGGGGGATCGCGACGCTCACCGTGACGCGGTCGCCGTCGCTGACCCGGGCACCGGCGCGCAGGACCGGCGGCAGCGCCCGCCGCGCCACCGCCTTCGCGTCGCCGCCGACCAGTGCCGCCCGCGCGCCGGCGCGCGCCGCCACTCCCGCCGACCACAGCGTTTGCCCGGCGAGCCCGAGCTGTGCCGCCACCAGAACCGCCAGCAGCAGGAATGGGACCGCGGCGACCAACTCGACCGAGGCGGTCCCTTCCTCCCTGTGGCCTGCGCTGCTGGCGGTCGGTGACGGCACGCTGCGACCGTCCCACGACCCAGCGCACGCGTGGTGCGCTCAAACGCGCGAATCGGTGACGAAACCGCTCAGTAAGTGTTGGCGTCGATCCAGATCCGCCAGATCGCCGCTACCGAGGCGCCGAGCAGGACGATCCAGACCAGGGTGCCGCCGCCGGTCGAGAAGAGCTCGTCGCTACCGGCGACCAGCAGCGCCAGCATCCCCAGCGCCACGTAGAGGATCGCCCGGCGGGCGTCGGTCAGGGTCGCCAGGGTGAGCTGGTTCTGGCGGCCGAGCACGAAGACCATCCAGGCCAGGGCGGCGAGGAAGCCCATCGTGATCGCGGTCAGGATCGCGTCGGCGAAGTTGCCGCCGGAGGGGGCGAAGGCGACGAAAAGAGCCAGCACCATGATGATCGCGACGTCGCGAGCCGTGCGCACGGTGAAAATTCTACGCACCGCCGCAAAACAGCCTCGCGACGCCGTATGCAAGCGCCCCCACGGCAGCCGCGGCGGGCAGGGTCAGCAGCCAGGCCGTGACGATGTTGCCGGCGATCCCCCAGCGCGCGGCCGAGAACCGCCTCGCCGTCCCGGCCCCGAGCACGCCGCCGCTGATCGCGTGAGTGGAGGAGATCGGGTAGCCGAGGAAGGTCGAGACGAGGATCGCCGCCGCCCCCGCCCCCTGCGCCGAGAACCCCTGTGCGGCATCCATCTTGATGTTCTGCGAGCCGCTGCCTCGCAGCATCCGCAGGCCGCCGCCATAGGTGCCGAGGGCGAGGGCCGCCGCGGCGCTGAGCATCGCCCAGAAGGGCGGGTCGGCGCCGCCGGCGAGGCTGCCCTTGGCGACCAGGGCCAGGGTCACGACCCCCATCGTCTTCTGCGCGTCGTTGGCGCCGTGGCCGAGCGCGAGCAGGCCGCCGGAGAGGACCTGGGCGGCCCGGAAGGCGCGCGAGACAGGGCCGGGCCGGCGGTGGCCGACGAGGCGGTAGATGAGGACGATCAGGGCCAGGCCGAGCAGGAAGGCGGCGAGCGGTGCGAGCAGGGCGGGAACGAGGACCTTGTCGAGGACGCCGTGGCCGAGCACCGCGCCGGTCCCGGCGGCGGCCAGCGTGGCGCCGAGCAGGCCGCCGAGCAGTGCGTGCGACGAGCTCGACGGCAGGCCGAGGCGCCAGGTCGCGAGGTTCCAGGCAATCGCGCCGAGCAGGCCGGCGAGAACCACGGTGGGGGTGATCGCCGAGGCCTCGACGATGTCGCCGGCGACCGTCGCCGCCACCGCCACCGAGATGAACGCCCCGGCGAAGTTGAGCAGCGCCGCCATCGCGATCGCCACCTGCGGGGGCGCCGCCCCGGTGGAAACGACCGTCGAGATCACGTCGAAGGTGTCGTGGAAGCCGTTGCTGAAGGCAAAGCAGAGCGCCGCGACGACGACCAGCACCATTGCCGCGTCGGAGCTCACGAGTTCTTGATGACTATGCCCTCTAGCGTCTGGGCAGCCGTCTCCGTGGCGTCGATCGCGTTCTTGAGCACGGCGAACATGTCCTTCCAGCGGATCACGACCATCGGGTCGATCCCGTTGGAGAAGAGCGAGGCGACCGCGTCGCGGGAGATCCGGTCCCCCTCGTTCTCGAGCCGGTGAATCTCGATCCAGTATTTGTCGAGGTCCTTGAAATCGCGCAGGTGCTCGAGCCCGGTGGCGAGCTGCTCGCAGGCCCCGACCAGGACCTTGGTCAGCGCCTGGGCCTGGGCCATCGGCGCTTCGATCTTGTAGAGGCCGAGGAAATCCGCCGCCTCCTCGGCGTAGTCGACGATGTCGTCGACCTGAGTCGCCAGCGCGTAGATGTCCTCACGGTCGATCGGCGTGACGAAGGTCGAGTTGAGGCGCTTGACGATGTCGTGGGTGATCCGGTCGCCCTCCTGCTCGGCGTCGACGATCTGCTTGGAGAGATCGCCGGAGTCGGGCCAGGTGGCCATCATCCGGTCGAGCAGCTGGGCGGTCCGCAGGGTGTTCTGCCCGTCCTCGATGAAGAGATCGAAGAAGGTCCGATCACGGGGCAGAAGGGAGAGACGCGCCACCTAGCAATCCTATTGAGGGAGCCGGGCGCCGGGGTTCAGCCGCCGACCGCGGCGAGATGCTCGGCCGCGCGGGCGGCGTGGCGCTCGCGCAGCTCCTCCTGGACGCTGCGACGCTGGCCGTTGGCCGGCGCCAGCCGAGTCCAGGTCCCCTCCGCGTCGAGCTCCCAGGAGTTGGCGTTGTCGGCAAAGCAGCGCTCCAGCACGTCGAGCAGCTCGCCCCGCAGGGTCGGATCTTCGACCGGGGTGACGAGCTCGACCCGGCTGTCGAGGTTGCGCGGCATCAGGTCGGCGGAGCCCATCAGGACGCGGGTCTCCTCGCCGCGCTGGAAGGCGTAGATGCGCGAGTGCTCGAGGAAGCGGCCGACGATCGAGAGCACCTTGATGTTCTCCGAGACCCCCGGCACGCCCGGGCGCAGGCAGCAGATCCCCCGCACGTTGAGATCGACCCGCACCCCCGCCTGCGATGCCTCGTACAGCGCCCGGATGCAGGAGGCGTCGACGAGCGAGTTCATCTTCAGCGCGATCCGTGCCTCCTCGCCGGCCTTGTGGGCGGCGACGGTCGAGGAGATCTCGTTGAGGATCTGCTCGCGCATCGTCGTCGGGCTGACCAACACCTTGCGGTACTCGGCGGGGCGGCCGTAGCCGGTCAGGAAGTTGAACATCTCGGCGACATCGGCGCCGATGCCCTCGTCGGCGGTGAAGAGTCCGAAGTCGGTGTAGAGGCGGGCCGTCTTGGGGTGGTAGTTGCCGGTGCCGATGTGGACGTACTCGCGCACCCGGTCGCCCTCACGGCGGGCGACGAGGATCGCCTTGACGTGCGTCTTCAGGCCGGGAATCCCGTAGACGACATGGACGCCGGACTCCTCCAGCGACTTGGCCCAGTGGATGTTGGCCTCCTCGTCGAAGCGGGCCTTCAGCTCGACCATGCAGACCGCCTGCTTGCCGCGTTCGGAGGCGCGGATCAGCGAGGGCACCAGCGGCGAGTCGTCGCTGGTCCGGTACACGGTCTGCTTGATCGCCAGCACGTCGGGGTCGGCGACCGCCTGCTCGACGAAGCGCTCGACCGAGCTGGAGAAGGATTCGTACGGGTGGTGGACGAGCACGTCTTCCTGGCGGATCGCGGCGAACATGTCGCAGGGCTCGTCGTCCTCGCCGAGCAGGCGCGGCTGGGTGACCGGCGTCCAGGGCGAGTAGCGCAGCTCGGCATGGCCGGGAACGTCGGCGACCGCGGTCAGGTCGGCGAGGTCGATCAGGCCGTCGACGTCATAGACCTCGCGGTCCTCCAGTCGCAGCGCGTCGATCAGCTGCTGGCGCAGCTTCGTGTTCATCCCGGCGCCGATCTCGAGCCGCACAACCTCGCCGAAGCGGCGGCGGCGAATCTCGTCCTGCACCGCCTGGAGCAGGTCGTCGGCCTCGTCGGAGACCGTGAAGTCGGCGTCGCGGGTGACCCGGAAGTAGCCGTAGTCGACGACCTCGGTACCGGGGAACAGGGCATCGAGGTTGGCCGCGATCACATCCTCCAGCGGCACGAAGGTCTTGCCGCCCTCGCCGACCGGCTGGAAGCGCCCGAGCAGCTCCTTCGGCACCTTGACCCGGGCGATGATCTCGCCACCGCTCTCGGGATCGCGCAGCAGCACGCCGAGGCTGAGCGAGAGGTTGGAGATGTAGGGAAAGGGCCGGCCGAGCCCGATCACCAGCGGAGTCAGGGCCGGGAAGACCTGCTCGTGGAAGCGGGCGTCGATCTCCTCGCGCTCGGCGGCGCTGGCCGAGTCGAGCGAGATGATCCGGATCCCATCCTCCTCCATCGCCGGGCGGAGCTTGCCCTGGAAGCAGGCGTGCAGCCGCCGGTCCATCTCCAGCACCTTGGCCTGAATCGCGTCGATCTGCTCGCCAGGGCCCAGCCCGTCCGGCCCGCGCGCGTCGATGCCGGCGTCGAGCTGGTCGAACAGCCCGGCCACCCTGACCATGAAGAACTCGTCGAGGTTGGAAGCGTAGATCGCGCAGAAGCGGACCTGCTCCAGCAGCGGCACCGCCGGGTCCTCGGCGAGTTCCAGCACGCGCTGGTTGAAGTCGAGCCAGGAGAGCTCGCGGTTTGTATAGAGCGCCGGATCGTCGATGGCAATCATCGTACTCGCGCCCCACCACCGCTCGGGCCAAGCTCAAGCCGCGCGGCCAAGGGGCCGATGGGCCGATACGTCAAGGCTGCCTTGACGTATCGGCCCGTCGGCCCCGTCGGTGGCGGAAGCGGGTAGGACGCGAGCGTAGCCCTCGGCTAGTTGCTTCATTGTGCGGGGCCAGGAACGCTCGCGGGCGGCGCGGGCGGCCGAGGCGCCGAGGTGGCGGCGCAGCAGCGGCGAGGCGGCGAGCTGGAGGACCGTGCCGGAGATGTGGTCGGCGTCGGCCTGGCAGAGCATCCCGGTGTGGCGGTTCTCGACCAGCGAGGCCGGGCCGCCTGCGGCGACTGCGATGACCGGGACGCCGCTGGCACCGGCCTCGAGCACGACCTGGCCGTAGGTGTCGGTGGTCGAGCAGAAGAGGAAGATGTCGGCGCTGGCGTAGGCGCGCGCCAGGTCGTCGCCCTCGAGCCAGCCGAGGAATGTCGCATGCTCGCCGAGCCGGGCGCGCAGCTCTCTTTCCTCGGGGCCGCCGCCGGCCAGCAGCAGGTGCAGGCGCGGATCGGACTCACGGGCGCGCAGGAAGCTCTCGGCGAGCAGGTCGACGCCCTTCTCGCGGGTGAGGCGGCCGGCGTAGAGGACCTTGACCTCGCCGGGGAAATCGGCGCGCGCGGCCCTGGCCGGATCGAAGCGGGTGAGGTCGACCCCGCGCTCCCAGCGGCCGAGGCGGTCCGGCGCGACGCCGAGATCGAGCAGCGAGCGGTCCGCCGCGGGGCTCGGCGAGAGCACCAGCGACGGGGCGCCGTAGAAAGCTCCCATCGCGGCCCTGGCCAGAGCCGCGAGGTCGCCGTCGCCGCTGCGCAGGCCCGCGTAGGTGGCGAGCTCGGTGTGGTAGCTGGCGAGCAGCGGTGTGCCGGCGATCCGGTTGAGCAAGGTCGCGGCGATCCCGGCCGGGCCGGGTGCGGTGACGTGGACGGCGTCGTAGCGACCCTCGGCAAGCGTCTCCGCCAGGCCGGGCAGGCCGGGAACACCGAGGCTCATTCCGGCGTAGAAAGGAACTTCGAGCTCGGCCGCAGCGGGCAGGCGCCGGTCGACCCCGGCATCGGTGCCGACGACCTCGATCTCGAAGCCGGGCACGCCAAGCTCGCGGATCTTCTCGATCGTCGCGCTGACGCCGTGGGTGGCGCCGATGCCGTCGGCGATCAGAGCGATCCGCGGCCGCTCGGCCGACCGGCTCGCCAGCTTCGCCTTCTCGGCACCGAGGAAGGTCGTCGCCGGCGCGTAGGGCACCGCCGGGATCATCGCCTCGAAGAGCCCCCCGAACGCCCCGGCCACGTTGCCTTCGCGGGCCGCCGCGGCACCATCCGCGATCGCCCCCCGCAGGCGCCGCTCGTGGGTGCGACGGGCACGCCGGTAGAGATCGGCGTGGGAGAAGTCCTCGGCCTGCAGGTAGACGAGCAGGTCCCGGCCCCGCAGGTCGAGGTCGATCGAGCGCAGCCAGGCCTCGAGCAGCGCCCGAGCATCGTCCGGCCCGATATCGGCAGCGACCTTCCCCTCCCGCGCCGCCCCCTCGGCGATCACACGCTGCGAAATCTTCAACACCGCCGCCGGATCAACCGTTCCGGTGCGCCTTTTGTGGTCCATGACCACAAAAGGCGCACCGGAAGCGAGATCGAGGGCGCGGGTCGCCAGGGCCATTGCGGCGTGGGCCCACTTGGCGGCGCTGCCCTGTTCGCCACCGGCGGCGGCGTCGCCGGTGCGGAGGTGGTCGAGAAACTCTTCCGGCGTGGCGGCCGCGGGCGCCTCGGTGAAGGTGCGGCCGATGTCCACGCCGGCATGGTCGTCGGAGCCGCCGATGCCGGTGCTCCCCTGGGTCTCGGCGTAAATCGCCGCCGGCATGTTGAGCTCGGCGGCGCGGGAGCCGTTACGCACCTCCCAGGTCGGGAAGAGCTCGGCGAGGCGGCGGCGGTGCTGCGGGGTGAGCGGCTCGCCGACGTTGAAGAACGGATGCGCCAGCGCGCAGGCAATCTCGTTCTCGGCAAGGTATGCGGCGCAGGCCTCAACGTCGCCGGCGTTTGCCTGCAGCCACTCGTGGTCTCCGGGGGTGATCCCGTAACAGAGGACATGAACCGCCTGGGGCTCGCCGGCGAAGCGAGCGGTCAGCTCCTCGGAGACGAAGCAATCGGGGCGACCGGCGAGCTCGAGACAGCCATCGATCGTGTCGTGGTCGGTGATCGTGACGAAGTCCATCCCCCGCCGCTTGGCCAGCTCATAGACCTCCTCAGGCGGCGTCGCGCACTCGGGCAGGCCCAGCGAACGCTGAACTCCCAGCCGCGAGAGCTGCGAGGCGGTGGAGTGGCAATGCATGTCAACTCGGGAAGTCATCGGCGTCTCCCCTGCTCGTATCTATCCAGTCCCCACCAGATTTCGCGATGAGCAGGGAAAACATGTGAACGAACCGCAAATGCGAAGTGAATATCCAGTAACCCATCCCGCTGACTTCGCCTTTATGCGTCCTATTGCACTGAAAAAGACGAAGTCAGCGGGGGAGGCTGGGGGGTTGCTCCGCGGCGGACCAGGTGGCTTGGCTTACCTCGGCCTGCCATTGCTTGACGAAATCGTTGAACAGGCGTTCGCGGCGGGCCTGCAGGAGGGCGGCGACCGAGTCGATGTGACCGACCTTGGCCAGCATCAGGTCGCAGTCGTGGAGGTCACCGAGGGTCGATTGCAGGCGCTTGGCGGCGCGACGGGCCTCTTCGGCATCCTCGCCGAGGCAGGGGGCGAAGAGCTCGAGCACGTAGCGCAAGCGCTTGGCGGCGATCCGCATGTTGTGCTGGGACTCGCTGGCGGCGGGCGCCAGGGCGTCGGGGGCAAATCCGCGCAGCTCGTCGAGGCGGACGTTGACGATCCGGGCGATATTGGGTCCCAGCGCACCCTCCGGGTCGAGCCCCTCGACCTTGCGCGGCTTCACGAACCGACCGCCTTGACCAGCTTCTTCAGCCGCCGCCGCAGCTTCTTCAGTCGCTTTGGCCTGACGTACGGCGCAAGCTCACTGTTCGCCTGAAGTTGCCGCCGCCCGACCTCGGCCGTTAGCTGCGCCAGCGCCTCTTCCTCGTGCGGGGGCAACGCGTAGTCGCCGTTGTCGGGGGATAAAGCGCTGCGCCCTGGGTTGGCCAGGCTCTCCAGCAGGGCGATCTCGACGTCCGCGTCGCGGCGCTCGCCCAGCGCGTCGGCCAGCCGCTTCACCCTCTTCAGCGCCTTGCGGTGGCGCTTGGGCGGGAAGGCGGGGGCGAAGATCTCCAGCGCGGCGCGCAGCCGTCGCGTCGCCACCCGCATGTCGTGGACCCGCTCGACCTCGCCGATTTCGAGGACGCCCTCGGCGTGAGCGAAGACCTCCTCCGAGCGGACCGCGACCGCGCGCGCAGCTGCCTCCGCAAACGACCCCCCGCAGTCGAGTTCGACCTTGCGCGCAGATGCCACGCAACGAGGCTAGACCACGATCGCAACCGACCCCGGCGGTTAAGCGACGAGGCGCAGCGAAGAGCCGTTGGTACTGCCGTTGAGCAGGTCGAGTACGACGCCCTCGCGCAGCCCGCCCTTCCCTATCTGAAGCGGCTGGCCGAGCAGCTCGGAGACCTTCTCCAGCAACAGAACGCCGGTGGTGAGGATGCGCACCCGCTCGGGGTCGAGCTCGAAGCGGCGCGCGACATCGGCAGCCGGGTCGCCGCAGAGCACCCGGATGCCGCGCTCCAGGGTCTCGTACTCGAGCACGGCGCCGACCAGGCGGCGCAGCGAGGTGGCGCTGCCGCCGACCGCGACGGCCTGGGCGGGGTGCTCGATCTCGACCCCGGCGAAGATGTCGTCGATGCGGTCGCGGACCTTGCGAATCTCCGCCGCCGAGGGCGGATCGGAGGCGATCAGCTCGTCGGCGAGAACGCCGGAGCCGACCCGCCAGGAGCGCACCTCGCTGGCGCCGCCGGGGACGGTGCCGAGGATCACCTCGGTCGAGCCGCCGCCGACGTCGACGACGCCTATCGGGCCATCGACCGGGTGGCCGAGCGTCTTGGTGGCGCCGATGAAGGAGAGTCTCCCCTCCTCCTCGTCGCTCAGCACCTCAACCGCAATGCCCGCGGCCGCCCCGATCTCCGCGGCCACCTCCTCGCTGTTGGACGCCTCTCGCACCGCCGCCGTGGCGACGGCGCGAATCTCCTTGGCCCCGAGCTCTTTCGCCAGCCGCACCTGGGTCGCGACCACCTCGCAGACCTCGGCGACCTTCTCCCCCACGATCGCCCCGTCCGCGTCCAACGCCTTGTTGATCCGCGTATAAGCCCGCTGCTCCATCACCTTCTTCAGCTGGCCCTGAACGGGCTCAGCAACGAGCACACGAGTCGTGTTGGAACCAATATCTATGGCGGCACAGAGCGTCACGGAGCGTCGTTCCTCATGTTCCCAGATGCCCCGGATCTCAACCGCAGCTCGCCACGCCCGGCCTGGCTGGCGGGTTCGGGTGCCGCTGCCCGCGGCTTGTACTTTTTCGGCAGTTCAATCTCGAATGGCTCCAACCGCTCCACCGAAAAAGTTGAGCGGGCAGCGGTACCCGAACCCGCCTACCCCGCCGGATGCGAGGCGTCCTCGAACTCCCGAAAGAGCCCGGTGACGACGAAGGCGACCTGCTCGCCGATGTCGACCGCGTTGTCGCCGATCCGCTCGATCGCCCGTGCCGCCAGCAGCATCGTCATCGCCCACTCGCGCTTGTCGGCGTCGTCGCCGATCTCCAGGGCGAGCCGGAAGCACTCGCGGTTGAGGTTGTCGACCACGTCGTCCTGGCGGACGAGGTCCCGCGCCAGTTCGATGTCGCGATCGTTGAAAGACCGCTTCGCCTGGCTGATCAGGGTCTTGGCCTGCCCGCCCATGGTCAGGATCCGCTTGATCATCTCCTCGTCGGCCGGCGGCTCGTTGCCGGTCAGCGGGATCATCTTGCAGATGTTCACGCACTGGTCGCCCATCCGCTCGACGTTCTTCAGCACGTGCAGAAGGGCGGAGATCAGCCGCAGGTCGGTTGCCACCGGCGACTGGGTGGCGAGCAGGGTGATCAGCGCCTGGTGCACCTCCAGGTAGCGGCCGTCGATCCGGTCGTCGTCGGCGACGACGATCTGGGCCAGCTCGACGTCCTGGTGCTCGACCGCTTCCATGGTCCGGCTGAGCGCCGCGCTGACCAGGTCGAGACCGCCCAGCGCACTCGCCTCGAGCCGGTCCAGCTCCTCCTGGTATTCGACCCTGATCCCGTTCGGCATGCTCAACCGAACCGCCCGCTGACATAGTCCTCGGTCGCCTGCTGCGACGGGCTGGTGAAGATCTTCTCGGTCGGCCCGATCTCGACCAGGCGGCCCGGCTTGCCGGTCTCCTCGAGGTTGAAGAAGGCGGTGATGTCGCTGGCCCGCGAGGCCTGCTGCATGTTGTGGGTGACGATCGCGATCGTGAAGTTGTTCTTCAGCTCGCCGATCAGCTCCTCGATCGCCAGGGTCGCCACCGGGTCGAGCGCCGAGCAGGGCTCGTCCATCAGCAGCACCTCGGGCTCGACCGCGATCGCGCGGGCGATGCAGAGGCGCTGCTGCTGGCCGCCGGAGAGGCTGGAACCGGGCCTGTCGAGCCGGTCCTTGACCTCGTTCCAGAGGTGGGCACCGCGCAGCGAGCGCTCGACCACCTCGTCCTTGACCGACTTCTTCACCCGGCCGGAGTTGAGGTTGAGCCCGGCGGCGACGTTGTCGTAGATCGACATCGTCGGGAACGGGTTGGGCGCCTGGAAGACCATGCCGATCAGGCGCCGCACCTGGACCGGGTCGATCCCGGGCGCGTAGATGCTCTGCCCGTCAAGGGTGATCTCCCCCTCCACCCTGGCCCCCACGGTGAGCTCGTGCATGCGGTTGAGCGAGCGCAGGAAGGTCGTCTTGCCGCAGCCCGAGGAGCCGATCAGGGCGGTCACCTTGTTCGGCTCGACGGTCAGGCTGACGTTCTCGACCGCGTGGAAGTCGCCGTAGAAGAGATTGACGCCGCGCGCCTCGATCGTCTTCGCCGGGCGCCCGGAGCTGACCTGGCTCTGGCCGGTGGATTGGGTGTTCGGAAGGGCTGTTCCCACTTCGGCTTGGCTCGTCTCGGTCCCGGCCCTTGCTGCGCCTGTGGCTGGCATCGGTCGTGGTCTCCTTCTGTCCACTAGCGGATCTCGGTTCGGTACCGGCGGTAGATCAGGCGTGCTAGGAGGTTGAGCACCATCACGATAACGATCAGGGTCAGGGCGGCTGCCCAGGCCCGGTCATAAGACGCCTGCTTGAACACGCCGGGGGTTCGGTACTCGCTGTACGCGTAGACGGCGAGATTCTGCATCCGGCCGTTGAAGGGGTTGCTGTTGATCGAGTCGACGACGCCGGTGGTGACCAGCAGCGGCGCGGTCTCGCCGATGATCCGGGCGACCGCGATCATCACTCCGGTGACGAGGCCGGCGAAGGCGGTCGGCAGGACGATCTTGGTAATCGTCTTCCACTTCGGCGTGCCGAGCGCATAGGCCGCTTCGCGGAGGTGGTTGGGGACGATCTTCAGCACCTCCTCGGAGGTGCGGATCACGATCGGGATCATCAAGACTGAGAGCGCCACCGAGCCCATCACGCCCATCCGAATCCCCGGCCCGAAGATCAGGGCGAAGAGCGCGTAGGCGAAGAGGCCGGCGACGATCGAGGGGATGCCGGTCATCACGTCGACGAAGAAGGTCAGCGCCCGCCGCAGGCGGCTCTTGCCGCCGTACTCGGTCAGGTAGATCGCCGCCATCAGCCCGACCGGGACCGAGATTGCCGCGGCGACGCCGGTGATCACCAGGGTGCCGACGAGGGCGTGGGCGGCGCCGCCGCCGCCGATCTTGCCGCGCGCATCGGAGGTGAGGAATTCGAGGCTGAGTCCCGGGATCCCCCGCTTCGCCACCTCGAAGACCAGGGAGAGCAGGGGGATCAGGGCGAGGCCGAAGGCGGCGGCGATGACGAAGGTGACGAGCCGGTCCTTGGCCCGCCGCGGGCCCTCGATCGCGCGCGACCAGGCGTAGATCGCGATGCAGGAGGCGACCGCCGTGACGACCAGCAGCAGGGCGACGCTGAAGGCGCCGAGGGCGAGCAGCACCAGGGCGGCGAAGACGGCCGCGCCAGCGATCACGCCATAGCTTGCCCAGCCGGGCAGGGTGCCGCCGCCCAGCGGAGCGATGGTGGCGACCGGTGTCGTCTCGCGGGCCATCGCTACTGGATGTTTTGACGGGAGATGATCGCCCGGGCGCCGAGGTTGGTTACGAGGGTGATCGCGAAGAGGACGAGGCCGGAGGCGATCAGGGTGTTGATCGCGAGGCCGGAGGACTCGGGGAAGTCAAGGGCGATGTTGGCGGCGATCGTCGAGGGATTGGCCTGGCTGATCAGGTTGAAGCTGACGACGCCCGAGACCGAGAGGATGATCGTCACCGCCATCGTCTCGCCCAGCGCCCGGCCGAGGCCGAGCATCGCGCCGCTGATAATCGAGGACTTGCCGAAGGGCAGGACCGTCATCTTGATCATCTCCCAGCGCGTCGCGCCCAGGGCGAGGGCGCCTTCCTGCAGCTTGCGCGGCGCCTGCGAGAAGACCTCACGGGCGACGGCGGAGACGATCGGCAGGATCATCACGGTCAGGACCAGGCCGGCGACCAGCATCGTGCGGCCGGTGGCCGAGGCGGGGCCTTCGAAGAAGGGGATGAAGCCGAGCTTTTGTTCCAGCCACTGCATCGGGCCGACCGCTGCCGGGCCGAGCACGAAGATGCCCCAGAGGCCGTAGACGATGCTGGGGATCGCGGCGAGCAGGTCGACCAGGTAACCGAGCACGAGCACCAGCCGCGGCGGCGCGATGTGGGTGATGAAGAGCGCCACGGCAACCGCCAGCGGCACCGCGATCACGACCGCTATCGACGCCGCGAGCACGGTGCCGAAGGCGAGCGGGGCGATGTAGTCGACCAGGCTCTTGTCACCGGGCAGCTCAGCCGGGCTCGCTTCGACCGCCGGCAGGGCTTCGACCAGGAGGAAGAAGGCGACCCCGGCCAGCAGGGCGAGAATCGTCACCGCGGCGGCGACGGAGAGGTTGGAGAAGATCCGGTCGCCCCAGCGGCGCCCGCCACCGCTGGCTGCGGCGAGGATTTGGCCCGCGTTGGTAGTGGTGTCGACCCGGGCCTCCAAGACTCAGCTTCGATCAAAGCGCACGGGGCCCCGTCGCGTGCGACGGGGCCCCTGGGTACGTGCGCTCAATGCGACCTTTTCCTAGCCGGCTTCGATTGCTGCGACGGCCGGTTCGATCTTTTCGGTCAGCGCAGCCGAGAGCGGGGCCGAGCCGGCGTTTTCCGCCGCGACTTCCTGCCCTTCGGGGCTGATCACGTATTCGAGGTAGCCCTTGACGATCGCCGCCTCGCTGGCCGATCCGTACTTGGTGCAGGCCAGCAGGTAGGAGGTGAGCACGATCGGGTAGGTGCCTTCGGCTTCGGTCTTGCGATCGAGTTCGAAGGGGAACATGTAGGGCGACTTCGCGATCGCCTTGTCCGCGGGCGACTCGTCGAGGATCGCGGCGGCCGCTTCGGCGGTCGGTTCGACGTATTCGCTGCCGACCTCGATCGAGGCGACGCCGAGTTCGCCGGCCTGGCTGGCGTCGGCGTAGCCGATCGCGCCGTCGCCGGCCGTGACCGCTTCGACCACGCCGGAGGTGCCCTGAGCGGCCTCGCCGCCCTTGACCGGCCAGTCACCGCTCACTTCGTAGGTCCAGACCGAGGGGACGACCTTGGAGAGGTAGTCGACGAAGTTCTCGGTCGTGCCCGACTCATCGGAGCGGTTGACCGGGGTGATGCGGGTGCCGGGCAGTTCGACGCCCGGGTTGTCGGCGGCAATCGCCTTGTCGTCCCAGCTGGTGATTTCCTGGTTGAAGATCTTCGCCAGCGTTTCCGGCGAGAGCTGCAGCGATTCGACGCCGGAGAGGTTGTAGACGACCGCGATCGGCGAGACGTAGACCGGGATCTCGATCAGCTGGCCGGGCTTGCAGCGGTCGAGCGCATTCTTCAGCTCGCCTTCTTCTTCTTCGAGCGCCGCGTCGCTGCCCGCGTAGGCAACACCGCCGGCGACGAACTGCTCCCGGCCGCCACCGGAGCCGACGGGGTCATAGGAGATCGTCACGCCGGAGTTTTCGTTCTCGAATTCGGCTCTCCAGGCTTCCTGGGCGGCCTCCTGGGCACTGGACCCGGCGCCTGCCAACTGGCCGGAAAGTTCACCGGACGAGCTGCCGCTGTCGCTGCTGCCACAGGCCGAGACTGCCAGGGCGAGGACGGCCAGTGAGGCGAAAATGGCCAACCATCTAGAGGGACTCACACGAACTCCTTTTCGTCGTTGGGCACGAGAGCAAGCCGGAACGGCCAGCCCGCAGCCACACTCTCAGCGTGCTTCCGACAGCTTGTTACCTGGCTGTATCGGGATTGTGAAAAAGATGTAAAAAGCCCCTGGATACGCTCATCCCTCGGGCGAGAAGCGGTAGCCGATGCCGCTGTGGGTGTGGATCAGGCTCTGCCCCGGCAGCGCCTCGCCCAGCTTCGAGCGCAAGCGACTGACATAGACGTCGACCGAGCGGTCGTCATGGCGCGGCTCCCGCCCCCAGACCTGCGCGTAGAGCTCCTCCCGGGTGAGGATGCGCTGCGGGTTAGCCGCCAGCGTGCTCAGCAACTGCAACTCGCGGACGGTCAGACTGAGCGGGCGGCCGTCGACAAGCGCAGCGTGCTCCTCGGGCCTGATCTCCAACATCTACGGCGAGGATGGCCGCAGCGGGACGAGGAGCCGTTACGCGACCGTAAAACTGCTGTGAACTACTTGTGAATCGGCCGAGACCGTAGCTGCTCGGACCCGCTGCTGGTCAGACAACAGCGTCGTTCGCCAACTACAGCTCGGCGCAGCCGGGCCGAGAGTCTAAAACGTCAGATTGCCCACCGTGCCTTCGGCTTTCATTCAGCCCAGGCACTGATCTCCCTGGCGATGTTGAAGTTCGGCGGGCTGTGTCCTCAGCTGCCGGGGAGAGCCACCATTACGTGACCCACGGACACGTCAGGAGAGTCGTTTTTCGGTGACAGGTCCCAGCGACAGTTTTGCGTGATCAGACACTCGCGGCAGCCCCGCCCCTGCCGGCGAACTAGCGCCGAGCCAGCCCGTATTCGGCAAATGCCTCTCAGCCATCAATGCTCGTAGGCGTCCTTGCCCCCAATGACGCAGTTGGTGGCCAACCAGCTCCAACCTGCCGCCAAGCCGCGCTTTCCCAAGTCAAAGATACTGCTGGGAATTTCAGTAGCTCCCTTTGCGACCTTTGAAATACAACCGCCGTACCCCTTAGCGCGTTGCCCAAGGGATCCAAGGATCGCGTTCTCAACGGCAGTTCCAGTCAAGAGACTTTTCCCCCTTATGAACGTCACGGCGGCATGAACAACGCTCCGCTTTACGTCGTCAAATGTTTGATTCGTGCCGTTGCCCCAGCCGGCTGTACACCCCGGGGCGGTGCATCTCCTGGGTCTTACCACCGCGACGCCGTTGCGTCTCGCCCTGCGCGCGGTTCTCTTTTGTTGCCTCCTGATCTGCCTCCCGGGCCGGCACGGGCAGTTGCAGGGATGCTTCTTGTTGCATTCCCCAGTCAAATCGGCGTCGTTCACCGGATCCTGATCGGCATAGTCATAGGCGTTGGCCGAGCCGCCCTTTACCGGGTCGGGGCTGAGGAAGCGACCGAGGGTCGGCACGTAGCTCCGCACGCCCATCTGGATCACGCCGGAAGGGAGCTGGGTCCGCCTCCCCTTGGCGCCAAGCCAGCCGTATTCGGCGTCGCCGCCTTGCAGGAAGCCGCTGCTAAGGGGGTCGCCGAACTCGTCGAAGCGCTGAGTGTCGAGTAGTTCTTTGGCTTCGGAGTCGTCTTCAACGCTGGCGATCGTGTCGCCGTGCATATCGGCGAGTTGCAGGGTGACTTCGCCGGTGCTCTTCTGGATCGCTCCCAGGCTGCCGCCCATCGCGCCGATCGAGCGGGTCCAGGCTTCGCCTTCCTGGGTCCAAGACGGTGAGTCCGAGCCGCCGGCGTAGTGATAGATCTCGGCGCCTTCTCCGGCGCCTGGGCCTTCTTCTTCGCCTCCTTCGCGGGTGCGTTCGCGCTGCCGGAGCGAGGCGTCGAGCTCGTAGGTGTTGGTTATCCCGTCCTGGGCCTGGGAGCGGGTCAGGTCGTTAACGTAGTAGCCGGTAAGTGTTCCATCCGCCACGGTTTCGTACAATCAATCCCTCCTATCCCAACTGCGATGGGGGATTTCGGGGTTGAAGACACAGTCGGGCGGGCCGATCGCGCGAGAAAAATCCCCGGCGCGGTTTTCAGGCTCGGAAAGCAGAACAGCGGGTGGGGTAACGCCATATGCGGGCATGACGCTGTGGAGTCTCTCAACCCTCGGCAGATCGCGCAAGGTCTTGTCTACAGGGCGGCTACCCGGGAGCCTGCGGCGTTGGGCCGCTCGGGAGCAGCTCCTCACACCAGGCAACCGCTGCACCGGCAGTGACAATTGCCCGTTTGCGATCGAGCGTCTCGATTGGATCGTCGTCGTACCGGAATTCGACGGCCCAAGGAGTCAGCCAGGAGGCGGACTCGAACTCCGGCTCCAGGGCGATCGAGTGCTTGCCGGCAAGCCCCAGCAGGTGTTCGAGGTCGTGTGTCCTTGTGAAGTCGATGCCTTCCAGCGTCAAGGCGACCTTCACGGCCTTCTCGACGGCTTGCTGGGCGTGAAAGCCCACGGGGCGGTCATCCATCTCGGGATCGGGAGCGAGCTTCTCGGCGGTCTCCAGGTCGATTCGCGCAAGCCGCGCGAGCAGCTCCGCGACCTCGATCTGCTCAGGCGTGGGCAAGAACCTGACCGTCGCGCATGGCGTGGTGGACCATGGTCCCCGGCACCTTTGCGCGCCGCGCCGCGCGCGCCTCGTCCACGACGACGATGTCGACTGGCGTGGGAAAGTCCTTCAGGGCTCGCCGCAGCCGCTCCCACTCTTCGAGCCGGTTCGCTACGACCGGCTCGATGACGAGGAAATCGACATCGCTGTCCGCGCTTGCCTCACCGCGTGCATGGGAGCCGAAGAGGATCACAGTCGAGTCCGGGCCGGCGACCTCTGCGAGCGTCTTCCCGGCCTGGTCGATCAGGTTGCGAGACACCATGGCGACAAAGGTAGCGGAGCGGGTTGTCGGCAAGGCGATCCGAGCCGATCAGGGTCGCCAGCTCAGGCTGCTACGACATCGACCGGCCAAGCGCCTGAGCGCACGCGCTCGTACAGCGTGTCCGGCGCGAGGTCGGCGCCTCCCGGCCAGGCGACGGTGCCGATCTCGGCATCGACGAAGGCCTCGGAGAATCCCTCGGCGGTGCGGGCGCGATCGAAGACCGGGCCGCGCATGCGACTGATGATCTCCACCTCGCCGCTGAGGCCATCGGCGAAGACCAGGCGAAGGACGCCGTGGTCAACCACGGTCGCGTCGGTGATGTAGTAGCTCGGCACGTTCATCGGAGCGGCTCGATCTCTTGAAGTGTGCCACCTGCGCGGGCGAGATGCCAGTTCTCTTCGAGCTCGGCCTGATGAAGCTCGGCCCAGGCGAGCACGAAACGGTGCTGGCGGCGCGGGAGATTGCTCTCGATAGGTTCCAGGGTGTCGATCCTGATCTTGGCGTGCCCATCAGCGTGCTGGGCGTGGAAATGGGGAAGGCCGTGATCGTCGTGGTACATCGTGATCACGATTCCGAAGAAGCTGCTGATGCGCGGCATGAGCGCGATCCTTTCATTTCGCGACCCTCCCCACGCTCCCCGCGTGGCTCGTTTGCGGTCCCCGGATGCGTAGCCGAGTGAACCGCCTCCAGGGCGCGCAGGGAGACGCGGGTGTAGATCTGGGTGCTTGAGATGTCGGAGTGGCCGAGCATCTGCTGGACGTAGCGGATGTCGGCGCCGCCTTCGAGCATCAGGGTCGCCATCGTGTGACGGAAGAGGTGGCAGGAGCCGGGCTTGGTGATGCCGGCGCGCTTGATGTAGGAGGGGACGTGGCGGCTGAGGTTCTCGGTGTAGATCTTCTGGCCGGTGACGGTGAGGAAGAGGTAGCCGTTGTCGGAGTGCCCGACCAGCTCGGGGCGGGCCTCTGCGAGGTAGCGCTCGCACCAGATGACGGCACGCTCGCCGGTGGGGATCATGCGGTCCTTGCGGCCCTTGCCTTCGCGCACCATTAGGGCGCGGCGCTCCAGGTCGAGGTCGAAGACCGCGAGGCTCGCCAGCTCGGCGCGGCGCACGCCGGTCGCGTAGAGAAGCTCCAACATCGCGCGGTCGCGCAAGCCGAGCGGGATTGATCGCCCGCTACATCTTTCAAAGACCGTAGACACCTCGCCATACTTCAACACGGCGCACCCAACGCCTACCTGGCCAGCCTTCGGCCTTGCTCGATCAGTTACTTTCTCCGCGCAGCGCCAACTTTCCGCGCCATACTGTTGCCATACCATGACCCAATTCGCGGTTGACTCGCTCACTCACCGTGACCGATACCGTTTCGCCTCTTCTGCCCGGTTTCGGCCCGATACCGCATCAAGCCCAAGGCCAAGAGAATCGCACCTCCGAGAAATAGTGCCCAGTGTCCCACCACCCCGGTGACGAGCAAGACCTCACTGACGATCACAAAAGCCAGTGCAATGAGCCAAATTGTCCCTTCGAGGCGTGTCCATCCTCGACTCTTCAAGTAACCAGTAATCATTAATGGATCTCAAGGGAACTCAGAACACCGAACCTAGCACAGACTGCCTTATCAGCAGCGCCGAATGCGATAGACGCAATACCGAAGACCCACAAGCCAGCTGTACCCGTCTCAGGTGCCGTCGCAATACTCAAAGCGGTTGAACCAACTGACACGCTGAAACATGCCTGCGCGTCCTCGTTCACAGTGGGGACATGGTTTACTTGCCTCGACAGGTGGCGATACTCTTGCACCGCCTGTGACGCCTTGGCTATGCCTGAAGCAGTCCACGAACTCTTGTCAGGCAGGTGCTTAACGAGGCTGCGGTGTTCACCTACTATCCAGTTGACGAAATGGTTAAGTTCACGCTTGCTATGGAACCTGATCTGAATTATGTGCTTCCTATTCGCCTTACGAGCTTCCTTCCTGTTCACCCTCCTGATCGCTTCGTCCAAGCGGCGCTTGGCGACCCACATGCCTCAACGTAGCAACCTGTTAGATCGTAGTTGTTGACTGGGTCCTGATTAACATAATCGTAGGCGTTGGCCGAGCCGCCCTTCACGGGATCCAGTGAGAGGAAGCGCCCAAGTGACGGAACGTAAGACCGCACGCCCATCTGGACCACGCCAGAAGTAAGTGGGTCTCCACGGCTTTCCGTGGTTCGTTTCTCTGACTCATGAGAAGGGGAGATCGATCTCGATCCCCCCACAGCAGAGATAGACCAGGGCGATCAGGCGGATCTGGGTGTTGATCGCCTCCACCCGGGCGTTGGAGAGCCCGTGGCGGATCGCGGCGACGATCCCTTCGCGCTGGTCGACGATCGTGCGCGCCAGCGTTACGAACGGCTTCAGGCGGCAGCGCCGCGCCCAGGAGATCCACTCATCCAGCAGGCGGACCGCCGCCCTTGGCCCGAGGCAGTAGATCTGGCGCAGCTGCTCCTTCATCAGGTAGGCGCGATAGAGCGGCCGGTTGAGCCGCTCGACGCCGGCGAGCTTTGAGCGCTGGCGCGCTGTCAGGTTCTCGGGGTTCTTCCAGAGGGCGTAGCGGGCGCCCTTGAGCTCGGCCGCCACGTCGCCCTGGCCTTGGCGGCGCGCCTCATTCCAGACCTCGCGACGAACTCTGTCGAGCGCTTCGGTGGCGAGGGCGATCACGTGGAAGGGATCGACGCAGCGCTTGGCCTTCGGGCAGCGCTTCGCCAACACCGTCTCGATCCAGCCCGCCATGCCGAAGGAGACGAGCTTCTGCTGCTTGGTGCGCTTTTCCCCGAGCGCATCGAAGAACGCCTCCACGGTTGCCTTGTCGCGTCCCGGCGCCGCCCAGATCAGCCTGCCGGTGTCGTGGTCGACGACCACGGTCAGGTAACGGTGGCCCTTGCGGTGGGAGATCTCATCGATGCCGATCCGGCGCAGGCCGGCGAGCAGGTCCGCCTCGCGCCCCGCCTCTACCGCCACCCGCTCACAGATCGCCCCGACGCTGCGCCAGGCTATTCGCATCAGCTCTGCCACGGCGCTGCCCGAGGTGTTCACCGCGAGCCAGGCGACCTGCTGCTCGAAGGCCCGAGTGAAGCGCGAATCGTGCCGAGCCCAGGGCACGGCGCAGACGACGACGCCGTGCTCGGGGCAGGCGACCCTTGGGGCGTCGGCCTCCAGGTAGGCGATCGTCGTGCCGAGGTCCAGCGCCCGCCAGCGCCGCCGACCCTCGCCGAGGTCGAAACCCGGGGCTCGACGGCCGCAAACGCCGCAGCGGTCGCGCTCCCGATGGTGCGGCCTAACCGCCACCACTACCTGCCCCTCCTCGTCGCGCTCCACGCTCTCGACCACTGCTCGCTCCAAGCCGAGCAGGCGCGCCCATACCCTTTCCTTGCGCACGTCGTTGCCGCTCCTTTCGATTTCCAGCCTTCTGACAGCCGGAAACCTAGGCGCGGGGCGGCGTGCGCCTCTTCTCAGGGCCTTACTTCACCCACGGAAACGTCAGGAGAGCCTTAAAATGGCTGTTTACCCCCAGATCCCCGTGACGGTACTTCGGATATCGAGCCATGTTGGCCCAGTCCAATCCAAATGCAGGCCATACTCCCAATCGCAAGCAGCAGCATCACTCCCCTTACTCGCCATCGGTACCTCATTGCCGGAACTCGCTGCGCCTGGATCGCGCAAATGGTGGTAAGAATGAGCGCTGACCCGGTGGTCACGATCAAGCCCCATCCCGCCGAAAATCCCTCAAGATCAAAACGTCCAAGGCTTTCACTGTAAATGTCGAGCAAGTTGCCCAAGCCAATAACAGAACATACGCCAGCAACATAAAGGGCAAAATTTACGCGCACCTGCCGGGAACGCCCCGCTGGAGTTAGCAACACCGCCACCAACACACCTGCAAGCAGAGTGGCGGGGCCGTCTAGATCTTGGCCGCTGAAGTAGATTGGCCCAAATACTGCCCACGGAGCAAATGCCCCGAGTACTATGGCGACACAACAAATATAGGACGCAATAAGGATTGGGGGGGTTGGCCTAGACCTCACGTTGCGCAGTGCTCCTGTGCTTTTACTGTCCCCGAGAACGTCTGGCCCTTACCACGAAGGTTAGCGTAAACCTCTTGGAAGTGAATAATTTGGTACTCGCGACCCGGCTCGCAGACGAAGGTGCCTTTAATGCTCCAGTTGTTTTGACAGGGATCTGTGTCACGGCACCGGTTGGTCCATGCTGGCTTGTTGACAAAATGAGGACGTGGAATACTCTCGAACTTTCCCCAAAGCGGACTAGTTGGACGACGACGCTCGAACTTCGTGTAGTGATTGACTCTGGTTACTCCGCCAAATCTATGACAGTTAAAGTCAAGGCGTACTCCCATCCGACCGCGCTTCTTCGACCACATCCTGATATGGAGGCGACACGTACAAATGGGTCCAACACCACTCAGACAGGCGTTGCCGTGCGGCTTGCGCCCGGTGAGGTCAAAGGTATTTATAGGGTCTTGATTTGCGTAGTCATATGCATTTGCTGACCCACCTTGTACCGGATCAACGGATATGAAGCGGCCAACGGCGGGGATGTAGCTTCTAACTCCCATCTGAATCACACCGGAAGGCAGCTGGGTGCGGCGACCTTTGGCGCCCAGCCAGCCGTATTCGGCGTTGCCGCCTTCGAGGAAGCCACTCTGCGGGTTGCCGTACTCGTCGAAGCGCTGCGTCGAGAGCAATTCGGTCGCTTCCGGATCGTCATCGGCGGTGGCGATCACGTCGCCATGCATGTCGGCGATCTGGAAGGTGATGTCCCCACTAGATGTCTGTAGAGCGCCGAGGCTGCCGCCGAGGGCGCCGATCATCCGGGTCCAGCCCCCTTCCCCTTCGTCAATCCAGGAGGGGGAATCTGAGCCACCGGCATAGTGGTAGATCTCGGTCCCTTCTTCTTTGCCGCCGGTCCGGGTCCGCTTGTGCTGGCGCAGCGCGCTGTCAAGGTCGTAGGTATTCGTAACCCCGCCCTGGCTCTGGCTGCGCGTCAGGTCGTTGACGTAGTAGCCGGTCGTCAGGTTGCCACCGCCGGAGTAGGCCGAAGGCAAACTCGTGATCCGGCCCAAGTTGTCGTATTCGACCCCAAATGTGCCATCCACCGCGGTTTCGTACATCAACACCATCCGATCCCACCTGCGATGCGAGATTTCTGTAGCGCAGGGTCCACCGAGCAGGCCCCTCGCAAGAGAAAAATCCCCGGCGCGGTTTTGAGCCTCGGGAAGGGAACGGCTGGAGTCTGGGCTGCAAACAGGCGAGATCGCCGGGCAGTCTTTCAGGTCTCGGCCGACGGCGCGGCGTGTTGTCTTCAGCCAGCCTTACCAAGCCACCCATCGGGGCGGAGCCTCCTCACTCGGGCGGGCGAAGGGTCAGCTCCCGGGCCTTCTCCGAGACGCTGATTGTGAAGTTCATCATCAAATCGGCGCGTCCCCACAGAGCGTTGAGTCCCCCCACGAAGAGCGGCTCGACCTCAAACTTGATGTCGGGGAGCCCGTCGACGAATGCCTGACAAGGCTTCTTGGCGACCCAAGCCGACGCCAGACCATCCACCTGACCCACCTCTCTTGGCTCCAAGTCCTCAACGGTGTACCCGAGGGCCTCTGCGTAGTCGATCGGCAGTACGGACCTGTCCGCACCGGTATCGACCAAGCCGAGAATGTCGACCTCCAAGCCGGGCTTGACTCCGAGCAGCGTCAGCAGAAGGTACGGCCGCAGCTGCCCGTCGGGTCCGGGCTTGTACGGTGCAACGAGGCCCTCGTCGTGCTCCACGGGCTCAGGCGATGAAGAAGCCGGCGCGGGAGCGGGGAACCGGGACGATGGCGTCTGTCGGCCTCACCTCTGAATTGCTTCGCAGGCCCTTGGCGTTGAAGTCGCTGGCGATGACCTTGCCGCTCCGAAGCGCGACCCACTTGCCCATGTAGGGGGCCAAATCCTCTTTTGCGTCGAGCTTGGCCTGAGCCTTGCGGAAGCTCTCTTGATCCTGAACTGCCATTTGATCCTCATTCCGGTGAGATCGCCGTGTCGCTCAAACCACGATAGCGACCCCGCCGGAGCCGTTGAGCGGCGGAGCGTTCGATTAAGAGTCCGAAAGGCCCTCTTCGCCAGCCGGGCCACGATCCCCGATCTTCCCCGCTCCCCCCTCGGCGCCGCCCCGCCCTCTCCGCGGCTCGTTCGCCGCCCCCGGATGGCTGGCCGAGTGAACCGCCTCCAGCTTGCGCAGCGAGACGCGGGTGTAGATCTGGGTGCTTGAGATGTCGGCGTGGCCGAGCATCTGTTGGACGTAGCGGATGTCGGCGCCGCCTTCGAGCATCAGGGTCGCCATCGTATGGCGGAAGAGGTGACAGGAGCCCGGCTTGCCGACGCCGGAGTCCCGCACGTAGGCGGCGATCAGCCGGCTCAGGTTTTCGATGTGGATCTTCAACCCCGTGACGGTGAGGAAGAGCACGCCGCTGTCGGGTTGGGGCGCCAGCTCGGGCCGGGCCTCTGCCAGGTAGCGCTCGCACCACACGGCGGCGCGCTCGCCGGTCGGGATCATCCGGTCCTTGCGGCCCTTGCCTTCGCGCACCATCAGGGCACGGCGCTCGATGTCGAGGTCGAAGACCGCCAGGTTCGCCAGCTCGGCGCGGCGCACGCCCGTCGCATAGAACAGCTCCATCATCGCCCGGTCGCGCAACCCCAGCGGCCTCGCCAGGTCGGGCAGCGCCAGGATGCGCTCGGCCTCCGAGGCACTCAGCACGGCACGGGGCAGCCGCCTCGCCTCGGAGGGAAGCTCCAGGGCGGCGGCGGGGTCTTGGAGGATGCGGTTCTCGCGCGCGAGCCACGCAAAGAAGGAGCGCACCGCGCCCAATCGCTGTGCCTGCGTGCTGAAGGCGAGCGGGTCGCCGTCTGCCTTGCGGCGGTGAAAGAGCGAGCGCTGGTAGGCGTCCAGCATCGGTTTGCTCACCTCGGCCGGGCGAGTGACGCCGCGCTCGGCGAGCCAGCCGGCGAGCATCGCCAGGCCCGCGCGCTTGGCCTTGACGGTATGACGGCTGTAGGCGTGGACGGAGAGCTGCTCGCAGTACTCCGCGACCAGGGCCGGGAAGCCGTGCGGATCGCTCGGGTCGCCCGCGATCGGCTCTGGCATGCGCCTTGCCATCTCAGTCGCTTCCCTCCGGGGAGGGCCGAACAGCCCCCGACCGCGCCCCGGCCAGGGGCCGACCGCCCCCCGGCCGGTCCGAGCCGGACCCCGACCGATCGCTGTCGTAATCGCGCCTCTCTGCATCTACGGCGCCCAGCGCCTCGGGGTCGATCAGGCCGGGAAACCGGTGCTCCTGGGAGACCTCGCCCTCCCAGGCCAGCTCGTAGAGGTAGGAGCCGTGCGGGCCGCGGTGGGCCCAGATCAGCTCCAGCTCGACCAGGCGGGCGAGGTGGACCTTCAATTGCGTGTCGCCCCAGCCGAGCGCCTCGCGCAGCGCTCGGCGGGTGAACCGCACGCCCTCGCGTCCCGCCGGCTCGGTGGCCGCCCGCTCGGCCACGTAGCCGTCGATCGACCCGAGCAGCCGCCGCGTGCCGGGTGGCAGCTCGTCAAGCGAGTGGCCGAGCACGGCGTGGGCGAGGCGGTTGGCGAGCGCGATATCGGAGCGAATGACCTCGATGTAGGGGACGTTCTCGCCGCTCTCGGTGGTGGCGGTCTTCTGCGGGCGCTGGTGCTGGTGAAGCAGCGCGATCGCGCGGATCAGCGCCAGGTACTTCATGTGGTCGCGGCGCGTTCTGGTGCGGGCGTCGGCGAAGCGCAGCGCCCGCGCGTAGGGGTTGACTACGGCGATCGGCTCAAGCAGGCGCTGGGCGTCGCGGTGAAGCGCCAGCACCGTGGCGCGCTCGTGCTCGGCGAGCAACCCCTCCAGGGTCTCGCGCTCGCGCTGGCGCTCGTGAATCGCCCGCGTTTGGTCTCGCTCCTCATCGACGCTGAGGACGATGCAGCGATTGAGCAGCTCCTCGTCTATCTCGATCGTGGTCGTGGTCAGGAAGATCGCGACGGGGCCGCGCACGGTGTAGGTGTGGGTGACGAGGCGGCCCGAGTTGCCCTCCTTGCCGGTCGAGGCGATCCCCAGTTCTCCCTCGGAGTGAAGGAGCTTCAAGGCGTAGGCGGCGCGCTTTGCGCCCTCCTCCTCGGCGATCGAGAGCACCTTGTGGGCAAGGTCGGTTTCGCCCATGTAGAAGAGGCTCTGGCCGGTCATCGCCGAGAAGGAGACGCGCTCCTCGGAGGGCACCATCGCCAGCACCGCCTCCTGCAAGGCGGACTTGCCGGCGGCCGAGGTGCTCTGGACGATGATCGCGAGCGGCCGGTCGAGCTTGCGCGAGACCGCCGCCAGGTAGCCGAGCAGGCAGTTGTCTTGCTCGCCGACCACGCCGATCTGCTCGAAGTCGGCGCAGATGCGCTCGATCAGCGCCGGATCGCGCAACAGCTCAAGCGCCCGGTCGCGCTCGTCCTCGCTCAGCTCGACTTCGGGCTCTGCGGGTTCCTGCGCTTCGCGCACCGCCTGCTCGGCCTGCTCCTCGCAGGCCAGAAGCACCCGGCCCAGGTCGCGCGCGACCAGCTCCTCGGAGAGCCCCAGCTCCTTGGCGGCCGCGCGGGCGAAGTTGCCCCGCGCCCTGGCCGAGTAGAGGTCGAGCGTGTCGAGGGACTCGAAGCTCGTGGCGGCGCTCAAGCCGCGCACCCGCCAGCGGCGCTCCTCGATCCCGATCCGCAGCTCCTCGCCCGCCGCCTCGACCATGGGCTCCACGCCACCCGGCGGCGGTGCGGCGGACCTCGGAGGCTCGGGCTCGGGCTCCTCGAACTCCTCCCCCCAGACCGCCTCGACTGGCGCCGGCTCCTCCTTTGCCGCCGCGGGCTCCTCGGTCGCGCAGGCAAAGGAGTTGGCGTCCTCGCCCTCGGGGAAGCGCACTCGCGCGCACTCGATCCCGGCCTCGCCAAGGCGCTCGGCCAGGACTCCGGCGCCGCGCTCGCCCTCCTCGTCGGCGTCAAAGGCGATCAGCGCCCGCTCGACGCCGGCACCCCTCAGCGCCGCGCACAGCTCCTCGCCGCCCTCCTCGGGTCCGGGCGTGGCGATGACGTTTCGCAACCCGTTCGTCCAGAAGGTGAGCGCGTCGATCGGCGACTCGCAGAGGATCGCCTCGCTGCCGGTACCGAGCGCCGCCACGTTGAAGATGCCGCACGGGCCGGGCAGGTAGAGGTGGCGCGGCGGGCCGGCCCGCAGAGCCTCCTGGATCTTTCGCCCGTAGAGCTGGGTGACCTTCCCGTCCTGAGCGCAGATCGGGATCACCAGCGAGCCCGAGAGGTGCTCGTGCCCGGAGTCGCGCAGGATGCCTGCCGCCTTCAGCTTGCCGCGCAGCTCCCCTCCTGCCTTGCGGTTCTTCGCCGGCAGCCGGTAGCCGAGGGTGCGGTTCGCGTAGCCGAGGCGGAAGCGCTTCAGCAGCTCGGGATCGCCGAGGCCGCGGCGCTTGAGGTAGGCGAGCGCCTCGGGGCTCTCGCGCAGGGTCTGGGCGTAGAAGTCGACTACGCGATCCAGCAGTTCGCGATCCCCGGCTCCTTGAGGGAGAAGCGGCGGGAGCTTTGCGGCCGTCGAGCGCGTCGAGCGCTGAGAACGTGGCTTCGAGGGGACGACGCCGTCGCGCAGGAGCTCGACCGCATGGGAGAAGGACATTCCCTCGGCGCGCATCGTCCACTCGATCGCCGAGCCGCCTGCCTCGCAGCCCCCGGTGCAACGCCAGGCGTTCTCCTTCGGGGAGACGAGGAGCGAGGAGGAGTCGTCGGGGTGGAAGGGGCAGTGGCCGGTCAGCTCCTCGCCCCGGGGGCACAGCTCGACGCCCGCCAGCTCGGCGAGCCGCACGACCGAGACCTCCGCTTCGATCTGCTCGATGACCTTTTCGGGAATGCGTGCCACGTCGACCTCCTCAGAGGGCTCCCCTGGCCTCAATCGCTTTCATCGCCCCTGCTGTCCACGGTGGGGATTCTTTGCCTCGCCTCCGAGTGCCGCGAGGAGGCCGTGCAGCGCGTCGTGGTTGGCGAGGGTCTCCGCGTACTCGCTCTCCTCGTCATATGCCCTCGCCGCAACTTCGAGGGCCGCTCTCGCGGTCTCGTCGGGCACGAGGACACGGCCGTCCGCGATCCCCTACGCAAGCCGCTCGAACGCATCGGCTTCCTGTCGGGTCAGCTCGGGGCTCTCCACCCCCTTGGGATGGCTCAGGTCGCTTCGCGCGCCCTGAAGCCAGTCGGCCAAGAGGCTGCGAAGGATCGTGACTTGCGAGGGCGGCAGATCCAGCGGCACCGCCCGCCTGCCCGGCGTAGGGTTGGTCTCAGCCATGAGGAGGCACCTCTCCTTGTGGTCAGCCCCCCGGTTGGCGTTAGCGCGCCGCCGGGGGGCGCTTTTGTCTGGTCGCGCAAAGCGTACCAGGAGCGTCGGTGAACCCCTACGCTTTCTACTTGCCCCGGAGTATTTCAGCGACGCGACTGAAGTGCAGGCCTGTGTCTTTGCCGATCTCTCGAAGCGAAAAGCCCGCCACCCGGGCACGCTCGAAGCTATCCCGCCGGGCCGAGCTTGCCTTGTCGCGCATCCCCTGCGCGCGCTGGAAATCAGCCTGCGCGCGCTGCAAGTCCCGGCTGATCTTTCGCTGGTTCGCGTCGGCCATGTCACCCAGCGTAAAAGCTGGCTGCGCGGAATCGAAGTCGAGAGCTTCTTCGCCATCGCCTCCTTTGTCCAGAAAAGACCTCAAGCGTCCAAGAACATTCGTCCAGTCCCGACGGACAACTCCCCTGACTACGAAGGCCACGATCCCGCTTCAGAGGTAGGGATCCAGTCCCTGAGGCCTCCCCGTCAACCCAACAGCGCCACCCCTCACACCGCATCACTGAGTCCGGTTCGAAGGCCAAAGAAGCGCGTCCATCGCCTAGATCTCAACTATTGAACTCCACGGCTAGCCACTTGCTTTGATGCCGCCAAGGATCGCTCGACATTCTTCGGCCGCGCAACCGGATCGAGTGCTACGTACGCGATGCTGCCGAGCGCTACCAGACAAAAACCGATGGCCATTCCCAAGTCCCCCGCAATTGCCGCAGGGATAGTCATGCAGCTCAAGATAATCGCGGTGACGACTGGTACCCAGCGGGCAATAATTGAGCTGACCCGGCCCCGACGCTGATAGCTTTCGGCCAACTCGACAGCTGCGGCCGCGAGCTGCGGCTCGATCGGGGCCTTGCCCCGCACAAGGAATCTTGCAACGCGCACCTTATCCCCGTGGGACAGCGCGTCAAAGGTCTGATTGTTCTCGTCCACTAGCCACATTTTTAGCACAGGCCGGTATCGCTACCAAGTTGTGCTGCAGCCGCCCCAACGGTTGAGGCACCTCCCACGACCACACCCACCAGTCCGACTCCCGGTATGCGGGATGCAAAGAAGCCGGTGACGCCCGTATATGTAAGGCCGTGTGCAATATCTGCGCAGGAATACCCTTTATAAGGGCCGGAGCAACATCCGTACGCCTCGTTTTTGTTCCATCCGTACCTTTCGGCTCTCCGCCGATCTTCCAACTTCCATTTGTGGATTGTCCTTTGTATGCCCTTGATCCCGGTACGGTCATTGACGATCTTCTTCAAAGCGGCTTGATTCGTCCGGAACACCAATGAGCCGCGTTTATTTGCCTTAAGCATCAAGTGGCGTTCGTGTCTCCATTGCTTTATGTCCGCTTTGCTTGGGTGGCAGACATGTTTCGATCTAGCTGTAAGACCCGACCAGGTTGTTCTGCTTCAGTTCGCCGAGGCGAGTTCCGGGCGGCTTGTGGCTGAGGGAGCCGTGTGGTCTGCGCCAGTTATAGAACTCCAGCCAGCCGGGTAGCGCCGCGGTGCGCTCGGCCGAGGAGCGAAAGATCGCCCCGTAGGCCCAGCCGCCAAGCATCGTGCGGATGAAGCGCTCGGCCTTGCCGTTGGTACGCGGCCGGTAGGGCCGGGTGCGGATGTGGCGGATCTTCAGGGCTCGGCAGGCGATCGCATGCACGGTGGAGCGGTAGGCGCCGCCGTTGTCGGTCATCAGGCGCTCGACCTTGATCCCGTGTGAGCGGTAGAAGGCGACCGCCCGGCGCAGGAAGCCGACGCACGTTCTCGCCTTTTCGTCGGGGAGCACCTCGACGTAGGCAAGGCGGGTGGCGTCGTCGACGCAGACGTGGACGAACTCCCAGCCCGCGCCGCGGGCGTGCGTGGTGCGCTTGCCGGTCATGCGGTGCCCGGCGCCGCCTTCGATCCGCACCAGCTTCTTGATGTCGATATGGATCAGCTCGCCCGGCCGCTTGCGTTCGTAGCGGTTGGGCGGCTCGGGCGGCCCCAGGCGGCTCAGCTTGCCGAGGCCGATGTCGGCCAGGATCCCCGAGACGGTGGAGAGCGCCATCCCCAGGCATTCGGCAATCTCCGCACCGGTCATCCGCAGCCTCCTCAGCGCCGCGATCGCCTCGATGCGGCCCTCTTCGGTGCGGTTGGCGACTGTCTTCGGGGCCGAGCTGCGATCGACCAAGCCGGCCTCGCCCTCGGCGCGGTAGCGGGCGACCCACTTCGAGCAGGTGCGCTCGCTGACTCCGGCGGCCTCGGCCGCCTCCGTCAGCGACCACCCCTGCTCGATGACGCGCCCGACCATCGTGAGCCTCCCCTTCGGACCGAAGGGGGCATTAGCGTGAATCTTCATCCGGGTTCTCCTTGGTTCTGGGTGGTGGACACCCCCAGCCTCCAAGGAGGCCCGGATGAACAACGTGGTCAGGAATTACATCTAGCCATACAAACCTTTTCACCCGTCAGATCCATCAGAGCGATGCCGAGAGCCCTGCCACAGCAGGAACACGGCCCCGAGCGTCCACAGGCCGGCGGTGCTCGCATGAAGCAGTCGGTCGCTCGCCGAGAAGACCACAGCGGCGACATCGGTGAGGGCGATCAGCAGATAGAACGCAACGAGGCAGCGCCGTTGCCGTGGGGAGAGCGGGCGGCGGCGCCTTCCCCCGCCCTCATATAGGCCCAGCGTCGCGCTCGCCCGCTCTGTGCTCGCTCCGTACCGTGGCAACCCGTTCCGGGTGGTCTCAGAGAGATTGCGCCACAGCCCCATAACGACGACTGCGCTGCCCCCTTCGGGGGTCGGACGCAAGCGCCCTGACAAGCGCCGTCGGCTTGCTGGGTTACAGGTGGGTCGGGTTGGCGTGGTGTGATCCACTCGTCCGAAACTGAGCTATCTACAAAGAAAATGGAAACCACCAATCACGAACGTAGGCGTTCACGGGGTGTCGCCCTCTTGAACCAGATTCCTGCGTGACTTACGGAGGAACCAGCGAGGGGGACGGCACGTGAACGCCTACCTTTTTCGCTCCGGCAGGGAGGTCAACAACACGACCTCATTAAACGCGATGGCCCCTGCGGCCCAGAAGTTTCTCTGAGTCAAGGCATAGATCATCGGGACCACCGCTGCGGCCCCAATAGCCAACCATATTTTCGTGCCTAGGGACACTGACCTCATGAATGATAATCCATCGACCGCGTGATCCACATAGGCACTGCGGGTCCCTAGCAGAAGTATGCGGACCCGATAGCTAGACCAAATCCAAGCGCGCCGAATGTTGATGAGAATCTGCTGGCCCATATGGCCGTTGCCGTTCCAACCTCTGCCTCTGCCGCTACTGCTCCGAAATACTTTTTCGCTGTCCCTGCCACGGCTGCCCCCTTGGTGCAGGAACTAGGGCCGTTAACCGCCTTGTCAAAGAACTCTTTGCCCTTCTTCAGCAGTCCATTTAGTCCGTTTTTGACACCTTGCTTCACCGCTGGCGCCCATCCGTCACCGAAACTGGAGCTGTGAGCGGAGCTACGACGCTCTCTAAGCTTAGCCCTTAGATTTCGGAGTACGGAGTGGACCTTCCTCTTTGCATTCTGCACAGCCTTGTGACAGTCCTTCTTGTTGGCATTGCCCTTCTTACACGCTGTTCCTTCTAGATCGAAGTTGTTGACCGGATCCTGGTCGGCGTAGTCGTAGGCGTTGGCGGAGCCGCCCTTGACCGGGTCGGGGGTAAGGAAGCGACCGAGGGCGGGCATGTAGCTTCGTTTACCCATCTGGATCACACCAGAGGGCAGTTGGGTGCGCCGGTTCTTACCGCCGAGCCAGCCGTATTCGGCGTCGCCGCCTTCCAGGAAGCCATTCTGTAGCGGATTGCCGAACTCGTCGAAGCGTTGGGTGGAGAGTAGTTTCGTTGCTTCGGGATCGTCTTCGACCGTGGAGACGAGATCTCCGTGCATGTTCACGAGCTGCAAGGTCACTTCTCCGGTGTCTGTCTCGATGGCACCGAGACCGCCGCCCAAGGCCGAGATGCTGCGGGTCCAGCTGGCTTCTTCGCCCTGGATCTCTTCGGTCCAAGCCGGGGAGTCCGAACCTCCGGCGTAGTGGTAGATCGAAGTCCCTTCTTCAGAGCCGCCTTCGGTGACCCGTTCGCGCTGGCGTAGCGAGGCGTCGAGATTGTAGGTGTTGGTGATCCCGTCCTGGGTCTGGGAGCGGGTGAGGTCATTGACGAAGTAGCTCGTCGTCAGCGTGCCTCCGCCAGCGTATTCCCCGGCCAGGCTCGTGATCCGTCCCAGGTTGTCGTATTCGATCCCTTCGCCGATCATGCGGTCGGCGGTGTCGTATTCGTAGCTCTGTTTGGTGCCAGTCGAGGTCGTGTCGCAGGCGCCTTCTTTGGGTTCGCGCGTCGTCTTGGAGAGGCGGTTGGAGTCTTTGTCGAAGCTGTAGGCGCGGGTGGTGCAGCCTTCCCCGGTCGGGGTTTCCTTGGCCAGGGTCAGTCGCCCGGCATGGTCGTAGCTGTATTCGTGGCTGCCGAGGGTGCCGGTTTCGTGCAGAACCTGGCCGCCGATCGAGTCTTCGCGGTGGAACTCGAGCCAGGTACAGGCTTCCGAGCAACCTGTTTCCTTGACGTATTCGAGTCCGACCGCTGTGCCTTCCGGATCGTATTCGACTTTTTGGCTCAGGCCGTTGGGCAGCAGCTGTTCGGTCATCTGGCCGTCGCCGTTGTAGCCGGCTTTGAAGGTGCCGGCCGCCGAGTCGGTCATTTCCGTGGCCACGCCCGATTCTTCGTCGTAGGAGATCGTCTGGTAGCCCTTGCCGTCGGTTGCGACGGTTGGCCTGCCCAGCAGGTCATAGGCGACGCCCGATACGTTGCCGTCGGCGTCTTCGTATTCGATCGGGCGACCGAGGGCGTCGTAGGTGGTTTCGATCTTCTGCTGGTCGAAGCCTTCGCATTCGGATTCGCAGACGAACTGCTGGCTGATCGGCGCACCGGTTTCTTCGTCGTAGGTGGTTTCCACCGGCGGGATCGACGTGCCTTCGCCGGTGACGTGGGCCGTTCCGGGACGGCCGGCGGAGTCGTAGTCAATCGTCGTGGTGCGCTTGGTCGTGCCGTTGGTCTTCTCCTGGGTTTCTTCGGGTTGGTCGAGGTTCGAGTATTTTGTGAACCAGCTCCAAGGCAGCTTCGGGTTGCCGCCTTCGGGGCTGGGTTCCGCCACCGGGTGCGTAACGCAGGGCAGGCCCGCCCAGGCAGCTTTGCTGCCGCAGCTTTCGTTTTCTTCGTTCGTGCCCGCGGTCCAGTAGACGGTCTTGGTCGTGTCGGCGGTTTCGCCCGCGGTGTCGGCGGGTTGACTTTCTTCCTTGACCTGGCCCTTGGAGGGACCGCCGGTGTAGTAGGCGGTCTTGGTGACCAGATCGAGGCCTTCGGGGTCGGTGATCGATTCGGTCGGCAGGCGCAGGTCCCAGTCGTAGTGGGTTTCGCTCAACTGGGCTTCCAGTTCGCCTTCTTCGCCGAGGACGACAGCGCCGCTGGTTTCTTCAGTCGCCAGGTTGGGCCAGGTTTCTTCTTCTTTGTGTTCGAAGCCCTGGTCGTTCTTGACCAGCGTGTGGGCGCGGGCTTCAACGGTTTCCCCGTTTTCGAGCCGCACCTCGTGCAGCGGGCCCCAGGACTCGGTTTCGACCGTGCGGGCGCCGTCTTCGGCGTAGGTGTAGGTGGAATGGGAGTCGAGCTCTTTGGAGCGGGCGACCGGATCTTCGCCTTCCAGCGCTTCGAGGCGGTTCTGGGCGCTCAGCTCGCGCACGACATCTCCCTTGGCGTCGGTTTCGGAGGTCGTGATCGCGTCGCCTTCCACTCCCGGCGGCGCGGGCGAGGCGGTATTGACCTCATAGCCGTCGGGGTCCAGGTAGTGGACGGTGGCCTGTTCGTAGTCGCTCAGCGAGGGTTCGACCGCTTCCCACTGCTCGACGCGGCCGTTACCGCTGTCGGCCACCCAGATGTAGCCGTTGGAATCGAGGGCGAGCCCGCTGGGGCCTTCGAACTGCCCGCTGCCGGTTCCCTGCGAGCCGAACTCGGCCATGTACTGGTAGCCGTTGAGGTTGAACTGCTCGACGCGGTCGTTGCCGGTGTCGGCGACCAAGAGGTTGAAGGAGGAGTCGAGGGCCAGCCCTTCAGGGCGGTCGAACTCGCTGTCGCCGGAACCAGAGGTGCCAAAGGCCCCGAGGAAATACAGGGTGCCGTAGACATCGAAAAGCGTGGCGACGCGGTCGTTGCCGGTGTCGGCGACCCAGAAGTAGTTTTCCACGGTGAGGATGCCGGTCGGTTCGCTGAGGGATCCATAGGCGCCCTGGTATTCGCCTTCGGCGGAGAACACCTCAACCCGGTCGTTGCCGGTGTCGGCGACCAAGACGTAGCCTTCGGAATCGATCGCGATGCCGCCCGGGCTGTCGAGCTGGCCCGCTCCCGAGCCGTAGGAGCCGAATCCTGAGAGGTATTCCCCTTCCGGGCCGAACTTCTCGATCCGGTTGTTTTCGGTGTCGGCGACCCAGACGTCGCCTCCGGAGTCGACGGCGACGGCGCGCGGGCCGTCGAGCTGGCCCGCTTCGGAGCCCGAGGTGCCGAAGCCGGCGAGGTATTCGCCTTCGGGGCCGAAGCGCTGGATGCGGTCGTTTTCGGTGTCGGCGACCCAGAGGTTTCCTTCGGCGTCGGTGGCGATGCCGTGCGGGGAGTCCAGCTCCCCTTCGCCGGAGCCGGAGGAGCCGACGCTGCCCCGCGGGTCGAAGGCTTCGACCGTGGGGACGTTGGTCGCGGGGAAGACCGCCGTCGCGTCGACGGGGAAGTCGGCCTGGCCCCATTCGGCGACCGCCGCCGGGCCCATCTCATAGGGGGCCGCTTCGCCGGAGATCGGCACGTCGTAGGCGATCGTCGTCGTCGCCGTCGGTTCTTCTTCGATCAGGCTCGCGCGGCTGACCGCCTTCAGCTTCAGGACTTCGGGCCAGACGTGGTACTCATAGCTGAATTCCCAGGGTTCCTCGCCGGGCGGGGTGAACGACGTCATCGCGGCGCCGTAGGTGTATTCCTCTTTCAAATTCGGCAGCCTGGGATCCCACTCTTCGGTCAGGTTCAGGGAGCCGTCGTAGTTGTATTTGGCGACTACCTGGGAGTGGGGATGTTCTTTTTCGCCGCTTGCGTCGTAGTAGCGGATCGAAGCGAGGTTGACTTCCCATGCGTGGTAGACGGCTTTGGCCCATTCGTTCTTCGGCAGGTATTCGAAGACAAGCGTGCGGCAGCCCGCGGTTTCAATCGAGGTCCAGTCTTTGCATTCAACCCCTTCGGGCGCCGGGGCGATCTCCCTTTCCAGCCGCAGGTCTTCACCGTGGCCGGGGTCTTCGTAGACCATCCGCGCCGAGCTCGGCGTCGCCTGGAAGGAGATCGTCTTGGGCAGGTACCTCCCGCTTGTGCTTTCGACGAAGCTCGTGTGCGTCCCGTCGGGAGTGCTGAGCACGATGTGTTCGGCGTCCTGGCGGGCGAGCTTCAGTTCCTTGGCGTAGTCGGGAGAGACGTAGCTCTCGCCTTCGCCTTCGCCTTCGATTTCAAAGACGACGCCGGCACCTTCGTTGTCGAGGAGTTCCATCCAGCGCTCTTCGGGGCGCGCTTCTTCGACTTCCCATTTTTCGCAGAAATGTTCTCCGTCGCATGGTTCAGCCGGATTACAGGCGACGGTTTCCCCTTCTTCGTTCCAGCATTCCTTTTCGAAGACGGCTTCGGTGGCGGGACTCACGTGCTTTTCGAGCTTCGTCCACGCTTCGCCTTCGTATTCTGATTCCACCGGCGTCGAGAGCTGCCAGTCTTGGCCGAACACCGTTGAGCTTTCTGCGATTGACGAGTGGTAGGTGCGAGTGAATTCGAGGTTTGCTTCGCTGCCGGGGACTGGGATCGAGACGTCGGTGCGGCTTAGCGTGAAGGCGCCGGTGAGAAGGTCGACGCTGGCCGGGCCGACCGATTCGGTGGCGTCGGTGATCGAGCTGGCGAGGTAGTAGTCGTCGACGAACGTGGTGAGAGCGGACTCGCTCGCGCCGGCGGCTTTTTCGCCGCCGTCGAAGACGGCGCGGAACCATAGGCTCCGGGGGGGGTAGCCATCCTGTTCGAGCGGTGCGCAGTCTTTGACGTCGAGGAAGACCGCTTCGGTATGACCCGGGTTGCTCGTCGCTGCGAGCGGCCACGAGACCCCTTGGCCTTTGCTGTCGATCACGCACTCAGCGGGCACCTCTTTGAACGCGTCCTCACCGTAGAGCTTCACCTGAAAAGTGACGCCGGTCACCCCGCCGCCTTCGGGCGCTTCGCCCCACTCGGCCTTCAGCGTGAAGTAGCTGGCGGTCCTCTTGCCGTCTTCGGGATAGACGAGCTTGCTATCTGAGGATTCTTCGACTGTCGGGTAGACGGCAGTGTTGAAGGTCCAACTCGCCGGGGTCGGATCTTGGTTGCCCCCCGAGTCGCTGGCAGCGACGTAGAGCGTGTGCCATCCCGGTTCGAGGTGTTCGGACAATGCGTAGGGGGATTCGCAGGCTTTGGTCGGTTTTTCGCCTTCGTCGAGCGAGCACTTGAACGTGGCTTCGGGGTCGCTCGAGCTGAATTCGATCGGCGGCTCTTCGTGGCTCGTGTAGCTGGGTTGGGGTGAGTCGATCGTCGTCTCGGGGGCGGTGACGGTTTCGAAGGTCACGTCTTCCCCGTAGCTGGTGCCATCACCCTCTGCGACCAACCGGTAGTGGTACGTGGTTCCTTCGGCAAGTCCCGTCGGCGTCTGCTCGACCGGTACGCTGGAGGTCCCGCTGCCGGCGGATTCAGCTGAGACGGGGATCTGCAACCCGTAGGCCGCGGTCGGACCGTACTCGAAGTAGTAGCTGGTGGCGTGACCCCTTGGGTTGACGCTCCCGTTCAAGGTCGCCTGGGTCGCTTTGACCGACGAAGCCGCTTCGCTCGTCACTTCCGGCGGCTCCAGGGGTTCAAAGGCGATATTGGGACTGGATGCCGCCAGCACTGCTTCCCCTTCGCCGAAGCTCACCGTCGCCTCGGCTTCCAGGGTCGCGGGTACGGGTTCTTCAGCGACGATCATCTGCAGGCCGTATTCGGTGCCTGCTTTGGTCTCCGTGTACTCCTGGGCGTATTCTCCTTCGCCCACTTCGGAGGCATTGAGGTCGACCTCCAGCGTCGGCGAGGCTTCGCCCAGCACCGGTTCGGTGATGTGGGCGAGCACGCCTTTGCCCGCGATTTCAACCGGGATGAAGCCGCCGCATTTTGCAGTCGCCAGCAACCCGCTTTCGGTGTCGGGCAGGAAGAGGATGCCCGGTTCGCCGTCGGAGAGGTAGACGAGGCGGAAGGGAAGGTCTTTGGCCACGATCGTGCCCGCTTTCTCGCCCACGGTGGTACAGGTGTATTTGAGTGAGTCTTTGCAGTTGTGCAGGGTGAGCGTCGCCGTGCCCGAGGTCTCGTTTTCGAACTGGCCTTCGCCGCCGAGCGCCTGGACTTCCCCTTCGGTCTTGCATTCGACCCCGTCTGTCGAGTTTTGCAGCGTCACTTCCGCTTCGCCAGCGAGCGAGAGGGACGCCGGGAAGCTGCTGCCGGGAGGTTCGAGGAGCGGGCCGGGAGACGCCAGCACCGCTTTCTCTTCGCCGAAGCTCACCGTCGCCTCGGCTTCCAGGGTCGCGGGTACGGGTTCTTCAGCGACGATCATCTGCAGGCCGTATTCGGTGCCTGCTTTGGTCTCCGTGTACTCCTGGGCATATTCTCCTTCGCCCACTTCGGAGGCATTGAGGTCGACCTCCAGCGTCGGCGAGGCTTCGCCCAGCACCGGTTCGGTGATGTGGGCGAGCACGCCTTTGCCCGCGATTTCAACCGGGATGAAGCCGCCGCATTTTGCAGTCGCCAGCAACCCGCTTTCGGTGTCGGGCAGGAAGAGGATGCCCGGTTCGCCGTCGGAGAGGTAGACGAGGCGGAAGGGAAGGTCTTTGGCCACGATCGTGCCCGCTTTCTCGCCCAAGGTGGTACAGGTGAATTTGAGCGAGTCTTTGCAGTTGTGCAGGGTGAGCGTCGCCGTGCCCGAGGTCTCGTTTTCGAACTGGCCTTCGCCGCCGAGCGCCTGGACTTCCCCTTCGGTCTTGCATTCGACCCCGTCTGTCGAGTTTTGCAGCGTCACTTCCGCTTCGCCGGCGAGCGAGAGGGACGCCGGGAAGCTTTCGACGGGTTCTTCTTCGGCGCGCGCCGAAGCCGCACTCCACAGGCCCAGGGCCAGCAACGCGGTAGCGGTGACGATCAATGCGATTCCGTGGATAGACCGGTTGGTCACTGTTCCCCCCTGCTCGATGGCCCGAGACAAAAATACGCGCAGCCCTGTCGACCCTCAGCCTCATCCGCGATTTGCGTTTGCCCGGAGCGCCAGCTGCCCGCTTAGCCTCCCACGCACCTCCGGCCAGCGCCATTGTCAATGTGCACAGCCCGGTTGACATTTGTTAACTCAACCGCGCGCAGGCGGACTTGGGTCGGCCTGTCCGGGCGATGCGGCAGCGCCCCGAACGGCAATCGGCCTTCGGCTCCTTATGCGACCGATACGGCGGAGGCCCGGCCGGGGGGCGCAACGGGCTCGAGGAACCGACCGCCCACCGCCTCCGGTTCGAAGCGGTAGCCGACGCCGAAGTGGGTGTGGATGTAGCGCCAGCCGGGTGAGCGCTTCTCCAGCTTCTGGCGCAGCTTGCGGATGAAGACGTCGACGGAGCGGTCGCCGTGGGCCATCGCGTAGCCCCAGACCCGCTGGTAGATCGCCTCGCGCTCGAGCACCTGGCCCTTGGTGTCGGCGAGCAGCTGCAGCAGCTCGAACTCGCGCCGGGTTAGGTCGAGGCTGCCCTCGCCGACGAAGGCCTGGAACTGGTCGGCGCGGATCTCCAGCTCGCCGGCGACGAGCGGGGTCGCCTCGGCGTCGGCGCGGCTGCGGCGACGGCGGCGCGAGACGGCCTCGATCCGCGCCATCGCCTCCTCGGGATGGCAGGGCTTGCCGATCCAGTCGTCGGCGCCGAGCCGCAGCGCCCGCACCCGCTGGGCGACGGTGGAGCGGCCGGTGCAAACGACGACTCCGAGGTCGGGCAGCATCTCGCAGACCCGCGCCAGGTACTCCCAGGCTTCGTCGCCGAGCACCGCCAAGTCGAGCAGCAGCGCATTCAGCTTCATCGCCACCAGCTCTTCCGGCGGGATCGCGCTGCTCAGCACCCGCTGCTGCCAGCCGGCCGCCTCGGTGCGCTTGGAGAGCACGGTGACGAAACCGCTGTCGTCGTCGATTACCGCGAGCCGGATGGTCTGCTGTGGGTTCAAGTGGACGGCGCTGGTCTCTGGCGAAGGGAGTGCCCGTACTTGCGAGACGGCAGGATTGTACGCGCCAGCGCCGACGGGTGCGCGGCCAAAACCCCTGCGTTCACAGGATTTTCACAGCCGGAAGATGCCAAATTGCGGGAAAGTCGTCACCGGAGCTTCACCACAGGTTCTCTGGATGTTCACGGCGACGGCCCCTCGCCAGGCCAGAATTCCACCCTCACGAGACTCCTCTCTCGTCACCGCGAACGGCCCACTGCCCCGGGCCGTTCGCTCTTTCTGGGGCCGGTGCGCGCTCAGCTGATCGCGCCGCTCGCCGCCAGCACCAGCACCAGGGCGCCGAGGGCGATCCGGTAGACGACGAAGATCTCCAGCGAGTGGGTGCTGAGGTAGCGCAGCAGCCAGGCGATCGCGGCGTAGCCGGTGACGAAGGCGACCAGCGTGGCGATCGCGGTCGCTCCCACCGAGGGCCCGCCCGCTTCGCCGACCTTGCGCAGCTCGAAGAGGCCGCTGAGGACGACGGCGGGGACCGAGAGCAGGAAGGAGTAGCGGGCGGCGGCGACCCGGTCGAAGCCGCGGAAGAGACCGGCCGAGATCGTCGCTCCCGAGCGCGAGACGCCGGGCACGAGGGCCAGCGACTGGGCCATGCCGATGAAGAAGCCGTCGCGCCCATCCAGCCCGGCCAGCGAGCGCTGCCGGGTGCCGACCCGCTCGGCGGCGATCATCACGAAGGAAAAGAGGATCAGGGCCGAGCCGATCAGGTAGAGGCTGCGGGCGCCCGACTCGATCTGGTCCTTGAAGATGAAGCCGAAGATCGAGATCGGGATCGTGCCGAGGACGATGAACCAGCCCAGGTTCGCCTCGTGGCTGCGCTGGCGGGCGGGAATGCGCAGCTCGCCGAGGAAGGCGCGGGCGATGCGGATCAGGTCGGCGCGGAAGTAGATCAGCACCGCCGCCATCGTTCCCAGCTGGATCACGGCGGTGAAGCCGGCACCGGGGTCGGACCAGCCAAGCAATGCCGGCACGATCCGCAGGTGACCGCTGGAGGAGATCGGCAGGAACTCGGTCAGCCCCTGGACGAGACCGAGCACGATGGCTTCGAGAGTGCTCACGGCGGCGCATCCTATGGGGGAACTTAAAGGCCAGCTATGGAGCGCAAGAGGCGGGCGCCCCCCTGCGGAAACCCGCATAGGGACGGCCTCCAGGCTGCTTGCCGGGGAGGGCTCCAAAGTTTCCTCCGTGGGGCACCCGTCTCTTGCGCTAGATTGCCGGGCGTGAAGTTGCCCGCGCGCCGCATGGTCACACTCGCCGCTCTCGCAGCTGCGTTGCTTTCGCTGCTGCTGGCGGCACCGCTGGCCCTCGCCGACAACGGTGTGGGCCTCGCCGGGCCGACCACGGACCAGACGGTCACCTTCTTCTGCTTCGGCGTGATCGGCTTCTTCGCGATCCTCGTGATCGTGCTCTCGATCGTTCAGGGTCGGCTCGAGGCGCGCAAGGAACGGCGCCGCTACGACCTCGAACGCTACGGCTGAGACTCAGTCCAGCCGGAAGCCGCTGAGCAGCCGTTTCTCGGTCTCGCCCTCGACCTCGGCGACGACTTCGACCTTGCCCTCCAGGGGCGTGCCGCGGATCTTGGTCGCCAGCAGGTCGTCCACCTGAAAGATCCCGGCTGAGTTGTTGAGCTCGATCTCGAGCCGCACCGGCCGCGTCTCCCCCGCCTCGATCCGCACCTCATCGACGGCCGCGGCCGAGATCGAGTGGATGCCTTCCTGCCCGGCCTCGATCGGCAGCCGGGTGCGGCCCTGGGCCATGTCGAGCGCATCGGCAACCCGTACGACGCCGGCCTCCAGCGTGTAGGGCTCGCCGCGACGGCGGTGGCCGATGATCGCGTGCAGGATCTCGGCGCTGACGATCGTCCGCTCGGGTTGCCTGTAGACGCCGTCCAGCAGGCGTTCCAGGACGCCGCTGGCCATGAACAGGCTGTAGGCCTCGTGGTCCTGGCGGTGGATCGACATCCCCACATCGTGCAGCAGGGCCCCGCCCGCGACGACGACCTCGGCGTCGCGGGCGGGCAGGCCGTGGTCGGCGACGACCGCCGGCTCGACCCCGGCCTTGACCAGCAGCCGCAACAGCCGCAACGCGATGTTGAGCACGATCTGCATGTGCACCCAGGAGTGGTCGGACATCCCCAGCCGCTCCGCGTGCACCTGCGTCATGTACCACCAGGCCCGCACCTGCTCGTCGCCGTTGACGGCCTCGAGGAACTGCTCGAGCTTGCGGTTGCCCCGGGTCGGGGCACGGACATGAGCCTCGGCAATCGCCTCGCGCGGAGGCTTTCGCGTCGGTCCCTTCGGGTCTGGGGTCGGGACCGCCTCGCTCACGCCCGTGATCGTAGGGTTAGCCGCAGACGGGCCAGGGGCTGGATCCGGAGCGCGAGTAGAGCAGGGCGGCGCGGTAGTCCTGCTCTTGCTCTGGAGCTGCGGCGGGGTCGCCGGAGCCGCCTACCGATTCCCAGGTGCCGAAGTCGAACTGGTACTTGCCGCGGTAGCTGCCGCCGGACGAGACGGCGGTCGGGTCGCCGCCGGACTCGCAGGCGCCGATCGCGTCGAGCGTCGACTGCGAGACGCCACCGGGAAGGCTGGCGAAGAGCTCGCGGCGTTCGCGCCGCGCCTTGGCGCGGTGGGCCGCTTCCAGGTGGGCAACCGTGACGTGGATCGTGCGGTGGAAGCTGACCACCGGCCGCCGCAGCGGTCCTCCGTCGCCCGGCTGCGCTGCGGCGAGCGCGGGGACGGCGAGGCAGAGAACCAGAACAGGGATGAAATATGTGCGTTTTGTGAGCAAGCGCGGAACCGTGGCGGTATTTGCGGCCCCGGACCGTGACCGCGCGCACACTCCTCACAAACCATGTAACGCCTGCCACGAACTCACGCATGACTGCCCAAGCTCGGACGAATGATGAACCCCCACTTGCAGTCGCCAGGCGCCGCCCGGATCGTCCCGAACTGCATCAACTTCTCCGCCTGCTGGGCGGAGAAGTTGATGCAGTTCGGCTTCGGTCACTCGGTCAGGGCGCGCAGGGCGTTGAGGATCACGGCTACGTCTATGCCCTCCTGGAGGAAGGCGCCGGCGACCGGGGGGATGTAGCCGAGGGCGGCGAAGCCCATCGCGATGAGGCTGAGGCCGATGCCGGCGAGGACGCTCTGGCGGGCGATGCCGAGGGATCGTCGGCCGATCTCGATCGCGGTGACGACACGGTCGACGCGGTCGACCGTGATCACGGCGTCGGCGGTGTCCGAGGAGACGGTCGCTCCCGGTCCCGCCATCGCGATGCCGACGTCGGCGAGGGCGAGGGCGGGGGCGTCGTTGACCCCGTCGCCGACCATGACCACGGGCGCGTGGGCCGGGTCGGCGCGCATCTGGCGCACGACCTCGAGCTTCTGCTCGGGGCCCTGTTCGGCGTAGACCCGGTCGAGCCCGGTCTCAGCGGCGATCCGCTCGGCGATCTCGCGGCGGTCGCCGGTGACCATCGAGACACGGCTGACTCCGGCGGCGCGCAGCCCGGCGGCCAGCTCGCGGGCGTCCTCGCGCAGGCGATCGGCCATCACCACGACCGCGGCGAGACTGCCATCGACGGCGACGGCAACCCGGGCCAGGCCCGCGTCGTCCTCCTCGCCATCGAGGCCCTCGGCAGTGGCGACGTCATAGCCCCGGGCACCTAGCCAGGCGACGCTGCCGACGGCGACCCGGCGACCGTCGACCCTGCCCTCGATCCCCTGTCCCGGCTCCTCCACCGCATCGGTCGGCTCGGAGAGAGCCAGGCCGCGCCGGCCCGCGTCGTGGACCAGCGCCTCGGCCAGGACGTGGGCGGAGAGCTGGTCGAGGGAGGCAGCCAGGCGCAGGGCCTCCTCCTCGGTGAAGTCGCCAAACCGGAGGACCCGCTCGACCGCGGGCGCGCCGAGCGTCAGCGTTCCGGTCTTGTCGAGCAGCACGGTCCGGGCCTCGCCGAGCCGCTCGATCGCCGCTCCCCCCTTGACGATCACCCCCGAGCGCGCCGCCCGCGAGACGCCGGAGACGATCGCGACCGGCGCCGCCAGGATCAGCGGGCAGGGCGTGGCGACGACCAGCACGGCGACCGCCCGCACCGGGTCGCCGCTGGCCGCCCAGGCGGCTGCCGCGACCGCCAGGGTCAGGGGGAGGAAAAACGCGGCGTAGCGGTCGGCAAGCCGGACGAAGGGAGCCCGCTGGCCCTCGGTCGCCCGCACCAGGCGAACGAGGTTGGCGTAGGCGCTCTCGGCGGCAGGCAGGCTCGCGCGCAGCTCGAAGGCGTCGCCGGCATTGGCGACGCCGCTCTGCACCGCGGCCCCACGCGCACAGGTGACCGGCAGCGACTCGCCGGTCAGGGCAGACTCGTCGAGCACCGCTCGCTCGCCCTGGACGGAACCGTCGACCGGGACCAGCTCCCCCGCCCGCACCAGCACCACGTCACCGGCCGCGATCTCTCCCACCGGCACCTCCTCCCATCCCCCGCCGGAGCGGCGATGCGCGATCGAGGGCATCCGCTCGAGCAGCGCGGTCAGCTCGCGGCGCGCCCGCCGCGAAGCCGAGGCCTCGAGCGCGTTGCCGCCGGAGAGCATCAGCGCGATCACCGCTCCCGCCAGGTATTCGCCGACCGCCAGCGCCCCGGCCATCGCGACCAGGGCGATCGCGTCCACCCCGACCCGGCCCTGCGCCAGCGTGCGGGCGATCGACCAGGTCAGCGGCACCAGCATCAGCACCACGGTCGCCGCCCAGACCGCGTCCCCCGCGGCGCCCGCGCCGAGCAGGCTGAGGGCGCCGCCGGTGGCGATCAGGATCAGGCAGGCGAGCGCCAGCAGGCGCGGGTGCGCGTCAAGCCTACGCATGGCGCTGCCTGACGAAGGCGAGGCGGGCGGCGGCGATGGCGAGGTGGCGCCGCGCGTGAGCGCGGGGGTGGTATGGGAACCGGCCTGCGGCCGCCTTGGTGGGTATGCCTGGCATCGGCGTAGCCGCCATCATCCCCCCATCGACGGCCAGACTGCCACAACCCGGCTGCTCCTCGCCTGCCCCGACCGACCCGGCCTGATCGCCGTGGTCAGCGGCTTCCTCGCCGAGGCCGGGCTCAACATCGTCGACGCCGACCAGCACTCCACCGATGAGGGCCGTTTCTTCATGCGGATGGCCTTCGACGCGGTGCCGGCCGATGCGCGCGAGGAAGTCGAGTTGCGCTTCGAGGCGGAGATCGCCAGCCGCTTCGAGATGGATTACCGCTTCGCCGAGTCGAGCGTGCCGAAGCGGCTGGCGATCATGGTCTCGCGCGAAGACCACTGCCTCTCCGACCTGCTCTGGCGCTGGCGCAGCGGCGAGCTGGGCGCCGAGCTGGTCGCGGTCGTCTCCAACCACGCCGAGCACGCCGAGCAGGTCACCTCGCTCGGCCTGCCCTTCCACCACATCCCGGTCGAGCCCGGCGCCAAGGAGGAGGCCGAGGCGCGGATCCTCGAGTTGCTCGGGGGCGTTGACCTGCTCGTCCTCGCCCGCTACATGCAGATCCTCTCCGCCGGCTTCCTCGCGCGGCTCGGCGCCCCGGCGATCAACATCCACCACAGCTTCCTGCCCGCCTTCGTCGGTGCCGACCCCTACCGGCGCGCCCACGAGCGCGGGGTCAAGCTGATCGGCGCCACCGCTCACTACGTGACCGAGGAGCTCGACGCCGGCCCGATCATCGACCAGGACGTGACCAGGGTCAGCCACCGCGACGAGGTGGTCGACCTGGAGCGGATCGGCCGCGACATCGAGCGGCTGGTCCTCGCCCGCGCGGTCAAGGCCCACATAGACGACCGCGTCCTACTAGACGGCGCCCGCACAGTCGTCTTTTAGGGCGCATCGGTTGACGGGGGCCTTGGGGTGGGTCTCCGGGCCGGCTTTCGCCGGGAGTCCCCGGAGACCCACCCCAAGGCCCCCTTCCCCCCCCGGCCACGCCCTGCAACGCGCGGAACTGGCCAGCCAGCCAGTTCACTATGGTTCTCGGGGATGGAGCAATCGACGATCGCGCGGCCTTCTGTTGAGCTTGCAAGAAACGAGGGGCTGCCGCCGGGTTCGAAGCTGCCGGCCCTGCTGCAGGCGGTTCGCTATGCGCGCGACCCGCTCGGCTTCCTGATCCGGCTGCGGGAACGCCACGGCGACATCTTCATGCTCGACTTCCCCTACTTCGGCAAGCTGGTCTACGTCGCCGACCCGGCCCTGGTCAAGCAGCTCTTCACCGGCTCGCCGCAGGACCTGCACGCGGGCGAGGCCAACGCGACGGTGCTCGAGCCGGCGCTGGGGCCGAACTCGGTCCTCACCCTCGACGAGGCTCCGCACATGCGCCAGCGCAAGCTGCTGCTGCCCCCCTTCCACGGCGAGCGGATCGCGCGTTACGGTGAGCTGATCCGCGAGGCGACCCGGGCGGAGATGGAGAGCTGGCCGGTCGGCGAACCGTTCGCCCTGCGTCCCCACACGCAACGGATCACCCTGGCGGTGATCATGCGGGCCGTCTTCGGCGTCGACGACCAGGCGCGGCTGGACCGCTTCGGGCGAATCATCGAGCGCTTCAGCGACCGGGTCAGCGCCGTGATCGCCTTCCCGATGCTGCGCCGCCACCTCGGGCCCTGGAGCCCGTGGACGCGTTTCGTCAGGGCACGCGAAGAGCTCGACGCTTTCATCTACGAAGAGATCGCCCTGCGCCGGGCCGAGACCGCGCCCGGCGGCGGCGAGGAGCGAGGCGACATCCTCTCGCTGCTGCTCGCCGCCGAGCACGACGACGGCAGCCCGATGAGCGACGAGGAGCTGCGCGACGAGCTGGTCACCGTGCTGGCCGCCGGCCACGAGACGACCGCCACGGGCCTGGCCTGGGCGATGGAGCGGCTGCTGCGCAGCCCGCGCGTGTTTTCGAAACTGCGCGAATCGCTCGCCGCTGGCGAGGACGACTACCTGGCGGCGACGGTAAGGGAGACGCTGCGGGCGCGACCGGTGATCGTCGACGTGGCGCGCAGGCTGATAGTGCCCGCGACGATCGGCGGCTACGAGCTGCCCGCCGGCACCTTCGTGATGGCGGCAATTGCCGCCCTGCACTACCGCGAGGACCTCTTCCCCCACCCCGAGGAGTTCCGGCCCGAGCGCTTCCTCGAGGGCAAGGCCGACAACTACGCCTGGATCCCCTTCGGCGGCGGGGTGCGGCGCTGCATCGGCGCCGCCTTCGCCGAATACGAGATGCGGATCGTCCTGCGCGAGTTCGTCGAACGGGCCGACCTCAGCGCCCCGGACCCCAAGGCCGAGAAGGTCAAGGTCCGCAACATCACCCTCGCCCCCGGCAAGGGCGCCCGGGTCAGGCTGGATCGCCCGCTGCGCTGACTGTGCGTTCGGCCTCCTCCCACTGTTCATAGAGCTTGGCGACCTTGGCTTTGGCCGCTTCGTGGCGCTCGCTGGAGCGCTGGGTCTTGGCGGGTGTCGACCAGGCCGCGGGGTCGGCCAGCTCCTCCTCGACCTCGCGCAGCTCTGCTTCCGCCGCCTCGATCTTCTCTGCCAGGCGGCTCGCCTTGCGCGCCGCGCGCTGGGCAACGGTGCGAGGACTCTGGCGCTTGCCGCCCTTGGCCGAGCGCTTCGCCGCGGCGGCGGCCGCGGAGGCGGATTCCCGCTCTTCGTCGCGGCGGCGCTGGTAGGCGGCCCAACCGCTCGGGTGGCTGCGCAGCTTCCCGTCCTCGCAGACGATCGTGCGGCTGCCAACTGCCTCGAGCAGGGCGCGGTCGTGGGAGACCAGGATCACCGCGCCCTCAAAGGCCGAGAGCGCGTCCTCGAGCGCCTCGCGGCTCTCGACGTCGAGGTGGTTGGTCGGCTCGTCGAGGATCAGCACGTTGGCGCCGGAGGCGACCAGGATCGCCAGCGAGAGGCGGCGCTGCTCGCCGCCGGAGATGTCGTCGAGCGATTTCTCCACGTCGGCGCCGGAGAAGAGGAAGCCGCCGAGCAGGTCACGCGCCTTCTGGCCGCTGAGGCCGGTCTCGCGCTGGGCCGCGTCGAGCACGGTGCCGGTCCCCGCCGCGGTCTCGGCGTGCTGGGAGAGGTAGCCGATCTTGACGTTGTGGCCAGTGCGGACCGAGCCCGCGGCGGGCTCGCGCTGCTCGGCCAGCGTCTCGATCAGGGTCGTCTTGCCGGCCCCGTTGGGACCGACCAGGACGACGTGCTCGCCGCGTTCGAGTTCGAGGTCGGCCTTGTCGAGCAGGGTCCGTCCCGGCACCTCGATCGTCCCCTTGACCAGTTTCAGCACCACCCGCCCGGGGCGCTCCGGTTTGACGAAGGAGAAGCGCAGGTTGCGACGGTCGCGCGCCTCGGCCCTGACCCCGTCGCGCTTGATCTTCTCGATCTGCTTCAGGCGCGACTGCGCCTGTTTGGCCTTGGTCGCCTTGTAGCGGAAGCGCTCGACGAAGCGCTCCATCCGCTCGATCTCGTCCTGCTGGCGCTCGATCGCCTTGCCGCGGGCGATCTCCCGTGCCGCCTGCTCCTTGCGCCAGGCGTGCCAGGGGCCGGCGAAGAAGCGGCCGCGCTGGGCCTCCAGCTCCAGCACCGAGGTGCCGACCGCCTCGAGGAACCAGCGGTCGTGGGCGACGAGGACGACGGCGGCGTCGAGCTCGACCAGGTAGCGCTCCAGCCACTCCAGCGAGGGGATGTCGAGATGATTGGTCGGCTCGTCGAGCAGCAGCAGGTCGGGACGGGTGGCGAGCGCGCGGGCGAGCGAGGCGCGGGTCAGCTCGCCGCCGGAGAAGGTCGAGAGCTCCCGTGCCGCCGCCTCCTCGCCGAAGCCGAGGCCACCGAGCACGGCGAGCACGTCGTCGCGCCAGCGATACCCCCCGCCGGCTTCGAGCCGCTGCTGGGCGGCGGAGTAGGCGCGCAGCGTCTCCTCGTCGGGCTCCCCGCCGGCCATCGCTGCCTCCAGCCGGGCCAGCTCGGCCTCGGTCTCCTGCATGTCCGTGCGTCCCGAGAAGACGTAGTCGCCGAGCGAGACCGCCGCGTCGCGGGGCGGGCGCTGGTCGTGCAGTGCCACCCGGGCGCCTTTCTGCAGGGCGATGCTGCCCGAGTCCGGCGGCCGCTCCCCCGCCAGCACCCGCAGCAGGGTCGACTTGCCTGCCCCGTTGCGCCCCGACAGCGTCATCCGCTCGCGCGGCTCGAGCTTGAAGGAGACATCGGCGAAGAGCAGCGCGCCCCCCGCGTAGACGTCGATGGTTGTCGCCGTGGCGATGGCCATGAGCGAGTGACATTACGTACTCGCAATCGCGACTGCGTAACCTGCTCGGAGTGGACGGCGAGCAGCTGCGCGAGATCCAGGCCCCACTGAAGGAGCGCTACCGCGGGGAACCCGATGCTGCCCTGGTGACACTCTCGGCAGAGGGCGAGCTGGGCGAGGGCGTCTCCTGCGCGGTGAACACGGGTCGGGCGATCGCCGCGGCGGGGCTGCACCCGGCGTCCGGGGGCGATGGCTCGCTGCTCTGCTCGGGCGACATGCTGCTCGAGGCGCTGGCCGCTTGCGCCGGAGTGACACTGCGCGCTGTTGCTACATCCCTGGGGATCGAGGTTCGCGGCGGAACCGTGCGCGCCGACGGCGACCTCGACTTCCGCGGCACGCTTGCGGTCGACCGCGACGCGCCGGTCGGCTTCCGGGCTATCCGCCTCTCCTTCGCGCTCGACACAGACGCCGAGGAGGAGCAGCTCGCGACCCTGCTGAAGCTGACCGAGCGCTACTGCGTCGTCCTGCAGACCATCGCCGGCGCGCCCGAGCTGTCGGGCCGGATCGCCGCGACTGGCTGAAAGAGCCTGGGCCGCCGCCGATGCCGGGACCGCTGCGACACATCGGCGAGCTTGCGAAGGCGCGGCTGAGGAGGGCCGCATCGACTCGCGAAGACGGGCAGGTACTCGGCGAGCTGGAGGCTGCGCCGCTGGAGCTGCCGGCGGGGCTCGAGCTCGAATGGCTCGGGGTCTCCGGCTACCGGATCGGCTTCGAGGGCCAGACGATCTTCATCGACCCCTACGTCTCACGCGTGCCCTTCGGCGACCTGCTGCGCAAACGGCCGACGTTGCCCGACCCGGCGGCGCTCGATCGCTTCGTGCGCCCGGCCGGCGAGGTCGCGGGCGTGCTCGTCGGCCACACCCATTTCGACCACGCCGTCGACGCCCCGGCGATCGCCCGCCGCTTCGACTGCAAGGCCTACGGCTCGGACTCGCTGGTGGCGCTGATGGGACTGCACGGCCTGGCCGAGCAGACAGTCGAGGTCGAGCCCTACCGAACCTACGAGCTGGGACCGTTCGAGGTCAGCTTCACGCCCAGCGTCCACTCCAAGCTGCTGCTCGGCCTCGCCGTCCCCTACGACGGCGACCTCACCTGCGAGCACCTCGACGCGCTCACCCCGGGCGCCTACCGCTGCGGCCAGGTCTGGGGAATCTCGATCGAGGTCGCGGGCCTGCGCCTCTATCACCAGGGCAGCGCCAACCTGGTCGACGAGGCGATCCGCGAGGGCGAGGTCGACGTCTTCCTCGCCGGCATCGCCGGCCGCAACTTCACCGACGACTACTGGCAACGGATTCTCCCCCGCCTCGACCCCAAGGTGATCGTCCCCACCCACTACGACAACTTCTTCCGCCCCCTCGGCCGCCAGCTGGAGTTCGTCTCCAACGTCCAGCTCTCCCAACTCCCCGACGAGATCGGCATCGTCAGCGCCGACGCCCGCATCGCTGCCCTTCCGCGGGCAGATACCGCCACACATACTGGTAGCAACAGCTAGCCACCTGGATACTTGGCAACGATCTGGCCGACCGTGCCCTCCGTGCGCATCGTCCACGGGCCAAGGGTTGCCTCCAGGGTCTTCAGGTCCAGATCCGCTTTCGAGATGCCGCCGCTGGGGAGCCAGTAGAGCTCGCGTCCCTCGATCGCCAGGCGATCCCGGTCGGTTGAGAAGGCGAGCGCCTGCTTGCGGGCGGCAGCCTTCGGCTTGGCATCGAGGAACGCGACCTGGAGCTTGCCTTTCGACCCGCTGAGCGCAGCCGCGTCGAAGGGCTCCCGCGAAGCGATTTTCTTCAACTCGGCGGCGCTGCGCAGGAACACGGGCACCTCGTACCCGAGCGCCTCGCCGAGACCCACTTCGATGCGCCCCGCAAGCGTCGCCTCGTCACCCCCATCGACAACGAAGGTCACGTTGCCACTGGCGCGGAAGCAGGCGACCTCCTCGAACCCGAGCGCCTCGAACTCGCGCCTCAGCTCCTCGTTCTTGATCCGGCGCCCGCCCAGGTTCATCCCGCGCAGGAAGGCGACATAACGACTCATCCGAGCCACCATACGATGCGCCCGTGAGCAGCGACTTCACCGAGCTCCCGCCCGACCTGCCCGTCCCCGAGGACGACGGCGCCGCCGACCACCTGGTAGGCATCGACCTACCGGCGATCCCACTGCCTTCGACGGCGGGTGAGACCGTCAACCTCGCGAGCGTCGCCCCCGGCGATGCAGTCGCACCTCTCGCCAGCATGCCGAGAGAAATACGACACCTCGTCGCCTACGTCTACCCCCGCACCGGCAGGCCGGGCCAGCCCTCCCCCGTCGGCTGGGACGACATCCCCGGCGCCCGCGGCTGCACCCCGCAGAGCTGTGCCTACCGCGACGCGCTGGCCGAATTCTCCGCCCTCGGTGCTGCCGTCATCGGCATCGGCGCTCAGACGCCCGACGAACAGCGCGAGTTCGCCGAGCGCGAGCACATCCCCTTCCACCTGCTCAGCGACCCCGACCTGACCCTCCGTGACGCCCTCGGCCTCCCCACCTTCGAGGCCGACGGCATGACCCTCTACAAGCGCCTCACCCTGATCGCCGAGGCGGGCACGATCGTCAAGACCTTCTATCCCGTATTCCCGCCCGACCGCAACGCCGCCGAGGTCCTCACCTGGCTGCGAAGCTAGCCGCCGACGGGCCGATACGTCAAGTCTGCCTTGACGTATCGGCCCGTCGGCGGATTGATGGAGGCGGCCGGAATTGAACCGGCGTCCGAGGTCGTAGCGCGAAGGTGTCTACAGGTATAGCCGACGCTTGATTCTCGTCTCCCGGGGTCCGCGCCGGCGGGCACTGCGGGAGATAAAGCCCTCTGAAATTTCCCCTGGAAGACGGGGCGATCCGCCTGGGTGAGCCCGTGTTCTGAAGCCGGCTCCCCTCCCTACGGGCGAGGGAGGACCGACTCTCATCGCCTAGGTTCTAGCTAGGCAGCGAGGGCGAACTCATGGTCCGCACGTATTGGTTTTTGCCGGGGTTTAACGAGGCCTCCGGCAACCTCGACCTGCAACCGTTCGCACGGACCGACCACGTCGAAGCCTGTCGCCCCCGTGCTATGTGCCGATCGATTGTACGGTGTCGGGCGTGGCTGACCGCGAGTTCGACGCGATCGTGCTCGGCGCCGGGGCGCCGGGCGAGGTCTGCGCCGGGCGGCTCGCCGATGGCGGGCTCTCGGTGGCGATCGTCGAGCAGCACCTGGTCGGCGGCGAATGCTCCTACTACGCCTGTATGCCCTCAAAGGCGCTGCTCCGCCCCGCCGACCTCCGCGCCGAGGCCGAGCGGGTGCCCGGGATCGCCGTCGAGAACCGCCTCGACCCACAGGCGGTCCTCGACCGCCGTGACGAGGTGATCCACGATCTCGACGACTCGGTGCAGCTGCCCTGGCTGAAGGACCGCGGCATCGAGCTCTTCCGCGGCAGCGGCGCGCTCGATGGCGAGCGTCGGGTGCGGGTCGGCGACCAGACGCTCCTCGCCCGTCGGGTCGTCGTCGTCTCAACCGGCAGCGCGGCGGCGATGCCGCCAATCGAGGACCTCGACTCGGCTCGCCCCTGGAACAACCGCGAGGGCACGACCTCGAAGCACGTGCCGGAGAGCATGGTCGTGCTCGGCGGCGGCCCGGTCGGCTGCGAGCTATCGCAGGCCTGGTCCTCGCTCGGCTGCCGGGTGACCCTGATCGAGGGCGGCCCGCGGCTCCTCGCGCGCGAGGAGCCCTTCGCCGGCGATGAAGTGACCGCGGCCCTCCGGGAGAAGCACGGCGTCGAGGTGCGGACCGGAATCGAGGCGACCCGGGTCTGCCGTGACGGCGACGTCGTCACCGTCACGCTCGACGACGGCAGCACCGTGGCCGGTGCCGAGGTCCTCGTCGCTGTCGGCCGCAAGCCGCGCACCGAGGAAATCGGCCTCGAGAGCGCCGGTGTCGAGGCAGGTGAGCACGGCTTCCTCGCGACGGACGAGCGCCTGCGGGTCGGCGGGCGCGACTGGCTCTACGCGGTAGGCGACGTCAACGGTCGCGCCCTCTTCACCCATATGGGCAAGTACCAGGCCTGGGTCGCGGCCGAGAACGCGCTGGGACGCGAGGTGGAGCTCGCCTCCGAAGCGATCGGCCCACCCCGGGTCACCTTCACCGATCCCCAGGTGGCCGCTGTCGGCAAGACGCTGGATCAAGCCCGCGAAGCCGGCATCGACGCCAAGGCGGTCGACATCCCCACCGACGGCACCGCCGGCGCCAGCTTCCAGGGCAAGGGCACGGGCGGCACCTCCCGCATCGTCGTCGACGAACAGCGCCAGGTCATAGTCGGCGCCACCTTCACAGGCTTCGAGACAGCAGACTTCCTCCACGCCGCCACCGTAGCCATAGTCGGCGAGGTCCCCCTCCCAAAGCTCCGCCACGCAGTAGCCGCCTACCCAAGCCGCAGCGAGATCTGGCTAAAGCTGCTCGAGGCCTACGGCCTGTAGCTGCGTACACCGGCCAGCTAAGCGGAACCCCTGCCGAGGCCGCTCTTTAGACCGTCGAACGCCTCTTCAGGTCTTCCAAGACGTCCTGCGGAAACCCGGGCACTTCGTCTAGATCGTCTACCGAGGCGAAGCGACCGAGCCGCTCGCGGTGGGCGAGCAGGCGGGTTGCCTGGGTGACCGAGAGATTCTCGGCGCGAAGCTGCTCGAAGCTGATCGAGTTGAGATCGATCGTGCCGCTCCCGGTGGCCGCGGGCGGGGGCGCGGGCGGCTGGGGCGCTGGCGGTGGGCTTGACGGCATCGGAGTCGGAGGCGGCGGTGCCGGGGCGGGCGGAGGTGTCGGCTCCGGCGGCATCGGGCCCGGTGGGGGCGGCGGTGGGGGCGGAGTCGGTTGCGGCGCAGGGGGAATAGGTTCGGGCGCAGGAATAGGCGGCGGGGGCGGTCCTGGCTCGGGAGCCGGGGGGGCAGGCGGCGGTGCCGGCGGGGCTGTGGAAATCGGCGGCGTGGCGGGCTGTGACGCCGGCGGCACTCCCCCTCCACCCTGAACCGACTGCATCACCGCCTGCTCGGCTTCCGCCGCGCGGCGCTCCGCTTCGCGAGCGCGCTCCTCGGCCTGGGCGACACTGTCGCGAATCTCCCGCAGCCGCCGGTCGCGCTCGTCCTCCTCGGACTTCAGCTTCGCCAGCCGCTCCGCCTCTGCCGCCCGACGCTCGGCCTCCTTGGTGCGCTCCTCGATCTGCCTCAGGCGCTCCTGCGCCTCGGCCATCGCCTGCTCTTGGACCGCGCGCTCCTGCTGGAGGCTCTGCTCGGCGGTCTGTAGTCCGGCGGCGCCCGCGGCCGGCGTGGCCTGCGGCATGCTCTGGGTGACCTGCCCGCTCAGCGCCAGCGCGGCACGCTCCTCCGCCTCGCGCTGCAGTCGCTCGGCCTCCTGTATCCGGCGGTCGGCCTCGGCCCGGATCCGCGCCTCCTCCTGCTGGATCGCCGCCACCTTGTCCTGCACTCGCTGCTCAGCCGCCGCGGGGTCGTCGTAACCGGGTGGCGCGCCCGGTACAACCGGGGCCGGTGCAATCGGCGGGGGCGGGGGTGTCAAGGGCTCTGACGGCGCCGGTGAGACAGGCGGCGGCTGGGGAACCGCAGCCGCAGGAGCGGGGGGCTGCGGAGGCGGCACTGCCGACAACGGTGCGGCAGTGACACCTTGCTGCAGCTGTTCGCGCTCGTGGGCCACCTGAGCCTCCGCCAGCTGCCGTGCGGCCTTCGCCGCTTCCTTGCGCGCCCGGCGGCTGTCGGCGCGACCGCCGCCAGTGGGCTTACCGCGGCGCTCGGCCCGCTTCGCCGCTCGCTCTTCCTTGCGTTTTTTCGCCTCTTCCTGGCGGCGCTTGCGGTGCTCGGTGCGCGCCGCCCGCTGTTCCTCGCGGGCCTGCTTGCGCTTGTCCTTCCCGCTCAGCGCAGGACCGGCGGCGGCTGCTGTTGCCGCCGCGGGGACAGCGGTGGGAGGCGCTCCGGGAGGTGGCGGCGTGCTGGGCAGTTCCGCGGTTTGGGCTTGGGCCACGGGCGGTGGCGTCGCCGCGCCGACGGGGCCCGGAGGAGGGGGCGGTGGCGCGGTCGACTTCTGCTCACCCTTCTTCGCACCCTTTTCCTTGGCGCGGCGCTGGGTGATGCTGACGATGAGCAGGAGCACCAGAATCGCGGCGACGAGGCCGGCGACGAAGTACTGGATGTTGTCGCTGACGAAGTTGCCGGCTTCGCTCGGGAATGAATCGGCCTGGGCCGCGGCCGGAACGGCCAGGGCAAGCGCGACGAGGGTCGCCGTGGACCAGAGCAGGGCAATCCTGGAACGCATCGGTCTCGAAGCTACCTCATTCTGCTCTTGAATTCTCGCTCGACTTCGCGGCGCACGTCGCGGTCCGCGATATCGCGGCGCCGGTCGCGGCCCTCCTTGCCCCGCGCCAGGGCCAGCTCGACCTTTGCCCGCGAGCCCTTGAAGTAGATCCGCAGCGGAATCAGGGTCAGGCCTTTCTCGGCCGTCTTGCCGATCAGCCTTTCGATCTCGCCCTTGTGCAGCAGCAGCTTGCGCGGCCTTTCCGGTTCGTGGTTCTCGCGGCTGGCCGGCTCGTAAGGAGGGATATGCAGCTTGCGCAGCCAGACCTCGCCCTTCTCGACCACGGCGTAGGAGTCGGTCATCTGCGCTTTCCCCCCACGCAGCGCCTTCACCTCCGTGCCGAGCAGGACGATGCCCGCCTCCATCTTTTCGACCGGTTCGAATTTGTGCCGGGCGCGGCGGTTGGTGGCGACGTCGCCCGAAGCCGGCTCGCGTTTCTTCTTCTGCTTTTTAGCCATCGACCCGCTCCAGGTCGACCCTGCCCCGCGCCGGCTCGACCCCGCTCACCCGGACGGATATCGGATCGCCCAGCCGCAGCGTCGCCTTCGACTCGCGACCGGCGAGCGCCGTCTCGGTCTGGTTCAGCTCGAAGCGCTCCTCCCCCAGCGTCCGCGCCGGCACGAAACCCTCGTAGGTATCGCCGAGCTCACCGCCGAAGGCGACGAACGCTCCGGCCCGGATCACCCCGGAGACCTCGCCCTCGAACTCCGCCTCTGCCCCGCGGTCCGCCAGCTCGCGCCGGAGCAGGTAGGCGGCGCAGATGTCGTCAGCGTCGCGCTCGATCCGCGCCGACTCGCGCTCGCGCTCGCTGCAGTGCCGGGCCACCTCGCGCACTTGCGCCGCGCGCGGCGCCCCCTCCCCCTCGCCCAGCGTCGCCAGCAGCGCCCGGTGCACGAGCAGGTCGGGGTAGCGCCGGATCGGCGAGGTGAAGTGGCAGTAGGCCTCGCTGCCCAGCCCGGCGTGGCCGCTGTTGCGGTCGCTGTATGAGGCCTGCATCAGGGAACGGAGCACGAGCGATGTATACGCCTCGCGGCCGTGCCCGCGCCTTGCCGCCTCCTCGATCACGAGCCGGCTGGCCTCGGCCACCACCCGCCCGGCCTGGGCCGGAGCCAGGCCCTGGCCCAAGGGCGGGGTCGGCACGCCGAGCGCCCCCAGCTGCTCGACCAGGCGCTCGACTCGGGCGGGATCGGGCTGGGCGTGGACCCGGTAGACGGCCGGCACCCGCTTGCGCTCGAGCAGTTGCGCAACCTGCTCGTTGGCGAGGATCATCAGCCGCTCGATCAGACGATGGGACTCGGTCTGCGCCACCGAGCGGGCGCCAACCGCGTCCCCGCCCGCGTCGAAGCGGAACTCCGGCTCGCTGGACTCGACATCGAGGCTGGTCGCGCCGCGGTGCTCGCCAAGGCCGCCGGCAACTTCCCGGGCGAGGGACAGCGGCTCCGCGATGGCCCCTGGGACATCGCCGCGCCCGGCGAAGACGAGGTCGAGCTGATCGTAGTCGAGGCGGGCGTCGGAGCGAATGCGACTGCGGTAGAAGCTCGCCGAGCGCGGCGCGGCGCTGGGGCTCAACTCGAACTCCGCCGTCACCGCCAGCCGCTCGACGCCCGGCGCCAGGCTGCAGGCCTCCTCGCTCAACGCTCGCGGCAGCATCGGCTCGACCGCTCCCGGCACGTAGGTGCTGTTGCCACGCCGGCGCGCCTCAAGGTCGAGTGGCGTGCCCGGCTTGACGTGGGCAGCGACGTCGGCGATGTGGATCCAGATCCGGGTGCCGTCCGGCTCGCGCCGGGCCGAGATCGCGTCGTCGAAGTCACGCGCGCTGGCGGGATCGATCGTGAAGGTGGGAAGGTCGGTGAGGTCACGGCGGCGAACGTCGCTCTGCTCGGCCGCGTCGGCCGCCCGACCCGCTTCGACCTCCAGCGCCGCGGCAAAGCCTCGCCCCTCCAAACGCTCCTCGAGCAAGAAGTCGACCGCCTCGCGAGCGGTCTTCGGCTCAGCCTCCCTGCGTGCCCGGCTGCGCCCCCTCTGCCGCTCCCGGTAGTACCGCCAGTCCTCCTTGCTCACCGCAAACACCCCTCCCGGTGCGCTTTATGTGGCCATAGACCACAAAAGGCGCACCGGAAGCTCATTTTTCGGCGGCCAGGGCGGTCAGGGCTCTTTCGAGCGCCTCGTCGCGTGGGGTGCTCAGGTTGTCGCTGGCCTTGACGTCGGGGTGGATGCCGTGGCTCTTGGCGAGGTTGACTCCCTCGGGGGTGAAGTACTCGCCGATCGTCAGCTTCAGGGCGCCGCCGTTGGAGAGGCCGATCTCCTGCTGGAAGACGCCCTTGCCATAGGAGCGGGTGCCGACCACCTTGGCGCCGGCGTCGTCGGCGAGCGCTGCGGTGAGGATCTCCGCCGCCGAGGCGGTGTTGCGGTCGATCAGGACGACGAGCGGGACGCCCGGCAGCTCGTCGCCGACCGTCTTGTAGACCGAGTGGCCCTGGGTGCGGGAGTCGGTGGTGACAACGACTTCGTCCTCCGGCAGGAAGACGCTGGCGCTCAGCACCGCCTCCTGGAGCAGGCCGCCGCCGTTGCCGCGCAGGTCGAGCACGATCCCTTCGGCACCCTTCGTCTCGACCTTTTCGACCCCTTCGCGCAGGGCCGCGTGGGCGCCTTCGCTGAAGGAGACCAGGCGCACGTAGCCGAGCGTGTGGCCGTCGACTTCCTTGACCATGCTGGTCACCACGGGCAGGGAGATCTGCGCCCGGGTTACTTCCAGCTCGCGCACCTTGCCGCCGCCCTTTGGCTTGACCCCGATCGTCACCTCGCTCCCTTCCGGGCCTTTGATCTTCTCGGTCGAGGCCTGGCTGCTCTCCCCGGCGATCGAGTCGCCGTCGACCGAGACGATCAGTTCGCCGGGTTCGATCCCCGCCTCCTTGGCGGGGGAGTCCGGGAAGACGCTGTCGACCCGCAGCCCCTGCTTTACCTGCGAGACGGTCAGGCCGATTCCCGAGAAGCGCCCCGAGATCGCTTCGTCGAAGCTGGCCAGGGCTTGGGGAGAGAAGTAGTCGGAGAAGCGGTCGTGGTGGCGGCGGCGAATCTCGCGGACCATCCCCTGCAGCGAGGCGTTGGTCAGCTCGGTCGGGCCGACCGAGCGGAAGTAGTTGTCCTCGATCAGTTCGGTCGCTTCCAGGTTGAGCCCGGCGCTGTCGTCGACGAAGCGGTCGCGGAAGAATTCGGGCAGCTTGGCCGGGTGGCCGCCGAGCCAGATTCCGGCGCAGAGGACGACGATCAGGCCGAGGACGGCCGGCCCGAGCCACTTGTAGATCACGCGGGCCTCAGACCTTGAGGAAGCGGCGCAGGGTGACGCCGGAGCCGACCGCGGAGACCAGCACCGAGGCGCCGAAGAGGATCGCCACCAGGGCGGGGAACGACAGCGTGCTGTCGTTCTGCGCCGCGAGGAAGGAGAAGGTGTCGCTCAGCGGGTCGACGATCGTGATCTTGCCCAGCCACAGGATCAGTATGGCTATCAGGCCGCCGGCGAAACCGACCACCACGCCCTCGATCATGAAGGGCCAGCGGATGAACCAGCGGGTGGCGCCGACGAGGCGCATCACCTCGACCTCGCGGCGGCGGGTGTAGATCGAGAGCCTGATCGTGTTGCCGACCAGCATCAGCGAGGCGAGGATCAGCAGGGCGGTGATCACGGTCAGGACGATCTTCAGGGCGCTGGTCACCTGCTCGATCTGCTGGGACTCCTGCTTGCGGTCGAAGATCCCGTCTTCGGCAGGGATGATCGGTGAGATCGGCTGCGGCTTTCCGTTCGGACCGGGCGGGGTAATCGCGGCGCGCACCGAGTCGAGGTTGGCGGCGTCGTCGGCCTTGATCTGGAAGTTGGCGGGCAACGGGTTGTCGTGCAGCTGGGCGAGCAGGTCTTCGCTCTTGCTCTTGCCTAGGTCCTTTTCGAGTTCGTGCAGTGCCTCGGCCTTGGTGATCAGCTTGACCGACTCGACGTGCGGAATCTGTTGCAGCTTGCGCTCCAGGGCGCCGATTTCGGCCCGCGTAGCGTCGTCGTAGATCGCCACGCGGGTCTCGAGTTCATTGCGCACCTGGTCGCTCTTCGCCTGCGTCGTCTGGAAGACCGGGATCAGCACCCCGAGCAGGATCACCGTGGTCACCGTGGTGACGATCGCGGCCATGCTCGGCGCCCCGTTGCGGCGCAGCGCACGGAAGGCCTCCTGGGTGAAGAAGAGGAATCGCGACATCTAGATCAGCGAGTCGTGTCCGTTGGTCTGGCCCTCGGGGGCGACGCCCATCTCGGCCCGCATCCGCACGCCGAACTCGGTCGTCGACTCCTCGGTGTAGCCGCCGCTGACCTCGTCGCGGACGACGCGGCCCTCATACAGCTCGATCACGCGGCGGCGCATGTTGTCGACCATCTCGCGGTCGTGGGTGACGACGACGACGGTCGTGCCGGTCTTGTTGATCCGGTAGAGCAGCTGCATCACCCCGATCGAGGTGACCGGGTCGAGGTTGCCGCTGGGCTCGTCGGCGAGCAGCAGCGGCGGGTGGTTGACGAAGGCGCGGGCGATCGAGACGCGCTGCTGCTCGCCGCCGGAGAGCTGGTCGGGGTAGCTGTGCAGCTTGGTCGAGAGGCCGACCAGGCGCAGGGTCTCCGGCACCTGGGTGCGGATCTGGCTCCGCGAGGCGCCGATCACCTGCAACGCGTAGGCGACGTTGTCGTAGACGGTGCGGTCGGGGAGCAGCTTGAAGTCCTGGAAGACGGTGCCGATGTTGCGACGCAGCTGCGGGATCTTCTTCTCCGGCATCGTGCCGATGTCGCGACCGGCGATGCGGACGGTTCCGTCCGTGGCCGACTCGTCGCGGATCAGCGTCTTGATCAAGGTCGACTTGCCGCAGCCGGTCGGTCCGACCAGGAAGACGAAATCGCCGCGGTCGATCGCCAGCGATACCCGGTCCAGCGCCATGTGGCCGCCCGGGTAGACCTTGGTCACGTCGCGCAGCTCGATGATCGGCTTGCCACCGGCACGCCGCCGTTGCGGCTCGGTGCCGCCCGTCTTTTGCTTGCGCAATCTGGCCATGCCGCGCTCCCTTCTCCGCATACAGGGTGACTCCTGCGCCCCATCGGGCACGCAACTCCGCGCCCAAATGAAGTTAGCGACAGGCTAGCGGATTGTTAGCGAACGCTAGTAAATGCTTTAGGCAGAGCTTGCGGCAAGCGATTGCTCGACCGTGGCGACGATATGAGCCGCGTCGATGCCGGCCGCCGCGAGCAGGTCCGCAGGGGGGCCGCTGCCGGGACGCTCGGTGACCGCGAGGCGGGTGAAGTTGGTGGCGACGCCGTTCTCGGCGAGCACCGCGGCGACGACCTCGCCGATGCCGCCCTCCGCCCAGTGGTCCTCGACGGTGACTATCGCGCCCGTCTCCTTGGCGGCCTTGAGGATCGCCTCGGCGTCGACCGGCTTGACCGAGTAGAGGTCGATGACGCGAGCGGAGATTCCCTTGCCGGCCAGCTCGTCGGCGGCGGTGAGGCATTCGCGCAGGGTGATGCCGGCGCCGATCAGGGTGACGGCGTCCCGATCGCCGCAGCGGACCGTGCGGCTGCCGCCGATCTCGAAGCTCTCGTCCGCCTCATAGAGCACCGGCGTCGCCTCGCGGGTCGTGCGCATGTAGCTGATGCCGCGGTGGCGGCGCATCGCGTCGAGCAGCTGCACCGCTTGGTTGGCGTCGCTGGGGTAGAGGACGACGCTGCCGAGCACGGCGCGCAGCGAGGCGATGTCTTCCAGCGCCATCTGCGAGGGACCGTCGGGGCCGATCGAGACGCCGACATGGGACCCGCAGAGCTTCAGGTCGGCGTCGGAGATCGCCGCCATGCGGACGAAGTCATAGGCGCGGCTGAGGAAGGCGCCAAACGAGGAGGCGAACGGCTTCCAGCCTCGGGTCTGCATACCGACAGCGGCGGCGACCATCTGCTGCTCGGCGATGTACATCTCGAAGAAGCGGTCCGGGTGCTTGGCGCCGAAGCGCTCCGCGTAGGTCGAGTTGCCGACCTCGCCGTCGAGCGCGACGACCTTCTCGTCAATCGAGCCCAGCCAGGCGAGGGCGTCTCCGTAAGCCGCCCGGGTCGCGACCTTCTCGCCGACCTCATAGGCGGGGCGGTCGACCGCGGCGCGCTCGATCTCGAACGGCTTCGGCTCGGGAGGGGACTGGACGCTGACGCTGAGCGAGCGGATGCCGCCCAGCTCCTCGACCGCGGCATCGGGGTCGGGAAGCGGCTTGCCGTGCTGGTTCTCCTTGTCCTCGACCGCGGCGACGCCGGAGCCCTTCTTGGTGCGGGCGAAGATCGCCGCCGGGCGGTCGGCCTGCTGGGCGCGGGCGTAGGCGGCGTCGATCGCGTCCAGGTCATGCCCGTCGATCTCCTCAACGTCCCAGCCGCAGGCGCTCGCGCGCGCCGCCGGAGAGGAGGTGTCCCACTCGTGCATGGTCGGCCCGCGCTGGCCGAGCCGGTTGACGTCGACGATGGCGATCAGGTTGTCGAGCTTGGCGTGACCGGCCTGCTCGAAGGCCTCCCACATCGAGCCCTCGGCAAGCTCGGAGTCGCCGCAGAGCACCCAGACCCGCAGGTCGGAGCGCTCCAGCCGGTCCGCAGCGAGCGCGATGCCGACCGAGATCGGCAGGCCCTGGCCGAGCGAGCCGGTGGCGACGTCGACCCAGGGTAGTTCGGGGGTCGGGTGGCCCTGCAGGCGCGAGCCGAACTCGCGGAAGGTCAGCAGCTCCTCGTCGTCGATCGCCCCCGCGGCCTTGTAGAGCGCGTAGAGCAGCGGCGAGGCGTGGCCCTTGGAGAAGACGAGGTGGTCGTTGGCGGTGTTCTCGGGAGCGTCGAAGTCGTAGCGCAGGTACTTCGTGAAGAGCACCGCCATCAGGTCGGCAGCAGACATCGAGGAGGTCGGGTGACCGGAGTTCGCCGCGGCGGCGGCGCGCACCGAGTCGACTCGCAGCTGCTGGGCTAGCTCGTGCACGGCGCGGACAATATCTGGCGCTAGCCGATCGCGACCATGCGCTCGATCGGCAGCTTCGCCCGGGCCGCAACGTCCGCAGGAACACTGACCTCGAACTTCATCTCGAGCAGGCTGTCGCGCAGCTTCGGCAGGGTGATCATCTTCATGTACTTGCAGACCGCCATCCGGTTGGCCTCGATCAGGTTGGCCTGCGGCGCGGCCTGCTGCATCGGGTAGAGCATGCCGTTCTCGGTGGCGACGACGAAGCTACCGTCGGGGTGCTCTTCGACGTGTTTGAGCATCCCCGAGGTGGAGAGCATGTGGACGCCCTCGGGCTCGATGTCGCCGGCGGCGACGTACTCCATCGCCTGGGTCGCGCAACCGCACTCGGGGTGAATCAGGAACTCGGCCTCGGGGTTTTCCTCCCGAGTCCGAGCGATGTCGAGCGGCTTGATCCCGGCGTGGACGTGGCACTCGCCATCCCAGATGTGGAAGCGCGCGCGCCGCTCAGGATCCTCGCGGAGACCGGTCTCGCGCTCGACGAAGGAGCCCAGCCACATGTCGGGCCCAAAGAGGATCTCGGTCTCGGCCCCGTGCTCGGCCCAGATGTGCTCGACCACCTTGACCGCGTTGGATGAGGTGCAGCAGTAGTCGGTCTCCGCCTTCACCTCGGCCGAGGTGTTGACGTACATGACGACGAGCGCGCCGGGGTGCTCGGCCTTCCAGGCACGCAACTGGTCGGCGTCGATCGAGTCGGCCAGCGAGCAGCCGGCGTCGAGGTCGGGGATCAGCACCGTCTTCTCCGGCGAGAGGATCGAGGCGGTCTCGGCCATGAAGTGGACGCCGCAGAAGGCGATCGCCTCGGCATCGGTGGCGGCGGCCTCGCGCGAGAGCCCGAGCGAGTCACCCATGTGGTCGGCGACGTCCTGGACCTCGGGCAGCTGGTAGTTGTGGGCGAGGATCACCGCGTTGCGCTCGGCGGCGAGCGCCCGCACCTCCTCGCTCAAGGCGCGGACCTCTTCCGGCGCCAGGGCCGGCGTCATCGCGGGTTGGAGTGTGGGCAACTCCTGCATGGAGCCTTCCGTTTCCGATGTTCGCTGGCCCGGCCGCTAGACCTAGAGCCAGTCGAATGAACTGGGCTCAAGTCTACTGGTCGCTGACCCGCGGGTCCTGTCGCGGCGGCCCTCCCCCATGTGCTCGGACGCCTGCGGCGCCCTCCGCTATGGGGGACCCCCGCCACCGCGCCACCCGCGGGAGGGACGGAGGCGGCAGACTTGGGATATGCCCGAGTTGCCTGAGGTTGAGATCACTGCCCGGCGGCTGAACACGGTTTTGTCGGGAGCATGTGTCGAGTCCGCGGTTGCGCCGGGGATGAACGTGATGAAGACCTTCGAGCCGCCGCTAGAAGAGCTGGTGGGTCGCGAGGTGAGCGGAGTGCGGCGGGTCGGCAAGATGCCGGTGGTTGAGTTTGGGGACCTGACGCTGTTGATCCACCTGATGTCGGCGGGAAGGTTGCGGGTCTTCGACAAACTCGCATCGCCGAAAGACCGCGCCTCGCGAGTGCTCGTGCGGCTAGGGGACAGGCGGGAGCTGCGCCTGCGCGAGTTCGGGACAAAGCAGCGAGCCTGGGCGAAGCTGCTGCCCGCGGATGCCGTCGCCGGGGATGAGGCGGTCACACGCCTCGGCCCCGCAGCCTGGCCCCCTCCCCCGCTGGAGCAGTTCGGCGAGCTGATCGACCAACCCCGCCACCTCCACCCCCTCCTCCGCCACCAGGGCGACATCTCCGGCATCGGCCGCTCCTGGGTAGACGAGATCCTCTGGGAGGCGCGACTCTCCCCTTTCAAGAAGGGCTCAGAACTCGACTCCGGCGAGGTTGCCCGCCTTCACTCCGCGCTGCACGTGCTCGGCGACGCAATCGACCACTACGAGGAGACGGTCCCCGAGCAGCTTCCGGACAAAGTCCCGATGCCCCTCCAGGTCCACAAGCGCGAGGGCCAGCCCTGCCCCCGCTGCGGCACCACGATCGAGGCCGTCTTCTTCTCCGAGCACCAGACGAACTACTGCCCAAAGGAGCAGACTGGCGGAAGAGTCCTCAAGGACCGCCGCCTCTCCAAACTCTTGAAGTAACGCTCGGGGTGACGCGCGCGCCTTCGCAGGAGGCTGTTGGTGGACGAAGAATCACCTCGCGATGGCAAAGGGAGATCGCATGTCGGCCGTTTACGAAGCTGTCCCTGCCTCCCTCACAAATCCTTGGAAGAAGGGCGGCGAGTACGAGTTCGACCGGCAGCTGCTCCTGGACTTGATCGATGTGCAGATCCAGGGTGGCGTAGCTGGGGTGCCGGCGACTGGAGGTCTTGCTGTTGCGGTCGACATCTGGATCGCGACCGAGCTACGGCGCGCCGGCATTCAGCCCGACATCGTTTGGCCTCGAACGAGCCAGCCGCGCGTGCTGCCTCAGGCCCTGACAAGGGCAGCCGACCGGTTCCGATACGCAAAGGACGGCAAGGTCCGAGAGGTTCAGGAAGCCACCATGCAAAGCCTGGCCACCCTCGCCGGGTCTGGATCGACCAACATCCTCGGCGGCTTTTTCGCGAAGGAGATTGACGTCGTGATCGCCGAGTTCGACCGCGGCCTTGAGCTTGCTGTCTCGAGCAAGACGATGACGGGATCATTTGGCAAGAACATCACGAACCGCTTCGAGGAGGCCTCTGGCGACCTCCTGAACATCCGTCGCCGATACCCGCTGGCGACGTTCGGCTACGTCTACCTCGTCACCTCGAACGTATTCGACGAGCCCTCAGGGTGGGAGCGCATCAAGGACATGCTCAGGAAGCTCAAGTCGTTGACTCCCGGCGATGAACGAGGCAGCTACGACGCGACCGGCCTCCTTGTTCTCGATCGCACCGGCCCCAAGCCGAAGCTGCTTGAGGACGAGGTGCCTGACGATCTCTCGCCAAATAGGTTCTTCGGCAGAGTGCTGAGTGGCCTGTTCTCCCGCTCCCCGGTCTCGGAGCATCAAGAGGCTCGCGCTCTCTGGGAAGAGAGCCTGTAGCGGCCCTACTTAGAGGGTGGCCGTCCTCGATTCTTGCGCCGCATCTGAAGTTGCCTTCTTGCAGCTCGCAGCACGCCGATCTCATCGGTGCTTAGGCCGAGTGAGCCCAGGGCCACCGGGTCGACCAGGTCGGCGGCGGCTTCGACGTCCCGCGCGCGAATGGCCCGATCGACCGCGGGCAGCAGTGCGGCAAGTTCAGGCGACAGCGGGGGCAGCAACAGTCTCTCTGCTTCGGTTGGCTCCAACTTGAGAACGCCTCCGCCGTAACTCCGTCCCTCCAGCTCGGCCGAAAGAAGGGTCAGGCTGTTGTAGAAGCCCACAGCAAGGGCCTCGCCCTCCACGTCACCCGAGACTCTGACTCCATGGATCGTGTTCGTGCTGAGCGCCTTCGCTTCGTTCAGCGCGAGTCGCGGATGATCGTTGGAGCAGTAGGTCAGCAGAAGGTCAGCCGCACCCTGCCTGGGGACCGGAAGCGCCCACCAGGGCTCGCGAATCCGGCATTTGTAGCGTTCGTCAAGACCAATCGCCTCCCCACGCGCGACATGAGCTTGAATGCTCTTGAGCGCCTTGGTCGAGGCGGCTCTGCCCGCGACAAGCATCAGTCCTCTCTGTCCGCCTTTCAGAAGCCGGCGGTGATCCCGCATGGAAAGCCTGGCGCCAGCCACCTGGGCCGCCTTGGCGACAGCCGGCCTCACCAGATCCGTATGCAACTCACCTGCATCCGCCTCGGTGAGGACGAAGAACTCATTGGCGCCGGTGACGATCCCGATGTCAACCGAGGCGAAGGTGCCAAGGCGCCGAACCCGGGGGACGGTCGAGAGCCGGTCGTATAGGAGCTGAGCCTCGATGGGTAGAAGTTGGCTGAGGAGCCGCCCTTGCCCGCTCGCCAATTGAACGCCTGGGCTCCTGTCCGCTACTTGGAGTCGATCCTCGACGTCGTCGAGTGTCTTGCATCGGATCACGCAAACGTCAGCCTCACCCGATGCCCCACGCCCCTCGGCAAAAAGCAAGACGACATCCTCGAGGGCCCCAGGAAAGATCCGCTCGTCGAAGACGGCCACGAAAACCCGCTCGTATTCGCGGCGCAGGAACTTCACCACCTCCTGCGCATACTGGGCGTGCATCAGCTCGCCCGGCAGGACCTGTGCGAATCGCCCGCCCGGCGCGACAAACGACGTTGCGTGGACGACGAACGGCGCCCAAGAGGATGCAAGGCGGCTCAGCCTCACACCGGCTCGCAAGGCGACCTGCCGGGCCAGGGCCGCGGAGCCGTTGAAGTCCTGGTAGCGGATGTATGGCGGATTGCCGATCAGCGCGTCGATCGACGGCAACTCGGCCGGCTCGACGGAGAAGAAGTCTCGATCGACGAAGTTGCTCGGGTCAAGACCAAGCCAATCGCGCTCACGTGCCAATCGATGAGCGCCATCGTCAACATCGACCCCGTAGAGCTGATTCGCAATCGTGCCGCCTCGGGCCCCTAGGTGCTCAAGTCGATCGCGAGCAGCCTCCAGGAAGACGAGTCCGCCGAAACTTGGATCGAGGGCAACATCGCTTGAGTCGCGGAGAGCCCAATCGGTCAGGACGCGCGCCATCTTCGGCGGGGTATAGAAGGCGCCAAGCTCCTTTTGCCGGCGCAAAGCAGAAGGAGCCGACGCCGCGGTGATCACCGGCCCGAATGTAGTGGCAGGGACGGACAGAGGCAGCGCCAGCTGACCGATGGATGCTCGTCTGTTCTTGATCTCGACCTCCTTCAGAGCACGTGAGCGAGAGCGGCGAACCGATAAGGGCTGGGAAGCAAAAGTTCGCCCCCCCAGCGAACTCGCCGACGAGGCCGCGCGGCTAGGCACGGGTGAGGGTGCCTGAGGAGGGACGAATGCCCCTCCGACGGAACCCGCGCCCGCACTTATCGGAGGTCCCAGGCTTTGTGGCTCACAAGTTCCGCTGGAGGGGCATTCGTCCCTCCTCAGGCGAGCTCAGTCAGCATGCTGAAATCGAGCGTTGGAGCAGAATGCGTCAGGGCTCCAACGGAGATCAGGTCCACACTCGTCTCGGCGATCGCGCGCACGGAATCCAGAGTGACACCCCCGGAGGCCTCCAGCGAGGGTCCTTTGCCACCGCCGGAATTCTGGTCGCGGAGCTCGACCGCCTTGCGCAACGTGTCCGTATCCATGTTGTCGAGCAGGAGGATGTCGGCACCGGTGCCGAGTGCGTAGGCGACCTCTTCGAGGTCGCGGCACTCGACCTCGACCGCGAGGTCGGGATGCTTGCTGCGAGCTGCGTGGACGGCCTTGGCCAGGCTGCCCGCCAGGGCGATGTGGTTCTCCTTGATCAGGATCGCGTCGTAGAGGCCCATGCGGTGGTTGCGCCCGCCGCCCGCGAGAACCGCCGCCTTCTCCAGCGAACGCAGCCCCGGGGTCGTCTTGCGCGTGTCGAGGATCGCTGCACCGGTCCCCTCCACCGCCTCGACGAATCGCGCCGTCGACGTCGCCACGCCGGAGAGATGCCCGAGGAAGTTGAGCGCCGTCCGCTCCGCCGCCAGCAATCCTGCCGCCGGCCCGCTCGCAAACAGCACCTCAGCCGGCACCGCGTCCCGCCACTGGCCCTCGACCACGAGCTTGTCGACGTCATCCACCCCACACTGCCGCATGACCTCGGCAACCACCTCGAGGCCAAAGACCACCCCGGCCTGCTTCTGAACGATCCGAGCCCGCCCCCGCGCTCTCTCGGGGATCGTCGCCTCGGCAGTCACATCGCCAGCCCCGATGTCCTCGGCCAGCGCCCGAGCCACGGCCGCCTGCAAATCTGGGGCATTCATATCGGCAAGGCTCATTTCAAGTAGAAGTGCTCATTTGCAGGGACATTTCAAGTCTTGTTTGAAGTAGTTGCAAGTAGATTTCAAGTAGCTATCGCGTCTTCAGGCGCCAGTAGGCACGGGGGTCTCGGGGCGACTTGCCGATCCACTCGACTATGCCAGCCTCCCTCAACTCGACGAGTTCCCGGTGGGCCACCGGCCGGGAGAGCCCGAGAATCTCCCGGGCCTCGCCGGTGCTCAACCGCCCGGCGGTCCGCAAGGCGCGCGTGATCGCCCGTGAGTTCTCCGAGAGTCGCTCATCCAGGCGGCGGTCGACCGGCTCCGCGAAGAGCTGAAGCTCGACGCTCCCCGAGGTTTGCCGGTAGACGGGGTCCGTCAGCCCGGCCTGGCGCATCTCCTCGAACATCCGCCTGATCCCCTCCCCCAGCTCCTGTCCGAAATCGAGGTCGGCGCAAACCCGGGCGATGCGCGGATTGCGTGCAAAACGCGTCGTCTCCAACGGATCGCTGAGATCGACCAAGCCAGGGAACCTTCCCGGGCTCGAGACCTCGATGCGGTCATCGAAGATCTCGACCCGAATGTGGTCTCCGGCGGAGCTGTAGGAGCGGTGGACGGCAGCGTTGACGATCCCCTCGAGCCAGACATCCGGTGGAACCAGGGGGACATCGGTGAAGCGGCCCCCTGCTCCCAGCGCCCTGCGCCTCGGCTGCAGGCGCTCCACGTGCTCCTTCGCTCCGAGCAATTGCAACGGAATCGGCCCTTCGACTTTGATGTCATCGACCAGTTGCTGCCCGGTGCCGCTGCCGCGCTCCGTTCCCCGGTAGCGCAGCACCCTGATGAACGCCTCCGGAAAGAGCGATTGGGGCGACTCGGCGAAGAGGAGAGCGCCGGCCACCGTCAGGTCCTCTCCGGTGGCCAAGCCGCGAGCCCGCAACAGCCGCGTCGGATCGGCGGCACCGACCGCTTCCGCGTAATACCCAACCTGCTCCCAATCGAGGGCATCGAGCGTGGCGCCCGACGAGCGGACCTCAAAGCTCGCCTGCCCCTTGTCGTAGAGAAGCTCCTGGCGCTGGATGAAGCTCAGCTTCCGGTTCTCGTCGCCTACCCGCAGAAAGACCTCGTCACGCTGGTTGGCATGCACCGCTTGGCTCGACTCGACCTCGAACGCGAGCAACTGCTTCTCCTCACCGGACGCATCGAGCGAGCGGATGTGCCGGTCTTCCACGTGCACGGGAGGGGTGCAAAAGTCGATGTTTGCCTGCAACAAGGCATTGAGCCTCTCGGTTTTGCCCTCGACGCCCTCCACCTCCCCTTCCGACAGGCCGACGACGACGATGCCGCCGTCGGCGTTCGCGAATCCGATCAGCGTGTTGGCCAGGTCGCGCGGGGCAACGCGGCTCGACTTCCGCTCGAACCACTGGTCCTCATCCAGCGCCAGCAGTTGCGACGCAACCTCGCTGGCAGGTCCATTCAGGGCGCTTTCGGCTATGGCCGTACTCATAGGCTACTTGCAATTATTACATGTAGACAAGGAGTAGGCATGAGGGGCACCGATCTCACGCCATCGTCGCCCACAGCGTTTAATCCCCCGAGTGACCGTGCTGCCCCCGTTCCAGAACCTGCTCGACGAGCACGCTGCCGATGTGATGGGCGTCCTCCGCGGTGCCGTCGGGCGGAGCGACGCCGAGGACTGCTTCCAGGAGACCTTTCTCTCCGCCCTGCGCGCCTATCCGAAACTGGACGACGCGGGCAACCTGCGTGGCTGGCTCCTGACGATCGCTCACCGCAAGGCGATCGATCATCATCGAGCCAACGGCAGGCGGCCGGTGCCGGTCGAGGAAGCGATCGAGGTCGCGGTCGAGGACCCGGGGCCTGCCGACGACGGGATCTGGGAGCTGGTCGGCGCGCTGCCGCCGAAGCAGCGCGCTGCGGTGGCCCTGCGCTACGCCTGCGACCTCCCCCACGCCGAGATCGCCGCGGCGCTGGGCTGCTCGCCCGAGGCCGCGCGTCGCAGCCTGCACGAGGGAATCAAGCGACTGAGGAAGGAGCTGGCATGAAGGCAGCGCTGCAACGCCTCGCCGAGCGCGCCGGCGCCGAGGGCCTGCTCGACGTCGCCTACGCCAACGTCGACTCGCCCTTTGGCCCACTGCTGCTGGCCGCGACGCCGCGCGGCCTGGTGCGGATCAACCTGCCCGCCTACGACCCCGAGGAGACGCTCGAGGAACTCGCGGCCAAGGTCTCCCCGCGGGTACTCGAGGCACCGGCCAAGCTCGACCGGGCAAGGCGCGAGCTGGACCTCTACTTCGACGGCAAGCTGACCGAGTTCGGCCTGCCGATCGACTGGCAGCTGACCGGCGGCTTCCGCGGCAAGGTCCAGCACGCGATCAACCGCATTCCCTACGGCCAGACCCGCACCTACACGGAGATGGCCCGCAGCGCCGGCAACGAGCGCGCCGTCCGCGCCGCCGGCACCGCCTGCGGCTCCAACCCGATCCCGGTCGTCGTCCCCTGCCACCGCGTCCTGCGCAGCGGCGGCGGGCTCGGCGGCTACGGCGGCGGCCTGCCGATGAAGGAAGCGCTGCTGAAAATGGAGGGCGTGCTCTAAGGCGAGCCGGGAACCGGGCCGAACAGCTCGCCCGCCCGCTCGATCACGACGTCGGGGCGCTCCTCGGCGACGAAGTGCCCGCAGCCCTCGACTTCCTCGACGCTCATCTCCTCCGCGTAGGGCTCATAGCCGGCGAGGATGTCGGCGCGGATCACCGGGTCGGCCTCGCCGGCCAGCAGCAGCGTCGGCACGGTCAGCCGCTGCGAGCGGTAGTGGCCCTTTTTCAGGCGGGGCAGCTCGCGGGTGAGGAAGCTGCGGTAGACGCGCGAGGAGGCGCGGGCGTGATCGCGCGGGTGGAAGCTCTCGGCGAAGCAATCGATCTCCTGCTTGCTCCACTTCATGTCCGGGTGCGAGCCCCGCCGCAGGGCGAGGCCGACCAGGCCGGTGTGGCGCAGCACTGCGGCGCCGAGCCCCGGCGTCGCCAGCACGAACTGGTAGGCGGTCCGCTGCAATGCCGCCGGCGAGGGCTTGGGCGGCTCGAAGAAGGGGTGGACTATGCCCAGGGCGAGGTAGTGGCGGACCCGCTCGGGCGCTTTCAGGCAGAGCAGGAAGCCGGTGTAGCCGCCCCAGTCGTGGCCGACCAGGTCGACCTCGTCGAGCTCCAGGGCGTCGAGCAGGGCGAGGACGTCGCCGGCGAGTTCGGAGATCTCATACGGCCCGGCGGGCGCCTCGCTCCAGCCGAAGCCGCGCAGGTCGGGGCAGATCACCCGGCGCTCCTCGGCCAGGGCCGGGATCACCCTGCGCCAGATCCACCAGTGCTGCGGCCAGCCGTGCAGGAGGACCACCGGCGGTCCCTCGCCCGCTTCGGCGACGTGCAGCCGTACCCCCGGCACGTCGACGTAGCGGTGCTTGACGCCGTCGATCTCCGGTGGGCCTCCGTGCATTGCCGTGAATCTAGCGCGGAAACCCGCAGACCTCCGCTTTCGGCTCAAGCAAGCGGCGATCGGGCTCCGACCCTAGAAGAGATGACCCACGAAAACGACACCCCCACCGGCCCCTGGACCCGCCCGCCTATCGCAGCCCTGGCCGTGGTGGTTCTCGTGCTCGCGCTACTCGCTGCCGGCCTGCTCGCCGTCCGAGCCGCCGGCAACGCCTTCCAGCCTCCCCCCCTGCCCAGAAAGCTCCTTAGCAGCGCGGAAGACGAATCCGAAGAACAGGAATGGGAAGCCGAAGAAGAAGAATGGGCCGCCGAAGAAGAAGAATCGGCCGAAGAAGAAGCCGAACGCACTCGACCCGATTCTCCGCAGGGCGTCCCTTACGGGTGCGTCGGCTACACGGTCGCCGCCCGCGTCGTCTCCACACCGGCGAAGCGAACCGTGCGGCTGGAGGTCAGCTACGAAACCGGGGAGACCGGCCGCGGCAGCCTCACCTACTGGCTGAAGGGCAACCGGGGTGCGTTGAAGATAGGCGGTGCCCACTGGCAGCTCTCCCGCTGGGGACACGTCGAGCGCGCCACTCGCCTCAGCCCCCACAGCGTCACCAAGGTGCAGGCGGCGCGGTCGTTCGTCGTCCAGGCCGAGATGCCCAGCACTCCCTCCTACTGCAAGTCCTACGGCACCAGGCACCTGACGATCAAACACCGGGCCGGCAAGCGCACCGTCTGGTCGGAACGCGCCAGCGGCACCCAGCCCCCGCGCCGCCCGGCCCTGCACCGCTAAAGGCCGGCGTGCCCCCGACCGATGACCGGGCCATGCTCCGCAATGCCGACAGCGAGCCGGGAAGCCGCACCGCCCGGATTGCCCAGCTGACCTGCTTCGCCGTGCCGCTGGCGCTGCTGGCGATCCTCTGGGTGGCCAGCTCGGCCCAGGCCCTCGCCGACACCCAGTACGAAGCGGAAGCCGAAAGCATCGCCGTAGCCGCGTTCGAGACCGAACAGCGAAAAGAGTCCGAAGCAAGCTGCCTGGAAAGCGAAGCCGAAGAAGGCGACCTCTTCGAAGTGGGCGAAGAAGAATGCGAAGCCGAAGAAGAAGAGGAGGAGGAATCGATCGAGGAATGCCCGCTGCGCACGGCCCGGGCGCACATCGTCGCCTACCCGAACCGCGACCGGCTTCGCCTCGCCCTCGGCTACACCTCCTACGTGCCGACCCGCGCCACGGTCGAACTCCGTCTCCGCAGCGGCGAGCGCCTCGGCACCGCCAGCCGCCACCTCGGCCACAGCGGCGTGCTGCGCCTCAGCAAGCACATCGGCCGCGGCGAGATGGCGCGCGCCACCGCTTCCCACCGCTTCACCGTCACCCTGCGCCTGCCCGAAGCGACGGGCGAATGCCGGCGCTACGAGGCCCCGGCCGCCGTCTTGTTCAGGTAGTCGCGGATGAACTCGTCGAGGTCGCCGTCGAGCACGCGCTGGGCGTCGCCGGCCTCGTGTCCGGTCCGGTGGTCCTTCACCCGCTGGTCGGGATGGAGGAAGTAGCTGCGGATCTGCGAGCCCCAGGCGACGTCCTTGACCTCGCCACGCTCCTTGGCCAGCTCCTCGGCCCGCTTGCGCTCCTCCAGCTCGATCAGCTTCGAGCGCAGGAACTGCATCGCCACCGCCTTGTTTTGGGTCTGTGAGCGCTCGTTTTGGCACTGCACGACGACGCCGGTGGGAATGTGGGTGATGCGCACCGCCGAGTCGGTCTTGTTGACGTGCTGGCCGCCGGCGCCGGAGGCGCGGTAGGTGTCGATGCGCAGGTCGGCGTCGTCGACCTCGACCTCGACCCCCTCGTCGACCAGCGGCCCGACATCGAGCTGGGCGAAGCTGGTGTGGCGCCGCGCCGAGGAGTCGAAGGGGGAGATCCGCACCAGCCGGTGGACGCCGCGCTCGGCGGCGAAGAGCCCGTAGGCGTTCTCGCCGCGGGCGATGAAGGTCGCCGACTTCAACCCCGCCTCCTCCCCCGGCGAGGCCTCCTTCATCTCGACCTCGAAGCCGCGGCCCTCGGCCCAGCGCAGGTACATGCGCAGGAGCATCTCGGCCCAGTCCTGAGAGTCGGTGCCGCCGGCACCGGCGTGGACGGTGACCACGGCGTCGCCGGAGTCGTACTCGCCGCTGAACAGCCGCGCCTCTTCCATCGCGTCGAGCCGCCGCTCGACCGAGTCCAGCTGCGTCGCCAGCTCGCTCGCCATCTCCTCGTCCTCCGCCGCCATCTCGGCCAGCTCGTCGAGGTCGCCCGCCTCGGCTTCGAGCTCGCGGAAGGTCTTCAGCTTGCGCTGCGCCCGCGCGTGCGCCGCCGAGGTGCGGGCCGCGGCTCCCTGGTCGTCCCAGAAGCCGGGCGCCTGCATCGCCCCCTCCAGCCGCTCGACCTCTCCCTCCAGCGAAGCCGGGTCAAAGATAGTCCGCGAGCAGCTTCAACTGCCGGCGGATCTCGGCCAGCCGCGCGGGCACCGACTCGGTTTGCGCGGCCTCAGCCATGCCAACAGCCTATTGGACCGAACTGCATCGACTTCTCCGCCTGCTGGACCTAAAAGCTGATGCAGTTCGCTACTGCGGGGCGCGGGCGCTGATGATCCAAGTCGAGGCCGGGGCGTAGAAGCCGTCGGGGGTCTCGAAGCCGGCCAGCGCCTCGCGCAGCTCGGCGGCCACCTTGGGACGGATCTCGTCGATCCGGTCTTCCCAGAGGCGCAGCACCTCGCCTGCGGGGCCGAGTGCCATGTTGAACTCGACCGCGTGCTCGAGGTCGTTGCCGATCTTCAACGGCAGGTCGCAGCGCCGCAGCGCGATCTCCTCGAAGCCGGCAATCTTGAGCTGCTCGCTGACCGTGTCGGCGTTGGCCATCGAGAACGGGCCGGGACCGCAGGTCGGCTGGTCGGTCTCCTCTGGGTGGTCGAGATACTGCTCGACCACCTGCTCGGCCCGGTGGACCCACTCGTTATCGAGCTTGCGCCGCCAGACCACCGCGCAGAGCTGCCCGCCCGGCGCCAGCGCCCGGCAGACGTTGCGCAATGCCTGCACCGGGTTGGCGAAGAACATGATCCCCATCCGCGAGAAGGCGTAGTCGAAGCTCTCCCCGAACTCGGTCGCCTGCACATCGCCGACGGCGAAGCGGACGTTCGCGACCCCGGCCTGCCCGGCCTCCTCGCGCGCCATCTCGATGAAGGGCTCCGAGACGTCGACCCCGAGCGCTTCTCCGTCCTCCCCGACCAGCCCGGCGAGTCGCTGCGTGGTGTCGCCGAAGCCGCAACCGAGGTCGACGACGCGGTCGCCGGGGCGCGGCGGGTGCGCCGCCATCGCCATCTCGCCGTGCGCGCCGAGGCCGTTGATCGCCAGGTCGCGAAAGCGGACGAAGGTCTCGAACAGGGGGCCGCTCCAAGCCTCGGCGGCCTCACGGTTCGATGCGGCTGCTGCCTCCATCCCCACCATGGTACGCCCGCCAGGCCGCCGCGCGGTCCTCGAAGGGGCGCCAGCTCCTCACCCGGTGCTCGCGAAGTTCGAATAGCCACGCGATCTCGTCTGTCGAAGCGTGCGATCCATCTTCGTCCCAACGCCAGACCCGCCTGATCAAAGCCAGCGCCCGACCACCCCCAGACTCGGTGTCGTCCTCAGTGAGCTCATCCAGCTCGATCGTCTGCTGCACCCCCCCGGGCGGCCGCGTAGCCCAGACCCGCGCCGCATCCCTACCCTTCCGCAACCCCTTCATCGAGTGAAGCTCAATCTCAGGATCGAGCACCTCTACGAATGCATCAAGGTCCCGCTCGTTGAAGGCGTGGATGAACTTGCGGACCGAGTCGTGATTCACGGAGGCACTCGTTAGCTCAAGGAGCATCCCGGCAGGGGTGGAACGTCTTGTACTTGTTCGCCGCCAACGCCTCGCGCGTCAAGCAATCTCCGCTCCTCGAAAAAGTTAAGTGGAACCCCTGCCGGGATGCTCCTCGGGTTAAGCGGAACCCCTGCCGGGACCGCCCTCACGCCCCATGGCACTTCTTGTACTTCTTCCCTGACCCACACCAGCAGGGATCGTTGCGCCCGATGTTCTCGCGCTCATCCTTGACCACCGTCTCGACCACCTCGGTCACCCCGTTGCCTTCGGGCGCGCCGGCGACCGCTTCGATCTGCCCCGCACCGGGTCCCGCACCGGCCGCGACCTGTTGCAGCGCCGAGGGCTGCCCGTCGGGAGTGCCGCCCGAGTAGGCCAGGGCGGCCGGGGTATTGCCACCGTTGGGGCCGAACGCCCGCTGCGCCTGGTTGGGGTCGATCTCAACCTCGACATGGAAGATCGTCTTGCTGAACTCCTCCCAAATCGAGTGCATCAGCTCCTCGAACATGCCGAAGCCCTCGTTCTTGTAGGCGACCAGGGGGTCGATCTGGGCGAAGCCGCGCAGGTGGATGCCCTCGCGCAGGTAGTCCATGTCGTAGAGGTGCTCGCGCCAGCGGTTGTCGATTACCTGCAGCAGGATCGAACGCTCCAGGTAGCGCATCAGCTCCCCGCCGAAGACCCCTTCGCGCTCGTCGTATGCCGTCATCGCGTCTTCGTCGAGCTCGTCCTTGAGCTTCTCGCGGTCGACCGACTCCGGCGCCATCGTGCCGACCTCGACGCTGAGCGGCCAGATCTGGTTCAGCTGGGTCTCCATCTCCCCCATGTCCCACTCCTCGAGCACGTCGCCGGGCGTGTACTCGTCGACGAGGCGCTCGATCACGCCCTCCATCTCGTCGCGGGCGATCTCCGACATGTCGCGGCCCTCGAGGATCTCGCGGCGGTATTTGTAGACGATGCGGCGCTGCTCGTTCATCACGTCGTCGTACTCGAGCACCCGTTTGCGGATCAGGAAGTTCTGCTCCTCGACCTTCTTCTGGGCGTTCTCGACGGTCTTGGTCAGCATGCCGGCTTCAAGTGGCATTTCTTCGCCCTCGTCGTCGACGGGGCCGAGCCGGTCGAGGATCTTGTAGATCCGGTCGCCGGCGAAGAGCCGGATCACGTCGTCTTCGGCGGAGAGGAAGAAGCGGGTTTCGCCGGGGTCGCCCTGGCGGCCTGAGCGGCCGCGAAGCTGGTTGTCGATGCGGCGCGACTCGTGGCGCTCGGTGCCGCAGATGTAGAGCCCGCCCAACTCGCGCACTTCCTCTGCCTCGGCCGCGCAGAGCGGCTCCAGCTCGGCGACCTTCGCCGCCAGTGCCTCCTCGTAGCCCTCGTCTCCGGGCGTCACCCCCTTCTTCTTCAGCTCGTGGATCGCCGACTGCTCCGGATCGCCGCCGAGCTTGATGTCGACGCCGCGGCCGGCCATGTTGGTGGCGATCATCACCGCCCCCTTGCGGCCCGCCTGGGCGATCCTCTCGCCCTCTCGCTCGGCGTGCTCTGGCTTCGCGTTCAGCACCGCGTGCTCGATCCCCCGCCGCTTCAGCTCCTCGGAAATCATCTCCGAGACTTCGACCGAGACGGTCCCGACCAGGATCGGCTGGCCCTTCTCGTGGCGGGCGAGGATCTCCGCCAGCACCGATTTCCACTTGCCGTCCTTGGTCTTGAAGATCTGGTCGTTCTGGTCGGCGCGGACCATCTGGCGGTGGGTCGGGACCTCGACCACCGGCACTTTGTAGATCTTCATGAACTCGGTCGCCTCGGTCAGCGCCGTGCCGGTCATCCCGGAGAGCTTGTTGTAGAGGCGGAAGTAGTTCTGCAGCGTGATCGTCGCCAGGGTCTGGTTCTCCTCGCCGATCGCCACACCCTCCTTGGCCTCGACCGCCTGGTGCAGGCCCTCCGACCAGCGCCGCCCCTCGAGGATGCGGCCGGTGAACTCGTCGATGATCATCACCTGGCCGTCGACCACGGCGTAGTCGGTGTCCTTTTTGTAGAGCGACTCGGCCTTCAGCGCCTGGACCAGGTGGTTGACCAGGCTGCCGTGCTCGCCGAGGTAGAGGTTGTCGACGCCGACGAATTCCTCGGCCCGCTTGACGCCCTTCTCGGTCGGCGAGACGGTCTTGTGCTTCTCGTCGAATTCGTAGTCGTGTTCGGCCTCGGAGGTGTCCTTGGACTCCCCCATCGAGCGCAGCTTCTCTTTGGCCTGGACGCCGTCCATCTGCTTGGCCAGGCGGGCGAAGGTGTAGTAGGTCTGGGCCGCCTGTTCGGGGGCGCCGGAGATGATCAGCGGCGTGCGCGCCTCGTCGATCAGGATGTTGTCGACCTCGTCGACGATCGCGAAGTTGTGGCCGGGCTGGACGCAGTGCTCGAGCGCCTCGGCCATGTTGTCGCGCAGGTAGTCGAAGCCGAACTCCGAGTTGGTGCCGTAGACGACGTCGCAGGCGTACTTGCGTTGGCGCGCCGCGTGGTCGTCGCCCTCCTGGATCGCGGCGACGCTGACCCCGAGGAAGTCGTAGATCGGCTGCATCCATTCGGAGTCGCGGCGGGCGAGATAGTCGTTGACGGTGACGAGGTGGACGCTGTCGCCGGCCAAGGTGTTGAGGAAGACGGCCAGGGTCGCGGTCAGGGTCTTGCCCTCTCCCGTCTTCATCTCGGCGATCGCGCCCTCGTGCAGCACCATCCCGCCGATCAGCTGCACGTCGTAGTGGCGCTGGCCGATCGAGCGCCGCGCCGCCTCGCGAGTCAGGGCGAAGGCCTCGGGCAGCAGGTCGTCAAGCGACTCGCCCCCGGCCGCCCGCTTGCGCAGGCCATCGGCCTCCTCGCGCAACTCGGCGTCCTCGAGCAGCTCCATCTCGGGCTCGATCCGGTTGATCGCCTCAGCGCGCTTCTCATACCCCTTGAACTTGCGCCCCTCGCCCACCCGGAGCGCGCGCGTGACCATGTCGCGTGCGTTCGCCATTGCTCAAGAGAGTAGCTACTACCTGAGTCCCCGCGCCCTTGGGTCGCACGGTCCAGAGGAGACGCCAACTTGTGAGGTTGCGGGGGGCGCCTCCCGAACCGGCGGATACTCAAATTGCCGGTCTCATTAGACCGGCAATTGGCAGGGCGGGAGGTGCCCCACGCCGGATCGGTCAGGCCGTCCGCCCGCGCATTCGCGCGACGGCCCGGCGCGTCCTCGCCCGCTTGCGGCGCAACTCGCGGTGCTTCTTGACCTGGCGGCGGATGTCCTCGGCCAGCTCGTGAATCGTGTGCCCCATGCTCGGCGAGCACTCTCGCGCCCGCAGGGTGACGCCCTTCAGCCGCAGCGTCGCCTCGGCGACCTGGCTGTCGGCGATCGAGGGATTGCGCTCTTCGTGCAACTCGACATCGAGGGTGGCCAGCTCCGAGACCTGCTTGCCGATCCGCCGGAAGCGTTTCAAGACGTGCTCCCGCATCTCGTCGGTGACCTCGACGTTGCGCCCACGAATCTCGATCCGCATATCTCCTCCTTGGGTGTCGGTCCAACGATGCTACGCCCCTAAGGGCGTCGGGTAAAGGTGATTGCCGCTACCCGGATCGCGCCGCCGGCACGCAACGCCGCGGCGCAGGCGGAGAGCGTCGCGCCGGTGGTGAGGACGTCGTCGATGAGCAGGACGCTGCGCGGCGCCGCGGCGCGCAGCCGCACGTGGGGCGGCTGGCCGATCCGCTGCGCTCGCCGCCTGCCGACCTGGCGGCCACCGCCGCTGCGCGCGAGGCAGGGCGAGAGCGGTGCCCCGGTGCGCCCGGCGAGCGCCGCGGCGATCTCGGCGGCGGGGTCGAAACCGCGCCCCAGCGAGCGCAGCCGGGCGGTGGGAACCGGCACGATCGTGCCGCTGAGCAGGCTGGCGGGCGCCAGCCACTCGATCCGCTCCGCCATCGTCGCCGCGACCGGCAGCAGGCGGCGGAACTTGAGCGCCGCGACCAGGTCCCGCGCCACGCCTTCGTGGGGGGCCGAGGACCAGGCGCGATCGAGGCCGGGGGGACCGCTGCCGGCCAGTGGCTCGGCGTCGGCGAGGCGGCGGGCGCAGCGGTTGCAGAGCACGGCACCGGACCGGCAACCGCGCCCGCAGGCAGCGCAGAGAGGGGGGATCAGGGCGGCGGCGACAACCTGAAGAGGGTTCATGCCCCGATCGTGCGGGGCGGCGGCGCACGCGTGGTGCGCAGAGTGTCAGGAAAGCGTCAGGACTTGGCGACGCGACCCGCGATGGCGCCGATCAGCATCGCCTCGGCCGGCAGCTCGGCACCGGCGAGGAGGATCGAGTCGCGCACCCAGGCCCCCGGGCCGATCCGGCAGCCGTCGCCGACGATCGCCGGTCCCTGGATGCGAACGCCGGCGCCGATCTCCACAGCGGAGCCGACCAGCACCGGACCTTCGACCTCTGCCCCCTCCAGCGAGCTCGCCGCGCGGATGCCCTCGGCGACCTCGGGAGCGCCCGGCTCGATCTCGACCTTGCCGTGCAGCGCGTCGAGGTTGCCCTGGCGCAACTCGTCGAGGTTGCCGATGTCGTTCCAGTAAGCGTCGATCTCGTGCGAGTAGAAGGGGATGTCGTTCTCGAGCAGGGCCGGGAAGACATCCATCGCCCAGTCGGCGAAGCCGTCCGGATCGCCGGGCCCGGCCGCCTTGCTCGTCCCCGGCTCGGGGAAGTAGCCGAAGATCTGGGCGTCGAACATGTAGATGCAGGTATTGGCGAGGTCCGAGAGGGCCTCCGCCGGGTCAGGCTTCTCTTGGAAGCCCTGGATGCGACCGTCTTCGCCGGCGATGACAACGCCGTACTGGTCGGTATCGGCAACCCGCTTGGTGGCCATCGTCGCGATGCCGTCGTGGGATTCGTGGAACTCGCGCATGGCGGCAAGGTCGAGATCGGTCAGTGCGTCGCCGGCCACGACCAAAAACGAATCGCCCAGGAAGCCGCCGGCGTTGCGAACCCCTCCCGCCGTTCCCAAGAGGTGCTCCTCGCGGCTGTAGGAGAGCTTGAGGCCGAACTGCGACCCGTCGCCGAAGTGACCCTCGATCGCCTCCGGGAACCAGTGCAGGTTGGCAATCGCCTCGCCGAAGCCATGGCGGGCGAGCAACCGCACGCTGTGCTCCATCACCGGCCGGTTGGCCACCGGCACCATCGGCTTCGGCACCGCGTAGGTGACCGGGCGCAGCCGGGTGCCGAGCCCGGCGGCTAGAACCATCGCGCGCACGGGCTAGTAGCGGTAGTGATCGGACTTGTAGGGCCCCTCGACGGGCAGGCCGAGGTAGGCGGCCTGCTCCTCCGACAGCTCGGTCAGGCTGACACCCAGGGAGGCGAGGTGCAGCCGCGCGACCTTCTCGTCGAGGTGCTTGGGCAGCACGGTGACGTCGTTGGCCGCGAACCCATCGGGCTGGCCGTAGAGCTCCACCTGCGCGATCACCTGGTTAGTGAACGAGTTCGACATCACGAAGCTCGGGTGCCCGGTCGCGTTGCCGAGGTTGAGCAGGCGGCCCTCGGAGAGCAGGATGATCGAGTGGCCGTCGGGAAAGCGCCACTCGTCGACCTGCGGCTTGATGTTGACCCGCTGGGCCGGTGAGGCTTCGAGCCCGGCGACGTCGATCTCGTTGTCGAAGTGGCCGATGTTGCCAACGATCGCGTTGTGCTTCATCCGCGCCATCTGCCCGGCGGTGACGATGTCCTTGTTTCCGGTCGCGGTGATGAAGATGTCTGCCGTCTCGACGACCTCCTCCAGCGTCCTCACCTCATAGCCCTCCATCGCCGCCTGCAATGCGCAGATCGGGTCGATCTCGGTGACGACCACGCGGGCGCCCTGGCCGCGCAGCGAGGAGGCGCAGCCCTTGCCGACGTCGCCGTAGCCGCAGACCACGGCGACCTTGCCGCCGATCATCACGTCGGTGGCCCGGTTGATCCCGTCGATCAGCGAGTGGCGGCAGCCGTAGAGGTTGTCGAACTTCGACTTGGTCACCGAGTCGTTGACGTTGATCGCCGGGAAGAGCAGGTCGCCGGTCTCGGCGAGCTGGTAGAGCCGGTGCACGCCGGTGGTGGTCTCCTCGGTCACCCCCTTGATTCCCTCGGCGATCTGGGTCCAGCGCTGGGGGTCGGACTCAAGCGAGCGCTGCAGGGTCTCGAGCACGACGCGGAACTCCTCCGACTCGGCCGAGGCCGGGTCGGGCACGGCGCCCGCCTTCTCGAACTCGACGCCCTTGTGGACGAGCAGGGTGGCGTCGCCGCCGTCGTCGAGGATCATGTCCGGGCCCTCGCCCTCGGGCCAGAGCAGGGCCTGCTCGGTGCACCACCAGTACTCCTCCAGGGTCTCACCCTTCCAGGCGAAGACGGGGATGCCGGCGGCGGCGATCGCGGCGGCGGCGTGGTCCTGGGTGGAGAAGATGTTGCAGCTGGCCCAGCGGACCTCGGCGCCGAGGGCGATCAGGGTCTCGATCAGCACGGCGGTCTGCACGGTCATATGGAGTGAGCCGGTGATCCGCGCCCCCTTCAGCGGCAGCTCGGAAGCGAACTCCTCGCGGGTCTGCATCAGGCCGGGCATCTCCACCTCGGCGAGAGCGATCTCCTTGCGCCCGAAGTCGGCGAGGCCGATGTCGGCGACCTTGTAGTTCGTGCTGGTGGCGGTTGCCATCGATTCCTTTCGATTCTTGTCTTAGGCCAGGAGAAGGATACGAGGTGCTAGGGGCGGCCGAGAGCCGACTTGAAGTCGTCGATGGCGGTAACCGGGAGTGGATCTACTCCATGGGCCTCCGCCAGCTTGAGGGAGACGAGGTCGCCGAGCATCGTCGCCCAGAGCAGGCGGGCGGTGCGGGTCTCGCCCTCGGTCTCGATCCAGACGACCTCGGCGCCGGCGTCGGCGATCGATTCGCCGGTCAGCTTGAAGCGGCGGCGCAGGCGCGGGTGCTGGTCGTCGTCCTCGAGCAGGACGGCGACGAGGGAGTCCCCGCCCCAGCCGCAGATCTCGTTGTGGTCGGCCTCGGGCAGCTCGGAGTAGAAGGCGGGCATCTCGGCGTTCTCGTTGACCTGGGTCTTCCAGCGCCGCGCCACCGGCGCGGTGAGGCCGGCGCCGCAGATGACCGGAACGCCCCTGCCAATCCATTCGGCCACCTCGGCGGCACGCGCTTGCAGGTCCTCGGATCGCTCGGAGAGAATGGTCGCGGCGGCCTCGATCTCGGCGCGCAGGCTGGGCGCGAGGCCGGCCAGGGCGGCGATCTCGGCCGCTGTTACGAGCATGTAGGCGACGGCGGTGCGCGGCGCCGGCAGGATTCCCGGCAGCCCGATCACCGGCACCTCGTTCTCGCGGGCGTCGGCGACAAGCTCACCGCCGGTACTGGCGACGATCCGCCTGGCGCCCAGCTCTCCCGCGGCCGCGAAGCAGGCGAGCGTCTCCTCGGTTTCGCCCGAGTAGCTGGAGCAGAGCACGGTCCACTCGGAGGTCAGCCAGGCGGGTAGCTCGTAGCCCCGCACGGTGAGCAGGGGGCCGGTGAGGCTCCCGCCCAGGGCCGCGGCGGCAAGCTCGCCGCCGATCGCCGAGCCGCCCATGCCGCAGACCGCCAGGCCGGCCGCCTCGAACGGCTCCAGCCGGGCCGACTCGACCCGCCAGAGGGCGTCGCCGAGGTGATCGGGAATGGCGAGGATATCGTCGAGCATCAGGCCGGGACACTTTCGCCGTCGCCGACCACATCCCCTTCGAGGCTCGCGCCCGGCGAGACCTCGACCCCGGCCGCAAGGATCGAGCCGCGCACCCGCGCCTTCTCCCCGACCTCGCAGCCGTCGAGCAGAATCGATTCGCTGACCTCTGCTCCGGACCCAACTCGGCAGCCCGGACCGAGCACTGCCCGGGGACCCACGGTCGCGTCGGTGGCGATCTCGGCGCCCGGCGCGACGAGCAGGCCGGGCGCGGTCGGCTCGACCCGCGTCTCGACGCGGCGCTCAAGGATGTCCCAGCTCGCCCGCAGGTAACGCTCCGGGGTGCCGATGTCCATCCAGTACCCGTCCAAGCGCAAGCCGTGCAGCCCGTTGCCGACCAGCCGCGGGAAGACGTCGCGCTCGATCGAGACCTCCTCGCCGGGCGGGATCAGGTCGAGCACCGAGCGCTCCAGCACGTACATGCCGGCGTTGATCTCGCCGGGGACGGCCTCGCCGGTCTTCTCGGTGAACTCGAGCACCTCGCCGTCCGCATCGGTGCTGACCAGCCCGTAGGCGGAGGAGTCCTCGACCGGGTGCAGGGCAATCGTCCCCACCCCACCCGTTGCGCTGTGCGTTTGCCCCTCTATTCGCGGAGAAGGAACAGCGGAACGGTGGTTGGCGTGGGCTGCCAGCAGGGCGGTGAGGTCGAGGTCGGTGAGGACGTCGCCATTGAGGGCCAGGAAACGGTCGTCGAGGCGGTCGCCGAGCTCGTCGGCCGCGAAGCGGATCGCGCCCGCGGTGCCGCGCCGCTCCGGCTCGACCACGTAAGCGATCGAGACCCCGGCGCGCTCCTCCTCGCCGGCCAGCGCCTCGCGCAGGACGTCGGGCAGGAATCCGCAGGCGAGCACGACCTCGGTGACGCCGTGCCCCGCCAGCCACTCGATCATGTAGGCGAGGAAGGGCCGGTCGACAAGCGTCAGCGCCGGCTTGGGCACGGTCTCGGTCAGCGGCCGCAGCCGCGTCCCCTCCCCACCGACTAGAACTATTGCCTGCACCTAGTGTCCCCCGCCGGCACATACCGGCGTCCTCGGTCGCTCGCGTGCAGAGCACGCCACGCTCCCTGCGTCCTTGGTCTGCTTGGCCGGGGACACTAGGAGGCGGGTTCCGCTTGAACGGGCGCATCGACCGCGCGGCCGATCCCCTCGTAGCGGAAACCGGCTGCCTCGAGCAGGCCGGCGTCGAGGAAGTTGCGACCGTCGATCAGCAACGGCTGGGCCATCTTCTCCGCCGCCGCGCGCCAGTCCAGCTCGGCGAACTCGGGCCACTCGGTGACCAGGATCGCCGCGTCGGCACCGTCGAGGGCCTCAAGCGCGGAGTCGCGGAACTCGACCCCGTCGAACATCTCACGGGCGGCACCGGCGGCCACCGGGTCATAGGCGGCCACCTCGGCCCCCTCCCCTTCCAGCCGCGCCGCCAACACCAAACTCGATGCTTCGCGCATGTCGTCGGTGTGCGGCTTGAAGGCGAGGCCGAGCAGGGCGACCCGCTTGCCGACCAGCGAGCCCAGGTGCTTCTGCAGCTTCTGCACCACCCGACGCTTCTGCAGCTCGTTGACTTCGATCACCGCCCCGAGCAGCTGGAAGTGGTAGCCGCTGTTGCCGGCCAACATCTTCAGCGCCGAGACATCCTTTGGGAAACATGAACCCCCGTAGCCGATCCCGGCTCGCAGGAAGGAAGGGCCGATGCGCTGGTCGAGCCCCATGCCGCGGGCGACTTCGGCGACGTCGGCGCCGACCTTCTCGCAGACGTTGGCGATCTCGTTGACGAAGGAGATCTTGGTCGCGAGGAAGGCGTTTGAGGCGAGCTTGATCATCTCGGCGCTGGCGACGTCGGTGCGGACGATCTCGCCGCCGAGCGGCTCGTAGAGGTCGGCGACGGCGTCGCCGGCTGCCTCGTCGCCCCGATCGGCGCCGATCACGACCCGGTCGGGGTTGAGGAAGTCCTCGACCGCCGAGCCCTCCTTGAGGAACTCGGGGCAGGAGACGTAGGTGAGGCCCGGGCGGTCGCGGCGGATCGAGTTGCCGGTGCCGGCCGGCACCGTGCTCTTCATCACCAGCACGTGCTCGCTGTCGGCGGGGAGGTCGTCGATCACCGAGCGGACGCGAGAGAGGTCGGCGTCGCCCGAGCGCGTCGGCGGCGTGTCGACGCAGGCGAAGAGCAGCCGCGCCCCGCCCAGCAGCTCCGACATGTCGGTGGTGAAGGTGAGCCGTTCGGCATTTCGCTTGAGCAGCTCGTCGAGGCCCGGCTCGTGGATCGTGATCTCGCCGCGCGAGAGCGCCTCGACCTTCTCGGGCAGGATGTCGCGGGCGATAACCCGGTGACCGACCTCGGCAAAGCAGGCAGCGGTGACCAGGCCGACCCAGCCGACCCCGATCACCCCGATCGGCTCTCTCTCAACGCTCATCGCTTCGCCTTCCCCCTTCTCCGCTTCTGATTTGGCACCTTCACGTCAGCCGCGCGCGCCATCCCGATCATCTGCTCGCTGCTCAGGGTATTGAGCAGGTCGTTGGCGACCCAGTAGGAGTTGTTGCCGCGGTGCCAGGCGACCAAAGAGACGCGGTCGCCGTCCACGTAGATGTCGTATTCGCGCCCGTTGATCGTCTTGCTCAAGCTCGGGTTATCGAGGATCGGCGGGTCCGACCAGCCCTGGATCCCCTGCAGCCCGAAGTAGTGGATGCCATCGGAGAGCGGCCACTCGACCACCATTCGGTAGGCGCCGTGGCGGGTCCCGTCAGTGTCTTTGAAGTGGTAGATGCGCGGGTCCTGGACGTGCACGTAGGAGTTGCTTTCGACGTAGTAGGCGCCGGAGGGCAGCCGGGTCGGGTAGAAGACCGGGAAGGCCGAGCTGACCTTCGGCGCCACCGACTTCGCCTCCAGTTCGCCGGCTTCGCGGTCCGGGACCAGCCCGTCGCTGCCCGGCGGCTTGGCCTTGATGTGGGGCTTCGGGGCGCGGTGCTTCTTCTTCTTCTTGCCCTTCTTGGAGTGCTTGCCGCCCCCGTCCTCGCTGCGCCCTTCGTCGAGGATGCCGCGCGGGCCGGCGCTGGCTTCGATCCCGAGGAACTTGTCGACCGTTTCCTGGATCGCTTCCGGCGAGGCGTAGACAAAGCTCGGGCCCAGTTCGGCCGGGAAGTGGATCTCCTTGATCTTGGCATTGCGCGAGGCGACGAAGAGCTTCATCACCTGCAGCATCGTCGAGGTGTCGCTGATGTCGGAGGTCGTGTACTTGGTGAAGATGTCGACCAGGTCGTTCTGGCCCAAGACCAGCTTGGAGATCGGCACCCGGGCGCGGGCCGAGCTGAGGAAGTCCTGCTGGCGGGCCGAGCGGACGATGTCGGTGTCGGTGTGGCGGTAGCGCACGTACTGCAGCGCCTTCTTGCCGCAGAGCAGCTGGTAGCCCGGCTTGATGTTGATTTCCGCATACTGTTCGGAGGCCGGCACGCCGAGGTTGGAGTGGTAGTAGCGGCGGTCGACGTCGGTGTAGACGCAGCCGATCGCGTCGACGGCGCGGACGAAGCCGAGGAAGTCGACGTTGACCACGTGGTTGATCTGCAGCCCGGTCAGTTCCTTGACCACCTGCAGGGTCAGCTTCGGCCCGCCGAAGGTGTAGGCGGCGTTGAACTTTTCCGTCCCGTAACCGGGGATTTCGACCTTGAGGTCGCGGGGGATCGACATCACCGCGATCGCTTCGCGGTCGGGGTCGAGCCGCAGCAGGATCGTCGTGTCGGAGCGGCCCGGGTCTTCGGCGAGGTTGGCGCGCTTGTCGGAGCCGAGGATGAGGATGTTCTCGGGCTCGCCGCCGTTGACCCTGGAGAGGTAGCGGTGCAGTTTGGCGTTGTAGATGTTGTGATGGGATAGCGCCGTCGCGATGCTGCCGATGTAGAGGAGGATGCTGGCCGCGGTCGCTGCGGAGACGGCGACGACGATCACCACCGAGCCCAGCGTGAAACGCCACCAGAAGCGCTTCGGCTTCGGCGCCGGCTCGTGGTCGCCCTCGGGAGGCGGCTTGCTGAAGACGGGCTCAACCACGCTTGCCCCTCAAGCGTCGAGCCTGGCCGGAAGCGAGCGCAGGAAGGTCTCGAGCGTCTGCCGGTAGGTGTGCAGCGAGGAGACCGAGACCCACTCCTCGGGCCCGTGGTGGCCTTCGCCGGCCGGGCCGAACTCGACCGCCGGGACGCCGACCCGCAGGAAGGAGACCGCGTCGGAAGCGCCGTCGCGCCCGACGCTCATCGGCTCGCCGTCGTGATGGGTCCGCGCCGCCTCGCGCAGGGCGAGCACGTAGGGCAGCTCGCGGTCGACCACGGCCGGCGGCCGGGTGAAGAGCTGCTCCACCTCGGCCGCGGCGATGCCCTCCACCTGCTCCAGCAGGGCAGCGGGGTCCTGGTCTGGCAGGTAGCGGATGTCGACGTCGATGGCGCATCGGTCGGGCACCTTGTTGAGCGCGTCGCCGCCCACGATCCGACCGAGGTTGATCGAAGGGCGATCGAATAGCTCCGAGGAGTGCCGGGCGAACGGTAGCGACTCGATACTGCGGAAAACGTCGATCGCCCGCAAAACCGCGTTTTCGCCCAGCCAGGGCGTCGCCCCGTGGGCAGCAGTCCCCTCGACCGTAACCCGCAGCGCCAGCACCCCCTTGGCCTCGACTCCGATGTGCAGGTCAGTCGGCTCGCCGGTGATCGCGAAGTCGCCCAGAAAGCCGCTGTCGACCAGATGATCGGACCCCCGTTCGACTTCCTCCTCGGACTCCTCGTCCCCGACGATCCCCAACCGCACCCGCACCCCGTCCTGATCGCGCATGGCCACCAGAGCCAGCAGCATCGCCGCCAACCCGCCCTTCATGTCATAGGCACCCCGTCCATAGAGCCGGTCCCCCTCGACCCGAGGCTCAAACTGCCCCGGCAGGCCCGGAACGACATCCAGATGCCCGTGAAGAACGACCGTAGGCGCCCCCTCCGGCCCAACCTCAGCCCGAAGCACCGGCAACCCACGCACCTCGTCATGAAAAGCCTCGATCCCCCGAGCCTCAAGCCACCCTTTGACAAACCCAGCAGCTTCCAGCACCCCCTCCGGCCCAGAGGTGTCGTAGCCAAGCAACTGCGTGGCCAGCGCGACGACCTCATCGCTCATCCGGAGATCTCTCCCGAAGCCAGCCGTCGTGAGATGCGAGCGTCCATGCCGCAGCGGACGGTATTTGAACTACGGGATCGCTGCGGGGATCGACCCTTTCGAGCGCCGGTTGACCGTCCCCACTCCTGAGGCCGCGACCTGCGATCTCATAACCCGAAGTTCGCGGGTTCGAAACCCGCCCCCGCCATAGGACGAATACGTTTATTTACAGGGCTTTTCTGCTGAGAATTTCGATTCTGTCAAACCGAGGAGGTTGCTCACTAAATTCGAACGACAGGTGTCTCATTCGTGTTGACAGGTACCGCTCGCGCATGACTTCGGTCCTGATGGTTGCCATGTCGATCACCACGCCATCGTGGGGATTTGGCTCTAGCGCACAGATTCGAGCGACTACGTTGCGGACGTGCTCATCGTCGTTGGCCATCTCGGGCCTTGGCCTGCAGCGCCTCGAAAGCTTCATCTGCGGTCTGATCGATGATTGCCTGCGCGGTCAACTGAGCAGGGCCTCTAGCGCCGGTTGCAGCCGAGCGCTGCCACCGAGCCCTCTCGCCAGCTCGGCCAGATGGGCGGCGCTGGCCCCCTGCTGCGCCATATAGCGCCGCAGCGCGTGCAGGGCGACGTCGTGGCCGACCCAGCGCCCCATCCTTATCGCGTCGAGCACGGAGCGCTCCGGCGAGTAGACCCAGAACGGCTCGTCAGCGTCGGTTCGGGCCTGCTGCCGATCGACCGCGAAGGTCCCGGCATCGAAGACGTGCACCTTGGTGGGCGGCTGGTCGATCGACGGTCGGTGTGCGCCACGGGGGACCGCGACGTGCACCTGCTCGGGGATCTCGTCGGTGAGGTCCCAGAACGCTCGCGCCAGCGATCAGCGCATTGTGCTCGCGCGAGTCGAGCCGGTGCTCGACTCGCTCACCCCTCGGCGATCGCGAGGAACGCCTCGGCCCGGTCGCGGTCTTTCTCAGCGCGGGCGCGGGCGCCACTGCCCTCCTCGGACTCCGCCAGTCGCTGCTCGGCGTCGGCGAGCTGCTCTTTGAGCGTCGCCGTGTCGAGGTCCTCGGGAGCGAGTGCCTCCTCGACCAGGAGCTTGGCGTGGTTGCCGAAGACCTGTAGCCAGCCGTGGGCCTGGGCGTAGCGCTTCGTCTCCGAGTCGCTGATGTGGAGACGCAGCTCGGTTGGGTGCAGCGAGGCGAGCAGCGGGGTGTGGTTGGCGAGGACGCCCAGCTCTCCCACCGCGGTGCGGGTCGAGACCTGGCGCACTTCGCCGTTGAAGACCTCCCCCTCGGGGGTGAGGACTTCGACGTCGACCATGTGCTCGGCTGCCATTGCGTCTCCCTAGGCCGCCGCGGCCGCTCCGGCGTCGGCGGTGACCTGGTCGATGCCGCCCTTCATGTAGAAGGCGCCCTCGGAGAGGTCGTCGTGCTGGCCGTCGAGGATCTCGCGGAAGCCGCGCACCGTCTCCCCCACCGGCACGTACTCGCCGGTGCGGCCGGTGAACTGCTCGGCGACGAAGAACGGCTGCGAGAGGAAGCGCTCGATCTTGCGGGCGCGCGAGACCGTCTGCTTGTCCTCGTCGGAGAGCTCGTCGATGCCGAGGATGGCGATGATGTCCTGCAGCTCCTTGTAGCGCTGCAGCACCTCCTGCACCTCGGTCGCGGTCCGGTAGTGCTCCTCACCGACCACGTCGGGCTTGAGGATGGTCGAGGTCGAGTCGAGCGGGTCGACGGCCGGGTAGATCCCCTTCTCGGAGATCGCCCGCGAGAGCGTCGTCGTCGCGTTGAGGTGGGCGAAGACCGAGGCCGGCGCCGGGTCGGTGAGGTCGTCGGCGGGGACGTAGATCGCCTGCACCGAGGTGACCGAGCCGCGCTCGGTCGAGGTGATCCGCTCCTGCAGTTCGCCCATCTCGGTCTCCAGCGTCGGCTGGTAGCCGACCGCCGATGGCATCCGCCCGAGCAGGGCCGAGACCTCGGAGCCCGCCTGGACGAAGCGGAAGATGTTGTCGATGAAGAGCAGCACGTCCTGGCCGCCCTGCTCGCGGAAGTATTCGGCCATCGTCAGGCCCGAGAGCGCGACGCGGAGACGGGCTCCGGGGGGCTCGTTCATCTGGCCGAAGACCAGCATCGTCTTGTCGATGACGCCGGACTCCTTCATCTCGAGCCAGAGGTCGTTGCCCTCGCGCGAGCGCTCGCCGACGCCGCAGAAGGCCGAGAGGCCTTCGTGCTCTTCGCCGATCGAGCGGATCAGCTCCTGGATCAGCACCGTCTTGCCGACGCCGGCACCGCCGAAGAGCCCGACCTTGCCGCCCTTGGCGTAGGGCGCGAGCAGGTCGATCACCTTGATCCCGGTCTCGAGGATCTCCTGGGTGGGAGCGAGGTCGGACGCCGCGGGCGCCGAGCGGTGGATCGGCCAGCGCTCCTCGGTCTCAACGGGCTCGCCGAGGTCGATCGGCTCGCCGAGCAGGTTGAAGATCCGGCCCAGAGTGGCGTCACCGACCGGGACCGAGATCGGGCCGCCGGTGTCGGTCACCTTGTCGCCGCGCTGCAACCCGTCGGTGGCGTCCATCGCCACCGTGCGGACCCGGTCGTCGCCGAGGTGCTGCTGCACCTCGCAGACCAGCTCCGTCGCCTCGTTGTCGGCGTCGCCGGCCATCTCGATCTTCACCGCCGAGTAGATCTCCGGCAGCTTGTCCGGGAAGACCGCATCGACGACGACACCGGTCACCTGCTCGACTCGCCCTACGTTTGCTCCGTTGCTCTCAGACATTGGTTCCTTTTCTCGATTCTCAGCTTTATCCAAGCGCCTCGGCGCCGGCGACGACCTCGAGGATCTCCTGGGTGATCTCGGCCTGCCTGACCCGGTTCATCTCCAGGGTCAGGTCGCCCATCATTTCCTCCGCGTTCTCCGCGGCGCTGCGCATCGCGGTCATCCGCGCTCCCAGCTCCGACGCCGCCGACTCCAGCAGCGCCCGGTAGACGGAGATGTTCACGTACTCGGGGATCAACTGCCCCAGCAGCTCCTCGGCATCGGGCTCGTAGTCCCAGATCGAGTGGCTGTGCGCCTTCTCGATCTCGGTCTCGGTGCCCTCCTCTTCCTCCTCGGCAACGCCCTCGCCGATCACGTCGGCCTGCTGCAGGGGAAGCAGCGTCTGCCGCCAGACGTGCTGGGTCAGCGGCGAGACGTAGCGGTTGTAGACCAGCTCGACCCGGTCGAGCTCCTCGTCGACGTAGCGGGCGGTCAGCTCCTCGCCGATCTCGCGCGCGTTGGCGAAGCCGGGCCGGTCGGTGAAGCCGACGTATGAGGTCCGCGGCTCCACTTTGCGGAAGGTCAGCGCCGAGACGCCCTTGCGGCCGACGGCGGAGAAGGCGGATTCCTTGCCCTCCTCGCGAAGCTCGTCGCGCAGGCGCAGGCCGTCGCGGATGATGTTGGTGTTGAAGGCGCCGGCCAATCCGCGGTCGCCGGTGATCAGGACGATCCCGACACGCTTCTCCTCCTCGCGCTGCTCGAGCACCGGCACACGCGGAATCCCGCCCGCCTGCTCGGCGGCGCGGCGGGTCAGCTTGCGCATCGACTGCGCGTAGGGCCGCAGCTGCTCGATCCGCTGCTCGGCCCGGCGCAGCCTCGCGGCCGCCACCATCTCCATCGCCCGCGTGATCTTGTTGATGTTCTTGATCGACGCAATGCGATTCTTGACGTCCTTCTGCGTTGCCATAGCTCAGTGCTCCCGCTCCCGTCGGCCGAGACGTGCATTTGCCCCCATATGCGTGGTAAATGCACGTCTCGCACTCATACTGCGGCGGCCTCCTCGGTGCGGCTCGGCTTGGCTCGCTCCTCGGATGACTTGACCCGGTCGGATTCGCCGGCCTCCAGCGGGTCGCCGTGCTCGTCGAAGTCGGGGCCGAAGTCGTCGACGAAATCGGCGATCGCCTTGCCCAACTCCTCCTCGTCGGCCTCCTCGAGCTTGCCGCTGTCGCCGATCCGCTTCAGCAGCTCGGCCTTCTCGGAATGCAGGCGGATCTTCAGGTCGCCGAGAAACTCGCCGACGCGCTCGGTCTTGATCCGGTCGAGGTAGCCGCCGGTGCCCGAGTAGATCGCCGCCACCTGGTCGGCGACCTCCAGCGGCTCGCGCTCCTTCTGCTTGAGCAGCTCGACCAGCCGTTCGCCGCGGTTCAGCGTCTTCTGCGTCTCGGGATCGAGCTCGGAGCCGAACTGGGCGAAGGCCTCCAGGTCGCGGTACTGGGAGAGGTCGAGGCGCAGCTTGCCGGCGACCTTCTTCATTGCCTTGGTCTGCGCGTTGCCGCCCACCCGCGAGACCGAGATGCCGACGTTGATCGCCGGGCGAACACCCGAGTAAAAGAGGTCGGACTCGAGGAAGATCTGACCGTCGGTGATCGAGATCACGTTGGTCGGGATGTAGGCGGAGACGTCGGAGGCCTGGGTCTCGATGATCGGCAATGCCGTCAGCGAGCCGCCGCCGAGGTCGTCATTGAGCTTCACCGCCCGCTCCAAGAGGCGGGAGTGCAGGTAGAAGACGTCGCCCGGGTAAGCCTCGCGACCCGGCGGGCGACGCAGCAGCAGCGACATCTGGCGGTAGGCGTAGGCGTGCTTGGTGAGATCGTCGTAGACGCAGAGCGCCGCCTTGCCGTTGTAGAGAAAGTGCTCGCCCATCGCGCAGCCCGCGTAGGGGGCGATGAACTTAATCGGGGCCGCCTCGTCGGCGGGGGCGGCGACGATGATCGTGTTCTCCATCGCGCCGTTCTCCTCCAGCACCTGCTTGAGCTGGACGACCGTGGACATCTTCTGCCCGATCGCGACGTAGATGCAGACCATGTCCTTGTCGCGGTTGTTGATGATCGTGTCGATCGCGATCGCCGTCTTGCCGGTCTGGCGGTCGCCGATGATCAGCTCTCGCTGTCCACGGCCGATCGGGATCATCCCGTCGATCGACATCAGCCCGGTCTGCACCGGTTCGGTCACCGGCTGGCGCTGAACCACGCCGGGCGCCTTGAACTCGGCCGGGCGGGTCTGCGTCGTCGCCACATCGCCCTTGTCGTCGAGTGGGCGCCCGAGCGGGTCGACCATGCGGCCGAGCAGCTCGTCGCCGACGGGGATCCGCAGCAGGTGCCCGGTGCGCTTGACCGTGTCGCCCTCGACGATCTTGTCCCACTCGCCGAAGAGGACGGCGCCGACGTTGTCGGCCTCGAGGTTGAGCGCCAGGCCGGTGACGCCGTGCGGAAGCTCCAGCATCTCCAATGCCATGCAGTTGTCGAGCCCGTGGATGCGGGCAATTCCGTCGGCGACAGAGAGCACGGTTCCGACCTCGGCCAGGTCGGCGGATTCCGTGTCCAGTCCCTCGATCCTCTCGCGGAGGATCGATGCGATCTCGTCAGGCTTGATTTCCATGATTTTTTTCGTCTGCCCCCTAGTGCGCCGCCTGGGCGACGCTCTTTCGAAGTTTCTCCAAGCGAGCGCGGATGCTCGCGTCGAGGACCTTGTTGCCGACCTGCAAGACGATGCCGCCAAGGATCTCGGCGTCGACGCGGCTGGCCAGTTCGACCTTCTGGCCGGTCTGGCGCTCGATCTCCTCGCCGACCTTCTCGGCCACGGTCGGCTCCAGCGCGACGGCGCTGGTGACGGTGACGTCGATGCGCCGGTTCTCTTGCTTCCAGAGCTCGTCGAAGTGGCGGCGGACGCGGAAGATCTCCGTGGTCCGCTGCTTCTCGACCAGCAACTCGAGGAAGTTGAGCAGCTCGGCATCGGCGCCTGAGACGGCCCGCTTCAACCCCGCCACCTTCTCCGCAGAGGAGAAGTAGGGACTGAAGAGGAAGACCTGTAGGTCGCGGTCGCCATCGACGGCGTCGGCGAACTGGCCGAGCTCCTCGCGCACGGCGTCGAGCTTGCCCTTCTCCTTGGCCACATCGAAGAGGGCCTCGGCGTATACGCGAGCCGCTTCCGGCATCAGTTGCTCGACCCCTCCGCTCCCGAGAGCGCCGAGAAATCGACCTCGCTGAGCGCCTCCTCGACCAGGCGCCGCTGGTCGTCGTCGCTGAGCGACTTGCGGGTGACCTTCTCAGTCGCCAGCACGGTCAGGTCGGCGACCTCCCTGCGGATCTGGTCGAGCGAGCGCCGCGTCTCGGCTTCAATGTCGCGGGTCGCCGCGGCGACCAGCTCCTCGCGCTTCTCCTTGCCCGCCGCGCTCGCCTCCGCTTCGGCCGTCTCGGCGGCCTTGCGGGCGCGGGCCATGATGTCGTCCGCCTGCTCGCGGGCCTCGGCCAGCCGGCCGCGGTACTCCTCGAGCAGTTCGTCGGACTCCTTGCGCTGGCGTTCGGCCGCATCGATCGACTCGGCGATCGTCTTGGCCCGCTTGTCGAGCGCCTCCTGGATCTTCGGGAAGGCCAGCTTGCTCAGCACCCACATCGTGAAGAGAAAGAGGACCAGCGTCCAGATCATCAGGCCGAGGCCCGGCGAGACCAGGAAGCTGCCCCCTTCTTCACCGCCGCTCTCGGCGGCAAGCGGGAGCGCGGATATGTAGCCGAGAACCTCGATCATCGGCCTAGAGGAAGAAGGCGATCAGGCCGAAGATGAAGGTGTAGAAGGCGACGGCCTCGGTAAGGGCGAAGCCGAGCCAGCGGATGCTCTGCAGCTCGTCTTTCATCTCGGGCTGGCGGGCGACCGACTCGATCTCCTTGCCGAAGATGATGCCGATGCCGATACCGGCTCCGATCGAACCAAGGCCGGCACCGACGCCGAGAGCGATCGCCTTGCCGGCGGCTTCGATCCCTTCGTCGGAGATCGCGGCGGCAACAGGGGACAGGTCCATTTGAGGTAGCGCTCCTTTTCTAATGGCTGGCGGAGGTGGCTCCGCCGAGGTAGATGGCAGTCAGGGTCGAGAAGATAAATGCCTGAAGGGTGGCGATAAGGCCCACCTCGAGGATGAAGAAGAAGAAGGCCAGCGGGAAGGTGAGGGCGCCGAGCGCGGCGATGCCGAGCAGCACCGCCAGCCCGCCGCCCATGAAGAGCAGCAGCAGGTGGCCGGCGAGGATGTTGGCGAAGAGTCGCACGGAGAGCGAGATCAGGCGGGCGAAGTGCGAGATCGCCTCGATCACGAAGATGAAGCCCTTGGCCAGCGGGTTCATCTCCTCCAGGCCCGGCGGCAGCCAGCTGGCCAGGTACTTGACCAGGCCCTTGGCCCGCACCCCTTCGACGTGGTAGGAGATCCAGACGACCAGGGTCAGGACCAGCGGGATCGAGAGGTTGGCGGTGGCCGCGTAGATCGCGAAGGAGGGGATTTCGGCCCCGAAGACGTTGACCGTGTGCTCGGTGTTGGTCGGCAGCGGCAGGAAGCCGATCATGTTGGAGAACCAGATCCAGAAGAAGAGCGCGGCGAGGAAGGGGAACCAGCGCGTCGCCGTCGCCGCGTCCATGTTGCCGCCGGTGATGTTGTTCTTGGTCAGGTCGTAGGCGACTTCGATCGCGGTCTGCACCCGGTTGGGCTTCTGCTGCATGCGGCGCGAGATCCAGACCATCGTGAAGATCGTCAGGGCGCTGGCCAAGACCAGGTAGAGCACCGCCTTGTTGATACTGAGGTCGATCCCGGCCAGGTGGATCGAGACCCACGGTTCGAGCTTGAACTCGTTCTGTGGCTGGAAGGCTTCGTTTTTGCCGCTGCTGCCGAAGATCAGCAGCATCAGGATCGCGATCCCGACGTAGACGCCGAGCCCGATGAAGAACTTGGACTTGGTGCTCATGCCTTGCCCGCCTCCGGTTCGTCGAAGAGGTGGGCGATGCCCTGGGCGGCGAAGGAGACCGTGAAGAGAACTAGGACCAAAACGGCGGAGGTGAGGCCCGCCTCCCGTTCGAGGAGACCGGCGAGCAGGACCGCGGTCGCCATCAGCCCGACCCGGCCGAGGGTCGATACCGCGACCGTCGCCATCGCCCGCTGGCGGTTGCCGGCGGCGAGTTCCTTGCTGGCGCGGCGCTCGGCCAGGGCCTGGATCCCGCGCTGGAGCAGCCAGACGCCCGCCCCGGCGGCGAATCCGAGCATGGGCAGGCCGCCGAGCAGGAAAACGGCGAGCGAGGCGGCAAGGACCAGAAGGTCGACGTACTTGGGAGGAGACATAAAATGCGCCCGTCTTTGAAAGGGCGGGCGGACGCGCGACTATAACCGAAGCGTCCGACGATCGGCTTTCTAGAGCCGGTTCGTGAGGCTTGTTACAACCTGTTACTAAGTCTTTTGGCGCTCCGGCTCGGTGCCCTCCAGCGTTATCGCTTCGATTTCGCCGGTTTCGGTGTTGAGCCGCCCGCGCCGCAGCTTGAGAATCTCCAGCACGTAGACCAGGTAGACGCTGGTGGCCAGCGCCAGCAGGCCGAAAGCGACGAGCACGGCGGTCCAGAGCGCGTCGAAGTGGCCGTGGTCGTCGCTGTAGGGAACGAAGCGCAGGGCAAGGGCCAGGGCGGCAAGGGCCAGGGTCCAGCCGTAGAGGTAGGCGAGCGTGCGGCGCTGGGAGAAACCGATGTTGGCCATCCGGTGGTGGAAGTGCCAGGTGTCGGCCTGGTAGATCGGCTGGCGGTACTTGAGCCGCTTGGCGACGACGAAGCCGGTGTCGAGGATCGGCACCGCGAGCACCACCAGGGGCAGGACGAGGGCGACGACGGCGTTGGTCTTCAGCGCGCCCTGCACCGAGGCGGTGGCGAGCAGGTAGCCGAGCAGGTTGGAGCCGGTGTCGCCCATGAAGCTGGAAGCGGGCGGGAAGCCGTGGCGCAGGAAGCCGAGCGCCCCGCCCGCGGTCAGCGCCGCCAGCACTCCCGCGGCGTTGCGGTCGAGCGAGAGGGCGATCACCGCGAGGGCGACGGCGGCGATCGTGCAGACCCCGGCGGCGAGGCCGTCGACGCCGTCGATGAAGTTGATCACGTTGACCACGGCGACGATGCCAAGCACGGTCAGCGGGTAGGCGAGCCAGCCGAGGTCGAAGCCGCCGACGAAGGGCAGGGTCAGGTTGTCGACCCGGACGCCGCCGAGGACCGGGATCAGCGCCGCGCCGACCTGGCCAAGCAGCTTCGGCAGTGCCGGCAGGCCGCGGACGTCGTCGATCACCCCGACCGCGGCGATCGCCGCGGCGCCGAGCAGGATCGAGCGGCTCTCGCCGTCGCCGGGCAGCCAGATCCAGCCGGCCACCTCGATCCCGGCGAAGATCGCCAGGCCCGAGAGCCGCGGCATCGGCGTGTCGTGCAGGCCGCGCTCCTTCGGCATGTCGATCGCGCCGATCCGGAAGGCGAGCCGCTCGGCGTAGGGGACCAGCAGCCAGGCGATCGCGGCCGCTACGAGAAAGGCTAGGACAGCGTCAGTAGTCGCAGCCATCTAGGGCCATCCCGGTAGGGGTTCCACTTAACTTTTTCCGAAGATCCGTTGTGGCTATCGGCAAGCCTCTCCCCGGAAAAAGTACAAGACGTTCCACCCCTACCGGGATAGCCCGCGAGCGGCGAGCACTGCCTCGACCAGAAGCTCGGGGTCGCGTGGGTTGAGGACGCCGACTGGGGTCTGGCGCTTGTGCAGCGGCAGCTCGGCCGGGTCGGCGAGCACGCGCAGGCGGCCTTCGGCGATCAGGGCCTCGTCGACGCCCCCCATGCGCCCGGCGAAGGTCGTGAAGACGGGAGTGCCCAGCGCCACCGCCTCGCGGTTCATCGTCCCCCCCGCGCTGAGGACGAGGTCGGCGTGGGCGATCAGGCTCTGGGCGTCGATCGCCCGCTCGGGGACGATCAGGTTGGCGGCCCCCATCGCCCGCACCTCGGCGCCCTGGCGCTCGGTGCGCGGGATCACCACCGCCTGCACGCCGCCGGCGGCGGCGATGTGGCGGATCGCCTCGCCGTAGAGGTCGTTGCGGGCGTGGTACTCGGAGGTCTCAGGCGGCGGTCGCACGACGACCAGCACCTGCTCGCGATCGAGCCCGAGTTCCTCGAGGACCGCCGCGTCGGGCTCGAAATCGGCCAGGTAGTACTCCTCCTTCAGGCCCGGGTAGCGAACCAGCTTGCGCTCCTTCGCCCCGATCTTGCGCAGCCGGTCGAGCGGAATCGAGTCCGGCATCAGCACCCGGCGCGCCGCCCGGAAGGCGATCTGCCGCTGCCAGCCGGCGAACTCGTAATCCTGCATCTGGGCCGAGGGGATGCGGAAGAGCGAGGAGACGACAGCAAGATCGACCGAGCCGTGGCCGATCGCCAGCTGCGGCCGCCGCTCCCAGACGACTCGCGCCAGCCGCGCCGAGCGCCCGGCGAGCGCCCGGCCCTTACCGAGGGCCGAGGCCCCGCCGTGCCTGCCGACGGCCGTGTACGGAATCCCAAGCCGGTCGAGGATTCCCAAGGTCTGCCCGTACTCACGCGCGGTGACAAGCACCTCGTCACCGCGCGCCTCGAACCGCTCGATCAGCGGCCGCAGAACCAGCGGGTGCGCCGCCGCAGTGCAATCGACCCAGATGAGCATGGGCCGACCCTAGCTATGCGCCAGGCGTCTCCAACCCGAGGCCGTCCTACTTTTCTTCCGTGGCGGGTTTCTTACCGGTAGTCCGAAGCTGCGCCAGCTTGCCGAGGGCGTCGAACCAAAACGGCGCGCCGAGCGAGATCGCGAACACGGTGATCAGCCAGCCGGCCAAGGCGAAGAGCACCTTTGCCACGCTCACGTCGTGCAGCGGGTTGTTCGCTTGACTCCAGAGAATAGGCAGCTTCAGCGAGTTGAGGCTCGCGAGCGCTGTCTGTACCTGTTCGCCCGCTTCCAGGGGCGTGGCTTCTTTTTCATCGCCCGCCGCCGATGGCGTGCCTTTGCCTTCGCCGCCCCCGCCAGAGGGCGCGCTCTCTTTCCCGCTCGCTCCCTTGCCGTCCGTGACGGCACCTTCCGCCCTGGCGACGACCGCCGCACGAACGGCCGGTTCGTCGACGAGCCGTTCGACAATGCGCACAGCGCTGGCGTTGAGTACCAGCGTCACAACGATTGCGGCGACGATCGTGATTTTCTGCGAGTTCCGCTTGTACCAGCCGGAAACTCGATCCATCGAGTCGTCGAACCATTTTTCCGTTTCCGCCAGGAACGATTTGAGGTCGTTCTCGCTCCTTGCCAGCAGTGCTTCGAGCTGGCGACCGAGCGGCGACGCCGTGCCGATGTCTTTAATGCCCGCTTCGATCTTTCTCATGTTCGTCTTCTTGTTGACGCCGCTGACCACGTCGGCCAGCGCGAGCGCGAAATTGCGGGACGAGATGTAGGAAGGGTCTTTGCCGGGTTCCGGGCTACCTAGGTCATTGCGCACCAGCGGATGGCCGAGCAGCTTGGTGGCGACATCCGAGTTGCCAAGCATGCCTCTAACCCCGGCGACCAGTTCTTTACCACGCAGGTTTCTCGCCCAGGCGAACGCCTCGGTGATTCCAGAGACGATCAGGCTGAGCAGAAAGAAGACGAACGCAAGTCCGATCGCGACTTCAACCGCGGGGCCACCGAAATTCACGCCCATGCTTACCTCCCAGGATTGGTACACCAAGAACTCAGGGATTACGAATCTAACGGGAGCTATTGACTAATAGCAAGGGGGAAATTCGTACAGTGAAAGAGGGCCGCTAAACGGCGGCAGTCGTCAGCTGCGGGTAAAGCGGGTAGCGCTTCATCAGGGCGGCGGTGCGCTCGCCGAGGGCGTCCTTCTGGGCCTCGAAGTCGCCGGAGAGTGCGGTTGCGATCACCGCGGCGATCTCGGTCATGTCTTCCTCGACCATGCCGCGCGTGGTCAGCGCCGGGGTGCCGATGCGCAGGCCGGAGGGGTTCATCGGCGGGCGCGGGTCGAAGGGGATCGCGTTGCGGTTGACGGTGATGCCGACCGCATCGAGGCGGTCCTCCGCGTCCTGGCCGTCGAGGCCGGTCGGGGTGAGGTCGACGAGGACGAGGTGGACGTCGGTGCCGCCGGTGAGGACCGGAACGCCGCCGCCTTCCAGTCCCGCGGCGAATGCCTGGGCATTGGCGATCGTCTGCCGCTGGCGGGCGCGGAACGGCTCGCTGGCGGCGATCCGCAGGGCGACGGCCTTGGCGGCGATCGTGTGCATCAAGGGACCGCCCTGTTGGCCGGGGAAGATCGCTTTGTCGATCGCCTTGGCGTGCTCCTCTTTGCTGAGGATCATGCCGCTGCGCGGGCCGCAGAGGGTCTTGTGGATCGTCGTCGTGACGACGTCGGCATACGGCACCGGGTTGGGGTGCTCGCCGGCGGCGACGAGGCCGGCAAAGTGGGCCATGTCGACCATCAGCTTGGCCCCGACCGAGTCGGCGATCTGGCGGAAGGCGGCGAAGTCGAGCTGGCGCGGGTAGGCCGACCAGCCGGCGACGATCAGCTCCGGGCGGTGCTCCTCGGCAAGCGCGGCGACCTCGTCCATGTCGACGAGCAGATCGTCTTTGCGGACGTGGTACGGGACCGGGTTGTAGAGCGTGCCGGAGACGTTGATCTTCATCCCGTGACTGAGGTGGCCGCCGTGGTCGAGAGCGAGGCCGAGGAAGGTGTCCCCTGGTTCGAGCAGCGCCATGTAGGCGGCGTTGTTGGCCTGCGCTCCGGAGTGGGGCTGCACGTTGGCGTGCTCGGCGCCGAAGAGCTCCTTGGCCCGGTCGATCGCCAGTTGCTCGGCGACGTCGACCTCCTCGCAACCGCCGTAGTAACGCCGTCCCGGGTATCCCTCGGCGTACTTGTTCGTCAGCACCGAGCCGACCGCATCGAGCACCGCCTGCGGCACGAAGTTCTCCGAGGCGATCATCTCCAGCGTGTCCTGCTGGCGGCGCAGCTCGCCGTCGAGCACGGCGGCGATCTCGGGGTCGACCTCGGCCAGCGGCGCGGCCTGGAAATTCTCGGGAAGCTCGCTCACCAGCCGACCTTAGCAACGACCATGGATAGCCGAGCAGGTATAGATGTCTCGCCCGATGCCGATGTCCCTGCGCCCGCTCCCCGCCTTCCTTCTCGCGCTCGCCGCCTGCGCTGCGACGCCCGCGCAGGCGCTCGCACCGGTGGGCGAAGACCCCTGCGCCGGGCCCGAGGCGAAGGCCCTGCGCTGCCCCAACCTGCGCATCGGCCGACCGGCGGAAATCTACGTTCAGCAAAGCGGTGGCCGCACCCTCCTGCGGGCGACGAGCGACGTGCGCAGCCGCGGGCTCGGCCCGATCGAGCTGCACGGCGAGCGCGATGGCCGGCGCCGGATGAGCGTGCGCCAGCGCATCTACCGCAAGGGCGGCGGCCACCTCGACGTGCCGACCCGGGCCAGCCTGCGCTTCACCGACGTCGGCGCCTACTTCGGCGGCGGCTACTGGAAGGTCCACCAGCTCGCCCACTTCGAGCTCTGGAAGGTCGACGGCCACCACCGCCTCCTGCGCCGCGTGCGCAGCGGTCCCAAGCTCAACTACTGCCTGCGCGACCTCGAGCGCACCCGCCCCGGCAAGCGCTCCCCCCGGATCCGCCACTACCCCGCCTGCAACCAGAACCCCTACGAAGACCGCGTCACCCTCGGCACCTCGGTCGGCTGGTCCGACATCTACCCGGCCGGCTACGACAAGCAGTGGATCCCCGTCGGCGGCCTCCGAGGCTGCTTCGCCTTCGTGATGAAAGTAGACCCCAACGACCTCCTCTACGAGTCCAACGAGCGCGACAACACCTCCCGCCGCCTAATCCACCTCCCCTACAAGGGCGACACAGGCTGCTAACCGCGGGCCGGCGGGCCGATACGTCAAGGATGCCTTGACTATCGGCCCGTCGGCCCCAGGACGACTCAGCCGCCTATTGGGGCTCTCGGGGTTGAGCCCCAGAAGACGACGGTGCCGAGCATGCCGATGATGTGGACGATGATTATGTTGACCACCATCGATTGGGCGGTCGCGGTGCCGACCCCGACCGGTCCCCCTGAGGCCGTGTAGCCGTAGTAGCAGCCGACCAGCACGATCGCGGTCGCCATCACCATCCCCTTGGTCAGGCTGAAGAAGAGGTCGAGCGGGTTCTGGAACATCCAGAAGATCAGCAGGTAGCCGCCGGAGGAGACGTCGCCGACCTGCTGCACGACCGAGATGTAGCTGGCGAAGTAGGCGACCCCGATCCCGACCAGGTAGAGGAAGGGGATCGCGATCCAGGCCCCGAGCAGGCGGGTCGCGGCGAGGAAGGTCACGGGCGGGATGCCCATCACCTCGAGGGCGTCGATCTCGTCGGAGATCCGCATCGCGCCGATCTCGGCGACGATCCCGGTGCCGACCTTGGCCGAGAGGATGTAGCCGAAGGCGTAGGGCAACCCCTCGCGCAGGTCGCAGTAGGCGGAGAAAAGGCCGGCCAGCGAGGGGGCGCCGATCGAGCGGTTGAAGTAGGCGCCCTGCAACCCGCACTGGAGGCCGAGGATGAAGACGAAGGCCCAGATGATCACCGCCGAGCCGAGGATCAGGATGCCGGCCTGGCGCATGCTCTCGCCGAAGAAGCGCAGGACGCGGCCGCTGTAGACGAGGCCGGCGACGCGAGAGCCAAAGCGGGCGATCTCGCCGAGGGAGTCGAGCCAGCCGCGCGGGACGTCGAGCCAGCCGATCACCGGATGCTCTGCAGTTCGGGGTTGGTGGCGAGCAGGACCGAGGTGAAGATGAAGTTGAAGAAGAAGACGGCGACGAGGGCGATCACGACGGCCTGGTTGACCGCCCGCCCGACTCCGGCCGCCCCGCCCGACGCCGTCATCCCCTTGAAGGAGCAGACGACCGCGATGATCGCGCCGAACAGGGTGCACATCACCACCGATCCCCAGATGTCGGTGATCGAGGCGTTGGCGAAGAGGGTCGAGAAGAAACCGCCGAGCGACTGCCGGTAGAGCAGCTCCGCGGCGATCCCGGCGGTGAGGCCGAAGACGATCGCGAAGATGTCGAGCAGGCCGGTGATCACCATCAGCGCCAGGAAGCGCGGCACGACCAGGTTCTTGATCGGGTCGACGCCGAGCACCTGCAGCGCATCGAGCTCCTCGCGGATCTTGCGGGCGCCGAGGTCGGCGGTGATCGCGGTGCCGGCGACACCGGCGACGACGACGGCGGTCACCAGCGGCCCGATCCAGCGGATCGCGGTGAGCACGAAGAACCCACCGAGCCGGTCGAGGGCGCCGAAGAGCGAGAGGACTCCGGCCGCCTGCAACCCCGGAGCGCCCAGGCAGAGCGCGAAGGTCGAGATCAGCAGCGGGAACCAGGAGAGCTTGAGCACGAAGAGAAACTGCCAGACCAGCTCCTCGCCGTAGGGAAAGGGCGGCCGCACCGCCGAGACGATCGTCTTCGCGGTGAGGATCATCATCTCGCCGACCTGCTCGAAGGCGGACTTGACCGGCAGCGAGGCTCGGGTTAGGACTTCGCCTGCCACCAGCTCATCGCCCTGCCAAGCGGGCCCCCGCCCGATTCTGAGCCGGAATCGCTCTTCTCCTCCAGCCGCGCTTTGCGCCGCGCCCGCGCCTCGCCGACCTCGCGGGCGCGAGTCTCAGCCGCCCGCTGCGCCTCCGAGAGCTGGGCGATCAAGGTGTCCCGCGTCTGCTCGAGCTCCTCCACGCCGGCGATGTGGGCTTTGGAGAAGCGGGCCGCGGTCGGCATGTCATCGGGCAGATCGCGCGTGTAAGCGGCCAGCTCGATCTCCAGCCGGGCGATCTGGCGGCGCAGCTCGTGACGCACCTCGATCGCTTCGCTTTCCTCGGCAAGGTCCGGCAGCTCGCCACCGGTCTCGACCGCACTCTCGCCACCGTTCATGCTCGCGCAGGCGGCGGTGACGACGACGAGGTCGCTGGCGTCCAGACCCGCGGCGAGCGCCCGCCGCAGTGCGTCGCCGGCAATTTCCTCCAACTCCGGCGAGGCCTCGATCCGATCGCCGACGAAGGTGCCCTGTCCCTGGCGGCTGACCACCAGCCCGGCCTCCTCGAGGCCGGCGTAGACCGCCCGCACGGTGTTGACGTTGACGCCGCCCCACTCGGCGAGCTGGCGGAAACTGGGCAGCCGCTCGCCGGCGGCAAGCCGGCCGGTGGCGATCAGCGCCCGCAGGCGCCAGGAGAGTTGAACGCCGACCGGCAGCTCAGCCGCGGGATCGGTGGAAAAGGGTGTGGCTTCGCGATCTGCGGTCCGCTGTGCCATCAAAACACACACTATCGAGGGAGACTGTTCGAGTCAACTAGAACAGCGCTAGATGCCCTCGAGCCGGCCGGCGACCTCGCCGAGCGCCAGGCCCCCTTCGCGCAGCACCGTCCAATCGCCGGCGGCGTCGAACCCGGTCAGGTCGACCACGGTCGACGGCAGCCCGGTGAGCGCCCCGCCGTCGATCGCGACATCGACCTCGGTGAGGATCTCACGCGGGACGTCGGCGAAGTGCGCCGGTGCCGGCTCGCCGCTGCGGTTGGCCGAGGTCTGGAAGAGCGGGCACATCGCCCCCGCCAGCGGCCCGCCGATCAAGCGCAAGCCGAGCCGCTCCGGGTTCTCGCGGCAGGCCAGCGGGTAGCGGTGGCCGGGGTTGGCGACGACGAGCGTGACCGGGCCCGGCATCAGCGCACCGACCGCCGCCCGGGTGCGATCCCCCAGCTCGTCGATCAGCTCGCGCATCGCCAGCGGCGAGAAATAGAGCACGGCCGACGGCTTGCCGTCGTCGCGTCCCTTGGCCCGGTGGACCCGCTTGATCGCGTCCGCGTTGAGCGGATCGCAGGCGATCCCGTAAAGGCCGTCGGCGGGGAAGACAGCGACGCCACCGGCGGCGATGCAGAGCTCGAGGCCGGTGCGGGCCCGCTCGGCGCCGTCGCGCTCGATTGAGACCGTCACGGTCACGGCCGCCCCACCCCCACCCGCTCAATCCCGGCCAGGTCGCGGCGGGTCTCGACCGCACCGAACCCCGCCTCGTCCAGCATCGCCCGGACGGCTCCGGCCTGCCCCTGCCCCAGCTCGAGGGCAAGCGCTCCCCCGATCCGAGCCCGCTCGGCGAGGAGAGCCCGGATCGCGTCGAGGCCGTCGCGGCCGGCCAACAGCGCCTCGCGCGGCTCCCACTCGGTCACCTCCGGCTCCAGCCCACCCCACTCCGCTTCGCTCACATAGGGGAGATTCGCGACGGTCAGGTCGAACCCCTCGCCGGCAGGAAACGTCCCAGCCGCGAACTCGACCCGCGCCGTGAGGCCGAGTCGCTCGGCGTTGCCGCGCGCGACTTCCAGCGCCGCGGCGGAGGTGTCGGTCGCGGCGATGGCGCACTCGGGCAGCTCGGCGGCGATCGCCAGCGCGATCGCGCCCGAGCCGGTGCCGATGTCCAGCACCGTGGCGGGCCTCAGCTCGAGCGCGAGCTCGACGAGTAGCTCTGTCTCGGGCCGGGGAATCAGCACGCGCGGGTCGACGGCCAGCTCGATATGGCGAAAGCCCCGCCGGCCGAGGATGTAGGCGACCGGCTCGCGCCGCAGCCGTCGTCGCACCATCTCGCCGAAGCGACGGGCTGCCGGCGGCGGCAGCTCCGCCTCGGGCTCGGCGACCAGCCGCGCCCGCTCCCAGCCGGTTGCCTCGGCCAGGAGCAGCTCAGCGTCGAGGCGCGGCTCGGCTATCCCGGCGGCGCGCAGGGCGTCCGTCGACGCGGCCAGCGCTTCGCCGGTCATCCGACCGCCGCGGTCTCCAGGCGCTGCCTCTTCTCCTCCGCCGCGAGCGCCTCGGTGAACTCGGTCAGCTCGCCGCCGAGCACCCCGTCGAGGTTGTGTGAGGTGTGCTTGATCCGGTGGTCGGTCACCCGGCCCTGGGGGAAGTTGTAGGTGCGGACCTTCTCCGAGCGCTCGCCGCTGCCGACCTGGGCCTTGCGCTCGGAGGCGATCTTGGCCTGCTGTTCGGCCAGCTCGCGCTCATAGATCCGCGCCCGCAGCACCCGCATCGCCCGCTCCTTGTTCTGCAGCTGGGACTTCTCGTCCTGCATCGAGACGACGATCCCGCTGGGCTTGTGGGTTATCCGCACGGCCGAGTCGGTGGTGTTGACCGACTGTCCGCCGGGCCCGGAGGAGCGGTAGACGTCGACCTGGAGGTCGTTGGCGTCGATCTGCACCTCGACCTCCTCTGCCTCGGGCAGAACCGCGACCGTCGCGGTTGAGGTGTGGATGCGGCCCTGGGACTCGGTCTCGGGCACGCGCTGCACCCGGTGAGTGCCACCCTCGTACTTGAAGATCGAGTAGGCGCCCTCCCCCTTGATCGCAAAGGTCACCTCCTTGAAGCCGCCGACCTCGGCGCTGGACTGCGAGAGCCCCTCGGTGGCGAAGCCGCGCTCCTCGGCGTAGCGGGTGAGCATCTTGTAGAGGTCGCCGGCGAAGAGCGCCGCCTCGTCGCCGCCGGTCCCGGCGCGGATCTCGACCAGGACGTTCTTGGAGTCGTTGGGGTCGCGCTCGACCATCGCCAGGCGGATCTCCTCTTCGAGCTCCTCCAAGCGCGCCGGGGCCTCCTCGGCCAGCTTCAGCAGCTCCGCGTCATCGCCGTCCTCCGCCAGCAGCTCGCGTGCGCCCTCGAGGTCGTCCTTGAGCTTGCGGTACTCGACCGCCAGGACCTGGGCCGGCTGCAGCTCGCGGTACTCGCGGCCGACCTCGGCGTAGCGTTCCCGGTCCCCGATCACCGCCGGGTCCGACATCTGCGCCTCGAGCTCGGCGAAGCGCGCCTCGATCTGTTCGACCAGCGAGTCGATCACGCCTCACAACATAGTTCACGGCCAAACAGTGTGCCAGTTGACTAGCACAATAAATCGAGCTACTGTGCCATTTATCTAGTCCAAGCGCTCAAACACCCTACGAATCCCAGATTTGAAGGTGCTGCCATGAAAACGGATGCGATTGCCCCCAAAGCTCCCACCCGCATCGCCTGCCTCGCCCTGCCCAGGCTGATCGGTGCCGGAAACCTCGAAGCGGCGACCGGGTGCTTTGCCCGTAACGCCTGCCTGCTCACCCCCGACGCGACGGCGATCCACGATCGCGAACAGATCCGGCCTGTGCTGGCCCAGCTGATCGCCCGCCGGATCCAGATCGAAGTCGAGCACAGCAACCTCCTCATCGCCGGCGATGTCGCCTTCGCCCGCGAGCGGTGGCTGATGAACGCCCTCGGCGCCGAGGGCTCCCGCTACGAGCACTTATGCAGCCCCTACCTGGTCCTGAAGCGGATCGAAGGCAGCTGGAAGCTCTCGATCGCGGCGCTGTGGGGCTGGGGCGACGCTACCTAGGCGACGATCTCGATCTGTTCCTGGCCCGCCGCTGCCTCGGGCGTCTCGCGGGCCAGAACGGCGTCGAGCGAGGCGATCGCCACCGCCAGCTGCTCTTCGTCGGGCTCGCGCGTGGTCAGGTTCTGCAGCATCAGTCCCGGCCACATCACCGCCCGCACCCAGCGCTTGCGCCGGTTCTTGCCGGCCCACTTGATCACCTCGTAGGAGAGGCCGGCGATCAGCGGGATGCCGACGATCCGCGAGACGACCAGCCAGTACCAAGCGGGCAGCCCGATCGGGGCGAAAACGAATATCGCCAGCACCATCACGATCAGCAGGAAGCTGGTGCCGCAGCGCGGGTGCAGGCGCGAGTAGAGCTTGGCACGGGCTGGCGTCAACTCGTCTTCGGCCTCATAACAGGAGATCGTCTTGTGCTCGGCGCCGTGGTACTCGAAAACGCGGCGCAGGTCTTTGAGGCGGCTGATCGCGGCGATGTAGGCGATGAAGATCCCCGTGCGCAGCACGCCCTCGACCAGCCAGAAGAGGAAGGGAGAGCCGAGCTTGTCCTTGATCAGGCTTGTCAGCCCGACCGGGACGACAAAGAAGAGGCCGACCGCGAGCAACATCGAGAAGGCGATCGTCAGGCCCCAGACCCAGCCGCCGATCTCTTCGGGCTCGCCGTCCTCGTCGTCCTCGAGCTGGGCGTTGGCGGAGATGCCGAGGGCGCGGAAGCCGATCTTCAGCGACTCGCCGAGGGCGACGACGCCGCGCAGGATCGGCAGGCGCCAGAGCCGGTGGCGCTGGGCCCACGGCTTGATCGACTCGGAGCTGATCTCGATCTCCTGGTCGGGACGGCGCACCGCCACGGCCCAGACCGAGATGCCGCGCATCATCACCCCCTCCAGCACCGCCTGGCCCCCAACCGGGGCGTCGCGCTTGGCGACGAGCGCGCCATCCGGCATGCGCAGCGGATCCGCCCCGTTCTCGGACGGGGCAGCGGCTTGAGGTCGTTGCGAGCCCAGCTCTGGGCTCACGCGCTACCTCCCGGCCTTGGCGTGCTTCGCCGCACGGCGCTGGAAGCGCTCGACCCTGCCACCCGTATCGACCAGCTTCTGCTTGCCGGTGTAGAACGGGTGGCACTCCGAGCAGAGCTCGACGTGCAGGTCGGACTCCGTGGAGCGCGTGTAGAACTGGTTCCCGCAGGAGCAGTGCACGTTTGCCAGCGTGTACTCAGGATGAATTCCGGTTTTCACGCCCTTCAGTCTAGATGACGCGCGCAATCGGCCCGTTCCGGGGTTGGGGAATCGGCCCGAAATGCCGATAGCTTCATCAGTGGATACCACCGAGAAGACGACGGGCCCGCCGCCGGGACCGCGCTACCTTCGCCGCGCGCTCGCCGCGCTGCTGCTCGGCGGCACCGCACTCGTCGCCCTGCAGGACTGGATTGGCCTTGGCGCCGGTCTCGACTTTGCGATCCGCGGCCCGCTCTATGACGCCGTCGTCCTCGGCGCCGGCGTCGCCTGCCTGATCAGGGCGTCCGACTACAGGCGCGAGCGCGCTGCCTGGCTCCTGATCGGCCTGGCGATGCTCTCCTGGGCTGCCGCCGAGATCTACTGGACGGCTTTCATCGAAGGCAACGAATTCGCTCCTTACCCGTCGCCGGCCGACATCGGCTACCTCGTCTTCTACCCGCTCGCATACGCTGGCCTCGCCCTGCTCGTGCGAGCACGTGCCCACGAGATCGACTGGCGCCTCTGGATGGACGGGCTAATCGCCACCCTGGGCACGGCGGCACTCGGGACCGCTTTCGTCTTCAACTTCGTCGCCAAGCAGGCATCCGGCACGTCGCTCGAAGTTGCGACCACGCTGGCCTATCCGCTCGGGGACATCGCGATGCTCGCGATGGTCGTCGGCGTGGTTGCGCTAACGGGCTGGCGACCGGGTCGGACCTGGTCGCTGTTGCTGGCCGGCCTGGCCGCGCTGGTGATCGCCGACATCGCCTACACGCTGCAATCGACCGAAGGCGTTCTCCCGGGCGGCGAATGGATCGATCCGATCTACTTGATCGCGGCCGTCTGCCTCGGTGCGGCGGTCTGGCAGCCGATGGAAGCCGCGGCGATCACCTCTCCACACAGGGAGGAGGACCGCCGCGAGATCGTCGTGCCGGCCGTCTTCGCGGCGGTGATGATCGGGCTATTCGCGATGCAGTACAACAGCGCCACCGGCGGGCTCTCGACCGTGCTCTGGGCGGCGACGATGTCGGCGGTGATCGTTCGCCTGGCGATGAGCGACCGCGAGAACCGCAAGCTGCTCGAGGAAGTGCGCACCGACTCGCTGACCGGCCTCAGCAACCGCGGCCGCATGGAGGGCGACCTGACGGCGATCTTCGAGCGCGGCGGCCCCGAGCAGCCGGCGATGCTCTACCTCTTCGACCTCAACGGCTTCAAGCGCTACAACGACACCTTCGGCCACCCGGCGGGAGACGAGCTGCTGAAGCGGCTCGGTGCCGCGCTCAAGACCGCCGTCGGCGAGGACGGCACCGCCTACCGCATCGGCGGCGATGAGTTCTGCCTGCTGCTGACCTGCGCCGAGAGCCGCTTCGACGCCGTCGCGCGGGCAGCGGCGGCCGCGCTGGCCGAGAGCGACCGCGGGGTCGAGGTCGGCTCCTCCTGGGGCGCCGCGACGATCCCGGCCGAGGCGGGCGATCCCTCCTCGGCGCTGCAGCTCGCCGACGTGCGCATGTACGCGCAGAAGGAGTCGCGTCGCACGCTCCGCACCGAGGTCGGCAGGAGTAGGTCCGGCGAGATCGATGCGAGCAGGCCCGGCGGCAAGGTCGAGCCGCCGGTCACCGGGCCGACGGTCCGCGTTACCCGCGGCTGAGGCCGTCGAGCAGCGCGGCGAGGGTCCGGCCGACTTCGGCCCGCATCTGCTCAGGATCATCCGCCCGTGCGACCAGCATCGCCGCCTCGTCGAGCGCCCCGATCAGCACGTGGGCAAGGGGGCGGACCGGCTGGGGGTCGATTTCACCAGCCTCGATCGCCGCCTGCAGGGTCGCTTCGATCAGGCCGAGGCCATGCTCCGCGGCGATCTCGCGCCAGCGGTCCCAACCCAGCACCGCGGGCCCGTCGAGCAGCGCGATCCGCTGGGTCTCCGGCTCGGTGCTGGCGGCGAGCAGCATCTCGGTGCCGGCGTGCATCGCCTCCAGCGGCGAGGCGGCATTGGCCTCAAGGGCCCCGACGGCGATCCGCTCGGCCAGCTCCGCCTCGACCCGTTCGTAGACGGCCTCGAAGAGCCCGCGCTTGCCCTCGAAGTGGTGGTAGAGCGCCCCCCGGGTGACGCCCGCCGAGCGAACGATCTCCTCGGTCCCGACCCCGGCGTAACCGCGATCGGCGAACAGCGGGCGGGCCGCCGCGACCAGCGCCTCGCGAGTCGCCCCCGAGCGCTCCGCCTGTGTCCGTTTGACATTCATACAGTCTGTATGTATCTTAGCGGCTCCGCAAACCCAACTGCATCGATTTCTAGGCCCAGCAGGCCGAGAAGTCGATGCAGTTCGCCCTAGGAGGATTATCGATGAGCCAGCCAGACCAACGCCACGAGATCGATCTGCCTGCGGGGCGGATCCGGTACCGGGAAGCCGGCGAGGGGAAGCCGGTGGTCTTCGTGCATGGATTCCTCGTCGACGGACGGCTCTGGGACGGGGTGGTCGATGCGCTCTCCGACCGCTGCCGCTGCATCGCGCCGGACTGGCCGATGGGCGCCCAGCAGATCGCGATGAAGCCCGATGCCGACCTCTCCCCCTACGGCATCGCGGCGATCGTCGACAGCTTCCTCGAGGCACTCGAGCTGGACGACGTGACGATCGTCGGCAACGACTCCGGCGGCGCGATGTCCCAGGTCCTGGCCACTCGCCACCCCGAGCGGATCGGCCGCCTGGTGCTGACCAACTGCGACACCCATGAGAACTTCCCACCCGGGATCTTCAAGGCGATGCCGCCGATTGCCAAGCTGCCGGGCGGGATGACCGTGCTCTCCGCCCCGTTCCGGATTGGAGCGCTGGCCCGCGCCGCCTTCAAGCCCTTCGCTCGCACCGAGATCCCGGCCGATCTCGTCGCCTCCTGGATGAAACCGGGCCTCAGCGACCGCGGCGTCAAGCACGACGCGAAGAAGGTGACCGCGGGGATGAACAAGCGCTACACCCTGGAGGCGGCCGAGAAGCTGAGCTCCTCCCAGCTACCGCTGCTGCTCACCTGGGCGCCGGGCGATAAGTACTTCCCGCTCTCCTACGGGGAACGGCTGGCAAGGGAGACCCCGAATGCGCGCCTGGTCGAGATTCCCGACGCAAAGACTTTTGTCGCACTCGACCAACCGGGCCGGCTCGCCGAGGAGATCGCCGGATTCGTGTCCACGAGTTGAGGCAAAACGCGCAAGCTGCGCGTTCTTTTCCGCTACGTGCATGTTTTTCGTCCGACCGAGGGGTGAAGGTTCCATAACGCCCCCTACAGGACGGAGAGTCATGCCTAGGGAAATCTTCGACCAGGATCGGCCTCGCAGCACGATGGCGCGACGCCTCGACGAAGCGTTTGCCGGCTGCGACGTGTGGACGCTCGCGCCGCCGTCTCAGCGGCGCAGTGAGGTAGTCCTCAGCCCCCGCGCCTCCAGCTCGGCGAGAATCATCGGCAGCGCCGCCGCCGTGCGCACCCAGGAGCCGCGCGCGCTGTAGTAGTCGGCATCGTGGAGGAGGAGGATGTCGCCGGCCTCGATGCGGGCGCTGGCGCGACGAGCGATTGACCCTGCGCTCGCGCGGCGGTCCCAGTCCCGCCCCCAGCGCGACCACAGCACCGGCCGCCAACCACGCCGCCGGACGGCGCGGAGGGTCGCGGAGCTGAAGATCCCGTAGGGCGGGCGGAAGCAGGCGATTGCCTGGCCGCTGGCCTCCTCTATCGCCACCCGGGCTCGTTCTGCATCTTCGAGGAAGTCCGCGACGCGGAGTCGGAGATGGTTACGGTGGCGAAAGCAGTGCAGCTCGACCCGGTGCCCAGCCGCAATGATCTCGGCGGCCAGCGCGGGCCGGCGCACGACCTGCTCGCCGGCGAGGAAGAAGGTCGCCGTCGCACCGTGCTCGCGCAGCACCTCGAGTACCGCGGGGGTGCCCTGCGGGTGCGGGCCATCGTCGAAGGTGAGGGCGACGCCGGGATCGTCCTCCTGTCGCATCTCGATTCCCAGCGCGGCGCCGAGGCCCGGAACGACCGGCGCCAGCGCCGGGCCGGCATGCAAGACCGTCGCGGCAGAGGCGCCGGCACCGAGCAGCGCTCTGCTCAATGGCCTTCGCCGGCGCTGCTGTGCTGCGCCGTGGGCGCCGCTTCCGCCGGGGTCGCCGGGGCCGCCTTGGAGACCCCCGGCGTCGATTCGTCGTTGTCCTTGCCGATGTGGATGCGGCCCTCGAGCGGCTTGGCGATCACCTTGTAGGGGGCTTCGCGGTCGATCACCGTGAACAGCATCACGACCGCCAGCACCGCGAGGGTGACGGCGGTGGCCACCCGCTCGGCGCGCAGGCGCCAGACCGGCTGCGGGCGAACCCGCGGCCGCACCGAGAGCGCCCGGGACGCGATCGAGGGCAGCGAGGCGAAGGAGGAGTCCGGCGAGCGCCGCTCGCGGGTGAGGTGGCGCAGGACCGACTCCAGCTCGTGCTGGGAGCCGGCAACCTCGGCCAGGCCGAAGCGCTCGAAGGCCGCGTTGTTGGCGCGCAGGTGGCCGGCCGAGAAGCCGTAGGAGACGACCGGGCAGCCGCGGATGTGGGCCTCGAGCACGGTCAGGCCGGCGGTCGCGTGGATCATCGCGTCGGCGGCGGCCATCCAGTCGCTCATCTGCTCGGTGAAGCCGAGGATGCGGACCTGCTCGTTGCCGGCGAAGCTGCGTTCCAGCTTCTCGCGGGCGATGTCGTTGCGGCCGGTGATGCAGACGACCAGGGCGTCCTCGGAGAGGGCCGAGCGGATCGCGCCCTCGAGGTCACCGATCCCCCAGCCACCGCCGGAGACGAGCACGACCCGGGCGTGGGCCGGGACGTCGAGTGCCTGGCGCGCGTCGCGGCGGGTGCGCGGCATCAGGAACTCGCGCGAGATCGGCGGCCGGACCCACTCGACGGTTCCAGGGCCGACCAGCTTCTCGACCTCCTCGATTGACTCCGGGTGGGTGACGTAGTGGAGGTCGACCCCAGGGTGCGCCCAGTAGCGCAGCCCGGCCAGGTCGGTGATCGCCGACTGCACCGGGATGTCGAGGCGGCGGTTCTCGCGCAGCATGCCCAGCACCGCGGTCACCCCGGGGTAAGTGGAGATGACCGCGTCGGGGTCATAGGCCTCGATCGCCTTGAGCAGGCCGCGGCCCGAGAAGACGTAGCCCATGTGGTGAAAGAGCCAGCGAGCGGGAGCGAACTTGGTGATCAGCCAGTACTGGGCGTCGAACAGCCAGGGCATCCAGCGGAAGGTCACCTTGGAGCCGTTGCGCAGGACCGCGGCGGAGAGCTTGCCCATCGCCTCGAGTCCGTTGGCGATCTCCACCTCGACCCCGGGAACCTCCTCTTCGAGGTCGGCTTTGATGATCCGTGCCGGCAGGTCGTGGCCCTCGCCGATGTCGGCGCTGAGGATCAGCACCCGGGGCGAGCGCTCCTCGGCCCGTGCGGCACCGGCGAGCAGGGCGCCGGCCGCGTGTTCGTTGCCGTTCAGCGAGGGCTGCTTGCCGGGGATCGGGTCGGGCGGCCGGGTGCTGCTGCGGACCCATTCGACGTACTTGCGGACCCCGTCCTTGAAGCTCGTCCCGGCCTTCCAGCCGAGCTCGGCGAGCGCCCGCTCGTTGGAGATCGCCTTGCCGGGGAAGTCGCCCGGGCGCGGCGGCGTGTGGACGATCTCGCAGTTGTCGGTATTTTCCTGCACCCGCTCGGCGATTTCGAGGATCGTCACGACCTCGTCGCCGGAGAGGTTGTAGGTGCGGCCGGCGGCCTCGGGCGCCAGCGCGGCGACGATCCCGTCGGCGAGGTCCTCGACGTAGATGAAGCTGCGGGTCGTGCTGCCGTCGCCGGCGATCGTCAGCGGCTTGCCTTCGAAGGCGAGGTCGGTGAACTTGGCGACCACGCCGGCGGCGCGGGCACGGGGGCCGTAGGGGATGCCGAAGCGCAGCACGGTGCTCTCCAGCTCGTACAGCTCGGCGTAGCCCGCGCAGTAGGTCTCGCCGGCCAGCTTGGTCGCGGTGTAGAGGTGGCGGGGCGCCGGGATCGGCGTCTCCTCGCTGACGTCCTGCTCGACGCAGTCGCTGTAGACCCAGGTGGTCGAGCCGTAGACGACGCGGCCGGCCTTGGCCCGGCAGGCGGCCTCGAGCACGTTGAGCGTGCCGCGGGTGTTGACCTCCTCGGCCAGGACCGGGTCGGCGAGGACGTGACCGACGTCGGCGACGGCGGCGAGGTGAATCACCGCGTCGCAGTCGCGCATCGCCAGGTCGAGGTTGGCCGGGTCGGTGATGCTGCCGGTGAAGGTCTCGACTTCCAGCGGCGAGTGGTAGGGGGAGGCGCTGAGGTCGAAGATCCGCGGCGTGACGCCGCGCTCGATCAGCCGGTCGACCACGTGGGAGCCGATGAAGCCGCCGCCGCCGGTTACCAGGACCCTCATGCTTGCTCCTCCTTGCCGAGCGCCGCTTCGCGGCTCTCCGGGCGGTAGTAGAGCGGCACGCACCAGTGGTTCGCGGCCACCCAGTCGGTGTTCGGCAGGTCGGCGGAGCGGCCCATGATGCGGTGACAGGGCTCTTCGTAGACGCGGCCGGTGGACTTCTCGATCTCCTCGAAGACGATGTACTTGTAGAGGCCCGAGGTCATCCCCTCGGGCAGCTCCAGCCGGGCGGGATGGAGCGGATCGAGGTGCTCGCTCGCGTAGGAGTTCTTCCAGGCGACGACCTCCTCCATGCGATCTGCCTGGACCAGGGCCAGCGCCGCGGTGAACTCGCTCATGCGGAAGTTGAGCCCGTCGACCTCGTGCTCGAACTTGCCGTAGTTGCGGAACTTGCGAGCGAACTCGATCAGGTCCTCGCTGGAGGAGACGAGCACGCCGCCCTCGCCGGTGGAGACCGTCTTGGTCGCGTACAGCGAGTAGACCCCGGCGTCGCCGAAGCCGCCGGGCCTGCTCCCGTTCCACTCGGCGCCGTGGGCGTGGGCGCAGTCCTCGAGCAGGAAGATCCCGTTCTCGCGGCAGTAGGCGGCGATGCGCTCGGAGTCGAAGCCGATGTGGCCGCCGATGTGGACCAGGATCGCGGCTCTCGGCTTGTGCGCCTCGGCCTTGCGCTCGAAGTCGTCGAAGGACATGCAGAGGTCGGAGCGGTTGCAGTCGACGAACTCGACCTCGGCGCCGGCCTTGATCGCGGCCAATGGGGTCGCCATGAAGGTGTTGGAGGGGCAGAGCACGGTCTCGCCGCGCACTCCCGCGAACTCGAGCGCCGCCAGGGCACCGCCGGCCCAGCTGGAGAGTCCCAGGCTGGGCAGCCCGTTCCACTCCGCCCAGCGGTTCTCGAACGCCTCAAGCATCCGACCCTCCGACCACTGCTCGGAATCGAGCACCTCGGTCCAGAGCTCGAAGAGCCTGGCGCGGTCACGATGATCGAACCCGATCGCGAACTTGCTCGCGTCGATCCGGCTTGTCTCTGCGGACCCTACGATGACTCCTTGGCGTGAGTGTGGCTGGGGCAAGCGTTCGCGGGACGAAATCGAAAGGGCGCGAAGGCGCCGCAAGGCTAGCAGCGGAGCCGGACCAGGATCAGTCCGAATCCCCAGAATGAGCATTTTCTATGACAGCGCCGACGGCGCTCGAACCGGCCAACAACACGGTTCCGGCGACCGCGACCGCCATCGCCCCGACCAGCACGGCCCCGCCGAGCGGAGTCGAGCCCCAGGACTCGCCGAAGATCAGCGGTGCGAGCAGGACGGGGATCAGAACCTGGACCGCGAACATCGTCGGGGCCACGTGGGTCGCGGGGCGCTGCTGAAGAGCGCTCATCTCGCTGAGCAGCGCCAGCCCCTCCGAAGCAGCCGCCGTGGCGAGCCAGGCAACGGCCACGATCACCGCCCCCGCCGCCAGCTCGTCGGTCAGCAGCTTGCTCGCGATCGCCGTCCAGGCGTAGCCACAGCCGGCGCTGATCACGGCCAGCGTGGCGATCGCATTCGCGTATCCGACTTTGACCCCACCAGGGCGGGGTGAATGTCCGCTGCGCGAGCGCAGCACGTAGGGAGCGGCGATCGGGAACGCGACGAGCAACAGGGCGAGGGCGATAGCCACCGTGCTCGCGTGGTTTGTGGTCCGCTCCGGCGCCGCCAGCGCCACTCCGGCCACTCCGGCGACGATCGCCCCAACGGCCAGGAACTCCCTCCGCCCGGGCCTCTCCCCCAGCCGCTTCACCCCCAGCCAGAGCAGCAGGATGAGCCCACTGGCCAGGCAGGGCTGCACCACGGTCAGCGGCGCCAGCAGCAGCGCCCCGATCTCCAGCGGCCAGCCGAGCAACCCCAGTGCCGTGGCCCCCAACCAGCGCCGGTTGCGCAGCAGCCGGCCGATCAGCGAGACCCGCAGCGAGTGCTCCCGGTCGACCCCCCGCACCTCCAGCGCCTGCAGCGCGATCGAGGTGTTGTAGAGCAGGGATGCCCCAACTGCGGCTAGTACTCCAAGTGCCAGCACGCCGCGGACGCTACCGCCGCGAGTGGCCGGAGTGCCCTACCGCGACAAGAGGATCTCTTCGCGCCTATGGCGCTGTTTCTGGTCCGAGTAGCGGAGGACGATGACCGACGAGAAGAAGCCACCGGCAGCACAGACCGCAACCGCGAGAAAGCCGAGTGCAACGCCGCCGGCACCAAGGCCGATCGCCAGAAGCGTGGCGGCGCAGACCAGGACGAAGTAGACCACGGCGAACAAGACAAGGGCTTTTGCTTCGCTCATTTGCACAACCTCCAATCGGCAGACAATAACTTACATAATCGAAGAAAGGACGGCGAGCCCCACCACGCCCAACAGTCCGAGGAGCCCGCCGATGGTCGTCGCCCGACGAAGCGCCAGCTCAGGGGAGCCACGCAGGCTCGGGAGGGCGTGCCCGAGGAAGCCGCCGACGGCGATGCCTCCGGCGAGCAGTCCGACCAAGGTCGTTATCTGGGCGAGTCCTCCATGCACGTCCCTCGACCGTACGGACCCACGGCGCACGCGTGGCGCGCAAACCGTCTCGGATCTGTGGCGCTGCGCCTACGTCTCCTGGTAGAGCGGCCCGTCGCCGCCCTCGGGCAGCGTCAGGCGCCCGCCCTTGGCCGTGATCGCGCCGCACTGCACGCAGTTGGAGGCGGTCACGTGGACGTCGACCTCGGCGGCCCCGTTCTCCAGCTGCTCGTCGGGGATCTCGTAGACCTGGGCCGGGCACATCGAGACCCAGGTCTGGGCGATCTCGCGCGGCACCTTGGTCTGGATGCGAACGTGGTTGGGCGCGTCGTCGCGGGTCGCGTTGCCGGAGAGGAAGACCGAGTCGAGCTTGGCGAAGGTGAGCTCGTTGTCGGGCTTGACGTACATCTCTCCCGCCCTGCCCAGCTCCATCTCGACCTCGGAGTCGTGCTCCTGCTTCCAGTGGCCGCCGGGGAAGTTGCCTTTGGTGATCGTCATCGCCGAGGCCATGGCGCCGCCGAGGAAGAAGCCTTTGGAGAAGGGCTGGCGCATGTTGCGCGATTCGTAGAGGTCCTTCTCGATCTGCGACTTGTGGATCTTCTCGTCGTAGGCCTCGAAGTTGACAGAGTCCCGCTTCAGCGACTCGACGATCGTCTCCGCCGCGTACATACCGGCGTGCATGGCGTAGTGGACGCCCTTCAGGGTCGGCACGTTGACCATGCTGGCGGCATCGCCCGCGACGACCATTCCGGGCACGGCGAGGCGCTTGGGCATCGCGAAGTAGCCGCCGGAGGGGATCGTCTTGGCGCCCCAGGCAACCCGTTTGCCGCCCTCGAGCAGGTCCTTGACGAAGGGGTGGGTCTTGAGCAGTTGCAATGCGTCGTGGACCGAGAAGGTCGCGTCGGTGTAGTCGAGGCCGGCGACCAGGCCGATGCAGAGCTTGTCCTCGCCCATCGGGTAGATGAAGCTGCCGCCGAACTCGTTGTAGCGGGGCGACTTGCGCAGCGGCCAGCCCATCGTGTGGATCACGCGGTCGAGCGGCTTGGCGACCTCCCAAACCTCCTTCACCCCGAGCTCCCAGCGCATCGGGTCGGCGCCGTGCATGTCGAAGTAGTCGTAGGCGGCGTAGGTGAGGTGGCCGACCGTGCCCTCGGCCAGGACCGTGGCCTTGGCAACGACGTCTGAGCCGGGCTCGAAGTTGCCCAGCTCTTCGCCCTCTTTGCCGCGACCGCGGTCGCCGGAGCGGATGCCCTTGACGACGCGATCCTCGACCAGCAGCTTGGTCGCGGCCGTCTCGGAGAGGATGTAGACGCCCGCCTCCTCGGCTTTGTCGGAGAGGAAGCGGCCCAGCTTGGAGACCGAGGTGACGTAGTTGCCGTGGTTGCGGAAGTTCGGCGGCATCGGCTTCAGCGGCAGTGCCGCTTTCGAGGTCAGCAGGTAGACCGCGTCCTTGGTGACCTCTTGGAAGACCGGCCACTCCTCCTTGGGCAGGTCGGGGAAGAGCTCTTCCATCGCCGAGGGCTTCATGTTCGCCCCGGAGAGCAGGTGGGCGCCGGCGACCTTGCCCTTCTCGATCACCGCGACCGGGACTTCGCCGAGCTTCTCGGTCAGCTCCGGCTCGTCCTCGAGCAGCTGCATGACCTTGTTGGCGCAGGCGAGCCCGGCGGGGCCGCCGCCGACGATCGCGATGCCGACCTCGATCCGCTCGTCCTCGGCATCGGTCGGCGGGCCGATCGCATCGGCCGGGTCGAACGGCGGCGGGAACTCACTCGGTGCTACAGCCGGCATCGCGTACTCCCTCAGCCCTTCTTGGCCTTGATCGCCTCGGTCAGCTTGGGGACGATCTTGTGCAGGTCGCCGACCACGCCGAGATCCGAGAACTCGAAGATCGGCGCGTTCTGGTCCTTGTTGATCGCGAGGATGTTCTCCGAGCTCTGCATCCCAACCTTGTGCTGGATCGCGCCGGAGATGCCGGCCGCCAGGTAGAGCTTCGGCGCGACCGTCTTGCCGGTCTGGCCGATCTGGGCCGCGTAGGGGTACCAGCCGGCGTCGACCACGGCGCGGGTGGCGGCAACCGCCCCACCCATCGCCTCGGCCAGTTCCTCGCACTGCTTGAAGCCGTCTGCGGCTCCGAGACCGCGACCGCCGCCGACGAGGATCTCGGCGTCCTCGATGTTGACGTCGGCGCCGCGCTGCTCGCCGCGCTGGACCAGCTTCGCCTTGGACGACCAGGGCGATAGCTCGACCTGGACGTCGATCACCTCGGCCGTGCCACCGCTCTCGCTGGCGTCGAAGGCGTTGAGGCGGCCGATGATGATCCCCGGCTCGGAGACGTAGCCGACGTCGGCGATCTGGGAGTCCTGCAGGATCGGCCGCTCGACAACCAGCTTGCCGTCGGAGACCTTGACCTCGGTGACCTCCATCGTCACCCCGGCACCCAGGCGGGCGGTGAGGCCGGCGCCGATCTCGAAGCCGAGCAGGCCGCCGCCGAAGAGGGCGTATGAGTAACCCTCGTCGCCGATCACCTTGGCCATCGCGTCGACGATCGGCTGGGCGAGCCCCTCAGGCACGTCCTTGGCGCGGTAGACCTTCGCCGCGCCCCAGTTGCCGAGCGCCGCGCAGGCGTCATCGGCGATGTCGCCGACGACCAGAGCCGCAGCATCGCCGCCGATCTCGCCGGCCAGCTTGGCCGCCTCGGAGATCGCCCCGAGCGAGTTCTTGTTGAAGTTGCCCTCGTCGTCGTGCAGGGCGTAGGTCAGGATGCCTGCCATCTAGATCAGCTTCCTCTCGTCGAGCCAGGCGACGATCTTTTCGACCGTCTCGTTGGTGTCCTCGTCCTCGATGATCTCGCCGGCCTGCTTGGCGGGCGGCGGGTTGAGGGCCAGGACCGATGTCTTGGAGCCGGCCTCGCCGACCATGCCGCCTTCGATGCCGACATCCCCGGTCGCCTTGGCGTCGAGGGGCTTCTTCTTGGCCCCCATGATCGCCTTCAGGCTCGGGTAGCGCGGCTCGTTGATCGCGTCGCCGACGCTGATCACGGCGGGCAGCTCGACCTCGACCGTGTCGTAGCCGTACTCGGCCTGGCGCTCGCAGCGCAGCTTGCCGTCGGCAACGTCGATCTTGATCACCTGGGTCAGCGAGGGCATCTTCAGGTGGTCGGCGACGACGGCGCCGATCGTGTAGCACTCGCCGTCATCGGACTGCTGGCCGAGCAGGACCAGGTCCGGGCTCTCGGCCTCCAGCACCTTGGCCAGCGAGTAGCCGGTGGCGCAGACGTCGGAGCCGGCGAGCGCGTCGTCGGAGAGGTGCACGGAGCGATCGGCTCCGAGCGCGACCGCCTTGTGCAGGGCGCGGACGGCGGAGTCGGGACCCATCGTCACCGCGACGACTTCCTCGACCGGGATCGCACCGCCCTCCTTGATCTGCATGGCGGCCTCGATGGCGTGTGTGTCGAAGGGGTTCAGGTTCTTCTCGCCGCTGCGGTCCAGACGCATCGTTGTTGAGTCGATGCGCTTCTGAACGGCGGCGTCCGGAACCTCCTTGACCAGGACGCAGATCTTCAAGTTTCAAGCCTCCTTGGCTAGTTCTAAAGCTTGTTGACTGACCAGTCAATCAGTCTATCTATAGACATGGCGGCGGGAGGTTATCGGGCGCAGCGCAAAGCCGTTCTGCGACCCGCGGCGAGGTTAGACGTCGTCGCGCTCGGCGGCGTTGGCGCGGATGAACTCGACGATCTCATCGGTTCCGGCGCCGGGCGTGAAGACGGCGGCGACGCCGAGCTTCTCGAGCTCGGGGATGTCCTCGGCCGGGATCGTGCCGCCAACCGTGACCAGGACATCGTCGACCCCCTGCTCGCCGAGCAGCTCGACAACCCGCGGCACCAGCGTCATGTGGGCACCGGAGAGGATCGAGAGGCCGACCGCGTCGGCGTCCTCCTGAATCACCGTCTCAGCGATCTGCTCCGGCGTCTGGTGCAACCCGGTGTAGATCACCTCCATCCCCGCATCCCGCAGGGCGCGAGCGATGATCTTGGCCCCGCGGTCGTGCCCGTCCAAGCCAGGCTTGGCGACGACGACGCGGATCTTGCGGGCGGTTGCGGTGCTCATGCGGCCGGGAGACTAGACGACCGGGGGGAGAAATCGCCCCGCTGAACCCTTAACCACCATATGCGTGGGGCAAATGACCAGTCGCCGGCCGGGGTCGGCAGGGATGCGGCGATCTGGGCCTTGGTGAGACGACAGCACGGCGTAGTCGCGCGACGACAGCTTCTGGAACTCGGGCTCGGACCGCGACGGATCGAGCGAAGGATCTCCTCGGGACGGCTTCATCCCGTGTGGCGCGGTGTCTACGCGGTCGGGCGGCCGCTGCTGGATAGACGTGGGCGCTGGATGGCGGCGGTACTCGCCTGCGGACCCGATGCGGTGTTGAGCCACGGCAGCGCGGCAGCCTTTTGGGGATTCGGGACGGAGCGGGGAGGTCTGATCGATGTCTCGGTTCCGGCCCGACGTCGCAGTCGCATGCCCGGAATTCGGGTCCACAGGCGCGCAGAATCGGTTATGGGAGATGTGGCCATCCACGAAGGGATTCCTCTCACCTCACCCGCCCGCACGCTGGTCGACCAGGCGACACGACTGAGGCCCATGCAGCTTGAGCGCGCCGTCAACGAGGCCGACAAGCTCGACCGGGTGAGAGCCGACGTTCTGCATGCGTCGCTTGAGGACTACGGCAATCAACCCGGCGTGGCGCCGCTGCGAAAGCTCCTCGACCCTCTCGCATTCCGGCTCAGCGACTCCGAGCTGGAGCAGCTGATGAGGTCACTTGCACGCGCCATCGAGCTTCCAATGCCGGAGACGAAAACGTGGGTGAATGGCTATGAAGTCGACTTCTTCTGGCCCGAGCTTGGAATCGTGGTGGAGGCAGACGGGTTGCGATACCACCGCACCGCGTCCCAACAGAAGCGCGGCCTGGAGCGCGATCAGGCTCACCTCGCGGCTGGGATGTGGCCACTGCGCTTCTCCCACTGGCAGATCAAGTACGACCGGGCACACGTGCAAAAGATCCTCCGGAGCGCCGTGGCGCGTGCCCGAGCGGACGCGGAGAGGCTCGGCTGAACCCTTTACCACCGAATCCGTGGGCGAAGTGACCAGTCGCGCGGGGAGGTGGCCGATTAGAAGACCGGCGACTCGGTGTAGGTGCCGAAGACCTCCTGCATCGCGGCGATCGTCTCGCCCTCGCTGGCGCGGGCTCGGGCGGCGGCGATGATGGGGGGCATCAGGTTCTGCGCTGTGTTGGCGGCGCGCTTTAGCTCGGCGAGGGCGTTCTCGACCTCGGCGCTGTCGCGCTTGGCGCGGGTGGCGGCGAGGCGGTCGGTCTGCTTGCGTTCCAGGGCCGGGTCGATGCGGAGGATTGGGGTTGGCTCTTCGCCCTCCTGGGCGAAGTCGTTGACGCCGACGACTATGCGCTTGCGCTCATCGAGCTCGCGCTGGTAGGTGAAGGCGGCGTCGGCGATCTCGCGCTGGGGGAAGTTGCGCCGGATCGCCTCGACCATCCCGCCCAGCTCGTCGATGCGGGCGAAGTACCCGTAAGCGGCCTCCTCCATCTCGTCGGTCAGCTTCTCCACGAACCAGGAGCCGCCGAGCGGGTCGGGCGTGTTCGGTGTGCCCGACTCGAAGGCGATCACCTGCTGGGTACGAAGGGCCACCTTCACCGCCTCCTCGGTCGGCAGGGCCAGAGCCTCGTCGAAGGAGTTGGTGTGCAGCGACTGGGTGCCGCCGAGCACCGCCGCCAGCGCCTCCAGTGAGGTGCGGACAACGTTGTTGAGCGGCTGCTGGGCCGTCAGCGAGACGCCGGCGGTCTGGGCGTGGAAGCGCAGCCGCATCGACTCCTCGCGCTTGGCGCCGTAGGTCTCCTTCATCTCGCGCGCCCAGATCCGCCGCGCCGCCCGGTACTTGGCGATCTCCTCGAAGAAGTCGATGTGGGCGTTGAAGAAGAAGGAGAGGCGGGGCGCGAAGTCGTCGATGTCGAGGCCGCGCTCTAGCGCCCGCTCGACGTAGGTGAAGCCGTCCTTGAGCGTGAAGGCGAGCTCCTGCTGCGCGGTCGAACCGGCCTCGCGGATGTGGTATCCGGAGATCGAGACCGGATGCCATCGCGGCATCTGCTCGCTGCACCACTCGATCATGTCGGTGACCAGGCGCATCGCCGGCTCGATCGGGAAGCACCACTCCTTCTGGGCGATGTACTCCTTGAGGATGTCGGTCTGGATCGTGCCGCCGAGCTTCTCCGCCGGCACCCCCTGCTGCTCCCCGACGAGGACGTAGAAGGCGAGCAGGATCGCTGCCGGGGCGTTGATCGTCATCGAGGTGGTGACGCCGCCGAGCGGGATGCCGTCGAAGAGCTGTTCCATGTCGTCGAGGCTGTCGACGGCGACGCCCTCGCGGCCGACCTCGCCGAGGCTGCGCTCGTGGTCGGAGTCGTAGCCCATCAGGGTCGGCATGTCGAAGGCGGTCGAGAGCCCCGTCTGGCCATGGTCGAGCAGGTAGTGGAAGCGCTCGTTGGTCTCCTCGACCGTGCCGAAGCCGGCGAACTGGCGCATCGTCCAGAGCCGCCCCCGGTACATCGAGGGGTAGGGGCCGCGGGTGAAGGGGTACTCGCCGGGCGCCCCGATCGTCTCTTCGGGATCGGCTGGAGCGTGCTCAGGGCCGTAGAGCGGCTCGACCGGATGCCCCGACATGGTCGAGAACTCCGCCTCTCGCTGCTTGAACTCGGGCTTGGCGCCCGGCTCCGCGGCCATCGCCACAGGCTAGCGGCGCGGTGGGAAGCGGCGAGGGGGCTGCTTGCGGCGGGCGGCGATCCGGGAGGCGCCGAAGCCGCCGACGGTCGCCAGCAGGGTGACGGCGAGCGCGACCAAGCGGCGGCCGAGGCGCTCGAAGCGCATCGTCTGCCAGCCCTCCTCGCGGGCGATCTCGGCCAGCGGCGGGTCGGGGTTGACGACGACCGGGTTGCCGACCGCGCGCAGCATCGGCAGGTCGGAGACCGAGTCTGAGTAGGCGTAGGAGGCGGCCAGGTCGATCTCGTGCTCGGCGGCGAAGGCCTTCATCGCCTCGACCTTGCCCTCGCCGTAGACGAAGGGACCGTCGAAGCGGCCGGTGAGGGCGCCGTCCTCGCCCACCCCGTATCGGGTGCCGACGCCGCCGTCCATGCCGAGCACGGTGGCCAGCGGCTCGACCACGCCGCTGCCCGCGGCGCTGACGATGAAGGTCGGGCGGCCGGCGTCCTGGTGGGCGTAAACCTCGTCCAGCATCTGCGGGTATACGCGGGGCAAGATCGCCGCCATCACCTCGGGGTTCATCCGTTCGAGGCTGCGGGCCGGAACGCCCGCGATCAGCTCGCGGGCGACCCGCAGCACCTCGGTCGTGCGCTCGTCGGTCGTACCGCGCAGGCGGTAGCGCAGGTGCTCGAGGCCCCAGCTGGCCAGCTGCCGGCGGCTGACCAGCTTGTGCCGGGTGGCGACGCGGGCAAACTGCATCCCGCTCGACCCCGCCATCAGGGTCTTATCCAAATCGAAGAACGCCGCGGCGCGGCTCACGGCGCTACTGGCCGTCGACCTCGATCGCGATCGCGTCGCCCTGGCCGCCGCCGGAGCAGATCGCGGCGACGCCGATGCCGCCGCCCCGCCGTCCCAGCTCGTGGACGAGCGAGCCGACGATGCGGGCGCCGGAGGCGCCAATCGGGTGGCCGAGCGCGATCGCGCCGCCGTTGACGTTGACGTTCTCGTCATCGACGCCGAGCATCCGCATCGAGTTGAGCGCGACCGAGGCGAAGGCCTCGTTGATCTCCCAGAGGTCGACGTCCTCAGGACTCTTGCCGATCTTCTCCAGCGCCTGCTTGGCGGCGTTGGCCGGAGTTTTGGCCAGGTAGGGGAAGTCGTCGGCGACCGTGCCGTAGGCGAGCACGCGGGCCAGCGGCGTGCGGCCCTCCTTCTCGGCCCACTCCGCGGAGGAGACGACGATCGCCCCGGCGCCGTCGTTGACGCCCGGCGCGTTGCCGGCGGTGTGAGTGGCGTCCTCGCCGCCGATCGCGCGCAGGCCGGCCAGCGTCTCGACCGTGGTCTCGGGGCGGATCGCCTCGTCTGACTCGATCGTGTGCTCACCCTTGCGCGACTTGACCGTGACCCCGGCGATCTCCTCGGCGAGGCGGCCGGCGTCGGTGGCCTCGGCGGCGAGCCGGTGCGAGCGCTCGGCGAAGCGGTCCATGTCGGCGCGGGTTATCTCCAGCTCGTTGGAGACCTCGCTCGCCTCGTTGATCATCTGCTTTTCGGTGAAGGGGTTGGTGAGGCCGTCGTGAACCATCGCGTCGATCGTCTCGACGTGGCCCATCCGATAGCCGAAGCGGGCGCCGGGCAGCAGGTGCGGGGCCTGGCTCATCGACTCCATGCCGCCGGTGACGGCGACGTCGGTGTCGCCGGCACGGATCGCCATGTCGGCGATGCCGAGCGAGCGCATGCCGGAGGCGCAGACCTTGTTGATCGTCTCCGAGGGCACCTCCTTGGGAACGCCGCCCTTGATCTGGGCCTGGCGCGAGGGGATCTGCCCCTGGCCGGCCTGCAGGACCTGGCCGAAGACGACCTGCTCGACCTGCTCGGGCTCGACGCCGGAGCGCTCCAAGGCCGCGGCGATCGCGTGGCCGCCGAGGTCGGTGGCGTCGAGCGAGGAGAGGGTTCCGCCCATCTTGCCGAAGGGCGTGCGCGCTGTACTGAGGATGACTGTGCTGGGCATGGCTGCCTTTCTCTGAGTGTTTATGCCGGATCTCGGCTCGATCAGGGCCGCCTGGCCCACGCCAGGGACGATAGCGACAGGCTGGGTCCGGCCGCCGTGCGCAACGTCATAGACTCGCGCCTCGATGAAGGTCTCAGTCAGCCAGAGCGAGATCGCCGCGAGCGGCGCCGACCTGGTCGCGGTCGGACTCTGCGAGGGCGAGGAGCTGCCCGGAGAGCTGGCCTCGGCGCGGGGCGCCGCCGACGCCAAGGGCGGCTTCAAGAAGCTGGCCACGGTCCACCCCGAGCAACCGGCGCGAGCGATCGTCGCCGGGCTCGGCAAGCGCGAGGACCTGGACCCCGAGCGGCTGCGGATCGCGGCCGCGCTCGTCGCCAAAGAGGCCCGGCTGAAGGCCACCTCGCTCGCCTGGGATCTGCCCGAGGGCGGCGAGGAAGAGGCGCTTGCCGAGGGCATCGTCACCGGCACGATCCTCGGCGCCTACCGCTTCGACCGCTTCAAGAGCGCCGACCCCGAGTCACCGGAGCCGGCATCGCTCGACGAGCTTGTCCTGCTCGCACCCGAGAGCGTCTCGGCCGCAGCCGAAACGGCCCGCACCTGCGCCGAGGCCCAAAACCGCGCCCGCGACCTGCAGAGCCTGCCCTCAAACGTCGCCACTCCCTCGTTCCTCTCCCACCGCGCGCGTGAGATCTCCTCCGCCCATCCCGCGGTCAGCACCGAGGTTCTGGGCCGCGAGGAGATCGTCGCCAAAAGCATGGGCGGCCTCGTCGCCGTCAGCCAGGGCGGCCCGGAGGAGCCGAAGCTGATCGCGATGCGCTACGACGGAGGAGGTTCCGGCGAGACGCTTGGCCTGGTCGGCAAGGGCGTGACCTTCGACACCGGCGGCATCTCACTTAAGTCGCCGGCCGGGATGCAGGAGATGAAGATGGACATGTCGGGCGCCGCCGCGGTGATCGAGACCGTCGGTGCGATCGCCGAGCTCGAGCTCGCGGTCAACCTGATTGCCGTCATCCCCGCCACCGAGAACATGCCCTCCGGAACCGCGATCAAGCCCGGCGACATCATCACCCAGTACAACGGCAAGACGGTCGAGGTCAACAACACCGATGCCGAGGGGCGCCTGATCCTCGCCGACGCGCTCGCCTACGCGATCGAGCAGGGCGCGGATCGCGTCGTCGACATCGCCACCCTGACCGGCGCCGTGATGATCGCCCTCGGGTCGAGCTACGCCGCCGTCGTCTCCAACGACGACGCGCTGGCGGGGAAGGTCGAGGAGGTGGGAAGGGAAACCGGCGAGCTGGTCTGGCGCCTCCCCCTCCACCCGGAGTACACGGCGCTGATGAAGGGGACGGCCGCCGACCTCACCAATGCGGCACCGAAGCGCAAGGCCGGGACGATCTCCGCCGCCTCCTTCCTCGAGGAATTCGTCGGCGACACCCCCTGGGCCCACCTCGACATCGCCGGCACCTCCTGGGACGTCGGCCGCGCCTACACCGGCAAGGACGCCAGCGGCTTCGGCGTCCGCCTGCTCACCGCGCTGGCTCGCGCTCTCGCGGGCTGATCGCCCTGGGTGCAATGCATTTTGGTCCCAGAGGACCACGGAGCATTGCACCCGAGCTCAGGAGAGGATCATGCTGGTGGCGATGCCGTGGGCGAGGAGCTTGCCGGTGCCGGCGGCGGTGAGGTTGGCCTCGGCGGTCGCCTGGCGACGGCCGCGGTAGAGGACGTTGGCCTCGCAGAGGACGCGGCCGGTGTCGCGGGTGATCGGGCGCACGTACTTGGCCTCGAGGCCGAGCGAGGTGTAGCCGACGCCTGCCGGCAGGGTCGTGTGGACGGCGCAGCCGAGGGCGGAGTCGAGCAGCGTCGCCGCATAGCCGCCGTGGACGACGCCGATCGGGTTGTAGTGCTCCTCCCCCGGTTCGCCCTCGAAGACGCAACGGCCCTCGCCGAGCTCGATCGGGCGCATTCGCATCGTCACCGCGATCGGCGGCGGCGGCATCGCACCGGCGACGATCGCCTCCATGTACTCGATCCCGGTCATCGTCGCCCCGGCGGCAGCGGTCGCCACCGGATCCTGCCAGACAAGCTCGCGCGTGCGAGTGATCTCCGGCCGCGACTCGGCGAACGCCAGTGCCGCGTCGACCGCGCTCCCGCCCTGCTCGGCGACGCTCTCGGCGCTCAATGCAAACCCCTTCCGGTGCGCCTTATCCCCGAATAACGGGGCAAAGGACCACCGGAATTCATTGGGCCCGCCGATCGACCACGGCGCGGTCACGCGCCGCGCGCGGGTGGGCCGGGTAGACCAGATCGGCGGTGATCTCCGCCTGGCTGATCGAGATCCGCGGTGCCTTGGAACGTGAATGGTGCCTATGTCGATGAATCAGCCGCATGCCTATGCCTCCATGGAGCCTCAGGGTGGGTTGGGTTGCTTGACGCAACTGTCACTGGACGGAAGCTAGCCGACTCGGTTGCTTGATGCAACCCTCTGTGCCAAGATCACTCTGTGCTGCGCAACGACTATCCGGGACAGGTCTGCTCGATCGCTCGCTCGCTGGAAGTCGTCGGCGAGCGCTGGTCGCTGCTGATCGTGCGCGACGTGATGAACGGCCACCGGCGCTTCGACGAGCTGCAGAGAGGCCTCGGCATCGCCCGCAACGTGCTCTCCGCCCGCCTGTTGCGCCTGGTCGAGGAGGACATTCTCGAGCGCCGGGCCTACCAGCGCAGCCCTGAGCGCTACGAGTACTTCCTTACCGAGAAGGGTCTCGACCTCTGGCCCGCCCTGATCGCGCTGCTCAACTGGGGCGACCGCCACTCCCCCGGCCCCGACGGACCGCCGATGCTGATCGTCCACAAGGAGTGCGGCGGGGCGATCGGCGACCGGGGTACCTGCGAAAGCTGCGGCCAGATCCTGCACGCTCGCGATGCCCGTGCGCTGCCCGGCCCCGGCCTCGCCGCCAAAGCCGCCTGACCCGAACTGCATCAACTTCTCCTCCTGTCAGGCGGAGAAGTTGATGCAGTTCGGGATTTGGAGCGGTACGGTTGGCTGCCCGGCCAGAGAGTGAAGGAGAGAGACATGGCAGCAACGGCGGTTCAGGCGCGCGACAAGATCTTCATCGACGGTGAGTGGGTGGAGCCCGAGGCATCCGAGACCCTGGAGGTGATCAACTCGACCACCGAGGAGACGATGGGGACGATCCCGGCCTGCACTGCCGCGGACGCCGATCGCGCCGTGATCGCGGCTCGCGACGCTTTCGAGTCCTGGTCGCAGACATCCCGCGAGGAGCGCGCCGGCTACCTGGGCGCGATCTCGGCCGGGCTCGCCGAGCGCGCCGATGAGATCGCGGCGACGATCTCCCAGGAGCTGGGGATGCCGCTGACCCTGAGCAAGATCATCCAGGCGGGGCTGCCGATCGCCCAGTTCGGGGCGATGCCGAAGCTGATGGAGGAAATCCGCTGGGAGGAGGAGATCGGCAACTCGCGGGTGCTGCGCGAGCCGGCCGGAGTGGTCGGCACGATCACGCCCTGGAACTACCCGCTCAACCAAATCGCCGCCAAGGTCGCCCCGGCCCTCGCCGCCGGCTGCACGGTGGTCCTCAAGCCGAGCGAGATCGTGCCGCTCAACGCCTTCATCCTCGCCGAGGCGATCGAGGCCGCGGGGCTCCCCGCCGGCGTCTTCAACCTCGTCACCGGCACCGGCCCGGTCGTCGGCGAGGCGATCGCCGGCCACCCCGGCGTCGACATGGTCTCCTTCACCGGCTCGACCCGCGCCGGCCGCCGCGTCTCCGAGCTTGCCTCGGCGACGGTGAAGCCGGTCTCGATGGAGCTCGGCGGCAAGTCGCCGAACGTGATCCTCGACGACGCCGACTTGAGCAAGGCCGTTCCCGACGGCGTCGGCAAGTGCTACCTCAACTCCGGCCAGACCTGCAGCGCCCTGACCCGCATGCTGGTGCCCGCCGAGAAGCTGGCCGAAGCCGAGCAAATCGCCGCGCAGACCGCCGAGAGCTTTACCCCCGGCGACCCCTTCGAGGAATCGACCCGCCTCGGCCCGCTCGTCTCCGCCACCCAGCGGGAGAAAGTGCGCGGCTACATCGAGAAGGGCGAGGTGGAAGGCGCGAAGCTGGTTACCGGCGGCGCGGCGGCGCCGGACGGCCTGGAGAAGGGCTTCTTCGTCCGCCCCACGGTCTTCTCCGAGGTGACGCCGGAGATGACGATCGCCCAGGAGGAGATCTTCGGCCCGGTGCTGGCGATCCAGCCCTACGAGGGCACCGACGACGCCGTGCGGATCGCCAACGACACCGAGTACGGCCTCTCCGGCGGCGTCTGGTCGGCCGATCGGGAGCGGGCGATCTCGGTTGCCAAGCGGATCCGCACCGGCCAGATCGAGATCAACGGTGGAGCCTTCAACCCGCTGGCGCCGTTCGGCGGCTTCAAGCAGTCGGGGCACGGGCGGGAGAACGGGCGGTACGCGATCGAGGAGCTACTGCAGGTCAAGAGCCTGCAGCTCTGAGCGCTACTGGCGCTGCAGGTCCTTGCCGGGACCGCCGGCGAGCGTGTCCTTGCCGGGGCCGCCGAAGAGATGGTCAGCGCCCTTCTCGCCCAGCAGGCGGTCCTTGCCGGGGCCGCCGAAAACGGTGTCTTTCCCGTTGCCGGCGCAGACGAGGTCATTGCCCGCCAGCGCCTTGATCGTGTCGTTGCCGGCGAGCCCGACGATGACGTCGGCCTTCCCGGTCCCCTTCAGCCGGTCCCTGCCGGAGGTTCCGACGATGCTCGCTCGCCGGCCACGGCAGGTCGGCACCTTGGCCGCAAGCGGGGCGGCGGCAGCCGGCTCGGGGCAGTCTCCCTGCGTGGCGGGGTTGGCCGGACAAGAGTCTTGGCTGATGTCGCCGAAGCCGTCGCCGTCGGCATCGGGCTCGATGTCGGCGTCGTAAAAGGCTTCGGCGGTCAGGGGCGAGTACCCGCCCAGGGCGACGTTGCCCCCGTCCGGGGCATCGTTGACAATCGCCATTGTGGAGCCGGGAAGCGCCGGGTCGCGCAGGGTCTGGGATTTGAACTTCGGCGGCACCAGGCCCACGTAGCCGCCCGCCGGGACCGGCAACCGAGTTTGGAAGGTGACCATCGTGCCGGCAGCTGACGGCGCGACCGACTCCACCGCACTCGAGCCGGCGATGGAATAGCTCGACCCGCCGGTGGGTGCGAGCGTCCGAATCCGGTAGGAGCCCGATGTGGGTGCCCGCAGGCGCCAACGGACGACGACGCCGCCGACCGGAACCGCGGTCGATGAGCCGCCGACGGCGAGCTGCACGCGCAGGCAATCGTAGGTGCAGGTGCCCGCGGTGAAATAGGGGCCCTGCATCGGACTGCCGAAGAGGCTCCCGGTGCAGGCATCGAAGGCGTGGGGGGAGCCGGGACAGAGATCCTGCGACACATCGCCAAATCCGTCCCCGTCGGCGTCGGGCTCCAACACCGCGCTCATGTTGACCCGGCGATTGGCGACCGTGGTCGCCGTGAAGGTGTCGCCGAGATCCGGGCCGGGTGACGACGAGAACCCAATTTCGTCCCCAGCCGCGGCCGTGGCGAAGATGTGCGGTGTGCCGTCGACGAACGGCGTGGTGTCGAAACGACCGCCGAGCACGTCGCCGGCGGCGATCGGAATCCGCTCGAAGTAGGAGTGCGGCCCCGTCGAGAGGCCGGAGATCGCGTGTTTGTCGCCCTCACTCACCACGGTGGCGCTGGCGCCACCGTTGCGCCTGAAGGTCCGTGCCTGCACGTAGTCGGGAGCTTCGGCGAAGGGGCCGACGTAGAACCTCGAACCGATCAGGACGCCGTCGAAGGGCGCTTCGTAGGAGTTGGGGCTTTCGCTGTCGCTCAGCTGGAACGCCGAGCAGAGGGTGCAACCGCCTTCGGTGGCATTGGGGGTGTGCCCGAGGAGGGGCGAAGCGGCGCTCGCCGCGCCGCCGCCCAGCGTGAGGACGGCTGCCGCAACCAGGAGCGGCCACCACCGCCTGTGAGTCACGCGAGCCAGTGTGGCACGCGGGCGGCCGAACGCCAACTCGCCCGCATAAGATCGCCCGGTGGACTTCGAGCTGAGCGACGAGCAGAGGCTGCTGCGGGACACGGTGCGCGAGTTTTCGCTCGCCGAGGTCAAGCCGGTGGCGGAGGGGCTGGACCGGACGAAGAGCTTCCCCTACGAGATCGTCGCCAAGCTCGGCGAACTGGGGCTGATGGGAATCCCCTTCCCACAGGAGTACGGGGGCGGCGGCGCCGACACCCTTTCCTACGTGCTCGCCGTCGAAGAGCTGGCGCGGATCGATTCTTCGGTCTGCATCACGATGGCGGCGCACACCTCGCTGGGGACGATGCCGATCTGGCTCTGGGGGTCGGATGAGCAGAAGGACGAGTGGATGCCGCGGCTCTGCAGCGGCGAAAAGCTCGCCTCGTTCGGGCTGACCGAGCCGGAGGCCGGGTCCGATGCCGGCAACGTGCGGACAACCGCCAAGCTTGAGAACGGCGAGTGGGTCGTCAACGGGGCCAAGCAGTTCATCACCAACTCCGGGACCGAAATCTCTGGCTGCGTCTCAATCACAGCCGTCACCGGCGAGGCGAACGGGCGCAAGGAGATCTCCAACCTGATCGTGCCCACCGGCACCCGCGGCTACGAGGCCGGCGAGCCCTACCGCAAGATGGGCTGGAACGCCTCGGACACGCGACCGCTCAGCTTCGAGGACTGCCGGGTGCCCGAGTCCGGACTGCTCGGCCGTCGCGGCGACGGCTTTAAGAACTTCCTCCACATCCTCGACGGCGGCCGGATCGGCGTCGCCGCGATGGGCGTCGGGCTCGCCCAGGGCGCCCTCGACGAGGCGATCGCCTACGCCAAGGAGCGCCAGGCCTTTGGCCAGGCGATCTCCAAGTTCCAGTCGATCCAGGCCAAGATCGCCGACCTCTCGGCCCAGATCGAGGCCGCCCGCCTGCTCACCTGGCGCGCCGCCCTGGAGAAGGACGCCGGCAAGTCGTTCACCCTCACCGCCGCCCAGGCGAAGCTGATCACCGGCCGCCTCGCCGTCCGCGCCAGCGAGGAGGCGGTGCAGATCCACGGCGGCTACGGCTACATCGAGGAGTACCCGGTCTGCCGCTTTTACCGCGACGCCAAGATCCTCACCATCGGCGAGGGCACCGACGAGGTGCAGCAGATGGTGATCGCCCGCCAGCTCGGCTGCTGAATTCTCCCCAAGCTGCGGAGTTTTCCACCGGAAGAGGGGGAGAGCTTCGCTCGCGGTGTCCTTAGGCCACCCATGCGATCGACTGAGCCGTTCACTTCCCGCCCGGAGTGGGTGCAGCACTTGGTGCTACACTCGCCGACATGCCGACCAAACGCAAGCGACACATGATCACCGAGACCGCCGAGGTCGAGGCGGCCCTTGAGCCCCTGCGCGCCCGGGGCATTCCGGTCAACTTTCAGCGCCTTGTGGTCAAGGGCGCCAATGCCACCGCCGAAGAGGTCGATGCAGCGGCGGAAGACGGGGAGCAGCGCCGCGAGGCCCGCGAGGGTTTCATCCAGTGGATGCACGATGGCTGTCCCGGGATCGACCTGGACATCCTCACGGATCCGAGCAGGCCCGCCTGGAGGCGACCCTCGGTCGAGCGGGTCGAACGGTTGCTGCACGAAGATCCGTGATGCCCCCCCTGCCCCGACCTGCCGCCCTGGACCTCTCTGCCTTTGGACGGTTGATGCTCGGCCATGCCCGGCCGGACAGCGGCCGGCGACTTGATCGACAGGCCCTGCTCGAGCTCGATGACGCCATCCGCACGGGCCAGCTCCACGCGACCCCACCATTTCGAATCGAGACGCTGTACACGGCGCAAACGACTTCCGAATTCGCCGCGATGGAGGCGCGACTCGACAGTTTCGCCCAGGCCGACGCCGATGCCAACACCTGGCTGATCGCCGAACGCACCCAGCGCGAGCTTGCCGAGGATCCGGCCGTGAGCCACCGGATCAGCATGCCGGACCTCCTGCTCGCCTCGATCGCCTCCCAGAACGAGCTCGGCGTCCTCCACTACGACGCCGACTACGACCTACTGGCCGAGCACACCAGCCTCGAGTTCGAGAGCGTCTGGATCGCCCCACCGGGCAGCATCGACTAGGCGGACTGGAGGGTGAAGTGGACGCTGGTGCCGGGGGTGGCGTTCTCCAGCCAGATGCGGCCGCCGTGGGCCTCGACTATGGCGCGGGAGATCGCCAGACCGAGGCCTGCACCGTCCTCGCTGCGGGCCTCGTCGCCGCGGTAGAAGGCCTCGAAGATCCGCTCGCCCTCGCCGGCGGGAATGCCCTCGCCGTCGTCGGCCACCTCGATCTCGACCCCCCCGGAGGCAACCCGCGCCCTGACCGTGACGCTGCCGTCGGCCGGGGTGTGGCGGATCGCGTTCTGGATCAGGTTGAGCAGCACGCGCTGCACCTTCTCGGCGTTGGCGCGGGCGGTGACTCCGGCGGAAGGAAGGTCCGCGGCCAGCGTCACCCCGCGAGCCTCGGCCGCCGCTCGCATCGAGGCCACCGTGTCGTCGATCAGCTCGCGCAGCTCGACCTGGTTCATCGACCAGGCGATGTCGCCGGCCTCGATCCGGGAGAGCTCGAAGAGGTCGTCGATCAGCGCCGTCAGCGCCTCAACGTGGGTGCGCATCTCGCCCAGGTAGCGCTCGCGGGTCTCCCCCGTGGCGACGCCGTCGTCGATCGCCTCGACCAGCAGGCGCAGCGAGGCCAGCGGCGTGCGCAGGTCGTGGGAGACGGCGGCGACCATCTGGCGACGGGCGTCCTCGATCTGCCGGCGCGAGCGCTCCTCCATCGCCAGCCGCACCGCGAGGGCGGCGGCGAGCGCGCCGCCGGCGACGGCGAGCGCGACGAGGATGATCTGCTCGACGCCCATCCAGTGCGGCACCGCCACGGCGGCGGCGCCTGCAAGGAAGGCCGCGATCGCGATTACGGCGGCGCGCTTCACGGTCGCAACCTGTAGCCGACGCCCCAGACCGTCTCGATGAAGCGCGGCTGGGAGGGATCGTCGCCCAGCTTGGCGCGCAGGCGCCGAACGTGGACGGTGACGGTGCTGGTGTCGTCATAGAAGGGGAAACCCCAGACCGCGTCCATCAGCTGGTCGCGGGAGAAGACCTGGCCGGGATGCGAGGCGAGGTAGGCGAGCAGGTCGAACTCGCGCTGGGTCAGCGAGATCTCCTTGCCTTCGAGGCTGACGGCGCGCATCGAGGGATCGATCCGCAGCTCCCCCACCTCGATCGGCGGCGATGCCTCCTCCTCGGCGGGAGGCGCGACCCGGCGCAGCACGGCGTCCACACGGGCGACCAGCTCGGCCGGGGAGAAGGGCTTGACGACGTAATCGTCGGCGCCGCGGCGCAGGCCGACCAAGCGGTCGGACTCCTCGCCGCGGGCGGTGAGCAGGATCACCGGAACCGGGCTGCCGTCGCGCTCGTGCAGCTGCCGCATCACCTCGAGGCCGTCGAGGCCCGGCAGCATCACGTCGAGGACGATCAGGTCGGGATCGCGCTGTTCGGCGAGGCGCAGCGCCTCGGGCCCGTCGGCCGCCCCCAGGGTCTCGTAGCCGGCCCGCTCCATGTAGCGGCCGACGACCTCGACGATCGTCGGCTCGTCGTCGACGACCAGCACGGTTCCGTGGGAAGGCTCGGCCACGGGAAGCATTGTCGCCAAGACAGGCGCCGCCTCCTCTGCTCCCGCGCGGGCACGCCCGTCTTGCCCGGCGATCGCGTGCCCGCGCTCCCGCGTCCGGGGGCGGCTGCTAACCGAAGGTGAAGGCATAGCCCATCACCCCCGCCTCCGGTTCGAGCGTGAGCACGTGGTGGCCGACGCCGGGCATGTCGACCAGGTTGTAGAGGCGCTGGCCGGTCACCTCGACCGAGCCGCCTTCGACATCGGAGCCGGCGAGGCCGGCCGGGATCGGCTTGCCGTCGAGCAGGACGCGGACGTTGCGGTCCTGCCCGGGCGAGCCGAGCACGAGGTAGACGCGGCGGGCGCCGAAGTTGAGGGCGAGCGAGCCGCCCTCCGCGGTCGCCGACTCCAGCGAGATCTTCCAGCGGCCCGTGTAGGCGAATTCGTTCGGGCCCGGGGCCGGCGGCTTGGCGAAATCGTGGCTGCCCGGCGAGAGCATCGGATTGGTGAAGCGTTCCGCCCGGGCGGCGCCGAGGTAGGTCTCCGGCGTGGTCACGCCGCGCGAGGCTTCGATCCCCTTCGCGCCCGAGTCGTGCTTGGCGACCGGGCGACCCGCTTCGGCCAGCAGCTCGCGGATGATCTTCTCCTTCTCGCCGTATTCGCCCTCGCCGTAGTGGGCGAACCGCACCCGGCCCTTGGCGTCGATGAAGTACTCCGAGGGCCAGTACTGGTTGCCGTAGGCGTTCCAGGTCGCGAGGTCGTTGTCCTGGGCCACCGGGTACTCGATGTCGTTGCGTTCGATCGCCTCGCCAACGTTGCCGGCGTCCTTCTCGAAGGGGAACTCGGGCGAGTGGATGCCGACGATGGTCAGTCCGTCCTTGCGGTAGGTCCTGTCCCAGGCGGTCAGGTAAGGCAGCGTGCGCAGGCAGTTGATGCAGCTGTAGGTCCAAAAGTCGACCAGGACGACGCGGCCGCGCAGCGAGCTCAGGGCCAGCGGCTTCTCGCCGGGAGTGTTGAACCACTGCTGGTTGCCGACGAATTCAGGCGCGGTGCCGAGCACCGGCAGGCCGGACTTCTTCGCGCCCGGGCCGGACTGCTTGCCGGCGCTGTCTTCGACCGCCGCCGCGGCAGTGGTCGCCTTCGCTCCGACGCCGTGGGCGGTTTCGTCGCGGACGTCGCTGAGCGCCGACTTGGCCGAGGCGGTGTCCTCCAGGCTTTCCGTCGGGTTGACCAGGAAGCTGGGCAGCGAGCTGGCGATCTTGTTCTGGAACTTGACGTCGTAGTTGCCGGCCATCGCCAGGGCGACGACGACCATCACCGCCCCCATCGTGATCTGCAGGCCGGTCCCGCGCTGCGCCAGCGGGGCGGTCAGCCGCCTGCCGCCCAGCATCAGGAAGTAGAGGACGACGGCCGAGCCGATCCCGTAGCTGAGCGCGACCGCGAGGCGCCCGGCGGTGAAGGGCTGCGAGGCCGAGACGGTGATCACCCCGGCCAGGATCGGGCCGGCGCAGGGCGCGTAGACGAGGCCGAGGCTGGCCCCGACCGCGGTCCCCGACCAGAACCCGTCCCCGCCGCCGCCGGCGACCCCGGCCCGCCCGGCAAAGCGGCTCATCCAGGCCTCCACCCGAGCGGCCAGCGGCGGGATCATCAGCGTGATCCCAAAGGCCAGCAGGACCGCGATCGCCAGCTTGCGCAGCAGGTCGTCGGGCAGCCCCAGCGCCGAGATCACATAGACGAGGGCGACCGTGGCGAAGGTGAAAGAGACCGCCAGGCCGACGACGATCCCCAGCGGGCGCCGCCGGCCGCCGGTCGCGCCCGCGGAGAGCGCGATCGGCAGCACCGGCAGCACACAGGGAGAGAGCGCGGTTCCCGCACCGGCGACGAAGCCGAAGAGCATCAACAGTGCCATGGCTCAAACCTTGCCAGTCCGAGATTACGCGGAGGTGACGATCGCCCCTATTCGTCCTTCATCGCTTCGTCGTGTTTCATCGCTTCGTCTTCCTTCTTCATCGCTTCTTCGTGCTTCATCGCTTCGTCCTCGTGCTTCATCGCGGCGTCTTCGCCTTCCTCGTGCTTCATCGAGTCGCCGCTGCCGCCTTCGTCCTTCATCGAGTCGCCGCCTTCGTCCTTCATCGCGCCGTCCTCGTGCTTCATCGCGTCGTCGCTCTTGCTGGTCGCCGCGGCGTTCTGGGACTGCTCGGTGGTTTCGTCGCTGGCGCTGGACGAACCGCCGCAGCCGCCGATCGCTATGCCGCCGGCCACCGCCAGGATCGCCACCACCGGAACCGCCATCGCTCGTTTCGCACGCATCGCTCGCTCCCTTCGTTGAGGTATGAGCGGCCCACGCTAGGAGGAAAATGTGACGAGGAAAGAACGTCTACGGCGCGGGCTGCGAGGTGACCGACCCCTCTTTGCGGCCGGCCACCTCGGCCGCCCGGCCGAGGCCCTCGCCGATCCCGTAGTGGGCGGAGATCGTCAGCTCGTGCTCGCGCAGCAGGGGCCGGGTGGGATCGACGACTGGGGCGGCGCGGATCGCCCGGCTCTCGTGTGCGACCCAGGCGCTGCCGGCGCCCGCGGCACAATCGCGCAGCGGCACCGCCACCAGCCTGCCGCGAAAGCGGCCCAGCTTGGCGATCAGCCAGCTCGGCTCACCGCTCTCGGCGTCGACGAAGAAGCCGCGTACCCGGCCCACCTTGGTGCCGCCGATCTCCTCGACCCGGTGGCCGATCCAGCCCCGTGCCTGCGGCAGCGAGGGTGGCGGGGCGGCCGACGACTCAGTCATCGGCCTGCCTCTCGAGCAGCTCCGAGGCGGCGCTGGCGGGGTCGAGCTCGCGCCGCACGACCCGCTCCAGCAGCTCCGCGGTCCGCGGGTCGCTGGCAGCCGTCGCCTCCATTTTCCGCCGCATCCGCGAGGTGGCGATGCCGAGCACCTCGCTGCGCAAGTTTCGGGACCGGCGCTGCTCCAGCGTCCCCTCGGCCTCGATGTGGGCGCGGTGCTCCTCGATCGCCTCCGCCAGCTCGGTGACCCCCTCCCCCCGTGCCGCCTCGGTGCGCAGGATCGGCACCTTCCAGCCCTCGGGATCGTGGGAGAGGGCCAGCACGCCGCGCACCTCGCGCACCATCGTGTCGGTCATCGGGTGGTCGGCCTTGTTGACGACGATCACGTCGGGGATCTCCATCACCCCCGCCTTCAGCGCCTGGATCGAGTCGCCCGAGCCAGGCATCAGCGCGAGCACGATCGTGTCGGCGTGGTCGACGATGTCGATCTCGGCCTGACCGACCCCGACCGTCTCGATCAGCACGTCGTCCTTGCCGGCCGCGTCCATCGCCAGTGCCACCTGCAACGCCGCCTCGGAGAGACCACCGAGGGCGCCGCGCGAGGCCATCGAGCGGATGAAGACGCCGGGGTCGAGGAAGTGATCGGAGAGGCGGATGCGGTCGCCGAGCAGGGCGCCCTGGGTGAAGGGGCTGGAAGGGTCGATCGAGAGCACCGCGACCTGGCGCTCGGCCTTGCGCAGCTCCGCTGTCAGCGCCCCGATCAGGGTGCTCTTGCCGACCCCAGGTGGGCCGGTGAAACCGACGATGCGGGCCTTGCCGGTACGGGGATAGACCTCGCGCACCAACTCCCAGCCGGCCGGGTCGTCGGACTCGATCAACGTGATCGCCCGGGCCAGGGCGCGCTTGTCGCCGGCGATGAGGCGCTCGGCGAGCGGGGCTGTCTTGGCGACGTCGGCCACTAGCCGGTGAGTCTAAAGTCCCCGCCGCCGTGATTCCCACGATCCGCTTCCTCGCCCGCAACGGGATGCTCAACCGGAGATACGGGCGCCTGCTCGGCCGCTACCTGCGCCGCCGCTTCTTCACCGCGGCCGGGCGGCGCTGGCGCACCGACGGGCTGGTCTTCTTCGGGCGCGGGCTGGAACTGGAGATCGCGGCAAAGGGGCGGGTCGATTTCGGTCGTTTCGTCTGGATTGGCGACAAGACCAAGGTCCGCTGCCACGAGGGCCGGGTCGAGATCGGCGCCAAGACCGTGATCGGCCAGGAGTGCACTATCTCCGCCTACCAGCACGTGCGGATCGGCGAGCAGTGCGTGATCGCCGACCGGGCGATGTTCATCGACTTCGACCACGGCGTGGTCGAAATCGAGCGCCCGATCCGCCAGCAGGGCATCTACAAGCGCGACGTGATCGTCGGCTCCAACGTCTGGATCGGCTACGGCGCCTGCATCCTGCGTGGCGTCAGCGTCGGCGACAACGCGATCGTCGGCACCAACTCAGTCGTCACCAAGGACGTCCCCGCCAACGCCGTCGTCGCCGGCATCCCGGCGCGAGTGATCAGAATGCGGGAGGCCCCCCGGGAGCTGAGCTGGCCCGACCCGGTCGAGCCGGACCTCGGCGCCTGGACGACGCTGCGGCCGCCGCGCGAGTAGCCCGCTCCGCCGCGCGGGCATGCCTGGTGTCCAGCGCGTCGAGCGTATGAGTGACGATGAAAACGAAGACGTAGGCGAAGAGACCGATCGCGGTCACGATCCCCTCTCCCCCATCGTGGAGGAAGACCAGCGTCAGAGCGAGGATGAGGAAGCCCGCAGCCAGGCCGATGCCCGAGTTGCGTATTTCGCTTTTCGAATACATGACTCAGACAAAATACCTCATCGAGAGGTCGAGGGCGACGAACCCGGTCGCGAACAGGCCGCCTATGCAGGCGTCTCTAAACGAGTCCCTTTCGATATCCCTGCGCGTCCTCCCGGATGCGAGCCCGACTGCGGCCATGACAAAGCCCGAGACGAGCATCCCCGCGCCAATCGAAGTAGCAGCGGCTTCCAGTGCTGCGGTGATGGGGCCTATGTGAGCGGCGATCATGGGCATCTCGACTCCGCCTCACGATAACATGAAAGAAGTGTCTTGTCTGTATGACAAAACAACTCGCACATAGACACGCGGAGCGCCATCGCTCGCATATCGCCCCTGTGGCCTTCCTGCGCGTGGGGAAAAAGAATGCGCCGGTGGACTTCGCCTCCGACTTCGGACGCAACCTGGCCCGTTGCCGCAAGCAGGTCGGGCTCTCCCAGGAAGAGCTGGCGGTGCGCGCCTCGCTCCACCGCACCGCGGTAGGCCAGATCGAGCGCGGCGAACGGGTCGCCCGGGTCGACACCCTGGTCAAGCTCGCCGGCGCGCTCGGGCTGCCCCCGGGCGAGCTGCTGGTCGGCCTCAGCTGGGAGCCGGGCGGCACCCAACTCGGTCGGTTCCACTCACGTAAGTCCGCCGCGAGCAGCGGCGATGCCGAGACCGCCGCTCAGGCGGCGCTGGTCTCGCCGACCAAATCCGCGTAGACCGTGGCCGTCTGCTCGGCGACGTCGTTCCAGTCGAAGCGGCGCAGGTGCTCGTAGGCTTCGGCGACGAGGTTGCGGCCGAGCTCGTCGTCGGAGAGGACGCGGATCGCGACCTCGGCCAGCGCTTCGGGATCGTGGGAACGGAAACGCAGGCCTGCCTCCTCGTGGGGGACGACCTCGCGCAGGCCGCCGGTGTCGGCGACGATGCAGGGGCAGCCCGAGGCCATCGCCTCCAGCGCCACCAGCCCGAAGGGCTCGTAGATCGACGGGACCACTGTGAGGTCGGCGATCCGGTAGAGCGAGTGCAGGACGTCGTCGCCGATCCAGCCGAGGAAGGTGCCGTGCTCCATCAGGCCCAGCTCCTCGGCCTGCTTGTGCAGCTCGGCCTCGTGGGTGCCCGAGCCGGCGATCAGGAAGCGGGTTCCCGGGACCTCCTCGATCAGGCGCGGCATCGCCTCGAGGGCGAGCTGAAAGCCCTTCTCGTAGACGAGCCGCCCGATCAGCAGGACGAGCTTCTCCTCGGGGGCGGCGAACTCGGAGCGCAGCCGGGTCAGCTCGGCGGGGTCCTGGGGCTGCAGGTCATCGGGGTCGATGCCGTTGGGAATGACCGATACGCGCCCCTCCTCGACCCCGAAGATGTCGGCGATCTGCTCGCGCATGTAGTGCGAGCAGGCGATCACCCGGTCCGAGCGGTTGGCGATCCAGCGCTCGACCCCGTGGATGTAGGTCTGCGGGTGCTCCTCGACCCAGCCCTGGTGGCGGCCGTGCTCGGTGGCGTGGATCGTCGTCACCAGGGGTGCTTCGAAGCGTTTGGCGAGGTGGTCGCAAGCGTTGGCGACCAGCCAGTCGTGGCCGTGGACGAGGTCAAAGCTGTAGCGGTCGCCGAGCTCGACTCCGGCGGCGAGCATGTCGGAGTTCATCCGCTCGACCCAGGCGACGAACTCGCCGAGGTCTGTGGGGCGCTTGGGCTCGCGAATGCGGTGGATGAAGACGCCGCCGCGCCGCTCCTCCGCCGGCGACTCCTCGCCGCCACGGGTGAGGACGTGGACCTCGATCTCGCGATCGACCAGCGCCTCGGAGAGCTTGCGCACGTGGCGGGCGAGGCCACCCTCGATCAGCGGCGGGTACTCCCAGGAGAGGATCAGTACGCGGGTCACGGCTGCAATAGCGGCGAGAGGCTCAGGTCAGGGGCTAGTGCGCGCATGCGCGGATCGGCGATGGTCGGGGAGTCTATGGCCTGCAGAGCCGCTTCGGTGTGCGAAACGGCGCGGTGGTAGGCGTAGTCGCCGGCCTGGCCGCGCTTGTCGAGGAAGGCCCAGTCGCTTGCCTGCGCCGCGAGCAGCTCGCGTGCCGCCCGCTCGGCGCCGTTGCCGCGCAGGCCGGCCGAGAGCGCCCGCAGGAGGCGCAGCTCCAGCCGCCGCGATCCCCGAGCCAGGTCGGCGACGGCGGGCGAGTCCCAGGTGCTGAGGTCCTTGTCCTCGCCCCAGGTCGAGGCCTGGAGCGGGCGCGAGAGCGGCTCGTGCTCGGCCAGCGCCTCGGGCACGGTGAGCAGCCGCACCCCGGCCGCCTCGGCGCCGGCCAGAACCTCGCGCAGCCAGACCGCCCCCTCCGACCACCAGTGACCGAGCAGCTCGGTGTCGATCGCGAAGACGAGCAGGCCGCGGCGGCTGTTTGCGGCGCTGTACTCGCGCAGCCGCGCCGCGGCCGCGGCGAGGAACTCGCCGGCCTGGCGGCGGGCGGCGGCTTCCGCGGCTGCCGGGTCGTAGGCGCCGCCGCCGACCTTCCAGATCCGGATGCCGCGCAGCGACTCGCCCGCGAACTGGGCGTGTGCCGGGTCCGACGGGTACCCATCGAGCGACCAGAGCCACTGGATCGCCTCCCAGTCGATCGGCAGGGCGACGGGCCCGGCCTCGGTGGCAACGGGCGCCAGCGCCCCGAGAGGCTCCAGGTATTTGCTCTGGTCGACGCAGAACCAGCCCACTCCCTCCTCCGCCAGCCGCCACTCCAAGCCGGGCGCGTAACCGCACTCCGGCAGCCAGAAGCCACCGTCCCAGCCGAAGCGCCGTCGATGGGAGCGAATGCCGGTGTGGAGCTGCAACCGCAGGCCCTCGCGGGTTGCGAGCAGCGGCAGCACTGCGTGCGTGGCGGCCGAGGCGGCGAGGGCGATCCGCCCCTCCCGCTCCGCCTGCCTGAAGGGGCGCAACGGATCGCCGCCGTGAGCGTCGAGCAGCTCCAGCGCATGCCCGTAGCGCACCCGCTCGGCCTCGCAGGCCGAGCGACAGTCGGCGTCGACCTCGTCGACGTCGGCCTCGGCGGCGGCGATCCGCCAGTCGAGCAGGAAGCGGCGCAGCCGCTCCTGCACGCCCGGGTCTTCGAGCTGGTCGGCGAGGACCGGGGTGACGGTCATCGTCAACCGCTCGGCAACCTCGAGCACCGGCAGGTAGGAGCGAATCGCGGCGTCGAACAGCCACTCCTCACCGAAGGGGTAGGTGCCGAAGCCCTCTACGTAGGGCATGTGGCTGTGAAGGACGATGGCTACGTCGCCGAATGTCTCTGGGCCGGCGGGGCCTGTCACGGCAGGGGACCCACCACCCCCTGCGGTAGCTAAAGCTTCCTCGGGGGTGGTCCCCCCTGCCGCGCCACCCCCCGGCAGGGGCGGATTTGGTTCACGCATGGCAAACGGCGAGAAAATCCAGGGCCCGGTCCAGGTCTCCCTCCCGCAGCGCAAAATCCGAAGCTGAGATCGCTGGGGTGAAGCGGTCGTAGAAGGGTTTCGTCAGGCGAAGGGTCTTGTGGACGCGATCCCAACCGGCCTTGATCGCCAGTTCGTGGGCGCGGAGCTTGCGGGCGTGGAAGAGGCCGTGGATCTCGACCAGGGGGAAGTGCGCCTCGCAAAGCTCGCGGAACTCGGCCGCCTTGTACTCGTGGATGTGCCATGGGTTATCGGACTTCTCGGCCCCCGGCGGGGCGAGGGTGAGCAGGTTGGGAGTGGAGACGTAGGCGACCCCACCGGGCACCAGCATCGACTTGAAGTGCTCGAGGATCGCCCCGGCGTCCCGCACGTGCTCGATCGTCTGCAGGAAGACGACCGCGTCGCAGGGCTCGGCGAAGCTCTCGACCAGGTCGCGCTGGAAGCGCAGGCTGGGACGCACGTAGCGCAGGCAGGCGTGCTCGTGGGCCTCGGGGTTGGCGTCGACGCCGACGACGCCGGCCGCCGTCCCGGCCAGGACGTTGGAGCCATAGCCCTCGCCGCAGGCCATGTCGACGACCCGCTTGCCCGCGACGCGCCCCGCGATCCACTCGTAGACGACGAGGTGGCGGCGGTACCAGTAGTTCTCCTCGGGCACGTCCGGCAGGGTCCGCTCGCCGGTCAGCGGCAGCGGCGGGACGCCTGGCGGCTGGTTTTCCTGCACGTACTCGCGAGTCACGTTCCGGGGGACCGTATTGGAGCCAGATCCGCCGCGCGGTAGTCATTTCAACCGCTACCCGGTCGAAATGACTACCGCGCTGGCCGGGAGCCCTTGTGTTGCGCCGTTGCGCGTAGAGTTCCGGCCCGATGCCCGCCTCTCCCACAGCGACGCCGGAGCACATCAAGGACGTCAACACGCGCTACCACGACGCGGCCGCCGAGGAGTACGACGCCAAGTGGGGCATCGACTTCGGCGCCACCGGCCAGGACCAGGTCGGCCAGAAGCTGGCCAAGGCCCTGGGCGGAAACGGCGCCGCCAGGTTCGGACACGGCCTCGAGATCGGCTCCGGCACCGGCTACTTCTCGCTCAACCTGCTGCAGCTCGGCGCGATCGAAAAGCTCACCGCGACCGACATCTCACCGGGAATGCTGGCGCGCCTGGCGAACACGGCCACCAGCCTCGGCCTCGAGGTCGAGACCGTGCAGACCGAGGCCGAGGTGCTGCCCTTCGAGGACGAGAGCTTCGACCTCGTCTTCGGCCACGCGGTCCTGCACCACATCCCCGATCTCGACCGGGCCTTTGCCGAATTCATGCGGGTGCTGCGCCCGGGCGGCGCGATCGCCTTCGCCGGCGAGCCCTCCCGCTATGGCGACCAGCTCGCCGCCCTGCCAAAGCGGGCCGGGCTGCTCGCCGCGCCGGCCTGGCGCCGCGTGGTCGGCGCCGCCCCGCGCGCCGTCGCCGAGGCGGAACAGTCCGACGGCCACGCCCTTGAGGGCGAGGTCGACGTCCACGCCTTCGCCCCCGCCGACCTGCGTCGCCTGCTGCGCGACGGCGGCTTCGAGGACCGTCACGTCGGCGGCGAGGAGCTGCTCGCCAACGCCTGGGGCTGGGGCCTGCGCACGGTTGAGTCAAGCGCCGAGCCCGAATCGATCTCCTGGGGCTGGCGCCGCTTCGCCTTCAACAGCTACATGGCCCTGCAGAAGGTCGACTCCCGCCTGCTCGAGCCCCGCCTCCCCGCCGAGCTCTTCTACAACCTCCTCGTCTCCGGCCGCAAGCCCGCCTAACCGCGCTCGCGGCGGCGGACTCGGTAGAGCTTGCTGCGGGTTTCGAAGCCCTTGAGGCGGCGTTCGCCGGCGTAGGAGTAGTCGAAGGCGTCGGGTGCGGCCTGCTTCGTGGCGACGTCGGCCAGGACGCTGCCGGGCTTGGCGATGCCGGTGATGCGATTGGCGAGATTGACCACGCGGCCGTAATAGTCGCCCGCCTGGCGAACCGCGGGGCCGCGGGCGAGGCCGGCGCGGAGGTTGGGGAACTCCTCGCCCTCTTCCTCGGAGGCCTCGACCAGGCGCAGGGCGGCATCGGCCATCGCCCCGGGCTCGGCCGAGACGAGCATCGCCGCGTCGCCGATCGTCTTCACCAGCCGGACCGGCGGCTCGGCCACCGCCGTCGCCATCTCCTCCAGCCGGCCGGCCACCAAGCCGAGCTCCTCCGGGTCGATCTCCTCACCCAGCTTGGTGAAGCCGACCAGGTCGGCGAAGCAGACCGAGACCTCGGTGGTGGCACCGAGCTCGCCGGAGGCGAGGTCGGCCGTGCCGATCACGTCGCGGCGGATCTGCTCGAGCAGGTGGGCCCGCTGTGCGTAGAGGAGCGTCGGCTCAAAGATCGGCAGCATGTGCTCGGCGGCGGCGGCGAAGCGCAGGGCGAGGTCGCGCTCGGTGTCGCCCGGCTGCAAAAGGGTCCGCCGGATCAGCTCGCGGTTGGCGTCGGCGACGCGGGCCGTCCCCATCCCGATCGTCCGCGCCACCTGGATGATCCCGTCCTCCGGCAGCCCGGCATCGAGGAAGGCCTTGACCCGGTGGGCCGCCTCCAGGTCGGCCTCGGTGAGGGAGCGCTCGTCGGGGTCCGGGTAGGGCAGGCCGAGTGCGGCGCTGGCCCGCTGCAGCAGGTCGAGGTCGCCGCCCGAGAGCTCGGCTATCTCGCGTGAGGTGTATCGCGGGCCGTCGCCGGCGATGCCGCGCTCGACCGGCAGCAGGGTGAGGCGACCGCCAGCGACCGCTTCGCGCAGCTCCGCCAGCGACACGCCTTCGCCGGCGAGCTGCTCGAGCAGCGCAAGGCGATCGGTCCGCGCCTCGCCCTCGACACCGTCGAGCAGTCCCTCCTCGTCGAAATCGATCGCCGCCACGCGCCCATTCTCTCGCCTGGCGGCTTATACGTCATATAGACGTATAAGCCGCCAGGTCAAGCCATCGCCACGGCGCCGCCACGCCGGGGGTCGCCGCCGCCGCTGAGTGCGCCGCTGCCCCGCTCGCGGGCGACGGCCTGGGTGCCGCCGAAGAAGAGGTTGATCTCGGGCCGGCGCAATACCGGGACGCCGCGCGCCTCGATCCGGGCCAGGGACTCCTCGTCGATCCCCGGCTCCGCCTGGACGACTCCGCCCTCGAAGTGCAGACGCGGAGCGCGCACCGCATCGCCCGCGCTCATCCCCTGCTCGACCGCTCGCACGATCGTCTGCAGGATCGCCGAGCGGATCCGGTTGGAGCCGGCGCTGCCGAGGCCGAGCTCGATCTCGCCGTCACGCAGGACCACCGTCGGCGCCATCATCGACGGCACCCGGCGCCCCGGCTCGATCGCGTGGAAGCCGAGCGGGTTGAGGTCCTCCTCGCCGAGCATGTTGTTGAGGATCACGCCGGTGCCCGGGACGAGCACACCGGACCCCGAGCCGTTCGAGCAGGTGACGTTGGCGCACATCCCGTCGCGGTCGAGAACGGAGATGTGGGTGGTTGAGCCCAGCAGGTCGCCGGCACCAGCGTCGAGCACGGCCGGGTCGAGCAGGCTCGTCTCCAGCCCGTCCCCATAGAGAGCCTCGGCGAACGCCTCGCCGCGGGCGTCGTTGGCGGCGCCCATCGCGGCGACGAGCTGCTCGGGCCCGCTGCTCTCCCCCAGGCGCTCGAGCAGGCCGAGGCAGTAGGCGATCAGGATGCCGCCGGAGGACGGCGGCGGGTTGGTCAGCACCTCGCTGCCGCGGAAGCCGGCTCGGATCGGCTCGCGCTCGATCGGCTCGTAGCCGGCGATGTCGCCGGGGCCGAGCGTGCCGCCGTGTTCGACCACGTAGGCGCTCAGCGCCGCGGCGACCTCGCCGCGGCAGAACGGCTCGGCACCCTCGGCGCCGAAGCGCTCAAGCGCCTCGGCCAGCTCGCCGAAGCGGAAGAGCTCGCCCTCGCGCAGGGTCCGTCCCGCCGGGGCGTAGAGCTCCCGCGTTCCCTCGAGGCGGGCGTGGATCGGCTCGAGGATGTCGAGGATGTAGGCCTGCTCGGCGTTTACCGGCGCGCCCTCGCGAGCCAGGCCGATGCCGGGCTTGACCAGCTCGGCGAGCGGCATCGTGCCGAAGCGCTCCAGTGCCCGCTCCAGCCCCGCGGCCGTCCCCGGCACCCCACAGGAGACCGGCCCGACGTAGAACGTCTGCACCGTCTCGGCGTCGAAGTGGACCGGCACCGCAACCAGCTCGGCGCCTCGCTCGATCCCGTCTGCACCCGGGGCAGCGACGAAGAAGTCGAGCAGGACCGTCTCACCGTCGCGGTGGACCATCATGAAGCCGCCGGCGCCAAAGCCGGTCAGCGGGCTCTCGACGGCGAAGGATGCGAGCGCCGCGCAGACCGCGGCGTCGACCGCGTTGCCGCCCGCGCGCAGGACCCCGGCTCCCGCCTCGGCGGTCAGCGGGTGGCCGGCAGCGACTACCCCGCCCATTGGACGCGATCAGCCGGGCAGGAACTCTGGGACGTCGATGCCGAGCTCGCCGGATCGCTCGCGGCGGCCGGAGCGGGGCGCGTCTTTGGTGCGCCGGATCGTCGGCTCGGCGACCCGGCGCGGCGGAGCGCCGCGGCCGTCGAAGCGGGTGGCGACCACGGTCACCCAGACCTGGTCACCGAGCTCCTCGTCGACGTTGGCGCCGAAGATGATGTTGGCGTCGGGATGCGCGGCTTCGCCGACCAGCTTGGCCGCCTCGCTGATCTCGACCAGGGAGAGGTCGGCACCGCCGGTGATCGAGAGCAGGATCGCCCGGGCGCCCTCCATCGAGGTCTCGAGCAGGGGCGAGGAGATCGCTTTCTCGGCGGCCAGCACGGCGCGGTCGTTGCCGTGGCCCATGCCGATGCCGAGCAGCGCCCGGCCGGCCTCCGACATGATCGTGCGCACGTCGGCGAAGTCGAGGTTGATCACGGCGGGGAGGGTGACCAGGTCGGAGATGCCCTGCACGCCCTGGCGCAGGACGTCGTCGGCAACCTGGAAGGCCTCGACCATCGAGGTCTGCTGGTCGAGCACCTCGAGCAGGCGGTCGTTGGGGACGACGATCAGGGTGTCGACCTCGGCGGCGAGTTCCTCGATGCCCTTGTTGGCCTGGTTGCCGCGGCGGCTGCCCTCGAAGCTGAACGGCTTGGTGACGATGCCGACTGTGAGGGCACCGACCTCGCGGGCGAGGCGGGCGATCACCGGGGCGGCGCCGGTGCCGGTGCCGCCGCCGGCTCCGGCGGCGACGAAGACCATGTCGGAGCCCTTCAGCAGCCGCTTGATCTTGTCCTGTTCCTCGAAGGCGGAGCGATGGCCGAGCTCGGGGTCGGCGCCCGCCCCGAGCCCGCGCGTCGCCTCATCGCCAATGTGGACGGTGACGTCGGCAACGCATAGTTGGAGTGACTGAAGATCTGTGTTGACGGCCATGAACTCGACGCCGGGAATCCGCGCCTCGACCATCCGGTTGACAGCGTTGACGCCGCCGCCGCCGACACCCACCACCCGAATCACGGGCTGGTGCGGCTCCCCACTCCCCGGCGGCTCATACTCAGGCTCCTCCCGCCCGTAACGAGGGTTCTCAACAATCGGCTCAAGCTCCCGCCGCTGAGCCGGCTCCTCAGAAAAAACCCGCTTCAGCCGCTCAGGAGGAGTCTCCTCTCTACGTTGCTCGCTCGGCCGTGAAGCGTGAGACTCAGCCGCTACCTCCGCGGGCGATGTGGACTCGGAGGGGTCGAGAACGGGGGCGGAGCCCCCGCCCGCAGGCCCCTCCGGGGCCGCATCGTCCGCGGCCGAATCCTCCGGGGCCGCATCGTCCGCGGCCGAATCCTTCGAAGTCTCGTCGTCAGCCGTAGACCTGAACAGGTCCGACAGCGGACCCTCGCGCATGCTGGCCCGCTTCTTACGCCGACTCATGTGCCAAAACCTCCTCCGCCAAATCGCGGTAGTAACCGGCAGCGTTGCTCTGGGGATCGTACTTGAGCACGCTGGCGCCCTTGACCGGCGCCTCGGCGAACTTGATCGCCTTGCGGATACGCGACTTGAAGACGAGCTCGCCGAAGTTCTCCTCGAGGATCTCCACCGCCTCCTTGGCGTGGACGGTGCGGGAGTCCAGCATCGTCGGCAGGATGCCCTCGATCTTGACGTCCGGGTTGAGGTTCTCCTGGATCATCTTCAGCGTGTTCTGGAGCTGGACCAGCCCGCGCATGGAGAGATACTCGCACTGCACGGGGACGATCACCTTGTTGGCGGCGGTGAGCGCGTTGATGGTCAGCAGCCCGAGGCTGGGCGGGGTGTCGATGCAGACGAAGTCGTAGTCGCCGGAGACCTCTTTGAGCGCCTTCTCCAGGGAGCGCTCGCGGCCGATCTTGGTGCTCATCGCGATCTCGGCCCCGGCCAGGTCGATCGAGGCGACGGCGATGTCGATCTCCCGTTTCTGGATGATCTCCGAGATCGGCATGTCGTGGACCAGCACGTCGTAGAGGCTCTTCTCCACCTTGTCGGGATCGATCCCCTGACTCATCGTCAGGTTGCCCTGCGGATCGAGGTCGATGCAAAGCACCCGGTACCCCGACTCGGCAAAGGCCACAGCAAGATTCAAAGTGGTCGTCGTCTTAGCGACCCCACCCTTCTGGTTGGCGAAGGCGATCACGTCAGCATGCTTGACCGGCACCTCAACCTCGGGCTCCTTGACAGTAACCTCATGCCGGCTCGGCGCAAGCAGGTCCCGAGGCATAAACCGCTCAGGCTCATCGGCCTTCTCGGCCTCGGCTACGGGCGAACCAGCGCCACTCTCAGCTGTGGGCGCGCCACTGCCTCGCTCGGGCTCACGGGTAACTTCAACCCGCTCCTCCACGGGCGATGTGGCCCCGGAGGGGTCGAGAACGGGGGCAGAGCCCCCGCCCGCAGGCCCCTCCGGGGCCGCAGCGCCCGTGGCCGACCCCTGCGAAGTCTCCTCGTCACCCCGACGCTCGGGAATGGCCTGCTCCATCTCCTCCAGCTCCTCGACAATCGGATGCCGCTCATCGGCAGCAGGCGTGGGCGCGAACTTGTTCTTGCGGCTAAGGAATCCCATTGCGCGGGTATTCGCATGAGCACCCGCTTTTCCTGCCAGCCCCAGAAATTGCTAGGAATCACCCGGTAACCGATCTCCTCGACAAGCGAGTGGTCTTCGTCACCGGCAAGGGCGGAGTCGGCAAGACCACGGTCGCCGTGGGGCTCGGCCTGCGCGCCGCGGCCGAAGGCAAGCGGACAATCGTCTGCGAGGTCTCCTCGCAGGAGAACGCCTCGCGGATGTTCGAGCACACCGAGGTCGGCTTCCACGAGGTCGAGATGGAGGAGAATCTCTGGTCGATCTCGATCGACCCTGACGAGTCGATGCGCGAGTACGTGCTGCTGCAGCTGAAGGTGCGGGCGATGCGCGACATGCTCTTCCGCAGCCGCATCTTCAACTACCTCGCCGCCGCCACACCGGGCCTCAAGGAGCTGGTCACGATCGGCAAGATCTGGGAGTTGGCCCAGCTCGACCGCAAGGTCAAGAGCGGGCGCAAGTACGACCTGGTGATCGTCGACGCCCCCGCGACCGGCCACGGGATCGGCTTCCTGCAGACGCCGCGCACCTTCGCCGCGATCGCCCGCGTCGGCCCGATCCATTCCCAGGCCCAGCAGCTCGACCGCCTGATCACCGACCGCGACCACACCGGGGTGGCGATCGTCGCCCTGCCCGAGGAGATGCCGGTCAACGAGTCGGCGGCGCTCGAGCACGACCTGCGCACCGACGTCGGCGTCGCCGTCGACCGCGTCTACATGAACGGGCTCTACCCGGAGCGCTTCTCGGGCGAGGAGGCCGAGCGCCTCGCCGCGCTCGCGGCGGGCGAGGACGGCGGCGTGCGCTCCGCGGCGCGGGCAGGGCTCTCCGAGCACAACCGGGCCCGCTCCCAGCGCGCCCAGCTCGCCCGGCTGCGCCGCCGGGTGCAGGCCCCGGTCAAGACCCTGCCCTTCCTCTTCGAGCCCGATCTCGGCGTCGAGGGCGCCCGGCGGCTCTCGCGGAGGCTGGGCTGATGGCGGCGGTCGGTGAGATCCTCGCGGGCAAGGACATCTGCATCTGCGCCGGCTCGGGCGGGGTCGGCAAGACGACCACCTCGGCGGCGATCGCGGCCGGGATGGCGGCGCGCGGGCAGAAGGTCTGCGTGCTGACGATCGACCCGGCCAAGCGCCTGGCCGACTCGCTCGGCCTCAAGGAGCTCGGCAACGAGGCGAGGCAGGTCGACCCGGCCCTCTTCGCCGAGCACGGGGTCGAGATCAAGGGCGAGCTGTGGGCGATGATGCTCGACGCCAAGGCGACCTTCGACGAGCTGGTCGCCCGCCAGGCGCCCGACGAGGAGGCGCGCGACCGTGTCCTCGACAACCGCATCTACCAGCAGATCTCCAGCGCCCTGGCCGGCTCGCAGGAGTACATGGCGATGGAGAAGCTCTTCGAGCTGCACAGCGAGGGGCAGTTCGACCTGCTCGTCCTCGACACGCCGCCGACCCGCAACGCGCTCGACTTCCTCGACGCGCCCAAACGGCTGACCCAGTTCATCGAAGGCCGCTCGCTGCGCGTCTTCATGAAGCCGACCGGGTTCGCCGCCAAGGTCGCCGGCCGCGGCGCCTCGGTGGCGCTCTCGGTCTTCAAGCGGATCGTCGGCTTTGACCTGCTGGCCGACCTGGCCGAGTTCTTCAACGCCTTCAGCGGCATGGTCGACGGCTTCCAGGCGCGCGCCAAGCGGGTCAACAGCCTGCTCAGCGATCCCCACACCTGCTTTCTGGTCGTCTGCGGCCCGCAGGGCGAGCCGGTCGACGAGGCGGTCTACTTCCACCGCAAGCTGGTCGAGGCGAAGCTGCCCTTCGGCGGCGTGATCGTCAACAAGGTCCACTACCCGGCCGAGCAGCTGCGCGGCGACGGCGAAGATCTCGGCGCGGCGCTGAAGGCGAAGCTGGGCGACGAGGATCTGGCGCAGCGAGTGGCGGAGAACTTCGCCGACTACCAGGCACTGGCCGAGCGCGACGCCCGCAACATCGAGCGCCTCGCCCGCGAGCTACGCGCCCAGGGCGTGATCCGCGTCCCTTATCTGGACGAGGACGTCCACGACCTCGCCGGCCTGGCCGAGATCAACCGCTACCTCTTCGCCAGCGCCGAGGAACGAATCGACCTAGCCGCCGGTCGCACCTAAAAACAGGGGCCGATGGGCCGATACGTCAAGGTGAACTTGACGTATCGGCCCATCGGCCGAAGGTTTAGCTGGCGCTGCGGTAGTGGTCGTACTTGAGCTCGCGAACCTGCCAGTCCGCGTCCTCGGGGACCGGGAAGAGGTGGCGGACGCGGGGAGTGTCGATCCGCTCGCGGTGCTGGACGTCGCCCTCGATCGCGGGGAAGTCAAGGGTGCTCTCGGGTGCCTCGACCTCGTCCAGCCAGGGCGTGGCGGTGATGCGGATCTCGCCCTCATCGGGGATCGGCTCGAGGATGCGGGTCTCCTGCTCCATGTGGTGCTCCTCCTCTGGCGGCTGGTATTCGGGCATCGGGGTTTTGCCCGCGGCCGGGGTTTCTCGCGATACGACGATCTCCCCGGGGGCGGGAATTTCCTCCGAGACCGCGATCTCGGGGTCGCCTGCGCCCAGCCCGGTGGCGATCAGGCTCTCGTCGGCAGCCGTGTTGAGGTCTCCGCTGAGCTCGCCGAGGGCGGCGTCGCGGAGGATGCGGCGGACGCCTTCCTCGATCCAGTCGGCGATCGCCAGGCCGGGAAGCGAAGGGGCTCCGTTCATCAGCGATCGCTCCAGCTCCAGGGCGCTCTCGATCCGCTCCCGGGCCTCGATCCGCTCGACGTTCTCGTCGGCGATCAGGGCCGAGGCGCGCATCGGCAGCGACGCCCCAACCGGCCCCTTGCCGTCGAGCACGGCGCGCAGGGCGAGCAGGTGGTCGCTGAGACCCTCCAGCGCCGAGCCGCGCCCGCAGCCCATCTCGAAGCGACCGACCCCCCAGGCAAGAGCGCCGTCGGGGTCGGGGCGGGCCTCCAGAGTCGCGGCGAACTCGGCAAGCCGGATCGCCTCCTCCTCGCTCAACTCATAGCTGCCCGGTCTGGTCGAAGGCGCGCCGGTGGCGAGGCGGGCCCAGCGCCCTTTGCCGGTCGGCGCGAAGGCGTAGGGGCCGAGGCCGACACTGCCGGCCTTGAAGAGGTGCATGACGCTGATCAGCTCACCGAGCTGGTGCAGGGCGGACTCGGCGCTGTCGGGGCCGTCGGCCTGCTCGGCGAGGGCGAGGAACTGCGGCTGCCAGGCGGCGCGCCCCATGCCCTCGCTGCGCATCGCCTCGATCGGCGCGTCGATCGAGTCGGCACGGACGACCTGGACGCCGTGGGGAAGCTGAAGGCGCGGCAGCGGCATGCGCAGGCCGACCAGCGGCGCGATCAGCACGTCGGCCTCCTCGGCGCTGCGGGTCTCGGCCTCGAGCACGGCGAGGGCGTTCTTGAGCCGCTCGTGGTCGAGCGAGAGCTCGGTGCAGCCGTCCCAGAGGGAGGCGAGGAAGGCGACCAGCATCTGCGCGGCGCGCTCGCCGGGCTCGCCGGGAACCTGCTCGCCGCGGGCTTCCAGGTAGGCGGCGGCGATTCCGGCGGCGGCGACCGCGTCGCGGGCCGGTCCGAAAGCGGCCAGGCCGCGCAGCTCGCCCTCGCGTTCGCGCACGTAGAGCGAGGTCAGCGGCCGGTAGCTGTAGAAGAGCGAGTCGTCGCCACTGTCGGCGTCGACGTCGAAGGGGATCTGGTCGCCGCCGGCGACGCGCGCGCTCAACTCGATCGCCGCCTCAGAGGCAAGCCGGGTCAGCGATTCCGTCAGCAATCGATCGCGCACGGCCCAGCCTTCCCGCCCGTGCCTGGCCCTCCTGCGCCTGCACGCTCCCTTGCAGGACGAACGCGTTCCGGTGCGCCTTTTCTGGTCTATGACCAGTAAAGGCGCAGCGGAAGCGATGGCAGGACTTAGGCCAGGGTGGTGGCGGGTTCGGCTTCGGCCGGCCGCCCGTCCTCGAAGAGCCAGCGGGTGCCGTAGCGGCGCATGTCCTCGACCAGGGGCACCAGGGCCTCGCCCTTCTCGGTCAGCGCGTACTGGACCCGGGGCGGGACCTCGGGGAAGGTGTGGCGCTCGACGATCCCCTCCTCTTCCAGTGCCCGCAGGCGCAGCGAGAGGGTGCGGGGGCTGATCCCCTCCAGCGAGCGCTCAAGCTCACAGAAGCGCCCGGAGCCCTCGGCGAGGTCGCGGATGATGAGGAGGGTCCACTTGCCGCAGACGACTTCAGCCGTGCGGCAGACCGGACATTTCGAGTTGGAAGCTGCACTCATGGTCGAGGGACGAGGCAGGTTCGTGCCGATTGCCTCGCTTCAGCGAGTGTAGCGACATTGCTTCACTTACTGAAGTTTTGGGCTACGCCGGGGGAACTCAGTACTTGCCGGCGATCACCGGTTCGACTTTGACAACGTCGATCTTGTAGCGGACGCCGGTCGGGCCGTAGACGAAAGTCTCGGGGAATCCGGGTTCGACTTCGACCAGCTGGCAGACCTGGGCTCCGGCCAGGCACTTGCCGTCGCCGAAGACCGAGCTGACCAAGTCGGAGATCAGGAGCAGCGGATTCTTCGTCTTCGGGCTGATGCCCATGTAGGTGACGACCTGGTGCTTTTCGTTGGGCAAGGGAGCCGGCGGCAAGACGTGATCGCGCACAACCGGCTTGCTCGACTGCTTGCCGGTCTCGCTGTTGCCCGAGGTCTGGCTGGTCCTCACCTTGATCGCGAAGCTGAAGAGGGCGATTTCCCCGGGCTGGGGCGCGCCGGTGCCTCCGGGGGTCGATGTCGTGTCGCCGGTTTCGGTGGTGACGTGGGTGCTCGTTTCGCCGTTCGTCTTGGTCGTCTTCGTCACCTTGGTCTTGCTCGTCGACGTGGTCGTCGTCGAGGAGCCCGACGAGCTGCCTTCGCCGCCACCAAGCTTGGTGCCCTTCAGCGTCGGGGCGGTGTAGCGCTGCTTGAAGGGGTCGGTGGGGCTGCGGTCGCGCAGGCGCTTGCGGTAGTCGCGCAGCCCGGGCTTGGCCTCGACCACGGTCAGCTTCGAGACGCGGGTGCCGGATTCGAGCGCGCCGCCGGCAGCGGCAGCCGGCGGTTCTTCTTCCTCGGAGCCGCCGCCGAGCAGGAAGGGGACGGCGAGGATCGCGACGATCGCCAGCACGACCAGCGGCAGCAGGCGGCGATCCCGGAGGTCCCAGTAGAGATCGCTGAGAAAAGTCGGCACTTTGAACTCGGGCATCTTCAGCTCCGGGCCCTTCTTCAGCCGCTTCATGGCGCTCCTCCGGTGGTCGAGGACGCCGGCGTCGAGGTCACCGGTTCCGGGCTGGACGGCGAGGCGCCGGCGGTGATCCCCTGGCCGGGTGGCGTCAGATAGGTGGTGACCGAGAAGCTCGCCTGCAGCGTGGGGAACTGGCTGTCGGGGTCAGATCCCAACGAGAAGCCGTCGACCGTGATCAGGCGACCGTCGACCGCGACCTTTTCATTGGTCGTCTTGACCAGCGAGTCGAGGCCATTGATGAAGTCGGCGATCGTGAAGAAGTTGCCGGTGAAGGTGAGCGTGTACGGCATCACCGCCAGGCCGGCCGGACCGACCGTCGCGCCCAGCGGCATCAGCGAGGCCGCGGCCTCGGTTGCCGAGACCGGCGTCCCGCTCGAAGTGGTCGGCGCTTCCCCTTCGCCACCCGGGCCCGGCGCCAGGGTCACGGTTTCGAAGCGGACCTTCGTCCTCTCGGCGATCCGGTTGAGCTGAACCAAGAGGGAGGCGGTGTCCTCGTCGCCCGGGACCGCCTTGCCGAGGACGACGAGGCGTTGGTAGTCGACCGGGAAGTCGTGGCGCGCTTCCAGGGAGACGGCGATTTCAGCCTGGTGCTGGGAGAGCGAGCTTTCCAGCGCGCTCACTTCCTTGCCGAGCTTGCTCGCTTCCTCGCGCTTGGGGCTGAGCGCGAGCATCCAGAAGGCAGTGGCGAGCAGGACGACGCCAAGCATCGCCCCGATAACGGCGTTCTTCGATTTGCCCTGCAACTTCATCAGCCTTCACCGGCGCTTTCGCCGGAGCCTTCCGAGGTCGTGGTGGAGGCGGCTGGAGCCGCTTCGGGAGCGGCTTCGCCCTCGCTGCCGACCACCGGCACCGGCGCCGCGTCGAAGGCGACGACGAGACTGAACTTGGCGATGAAGGCCCGGGTGCGACATTCCTCGCCGCCGCCGTCGCTGCCGCTGCCACCCGATTTGTTCTTCTCGCTGCCCAGTTCGGAGGCCTGGATGCCAACGCGGGTGACGCCGTCGATGTCCTTGAGCGAGCCAACGAAGCCGGCCACGGCTTCCTGACCGGACGCGCAACCGCTCAGTTCGAGCGCCGGCCCGTTGATCGCCGCGCGCAGCCCGGACGCGGCCGAGCCGCCGCCGCTGCCGCCGGCGCTGACACTCGGCGTGGCGGTCGCGTTGAGGCTGACCAGCCAGACGTTGTCGGGCAGGACCAGTGCCAGTTCTCGCATCACCCGTTCCCAGTCGAAGCGGCTGTTGGCAAGACTGGTGACCGTGGCGATCCGGCGTTCGCTCATTTCGCGAAAGGCGGCGTAGGCGGAGAGTTTTTGGGCTCGCGCTTGCGCCGCTGAGTCTTCGGCTTGCAGCTGTGCGACCTCGTTCTTGCGATCGGAGATCTGGTTGCCGGTGAGGACCAGCGCGGTGACCCCGGCAAAGGCCAGCACGAGAGCGCCGATCAAGATGTAGACGAGCGGACCGGTGCGCAGCGGCGTGTTCTCGCCGCGGCGCTGGTCGGGGGGGATCAGGTTGACCGGACGCATGGCTCAGCTCTCCAGTGCGAGGCCGTAGGAGAGGGTGAGCCGGGCGGCGACGCCGTCGTCGAATCCGGTCAGGGCGGCCGGACGGGCGACGACGATCTCCTTGGCGAGGTCGTCCTGCATCCGCCGGGCGAGCCCCGGCACGGCGCTGCCCGCGCCGCTGAGGACGATCCGCTGCACCGGCAGCGCACCTTCCTGGGCGCCGTAGTAATCGAGCGAGAGCCGCAGCTCGTCGAGCAAGGAGCCGACGCCCTCTTCGAGCGCACGGCGGGCCTCGGCGACCGTCTCGGGATCGCCCTCGATTGCCTCGAGCGGCTGTTCGAGGCCGACGAAGGCAAGCCACTGGAGGGCGTGTTCGGCACTGAGGCCGCGGGTGCTGCCGAGCCGCTCGGCTATCGTCTCCATGCCGGCGTGGGAGACGCGGGTGAAGAGGCAGGCACGGCCCCGGGCGACCGCGAGATTGGTGACGTCGCCGAGGTTGCAATAGAGGACCGCCTCTTCGGGCCGCACGCCGGGCTCGACCCCGGCGCCCGCCATGCCGTTGTCGGCGAGGGCGCGGATCATCGCGAAGGCGGAGAGGTCGACACCGGCCGGCTCGAGGCCGGCGCGGCGGATCGGCTCGATGAAGGAGTTGACCATGTCGCGGCGTGCGGCGACGACGACCACGTCGACCTGCGGAGCGCCGCCCTCCTCGGCCGCGACGCCGCCGACGACCTGGTGCTCAAGCACGGCTTGGTCGAGCGGCATCGGGATCTGCTCCTGGGCCTGGAAGCGAACTGCCGCCTCCATCTCCTTGGGGTCCTCGATCGCCGGCAGGCGAACGGTGCGGACGACCACTCGCTGGTTGCCGACGCCGAGCCGCACCCGTTTGGAGAGCTTGTGGGCGGAGAAAAGCGACTTGAGCGCCTCGGTGAGGCCGTCGGGATCGGTCACCTCCCCCTCGTGGAAGACCCCCGGCGGCAGGGGTTCGACCGCCGAGGCGCTGACCCGGGTGGAGCCGTTGGCTCCCTGCACCTCGGTCGCGGCGATGCTCCCCGCCTCGATGTCGAGGCCGGAGATGCCGCCGGTCTTCTTCTTTCTGGTCAGTTGCATGGCTGCGTCGTGGGGCGCCAATTGCGCGTCCGATCTTCTGATCGACAGAAAAGGCCCGGACCTTTCGCCCTGCAACTACTCAGTTCTAGGAAAACCTGGACGCTTCTACTAGAAGGTGCCCAGGTACCAGTCGACCATCTCGCTGCCGACGAGCAGCCCGACGACGCCGCCGAGGGCGAGGAAGGGGCCGAAGGGGATCGCCTGCTTGCGGGCGGCGGTGCCCCGTTGAGCGATCATCGCCAGGCCGGCCAGCGATCCCGCCAGCAGGGCGACCAGGATCGCGGGGCCGACGTTGCGGCCGAGGAAGAGCCCCATCGCCGCCGCCAGCTTGACGTCGCCGAGGCCCATCCCGCGCGGATAGGCGAGCGCGGCGGCGAAGAGCAGGCCGCCGGCCGCGGCGGCGGCGATGGCGCGCTCTGGCAGGCTGGCCGGGTCGCTGAGCGCGGCGATCGCGACGGCCAGTACCGCGGCCACGATCAGAATCTTGTTGGGGATGATGCGAAGCTCGAGGTCGGTCAGGGTGATCGCCGCCAGCACGGTGACGAAGACCAGGCCGAGTGCCACTTCGCCCGGCTCGTCCCAGAGGACCAACACGACTGCCGCGTAGAGCGCTCCCAGCGCCAGCTCGGTGAGCGGGTAGCGGGGTGAGATCGCGGCCCCGCAACAGCGCGCCCGACCGCGCAGGACCAGCCAGGAGAGGACCGGGACGTTGTCGTAGGCGGCGATCTGGGCGCCGCAGCCCGGGCAGCGCGAGCGCGGCCCGACGATCGATTCGCCCCGGGGAACCCGGTGCGCGACGACGGTTACGAAGCTGCCGGCGATCAACCCCCCGAGGAAGGCGAGCGCCGCGGCGGCGGCCAACTCCTAGCCCCCTTCGCTTGCCTCGATCGGGGTGGTGGTGTCGACCTCGATCCGCGTCGGGTAGTTCGGGTGGTCGTACATGATCGGGATCGCTTCGGCGTCGGTGTTGCCGGGGTCGACGCTGAGCGCCGCGCCCAGCCGGTCACCGGCGGGAAGCGTGTACGGGGAGCCCTGGAATTCCATCGTCAGTCGCACCTTGGTCCAAGAGTTCGCCGGCCAGTATTCGTTTCCCTCCGGCGTGTAGGACCAATATGCGGCGCCGCCGGAGCTCTGCAGCAGCGCGTCTTCCGCGGTCTCTTCCCCTTCCGGACCGGTTTCGTGACGGTCGAAGAGGTAGACGCAGAGCGTCCCGTGGTAGCCCTGGTCGTTGAGGGTGCGGGTGTAGAACTCGAGCGTCACCTTGCCGTTCATCTTGAATTCGTCGGCCATCGGATCGGTGACCCAGCGGTGCACCTGGGACTCGGGGCTGACCGTGCCCGTCGGGTCGTAGTGGCAGCCGCTGGTGTCGTCGCGCTTGATCTGGACGCCCTTGTCGGTGTCGGGCGTCGGCTCGAGGTAGCCGTCGTTGGCGTAGTCATAGAGAGGGGGATTGGTTTCGTCGAGCGGGTCGGGGTCGGGCGGGGCGCCGAGCAGCAGGGCGTCGGGGGCGCCGATAGTCGGGCCGGTCTGCGGCCCGCTGGCGCAGGTGCCGAGGGTGTTGTGCAGGAGGTGGTCGCCGCTGATGTCTTCGCGCACGGTCACGCCGCTCGCGGCGCAGGGAGTATCGGTGAGGAAGAACTGCTGGGCGGTCACCGCGGAGCCGGTGTGGTGGCCGCCGCCGCCTTCTCCTTCCCCTTCTCCTTCCCCTTCTCCCCCGCCTCCTTCGCCACTGCCTTCGTTGAGCGAGGCGGGGTCGATCGTCTCAGACTGCACTTCGACGTAGCCGCGCTCGCCGGACTGGTTGGCGGGGGTGTCGAGCTTGACCGCGACGACGATCTGCTTGAAGTCCTGGAAGCCGGGACAGAGGTCTTCCTCCAGCGCTTCGCTTTCCGGGCAGCTGGGGTCGTTGCGCCAGACCACGTAGCGGTAGAGCGTGCCGCTGACGTTTCCGCTTTCAAATGGAATCGGCCCCGGAGTGACCAGGCCACCTTCGACGAAGCCGCCGCCGTAGAGGCTGCCGCCGTTGACCGCCATCGTCGCGTATTCGCTCGCCGGTTCCCGCTGCAGGGCGAAGCTGCCGCCGCTGACCCGGCTGTTTGGATTGAGCGAGCCGCTCGCGTGGGCTGGGGTGACGGTCATCGCCAGCTGTTCGAAGTTGAGCGTGTGCAGCTTCTCGATCTCCTGCTGAGCACGATCGAGCGCCACCTGAGTCGCCTTGGCCCGGGCGCCGTTGTGGACGGCAGAGGCGAGCACGCCGAAGGTCGCCGCCGCGGCAAGCGCCAGGATCAGCGCGGCGACCAGCACCTCGATGATCGTGAAGCCGTCCTCGCCACCGGCCCGGCTGCTTGTCGTGTGCGCGCGCATCGTCATCGTCATTCGGCCAGGGTCGCGGTGCGCAGGCTGGCGCCGTCGGAGATCGTCAGCTCGGCGTCGCCGGTCGGGTTGGGCACGTGCAGGTTGACGCCGACGTAGGTCGGGGGGACTTCCGGCTGGGCGGGACCGCATTCGGTCGGGTCGGTGTTGGTGCTGGGGACGAAGCAGAAGACCGCCGCGTCGTCGATGCCGGTGACCACCGTGGTCGACGGTCCGGAGGTCGATTCGAGCGGCGCCTCGACCCGGCCGCAGGACGTCGCGCTGCACGTATAGGTGACCTGGCACTGAATCGAGTTGATCTCGGGATCGGTGGGCACGCTGCCGCCGCAGCTGACCCGGCGCACGCGGGCGACGAAGGAGACCTGGCTCGGGGTCGCGGCGGTGACACTCACCCCGTTGCGTATTTCGTGAGTGAGGCGGTCGAGCTGGTAGCGCGCCGTGGTGATGTTTTGGGCTCGCTTGCTCTGCTCGGGCTGGGCCTTTACGGCGCTGATCAGCATCGCGGTCGAGGCGCCGACGATGACGACGCTCATCGCCGCGGCAACCAGGAGCTCGATCAGGGTCATGCCGGCCTCGCCATCGTGGGCGGCCAGCCGCCGCCGCAGCGCGCGCCTCATCGCCGCACCAGCTTGAACTTGCGCCTGGCCGGCTTGCGCTCGCTCTCGCCGATCGCGTTGACCGCTTTCACCCGCAGCACGTGGCGACCCCGCTTGACCTTCTTCAGCCGCAGGGGCGAGTGGCAGTGCTTCCAGCGCCGGCGGTCGAGCCTGCAGCGGAAGGTGGTACCCGGCTGGCCGGTCGAGTCGGTGAAGCGGAAGGCCGGGTGGCGGGCGCGGGTCTTGGCCGCGGGGGCGAAGGTGATCCGTGTGTTGGGGACGAGGTAGACGATCCCCGCGCCGCCACTGCCCCCACCGGCCGAGCCGGAACCGCCGCTCGAGCCCGAGGATCCGCCGACATCGCCCCCTCCACCGCCGCTGGGCGGGGCGGCGATCTCGCTTTCATAGGTGAGCGCCGCCGAGCAGGGCGAGATGAAGCCTTCGGCTTCCGCGGTGGCGCGGAATTTCGTCACCGAGCCTGCCGCCACGGTCGTCGCGATCCCGGGAGCGAGCAGTTGCGACGCTTGGCCGGTCGCCACCGGTTCACCCGAACAGTCGGCGCTGGCGTAGATCTTCACCGCGGTTCCGGCCTCGGCTTCGCCGAGGATCTTCGGTGCGGTCGAGGGATCCGGCGAGGGCGGGTTGGTCGCTTGCAGGAGCGGCGCGGCGGGCCCCAGTTCCAGGTCCGGGAAATTTCCGGTCGAGACCAGCCGTGTCACCTCTTCGCTGGGCGAGCTGCCGAGGAAGCGTTCGTAGACGTCGACCTCGTTGTCTCCGTCTTGGAGTGTGAAGCGCTCGACCGTGGTGAAGAAGACGTGCGTGCCGTCGGCCGAGGCGCCGACGAAGGTGGCGCCGCAGTTGCCTTTTTTCTGCGGGCAGTAGCTCGGCGCGGTGGTGACCAGGCTCGTCTCCGGCGTGGATATATCGCGGCCGTAGATGTCGTCTTCTTCGTCCAGGTCGTCGGCGGTCAGTACCTCGGAGGTGGTGAAGACGACGCGCGAGGCGTCGGCCGAGGCGCGGTTGAAGCGGGCGTCGGCGTCGCCGTTGCCGCAGCCGGGACAGGTGGTGCCGCCGCGCGAGACCAGGACCGGGGAGCCGCCGCCGACTTCCTGCTCGTAGATGTCGACGCGGCTGTCGGTGTCGGCGCCGTCGAGCTTCTCCGCCGTGCTGAAGACGACCGTGGACGAGTCTTCGCTTGCGGCGTCGAAGGTGGCGCCGCAGGCGCTGACGCAGGCTGCCGAGGTGACGAGCGCGATCCCGCCGCCCTGGGTCCACTCGTAGACGTCGTTGGCGTTGTCGCCGTCTTCGCCGAGCAACGACTCTTTGGTCGAGAAGAAGACATGCTGGCCGTCGGCCGAGGCGGCGGCAAAGCTGGCCGTGTCGGCGGAGGAGCTGCCGTCGGAGACGAGCGTCGTCGGCCCGCCGGGCAGGTCGCGGGCGTAGATGTCGGTGGCGGCGTCCGTATCGGCCCCGGCCAGCGCTTCGTCGCTGGTGAAGAAGACGCGGGTGCCCGCCTCAGAAGCCGCCTGGAAGACGGGGACGCTGGTGCCGTTGCCGCCGGCTTCCCCCTGGGAGACGCGCACGGTCGTGGCGCCGGCGACGTCGCGGGCGTAGATGTCGACGACCGAGTCGGTGTCTCCGGGGAGCAGTTTCTCGGCGGTGGTGAAATAGGCCCAGGAGCCGTCGGCGGAGAGCCCGCGCAGGGCGGCGTCGAATTCGCCGTTTCCCCCTACCGAGACCTGACTCGTCGTTTCGGCCGCAAGGTCGCGGGCATAGACGTCGGCGGCACTGTCGGTGTCACCGGCGTCGAGGGACTCGTCGGTGACGAAGAAGACGACGCCCCCGTCGGCCGAGGCACGGCCGAAGCGAGAGTCGATCTCGGCGTTGCCGCAGGCCGGGGCGCAGCCTTCCTCGCCGACGCTGACCAGCACCGTTTCGCCGGCTTCGAGATCGCGCATGTAGACGTCGGCACGGCGGTCGGTGTCGGCTTCGACCAGGGACTCGTCGGTCGAGAAGAAGACCTTGCTGCCGTCTTCGCTGGCCTTCTCGAAGGTGGCGTTGTAGGCGTCGTTGCCGCCGGCGGGACCGAGCGAGACGATGCGGGTGACGTAGCTTTCGATTCCGGCTTCCGGTTCGTAGTAGCGCTCGTAGACGTCGATCTTGGTGTCGGTGTCGCCGGCGACCAGCTGGTCGCCGGTTTCGAAGAAGACGACTTCCCCGTCGGCGGAGCTGCCCTTGTAGTTGGCCGGCGCGCCGCTCGCGGCGGGCGCCGCGACCAGCATCGCGGCGAGGACCGCGAGGGCGGCCACGAGCCGCGCGGCGCGCGGCGGGCGGTTGGGGCCTGGTGTCGGCTGGGCCGGCATCGGGGATCTATCGGCTGCGATCGTTGATCCGTTTAGGGCCGGGGCCTGAGCTAGCCAAAAGAGCGAGGGGCGGACCAGTTGGCCCGCCCCTCGGCACTTCACGCTTGGCTAGGCCAAGGCGTCGTAAACGAGGTGATCAACTGCCCCAATCTTCACCAGCAGGACAGCCCCCGGTTGCATCTTCGGTACACGTGAATTCCAGACTTCCGGTTGAGAGCCTCGAGATCGTGAAGGTCTGTTCTTCGTTGCTGCCTTCCATGGTGATCGTGTAGCTGTTTTCGTCGCCTTCAAGGGTGACCCAGTCGGCGCTGGCCAGCGTGGGCTCGATGAGTTCGAGGGCTTCGATACCTTCTTCGCCGTCTGCATATTCGTTGTTATCCGTGAAGTACGTCTCCTGCGCCACCTGGGCGCTGTGGGCGTACTCCTTGGCCTTAGCGTCGCCGGCCTTTTCCTTCTGGTTGAAGAAGGCGGGCAGCGCGATCGCGGCAAGGATGCCGAGGATGAGCATGACGACGAGGAGCTCGATCAGCGTGAAGCCGCTCTCGCCGTCGCCGTTGAGCCGGGCACCAACCTTGGCCCGGAGATTCTGGAGAAACATCAGGGACCTCCTAGGTTCCTATCGATTTCGCCAGAGCCCCGTCGCGTTGCAGCCACGTGGTGTCTGTCGACCCCGGTGGTAGCCCGGCCGACTCCCGGATGGGAGTCCCGACAGCTTTGCGCCCCCGCCTCGCAGCGAGTTTGCCTTTGGCACCGAAGCACTGGCAGATTCATCACACTCCCCTAATCGACCACCACCCCGATCCCTTAATCCCTGAAACTAGGACTTCATCTCCCCAAAACTCGGGTTCTGAGGCCAAACCGGCGGATAACCGGTCAACCGGGATAGGGGCGCCGCCGAAGGTAATCGGCGCACATCGGCACCGTGAACGCGATCTCTCCCCTGCGCGGCGCGTAGAGCAGTCCGGACTTGATCAGGCGATCGCGCACGCCTGAGACATCCCGCTGTCCTCTCCCCATTGAAGCCGCTACCTCGCCGCTCCGCTGGGGGCCATCGCCCAGCGCGGCCATGGCGGATGTGTAGCGACGCTCAGCATCGGGCAGCTTGCCGATGCGCTGGCTGAAGAAGTTGTCGTCCAAGTACTCGAGGACGATGGGCTCCGCCGCCTTCACCTGCCTCAACTCGATGACCCGATCTTGGTGTAGCCGCCAAAGCTCGCGCCCGTACTCCTGCAGAAAATACGGGTAGCCCTCGGTGATCTCCACCACCCGCGCAACAGCGGCCCGCCCCCACTCCACACCCTGACCGCGGGCCGGTTCCTCCAGGGCGGCAGCAGCGGCCGCCGGGCCCAGCGCGCCGACATCGCGAAACTCAAATCCCCGCTCAGCGTAGCTCTTGGCCTCCCCGGTGAGATCAGGGAGCAGAGGCAGTCCACCGCCGACGAGCGCGATGGGCAGCGCCTTCTGCTTGACGCGATGCAGGCCCATGATCAGTGCCTCGAGGTCGGGCTTTGAGAGGTTCTGCATCTCGTCGAGAATCAACGCGAAGCCCGTGCCATGGGCCTGAGCCGCGACCCCGACCTCTACCAGGAGATCGCGCATGTCCTCGGCGAGGTCTCCCGAGTCGGCGACGCCGACCAAGGCGTCGACGTCGAACCTCAAGTCCATTTCGCCCAGCGTCAAGGTAAATGCCCTTAGGGCTCCAAGCGCACGCCGCACGGCCTCGCCCGCTCGCTTCATCGCACTCATCTCCATCAGGGCCTTCCGGGCGGCCTTGGCGACAACAAGCGCTACCCGAGAGCCCTCGGCAAGCTCACGGGCCTCTCCCGCCCAACCGGCGGCAGCGCATTTCGCCTCGAACTCATTCAACAGGACCGTCTTTCCCACGCCGCGAAGGCCGACCAGGATCAGATGCTTCTGGGTTCCCCCCGCACCGAGCTGGAAAAGCATCTCCTCGAAGTACGCGAGCTCCGCATCTCGGCCCGCCAAGAACGGAGGGCGGGTGCCCATGTCAGGCGTGTATGGGTTCCGGCCCTGTGCGTTTCTAACCATGTATTCCGTATTCTACATATTTACCGTATACAAGCTTAGAATCATGTAGGTACGCTCAGGGCTTTGCGGGCGAGACGAGGGCGAGGGGCTCGCCGGGAGAGACGAGGGATTTCATGTCCTCGGGATCTGACGTAACGAGCTCGGCGTCGTAGTCGAGGGCGCAGCAGACGACATGGGCGTCGGCGATGTCGGCTTTGTCGTGGCGGCTGAGGCGCTCACCGACCTCCTTGGCGCGGGCTTCGTCGAGGGGGTCGCTGTGCGATCCCGCCACCAGGCGCGCGAGGCGCGCGGACCGCGGGCCGCCACGCCAGGCCTGCGCGAGCGCGCTCGACGGAATCAGGATCTCCTCGCCGTCCTCGATCGCCTCAGCGAGGAAGCCCGCCGTCCACACTCCGGCACGCTCGAACGCGATCAGCGCTCCGGCGTCGAGGACGAATGCTCCGCCCGTCGCTTCCGACGCTCCGCCCTGACTCTTGCCATTTCCCCTTTTGCCCACGTCCTCGCCTCCTCGCCGATCGGGCCGAACTCCTCTTCCCACATGTCGAGCGCTTCGCGCAGCGCCCGCTTTCTGGCACGAGCCTTGACGGCGTCTTCCACCGCGCCGGAGACGCTCGCTGCCCTGCCTGCCTCGACGTCTTCCTTCGCGATTTCGATTACCTCTGGCTCCACGGAGATCGTCACCCTCTCTTTCATACGGAGCATCATACGCTCCGCTGGTTGACCGTTGGAGCGACCGCAGGGAACAACGACGCACGCGTGGCGCGCAGAATGTGCCGTCCTTATGACGATCCCTCTAGCGGATCTTGTCGTAGAGGCTGAAGATCGGCAGGTACATCGCGATCACGATGAAGCCGACGACGCCGCCGACGAAGACGATCATCAGCGGCTCGATCAGCGAGGTGAGCGCCTTGACCTTGGCGTCGACCTCGGCCTCGTAGAAATCGGCGATCTTGGAGAGCATGTGCTCGAGCTGGCCGGATTCCTCACCGACCGAGACCATGTGGCTGACCATCGGCGGGAAGATCGGGGTGCGTTCGATCGGGCCCGCCAGGGAGCCGCCGCGCTTGACGGAGGCGTAGACGTCGTCCATCGCCTGCTCGATAACGATGTTTCCTGCCGTGTCGCCGGTCAGCTTGATCGCCTGCAGCATCGGCACGCCCGCCGAGACCGAGCCGGAGAAGGTGCGCGACCAGCGTGCCAGCGCCACCTTCTGGATCACGTCGCCGATTTTGAAGGGGAGGCGGAGGACGAAGCGGTCCCAGGTTTCTTTGCCCCGTTTGGTCCGCTTCCAGCGAAAGAAAAGCACTGCGGAGACGACCAGGCCCGGAAAGAGGATGAACCAGTAGCCGGTGACCGCGTCGGAGGCGGTCACGCAGACCTGGGTCGGCAGAGGCAGGGAGGACTTTTCACCCGGATTTTCTTCGCCGATCTGTTCGAAGATGCCGACGAAGACCGGGATCACAAAGGTGACGATCGCCAACAGGACGACCATGGCGAAACCGAAGACCAGGGCCGGATACATCATCGCCGATTTGACCTGGCGGCGCAGGGCGTCGGACTTCTCGACCTGGAAGGCGATCCGGTCGAGGGCGTCTTCGAGCCGGCCGGACTGCTCGCCGGAACGGACCATCGCGCAGAAGAGACGGTCGAAGACTTCCGGGTGGCGCTCCATCGCCTGCTCCAGGGTCGAGCCTGCCTCGACGTCGGCGCGCACCCCGGCGATGGCGTCGCGGATGCGTTCGTCCTGGCACTGCTCCTCGAGCGTGTACAGGGTGCGCAGCATCGGCATCCCCGAGGCGACCAGGGTGGCGAACTGGCGCGAGAAGACGGCCAGCTCGCGCATGTCGACGCCCTTCCAGGTGCGCCAGAGGTTCTCCAGCTTGAACGGCTCGCTCTTCTCGGCGACGTCGAGGACGATCAGCCCGCGCTGGCGCAGCTGCTCGGTTACCTGAGCCTTGGACTCGGCCTCGACCTCACCGGCGCTGGCGGCGCCGGCGACGTCCATCGCGCGGAAGGCGAATGTGGTGGCTCCCGCCATGAACTATGCGCCCTGGTTATAGGCGGGTGGCACCCCGGTTGCCGCCGGGGGGAGCGAAGGGGGCGAGCCGTTCGGCTGCTGCCCGCCGTTGGCGCCGTAGGCCTGCGGCTCGACCGCGCTGCCACCGAGCAGGCGCTTGAGCTCCTCCGGCACCGAGGCCCGCTGTTCAGCCAGCGAGCGGGTGATCGTCCCCGCCCGCACCAGGCGGGCAAGGTCGGCGTCCATGGTCTGCATCCCGACCGCGCCCGAGGTCTGCACGGCAGCGTAGATCTGGTGCGTCTTGCCCTCGCGGATCAGGTTGCGAATCGCCGGAGTCGGCACCAGGACCTCGGTCGCGACCGTGCGGCCCATGCCGTCGGCGGTCGGCAGCAGCTGCTGGGTGACGATGCCCTGCAAGGCGATCGAGAGCTGGGTGCGGACCTGGCCCTGCTGCTGGGGCGGGAAGACGTCGATGATGCGGTCGACCGTCTGCGCGGTCGACTGGGTGTGCAGGGTGGCGAAGACGAGGTGGCCGGTCTCGGCCGCGGTCAGCGCGGTGGAGATCGTCTCCAGGTCGCGCATCTCGCCGACGAGGATGACGTCGGGGTCCTCTCGCAGGGCGGCGCGCAGGCCGAGGGCGAAATTCTCGGCGTCGGAGCCGACCTCGCGCTGGTTGACGATCGAGCGCTTGTGCTGGTGCAGGAACTCGATCGGGTCCTCGATGGTGAGGATGTGGTCCTGGTTCTCGGAGTTGATCACGTCGATCATCGCCGCCAGGGTCGTGCTCTTGCCCGAGCCGGTCGGGCCGGTGACGAGGACGAAGCCGCGCGGTTTGGCGGCGAGGTCGCGCAGCACCTGCGGCACCCCGAGCGAGTCGAGCGCCGGGATGTCCTGCGGCACCAGGCGGAAGGCGGCGCTGACCGAGCCGCGCTGGAAGAAGCAGTTGACGCGGAAGCGGGCGACGTGCGGGATCGCGTAGGCGAAGTCGAGCTGCTTGTGGTTCTCGAAGCGCTTGCGCTGGTCGTCGTTGAGGATGCTGTAGACGACCTCGCGGGTCTCCTGCCCGGTCAGTACCGGGAAGCCCTGCATCGGCTCGATCTTGCCCTTTTCGCGGATCGCCGGCGGGAAGCCCGGCGTCAGGTGCACGTCGGACGCTTTCACCTCGACCATGTGGCCGAGGACCTGGGAGAAGTCGAAGTCCATAGCCCCTAGATCGTCTCCTCGCCCCGGTTCCTTGAGCGGTGGCCGCGATCAGGCGGTGACACGGATGATCTCCTCGAGACTGGTCTGGCCGCCTCGCACCTTGATCACGCCGTCCTCGCGCAGCGTCAGCATGCCCTCCTCGCGGGCGACGCTGCCGATGTCGGCCTCGGAGGCGTGCTCGACGGTCATCTCCTTGATCCGGTCGCTCATCTCCATCACCGAGTAGATCCCGACCCTGCCCTTGTAGCCGCTCTGGTTGCAGCGCGAGCAGCCGACCGGTTCGTAGGCCTCGAGCTCGCCGCCGACCCGCAGGCCGGCGTCGACGAGCGCCTGCGTGGGGACGATCGCGCGCCGCTTGCAGTGGCTGCAGAGCTTGCGGGCAAGGCGCTGGGCGACGACGCAGTCGACCGCCGAGGCGGTGAGGAAGGCCTCGATCCCCATCTTGGTCAGGCGGGCGATCGCGCCGGGGGCGTCGTTGGTGTGCAGCGTGGTCAGCATCATGTGTCCGGTCAGCGCCGCCTCGATCGCGATCCGGGCCGTCTCTCCGTCGCGGATCTCGCCGACCATCACCACGTCAGGGTCGGCGCGCAGGATCGAGCGCAGGCCGGTGGCGAAGTCGAGCCCCGCCTTGCGGTTGACGTTGATCTGGTTGACCCCGGCCAGCCGATACTCGACCGGGTCCTCGATCGTGATGATGTTCTTCTCGACGTCGTTGATCTCCTGCAGGGCGGCGTAGAGGGTCGTGCTCTTGCCCGAGCCGGTCGGGCCGGTGACGAGGACGGCGCCGTAGGCTTGGTGGAAGGAGGCGACGAAGCGCTCGTGGGCGGTTCCGTCCATGCCGAGCTCGTCGAGCGAGCGCTGGGCGTTCTCCATGTCGAGGATGCGGATCGTCGCCCCCTCCCCGCGCTGGGTCGGCAGCGTCGTGATACGCAGGTCGACGCGGCGATCCTCGACGGTGACGCTGACCCGGCCGTCCTGCGGCACCCGTTTCTCGGCGATGTTGAGGTCGCTCATGATCTTCACCCGCGAGACGACGGCGTTGACCATTCGCTTCGGCACGTGGGCGGCCTCGCGGAGGACGCCGTCGATGCGGAAGCGGACCCGCATCTCGGTCTCGCCGGGCTCGAAGTGGACGTCGGACGCCCCCTCGCCGACCGCCTGGCCGAGGATGCTGTAGACGAGCTTGATCACGGGCGCGTCCTCGGCGCCCACCTCCATGTCGGCGACCGCGGCCAGCTCGTCTTCGGCGTCGGCCGCGGCCTCGCCCTCGCTGACCGCCTCGGTGACCGCGCTCTGCAGCGTGTTGAGGCGGCTGATCAGCGCTTCGATGTCTTCCGCGGCGGCGACCGCGACGCGGCAGTCGAGCCCGGTGGCGATCTGGATGTCGTCGACGGCGAGGACGTTGGTCGGGTCGGCCATCGCCACCAGCAGCGTCTGCTTGTCGGCGTAGCCGACCGGCAGGGCCATGTAGCGGCGGGCGGTATTGACCGAGATCAGGTTGGCGGCGGCCATGTCCACCTGGTAGGCGGCGAGGTCGACGTGTTCGAGGCCGTAGCGCTCGGCGACGGCGCGGGAGAGTTGTTCGGTGTCGATCGCCCCCTGCTCGAGCAGCAGCTGCTCGGGCGGGCGACCGGCGGTGCGAGCCTCTTCGATCGCCTGGCGGGCGCGGTCTTCGGCAACGAAGCCGAGGTCGACGAGGACGTCGGTGACGAAGCCGCTGGAGCGGCCGCGGGCAACGGGCGGTGTCAGGCCCGGAGTACCGCCTGCGTAGGGGTCAAGCGCCGGCGCGGTCGAGTCGCCGGATTCGGGGACCGGCCGCAAATGGCTCGGGTAGTCCCGCGAGTCCATGGTCAGGGGTGGTAATCGACAGTGGGACCGCTGTAGCCCGCGTCGATCACGGCCTGGACGATGCTGGCGCCGTTTTGGAAGCCATAGTGCACCGAGGCGGTGGGGATCGACTGGTGCAAGCGCTTGGGCCTGACCACGACCAGGGCCGGCACCCGGCTCACCCCGACGCCCTCGGTGATCGCCGCGTAGCGGGAGATGCGAGCAGCGGGGACGACGAAGGTGGCGACGCCGGGCAGGGCGGAAAGGTGCCGGGTCGCGTTGCGGACGAGGCGGTCGTCGACACCGCCGTCGTCGACGAAGAGCAGGGCGACCGTACGGCCCGACTCATAGGCGGAGACAACCGGCTTCGGCAGGGGCTCGGGGGGGATGCTCGCCGGGGAGGCGGAGGCGGATGAGGGGACGCCTTCGGATTCGAGCGTGCCGACAGCGTTGTCGACGGCTTCGCCCGGGGTCGAGCCGGTCGCGCTCGCGCCGTTGACGGTCGCGGTCACGTCGCCGCTTTCCGGCGATTCTTCCTTGCCGCCGCCAAGCCGCGACGACATGAAGACGGCGGCCACGACCAGCAGCACGCCGATCAGCACGACCTGGGCGATCGGGTTGTCGTTGAGCTTCTCTCTCATACGTTCGCTTACCTAGCTCGACAACTTCGGCTTCGAGCTTGAGTCCCGCAGGGCGAATCCCCGGCGGGAATCAGCAGTTGACGTTGGGGGCGACGCCGGGAGTGGCGAGGCCGCTGCACTCGACGAAGGACTGCGGCGTGAAGTAGATCGCGGTCGGCGCGGTTTCCGTCTGTTCGGCGGTTTCTTCTTCTTCTTTGGTCGTTTCTTCTTCTTCGCCGATCGTTTCTTCGCCGCTTTCGCCGCCACCACTGCCGCCGCTGGTGTCTTTCCAAGGGTTGAGCACTTCCGGCACGGCGAAGCCGGAGTCCTGGACAACGACCGCGTTGTTGTCCAGGTGGACGGTCTTGCCGGCGATGATGCCGTGGAAGACCGCGTTGTTGCTCAGCTCGATGTCGCTGTTGGGCGCGTAGAGGATGAACTCGTTGGTGCCGCTGTTGTTCGACCATTCGACCTTGGTCGAGGTCGTCGTCGAGCCCAGCAGGTAGAAGCCCGGCAGCTCGTACTGGCCCAGCGTCGGCTGGTAGCCGGTCGAGGTGATGTTGGCGTTGTTGCTGATGTCGATCTGCTTCGAGCCCGAGCCGAGTCCGCAGTTCTCGGGCGTGTCGAAGAAGACGCGCACCGTCGCACCCTCGGCCATGATCAGGTGCGAGTTGTTGCTCAGGATCAGCCGGCAGGCGAAGTAGTCGCCGCCGCCGAGGGTCAGGGTCGCGTTGTTGGAGGTTTCGATCTTCCGCAAGCTCGGGTTCCACGGCTTGGTGCTGGACCAGCTCTTCGAGTAGGTATCGGACTGGCAGCCTGTCGGCACCGGCGCCGGTTTCGTTTTCGTGCACTCGACGAGGCGGTAGTTCGAGTTGTTGGTGGCGATGTCAGAGGGCATGAAGCTGCTCACAGGCGGCAGGTCGACGTTGCCTTCGCTTATCCCGTAGCCGCTGCACTGGGTGCCGTTGTTGTCGAATTCGACTTTTTTGCCGATTCCGTGGCGGATGTTGCCGCAGACGTTGCCGTTGTTGTGAACGTGGATGTCGCCGTTGGTGCCAACGCTGACCCGGGCGTCGGCGTTGTTGTCGATCTCGACGTGTTCGACGCCGATCACCCCGTCGATCCCTTCGCCGCTGCTCCAGTCGTTGCCCGTTTCTTCTTCCTGTTCCTGGAGTTCTTTTTCTTTCTGTTCTTTTTCTTCCTGGGTTTCTGTGCCCTCGTCGACGTTTTCTCCGTTGTCCTCCTGGTTGCCACCCGAGCCGTCGCTGTTGTAGGTCACCTCGATCCGGCGAGTGACCCCGTTGGCGCTGCCGCTGGAGACGACGCAAAGGTCGTAGAGGCCACATTTGCTGCTCACCGGAGAGACGCGGTATGCGTAAGTCGCGCCGCCGACCGTTCCGGCCACCTCCGGGCACCAGCCGTCGGCTTCGACCTGGGTCGTCCCGCCGACGATCCCGCCGGACCCCGCCGCCAGGCAGGGCATTTCCGCCAGCACTGTCGAGTAGCGGTTGAGGCGCAGGCGAGCGATGTTGGCGCCGGCGTCAGCGGCCTGGATCGCGGTCTTCGAGTCGCTGTCGCGGTGCGATCCCTGCTGGACGTCGACGGTGGCGATCACGGCGGCCCCAGCAAGGGCCATGCTGGAGACCATGGCGAAGAGCGCCACCGGGAGCGCCATTCCCCGCTCGCTGTGAGCCAGGGTGCGGAGGCGGCGGAAAAATGGAGCGGCAAATTGCAGCATCGACCTCTTGATCGGCTCCAGGGGCCCCACCCTTGAGCGCAGCGGTCGCGCCTTTAGCCCAGCTAGACGTTCGTACTAGGACGCAGGCTCGGCGGCGAGCTGCTCGATGCCGCTGGCGCGCTGGCCGCCGGCGGCGAGCATCAGCTTGAAGTCGTGCGGGCTGGAGGCGTAGTCGAGGGCGACCTCCTCGGAGATCTTGCCCTCCATCACGTAACCGAGCAGCGACTGGTCGAAGGTGCGCATGCCGTAGTACTCGCCCTCGGCGATCACCTCGGTGATCTTGCCGGTTTCGTCTGGGTTCATGATCAGGTCCTCCACCCGGCCCGTGACCACCAGGATCTCGGAGGCCGGCACCCGGCCTTCACCGGTGATATCCGGGACGAGCCGCTGGGCGATCGCACCCCTGAGCGTCGCCGCCAGCATCACCCGCGCCTGGTGCTGGAGGTGGGGCGGGAAGAAGTCGATGATCCGGTTGATCGTCTCGGTGGCGTCGAGGGTGTGGACGGTGGAGAGGACGAGGTGGCCGGTCTCGGCGGCGGAGAGCGCCGTGCGCACAGTCTCCTCGTCGCGCATCTCGCCGATCAGGATCACGTCGGGGTCCTGGCGCAGGACGCGACGCATGGCGCGGCTGAAGCTCTCCGTGTCGGAGCCGACTTCGCGCTGGTTGACGATCGACATCTTGTCCTTGTGCAGGTACTCGATCGGGTCCTCGAGCGTGATGATGTGGTGGGGCCGGTTGCGGTTGATGTGGTCGATCATCGCCGCCAGCGTCGTGCTCTTGCCCGAGCCGGTGGTGCCGGTGACGAGGATGATCCCGCGCTGCTCTTCGGCCAGGTTGGTGACCGCCTGCGGCAGGCCGAGTTCCTCGACCGAGCGGATCTCGAAGGGGATCGCGCGGCAGACGATCGAGATCGAGCCGCGCTGTTTGAAGGTGTTGACGCGGAAGCGCGAGAGCCCGGGCAGCGAGTAGGAGAAGTCGGCCTCTCCCGTCTCCTCGAACTCGGTCAGCGAGCGGACCTCGGCCATGTCGTGGAAGGCCTTCTCGGTGTCCTCGCCACTGAGCGGCTCGTAGCCGTCGAGCTGGACCAGCTCACCGTGCTGGCGAATCGTCGGTTTCGCGTTGACCTTGACGTGCAGGTCGGAGCCTTCACGCTCGATCAGCTGCTGCAGCGCTTTGTCGATCTCGAACATCCCGACCTGTATCGGCCGGGATGCCCTGCATCCTTAGTCCTGAAGCTTTAAGTGACCTCGCGAAGCTTCTGGGCTTCTCCCAACTGCTGCAGCTTCTTCAGCGACTGGTTCTCGATCTGGCGGATGCGCTCGCGGGTGACGTTGAAGGTGCGACCGACCTCGTCGAGCGTGCGCGGGTGCTCGCCGCCGAGGCCGTAGCGCAGCTCCAGCACGCGCCGCTCGCGGTAGGAGAGGTTCTCCAATGCCTCCTTCAGCGCCTCTTTGGTCAGCAGGTCCGCGGCGCGGTCGAAGGGGGACTCGGCCTTCTCGTCGGCGATGAACTGGCCGAACTCCGACTCCTCCTCGTCGCCGACCGGCTTCTCCAGCGATACCGGAGCCTGGGCGGAGCGCTTGATCGAGTCGACCTCCTCGGGATCGATCCCCGTCACCTCGGCGATCTCCTCCGGGGTGGGCTCGCGGCCCAGCTCGGTGACCAGCTTGCGCTCGGCGCGGCCGATCTTGTTCAGCTTCTCGACCACGTGGACCGGGATGCGGATCGTCCGTGCCTTGTCGGCGAGCGCGCGGGCGATCGCCTGGCGGATCCACCAGGTCGCGTAGGTCGAGAACTTGAATCCCTTGCGGTAGTCGAACTTCTCCGCCGCGCGGACCAGGCCCAGCGTGCCCTCCTGGATCAGGTCGAGGAAGGGCAGGCCCTGGTTGCGGTAATTCTTCGCGATCGAGACGACCAGGCGCAGGTTGGACTCGACCATTTTCTGCTTCGCGTCGAGGTCGCCGCGCTCGATCCGCTTGGCGAGTTCGACCTCCTCCGCCGCGGTCAGCAGGCGGACCTTGCCGATGTCCTTGAGGAACAGCTGCAGGCTGTCCGTGGTCATGTCCGGTTTCAGGTCGAGCGCGGCTTTCTGGCGGCGCCGGCCTTTCTTGCCGGTGTCGGCGGGCATCGCTTCCGCGGCCGCTTTCTGGGCCGGGTCCATGTCCTCGACCAGCTCGATTCCCGACTTCTCGAGGTGCCCGTAAAGGTCCTCGACGTCGGACTCGTCCAGATCGACCTCCGAAACCGCGGAGGAAATGTCGCCGAAGGTCAGCACGCCAAGCTGCTGCCCTCGGGTGATGAGGCCTTTGACCTCCTCAAGCTCTTGAAGCTCTGCTACCAGCATCCCTATCTACTCGTTTCTTTGCGCTAGAAGTTTTAGTCCTGCCGATGAAATACCGTCGCAGGCCGAAAGTCGCGAAAAAACGGACCGGAGATCCGGTCCGCATAGACAACTAGTCTGCGCTGTGCTGCCCCACTACGGCGTTTAGGTCTTGCTCAAACGTCTGTTCGCATGATAATCGCTTCAGTTTCTGAAGTCAATGCCCAAATCGGTGCGAAATACCCGTCCCTGGCTGCGCGCCTTCTGGAACCGCGCATACCGGGAGAACGTCACCGGGCTCTCGGCGATGGTCGCCTACAACCTGATGCTGGCGGTCTTCCCCTTCGCCCTGCTGGTGCTCTTCGTCTTCGGCCAGGTGCTGAAGATCAGCGGCGTCGAGGCTGGCGTGCTCGACGACCTGCAGCGGCTCTTCCCCAACGTCGAGCAGCGCACGCTGACTGACGCGCTCAACCGGATCGAGGAAAACTCGGCCACGATCGGGATCGCCGCCTTCGTCGGCTCGCTCTGGATCGGCGCCTCCTTCTGGGGCGCGATGGACACCGCCTTCTGCCGCATCTACCACGTCGAGTGCCGCGGCTGGGTCGAGCAGAAGCGCTTCTCATTCGCGATGTTGGCCGTCGTCCTGCTCTTCATCGCCGCCAGCATCTTCCTGCCGACGATGGAGAGCGCCCTGGTCTCGAGCACCGACCGGCTGCCCTTCGGCCTCTCCGACATCAAGGCGATCGACACGGTGCTGCTGCTAGGTGCCGCGGTCCTGATCACCTTCGTGATCTGCTGCGTGATCTTCTGGGCGGTGCCGAAGGGGCACATGCCCTGGCGGGCGGTCTGGCCGGGGGCGGCCTTCGTCACCTTCGGCGCCGGTGTCGCCAACTGGCTCTTTCCGGTCTACCTCTCCAACGTCTCCAGCCTCTCGCGCTTCGGCTCGACCCTGGGATTCGTCCTGATCGCGCTGCTCTGGTTCTACGTGCTCAGCCTGGCCCTCCTGGCCGGCGCGGTGATCAACTCACTGCGCCACGAGCTGCACGACACCGGCGAGATGCCCTACGCGAACGGTGCCGCGGCGAAGAAGCCCTGCGGCTGCGAAGAGGCTCAGCCGTAGCGCTCGCCGATGATCGCCCGCAGCTTGGCGCGATCGTGGCGGGCGTGGACGCGGCGAACGGTGCCCGAGCGGGAACGCATGACCAGCGATTCGGTGGTCGCGCCGTTGCCGCGGTAGCGGACGCCCTGCAGGACGTCTCCGTCGGTGACGCCGGTGGCTGAGAAGAAGACGTCATCGCCGGAGCAGAGGTCGTCGGCGGTGAGTACTCGGTCCAGGTCGTAGCCGGCCTCGACGGCGGCGCTGCGCTCCTCGTCGTTGCGCGGCCAGAGGCGGCCGAGCTGCTGGCCGCCCATCGACTTCAGCGCCGCGGCGGAAAGCACGCCCTCGGGTGTGCCGCCGATGCCCCAGAGCAGGTCGACCGGCGAGCGTTCGCTGACCGCGAGCAGCGCCGCCGAGACATCGCCGTCGCTGATCAGGCGCAGGCGCGCGCCTGCCTCACGCACCTCGCGCATGGCGTCCTCGTGGCGCGGGCGGTCGAGCATGACCACGATCACGTCGCCGACGCTCTCGCCCTTGCGCTCGGCGATCAGCTTCAAGGTCTCAGGCAGGGGGCGATCGAGGTCGAGCAGGTCGGCGATCTCCTCGCTGCCGGCCATCTTTTCCATGTAGACGCAGGGGCCGGGGTCGAACATCGAACCGCGCTCAGCGAGGGCGATCACCGCCAGGGCGCTGGGCATGCCGCGGGCGCAGAGCGTCGTCCCCTCCAGCGGGTCGACGGCGATATCGACCACGGGCGGGCTGCCGTCGCCGATCTGCTCGCCGTTGAAGAGCATCGGCGCCTCGTCCTTCTCCCCCTCGCCGATCACGACGACGCCGTCCATGGCGACCGAGTCGAGCACGAAGCGCATCGCGTCGACGGCGGCGCCGTCGGCAGCGAGCTTGTCGCCTCGCCCAACCCAGCGAGCGGCGGAGAGCGCCGCCGCCTCGGTCACCCGGACGAGCTCCAGGGCAAGGTTGCGGTCCGGCTTGGTGGCGGGTGTCCCCTCCATCCCCCGGCAGCCTATTGGAACCCCTTCCGGTGCGCCTTATGTGGTCATAGACGAGGAAAGGCGCACCGGAACCGAGGTTCGGGGGTAGGGTGCGGCCATGGGTGAACGCTGGGGATTGACGTTGCCGCTGCCGGGGTTGACGCTGGCCGGGCATGAGGAGCTGGTGAAGCGGGCCGAGGCGGTCGGCTACACCGACTTCTGGAGTGGCGAGACGAACGGGCCCGATGGATTCACTCCGCTGGCTCTGAGTGCGGCTTGGACCGAGCGGGCGCGGTTGGGCACTGGGATCGTTGGCGTCTTCCAGCGCGGGCCGGCGCTGTTGGCGCAGGAGGCTGCCGCCCTTGCCAGCGCCTCGGACGGGCGCTTCGTGCTCGGCATCGGCTCCTCCTCGGACCGCATCGTCGAAGGCTGGAACGGCATCCCCTTCGAGCGGCCGCTTGCCAAGGTGCGGGAGACGCTCGACTTCCTCGACGCGGCCCTGGCCGGCGAGCGCACCGCCAGCGGCTTCAAACTCGAGAGCGCCCCGGCGCAGCCGCTGCCGATCGTGCTCGCCGCCCTGCGCGGCAAGATGCTCGAGCTTGCCGTGGAGCGCGCCAGCGGTGCCTTCACCAACTTCCTGCCGCTCGGCGGCCTGCCCAGGGTGACCGCGCAGCTCGAGGGGGCGCCCGAGGGCTTCGAGCTGCTCTGCCGCTTCTTCTGCCTGCCGGGCGAGCGCGAGGCGGTCGAGCCACTGGCCCGTTTCATGTTCTCCTCCTACATCACGGTCCCCGTCTACGCGGCCTTCTACCGCTGGCTCGGCTACGGCGAGCAGATCGCGCCGATGGTCGAGGCCTGGGAGGCCGGCGACCGCCAGGGTGCCGCCGCCGCCGCGCCATGGGAGCTGATCGAGGAGATGTTCGTCTTCGGCTCGCCAGAGCAGATGCGGGCGCGGGTCGACGCCTTCGTCGAGGGCGGCATCACCCTGCCGATCCTGACCCCGATCACGACGCCGGACAAGCTCGGCGAGCTGATCGAGGCGCTGGCGCCCTAAACGACGCGGGCGAGGCTGAGGGCGTAGTCGCAGTCGGCGTCGGTGAACCAGCCGCTGATCGCGAGGCCGGCTTCCTCGTAGACGCGGGTGAGCTTCTCGTAGGTGAACTTGCTGGAGATCTCGGTGCGCATCTCCTCCCCGGCGGCGAAATCGACCGAGACGTCGAGCTCATCGAGCTGCACTGTCTGCTCGGCCAGGGAGCGCAGGCGGATGTCCATGCGCGCCTCGCCGGCGTCGTAGCGGGCGACATGCTCGAAGGCGTCGAGGTCGAAGTCGGCGCCCAGCTCGCGATTGAGCACGCTGAGCACGTTCTTGTTGAACTCGGCGGTGACGCCGCTGGCGTCGTCGTAGGCGGCCTCCAGCCGGTCGCTTCCCTTGACCAGGTCGGTGCCGAGCAGGAGCCGGTCCTCTGGTCCCATCAGGCCGGCGAGCCGGGCGAGGAAATCGCGGCGGGGCTCCGGATAGAGGTTGCCGATCGTGCCGCCGAGGAAGGCGATCAGGCGGCCGCCGTCGCCATCGGGGATGCGCTCCAGGTGGTGCTCGAAGTCGCAGACGAGGCCGCGGATCGCCAGGCCGGGGTACTCGTCGACGAGCAGCTTCGCGGTTTCGTGGGTGATCTCCTCGGAGATGTCGACCGGGACATAGGTGCGCAAGCAGCCGGCGTCGCGCATGGCGCTGAGCAGGTGGCGGGTCTTCGCCGCGGAGCCGGAGCCGAGCTCGACCAGGGACCGCGGCGCGCCGGCGGCGGCGACGATCTCCTCCGAGCGCTCGGCGAGGATCGCCCGCTCGGCACGGGTCGGGTAGTACTCGGGCAGCTCTGTGATCTGCTCGAAGAGCTGCGAGCCGCGCTCGTCGTAGAAGTACTTCGGGGCCAGCTCCTTGGGCTCCGTGCAGAGGCCGTCGCGGACGTCGCGCGCCATCGTCGCCGCGGTGTCGGCATCGAGATGGACCTCGATCGCGATCATGCGTCCCCCGCAAGGCGGATGCCAGAGAAGATCTGGCGCCGCTGGGGCAGGTCCCAGTTGCGGAAGCTGGGCCGCATCACGCTCGGGTGAGTGGCCCAGGCGCCGCCGCGCAGGACCTTGTAGGCGTCGCCGAAAAACGGTTCGGAGTACTCGCGGTAGGGGAAGGCCTCGAAGCCCGGGTAGGCAAGAAAATCCGATGAGGTCCACTCCCAGGCCTGCCCGACGCCCTCCAGCTGCTCGCGCGCCGCCTCCCACTCCTGCTCGCTGGGCAACCGCTTGCCCGCCCAACGGGCGAAGGCGTCGGCCTCGTGCCAGGAGACATGGAGGACGGGCGCGGCGGGATCGACGGGGTCGCGCCGGCCCATCGCCGCGCGAATCCAGTCCTCACCGTCACGCTCCCAGTACAGCGGCGGCTCGGCGCCGGTCTCCTCGATGAACTGGATATACGCAGCATTGCTGACCGGGGCTCGATCGATTTCGAAGGCGGCGAGCTCGACCGGGTGCCGAGGCCGCTCGTTGTCGTAGGCAAATCCACTGGCGGGGGCACCGATGCCATAGCTGCCGCCCTCGATGCGGATCGTCCCCGGGAGGCGGGGCATCTCTCGAACGGGCGGATACTCAAAGCGTCGGGCCAATTGGCCCGACGCTTGTTCGGGCGAGAGATGCCCCGCCTCCCGGGGACCCTCGCTCGCGTCGACCATCTGCAGAAGCTGGAACATCGTCTCGTTGTGCTGCAACTCGTGGGCGACCAGCAACTCATAGACGAAACCGTCGCGCAGCAATGGGTCCTCGACGTCCGGGCCGATCTCGACCTCCTCCAGCACCTCGAGGGTGCGCTCGCGAACGTCGGCGAGGTAGGCGCGCAGCTCGGCATCGCGCAGGATCGGCAGCTCGCCGCGGGTCTTGCGCGGGTTCTCGATCGCGTCGTAGAAGCGCCCGAGCTCACCGTGCAGCGGCTCGCGGCCGCCGATCGTCTGGACCAGCCAGAGCTCCTCGAAGTTGGCGATGTGTCCGAGGTCCCAGGCCAGCGGGCTGAGCAGCGGCGAGTAGACACGGTTGAGCTGCTCGTCATCGAGCGGCTCGATCAGCTCCAATGTGAACCGGCGCGCCTCGGCAAGGCGCTCCGCGATCGCTTCCTTGGAACTCGTGGTCACCTCGGTGGCGATGCCGGAAACCCTAGCGAGGTCTGCTTGCCGAGATGTGAACAGCAGGATTCGGCCGAACTGAATCAAATTCTCGGTCTGGCAGGTAGAGAATTTGATGCAGTTTCGCGCAGTAGGGTGACCGGCGATGGAAATCGCAGGAAAGAGCGCACTTGTGGCCGGCGGGGCGTCCGGACTGGGTGAGGCTACGGCGCGGGCGCTCGTCCAGGCCGGCGCGGCGGTGACGATTGCCGACCTCAATGCCGAGAAGGGCGAGGCTCTGGCGGCTGAGCTGGGGCCGGGCGCGGATTTCGTGCAGGCCGATGTGACCGATGAGGCCGCGGTTTCCGCTGCGGTCGAGCGAGCGGCCACCCACGACGACGGGCTGCGGATCTCGGTCTGCTGCGCCGGGATCGGCTGGGCCGAGCGGGTGGCCCACAAGGGCGGGCCGCACAACCTCGAGTTCTTCTCCAACGTGGTCAAGGTCAACCTGATCGGCACCTTCAACGTGCTGCGCCTCGCCGCCGCGGCGATGAGCGAGAACGAACCGGACGCCGAGGGCGAGCGGGGGGCCTGCGTCAACACCGCCTCGATCGCCGCTTTCGACGGCCAGATCGGCCAGGTCGCCTACGCCGCCTCGAAGGGCGGCATCGCCGGGATGACCCTGCCCGCGGCCCGCGACATGGCCGGGCGCGGGGTGCGGGTGGTGACCATCGCCCCCGGCCTTTTCGACACGCCGCTGCTGGCAGCCCTGCCCGAGGACGCCCGCACGGCGCTGGGCGCGGGCATCCCCTTCCCCTCCCGTCTCGGCCGTCCCGAGGAGTACGCCCAACTGGTCACCCAGATCGTCGCCAACCCGATGCTCAACGGCGAGACCATCCGCCTCGATGGCGCCCTGCGGATGCCGCCGAAGTAGCGCGAGCACCGAAGCTGCATTCGCCCTCCATATGGACGTCAATGCAGTCCTCGTGACCTAGTCGGTGCGTTCGGTCTCGGGGTCGTGCCAGGCTCGCTTGTGCCATGGGGGGCTGATGGCGAAGTGGGCCTGGCTGGTGGTGGCGATCGGCTCCAGGGGGATCAGGTGGACGTGGCCGCCGGGCGTGAGGCGTTCGACCTGGGGAATTCTCACTGTGTTGCCGGCGTGGCTACCGCCGGAGACGATCAGGAGGTGGGTCTCAGGGCCCCAGCCGTTCTCAGCCCGCAGGCCGACGGCTTCCTCGGCGTCCTTCACCGGCGCGATGCCGGCGTCGGAGGCCCAGCCGCCTACCGGGCCGGGGCGCTGGTTGAAGCCGTTGTGGGACGAGGCCCGCTCGTCGACCCGCCCGTCGGGCCGGATGCGGATCTGCACGCCCTCCCAGTCGTCGCGGTGATAGCCCTCCTCGCCGGCGATCGGGATGCCGCGCAGGGTTGCGGAGTCGGCGTAGTAGGTCCAGTACTGGATGTAGAGATTGCCCGCGCGGGGGCCGGTGCAGTCATGGCCCGCGGCCCCCGAGCCTTCCGCTCCATCGGGCCTGCAATCGATGACATGGACGAAGGCCGAGACCGGCAGCCCAGCGTTGGTGCGCTTGACGTAGCCATGCTCCGGCGCATCGCCGCAGGCCGTATTGCGGCAGCGCCGAAAATCCACCGGCACGGCCTTCGATCCGCGCTCGAAGAGGATCGAGGGCATGTGCCGCCGCACAAGCTCGCCGACCTCGGAGCCGTAGGCGGCGATCAGGACCGGTTCATCGCCGCAGCGCTCGGCAAGAGCGGCGGCGCAGAGGATCCGTGAGGCGACCGCCCGCGCCAGCGCGGACCCCGGTACCCGCACACCCACCGCGATCATCCCGGCGAACAGGAGCGAGACGATGCACAGCACCCCCACCCACTCCACGGTTCCCTGCCCTCGCTCCGCATCTTCCATGCAGCAATAAGGCTCGGAGTTCGCAACCTCTCCCCCCTGCCGGCCGGAAATTGCGGCGACCGGGTCCTTTGACCGGCATCGCGGTATGGGGGATCAGGTCGTCCCCCGCCGGAATGTCGCGAAGCGGCGAAATGCAATCTGTCCATTGCGCGCCATAGGCGCGCACCATCACCCGGAGCGAGCCCGCAGGGCGAGTGACCAAATTCCGCCGGGGGACGACCTGATCCCCCAACAGCCCCTCAGGTCAAAGGCCCTGAATCTCGGCCGCGATGTCAGCCGCCGCCTGCTTGGCGTCGGCGAAGAGCATCGAGGTGTTCGGCTCGTAGAAGAGGTCGTTGTCGATGCCGGCGAAGCCGGGGCTGAGCGAGCGCTTGATCACGATCACCTGCTGGGCCTGGTCGACTTCGATGATCGGCATGCCGGCAATCGGGCTGTCTGGATCGTTCTTCGCCGCCGGGTTGGTGACGTCGTTGGCGCCGACGATGACCGCGACGTCGGTGCGCGGCATCTCCGGGTTGATCTCCTCCATCTCCTTGAGCTGCTCGTAGGGCACGTCGGCCTCGGCGAGCAGGACGTTCATATGGCCGGGCATGCGGCCGGCGACGGGGTGGATCGCGTAGCTGACCGTGACGCCACGCTTCTCCAGCTCGTCTCCGACCTCCTTGATCGCGTGCTGGGCCTGGGCGACAGCGAGGCCGTAGCCGGGCACGATCACGACCGAGTCGGCGTAGGCGAGCTTGATCGCCGCGTCCTGGGCGCCGATCGAGGTGTGCGGGCGCTCCTCACCCCCACCCGCGGCACCGCCGCTGGGGGCGCCGCCGAAGCCGGCGAAGAGCACGTTGGCGACCGAGCGGTTCATCGCCGTCGCCATCTCCATCGTCAGGATCGTTCCCGAGGAGCCGACCAGGGTGCCGGCGACGATCAGGGCGACGTTGTCGAGGGCGAAGCCGGCGGCGGCGGCGGAGAGTCCGGTGAAGGCGTTGAGCAGCGAGATCACGACCGGCATGTCGGCGCCGCCGATCGGCAGCACGACGAGGTTGCCGAGCAGCCCAGCCGCGATCAGGATCGCGATGAAGATCGCCTGGTTGGGATCGTCGTTGTTGACCGCGATGTTGACGCAGGCGGCGAGGATGCCGACCAGCAGGACGATGTTGATCACCTGCTGGCCGGGGACGGCGAGCGGGCGGGTCGGGATCAGGTCCTGGAGCTTGGCGAAGGCGATGTTGGAGCCCCAGAAGGAGACCGAGCCGACGACGGCGGCGAAGAGGACGGGAATCAGGGTGTCGAGCGGGATCGTCTCGCCGAGTGAGATCCCGTGGCGGATCTCCGACCAGGCGATCAGGGCGACGGCGCCGCCGCCGACGCCGTTGTAGAGCGCCACCATCTGCGGCATCTCGGTCATCTTCACCCGCACCGAGGCGATCACGCCGACCGCCGTGCCGACGCCGAGGCCGAGCGCGATCAGGCCCCAGTTGCCGACCCCGTCGAGCAGCAGGGTGGTGACGACGGCAATCGCCATGCCGACCGCGGCGACCATGTTGCCCTGCTTGGCGGTGGTCGGGTGGGTGCCGCGTTTGACGCCGAGGATGAAGAGTGAGAAGGCGACGATGTAGAGCGCGGTGGCGGCGTCGCCGCCCGGCTTGAGCACGGCCTCGATCACTTGCCCTTCTCCTCGGCCTTCGGTTTCGGCTTTTTGGAGAACATGCCGAGCATGCGGTCGGTGACCATGAAGCCGCCGACGATGTTGATCGCGCCGAAGGCGATCGCGATCGTGCCGATCACGTACTCGAGCGGGTCGTTGGCATAGCCGACGACGATCAGCCCGCCGAGCATGACGATGCCGTGGATCGCGTTGGTCTGCGACATCAGCGGCGTGTGCAGGGTGGTCGGGACCTTCGAGATCACCTCGAAGCCGACGAAGGCGGCGAGGACGAAGATCGTGATCTCGGTCATCAGGCTCATCGCTACTTAGCCGCCCTCTCGTTGCGGATCTCGCCGCCGTGGGTGATGCAGGCCGCGGCGACGATGTCGTCCTCGAAGTCGAGCGTCAGCTCGCCCTCCTCGGAGACCAGCAGGCCGAGCAGGTTCTCGAGGTTCTTGGCGTAGAGCTGCGAGGCCGGGCGCGGCATCTCGCTGGCCAGGTTGCGCGGGCCGATCACCTTGACACCGTTCTCGAACACGGTCTGGCCGGTCTCGGTCAGCTCGCAGTTGCCGCCGGTCTCGGCAGCGAGGTCGACGATCACCGAGCCGGGGGACATGCCGCGCACCGCCTCGGCGGTGATCAGCAGCGGCGCCGGGCGGCCGGGAATCGCGGCGGTGGTGACGATCACGTCCTGCTTGGCGGCGTTCTCGCCGAGCGCGTCGCGGACCTGGGCGTTCTCCTCGTCGGTGAGCGGGCGGGCGTAGCCGCCCTCGCCCTCGGCATCGGGGATGAAGTCGAGTTCCAGCGGGCGGCCGCCGAGCGAGGCGATCTGCTCCCAGGCGGCGCGGCGGATGTCGAAGCCGGTGACGATCGCTCCGAGCCGCTTGGCGGTGGCGACCGCCTGCAGGCCGGCGACGCCGGCGCCGAGGACGAGCACCTTGGCCGGCGGGACGGTGCCGGCGGCGGTGGTCATCATGCCGTAGAAGCGGCCCGACTCGCGGGCGGCGATCAGGGTCGCGGCGTAGCCGGCGGCGGCGGCCTGCGAGGAGAGCGCGTCCATCGCCTGGGCCCGCGTCGTGCGCGGGATCGCCTCCATCGCGAAGCTGGTGACACCGGCCTGGGCCAAGGCGTTGTTGGTCTCGGCGGCGGTCCAGGGCGAGAGGTGCCCGATCAGGACCTGGCTGGAGTTGAGGCGGGAGATCTCGGCGGCGGAAGGGGCGGCGACGCGAAGGACGACGTCGGCGCCCCACGTAACCTCGCCCTCGACGACCTCGGCGCCCGCCTCGCTGTACTGGGAGTCGGGGTGGCCGGCGGCCTCGCCGGCACCGCTCTCGACCAGCACGGAGACCTTCTCGCTGGCGGCCAGCGACTTGGCAACGTCAGGGACGAGCGCGACCCGGCGCTCCCCCTCGGCGGTCTCTTTCGGCACTCCGATCTTCATACGACGCGGCGCGGAAGGTTATGTGAAAGCGGGTGCGGGGCGTCAGCCGGCCGTCAGAGCGGCCAGCCGCTGGAGCGTGTGCAGCTGCTGATCCCGCTCAGCATGCACCGGCGAGACAATCAGGCGGTCGATGCCGGCGCCGCGGAAGCGCTCGACCCGCTCCGCCACCTCGGCCTCGGTGCCGACCAGCGAGGTCGCCTCGACGACCTCGTCGGGGACCGCCTCGAAGGCACCGGCGCGGTCGCCGTCCTGGAAGCGCTGCTGGACCTCGTCGGCGACCTCGCCAAATCCGAAGCGGTGGGCGAGGTCGACGTAGAAATTGGTCTTGCGGCTGCCCATGCCGCCGAAGTAGAGGACGAGCCCGGCCTTGACCACGGCCTTGGCGGCATCGAGGTCGCCGTCGATCGCCACCTGAAGCGAGGGCGAGACCTCGAGGTCGGAGCGGGAGCGACCGCCCTTGGCGAAACCCGCCTCGAGGTGCTCGCCCCAGGTCGCCTCGAAGGCATCGACGCTGAAGAAGATCGGGATCCAGCCGTCGGCGAGCTCGGCCGCCATCTCGACCGACTTGCGGCCGATCGCGCCGACGAAGACCGGGATCCGGTTGCGCTCGGGGTGAAAGTTGAGCTTCAGTGGCTTGCCCTCGCCGCCGGGGAGGGGCACCTGGTAGTGAGTGCCCTGGTGATCGACCTTGTCCTCGCGGGCGATGATCTCGCGCACCACTTCGATGTACTCGCGGGTGCGGCCCCAGGGCTTGGCGTAGGGCACGCCGTACCAGCCTTCGGAGACCTGCGGGCCCGAGGGGCCGAAGCCAAAGAGGAAGCGGCCGCCGGAGAGCTTGTCGATCGTCGCCCCGGCCATCGCCGCGGCGGCGGGCGGGCGGGCGGGCACCTGCATGATCGCGGCGCCGAGCTTGATCGTCGTCGTCTGCGGCGCCAGCCAGGCCAGCACGCTGACCACGTCGGAGCCGTAGGACTCGGCCGCCCAGACCGACTCGAAGCCGGCGGACTCGGCCGCCTGGACCACCTCGAGGGCGTCCTCGCCGGCCGGGCCGATGCCCCAGTAGCCGAGGTTGAGTCCGAGCTTCAAAGCCATCCGGCGCTCACCCTATTGAATAGAGGCCGATGAGCGAAGCGGCAATCGAGCAGGGGCTGTCCAGCGCCACCGCGGCGAAGCGGTTGCGCGAGCTCGGCGCGCCGCCCGAGACCTCCTCGCGCTCGGTCTCCAGCATCGTCGCCGGCAACGTCTTCACCCTCTTCAACGCGATCATCGGCGCCTTCTTCGTGCTCGACCTCGGCCTCGGCCTCTACGCCGACTCGCTCTTCGGGCTGATCGCGGTGATCAACTCCTACATCGGCATCCGCCAGGAGCTGAAGGCGAAGCGCACCCTGGACGAGCTGGCGGTGCTGGTCGCCCCGCACGCCAAGGTGGTCCGCGACGGGGCCGTGGTCGAGCTGCTCGCCGAGGAGATCGTGCCGGGCGACGTGGTCGGGATCGAGCCCGGCGACCAGCTCGTCGCCGACGGCGAGGTGGCCGGCAGCCGCGGGATGACGCTCGACGAGTCGATGCTGACCGGCGAGGCCGACGGGGTGCGCAAGGAAGCTGGCGAGCGGGCGCTCTCGGGCTCCTTCTGTATCAGCGGCTCCGGCCACTACATCGTCGACGCGGTGCGCGAGGACAGCTACGCCGGCAAGCTGGCCGGCGAGGCGCGCGCCTTCCGCCATCCCCCATCGCCGCTGCAGGGCGAGGTCAACCAGGTGATCGTCGCCTGCGTCTACGCGATGGTGCCGTTGGCGATCCTGCTGATCCTCACCCTGAAGCTGCGCAGCACCGGGATCGAAGAGGCGGCGCAGACCGCCACCGCCGGCCTGGTCACGCTGATCCCCGAGGGCCTGGTGCTGCTGATGAGCGTCACCTTCGCGGTCGCCGCGGTGCGACTGGCTCGCAAAGACACCTTGGTGCAGCAGATGAGCGCGACCGAGAGTCTCGCCGCAGTCGACACGATCTGCGTCGACAAGACCGGCACCCTGACCGACGGCGAGTTGCGCCTCCTCGGCGTCGAGGTCGCGGACGGTCTCGACGCGAAAGCCGCGGGCGCGGCCCTGGGGCGCTTCGCGGCCAGCGCCGGCGACCGCAACCGCACCCTGGAAGCGATCGGCGAGCGCTTCCCGGGCGAGGCCGGGCGGGTCTCGGGCGAAGTCCCTTTCTCCTCGGAGTGGAAGTGGAGCGGGCTGCGGATCGGCTCGGCCACCTACGTGCTCGGGGCACCCGATGTGCTCGGCGAGGCCGGGGCGCTGGCCCTGCCGCCGGACCTGGCCCGGGTGCTCGAGCGCGAGACGGCAGCCGGGCGGCGCGTCGTCGCCTTCGGCGAAGCCAGCGAGCCGCTACCGGCCGACCCCTCCGCCCAGCCGGCGCCGCGCCTGGCACCGGTCGCGCTCGTCGTGCTGGAGGAGACGCTTCGTCCCGACGCTGCCGCGACGGTCGCCTCGATGCGCGCGGAAAACGTCGACCTGAAGCTGATCTCCGGGGACGCCCGGGCGACCGTGACCGCGGTGGCGGCGGCGGTCGGGGTGCCGGCCGACGCCGGGGTGATCGAGGGACACGAACTGCCCGATGACGCCGAGGGGCTGGCCCTGGCGGCGCAGCGCAACACGGTCTTCTGCCGGATCAAGCCCGAACAGAAGCGCGATCTGGTCGGGGCCTTGGCCGCCTCAGGGCGCTACGCGGCGATGATCGGCGACGGGGTCAACGACGTGCCGGCCTTGAAGCGGGCACGGATGGCGGTGGCGATGGGCTCGGGAGCGCAGGTGACCAAGGGCGTCGCCGACGTCGTCCTGCTCAAGGACGAGTTCGCGCGACTGCCGCAGGCTGTCGGCGAGGGGCGGCGGATCGCCCGCAACATCCATCGCCTCGGCCGCCTCTACCTGACCAAGACGGTCTACGCCGCGACCCTGATCCTGCTCGTCGCGATCCCGGGCTTCGCCTTTCCGTTCCTCCCCCGCCACCTCACCCTCGCCGTCCTCCTCACGATCGGCGTGCCCTCCTTCGTGCTCGCCTTGGCACCCTCGGACGGGCCGCTGTACCGCGGCCGCCTGCTGCGCGCCCTGGCTGCCTTCGCCGTACCGGCCGGCGTGTCTACGGCGCTGGGCTCGATCGTCTCCTTCTTCCTCGTCGACACCGTCTTCGGCGGCAGTCTCGAGGCCGGGCGCACCGCGGCGACCACGACTCTGATCGTGCTCGGGCTCAGCTTCGTCCTCCTGCTCGAGCGCGGCCCCGGCCGCGAGCACATCGCGATCCAGAGCTACATGCTTGCCCTGGTCGCCGGCCTCGGCGCCCTCTTCGCCGGGATCCTCGCAATCGGCCCCCTGCGCAGCTTCTTCGAAATGGAGCTGCTCAGCTCAGCCCAGTGGTTCCTCGCACTCCTCTCGGCCGCAGTGGGCCTCACCATCGCCAGCCTGCTCTGGCGCCTTCCGCAAATCGAAGCGCTGGAAGCACCGGCCGGGGAGGACCCGTCCCGGTAGGGGTGGAGCGTCTTGTACTTTTTGGTCAACGCGGTTCTCGAAAGGCCGCCTTCGACCCGCCAAAAAGTTAAGCGGAACCCCTACCGGGACGGGTTCTACGCCTGTGGAGCCAGGACGAACTGGCTCACTATTAGATTGGCGGCTAGCTTTGGCTCGGAGCCCTTACGCAAGCGCTCCATTCGCACCTCGATCACGACAGTGCTCTTACCGACGTGGAGCGGCTCGGCGGTGGCGAGGATCTCGTCGTCCAGCAAGCCGGCCGAGAAGACGTTCAGCTTCAGCTCGATCGTGGTGAAGTTGTGGCCGGGCGGGATGACGCGGAAGGTGGCCCAGGCGGCGACGGTATCGCCGAGCGCGGTCCAGACCCCGCCGTGGACGAAGCCGCCGGGGTGGAGGTGGCGCTTGTCGACGACGATCCTTCCGCGGGAGTGCGAGTCCTCGATCGCCAGGGGCTCGATCCCCAGGTCGCCGGGGAAGCTGCCGGGCAGGAAGTTGCGGACCGACTCCGGAGTGATCAGGCTGCCGGGGTGATGTGGAGCCTCGCTCATCGCGGCGGGCACCCTATCCGAGCGCGCCCGATGCGACCGGTGCGTCGGCGCTGCTCAGCTCGTAGGCGCCCGGAACGAGGTGCTCGGTGCGGCGCCGGTAGGTGCTCCAGACCCAGGGCCAGTTGCTCGGGTCGTTGCCGTTCTCGTCGACGTACCAGTTGCTGCAGCCACTGTGCCAGACGGTCTTGGCGAGGGCGGCGCGCAGTTCGGCGTCGAAGGCCGCCGCCGCGTCGCTCTTGACCTCGATCCGCGCCGCATCGGCAGCGTCCATCTCCCGCAGGGCGGCGAGCACGTGGCCGGTCCCGCACTCAAGCGTGTTGACCACCGAGCCGCTGCCGCCGTTGGTGTTGGGCCCGTAGAGCAGGAACATGTTGGGGAAGCCGGGCACGGTGAGGCCGAGGTAAGCGCGGGCCACCTCGCCCCACTCCTCGGCCAGGGTGCGACCGCCGCGGCCGGCGATCTCCATCGGCGCGACGAAGTCGTGGCTGGCAAAGCCGGTGGCGAGGACGATCGCGTCGGCGGGGCGCTCGGTGCCGGTCGCGTCGCGGATACCGTCCGGGGCGATCGCCTCGATCCGCTCCGCGACCAGCTCCACGTTGGGCTCGGTGAGGGTCGGATACCACTCGTCGGTGAGCATGATCCGCTTGCAGCCGAACTCGTCGGACGGGGTCACCTTGCGGCGCAGCTCCGGGTCGGCGATCGCCGAGTCGATCTGGCGGCGGCCGACGGCGCGGAGGGCCGGCAGCAGCCAGCGCTTGTGGGTCAGGGCGGCGGCGGCAAACTCCTGGAAGGCGAAGATCGATGCGCGGTCGAGGCGCCGCAGGGCGGGGAAGCGCTTGAAGATGGCCTGGGCTCGCGGCGAATACTCGAAGTCCATCTTCGGCAACGTCCAGCCGGGCGAGCGCTGGTAGACGTCGAGCTGGGCGACTTCGGGCTGGATCGCCGGTACCACCTGGATCGCGCTGCAGCCGCTGCCGACGACGGCGACGCGCTTGCCGGCGAGGTCGAGGTCGTGGCGCCACTCGGCGGTGTGGAAGGCGGGGCCCTCGAAGCCCTCGAGGCCGGGGATCGGCGGCACTTGCGGCACCGAGAGCTGCCCGCAGGCGGTCAGCAGGACATCGGCCTCGTGCGGGCCGGCGCTTGTGTCCAGCAGCCACCGTCCGCGCTCCTCGTCCCAGCGGGCGCCCTTCACCTCGGTCCCCGTGCGGACCTTGTCGAGCACCCCGAAGCGTCGCGCGACCCCTTCCACGTAGGCCCGGATCTCGACCTGTGGCGCGTAGCGGCGCGACCAGCGGTTGGGCGCGAAGGAGTACTCGTAGAGGTGGGACGGGATGTCGCAGGCGGCGCCGGGGTAGGTGTTGTGCTGCCAGACGCCGCCGACCCGCTCGCCCTTCTCGAAGACGGTGACGTTCTCGTAGCCCTCGCGCTTCAGCATCGCCGCGGCGCCGACGCCGCCGAAGCCGCCGCCGACAATCGCGACCGAGCGCCGCCCGGTGCTCATACGCCGAAACCTTCCATGCCGAAGTCGCCGTAGGGCTCGTCGCGCTCGCGCACGGCCTCTTTGAAACCGCCCTCGGCGGCGCGGCGGACGAAGCCGTGGCCCTCGGCGGTGTGGCGGGCGATGCCGTCGAAGAAGGTGCCGAGCAGCTGGGTCTGGTGCAGGCCCTGGGCGTAGAGGCTCTGGTTGACCAGCAGCTTCATCATCACCAGTTGGTTGATCGGCATCCGCGCGACCCGCTCCAGCAGCGCCTCGAAGCGCTCGTCGAGCTCGGCGGCAGGCGGCGCCTCGGTCGCCAGGCCCCACTCCTCGGCCTGGGCGCCGGTCAGCGAGTCACCGGTGAAGAGCAGCCGCTTGGCCCGCATCGGCCCCACCCGCGCCGCCCACATCGCCGTCGTCGGCGAGCCCCAGACGCGGGCCGGCGGGTAGCCGATCTTGGCGTCCTCGGCGATCGCCAGCAGGTCGGAGCAGAGCGCCATGTCGGTGCCGCCGGCGACGCAGTAGCCGTGCACCTTGCAGAGCACCGGCTTCTCGGAGTGGAAGAGGCTCATGAAGCCGCGCACGTTGCGCGACATGAACTGGAAGTCGGTGACCGGGTCCCAGTTGGACTCCGGCATGTGGTTGGCCCCGATCGCCGCCGGATCGAGCGGCGAGCCCGGCGGAGCCTCCACCCCGCCCAGCTCGCTCATCTCCCCCTCGGCCGAGGCGACCAGGTCGTAACCGCCGCAGAACCCCGTGCCGTTGCCGGCCAGGGCGATGGCGTGAACCTCCGGATCGAGATTCGCCCGCTCCACGCAGGCCGCCAGCTCAACCGGCATCCGCGGCGTGATTCCGTTGCCGCGCTCCGGCCGGTTGAGCGTTATCCGCGCAACTCGACCATCCGCCTCATAAAGCAGCGTATCCACGAATGGACCTTAGAGCCTGGCCCGGTAGGGGTGGAGCGTCTTGTGCTTTTTCGTCAACCCCGACCTCGAAGGCGACTTCCGCTTCACCGAAAAAGTTAAGCGGAACCCCTACCGGGCCAGGCTCTCAGACCCGTTCAACCACCATCGCCTTGCCCTGGCCGCCGGCTACGCACATGGTCTCGATGCCGACCTGGTGGTCGTCGGTCTCCATCGCGTTGAGCAGGGTGCCCATCATGCGGGCGCCGGTCATGCCGAAGGGATGGCCGAGGGCGATTGCGCCGCCGTGGGTGTTGAGCTTCTCCAGCGGGATGTCGCACTCGTCCATGATCGGGATCACCTGGGCGGCGAAGGCCTCGTTGAGCTCGACCGTGCCGATGTCGTCGATCGTCATCCCGGCGCGGTCGAGGACCTTCTTGATCGCGCCGATCGGGGCCACGCCCATGTACTCGGGCTCGTTGCCGTGGGTGGCGGCAGTGACGATGCGGGCGCGTGGGGCGATGCCGAGCTCCTTGGCCTTGGTGTCGCTCATCAGCAACACCGCGGCGGCGCCGTCGTTGAGCGGGCAGGAGTTGCCGGCCGTGACCCCGCCGCCGCCGAAGGCCTCCGGCAGTGCGGAGAGCTTCTCCAGGGTCGAGGAGGCGCGCGGGCCGTCGTCCTTGGCGACCTCGGTGCCGTCGGGCAGGGTGACCGGGGTGATTTCGCGGTCGAAGAAGCCGTCCTCCTGGGAGCGGACCGCGAGTTCTTGGGAGCGCTGCGCGATCTTGTCCATGTCGGCGCGGCTGACCTCGTAGCGTTCGGCGACGTTGACCGCGGTCAGGCCCATGTCGATGTAGGCGTTTGGCTGGCCGTCCTCGCCGATCAGGTTGGGGTTGCGATCGTCGGCGCCGGCGGGCTCGGTGCGTTCGTTGAAGCGGCTCACCCACTCGACCCCGGCGGCGATGTAGACGTCGCCCTCGCCTGCCTTGATCGCGTTGCCGGCGTGGCGGATCGCGTCGAGGCTGGAGGAGCAGTAGCGCGAGACGGTGACCCCGTTGACCTCCTGGGGCAGCTTCTCGGAGAGCAGCGAGACGATCCGGCCGATGTTGAACGCCTCCAGGCCCTGCGGCATGCCGACGCCGCAAAAGAGGTCTTCGACCGAGGCGGGATCGACGCCGGGGTTGCGCTCGAGCAGCCGGTCGACCACGAAGGCGCCCATCTCCTCCGGGCGCAGCTGGGCAAGCGAGCCCTTGAAGGCACGGCCGATTGGCGTGCGGATGGTGTCGACGATTACTGCCTCGGGCATGCGGGTCATCTCCTTCAGGCTGGGGTCGGGAAGTGCGGACGGCAGGGTAGTCGATTAGGTTTGTGGCGATGTCGCTGGACGGGCTACGGGCATGGATCGGACTGGTGGAGCGTCGGCTCACGATGCGCACCCGCGTCTTCCTCGTGCTCGTCGCGATCGCAGTCGGCGGCGCCGCGGCCGGGATCTACCTGGCGATCGACGCCCAGAACAACTCGGTCAGCAAGGCCGACGTGGAAGCGGTGCGCGACGAACTCCGCGGCGAAGCAGGCGGCGGCAGCGTCAACGTCACCCAGCTCGAATCCGAACTTCAGGCGCTGCGGGACGAAGTCGCCGCGCTGCGCGCGGACGAAAGCGGCAGCGACAAGGGGACGAGTGGGTCAGGCACGAGCAATGGCTCCGGTTCAACCTCGCAAAAATCGAAGCAGCTGGAAGAACTGGTCGAGAAAGCGCAGGAACAACCCGGAAAGTAGGGACGGCACTTGTGCCAATACGCACAATTGTGCGTGCCACCGTCCCCTCGCTGCGTTACATTCGCCGCAATTCGATCTCGCGTGCAGCGCGAGCCCTGCCACCAGGCAGTGAAAGGACGGCTTCATGCCCGAGGGTTACTGCGTCAAGGAGCGTAAGAAGGTCGAGATCAAAGACGCCAAACAGGTGACGATGAAGAACGGTCGCCCGGCGATCCAGGGCACCTGCCCGGATTGCGGCACGAAAATCTTCAAGATCGGCAAACTCGAGTAGCCCCAGCCTGAACTGCGCCCAGGGGCGTTCGTATGCCGAGCGAATGCCACCTGGCGCCCCAACGGACGCGCGAACGCCCGCATGAGGCCCAGGCGAGTTTGGGCTAGGAGCGCTTGCGAGCAGAGATCGACGGTGGGACCAGGGCGCGGATCTCGGCCAGTAGCCGGACCGCCAGCTCTCCCGCGCCCTCACCGGGTTGAGCCTGCCCGCCGGCCGGCTCGAAGAAGCGGATCCGCAGCCGCGGGCGGCGGGGGAAGCCGGTGAGGTCCGAGGTGCCCTCGATCGCGACGCAGACGAGCTTGGCCTCGGGCACCTCGAGCGCCAGGCGGCCGACCCCGCTGCGCGCCCGCAGAACCTTGCCCCGAGAACGGGTTCCTTCCGGGAAGACGCCGATGCAGGAACCGCGGCGCAGTTCCTCGATCGCCCGCGCCAGGGCGCCGGCGTCGCCCGCTTCGCGCTCGATCGGGATCTGCCCCATGCCGTTGAGCACCGGCGCCAGGCCGCGCACCTTCCAGAGGTCCGATTTGGCCAAAGCCTTGATCTGGCGCCGGCGGATCGCCGAGATGCCGACCATTACCGGATCCCAGTGGCTGTCGTGATTGCCGACAACCAGGACCGGGCCGCTCTCCGGCAATGTCTCCAGACCCTCCGCCCGCAACCGCCCCCAGGCCGCCACAGGCCGACAGACGGTCATCGCGGTGCGGTACATCGGGCTCGGCTCGCGCTGCGCCTTCACGGGTGCTTGAGGGTCCTGATGCGGGGTAGTGGCCTGCATTAGGTGCGCCACGGTAATGGATTCCCCCCACCCCAACCCGAACTGCATCAACTTCTCCGCCCGGCAGGCGGAAAAGTTGATGCAGTTCGGCGGACCGTGGGATCTAAGTGATCGATGTCACGTACTCCGGGTGGCCTACGGTCGAAGGTAATCGTCTCGCTGCGGCCCTCGCCGCGCTCTCCAGACCTACCGCTGTGTCAATCCCAACTATCTAAAGTGTCATCTGTGACGACGCAGAAGCCGCTCGAGCTGATCCTGGCTCGCAACCTGATGTCGGCGCTCTCGACCCCGGCCTTCCTGGTCGACGAGGGCGGCGTCCTCGTCTTCTACAACGAGGCGGCCGGGGCGCTGCTCGGCAAGCGCTTCGAGGAACTGGGCACGGTCGGCGCCGAGGAGTGGGGCTCGCTCTTCGGCCCGTTCGACAAAGGCGGCGAGCCGATTCCCTACGACGACCTGCCGCTGGTGGTCGCGGTCCGCAACGGCCGCCCCGCCCACGCCGACTTCGAGATCAGCTCCGCCGACGGCACCCGCCACCAGGTCGAGGTCTCGGCCTTCCCGATCCTCACCGCGCACGGCTCACAGGGAGCGATCGCCGTCTTCTGGCCGGCGGGCGCCGGCAACGGGACCGGCCACTGAGATGAAGGTCAAGCTCTGGGGCACGCGCGGCTCGATCCCCTCCCCGGGGCCGGAGACGATCCGCTACGGCGGCAACACCTCATGCGTCGGCGTCACCCTCTCCGACGGCTCGGTCCTGGCGCTCGACGCCGGCACCGGCATCCGCAGCCTCGGCCTCTCCCTGCCCGACGAGGCGACCAGGCTGCACATCCTGCTCACCCACCTGCACCTCGACCACATCCAGGGTCTCGTCTTCTTCGCCCCCGCCTTCCGCCCGCAGGCCGAGATCGTGATCTGGGGGCCGGCCTCACCCGAGGCCTCGCTGCGCGACCGCATCGCCCGCTACATCTCGGCCCCGCTCTCGCCGGTGGAGGTGCGCGAGCTGCCCTGCGACGTCTCCTTCCGCCACTGCCCGCAGGCCGAGTGGGAGATCGGCCCGGCGCGGATCAAGGCCGCCTCGGTCGCCCACCGCGGGCCGACCCTCGGCTACCGGATCGAGGACGGAGACTCCTCGCTCGCCTACATCCCCGACCACGAGCCCGCCCTCGGCGCCGACCTCGACGCGCTCGAGGAGGACTGGATCTCCGGCCTGGGGCTGGCCCGCGACGCCTCGCTGTTGATCCACGACGGCCAGTACGCCGACTCCGAGTACCCCGATCACATCGGCTGGGGGCACTCCTCCCTCTCCCACGCGGTCTCCTTCGCCCGGCGGGCCGACGCGCAGCGCACAGTGCTCTTCCATCACGACCCGATGCACACCGACGAGCGCCTCGACATGCTCGGCGCCGAAGCGCGCCAGCGCTGGCTGGCAAGCGGCGGCGCCGCGGACGCGATCGAGCTGGGAGTCGAGCGGGCCGAGTACGAGCTGCCGGCGCGCAGGCCCAGCGCCGCTCGCGCAAGTTGAGAACCCCGGGCTGAGCGGGAAATTCACCCCCTCCCTCCGCCCGCTACGCTCACACGCGGATGTCGTCGACCCCTGGTATCGACGCGGCAGTCGAGCGATCCGAGCTTGTCAAGGACGCGCTGGAGATGGCGCGGCGTTCGCATGCCGGTCAACTGCGGCGCGGCAGCGACGGGCGGCCTTTCATCGACCACCCGGTCGCCGTCGCCGAGCTGATGGTCAGGGACCGCCAGGGTGACGAGGTCGTTGCGGCGGCACTGCTCCACGACGTGGTCGAGAAGAGCGACGTGAGCGCCGGCGACGTCCGCGAGCGCTTCGGCGAGGTGGTCGGCGGCCTGGTCGAGGCGATGACCGAAGACGCGTCGATCCCGGTCTTCGAGGACCGCAAGCGCGAGCACCGGCAGCGGGTAGCGCAGGCCGACCCAGCCGCGCGGGCGATCTTCGCCGCCGACAAACTGACCAACGTGGCGATGCTGCGCGAGGCCTACGCGCTGATCGCGGAGCGCGTCAGCGACGAACTCGAGGTTCCCCTCGACCTCAAGATCTACATCTGGGAGGAGGACCTCGAAATGCTCTTCGACGAGGCGCCGGACATGAAGCTGACCGCCGAACTGGCGGACGCGATGGTCGACCTCTGGGCCGACCGCTTCCGCAGCGTGCACTCCCAGCCGGACTGATCGCGGCCGGGCCTTGCTCGCCCACCGCGCGTAGGATCGGATTGTGGGACGGCTTGCGGTGATGCTCGGCAGCAGTGCGCTCGGCCCGGGGGGCGAGACGATCGCCGCCGCCGCGGCGGAGCACGGGGCGGCGATCGTGCAGCGCCATGACGGCGACCCCTACGTCCTACCGCACGAGATCGACCACGCCGCCAACCTGCGGGGACTGGTCGAGCAGGGCTGTGACCGGGTGCTGGCGATCGCCTCGGTCGGCTCGCTCGACGCCGGGCTCGGCGTCGGCAGCCTGCTCTGCCCCGACGACTTCATCGCCCTGCACCTGAGCCGCTCGGTCTTCGGCGACGAGCGGGCGCACCGGGCGCCGCGCTTCGACCCTGCCTGGCGCGAGGAAGTGCTGGCGGCCTGGCGCTCGAGCGGCGGCGAGGTGCGCGACGGCGGTGTCTACTGGCAGGCGATCGGGCCGCGTTTCGAGACCCCGGCCGAGATCCGGCTGATCGCCGCCCACGCCGACGTGGTCGGGATGACGATCGCCGCGGAGTGCATCCTCGCCGCCGAGCTCGGCCTCGCCTACGCGGCGATCTGCGTCGTCGACAACCTCGCCAACGGGATCGGGCCCGAGCCGCTGGAGATCTTCGAGCTGGAAGCGGCGCGGGCGGCCAATGCGCTGCAGCTGCACGATGGCCTGGCGGCGGTGCTGCCCCAGCTCGGCGCCGTGGGCCGGTGAGCGAGGCGCCGCTGACAGTGACCGGCGCCGTGCTCGACGGCGAGACGGTCGGGCTGCGCTGCGTCGCGGGGAAGATCGCGGCGCTGGGACCGGATGTCCTCGCCGAGCCGGGTGACGAGACGATCGAGGCTGCCGGGGCGCCGCTGGTCGCGCCGCTCCTCAACGCCCACACCCACGCGGCAATGACCCTCTTCCGCGGCTACGGCGGCGACCTGCCGCTGATGCGCTGGCTAGAGGAGAAGATCTGGCCGGTCGAGGCCAAACTCGAGGACGCGGACGTCTACTGGGGCGCCCGCCTCACCTGCGCCGAGATGATCCGCACCGGCACGACCTGCTTTTGGGACATGTACTGGCACCCGGCCGCGACCGCCCGCGCGGTGCGGGACTCCGGGCTGCGCGCCCACATCGGCGGCCCGCTCTTCGACGCCGACGGGAGGACCGAGGCGATGAAGGAGCGGGCGCTGGAGAACCTCGACCGGCAGGCCGAGATCGGGCCGGATACCGGCGCCACGCTGGCCCCTCACTCGATCTACACGGTCAGCGAGGACCTGCTGCGCTGGACCGCCGAGCTGGCGGCCGAGCGCGAGATCCCCATCCACATCCACCTCTCCGAGACCGAGGGAGAGGTGAGCGAGTGCTTGCAGCGCCACGGGGTGCGGCCCGCCGCATACCTCGACCGACTCGGGGTGCTGGGCGAGCGCACGGTACTCGCCCACGGCGTCTGGCTCGACCGGGCGGAGCTGGAGCTGATCGCCGAGCGCGGCTGCACCGTCGTCGCCAACCCCGCCGCCAACATGAAGCTGGCGGTCGGCGGCGTTCTCCCCTACCCCGAGGCGCGTCGCGCCGGAGTGCGGGTCGGCCTCGGCACCGACGGCCCCGGCTCCAACGACTCCCTGGACCTCTTCTCAGACCTGAAGCTCTTCGCCCTCTCCCAACGCCACGCGGCAGGTGACGCCACCGTCATCCCCGCCCGCGAGGCCTGGCAAATCGCCACCGGCGCCTGCTCCCCTCTCCTCTCCGGCGAACTGCATCAAATTCTCCACCCAGCAGGCCGAGAATTCGATGCAGTTCGGGTCGGGGGGGTGGCGGACTTTCTTTTGTTGCGGGTTGGATCCGCCGAGTTGAGCCTGGGGGAGCTGTATTCGGATCTGGTCTACGCGGCCAGCGGGTCGATCGTCGACACGACCGTGGCCGGCGGGCGGGTGCTGATGCGGGGCGGTGAGGTGGCGGGGATGGAGGAGACCGTGGCGCGCGCGGTGGAGCGGGCGGAGCGGCTTGGCATCGGCTGAGGGATCGAGCCTCGCTATCTTGCGGCGCGACCATGGCTGACATCCTCAACACCGTCCTCGAAGGGCTCGAACAGTCGTTCCTGATGGCCTACGAGGTCTGGTGGGCGCTTGTCTTCGGCTTCGCGATCTCCGGGATCGTCCAGGCCTGGGTGCCGCGGGAGCGGATCGAGGCGACGATGGCCGGTGGCGGTGCCAAGCCGATCGCCTGGGCGACCGGGCTCGGTGCCGCCTCATCCTCCTGCTCCTACGCGGCGATCGCGATCGCCAAGAGCCTCTTTCAGAAGGGCGCCTCGGCGGCCTCCGCCCTTGCCTTCCAGTTCGCCTCGACCAACCTGGTCTGGGAGCTGGGGCTGGTGCTCTGGGTGCTGCTCGGCTGGCAGTTCACCCTGGCCGAGTACCTCGGCGGCATCCTGATGATCGTGCTGATGACGGTGCTGCTTCGCTTCTTCGTCTCGCCGCGGCTGGAGGAGCAGGCGCGGAAGCATGCCCAGGAGGCCGACGCCGGGCACGAGCACGAGCACGGTGGCAGCGCGGAGGCGGCGGGCTGGGGCGAGCGCCTCACCTCGCGGGCCGGCTGGACCGAAGTCGCAGGCAACTTCCGCGGCGATTGGCAGATGCTTTGGAAGGAGATCGGCGTCGGTTTCCTGCTCGCCGGCTTCATCGGCCTGCTCGGCAACGACTTCTTCAACAGCCTCTTCGTCACCGACGCGCCGGGGCCGATCGCCGCGATCGAGAACGTGATCGTCGGGCCGCTGATCGCCGTGCTCAGCTTCGTCTGCTCGGTCGGCAACATCCCGCTCGCCGCCGTGCTCTGGTCGGGCGGGATCAGCTTTGCCGGGGTGATGGCTTTCATCTTCGCCGACCTGATCGTGCTGCCGATCATCGCGATCTACCGCAAGTACTACGGCTGGCCATTCACCGTGCGGATCGTCGCCCTGATGCTGCTGACGATGATGATCGCGGCCCTGGCGATCGACGGCCTTTTCAGTCTTGGCGGCTTGGTCCCCGAGACGCGTCCCAGCCGCAACGACATCTTCGGCAGCGTCGAGCTCGACTACAAGCTGGCGCTGAACCTGCTCGGACTGGCGGTCTTCGCCGTCCTCTTCTGGCTCGGCCGGGGCGGCGAGGACGGCGAGCACTGCCCTGCGCATGGATAGGACCCCGATCCGGGTATAGGCTCGGGGCGAGTGCCCAGCGACGAGGCGAACGAGCAAGAGTCGAACAGCGGCGCTTCCGCCGTCCGCTACGCAGGCGCAACCAAGCGCTACGGCGACTCTGCCGTCGCCGCCGTAGACGATCTAACGCTCGAGGTTCCGGCCGGTGAGATCTGCGTGCTGGTCGGACCTTCCGGCTGCGGCAAGACCACCGCGATGCGGATGGTCAACCGCACGGTCGAGCTCACCTCGGGCGACATCTTCATCGGCGAGCGCTCGGTGCGCGAGTACAGCCCGCCGCGGCTGCGCCGGGAGATCGGCTACGTGATCCAGCAGATCGGCCTCTTCCCCCACCGCACGATCGCCGAGAACATCGGCGCCGTGCCCCAGCTGCTGGGCTGGAAGAAGGAGCGTACGGCGGCACGCAGCGCCGAGTTGCTGGCCCTCGTCGGCCTCGACCCCGACCTCGCCGGCCGCTACCCCGTGCAGCTCTCCGGCGGCCAGCAGCAGCGGGTCGGCGTCGCCCGGGCCTTGGCGGCCGACCCCCTGGTGATGCTGATGGACGAGCCCTTCGGCGCGATCGACCCGATCAACCGCGAGCGCCTGCAGAACGAGTTCCTCCGCCTGCAGGCGGAGATCGGCAAGACCGTCCTCTTCGTCACCCACGACATCGACGAGGCGATCAAGATGGGTGACCGGATCGCGATCATGCGCGAGGGCGGCAAGGTGGCCCAGTACGCGACCCCGGCCGAGCTGCTGATGGACCCGGCCGACGAGTTCGTCGAGGACTTTGTCGGCGCCGACCGGGCACTGAAGCGACTGGCGCTGATGCGGGTCGCCGACATCGACCTCTGGGAGGCGCCGCTGGCCTACGTCGGCCAGTCCAGCGCCGAGGTGCGGGCCAAGCTGGAGGGGGCGGAGGTCCCCTACCCGCTGCTGGTCGACAGCGAGCGCCGCCCGCTCGGCTGGCTCTCCGAGCGTGACCTGCGCTCGGAGACGGTGCCCGCCCAGCCGGACTCGCCGCTGGGGCCGCTGCTCGACCGCGACGACGTGATGCGCGACGCCCTCGCCGACCTGCTGCAGGGCGAGGCCCAGTACGCGGCGGTGACCGATCGCGAGGGCCGCATCGACGGCGTCCTCTCGGTCGAGATCATCTCCGAGTTCCTCGCCTCGCCCCAGGCCAAGGCCGAGGAGCAATCGGCGACGGAGCGCCCGCATGGTTAGCGCCCTCCCCCTCGCCGTTGCCGGCGAAGTCGGCGAAGGCTTCATCCAGGAACGCAGCTCGGGCTCGCTGCCCTGCCAGGCGACCGACAAGCTCTTCTGCTGGGACTGGGCGAGCGAACACATCGACCGCTACGTGACCCCGACTCTGCAGCACCTGGAGCTGGTCGTGATCTCAGTCCTGGTCGGCTTCGCGATCGCCTTCGCCCTCTCGCTCCTCGCCCGCCGCCACGCCTGGCTGCGCCCGCCGCTATTGGCCGGCACCGGGGTTCTCTACACGATCCCCAGCATCGCCTTCTTCTTCTTGCTGCTGCCGGTCACGGGCCGCGGCACCGAGACCGCGATCGTCGCCCTCAGCGCCTACACCCTGCAGATCATCTACCGCAACACGATGACCGGCCTCGCCAACGTGCCGTCCTCGGTCACCGACGCGGCTCGCGGGATCGGACTGACCGAGCGCCAGATCCTCTGGAAGGTCGAGCTGCCGCTGGCCACGCCCGAGATCGTCGCCGGGCTGCGGATCGCGACGGTGAGCACGGTGGCGATCGCAACTCTCGCCGTCTTTGCCGGCGCCGGCGGGCTCGGCACCCAGATCTACGGCAGCGCCAACCTCAGCTTCGCCACCAGCATCATCATCGCCGGTGCGATCGCGATCGCGATGGCGCTCGCCTTCGACGGGGCGCTGCTGCTCTTCCAACGGCTCAGCACCCCCTGGCGCCGGGTGGCGAGCGAATGAGTCCCGCCCAGATTCTCCCCGGCTTCGCCTCCTTCGGCGGCGCGATCGAATTCATCTTCACGCCACAGGCCTCCAACGTGACCGGCGGCAAGACCGTCGGCGGCTTCTCCCAGGTGGTGGAACTGACCCTGACCCAGCTCGAGGTGACCGTGCTGGCGCTGGCCCTCTCGCTCCTGCTGGCGCTGCCGGCGGGCCTCTACCTCGGCCACCGCGGCAGCGGCGAACTGCTCGCGATCGGGCTGGGCAACGCCGGGCGGGCGATCCCGGAGCTGGCCCTGATCGCGCTGATGGCGACCGCGGTCGGGGTAGGCGTGCTCAACCTGACCGTGGCCCTGGCCGTGCTCGGGGTGCCGCCGATCCTGACCAACGCCTTCGTCGGCGTCCGCCAGGTCGACCGGGCCACGGTCGACGCCGCCCGCGGCATGGGCATGAGCGAACTCGAAGTCCTCCGCAAGGTCGAGGTGCCGCTGGCGATCCCGACGATCTTCACCGGCATCCGCGGCGCCACGATCGCGATCGTGGCCACAGCGACGATCGCCCCGCTGGCCGGGGTGCTGACCCTCGGCGACTTCATCATCAACGAAAACGTCTACGGGGAGAACGGCGTCCTGGCGGGGGCGATCCTGGTCGCCCTGCTGGCCCTGGTGCTCGAGTTCGGGCTCGCCTGGGCTCAACGTCTGCTCACCTCGAAAGGCTTGCGGTTGAACCCCGCATGAATCTCGTCCCGTCAATCGACAAGAGAGGAATCAAATGAGGCCCCAGTTCACTCGCCTGCGGGCAGCCACCGCGCTGCTGCTCGCGCTTGCCCTCAGCGCCGGCGTAGCCGCGTGCGGTAGCAGCAACGACAGCAGCACTGGCAGCAGCGAAGAAAGCGCCAGTGCGGGCGCGATCGTCTCCAACCCCGAAAACGCCAAAGTCAGCCTGACGATCGGCTCGAAGAACTTCCCCGAACAGGAAATCCTCGGCGAAATCTACGCCCAGGCCCTGAAAGCAGCTGGCTACAAGGCGACGAGCGACCTCAACCTCGGCTCGGAAACGGTCGCCCGCCAGGCGGTCAAGACCGGGCAGGTCTCCGGCTACCCCGAGTACGCCAGCACGGCGCTGACCTCGTTCTTCGCGGTCGAACCCGAAGAAGTCCCGGCCGGCGCGGATGCCGCCTACGAAAAGGCCAAGGAAAAGTTCGAAAAGGAAGGCCTCACCGCCTTCCCGCCGACGCCGTTCGCAAGCGCCAACGCGGTCGGCACGACGGTGAAATTCGCCGAAAAAGAAGGGCTGGAAACGATCTCCGACCTGGAAGGCAAGTCGGAATCGATGAGCCTCTACGGCTCGCCCGAGTGCCGCCAGCGGATCGACTGCCTGGCCGGGCTCGAAAAGTACTACGGGCTCAAGTTCAAGTCCTTCCACCCGGTCGACATCAGCCTCCGCTACAAGGTGCTCGAAAACGGCCAGGCGGATCTCTCGATCCTCTTCACCACCGACCCGCAGCTGGCGGCGGAGAGCAACAAGTTCGTCATCCTCGAAGACGACAAGGAAGTCTTCCCGGCCGGCAACGTCATCTTCGTGACCAAGCAGTCGACCGTGGAAAAAGCGGGGCCGGACTACGAAAATACGATCGTCGACGTGCAGAAGGGGCTGACCCTGGAAGTGATGCAGGAGCTGGATGCTCGGGTCGAACTGGAAAAGCAGACGCCGAAGGAAGCGGCGGCCGCTTACCTGAAGTCGGCGGGGTACGTGGGGTAGGGCCCAGCGGGCGCGGGGTAGGGGGTCCTCCAGACAAAAGCGGGGAGTGTCTGGAGGACCCCCTCCCCCGGGCCTCCGCTAGCTAAAGACGTTTGTCTGGCGCACCCCCTCACCCCGCCTCCTACACGTGCAGAGGAACCCCACCCCCTGCGCTTGCCGGACTGATTTCGGTCCTAAGCGACGGAGATCGTTGCTTTTGCAGTAGGGGCCCGTGCCGCGATCCTCGCGAAGGAGATGCGGGCGGCCCAGGCAGCCGACACGCCCGAGACGGCGGCGAGGAGGAGGGCGAATCTTGGGTCGTAGGTTTGGGATAGCCAGCCGGTCAGGGGGCCTCCTATTGGGGTTGAGCCTAGGAAGACGACTGAGTAGAGCGCCATTACCCGGCCTCGCATGTGGGGGGCCACTGCGAGCTGCAGGGAGGAGTTGATCGTTGCGGCGAAGGTGACGGCGGCGGCACCGAGGACGATCAGGGCGCCGAGCTCCACTGCCATCCCCGGAGCGAGGGCCGCGAGCAGGGCGGCGGCGCCGAAGGCCAGGGCCGCGCCGGCGATCAAGCGTGGGCCGGTGCGACCGTGCGAGCCGGTGATCAGGGCGCCGGCGAGCGAGCCGACCGCCATCGCCGAGACCAGGGCGGCGTAGACGCCGGCGCCGCCGTCGAAGCTGAACCTGGCCAGCAATGGCAGCACGACCTGGAAGTTGAAGCCGAAGGTGCCGACCAGCGCCATCAGCGCCAAAGGGACGGCCAGCTCGGGCGTGGCCCGCACGTAGCGCAGGCCGGCGCGGATCGCACCCGCTTCGCGCCCGGCCCGCGGCGCGCCGCGCAGCTGCCCGGCGTCCATGCCCCAGAGGGCGAAGATCATCGCCCCGAAGGTGAGCGTGTTGAGCGCGAAGCACGGCCCCACCCCGACCCCGGCGATCAGCAGGCCGGCGATTGCCGGCCCGACGATGCGCGCCGCCTGCACGAACACGCTGTTGAGGCTGACCGCGTTGACGACCCGGTCGGCGCCGACCATCTCGATTACGAAGCTCTGCCGGGTTGGGTTGTCGACGGCGTTGACGGCGCCCATCGCGAAGACGGCGAGGTAGACCATCCAGGGCGCGGCGACGCCGGCCTCGGTGACCGCGAAGAGGCCGAGCGCGGGCAGCGCCATCAGCGCCTGGGTGGCCATCAGCAGCCGCTGCTTGGCGAAGCGGTCGGCGAGCAGGCCTCCCCAGGCGCCGAAGAGCAGCATCGGCAGGAACTGCAGGGCCGTGGTGAGGCCGACGGCGACGCCGCTGCCGGTGAGGCTGAGGACCAGCCAGATGGCGGCAACAGTCTGCATCCAGTTGCCCGAGAGCGAGACCAGTTGGCCGGCGAAGTAGCGGCGGTAGTTGGGGACGGCGAGCGAGTCGAAGCTGCGCCTCAGCCCCGCGCTCACCGCTCCTCCAGGATGCCCTCGAGGATCTCGGCGGCGCGCTCGAGCGTGCGCACGTCCTCTGTGGGCAGGTTGCGCATGCGGCGCGCCAGGTAGGCGTTCTTGCGACCCCGCAGGCGGCGCAGCTGCTCGCGCCCGGCGGCGTTGGCGCTGACCAGGGCACTGCGCCCGTCGGCGGGGTCGGGAGCGCGGTCGACCAGCCCCGCCTCGACCAGCCCGCGCAACGTCCGCGTAGCCGTCGGCCGCTTGATCCGCTCGATCTCGGCCAGCTCGCTGGGGGTCAGCGGCCCGTGCCGCTCGACCGTCGCCAGAGCCGCGACCGAGGTCGGCGTCAGCCCCCCTCCCCCGGCCCCGGTCGCCTCCTGGCGCAGCCGCCGCGAAGTCCGCACGATCGCCATCCGCAATCGAGCGGCAACATCGGTAAGTGCGATCTCAGCGGTCGGGGTCATTGATTAGCCTTGGTAATTAGTCTAGCAAACTACTTTTCGATGAACATGAACAGTCATAGGTAGGCTCCGGAGCCCCGGCGTCGAAGGGGATGCGGATGGCCTCGGGCACTCAGGATGCGCCGGTGCGCTACGCGCCTGGGATGGACGCGCGAAGCACCCGGGTCGCCGAAGCGCTGAATACGCCGATGATGATCGCGGCGGCGCTGACACTGCCGATGGTGGCGATCACCGAGTCTCATCCGGGCGGCTCGCTGGAGACGATCGCGACGACGCTCAACTGGGTCACCTGGATCGCCTTCGCGGTCGAGCTGTTCGTGATGCTGGCCGTGGTGCCGAATCGCCGCACGTGGCTGCGCCACCACCCGCTCGACCCCTTCATCGTCATCTTCACGCCCCCCGTCCTGCCGGCCGGGCTGCAGGGCCTGCGCGCCCTGCGGCTGCTGCGCCTGGTCAGGCTTCTGCGCCTGGCCCAGCTCTCGCGCGAGGTCTTCTCACTGGAGGGCCTGCGCTACGCCCTGCTGCTCTCGCTGCTGACCGCGGTCGGCGGCGGCGCCCTCTTCGTCGCCTTCGAGAAACATTCCCAGCACCTCGACGCCTGGGACGGGATCTACTGGGCGGTGACGACGATGACCACGCTCGGCTCGAATATCTACCCCACCACGACCGGCGGCGAGGTCGTCTCGGTCGCGATCCTGATCGTCGGGATCGGCTTCGTCGCATTGCTCACCGGCGCCTTCGCCCAGCGCTTCCTCAGCCCCGAGATCGCCGTGGTCGAGGAGGAGCTGGAGGCCGAGCAGGTCAGCGCCGAGCAGCTCGCCCTGCGCGAGCTGAAGGGCGTGCGCGAACAGCTGCAGGCGCTGGAGGTCGCGGTCGAGCGAATGGTCGAGGAGCGCAGCGCCTAAGCGTTCCGGTGCGCTTTAAGTGGTCATAGACCACAAAAAGCGCACCGGAAGCGCCGTTTCAGTCCTCGGCGTCGCGCTGTTCGGCGATCTTGGCCTCGAGTTCGCCCATCACTGCGGGATCGCGCAGGGTGGTGACGTCGCCCAGTGCCCGGCCCTCGGCGATGTCGCGCAGGAGGCGGCGCATGATCTTGCCGGAGCGGGTCTTGGGCAAGTCGTCGGCCCAGATGATCCGCTTCGGGCGGGCGAACTTGCCGATCCGCTCGGCAACCGTGGCGCGGATGCCCTCGACCAGCTCCTCGCTCGGCTCGGTGTCTCCCTGCAGGGTTACAAAGGCGCAGATCGACTGGCCGGTGTCCTCGTCGGACTGGCCGATCGTGGCCGCCTCGGCGACCTTCTCGTGGGCGACGATCGCCGACTCGACCTCGGCGGTGGAGAGCCGGTGGCCGGAGACGTTGACGACATCGTCGATGCGGCCGATCACCCAGAAGTAGCCGTCGGAGTCGCGGCGGGCGGCGTCGCCGACCAGGTATGTCTCCTTGCCGAAGCGCGAGAAGTAGGTCTCGACGAAGCGCTCCTCCTCCCTGTAGAGGGTGCGCAGCATCGAGGGCCAGGGGCGCTTGAGGACCAGCAGTCCCTGGCCGCCCTCGACCGGCTGACCCTCGTGCTCGTCCACCACGGCCGCCTCGACTCCCGGAAAGGGCGTCGTCGCCGAGCCCGGCTTGGTCGCCGTGATCCCCGGCAGCGGCGTGATCATGATCGCGCCGGTCTCTGTCTGCCACCAGGTGTCGACGATCGGACAACGTTCGCCGCCGATCGCCTTGTGGTACCAGAGCCAGGCCTTGGGGTTGATCGGCTCGCCCACCGAGCCGAGCAGGCGCAGCGAGGAGAGATCCGATTCCGCCGGGATGTGCGCCCCCCACTTGATGAAGGTGCGGATCGCCGTCGGCGCCGTGTAGAGGATCGTCACACCGTAGCGCTCAACCAGTTCCCACCAGATCCCCTTGCTCGGGTAGTCGGGTGCGCCCTCCCACATCACGCTGGTGGCGCCGTTGAGCAGCGGGCCGTAGACGATGTAGGAGTGGCCGGTGATCCAGCCGACGTCGGCCGCGCACCAGTAGACATCCTCCTCCGGCTTCAGGTCGAAGACGTAGCGGTGGGTCGCGGCGGCGCCGGTCAGGTAGCCGCCGGTGGTGTGCAGGATCCCCTTCGGCTTCGCAGTCGAGCCGGAGGTGTAGAGGATGAAGAGCGGGTGCTCGGCGTCGAGCGGCTCGGGCGGGCACTCGGCCGCGGCGGCCGCGAGCATCTCGTCGTAGAAGTGGTCGCGCCCCTCGCGCATCGGGCACCCGATGCCGGTGTGGCGGACGACGACGATCGTCTCCAGGCTCCGCAGGTCGTCCATCTGCTCGTCGACCTGCTGCTTGATCGGTGCCGTCCTGCCCTTGCGCCGGGCGCCGTCGACGGTGATCAGCGCCCTGGCCTCGGAGAACTCCATCCGCTCCCGCACCGCCTCGGCGGAGAAGCCGCCGAAGACGACGTTGTGGATCGCCCCGATCCGGGCGCAGGCGAGCATCGCCACCGCGACCTCGGGGATCATCGGCAGGTAGATCCCGACCACGTCCCCCTTGCCGATGCCGTGGTCGCGCAATGCGTTGGCGAAGCGCTGGGTGTCGGCGAGCAGCCCGGCGTAGGTGACGTCGCGCTCCTCGCCCTCCTCGCCGCGCCAGTGGAAGGCGACCCGCTCGCCGTTCCCCGCCTCGACGTGGCGGTCGAGGCAGTTGGCCGAGGCGTTGAGCCTGCCGTCGGCGAACCATTTGTAGAAGGGCGGCTCGGAGTCGTCGAGCCCTTCGCTGGGCTCCCGCGCCCAGTCGAGCAGCTCGGTCGCCTGGCGCAGCCACCATGCCTCCGGGTCTGACGCCGCCTCCTCGTAGACGGCGGGGTCGGAGAGCAGTGCCCGCTCGCGGAACTCCGCGGGCGGCTCGAAGCGCTCCACCTCGAGCAGCTCGCCGAGCTGTCGCTCCAGGTCCGTGTTGGTCTCACCTGACATTCCGCTCCTTCCCTCGCCGCTACCCTGGTGCGACACCGTACCCGTTCCGAAGCGCCCGACCAAAAGACCAACCCAATGCTCTTCCGCCAGATAATCCACGAGGACCTCGGCTGCGCCTCCTACCTCGTCGGCGACACCGCCTCCGGCACGGCCGCGGTGATCGACCCGCAGTGGGACATCGACCCCTACCTGCGCCTCGCCCGCCTGCACGGGGTGCGGATCGAGCATGTGCTCGAGACTCACAACCACGCCGACCACGTCTCCGGCCACGGCCGCCTGGCGCGCGCGACCGGGGCGACGATCCACGTCCACGAGCTGGCCGGCGCCGAGTACCCGCACGAGCCCTTCGCCGACGGCTGGACGCTGGCCCTGGGCGAGGGCGCGAGCGTCGAGGCGATCCACACCCCCGGCCACCGGCCCGAGCACACCTCCTTCCTGCTCCGCGACGCCTCCCGCGGCGGCGACCCCTGGGCGGTGCTGAGCGGCGACTGCCTCTTCGTCGGCGACGTCGCCCGTCCCGACCTCGCGGTCGAGCCGCGCGAGGGCGCCGCCGACATCTTCCGCTCCCTGCACGAGCGGCTGCTGGCGCTGCCCGAGGAGACCGAGGTCTGGCCGGGCCACCTCGGCGGCTCGCTCTGCGGCAGCTCCGGGATCGACCTCAAGACCTCCTCGACGATCGGCTTCGAGCGCCACCACAACCGGGCGCTGCGCTTCCAGAGCGAGAGCGAGTTCGTCGCCGACGCGGTCGCCACGATCGGCAGCAAGCCACCCAACGTCGCCCACATCGTCTCGCTCAACCAGGGACCGCTGGTCACCTCGATCTCGGCGCCGACCCAGCTCACCCCGCACGGCTTCGAGGCGGCGATCGCCGCCGGCGCATTGGCGATCGACTCGCGCACCAACGAGCAGTTCGACGAGGCCCACATCCCCGGCTCGATCAGCGCCTCCGGCTACGACACCGGATTCGCCACCAAGGTCGCCGAGATGGTGCCGGTCGACGCCGACCTGCTCGTCGTCGCGGCCTCCGACGGCAACGAGCTGGAGGCGGCCGAGCTGCTCGCCGCGGTTGGGCTGCGGGTGCGCGGCTTCCTCGGCGGCGGCATGACCGCCTGGCGGGCCGAGGACCGGCCGGTGGAGCGAATCGAGGCGATCGACCTGGCCGAGCTGGCGCGGCGTCTCGACTCCGGCGACGGCCCTCAGGTTCTCGACGTCCGCAACGCTGCCGAGTGGGCAGAAGGCCACGTCCCCAACTCGATCCACATCCCCTTCGCCGAGCTCCGCGAGCGCCTCGACGAGCTTCCCCGCAACCAGCCGATCGCAACCATCTGCAAGGCAGGCAAGCGCAGCGGCCTGGCCGCCTCGATCCTCCAGCGAGAAGGATTCGACGACGTCATCCACGTAAGCCGCGGCAACGCCGCTACCTGGGGCCGGTAGGGCCAACCCCGGTAGGGGTTCCACTTAACTTTTTCGAGAGGGGTGGATTGCTGGCGCTTCGAGCGAGCGCCCGCGAAAAAGTACAAGACGTTCCACCCCTACCGGGGTTGGCCCTAATAGCCCGGGGGGTGGCGAGCTATGAAGCCTTCCGGGGAATCCACAGGGGAGGAGTGCCAGCGGGGGCCGGGGCCGCCTACGGTGTCGAAGGCGAGGCCGGCGATGATCATCCAGGCGTGGCCGGAGTTGGCGTAAACGGTGATCCAGTGGCCGGGGCCCGGTTCGCCCCAGGTCTCGAGGCCGGTCGAGTCGAGCGGGCTTTCGAGGAAGCCGCCGCCGTGCAGGGCGAAGCTGACCGCGCCCGAGCAGTCATAGCCCGAGGATTCGAAGGAGCCGTGGCCGCCGCCCCAGATGTAGGGCGTGGTGGCGATCGAGTTGGCCGCTTCGATCGCGGCCGCGATCGCCGAGGGCGCGGCGCTGGGCACGCTGGCCTGGCTTTCGGAGATGTATTCGGCGGCCTCGCCGGGCGTCAGCGGCGCCGGTGTGCCGGTGACCTGGGCCGGGACGCCGGTCGTGCTCTCGATCTGTTCGGAGATCGAGGCGAGGTTGTTGCTGAGCGCTTCTTCGCGCGACTCGAGCGTTTCCAGCGCTGACTGGCGTTCGGCCTGGGCGGACTTGAGCTCGGCAAAGCGCGCTGCCGCCGCCTGGCTGGCCGCCGCCGCTTCGCGCTCCTTGACCGCGATCGCGTCGCGGGCGTCCTTGATTTCGAGTCGAACGGAGGTCATCCGCTTGACCGCGGCCCGGGCCTGGTCGCGCAGCGCCTTGACCCGGGCGGCGACGGAGTCGTCGTACTGCTGGATCTGGTTGAGGTAATCGGCGCGGGTGTTGACTTCCGCCCAGCTGGCCGAGTCGAGGACGACGTTGAGCATGTCGGGGTTACCGGACTCATAGATCGCCACCAGGCGGTCGCGCAGAACCTCGAGGGCGCGCTGCAGCCTGGCACGGACCTGCGCCAGGCGGCGGCGATCGGCTTCCAGCTTCGCGGTCGCGGCGTCGAGCTCATCCTGCTTGGCGGCGAGTTCCTCTTCGGCCGCGGCCTGCTTCTGGCGCAGGGCGGAGACTTCGCCCAGCATCGAGTCGATCGCCTTGTTCTGCTCGGCGATCGTCGCCGCCAGGGCGGTCTGGCTCTGGCGCACGTGGCTGAGCTTGCCCTGCGTGTCCTGGAGCTTTTCTTCGAGGTCCTTGGCTGGGGCCGAGGCGGCCACGCAGAGGACGGCGAAGAGCAGCGCCGCGGGCAGCAGCAGCCGCCAAGAGTTGCCGCGAAGGGGAACGCGCATCGGCGGCGCACGGTAGCGAATGCACCGCGTAATTGTTAGGACTCGCTAATAACTTGCACGATCCCGTGCAGGTACCCGCAATTTGGAGGGTTTCGGCGAGTTCTCCCGACGCCGCAGCAGGGACTTCTCGGGAGGGAGGCCGGTGCCCCTCCCCAAACACTCAAGCGAGGCTCCCGCCGAGCGTTTGGGGAGGGGTATCGGCCTCCCTGGCCAACTAGGCCAGCAGCTTCGCCTTCGCCTTCTCAAACTCCTCACCCGAGAGCGCACCCTTTTCCTTCAGCTCGTTGAGCTTGTGGAGTTCGTCGGCGGGCGTCGTGTGGGCCTGTTCGCGGACGTAGGAGTCGAAGTGCTGCTTGGCCTCGGCCTGTGCCTTGATCGTCCGGTCGCGCATGCCGCTGCCGCGGGCGATCAGGTAGACCAGCGCGGTCAGGAACGGGATGAAGACTAGGAAGAGAACCCAGGCGGCCTTGGTCCAGCCGGAGATCTCGTGGTCGCGGAAGAGGTCGGTGAGGATGGTGATCAGGATCCAGATCCAGATCACGAAGAAGAACACCTCGAAGGCTACGAGGAGGGCTTCTCCGATGTTGATGTCGGCAAGGGGCACAGGGAATCCTTTCGGCTGGTGGTGGGAGACTGCTGCCAACCTACTAGCCGTCGGTTCAGAGTCGCTGCGTAAAGAGCACGGCCGCAACCGCGGTCGCCAGGTTGAGGCTGGAGACGCCCTCCCGCATCGGGATCGCCAGGCGGGCGTCGGCGCGCTCGAGCAGCGCCTCGCTGAGCCCGTAGCGCTCGGTGCCGAAGGCGAGAACCGAGCGCTGGATCGAGCTCCCCCTCCCCCAGCGGCTCGCCCTCCGGGTCGATCGCGACCAGGGGCCGGTCCCCACGGGGCAACTCCTCCACCTGGGCGACCGGCAGGGCGAAGTGCAGGCCGGCCGCCCCGCGCAGGGCCTCGGGGTGCCAGGGGTCGTTGCTGCCGGTGGTGAGCACGGCCGCGGCGTCGGCGGCTGCCGCGACCCGCACGCAGGCGCCCATGTTGCCCATCGTCCGCGGCTCCTCGAGCAGCACGACCGGTGCCGCGCGGTCGCCGCCGAGGACCGCGGCGACGTCGACGCCAGGCCGGCGGGCGATCGCCACGACCCCGGTATGGGGTGCGTGGGGAACGACCTGGGCGACCAGCTCGGTGTCCACCTGGGTCGTCCGCGCCGCCAGCGTGCCGGCCAAGTCCGGAGCCAGGCCGGCCGCCAGCCGTTCCAGCTCGCCGGGGTCGGAGGAGACTGCCTCGATCACCTCGGCGCCGAAGCGCAATGCGTGCTTGAGCGCGTGAAAGCCCTCCAGCAGGGCCAGCTCGCGGTCGCGGCGGGCGGCGCGGTAGCGCTGGACGAGGGGGTCGCTCACCCCGCCATCATGCCGGCATTCAGGACGGCGACGGGACGCGGACCGCGTCGCTCGCTCCGAAGCCGTTCTCGATCAGCGAGTCGACCAGGGGCGTCATGTAGCGCGCGGTGACCTTGCCGCTGCGCAGCGGCCCCGAGGGCCGCTCGCTGAAGCTCGACGTTTCGCCGTGCCCCCCGGTCGGCCTGCCGTAGATGTAGCGAGGCCCGCGCCCGGTCCAGAGCACGCCGCGCAGGACCGGGTCGAACGGCCGCGGCTTCGGGCCGGCCCCGACCGCGGCCGCAATCGCTTCGGCGACAGTGTCCGCCTGCTGGCTGGCGATGCCGCCCTGCTTGACCGGAAAGGCGGTGACGTCGCCAGCCGCGTAGACGCGCTCCAGGCCGATCGCGCCGCCGAACTCATCGACACCGATGAAGCCCTCGCCGTCATGCGGGATGCCGGCGATGGCCCTGCCCCGGAAGCGCGGCAGGCCGATCACGGCATCGGCGTCGATCTCCTTGCCGGGAGCGACGCGCAGGCGATCGCCCTCGAATCGCACCGGATGGGTGCCGGCGATCACCTCGATGCCGCGCGCGGCGAGCAGCTCGCTCATCTTCTCCCCGGCCCGGCGCCCGAAGACCTCGAGCGGCACGTCCTCGGGCGTGACGACGGTGATCCTGGTCTTGCTTTGCTCGCACTTGGCCAGCTCTGTGGCGCCGAGCAGGGCCAGCTCGTAGAGAGGGAGCGCCCAGCTGTGACCACCCGGCATGGTGAGGACGAGGTGGCGCAGGCGGCCGCCGCGCAGGTCGGCGATCACATCGCCGACCTGGCCTTCGTCGGCGACCCCCCAGAAGGTCACCGCGCCGGGGATCGCCCAGAGCATCCGCGCGCCCGGGGCGAGGACCAGGTGGTCGTAGGCGATCCGGTCGCCCTCGCGGGTCGTCGCGATCCGGCTCCCTGGATCGACCGAGACGACGGTGCTGGAGCGAAGCGAGGCACCGCAGCTCGCGACCAGGCGCTCCAGGTCATAGCGGAAGGCGCGCCCGGTGCCGTAGGGCTCGCCGACCGCGAAGGGCCGGAAGTAGAACTCGCGGCGCGGGTCGCAAACCTCGACCGCCACCCGCTCCCCGGCCAGGTCCCGCAAGGCCAGCGCCGCCTCGATTCCGGCAATGCCGCCGCCCGCGATCAGCACCTTTTGCGTGTCCGGGCGGTCGTCTGCCAATGTCAACCGACTTTAGGTCCGTCGCCGCGGCGCTCCATCGGGGGGAAACCGCCACCTGCTTGCGGATTTCCCGAACCGAGGGATGTCCTCACTCGCTCGCGGCGCAGCTCGGCGGGACCGATTCTGCCCGGGCCAGGGCCCCGTCGATCGGGGTATTCCCAGGATTGTGTTCGGCTTTTCCCCGATGCCCTCCCGTCCAAACGGGCTTAGATTCGCGACTGCGCCGCGATGGACACAACCGAGACGGAAGGCGGGACAACGATGAGCAGCGGCAACGGAGCGACCCACAGCGTGGCCGAGGCGGCGCGGCTGGCGACCGAGGACGCGGTGCGGCCCTTCGAGCGGCTCTCCCGCGCCGACGTCGCCTACGCCGGCGGCAAGGGCGCCAACCTCGGCGAGCTGACCGCGGCCGGCTTCCCGGTCCCCCCCGGTTTCGTCATCGGCGCCCCCACCTACGCGGCCTTCTGCGACGCCGACGACCTGCGCGGCCGGGTCGAGGCGCGGCTTGCCGCGGTCGACGTCGAGGTCACCGAGGAGCTCGAAACCGCCGCGGGCGAGGTGCGTGAGATGGTCGAAGCCGAGCCGCTTCCCGAGGAGCTCGCCGGCGCGATCGGCGAGGCCTACGACCGCCTGGCCGCCACGGCAGGCGACCCCGACACCGCGGTCGCGGTGCGCTCCTCGGCAACCGGCGAGGACACCGAGTCCGCCTCGTTTGCCGGCATGAACGAGACGATGCTCAACGTGCGCGGCGGCGAGGCGGTGCTCGCCGCGGTGCGGCAGTGCTGGTCCTCCCTCTTCGGCGCCCGCACCATCTACTACCGGGCCAAGCGCGGCTTCGGCCAAGCCGACATGGACATCGCCGTCGTCGTCCAGATGCAGATCTCCTCGACCCGCTCCGGGGTGATGTTCACGGTCGACCCCGCCTCCGGCGCCACCGACCGGCTGATCATCGAGGGCGCCTTCGGGCTCGGCGAGTCGGTCGTCTCCGGCTCGGTCTCACCCGACCGCTACGTGGTTGGCAAGGACAAGCTGACGACTTTGCGCCGGGAAGTACGCCGCAAGGAGCTGACGATCGAGCCCAACGCCGACGGCGGCACGACCACCCGCGAGCTCGAGGAGCACGAGGCCGAACAGCCGGTGCTGAGCGACGAGGAGGTGCAGCGGGTGGCCGAACTCGGTGTCCGCATCGAGCAGCACTACGGCTCGGCCCAGGACACCGAGTGGGCGGTCGACGGCGAGGGCGCGATCTGGATGCTGCAGTCGCGACCGGTGACGGCGACCGGCGGCAAGCCGCTGGACGAGCCGACCGAGCAGAAGCGCGGCGAGGTGCTGGTGCGCGGGCTGGGCGCGGCCCCGGGCGTCGCCTCCGGCGCGGTGCGCGTCGTCGCCGAGCTGACCGGCGCCGACAGCCTGCTCGGGGGCGAGATCCTGGTCACGCACATGACCGCGCCCGACTGGGTGCCGCTGATGCGCAAGGCGGCGGCGATCGTCACCGACTCCGGCGGGATGACCTGCCACGCCGCGATCGTCTCGCGTGAGCTCGGCATCCCCTGCCTCGTCGGCACCGCCGAGGCAACCAAGATCCTCCGCGACGGCGAGCTGGTCACCGTCGATGCCGGCGAGGGGGTCGTCGCCGAGGGCGCCACCGCGCCGGCCCGGCACGGGGCCGCCGAGGCGGCGAGCGCGCCGGCCGCGGCGCCGGTCACCGGGACCAAGGTGCTGGTCAACCTCTCCGAGCCCTCGCAGCTGGAGCGCGCCGCGGCCCTGGAGGCGGATGGCTGCGGCCTGCTGCGCGCCGAGCTGATGGTGGTCGAGGCACTCGACGGCGTACATCCGCGCCTGCTGATCGAGGAAAACCGTGGCGAGCGCTTCGTCGAGCGCATGGCCGAGTCCCTGACCGCCTTCGCCAACGCCTTCGCGCCGCGGCCGATCACTTACCGCACGATCGACTTCCGCACCAACGAGTTCCGCGGCCTCGAAGGCGGCGAGCGCTTCGAGCCGGAGGAGTCCAACCCGATGATCGGCTACCGCGGCGCCCTGCGCTACACCCGCGAGCCCGACCTGCTCGGCCTCGAGCTGGACGCGATCGGCCGCGTCTGGGACGAGGGCCACACCAACTTCCACGTGATGATCCCCTTCGTCCGCACCCCGCGCGAGGTCGTCGCAGTGCGCGAGCAGATGGGCGCCGCCGGCCTGCTCTCCCGCCCCGGCTTCGAGCTCTGGGTGATGGCCGAGGTGCCCTCGGTCCTCTTCCACCTCGCCCGCTACGCCGAGCTCGGCATAACCGGGATCTCGATCGGCTCCAACGACCTGACCCAGCTCGTGCTCGGCGCCGACCGCGACTCCGAGCTGGTCGCCGAGGTCTTCGACGAGCGCGACGCGGCGGTGACGGAATACATCTCGCAGCTACTCGGCCGGGCCCGCGAGCTGGGCTTGCAGACCTCGATTTGCGGCCAGGCGCCCTCGGTCTACCCCGAGTACGCCGAGATCCTCGTCCGCGCCGGGATCGACGCGATCTCGGTCAACATGGACGCCGTCGACCGTGCCCGCCGCCTCGTCGCCGCGGCCGAGCGTCGGCTGCTGCTCGACGGTGCTCGCCGGGCGAGTTAGCCGCCGTCGATCAGGCTGCCGACGAGGTCCACGTATTCGCGCAGGCGCCCGACGGCGAGGAAGCGCTCCTTGACCCGTTGCTGGGCCGCCTCGCCCATCCTCCGGGCCAGCTCGGGGTCGGCCAGAAGCCGGTCGATCGCCGCGGCGAATGCGGCCAGGTCACGCGGGTCGTCGACCAAGATCCCGCACTCGCCGTTGACCTGATCCTGGATGCCGCCGGTGCGGCTGGCGACGACCGGCCTGCGCTTCCACATCGCCTCCGCGACAGTGAGGCCGAAGCCCTCGGCGAGGCTCTTTTGCACGATCACCTCGGAACGGCGCTGGATCGCGTTGACCATCGCCGCGTTCTCGTCGAGGTCGTCCATCGGCAGGCTGACCAGGTGGACCCGGCCGCGGATGTCCTCGGGGAGCCGTCGCCAGTTCTCGGCGACGTCGCCATAGACCGCGATGCCCTCGGGATCGTCGGCGACGGCGGCGCTCGACGGCCCGACCAGGGCGAGGTGGGCGCTCAGGTCTTCGAGATGGCCGGCGAAGCACTCAAGCAGGCCGCGCGGGTCCTTGAGCCGGTCCCAGCGCGAGACCTGGGCCACCAGCTTCGCTTCGGCCGGCAGCGGCGCCAGCTGCAACAGCTCGCCGTGGCGCTCGACCCGACCGGGGGTGCCGTCGCCGCGGGTGAAGACCGGCGCGGTCGCGGGCACCGAAGGGCCCAGGCCGACCACACCCAAGATCGCCTCGACCGTCGCCTGGTCGAGCTCCTGGTTCTTCGGCGCGAAGGAGTCGATCGAGGGCGGCATCAGCCAGACCTTCTGCCGCTCGAGCCCGTCCCAGATGTACTCCTCGCGGGAGAAGACGTAGGCGTCGGCGGCCTCGACGTAGGGGCGGAGGAAGTCCCAGCCGCCGCGGGCCAGCTCCCCGGGCGCGTCGACGCCGATGTGGCAGCGCCAGATCACCTCGACGCCGAGCTCCTTGACCGCCGGCACCAGGCCCGCGGTCTGCGGATCGTGCAGGTAGACGACGTCGCCCGGCTGGATCAACTGGGCCAGTTGCGCCGCGCTGGCGCGCAGGGCGCTCTCGTAGAGGGCGCGCTCCGCGGCGCCAAGCGAGCCGCCGTCGCCGGCGTCCTCGTGCAGGTGGTTGTGCAGGCGCTTGGTGACGAGGAAGAAGCCGGCCTCCTCGTGCAGCACGGCCCAGCGCGTGTCGACGCCGGCGCCGCGCACGTAGGGCAGCAGGGAGTGGAGGATCTCGGCGACGCCGCCGCCGCGGGCGGTCGAGTTGACGTGCCAGATCGCCCGGCCGGCGAACCGCTCGCGAGCGCGCGCCGCCACCGCCTCGAAAGCCGGGAACTCGTCGCCGAGCAGGTCGCGGTAGCGGTCGAGGGGCTGGGGCGGGATCTGCACCAGTTCCGGTCGCGCCACGTCAGCCAGCCTCTCATCCATGCGCGGCGGGGGAAAGCGTGGAATACCGGTGTGAGGCTCCGTACCTAGTACCGATGTGGGCCCGCCGGGTCCGGCCTAGCGTTGTCCCTCGACCACTTGAGCGGCAAAGGAGCGAGCGATGGCGGAGACGATGAAGGCGGCGGTGTTCGAGGGCAACGAGCGGATCGTGCTGGAGGAGAAGGCGATGCCTCCGTGCGGTCCCACCGACGCGATCGTGAAGATCTCGCTGACGACGATCTGCGGCACCGACGTGCATATCTGGCGTGAGGAGTACCCGGTCGAGCAGGGACGAATCGTCGGCCACGAGCCGGTCGGCACGATCCACCGGCTCGGCGAGGCGGTCTCCGGCTACGAGGTGGGCGAGCGGGTGCTGGTCGGCGCGATCACACCCTGCGGCAGCTGCTTCTACTGCCAAAACCACAACGAGGCACAGTGCTCGGGCTACGAGGACGAGTGGAAGATGATCGGCGGCTGGCAGCTGGGCAACTCGATCGACGGCGTCCAGGCCGAGTACTTCCGGGTTCCCTACGCCCAGGCCAACATGGCGAAGATCCCCGACGACCTCTCCGACGAGAAGTGCGTGCTGCTCGCCGACATCGCCTCGACCGGGATCTCCGCCGCCGAGACCGCCAACGTCCGCATCGGCCAGACCGTCGCCGTCTTCGCCCAGGGCCCGATCGGGCTCTGCGCCACCGCCGGCGCCCGCCTGATGGGTGCCTCGCTGGTGATCGGCGTCGACCGCATCGCCGGCCGGCTCGAGCTCTCGAAGAAGATGGGCGCCGACGAGACGATTGACTTCTCAGAAGAAGACCCGATCGCGGCGATCAAGCGGCTGACCGGCGGCCGTGGTGTCGACGTCGCGATCGAGGCGCTGGGCACCCAGGAGACCTTCCAAGCCTGCCTCGACGCCACCCGCCCTGGCGGCATCGTCTCCAGCCTCGGCGTCTACGGCGGCAAGCTCGAGGTGCCGCTTGAGTCCTTCGTCTACGGCATCGGCGACAAGAAGATCCTCACCACGCTGTGCCCCGGCGGCAAGGAGCGGATGCGGACCCTGATGGAGATGGTCCGCCACGGCCGCCTCAACCTCGACCCCCTGATCACCCACCGCTTCTCCCTCGATCAGATCGAGGAGGCCTACGACCTCTTCGGCAACCAGCGCGAAGGCGTGGTCAAGGTGGCGCTGACGCCGTAGGGCTAGGACTGCACGTACCGCGCTACAGCCTCACGGGCGAGGTCGCTGACCGAGCGGCCTTCCTTCTCGGCTCGCTCCTCCAATGCCAGGTAGAGCTCGGGAGTGATCCGAAAGCTCATGCGTGGGGACGCACCGTTGCCCGAGAGGGAGGGACGGCCGACAAAACGCCGTTTGGCCTTGGACAGGTCATATCCGCGTTCTGCCTCATCGGCAAGAGCCTCGGCAACCTCTGGCGTGATTTCACGGCCGGACTTCGTCTTGGGATACCTCTCCGCCCTTTTCAAGCTCTGCATATCTTCGCCTCCTCGTACTGCCTTCGATAGCGCTCGCGCCGGGGCATGGCGTGGATGCGATATCCGGTGTTTGGTCGCAGAACGAGCCCACCGAAGACCTCCGACGGGCCATTTATTTCGTCCGACGATATTAGCACGGGATTTTTTTGACAGGTCGCGATTCGACATCGCGCCCAGCGTCGAGCGGCGATCCGCGCCAAGCAAGACGCAAATGTGCCGAAATCGAGAATTCGAACGCGCGGGATTCGCTACCCAAGCGCGAGCGCGTGGGCTGGGCTGTACACGACGCCGACGCGATCGAACATGAGGACCACCGAGGGGCCGGCAAGCCTTCCAAGGCCCACTCCGACGCCCTCCCCACCCGCTGACTTCGCCTTTTTGCCGTATATAGCCCCCATAAACACGAAGTCAGCGGTGGAGGTGCTGCTACTCAGGCGACTGCGGCGGCGGGGTTGAAGCTCTTGGCTTGGCCCGGTCGCAGGTAGACGATCTGGCCCTGACGCGGCTCGAGCTTCTACAGCTCGGCCCGGATCAGCTGGGGAAGATCGTCGTCAGGCTCGGGCTAGGCGCTGAGGACTCGGCGGTCTTCGGGGCCCGGGCGCAGGATCAGGACCTCGGCGGGGGCCTTGTCGAGCAGCCAGACGAGGTCCTCGCCGGAGAGGCCGGCGGCACCGGTGGCGGTGGCGGGGACGACGACGCGATCGAAGGTCTCGCGCCCGAGCAGACGCTGCAGGGCGTGGCGGTAGCTGCGGCCACGCTCGATACGGGCGTCGATCGGCACGCCCTGGCCGGTCGCCCGCTGTTCGATCGCCTCCAGCATCGGCATCGCCTTCGCCGCCTCGGCGGGGATCGGGCAGTCGAGCGGCAGCTGCTTGGGGACGGCGGCGAGGTAGGCGGGCATCAGCGTCGCCTGCTCGGCCTTGGCCAGGCGCAGGGCCGCGTCGACCGCGCGCCGCGAGATCTCGGTGCCGGTGAAGGGGAGAAGGATCCGGTGCACCTCCTGCGGCCGCTCGGAGCGCTTGCCGCGCCAGCGCGAGCTGGCGATCAGGTAGCCGCCGAAGAGGCCGAGCAGGAGGGCGAAGCCGACGAGGAAGTGCTCGATCATCCGGTCTCCTCCCTGTTGCCGCGGTGAGCGACGATCCGCACGTCGACGCCGGCCGGCGTGGCGTCCATCAACCGCTGCGGCAGCGGTTCGCGCAGGCGAGCGAGGCCGCGGCGTGGCGCCGGCTCGCCGACCATCAGGTAGGTAGTGCCGCGCTCGCGCACCACCCGCGCCACCGCGGCGACGAGGTCGTCGTGCTCCTCGATCAGCAGGGTCGCGCCGAGGACCGAGGCGAGCTGGCGCAGGGCGGTGACCTGACGCTCCACGTCCCCTGCGATCGGCTTGCCCGGCGGCTTCACCCAGAGCAGGTCGAGGTCGGTGCCGAGCCGCTGCGCCGAGCGCCAGGCGCGGCGCACCAGCCGCTGCGAGCTGGGCTGGGGCCGCACCAGGGCCAGCAGCCTCTCCCCCACCGCCCGCGGCACCTCGGCGGCGACCCGCTCCTCGCGCGTGCCGACCTGCTCGGGGACGTGCAGCGTCAACCGCTTGGACTCGACGTCCTCGGCGACCTGGCGCAGGCTGACCTCGCGCAGCGCCGCCAGGTTCTCGATCCGGAAGAAGTTGTCGAGCGCGGCCTGGATGTTCTCGCCGGGGTAGATCTTGCCGGCGCGCAGGCGCGCCACGAGAGCCTCGGGGGTGAGGTCGATCAGGACCACCTCGTCCGCAGTGGCGAGAACCGAGTCGGGCACCGTCTCGCGCACCGTGACCCCGGTCAGCTCGGCGACCCGGTCGTTGAGCGACTCGAGGTGCTGGACGTTGACGGTCGAGTAGACGTCGATCCCCGCGGCCAGCACGTCGGCGATGTCCTCGTAGCGCTTCTCGTGCTCGAGCCCCGGCGGGTTGCTGTGGGCGAGCTCGTCGATCAGGGCCAGCTGCGGCCGGCGGACAAGCACGCCGGGCAGGTCCATCTCCTCGACCGCGACATCGCGGTAAGCGACGCTGCGCCGCGGCACGACCTCGAGGCCGCGCGCCTGCTCGCTCGTCTCCTCGCGCTTGTGCGGCTCCAGGTAGCCGATCGCCACCTCGCGCCCCGCCTCGGCTTCGGCGCGACCCTCCTGCAGCATCCGGTAGGTCTTCCCCACCCCGGCCGCCATGCCGAGGAAGATCTTGTAGTGGCCGCGATCCATGCGGCGACCCTTGGGCCTAGGCCCCCAGCAGGTTGTGGACGACCAGGTCGATCAGCTTGATGCCGGCGAAGGGTGCGATCACGCCGCCGAGGCCGTAGATCAGCATGTTGCGGCGCAGCAGGGCGGTGGCGCCGATCGGCCGGTAGCGCACCCCGCGCAGGGAGAGCGGGATCAGCAGCGGGATCAGCAGCGCGTTGAAGATCACCGCCGAGAGGATCGCCGATTCCGGCGTGCCCAGGGACATCACGTTGAGCGCGTCGAGTGGGCCCTTCTCACCGGCCAGCGCGTAGGTCGCGGCGAACATCGCCGGCAGGATCGCGAAGTACTTGGCGATGTCGTTGGCGATCGAGAAGGTGGTGAGGGCGCCGCGGGTGATCAGCAGCTGCTTGCCGACCTCGACGATCTCGATCAGCTTCGTGGGGTTGGAGTCGAGGTCGACCATGTTGCCCGCCTCGCGAGCGGCCTGGGTGCCGGTGTTCATCGCCACGCCGACGTCGGCCTGGGCCAGTGCCGGGGCGTCGTTGGTGCCGTCTCCGGTCATCGCGATCAGGCGGCCGTCGGCCTGCTGTTCGCGGATCAGCTCCAGCTTGCGCTCCGGCGTCGCTTCGGCGAGGAAATCGTCGACGCCCGCCTCCTCGGCGATCTTCGCCGCGGTCAGCTTGTTGTCGCCGGTGACCATGATCGTGCGGATGCCCATCGCCCGCAGCTGGTCGAAGCGGGCGCTCATCCCCTCCTTGATCACGTCCTTGAGGTAGACGACGCCGAGCACCCGCTCGTTGCGGGCGACGGCCAGCGGGGTGCCGCCCTCGCGGCCGATCCGGTCGAGCTCGGCGCGCAGCTCGGCGGGCGCCCGGCCTCCCTCTTCGCCGACCCAGGACTCGATCGCGTCGCCGGCGCCCTTGCGCAGGCGGGTGCCGTTGAAGTCGACGCCGCTCATCCGCGTTTCGGCGCTGAAGGGAACGAAGGCCGGCTCGTGGCCGGCGAAGTCGTGCTCGCGGATCCCGTAGTCCTTGGCGAGGACGACGATCGAACGCCCCTCCGGCGTCTCGTCGGCGAGCGAGGACATCTGCGCCGCCTCGGCCAGCTCCTCGACGGTGACCCCCGGCATCGGCATGAATTCGACCGCCTCGCGGTTGCCGAGCGTGATCGTGCCGGTCTTGTCGAGCAGCAGCAGGTCGCAGTCGCCCGAGGCCTCGACCGCGCGGCCCGAGAGGGCGAGCACGTTGCGGCGCACCAGCCGGTCCATGCCGGCGATCCCGATCGCCGAGAGCAGTGCCCCGATCGTGGTCGGGATCAGCGCCACCAGCAGCGCGATCAGGGTCGTCTCGGAGAGCTCTGTGCCGGCGAAGAGGCCGAACGGGCGCAGCGAGACGACGACGAAGACGAAGACGAGGGTGAGCGCGGAGAGCAGGATGCCGAGGGCGACCTCGTTCGGGGTCTTGCGCCGTTCCGCCCCCTCGACCAGGGAGATCATCCGGTCGAGGAACGACTTGCCCGGCTCCTGGGTGATCTCGACCACGATCCGGTCGGAGAGCACCTTGGTGCCGCCGGTGACCGCGCTGCGGTCCCCCCCGGCCTCGCGGATCACCGGCGCCGACTCGCCGGTGATCGCCGACTCGTCGACCGAGGCGATGCCCTCGATCACGGTGCCGTCGCCGGGGATCGGCTCGCCGGCCTCGACCACGACGACGTCGCCGCGGAGGAGCTCGGAGGCCGGCTTCTCGCCGCCGTCGCGCAGGCGCGCCACCGTGTCGGTCTGCATCGCGCGCAGGCTCGCCGCCTGGGCGCGACCCCGCCCCTCGGCCAGCGCCTCGGCGAGGTTGGCGAAGACGACCGTGAGCCAGAGCCAGACGGTGATGCTGAAGGTGAACCAGGAGGGCTCGTGGCCGCCGCCGAGCGGGCCGCCGCCGAAGACCTGGATCAGCCAGGCGACGGTGGTGATGGCGGCGCCGATCTCGACCACGAACATCACCGGGTTGCGGACCTGCACGCGCGGGTCGAGCTTGCGCAGCGACTCGAGCAGCGCCGGGCGCAGGATCTCGGGGTCGAACAGGGAGCGGGGCTGGTTCTCGGTCATTCGATCGGCGCCTCTTCGTCTAGTGCGATGTTGAGTTGCAGGACGTTGACTCCCGGCTCGCCGAAGAGGCCGAGGAAGCGGCCGTCGGTGTGGGCGGAGATCAGGTCTTCGACGTCGGCGAGCGAGAGATGGCGGACCGCGGCGATCCGGTGGGCCTGGATCCGCGCGTTCGCCTCGGAGATGTGGGGGTCGACGCCGGAGCCCGACATCGTCACCGCGTCGACCGGGACGCCGGCCTTGGTCAGCGACCTGTCATAGGGCTTCTCGAGCTTGACGTAGGCGGCGAGGTTTTCGCGCACCGCTTCGCGCTCTTCGACGCTGTTGGGGCCGGAGTTGCTGAAGTAGGTGGTGTTGGGGGCGTAGCCCGTCTGGGAGGGACGCGGCTGGAAGTAGCGCTTGTCGGGCGCCAGCACTTCTTCTCCTTCTTCGTCGAGGACCGGCTTGCCGTTCTTGCCGAGCACGGGGCGGGAGAAGGATTGGCCGATCAGGCTCGAGCCGACCAGCTTGCCGTCGATCGTCACCCTGGAGCCGTCCGCCTTGCCCGGGAAGGCGAGCTGCGAGATGCCGGTCATCGCCAGCGGGTAGGCGAGGCCGAAGACCAGCGTGAAGGCGACGACGGCAAGGATCGCGGTAAGGGCGTTGCGCCTCATCTCAGAACAGCCTCCCGGTCAGGCTCTGCACGATCGGGCCGAGCAGCAGGGCGGGGAAGAAGGTGAGGGCACCGACCAGGACGATCACCCCGACCAGCAGGATCACGAAGGTCGGCGTGTCGGTCCGCATCGTCCCCGGGCCGGCCGGCGAGACCTTCTTGCCGGCCAGCGAGCCGGCGACGGCGAGGACGAGGACGATCGGGATGAAGCGGGCCAGCGTCATCGTCGCGCCGCCGAGCAGGTCGGCGAAGGAGATCCCGAAGGCTTCGGCGTTGCCGGGCGCGTTGGGCTGGATGAAGCCGGTGTAGCCGGCGAAGGCGGAGCCGTTGTTGTTGGCCTGCGAGAGGTAGGCGTAAAGCGTTTCCGAGAAGCCCTGCGGGCCGGCGTTGAAGATTGACCGGTTACCTGCCTCGGTCGCGATCGCCAGCCCCGCCGTGACCAGCACCGCGAGCGGGGTGATCAGGATCCCGAGCGAGACCAGCTTGATCTCCCGCGCCTGGATCTTCTTGCCCAGGTACTCCGGGGTGCGGCCGACCATCAGGCCGCCGATGAAGACCGCCAGCAGGACGTAGAGCAGCATCGTGTAGAGGCCGGTGCCGACGCCGCCGAAGACGACCTCGCTGGTGCCGAGCCCCGACATCGGGACCAGGCCGCCGAGGCCGGTGTAGGAGTCGTGGGCGGAGTTGACTGAGCCGTTCGAGGTAACCGTCGTGGTCGTCGCCCACAGCGCCGAGGTGGCGATCCCGTTGCGCTGCTCCTTGCCTTCCATGTTGCCGCCGGTCGAGCCCTCGATCGCGGTGGTCGGCGTCCCCGCGGCGTGCTCGGCGGGGGTGCCGTGCTGCTCGGCGGGGATGATCACGACGATGAAGGCGAGGTAGATCGCCAGCATCGCGGCGAAGATCGACCAGCCCTCGCGCTGGCGCCCGACCAGCTTGCCGTAGGTGTAGGTGAGCGCCGCCGGGATCAGGATGATCGAGAGCAGCTCGACGAAGTTGGTGAACCCGTTCGAGTTCTCGAAAGGCATCGCCGAGTTGACGCTGAAGAAGCCGCCGCCGTTGGTGCCGAGCTGCTTGATCGCGATCTGGGAGGCGGCGGGGCCGAAGGCGAGGATCTGTTCGGCGCCCTCCAGCGTCCTCGCGCTGACCGCGCCGCCGAGCGTCTGCACGACGCCCTGGGAGACGAGGATCAGGCCGACGACCACCGAGAGCGGCAGCAGCACGTAGTAGAGGCAGCGCGTCAGGTCCTGCCAGAAGTTGCCGAGGCCGCCGCCGGTGCGGGCGACGATGCCGCGGATCAGGGCGAGCAGCGTGCAGACGCCGACCGCGGGGGTGACGAAGTTCTGCACCGTCAGCCCCGCCATCTGCGAGAAGTAGCTGAGCGTCGTTTCGCCGCCGTAGTACTGCCAGTTGGTGTTGGAGACGAACGAGGAGGCGGTGTTGAAGCTGACGTCCCAGGGGCCGGAGTGGAAGCCTTCGGGGTTGAACGGGTGGATTCCCTGGGTGCGCAGGATCAGGTAGAGGACGATCCAGGAGAAGACCGAGAAGAGCACCAGGATCTTCGCGTAGTCCTTCCAGTCCTGTTCCTCGGCCGGGTCGACCCGCAGCACCCGGTAGGTGAGCCGCTCGACCGGAGCGATGACCGGGCTGAGAAACACTCGCCGGCCGGTGAAGACACGCGCCATGTAGGAACCGAGCGGCGGCGTCAGCGCGATCACGACGCCGACGAAGACGACGACCTGGACCCAGCCCTGGGCCATCAGAGGTTCTCCCCGCGCAGCAGCGCGTAGAGCAGGTAGACGACGACTATCCCGGAGGCGGCCAGCCCGAACACGTCCGCGCCGCTCAACGTGGCCAATGCGATCTCACTCATATCCGGTCGACCAGGTCGATCGCCCAGTAGACGAGGCCGAAGAGGCCCACCGAGAGCGCGATTGCGAAGACGTCGGCGATCGGGCTGCCGCCTCCGGGAAAGATGTCTGCGAACAAGAGCACGGGACCATCCTGCGCCCAAGTGCGTCAAGCGTGTGTGTGCAATCCGCCCGCGACCGTGCAGATTTCGTGAAGACGCCGGCGCTAGATGAGTAGTTCCACGGCGGCCACCGTGCCAGTCCGTTCCCAGCTCTGAGTGAGCAGTCCGTGGGGGCGGCGCGACGCTGACTGGTCGATTTGCCCCCGTATGCGGGGGTCAATCGACCACTCGGCGTGGGAGCTTGGCCCCAGCGGTACCAAGGGGAGATAGGCAGCAGGGTCGAAGTCGGCGGTGCTCAGTTCTCACCGCCGACCCGAAGGGGGCCACGATGCTCGCCGACCTCGACCTACTGCTCATCTCTGTGTTCTGCACCGCCGACGATCTCCTGCCCGAGAGGCCAGGAAACGCCCGCCGGAGCTTGATCGACGCGGAGGTCGTGACCCTCTGCGTCGCGCAGGCGATCATGGGTATCACCTCAGATGCCCGCTTCGCCCGGATTGCCCCGAAGCGGCTGGGACACCTGTTCCCCGCTCTGACCCAACGCTCGGGCTTTCACAAGCGTCGCGACCGGCTGGCCGAGACGATCGAGGCGATGATCGCGGCCTTCGCGTCCCAGAGCCCCGGCTGGCACGACGACCTGTTGCTCGTCGACTCCACCCCGGTTGAGTGCGCCCGCTCGCGCGAGACGGTGAAGCGGGCCGGCGCCAGCAGCCTCGGCGACGCGATCGCCAATGCCGCCGACTACGGCTACTGCGCCTCGCATTCCCGCTACTTCTGGGGCTTTCGCCTGCACACGTTGATGGCTCCCGACGGGACCCCGCGGGCGATGGCGCTGACCTCGCCCAAGGAAGGCGAGCGCGAGGTCTGCCTGCGGCTCTTGGAGCGGGTCAACCGCTCAGGGCCGATCACCATCTTGGGCGACAAGGGCTATGCCGGCGCCGACTTCGAAGCCGACGCCGCCGCTCTGGGTGCAACCGTCGTGCGTCCGCGCCGCAAGGACGAGACCGAGGGCGGCCTTCACCTCGCGCCGCTGCGGCAGCGGATCGAGTCGATCTACTGGAGCGCCAAGGACATCCTCAGCCTCGAGCGCCACGGCGCCCGCACCCTTCGCGGCCTGCGGGCTCGCATCGCCAGCCGCCTCCTCGCGCTGGCTGCGGCGATCTCGCTGAACTACGAACTCGGACGCAACAGCCGGGCGTTGGTCGACTTCGTGGCCTGAGTCGTGGAACTACTCATCTAGACGGCGATCCGGTAGCCGACGCCGGGGTCGGTGCGGATCAGGCGCTCGCCGCCGGCCGGCTCGATCTTGCGGCGCAGGTTGGCGACGTGGGTGCGCAGGGTCGCCGTGTCCTCGCTCCAGGCCGGTCCCCAGACCTCGGTCAGCAGCGCCCGGTGGGTCATCAGCCGGCCGCGGTTGCGGACCAGGGCGCGCAGCAGCTGGAACTCGGTCGGCGTCAGGTGGATCTCCTCGCCGTCGCGCCGGACCGCGCGCGCCGCGAGGTCGACCGTGAGGCCGCCGATCTCGACGGTCGGCTCCTCCTCCCCGCCGGGCACCCGGCGCAGCACCGCCTGCAGCCGCGCGATCAGCTCGGGTGGGCCGAACGGCTTGGTCACGTAGTCGTCGGCGCCGGCCGCGAGCGCGCGCACCTTCGCCTCCTCCTCGCCCACGGCGGAGAGCACGATGATCGGCATCTCGCTCCACTCGCGCAGCCGCTTGGTTACCTCGACGCCGTCGATGTCGGGCAGCATCAGGTCGACGATCGCGGCCGCCGGCGGCTTGACCGCCGCCTGGTCGAGCGCCTCCTCGCCGGTGGCGGCGACGACCGGCTCGTAGCCGGCGTCGCGGAGGATCACCTTCAGCGCCCGCAGGATCTGCAGCTCGTCGTCGCAGACGAGCACCCGCGCAGCTCCGCTCACGCCCGGTCTCCGCAGGGGAAGGAGACGACGAAGCTGCTGCCCTGGCCGGGGACGGAGTCGACCGCAATCTCGCCGCCGTTGGCCTCGACGAACCCCCTTGCGATCGCCAGCCCGAGACCGGCGCCGCCCTGGGCGCCGCTCGACCCGCCGTGCTGGAACGGCTCGAAGATCCGCTGCCACTCGCTCTGGGGAATTCCGGGACCCTGGTCGACCACGCGCACGATGATCTTGTCACCGACGCGCCTCGACTTGACCAGGACCGGCCTGCCGCCGCCGTGGCGCACCGCGTTCTCGATCAGGTTGGCGAAGGCGCGCTCGAGCTGCGCCGCGTCGGCGTCGACCATCGGCAGGTCCCCGTCGCCCTCCAGCCGCACCACCTCGGGCCGCGCGGTCGCCTCGCGAGCGGCGTCGAGCACCTCGCCGAGGTCGACCGCCTCGCGGTGGGGCTCGGCCTTGCCGGCTTCGATCCGCGACATGTCGAGCAGGTTCTCGACCAGGCGCGAGAGCCGCCCGCCCTCGGCGACGATCGCGGCGCTCAGCTCGGCCCGCTCCTCGCCGCTGAGCGTCGCCGAGTCGAGCGCCGCGCCGCTGGCGATGATCGAGGTGAGGGGCGTGCGCAGGTCGTGGGAGATCGAGCGCAGCAGCGCCGTCTTCAGCTCGTCGCTGCGGCGCAATGCCTCGGCCTCGACCATCTCGGCCTGCATCCGGTCACGCTCCTCGGCCAGCGCCGCCAGCTCGGCCAACGCCCGGTCGGCCTGCTCGCGGCGCCGCTCGGCCTCGAGCGCCTGTGCCCGCGCCAGGCCGGCGACCGTGCTGCTGATTGCCGCCACGATCGCGAACGTCGCCAGGGCGATCCAGTTCTGTTCGTCGGCGATCGTGAAGCGGTGCAGTGGCGGGATCTGGAAGAAGTTGAAGGCGACGGCGCTGGCAACCGAGGCCAGCAGCCCCATCCTCAGGCCCCAGACGATCGATATCACCAGGATCGCCGGCAGGTAGACGACGCCCAGCGAGACCACCGGCGCGATCGACTTCAGCGGGTAGACGACCAGCGTTCCGGCGATGACCGCGAGCGCCGTCGCCAACAGCCCCAGCCACGCGGGGGGCGGCTCGCCCTCCAACCCAAGCGAGAATCGACGCGGGCGCATTCCCGCCAGGGTAGACCGAAGCCGCAGCCGACTTTGACCCCGCTCTGGGGTGGTCAAGGTCGGATGCGCCGCCGGGACGCTCTACTGGGAGATGTCGCGGCGCTCGAAAAGCAGCGCGCCGAGCGCGGCGAGCGCGATGGCGACAGCGGTGACGCCGAGGAAGGCGGCAGGGTCGATGCCGTCTTCGATCGCGCGGCCGTAGTAGCGGAAGACCGAGGCGTAGCGGATCCAGTCGAGGCTGGTGTCCAGGCGACCGACCAGGTCGGCGACGTACATCGCGACGAGCACGCCGGCGACCGAGCCGGTGACGACGCTGGTGCGCAGCGAGAAGCCGGTGACGACGATGCCGAGACCCGCGAAGACCAGGCCGAGGGGCCAGACGTTGGCGAAGCCGGCGAGCGTCGCGCCGAAGTCGAGACCGACACCGAAGAGCAGGCTCGCGAGCAACGCCAGCAGCAGCGTGGCGAGCAGGACGGCCGCGAGCTCGAGAGCCGTGGCCCCGAACCCGGCGGCGACCAGGCGCCGGCGCGAGACGGGCGCTGAGAGGAGCACGTCGAGCCGACCGCTTTCGGCCCCGCCGGAAAGGCCGCTGGCGACCGAGCGGACCGCCAGGTAGCCGACCGCGAGCGGGACGATGAAGCCGAGCAGTTCGGCGCCAAGGAACTGTTCGACGGTGGACAGTTCGGTGATGCCGAAGGCTTCCCGCAGCGACTGCGGGTACTGCTCGATCGTCTTCGCCAGGGCTTCTTCGATCGAGGGGAAGATCGCCACCTCGAAGGCCGCCATCAGCCCGAGCGGCAACCCCCAGGAGAGCAGCGAGCGGCGCCGTTCGTGCAGCTGGGCACGGACTAGCGCGAGCACCAAAAGGCCTTCCGGTGTGCTTTATCCGCGCATAGAGCGGGAAAGGAACAGCGGAAGCTCATTTTGGCTCCCCCTCGTCTCGGTAGTAGCTGAGGAAGACCTCCTCCAGGGTCGGGTGGGCGTACTCGGCGCCGGTGACGCCGGGGATCGCCCGCACGTCGTCCAGGTCGACCGGCGCGGCGAACTCGACCTCGACCCGGCGGCGCTCGGCCGTCTTGCCGAGCAGGTCCTCGACTCGCTCGACCGCGATCACCCGGCCATCGCGGATGATCCCGACCCGGTCGCAGGCCCGCTCGACCTCGTCGAGCTCGTGCGAGGAGAGGAACACCGCGCAGCCGCGCTCGCTTTCCTCGCGCACCAGGGCGAGGAACTCCTCCTGCATCAAGGGGTCGAGGCCGCTGGTCGGCTCGTCGAGGATGAGCAGCTCGGGCCGGTGGAAGGTGGCGAGGATCAGACCGATCTTCTGGCGGTTGCCACGCGAGAGCTGACCCAGCGGGCGGTCGAGGTCGGCGCGGAAGCGGCGTGCCAGCTCCTCGGCACGCTCGTGCCCGTCGACGCCCCGCAGGCGCGAGAGCAGGGCCAGCGCCTCGCGCCCGCTGCTGCCCTTGCCGTAGCCGAAGTCGCCGGACAGGTTGCCGAGCCGGGCGCGGATCGCAACGCTGTCGCGATGGCTGTCGAGGCCGAAGATGCGGGCGCTGCCGCGACTCGGGTGGAGCAGGTCGAGCAGGGTGCGGATCGTCGTCGTCTTGCCCGCCCCGTTGGGCCCGAGGAAGCCGAAGACCTCACCCTCCTCGACCGCGATCGTGACGTCCTCGATGCCACGCGCGGTGCCGTAAAACTTGGTCAGCCCCTCGGTCGCGAGCGCGGTCATATCTCCGCCATTTCAAGCAGCCGATTGCGTATGTCCTCGTCTGAGAACTGAGACGACAGACCGCGCCGCAAGCTAAGGTCGAGTGCCGTTGCCGTTACTGCCGTTGCCGTTGCCCGCACCGTTGAAGTGCTCGAGATAGTGCTCCACTAGAGCTGCGGCCAGGTCGGAGAATTCAAGGCCAGCCGCGTGTCCATTGGGCCCAAAACGCAGGGTATAAACCTGCTCCTCAAGCGCTTCGTTCACGGAAGAATCAAGAACCACAACCCGCTGAACAAGATCCTGAACACCACCACCATCGGCGTGAGATACCGCCTCAGCTTCATGACAGGAGTCCGCGACGGCCTGCTTGAGCGCATCCGCCAGAATCGTCGATGGCGTCGAATCATGGTTGGTGGCGATCATGCTGATCCTCCGATCCAGATCCATAGGCAGCACGACAGAACGCCTGATTCGTTCAGGCGGTCGCCATCCAGCAGATATCTGAGCCATCGTCGCTATCGCTCCTTACCCGAATAACCGCTGCAATTCACGCAAACTTGCGGGCTTTCGTGATGGGTATTGGCAAAATAATACTGAGCAAAGACGAGTTTCGCCACCGCGATGCAACTTGAATACCGGATACGACGCTATCACGAGTCTGTACGTGCAAGGTCATCATCGGGGCGATCGGCGTCGTCATGGGGTATCGATGCGCAGTAGCGGCGGAGAATTCTGTCCGAAACCAGCCCAAGGCAACTCAAGTTTGGAAAGCCTGGGCCTTGACTTATCGCGGCCAGCATCGGCAAGTGGAGGGCCGGGCTCAAGCCCTCCACCGCCAGATCCGGACCAATGGCCGATGTCAGCCAGTCGACCCGCTCATTCTCGCCTACATCGTCAACGCCGAACGGATTCCGACGAGCTTCTACGGCGGGTGACTGAAGGCTGACATCCCCGAGCGCAGCGAGGGCGTCATGGCTCATTAGATCGAGAAACCAATCCGGCCGGAATCCGGTCGCATCAACAACGAGCTGGTACCCGCTCGAATGCTGTCCGTCCTTGAAGTGAACAAAGAGGTCGCTGCCGCTCGCCTCGATACTCCGTACTTGGCCGGCGACGGTTTCGACGCTGAAGGATTGGTTGAGGATCTCCTTGTTTGACACAGAAAAGACCCCTCGGTCTGTCCGCTTGACGAACTCCTTCCGAACGTGGTCCGGAAATTCAAGCCATTTCTCGGGATTGGAATAGAGGCGGTTCTCGTCATGACTTTCGCCACGCGTATAGACAATCCCCCCTCGACTGACGACATCGATCGGAGATTCCCGCGGCAACAATTTGACGAGCTGCACGACAATCGCGGCCGCCGTCTCGCCACTTCCGACGACACATGCCTCAACTGGCTGCCCTCTTTCTCTCCGGTGGTGCGCGAGGTCGGAAATGCGTTCTTGGCTGTCTGGCAGCCAAAAATCACGCCCATCAAAGAGCCGGTCCGAGCTGCCTTCGACCTGAAACTTCTTCTGAGGAGGACCCGGGCTTGTAATGACCAAACCGTCTGTCTCAAAGCTGTGTCCCGAACCAAGGCGGAGCCTCCAGCGTCCACCCTCAATCGTTATGTCGCTGATCTGCTCCTGCTCAACCCGAAGGCCTACTTCGTCGGCAACCCACTCAAGATAGTCAGCCCAGTGAGTGTGCGTGGGTGGTGGCTTGCCTCGGTCCACCCAGTCCGCGTAGTTTTGGGTTGGATGTGCGATCCGGAACGCCGCCCATGAGTAGGGCAACATCGCCCTGTCAACCGAGCGATTCGCCTCGCGGCTACCGAATTCTTTTGCCGTATACGGGAAGCCGACATCCTTCTCGGGAGGAGTTCCAAGCGGAAGACCTCCGTCCGTGTATCCGTGTTCCCCAGTCCAGTGTGCGGCCAATCCGTTGGGATCGACCACGCGGAGATGTGGCACGACAACATCAAGCTCACTGAGAGCTTTGCGCTTGGCTGCAATCGCTACCGCCTTTGGGCCGGCCCCGATTACCGTCAAATGCTGCTGGCTTGTTGATATCCCCTGCTCTGCTGACACAACCGAATGCACGAGGCTATCTGATCGTTCCGATGTTGCGTCGGCTAGTTGCGCGGCACTGAGATATCTGAGTTCAGTGCGGGCTGGCGATGCCGCCGCCGACCGCGGGCGCCGGCGCGGCGGATTCCGGTGCGGGCGCGGGCGCGGGCGCCGGTTCGGGTGCGGGGGCCGGTTCGGCTTCCGGCGCGGCTTCCTTGCCACCTTCCTTCTTCTTGCCCGGCTTTTCCGACGATTCTTCTTCTTCGTATTCGCCTTCGCTTTCGCTCGAGGACGACGAGCCGGTCGCGTGCCCGCTGCTGAAGCCGGCGAGCTCTGGCAGGGTTGCCGGTTCGGGGAATTCCGGGCAGTCGCCGGCCACCGCCGATTCCATGAAGGAGCGCCAGATCGGACCCGCCGTCGGCCCGCCGAAGCCGGTCGATTCGCGCGACTGCGGGTGGCCGACCCAGACCGCGGTCGAGTAGAGCGGCGTGTAGCCGACGAACCAGGCGTCGGAGAGTTCCTCGGAGGTGCCGGTCTTGCCGGCCTCGGCACCGCAGCCCATGTAGGTGTAACCGGCGCCGGTGCCCTGCGTGATCACGCCCTCCAGCAGCTTGGTCACTTCGTAGGCCTGGCCGTCGGTCAGCACCCGTTTGCCCGCGTCGGTATCGGTTTCGTCGACCTCGCCGTTGGGGAACTCGACCCGGCTGATCGCGGTCGGGTCGTGGTGGATGCCGCCGCTGGCCAGGGTCGCGTAGCCGTCGGCCTGTTCGAGCGGCGTGACCCCTTCGCGCAGGCCGCCGATCGCCTCGGCCGGGACCGATTCGAGGTCGGCTTCGATCCCCATTTCGTGCGCGGTCTGGGTCACGTTTTCCGGCCCGACGTCGAGGTCGAGCTGGGCGTAGATGACGTTGACCGAGGCCCAGGTAGCCGAGGCGAGGGACATCGTGCCTCCGCCGGGCTCGTCGTTGTTGACGGTCCAGGTGCCGCCGCCGGGCAGGTCGAGCGTCTTCGGCGAGTTGCCGTCGTAGTAGGTGGTGGCGGGGTCGATGCCCTGCTTGATCGCCGTCGTCAGCACGTAGGTCTTGAACGACGAGCCGGGCTGGCGGCGAGCCTGCCAGGCGTAGTTGAATTCGCTTTCGCTTTCGTAGCCTTCGGTGGAGGCGAGGGCGACGATCTCACCGGTCGAGGGATCGACCGAGGCGAGCCCGGCGACCGGGCCGCCCCCCGGGTAGCAGACGCTGCATGAGTCGACCGCTTCCTGCGCCCGCTCCTGCAGTTGCGGATCGATCGTCGTGTAGGCCTTGAGGCCGCCGTTGCGCACCGTGTTGATTCCGTACTCTTCGATCAGCTCCTGCTGGACGAGGTCGAAGAGGAAGGGGTCGCGGATCACCCGGTACTTGTGCCCGGGGCTGAGCCCGAGCCCGCTGTGCAGCGCCTCGCGGTATTCGCCGCCGTCGATGTCATTCTGCTCGTGCATCGCGCCGAGCACCTCGTTGCGGCGCTTCAGCGCCGCGTGCGGATCGAGGAACGGGTTGTATTCGGAGGGCGCCTGCGGCAGCCCGGCGATCAGCGCCGATTCGGTCAGGCCCAGCTCTTTGGCCGGCTTGCCGAAGTAGGTCTGCGACGCCGCCTCGACCCCGACTGCGGTCTCGCCTTCGACCGTCCCGTAGGGGGCGGTGTTGAGGTAGGCGGTGAGGATCCAGTCCTTGGAGTGGGCTTCCTCCATCTCGTAGGCGAGGTGCGCTTCGATCAGCTTTCGTTTGATCGTCTCTTCGGGGTTTTGGATGTAGAGGTTGCGGACCAGCTGCTGGGTGATCGTCGAGGCCCCCTGCACCGGCTTGCCGCCGGCCAGCAGGTCCTTCCAGGCGGCGCGGGCGATCCCGGTCGGGTCGAGGGCCCCGTGGTTGAAGTAGTTCTTGTCCTCGATCGCGACAGTGGCGTCGCGCAGCGTCTGCGGCATCGCCTCTTCGCGCACCGGCTGGCGGATGTTTTCGGCCTGGATGAACCCGATCAGGCTGCCGTCGGCGGCGTAGATCGCCGAGGAACGGCCCTTCTGCACCGGCTTGAGGCTGGAAAGCGGCGGCGCCGACTCGTACACGTCGACCGCCCAGCTGCCGGCCACCCCGACCGCGACCACGCCCGCGGCGAGCAGGATCCCGAGCGGGATCGTGATCTTCTTCCACTTCGAGGTATGCGACCTGCGCCTGCGCTGGCGCGTTCGGCGAGCCATTCGGCTGCAAATTGTAGGGAGGCCGCTAGGCTGGCAAGCCAGTGACGCGCTTTCTGCACACCTGTTACCAACGATAGGGACGTAATGGCTCTGTATGCCGGGTACCGAAGGGTCAGCCGAGTTGGCGACCGCTCGAAAACGCTGATCTCCCCCATGCTGCAGGAGAGGGAGATTCGGCGCTGGGCCGCGGGCCGCAAGGGCGTCGAGCTGGAGATCCTGCCTGCCGAGCTGGATCAAACCGGCGCGAAGGACAACCGGCCGATCCTGCAGGGCGCGATCGAGCGGATCGAACGAGGCGAGCTCACCGGCATCGTCGTCTGGAACTTCGCCCGCTTCACCCGCTCGCTCTCGTCGAGCCTGCGGTTCCTCGAGGTGATCGAAGGCGTGGGCGGAGAGTTGCACTCCGCCTCTCAGCCGGTCGACCCGAAGACGCCGAGCGGGCGCATGACGCGCAACTTCTTCTTCTCGATTGCCCAGGCCGAGCGCGAAGAGGCGGCCGAGGGGTTGGAGAAGGCGAAGGCCGACGCCATTGCCCGCGGCGTGTGGACGGCGCCACACATCCCGTTTGGCTTTCGCAAGAACGAGGATCGTCGCCTCGAGCACCACCCCGTCGAGGGTCCTGTGCGGGCGGAGGCGGTGCGACGGCGCGCGGCGGGACAGACGTGGCGGGAGATCAGCGCCTACATCGAGCTGCAGGCGGGCCGCACGCTCAGCCGCTCCGCGATCCGCGACCTGGTGCGTAGCCGCCTCAATCTGGGCGAGATCCGCCAGGGGGAGAACGTCAACCCCGACGCCGTCGATCCTCTCATCGATCGCGCCACCTTCGAGGCGGCGCTGCTCGAGCAGCCCAAGCCGCCCCGCGGCGAGCATGGCCCGGCGTTGCTGGCGAAGCTGGTGCGGTGCGCGGGCTGCTCGCGGACGGTGAGCGCGCGGGTGCGCAACGGCGTCCGCTTTTACGAGTGCCGGCGCTACCACCTGGGGGGCGAGTGCCCGGCGCCGGCGTCGGCCAACGCCGAGCTGGAGAAGCACGTCGTCGCCGTGCTCTTCGCCTACTCTCGCGAGGTCGCCTATGCAGCGAGCGAGCGGACCTCGGCGGTGGAGCTCGCGCAGCGGGTGCTCGAGGAGGCCGAGGCCGAGCTGTCGCTGTACCAGGAGACGGTGCGGATCAGCGAGGTCGGCGCCGAGCACTTCGAGGCGGGGATGCGCAGCCGTGTCGCGGCGGTCGAGGAGGCCCGGCGCAAGCTGGCGGCGGCAAGGCTGGCGGCGCCGCGGGTGCTGCCGGGCACCCTCGAGGAGATGTGGGACAACCTGACTGTTGCCGAGCGCCGTCAAGCCCTACGCAGCTCTTTCTCGATCGTCTGGCTTCGCGGGCGAGCCAGGGACCGCACTCCCATCGGGGAGCGCGTCCGAATCGTCGCCGCCGGTCACGAGCCCGCCGGGCTCAGCGGCTCCGGTCGGCCCAGCGGGCCGCTTGCCTCGTTCGGCTGGGATGATCATCTCGAAGGAGAGGTGCGGGTGGCGGGCCTGTAGGACCGCCTGGAGGCCCCGTGCTGTGCCGCGCTGCACGGCGAGCACGATCGAGTCGTCGCTTGCCGGGATCACTCCTCGCCCTCCTCGGCGTGTTCGGCGAGGACACGGCAGTAGTTGGCCGCGCAGAGCGAGTGCATGGTGCCGACCTTCTCGACAACGGAGCAGTAGGACTCGCCCTTGACGATCGGGTCGGGGCAGCCCTTGCATGGGCCGTCGTGCTTGGCCAGGAATTCCGGGCCGCGCGTCCGTGTGGTGAGCTCGGCCACGGTCACGCCGCCTTGGTCCCCGTCTCTGATGCAGTGAGTTCGTCGATGATCGCTTCCGAGTTGAGGCCCCAGTCGTGTGCGATCGCGATCGCGTCGCGCATCGCGCGGTCGTATTCGTCCAGCTGGTCGGCGGTGAGGTCGGGGCGCTCAACGGCCTTGGAGACCACCAGCCAGGCGTGGATCACCTTCGCCCATGCCTTGCGCTCGAGTTCGATCTGGGTCTCGGACTTCAAGAGTCCCCGCGGGTGTTCATGGGCCCCTCGGGAGTACAGCCGCACTGCCGGCAGACGCCCGGGTAGAGCTTGGCGAGCAGGCCCTCGATGTCGGGTGGCTGCCAGCCCTCAGGCTTGAGCATCTTGCCGTCCTCGCGCTTGGGCGCGCCGGCCTTGGCCATGTTGGTGCGGTGGACCTCTTCCCAGAAGGGGGCAAGGTCGATACCGAAGGTGACGGCGACGCCGTAGGTCGTCGCCAGGAGGTCGCAGAGGCCGTCGATCGCGCCGGCGAGGGACTGCTGGCGCTCGGGTTCGCCGTCGCCGAACTCGATGTAGACGGGGCGGCCGGTGATCGCTTCTGCGGTCTCGCGGGCCTCCTCGAGGATCAGGTCCGCCCTGAGCTGGGGGTCGCGGATCGCCGGGGTCTTGCCGATGGGGAGGTCGCAGGTGCGGTGGAAGTCGTGGACGTCCTGCTGTACGCGGTGTGGGCCCCTGAGGAGGTGGTGGACGACTTCGCGGGGTCCGCCGGGGAAGCGCTTGCCCCTGAAGTTCACGCAGGAGCAGGGGTATTCGCAGTCGCAGTCGGCCGGGGTGATATCGAAGGTGCAGTCCGCCATCTACCCCAAGCCCCTCCCCACCGCATTCACGGCTCCGTTGGCGCTGTCGCGGACCAGTCGTGTGGGGCCGTCAGGCATCGTTACCCCCGCTGTAGGAGTAGGTGCAGGGCATCAGCTGGCGGCCCTCGGCGTAGCAATGGTCGGCGGCGGCGCCGGGGTCGAGGTCGATGCGGACCATCGGGCGGCCGCCGTCGTCGGGCTCGACCAGGTCGTCGGGGACGGTGAAGCCGGTGGCGCCGCAGTGGGGGTGTACGCGGTCGAAGACGAGGACGCGCTGGCCGCGGGGTCGCGAGCGGTTAACCTTGGCGGTGCGGACCTGGCGGGCCTCGCGGCGGGAGAGGCGGTGGGGCATCAGGCGGCCAACCCCGCTTCCTCTCGGCAGAATCCACAAAGGCCGTCATGGGTGGGTTGGCGAAGGTGCTCATTGCACTGCGAGCAGGAACGGGAGCCCTCGCGGTAGGCGCGCTGCTTCTCGGCGATCTCGGCCTTGTTGGCCTCATAGTAGGCGCGCTGCTTCTCGGCGATCTCGGCCTTGTTGGCCTCGCGGTAGGCGCGCTTCTTCTCGGCGATCTCGGCCTTGTTGGCCTCATAGTAGGCGCGCTGCTTCTCGGCGATCTCGGCCTTGTTGGCCTCATAGTAGGCGCGCTTCTTCTCGGCGATCTCGGCCTTGTTGGCCTCGCGGTAGGCGCGCTTCTTCTCGGCGATCTCGGCCTTGTTGGCCTCATAGTAGGCGCGCTGCTTCTCGGCGATCTCGGCCTTGTTGGCCTCGCGGTAGGCGCGCTTCTTCTCGGCGATCTCGGCCTTGTTGGCCTCGCGGTAGGCGCGCTTCTTCTCGGCGATCTCGGCCTTGTTGGCCTCGCGGTAGGCGCGCTTCTTCTCGGCGATCTCGGCCTTGTTGGCCTCGCGGTAGGCGCGCTTCTTCTCGGCGATCTCGGCCTTGTTGGCCTCATAGTAGGCGCGCTTCTTCTCGGCGATCTCGGCCTTGTTGGCCTCGCGGTAGGCGCGCTGCTTCTCGGCGATCTCGGCCTTGTTGGCCTCATAGTAGGCGCGCTGCTTCTCGGCGATCTGCGCATTCCGACAGCGCTTGCACCACTTCGGCGGACGGCCGCGGCCCTTGTATGGGAGGTTGGTGCCGCAGCCCTGACAGAAAGCGGAGGCCATCAGACCACCGCTTCCACGAGCGCGTACAGCCCGCCGAAGAGGACGACGATCAGGATCAGGACGCCCAGGTCGACGAGGTCGAACAGCGGCCCGGGCTCGGAGTAGCTCGGGTGCTGGGGGCGGCCGGGGCCGGGGGTCGGCAGTGTCATCGGGCGTCCTCGCAGTTGCGGTAGGAGCCGCCGGTGGGGCGGAGGGCTTCAGCGAGCTTGGAGCTGTCGCCCTTGATCTCAATCGTGAGCAGGCGCCGGCGACGGCGGCGCTGCTGCCGGACGTGGTCGGCGTAGACGCCGAAGAGGAGGACGGCGATGCAGGAGACGAGGATCGCGGCGAGGACGATGTAGAGGGGGAGGCTCATGCTGCTGCTGGCTCCTCGTCGAGGGGCCAGATGTCGGTGACCTGGACGCCGAGGAAATCGGCGATCGCCTTCGCGTTCGCAGGATGGAGAGACTCGCCGGCCTCGGCCCTCCCCCAGACGCTGGCCGCTATACCAGCGCCCTTGGCGGCCTGGCGCTGGGACAGGCCGCGGTTGATCCTCTCGCGCTCAAGGTTGACCACTGAGAACCTCCTGTCCGTCGACCGGCCAGATGTCGGTCGGCTTCAGGCCGAAGACCGCCGCGACGGCGAACTGCGTGCGTGGCAGGGGAATGACCCGGCCGGCCTCTGCATCGCGGATCGTCTTGCCGCTGATGTGTCCGGCGCGGTAGCCGAGCTCGTTGGGCGAGAGGCCTCGGTTGATTCGCAGCTCCTGCAGGCGGTAGTTGGGCCGGCGGGGCCGACGTGCAGCCCGCTTCATTTCCCGGTGTGTCCCATTTAGTGCCATCTAGTCCCGAAAGGTAGCAGATGGTCGAACGACGTGCAACGACTAGCCGCTGCGAGGCAGATTGGGTCACTACGGTGCGGCGAAATGCCGAACACGCTCCCCCACCGGCTCCGCGCAGCGCGCGAGTACGCAGGGCTATCGCAAGAAGCCCTGGCGGAACAGCTGGGCGTCCATGTGCGAACCGTTAAGCGCTCGGAGGGAGGGGCACGCAAGGTCAAGCGACAGGAGCGCGTCGCGATCGCGGAGATCTGCGACGTCCCCATATGGTTCCTTGAGGACGGCTGGGAGGGCTGGCGCTCTCAGAGACAAGCCGAACCCGTAGACGCCGAAGGACACGAGGCGCTCCGACACCTGGAAGACCGACCGAGCAAGAGGGAGGCAGGATGAAGGGCAGATGTTTTGTAGTCGCGCTGGCCGCCGCGAGCCTGGTGGTCGTCGGGCCAGTGGCGACGTCTACAGCGGGGTCGCCGGCGAAGCGGACCCACACCCTGAAGATGAAGAATAGGAAGCTCTCCTTGCAGCGCGCCCGCCTGATCGGGAAGCTACGGGAACGGACAGCGCTCATTGAACACCTGCGGATAGACCTCTCCAACGCCCGGGAAGAATTGCGCGTCGCGAGCAGGGGAGCGGAACGAACCGATGAACTCGAATCGGTTCTCGCCCAGGGGCTCAAGGAGCAAATAGCCGCAGTGCCCATGAGCAACTTTCTCGATGAGGTCCTGCGACCGGCGTACTTCGCCTATCCGGTGGGCTGCAGAAACTTCGCCAGCATCCCTGGATCCTGGTCCTACACCTTCTACTCGCTCAACTTGTGCTGAAGGGCTTCACTTAACGAGTTGAAGCCGAGGCGGTGCGCCGCCGCTTCCTGGCGGCGGCGAGGCACCATCCTCAAGGAGATGCCGCAGTTCTGCCTGCGCTCGCCGCAGAAACTCCGGTGGCCGACGGAGTCCTCTCATCCCGAAATAGAGCGCCCATAGCTGCGCGCGTTCCTGCTCGCTCTCCCCACCCACGAAACGTTCCCCTCCCCCGGCAATGGCACCCTCGGTTTAGGGGGCCTATCGGCAGGATCCACGCATAAAAAAAGCCCCCCGGCTTGGAGAGCCGAGGGGCTTTGATCCAGTCATGAATCGAGCGAGGTATCTTAGACGATCACTCAAGTTCTATGCGTTCGCTCAGCGCCACGATCTCAACCAAGGTCACGTCAAGCGCCGCCGCCACCCGCCGCACGGTGCCCCAACCCGGGTTGACTCGCCCGGACTCGATGTGCGAAACCCAGGTCCAGTGCAGCGCTGCCTTATCCGCCATCGCTTCCTGGCTCAGCCCTTCCCGTTCGCGAATTCGCCGAATGGCTTCGCCGAGAGCAGGTTGCGGTTCTGAGGAGCGCGCCATCCCTTGGGAAGCCAAGGCCCTGACGGCGCTCGGGTCCATAGATTCAAACTCAAGTGGATCAGATACACGCCTCGGTTCGCTGGTCGCCGGATTCGACGACGGACCGCAGCCAAAGTGCTTCGAGCTGTACTCGCGGAGGGATCAGGGCAAGCACGCCGTCCTCGCAGATGGGAACAACCCGGCCACTCGGAAGCTGGGCATGGGTTGCAGGGGCGCCCCCGAACCGGCTGCCGCAATGCCAGCAGATATAGCTGGAAGGACGACCCTCGGTCACGGAACAGGCGCCGCGTGGTGGCGCACCTTGAGGCACAGTTCCTTCGCGCACCGATATTTGCCGGTGCCCTTCACACGGACCACGTGGTCGCCCTCCTGGTCGAGGGGGACTTCGGCCAAGTAGGAGCCATCGGCGCCTTCGATCGGGACCGTGAACGAGGAACCAGAGGGCGGGTAGACGGTGCAGGTGAGCGTGTCGGGATCGGCAGATTTGCCGGTCGCGGTGGCGGTGATGGTGCCGAGGACTTCCGCGGTCTCCCCGACCGTGTAGGTGTATTTCATCGGGTCTCCAGGGTCAGGGTTGTCTTGGGGCGGTCCGACAGATCGAGGGTGGTGACGGGCTGGTCGGCAAGGGCGATCGTCGTGGCCGGGCGGTCGGTGAGCAGGAGGATCGCCGCGAGTTCCTCGCCGTCGCCGGTGAACAGCAGCGCCACCAGCACGTCCGTCTCGGTGAGCGGCGCCAGCACCAGGTGCTTGGCGATCGCCGGCGAGAGCAGGACGTCCCCCTCGAGCAAGGGACTCAGCGATGCAGCCTTCGCCGTCGACGCCACGGCCAGCACGTCGCTCTCGCTCAGGCCGAGGACCTCGACCAGCTTCGATACGGCGAGGGGCTGTAGCTCGCTGCTCTCCTCGAGGGGCACCAGCTGCGCTCGCTTGCCCACGACCGGGGCTCGCAGCACGTCGGCCTCGGCCAGGGGTACCAAGCTGTGGTAGACCGTCGAGCCGATGAGCGCCGCTAGGAGGGCGTCTGCCTCCTCGAGCGGGATGAGCGTGCCCTGCTTCACCGCGGCGGCCGGGTGTAGGGAGGCGGTCTCTGAGAGGCCTGCCAGCTGGGCCAGCTTCGCTGTCGTCGCCGCGGCGATCGTCTCGGTCTCGAGGAGACCCGAGAGACCGGCCAGCTTGGCGGCCGCGCCCGCAGTCGCGATGTCGGTCTCCTCGAGGGGGACGAGGCTGGCGAGCTTGGCGGCAACGGGAGACCGCAGGGCCGAGGCCTCGGTGAGGGGACTCAAGATCGCCCGCCGCAGCGCCGATGTCGCCACCAGGACACCAGACTCACTCAGGCCCGCGAGAGAGGCCCGGGTGAGCACCGCCGTAGGTTGAAGCGCGGATGCCTCGCTCAGGGCCGTGAGCGCCCCGTGCTTGGCTACAAGGGGGGCTTGCAGGGCGTCTGTCTCGGTGAGCGCGACCGAGGAGACTTCGATCGGTTCGGCTTCTTCAGCTTCTTCGGTGCCGAATACCTCGATGACGACGGTCGTGTAGGTCTGCCCGGTCGGTTTACTGAGGCCAACTTCCTTTTCGCCAGTCGCCCCGGCGTCTTCGTGATAGCCGCCGTAGACGGTGTAGTTGCCGCTGCTGAAGGCATAGGTCTTCTCGGTGAAGGCGCCGACTGCGGTGCGCCAGGTGCGAGAGGAACCGCTGACGGCCGCCCAGTCGCCGTTCGCCACGACCAGAGCGCTGTTGTCGCGTTCGGTCGTGATGCCGAGTTTCGGAGCGCCTTCCCCGGTGAGGAGTTTGACCGCCCCGATGCCTTCGGAGTCACGGAAGGTCAGAGCGTTGAAGCCCCAGCGGCCGATGCTGCCGTACTGGTGGACGCCGCTCGCGGTGACTTTGACGGTGATCGACCCTGTGGCGGTGGCGGTGGCGGTCCAGGCCTCCGCATAGCAGTCGTTGCTTGGGCTGCTGATTGCCTGCTGTTTCCAGGTCAGGCCCCCACCGGAGATAGCGAACGAGAGCGTCCCGCCTGAGGCTTCGTCGAACAGGTAGACGACTATCTGGTCGCCTGCCTGAACTTCAAACGTTTTTTCCTGCGATTTCGGGTTATTCGTCGTCCAGGAGGTCTCGGCCTCCTGGACGAATGTGGGCGGGACGATCGCCACGCCCGCCTCCTAGCTCGCGTCGAAGAGCGCGCCTTCTTTGAAGACGACCTCGTTGCCGTCGGCGACGATTTCGGTCGCTTCTTCTTTGGCGTTCTGGAAGGTGACGAGGCCGAGGAACTCAAGGTCACCGTCGTCGCCCGAGGTCGTGTCGGCGTCATAGCAGAGCGCCAGCGCCGGGACTTTGCCCGCCGTCGGTTCGCCGAAGCTGACTTCGGGGTTCTGGACGCCGTTGGTGTTGGCTTCGTCGTCGGGCCCGGGCGCGGCGGCCAGCTCGGCGTCGGTCAGCACCTGGCGTGCCCATTCGCCTTCGGTCTGCTCGGTGAAGTTCGCGTCTTCGAGCAGGGCTTTCAGGGTGTCGATGTCCTGCCCCTGCGCCTCGGTGCCCGCTTTGGAGAGCGGCACGAGGATGAGGGCGCTGTTGGCCGGGTCGTTGGCCTCGATGCGGTTGTAGATCTCGACCAGGCGGCCCTTGCCGCCGTTTGCCATGTAGCTCATTCAGATACTTCCTTTCGGTTCAGGGGACGGGCGAGCTGCTCTCGCAGCTCCTCGATCTCGCGCCAGGCCGTCGCCCCCAGGGAGACGGCGACGATGAGGCGGTGAAGTTGTGTGTCGTCGAGCTGCGGCGCGGCGCCCATCGCCCAGCCGGCGACGTCGGCGGCCTCCTCGCCCATCTCGGCGAGCAGCTCGTCTGCGGGCTTCTCCCAGCCCGTGTTGCCCTCGGTGGCCTCTACGTGGTCGAGGCGGGCGATGACCTGCTCAGCGAAGCCTTGGGGAGCCCTCGCCCGCTCGAGGATCTCTCGCTCGAGCGGGCGGTTGCGCTCCACCGGATCAGCCGCGGACGGCGTCGACCAGCTGCGAGACAGCCAGCGGGCCGAAGGCGCAGACGACGGCGAGGATGCCGGCGACGAGCGTCGGCACGCCGACCTGGGTGCAGAAGCCGAAGACGGCCAGGCCGAGGGCCGGGCCCGTGAGGGCCTCTGTCGGCCGGGAGGCGAGGGCGTTCATGGTGTCTCCTTTGGTTGGGCGTGGGCGAGGTCGTTGTAGGTGGCGCCTCCCTCTGGGAGCGGGGCGCTTTGGACCTGGCGGCGCAGGGCCTTCGAGGTGCTCGCCTTCGGCTTCTTGGCCGCGAGCGGCAGCTTGACCTTGGCTCGCGGAGCGAGGCGGGCGCGCTTGGGCAGCTCGCCCACGCGGAGCTTCACCAGTGCGGCGCGGCCACCGACCAGCTTGTCGGCGTCGACCCCACCGACGACGCCGGCGACGTTTGCGGTCCAGGTGTATTGCCAGAGCAGGTGCTTGGACCACGGTGCCGGGATCGTCGGCTTGCTCACGCCGAGCTCGGCGATCCAGAGGCGGTACTTGCCGAGCCAGCTGCAGCCTGAGAGGTAGCTGCTAACGAAGCTGGGGAAGCTGTAGACGATCGCCTTCGCTCCCAGGTTCTTGCGGACCAAGCGCAGGAAGGAACCGACGTATCGGCACATCTGCGAGGGGCTGAGGCTCTGGTCGTTGACCTCGATGTCCACGACGGGGGGCAGCCAGCCCTTGCCGTAGCCCGCGTGACCGATCACCTTCGTGAACGTGGAGGCCTCCCTGGAGCCCTTGCGGTCGAGGCGCGGACGCAGGAAGTGATAGGCGCAGGGGACCAGCTTCGCCTCGGTGACGGCGCGCATCTTCTTTCGGCCGAACCCGTGGTCGATGTAGTCCTGGCCCTCGGTGGCCTTCACGCAGGCAAAGGAGGCGCCGGCATGGCGGACCTTGGCCCAGTCGATCGAGCCGTTGTTGGAGGAGGTGTCGATGCCCCAGGCCGGGCCCTTCGGGTGCTTGTGGCGTGGCTTCTTGGGCTTGCCGTGGGCGGGGGGTGCCGCAGGGACGATCGTCGCCGGCACGACTTTCGGCGTGGTCTTGATCGGCTTGGTAGCGGGGCGCCGCAGGCGCTTCCACACGCGCTTGCTGACGACGCCGTTGACCTTCAGGTATTCGGCGTGCTGGAAGCGTTCGACGGCGAGGCGGGTTTCAAAGCCGAAGTTGCCATCGACGTGGACGCTCTTGTTGCCATGGCCGCGCAGGAGCTTTTGCAGCTTGCGGACGTAGACGTTCTGGCCGGGCCCGCCGGAGTGCTGGCGCAGTGTCGGGCTGTGCAGGTTGGGGCCGGGGTTGGGCCGGTGAAAGCAGCCGGTGTAGTTGTAGTGCCAGGCCTCCCAGAGAGCTTCGGTCTTTGCCCAGCAGAAGCGCTTGCCGTGTTCCTTCGTGAACTGGATCAGCTGCGGCGAGTCGTCGGTGGCGACGCCGTTGCCGTGGTTGGAGAAGCCCGGGGTGGCGGCGTTCTCGCAGTGGCCCTGGCCACACCAGTAGGCCTTCCAGTAGACCTGGCGGGCATAGGGGCGGTAGGCAGAGTCGCAGCCGTTGATCGCCAGCTTCTCGCCGGCGGCGAGCGCCATCGAGTTGAAGGCGGCCGCGGCCGGGTTGGCGAGTTGGTTGAGGGGTCGTTCGCACTTGACGCCCGACGCGATCGGCGCCAGGGCCGATTCGGGTAGGTAGCCGTTGGAATACGCACTTGCGCCCTGCGTGCCGGCGCCGAGCAGTGTCAGCGCCGCCAGGAGGGCGAGCAGGGTCCGCCGCATAGCGGACCTCCTTTCTATGAAGGCCGCACTAGGCGGCGGATGGGCGACCGGCAGGGCTGCCGGTCAGGTGCTCAGTGGATGAGGCGTTGAAGGGCGAAGAGCACGAAGGGCGAGAGTGCGAGGAAGGCGAGGCCGACGCCCTTGAGCTCGGCGTAGCGCTTCTCGAGGCTGGTCATCCGGCCGTTGTGGGCACGCGTCTGCGCCTCCACTTTGCCGATGTCCTCCTTGAGGGAGGCGTGGATCGCGTCGAGCTTTCGGTCCCCGCCGTCGAGCTTCTCTTCGATGCGGCCCATCTGTATGGCGAGTCCCACCGATTCCTCCGTCACGCGAGCCCCCTTGCGGTTCTGGCCAACTCTTGCCGCGCCACGATCGCATCGAGGTACTTGGGCGGCGCGTCGACCGTGACCTCCAGGGTCTTCGAGTTCTGGTCCCAGCTGGTGGCGAAGATCAGGCGTGGTTCGGTTTCGTCGACATTGTCGAAGACTCCGATCGTCTGAGAGCTGCGGACCTTCCACCCCTGCTGCCAGTTCCCGGCGCGATCCTTGATATAGCCGCCTGAGATGCGGAAGGTGCCGGGCCGCTTGGGGCGGTTGAACTCGGCCAGGTAGGTGCGGCCGTACTGGAGGGCTTCTGCTTCGCTGCAAGGTGTAGGGACCTCGCAGTCAGTCCACAGCTCCTCGCCGTGAATGTTTGCTGGGTTGTTCTCTGATTCGTCGCGGAGCTCTTCGTGCGCAGATGGCCACAGCTGCCTCCTGATGCCGGCGAAATCCGTGTAGCTGACTGAACAGCCGTTGGCGAAGTTCTCGATCGAGTCGCCCTCGAAGACCACGGAGACGCCGGGGTCGTCGGTGCGGATCTGCCAGTCATAGCGCGTCAGGTCGGCGGGGTGGAAGTGGAGCTTTCGGTCCTCCCATACCGACGTCTCCCACAACACGAGGTTGTTGAGCGACTGCATGATCTCGAAGCCGTTGGCGGGCGAGTCGTGCCAGGTTGCCTGCTCCACGATGAAGCTGTTCTCTTCTCCCGCCCACTCGATCTTTGGGTAGTAGGTCGCCAGCATCGACTGAACGATGTCCGTGAGCTTGAAGCCGACTTCCGGCCAGGCGCCTCCCAGTTCGAGGCCCTGGTTGCCGATGACCTTCGGGTACTCCCATGTGTGGTAACTGGTGAAGGTTCCCGAAGCGCCGGAGGGATAACTGTCCTCCAGCAGGACGTATTTGTACTTGTCTTCTTCAGCCGTCAGAGTTTCATATTCGCTGGAGTTGGTCGTGGCATCGTGATCCGTACCAACTTGCGTGTCACCACCTGTGTCGGTTGTACAGAAGGCCGCCCTAGTGAGCCACGACGAAGACGAGCTGCCAGTGACGCGGTGGAAGTGATAGAGCAGGCGTCCGATATTCTCACCGCCCGCGTAAAACCACGACTCGCCCGTGCTCCCGTATCCGCTAACAGGCGTCCAGGATGTGAAGTCCAGACTTATGCCAGGCGGATTTTCCCCCGAGCCCTGCCATCCGGCCGACACTGCCGCAGCCCACTTATAGGAGGCGATGAGTCGGTCAGCCTTACGCTGGTTGCTCGGGTCTATCCATCCGCCCAGCCGGGAGCCGATGTAGAGGGGACTGATCTTCCGGTTGCCCAGATAGGTCATCCACCCGACCAGTGAGATGCCAATCTGCTGCGCAGGGTCGTTGGTGCGGGGGGTGGAGTGGAGCTTGCCCTCATAAGCGACGTCGCCCTGTTGCCCGATGAAGCGCCAGGTGTCGAGCAGGTTGATGTCGGGGTAGTCCTTGAAGATCTTCCGGGAGAGGGTGCAGGCGGCCGGGCCAAAGCCGTCGCCGCGCTGGGTGGAGAAGCTCAGGCCGCTGGGACGGTTGGACGGATCGGGGTCGTCGGGATCGAGCCGGAAGTTGCCGTTGGGCGTTTCGACCTCGACGCCGAGCGCCAGCGGCGGTTTGTCGCGTTCGACAACATGGACTTTTTCTGGCACGGGCAAGCTCCTTTCTCCCGGCGCGGGTTCGAGCGGCTGGCTGGCCGCTAGCCTGAGGGGATACTTCTCAAGGGACTCATAACCCTGGTGCTCGCCAGTGGCCTGTTCGCAACCGCGCCGAGCGCCGCCTCCGAAGGCGTTACCCAGGCCCAACGGCTCGGCAGCGGACCCGCCACCGGCACGCGCCCGCTGGTCGAAGCCCCCGCCGGTTCGGGCTTTGCGTACGGCCAATGGGTAGCCGATATGCAGGTGCCCTATCCGCCGCTAACGATCTCCGTCGCGGAGGGTCACACCCAGGAAGTCGCCGAAGTCTGCGGCGGCCCCTTCGCACTCGCCTGCGCCAGCATTCGGCTCGGCGGCTACCCGGTCCTGTTGATGAACGCAGAGGCCCGCCAGCCCCGGTTGACCTTCTACCACGAGGTGGGCCACCTGTTCGAATGGACCACGATGACGACCACGGCGCTGGAACATTTCAACCGCATCCTGGGGCTGGCGCCTCGCAACTACAACGGGGAGGACTTCCCCGAGGCGTTCGGGCATTGCGCCATGCGCCGCCACTATGCGCCGTTCCACCGCACCAACACGATCGGCCTCTACAGCCGCGAACTCGGCGCCTCGAAGATCAATGAGGTCTGCCGCTTGATCGTCCACGTCTACCGCCTCGCCGCCTCCTCGAACGGCTGGCAGCCCGGCGTCCACTTCGCAACGATCGGTGCCGCCTTCGGCTGCCAAGTGCGAGCCTCGCGCTGGTGCTAGCGCGGGGTGAGGAAGCGCTCGCGGGCGACCACTTTCAAGGACTGTTTGTCGGTCACGTTGGCGTCTTCCTCTTCGACCACATCGTTGCGGCGCATCCCCGCGACCAGCCGGTTGACCCGCCCCGAGCTTCCCGCTGGGTCAAGGAAGAAGTTCGCACCCCGGTAGAGCGAGGCCGGGCCGTAGTAGGTGCCTGAGGAGTCCTGCCGGGTGAACCCGCTGTAGCGGGCTAGGGCCCGGCGTCCGGAGTAGCACACCACGCCCGCCGGGTCGATTCCGAGGGTGCTGAAACTGTCGAAGGTCGCTACACAGTTCCATTTGCTTGCGAGACTTCCCTCCGCATAAATACCTGGCTTCCCTTCTGCCAACGCGCCTCCGGTCGCGAGGTCCGAATCTTGACCGCTGACCGACTTGGTGCCGTAGCTGCCCGTGGCCGTTGCCCACCAAACCCCGTTCGCCAGCGCAGTGAAGGTGAGGACCGTCGTGGGGAGGATCGCAGAAACGGGAGCGGTTACCACCACCGGAGTCCCGATGCACGTCACGGTCCCGGCGACGCTCTTGAAGACGAGGAGTTGGAAGGAGGACTCAGGGTGCGCCGATGCGACCCCGTATATCGTTTTGAGTTCGTAGCTCCCGGAGATGGTCGCCATGACCCAGTTTTCGGTGTCCTGGTACCTCAGGAACAGGCCGCCGCGCAGGTGCTTCATCGAGAGGGTATCCAGCGTCTTCGTACTCGACATGACAAGTGTCGCCGACACCTGCGCCGCCGCATACGCGGTCGAACCGGCGATGGCATACCGTCCTTTCCATTCCGGCGAGTCTTCGACCAGTTCGCGTTTGATGAGGTCTTCGGCGGCGATGACTTTGAAATCCACAGCGTCCCCGGCCCCCGACCATTTGCCACCGAGACCGAGTTCCTTCCCCGAGAGGCTGCCTTCGGCCTGCTCGAATTCATCGTAGGCGTGCAGGGTCGTTGGGTCAGGGTTGCCGATCCCACGGGCGACTCCATACCCGCGTCCGGTTGGAATATGCTCGGCATAGTTGAAGTCCACCGTGCAGTTTGCCCCGGTGGACTTGATTTCGATCCGATACTCGGAGCGCTGTTCGCCCAGCTTGGCCTCGGCAAAGGTGACCTCCCCCAGGTCCACCTGGCAGAGTCCTTCGGCGACCGGCAGCTCCTTCCAGTCGAGCGGAATCAGCGGGCCGTCTCCGCTGCGGTAGACCAGGCGCACCCGCGCGTCGCTCGATGCACTGTAGAAGCGGCCCAGCATTCGGAACGATCCCACGTCCGCGATGACGCCGGAGCTACAGAGCGTAGTCGCCTGGCTGATTGCCGTTCCTCGCACGACCTTTTCTTCGCTGTAGGCCCCGGAGCGGGTCGTGACCGATCCGGTGAACCCTTCCGTTTCGAAGTCTTTGGCGACGAGCAGCGAGGCTGGGTTGCCTTCTTCACCCGTCACCAGGTCCCGGCCCCAGACGAGGTAGCGCCGATCCTGCGTGGCCGCGTCCGTCACCAGCAGTTCCGCCTCCGCTGGCACGTCGCTTTCGATTTCGCCGACATAGGCAACCTGCAAGGGTTCGGCCCCAGATCCCACCGATTCCAGCACGGTGCGTTCTTCTCGGTAGCCGAAGGGGCGGCAGGTCAGTTTGACCTTGAGGACGGGACTGTCGATAAACCAGCCCGCCAGCTCGCCGTCCACCGTGATCGGCAGTTCGGTGAGCTCCCCCAGGGTGGCGTACCAGGTGTAGGTGCGGGTGGAGTTGTTTGGAGTCCATTCGAGAGGAAGGCCGCCTTGGGTGCGGGCGCAGGCCTGCAGCTTGTCGAGCAGTTCCCCCACGACTTTGAGCGCTGCGTCCGTGTCTTTCGCAGGCTCGACACGGACTTCGAGGTCGAAGTAGGCATTCGTGTAGTGCGGCTCCTCGACCAGTTCCTCTCCGTCGGCGTCGGCGTTGCCTGCCCATTGCGGCTTGGCCTCAGCAGGCTTGAAGCTGAGGGCCTCGAGGGAGCACGCATCCTGGTCGTTGAAGTCGAATTCGGCGAGGACCAGCTGCTCGAGATCGGAGGTCATTAGAAATTCCCCACCGATCCGGCGCCCATCGTGTTCGACTTATGGCTAGCGCGGGGGCCGAGCTGGCCGGAGATGATGTCGGCGAGCGCAGTCCTGGCCACGGCGCCTGAGGTAGCCGCCTCCGATTCAGCGATGTGTCGGTTCAATTCAAGCTCCCCCTGAAGCTCCTTGATCGCGGCCGTGTGTTCTTCTTCAGCCTGGCGCGCGGCTTCGGTCGCTTCGGTTTGTTTTTCGATCGCTTCCTGTAGGGGGTCCGCCGCTTCTTCGGCAAGACCGGCCAGCCCTTCTCGCGCAGAGCCGATCCGGCCCTGCGCGGTTCCCAACTCGTCGATCAACCCGTCCCGCTTGGCGATGATCTGCTTACGCTGCTTTTCGGTGAGGCGTCCCTTGAGGCGTTTGTTTAGCCGGTTGATTTCCTGCTGGATCTTCTTCTTGCGCTGGCGCGAGGCGCCCAGCTGGTACTTCAGAACCGCTTCGTCATCCTCGGTTCCTTCGGTGTCTTCGGCGATACCCAGGGCAAGTTCGGAGGCTTTGAAGCGGCCCTCTCGAGTGAGGCCGGGGCTGGTGAAGAGGTTTGTGATTCCTTTGCCGAGACCCGCCAGAATCTTCGGCACCTCCGCAGCTTTCGTCCCGGGCACGGAGGTTCGGCCCGGGCTATACGGGCTCTTTTCGCCCTTCCGTTTTTTCCCGCCGGGGCCTTCGGAGCCACCGCCTTTGCCGGTCTTGCCCGGGTGAGCCTTTGGCGTAGTCCGTTTGTGGCCGTCCTTGCTGCCACCCGAACCGTCGAGGATGCTGACCTTGCCGGTGGAGCCGCTTGGGAAGTTGTCCGTGGTAAAGCCGAGCTTGCGCACCCCGCCGGCCGTGACGTCGATCGCATTACCGGTCCAGCCCGCCGGGCCCAGGTCCGTGATCGGCAGATTTGCCGTTTTGCCACCGATCGACGTGCGCCCGTACACCGGGTGGCCCGCGCGCGATTCTTCCATCCAGCGCTGCGTGGTCGCGTTGTTCCAACCGGAGTCAGTGCCGGGGTTCAGGTTGAGTGCCAGGCCCGGCTTCGACGTGCTGGAACCGCCGGCGGTGCTGCGGGCGCCATCGAACCACGTCGCGCGCCCCGTGACTTCGCCACCCTTCTGGAAGCGAGGGAAGGCTGCGTTGAATTCGTTGAGGCCCTTCAGTGTCGCCGAGGCGTTGCGGTTCAGGACGAACAGCCGCTCGCCGGGCTCCGCCATGAACTGCATCGGCACCTTGTCCCCGCTCCCCGTGCCGGGGACAACAGTCCCGCCTTCCTGGTAGGCGACGTGGACGTGGTCGTGGTGTTCGGCCGCGGCATACGGGGCGACTCGAGCGCCGTCCTTGATCGAGAATCCGAGCGGGGTGTGAATCAGCTCCTTGAGGACCGAGCCGAAGGCGTTGGCCATGAACATGCCGAAGGCGTACTCCTGGGGAGTCGCGACCCCGTTGGAGAAATCACCCGCCCGGTTCATCGCGTGGTAGGACTCGTTGCCGCTGCTGGTGATCGACCCCGGCCTGAACCCAGAGGTCATCGTTAGGCCGAACTTTTCGGCGAAGGGAATGAAGGCCTTCCACGCGCCGGGCACGTGGGGACCGATCGCGGCGTCGCCTAGTCCACCGCCGAGGAGGGCCAGTGGGTTTTCGTCGGCGTAGTCCTGGACCTTCTTCTTGACTTTGTCGTCGATGCCGGCGTTGATCGCCTTCCCCATGCCCCAGCCGTCGCCGGTGCCTCCGCCTCCTCCACCCTGGCGGCCTCCGCCTCCTCCACCCATGTTGACGCCGCCAACGTGAATTTCTACGTCGACGTCGACCTTCCTTTTCGGCGGGAGTTTGTCCAGCCAGCGGCCCAGTTCGCTGGTGCGGCGGGTTGCCTTCTGCGTCTTGGTGATCGTTTCCTGGAGCTTGCCCGCGTATTTCGGGCCGATCTCGTTGCCCGCCCGCAGGGTGATTTCGGCCAGCTGCTTGTTCTTGCCGTTCAGGCTGTCGGTCGTATCGCCAAGCTCCTTCTGCTTCTTGCCGATCAGGTCGGTTATATGGCTGGTATCCAGCCCGGCCTGCGCAAGGGACTTGCGGTTCGTCACCAGGTGCTTGAGCTGGCCGACCTCCTTTTCCTGCTGCTCGCGCAGAACCTCCGACTGGCGGGCCAGGCGCTTGCTGTCGGAGGTGATGAGGATCGCCGCGGCGTGGCGTTCGACGCCGTGCTTGCGTTCGAGATTGCGGACCTGCTCGGTCAGGTCCTTGAGCCGCTGGCGCTTGCGGGCCAGCTGCGCTTCAGCTTCGATCGCCTGTTGGGAGTTGGGCCCATACTTCTTGCGGACCGAGGTCAGGCGCTGCTCGGCTGCGCGGACCTGGTCGGTCGCCTGCTTCTCCTGCCCCCGGACCCGGTGAATGTTTTGGCTGGCGGCGCTGAGATCGCCCAGCACCCGCTTCGAGCGCTTGAAGACGTTGATGTTCTTCTCGCTGGAGTGATTCAGCGCTAGGAGCGCACCTACCGCCAGCCCGGCACCGAGCACCACAGCTCCGAACGGGTTCTCAGCCATGAGCACCCAGGTCGCCTGGATCGCGGACTTCGCAGCCAGCACCGATACAGCCACCCCGGCGAAGGCCAGCCCGAAGGCGACCGCGCCACTGATCGGACTGTGAAAGTCCAACTTTGAGAGTTCGCCGGCAAACTGGCCGAAGGTGTTGAAGACGGCGGTAGCCGCCGGCTCCAGCTTCACCTTGATCGCGTTGCCCAATTCCTGGAAGCGCTCGGAGGCGTGCTTTGTCTCCTCACCGACGCCGAGGATCGTGTCTTTACCGGTGGCGATTTGTTCGGTGAATCCCTTCAGGTGGAAGCGGCCCTGTTCGATCGCTTCGATGAAGTCGCCACCCGCTCGGGTGCCGAAGATCTTCAGCGCTTCAGCCGTCTTGATCGAGCCGTCTTCGACCCCCTTGAAGGTTTCGAGGATGCCCTTCTTCGGATCCTTGTTTTCTTCGAAGAAGGACTTCATCGCCATCTTCAGGCCGGGCATCATCGTCGAGGTGTTGACACCCGCCTTTTCGAACTCGGCGAACATCGCGGTGGCTTCTTGGAGTGAGAAGCCGATCTGGCGCAGCGGCGCACCGAACTTCACTACTTCGGCCGCAAGATCGGAGACCGACGCACCCGATTCCTGGGACGCCCGAAAGAAGAAGTCGAGAGTCTTGCCCTGCTGCTTTTGTGCTACTTCCCAGTCTCCGAAGGCGCGGGTAACGGTTTTGATGTCCTCGGGCAGGTCAGAGCCGGTGATCCGCGACAGTTCGAGGAACTGCTTTGACCGTTCGCGTAGCGGTCTCCCTGTTATGCCGAGCCGGGTGTTGAGTTCGGCGATGGCTTCAGATGCCGATTCAAAGTCCGTGGGCGTGTGGGCGACCACGTCCTTGAAGTCATCCTTGAGCCCTTCGAGCTCCTTGCCGGTCTTGCCGGTCCCAACTCGGATTTTGTCGTAAGCGTTCTCGAATTCGCCACCGAGGTCATAGAGCGCCTTGGTGGCGAGTCCGGCCCCTACGGCTACAGCGGCGATGCCGGCCTTGGCCCCGAGCGCCCCCTTGGCGGCGGAGGTGAACGTTTTGGTGAGTGCCGTCGCGTCGCCAGTTAGGAGGACGTTGAGCGTACGAGTTGAGATGGTGATCGCCCCCCTTTCCTGGTGACACAGAAAGAGGCAGGCCCGATGAGCACCATTTAGATGTCTCGGGCCTGCCTCTCCCTAGCTAGTCGGCGAGTGCCTTCGTGATTTGCTCCAGCTCGCTCGGTCTCAGGTCTGCCATATGCCAGGGCAGCAGCCCATACACCTCCGCCAGGACCGGCCGCCAGAGATCGCGCGACTTTTTCCGGGCTAGCGTGCTTTTGGGCTACCGGCCGCGTCCCCCTCGCCAACGTCCCGCTTGAGCACGTTGATCTTGAGCTTGCGGAGGTCGTCGAGCGAGACATCCCTGCCCTTGCGCCTCAACGCCAGGTAGGAGCCGACTAGGGAGCCGCGTCCCGATTCCCACGGGACCAGGTCCAGCGGACAGCCGAAGTACTCCTCGATGAACTCGACCTCCCCGAAGGTCAGAGACTCGATGTCGAACTCGAGGATCTCCCCGTCGAATTCAAACCGCGTGCCGGCGTTGTCCTCCGTGTTCGCAGCCGTTTTCCCTTTTTTGGATTTGGTTGCCAAAGCGTTCTCCTTTTTGTGGTTCGACGGTTTGCCGTGACCCGCTCCGGCCCCGTCGAACCACGACCGGGCGGGTCACGCTTTGAGGCAGAGGCGCCGGGCTAGAACCAGCCATGCCGGTGAGCGACGTCATCGAAGGCATCCGCGATGCGGTCCTCAATGTCCTCGCTCAACCCGAGCACGACGCCACGCACGAAATTCGTCTTGGGGATCGAGATCGGCACCCCGCGGGGCTTGATCGTTCCCCCGAACTCCCAGACCGGAGCCTGCGGGAGGTTTGAGTACAGGCTGACTTCGGACTTGCGCCGGACCGAGGTCTTCACGCTCTTCCGGGTTTTCCCCGTCAGGTAGGGCGAGTGGGTAGAGCTACGCACCACGTCGCGAGCTTCGTTCCCGATCCGGCGCAGTTCCTTCGTCAGTTCTTTTTCGATGTCCTTCTGTATGGCCCGCAGGCTGTGATCCAGTTTGGCGACGGCGACCCCGAAGGGCTCTGGTGCTCCGGGCATCGCCCCGCCCCTTACAGCGTCGTGTCGACGCTCTGGTAGGCGATGGTCGCCAGGGGGTCTTCGATCGAGTCGAAGACCTCGGCGGAGACCGACTGGTCGATGACGCCGGGCCCGGAGACAGAGGGATCCTCGCCAACGAACTTGACCACGGGAATCGTGAAGCTGATTTCCTCGTGGAATTCGTCGGCGATGACCGGGCCTTTGAAACCAATCGTCACCGCCACTTCATCCTCGTTGACGTAGTTTTCGTAGAGGTCGAGGTTTGTGAACTCGCAGGCCAGCCCGGCCGTTGGCTTCATGGTGTCGTTGAAGCCGATCGGCTCAGCCTGCGTGCCGCCGCGCCCCAACCCGAAACGCCCGGTCTTCAGTGGCAGCGGAATCGCCAGGGTGAAGGAGTGGATGATCAACCCGCTCGCGGTGACGTCTTCTCCACCGATCACCACGAACGCCTCATCCCAGATCCGCGAGCTGATCGGATCCGGGTAGCTGGCTACCGCCAGCGATTTGTTCGTCACCGCGTCGGCTGCATTGGTGTCCAGTGACAGCTTCAGCTGTCCTGACGTGTCACAGGAAAACGTCGCCTGCGTGAACTTGGAGCCGAGGTAGGTGAAGGGCTGGTCGCTCTCGATCGTCGGCTTGTTGGCCTGAATCGTCAGCGACTTGCCGGTGGGTGCCGTAACGCCGATCGGATGTTCCTGGCGGTAGGCGGCGGTTTCGCCCTGTTTTTTCGGGCCGGCCGTTTCTTCGTCCTCCCCGTGGAGCATGAAGAGAACGGGGCCGAGGCCCTTGTTGGGGACCTCAAGCTCGATCGGGCCCTCCGCCATGCGGCTGGTCTCTTTGTGGCGGCTGACCGGAATCCCGGGACGGCCGCGCAGCGGACGGGACTCCGTGTAGTTGGGCTTGCGCTGGAGGCCGATCGACTCGACCTCGAGGAAATCGCTTGGCGCTTTGTATTCGCCGTATTTGTCCTCGAGCGCGAAGCCGAGGGATGCGTCAAGTCCGGTACCCATCGGTTACTCCCCTTCCTTGCTGGTTTTGGCCTTGCTGGTTTTGGCCTTGCTGGTTTTGGCCCCGGAGAAGTGGCGCTGCTCGAGCAGCGATTCACCGACCTCCTTGGGCACCTCGACCGGGGTTCCCCGCTTAGCGGTGACCATCTTGCCCCGCCCGATCTCGACCGTGCGGCTCTCCTGGGGACCGTCATAGACGACCTTCATCCGTTTCCTCCTTTATGTCCCGGCCGCTTTTCGCCCGGTGGTGGGTGGGTGCTAGATCACGGTCTCGGCTGCCACCGTCATCAGGACGTGGCAGCCGATCTTGCTATCGAAACTCAAGGGCTCTTCGTCGAGGTCCGCGACGTGTGCCTTGCGAGCGACCCCGCCAAGGGTCGTGTCTTCGCGTAGGGCCGTCTCAGCAGCCTCGACGATTTCGTACACACGCGCTTCGGCCGCGGCGGCGTCAGCGCCGCCGACGGTGACCACACGCAGCGTCACCTTGATCTCCTCCTGTAGGCGGGGTGGGCGGTGGCCCAATCCCTTGAAGTCGCGCTTGGATTTCGCTTTCCAGATCCAGATGTGCTCTGGGGCGCGGTCGGTCTTGTTGTAATCGGTGGTGACCAGGATCCCGTCGAGACCGCCAGCCTCGGCGAGGATTTCCTGAATGGCCGCCTTGACCGCCGGTATCGACGTGGAGGCCATCAGCCGACGCTCACGTAGGAGTTGGCTTCGACAAAGGCGTTGACGCTCGGCAGCGGGAAGCTCGCGCCCCGCACACCGGGGGTGACGAGGGTGTAGCTGTAGCCGTCTTCGCGCTGTATCGAGGTCGCCCTCTCATTCCAATCCGTCGGCGACTCGGTGAGCAGGTAGGCCGCCAGGTCGCGGACCGGCAGCTCTGCCGGTGCGAAGCTCTCAAAGCCGTGGACGTAGGCGACCTCGATGTTGGCCCGCCCTTCGGGCCACGAGCTTTCGCCGACCAGCATTCCGACCGGATCCAGGGTCAGTTCTTCGAGCTCTTCCTCGGTCAGCTCTTTGCCGGCGACAGCCACGCTCAGCACCCGCAACAGCCGCGGCTGGCGCAGGAGCAGCTGCTTGGTGCCGGAACCGTCGAGTATCTCCTTGCCGTAGCGGGGGCGGAAGGCGACGCCGCAGGCGCTCTCGATGTCGCTGGTCGCCACCTCGCGTGCAGCCTCCACGTCCTCGTCGGCAGCCCCTTCGCTGTACTTCTTCTTGATCGCCTTCAGGGAGGTGACGAAGGCACCTACCACCTCGGCGTGTGTGGTGTAGGAGCTGGAGCCGTCCGACCAGGTGGCCGTAAGCAGGTCGACCTCGGCCAGCTGGGCGCCGGTCAGGTCGAGGGTGAAGTAGGTCTCGCCGTCCTCGGTCTCCTCAGTCGTCGCTTTGTCGGTGACGATCGCCGAGCCATCGGAGTGGCGGGTGACCGTTACTTTCGGTGCTTCGCTGAAGGCGACCGGGTCGTCGCCGGGACCAGGGAACCGAAGGGTCCCGGCGACGTTCTGTAGGAGCTCCAAGAGCTACGCCGCCTTCTTGGCGCTGCCGGCCTTGGCGGAGGCTTTGGTGCCGCCCTTACCGCCTTGGGCCTTCTTGGCGCTGCCGGCCTTGGCGGAGGCGGCGACAGCGATGCCCTTTGCGACGAGGCGTTCGCCTTCATTGGCGGGCACGTCGCGTTCGTCGCCGGGCTTGATACCCGGACCCCGCGGTTCGCCCATGCCCTGGATATATCGGACCTTCATCGAGTCTCCTTTCGAGTGCGGGCTCAGCCCCTAGGGGCTGAGCCCGTCACCGATTAGCCGTGGGCCTATTCGGGCGTTTCCATCACCTTGAACGCGTTCGGGTCGATGATCTGACCGTCGGTGCGGAGCTTGCCCCGCCAAGCGACCTGGTCCTTATCCGCGTAGCGCTGGTCGAGGAACTTGATTGTCACCCCGAGCACGTCGCGAATCAGGTAGGCGAGCTTCACGCTGCCGAACCCGATGACCGGCTCTTCTTTACTCCCCAGCGTCGGGACGTCCGGGTCCGCGTACAGCGCGTAGCCGTTGAGCCGGTCGGGCGTTCCCGCCTGCAAGCTCGGCTGCCACATGTACTGGCCGTTTTCGTCCTTGATCTTGCGAATCGCCCCGATCGTCGTGTCGTTGGCGATGTAGACCCCGTCCATGCGGTAGGGGGCGATCACCGAGTAGGCGAGGTCGATGATCTCGTCCGGGGCGATCGCCGTTTTGGACGCGAGTTCGTCCGCCACGGTGGCACCCGAGAAGAGGCCCTGCGGTTCTCCCGAGCCATCCCCCATGACGTACAGCCCGTTGGCCTTGCGTCCCAGCTGGAACCCGAGCCGCCGTCCGACGTAGCCGGCGACGTCGAAGAGGCCGTCCTGCACCATCTCTTCTTCGGCCTTCGTGATCCGAGCGACCTTGAAGGCGCCCAGTTTGGCCTCGTCGAGTTCGTCGGCGTCGTCCGGGATTTCTTCTCCCTCTTCTTTGACGATTCCGGGATTGGTGGCGTCCCCACCTTCGGGCTTCTCGCGGGGTACGTGCAGGGTGCCGCCGGTCTCCGTCGTAATGACTTCGGCCAGCTGCCGCATCGTTCCGGACTCCCGGAGCCGCTCATGGAGAGCGGTCCACTGCTCTGCGACCGCGTAGCCGCCCTCCGCGTCGGTTCCGGTGTTGAGCGTCGAGCGCTGTTCGTCACTCAACTCCTGACCGCGGGCGTAGGCGTTGAATGCATCCCGGTACTCATCGGAGTCCCGGCCGCGCTCAGCGGTCTCGATCTCGACACCCTCGAGCGAGGGGCCCGTCTGGCGTTCGCCGACGAAGCTCTCGGACTCCTGGAGCGCTTCGAAGCGACGCACGTCGCCCTCGATCTCGGTGATGCGTTCGCTGCGCTGGTCATAGCTCTGGCGATCGTCGGCGGTGAGGTCTCGTTTCTCCGTCTCCGCCGTGTCGAGGACCTCGCGCTGCTCAGTGACGAGTTTTGCGCGCTCCTCGAGCAGGTCGCCGATTTTTACTTTTAGCTCCGGCATGGCTCCTACTCCTTTTGTGTGTGGTTTGTCAGCGCCGGTCGAACGCGAAGTCACGCTCATCGGCATTAAGGCGACGACGCAGCTCGTCGATCGAGGAAGCCTTCTCCCCTGGCTGGTCGTCGCTTCGCGTCCCCCTCGGCGGATCGGCAGTCGCGCCATCGACCTCCGGCTCATTGCCGGATGCCCGGAGGGCTCGCTCGCGCTGCCAGGGAGTCACAGTTGAAAGTTGCTCGGCTGCCCGGTCCAACTCGCGCCGGTCGGCGCGTGTGGCGTCCAGATCCCCATCATGGACACGGGCGCACACCGCGTCGAAGAGATCGTGGCTGAGCCGGCCATCGGAGTCGGCAATCGGCTCGCCGGCGACGATGCCGCGGACCCCCACCTCGGTCGCCGGGTAGGCGGCGAAGGTAACAATCGAGACCTCGAGCAGCTCCTCAAACTCGTTGATGATGCGCTGCAGCGGCTCGCCTTCGTCTTCGGGGTAGAACCATTCGCGACCCTCGATCGAGAGGCGGAACCGGAAGGACATTTCGTCGACGTCGCCGCGCTCAAGCTTGGCGACCAAGTCGCGGGCGTCCTGCGTATCGTCCAGGTCCGCCTCGAAGCGCAGGCCCTTGGTGTCCTCTTTCAGGCGAAGGGTGCCGTTCTTGGTGCGAGCCAGCGCCAGTCCTTCGTGGTTGATCAGCAACCGAACGTCGGGGTCGCCATTCAGCGCCTTGCGGAAGGCCCCGCGCTTGATGATCTCGACCCAGCCGCCCATATCCTCCGAGGGCGAGTCGAAGACCGCGGCGTAGCCTGCGATCGTGATCTTGCCGTCTTTGGCTTTGCGGATCTCCAGCCCGGCAAGGGATGCTGAGCGTGCCTCGATGTCCCCGTCGACGACGGGCGGCGTGCGTTTCATCTGTCCCTCCTGGGAAAAGGTCAGCCGCGCTTTTCGCTTGGCTGCATGTCGGATTTAGGAAACGGCTTGTCAAGCCCAACCGGCTCGAGATCCTCGCGGCGGCGGACCTCGTCGGCATCAAGCCAACCGGAGTCCAGCCCCAGCTGCCAAGCTTCAAAGCGGGTCTTTTGGTCCGCTTTAAGCAGCGCTTCGGGCATAAAGCGGGGAACGCGTCGCCCGGAGTTCATCCCATACCGCCAGGGCAACATGTCGCAGATCTCGAGCGCACTCTGGATCCTGTCTGTCCAGGGCATCACGCCGAACTTGACTAGACGTACATCGCGAGTCTCATCCGTCGAATAGTGCAGATTGGCGGCGCCACTCGCGAGCAGCATGTCACCAGGAAGGACGAAGGCAATCGCGATGTCATCGCGGGAGAGTGCGCGCTGCTTCACCAATTCGAGGTCGGCAGCGGTCATGGTCACCTTCTGCCAATCCGCGTCTTCTTCGAGCACCGCGGTACCGCCGATCTTTCGGCCGCCGTGAGCTGCCCTCCATTGCGCGGCGAGACGGTCGCGCGCAACGTCGTCCAGCTTGCCCTTGACTTTCAGAACCCCGCCAGGGCGGGCACTGTTGCGAAGGGTCTCAGATGCGTGGCGGTCCTCCTTAAGCGCCCGCCCGATGGTCTCCCTCTGCGCCTGAATCACTGACTCGCCTTCAAGCACATTCCCGCCGGCACCCTTGAAGTGAATGATCTCGTCAGTCGTCCCGTAGAACTCAACCCGCTCGAGGTCATCGGGAGCGCTTACTTCAAAGACTTTGCGGCGGGTACGGCGGTCGCGTACAACCCGCACACGGCGCGGGTGGAGCGGCCAGATCGCCTCGATGGTCCCGAGTGGGCCGCGCTCAAGCCAACCATAGGCATTGCCTCTCAGCAGCTGACATCGTGATACCCATTCCCAGAGATCCGCAGCATGCATCTCGGAGTTGGGGCGTTCCCTCAGCAGTCCCCAAAGACGCGAGTCGCGGTCGTCTCGAAGAATGCGGTCCCCGGTGTCCTGGCGAACATGGCAGGGCATTAGTCGGATGCTCCCGGCAATGATCGCGACCGATCCGTACACCGCAGCCACCTTCGTCGCCGTCGACTCCGAGACCCGCTCGCCGGCCGCAGTCCGCTCGCCGCCGAGGAAAATCTCGTCGTCTCCTTCACCGAGCACTCGACCCCGGCTGAAGGTATTCGCCACCAAAGAGGCCAGGCCCATCAGGGCAACTCCGCCTTGGAGGCAAGCATCACCGTGACGATGCCGAAGAGGATCAGGGCGGCCGGAAAGTAGATGATCCCAACACCGGTCACGATCGCGGCGAGGCCGATGCCCATGGCGATGTCAGCAACAGCGCTCATCAGTCGAGTACCAGTAGATCCTGGTCGTTGTACACGGACTCCTCCTCACCTTGGGTGACAGCGCCCCAGCGCGCCAGCGTTACGGCGACCAGCGGGGTGATGTCAGCGTCAGATTTCTTTCGGGACCAGGCCCAGGCTTCACCAAGAGGGCGAGTCGCGGCGCCGCGCACTGCGACATCCAGCTCGTCCTGCCCGCCGTGGCGCATCGTTTTCTGCGGCACAGCGTCGAAGATTTCCCCGCAGGCCTGGGTGTACTCCGTCGTCGAGGTGACGGTGACTTCGAAGTCGAGCTCCTCTTCGATCTCGCGCTGCAACGAACCGGCCGGGCTTCGACCATCGAGGACAATGATCGTCACGCCATGCTTCTCGGTGAGGGCGGCCAGGCGCCCCGCGACCCATCCGGTTCCTCGCCGCCGTTCGATGAGCTCGATGTGAATGAGGCCGTCGCCCCGTCGGCCCGCGACCGCGATGGCCGACGAAGACCTGTCCGGAGAGACATCGAGAGCGAGCACTGGCGGGCCCTCGATCCGGGACTCCGTGTCCTTGATCGCCTCCCACTCGTCCCGGTCGAAGAACTCCTCAGCGGCATCATCGGTACTCGGCCAATCCCCAATCCCAATCCGCTCGACGGCGAAGTTGCGGACGCTTAGAGAACGCCGCTCGGCTTCGATGAACTCGGAATCGATCCGAATGCCGAGCGCCGGGTTGGCTTCCTCCCATGCCCCACGGTCGTCGAGCAGGTCGCCGGCATCCTCTGGGAGCAGCTCACCCTCGTCTTGAGATGCCGGGCAGTGGCCCCATCCGAACCAGGCGAGTCGCGGATCTTTGTCCCACAGCCCACGCTGGCGGATCCGCGCAAAGACGATGCCGTCGTAATGCTCCTCCTGGTTGACCGCAGATCCCGTGTACCAGATTTGTGGGTTGGGACGAGCGGAGAGGATCGGGAACAAGGAGCCGTGCATAGCCTCCTTGATGAACATCGCCTCGTCGAAGTAGAGGGTGTCACCAGAGAATCCACGACCGCCGCCCTTTGTCCTGGTGCGGAACCGGATCCGGCGGTTCCCCCTCAGCCGGATCCCCTCGACGCCATGTGACTCGGAGATGCTGAGGACTTCGCGATCGAAGTCTGGCGTTTCTTCGATTAGAACCTTGAGCCGGTTGAAGGCCTCCAGGCTCGTATCGAACTGGTGGGCCGAATGCACCTGCAACGGCTCCTCCAGTAGGAACAGTCCTGCCAGCTGACGTGCGGTGAGCACCCCGCCCTTGCCGTTCTGTCGCGATACCTCCAGCCCGACCTCAAGGGCTGCCCACTTCCCATCTCTGCGTTCGCCCAGCGACTCGCAGAGAACAAGCTCCTGCCAGGGGTCGAGGGCGAGGCCGGCCATCTCGCAAACCTCCAGCGCTTCATCTCCGGCCGATGACGAATAAGACGGAACCCAGAGGGACTTAGGCTGCTGACTTCCTTTGAGCTCGACGACGCGCCTTGAGCTCATCGAGTGCCCCCTTCTCCCCCTCGCCCGCCGGGGCCAACTCGAGAAGACGATCCATGCTCTGACGCAACTCCTTGATGCAGTAGGACTTCGCCGTCGCCGAGTTGTAGGGATGGTCGAGCTCGTAGGCCATGCGCAATGCCGCGGCGGCGAGCGCGGAGTCGGCGACGTCGGCGTTGCGCTCTCGGATGCCGGCCAGCTGCTTCTCGGTGGCATCGACGACGCTGGTCGACGCGGCTTCGTGCAATGGCACCTCGCCGAAATGCTGTCGGGCCAAGTCTGCACTCATATCGACCAAGACCCGCTTGCCCTTCGCGAAGACACTCGCGACGTACACGCCGCGGCCCCAGAGCCCGGCGTCCTGCGCGGACTTGGCAGCTTCGATCGCCCGGATTACGTCGGCGCGTGTCGAGAGCTGATCGGCCTCGGCAATCCCGAGCTTCGCAGCCTTGTCGTTCAGCGTGTCCCGCGGAAGCTTCTTGAGGGAGGGCATGGCTCACCATTCTCGCGACTGCCAACGACGGCGCCGGCGACTGGCGGTGGCTCGGTTGCAGTGCCGATGCTCGGGCCCCATGTAGCGGGAACGGTCGTTGTCGTCGTGACCGAGATCCCAGGGTTCGCCGGCGGCAATCAATTTCCCGCAGCGCCAACACCGGACGTTTCCTCGCGAAACAGCTGGGGCGAGCTTTGCTCGAAGCTTTTGGTGCTTTACACCATAACCCCGAGCATTCGTATTACCCCTGTGTGCCCTCCCCCTCCCCCTCCGCTTTTTCGCCGTCGGGGAGAGAAAAGTGACTGAAGCGCGGGTCAAAGCGGTCGCCCCCTCAAAAAAACCGGGGGAGTGACCGGTGGTTACTACTGAAAGGAGAGAGCCACCATGCGTACGGGTCTCTGTCAACCTGCCCACTCCCCTATGTATGGGGGCCTGGTTGGCTCGCGCGGAACTATTGAGGCTGCGTCGGACGGAACTCATGCAGCTGCCCTCTCAAGCACCTTGCGTTCCGCCTTCTCAATGCGTTGAGCTATAACGGCAAGGTCCGAGGTGATGTCGACGTGGCGCAGACGGGACATCTCCCTGAGCCGTGTCAAGCGCTCCTCGAGCGGCGCACTGCCTTCGGCAACCCGGCGCTCTGCCATGTCGAGCTCATAGACCTGTCGGGCCTCCCGGCTTGCGAGGTAGTCGGGCACCTCGTGCTTGGGCACAGCGGCCTCTGGCATCTCGCCAAGGGCAGCGTGCTGTGTCGCTACAACCGGGTCGCGCTCATCCTCGGAGATCACTCGAAGGGTGCCCGGATCTGGATCGTCCTCGGCCGCCATCGCCTGCTTGCGGTCGGTGGTCAGTCCCCCTCGTCGAGCCAGGTAGTGGGTGCGGACTGCCTTGCGGTAGGTGGCGAACTCAGCGCGCCAGAACCATCCTGCGGGTAGCGCCTCGCCGTTGTGCTCCCAGTCGATCTTCTTCTGGAAGCGCTGGACCTTGGTGATCTCGATCGTGCAGGAGCGGCATGGGTAGACCTCGTCTACCTCGACTGGGCTGCCCTCGCCGCGGTCAAGCCAAACCAGCGAGTAGAGGCTGCCTTCGTTGATCGCCTCGCGGAACCCCGCCAGTGGATCGGCCTTGGACTTGGGGCTCACGCCGCCTCCAGCTCCAGCTGCATCTCATCAACGATTTCGAGATCGTCGAAGCCCTCAGTCGCCTCGAGGATCAGCGGTCGGTACCTGCGGTTCACCCAATTGCCGAGACCGCCGTTGTTCGAGGTATCGACCAGGACGAGCTTTCCGAGCCGCTCTCCCGCAACCTCCAACGGCTCGATCCATAGCCGAAAGCTCGTTTGGGGAACCTGCCCGGAGAGCAGCTGCTTCGCCGCCTTCCACGCACCGGCAGCCCTGCCGGTTTCGGCTACCGGCTCGGTAGGAATCGGCTTCGAAGGTGTCGGGGCGCCTTGGCTCCGCGGAGGCGAAACGGGGGCGTTGTCGAGCCAGCGGCGGAACGCCACCGCCACATCGCGCAGCGGTGCGTTGATGCCGTTGCCGCGCAAGTGCCAGGCGGCGAACTTCTCGGCCTCGCCAGCATGGTCGCGACCGGGGAAGGCCTTGCAAGCCCGCCGTACGGCATCGGGCTCGAGCTGCCCATCCTTCGCTTGGGCAGCCTGGCGAAGTGGTGCATCGATCAACTCGGGCAGGGCCTCCTTGCTACACACTTCTTTTTCTTTGTTGTTTTTCTTCTCCTTATTAGGGACGTCCGTACTCTCTACGGACGTTGTGGGTTGAACGTCCGAACTGGCTTCGGACGTGGTCCGTACGGGCTTCGGACGTTCGTTTTCGGCAACGTCCGTACTCTCTACGGACGTCTGGTCGGGCTCAACCAAGGTGTAGTAGCTCGGTCGACCCGGCCGCTTTTGGCCCTCTCGATCGGACTCAACGACCAGGAGGCCGATCCGCTCAAGCTCGGCGCAAGCGCGTTCCACTGACTTGGGAGATGTCATCGCCCACTCGCCGATTTTGGTCTTGGAGGTTCTGAACTTCCCGCTGTCGGTCCCGATCGCCGTGCGAGCGCGATCCTTGTTGGCCAGCTCGCAGAGGGCGTGATAGACCGACACGCCGATTCGGGCATGGACCTCGGCGCGGTCGCCATCCCATTCGTCGCGCAGTCGCTCCAGCGCGGCGACAGAGGCCCAAACGAAAGGTGCATTGCGGCCGTCTTTAACGCTCACCCCGCCCTCCTCTCGATTCGCTCGAGGGCCCGCGGGAGCTTCTGTAGAAGACGGTCGCGAGCGTTGGCCGAACCGGCAGGCTTGCCGGTCAACAGCTCACGTATGAGCTCAACCTCGTCGCGCAGGACGTACAAACGGTCTCCCTGACCGTTGCGAGACAGCCTCCGTGTCCGGCCTTTGTCGGTACTACGCGCCCGCCTCGCCCGCTTCGAGCAGGCTTCACTGGCATACACGGCATCTGCCCTCAGATCGTCCAAGGACGCGTCACAGCCGCATGCACACCTTCTCTCCGTGTAGGGGTCAGCGAGAGGGCTTGCCAAGACGTCGCTGACGCCCACCGAAGCGGCCCCCTCGCTCACACCTATCTGTCGAGCCGCATTGGCGCTCAACGCTCCCCCTCTTCCTCCTCATACGAGCTGGTCCCCTCGTCTGCGGTGTGGACCTTGCAGGGACCTCCGCATGTCGGGCAGGGGATGGCGGTGAAGCCCGAGAACTGATCGGGAACTGATGGAGCGTCGGATGGGGGCGGGGGGGCAGTTGGCGAGGGATCGAAGGTGGCGAGGAAGTGATCTATCCAGTGATCTACGGCGGCGCCGACTGAGGGATGCCACCCGAGATCGACCTCCGAGCACCCGCAGATGGGCCGGTCCTGTTCGGCATCGTGGTCGCACTCGATCTGGGCCAGCCAGTGAGTCGCCAGCCCCGCCCGCACCTCCTCCAGTACCTCCTGGCGGGCCCGGTCGCAGCTCCGATTGGAGCTCTCGGCCCGACGCTTCCAATTGGCCGCCCGCTGCTCAGCCTCCTCCAGGGCCTCGTTGGCTCGGTCGCGTTGACGCTCGGCCCTCCTGCGCAGGTTTTCGTGGCAGGTACGGTGCTCGTGAGCCTCAACCACCTCGCTTTCGCGGATCTGTTCTTTGCGGCGGTGCTCGGCCTCCAGCTTCTCGTAGTCGGAGTAGTGGACCAGCTCGCCCTCAGGGTCGGGGACCAATTGGTAGCCCGAGTTGCGCAGTGGGTGCAGCCGAAACCGCTCTACTCCCTTAGCCACCATCACCACCTGCCCCCCCAGGTGATTTTCTTCAGGAACCAACGAATTAGGGAATCGAACATGCGGTGCATTAGTCCTCCAGGGTGTCTAGGGCGGCGAGGTCAGCGCGGAGTCGATCACGGCGGGCGTAGTACTCCTCGCTGGTCAGCTTCTCGTCACCGCCACGCAGCCGCTCGATCAAGTCGAGTGCATCTTGCAGCGCCTCCCGTACCCGCTCCCTCTCCCGGTGAGCACTCGCTGCCTCGGCTGCTTCGAGGGCAGCGCCGTAACCGATCTCCTGCTCGGCTTCTATCCGCTCTCTCTCCTCCTGCTTGGCCTGGTCGATGATCTTGGAGAGGTCGGCAACTTTGAACCAGCGGCCACTGGGAAGCGGCAGCATCCCGTGATCCATGTGCTGCTCGTACCGCTCCACCCCCTCCGGCAAGCTCTGCTCAGGTGAACGCGCTGCTACACAGTCCGGGCACGGGAACGGCTTCTCGTGCGTCGCGCAATGAAGGACAGGCCATCCCTCTGATGGCGGCAAGCTCTGGTCAGGCATCTGAGTCCTCCTGGTTGAGTGCGGCGCGAATCAAGTCGGCTAGGTGCTCAAGAGCCAACCCCATAGCGAACCCGGTGATTGCACCTAGGTTGTCCGGGTCGGCCAACTTGACGCGCATCTCGTCATTCGCAAGCTCGCTCGTGACTGCTGCCAACACCCGCTCCCGCTCAGCCTCTATTTCGATGATGGGGGCGGCGTCTTCGAGTGCCTTCCGAACGCAACCCTCAAACTCTTCCTCGATATGGGCCACCGTGTCATCGCGACCCTTGAGCCACGCATCTTCCTCGGACGGCTTGCGCCAGAGCGGTTCGGGCGCTGACTCCAGCGCGGCGCGGCGGAAGAGGTCATCTCCGAGCCTGATCGCGATGTCACCGGCCAGCGCCTCCACTGCCTTCTGGTTGGGGTTAGGCATCCTCGGCCTCCTTGTCTAGGGCGGCGAGGATGATCCGCTTGACGAGCGCATAGTCCGTCCGCGCTTCGCCGGTCGCCTCACCCTCACGGTTGTCATCTAGGACTCTCTCGCCGCGCCGAATCGCCTCGTCGCTAAACACCCGCTCCCGCTCAGCCTCTACGGCCTCATCGATCCGTTTCCCGATGCAGTTGCGGCAGCCCGGGCAGTCTTCGGGCGAAGGGTCCACCGGCGTCGCGTCCGCGGCAAGCACAAGCCCGCTCCCGTCGCACCGCTCAGCCTCTACGGCCTTGGCGGTGATGGCGGGGGCGGCGGCTTGGAGGCGGTATCGCGCTTGGTCTAGTGACTTCGCTTTCTCGGCCGCAGAGGCTTTTACCCACGGGGTGCCGTGCTTTTCTCCGCCATGGTGGGTGAGGTTGTAGTGCCAAACCGCAAGCGCCTCCAGCGCTCCCTCCGGTACGTCTACGTGGTTAGGCATCGGTGTCTCCTTCCTGGTCGAGGGCGGCGATCACGCGGGCGAGGTCGCGTGCGACTTCGGCGGTCTCTTGCTCGTGTTTGCGGACGCGCTCGACTTCCGCTTTGAGGTCCGTGATCCGCTGCTCGGCCTCTAGCTTGGGGACTACCTCGACGGTTTGCTCGCCATGGATCAAGGGTCCGAGCGTGGCGACGACTCGGAGGGGAGTCATGCTGCTTGCCAGCATCCACTGCTCGGTCCACTCAGTCATCGGAACCTCCCGTGCTCGAAGTAGCGCTTTCGACGGCCGCAAGTAGCTTCTCGTTCTCCTCGCGAAGCCGCTGGTTGTCTCGGATCAGGTAGGCATATTGCGACCAGCTTGGCTCTTCGCCGGTTTGCTCGCGCCAGCGTTCGGCTGTGGGGCCGTGGGCGAACATGAAGGCGTCACGAGCGCGACGAAGCTCCGTTGACCACTCCTCAAGTAGACCGTTGGCCTCGCACCACTCGAAGACTCCGAGGGTGGCGACCATCGCCTTCAGCTTCTCGCGGGACGGCCAGCCTCCGTGCCCCGCGGTGATCGGCGGGTCTGGCGCCCCTGGCACCTTCGGCTTACTCATCGGAGCCTCCCTGATCGGCCCAACCCGGTTCTTCGATGCACGCCGGGCAGGTGTACTTGCCATAAATGTGGTCAACCGTGGGCGGCACATCGGTGCGCCAGCCCTTCTCTTCGGCGCTCTTGTAAGCCCCCTCGACAGACCCGGCCAGATAGCCGTCGTCTTCATTGGAGTGGTTGCCGCAGTGGTCGCACTCGATCCAGTAGAAGCGGCTGCTCTTAGCTGGCATCGGAACCTCCCGTGCCCTGAGAAGGGCTAAGAACGATGTCGCCTTCGCAGATCGGGCAGGTGGCCGTGTCAAAGGCGCGCACGGCGGCGGCTACCGCTTCGAGGGCGTCCAAGCTAAGACCGCTCTCGCGGAGCCGGACGAGGGTTCCAGCGATTCGTGCATCCCGCTCGCTGTAGAAACCTGGCCGTCCAGGTCTTTCCGTGCTGCGGATGCTCGCTGTGATTAGCCCTCGACTCTCCCACGTCTTCAGCGTGCGGTACTCGGCGCCAACCAGCTTGGCGATCTCGGGCAACGTGTAGACCGTGGCGCTCACTGGTCTCCTCCCGTGCCCTGAGAGGCGAGCTTGCGGAGGAGGGCGGCAACCACGCCGCTGCGCTCTGCCGTGATCGGATGCGCGCCCCAGGCGGCAACGATCAGACTGGCTCCGTGGGAGAGATCGCAAAGATGATCATCGTTCTCGGGGCCGATCGCCACGTCCAGCGGGACTTCCCGCAAGCCGAGTGGGTCGGTCGCCCGGTAGGCGAATAGGTTCCCGACCGTCAGTCGCTGGTACCCCCACCGCTGGGCGAAGCCGATGCATCGCCGGATCGTCGGATCGTCCTCACTCGCGTCAGCGGTGGACGGGTTGAGCATCACGAACAGGCAGGTGCCCTGGCCCGTCATCCACTCGCGTTCGAGGGTGTAGCGGTACTTGCCGCAGTCTGAGATCACGGCTCCGCTCACGCCGCCGCCTCCCGAGCCGGGCTCTCCAGCTTCAGCCGCTCATACATCGACTGGTGGCCGGGGTGCTTCTCGTCTATGCGCTTGCAGAAGAGCTTCACCTCGTCGTCTAGCTCGTGCCAGGCGATCACCTCGGAGCGGTTCTCTACGGCTTCATGGAAGGCGCGGCACAGTGGGGCTCCGATCACGGGCTCATAGAGGATCAGGGCGAGCTCGTCGTCGGGGAGGTCGGCGAAGGTCCGGCGAATGAAGCTGGCCGGGACGAGGTGATGCGGGTCGACCGGCCCCCAGCAGCGGTGGCCGCGACGGTTTGTCTTCGCCCAGCACGGCCACTCGGTGACGAGATCAGAGAAGCGGGTGTGGGCCTCAGCGACGGCCGGGGACTCGGTGGCCTGCACGGCGTTACGGCCACTCGTCTGCTTCAGCTTGGGCTCGGATGGGCAGCCGCAGTCAGGGCAGCGCATTTCGGACGGGTGGAAGCCGCGGCTGAGGCTCGACTTGCCTTGCCAGGTGTGGCCCTCTCGGCAGGAGTAGTTGGCCATCAGCCTGCCAGCCCCCCCTCATGCGCGAGATCCTCAAAGCTCGGGTTGGCCTCTGCCTTGCAGCGCTTGCAGATCGGCTTGTCATACGGCCCGTGATCGCGCAGGAAGCCTCGGGGGGCCGCGTCGATGCCGCTCTTACCGCAGAGTGCCCACCCGGGGTCCACATCCCCAGCGATGTGCAGCACCGGTGACCGGGGGAATTGCAGCAGCGTGCGCTCGCCCACTAGGACTCGCCCCCGTCCTGGTTGGTCTCACGGGCCTCCAACTCGAAGACCTTGCGAAGCCAATCCGCAGACGCGATCAGATCAAAGGGGCCGAGACCATCGCCGCAGCGGCGCAGCAAGTAGAAGCGACCCGATGCCTCGACATCGCAGATGTCGAGGGAGTCGGCCATCGCCGCCTTGACGACCTCGTAGCGGCTGCTCTCACAGCGGAGCCGGTCGCCGACCACGTACGGGCACCAGAGTTTCCTGATCCAGTCCAGCACCTCGTTGACCGAAAGGCCATAAGCGTCATCAAGGCGACCACTCGGCCAGCGACCGTGGACGGTCCAACCGCCGGAGTTGCCCTCCATCAAGCAGGCTGGACCGATCTTCTCCCACTCAAGCTTCTCAACGGTGGCGCCCTTTGCCTCGACTGCCCTTCGGATCGCCTTCCTCGCGCGCGTCTCAGCCACGATCCACCCCCTGCTTGGAGGCAGGGCTGATGCCCCTGCCTCGTTTCATAGCGGCGCTCCGTTTGAGCGGGGCGCCGCGCTGTAGGGGGGCGGAGCGCTTCACTCGGGAACCTCACCGCCGGCGAGTCGCTCGAGGGCGCCGAGCTGGACGTCGAGGCCGCTGGAGCGGCGGCGGAGCTCGTCGAGGACCTTCTTGTCGACGGTGCCGCTCTTGATGCCCTTGCCCCAGAGGCCGTCCAGCTCGCGGGCTGCGCGGCGGATGGCTTTGAGATCGCGGGTGAGGGCCTGCAGGAAGACGCTGGTCTCATCGCGGGCGGTAGCCTGCTGGCTCACGAAACCAACTCCAGGAGTCGAAATCGTGAGTGACCGTCCCTATCGTTTCCTACACACGTGCTACCGGATCGGCGAGATCGACCGCTCGGTCGCCTTCTACGAAAAGCTCGGCTTCGAGGAGTCGGGCCGGATGCCGATCGGCGACGAGGCGATCAACGTCTTCATGAACCTCCCCGGCGAGGATCCGATCCTCGAGCTGACCTACAACCACGGCGTCACCGGCTACGAGCACGGCACCGGCTACAACCACATCGCCCTCCTCGTCGAGAACCTCGACGCCACCCTCAAGCGCCTCGCCGCCGACGGCATCGAGCCGGAAAAGCCTCCCTACCGCCCCGGCGGCCGCACCGAGGGCCACCTGATCTGCTTCCTCCGCGACCCCGACGGCTACCGCATTGAGCTGATCGGGGCCTGAGCCTGCAACTTCGCTCCTTGGCATAAATCGACCAGCGCATGGGCATATAATGCCCATCAACTGGTCAAATTATGAAACTTGCGGAGCGATCCCTCAAACCACGGCTTCTCGCCGCCCTTGCCGACACACCCGCCCTGATCTTGGTCGGCCCGCGGCAGGCCGGGAAGAGCACTCTGGTCAAAGCGATCGCGGCGGGCCCCCATCCCGCCCGCTACGTCAGCCTCGACGACCTCGAGATTCTCGCCGCCGCCCGGCGGGATCCGGTCGGCTTCGTCAACAGAGCCGACGGCCCCCTTGTCATCGACGAGATCCAGCGCGCCCCCGAGCTTCTGCTGCCGATCAAGGCCTCCATCGACCGGGATCGCAAACCGGGTCGGTTCATCCTCACCGGCTCGGCGCAGGTGATGCTGCTCCCCAAGGTCTCCGAGTCGCTTGCGGGCCGAGTAGAGATCCACACCCTCTGGCCCCTCTCCCAGGCCGAGATCGAAGGCGTCGCCGGGAAAGCGATCGGCTGGCTGACCGACCCGCATGCCCAGCCGCCGGAGACGGCGGCAACATCTCGCGCCAGCCTCGTCGACCGCGTCAGCAGGGGCGGCTTCCCCGAGGTGGTGGCGCGGCGACCAAATCGCCGTGGCGAGTGGATCGGCGCCTACCTCACCGCCGTGGTCCAGCGTGACCTGCAGGACCTCGCGAACATAGAGCGGCTGGCCGAGGTGCCCGCCATCCTTGCTTCGCTTGCGGCCCGTGTGCGCGCACCCCTGAACAAGTCCGACTTGGGCAGCGCGGTCGGCATTCCGCGCACTTCGCTGGAGCGCTACCTGACCCTTCTGGAACACGTCTTTCTCGTCCACCGCGTACCGGCTTGGCACACCAATCGTGTCAAGCAGATCACGAAGGCACCGAAGTTCCTGCTCACCGACTCCGCCCTCCTCACGCAGCTGTTGCGCGCCGACGCCAAACGCCTCGAAGAAGACGATGCACTGCTCGGAAACGTGGTCGAGTGCTTCGTCGGCATGGAGCTGGCAAAGCAGATCTCGGCGTCACCCACCCCTGCATCGCTCCTTCACATGCGCACTGCCAAGGGGGCCGAGGTGGACTTCATCGTCGAAGGTCCCGACGGCCGCATCAGCGGCGTCGAGGTCAAGTCCTCGGCGACCCTTCGCAGCGAGGACTTCAACCATCTCGCCTCGCTCCGCGATCGGCTCGAGCCGGACCGCTTCAACAAGGGAGTCGTCCTCTATTCGGGGGGCGAGATCCTTCCCTTCGGCGACCGCCTGGAAGCCTGGCCGATCGCAACCCTCTGGGCGGGTTGACCTCGCCCTGGCCGTAACCACGCCCTCGGCCGCGGTGTATTTCGGGTTGTAACTATCTGCACTATCTCTCTAGGAGGAGAAGATGGAGACGATCAAGCGATTCGAGCCCGTTGCCCTGCTGATCATGGTCCTCGGCGCTCTCAACTGGGGCATGGTCGGCCTGTTCGACACCAACGTGGTCTCGGACATATTCGGAAACGGCACGCTCACCGATGCCGTCTACGTGGTCGTCGGCGTTTGCGGCCTGATCTACGTACCAAGGCTGCTTGACGACCTTCACGTCGGAGATCACGCACCGCACGTGCGCGGCACCTGAGCGACGCGCTCTTTCAACACGAGACGAGACCAGGCCCCCCGGGGCCTGGTTTTCGTTCGGCTACCTCACCACCTCGAACTGGGTCATCAGGCCGTGGTCCTCGTGGTCGAGCATGTGGCAGTGGACGACGAACTTGCCGGTGTAGTCGACGAAGTGGCCGGCGACCAGGATGCGTTCGCGGGGGTAGAGGAAGAACGTCTCCTTGAGGCAGTCTTCCCAGGGTGGCGGTGGCTTGCCGTTGCGGGCGAGCAGGCGCCAGTCGGTCAGGTGCATGTGCATCATGTGGGCGACGTCGGTGTGGTTGACGAACTCCCAGGTCTCGACCGAGCCGAGCTTCGGCTTGGCGTCGGCGCGGGCCGGGTTGAAGGTGCGGCCGTTGATCTGCCAGGTGGTCTTGAAGAGGCCGCCGACGGTGATCTCGAAGCGGCGGTCGGGCTTGTGCGAGACGTGGCGGGCCCAGCCCGGCAGCGGGCGCAGCCTGTGCGGCACCCGGGTGCGGTCGGCGAGGCGCCGCGAGTCGACCCGGAACTGCATCAGCGCCCCGACGTAGGCGTGGGCGCCGAGCGGGTGCCGCGCTCCGTGGCGGGGACCGCTGCGCAGCTCTACGCTCTCGCCGCGGGCCCCGGCGAAGTCGGCGATCAGCTCGACCCGCTCGGCCGGGCCGACCGTCACCTCGCGGCGCCGCACCGGGCGCGGCATCAGGCCGCTGTCGCTGCCGACCTGGACCAACGGTGCGCCGTTTGAGAGGTAGAGGTTGTAGGAACGAAACTGCGAGGCATTGAGGATGCGCAACCGGTAGCGCTGGGCGCCGACCCGGTGGAAGGGCATGTGAGCGCCGTTGACCAGGACGGTGCGGGCGCTGATCCCGTCGGCGGGCGGGCGCAGGTCGGCGAACGGGTTGGTCAGCTGGTTGTGGCGGTCGAAGTCGCGGTCGACGATCGTCAGCGGCAGGTCGCGGTCCCCTTCGGGCAGCGGCAGCCCGGCGTCGAACTCGTCGTCGATGATCCACATCCCGACCAGCCCGCGCCAGACGTTGTGGGCGGTGTGGTCGAGGCGGTGGTCGTGGTACCACTGGAACGCCGCCCGCTCGGGCCTGCCGTCCTCCATCAGGTCATAGACGTAGGTGCGCTCGCCGCCCGGCCCGATCAGGAAGTCGTTGCCGGACTGGCGCGGCGTCAGCCCGGAGGGGATGCGGCAGTAGTAGGAGCGCGGGTGCGATCGGGTGAGGCCCCCCGGCTGGCCGTCGAACTGGGTGCGGTTGTGACCGCCGTGCAGGTGGACGGTCAGCTCCCCGGCCGAGCGCGGCAGTTCGTGGCGGAAGGTGACGGCGGTGCGGTGCCCGGCCGGGCGGCGGATCGTCGGCCCGGGGAACTCGCCGCCATAGGTCCACATCCGGGTCGGCCGCCCGGGCAGGACCTGCACATCGGCCTCGCGGATCGGGATCGCCAGCTTGGCGTCGCCGAGCACCCGCGGGATCGGCAGCGGCCGGCGGAACGGCTCGCCGGCCGATCGCGGCGCCGGCTCCCCCGAGCGCAGCAGCGCACCTGGCCGCAAGCCCAGCGGCAGGGGCAGCGAGGTCGCCAGCGCGCCGCCGCCCAGGGCGCCGAGGAAAGCCCGGCGCCCCAGGCGGGGCGAATCTGTCGAGCGTCCAGCCGTGGGGCTAGCTGGCCGGCGGCGCGACGACTTCGATCGAGCCGTGCATCCAGGGGTGGACGGCGCAGACGAAGTAGATCCTCGTGCCGGCGCTCGCGCTGACGGCCTGCGTGTAGGAGGCCCTCGGCTTCTGGCCGGTGAACCAGGAGTCGCCCTTCTTGGTCAGCGTGCCCATCGTGTCCCAGCCTTCCAGGCCGGCTTCGGCCGGGTTCTTGGTCGGCGGCCCCTCGCCCTTGACCCCGTGCCAGTGGGCAATCGCCTGGCAGATGTGGTGCGGCGTGAAGCAGAGCCTGCGCGCGTTCGGTGTTTTCGGCACGTAGCCCTTGCGGACCAGCGAGAAGGTGTGGGGACCGACCTGTTTGGCGTTGGTCTGGTTCAGCACCTCGAGGCTTTCGCCGGCGACGATCGTCTTCGGCGCGACGAAACGCAGCCCGCCCTTGCCGGCCTTTATGTAGACCGTGTTGGCGCTGCCCAGTTCTTCGGCGCCGCTGGCGAGGGTCGGCGCGACGGCGATGGAGGCGGTCAAACCGACTGCGATCGCGATGCCGGCGCGAAGCGGCATCGCACGGGTGAGTCTTTTCAAGTTGCTCTCTCCTTATGTCGGCGCACGGCACAGGTGCGCCTGGGCGAATGGTCGGGACAATTTAGCGGGGAAAGGGCGAACGATCAAGCAAGCTCCAGAGCGAAAATTGCGTGTCTGGGAACATGCTCGCCGTGTCAGGCACGGAGGCCAGCGGAGACGAGACCGAGCGCGAGGACCTGAGTGAGCTGCGCAGGCGGCACGAGCTGACCGGCGACACGGCGCGCCCCGATGCCGTCGCCAAGCGCCACGCGACTGGCGGGCGCACCGCCCGCGAGAACCTCGAGGACCTCGTCGACCCCGGCAGCTTCGTCGAGTACGGGCGTTTCGCGATCGCCGCCCAGCGCGGCCGCCGCGAGCTCGAGGACCTGATCGCCAGCACGCCGGCCGACGGGCTGATCGGCGGCACCGCGAGGGTCAACGGCGAGCTCTTTGGCGATGGCGCCGCCTGCGCGGTGCTCTCCTACGACTACACCGTCCTCGCCGGCACCCAGGGCGCCCTCGGCCACCGCAAGAAGGACCGGCTCTTCGAGCTGATCGAGCGGATGCGACTGCCGACCGTCTTCTTCGCCGAGGGTGGCGGCGGCCGCCCTGGCGACACCGATTACCCCGTCGTCTCCGCCCTCGACACCCGCGCCTTCGCCCTCTGGGCGGGCCTCTCGGGACTGGTCCCGCGGATCGCGGTCGTCGCCGGGCGCTGCTTCGCCGGCAACGCCGTGATCGCCGGCTGCGCCGATTTGATCGTCGCCACCGAGAACTCCTCGCTGGGAATGGGCGGCCCGGCGATGATCGAGGGTGGCGGGCTGGGCAGGGTCGACCCCGACGAGGTCGGCCCGATCGAGACGCAGGCCCCCAACGGGGTGGTCGACCTCGTCACCGCCGATGAGGCAGAGGCGACCGCGGCTACGAAGAGGCTGCTCGGCTACTTCCAGGGCCCCACCCCAGCGGGCCCCGAAGCCGACCAGGCCGGCCTGCGCGAGGCGATCCCCGAGCGGCGCCGCCGCGCCTACTCCGTCAACCCGATCGTCGAGACCATCGCCGACCCCGACTCGGTCACCATCCTGCGCGAGCGCTTCGCGCCGGAGATGGTCACCGCCCTGATCCGGATCGAGGGCCGCCCGCTGGGCGTGATCGCCAACGACAGCCGCCACGTCGCGGGCGCGATCACCCGCGACGCGTCGGACAAGGCGGCCCGCTTCCTGCAGCTGTGTGAGGCCTTCCGCCTGCCGGTCCTCTCCCTGATCGACACGCCCGGCTTCATGGTCGGGCCCGAGGCCGAGGCGAGCGGCCTGGTTCGCCACGCCTCGCGCCTGCTGCTCGCCGGCGCCGCGCTCACCGTGCCGCTGGTGGCCGTGATCCTGCGCCGCGGCTACGGACTCGGCGCCCAGGCGATGTGCGGCGGCAGCCTGCACGAGCCGCTGCTCACCGTCGCCTGGCCGGGAGCGCACCTCGGGCCGATGGGCCTCGAGGGAGCGGTGCGCCTCGCCCTGCGCAAGGAGCTGGAGGCGATCGCCGACGAGGACCAGCGAGAGCAACGAGTCCGCGACCTCACCGCCGCAGCCGAGGAGAACGCCAAAGCCCTAAACGCCGCCGCCCTCTTCGAGCTGGACGACGTAATCGACCCCGCCGAGACCCGCAGCCTGATCGCCAAGACACTGGACGCCGCCGGGGCAACCGAGTCTCCACCCAACCGTCACTTCATAGACGCCTGGTAGCCAGGGGGGTCGGGCACCCCCTCCCAAAACGATCGGCCGGAGGCCGATCTTGAGTGTTTTGGGAGGGGGTGCCCGACCCCCCAGACCACCCACGCGGCTACCGTTAACTGCCAGCGATGCCCGACTACATCCAGGTGCTGACCACGGCTGGCTCCGAGGCGGAAGCCGAGGAGATCGCCGCCGCGCTGCTCGAGCAGCGCCTCGCCGCCTGCGTGCAGACGCTCGGGCCGGTTGTGAGCCGCTATCGCTGGCAGGGCAAGCTTGAGCGCGGCGAGGAGTGGCAGTGCCTGGCCAAGACGGAGGCCGCGCTCTACGAGCGGGTCGAGGCGGCGATCCGCGCCGTCCACTCCTACGAGGAGCCCGAGATCGTCGCGATCCCGATCCTCACCGGCAGCAAGGGCTACCTGGACTGGATCAGCGCCGAGGTCACGCGGCAGGCGCCGGAACCCTGAACGTCCGCTTTGCCGGGGTCGGGTCTTTGTTGCCGGCCGCATCGGTCGCCCAGACCTTGAACTTGTGCTTGCCGGGCTTGAGGCCCTTGTAGGTCTTGGGCGATTTGCATTTCTTGGCCTTGCCCTTGTCGAGCTTGCAGGCGAAGGTCGAGCCGGGCTCGCTGGAGCGGAAGCGGAACTTGGCCTTTCCTTTGGCCAGGCCGTTGCCGGGACCCTTGCGGATCGTGGTCTGTGGCGGCGTCGTGTCGGTTGCCGCCGGCGCCGGACCGGCCTGCGGTGACTGCGGCGCCGAGAAACCCGAGTCGACCGCGACGCCGCAGATCTGGTCGCCGCCCGTGGCGATGAAGCTCTGGTCCACGGCGGTTGTGTCGGTGTTCGCGCGCGCGATCGCGTTTGTCTTCAGATTCGCCCAGTAGAGCTGGGTGCCGAACACGGCGATCCCGCAGGGAGCAGCCGCGCCGCCGATGATGCTCCCGTCGACACCGAGCCCGGTGGTCACGCTCGCCCGGCCGATGCTGCTCCCGCCACCGAAGAAACCGAGGTCCGACCAGTAGATGTTCGCCGAGTTGACAGCGACCCCGCAGGGGAACGCGTCGGGGATGGTGACAAATTCGTAATTGGGCGAGGAGCCACTCAGCGGCGCGCGACCAATATAGGAGGTCGACCCCGTCGCGCTCACCCAGTACAGGTGGCCACTGTCGACCGCGACGCCACACGGGTTTGGCGCAGCCGGGATGAAACTCGGTTTCACGTTCGTTCCGTCCAGGTTCGCCCGACCGACGGCATTGGCGAGGTTGCTCGTCCAGAAGATCGACGTGTCGTTGACCGCGACGCCGCCCGGTTCGCTGATCGCCGAGATAAATTTCTGTTCCACGCCGGTGCCGTCGAGATTGGCCCGGCCGATCGATTTGCCGTTCTGGTTGGCCCAGTAGACGTGCTGCGAGTCGACCGCGACCGCCGAAGGTACATTGCCACCGGTGATGAAGGCCGCGTCGACGCCGCTGCCATCGTTGTTGGCCCGGCCGATCGATCCGCGCTGCGAATCGCCCCAGTAGATGAACGCGGAAGCGCTAGAGGCGAGCAGGAGGCTAAAGATCATCACGACGAGCGCCGCTCCCCCGACTCGGCCCAGCAGGCGGCCCCGGATCATCGCGGCGGCACCGCGAACCGGCGCTTCGCTGGCGTCGGGTCTTTGTTGCCGGCCGCATCGGTGGCCCAGACCTTGAACTTGTGCTTGCCGGGCTTGAGGCCTTTGTAGGTCTTGGGCGATTTGCATTTCTTGGCCTTGCCCTTGTCGAGCTTGCAGGCGAAGGTCGAGCCGCCCTCGCTGGAGCGGAAGCGGAACCTGGCCCTTCCTTTGGCCAGGCCCTTGCCCGGACCCCCGACGATCTTGGTCTGGGGTGGGGTCGTGTCGGCGGCCGGCGCGACTGGCCCAACCGGAACTTCGGGCCCGGCCGGCACTTCCGGCACCGGGGGCTGGTACTCGTAGGCGCCCATGTCCCGGCGCGCTTCGCCGTTTCCGTCGCCGTCGACCGGGCGCGGGCCGCCGTCGAAGTCCTCGGTCGGCAGCGTCGCGGTCAGCGGGTCGCCGCTGTCGATCGCGGGCGAGCCTGACGGCAGGTGGTAGTCGTCGGCGCCGAGGAACTGGGGTGGGCCGAATTCAGGGTCGAAGGCGTCGATCGTGTGGGTCGTCGAGAGCGTGCAGTTGCCGTTGGTCGAGACGCTGTGGAAGAAGTAGGAGTAGCGCAGGCTCAGCGTCGTCGAGCTCATCGGCGAGTCGCACTTCATCGGGTCTTCGTTGCCGGCGACGATCGAGTCGCTGATCACGGCGTTGACCGTGCCTGCCTTCGGCGTCACGTCGTCGCCGACGTCGATCACCGGGTGATCGGCGCCACTGGTGTCGACAATCGTCGTCTGGCGGACGGTGAAGATCACCGCTTCGGTGGTCCCGGTCTCGCCGCTGACCGCAAGCGCATCGTCGACGACGATCAAGCCGTTGTCCATCACGGCAAAGCCGCCGTGCGTGATCCGCAGTCCGTAGGCGACCGGGTCGAGAATCTGAGTCCGGCGTATCCGCGTTGGCACGTTGCCGCTGTCGACGAAGATCCCCCAGGAGGAGTTCTCTACCGAGGCCCGTTCGATCAGCATTTCGCCGCTCTCGGCGCCGTTCGTCCACAGGCCGTAGCCGATCGAACCCCCCGAGGCGCCGAACACCCGCCCGTCCTTGAAAGCGCCGCCACCGGCCATCGAGATCCCGCCTGCACCCGGGTTGCGGCTTTCGACGTCGACGTTGAGGAATTCGTCCTTGACGGCCTGGACCGCCGCCCCCTGGCCGTCGGGCATGCTCGCCGGCACTCCGATGGTGAGGTCGCGCATGACGATTTGGCGGGTGTTGTTGAAATTGAGGTTGATTACGAAGGAGTTGGTCGAGTTGAGCGCGGTGATCACGCTCTGGCCCGGCCCGGCACCCGTGATCGTCAGCGGGTCGCTGCCGGTCGGCTCCAGGGTTTCGCCGCTGCCGCCGGCGGCTCGTAGGCGGGTGCGCCCGACTCGGTGAAGGTGCCGGCGGCGAGCCGGATTTCGTCGGCTTTGCCGTCCGCCCCCTGCAGCGACATCGCTTCCTCCAGGTCCGCGTTGGCGACGTTGCCGCCCGAGCTGGGACAGCTGCTGCTGAACCCCGGCACGCAGAACGTGGTCGCCGAGGCATCGGCCGCGACGACGGCAAACGTGACCAACGCAGATGCGCACCCCACGACCAGGCGAGAATCCCTCCCCAACATATGTAAGAGATCTTACCTACGCGCGCAACTTGTACCCGCGCGAGAAGAGGCGCAGGTTGATCGCGAAGAGCACTGCGGTAGCGGCAAACAGGGCCAGCAGCGAGAGCGGGATGCTGACTTCGGTGAAGCCGACGAAGCCGTAGCGGACCAGGTTGATCATGTAGTAGATCGGGTTGAGGTGGGTCAGGGTCTGGTAGGGCTGCGGCAACAGCGTCGCCGAGTAGAAGACCCCACCGAGGAAGATCAGCGGCGTCAACACGAAGGTCTGGACGAAGGCGACGTCGTCGAACTGCTCCGCCCGAACTCCCGTCAGCACGCCCAGCTGGGAGAAGAAGAAGCCGACCAGGAAGAGCGAGGGGACGAGGACGAGGATGTGTTCGACCGGCAGGTCGACCAGCAAAGAGGCGACGCCAAAGGTCAGCCCGGCGACGATCAGGCCGCGCATGAAACCGCCGAAGGTGAAGGCGAGCAGCAGCTCCAGGGGAGAGGCGGGCGAGGAGAGCTGGTCCTGGATCGCCCCCTGGAACTTCTGCTGCAGGATCGAGGACGAGTTGTTGGCGTAGGAGTTGATCGCGAACGACATCATGATCAGGCCGGGGATGACGAAGACGACGTAGTCGATCCCGTGCAGTTCGCCGACCCGCGAGCCGAGCGCCGCGCCGAAGACCGAGATGTAGAGGAAGGTTTCCAGCAGCGGCGCGCCGAGGGTCTGCTTCTTGATCTTCATGAAGCGGTTGACCTCGCGCCGCCAGAGCGTCGCGAAACGGATCTGGGCGGCACTCATGCCGGCGCCACCTCGGCGTGGGAGCGGGAGAGCTCCTTGCGGCCGACCAGCGCCAGGTAGGCGTCCTCGAGGCTCTCGACCCCGTAGCGGGCGGCCAGCTCGCCGCTGGTCCCCTCCCCGACGATCTGCCCCTCGTTGATGAAGGCGATCCGGTCGCAGAGCTGTTCGGCCTCCTCCAGGTAGTGCGTGGTGAGCAGGATCGTCGTCCCCTCCTGGTTGATCCGCTGCACGTAGTGCCATAGCTCGAGCCGCAGCTCGACGTCGACGCCGGCCGTGGGCTCGTCGAGGATCAGCAGGCGCGGCCGGTGCATCATCGCCCGCGCCAGGATCAGCCGCCGCTTCATCCCGCCCGAGAGCGTCCGCGTGCGTTCGTCGCGCTTCTCGGTCAGCGAGAAGGTCTCGAGCAGCTCCTCGGTCCGCTCGCGCCGCTCGCGCTTGGGCATGCCGAAGTAGCCGGCGTGGTAGTCGAGCGTCTCCGCCACGGTGAGGAACCAGTCGATGTTCAGCTCCTGCGGGGCGAGCCCGACCGCCTGTCGCGCCTCGCCGTAATCCTCGATCGCGTCGTGGCCGAAGACGTGGATCGAGCCGCCGGTCGGCTGCGCCAGCCCGGTCGCGCAATGGATCAGGGTCGACTTGCCCGCGCCGTTGGGCCCGAGCAGCCCGAACAGCTCTCCCGGCTTGATCCGCAGGGAGACGCCGCGCAGCGCCTCGACCCCGGTCGGGTAGCGCTTGGCCAGGTTCTCGATGTTCAGTGCGAGCTCGTCCACGGCGGCGCTAACCGTAATGGAGCGGGGGCGCCGGCCCTTCGGGGCAGGTCAGGCGCGGCTCGCCGCCCTGTTCAGCTCGCGGCTGAAGATGCGCATGACCAGCCGGTAGAGCGGCGGGAAGAAGCGCTGTATCTCATAGAGGAGGCGAGTGTCGGGCGAGGTGAGGACCAGGTAGCGGTTCTTCTCGATCCCGGTGAGGATCTTGGCGGCGACGTGCTCGGGGGTGACCGCGTGGCGTTCGAAGCGCTCGACCAGCTTGCGGATCGCCGGCGCCTCGCGGTCGACGCCGACGATCTCGACCGTGCCGACAAGCGGCGTTTGCACCGCACCGGGGCAGACCAGGCTGACGCCGATCCCGTGGTGGCGCAGGTCCGTGCGAAGCACCTCGGAGACGCCGCGCAGGCCGAACTTGGCGGCGCTGTAGGCGGCGTGCCAGGGCAGGCCGAAGAGGCCCGCGGCCGAGGAGACGTTGACGATGTGGCCGCCGCGGCGGGCCTCGATCATCGGCGGCACGAAGCACTCGAGCACGCTGACCGGCCCGCGCAGGTCGACATCGATCATCTTCTCCCAGTCGCTGTGGCGGAGCCGGTCGATCTTGCCCCAGGTGGAGACCCCGGCAACGTTCATCGCCACGTCCATGCTGCCGTGAGCCTCGTGGACCTCGGCGGCCATGGCGACGACGGCCTCGTGGTCGGTGATGTCGATTGCCTTGGCGTAGGCGACGGTACCGCCCACGGCACCAATCTCCTCGACGGTAGCGTCGAGCGCCCTGGTCTGGATGTCAGTGAGGACGAGCACCGCACCCCGCTCGGCCGCGGCGAACGCCGTAGCCCGCCCGATCCCGCTGGCCGCCCCGGTAATCAGGCACCTCTTCCCCCGCAGGTCCCTCACCCCCACCGCGTACCCCCGTTCCGGTGCGCTTTTTGTGGTCCTGAACCACATAAAGCGCACCGGAAGGTCATAGGCGCACCTCGAAGTCGGGCTCGACGCGGAGCGAGTTGAGGGTCATCGCCAGCATCTCGTAGTGGCCGATCAGCATGCAGAGCTCGATCAGCCGCACCTCGTCGAGATCGGCGCTCAGGCGCTCCCAGACCTCGTCGCCGATCTTGCCCTCGCTATGCATCTCGTCGGTCGCGGCGAGCAGGGCCGCCTGGCGCTCGGACCAGCCCTCCGCGTCCGGGCCTTCGCGAACGCGGGCGACCTGCTCGTCGCTGAGGCCGACCCGCCTGGCCATCCGCTCATGCTGGGCCCACTCGTACTCGCTGCCGGTGTTGTGGGCGACCCGCAGGATCACCAGCTCGGTGTCCTCGCGCGGCAGCTTCCCCCAGGGCATTAGCGCACCCCCGAACCAGAGCCAGCGACGGAAGAGGCCGCGGTGCCGGCCAAGGGTGGTGAGGACGTGCGGCGGCCGCCCCCGCGTGACGATCCCGGCCAAGCTGGCAATGGCGAAGTTCAAAAGGCCAAGCTGGCGCCAGTCGCCCGGTGCTATGCGCGGTCCGTCAGGAACTCCCATTCGCCCCCGGACGCTACCCAACCACGGGCCGATGGGCCGATACGTCAAGGCAGCCTTGACGTATCGGCCCATCGGCGGCGTAGGCTGTCCGCGTGCCGAGGCCACTGCTTGCTGTTGACACTCCTTCGATGCTCTTTCGGGCCTTCTACGCGCTGCCGGACTCGATCGTGGGGACCGACGGCAAGCCCGTCAACGCCCTGCTCGGCACCGCCAACCTGGTGCTGCGCGAGATCGAAATCCACCGGCCGCGAGCCGTCGTCCTCTGCTTCGGCCCCGACGCCGCCTCCTACCGGACCGAGCTCTACCCGGCCTACCACGCCGAGCGCGAGGCGGCGATGCCCGACGACCTCTCCCCTCAGTTCGCCGCCAGCCGCGAGTTCTTCGCCGCCTTCGGCTGGACCGTCGCGACCAGCGACGACCTCGAGGCCGACGACCTGCTCGGCACCTACGCCAGGCGCGAGGCCGAGGCCGGCGGACACGCCCTGCTGATGACCGGCGACCGCGACATGTACCAGTGCGCCGCTGAGCGGGTGACGGTGCTCTACGTCAAGACCGGCGGCAAAGGCAAAGGCGCCGAAGAGGTCGGCCCGGCCGAGGTCGAGGAGCGCTACGGAATCCCGCCGGGACTCGTCCCGGACTTCATCGCCCTGCGCGGCGATCCCTCCGACGGCCTTCCCGGCGCCAAGGGAGTGGGACCAAAGACCGCGGCCGAGCTACTGCGCCACCACGGCTCGCTCGAGGGCGTGCTCGAGAACGCGATCCGCGAGCGCCGCCCGGCCCTGCGCGCGTCGCTGATCGAAGCAACCGACGACCTGCGTGCCTTCAAGGACATCGCCACCCTGCGAGACGCCGGCGTCGACCCACCACCCGACCGCGAGACAGAGTGGGCCGAGGCCGCAAAGGCCGCCCACGTGCGCGGCATGAACCGCCTCGCCGAACGCCTACTTTCGGAAGCCGGCACTCGACGAGTGGAGAGTTGACCCCCGTATAAGTGGGTCAACTCTCCACTCGTTCATGCGGGGCGGTTGCCCGGAGCCTCAGGCTCGGTAGTCCGGGTTGGGGAAATCGAAGCGGCAGCCGGCGTCCCAGGCGGTGCGCTGGTTGCCGTGGGCGGGGATGCCGCCAGCGTCCTTGAGGATGCGGGCCAGGTGGAGCATGTTCCATGCGGCGAAGGTGGTGTTGCGGTTGGTGAAGTCGTTCTGCGGGCCGCCCGAGCCTTCGTCGAGGTATGACGGCCCCGGCCCGGCCTCGCCGATCCAGCCCGAGTCGGCTTGGGGCGGGATCGTGTAGCCGAGGTGCTGCAGCGAGTAGAGGGTGTTCATCGCGCAGTGCTTGACCCCGTCCTCGTTGCCGGTCACCAGGCAGCCGCCGACGCGGCCGTAGTAGGCGTACTGGCCGTCATCGTTGAGCAGGTGCGAGTTGCCGTAGAGGCGCTCGACGATCTGGGTCGCGACCGAGGACTTCTCCCCCAGCCAGATCGGCATGCCGAGGACGAGGATGTCGGCCGCCATCACCTGCTCGAAGATCGCCGGCCACTCGTCGGCCTCCCAGCCGTGCTCGCTCATGTCGGGCCAGACCCCGGTGGCGATCTCGTGGTCGACGGCGCGAATGCACTCAACGGCCACCCCGTTGCGACGCATGATCTCGATCGAGATGTCCATCAGCCCCTGCGTGTTGGAGACCTCGGGGCTGCGCTTCAGGGTGCAGTTGATGAAGAACGCCTTCAGGTCCGAGTAGTCGGTCTCGCTGCGCTCGCACAGCTCCGCCTGCTTGTCGGTCAACTCGGTCACTCCGCCTCCTCGGCTCGAAGAATCAGGCGGTGATCTTCTCGCGCGGCGGCTGATCCTGCAACGCCGCCCGCGAGAACCGCATCGCGCCGTCGTCGATCGGGCCGCGGCGGATCGTGCGGATGTCGAGCACGTAGTTCTGGCGCAGCTTCCAGGGCTCCACCGAGCCCTGCTTGGGGAATTCGTCGAGCGAGCGCAGGACGTAGCCGGAGGTGAAGTCGAGCAGCGGCAGCTCCTCGACGCCGGACCTGGGAACCTCCGGCACGCTTTTGCGGAAGCCGTGGGAGTCCATGTGGGCGAGCACGCGGCAGACGTATTCGGAGGTGAGGTCTGCCTTGAGCGTCCAGGAGGCGTTGGTGTAGCCGACGGTGAATGCGCAGTTGGGGACGCCGCTCAGCATCATCCCCTTGTAGGCCATTTTCTCCGAGACGTCGATCCTCTCTCCGTCAACCACCAGCTCCATGCCGCCGAGGAAGAGCAGGTTGAGCCCGGTGGCGGTGACGATCACGTCGGCCTCCAGCTCCTCGCCGGAGTCGAGCTTGATCCCACCCTCGGTGAAGCGCTCGATCGTCTCGGTGAGGACGCTGGCATCGCCCTGGCGGATCGCCTTGAAGAGGTCGCCGTTGGGGACCAGGCACATGCGCTGGTCCCAGGGGTTGTACTTCGGCTTGAAGTGCTTGTCGATGTCGTAGCCGGCCGGCAGCGCGCGTTCGACCCCGCGGCGGATCAGCTTTTTCACCGCCCGCGGGCGGCGGCGGCTGAGCTGGTAGAAGGCCGACTGGAGGAGCACGTTCTTCCAGCGCACGATCGTGTAGACGGCCCTGTGCGGGAGGAAGCGCCGCAGGCCGTTGGCGATCGGGTCCTGGGCCGGCATCGAGGCGATGTAGGTGGGCGAGCGCTGCAGCATCGTCACGTGCGCGGCCTTCTCTGCCATCGCGGGCACCAGGGTCACCGCGGTCGCGCCGCTGCCGATCACGACCACCCGCTTGCCCGTGTAGTCGAGCCCCTCGGGCCAGTGTTGGGGGTGGACGACCTCCCCCTTGAAGTCCTCGCTGCCGGCGAACTCCGGGGTGAAGCCTTCGTCGTAGCGGTAGTAGCCGCTGCAGACCCAGAGGTAGTTGCAGGTCAGCCGCACGGTCTCACTGCGGTCGGTGCGCTCGGCCTCGACCAGCCAGTGGGACTCCTCGCTGGACCACTCGGCGCGCACGACGCGGTGGCGGAAGCGGATCTTCGAGTCGATCCCACCCTCCTGCGCGGTCTTGCGCACGTACTCGAGGATCGAGGGGCCGGCCGCGATCGAGGTGTCGCTGGTCCACGGCTTGAAGCGGTAGCCCAGCGTGTGCATGTCGGAGTCCGAGCGGATGCCGGGGTAGCGGAAGAGGTCCCAGGTCCCGCCCAGGTCCTCGCGCGCCTCGAGGATCGCGTAGCTGCGCCACGGGAACGCCTCCTGCAGGTGGTGAGCGGCGCCGATGCCGGATAGTCCGGCACCGACGATCAGCACATCGAGGTGCTCGTTGGGTTCCCCGTTCGCAGTCAAGCCGCGCGCATCATCTCATGCTGGCTGGTCAGCCAGTCGCCCGGGTGCAGATCTCACACAGCGGGCGGCTCGCCACCCTGCGGCGGGGCGGGCGGCGGGACCTGCGGTGCGGGCGGGGACTGCGGTTCGGGCGCAAGCGGCGGTGCTGCCGTATCGCCGGAGCCGAGCAGGCTGAAGTAGATGGTGGAGGCGGCGAGCGCGGCGATCGGCGCGGTCACGGTCGAGGCGATCACGTTGACCAGCACCTGCATCCCGAAGCTGTCGGAGATGCCCGTGCCGATCGCACCGAGCACCAGGCTGGCGATCCCGGTGATCAGGAAGACGACGAAGATGACGCCGAAGACCTGCCAGCCGTTGCCCTTGACCAGGGCGCGCGAACGTCCAAAGGCGTCGATCACGCCGCTGCGCTCGACCACAATGACCGGCGCGATCACCGACCAGATCGTGAGCAGGATCAGGCCCGGGATGAAGAGGAACAGGAAGCCGATGCCGATCGCGATGCCGGCCAGGATGCCGGCGCCGATCAGCGGCAGGACCACGGGCCAGGTCGCCTCGATCAGCTCGCCGACCGAAGAGTCGCGCTTGCCGTCCTGGACGTCGCGCACCAGTCCCACGACCATGCCCTGGTAGAGCGTCCCGGCGATGATGCTGACCCCCAGCGCGAGCGGCAAGAGGACGAGGCTGTGGGCGAGTATCCCGTTGACCACCGCCACCACGAGGAAGAGCCCGAAGGCAACCGGCAGCAGGACCCCTGCCTGCGCGCCATAGGTGGAGAAGATCTGACTGAGAGTGCCGCCGACGTCGAGCTTTCTGTTCATGGCGCCTACTTCGACCCTCGGTCCGCCGCCCCTTCCCGCCTGCCCGAAGCGGGCGTCACGCCTGTGGGGGCGTCGGGTCGATCTAAAGCGAGGGCCGCCCCGAAAGGCGGCCCTCGCCAGGTGCGTTTAACAAGCGTGGAAACTGCATCCGGGTGGGACAACGCCCGGCATTCCCTGCTTGCCGGTGCCCGGGGTGGATTCCGCCGGGCGCCCGAACCAGTGCGGCGCCTAGCGGCCCTGCACCTCCAGAGTCCCATTAAGCATGTGAATCAAGTTAGGACCACCTCCTTTCTCTGGTCCGTCGATTGAAGCAAATGAGCCAGTCGACCGCCAGGGCAGATATCCGAAGGAGTCCTCGAACACCAGTTGAGGATTTTGATCCAACATTCGTGTACTCTGGCCGCCCTAAGAGACGAGGCCCTTATGTTTGACCGGATAGTCCGCCCTCGGATGTACCGCCTTCGCCTACGCGATCGGTCTCGGACGGGCTCGAAGGCGACCATCGGCCTCTCATTCCTCGCCGTGGCGCTACTGGCTCCGGCCGGCGCCTCCGCTCACTTCACCGAACCGCCCGCACCTGCGAGCGAGCGTGTCTCGGCCGGCGGCGCCCACAGCTGCGCGATCGGCGACGACGGCACCCTCGCCTGCTGGGGCGACGACTCGGCCGGGCAGCTGGACGAAGTTCCGGCCGGCGAGTTCCTCTCGGTCTCGGCCGGCGGGACCCACACCTGCGCGATCCGCGCCGACGCCACGCTCGCCTGCTGGGGCGACGACTCGGCCGGGCAGCTGGACGAAGTTCCGGCCGGCGAGTTCCTCTCGGTCTCGGCCGGCGGGACCCACACCTGCGCGATCCGCGCCGACGGCACGCTCACCTGCTGGGGCGAGGGCTCGGCCGGGCAGCTGGACGAAGTGCCGACCGGGAAGTTCGCGGCGGTCTCGGCCGGCGGCGCCCACACCTGCGCGATCAAGTCGCACGGCGACCTGCTCTGCTGGGGAGACGATGCCGACGGCCAGGTCAGCGGCGCCCCCAGCGACGAGCACCACTTCTACTGGCCCTTCTGGTTCTACTTCCACCACCACCATCCCTACCGGGACGACCTGGACTTCGACGCGGTCGCGGCCGGCGGCTCGCACTCCTGCGCGATCGACGAGGACGGAGCGCTCGCCTGCTGGGGCGACGACTCGGCCGGGCAGCTGGACGAAATCCCCGCGGGCGAGTTCGCCTCCCTCTCCGCCGGTGGCGGCCACACCTGCGCGATCCGCGACGACGCCACGCTCGCCTGCTGGGGCGACGATTCGGCCGGGCAGCTGGATGAAGTCCCGGAAGGCGAATTCGACACGGTCTCGGCCGGCGGCTCGCACACCTGCGCCGCGGCCACGGCCGGGGGCATCGCCTGCTGGGGGGACAACGAAGCGGGCCAGGTTCAGCCCTCGATCCTCCCCCCCGCCCCGCCGAGCGGGAAAGTCGGCACGCCCTACAGCCACCAGTTCGAGACCACCCCGCAGTCGCCGCTGCCGGCCTACTCGCTCAGCGCCGGGAAACTCCCCGACGGGCTCCAACTCGCCCCCGACGGCGCTCTCACCGGCACTCCGGCCAAAGCGGGCTCCTTCGCCTTCACCGTCAGTGCCGCCAACGGCCTCACTCCTGACGCGACGCTGGAAGTGACGCTCACGATTGCGGCACTGCCCCCCGCCCCGGCAGCCGTGGCTCAGGTCGCCGACCCGGGCCTGCCGCCGCCGACGGCCGGGGTCAACTTCAACCTCGAACCGGTCGACGGGGTGAGCAAGGTCAAGTGCGCCGACGAAGCCGCGTTCGGCGTCCTCACCGAACCGAAGCAGGTCCCGATCGACTGCCAGGTCGACACCAGCCAGGGCGTGGTCAAGCTGACCTCCTCCACCGGCGAGGGCGCCGGCACCCAGTCGGCCTTCTTCTGGGCAGGCGCCTTCACCGTTAGCCAGCAGGCCAAGACCGACTGGATCACCGAGATGCACCTGGCCGGGAGGCTTAAGTGCGAGCGGCGGAAACTGGCCAAGCGCGGCGCCCGCGCCAGCCGCCGCAACTTCAAGCGCGGCCGCAACGGCGGCCGCAAGCTCTGGGGCAGCGGCAAGGGCAACTTCAAGACCTCCGGCAACTACGGCTCGGCGACCGTGCGCGGCACCGTCTGGCTGGTCCGCGACCGCTGCGACAACTCGACCCTGTTCGGCGTCCGCGAAGGAATCGTCACGGTCGAGGACTTCGTCAAGGAAATCACCATCTTCCTCAAGCCCGGCCACCGTTACGTCGCCAAAGCCTCGATCCCGCGGCTGCGCTAATGCGAGCGGGCGGCGACCGAGACCGGCGACCGAGCCGATACGTTCCCCGGCATGACCTGGGTGGAAATCTTCGCCGTCTTCGCCGTCTCTCACCTGGTCGGGGACTTTCTCCTGCAGACGGACTGGCAGGCGACCCACAAGTTCGGCGGCCTGGGCCCGAACCGGGAATCGCGCAGGGCGCTGCTCTCCCACACCGCGACCTACACGCTCGCCTTCGTCCCGGCGCTGGCCTGGCTCGCGACCGACATCGGCGCCTGGGCGATCGGGGTGGCACTGCTGGTAGGCCTGCCGCACATGATCCAGGACGACGGCCGCCTGCTCGACGCCTACATGCGCCGGGTCAAGCGGGTCACCACGGAACCGCCGGGGGGGCTGCGACTGGCGCTGGACCAGACGTTTCACATGGTCTTCCTCTTCGGCCTCGCATTGCTAGCCGCCGCCTGAGCTACCTCGCCCGCCTGCTCGCAACCGCCGCCGCCCTGGCGCTGCTTGCGCTCCTCGCCCCCGCGGCCGGCGCCGCGGTCAAGCTGAAGATCCCCGACGCGCGCGAGAAGTCGGCCCGCTTCGCCGAGAACACCTGCGCCCGCGACCGGCGCTGCGTCCGCCACGGCGTCCTCAACTGCCGCCGCCACAGCCTCCACATCGCCTTCTGCCGGATCTTCCTCAAGCGCCATACCCCGGCGCAGGGCAAGTACACCTGCGACCGCCTGGTCAGGCTCTCGATCGACCCCAAGACGCACCGCATCCCGGTTACCGGCCTCGGCCGCTGGCACTGCTGAGCGCGGGACCTGCCCTCACTCCGGCAGCGAGGGGACCTCGTGTTCCTTGCTCTCCCAGCGGTCCTCGACCACCGTGCCGGCGACCTGGCGGCTGCGGCGGTGGCCGGTGACGGCGAGCAGGAACTGGTCGCGCTCCAGGGCCAGCAGGCGGGTCGGCGCGGTCGTTCGCACGGTCGCGGTGCGGGGGACGTCGTGGAGCAGGGCGATCTCGCCGAACGATTCTCCCGGGCCCTCGTTGCGGCGGAAGACCTCGTTTTCGAAGACCTCGACCTCGCCCCGCTCGATCAGGAAGAAGCGGTCGCCGGTCTCCCCCTGGACGATCACGTCCTCGCCGGCCGCCACCTCGACCGCCGCCAGGTCGTGGCTGAGCCGCTCCACCGTGGCGACGGGCAGGGGGGCGAAGATCGAGTTCTCGCGCAGCAGCCGGTAGGGGCCCTCGGCGACCGGGGCGCCGACCTCGTAAGCGCGCAGCCGGGTCCAGCAGAAGATGACGAAGACCGGCATCAGGGCGCCGAGGGCGATCAGGGCGCCGCGCGGCTCGAGCAGTTCGATCAGCGCGATCGCGCCGAGCGAGCCGACCGCCATCGCCGCCAGGCGGGCCGATTCGAGCGAGCTGACCACCCGGCCCATCGTCTCGTCGGAGCCGAGCCGCTGCATCAGGGTCTTCGCCGCCACCTCGACGAAGACGAAGCCGATCCCGATCCCAAACCAGGCGAGGTAGGCGGCGGCGCGCTCGGGCACGAATCCCGGCAGCATCGTCGCGGCGCCGAGGACGAGGCTGCCGCCGGCGATCGCGACGACGAGCTTGCCGCGATCCAACAGCAGCGCCAGGCCGGCGCCGCCGGCCAGCGAGCCGAGTCCCCAGCTGGCGTTGAGGAAGCCGACGCTGCCCTCGGCGAGGTGCAGCAGCTCGAGCGCGAGGACGACGAGGATGACGTCGGCGAACCCCTCGAAGAGCAGCAGCACGATCAGGGTCAGCGCCGCCAGCCGCACGGCCGGGTGGGCGACGAGCGTGCGCAGGCCGACGGTGACTTCGCGGACCGCGCCGGAGAGCTCCTCGTCGTCGGCGTACTCGGGACGGCGGTCCTTCTGCACGCCGATAAGGGCGAGCACAACCAACGCGATGACCGTCGCCGCGACGGCGAAGACGAACCCCGGCGAGGTCGCGGTGAGCAGGAAGCCGGTCGAGATCGCGGCCGCGATGAAGCCGCCATTTTCCATCGCGGCGTGGTTGACGTTGCTGGCCGAAAGCTCCTGCGGGGTGCGGGCGAGCAGCGGGAACATCGCCGACTCGGCCGGGACGTAACCGCTGGAGACGACGGCGAAGAGGGCCGGGAAGACGAAGACCACGTCGGTCGAGGCGTCGAGGCCGGCCGCGACCGCGGCCCCGGCCAGCACCGCGGCCATCGCCAGGGCGCTGGCGATCAGCACGGTCCGGCGCGGGCGACTGTCGGCGATCAGCCCGGCGAAGGGCGAGGCCAGGGCGCCCGGCAGCAGCCGGACGAGGGCGACGAGGCCGACGCCGAGCACGCCATGGGCCTCGAACCCGTAGACGCCGAGGGCGATGGTGAAGCTCCAGGTGGCGAAGGAGACGCCGATCCGGGCCAGGCCGAGCAGGCCCAGGTCGCGGTTCTCGAAGTCGAGCATCAGCGCTCCCACGCTCAACCGCAGCTGCTGGACCGCCCTGTTCATCGTGCGCCGCAAGATAGTCACTCGCTGTACGGGCGGCGCGGCACCGGTTAAGGTTGCCGATCTTTTCCGACGGACCGGCTATACGGTGAGTGCTCCTCGCTCCCTGCGCCGCCGCCGCGAAGTGGCGCTCCTGATCGTCGCCCTGCTCTCCGCCGCGCTGGTGCTGATCGCCTACGGCACCCACCTGATGCGCTCGCTGGAGCTGCACAGCGTCGACGCCCGCTTTGCCGTCCGCGGCACCCAGGCGCAGCCGCGCGACATCGTCTTCGTCAAGGTCGACGACCGCACCTTCAGCCAGCTGGGCGTGCAGTGGCCCTTCCCCCGCTCGCTTCACGCCCGGGTGATCGACCGGCTGCACAGGGCCGGCGCGAAGACGATCGCGGTCGACATCCAGTTCACCGAGCCGACCGCGCCACGCCAGGACAACGCCCTGATCGAAGCGATCGCCCGCGCCGGCGGCGTCGTCCTCTCGACCACCGAAGTCGACGCCCACGGCGAGAGCCGGATCTTCGGCGGCGAATCGGTAGTCCACGAAATCGGCGCCCGTGCCGGCAGCACCGTGATCGAGCCGGACCCGGGCGGCACGATCCGCAAGATGCACTACGAGTTCGACGGCCTGCGCAGCTTCGCGATCGTCACCGCCGAAGCGGCGACGGGGGAGGCGGTCGACCCGGCCGAGATGGAAGGCGACGACAGCGCCTGGATCGACTTCCGCGGCCCACCTGGGACCTTCCGCCAGGTCTCCTACTCGAGCGTGCTGCGCAGCGAGGTCCCCGACTCGGCCTTCCGCGGCAAGACCGTCGTCGTCGGCGTCTCGGCCCCCTCGCTGCAGGACGTCCACCCGACCTCGACCACCGGCGACGAATTGATGGCCGGGCCGGAAATCCAGGCCAACGCGATCTGGACCGCCGAGCACGGCTTCCCGCTCGGCTCCTCTCCCCTGCTGCTCGACCTGCTGCTGATCGCGCTGATGGCCGCAGCGCCGGCCGCGGCGACGCTGCGCTTCTCACCGCCCCCGGCGCTGCTGCTCGCGCTCGGCCTCGGCCTGCTCTACACGCTCGCCGCCCAGCTCGCCTTCGACGCCGGCACAGTGCTGCCGTTCGTCTACCCGCTGCTGGCCCTGGTCCTCTCCGCGCTCGGCTCGCTCTCGGTCAACTACGTGCTCAACGCCTTCGAGCGCCAGCGCGTCCACGACACCTTCTCCCGCTTCGTCCCCGCCGCGGTCGTCAACGACGTGCTCGCCCGCACCGACGAGGACCTGCGCCTGGGCGGCGTGCGGCGCGAGGGCACCGTGCTCTTCTGCGACCTGCGCGGTTTCACCAGCTTCTCCGAGGAACTGCCGCCGGACTCGGTGATCGAGGTGCTCAACCACTACCTGGAAGAGATGAGCGACGCGATCATGGACCACGGCGGCACCCTCGTCGCCTACATGGGCGACGGGATCATGGCCGTCTTCGGGGCGCCGCTGGAGCAGGCCAACCACGCCGACCGCGCCCTCGCCTCGGCCCGCGAGATGCTCGACGTCCGCCTGCCCCGCTTCAACCGCTGGATGGAAGAGGCGGGGATGGGGCGCGGCTTCGCGATCGGGATCGGCCTCAACAGCGGCCCGGTGATGTCGGGGCAGGTCGGCTCCAAGCGCCGCATCGAGTACACCGCGATCGGCGACACGACCAACACCGCGGCCCGGCTAGAGGGAATGACCAAAGGCTCCGGCCACCAGCTCTTCGTCTCCGACGCCACCAGACAGGCGCTGGAGAGTGACGACCGGGACCTCGAGCTGGTCGGCGAGCTGGAGATCCGCGGCCGCACCCACCCGATCACGGTCTGGACGCTGCCGGCCGCGCCCGAGTAATCCCCATCCTCTGGGCGGTATTTTCCGCAACTCCCCGGCTGGAGGTGAGTCTGTACAGGCGTGACTAGGATCGCCGCCATGGCGGGAGTGGACATCAGGGGGTTGCGGGCAATGCCGGGTTCGGCGTGGCGCCCGGGACGCAGCGCGGTGCTGGCCGGGCTCATGCTGGCGCTCGCCCTGGCGCTGCTGGCGCCGCGCGTGGCCCTGGCGGGTGCCGGTGCCGGCATCGGCACCGGGGAGGCGATCGCGCCGGCCAAGACCACGGTCGGCTTCTGGGCCGGCGAGGCGGTGCCCGGTACCGACTGGGACGTGCCCGCCACGTACTGGAACCGGCGCGACACGCACTTCTACACGCCGCGCCTGTGGCAGGTCCTGCGCCGCAACCACGTGCCGCTCTACTTCAACCTGCGCTACCGGCGGGACTTCGGCCCGGTGCCGGCGGGGAAGCCGCAGCGCCACGACGCGCTGAAGATCATCCGCACCGCGAACCGGCTCGGGGTGCCGGTCTGGGGCTGGGTCCTGATCCCCTACACCGACGGCTACTGGGCCTGGGAGGGAGCCGCGGCAAAGCAGTTCCAGGCGGTCAAATCGCTGGTCCACTGGGAGCGGGAAAAGCACCTTCGCCTCAAGGGCATCGCCCTCGACCCGGAGCCGCGGCTGCGCACGCCGTTCGAGTCGACGGCGGCGATCATGGGCGGCAGCGGTGGCGGCGCCTTTGCCTCGGTCTTCGAGCCGAAAATCGACCCCGTCAAGCAGTGCGCGGCCTGGCGCGAGTACGCCCGCATCGTGCCCTGGGCAGCCCAGCATCACGTCCGGGTCTCGGCCGCCCCGATGCCGGCGGCCCTCGACGACCTCCGCGACAACCGCCTGGCGCTCCAGGACGCGGCCGACTTCATCCTGCCCAGCGCCCCCTGGCACGAACTCTTCTTCCAGGCCTACCGCAGCGTCTTCGCCTACTACTCGGGCCACGACCCCGGCCCCGGCATCGTCTCCTCCTACTTCCGCTCGGCCCAGCAGGCCTACGGCAGCGTTGGCCAGATCAGCCTCGGCTCCTCCGGCCGCGGCCCCTACCGCCACTTCGCCAGCCTCCTCCACGACGTCCGCCTCGCCGCCACGCTGGGCGCCCGCGAAGTGCCGATCTACTCGCTGGAGCGAACCCTGCGCGCCTACGGCGGCCCAAGCGCGGTGACCCGCCTCGTCCACGCCGCCCAGCACCCGTACGGCGGTCCGGCGGCGAGCAAGTCGACCGCTCCGACCGCCGAGGCCAACACCCTCCGCGCCGCAGTCCGCCGCGCCGACAAGGCCGCCGCTGAGAACACCCTGACGGTCACTGCCGGCCGCGGCACTCCGGCCCCGGCCAACGCCTGGCCTCGCGGCTGCGCCCGTTAGCCGCCTGCGGCCCCGAACCAGATTCCTCCAACTTCGAACGCCCGGCGCCTCGCCCGGGACCGAAACCGGGAGAATGGGCCGATGGCCGAACGCCACCGCCAGAAAAAGCGCGCCGAACCCGTCGACTACGGCTGGGTGATCTCGTTCGGCTGCAAGCCCACCGGCAAGCTCCGGCGGCTCAAGGTCGAGGCGGACCCCGCCAGCGACACAAGCCCGATCGAGGTCCCCTGCGTCTGCGGCGAGGTCCACCGGGTAATCGTCTCCCCGTACCGGCGCCGGCGCTCCGCGGACGAGCCGTTCGACGTCGAGGTCGCCTCGCTCGACGAGCTGCGCTGAGGGCCGCGAGAGGCAACGACCAAAGACGAGGAAAGCGACGAATCCGTGAAGAGCACGAAGAACGATCCAACGGAGGGAAAGGGGGGAGGCGCCCCCTCTCAGCTGATCGACGCGCGGATCGAGGAGCTGGGCGACTGGCGGGGCGAGACGCTCGCCCGGGTCCGTGCCCTGATCAAGCGGGCCGACCCCGAAGTGGTCGAGGAGTGGAAATGGAGGGGCGTCCCGGTCTGGTACCACGACGGCATGATCTGCACCGGCGAGACGTACAAGAAGGTCGTAAAGATGACCTTCGCCAAGGGCGCCTCACTGGTGGCTGGCTAGCCCCGGAGGGAATTAAGGTGAAGGCCTCGGCCGCCGCCGCGCTCGTCCGGCATCCCGAGGTCAACGCAGCCGACATTCACCCCGCCCCGATGGGGTCAAGGTCGGCTGCGCTGCCGGGCTACGCTTGCCCGCGATGGAGCCCCTCTTGGCGCGCCTGCCCGCAAGCCTCGACGTACTTCGCAGGCGGGAGTTCCGGCTGCTGTTCAGCGGGCAGGCGGTATCCGTGCTGGGCGATCGCATGGCCATCCTGGCTCTCGCTTTCGCGGTTCTTGAGATCGGCGGTTCGGCCTCGGAGGTCGGCCTCGTGCTGGCCGCGGGGGCGTTCCCCCTGGTGGCGACCGTGCTGGCGGGCGGCGTGGTCGCCGACCGGGCCTCACGCCGCGCCGTGATGGTGGCCGCGGACCTGGTGCGGGTGGCGAGTCAGGGACTGCTGGCAGCTCTGCTCCTGGCGGGAGTGGCGGAGGTGTGGATGCTCGCCCTGGTGGCCGGCGTGACCGGCGCGGCCACCGGCTTCTTCGGCCCCGCGTCGACCGGCCTGCTGCCCGAGGTCGTCCTTGCGGAGCAACTGCAACCGGCGAACGCGCTGCGCACGAGCGCCGTCTCGGCGGGCGAAATCCTCGGCCCGGCTTTGGGCGGGGTGCTGGTCGCCGCCGCCGGAGCAGGCTGGGCGATCGCGATCGACGCGCTGACCTTCGCGGTCAGCGCCACCTGCCTGGCGATGCTGCGGGTACCGGCGCGGCTTGCGGCGCAACGGAGCTCGTTCGCCGCCGATTTGCGTGAGGGCTGGGTCGCCTTTCGGTCGCGAAGGTGGGTGTGGACCTTCGTCGCCTACTTCGCTTTCGTGAACCTGCTTTGGGGCGCCTGGGGCGTGCTTGGGCCGATCGTCGCCGAACGCGACCTCGGCGGCGCGGCCGCGTGGGGCACCGTTCTTGCCGCGGTGGGAGTCGGAGCACTGGCGGGCAGCCTGCTCGCGGCACACGTCAAGCCGCACAGGCCGCTGTTGCTCGCCGCCCTCGCCGACGGACTCTTCGCCTTGCCGTTGGCCTTCCTCGCGGCGGCCCCACCGGTGGCGCCGATCGCCTGCGGTGCGCTGCTGTCCGGCGCCGGGATGGCGCTGGCGATCTCCCTCTGGGAGTCGACGCTCCAGCGCCGCGTCCCCGGCGAGTCGCTGTCGCGGGTCAGCTCCTATGACTGGTTCGGCTCGCTCGCCTTCTATCCCCTGGGACTCGCGGTCTGGGGCCCGGTCGCGGCGGCCATCGGGGTCAGCGCCTCGCTGTGGCTGGCCTTCGGGCTCGCCATCGTCGCGACCCTGATGCTGATCGGCGTCCCCGACATCCGCCATCTGCCGGCTGCCGCGCCTACCGGCTACTCAGAACCCACCAGCAGTTGAGGCCCCGGAGAGCTCGCCGAACGCCGAAGGCTGGACTACTGCAATCGCCCCGGTACTGCTTCAAGCAGAAAACGGTCGACCTGTTTGTTGAATGCCTGTGGACGCTCGAGCATCAGCATGTGCCCGCAGTCCTCCAGGAGGACGGTTCTGGCGTTCGGGATCAGCCTGGCCCAGGCTTCGAGGTCCTCGGGTGGGCAGATGTGATCGTGGCGGGCCCCGATCGAGAGGATCGGGCAGCGGACATCGGTCAGCCCCTGGCGGGGATCGGAGCGGCCCATCGCCCTGGCGGCCGGAAAGACGCCCCGCGTACCGCTTCCGCCGAGCATCAGTGCGAGGCTGTCGGCCAGGATCGCTCGCGGCCGGTGCATGTATGGCCAAAGTAGTGCCTGGCGGAGCCACTGGCGGGCGACGATCAAGCGCTGCAGCAGGCGAGGCGTCGGAATGCCGACCGTCAGGACCTCGGTGAGCGTGGCCGCGGTCTTCTTGGGCTTCCGCAAGGCGAGCCTGGCGGTTGCGCGAAGCCCGAGCACTGCGTTGAAGGTGTCCGTGGCGCCGGCGACCAGAACGACCGCCTCGGTCAGGCTCTCGTGCCTGGTGGCGAAGCGGAGCGTGATCGGGCCACCCATCGAGTGACCCAGAACCACCGCCTGCTCCACGCCCACCGCGCGGCAGAGCGCTGCCGCGGCGTCGGCGTAGCCATCAAGAGAGACGCCAGCGGTGGGCAACTCCGAGTTCCCGAATCCAGGCAGGTCGAGGGCCAACACCCGGCCGTGCCGCGCGAGGAAGGGAATCGTCTCCAGCCAGTGCTGCCAGCGACCGCCCATGCCGTGGATCAACACAAAGGCGCGAGGGCCCTCGCCGGCCTCGGCGAAGTTGAGTCGTCGTCCGGCGATCTCCACTTGCCGCTCGCAGATCGACCGCTCGCCCTCGCGCCAATCCGGGGTGGCAGGGAGGCCGTAGTCCCCATTCGCGGGGATGGTCTCGATCATCGCGCGTGCCCGTCGCCTTGCGCGCTTGGCGCGAGCAGGCCCAGGGTGAGGACTTCGCGAGCCCGGTCCAGCACGGCATCGAACTCGGCGTCGGTGAGGTTCATGTTCGCCAGCCCGAGGTGACAGGCGATCGCCCCGTCCCAGGCTGCCCACAGGAAAGTCGCGGTGCTCTGCGGGTCGACTGGCCGCGCAATCCCTTCGTCTATTGCCGCGCGCACGCAAGCCGCCATCCGCTCGGTCTCTTCCCGGATGCGTTGCGCGACGCGCATGGCGGGCTGAGGCGCGGCCTCCTCGGAGGGGCGGTCAGGCGGAGGGAAGCGAAAGAGGCGGAAGTAGCCGGGGTGCTCACGAGCGAAGCGCAGGTAGCCCTCGGAAAGGCCGGCCAGCTGCTCGGCCGGCGTCGTGCCGGAGTCGAAACCCGCGTCGCAGTAGTGCTTGTCGAGCTCCAGGGCGCGGTCGATCAGTCCCGCGTAAACGCCGTCCTTGCTGCCGAAGTGCGCATAAATCGAGCCGATCGCGACATCCGCCTCCTCAGAGATGTCCTCCATCGTGGTCACGCCGAAGCCGCGGCTCAGAAAGAGGCGCTCGGCGGCATCGAGGATCGCTGCGGCCGTCCGGGCCTTGCGGCGCTCGCTGCGGGTCGTGGGTTGAGTAGGCGAGGTGGGAGCTGGCGTTGCAGGCGTCATGCTGCAAGAGAATAGCAGAACTGTAATGATGATCTAGTTCTGTATTGCTCCTCTACAAGGAAGGCTCCACATGCCACTTCTGGCCAAGCTGGGAATCTGCGAGCTGACGGTCGCCGCCCTGTCGGGCTGGGCGATGGTCGCCACGGTCGAGAGGCCGGAAGCGTTGAGGCGCGTCGGGCTGCGACACCTGGGCCGCATCCGCCAGGCTCACCTCGATTTGCTCTTCATGGGCACGATCCTCACGGCGGTCGGGATCGCGGTGGAGTCGATTCCCGTCTGGGTCGGCGCCCTGCTGGTCCTTGGCGCGTTCGTGCAGCCGCTGATGTTCCTGTCCCTCGCGGTCAACGCGGAGCTGGTCCGAAGCTCGTCGGTTTACCGAGTCCTCAACACAACGGTCATGGTCGGATTCAGCGTCGGCTGGATCGGGCTCGCCATCGTCGTGCTATCGCGTTGACGCGTCGTCATCGACGCATGATGCGTCGGGTGGAGTTCAGGCGGCGCCCCGATCGAGGATCCTGGCCGTCGCCTGCGGCGGCCCCGAGGGACCATGCAGGTCGCCTCGTCTGAACGCCGCTTCAGCCGTTTGGGCGTCTCCTTCGTCGCGCAGCCGGAGCCTTTCCGATATTCCTCCGACGAGGTGGTCATGCCAACCCTTCGGTCATCACTCGACTGACAATCCTAAGTGAAAATAGTTACGGTTAGGCGGCCTACTGCCCCCTCTTGGTATAGGAGTAAAACGGTGAACGACGTTGAGGCCCACCTTCGCAGTTCCGACAAACGCGGTGATGCGATTTCGGCGACCCAACTCGGCCTGCTACTGGCCGAACGGGGTGATGTCTCCGGCTCCCTCACGGCGTTTCGACGCGCCGATGAACGTGGCGACGGTCTCGGCGCGTACCACCTAGGCCTGGCGCTGCAGCAGGGAGGCGCCGACCTCAGTGAGGTTGCTGCAGCGCTGACCCGCGCCGAGCAGCGCGGATGTGACCTCGCTACCCCTGCACTCGACAGCATGATCCAACCACTGCCCGGCGAGCATGAGATCAGCCTTAGGGAACGTCGTAGGGCACTTAGAAGTGTCGCAACCTCATAGGCCAGGGGGCCCGCCCCGAAGAGCAGGAAGTCATCGAGCGGTTTCCGCGAGATCGAAATCGGCTGGGATCCGTGGGGCTTCTTGCCCCATCACCACCTGCGGACGCCGGACCTTCTAATCCAAACCGTGATAGGCCTTCCATCCGTGGAGGCCTGGGTACCCGACAATCCGGCCCGAGCCAGCGTCGGCGAACTGCCCGAATCAGTCGAAGTTCAGCTCATTCCCCACAACGGCGCGCTACCGCCCGAGATCGAGGCGGCCGAGTTTTTGGTCCCGCCGTTTGGTTCGCGCCGGGCGATCGAGGCGCTTCCTCGGCTCAGCGCCCTTCGCGTCGTCCAGGTGAATTCAGCCGGAGTCGACTGGATTGCCCCGTCGATCCCGGAGGGCGTAACGCTCTGCGGCGCGCGAGGGACACGGGACGCACCGGTAGCTGAGTGGGTGGTCGGCACGATCCTCGACAGCTACAAGCGTCTCTCGCGGTTCCGGCGCCGGCAGGAGCGGGCGCAGTGGGCGCCTCGAATGCCGAGAGAGCTGGCGGAATCGACACACACGCCCTCATCGCCGAACTCGAATCGGGCCGGCTGGAAGCTGCGCTCGACGTGACCGATCCCGAGCCGCTGCCACCGGACAGCCCGTTGTGGTCGCTGCCAAACGTCCTCCTCACCCCACACGTTGCCGGTGACAGCCCGGACGCCGACCAGCGGGTTTACGAACTCATCGGAGATCAAATCCGGCGGTATGTCGAGGGTCGGCCGCTGCTGAACGTGGTGCGGTGAAGCACCCTGCATCCGTATTGGAGCTGCGTTCCAGCATGAAAAGGAGCGCTCTTGCCGGTGAGGGTCATCCCGGCGCGCTCGTAGAGCCTGCGGGCGGGAATGTTCTCCTCGGCGGTCCAGACGCCGACGCGCTGGTAGCCCAGCGAACCGGCGACCTCGAGGACATGGAGGACCAGGGGGAGGCCGACGCCCGTCCGCTGCTCGGCGGGATGCACGAACACCATCGAGATGTGCAGGAGCGCCGGATCGGGATCGCCCGCGCCGTCGTCGAACCGTCCGGGCTCGGCCAGTGCCATGCCCACGATGCCTGGTCGCAGCGCTAGGAACGGCAGGGAGTCTGGCGCCGAGAGTTTCGCGCGGATGCGGGCGGTGCGCTCCGGCCCATGCGGCGCACCACGGGCGATGTTCGCCTCACGCCACACGCTGACCGCTGCATCAAGCTCATCGGGACACATGCGCCGGACATCCACCAGCGGAATCGTACGCAGCTCGGCCACGAGTCAAGCGGGGCCACCAGGACACGCCGAACTCGCGACCTTCGGGTTATGAGCTTGATCAGCCAGATCGGCTTGACCGAAATCGAGCTAGGCGGAGATCAGCTGGAATACGTGGGGCATGTTGCCCCATTTGTTGCCCCAGATCGCCGCTTCGTAGCAGAGAGTGCTACAGTCGTGCACATGGCGCGCGCCGTTTCGATTCGGGAGCTAAGGAATTCCACCTCAGCCGTTGTCTCTGAGCTGGAGGCGGGCGAACGACTGACGCTGACGGTCAACCGTCGTCCGGTCGCCGACATCCTTCCCCACGTCGAGGATCGCGATCCCTGGGTCCCGGCCAGCGAGTTGCGCCGTATCGTGACCGAGGCGCCCGCCGACACTGGCCTGCTGAACGATCTCGCCGACGTCCGCGGCGCCGAGCTCGACGATTGAGTCGGGCAATCGCCGACACCTCAGTCTTCATCGCCCAAGGGACCGGCCGCGAGCTTGGCGAGCTTCCCGAGCAGATCGCCGTCTCGGTGATCACCGCAGCCGAGCTGGAGCTCGGGGTACTTCGGGCCACCAACGCCGAGGCGCGGGCGATGCGCCTCTCGACTCTCTCGCGGGTCCAGGCCACCTACTCCCTGCTGCCAGTCGATCCCGAGGTTGCAAGCTGCTTCGCCCGAATCGCCTCGGCCGAGAAGGATCGGGGTCGTCGCCTCCGACGGCACGACACCTGGATCGCTGCGACCGCACTGCGGCACGGCGCTGGAGTTGTGACCCAGGACGCTGATTTCTCCTCCTTCGATGAAGTGCCAGTTCTCCGCGTCTGACACGCGCCGAAGCAACGCCAGCAAGACCGGACCGGTCGCCGGCCACTCGCCGGTCGGATCGCTAGCCGAGTTCGATCACGATCACCAGCGACCCGCTGCTCGCCGGCGCTTCGATCTTCGGCACGTGTTCGGTTGGCGGGGCGTCGCCCTTGTAGGCGAAGCTGCCGCCGCCACCACCGCCGGCGCCGCCGTAGCTGAGGCCTCCGCTGTGGCCGCCGTCGCCGCCACCGCCGCCACCGCCGAAGCCGCCGCCGCCACCTCCCCCGTGGCCGCCCTTGCCGCTGCCGTCTTCGCCGCCGGTCCCGAGCGATTCGGCGCCGTAGAAGGGGCCCGCGTTGACCCAAGTCGCCTTGCCGCCGGAGCCGGCGCTGCCGCCGGTCCCGCCGGTCCCACCCCCTCCCGCCTTGCCGCCGCCTTCGGCCGCCTTGCCGCCTTCCCCGTTGAAGCCGCCGCGGCCACGGTGGCCCGACTTGTTCGAGATCCCATCGCCGCCGCCGGCGACCATCGACCGCGTTGTCGCGTACGCCTTGCCGCCACCGCCGCCGTCCTTGCCGTTGTCGCCGGTGCTGCTCGAGTGACCGCCGCCACCGCCGCCACCCGCGAGCAGGACGACGTTTTGGGTGCTGCATCCTTCCTTGCTGCCGGAGTGGAAGCCGTTGATCGCGATCGTCTTCCCGGCCGGTTCGATCCCGTCCGGGTCGGCGACGACGCAGGGCGATTCGGCGCTCGAGGAGACGTTGCCGACCGCGACCAGGGTCGAGGCCCCGCCCGCGCCGGTCTTGCCCGCCCCGATTGCGCCCAGGTAGTAGCGGAGGGTCGAGGAACCGAAGGTGCTCGCGAACCTCTCGGCGCTCCCGTAGTAGGTCCGCGCGAGGCCACCGCCGCCACCCGTGCCGCCGTCTTCGCCGTGGGCGCCGGCGCCGCCGAAGGCGTAGATCCAGACCCCCGACTTTTCGGGGTCGCCGCCCAGCCCGGTGACCAAAGAGGCGAGATCGATTGAGGATTCGGCGAAGTAGCCCTGGTCGTAGGTGCAGGTCACGCGCTTCGCCCCGGTCACCGTTTCTTCTCCGCAGAAGGGGCGGGGCGGCGTCGGCCAGACCACGTTCGGTTCGATTTCGGCGTAGGGGCCGGCGATCTTTTCGACCGCGAGCTTGCCGCTTTCGCCGTTGCAGTGGACCTGGCGCTTCATTTCGAGGTTCTGCCACCAGAATTCCGGCGCGTAGAAGCCGGGCGGTTCCGAGCCGTGGTTGGCCTGGTTCGCCTGGTCGGTCGGTTCTTCGAAGAAGAGTTCGACCGTGCCCAGGCTCGCCAGGTCGACCTTGCCGTTCTTCAGTTCCGAGCTCGATGCCATCAGGTAATCGAGGTAGGCGGGCGGCAGCTGGCCCGTCGGGGGCGGCGTCGCGCCCGGCTGGTACTCGTTGCCCTCGCCGATCCCCCCCGGCGACCCCGACGCCGCGCCCCTGAAGTAGCTGTTGTTCATGCAGCTGCCCTGGCCGGCGCGGACCATGCTGTAGCCGGGGACGGGTTCGTTGTTTGCGAACCCCCTCCATTCGCCGTCCCGCCAGCAGGCTTCGCTCTCGCATATCCCGCTGTACTCGAGCCGCACGCCGCTGTAGGCCTGCGGCCAAAAGTCCTGGTAGGCGAGCTGGCGCACCCGGTAGAGGTAGATGTTCTGCGCCTTCAGCTGGCCTTCCGGCGTCACCTGCCAGCCTTCCTGTTCGGACGTTCTCGCGTTGACGATCGCCAGCCGGCCCGGGTCGGAGAGCAGCGCCGCCTCGCTCAGCAGGATCCCCTGCTGCTGGGCGGCGAGCACTTCCTCGATCTGGACTTCGATCTTGACCGCTTCCTGATGGAGCTGGGAAGCGAGCAGCAGGTATTCGTCGGTGAGCGTGACCGGGTTGCCGGCCTCGGCCTGGACCACCGAGGCGACCCCCTGGCCGAGCGAGGCGGACTGGCCGAGGATCTGGAAGCCGATCGCGGCGGCGGTTCCCGAGCCGGACAGCGTCGCGCCGATCTTCGCCACCGAGGCGAGCGTCTGCAGGGCGAAGCCGGCCCAGAAGGCGCCGGTCGCCCGGCCGCTGTTCTGGATCTCCTTCTTCAGCTTGCTCAGCATCAGCGCTTCGACTTCCGCGGCGACGACCTGCAGTTCGGTCACCACCCTGCCTTCGGACTCGTACTGGACCTTTTCGAGCTGTCCGACCAGGGCCATCGTCTGCGTGCGAGCCTTGACCTCGTCGATCATCTGGTTCTTGGCGCAGGTGAGATCGGCTTCGGCGAAGGGTGCGCCGGCCGGATACGCCACGTCGTTGATCTGCCCTTCGCCGAAGACCTGATCGAGGTCGGTGTAGCGGCCGCGCATGCGCAGCGAGGCGGTGCGGACGTTGGCCGGTTCGGCACCGCCGGCGGCGGCTTCGGTCGTCGCGCAGGAGTCGCCGGCGAGCGTGTCGGGGCTGCGCGTCCCGCTCGTGCCGGTGTGGTCGATGCCCTGGCAGGCGGAGGAGTCGGCGCCGCTCCAGAGCGGCAGTTCTTCCGGGGTCGAGATGCCGATCGCCTGGGTTATGTAGGCGAAGGCGAGCTGCTGGCAGCCGGCGGTGCTCGCCCCGGAGGACGGCGTCAGCAGCCAGGGCGACTGCTCCCGGTAGATCGCCTGCAGCATCTCGGGTTCCGGCGTGGAGCCGCGCGGATCGCCGTTGGAGGGGAAGACGGCGCCGTAGCTGGCCCGCTGCAGCACGCCGGTCAGCCGGCCGGGGCCGACCCCCAGCTTCGAGCCTTCCTTGACGCCTTCGGCGATCGCCGAGCTGGCGCTGTAGGCGGCGCGAACCTGACCGGGAATGTTGGGGGCGCCCGGCCGTTCGCCGGCCGAGAGCATCGAGTAGGTGCCGTCGCTGCGCACGGCGCGGGCGAAGGTGTCGGGGTTGGCGCCGAGCAGTTCGAGCTGGCGCTGCACGGTGGGGAAGTAGCTCGTGTCCGGCTCTGTGGCGAAGCGGCCGATATCGCCGTTGGAGACCAGGGCTACGCCGAGCCGTCCTTCTATCGCGTACTTCAGCTTCGAGGAGAGTTCGCTCCAGTCGAGCCCGGTATTCGTGCCGGCGCCGCCGGCGTTGCCGATGAAGGCGACTCGTTCCAGGGATCCTTCCGGTTCGAGCGGGTTGAAGGCGAAGACGGCGAAGCCGTCGCGATCGACCGGTTCGCCGCCGGGCACGACCGGCAGCTTGGCGGCGCCGATCCGAATGCTGTCGGATTCGCCGGAGGCTTCCGGGCCCGGCGGAACCCGCGTGTCGTAGGCGATCGAATCCGGCCAGGTGAAGGCGCGGGTGAATTCGCCCGCCCCGCCTTCTTCCTGGCCAGGGGTGTCGGAGACGACCTTGAGGTAGCCCGAGATCGCCCCCGGGGCGCCGCCGGCTCCGTCCGGCGCCGCGATCTTCGCCCCGCCGTAGTTGAGCGCGGCCTTGCCTTCGAGCGTGCCCGGGACCGCGACCAGCGAGAAGGGCGCTTCGCCGAGGCCCTTGAGCGGCTGCGCTTCGCCGTCTTCGCTGCTGACGTTGAAGCTGCCGAGGCCATTCGCAAGAGCTTCGCTTGCGCCGAGGGAGCCTTCGCGCAACACGATCGCGACCAGCTTGCCGGTCTCCCACTTCGGCTTCGTGTTCGGCAGCGCGTAGTTTTCGTTGAGTTCTTCCATCGCGATGGCGAACGCTCCGAGTTCGGTGCTCGAGTAGGACTTGTTCGAGATCGGTTCGAGCGTCGTACGGTCGAGCGTCAGCACCTGCAGGTCGTCGGCGGCGCCCGGCGCCGGGTAGAAGCAGGGCTGCGCGGTGGCGCCCGAGCCTTCGCACTCGCGGGTCACCCCGACCGCGATCCCGTTCGCTTCACCGACCGTGGCGCCGGTGTCGACGGGGACCAGCGGCTGCGGTTCCGCGACCACTTCGACTTCGTCCGCCGAGGTCGAGGTGTGGCGCCCCGACGGTTCCGAGCGCATCGTCGTCGCCAGGCGGACGACGTAGCGGCCGGGCCGGTCGGTGCGCAGGCGGGGGCGCTTGGAGTGGCGCCCGGCGAGGGTCGCGCTGCTGCCGCGGGGCACGCTCACCAGGCGCCAGGAGAAGTTCAGGCCGCCCTTTATGCGACCGCCGCCGGGGCGAAGCGCGACCCGCGAGGAGCTGCCGTCGAGGGTCACGCCGGTGCCGGCGGGCACGCCGCGGTCGCGCCCGGCGCCGGCGATCGTGGCCGAGCGGGGAACGACGATGTCGCGGCGGAAGCGGCGGATCGCGCCGCCGTGGTGAGTGACCCGGACGCGCAGCGCGTTGTGCCCGTGGCGCAGGCCCTCGCCGGCGCCGAGCCTGGCCGCGCGCCGGGCCGAGAGCCCGCCGGCGAACCGCTTGGAGACGTCGCGACCGTTCAGCGTCACCCGGACCTTGGCGTGCAGGCGGGAGAGCCGCATGCCGACGCCCAGCCCGCGACCGCGCACGTAGCCGGCGCGGAAGCGCCGCACCAGCTGCCGCGAGGATCGCACCAGGGTGAACCCGATCGTGCGCAGGGCGCGCCGCTTGCCGCGGCGGACGACGAGGTGGAGGAAGTTGCGTCCCCGGCGCAGGGCCCGCACCCGCCCCTGGGCGATCCGCGCGACCAGCAGCCGCGACCCGCTCCGGCGCCGCACCAGGCGCCGCACCCCGGCGCCGTTCAGCCTGGCGCTGCGCAGGCCCGCCCCGGGCGCGAGGCGCACCCGCACGGTGACCGCGCGACCCTGGACGATCGCCCCTTCGTGCGGGGCGAGCACCTTGACCAGCGGCTTGGCGCGTCGCTGGGCGCCCTCGGCGGGCGCGGACTCGACCGCGGCGAACGCCATGATCGCGAGGCACGCGAGTGCCGCGATTCCGATCCCTTGCCTGACCATCGGGGGCCGAGTATCGGCGAGCGCTCAGTCGGAAATAAGCGCCTGAGCCCGCTCAGGCGCAGATGTGTCAGCAATCGGACAGCATTTAGACCCCACGCGACTCAATCCGCCGTCGCCCCATCGAGTGATCCGGGCCCACTCCCGCCAGGACGTCGCTCCGTTGGCATTAGGCTGACCAGCCAAAACGGGAGGTGAGCGGAGGCATGGCGAAGTCGAGGAAGCGCAAGCGAGGGCGCAAGCGGAGCGGTGGCCGGGGCGCAAAGCAGCGGTCACCACGCGAGCAGCTGACCTCCGAGGAGCGCGAGATCGAGCAAGCGCTCGCCGAGGCGGAACGCCGCGCCCGGGAGGCGCTCTCGCCCGACACGGCCCCGGAGCGAGTCGCGGAGCTCCTCGTGGAGGAGTTCGAGGATCTGCCGTCGCCAGAGGGTCTCGCCCTACGCCTTCGGGAGAAGGGATCGGCTGAACGCGCGCGGACGGTCGCGAGCGAGGCGCAGCGGCTCGCCCCCGAAAGCGTCACGGCCCTGACCCTTGCGGCCGAAGTCGCTCGCGTCGTCGACGAAGACGGCGAGCGAGCGGTCGCGCTGCTCGACGACGCGCTGGACGCTCACGTCGACCCGAGCGGCGTCGCCGTCCTGGCCCAGCACCTGGCAGAGGCCGAGCGGCTGCTCGATGCGCTCGTCCTGGTCGGAAAGCAGCTGCACGAGGATACCCGGCGACGAAGAAGCCCAGGAAGTCCGTGCCCGGGCGCTGGAGCAGCTCCACCGGCGAAACCTGTCAGGCGAGAAGCTGGAGATGGAGGAGCGGGGCGCTCTGGATGACTTCTCCGATCGCGAGCTGCTCTACCGCTTGCGGGAGGGGCTCGACGAGCTCGTCGAGGAACGACCCGACCTGCAAGAGACGATCGCCGCGACCGCGCGCGAATGGCTCGAGGAGCTGGAGGAGGCCGAGCCGGACACCGAGCTCGCCGACCTCGAACAGCTCGGGACAGATGCAAGCCGGTTCGCGGAGCGGCGCGAGGGGATCGTGCGGCTGGCGATCGAGCATGCCTGGCTGCTGGACGACGAGGACGACGAGGACGGGCCCGAACCTGAGATCGAGGAATCGGCTGCGCCGCTGGCGCTGTTCGCCACCGATCCCGAAACGGAGCCCGTTCTCGCGGAAGCGGCCCGCGACTGGCTCGAGACCTGCGCCTTTGGACTCTGGCAGGTGGCCGACCCCGAACCCGCCCCCGGGGTCTGGCTGACCGACCTCGTCACCGGCGCGCGCCGCTACGCCGCGATTCCACCCGAGCAGCTCGAGGGAGCGAGCCGCTGGAGCGTTCTGCTGGGCTCCCTGGTGGCGCTTGGCGGAACCTGGCGGACCACCGGGGCGGTGCTGACGATGCGCCCCTCCGAGGGGGACTGGGCGGCCGACCTGGCGCGCGAGGCGACCGCCGACCTGGCCCGGGTGTTGACCGGCAAGCGCGCTCGCAGGCGCGCGCTGAACCGCAAGCAGCCGCCGCCTTACGGCGTGATCGTCGAGCTGGACGACCCAGCTCCCCCTTTGGTCGCAGACCTGATGGGCAAGGTGGTCGGCAGCATGGCCCCGACGATCGCCGGCGAGCTTCGGCGCCGGCGCGAAGCCGGCCCGGTGCTGACCAATACCGACGGCGACCGGCTGCGGCTGATCACCGCGCAGGTGGCTGTGAGGAGCGTTGCGACGGCCAGGGAGCGGCTTTCCTCGCACCCGGATTTCCGCACCGAGGAGGAGGACGAGCTCAGCTGGTGGGGCCGCGAGCTGACCGAGATGGAGCGCGAGACCGGCCTCGCCCAGCTGCGCGCTCAGCTTGGGCCCGAGGACGGGGAGATCGAGGAGCCCGATGAGGCGCCGCGCTGGCTGCGCGGCCGCCTGAAGCCGGCCGAGGACGGCTTTGAGGTGGAGGTCAACTCCGAGGAGCGGCTGGCGGGGCTGCTCGAGCTCTTGCGGGAGCAGGGACTCGAGCCCGAGATGTCGCGCCGGTCGACGATCGACCCGGCACAGGACATGCCTCGCGTGGGCGCCGGCGGGCCGATGCCGTTCGGAGCCTCCCAGGAGGCGATCGACGCCTGGCTCGCGCACTGGCCCGACGAGCGCCTTCCCGCGCTCGGGGGAATGTCCCCACGGGCCGCCGCCCAGCGCGAGAAGCAGCGCCCACCCCTGGAGGCGCTCCTGCGCGAGTTTGAGCACGATGCCCATCTGCTCACCCGGCAGGACAAACCCGCACCCGACATCGGGCGACTGCGAGCCGAGCTGGAAATGGCGCGGTGGTGGGATCCGGGCGCATCCCGGTAGGTTCCTTCGCCGCCCCGGCCGCGCCGGGAACCTACTCGCGAACTTCGGGTTTCTTGCCCCAGCGTGGGCGTTGCCATCGCGAGCATCAGCCCAGAGCTAACCGTGAGCTCAGGGCAACGGGTCGAGCTCGGCGAGGTAGCGAGCGAGCAAGGGGTCGGTGATCCGCCAATCGCCCCGGCTCGCGCTGCGGGCGATCCCGATCCCCCGCAGCTCTTCGAGCGCGCGCCGCACCGAGTTGCGGGGCAGGTCGCGGTAGGGGGGCTCGCCGCGGGCGATGCGACGAGCCACCTCCAGGGCATAGCGGTGGACACCGCGCAGCCGCTCGACGCTCTGCTCGTGGTTGACGCGCTCGCCTTCCAGGGCAGCGCGATAGCCCTGCTCGACCGCGGGCAAATCGATCGCGCGAGTCTCCAGCAGCACCGCGGTCATGTGGGTCTTCTGGGCGATCAGCATCGTCGCCCGGGGATGCCCGGCTCCGAGCTCGACCAGCCGGCGCAAGGCGAGCTCGTCCACCTCGCAACGGTCCAGGGCGAAGCGGGCGGCGAGGCCGTCGGCCCAATCCCCCGCCGCGATCGGCCGCAGCTCGTGGAAGCTGCCGAACTGGCTGAGGGCACGCTGGCGAGGCGTGAAGAGATCGCGCATCAGGTGCTCGATCGACCCCGCGAAGAGCACGCTCAGCTGCGGGCTGCGCTGAAAGATCGCCCGCATCAGCTTGGTCAGCGCGTCAGGGTCCCCGTAGGGCGCGCGCGGGCCGGCGATCTCCTGGAACTCGTCGAAGAAGAGGACGACGCGCTTACCGTCGGCCTCGCCGATGCGGCCGGGGAGGGCGAGGGCGTAGTCGAGGTAGCGCTCGGGGTCGCGACGGGCGAGGTGCGGCGTGAAGGCGATCTCCATCTCCTCGCCGAGCTCGGTCTTCGATTTGACCACGGCCGCGACGCCGGCCGCGTCGGCGACCAGGCGCCCGGCTTCGCGGGCCTGGTGGACGATCCGCCGCAGCGCCGAGCGGTTGGCGATCGTCTGGGCGACCAGCGCTTCGGCCAGCTCGGCGGCCGAGGCGATGCGGAAGAGGTCGACTTCGACGACGTAGAGGCCGTCGTCTTCGAGGCGGCGCAGGGCGGCATCGCAGACGCTGGTCTTGCCAGTTCGCCGGGGGCCGGAGATCACCAGATTCCCACCGCCGGCGAGCGTCACGGCGATCTCCCGCACGTCCTCGCCGCGGCCGATCAAGAGCTCCGCGGGAAGCGGCCGGTCGGTCGGAAAGAGGATGGCGCTTGGCTCGCGGGCCACGTTCCAGACCTTATCAGGATACGTCGTCATTGACGCATGATGCGTCCGGTTTAGATTATCATCCCAACGCGAAGCTTGCGCGAGCGCCGCCGTGGGTGCCGAGCGGGCGCTTCAGGTGGTCCTTGACGACAGCGGAGAACTCCCAGCCGCCCGCAGGGCCGCGATGTCGAGCTTGCCCATCTTCAGCAGCGCTTCCATCGCGCGCCGAGCCCGCTCCGGGTCATCGTCGCCGAGCAGCTCCTCGAGGCCGGCCGGGACGACCTGCCAGCAGAGGCCGTACTTGTCGGTCACCCAACCGCACGCACCTTCCTTGCCGCCGTCGGCCGCCAGCTTCTCCCAGTAATAGTCGATCTCGGCCTGGTCGGCGCAGTTGATTTGGAAGGAGACGGCCTCGTCGAACTTGAACTGCGGCCCACCGTTGATACCGACGAAGCGCTGGCCTTCGACCTCCCATTCGACGGTTACCGCCATGCCGGCCTTGCTCGGAACGGCCTCGTTGTAGTGGATGACCCTGACGATGCGCGAATCGTCGAAGACGGACACGTAGAAGCGCGCCGCCTCCTCGGCTTCTGTGTCGAACCACAGGTTGGGGACGATCTTCTGCATGGTGCATCCTCCTTTGTCGTTGATGCGCCTTTGTTTCATGGGTCCGTTTACGCGACCCCGAAGACATGCCGCTCCTCCTGGCGCATCATTCCCTGCTCCGCTCGAAGACCAAGGTGGCGATGCCCTCGCCGACGGTCCCGGACTCGGTCAGCCGCAGGCGGTGCGCGCGGCTGGTCTCGTCGAAGAGGCGCTTGCCGCTGCCGAGCAGGACCGGGAAGACCATCAGGCGCAACTCGTCGAGGAGGTCGTGAGCGATCAGGCCCTGGACGAGTTGGGCGCTGCCGGCGACCAAAATGCTCCCGTCGACCTCTTCCCTCAGCTTCCCAACCTCCTCGGCGAAGTTGCCGGAGAGGATTGTGGTGTTGTTCCAGGTGGCCCCCCGCAGCGTTGAGGAGACGACGTACTTGGGCATCGAGTTCATCCGCTCAGCGAACTCCCCCAACCCCGCATCGCCTTCCCGCGAGGGCCAGGCGGCGGCGAAGCCCTCATAGGTGACGCGGCCGAGCAGGTGCGCCTCTGAGTCGCGGAGCTCGTCGAGCTTGAACTTGTTGCCCTCCTCGCCGCGGTCGAACTCGAAGGTCCAGGCGCCGTGCCCGGCGTTCTCACCGCCTCCGGGGTCCTCCATCACGCCGTCCAGCGAGATGAACTCGGTTACGACGATCTTTCCCATGGTCTTCTTCCTTTCGGTTGTTTGCGGCTATGGCTCAAAGGCGCTGGGTCCTCAGGCGCCCAGGTGCTGTGGGCGGACTCAGGCGTGCAGAGTGGGTCGGTAGATGAGCTCCTGGATGTTGCGGTCGAGCGTCCGGCTCTCGATCAGCTCGAGGTCGAAGTCGGCCGCACCCCCGAAGACGGGGTCCGCCCCGGTCTGACCGGTGATCACGGGAAACAGCGTCACCTGTACGCGGTCGACCAGACCTGCGGCCATCAGTGACCGGTTCATCGAGAGGCTGCCGTGCGAGCGCAGCGGCACCTCGGACCCCTCCTTGAGCCGGGCAACGACCTCGACGGCGTCACCGCTCGCGACGCTCGCCTCGGGCCAGTCGAGGGGCTCCTCCAGGGTGGTCGACACGATCGTCGCCGGCAGGCTTCTCATCCGGGTGACCCACGCATCCCGCACGTCGGAGTCCTCGCTGCTGGAGGCCAGCATCCGGGCGAAAGCCCGGTACGTGTCGGCCCCGAAGACCATCCGCTGCTCCTCGCCGTACTGGGCGAGGCGGCGGTCGAGCAGCTCGGGGGCCTGCTTGCCCCAGTAGCCGGTCCAGTTGCTGCTGGCGTCGGCGCTGCCGAAGCCATCGAGGCTGGAGAAGACGTCGAAGGTGTAGGTGGCGCTCATGTTGCCCTCCCTGGTTGCGGTTGATCGGGTGTGGGGGTACAGACTGGAAGCCCCGGCGAAACTCATCGGTGCTGGACGCTGGACTGAGAGGCTCTTGCGAGGACAACTCTGCGACATTCGGTCCGATCAGGGCGAGCGCTGGTCGGCATCGACGTAGACCAGCAGGCGGCGAACCAGCTCCCTGGCGTGGCCGGCGTCGGCGGGTCGACCGAAGAACAACGGGTGCAGATAGAGGGGGGCGGTGATCCCCTCGAGCAGCTCGGTGATCGTCGGCGTCTTCTCTCCGCGCGCCGCCGCCCGGTCAAGCATCGCCTGCAGCTGGTCGGCGCGGGTACGTAGCGTGACCGGAGCCTCGGCGGTCGGCGCCGCCAGGGCCGCCGCACGCATCATGATCGCCCCCAGTGGCGCGATCGCCTCGGCGAACCTGACCGCCGCCAGCTCCAGGTCGCCGCGCAGGGTCCCGGTGTCGGGAAGGGGCGCCACCTCCGCCAGCCGCTCGGCGACGACGTCGTCGACCAGCCCCGCGACATCCCCCCAGCGACGATAAAGCGTGGCTTGGTGGACTCCCGCACGCTCCGCCACCCGCGGAATCGTCACCTCCTCCGGCGGCTCGGCGCCCAGCAGCTCGATCGCGGCCGCGTGGACCCGGGCGCGAACTCGGGCGGTGCGGCCTCCCGGTCGCCGACGTGGTTGCTCGCTGGTTGAAGCCATCGGACTGGAGTCTAAACGCGAAGCCTTGCGCGTTTATATCCAATCCAGTACCGTCCTAACGCAATGATCCTTGCGTTAAGTGTAGACCTGGATTAGTTCGGGCGGCCGCGGCCGTCGTAACAACAGATGGAGCCAACGGGGCTCCTTGGACCACAGACGGGAGATCGGAATGGGCAAGCTGATCGCGACCACGCAGGCCACACTCGACGGCGTCGTCGACCCGGTCGCCGAATGGGTGAGTCCGGACGGCGACCACGGCGAGTACTCGTTCGACCTCGATTGGAACGCGACCCTGCTGGAGAGGGACCTCGGGAACTCCATCCCGAAGCTGAAGCAGGCGGTCGACGGCGATCTGTTCATGCACGGAAGCGGCGAGTTCGCCTATGCGCTCGCCGAGCAGGGCCTGATCGACGAGTACGAGGTCTACCTGAACCCGGTCGTATGGGGCAACGGCAACCTCCACGTGCTTGGCGACCGGGGCACCGTCTGGATGGAGCTCACCGACGTCAAGCGGTTCGACTCCGGTGTCGTCCTGCTGACCTACCGCCCCCGTCGCTCTTCCGACTGACCTCGACCGAGACCGCAAGCAGCCAACGTCCCCCAACTCACGAAGGAGCACCAGCAATGTCACTCACCCGCGTCCAGAACTTCTCCATCTCCCTCGACGGCTTCGGCACCGGCGAGGGCCAAAGCGCCGAGCTTCATTTCGGCCACGCCGGAGATCGGCTGCACCAATGGATGTTCGCCACCCGCTGGTGGCAGGGCGCGACGGGCGAAGGCGGCAGCGGCGGCATCGACGACGCCTTCGCGCAGCAGTTCGCCGTCGGGGTCGGGGCCGAGATCATGGGCGCCGGCAAGTTCGGTCACCCCGGCTGGCACGAGGATCCGGAGTGGAAGGGCGCCTGGGGCCCCAACCCCCCGTTCCACACGCCGGTCTTCGTCCTCACCCATCATTCGCGCCCGTCGATCGAGATGGAGGGCGGCACGACCTTCCACTTCATCGACGCATCTCCCGCCGAGGCGCTCGAGGCGGCCCGTGAGGCCGCCGGCGGCATGGACGTGCGCATCGGCGGCGGCCCTTCCGTGGTCCGCGAGTTCCTCGCCGCCGGGCTGATCGACCACATGCACGTCGTCGTGGTCCCGATCCTGCTGGGCCGCGGCGTCCGCCTCTGGGACGGGCTGGAGGGCGCCGAGGAGGACTACGAGGTCGAGGCCACGTCCTCGCCCAGCGGGGTCACGCATGTGACCTTCACCCGGGCGAGTGCCTGAGCCGCTTCGGCCGAGAGCCCAACAAAGAAGCGACGGAATTGATCGCACGCCGCGCGTGATCCCGATGGGCTTCCTTTGGACCGGAGAGGCAGTCGTCGTCGCCACCCATCCCACCTCGCCGAAACTACCTGCTCTCCTGCCTGGCGCGAGCGGCGTGGCGCCTTTTCTTCCCCTTCCCTCCCTTCCCTTTGTGAAATTGCCGCTTACACCCGGCGACGAGCCTCTGCTTCTTCTTTTTGGTCGCCTTGAGCGCCTTTCCGCGGGCCCTGCCGTGCTTGCGCTTCGCCGACCCGACCGCCTTCTTGACGGCCTTGTTGGCCTGGATCAAACATTTGCGGTAACCCTTGCCACTGCTCTTCTTGCCGTTGCCGCTCTTTTTCGGCGCCACGGACTTGGCGACAGGAGTCGGAGTCGGCGGTGAAGGCGGAGGAGGGGCCGAGCCGCCGCCACCGGCGGCACCGATCACCACGACGACCGGCGTGAAACTGCCCGTTTCGGTGCCGTCGCCGAGCTGGCCCGAAGTGTTGCTGCCCCAGCAGATCGTCTGGCCCGAGACCCGGACCGCGCACATGTGGCTCAGTTTGCCGCTCATCTGCACGGCGTCTCCGACCCCCGAGACCGCCGTCGGCGTATGCCTCTCGGCGTCGGTGCCGTCGCCGAGCCTCCCCTGCGCGTTGCTGCCCCAGCAGAGCGCCTGGCCGGATTCGCGGATCGCGCAACTCGACGCGTAGCCGGCCGAGATGAACTTCGCGTCGGCCATGTCGTGGACTTCGACCGGGACATCCTTGTTCAAAGTGGTGTCGTCCCCGAGCCGACCGAAGTAGTTGTCTCCCCAGCAGTACACCTGCCCGCCTTCCCCCAGCGCGCAGCTGTGGGTCGAGCCGACGGCCATCTGGACGATCCCGCCGAGGGTGCCAGTCCCGCCGACGCCCTTGACCGCGGTCGGCGTTTTGACATCGGCGATGGCATTGCCGATACCGAGCACCCCGTTGACGGGATATCCCCAGCAGAGCGCCGCTCCGCCTTCGCGCGCAGCGCAGGTGTGGGTCCAGCCGACGTCGATGTTGCGCGCGTCGGTCAGCCCACTCACGTTGACGGGGGCCAGGCGCTCCGTCGTGCTGTTGTCGCCGAGCTGGCCATGGTCGTTCTGACCCCAACAGACCGCCTGACCGCCGGTGCGAATGGCGCAGGCGTGGAGCACCCCGACGCTGATCGACTCGGCGTCGGTGAGGCCGGTGACCGGGGTCGGGACATTGCGGTCGGTCTTGCTCCCGTCACCGATCTGGCCACCGGTGTTTTTGCCCCAGCAAAGCGCCTGGCCGCCGGTGCGGATCGCACAGGTCGTGTATTCGCCGTTGGCGCTGATCGACTCGGCGTCGCTGAGACCGGATACCGCCACCGGGGACTTGCTCGGGGTGTTGGTGCCGTTGCCCAGCTCGCCATAGAAGTTATTACCCCAGCAAACGACCTGGCCCGAGTTGAGGATCGCGCAGCTGTGCCCGCGGCCGGTCGCAACCGAGCTTGCCTCGATCGGAGTTGCCGCCTCGGCCACTCCGGCGCCCAGCAATAGGGCGCTCAGGGTGAGCGCTAGAGCCGATACAAGTCCCCTTCTCTTCATTGCAGCCTCCCCGGCAGTTTCTTTTTTCCGCGCTTCGGCTTCTTCTTGTTCTTCTTGATCGTCACCCCGCGGGTCAGCGACTCGGCCTTCTTCGAGCCCCTGGGGGTAAAGGAGACGGCCACCTTGACCGTGAGCTTGCCGCGCCTGGCGAGGACCTTCTTGCCGCGCCTGGTCGGCTTGATCTTGACCCGCACCGGCCCGGCCTTCTTCGGCTTGAGGGTGAGCGGCTTGACCAGCGGCTTGCGCCCCTTCTTGCCCTTCTTGCCCTTGGCGTTCTTGCGGGCCGACGCGCTCGCGCCCGCTTTGCCGTAGACCTGCTCGACCTGCAGGCGACCGGCCGAGGGCACGACGACGACGAGGGTCGTGACGCCGTTGTGCAGGATCGGGCGACCCTGCAGGTGGGGAGACGAGGTGTCGGATCCGTGCCCGGGCGCAGGCCCCGACCCGGTCTCGGGCCCGGGGTCGGGCTTCGATGGCCCGGCTGCGCCTCCGAGCGCCTGCCAATCGGGGTTGCGCGCTTCGAAGATGCCCGTCGGCAGCGTGACCTCACCGCTGCCGTCGGCCGCGCTCACGTACAGCTTGTCGCCGCCGAACAGGTCGCCGTAAACCAACATCGTCCCGTCCGGCGAGAACCGCGGCGCGGCCTCGGAGCGGCTGGGGGTGTTGGTGACGTTGACCGGCGCTCCGGTGGAGTCGACGAAGATGTCGAGGCTGCAGCAGGTTGGCGTCCTGCCCAGGTACAGGAACTTGGCTCCGTCCGGGGCCCAACCGCCGGAATAGACCGAGTACTCGGCAACGAGTCCGCTGAACTTCGTGGCGGGACCGTCGCCGCTGGCGGTCCACGCCGCCGAGAGGAATTTGCTGGTTCCCGGAAACTGGAAGTCCTCGGTGAAGAGGAGCTTTCCACCGGCCGAGATCTCCGGGTTGATGAAGTTGTCGACGACGCCGGGCTCGGCTGAGCGGAACAATGCGTAGGTCGAAGTCGGGGCGGAGTCCAGCCTGACGGTCGAGAACGTCGGTTCCCCGCTGTCGGGGTCGGCGCGGAAGATGACGGTGTTGTCGTCGACCCAGCTCGGGTTCTCCTCCTCGATCGCGTCGTTGGAGGTGAGGCGACGTTCACCGCTCCCGTCCGCGTCGATTACGTAGAGATCCTGCTCGCCACCGCGCACCGAGACGAATACCACCCGGCCGCCGCCTGGCGACCACGAGGGTTCGCTGCCGCCATCCGGATGCGTGACCAGTCGCCGGCCTCCACCGCCTCCCGGGTCGATCGTGTAGATCGTGTCGAGGTATTCGTATGCGATCCTCCCGTTTTTGCCGGGAAAGGTCCCGGCCACCGCGGGCGCGGCGACAAGCAAGAGCCCGGCGCCGGCGAGGGCCAAGGCGGCCCGGAGGCGGGCAGCAATCATCGGACAGACACCAGATCGGACACCGGCGGCATTGTGAGCGGCCGCGCCCGCAACTCCCACCCACTCGTCAAAGAATGGGCCGAACGGCCCATCCTTTGCTCGAACGCCAGGTGGGCTCGCGCTCGTCCTTGACCGCCCAGCCGATGTCGGCCAGCAGCCGCCGGGGCCCAAACAAAAGCCCCGTATTTGCGGGGCTTTTGTGGAAGGGGGTCACCGAATCACATCGGGGACGTAGGGCGCCGTGATGGGGCTCGCCTTGAGAGGTGTCGGCTCGTCGCGGCTGGTCATCAGGCCGTCGATCACATAGGTGAGGAGGCGCTCCCAGGAGTCGGGGGAGACATCCGCGGTGACCTCCATCACCTCGGCGAGCATCATGTGGATCTGGGGGACGTCGAGCGTCGCCATGTCGGGCCGCAGCTTGCCCTGCGCCTGAGCCGCGGCGACGAGCTTCGCAACCTTCGGGCCCACGATGCCGCGCTTCCGATCGACCCACTCGCGCTCGCCCGGCGGGCTGAATGCCAGCTCCCTGATGGCCCTGTTGCGCCCGTGGAACGCCGTCCCTTCGCGCAGGACCCCGACGAGCCCCTCCCACGGATCGGGGTTCTGCTCGCCGCGCTCCGCCATCTCGATCAGCTCCTCGAGGCGTTCCTCGTACACAGCCCTGACGAGAGCCTCGCGATCCGGGAAGCGCCGGTAGACCGTGCCGACTCCCACCCCGGCGCGCTCGGCAACCTCGTCGAGTGTCGCGTGCAAGCCCCGTTCCCCGAATACCTCGTGCGCGGCCTCCAGTATCCGCAGCCGGTTGCGCTTTGATCGCGGCGCTGGAGCATGTTGGTCCCCTGACTCAGATGGAGCGAGGCGAGCGAATGGCGGAACGTGTAGCCCGCCCAGAGCGCATCAGCCTCCGCTACCAGCGGCGCTCCCTGACGCCGTCTCTACGGCGAGCGGGGCGGCGCATTCGCCTCACCTGCCGCTCTGTCGCAGGCTGAGGTAGTCAGGTCAGTCGATCAGCTCAAGCAACTCGCACGCTTCACGGAGACCGATCGCGCGTGGATCGAGTTGCTCAGTGTGATCGAGCAGATCCTTGTCGCCGGTGACGATCGCCTCGGCACCGGCTTTCCGGGCCAGCGCAAGGAGATAGTCGTCCTTGGGATCTCGAAGGGTCGGCTCGACGTCGGCGGGATCATCGAGCGCAACGGCGACCACCTCTATCCGCTTCACGGCTTTTCGCGCCTCCTCGGCACTCAGCCGGTCGCGGAAGTAGGGCTTGCGTAGCGCTTTTCGCAGCTCGCCAAGCAGCTTCGGGCAGACAATCGCCTCGAATGCCAAGCCCTCAAACGCCTCGAACAGCAGCCTTGGCGGCTTGTCGCTGTGCGGATCGACGATCCCAGACGCCAGCGCGTTCGGATCGAGGACGAGTCGCTTCAACCCGCGGCTCGCTGCTAGCTGTCGAACCCCAACACGTCCCGAACGCGCTTCATAGGCGGCCGGTTGCCGAGCGCTGAGTGGGAGCGCCGCTCGTTGTAGTGCTTGATCCAGTGTGGCAGCGCCTCGCCGCGAGCGTCGCTTGAGGCGTATTCGAGCGCGTAGGCCCACTCCCGCATCAGCGTCTGGTGGAAGCGCTCCACCTTCCCGTTGGTACGCGGCGTGTAGGGCCTGATCCTTAGGTGGGAGACCGCGCGGCGGTCCAGCAGCTCAGCCAATGCCTTGCTCTTCGTGTAGCTGAAGTGGTTGTCGGTCATCAATCGCTCGATCGCAATCCCGTGCTCTTCGAAGAACTCGAAGGCGCGGCGAGTGAAGGCGGCGACGGTCGGGGCCTGCTCGTCGTCGTGGATCTCCGAATAGGCCAGGCGCGAGCAGTCGTCGACGATCGAGTGCACGTACTCCCAGCCGACTCGCCGCGAGCGCCTGCGGCGGTCGCCGGTCAGCGCATGGCCGGGCTCCTCGAAGCGACCGAGCTTCTTGACGTCCATGTGCAGGAGATTCCCCGGGCAGGGCCACTCGTATCGGATCACCGCCGGCGGCTTTGGCCGGGGGAGGCGCGAGCAGCCGCCGCGGCGCAGGACGCGGTGCACGGTCGAGTGGGGGCGGGCGATGTCGGGCTCGTCGGCCAGGCGGCGTGGGCTCCAGCCGGTCTTCTCGCGCCGTTCGCAGATCTTCTTCGCCTCCCCCTCGGGGACCTGCGCGGGGCTGCTCTTCGGGCATGAGGAGCGGTCGCGCAGGCAGCTCAGGTCCCGCCGCTGCTCCTCGCCGGCCTCCCGCCAGCGCGAGACCCAGGTGTGGGCCGTCGACTTCGCCACGTTCGAGGCGGCCGCGGCCGCCTCGAACGTGAAGTCCTCCTCTTCGACGAGCAGGACCATGCGGTGCCTGCCCTTCGGGGTGAGCGGGGAGTTAGCGTGTTGCATCCGGGCCTCCTTGAGGTCGTGAGCTTTGACACCCACAGCCTCTCGGTAGGCCCGGATCTACCTCATGGCGTTCGGAACGTCCCTGGGCTCGTCAGCTAGCCCGCGGCCTCCGCTCGCACCTCGCGCACGGCTTTGACCGCTTCCCGCTCGATCTCCTCGGAAGGAGTGCCCTCGAAGCGCGTCCTGATCAGCTTGATCGCCTCGTCGCCTTCCTTGATCGTCGCAAGCGACTCCATCAGATCGCGCTCACTCTTCTCGGGGTGGCGCTTGCGCAGCACTTTCAGCGTATGGGCGTAGCGCTCGACCTCCTGCAGCGCATCCAGAGCAGCAGGCACCTGCTCCTCGGGCATCTCCTTGAGCAGTCGCTCGGCTTGCTCGCGAGTGGTCACGCTAAAAGCGTAGCGCCGGCGCTGGCGGAAGGCACTCGCGTTTTCTGCCGCTGTCGATGGTCGCAGCGGCCACGATCAGCGCTCACTTGGCAAAGCCCAAGCGACCTCACTTCGACCTCGTGTTGCCCCAGGGCCGATTTTGCACCCTTCTGTCTGCACCCCAGAAAGACGAAAACCCTGCGATTTGCAGGGCTTTCGTCCTATAGCGGGGGCGGGATTCGAACCCGCGACCTTCGGGTTATGAGCTTGTTCCGTTGGATCGGCTGGACTACGTGGGGCACGGTTTCAAGCGATTTTCGCGAGATCGAACTACGTGGAGATCGGCTGGAATCTGTGGGGCACCTTGCCCCATTTCTTGCCCCAGCGATCTCGACGATCTCGTACCTCGATGCCTTCCGACTGCCTCGGGCCTGGCGATCAGCAAACCGCCTACTTCAACAGGCGAAGGAACTCGTCGCGGTCGATCCCGGCGTCCGCGAGAATGCCGCTCAGCGTCCCGCGCTTGAGATCCTTGGCGTGCATCGCAACCGTGATGATGTTCCGGTTGTCGGGGTGGGTGAAGTGGTGGTGGCTGCCCTTGGAGCGGGCGAGCTTCCAGCCCTTCTTCTCGAGGACCCGGACGAGCTGTCTGGGACGGACCGACGGAAGTCGCCCGCTCACGCGGCGACGGTGATCCGCTCGATCTGCGCCGGCAGGGGCAGCGGACGCCCCTCCCCCTCCAGCACCTCGAGGTATCCCTCGATCGCGTCCTTGGCCATCTCCAGCGCTTCCTCGCGGGTCTCCCCCTGCGTATGGCAGCCCGGCAGCGCCGGCACGGACACGCTGAAACCGCCCTCTTCCTCGGGCAGGAGAACGACCTCGAACTCATGGGACTTGGCAGCCACTCGCTCTCCTAGCTTACGCGGCTTTCCCGGCGGGGACCAAGAAAGGCCTCGGCCGCTCAAAGACATGGCGCAGCATCCTCGGCCCACGGCTCAGGCGGCCGTTCGGGTTGCGAGCCGGATCACGTCCTCGACCTCATCGGAAGGGACGCTGAAGTCCGTTGCGATCTCGGCGACGGAGTCGCCGGCCTGGAAGCGGTCAACGAGATCCTCTACGCGAGCGCCGCCGTGGACGACAATCGGGAGGCCAAATGCGACCCTCGGGTCGACGACCACCTTGGCGTGGCCATATGCAGGCAGCCGCACGGAGTCCGCCCAGCCGTCGCCCCCGTAATGGATGCGCTTCAGATAGTCATTCAGAACCCCGGAGAATTGGCGCTGCTGGGTACGGACGACGACAAGATCCATCACCTCGCGCTCACCGCGCTTGTTCGCGTAATCGAAGAGAACCTCGGCTCCATCCGTATAGAGGCGTTTGGAGGCGAGCGCGTGATCGACGCCGATCTCCTTTTCCAGGACCTCTACGGCGGGCCGAATCCGCTGCAACGGCACCCCGGCTCGCCTGAAGCTCGACAGCACGAAGGCCTCGGCAAAGCCGATGAAGGGCACCGTCGCCTCCCGGCCGCGTGGCGGAAAGCAGGTGATCAGCGAATGCTTGGCTTCCGGCGGCCGAGCCCAGCGCTGGATGCTCGACTTGGGCACGTCGAGATATCCAGCGGTCTCGCGCAGTGTGAAGATCGCACGGGCAAGCCGGGGATCGTCTGCCTCGAGATGAGCCTTCTGTCTCGCGTGAGTCTTGATCAGAGCCTTCCTTCGTTGCCCTATTTGCTGCCCCAGCAAGATGTTCGGCGCAGGCTCGCTGACCGAGCATAATGGTCAACATGAAGAAGGTTGTTGTCTACACTCCGCTGCGCCGCCAAGTCAACCGAGCAGCGAAGATGCGAAGTCTGCTGCACCGAGCCAGCTCCCACGGAGGCAACGCCGCCGAGCGAGTGAAGCAAACGCGGCCACACGACTACCGGGGCTGAACTCGAACCAAGCAGGGCCTACGCGGACGAAGCCGCCACGACCGAGACATCGTCGTGGGCGATCGCCCCGCGCTTCTGAGCGCGCGCCGTCACTAGCGCTGGCTTCCTGCCCGCTGGCGCCACGTCGAGCACAAACTCGACCCCGAGGCGCCGAACAGTGTTGATGATCGTGTCTACCTCCGGGTTGTGCTCACCGGACTCGAGCTTGACTACGCGCGGCTGAGAGACGCCCAGCTTCCTCGCCAGGGCCCTCTGGCCCAGCTTATGCTCGGCGCGATAACACAGCAGGGTTGCTGCAAACTCGCGCGCTGGAGCGAGCCGCTGCCACTCCGCCCGGAAGCTCGGATCGGCAAGCTGCTCCTCGGCCAACATGACATCGAGGGTCTTATCTGAAGCCGTCATCGCTGTTGCATGATAATAGGTCTGTTATCGCGATGTCAACCACGGCGCTTCAGGCGATCGCTCGCCGCCGCGACCGCTCGATCGAAGTCTTTCTTCTTCGCGGCCACCGCTAGAACCACAAATCGACCGCCGAATCGAGCATAGATCGGCCGTGCCTCACAAGCCCCCTGCTTCGGCCGCAGCTCAAACAGATTCGCCTCGCCCTTCAACGACTTCATATGCGGCGACGGCAGGTCTGGCCCAAGATCCTTCAGCTTCTGCACGACGTTGAAGACCGCCTTGCGATCTCCGCGCGACTTCACGTCCTCGAAGTCGATGACCGCATCGCTGTCGAAGTCCACCGTCCAGGCTCTCGGCTGTTTGCCCATTCTGGCGACATTAGCCCTGGCCGCGGACTCAACTTATTGTCTTCAGGTCAGCGGCGCGTGCCTTGTGGCTCCCCTAGCTTCTCCGCCAGAAGATCGACGAGGGTGGCGGGCGCGAACTCGGCCAGATCGATGTAGCCGATCGTAGGACCCAAGCCCGGAAGCTCAGTGCTATCGAAGCGCGCGGGGAGTACGTACTCGTCCTCCTCGAGTGCACGAGAAAGAGCGCTGCGGCGCTCGTGTTTAGTCCAGGGCTTCTCGGCGTACTCCTTGGAGATAAACATGACGCACGCACGCGAAGCAACGCGATAGACGTGTTCGAAATGCTCGGTGAGGTCCTTGCCCCATAGGTCTGCCTGCTCGTCCGCGTCGTAGAAGACCGCGTAGCCACGCTCCTTAAGGCCGCGGGCAACAAGCTCGACATAGGAGCGCTGCTCGCCGGCAAACGAAAGGCAGACGTCGAAGACAGGCCCATCAGACACATCAGCGGACGCCACCGAGCGTCCGCGAGGTGAGATCGGCTCGCCGGCGGGAACTATCGGCTCGCCGAGCATCTGCAGGGCGTGCGGCTCGAAGCTCGGCATCGACTGAACCTGGCGCCGGCGCCGCTCGATCTCCGCCAACTCCCGCTTTTCGCGATCGAGCGCCTGCTTGCGCTTCGCCTCGTCACGACGGTCCTCGGTTGCTTGCGCGCGTTGCAGCGATATACGCGCCCGCTGTAGCTGGTCGCCCTTTTTCGCCGCCTGGTCAGCAAACCCCGCTGCCTTCACATCGTGGTTTGCCGCTCGTTCCTCGTGGCGAGCAGCGTCCTTTTCCTTGCCCAGCCGCTGACTGTCGCTCGTGTGGCGACCGATCCCCCGTAGCTTGCTGTTCGCAGTCTGCCGCTCTTTGGCAGCCCTTGACCGCTCTTCCCCAGCTTTCTTCTGAAAGCCAGCGATCTCCTTCTCAAGACGGGCAACAGTGTTGGCATACATTGATACCGACATCGTTCGAAGCTACCCGTAGACGCGGCGGATCGCTGTCCAGGAACTTCTCGCGCTCAGGAAGAAGGTCTCGGGCGCTGAACTATCCAGAGTCTTACGGAGATTGCGGCCCGACCCTGAATTCGGTCCGCCCTGTTGGAGAGTCGGACCCGTTCATCGGTCCGCCCCGGACTCTCCGTACATTTCTCCTTGGCCCACCCGATGTTGCGATTAAGGTGAGCCACATGAGTGGCCCTCCCCCCGGCCTCAGCGCCGAGGATCTGATTTCTAACCGTGCCCTAGCCAAAGAGGATGCGGATGACTTTGGCTATAGCGCGATCTCGGGGCGCGTCGCAGAGACCATCCTCGGGCTGAAACCCCCTCTAACTCTCGGCCTCTTCGGCCCGTGGGGCTCTGGCAAGTCGAGTTTCTGTGAGTTGCTGCGACGCGACCTCGCGAATCGCGACCGCTCGGTGCGTCTAGTGAAGTACGACGCTTCCACCTACGGCGGCGAAGCACTGAAGCGCAACTTCATCTCGCATATCGCAACTCAGCTCGGCTACAAGGCCGACAGCGATGCTCACTCTGACTTCCACCGAGGTCTCTATGAGAGCACCCGGAGGACTGGCCTGGATTTCAAAGCAGTTCAGAAGTCAGTCTTTGCCGCACTAGGTGACGAACCCAGGGACGTTCCGAACGCCATGAGGTAGATCCGGGCCTACCGAGAGGCTGTGGGTGTCAAAGCTCACGACCTCAAGGAGGCCCGGATGCAACACGCTAACTCCCCGCTCACCCCGAAGGGCAGGCACCGCATGGTCCTGCTCGTCGAAGAGGAGGACTTCACGTTCGAGGCGGCCGCGGCCGCCTCGAACGTGGCGAAGTCGACGGCCCACACCTGGGTCTCGCGCTGGCGGGAGGCCGGCGAGGAGCAGCGGCGGGACCTGAGCTGCCTGCGCGACCGCTCCTCATGCCCGAAGAGCAGCCCCGCGCAGGTCCCCGAGGGGGAGGCGAAGAAGATCTGCGAACGGCGCGAGAAGACCGGCTGGAGCCCACGCCGCCTGGCCGACGAGCCCGACATCGCCCGCCCTCACTCGACCGTGCACCGGGTCCTGCGACGCGGTGGCTGCTCGCGCCTCCCCCGGCCAAAGCCGCCGGCGGTGATCCGATACGAGTGGCCCTGCCCGGGGAACCTCCTGCACATGGACGTCAAGAAGCTCGGTCGCTTCGAGGAGCCCGGCCATGCGCTGACCGGCGACCGTCGCAGGCGCTCGCGGCGAGTCGGCTGGGAGTACGTGCACTCGATCGTCGACGACTGCTCGCGCCTGGCCTATTCGGAGATCCACGACGACGAGCAGGCCCCGACCGTCGCCGCCTTCACTCGCCGCGCCTTCGAGTTCTTCGAAGAGCACGGGATTGCGATCGAGCGATTGATGACCGACAACCACTTCAGCTACACGAAGAGCAAGGCATTGGCCGAGCTGCTGGACCGCCGCGCGGTCTCCCACCTAAGGATCAGGCCCTACACGCCGCGTACCAACGGGAAGGTGGAGCGCTTCCACCAGACGCTGATGCGGGAGTGGGCCTACGCGCTCGAATACGCCTCAAGCGACGCTCGCGGCGAGGCGCTGCCACACTGGCTCGAGCACTACAACGAGCGGCGCTCCCACTCAGCGCTCGGCAACCGGCCGCCTATGAAGCGCGTTCGGGACGTGTTGGGGTTCGACAGCTAGCTCGCTCCTCTTCACTGGCTCATCCGGCCGAGCCAACCGTCGCGGCACCCCCTGGCTCGAATCGGACGCTTCGATGCAGCCAGCGCTTCGCTTTCGGGGCCCATGGGTCCAGACCGCTATTGCGATGACTCCCCGTCATCCTACGAGCGTGTCGGAGCCAGCGGGCGACCGCTCGGTTTATGCGCTAATTTTCCTGATCGTTTACCCCTCGGAACTATCATCGATCGGAGAGAGCGAACATGAACGGCTTAGAATACGCCAGCACCGGCGCCTGGAAGCTGAGAGCTTTCCTTGTCGTCGCCTGTGCGACGGCCCTCCTCAACGTCCCCTCTCTCGCAAGTGCCTCAGCGCGGCGCCTGGCACCTACGCAAAAGACAGAAGCACCGGGGGGAGAGACTGCCTGCCGACCCGGCCGGCCAAGGTCCACCGCCGCTGTGCTCCCCTCGTGCCCGAACCTGCAAGCCAAAGTGACCCCCTGGTCGCTGCGCGCCGGAAAGTCCTCTCCGCTCAGCTCCGGCGGCGGCTCTGGACCGATCGCGCTGGTCGCCAACGAAGCCGGCGACGAACTCGACGTGTCCACCGCGCTGCCCAGTACCCCGTTCAAACCGCCGTTCAAAAAGGATTGCGCCCTGATCATCCCCTACGTTGCGTCCGCCTACAACCCGTGCGGATACGTGACCTTCTACGACGCCAACTGGACAAACTCCGAAAAAGCACCCGATACAAACAAAGAGGAAAACGCCGAGTACGACGCATGCGGCAAACTCGTCAGCAGTGGCAAAACGTCGGATTGGCATGTGCTCGGCACGAAATACACGCTCACCGGCTGGCACGCGGGCCACGAAGAAGATGTGCCATCCACCATACCTCTCCCATGTCTCGGAGTTTGGACGCTGGTCTATCACTGGACCCAGACCTTCAGCGACGAAGAAACGCTTGAAGAAAGCGCCGAAGTCCCCTTCCTGGTGACGGCGGTGCCGATCACCGCCGAGGCGACCTGGGGCGGGGGGAACCCATCGGAGCTCCCGTGCGCCCAGGACTGCTACGGGGACCCGGTCAACACCGCAACCGGCGACTACTACGAGACGACAACTGATCTCGCGATTCCCGGACGCGGCCCCGGGCTGCAGCTGACCCGCACCTACAGCTCCCTGGCCGCGCGCTCCGAAGAGGAATCGGCGCTGGGAACGGGATGGTCGTTCTCCTATGACATGTCCCTGGAAGTCGACCCGGAATCCGGCGACGCAGTCGTGACAAACCCCAACGGGAGCAAGAGCCGTTTCGAAGCCGAATCCAAAGAATTCCTGGCCGCCCCGGAGGTCCTCGCGACCCTCGTCGAAAACGAAGACGGGACGTTTACCTACACGGTTCGCGACCGCACGATCTACACCTTCGACAACGTTGGTCGCCTGACCTCGATCAGCGATCTCAACGGAAACGAAACCAGCCTCTTCTATGACGAAGCGGGCCGACTGGAAGGCGCCGAAGACGGCGCCGGCAGAAGCCTGTCCTTCAGTTACGACGAAACCGGTCGCCTTGAAGGGGTCAGCGACTCCACCGAACGGTCCGTCAGCTACGACTACGACGAAGCCGGATTTCTGGAAGACGTGACCGATGTCCGTGGCGGCCATACGAAATACGGCTACGACGAAAACGGTCTCCTGCTGACCCGAGAAGACCCACGCGAAAACACCGTGCTGACCAACACTTACGATCTCGGCGGCAGAGTCTTGACCCAGACCGACGCCCTTGAACACGAAACCACGTTCGCCTACTCCGGCACCGATCCGTTCACGACCACGTCTGTCACCAACCCGCGCGGCTACGTCACCAAATACGAATACGAAGACGGCGCGCTGGCGAAGCGCATCGAAGCCAACGGCACAGGCTCGAAAGCGACTTGGACCTACGAACACGACCCGGACACCCTCGGCATCACGAAAGTCTCCGACCCCAACAGCCGCTCCACCTACGCGACCTACGACGACAAAGGCAACCAGACATCGACGAAAGACGGGCTCGGGCATGAAACCGAATCGGCCTACGACTCGCTCAATGACCTCATTGAACACACCGATGCAAACGAAGTGACGACGACCTACGAATACGACGAAGGCGGCAATCTCCTCGGCGAATCGACACCCCTGATCGGCTCAGAACCACCGAAAGCACGTGAAGTCTCCTATGCCCACGGAGACGAAGCGCACCCCGGAGACGTCACGGCGATAACCGATCCCAACGAAGCGACGACCAGCATGGCCTACGATTCCGCCGGCAACCTCGAAAGCGTCGTCGACCCGGTCGGTAACGAAACGTCCTATACCTATGACGGACGGGGTCATCGCCTCACCCAAGTCAGCCCGCGCGGAAACGTCGAAGGCGCCGAACCCGCCAAATACACGACGACCTTCACCTACGACGCGGCCGGGAACCGGCTGACAGAAGAAGACCCGCTGGGCCACAAACGCAAATGGGCCTACGACGCCAGCGGCAACCCGGAAACAGAAACGGATGCCAACGAACACGTCACGGCCTACGCCTATGACGCGGCCAATCAGTTGGAGGCCATCGAACGGCCCGACGGGCAAACCGAGGAAACGACCTACGACCAAAACGGAAACGTCAAAACCCAGATCGACGGGCTGGAAGGCGAAACGGCCTACGCCTACGACCCACTCGACCACTTGAAATCGAGCACCGATCCACTTCAGAGGACGACGGCCTACGAATTCAATGGCGCCGGCCTACTCAAGCGAATCGAAGACCCTGATGGAGAAGCCACATACCTCATCTATGGCTCAGCCAACAGGCTGATCGAAACCGCCTACTCCGACGAAGCGACTCCGAGCGTGGAATACGAATACGACGCGAAGGGGCAGCTGACTGCGCTGATCGACGGAACCGGCGAAAGCACCTACCAATACGACTCGCTCGATCGCCTGACAGGAGCGACGAACGGGCATTCTGACTCGGTCTCCTACGGCTATGACCTAGCCGGGAACGCGACCAACATCGAATACCCGAACGGGAAATCGGTCTCCCGTGCGTTCGACAACGACGGCCGCCTGAAAAGCGTCAGCGACTGGCTCGGCAACACGACTAGCTTCGCCTACGACCCCAACTCCAACCTGGAAGGCACAACCTTCCCGGAAGGCACGGGAAACATCGACGACTACTCCTACAACCGCGCCGATCAGCTCGACGGGATCGAATTGAAACAGGGCTCCGAAGCGCTGGCTACCCTCAGCTATGCGCGAGACAGTATCGGCCAAATCGAATCGCTCTCCAGCGAAGGGCTGCCCGGGTCAGAATCGGAAAGCTTCGAATACGACGAAAACGACCGGCTCACGCTGGCTGGCTCAGAAGCCTTCGAACACGACGACGCAAACAACCTGACGAAAGCTCCGGGAACTTCCAACACCTACGATGCCGCTAACCAGCTCCGCGCCGGAACCGAAACGGCCTTCCGCTACAACCAGCTGGGCCAGCGAACCGAAACGGGCCTGCCCGCGGCAACCTATTCCTCCTCCTTCGGCTCTTCCGGCTCCGAAGAAGGCGAGTTCTCTCACCCGGCCGGGATTGTGATCGATGGCGAAGGCGATCTCTGGGTGGTCGACGAGGAAAACAGCCGACTCCAAAAGTTCAGCCCCTCCGGCGAATATCTCGCGTCATTCGGCTCGGCGGGGTTCGAAAACGGCGAGCTCGAACGACCGACCGACGTCGCGATCGACGCCGAAGGCAATCTCTGGGTCGCTGACGCGGGCAACAACCGCATCCAGGAGTTCAACGAGGAAGGCGAATACCTGGGGCAGTTCGGATCCGCCGGATCGGGGAACGGGAAATTCGCCGAACCCGAAGGCATCGCGATTGACTCCGACGGCGACATCTGGGTCGCCGACACCTACAACGGGCGCCTTCAGGAGTTCGACGCAGAAGGCGAATTCATCCAGGTTGTTGGGGAATACGGCGAAGAAGAAGGCCAGATCCTGGAAGCGGTCGACGTGGCCATCGGCTCCGGCGACACGATCTGGGTAGCCGACTGGGGCAACAACCGCGCCACGCAGTTCAATCAGGAAGGGGAATTCCTCCGCCAGATCGGCGGCTATGGATCGGGAAGCGGAAAGTTCAAGGAACCCGACGCGATTCACATCGACTCGGCTGGAAACGTCTGGGTCGGCGACGAAGGCAATCAGCGCGTCCAGGCATTCAGCGCGAGTGGCGACTACCTCGGCCAGTTCGGCACGCCGGGATCGGGCGAAGGGGAATTTGCCTTCGAATACCCAATGGGGCTCGCGACCGACTCCGAAGGGCATATCTGGGTCTCCGACGCCGAAAACAACCGCGTCCAGAAGTGGGAAGTCTCCAAACTCGAGCCCCCCACCACCTACGATTACGACCTAGCCGGGAATCTGACGGGGGTCGAGCGAGTCGCGAGCGGCGAAACAGAATCCGTCGCCGAAACCTATAGCTACAACGGAATGGGCCTGCGCGCCTCGCAGACCGTGTCAGAAACGACGAGCTACCTGACCTGGGACACGACCGCCGGACCGCCCCTTCTGCTCGACGACGACGAAGCAAGCTACATCTACGGACCGGGTGGCCTCCCTATCGAGCAGATCACCAAAGGTAAAGCCGAGTATTTCCACCATGACCAGCTCGGCAGCACGAGACTCCTGACCGACGAAAGCGGCGAAGCAACCGGCACGTTCAGCTACGGCGCCTACGGCGAGCCAACCGAAAGCACGGGATCTGCCTCGACTCCCCTTGGATTCGCGGGTCAGTACACAAACGCTCAAAGCGGCCTGCAGTACCTCAGGGCCAGGGTCTATGACCCCACCACCGGTCAGTTTCTTACTAGGGATCCCCAGGAGCATGTCGACCACGAACCTTACGCATACGCAGCAAATAACCCTCTAACGTTCATTGATCCGACAGGCAATAATCCAGCAGCCGGCGCGGCAGCTTGCGCAGCCACGGTAGAGATCCCAGTCGTCGGCGAGGCAACCTGCGGAGCGGCTGCCGCTGCGGCTGCGGCTGCGGCGGCCGCCGCAGCCGCGACTATTATCGCAAATTCACTTAGCCATGAATCCGATGACGCTGCATCACGCGAAGCGGAGTGCATGCCTTCGGATCCTCCGAATTTTGGGGACACGAGTCAGCCACCCGGACCCGGATGGGAATGGCGAGGCAGCGGACCACCGGGCAGCGAGGAAGGCGCGTGGTTCAATCCCGACACCGGCGAGAGCCTCCGACCTGACCTAGGGCATGAGGATCCAATCGGTCCCCATTACGATTACCTGCCAAGACGTAACGGCCCTGGGTATCGGGTCTATCCGGACGGAAGGGTGTTGCCGAAGTGAACGACTCAATCGAAACTGTCGAGCCAGACAGTCGCATCGCAGTTGACTGGGTTAAGAAATCCCTCGAGTCAGGCTTTGACCTATCAACCGCAGTGCTCTCTGCGACGCAATTTGGCCGAGGACATTTTTATACATTCTCCTCGCCGAGCGTCGCGCCAAGCCAACTTACGAAGTTTCGCGAGGGTGGCGTTGTCAGTGAAGCAAATGCAAACGCGGCACTGGCTCGATACCTAGGCGAACTGAGCGACCGTGGCGCTGCCTGCGTTGTGATCGAGGACGATGTCGGCAGACGATCAGACGCCGCGATGAAGCAGATCAACGCTCCGTCGGCATTTATTGGTGACCGAGTGATCCACTGGTCAGATCTAGATCCTTTCTCAGTCACCCAGGCTGCTGTGGCCATAGGCAGGGGGGCATTCGGATATCCCCTCAACGCTTTTGCGCTAACTACTACGGCCGACGATCTTAATCTAGTAGACGGCCAGACTATCCCCAGGGACCTTACCCAGAGAGCCTTGGATTCTCTTGTGGCTGTAATTGTGTCTGCCTTTGATGCCGAGTCATTTCTGATTTGGGATATCACGCGATAGCCAGTAGTTGGATCTACCGGCCCCAGCAAAAGATCCTGTAGAGGCGCGGCCTACCTGGGCTCGGAAGGCGTGCCCTGCTCCTCCTGAGGAGCCCGCACCAAGTCAACGGTCTGATACACGACCCACCAGGCGCTCCAGTCCTCGATTGCATAGAGGTTCGTGGTGCCTTCGCTTCGGCGGCTGAGGATTCCGGCTCGCCAGAGCAGTGCGAGGTGGTGGGAGGCGTTTTGGTGGGCCAACCCGATGCGGTCTGCCAGCTCCTGAACCCCCGCCTCACCCTCGCTCAGCGCCTCCAGCAGGGCGATCCTCTTTGCCTTCGCCACTAGCTGCAACCTCTCGGCGGCCAGCTCCAAGAGCTGCGCCGGGGTCGGCTCGCGTGTTGTTGTGCCTCCGGGAGGGAAGGCGCCGCGCCCGTTCATTTTCGGATTGGGACTCATGCTTCGCTATCCCTCTACCTGCTCCTAAAGCCCGAACTCCGTCGATTCCGTGGCGCCGTCGCGAAGGCCCGGCACTGCCTTCGGCTGACTCGGAACGACCGGCGCGGGCGCACTCGGCTCGGGTGCCGCTTCCGGCGACGAAGAGCCGGGCGCAGGCGGTCAGCTCGCGGCGTCGGATGGCGCAGGGGAGGAATGGCGCGGCCCGTGCCGCGGGCGGGGGTTGTGCCTCGCGTTCGGTGCTACGGGTACCGTGTGCCTGCGTCGCGGCCGGGCGGCCTCGCCGGGGTCTCTCACCCACCGGGTCCCGCTCGAGCGTCGTCCATTTGCCTTACTCGCCTTCGTGTGGGCGACTCCAGACGCAGAGGGAGTTCGCCGCGCTGAGTCTCCCCGACCCTTCAACGCAGGGATGACGATCCAGGCCAACGCCACCGCGAAAGCGATCAGGGCCGCCGGAACTAGGAGGCGAGCGCGCTGCGAGAGTGGACTCCTCCTCCTCTCCTCTTTGTCGCATTCGGGCTCTCCCTGCGACGTGGCGACCTCGTCGTCGACGTCCGGCTCAGCGCCCGCGCGAACTTGCAGCCCGCGCCAGTGCTCTGTTGGTGGAAGCACAGTTGTCTTGCCATTCGGTGTAGTGGTTTTCTCTGTCGACATCGCGATCCTCCAGCCGCCGGACTGCTCCGAGTCCAGCTAGGGTTCTTTCACCCCCTACACAGTTGAGGACGCCGTCGCGCCACCCCCTCCGGTGAAAATTTGGACGAAAAGACGAGCGTGATCGTCAGGTATTACAGCGACTCGCACCGGCGCTCACAGGCCGAACTCCGAGCTCGACTTGTTGGTGCCCGTCGAGCTTCCGCCGGAGCCCGAGCCGCCGCTCTTCGCAGGGGCGGCGCTGGAGATCGACCAGCCGCCTCCGGACGAACCCGAAGAGGGCGAGGACGCACCGCTGGGCGGGGCGGGCTGGCTCGACTCGGGGCCGAACTCAGTGGCGACCTGCTGGCCGGAGGCGGGAGTAGCAGTGGAAGACCCTTCACGGGAGGCGGTAGTGGATCTGCGCGTGGCCGTGGCTGTGCTCGTTCCCGAGCTCGCCTGTTCGGAGCCGGTCGCCGTCGGCGCGGGTGCCGCGTATTCGCTCGGGCCGCTGGCCGGCGGAGCGCTCTCGGCCGTCCTCGCCTGCCTCGCCGGGGGCGTCGCATGATGGTGGCGATGGCTCGAGAGGCCGACGCCGCCGATTCCCGGCACGACACCGGCCGCCACGCAGGCCCCGGCCGCAATTGTGGCCGTGCAGGCCGAGGCGACTCGCCACGAGGAGCCGCCGAGCGCCTGGGAGACGCCCGCGTCGGCTCCGCTGCCCGGCAGCGAGCCGGCGAGCCGCAGCAGGGCCTCACGCAGCCGCTCGCGCACGGCGCGGCTCGCCTCGCCGAGCGCCCGGGCGCCCTGGGAGGCGAGCTCGAGCAGGTGGGCGGGAGGAGCGTGCCCGACGCCGAGCGCGGAGGCAAGCAGGGTGCCACTCGCCACGTCGAGGAGGTAGCCACGCATCCGTGCGTGGGCCTGCCCGCAGGCCCGGCAGTGGGCGAGGTGGGCCTTGATCGCCCGGCGCTCGTCCGGCGGGCTCTCCCCGGCGACGTAGCGGCGCAGCAGGACATCCTCCATCTCCGCGCAGCGCTCCCCTGACTCGATCCGCTCGAAGGCCGCCAGTACGCGCGCGTTGGCGCGCTGGATGATCTTGCGGTAGGTGCGCATGCTGAGGCCCGGCGTCTCGGCGAGGATCTCCTCGGGCAGCATGCCGAGCAGGTGGCGGCGAAGGAAGATCAGCCGGTCGCGCTCGGGCAGCATCACCAGCGCCTCGCGGCCGGCTGCCACCGTCTCGCGCTCTTCGGCCAGCTCGGAGGGCTGCTCCCTGGGGCTTTCGGCGACCCTGGGGGGCGGCTCGATTCGCACGATGCGACGGCGGCGCTCGTCGACCAGGCGGTGCCAGCAGGCGCGTTTGACGAAGCGCACCATCTGAACCGAGGAGAACTCCCGCTCGATCGGGTCAACGGACTCCATCACCCTTGCGTAAGAGGCGGCAAAGAGCTCCTCGGCCTCGAGCTCGTCGCAACCGCGGCGGCGCAGCTCGGCCAGCGATCCCCTGCGCGCCGGGTCATAGACCCGCGCGTAGAACTCGGCCTCGGCGAGGCTCAGCGTCCTCCTCCCCGCCGCCGCCTTGCGCCGGCGTCTCGCTCGGGCTTTGCCCCGCGCGGGGAACCCGGGCCCCTCCCCGAGCCCGGACCCCCGCCTCCCGTCCCCGCGCCGCGCGCCCACCGCCTATCGCCGCCGCCGGCCGTTGGGCCGGACAACCAGCGTCAGCGGGTCGGAGTTGCCCTGCAGGTAGGGGTAGCCGGCCTGCGATCGGACCTGGGCGCGCATCACGTAGCGGGTCGGGTGGCTGGTGCGGGTGAAGCGGTAGCCGACCGTGACCTTGCCGCCCGCACGCGTGCGGTAGCGGCGGAAGGCGAGCCAGCCCTTGCCTCGCCTGACCTGCAAGACGACCACGACGTTGTCGTTGTCGGGACCGGGGATGTGGCCGACGAAACGGGCGAAGCCCCGGTTGCGCACGACCTTTCGCCTCACCTTGAAGTCTGGGTGGACGACCGTCTGCAACAGCGCGTGGGCACCCAGTTCGCGGTGCCCGGCGCGGTAGAGGGCGCTCACTTCGCGCGAAGGCCCTGGCGGGATCGCGAAGCTGTAGCCGCCCATCGGGCGGCTCATCGCGATGCCAAGGAACTCGCGCCGGCCTTCGGTGAGGACACGGGCAAAGACGCAGACCGGAGCGCCCGCGATGCCGTCGCCGGAGTTGGCGAGGCGGCCGGTGAGGATCGACCCTTCGCCCTGGGCGAGGACAGCTTCGGGGCTCTGGTCGGTGCCCACCCCGGCGCTCAGCGAGGTGGCCCCGCCGGCATCGGAGCGAACGCAGCGGTAGGAGAGCGGCGCCGTGGCCGGAGCGCCGACGTTGCCCTCTTCGTCTTCGAGCCACAGGCGCAGGGTGTAGGAGCCGGGCTGGTCGGGGGTGGCTAGGTCTTCGATCGCGGAGACGCCATCTCCCTTGGCGGCCTGGGTCGGGACCACGACCCTGCCCGCGCCATCCAGCACCTGGTAGTGGGCGGCGTCGATCGGCGAGCCCGCGTCGGCGATGTTCTGCCAGTGTAGGTCGAAGCCCTCGGCCGAGCGCGACGTTTCCGGCGCGCTCACCTGCAGGCCCTGCGGCGCGGCGGGAGGCGTTGTGTCGCGGGGGACCGGCACGGTCGCCGCCGGTCCGGTGAGGCCGACCGAGTCTTCGAGCCAGACGCGCAGGCGATAGTCGCCCGCCTTGGCCGGGCCTTCGATCGCTGGGATCGAGGTCGGGTTGGGGCCGGAGACGGTGTGCTCGGGGACGACGACTTCGCCGTCGGCGTTGACGACGTTGTAGTGGAGCTTGGCGATCGGGCTGCCGGAGTCTGGAGGCAGCTGCCAGCGGGCGCCGAAGTTCGGCAGGTAGCGATTGGGGTTGGCCGAGGTGGCTTCGAGGCCGACCGGGGCGCCGGGCGCGGTGTTGTCGGTGTGGATCGTGCGCGAGTCGCAGGTGGCGCCACCGGTGCCGTTCAGGCCGCGGTACTGGCCGTAGTCCTGGGCGCACACCTGGAGCGTGTGAGCGCCGTCGGCGAAGGAGGCGGTGTCGAGCGTCCAGGAGTGGTCGTAGGGACCGGCCGGACAGGGCTGGTAGGTACGGGCGAACTCGCCGTTGACGGGCGAGGAGGTCGCGTTGCACTGCCCGAGAGCCTGGTGGTCGACCAGGTACTGGGACTTCCCGTCGAGGTAGATCCACTCGTTGCGGATGCCCGAGCCGTTGTCATGCACGTACCAGGACATCCATTGGGAGCCGCGGACCCAGCTCCCCTGCATCAGGGGCGCGGTCTTGTTGGAGAAGTAGAGGTCGGGCGCCTGATCGTCGTTGAGGATGACGACGAAGCCGTTGGCGTCGGTGGCGTTGAAGTTGGCTCGGTCACAGCCGGCGGGGCGGACGCAGATCAGCTCGAAGTAGAAGTGGTGGAAGTCGAGGAAGGTGGTGAAGGGCCACAGGTGCGGGCCGAAGGTGTTGGAGGAGGTGCGGTCGGTGCCGGAGTTGGAAAGGCCCGCGCCCTGGTTGACGAAGATGGTGCCGTTGCTCGCGAAGTCGAGTCCCCAAAAGCGCGAGCGCCAGCCGTCGTTGAAGGCATTGGGCTGGCGGGTGTAGCCACCGGCGGACTTGAAGTGGACGTACCAGGGCGTGGCGAAGACGAAACGGGCGTAGGACCCGTTGCCGGCGTTGCCCGCGGATTCGTGCTCGGCGATGCGCAGGAAGGCAGAATCGCCGGGCGGGTCGCCTCCCTGCCCGCCGCAGTGGTTGGTGAAGTCAAAGATGCCGTAGGGATGCTGGGCGTTGACCGTGTTGGTCTCCGTCGAGGAGCCCGGCGTGCCGGAGTCGGCGGCGCACATCACCATCTTGAACTGAGCCGCTTGAGCCGTGGCAGCGCACACGACGGCGACCACCGCGCAGGCCAACATCAGGCATAGGGCTATCGCGACCGGCCGGTGGGCCGGTCTTCCCAATCGAGAAGACATTTCTCTCTCCTTGTTCTGCCGGCCCCCCTGGACCGGCGTTCTGGGCCCCTGCTAAACGGGTCCCCTCACCCCCTACACGGATGAGCGGCGCCTCGCGCCACCCCCCGGGAGGAAATTTGTGGGGAACTAGCCCATATGCAGAGAAAGAAACACGGAAGACTTTCGATTGGTTCGGGCGACCCGCTCGATCATTCGTCGAAATCCACATGACTCGTTAAAGCTCCGAGTTCCGGCACTCCGCCCGAGCCTGCGGAGGTTCCCGGCGCATTGGAATTGAATGTCGACCTTGGGCCTCGCCTTCAACGGAAGGAGTCACGCCCTTCCCAAGACAGCAAGGTGGCACTCGACCACAGCGAACGCCGGGTGGGTGGGTGGGCAGCGCAACGCGATGACGCCGTACCCTGGCCTCGAACATGCCCCACAGGGACTCCTACCTTTGGCGACTGCGACAGGCCGTAGGCAGCGATCTCGTCCTAATGCCAGGCGCGATGGTCGCGGTGCAACGGGAAGATCAGCGCGTGCTGCTGACCAGGCGTTCCGACGACGGGACGTGGTGCTTGCCCGCCGGGGCCGCGGAGCCCGGTGGGAGCTTCGCTCGCACGGCGATCGACGAGCTGAGCGAGGAGACCGGGATCGAGGTGTCCGAGCGCGACCTGATCCCGTTCGGCTGCCTGTCGGAGGCCGAGTTGCACACGATTCACTACCCGAACGGCGATATCACTCATTGCTTTGCCCTGCTCTTTCTGGCAAAGGCCTGGCGTGGCGACGCCATACCGGACGGCGTGGAGTCGACCGAGGCCAGATTCGTCAGCCTGGGGGAAACCCCCGACCCACTCCATCCTCCGACCGCGCACGCGCTTGATTTGCTCTCGGCCTACCTCCGCTCAGGCGCCTTCCAGGTACGTTGAGCGATGCTCATCGCATTGAATCGCACTTACTCACCCGCGCCCAATGCGATCAACGCTGGCGGACTATGGGGCGCACTGGTTGAAGGCCTGCGCGAGGCCGAGGATCGTGCTCGCAACGCCTAGCAATTTGCCCGCGAAGCCGGTTACGTGCCCGATATCGCTCACCACTTGACTAGAGGAGCTGCGCAGATACGCGCTTCCCTGCGTAACGAACTCCTGACCTGCCGCGGTAGCCGTGCTTTTCGCATCGACGGGCACGGGGAAGTTCTCGACAGCAAGATCGTGCGCTGCCCCGAGGCACGCCTGCGCCGTCTCTATCGCATCGCATGCGTCCTGAAAGCCGTTGCTGCAATCAATCTGCTCGTTCACAATCGCGGTGTCGAAGTTGCTGGCTGCTTGAGCGAGCTGATCTTCCGGCGTAACGGAGCCGTCACAGTTTTCAACTCCAAAGACTCCGGCATCCGTCGTGCTGCCGCTTGGTGAGGTGAGATAGGGATCGGCCATCACCGCGCCACAAACCAGCGGGGGATGGCTCGATGGGAAAGGCCCTTCTGGCGAACCCCAGTAGACATAACCAGCATCGACTGAGCAGCCTTCTTCCCAATCGCAGGCGCTAACTGCGCGTTCGTCGTGATCGAAGATTCCCCGCACCGCTACCTGCGCTTCTCCCTGCACCGAAAGGCCCACCGCGGCGTATCGAACCACGAGATATCCAAGGTTGAGGGCCAATGACGCCGACCCATTGTCAACCACGAAGATTCCAGCGTCTTCCCCTTCTTCTGGCGTGGTGAGTGAACCATCGCCATTCGTGTCACCGCTCACCGAGTCGTCGGCGAGGCTCGTGAAGACCACGGGTTCGGCGGCGGTGCCGTCGGCTTCGAGGGTGCCGCCTTCGACGATGGCCTCGACCTTCATGTAGGAGCCGGGTCGCAGCTTCAGCTTGGCGCCGCCGACGATCCGCAGGTAGGCCGGGTGCTCGGCGTCCTCGCCCCAGGCGGTCGCGTTGAGCTCGGGGGTCAGCGTCAGGGTCTGATCGGCGAGCACGTAGTTGCTGAAGATGATCGCCCGGCGGGAGGCCGAGCCGGTGAAGCGGTTGGCCGAAGCCCCTTCGGTCGCGAAGCCAGAGAGGTCGACCCAGTCGCTGATCATCGGCCCTTCGAGCTCGCTGTTGGTGGCCGCGATCTGGATTTGGGGATCGTTTTCGTCGCAACTGCCCGAGCAGTTGCCCGACAGGGAGAGCGAGTATTCGGTCGCGTCGCGCAGCTCGGCGTGATCGAGGGCGAGGGTCCCCCGGTTGACGTAGACGTTCGCGCTTGGCTTCGCTTCGCTGGAGCCGCCGGTGTCACCGCCCACCGAGACGTCGGCGAGGCTCGTGAAGACCACGGGTTCGGCGGCGGTGCCGTCGGCTTCGAGGGTGCCGCCTTCGACGATGGCCTCGACCTTCATGTAGGAGCCGGGTCGCAGCTTCAGCTTGGCGCCGCCGACGATCCGCAGGTAGGCCGGGTGCTCGGCGTCCTCGCCCCAGGCGGTCGCGTTGAGCTCGGGGGTCAGCGTCAGGGTCTGATCGGCGAGCACGTAGTTGCTGAAGATGATCGCCCGGCGGGAGGCCGAGCCGGTGAAGCGGTTGGCCGAAGCCCCTTCGGTCGCGAAGCCAGAGAGGTCGACCCAGTCGCTGATCATCGGCCCTTCGAGCTCGCTGTTGGTGGCCGCGATCTGGATTTGGGGATCGTTTTCGTCGCAACTGCCCGAGCAGTTGCCCGACAGGGAGAGCGAGTATTCGGTCGCGTCGCGCAGCTCGGCGTGATCGAGGGCGAGGGTCCCCCGGTTGACGTAGACGTTCGCGCTTGGCTTCGCTTCGCTGGAGCCGCCGGTGTCACCGCCCACCGAGACGTCGGCGAGGCTCGTGAAGACCACGGGTTCGGCGGCGGTGCCGTCGGCTTCGAGGGTGCCGCCTTCGACGATGGCCTCGACCTTCATGTAGGAGCCGGGTCGCAGCTTCAGCTTGGCGCCGCCGACGATCCGCAGGTAGGCCGGGTGCTCGGCGTCCTCGCCCCAGGCGGTCGCGTTGAGCTCGGGGGTCAGCGTCAGGGTCTGATCGGCGAGCACGTAGTTGCTGAAGATGATCGCCCGGCGGGAGGCCGAGCCGGTGAAGCGGTTGGCCGAAGCCCCTTCGGTCGCGAAGCCAGAGAGGTCGACCCAGTCGCTGATCATCGGCCCTTCGAGCTCGCTGTTGGTGGCCGCGATCTGGATTTGGGGATCGTTTTCGTCGCAACTGCCCGAGCAGTTGCCCGACAGGGAGAGCGAGTATTCGGTCGCGTCGCGCAGCTCGGCGTGATCGAGGGCGAGGGTCCCCCGGTTGACGTAGACGTTCGCGCTTGGCTTCGCTTCGCTGGAGCCGCCGGTGTCACCGCCCACCGAGTCGTCGGCGAGGCTCGTGAAGACCACGGGTTCGGCGGCGGTGCCGTCGGCTTCGAGGGTGCCGCCTTCGACGATGGCCTCGACCTTCATGTAGGAGCCGGGTCGCAGCTTCAGCTTGGCGCCGCCGACGATCCGCAGGTAGGCCGGGTGCTCGGCGTCCTCGCCCCAGGCGGTCGCGTTGAGCTCGGGGGTCAGCGTCAGGGTCTGATCGGCGAGCACGTAGTTGCTGAAGATGATCGCCCGGCGGGAGGCCGAGCCGGTGAAGCGGTTGGCCGAAGCCCCTTCGGTCGCGAAGCCAGAGAGGTCGACCCAGTCGCTGATCATCGGCCCTTCGAGCTCGCTGTTGGTGGCCGCGATCTGGATTTGGGGATCGTTTTCGTCGCAACTGCCCGAGCAGTTGCCCGACAGGGAGAGCGAGTATTCGGTCGCGTCGCGCAGCTCGGCGTGATCGAGGGCGAGGGTCCCCCGGTTGACGTAGACGTTCGCGCTTGGCTTCGCTTCGCTGGAGCCGCCGGTGTCACCGCCCACCGAGTCGTCGGCGAGGCTCGTGAAGACCACGGGTTCGGCGGCGGTGCCGTCGGCTTCGAGGGTGCCGCCTTCGACGATGGCCTCGACCTTCATGTAGGAGCCGGGTCGCAGCTTCAGCTTGGCGCCGCCGACGATCCGCAGGTAGGCCGGGTGCTCGGCGTCCTCGCCCCAGGCGGTCGCGTTGAGCTCGGGGGTCAGCGTCAGGGTCTGATCGGCGAGCACGTAGTTGCTGAAGATGATCGCCCGGCGGGAGGCCGAGCCGGTGAAGCGGTTGGCCGAAGCCCCTTCGGTCGCGAAGCCAGAGAGGTCGACCCAGTCGCTGATCATCGGCCCTTCGAGCTCGCTGTTGGTGGCCGCGATCTGGATTTGGGGATCGTTTTCGTCGCAACTGCCCGAGCAGTTGCCCGACAGGGAGAGCGAGTATTCGGTCGCGTCGCGCAGCTCGGCGTGATCGAGGGCGAGGGTCCCCCGGTTGACGTAGACGTTCGCGCTTGGCTTCGCTTCGCTGGAGCCGCCGGTGTCACCGCCCACCGAGTCGTCGGCGAGGCTCGTGAAGACCACGGGTTCGGCGGCGGTGCCGTCGGCTTCGAGGGTGCCGCCTTCGACCTCGATCGCGCCGCCTTCCGACTTGACGAAGACACCGGCGTCGATCTTGAGCTTTATCCCAGTAGGGACGTTCACCGAACAGGTGAGAACGATGCCGCTCAGATTGTCGGTGCTCCAGGTTTCGTCGTGAGCGAGAGTCCCGCAGCGCCGCTCGGGTTCCGCAGCGTGGAGCGTGAAACCGGCCGGGGTCGGGTCTGGCTGGCCGTTGCTGCCGATTGCCCTCACCTCGCCGGAATAGTCGCCCGGTGCGCTCACCGAGATGGACCAAGGCGAGCTGCATGGCGCAAAGGCTGCGTTTCCAATCCGACATTCAAAGGTCGAGCCTGGACCGTCGCTTTCAAAGTGCAGTTCCTGAGTCGAATCGGGAACCACCGTCTGTGGGGGGCGTGCGGTGATCGTCGTGTCTGCTCTGGTGAGATCGACCTCGAACCCTCTCGAAGCAGGTGAGGGGTCTCGGTTGCCGGCGGCATCGACCGCTCGGACCCTGAAGTCATGGCTGCCGGTACCGAGACCGGCGTAGTCGACTGGGGATTGACAGGCGGAAAACACCGCGGAATCGAGGCTGCACTCGAAGGTCGCCGCGCCGTCGTCCGGCGATGAGAAGGCGAAGCTCGCAGAACCGTCGTAGAGCGTTGCTCCCTCGGGCGTCCCCGAGTCAATCGCGGTGTCGGGCGGCGTCACGTCAGACGGCGGCGGTTCGCTGCCGGGGGCGGGCTGCACGGGGGCCGGACTGCTCGGCTGTGCCGGCGAGGAGCCCGGCTGCGTCGGTTTATTGGATTTCGGCTTGCCCTTGCCTGATTCGCCCTTCTTGCCCGGGAGCTTCTTCGGACAATGCTTCCTAGATCGGTGCCGGCTCTTCTTGCAGTGCTTGCCGCCCTTGCCCGAGTGCCCGGCTGAGCATCCGTGCTTTCTCCTCTGCCGCGGCCCGTGCCGGTGCCGGCGCGTTCGCTTGCACTTCTTGGTCCTAGAACGCTGAGCGGCACCGGGACCCTTGGTCGATGGCGGCCCCGCCGCAGCGGCCGACAACGCGGCGAAAAGCCCGACGAGGAGGACCAGGAGGAACGGGGCAGCCCGGAATATCCGACTCCATCGGTTTTCGACACGTTCGACCCCTGCGCGATTCATTTTGAAGACAATAAATTGCATATCAACAGCAAGTTCCCACGGGGAGAACATATGAGACAAAACGGCTTGTGCGACCGCTTCCTTGCGGGTTTCACCGAGCCAACAGACTCACCTGTACGGTGCCAAGCTCGCCGTTCAGGCTCGCTCTTTCAAGGAGATGACGACATTGGCACTCCAAGGAGTCGCCAACCTACCCCGTGCAACTACGGCGCCGGTGACGCGCGGCTGCCTCGACTGGGCGGCGGGGAGCCCGCCGATATGGGAGGCGCCCTCCGGCGTCGCGCAGTTCGCGGACGCAGGAACCGATGGCACCGATCTTCAAGCCCAGCGCATCCGCGATCTCCCGTTCCGGTCGTCCCTCCTGCCAGAGGCGCGCGAGCAAAGCGTCACGCTCGGCTTTGCTCGGCGGATGATCTTCCGGGCCGTATTCGGGCGCCGGGAGCGGCCGGACGTACCAGCCTTCCACTCCCGAGAATAGGTCTGCGAGGTCAACCCGCAGCGCGCCAGCCAGCTTGACCGCCGCGAAGATTCGGAAGTTCCGATTGCCGAACTCGAAATCGACCACGTCGCCGCGACACATCGACGCGCGTGCGCCGAGAGCCTGTTGCGAGATGTTCACCTTCCGCCGGGCGCGGCGGGCGTTCTGTCCAAGGCGCTTCGCGCCCCAGACCTTGTCGCTCTCGGCCTCGAGCTTGAACTTGCCAACGCTCGGGTCCCAGACGATGCCCGTGGTGACTCGCGCGCAGGGCACGTTGAGACTCGCCGCCAACCTCACGACGAGAGAAACCCTCGGGACGCCTGCCCTTCCGTTCTCGATCCGGTGCAGATAGGTCCGATCGACCTCGGTCGCTTCCCCAAGCTCTCGGAGGGTGAGTCCGACGGCCTGCCGGTGAAAGGCGACGTTGGCGCCGATGCGGACGGCTGCTTCGCGCTCTGAGGCTTGCGACTGCCCGGCGTCGTCGGCTGACTGCTCCTGCGGGGCAGCAATGGGATCGCGCTCCGAAGGCGAGCCCGCGATCCGCTGGCCGCGCCGCCTTCGCGCCCCTTCGTGGACGGCTCGCGTGGGCGGGCTGCGATGCGCGAGCAGGTCGCCGTGCTCGCGCAGGCGGTGGACGATGGCCGAGACGGCTCCCGGCGAGGCGCCGACCGCATCCGCGATCTCGCCGGCCGTCTTGCCTTCGCCCCAGAGCCGCTTGATCGGTCCGTCGAGGCTGTGAGCGTCGTGGCGCTGAGCGCGGCCCTGGCGGGCGGCATTGGCACAGCGGGACTGCCGAGGCTCCCAGGCAGCGCCTGCGAGCAGGAACGCGGGTGTGACTTCCAGGGCGCGAGCCAGAGACAGCAGAGTGTCGATCGTCGTCTCGCGGATGCCTCGCTCGATCAGGGACAGACCGGCCTTACTGAGACCGGCGGGGCGGGCCAAGCTCGCCTGCGTCAGATGGCGGCGTTCGCGGGCGGCGCGGACGTTCTGTCCAAATATCGTGGCCGCCTCCAAGCGGCTGCCGACCGGATCGCGAGACGGCCCCGGGTCGAAGGCGGGCGCGTTGGCGGGCAGCACTTGGAAGAAGCCGGCGAGCCGTTCTGAGAATGGGCGGCGCTCGCCGGGCCTGCGCACCCTCTCTCCGGGATTCCAGTAGACGCGCTCGACCAGCTCCTCGATCGAGACGCCCATCGAATGCGCGAGCCTGAGCGCCCTGGTCGCGCTCAGTTCGTGCGCGCCGTCCTCGAACCGCGACAGCTCCTCAACCTTGAGCGCTGCCCGCCGAGCCAACTCCGGCCTCTCGATGCCAGCCCCTTGACGAAGCCGCCGGAGGTTGGTCGCCAGTCGCTCAACGAGGGGGCTGCCCGGCCCGGTCTCCGGGATGCAGTCTTCGCACCGCCTCGGCGAGGAGCCGCCTTGGAGGTCGAACAGCTCTCGACCGCACTCCTCGCAGCGATGCCGCTCCACGGCTTGCTCCGCAGGGGCTCAGCCGTCGATCGTGACTTTCCGAGGGCCAAGGCAGGAAGCGGCGAACCGCCCAACTGCGAGCAGCCCGTCCCCCCCTCCCTGTGGCCTGCGCCTTGGCCCTCGGAAAATCACGATCGACCCGCCGTCTCAGCGTCCGCCGACGAGAAACAGATGCGGCGGCGGCTCGGGCAGGGCGCCCGGATGCACCGAGGCGGCGAGGATCACGCCCCACTGGCTGCCGTCCCCGGTCGCCTCGCGATCGCTCAGTTGACCCCATGCGAGCACCGGGCCGCCGACGTGCAAGCTCGACAGGCTTCGCCGAGCCAATGCGGCTGGCACTTCGACCTCGCAGCGGGCCAGGGTCCAAAGGTCCTCGGGCCGCTCGGGGTCGCGGACCGGGAAACCGAGCCGGAGCATCGTGACCGCATCGCCTCGCGGGCTCCTCGCCCCGTGCGGCTTCTCCAGCAGCGTCCCGGTCAGCACCAGGTGGTTCAGCTCATGCGGAAGCCGATCGGGGAAGGGCTCGCGCCCCGTCCGCGCCGGTCGGCATCGCCGGCCGTTCACGGTCGGTCTCCGTGCGGGCAACTGGACCGCACCCGCCGTGGCGCGTGGCGATCAGCCCGGCCGCGGTCGCCCTCGCGCGGGTCGAGCTCGTCCAGGAGCTTCTCGCAGGCCTCATAGCCGAGCTGGAAGCGCCCGTCCGTCTTGGCGTCTTCGCGGCTCGACTCGGCCTCAGCGCCCGACTCGACCAGGATCGGTACGGCTTCGGAGCGCAGGCGCTGTAGTAGTTCCATCAGGTCGTGGACCGGCATGGTCAACTCGAACGTCTCGCGCTCATCCTTGGCCGCCCAGCCGATGTCGTCCAGCAGCCGGAAGTCCTCACCGAACTCAAGTGCGAGGCGCTCGGCGGTGGCGTAGTCCCTGCTCCTGGCGAAGGCGATCCAGAAGTCCTCGATGCCGTAAAGGTGGTTGTGGACCAGTTCGTAGAGCCCTTGGCGCTGGTCGCGGTCGATGGTCGTGACGGTGGCGGGCACGATGCCCCTCCTCTCGATCGAGGCACCGAGGAGAAGCCCGCGACGCGGTCCGAAACGGCCTACGTCGGTACGGTCTCTCTCGCATCGAAGGCTCGACCTTCGGTGCCGGGCCCCGGGGCGTTTCCGCGCCGCCGGGGCCGTTTATTTCTGCGTTGCTCGCGGCCGAACGTAGGTGGACGGGAGGCTCCGCGCAAGGCCTGGATCGAGCTCACTTTGACCTCACCTTGCCCCAGGGCTTGCCCCATGGGCGTTTTTGCACCCTCTTGTCTACATCCCAGAAAGACGAAAACCCTGCGATTTGCAGGGCTTTCGCCGCATAGCGGGGGCAGGATTCGAACCTGCGACCTTCGGGTTATGAGCTTGTTCCGTTGGATCGGCTGGACTACGTGGGGCACGGTTTCAAGCGATTTTCGCGAGATCGAACTACGTGGAGATCGGCTGGAATCTGTGGGGCACCTTGCCCCATTTCTTGCCCCAGCGATCTCGACGATCTCGTACCTCGATGCCTTCCGACTGCCTCGGGCCTGGCGATCAGCAAACCGCCTACTTCAACAGGCGAAGGAACTCGTCGCGGTCGATCCCGGCGTCCGCGAGAATGCCGCTCAGCGTCCCGCGCTTGAGATCCTTGGCGTGCATCGCAACCGTGATGATGTTCCGGTTGTCGGGGTGGGTGAAGTGGTGGTGGCTGCCCTTGGAGCGGGCGAGCTTCCAGCCCTTCTTCTCGAGGACCCGGACGAGCTGTCTGGGACGGACCGACGGAAGTCGCCCGCTCACGCGGCGACGGTGATCCGCTCGATCTGCGCCGGCAGGGGCAGCGGACGCCCCTCCCCCTCCAGCACCTCGAGGTATCCCTCGATCGCGTCCTTGGCCATCTCCAGCGCTTCCTCGCGGGTCTCCCCCTGCGTATGGCAGCCCGGCAGCGCCGGCACGGACACGCTGAAACCGCCCTCTTCCTCGGGCAGGAGAACGACCTCGAACTCATGGGACTTGGCAGCCACTCGCTCTCCTAGCTTACGCGGCTTTCCCGGCGGGGACCAAGAAAGGCCTCGGCCGCTCAAAGACATGGCGCAGCATCCTCGGCCCACGGCTCAGGCGGCCGTTCGGGTTGCGAGCCGGATCACGTCCTCGACCTCATCGGAAGGGACGCTGAAGTCCGTTGCGATCTCGGCGACGGAGTCGCCGGCCTGGAAGCGGTCAACGAGATCCTCTACGCGAGCGCCGCCGTGGACGACAATCGGGAGGCCAAATGCGACCCTCGGGTCGACGACCACCTTGGCGTGGCCATATGCAGGCAGCCGCACGGAGTCCGCCCAGCCGTCGCCCCCGTAATGGATGCGCTTCAGATAGTCATTCAGAACCCCGGAGAATTGGCGCTGCTGGGTACGGACGACGATCCATCACCTCGCGCTCACCGCGCTTGTTCGCGTAATCGAAGAGAACCTCGGCTCCATCCGTATAGAGGCGTTTGGAGGCGAGCGCGTGATCGACGCCGATCTCCTTTTCCAGGACCTCTACGGCGGGCCGAATCCGCTGCAACGGCACCCCGGCTCGCCTGAAGCTCGACAGCACGAAGGCCTCGGCAAAGCCGATGAAGGGCACCGTCGCCTCCCGGCCGCGTGGCGGAAAGCAGGTGATCAGCGAATGCTTGGCTTCCGGCGGCCGAGCCCAGCGCTGGATGCTCGACTTGGGCACGTCGAGATATCCAGCGGTCTCGCGCAGTGTGAAGATCGCACGGGCAAGCCGGGGATCGTCTGCCTCGAGATGAGCCTTCTGTCTCGCGTGAGTCTTGATCAGAGCCTTCCTTCGTTGCCCTATTTGCTGCCCCAGCAAGATGTTCGGCGCAGGCTCGCTGACCGAGCATAATGGTCAACATGAAGAAGGTTGTTGTCTACACTCCGCTGCGCCGCCAAGTCAACCGAGCAGCGAAGATGCGAAGTCTGCTGCACCGAGCCAGCTCCCACGGAGGCAACGCCGCCGAGCGAGTGAAGCAAACGCGGCCACACGACTACCGGGGCTGAACTCGAACCAAGCAGGGCCTACGCGGACGAAGCCGCCACGACCGAGACATCGTCGTGGGCGATCGCCCCGCGCTTCTGAGCGCGCGCCGTCACTAGCGCTGGCTTCCTGCCCGCTGGCGCCACGTCGAGCACAAACTCGACCCCGAGGCGCCGAACAGCGTTGATGATCGTGTCTACCTCCGGGTTGTGCTCACCGGACTCGAGCTTGACTACGCGCGGCTGAGAGACGCCCAGCTTCCTCGCCAGGGCCCTCTGGCCCAGCTTATGCTCGGCGCGATAACGCAGCAGGGTTGCTGCAAACTCGCGCGCTGGAGCGAGCCGCTGCCACTCCGCCCGGAAGCTCGGATCGGCAAGCTGCTCCTCGGCCAACATGACATCGAGGGTCTTATCTGAAGCCGTCATCGCTGTTGCATGATAATAGGTCTGTTATCGCGATGTCAACCACGGCGCTTCAGGCGATCGCTCGCCGCCGCGACCGCTCGATCGAAGTCTTTCTTCTTCGCGGCCACCGCTAGAACCACAAATCGACCGCCGAATCGAGCATAGATCGGCCGTGCCTCACAAGCCCCCTGCTTCGGCCGCAGCTCAAACAGATTCGCCTCGCCCTTCAACGACTTCATATGCGGCGACGGCAGGTCCGGCCCGAGATCCTTCAGCTTCTGCACGACGTTGAAGACCGCCTTGCGATCTCCCCGCGACTTCACATCCTCGAAGTCGACGACTGCATCGCTGTCGAAGGCCACGACCCAGGCTCTCGGCTGTTTGCCCATTTTCGCGAGATTAGCCCCGGCCATGGACGCAACTATTTGTCTTCACCTTAATCTGCGGTGCCTCTACTAGGAAATGCGAGCCTCGAGCGCCCGCACCGCCCATACCGGACCTCAGTTGGTCCTGCCGTAGCAGTCTGGCCGCAACAAGCTCAATCGTCTTCAAGCAAACGGCTGCTAGGGCAGTCAATTCATGAAAAGCTTCCGCCATGGCTGACCCCGGAAAGTTCAGCGGCAAAGTGAAGGTCGCATCGAGCATCGTCGACTACCTGAGCTCCGGCCTCTACGAGTCTCCCGCAGCTTGCATGAAGGAGCTCGTCAACAACTCCTTCGACGCCGACGCCTCCCAGGTCGACATTCACGTCAAGCCCGACGCCGATCGCATCATCGTCACCGATGACGGCACCGGGCTTGGCCGTGCGGAATTCGAGGATCACTTCGGACACGTCAGCGAATCTCACAAGCGCGAGAGCGGCGATTGCACCGCCAAGGGCCGCCCCAAGGTCGGCCGCATCGGTATCGGATTCATCGCCGCCAACGAGCTCTGTGAGGAGATGGAAATCGTCTCCACGATGAAGGGCAGCACCGATCTCATGCGGGTGGTGGTCGACTTCCGCAAGATGCGCGACCCGCTCAACCAGCGGCGCGACAAACAGGGCAACGTCACGAAGGGTGACTACCGCGGCACCGTCGATCGGGCAGGCCGCGATGAGCACTACACGCGCATCTACCTGAACGAGGTCCGCCCCAACGTCCGCAACGTCATGGTCGGGGCCGCACCCATCGCCAACACCGCCGGCGAGAACTCTCTATATGGCCTTGCGCCCGGGTCGATCTCCGAGCGACTCGAGAAGCCCGGCTTGCGGACCTGGGGCGATCTCAACCTCTACTCGCAGACGATGCTCAAGGTCGGGCTCAACGTCCCTGTCGCCTACGCGCCGGATTGGATGCCGCCTCGGATTCGCAAACGGGTTCGCGATCTCGAGGATGCGGTCGAGAAGCTCGACTTCCTTGTCCGCTGGGACGGCACCGACGTGCGCAAGCCGGTGATTCTCGGCCATGATCCCGACAAGCTCCCCCACGTGTTGCGGCGCTTTGAGTTCGAGGGAGAGAGCGTCAGCGCCCGGGGCTATTTCTTCGCCCAGCACGGGGTGGTCGAACCACAGGAGCTAAACGGCCTGCTGATCCGCATCCGCAACGCCGCGGTCGGCGATTACGACTTGAGTTTCCTCGGCTTTCGGGCCTCCGAGTACCAGATTCTCAAGCGCTGGGTATCGGGCGAAATCTGGGCCTCCAATGAGCTCGAGGACGCTCTCAACATCGACCGCAGGACGCTGCGAGAGGCCCACCCGGCCTTTGTCGAGCTGCAGGCCGCCGTCCACGAGGAGCTTCGCTCCTTCTTCCGAGAAGCCCGCAAAAAGCTCTATGAGGAACCTAGCCGCGAGCGCAAGAGCGAGCGGGCGACCGCCCAGTCGCACCGCATCAAGGAGATTGCCGGCCGCCACCGGCTCACCGCGCCGAGGCTGTCGCCCGCCGGCGACTCGGGCGCGAAGGGATCCGATCGGCCATCCTCAAAAGCCCTTTCCCGCAGCTACTCCGCCTCTGAGCTCTACGAGCTCGCTCTGGAGGTCGCCGAGGAGGAACTCCCTCGCGACCTCTTCCGCAGGTTTGCAAAGGCACTGGCAAGGCGAATCTCCCGCTAGCTGATGATGGATTCGCCGGTCACCCTCGCGATGGCTGATGAGCGCCCTGAGAAGGACACGATGCGCGAGCTTTGGGCCGATTGCCTTGAGCAGTTGGCCGCCGAGGAGCTCAGGGGGGATGGCTCCAAACCGCCGCTCTACCTCGGCCTCTGTGCTGCTCGCGGACTCGACATCCTCAAGTTTGTAGAGCGTGGCATCCTCGCCCGCACCGAGACCGGGGCGATCGCCGAGGCCGATCTCGGCAAGATCGTCGCGATCGAGGCCGATACGGAGGCGGCCGAAAATCTCCGCGACGAGTTTTTCGGCCTCGACGTCTTCGACACCAAGCTCGAGCAGCTCCTCCAAATGCCCAGCGACGTGGCCTGGCCCGGGAAAAAGCTGCGGCGCATCCTGCGGGCGAGGATCGTCAACCTCGACCTCAACCAGGCCCTCGAGGCGAGGGTGAAACAGAACCAGCTGCAGTTTCCCCTGGTCAAGATGATCGAGAAGTTCGCCGTTCTGCATGCCCAGGACCCACACGTCAACTGGTCCCTCTGCCTCACCCTCCACGCCGACCTCGCACTCGATCCCGGTGCCCTCGGACGGATCGCCTCATTCCTCGCCGAGAACTTCGAAAAGGAGGACACCTACGGGGCGGCCAGCTCCGGCCTGCTAGGGGATGACCTCTACCAGCAATTGGCCCAGGGGAAATGCCCGGATGAGTTCTTCGACGACCTGCAGCCCGACGACATCCAGAGCTTGCTGATGGCGCTGATCCCCAAGCGGATCATCAGCGACACCCACCGCCACGGCTGGAAAGTGACGACGCGGCGCAACCTGCGCTACGGCGGCGAGCTGGTGGCGCCGATGGTCAGCTGGATTCTTGACTTCGAGTGGGATCCGCGCGGGACCAGCGCGCCTCAACAGCTCTACAGTGAGAGCCTCGGCGGCGCCGTCGCTGCCGTCGAGCAGATCGACGCCAAGGGAGATGTCGTTGCCATGGCGGCCTAGCTGGAGTTCGATGGCTCCAGCACGCTCGCATCAGGACGAGGGGCAACATCGACCCAGATCTCGCTGAGTATCGGGGGCACCGAGTCCTTCACGGCTTCCTCAATCTCATTCCGGATCTGGCCATGCGGAACCGCGCGCACAGCTCGGGTCGTGCGGCCATTTCTATATAGGTGAATCCTTCGACCTCGAATGAGACTTCCGAGCTTCGACCCTTTTGTGCTGCCAACCTCAAAGTGTGCGTCGAGGCCGAACTTGGATGCTGGCGGTTCGCCGGCAGCTTCCTTCACTCGACGCAGATAGGCATCCCTATGGTCCTTTGACCCCTCAACGAAAAAAACAATCCGCGGTTTCGCCAGATTGCCATTACTCCCCCTAGGTCCGCGAAGGACTACGGCCGCCGAAGGCCACTGCACGTCGCGGCGCTTTGCGACGGCTTGCATCACGACTCGCGCAAACTTCAGAATGCGGAGGTTGACGATCAACTGAGCCTGCTTTGAGTCGAGTCGCCCATTAAGCGAGCCATTCGGAGTCAATGCCTGGATCTCTGGCTTGACGATTCGCTCGTACTCCTCCACGTGGCGCTCGACGATCTCGCAGCCCAGGGCTCGGCGCTCTAGGCGCTCGGCAACTGCAAGTACGACCCCTGAGCCAGCAAACGGATCAAGCACAACATCACCGGGATCAGTACTCAGAAGCACAAGTCTCCTTACGAGCTCTGCGGGCAAAGGGCAGCTGTGATCTAGCTCTCCGTTACCCCAGCTTCCCTGCACTGGAATCGGAATGCTCCAGACATTCGATGGTGCCTTTCCTTTAGGTGAATAGCGCTCAGGAAAGCGCACCCACCACTCCTTCAGATCCGAATGTTCACGTAGTCGGTCAAGGCGATACTTTGGTTCCGGCCCCTTCGTGAGCAGCAGCACGTACTCGAAAGCGTTTCTGAGGCGCGTGCCGTTCGACCAAGGCAACGTTCGATCCTTTTGCCAGATGATTACGTCGCGAAAGGTGAAGCCTGCGGCTTCTGCTGCCTTGGCGAGGTCAAATGGAACCGGCATCAAAGGGCGAGGTACAGGGCCAGCAGCAACATAGGTGTCGGCGATAAGCCAGAGTGAACCGTCTGCGGTCGTGTGCTCGTAGACTTGCCTAAAGACGGCTTCCATGTCGCGCAGGTAGTCCTCGTAGGACTGCCCAAATCCAATTTGCTCAGTGGCGCCATAGTCCTTGAGCGCGCCGTAGGGCGGCGACGTGATGGTTGCCGTCACGAGCTCGGCCCGAGACTCATGACGCCCGAGGAGGGCGTTCAGTTCTCTGGCGTCGTGCTTGTGAAGGGTCCAGAGGTCGGTCAGAGATTTGCTGTCGGGCGATCCCATTGGCGCGCGCCGAATTAGCTACCTGTCAGCGAGCATCGACTAGCCATCAATCGCGGGATGAATCTCTAGGTCCTAGTTTGGGCGGTCCATAGGCGTCCTCTTGAAAGAGCAGGCCAACCTTCTCCAACGTTTCCCGCGCAGTGAGCGCAGCCATCTGGCCGCCATCACGCTCTTGCGCGGGGTTGTAGAAGCCCGCGATCTTCTTAAGCGCGGACCGCATCTCTTCTGCTTCTTCCTGATTGATGGGTCGCATGATTTCTTCATCCTAGTCTGGGCAGATGCGGTAGGAACTCATCGTCTCCTGCCGTGCCCCGCGATCCCCAGCAGAAGGTCCGCAAAGCAGTCCGCAACGCCCAGGCGACCGCGCGAGTCGAAGAACTAAGCGCCCTAAGGTGAGTCCGTAGCGGCAGCGTTGTCCAAGCTTGAGGGGCAGCGGCGCGGGGTCGGTTCTTCGGTGCCGAGCCCCGGGGCGTTCCAGTGTCGCCGGGGCCGCTTATTCGCGTTTCTCGCGGGCGAACGTAGGCAGACCGGAGCCCCCGTGCAAGGCCTGGAATTGACCTCTCTCAGACCTCATCTTGCCCCAGCGCTTGCCCCAGGGCCGATTTTGCATCCTGTTGTCTGTCGGACAAGATAAACAAAAGCCCCGCATTTCCGGGCCTTTCGTGAGATAGCGGGGGCAGGATTCGAACCTGCGACCTTCGGGTTATGAGCCCGACGAGCTACCTGGCTGCTCCACCCCGCGGCGGTCTGGGCATGCTAGCAACGTGGGGATGGTGGTGGGGCGGGCTGGTGGCTGTGCAGTGGGCTTTGCGGAGCGGGGGTCTTTAGAGTGGCGCGGCGATGGCTGGGGATTCTCATTTGGTGGCGGTGGTCGACATCGGCTCCAACTCGACGCGGCTGCTGGTTGCCGAGGTTGCCGGGGGCCGGGTTCGAGAGGTCGAGCGGCAGAGCCGGGTTACGCGGCTGGGCCGGGGGGTCGACCTCTCCGGGCAGCTCTCGGCCGAGGCGATCGAGGCCGCCTGCGGGGCGATCGCCGACTACATGGCGATTTGCCGCGAGGCCGGCGTCGAGAAGATCGAGGCGATCGCGACCAGCGCCGTGCGCGACGCCTCCAACGGCAGCGCCTTCATCGCCGAGCTGCGCGAGCGCTTCGCGCTCTCGGCCCGGCTACTCGATGGCGAGGAGGAGGCGCGCCTCACCTATCTCGGAGCAACAATCGAGCAACCGCCCTCCGAGCCGACCCTGGTTGTCGACATCGGTGGCGGCTCGACCGAGCTGATCGTCGGCACCGGCGAGGAGATCGCCTTCCACACCTCGCTGCAGGCCGGCGTCGTCCGCCACAGCGAGCGCCACATCAGCGGCGACCCGCCCGGCACGCTCGAGCTCGAGGCGCTTGCCAGAGACATCCGCACGCTCATAGAGAGCGCGATCTCCGGCCAACCCGGCGTTGCGGCAAGCGCCGGCATCGCGGTTGCCGGCACCCCGACCTCCCTGGCCTCGATCGAGATCGGTCTCGAGCCCTACGATCCAAAGCAAGTACACGGACATACTCTGACCTTGTCCTCGATCCAGCGCCGCCTCTCGCAATTGGCCTCCGCACCACTATCCAAACGGGCAGAGATCACCGGCCTGCACCCCGACCGGGCGCCTAACATCGTCGCCGGCGTGGTCATTCTGGTCGAGACCATGCGCGCTTTTGGCCTCGACCGCATTCAGGTCTCCGAGCACGACATCCTCTACGGCAGCGCGATTGCGGCTAATTCCGCTCTGGACTGCGGGTAACTCCGTATCCTCAATCAGGGGTAATCCCGTGTACCTAGGTGGACAGCCGGGTTTCGCGAGTAACTCCACTTGGGTAAAGCCGACCTCCTTTACCCCATAAATAGTAGCTTTACCCTCCATATTTATAGGTAGAGCCAGAACTGCCAACTAGACGTAACGGACAGGCGGGCAGATAATCGCCGCATCGGGAAAGAGGTGGGGCTAAACCACCACAGACCCGGTACAGGACTCAGGCGATTGCCGCATCATGGCGCCTCCCGCCGCCTGAGCCCACCAAATAAGAACTGGTTCCTGAAGACGTACCCCTGCCCGTCCTGAGGGACCAACTTGAATCGGCCGCCAGCGATGGCGGCCGATTCTTTTTGGGATCACACCCGGAGTTCAGGCCAGGTTGGACTTGCGCGGGTAGACGACCTCGGGATCGGTGAGGACGTTGACCAGCGTCGGTCGGCCGGATTCGAAAGCGCGCTCCAGCGCCGGCCGGAGCTCGGCGGGCTCGCGGACCAATATCCCGTCGCAGCCGAGTGCCTCGACCATCTGGTCATACCGCGTCTCCGGCCGCAACTCGGCCGCCACCGAGTAGCCGTAGAGGAACTTCATCGGGTGGTGCTCGAGCGCCCAGATCCCGTTGTTGCCCATCACGCCGACCACCGGCAGGCCGTGGCGGGCCATCGTGTCGAACTCGATCCCGGCAAAGCCGAAGGCGCCGTCACCGAGCAGCAGGCAGGCCTGGCGCTCTGGGTGAGCCAGCTTGGCCCCGATCGCCTGGCCCGGCCCGGCGCCGAGGCAGCCGAACGGCCCCGGGTCCATCCAGCAGCCCGGCTGGTAGGTCTCGACGAAGCGCCCCGCGTAGGAAACGAAGTCGCCGCCGTCGCCGACGACGATCGCGTCGCGCTCCAGCACTTCGCCCAGCTCCTTGTAGATGCGGACCGGGTGCAGTGGCGAGCGGGCATCGTTCAGCTCCTCCTGCTCGGCCCCCCGCTTCTCGTCCTCGATCCCGCGCAGCTGGTCGAGCCAGGGCCCGGTCGAGCCTGCGCTGTTCGTTTCCCCTTCAATGCGCGACGAAGGAACAGCGGAGCTGAGGATCGCGGTAAGGCTGGCGGCCACGTCGCCCACCAGGTCGACGTCCGGCGCCCGGTTGGCGCTGAGCGCGTTCGGCGCGGCGTCGAGGCGGATCAGCTTGGCGTCCTCGGCGACGGCGGCACCGAAGCCGAGGCGGAAATCGAGCGGGACGCCGATCACCAGCGCCACGTCGGCCCCGCCGAGCCCCGCGCCGCGCGCCCGGCTGAAGCAGAGCTCGTGGTCGGCCGGCAGGCAGCCGCGGCCAAGGCCGTTGAGGAAGACAGGGATTCCGAGTGCCTCCGCAAGCGCCCGCAGCTCCTCCTCCCCCCTGCCCCAGTACAGCCCGGTGCCGGCCATGATCGCCGGACGCTCGGCGCTCGCGAGCAACGCCGCCGCCTCCTCGACCCCCTCGGCGGGACGTGCCTCCGGCTCGGGCACGGACGGGATCCCCGCCTCGCCCTCGGTGAAGACGACGTCGAGCGGGTAATCGACGAAGGTCGGCCCGTAGGGCGCTGCCAGCGCCAGGTCGAGCGCCGCCGCTGTCCGCGCCCCGATCCGGCCCGGCTCGATGACCGTCTCCGCCGACTTGACCAGAGGCGAGACGAACGGCAGGTGGTCGATCTCCTGTAGCGAGCCCGAGCCCCAGCGCAGCTCCGGCGCCCGCCCGCCCAGCACGCAGACCGGCGAGCAGTTGGCCTGCGCCCCGGCGATCGCGCTGAGCCCGTTGGTCACGCCCGGCCCCGCGGTCAGCGCCGCGACGCCGATGCCGCGCGTCGCCTTGGCGAAGCCCTCGGCCGCGAAAGCCGCCGTCTGCTCGTGGCGCACATCGACGATCTCGATACCCTCGGCCTTGCAGCCGTCGTATATAGAGAACAGGTGTCCCCCGGAGAGAGTGAAGAGGTGGCTCACGCCTCTGGACTTAAGAGCTCTTGCAACTATGCGTCCGCCGTGGTCCATGAGGACGCGAGCCTAGCCGAGCGCTTCTCCCGCGGGTGGCGTGGGGCAGGGGGGTCGAGGACAGCCCGTGGACTGCCCGCAGGCCCCCCTGCCCCCCGACAGGACCCGCGAGCGGACTACCATCGGCTCTGCCCGGGTGGCGAAATTGGCAAAAGCGGCGCCCTTAAAAGGCGCTGCCCCACTGGGGGGCTTGCGGGTTCGAATCCCGCCCCGGGCACTCGTTTCGCCCCCGCCGACGGGCCGATACGTCAAGTCTGACTTGACGTATCGGCCCGCCGGCGGATGGGCTGGCTCGTTTTGGGTTTCTAAATGCGCACTAAAAACTGGTGAGGTACCGCAACTACCCCGCTGCTACGGTGTCATTGAGCTAGAAGACGCACGCCTTCTTGGTTCTATCGAGAGGATTCGCTTGGAGGCTTCAGCTCTTACACACGCCAGTCGCCGCGGACTGCTCGCCCGGCGTTCCCCGCTGCTCAAGCTGCAGGGCGACGAGAAGCTGATCGCGATGGCGCGGTCCGGCAACCCCGGCGCCTTCGAGACCATCGTCGACCGCTACCAGGGTCGCCTGCTCGGCTTCTGCCGCCAGATGCTCGGCTCCACCGAGGACGCGGAGGACGTGCTGCAGGAGGTCTTCGTCAACGCCTACCGGGCGATGCTGCGCGACGAGCGCGAGATCAACCTGCGCCCGTGGCTCTACCGGATCGCCCGCAACCGCTGCCTCAACCACCTGCGCAAACCGACCGCCGACTCCCAGGAATCGATGGACATGGTGCCGACGGTCGAGGCCGCCTCCACCGCCGAGAAGGTCCACAACCGCGAGGAGTTCCGCCAACTGCTGACCGACGTCGGCAAGCTCCCGGAGACTCAGCGCTCGGCGCTGCTGCTGCGCGAGATGGACGCGATGTCCTACGAGGAGATCGCCCAGGCGATGGAGACCAGCGTGCCGTCGGTCAAGTCGCTGCTCGTCCGCGCGCGGATCTCGCTCGCCGAGGCGAGCCAGGCACGCCAGCTGACCTGTGGCGAGGTTCGCATCGATCTCGCCGAGGCCTCCGAGGGGCTGCGCAAGCTCTCCGGCCCGGTCCGCCGCCACGTCCGCGATTGCGAGGAGTGCGCCGACTTCCGCTCGCAGCTGCGCTCCAACGACAAGGTCCTGGCCGCGCTCGTCCCGGTCGGTCCCCTGATCGCCCTCAAGGGCTTCATCGTCGCCAAGCTTGGCCTGGGAGGAACGGGCGCCGGTGGCGCCGCGACCGCGACTGGCGCGGGCGCGACCGCCACCGGAGCCGGCGCCGTCGGCAGCGTCGGCGCGGCGCTCAGCTCGGGCGGAGCCGCAGGCGGCATCGGTGCCGTCGGTGGCGCGATCGGCACCAAGGCCGTCGCCGGAGTCGTCACCGCCGCCGTGATCACGGCCGGCGCGGTCGAGGTCAAGCAGCAGTCCGAACCGACGCCGGTGAGCCCGCCCGCCTCGATCTCCAAGGTCCACACACCCACGGTCAGGCTGGCGCCGGCCCACGCGGCCGTCGTTCCCGACCAGCCGCAGGCCGCGGCAGTCGAACCGGTCGCGCCGCTGGCCCCGGAAGTGGCCGTTCCCGCCGCGCCCGAGGGCACCGAAACCGCGGCGAAGCCGCTTGACGAAGCCGACCAGTCGGCCACCGGCGGCAGCGAAGTGGAAGTAACCAGCCCGACGGAAACCGCCGGAATCGACGGCGCGACTCCCTCGACCGGGACCGGGACGGCCGGCGCCCCGGCAGGCGGCGGCACAGTGGTCGTCACCGTCGGCGGCAGCGGCTCGGGAAGCGCCCCGGCAGCGGCCGCACCGCCGGCCGAAACCGCGCCACCGCCTCCGCCGGCCGAAAGCAGCCCCCCACCCGCCGAAAGCTCACCGCCGGTGACGCCGCCGGCATCGGGCTCGGCCGACAAATCCGAATCGGAAGGCAACTCCTCCGGCGCGGAATCCGCCAGCCCGGAAGGCTGAGCGCCCCGCCCGAACCGGCCTCCTACTGGAGGCCGATCACCTTGAGGCGGCGCATCAGGCAGGTGCCGGCGAACTTGCGCGTGTCGGCGAGCGAGTAGCCGAAGACTTCGTAGTCCTCGTCCTCCGGCGCCCAGGGCGGTGAGAGCACCCGGTCCGCCACCGGCAGGGACTCCTCCAGGGTGCGCTGGATCGCCTGCTTGTAGCGCTCGTCCTCGCCCGCCTTCTCGCGCAGGAAGACCGAGCCGAAGGCGACGTGGCGGTGCTCGTCCCGGGCGACGTTCTGGAAGCCCTCGACGAAGCCCGGCAGCGTCCCCTCGCTTTCGTTGTAGTCCATGATGAAGTGCTGGCCGGTGAGGGCGAGCATCCCCTCGATCACCATGTGGTAGATCGTCACCGCCTCGACCAGCGCCTCAGTGTCCTCGGGCTCGACCGCGAGGCGATCGGTGCGCTGCTTCAGCATCTCGTCGAAGAGGCGGCCGAAGTTCTCGTTGAGGTGCTCGGAGGTCTGCGCCAGCATCTCGGAGAGCTGGTCGGACTCGAGTACGCCGACCTCGCGGTAGAAGCGCTCGAAGAAGCGCACGTGGCGAGCCTCGTCAGCGATCTGGGTACAGAGGAAGATGCGCTGCTCCTCGGTCGGCGCCGCCCGCATGATCGGTCCCAGCTCCTCGGCCACCTTCTGCTCGCCGATGAAGAAGGAGGAGAGCCCGTACATGCGCTGGAAGCGCTCTTCGTCGTCGAAGCGCTCGTTCCAGTCCTCGCGGTCGCGGCTGAAGTCGAGCTCCTGGGTCTGCCACTGCTGGCGCTCCCAGAGCAGGTAGAGCTCCTCGTAGGTGAGGAGCTTGATCTCGCCGGTGCGGTCGGCGGCCTCGTTCAGGGCCGGGTCGGCGGTCGCCTGGAAGTCGGCGCGCTCGGTCCGCGTCTCGGTCCCGGATGCCTCAGTGGTTCCCATCGGTGCTCTCCTCGGCTCGGCTGCGGGGGGGTCGAGCGAGACTAGCAGCGGACTGGCTGCTCAGCCAGTCGTGTGCGACTCCCCCGGCTTGAGCACGACCACGGTCGCGGAGGTCGTCGCCTCAACGTCCGCCTTGAACGCAGCCGAGTCGATCTCGATCGGGGGGAAGGTGTCGAAGTGCATCGGGATCACGGTGTCGGCGCCGACGAACCCTGCTGCAACGACACCGTCGTGGCGATCCATCGTGTAATGACCGCCGACAGGCAGCATCGCCACGTCGACCGGGTTGCGCTCGGCGATCAGCTTCATGTCGCTGAACAGGCAGGTGTCGCCGGCGTGGTAGACCGTGAGGCCGCCCAGATTGATGAGCAGGCCCGCCGCCGTGCCGACAGCCGAGCCGGAGGTCGGGCTGAAAGGGGACTCCGGAGAGCCGGGGAGGGTGCTGGTGTGCCAGGCCGGCACGAGCTTGATCCAGCCCCAATCGAAGCGCACGGTGCCGCCGAGATTGGGGTCATAGACCTTCTCCACGCCCATCTCCTTGAGCCATTCGGCGATCTCGACCACCGCCACGCACTCGGCGCCGCTGGCCTTGGCGACCGGAACCGCGTCGGCCATGTGGTCGGCGTGGCCGTGCGAGATGGCGACGTGGGTCGGGGTGACGTCTGCGGCACTCGCGGTCGCCGCCGGGTTGTTGGGCGCCAGGAAGGGGTCGATCAGAACCCGGATGTCGCCCTCGCTCAGTTCGAAGCACGAGTGGCCGTGAAACTTGATCTCCATCGTCAGCTTTCTCCTTCGTTCTCGGTGTCGTTCAACTCTGCATGAAGTGCCCAGCCGACGGCGACTCCAACCAACATTCCCATCCGCGCCTCCTCGGCGAGCAGCGAGCGGACCGCAGCGATCCGCTCCTCGGGGTCCGGCGCGGTGGCCGCCTTCAGCGCCTCGGAGTCGTGGGACTCGCCGAACCAGCCGCCCTCGGCGAGCGCGGCGGCGAGGACCTTCTGCAGCTGTGGCGCTGACCGCGAGACGATCTGCTCCGCCTCGGCGAAGCGCCCGGCCTCCGTCAGCCGCTCGATCGCCGCGTCGAGTTGCTCGTCAGAGGGCACAAAGGTGGACACTAGTCGCCCCCGGACGCGGGAGGGCGGGCGCGAGATCGCCGGGTATGACTAGCGCGCCCGCCCGGGAGCGGAGGAGGCGGCGCCCAGCTAGTGCGAGCCGCGCAGGGCGGAGGCGGCCAGGCCCGCCAGGCCACCCACGGCGGCCCCGACCAAGCCGGCGAAGGGATCGGCGCTGGAGTCGAAGACCGGCAGCGCCAGCAGGACCGCGGCGGCAACGGCGACGCCGATCAGGTCGTAGTCCTCGTCGATCGCGCCGTGGGCCTCGGCGCGGCGGATCGCGAACCAGGCGGCGACGGCTCCCAGCGCCATGCCGTTGCCGCCGGCGATCACCTCGAAGTTCCCCTGGGCGTTGGCGATGCCGCTCGCCGCCAGCGCCCCCAGCGAGCCGCAGGCGACGAGGAGCAGGGCCGTGGCCGCAGTGCCGAGCCGCCGCTCCAGGCCGGTGCCGAAGATCGCCAGGCCGACGGCGACGACGAAGAGGTAACCGACGTCGACGTAGGCGAAGGGTGCGGTGAGGAAGCGCCACCACTGGTCGGCGTAGGGCACGACCAGGCCGCCGTAGCCGCTGATCTCCGACCCCGTCGCCTTCAAGAGCAGGAGCAGCGCGGCGGAGCCGAAGATCACGGCCGCCGTCGCGTAGGGCCGGAATCGCAGCTCCGGCTCGCCTGCCCGCGGCCGGCGACGGCGCAGCAGCTTGGGCCGCTTGCGGCGGCGCGGCTTCGCCTCCAGGCCGTCGCCGCGGCGTTCCAGCTTCGGCGCCCGCTTGCGCAGGCGAGCGCCGCAGTAGGGGCACTCGGTTACGTAGGGACTGACCTCGGAGCCACAGTTCTTGCAGATGACGCTGAGCTCAGTCTCGCTCATGGTTCATCCGAGGATAACCGCCCACCGCTCAGGGGTCGCGGGGCAGCGCCGATGACATACTGCCCAGACACCCGTCTTCGAGGATCCTAGGAGGAAAACAGCGTGGAGTTGAAGAGCCTGACCGAGCAGAAATCACTGCTGGCAACCCTGGCCCCCGGCAAACGAGCCCGCCTGCGGCGCCTGCTCTTCGAGTTCGGTCCCGGCAACGGCACCCTGATGCTGCTGCCGATCGACCAGGGCATCGAGCACGGCCCACGCGACTTCTTCCCCAACCCGGCGTCGAAGGATCCCGATTACCAGTTCCGCCTCGCCGCCGAGGCGGGCTACTCGGCCCTCGCCTGCCAGATCGGGATGGCGACCAAGTACTACCCCGACTACGCCGGCCAGGTGCCGCTGATCCTCAAGGTCAACGGCAAGACCGACATCCCCTCCTCCGCTCACGCCTTCTCCGCCTGCAACGCCAGTGTCGAGGACGCGGTGCGGCTCGGCGCCGACGCGGTCGGCTACACGCTCTACGTCGGCTCGCCGCGCCAGGACGAGGACCTCGCCCAGCTGCGCCGGGTGCGCGAGGACTGCGACCGCTTCGGCATGCCGCTGATCGTCTGGTCCTACCCGCGCGGCGAAGCGGTCGAAGGCAAGGGCGGCCCCGGCTCCTTCTACGCGATCGACTACGCGGCGCGGATGGCGATGGAGATGGGCGCCGACGTGGTCAAGCTCAACATGCCGAAGATCGACGCCGAGACCGACAAGGACGCCCCGGCTCCCTACAACGAGATGCAGGTCGACGAGGGCGAGGCGATCCGCCAGTGCGTCGAGTCGGCCGGCCGCTCGCTGGTCGTGCTCTCCGGCGGCTCCAAGGTCGATGACGCGACCGTGCTCAACCACACCCGCGAGATCATGGAGGCGGGCGGCTCAGGCGTGATCTTCGGCCGCAACGTCTGGCAGCGCGAGTGGAACGACGCCCTGGAGATCATCGCCCAGATCAAGGAGAGCTTGCTCTCTTCCGTGCGGCGAATTCCGTAGAGCCCCGGGGGGAGAGTTCTCCCGCCCGGCTGCTTAGGCAGTGATGAGACATCGGAACGGGTGGCGGCGCGGCCAGCTCGGCAGCCTGGCGTTGCTGGCGGTCGCTGCCGTCTTGATTCTGCGACCGTGGGAGGGCAACAGCCGGGCCGGCGGCGCTCCCCGCACCGCCGTCGCGTTCGTAACCCGGGTCGTCGACGGCGACACGGTCGAAGTGCGGATCGGCGACCGGGTCGAGGACGTGCGCTACATCGGCGTCGACACGCCGGAGACGGTGAAGCCGGACACGCCCGTGCAGTGCTTCGGGCCGCAGGCCTCGGCCTTCAACCACCGCCTGGTCGAAGGGCACAAGGTGCGGCTGGTCTTCGGGGTCGAGCGGCGCGACATCTACGGCCGGCTGCTCGCCTACGCCTACCTGGGACACCGCTTCGTCAACGCGACCCTTGTCCGCCGCGGCCTCGCCCGCTCGCTGACGATCCCGCCCAACAACCGCTACGCGCCGCTGTTTCGGCGCCTGGAGCTGCATGCGGCGCGGGCCGGACGGGGGCTCTGGGGCGCCTGCTGAGCGTGCCCCTCGTGACGCATCGCACGCTTTAGGCGCCCGCAAGCGCTTGTCTGCCTTTGCTACGGTCCCCGCGGCCCCCGGGCCACCCGACTTATGCGAATGCGTCAAAGCTTCTCCCAGTTCGAGACGGCCTTCGAGCAGGAGACATCACTTGAGCGCCGCCGCCGCGAGCAGCTTCGCCGCCGCGCCGCCAACCGCTCGCGGGCGCGAAGGATCACCCGCGTGGAGCAGGCGGGCAAGGTGCGCTTCAGCGTCCTCGCCGTCTGCCTGACCGTGACCGTCGCCGTCGTCGTCGTGTCCATGTTCGAGGCGCTCGCCTTCCTGATGGCGTAGGGCGCATGACCGCCCCGGTTGAATAGACTCGCGCGCCGATGGCAAGACGCTCACTGAAGCCACAACTGAACCAGATCCGCGCCTGGGTACGGCAGGGGCGCACCGACGCCTGGATCGCTCACCAGCTCGAAGTCAGCACCTCCGAGCTGCGCGAGTTCCGCAAACAGCACGGGTTCACCCCCGACGAGGAGGACTCCGCCTCCGGCGACCTCGACCTGCGCGACGAGATCGAGGCCGAGATCGAGGCCGCGACCGCCGAGGAGGCGGAGGCCGTGGACGAGGAGCCCGAGTCCGGCGACGAGGACGAGGAGAAGGAGAAAGAGAAGGACTCCTCAGACGGCGAGGGCGGCGACCGCCCGAAACGCCGCCGTCGCCGCGGCCGTCGCGGCGGACGCGGGCGCCGCAAAGACCTCGAGGCAAGCTTCGACCACGGCGAGACCGACGGCTACGGCCTCTGGCTCGACCCCTCGGTCAAGGACAACCCCGTGTATGCCGAGCATTGGGCCGGCAAGAGCGAGGTCACCGTGCGCATCGACGCCGATCAGATCGTGATCCGGCGAGCCGGCGAGCCTGCCGCCCAAGACGACTCAGACGACTAGGGCGTATTTGGAACCCGGCGGAGCGGGGCGTTCGCCGCACCGCACCCGGAGGCGTCGAGTTCGCCTCGGAGCTTCCAGATAGTTGTCGGGCCGTCGTGGCGGATTGGGATCGCCGCGCTGTCGCCGCGGAGCCAGGAGGACTCTGGGGACGGGACCGGCTCCCCTGTGTGGAGGAAGTTGAGGAACGGGGTCGTGACCAGGTAGTCGAGGCCGGCCCGGTTGACGGCGGTGCGGAAGGCGGCGCAGGTGGGGATTGCGTTGTAGGCGCCGTGGGGGCCCTTTTCTCCCAGGTAGATGACGCGGTTGGAGAGATCTGTGCCGTAGAGGCCGTAGCCGAGGAAGCCCGCGGTCGTGCCGGCGAGGCCGATGCGGGTGTCGGACCTGTCGCGTGCCCACTGGTAGGCGCTGTCCAGGTGCAGGCCCGGGACTTCGGAATCCGGGCCGAAGCGGTCTTCCAGGTAGTGGCGCTGGAGTGGGTAGCCGATCGCGAGCAGGAGCAGGGCGGTGAGAGCGACGGCCAAGAAGCGTCCCGGGCCGGCGGGTCCTGGCAGGCGCCGTTTTTTCAGCACGACCCAGATGAGGAGAGCTGGGACTCCTACGAGGAGGAACGCTAGGGCCAGGCCAAATACGCGAGCGGGATCGCGGAGGGCGGCGTCGGCGCGGTTGGTGATGACCAGGACGGTGAGAAGGACGCCCAAGAAGATCCACTCGCGCCAGCCCCTCAGGCGGCGGGGCGCTAGTGGAAGCAGGGTCAGGCCGAGCAGTAGCGGGGGGATGGCGTAGCGGATGTTTATGCCGAAGCCGACCGGGGCACCCTCGGCGCCTGCGGCGCTGAGGGGAGTGAAGGCGTAGGCGAGGAGGCCGAAGAGGGCCACCGCTCCGGCCCAGCGCAGGACCCTGTCCTGGCCGCGGATGAGGGCCAGCAGGCCGCCTGCGATTGCGGCGGCGATCACCAGTGGCCAGAGCGAGCCGAAGGCCTGGTGCAATCCCGGCTCGAAGTAGTGGCGCCAGACGCCGGTGTCGGTGGCGTAGTGGACGATGCCGAAGTCCGGTCGGCCTTCCTGCAGGCGCACTGGGTGCGGCAGCGAGACCGGGCCGAGGCTCGTTGCCTGCGGCAGCGGGTTGCCGGCGGCGATCAGGTTGCGCAGGTACCAGTAGCCGCCGCCCAGCAGGGCGGGGACGAACCACCATCCGAAGGTGACCCGGCGGCGACCGGCGGGCGCGAGGGCGATCACGGCGAGGGTCAGGGCCGCTGCCATCGCAACGGCTGTTGACTTGGTACCCACGGCGAGGCCGGTTGCGAGCCCGGCGGCAGCGATGGGCCAGACAAGGGTGGCTGGGCCGGCGGGGCCTGTCACGGCAGGGGAACCACCAGCCCCTGCGGTCGCTGAAGCGTCCTCGGGGCTGGTCCCCCCTGCCGCGCCACCCCCCGGCAGGAGCGTCCCGTCCTGACGATGGCGGCTCCAGGCGTTGACCAGGATTGCGACGGCGGCGAGCAGGAGCGCGGCGGCTACCAGGTCGTTCTTGGCGGCGCCGGGCTCACGGACGACGAGCGTGTGGCACTCGAGGACGATTGCTGCTGCGACGACCGTGAGGTGGCCACGGCCGTAGGGGCGGCCGATGCACCAGGCGGCTAGGAAGCTGAGGCCGAGGAAGGCGAAGTTGATGAACAGGGAGAGCGTGTCTCGGTGCGTGAGCAGGATGCCGGTGGCGTGGAGCAGCTCTGAGTTCTGCGGGTAGAACCAGTTGGTGAAGACCGTCTCCGTGTAATGGAGGCCCGTGACCGAGTGGCTCTGGGCCATGTCCACCGCGAATGGCATGTGGTACCAGAGCGAGTCGAAGTTGAAGATGCCTCGGTCCAGGGCGTCCTTGGCGGTCAGGCCCCAGTGGGCCACGACCAGCCCGATCACGGCGACAGTCACGAGCCAAGCGACAGCGGTTGGGCCGGCGGGGCCTGTCACGGCAGGGGACCCACCAGCCCCTGCGGTCGCTAAAGCGTCCTCGGGGCTGGTCCCCCCTGCCGCGCCACCCCCCGGCAGGGGCGGGGTCTCCTGCGGTGAGGGACGAAGGCCCCAGGCTGCCACTCCGGTGAGCAGCAGAGAAGAGGCGACCAGGGCCCAGTCGTAGAAGAGGTTCAGGGTGCCGAGGATCTCGCCCAGCCAGACCAGCAGGGCGATGCCGACTACAGCCTCGACGAGGCGGGCGGGAGCGCCCTGCCAGGCGGGGAGCAGCCTCTGGCGGAGCCGGTACGCCGTAAAGCCAACCGAGGCCCCGACGGCAACCAGCGCCAGGGCACCGAGAACGTAGGACCCGAGGCCGAGCATCAGTCCCCTCCCCTTCCGGTGCGCTTTATCCCCCCATATCGGGGAAAAGGCGCACCGGAAGGGGCTGGCATGGACCTGGTGGTCGTTAGAGGCCGCGGACCACTATTGGGGTCTCGCCGGGGGCGATCATGCCCTGGGCACGGGCCTTGGCGTTGAGCACGATCGGGTCGTCGGCGTTCTGGATGCGCCAGTGCAGGCGGGTGTTTTCGTGCTGGGCCTCGTGCAGCTGGACCCTGGCCTTGGTGGTCGCGGTGTAGGTCTTGACGAAGTCGATCACCGGGTTCAGGTAGGAATAGGCGACGAAGAAGAGGACGAGCGTTAGGGCGACGCGACCGACGCGCTCCCAGTTGACCCGGCTGGCGCCGCGGCGGGCCGCCGGCTTGCGCCGCGCGGCGGGCTTGCGACGAGGTGCGGCTTTGCGAGCTTTGGTGCTGCGTTTGGGCCCGCTCGCGGTGCGTTTCCGCGCTTGGCCACGTGCTGCCATGCCCGCTCCTACGCGGTCGGGCGCCGCATTCCTTCACTAACTCGACCGCTGGCGGAATGCCTGCAAGCCCGGGAACCGAGCCGCCGGGCCGAGTTCTTCCTCGATCCGCAGAAGTCGGTTGTACTTGGCTACGCGGTCCGAGCGCGAGGGAGCGCCGGTCTTGATCTGGCCGGCGCCGGTGGCGACGGCGAGGTCGGCGATCGTCGTGTCCTCGGTCTCGCCGGAGCGGTGTGAGATCACGGCGGTGTAGCCGGCCTCGGCGGCGATCCGGATCGCCTCCAGGGTCTCGCTGAGGGTGCCGATCTGGTTGACCTTGACCAGGATCGAGTTGCCGACGCCGAGATCGATGCCGCGGCGCAGGCGCTCGGGGTTGGTGACGAAAAGGTCGTCGCCGACCAGCTGCACCTTCTCCCCCAGCTTCTCGGTGAGCAGCTTCCAGCCCTCCCAGTCCTCCTCGTCCATGCCATCCTCGAGCGAGACGATCGGGTAGCGCGAGCAGGCGTCCTCCCAGTAAGCCGCCATCTCGGCCGGCGAGAGCGAGCGGCCCTCGTGCTCGAGCACGTAAGCCCCACCCTCGTAGACCTCGCTGGTCGCCGGGTCAAGCGCGATGAAGACATCCTTGCCCGGCTCATACCCGGCCGCCTCGACGCCCGCCAGAACGGCTTGCAGGGCCGCCTCGTTGGACTCTAGGTTGGGCGCGAAGCCACCCTCGTCGCCGCCCGCGGTCGAGAACCCGGATGCGGCAAGGCTCTTCTTCAGCGCGTGGAAGACCTCAGCACCGACCCGCAGGCACTCCGCGAAGCTCGATGCCCCCGCCGGCACCACCATGAACTCCTGGAAGTCGACCGAGTTGTCGGCGTGGGCACCGCCGTTGAGCACGTTCATCATCGGCACCGGCAGCAGCGTCGGCTCCTCGCCGCCGTAGAGCCGCGCCAGGTAGCGGAAGAGCGGCTCGCCGGCCAGCATCGCCGCGGCCTTCGCCGCTGCCAGCGAGACACCGAGGATCGCATTGGCGCCGAGCCGGCCCTTGTTCGGCGTCCCGTCGAGCTCGATCATCTTCGCGTCAAGTGCCTCCTGGTCGGTGGCGTCCATGCCCTCCAGCGCGGCCGCGATCTCGCCGTTGACATTGGCGACCGCGGTGGAGACCCCCTTGCCGCCCCAGGCCTCGCCGCCGTCGCGCAGCTCGACCGCCTCGAACTCGCCGGTCGAGGCGCCGGACGGTACGGCGGCGAGGCCGCGCGCGCCCGACTCGAGCCCGACTTCGACCTCGACGGTCGGGTTGCCCCGCGAGTCGAGGATCTGGCGGGCGTGGATGGAAGCGATGCCGCTCACGGGCAGCGCATCCTATTCACTAGCGCAGAGCTATTTGCCTTCTGGTTCGGGTTCCGGTTCCGGTTCCGGCACCACGCCCGGCGGTAGTTCGCCGCCTTCCGGGGCAATCGCTTCTTCGGCACCGGCAGGACGCGGGCGCTGGGCAAGTTTCTGGCCTTCGGGAGTGAGCGGACTGACCGAGCCGGGCTGTGCCGGTTTGACCTGCGGGACGATCGCCGCACAAGCTTCGGCCGGCGTTTTCGGATTTGCTTCGAAGCAGGCTTCGTTGGCTTCGGGCGGGCGCCCGTCGCCCTTGAAGTTGGCACAGCGTTCGATCGTGTAACCGGAGGCGCAGAAGGTGCGCGACTTCCAGCGACTGCCGTAGCCGCTGACGAAGGCGGCGAAGGCCTGCTGTTTGGCTTGTTCTGCCAACTGGGCGCTGATCTGCGACTTGGCTTCGTCGAGCGACTGGGTTTTTTCGGGGGTGATCTTCATCACCTCGAAGACGACGTAGGTCTTGCCTTCCTGCAACGGCCCTTCGATATCGCCCTGCCCAGCTGCGAAGACCGCGGCGTCGAGCGGTTCTCCCAATGTGCCTTCGGCGACGCCCGACTGCAGGCCGCCGTTGCTTTTGGTGGTGTCGGTCGAGTACTTCTTGGCGACCTTTTCCCAGTTCTTGTTCGAGTCGTCCTTTTCGAGCGCGGCCTTGGCTTCTTCGACTTTCGCCTTGTTCTTGTTCTTGACGACCCGGATGTCGCGCGATTCCGGCGTCGTGTACTGGGCGGCCTTGGCGGCTTCGTAGTAGTTCTTGATTTCGCTCGAGCTGGGGATCGGAGCTTCTTCGGTGATCTGTTCCTGGATCTGCGTGCTGAGCATCTGGATCTTCACGCGGGACAGGACGTCGGCGCGCGTGAAGTGCGCTTCGGTGAGGAATTCCTTGTACTGCTTCTCAGTTTTGAAGGCCTGTTTCTTCAGTTTGGCGAGTTCCTTGAGGACTTCCTTCGGGGTCACCGCGATGCCCATTTCTTCCGCCTGGCCCTGAATCCAGATCGAGTCGAGGACTTCGCCGAGGGCCGTTTCCTTCAGTTCCTCGTATTTTTCGTCGCCCGGTTTGGGAACTTTGGTTTTTGCCTGCGAAGCCGTCTGGAGCAGCGCATGCTTGAACTGAGCTTCGGAGACGGTGCCAAGGTCAGCCGGGGCGTCTTCGACTACGGCCACCGCCCCCGAGGGGATGCTCGGGTTGCCGATCCCCTGGGCGATCGCGATGATCGCGAAGAGCAGGATCAGGAGGGCAGCAAAACCGAGCAGAGCTAGCCGCTGCAGCCCCGCCGACTTCCCTCCCTTGGCGATGATTCGTGCCACCGACCGGGCAGCATAAATCAAATGCTCCGCGAGGGGCTCCCGCTTATCCGGCCGGGGTCGCCTCGGCCGCCTCGGCCTCGGCCTGCTTGGCGTCGCGAATCGCCTCCGCGATCGCCAAAACGGCGGCTAGCCGGGCCTCCGGCTCGTCCGCGACCCGCACCGCGGCGGTCTGCTCGCGCCACTCATAGACCCCGCCCTCCAGCTTCTCGCGGAAGGCGGTGGCCGCCCCGGAATCGAGTTCGATGCCGGTGACGCTGAGGCGGCCGCCGCGGAACTCGACGCTGCGCGCGCCCGCCAGCCCCAGCTCGATCCGCGCCCGCTGCAGCGCGATCAGGTTCTCGGCCTGCGGCGGCGGCGGCCCGAAGCGGTCGCTGATCTCGTCGTGGATGGCGCGCAGCTCGCCAGGCTCGCGAGCCGCCGCGACGCGGCGGTGGACGTCGATCTTCGCCGCCTCGAAGGGGATGAAGGAGGCGGGCAGGTAGGCGTCGACCGGGACGTCGAGGCGGACCGGTTCCGGTGTGCCGTCCTCCCCTCCGCCCGCCTCGCGGGCCTCCCCCACCGCCTCGTCGATCATCTGGCAGTAGAGCTCGAAGCCGACCGCGGCGACGTGGCCCGACTGTTCCTCACCGAGCAGGTCGCCGGCGCCACGGATGTCGAGGTCGCGCATCGCGATCTTGAAGCCGGAGCCGAGCTCGGTGTGGTCGGCGAGGGTCGACAGGCGCGCGGCCGCGTCCTCGGTCAGCGCCTCTGCTGAGGGGTAGAGCATGTAGGCGAAGGCGCGCTCGCGCGAGCGGCCCACTCGGCCGCGGATCTGGTAGGCCTGGGCCAGGCCGAGCTGGTCGGCGCGCTCGACGATCAGCGTGTTGGCGCTGGGGATGTCGAGGCCGGACTCGATGATCGTCGTCGTCACCAGGCAGTCGGCGTCGCCGCGCAGGAAACCGAGCATCGTCTCCTCCAGCTGCCCCTCGTCCATCTGGCCGTGGGCTTCGGAGAAGCGGGCTTTCGGCACCAGGCCGCGCAGCCGTTCGGTCACCTCCGGCAGCGAGTCGATCCGGTTGTGCAGGAAGAAGGCCTGGCCGCCGCGCTCGAGCTCGCGGACGATCGCCTTGGCGACCAGGTCCTCGTCGTAGGGGCCGACGTAGGTGCGGACCGGGCGCCGTCCCTCCGGCGGGGTCTCGATCGTCGAGATGTCGCGCAGGCCGGCCAGGCTCATCTGCAGGGTGCGCGGGATCGGCGTCGCCGAGAGGGCCAACACGTCGACCTTGAGCTTCAGTTGGCGCAGCAGTTCCTTCTGCTTGACCCCGAAGCGCTGCTCCTCGTCGACGATGACGAGGCCGAGGTCGGCGGCGCGCACGTCGCGGGAGAGCAGCCGGTGGGTGCCGATCAAAATGTCGACCTTGCCCGCCTCGAACCCCGCCAGCACCGCCTTAACCTCGGCCGGCTTGCGCAGCCGCGAGACCCCCTCGACCACGAATGGCAGGTCGGCGAGGCGCTCGCGGAAGGTGCCGAAATGCTGCTGGGCGAGGATCGTCGTCGGCACCAGCATTAGCACCTGCTTGCCGTCGGAGGCGGCCTTGACCGCGGCCCGCAGCGCCACCTCGGTCTTGCCGAAGCCGACGTCGCCGCAGACCAGCCGGTCCATCGGCTGCTCGGCCTCCATGTCGCCCTTGACCGACTCGATCGCCTCGACCTGGTCGGCGGTCTCGCGGAAGGCGAAGGCGGCCTCCATCGTCATCTGCCACTCGCCGTCGGCGGCGAAGGCGTGGCCCTTGCGGGTGCGGCGCTCGGCATAGAGGTTGATCAGCTCGCCCGCGAGCGCGCCGGCCGCCTTGCGCGCCCGCGCCTTCATGTTCTGCCAGCGCTTGCCGCCCAGGGCGGAGAGCGTCGGTTCGCCCCCCGCGCCGACGTAGCGGCTCAGCTTCGCGAGCTGGTCGACGGGGACGAAGACGCGATCCTCGCCCTTGTATTCGAGGTAGAGGTAGTCGCGGGTGACGCCGCCGACCTCGCGGGTCTCGAAGCCGGCGAAGCGGGCGACGCCGTGGTCCTCGTGGACGACGTACTCGCCGACCCGCAGTTCGCTGAAGGCGAGCCGGCCGCGGGTGGCGCCGGGGGCGCGGGCTTCGGCACGGCGGCGGCGGTGGACGAGGCGGCGGAAGGGGTAGACGGCGAGGCGCAGCTCGGGACTGACGAAGCCCTCGCGCAGGCGGCCCTCGGCGAAGGTCAGCGCCGGGTTGGGCGAGAGCCGACCGCCTTCGAGCAGCTTCGCGTCGAGCCGGTCGAGGCCGTAGCGGGCCCGCTCGGCCTCGCCGCGGTCGTCGAAGGCGACGACGGTGCGGTAGCTGGAGCGGACCTGCTTCTCCAGCTCCGCCTCGGCCTCCTTGATGCTGCGTGCGGGCGACTCGGCGCGGGCGGCGCGGAAGGCGTCCTCGTCGTCGTCGCCGGCATTGCGGAACGAGAGCGCGGCGCGCTCGGCCAGCGGCGCGGCGACGTCGACGTAGAGGTGCTGGGCGTCGTCGGCGTGCATCGCCGTGGTCGCGTCGTCCCAGTGGTCGCGCAGGGCGGGCTCGATCTCCTCGGCGGCGGCGAGGATCACGGCGGCCGAAACGGGGACCAGATCGAGCGGCGCCCCGAAGCGGTCGAGCGGCAGCACTTCGGCCAGGCTCGGCGCCTCCTTGCCGGCTTCCTCGGCCTCCATCGCAGCCAGCTCGGCCAGTTCGCGGTGCTCGGCGTCGAGCTCCGCCGCCGGCGCCAGCTCGACCCGCTCGGCCTCACCTAGGGAGCGCTGGGTGAAGGTCGAGAACCAGCGCATCGTCTCGACCTCGTCGCCGAAGAGCTCGATCCGCACGGCACGCTCCTCGGTGGCGCCGTAGACGTCGAGGATGCCGCCGCGCACGGCGAACTGGCCGCGCTCCTCGACCTGCTCGACCCGGTGGTAGCCGGCGCCGTCGAGGCTGCGGGCGACTCCCCCCAGGTCGATCTCCTCGCCCACCGCGATCGTGAACCCGGCCGGGCGCAGGGAGGCGTCCGGAACCGCCTCGGCGAGGGCGGTGGCACTGGCGACGACCACCGCGTCCGCTTCGCCGCCGAGCGCGTCGAGCGCGTCGATCCGCAGGCCGACCAGGTGCGGGGGCGGCGTCACGTGGGAGGCGAAGCCGGTCCCGCGCGAGGGATAGAGGCGGACGCGGCGCGGCGCCAGGTAGGCGCGCAGGTCGGCGGCGAGGTCGCGGGCGGAGCGGTCGTCGGCGGCGACCAGCAGGGCCGGGCGGCCGACGAGCCCGCGCTCGTCCTCGAGCAGCGCCGCCAGCAGCAGCGGGCGCAGCATCGAGGAGGCGGCGACCTCGACCTGCTCGCCCCCGGCGGCGGCATCGCGCACGCGGCCGGTGAGCGCGTGGACGCGCTCGTTCTCGGCGGCGATCTCAACCAGGGGACGCAGGCTCATCGGGTGGCTCAGGCTACGCTGCCGGAATGCTGAGACGAGTTTTCGCTGCGGGGTCCGCCCTCGGGCTGCTCGCCCACAATGCCTTCGAGACGCGCGCCGGAGTTGGGCTCGTCTTCGAGCCGTTCATCACCCGGCGCGGCGCTTACGCGCTGTGGGCCGCCTACTTCCCGACGATGCTCCTCGCCGCCGCCCGCGAGGGCGAGAACGCGCGTCGCCTCTCGGCCTTCAGCGCCGGGATCGGCGTCGCCGGCGTCGCCGTCCACTTCAAGGCCTGGCCCTGGTCCCTGCACAACGGCCTGCCGATGCTCGACGAAGCCGAGGGGCTGAGCGAGGCACAGCTGCCGGCCTACAACGCCGTGCTCTGGTTCTGGCTCCTCACCAGCGCGCTCAGCCTGCCCGCGGCCAACCGCCCGGGTTCCCGCCGCTTCGCCGCAGCGGGCCTGCTCAACTTCCCGATCCTCCTGGCCTCCGCCCAGCACCACTTCAAATGGGCCCGCGAGCAGGCCGAGCAAGACCCGGCCAACTGGTCCCCAGCCCTCCGCGAATAGCCGCCGATGGGCCGAAATGTCAAGGCGGACTTGACGTATCGGCCCGTCGGCGTGGTTTCGCTGACGTTTGACAACCTCGGGGAGGCGGCGGAGATTGAGATGGGCGGCCTCTCGCCGGAAACGGTCCTCGGGGAGCATCCGACTGCGCTCGAGGTGGTGCCGCGGCTGCTCGATTGCCTCGATGCTCACGGGATCGCGGCGACCTTCTTCGTCGAGGGACTGAATGTGGAGCTCTACCCGGACCTGCTGGGCGAGATCGCCGGCCGCGGCCACGAGGTCGCCTACCACGCCTGGCGCCACGAGCAGTGGGGCGAGCTGAGCGCCGCCGCGCAGGGCGAGAACCTCGCTCGCGGCATCGGCGCCTTCGAGCGAATCGGGATCGAGATCGCGGGGTTGAGGCCGCCGGGAGGCGGCCTCGGCGCGGGCGGAACAGCGGTCCTCCGCGATGCCGGGCTGCGCTACTGCTCGCCGGCGGGCCGCGGTGCCGGGGTGCGGGACGGTGTCGCCCTGCTGCCGTTCGAGTGGACGCACGTCGACGCGGCCTGCGTGCTGCCGCCGCTGGCGAGCGTGCGCAAGAAGATGACGGGGGCCGGCGACGCGATCGAACCCGCCGACTTCGTCACCTGGCTCGAAGCGGAGATTGGCGGCGTGGCGGAGGCGGGTGGCTTCCTCGCCATCGTCCTCCATCCCTTCATGCTCGCCTGGCTCGGCGAGGAGCAACTGGAGCGGCTGCTGAAGAGCATTTCCGCGAGCGCCGCGGCGGGCCGGATCGAGCTTGCCTGCTGCGTCGACGCGGCCGGGCGGGCGCTGGAGGACCCCTTGGTTTTCGGCGAGGGAGCGGCCCTCGACCCGACCAGCTGGGCCTGATCTCGGTCGCTCAACCTAGAATCCCCGCAATGTCCGCGCTGGGAGACGTGGCGGCGGCGCTGCTGCCGCCCGAGGCGGGAGGCCCCGATCCTGAGCGCGTTGCCCGGGTCGCCAGGCGGATGGTCGACCGTATGCCCGCCGCCTCACGGGCAGGGCTGGCGGCCGCGCTCGTGAGTTTGCAGGCCTTCTCGCTGGCCCGCACCGGTCGCCGGATCGTCTCCCTGCCGCCACAGCGCCGCGAGGACCTCCTCCGCGAAGTCGCCCGCCTCGGTGGCGGCCCGGCGGTCGACGCGGTCAAGTCGATCGTCCTGCTCGCCAGCGGCGCCGACGCCTTCGCGGCCGAGATCGCCGCCGTCGGCTCCCGCCACGAGCCCTCGCGCCCCGACCCGGTGCTCGACCTGACACCCGGCGAGGAGTGGCCTGCCGTGTCGAGGTGCGACGCAATCGTGGTTGGCTCCGGGGCCGGCGGCGCCTTCGCGGCGCGGGCCTTGGCGCGGGCCGGCCTCGAGACGGTGATCGTCGAGGAGGGCGAGCGTTGGGGCGTCGAGCGGATCCGCTCCTCCCACCCGCTCGACCGCTTCGCCGGGATCTACCGCGACGGCGGCACGACCATGGCACTTGGCAACCCGCCGATAGCGTTGCCACTCGGCCGGGCCGTAGGGGGCACGACGGTGATCAACTCGGGCACCTGCTTCCGGCCCCCGACTGCGGTCGCGACCTCCTGGCACCGCGAGCACGGCCTCCTCCACGCCGACCTCGAGCTGCTCGGACCCCGCGTCGCCGACGCCGAAGCGACGATCGGCGTCGCGCCGGCGCCGATGGAGGTGCTGGGACGCAACGGCGAACTGGCGCTGGAGGGCGCCGCGGCGCTCGACTGGCAGGGCGCGCCCCTGCGCCGCAACGCGCCGGGCTGCCGCGGGGCCTGCCAGTGCGCGATCGGCTGCCCCAACAACGCCAAGGGCGGCGTCCACCTAAACGCCCTGCCACAGGCCTGCGAGGCGGGGGCAAGGATCGCCAGCGGCCTGCGCGTTGCGCGGGTGCTGGGCGAAAACGGGCGGGCGAGCGGGGTCGCCGCGCGGGACCGCAGCGGGCGTGAGGTGACGATCTCTGCCCCGCTCGTCGTCGTCGCCGCGGGCGCGATCCCGACCCCGCCGCTGCTGCGCCGCAGCGGTCTTGGCGGCCATCCGCGGCTGGGGCGCAACCTCTCGATCCACCCGGCGACCGGGATCACGGCGAGCTTCGAGGAGAAGGTCGTGCCCTGGAGCGGCGTGATGCAGAGCGTCGGGATCGAGCAGCTGCACGAGGAGGGAGTCCTGATCGAGGCGACCGGGAGCCCGCCGGGCATGGGCGCGATCTCGGCTCCCGGCTACGGCACCCACCTGATGAGCCGGCTCGAGCGGGCGCCCAACACGGCCATGCTCGGCGCGATGATCGCCGACGAGCCCTCCGGGCGGGTGATCGGTAGCCGCGCGCCACTCGTCGCCTACAACCTGGCCAAGGCCGACGAGCGGCGGCTGGCAATCGCGATCGAGGCGATGGCGCGGGTGATGCTCGCCGCCGGCGCGAGCGACGTCGAACTCGGCGGCGGCGCGCCCCAGGTGCGCTCCGAAGCAGACCTTCCGGGCGCAATGGAGCAGCTAAACGTGCGCCGCCTCCGCCTCGCCGGCTTCCACCCCAGCGGCACCGCTGCAGCCGGCTCGGACCCGTCCCGCCATCCAGTCGACCCCGAAGGCCGCCTGCGCGGCATCGAGGGTGTCTGGGTAGCCGACGGCTCGATCCTGCCCAGCTGCCCCGGTGTCAACCCCCAGGTCTCGATCATGGGGATCGCAGCGGGAGTTGGCGAGGCCGCCGCCAAGTAGCGGAAGTGGGGCGACTTTCCCGGGGAATAGACGGGTAAGTCGCCCCACTCCGCGGCTAGCCAGACCGTCTAGCCGTTATACGGCAGGCCAGGCCCACTGCGCTGCCACTCGACCTGGCCCTCACCCTCGGCGGCGGAGCGGCCCTCTACGTCGTCCCACTCGTGCAGCATCGCCTTCAGGCGGGCGACCGCCTCGGGCGGGTGGGCGGCGACATCGGCGGCGAGGGCGAGGGTCGATTCCTCGGTCGCCGCGGCGGGCGCGACCCGGTTGACCAGGCCGAGGCGCAGGGCCTCGTCGGCGCCGATCGTGCGCGAGGAGAGCAGCAGGTACTTGGCGGCGGCGAGGCCGCAGAGGGTGATGAGGCGGGCCGGGCCGACCGGGACGCCGAGCGCGGCGCCGGGGAACCGCATCCGCAGGTTGGCGCCGCCGACTCGCAGGTCGCAGGCGACCGCGATCTCGGCGCCACCGCCGACGACGTCGCCGTGGCAGCAGGCGATCGTCGGCTTAGGGAAGGTGACGATCTGGTCATAGACGTCGGCGAAGAGCTGCATGCGCCGCACCTTGCCCTCCTGGTCGAGCTCCTCCTTGACATCGGCGCCGGCCGAGAGGCCCATCTGGTCGGCCGAGCTAATCGCCAGCACCCGCACCGCCTCGTCCCCCCGCGCAACGGCCAGGTGCTCGAGCAGCTCGAGCAGCATCTGGGTGTCGATCGCGTTGCGCGACCTGGGTCGCTGCAGGCGCAGCACGGCGACGCCCTGCTCCCCGACTTCGTAGCTGGTCACCGCGGTCTCCTCGCTCACCGAACCTCCATGCGTTCACGCGCAAATCGACCCGGATTCGAACCCCCGGAGATCACCGTGCCGATTTGCGAGTTCACAGGCCGCAATCTATTCATCCAGCTTGGCGACCAGTGCCTCGGCCTCGTCGGCCGCGCGCGCAATCAGCGCCTCGACCTGCTCGCGGGGCTCGCGGAAGCGCCCCAACACATAGGCCGCGACGATCTCCGGGTCGGTCGAGTCGGGCCGGTCGACGCCGATCCTCACCCGCCAGAACTCGGCGTCGCCGAAGCCGCGCTTGAGGCTCTTGAGGCCGTTGTGGCCGGCCAGGCCGCCGCCGAGTCGGACGCGAACCTCGCCGAAGGGCAGGTCGATCTCATCGTGGAGCACGATGACGCGGTCAAGCGGAGCCTTGAGCGAGCCGCGCGCCGGCCCGGCCGAGTCGCCCGAGGCGTTCATCTGGGTCTGCGGCAAGAGGATCGCCACCCGCGAGCCACCCGGGCCGGTCCGCCCTTCGGCCAGCAGGCCGCCGAACTTCGACTTCGCCTTGGACAGGTCCCAGCGGCGCGAGAGCTCGGCCCCGACCTCGAAGCCGATGTTGTGCCGGGTCGCGGCGTAGCGCTGCCCCGGGTTGCCGAGGCCGACGATCAGGATCCGGTCGCCCGCCCGCTCGCCCTCGCCGTGCTCGTCGCGGCGGCGGCGGAAGATCGACAGGGCTACTCCCCGCCGGAGTCGCCCGAGTCGCCCGCGGAGTCGCCCTCGCCCTCGGCGGCGGCCGCCTCGCCGTCCTCGCCAACCAGCTCGGTCTCCTCCTCGACCTCGGGCTCGGGCTCTTCCTCGACCCGGGGTGGTGAGAGCGTGGCGATGGTGACCTCCTCGAGATCGTCGGCGACGAGGGTGACGCCCTCGGGCACGTTCAGCGCCGAGAGCTGCAGTGTGTCGTTGATCTCCATCGCCGAGACGTCGGCGACGAGCCGATCGGGAATCTCGGTCGGCAATGCTTCCACGGTGACTTCGCGGGTGACGTGCTCGAGCACGCCGCCGCCCTTGACGCCAGGAGCGACCTCGGTGCCCTCGAGCTCGATCGTCACCTCGGCCTGGATCGCCTCGTCGAGGCGCACCTCCTGCAGGTCGATGTGCTGGAGGCTGCCGCGCACCGGGTGTAGTTGCTGCTCCTTGACCACGACCGGGACGGCTTTGCCGTCCTCGATCTCGAGGTCGAAGAGGGCCGCGCCTTCGCCGAGGATGCCGCGGATCTCGCGTTCGGGCGCCTGAAATGGGCGCGCCTCGGAGCCACCGCTGTAGACGACGCCCGGCACCAGGCCCTCTCGCCGCAGGCGGCGGGAGGTGCGGGAGCCGAAGTCAGAGCGCGGCGCGGCCTTGAGTTTTTCGCGGGTCTGAGCCATGTGGGACGGGAGAGCATAGAGAACCCTGCGAATCGGGCGCCCCCAGACCGAGTGTGGGATTAACCACACCACAGCGCGGTCGCGGCCACGGCCGGCGGGCGCTGTGACACCCTTCGGGCGTGGCCGACGAAAAGATCCCCAAGGGCAGGCTGCGGCGCTCGGCGAAGCTCGGCTCGATCGTCGGCGTACAGGGTGCGCGCTATGCCGGGACCAAGGCGACCAACGTCGGCCGCTCGGAGGATTCGAGCAAGGAGCGGCTTGAGCAGCGCCACCTGGAGACAGCGATGAAGATGGTCGGCGCGCTGGGCCAGATGAAGGGCGCGGCGATGAAGCTGGGCCAGTTCGCCTCCTTCATCGACACCGAGTTCATCCCCGACGAGTACCGCGAGATCTACCAGGAGCAGCTGGCCAAGCTGCGCACCGAGGCACCGGCAATGCCCTGGGAGAAGGTCGAGAAGGTGCTCGACGAGGAGTACGACGGCGAACCGCTCTCGGAGTTCTTCGCCGAGTTCGAGCAGGAGGCCTTCGCCGCGGCGTCGATTGGCCAGGTGCACCGGGCCGAGCTGCTCGACGGCCGCGTCGTCGCGGTGAAGATCCAGTACCCGGGCATCGCCGAGGCGCTCGACGCCGACCTGCGCAACGCGGGCACGATCGTCCGCCTCGCCCGCGCCCTCGCCCCCGGCCTCGACGCCAAGGAGATCGCCGCCGAGCTGCGCGAGCGGGTGATGGAGGAGCTCGACTACGAGTACGAGGCCCAGAACCAGCGCAGCTTCGCCCGCGCCTACCGTGACCACCCATTCATCTACGTGCCCGATGTGATCACGCGGCTCTCGCGGCGCCGGGTGCTGGTCACGGAGCTGGTCGAGGGACTCAAATTCGAGCAGGTCAAGGAGCTGCCCCGCGAGCAGCGCAGCCGCTTCGGCGAGATCGTCTTTCGCGGCAGCTTCGGCTCGGTCTACCACCTGCGCCACTTCAACGCCGACCCGCACCCGGGCAACTACATCCTGATGGCCGACGGCCGGGTCGCCTTCCTCGACTTCGGCATGACCAAGAAGCTCAGCCACGAGCAGATCGTGCTCGAGCAGCGCACGATTGACGCCGCATTCCATAACGACCCCGAGGCCTTTCGTGACGCCCTGCACGAGATCGGCTTCATCAAGAACCCCTCCAAGCTCGACGCCGAACGGTTGATCGAGCACATGCTCGCGATCAGCGGCTGGTTCATCGAAGACCGCGAGATCGAGATCAGCGCCAAGCGGGTGATGAAGATCATCGAGTCGACCAACGACCCGCGCTCGGAGTACTACGACCTGATGCGGCGCGAGTCGATGCCGGCCGACGAGCTGATGGGACGGCGGATGGAAATCGGCGTCGTCGCCGTGCTCGGCCAGCTGCAGGCGAAGCGAAATTGGCACCGGATCATGCGCGAGTGGATCTACGCCGATCCGCCCTCGACCGAGCTCGGCCAGCAGGAGTGGGAGTACTTCGAGGGAAGAGGGATGACACAGACGCCGATCGTCGAGAAGTCCCTGGAAGGAGAGCAGCGATGAGCAGGATCAAGCGCGGGTGGGGGTTGACCAAGAAGAGCTGGGGGCTGCTGCGCCAGAACCCGGAGTTGCTGCGGTTCCCGCTCTACGGCGGTGTCGCCACGATCCTCTGCGCGATCGTCGTCGTCGGCCCCGGCCTCTACCTGATCGAGGACGACCAGACGATCTTCGGCGGGGCGCTGGCGGTGATCGGCTTCTACCTGCTCGCCCTGATCGGGATCTACTTCAGCGTCGGCCTCGCCGCCGCCGCCGACATGATCTTCCGCGGCCAGGAGGCGACCGTCGCCGACGGGCTGGCCGTCTCGCGCACGCGCCTCTCCCAGATCGCCGGCTGGGCCGCCGTCTCAACCACGATCGGTCTGGTGCTCAGCGCCCTGGAGAACCAGGGCATTGCAGGCCAGATCGCCGGCCGCCTGCTGGCCATCGGCTGGTCGCTGATCACCTTCCTCGCCGTGCCGGTGATCGCGCTCGAGGGCACCGGCCCCTTCGCCACGCTGAAGCGCTCCTCCAGCCTCTTCAAATCGCGCTGGGGCGCCCAGGTGACCGGCAACATCGCGATCGGCGGAGCCGTCTTCCTCTTCGGCGTCCTGCCCTCCGCACTTCTGATCTTCGCCGGCTTCCTGGTCTGGGCCTCGGCCAGCTTCGCCGGCGCCCTGCTCCTGGTCATCGGCGTGATCGGCCTGGCGATCTCGATCCTCGTCTCCAGCGCCCTCAGCAACATCTTCGGCGTAGCCCTCTACCGCTACGCGCGGGACGGAGAAGCCGTAGGCGGCTTCACCGCGGAGGAGCTCAACTCAGCCGTAAGGACCAAGGGCAACCGCACCACCCCACCCACGGCCACCCCCGGCACGATCTAAAAATCCCCCCGGGGGGGGCGAACTTCGCTCCGGTGCGCCTTATGTGGTCATGAACCACAAAAGGCGCAACCACATGCTCGCTGCCATCCTCGCTTGCGACGATGGCACCGTCCTCTCCCACGGAAGTGCAGCGGACCTACTTGGGACGGTCAGGCTGGGGGGAGCTCCGCAGGCTGGTCGAGCAGGCAGCGATCATGCGACAGCTCGACATCAAGCGGATTGACCTGATCCTCTCCCGCGGCCGCCGTCGGGGCGCCCCCCGCCTGCGCACAGTTCTGGCCCCCTGGCGAAGCACCGGAGCGCACCGGAACGGGGATTTCGATTCAGGAGAGCTTGGAGAAGAGGCGGGGGTCGTTGCTCACCAGGCCGGTTACGCCGGTGTCTAGGAGGCGCTGCATCTTGCTCAGGTCGTCCACGGTCCAGGCGATCAGCTCTACGTTGGCCAGCTTCGCTATGCGGGCGAGGCGTTTGCTGACGAGGGGGTGGTAGACCCACATCGACTCGACGCCCATCTTCGGCAGCTTTTCGGCGGCGAGGCCGGGGAGGCGGTGGCGCATCGCGACCAGGGCCGCCAGCATCGGCAGCTTGGCCCAGCGCTTGGAGGTCCAGTCCTTGGTCACCTTGGGATAGGTCCAGCCGCGCCGCAGGCTCGGTTCCAGCTCGAGGATGCGCCCGAGCGAGTAGAGCTCCATGGTGGAGACCATCGCTCGGCCGACGAGGTCGCGCTCGCGCAGGGCGGTGACGATCTCCTCCTCTCTGCCCGGCAACTTGATGTCGACGTCGATCTCGACCCGGTCGAGCGGCGGGGCGAGGAAGGCGTCGAGCGCCTCGGTCAGCTTCAGTGGCGTGCGACTCTCGGCGTCGAGCCAGTCGTGGGCGACAACCAGCGGTGCCCGCTGCTCCAGCGGCAGGTGGGCGTCGCGCAGCCAGAGTACGTCGAGCTCGATCGTGTCCACACCCGCCTCGGCGGCGGCGACGAAGCTCTCGATCGTGTTGCCGGGAGCGATCAGGTCGGCGCCCTTGTGGCCGACCAGCCGCAGGCCCTCGGGCGGCACTAGAAGAGCTGGTTCTCGCCGGCGAAGATCTCGGAGACCGAGTCGTCGGTGAAGATGCGCCGGATCGAGTCGGCAAAGGTGCCGGCCGTGGAGAGGACTTTGATGTTGTCGGGGGCGCCGGGGCGCAGCGGGATCGTGTCGGAGACGACGATCTTCTCGATCCCCGAGTTCTCGTAGGCGAGCCGCTCGTAGGCGGGGCCGGAGAAGACGCCGTGGGTGGCGCAGGAGATGACCCGGGCGGCGCCCTCGTCGAGCACGGTCTGGGCGGCGGCGCAGAGGGTGCCGGCGGTGTCGATCATGTCGTCGACCAGGACCGCGGTCTTGCCCTTGACGTCACCTACCACGTAGCCGATCTCGGCCACCTGCTGGGCGGGGCGCTCCTTCTCCATCACCGCCCAGTGGGTGCCGATCCGGCGGGCGAAGTTGCGCGCCGTCTTCACCCGGCCGGCATCGGGGGAGACGATCACCAGGTCCTCGGCGCGGTGCTGATCGGCGAACCACTGGGTCAGCATCGGCATCGCCGTCATGTGGTCGACCGGGACGTGGAAGAAGCCCTGGACCTGGCCGGCGTGGAGGTCCATCGTCAGCACCCGGTCGACGCCGACGCCCTCCAGGCACTTGGCGACGATGCGGGCCGAGATCGGCTCGCGCGGGGCCGACTTCTTGTCCTGGCGGGCGTAGCCGTACCAGGGCATCACGGCGATGATCCGGTGCGCGGAGGCGCCCTGGGCCGCGTCGATCATGGTCAGCAGCTCGATCAGAGCGTCGTTGGGCGTCATCTCGGACTGTTCGTTGGCGCAGGTCGACTGGACGATGAAGACGTCGGCGCCGCGAATCGACTCCTCGTAGCGGCAGTAGACCTCGCCGTTGGCGAAGGTCTTCAGGGTGACCTGGCCGAGGTCGACGTCGAGCTTGCCGGCGACCTTGGCGGCCAGCTCCATCGAGCTGCGGCCACCGAAGACCATCATCCGCTTCGAATAGTCGTGTGTGATGGCGCTGGCCAGCACCGTCTCGGGTCGCTCCTCGATCGTGCTCACGGGGTTTGCTCCTCCTGCATCTTGGCGGCCTTGCGGGCGGCAAAGCCCTCGATGTTGCGCTGCTCGTTCTCGCTGACTGCGAGCGCGCCCTCGGGCACGTCGCACTTGATCACTGCCCCGGCGCCAGTGTAAGCACCGTCGCCGACTTCTACCGGTGCGATCAGCATCGTGTCAACGCCGACGCGGGCATTCTCGCCAATCGTTGTCCGGTTCTTGCGGAAACCGTCGTAGTTGGCGGTGATAGTGCCGGCCCCAAGGTTGGCTCCGGCGCCGACGTCCGCGTCGCCGACGTAGGCGAGGTGAGGCACCTTGGCGCCCTCGCCGATCCGCGAGTTCTTGACCTCGACGAAACTGCCGGCCTTGGCCCCCTTTTCGAGCTGCGCGCCCGGGCGCAGGTAGGCGAACGGGCCGACGCTGGCGCCGTCGGCGACCGCGCATTCGACCAGGTAGGAGTGCGGGACAGAGACGCCCTCGCCGAGCTCGGAGTCGATCACGGTGCTGAGCGGGCCGACCGTCGTGCCGGCTCCCACCCGGGTCGTGCCGCGGAGGCTGGTCGCCGGCTCGATGCGGGCGTCGGGGGCGATCTCGACCTCGACCTCGACCCAGGTCGAGGCGGGGTCGACGACGGTGACGCCGGCGAGCATGTGGGCTTCGAGGATGCGGCGACGCCCCTCGGCCTCGACCGCGGCGAGGTCGGCGCGGTTGTTGACGCCCATCGTCACCGCCAGGTCGGCGGTGAGGTGGGCACCGACGGCGTGGCCGGCGGCGCGCAGGGCGGGCAGGACGTCGGGCAGGTAGTACTCGCCCTGGGCGTTGTCGTTGGAGAGACCGGCGAGGGCCGCGGCGAGAGGGCCGGCCGAGAAGACGTAGGTGCCGGCGTTGATCTCGCCTATCGCCAGCTGCTCGGGGGTGGCGTCGCCGGCCGCCTTGGCCTCGACCACACGCTCGACCTCCCCCGAGGCGGTGCGGACGACGCGGCCGTAGGAGCCGGGGTCGTCGAGCTCGATCGTCAGCATCGTCGCCGCGGCGCCGGAGGCGGCGTGGGCCTCGAGCAGGCCGGAGATCGTCGCGGCCGAGATCAGCGGCACGTCGCCGGAGAGCACCAGCACGGTCTCGGCCTCCTCGATCAGCGGCAGGGCCGCGCGGACCGCGCCGCCGGTGCCGTCGGGCTCGGGCTGGGTGACGATCCGGACCTTGTCGGGCAGGCCGGGAACGCTGTTTTGCTTCGGCGAGTCGATCGCCACGATCCACTCCGCGCCGGTGGCCTCGCGCGCAGCTTCGATCGGCCAGGCGACCATCGCCCGCCCGCAGACGGGATGCAGCATCTTCGGCAGGCTGGAACGCATCCGCGTTCCCTCGCCCGCCGCCATGACCAGGACCAGAGGCGAACTCACCCCGGGATCGTAATGGGGATCGGAGGGGGTGGGGTGCCCCTTCCGCTTGCTGGGTTTTCGCCGTCAAAGGAGATATGCACTTGGTCGGAGTTGGCGGCGAAAAGAGGACGCCGCGCGCTCCAGGGGCACCCCACCCCCTCCCAGCGCTTCGTCAGTCAGCGCGGGAGAGGTCGCGCCCGACCAGAGCTACTGAAGTCAACGTCCAGCCGGCGAAGATCAGGTCTATGCCGACCAGGAGGCCGATCGCCCAGTCGGCGCTGCTGGGGAACTTGGCGAGGACGAGGATGCCGACAAGCAGGCCGGCGATGCCGCTGAGGCCGACCAGGCCGGCGCCTTCCTGGCCGCGGCCGGCAAAGGCGACGGCGATCCGGGTCAGGCCCATGAAGAGGAAGTAGATGCCGAGCACCAGGGTCAGGGTGAGGGTGCCGTTGTGCGGTTCGACGATCAGCCAGAGGCCGACGACGACGGTCAGCAGGGCCCAAATCAGGCGCAGGATCACGCTGCCGATCGAGTGCGCCATGAAGGCCCCGGCGACCAAGAACGCACCGGCGATCACCAGGATCCAGCCGATGAAGATCGCGGTCCCGACCGAGGCGACCGCGGGAACCAGGATCGCCACGCAGCCGATCCCGATCGCCAGCACGCCAACGGTCATCAGCGCCTTCCAGCTACGCCGCAACCCCTCGCGAACCTCCGGGTCCATGGCGGGAGTCCCCATCTCCATGACGCGGACCCTAAGCGGCCCTCCGGACGCTAGGCTCGGAGCCCAATCCGGGGTGGTGTAATCGGCCAGCACGCTTGGTTTTGGTCCAAGAAGAGAGGGTTCAAGTCCTTCCCCCGGAACTTCGGGACCCGCCTAGTCCTCCGAGGACCTCGGCACCTTGCCGGCTTCCGCACCGGGCTCCAGGGCCGGGCCGCGGGGGGAAGCGATGCCGAGGACTCGCATGGTTTTGAGGCCGAGGCCGAGCTTCTCGCGGCCCTCGGTGGCGGAGACGTCGTGGCCGCAGAGCTCCTTGACGCGCTCCAGGCGGTAGCGGATCGTGTGGCGGTGGGTGAAGAGCTGTTTGGCGGTGGCGGCGACGTTGCCGTCGTTGTCGAGGTAGGCCTCGACCGTGGCCACCAGCTCGGTCTCGTACTGGTCGTCGTAGGCAGACAGCGGCGCGATCGTCTCCGCGTAGAAGCGCTCCAGCTCACGCGGGTCCTCACTCATCGCCGGCAGCAGCAGGCGGTAGGAGCCGGTGTCCTCGAAGGCGAGCAGCGGCTTGCCTTCGGCCTCGCCGACGTTGACCGCCAGCCGCGCCTCGTTGCCGGCGCGGTAGAGGTCGACCGGGTCGTCGGCGTGGCGGCTGCGGCCGATCGTCAGGTGAAAGCCGGCGAGGCCGTCCTCCAGCTCCCGCGCCAAGCCGCTGGCGGCGCGCTCGATCCGGGCGTCGTCCTCGGCCGGGACGATCACGGCGATCTCGGCGGCCTCCTCCCCGTCCGGGCTGGCCAGCGAACCCGGCGCCAGCGAGCGCAGTGCCCGCTGGGTCAGGGTCAGCACCCGGCCGCGCCACTCCCCGGTCTGGGCCGCGCGGGGCGCCGCGTGCAGGATCAGTACCCCGGCACCTTGCTCGAGGTCGGCGCCGAGCTCCTCGGCGCGGGCGAGGATGTCGCCGCGGTCGGTCACCTGGCGGGCCAGCACGGCGGCGACGAACGCCCCCGCCACCTCCTCGCTCTCCCACTCCGGCGAGCGCGAGCGCTCCAGCTCCAGGGCCAGCAGCATCGTCACCATCCGCGCGATCGCCGGGTCGGGCGGGGCGGCGCTGCGGTAGCGCAGCTCGCCGACGGCGCTGTCGGCGACCCGCAGCTCCACCCGGGTCACCGGCTCGGCCCCGGCGAGCAGCTTCTTCTCCTGGTCCGGCGAGGCCCCAGCCACCGCGAGGACGGCACTGGAGCGGTCGATCAGGGCGACGCTGGCATCGAGCACCTTCGCCGCCGCGCGGGCGACCGCGGGCAGCCCGGCACCCGATTCGACCGCCTCGGCAAGCGCGTCGAGCATCCCGCCCTCCCCCGTGCTTGCAGGCGTTTTTCTCCCCTTGGAGGCCGCTGGCATGGCCCCATTATCCCCAGCTAGTTGCCGTGAAGCAGATTGAAGATGTCGTTGTAGTAGTAGACGACCGCCAGCCCGACGACGACGCCGACGAGGACGAGGGCGGCGAGGACGAAGAGTGAGAGGACTCCGGCGGCCGCCTTCTCCCAGGCACGGCCGTAGGAGCTGAGCGTCGGGACCAGGATCAGGCTGACGAAGGCGACCAGGCTGACCAGCCCGGCGAGGCCGAACAGCAGGTACTCATTTTCGATCTTCTGCAATGCCAGCGGCAACACGCCGGTCATTCTGCCGCACCGTGGTGACAACGAGCGCGACGGCGGCGGAGAGGGAGAAGGCGGCGATCCCCAGGGCCCAGCCGGCGCTGACGTCGCTGAGGTAGTGGACGCCCAGGTACACGCGCGAGAGCCCGACCAGGGCGGTGAGCGCGATCCCGGCCGCGACGACGGCCGCGCCACGCGCCATGCCGGGCCGCAGCCGCATCACGATCGTCACCGCCAGCCAGACGTAGAAGGTCGAGTAGGCGGCGTGGATGCTCGGGAAGGAGGAGCCCGAGACGGCGACCAGCCCGCCGCCGGGGCGGGGACGGTCGACCGCAGCCTTGATCTCGTGGGCGCCGAGGACGATCAGCACGACCCCGGCAACCAGCACCCAAAACTCCGCCCAGCGCCGCCGCGCGACCAGCAGGACCGCGGCGACGAAGGCGAGCGTCCCGGTGAGATACGACGAGCCGAGGTCGGTGAAGGCCTTGGCGAAATCGGTCAGCCAGCCCGCCCGCAGCCGTTCGGCGAGTTCGATCGCCGTCGTGTCGCCGGGCGTCGGCCCCGGTTCGCCGTTGACGATCACGGTGTAGGCGACGAGGACGAAGGCGGCGACGGCGAATGCCGCCATCAGCGAGGTGAACTCGAGGCCGAAGGTGCCGCCCGGCGTCACCCGTCCCCAGAGGAAGCGCAGCTGGGGACGGAAGCGGCGGATGAGGACGACGAGCCAGCGGCTCGCCGCGTGGCGTTCCATCCAGGCGACGGCGGCGCGGCGGTTGGCCTCGACCCGGAAGTGGCGAACCGCGACGACGATCCCGACGATGACGACGATCGTGCTCGCCAGCACGAAGGCGCCACGGCCGGCGTACTTGGCGGCGCTCTCGATACTGCGCGAGAAGAAGTAGCCGACGAGGATGTGGGCACTGGCCCAGAGCCCGGTGCCGAGCACGCTGTAGGGGACGAAGGCGCGGTAGCGCATCCCGGAGCTGCCGGCGATGAAGGGCGCGAAGGCACGCACCAGGCTGATGAAGCGGCCGATGAAGATCGTCTTGCCGCCGTGGCGGGAGAAGTAGTCCTCGACCTTTTCGAAGCGCTCGTGGCCGATCCCGAAGCGCGGCCCGTGGGTGAGCACGAACTCGCGCCCGAGGCGGCGGCCGATGAAGAAGCTGGTCGTGTCGCCGAGCCAGGCCGAGAACCAGGCGATCGCGATCAGCAGGTAGATGTCGATCGCGCCCTGGCCGGCGACGGCGCCGCCGAGCAGCATCACGGTCTCGCCGGGGACGACCAAGCCGACGAAGGCACCGGTCTCGGCGAAGGCGAAGACGCCGACGATCAAATAGGTCCAGGCGCCGAGCGCGTTGGAGAGGTCTTCGAGCAGGCTCTGCAGGTCGAGGTGGCCGAGCTGGCGGCTGAGCAGGTAGTAGCCGGTCGCAACCAGGGCGACGACGATCCCGATCAGGATCCGTTTGCGGCGGCCTCCCTTCTCTCCCGGCAGTTTCACGGCACCCTCCCGGCCTCGCAGACGATCGCGTCGTCTCGGTCGAGCGTTGCCGCCGCGTCGCGGGCCGCGGCGAGGGTCTCGAAGAGTCCGAAGGCCGTCGGCCCCGAGCCGGTCAGCAGGGCGTGCGGGGCGCCCGCATCGCGCAGGGCATCGAGGGCGGCGCCGATGTTGGGACGCAGCGAGCGGGCCGCGGGCTCGAGGTCGTTGACGAGCAGCTCCGGATAGGCAAGCGGCGAGCTGCCCGCGCCGGCAACCAGGCGGAGGCCGTCCGCAAGCTCGTCAAGCTCCTCGGCCGCCCGGCCGAGACCGAGGCGGTCCGCCTCGGCGAATACGTCGGCGGTGCTGAGCCCGCCGCCTCCCGGCAGCAGCACGACTGCGTGCGGCGCCGGTTCTGGCAACCGCTCGACCCTCTCTCCCACTCCACGTACGAGCGCGAGTGCCGGCCTCAGCTGCGAGGGCACATCGGCGCCCAGCTCGAGCGCGATCTCGTCCAGGCCCGCAACCTCTCCAGCGGCCAGACGGAGAATCGCTGCCGCGTCGGCGCTGCCGCCGCCGAGTCCGGCCGCGACCGGGATTCGCTTCTCGATCTCAACCCGCAGCGGCGGGCGCTCCCAGCCGTGCCGGCGCAGCGCCGCCAGCGCCCGGGCCGCGAGGTTCTCGCCCTCGACGCCGGGACAGGCGACTTCGTCGCGCTCCGCCTCGCTCACCTCGATCAGGTCCGCCAGCGCCAGCGGCTCGAACAGCGAGCAGAGGTCGTGCAGGCCGTCCTCGCGGCGCGCCCCTAGATATAGGCAGAGGTTGAGCTTGGCTGGGGCAGAGAGTTGCAAACGGTCCTGTCCCGGTAGGGGTTCCACTTAACTTTTTCGGTGGAGCGGGCGTGGCCTAGCGAGGGCGGGGTTGGCGAAAAAGTACAAGACGTTCCACCCCTACCGGGACAGGACCTTCGCCAGCGCTTGGAACTCCCCTGGGGAGAGCTGCTCGGCGCGGCTGTCCTCCGCCAGGCCGAGTCCGCGCAGGGCGGCGCGGAGTGGGGCCAGCGAGCCGGGCCGGGCGTGCTCGACCGAGCGGGCGAGCGCCTTGCGCCGGTGGGCGAAAGCGGCCCGGACCAGCTCGCGCGTCTCCGCGCCGGCGCCGGGCCCGACCCGTCGTAGGCCGAGGATCGCCGAGTCGACGCGCGGCCGCGGCCGGAAGACCGCCGGGTCGACCTTGCGCAAGAGGCGCACCTCGCAGGCGAGCTGGACGAGCACGCTGGGCGAGCCGTAGGTGCGGCTGCCCGGCGCGGCGCGCAGGCGGTCGGCGATCTCGCGCTGCACCATCACGGTCCAGCGCCGCAACGAGGGCAGCAGCTCGATCGTGCGCAGGATCAGCGGTGTCGCCACCGCGTAGGGCAGGTTGGCGACCATCGCCGTGGGCGCCGGTTCCAGGCCGGCGAGGTCGAGCTGCATCGCATCGCCCCAGTGCAGGTCCACGTTCGGCCGCGCCGCGACCCCCGCCAATGCCTCCTCCAGGCGCCGGTCGATCTCGACCGTGTGCAGGCGCCCGGCAACATCGGCCAGCCGCTCGCTCAGCACCCCTTCCCCGGCGCCGACCTCCAGCACCACCTCATCGCCGCCCAGCCCGGCGTCGCGGACGATCGCGTCGAGCAGGTTCGGGTCGGAGAGGAAGTTCTGCCCGAGCCGGACCACTCCGGCTACCAGCCGAAGAGGGAGTGGGCGTTGGCCTCCACCGTGCGCTCGAGCTCTGCGTAGGTGACACCGCGCACCTCCGCGACGACCTCGGCGGTGGAGACGACGTGGGCGGGCTCGTTGGTCTTGCCGCGCACCGGCTGCGGCGCCAGGTAGGGCGCGTCGGTCTCGACCAGGACCAGCTCGTCGGGCAGCTTCGCCGCCGCTTCGCGCAGCTCCCCGGCGCTGGGGAAGGTGACGATCCCCGAGAAGGAGCAGTACCAGCCGCGCTCGATCGCGTCCTCGACTCGCCAGGGCGCCAGGAAGCAGTGCAGGATCACTTTGACGCCGTCGCCGCGTGCATCGAGGATCTCGAAGACGTCGTCGATGGCGCCGGTCTCGCCCTCGGGGTCGCGGGCGTGGATCACGATCGGCAGCCGGTGCTCGCGGGCGATCTCGACCTGGGCCTCGAAGGCGCGCCGCTGGTCCTCGCGGCTGGCACTCTCGCGGTAGTAGTCGATCCCGGTCTCGCCGATCGCCCGCACCTTCTCGTTCCCGGCGGCGAGCGCGGCGATTGCCTCGGCCCGATCCTCGTCGAAGCCGGCGGCCTCGGTCGGGTGGCAGCCGACGGTGGCGAAGACGCTCTCGTGGCGCGCGGCGCCGGCCAGTGCGACGGTGTTGGTCTCTGCGTCGAGGCCGACGTTGAGCATCCGCGTCACGCCCGCCGCTTCGGCGGCGGCGACCACCTCGGCCTCGGGGCGCTCGCAGAGGAAGAGATGGGTGTGGGAGTCGATCATCGGCTTTGGTCAGCCTATCCTCGTCGGGTGGCGATCCGACCGATACTGGCCCTGCTCGCGCTGCTGGCGCTGCCGCTCGTGCCGTCGGCGAGCACGGCCTCGGCGGCGTCGTCGGCCAGCCGCTCGCGCGTCTTCCTGATCGTGCTCGAGAACCACGAGTACGAGGAAGCGATCGACAACCCGGCGGCGCCCTTCCTCAACGGGCTCGCCCGGCGCGAGACCCTGGCCGCCTACTACTACGCCGTCGTTCACCCCTCGCTGCCCAACTACCTGGCGCTGCTCGGCGGCTCGACCTTCGGCATCTCGCGCAACTGCACCGGGTGCTCGGCCCGGGGCGCCAACCTCGCCCTGCAGCTCTCGCGTGCCGACATCTCCTGGCGCGCCTACATGGGCGGCATGCCGCGCCCCTGCTTCCGCGGCGCCGGGGCCGGGCGCTACGTAAAGCGCCACAACCCGTTCATGTACTTCCCGACGATCGCCTCGAACCCGCGCCTCTGCAAGCGCGTCGTGCCCGCCGGGCGGCTCGACGCCGACCTGCGCCGACACGCCCTCCCCGCCTTCGGCTGGCTCAGCCCGGACCTCTGCGACGACGGGCACGATTGCGGCATCGCCGGCGCCGACAGCTACTTGGCCCGCCTCGTGCCGCGAATCATGCGCCAGCTCGGACCCGAAGGCTCGCTGATCGTCACCTTCGACGAGGGAGCGAGCGAGCAGCGATGCTGCCGACCGTTCGAGACCGGCGGCGGCGGCCACGTGGCGACGATCGTCGCCCAGCCGGGAAGACCGGCCGGCCATCGCACGGACTGGACCTACAGCCACTACTCGCTGCTCGCTGGGCTCGAGCGCCGCTTCGGCCTGCCGCGCCTGCGCGAGGCGCGGGGAGCCCGAGCGCTGCCGCTCCGGGTCCGCGGCTACTAGCCTTCCCGCGGATGGCCGATTTCGCCGACTACTACCGCGAGATCTACGCCCGAGGGCTGGGCGGCGAGGTGCCGTCGATCCCGGTTGCGGTCGCCGAGCTGGAGCGGCGCGCAGCCGAGGCGATGGACGAGCGCGCCGCCAACTACGTCTTCGCCGGCGCCGGCGGCGAGGACACGATCGACGCCAACCGGGTCGCCTTCGAGCGACAGCGGATCGTGCCGCGGATGCTGCGCGACGTCGCCGCCCGCGACCTCTCCACCACGGTGCTCGGCACCGCGATGCCGGCGCCGCTGCTGCTCGCCCCGATCGGCGTGCAGAAGGTCGTCCACCCCGATGGCGAGCTGGCCAGCGCCCGCGCCGCGGCGGCTCTCGGGCTGCCGATGATCGCCAGCACGGCGTCGGCCTTCACCCTGGAGGAGATCGCCGCGGCCGGCGGCGAGGGGCCGCGCTGGTTCCAGCTCTACTGGCCCAACGACCGCGGGCTCGCGGCCAGCTTCGTCGCCCGCGCCGAGGCGGCCGGCTACGGCGCGATCGTGCTCACCGTCGACACCTTCGTCCCCGGCTGGAAGCCGCGCGACCTGCAGCAGGCCTGGCTGCCCTTCCTCAACGGGATGGGGGTCGCCAACTACTTCCAGGACCCGGTCTTCCGTGCCGCTCTGGAGAAGACGCCGGAGGAGGACCCCGGCGCCGCCACCGGTCACTTCCTCGGCGTCCAGGCCAACCCGGCCCTGTCCTGGGACGACCTCGCCTGGCTGCGCGAGCAGACCGAGCTGCCGCTCGTGATCAAGGGCATCCAACATCCCGACGACGCCCGCGAGGCGGCGGCGCGAGGGGTCGACGGCATCGTCGTCTCCAATCACGGCGGCCGCCAGGTCGACGGCGCGATCGGCTCGCTCGACGCCCTACCGCCGATCGCCGAGGCCGCCGGAGAGGAGCTGGCGATCCTCTTCGACAGCGGCATCCGCAGCGGCAGCGACATGCTCAAGGCCCTCTCCCTCGGCGCCGACGCCGTCTGCCTCGGCCGCCCCTACATCTGGGGCCTCGCCCTGGAGGGCCAGCAGGGCGTCGAAACGGTGCTCAAGATGGTCCTCGCCGAGTTCGACCTGACGATGGCCCTCTGCGGCTACACCCGGCCGACCCAACTCGGGCCCGACGCGCTCACCGGCGCGTAGTCGCGCTCAGAGGTCGCGTCTGGCGAAGGCTGCCGCAGCAATTGCAAGGACGATGGCCGTGTAAGCGAGCGCCCAGAGGATCAGGCCGGGGCCCGCCGCTTCGGACCCGCCGAAGGGGCCCAATTGCAAGACGACGCCGGTCAACCCGGAGGTGTCGGAGATCAGCCCGTGCAGGCTGGCGGCGTAGAGACCCTCGAAGGGCAGGCTCCAGCTCGCCACACGCCCGATCGAGTGGAGAGAATCGGAGTGGATGGCGTGACCGATCTGGGCCAGCAGCCCGGCCGTCAGCCCCGCTCCGTAGAGCATGAAGACGACGATGCCCTGCGCCGTCGCCGAGAGCACGGTGGAGGCGAGCAACGAGAGGGCGGCGACGATCGCTACGGCGAGCGCCAGGCCCAGGGCGGGACCGAGCAAGTGATCGGGCGCCCAGTGCCCGGTCAGCCAGGTGATCGCCAGAGCGGCGGCGTAGACGGCGATCGCGTAGGCACCGGCAAGGCCGGCCGCGGCGAGGAAGCGCGAGAGCAGCAGCGTCGTGCGGCCGATCGGGCGCACGACGAGCGGCTGCAGCAGGCCGCTCTCGCTGTCCCCGCGCACGATCCCCAGGGTGAGGAAGACGGCGAGGACCGAGCCGAGGAAGAGGGTGGTGAACATCGCCAGGCCGAAGATCGTCGCGCCGGTGAAGGCCTTGGAGTCGATGATCTGCGGGTCGGTACCGGCGAAACCGCCGGCATCGCGGAAGGCGAAGTGGGCACCGAGCGCATACAGCGCCAGGAAGCCAACCGAGAGGACGAGAACCGCGAGGAAGACACGGCGGCGCAGGCCCTCCCGCAGGGCGTAGCCGACCACGGTGGAGACCGAGCGCGCCACCGGCCTCAGCCGGTCCTGCCCCGGACGGCATCCAGGTAGACGTCCTCCAGCGAGCTGCGCAGCACCTCGACCCGGTGGATCCGCTCGCCCTCGGCGACCAGGCGGGCGACGATCTCCGGCGCCTGCTTGCGCCCGGCACCCTCGAAGAGCTTGACACCCGTCGCGGTCTCGACCTCGACCCCGCGCGGGCGCTCCAGGTCCGCCGGGCGCCCCTCTTGGACCAACCGGCCCTCGGCGACGATCGCCACCCGGTCGCAGACCAGCTCGACCTCGCTGAGCAGGTGCGAGTTGAGCATGACGGCGACGCCGCGGCGGCGCAGCTCTTCGAGCAGGCCGCGGACGATCCGCCTGCCGACCGGGTCGAGGGCGCTGGTCGGCTCGTCGAGCAGCAGCAGGCGCGGCGAGCCGACCAAGGCCTGGGCGATCCCGAGCCGCTGCTGCATCCCCTTCGACATCGTCTCCACCCGCGTGCCCGAGGCGTGGGCGAGCTCGACCAGCTCAAGCAGCTCGGCTCGCTCCGCTGCCCCGCCGTCCGAGCCGCTCAGCCGCTGGTGAAGCCGCAGCAACTCGTCGGCCGAGCACCAGCCGGGGAAGCGAAACAGCTCGGCGAGGTAGCCGATCGCGGCCCGCGCCGGGGGCGAGCCGGCGGGCTTGCCCAGCACCTCGACCCCGCCGCCGCTCGGCCGGACGAGGCCGCAGGCGATCTTGGTCAGGGTCGACTTGCCGGCCCCGTTGGGCCCGAGCAGGCCAAGCAGCTCGCCACCGCCGACCTCGAGGTCTATGCCACTCAGGGCCACCTTGCCGCGGTAGGTCTTGCGCAGCGCGCGGGCGGCAAGGACCGCCGCCATCAGGCGGGCGGGTCGATCTTGGGGAAAAGCGGGGGGACGCGCTCGACCTGCTGGCCGCCGGGGCGGGAGCCCAGGCCGGCGAGGGCGCGGGAGTCTTCGGCGAGGGCCGCGAGCAGGGTCTCGCTGGCTCGGGGCAGGTAGGGGGCGAGCAGCAGGGTCGTCACCCGCAGGCCCTCGACCAGGTTGTAGAGGACCTCGTCGAGGCGCTCGGGATCGGCCTCGTCCTTTGCCAGCACCCAGGGCTGGGTCTCCTCGACGTAGCGGTTGAGGCGGCGCACGAGGGTCCAGGCCACCTCCAGCGCCTGGCTCAACTCGGCCCGGTCGAGCAGCTCGCTGAAGCGGGCGACGACGCCCTCGAAGTCCTCGGCCAGCACCGCGTCGACGGCCGCCTCCGGGACGACGCCCGCGCGGTAGCGCTCGACCATCGCCAGCACGCGGCTGGCGAGGTTGCCGAAGTCGTTGGCCAGCTCGGTCTCGTAGCGGGCCTCGAAGCCCGCGGTCGAGATCGAGCCGTCCTGGCCGAAGCTGACCTCGCGGAAGCAGTAGAAGCGCAATGCATCGGCGCCGAAGCGCTCGATCACGGCGAAGGGGTCGAGCACGTTGCCGAGGCTCTTCGACATCTTCTTCTCGCCCATCAGCAGGTAGCCGTGGATCGTCATCCGCCGCGGCGGCTCCAGGTCCGCGGCCAAGAGCAGCGCCGGCCAGATCACGGCGTGGAACTTGAGGATGTCCTTGGCCAGCACGTGCAGCGTGGCGGGCCAGTAGCGCTCGGTCAGGTCCTCGCCCTCGCGGGCGAAGCTGAGCGCCGTGACGTAGTTGAGCAGGGCGTCGAACCAGACGTACATCCGCTGCTCGGGGTCCCAGGGCAGCGGCAGGCCCCATTTCAGGGTCGGCCGCGAGAGCGAGACGTCCTCCAGCCCCTGCTTGATGAAGGAGACCGCCTCGTTGCGGCGGAAATCCGGCACGACGAAGTCGGGCCGCTCCTCATAGAGGCCTTCGAGCTGGCCCTGGAAGGCGGAGAGGCGGAAGAACCAGTTCTCCTCGCGAACCTTCTCCAGCGGGATCTCGTGGATCGCGCAGGTCTGGCCCGGCCCCAGCTCGCGCTCGGTCTTGAAGTCGGCGCAGCGCGGGCAGTACCAGCCCTCATAGGTGCCCTTGCTGACCCAGCCGTTGTCGTAGACCCGCTGCATGATCTCGGCGACCTTGGCCTTGTGGCGCGGGTCGGAGGTGCGGATGAAGAAGTCGTTGGTGGCGTCGATCACCGGCATCATCTGGCGGAACTTCTCCGCATTGCGGTCGGCCAACTCCTGCGGCGAGATCCCCTCCCGCTCAGCCGCCGTCTCAATCGGCTCCCCATGCTCATCGGTGCCGGTGAGGAAGAAGACGTCCTCCCCCCGCTGGCGCATGTGCCGAGCCAGCACGTCAGCCGCCATCGTCGAGTAAGCGTGCCCAAGGTGCGGCTCCGCGTTGACGTAGTAGATCGGGGTGGTGATGTAGTAGCTGTTGCGGCCCATTCCGCCCGCGCACGCTAGCGTTTCGGGCCGTGGCGGCGAGGAGCCGAGGGCTCAGCCCAGGCCCAACCGCTCCTTGGCTGAGTGCCGGCGAGCACGCAGACCAACACGACCATTGCCTTCCTCCGCCCTGGCCCAGAGACCGCCGAAGGCAATCCCGAGGGCAGACAACAGGGCAAGGACCATCGGCAATTGGACCGCTCCTTCGGTTCTTATCGTGCTTTCGACGTAGAACACGGGAGGCTCGATGATCCGGAAGGCGATCAGCAGGGCCGAGACGATGCCGAGGATCGCGATCAACGCATTCGCCCATCGAGCCGCCGGCGAACAACGCCTACGAGCCGCAGTGCCGCCACGGCGAGCACAACAACGACTACGGCGACGAGAAGAGTCGGGATGTAGTCGAGCGCTTCCCACACGTTCTTCGCCGGGCCACCGGCGCGAACTTCAAAGAGCAACTGCGACGTATTGACCGCCTTGACTCCAAACCAGTCCAAGAACATCACGGCGAGGAGCAACATCGCCGCGCCGGCTGAGACCCTTTCACCGTTGCCAAGCTTCTTTAGCCGCTCTAGCTGCATCTCATAGCCCTCAGATTAACGCCGCGGCCACCGCCGGACGGAGGAGACGGTACCGCCACCTCAAGCGCCACACGGAACTGCCACCCCACCCATCCAGGTATATCCGCCGTACCATTTGCCCTCCGTCCCCCACACTTACCGATCGCCCCCATCAACCCCGCCCACATCTCCGGACATTGAGTTCGGGATGTAGCGGGCCCCTAGTCGGTCACCACAAATTCCGCGACCCGTCGAACCGACCTATGGGCTGGATGCCCTAGTTCTATTCTCGATACGAACCGATATCGTCCCGAAGCTTGTTTCACCGGAACAATAACACGATAACAGCGACTAGCTGAGTCGCCGGGCAGGCTGTATCGGACCCTGGCCCACGGACCAGTAGGACTCGCCGGGTCGAGCGCCCATTGCGACCCACTCAACACTTCAATCGCAACTTCCCGACCATAATAGGCCACCCGTTGCCCCATATTGAGCAGCCGCGCAAATACGCCGTTCCCTGGACGAGTCCTCTTTTGGCTGACCGCAAAGATTACGGAACCTCTACCGTTCCCTGCCCGCCTCGCGCCAGCTCCATCTTGCGGGCGGTGGCGACGATCGCGATCCCGTGGCCACGGCGGCTGCGAGTGCGCTCGTAGAAGCCACGCAGCGGCCCTGGAGTGCGGATCGCGGAGTGGGCTGACTCGACCATCACGTGCCGTACGAGCACCGAGCCCTCCTTGGAGATGCGCCCAGTGAAAGCCGCTCCGTTGCCGGACTGGCGAACTCGCGGATCGAGTCCGAGGCAGCCGACCAGTTGCTTGGGCGAGGCGAAGCGGCCGACACGGGGGCCTTCCACGCCCGCCCAGTTCAACTTGTCTCCAGTCTACTTTCTGCCTAGGCCCAGATCCTGCGCCAAGCGCCAGCGCTTGAGCAAGCCTGAGCGGCGCTTTTCCGCCTCCTGAGCGGGGAAAATGTGGTTGTCGAGACCCATTTCCCAACTCAGGAGGCTTCACCTTGAAGGTGAATCGAAACGGACGACTCGAAACGGTAGAGATCACCGCGGACGGCGAGGGATTCTGCTCGCAGGCCGGCGCATTGCTGCTCAGCAACCTGTGTGACAGGTTGGGGCTGACCGAGGCGCTTGGGGAGGCGCTGGCGCCGACCCGCCAGAGGCGATCGGCCCACGAGGACGGTGAGATCCTGCGCAACCTGATCCTCACCCTGGCTCAGGGCGGCGAGCACCTCTCCGACCAAGCCGTGCTTCGCGACCAGCCCGACCTCTTCGGCGAGGTCGCCTCCGACGCGACCGCCTTCCGGGCGCTGGAGCGGATCGGCCCGGCGGAGCTGGAGGGGATCAAAGCGGCGCGCAAGGCGGCGCGGGAGCGCACCTTTGAGCTCGGCGCCGCCCCCGATCGGCCTGTCCTCGACGTCGACGCCTCCCTGCTCGGCGCCCACTCCGAGAAGGAGGGCGCCGCCGGCAACTACAAGGGAGGCTTCGGCTTTCACCCGATGCTCTGCTACCTGGAGGGCTCCGAAGCGGCGCTCGACGGCATCCTGCGCCCCGGCAACGCGGGCTCCAACACGGGCGCGGACCAGGTGGCGGCGATCGAAGCGGGCCTCGAGCAGCTGCCGCCCTCCCTCTCCGAGGGTGAGGTCCTGGTGCGCGGCGACTCCGCCGCCTGCGTGCACGAGGTCGTGGACTTCTGCCGCGAGGGCGACATCCGCTTCTCGGTCGGGCATGACATCACCGCCCCGGTGCGCGAGGCGATCGCCAAGGTCCCCGATTGCGCCTGGGCAGGCGCGATCTCCCAGGACGGGGTGCCGGTAGCCGAGCACCCGACCCGCCCGCGCAAGGCCTACGTCGCCGAGCTGACCGATCACCTCGACCTCTCGGCCTGGCCGGAGGGCTCGCGGCTAATCTGCCGCCGCGAGCGCGCCCACCCCGGCGCTCAGCTGTCTTTGGTCGACACCGACGGCTGGCGCCACACCTGCTTCCTCACCGACCAGGAAGGCGAGGACCTCGCCGAGCTCGACCGCGACCACCGCGCCCACGCCCACGTCGAGCAGCGGATCGAGGACGCCAAAGCGCTGGGTCTGGCCAAGCTCCCCTTCCGCAGCTTTCAGATGAACGAGGCCTGGATGCAGCTGGTGCTCGCCGCCCAGGACATCGTCGGCTTTGCGAAGGCGCTGACACTCGAGGGCGACCTCGCCAAGGCAAAGCCCCAGACCCTGCGCTACCGCCTCTTGCACCAGGCCGGCCGTCTCTCTCGCTCGGGACGGCGCACCCGCCTGCGCCTCGCGCGTCACTGGCCTTGGGCGGAAGATCTCGTCGCTGCCTGCCGAAGGCTCGACGCCTTGCCCCTGCCGGCGGGGTGAGCCCGCCGGACCCGAGGTCGAGCACGACGGGGCCGTGTCACTTACTGCTGCGCGGATCTCCCCAACGTTTCTTCGATCGTCGCCGAAGCCCGCTCAAGTGGTTCCGCGGGCGCCGCCCACGAGCACACTATGACCCTGACACCGCCGTTCACCCTGGCCGGCACCGCTCGGGCTCACTCCGGCGGGCTTATTGCAAGATCTGGGCTAGCCTTGGACATCCGCCGGTACTGGCCACCTCTTTGCTGCCGGGGCACCGCTACCATCATAGAGTTCGAGCGCGTTGATCGGCTCTGGGAGCTCAATGCTCCGATACCGCTCCACAAGCGAGTCAAAACAAAACTCTCTCCGCCTGTTGTCTAGCCGTCCGAAACGGGCATATGCAGTGATCACCTGTCGACCATTGTGACTAGACCTTTCTACACGTGCGATTTTCGGACCAGCGATTCCCCGGCACTTCCTCAATACTGCACCAATTTTCACTACTCGCCTATTCGGTACTTCGGCAACAGTCCACGGCACTGCCTTTGTGTAGGTTCGCACCCTACCTGCTTCCCCTCGGTCTCTCACCAATTCGTCCGACGAGCCACACCCCCATACAGAGAGTCCCGTAAGACCAAGAAGAACACCGACATATCGGAGATATTTCCCATTCATCTCAACAAGTGTAGCGCGTACATCTTTGGCTCGTGGAGTATGCCAGGTGCGTCTGCAATCGCGGCCCCCGGCGGCCTTATGAGTGGCGCGATAGCTGTCAAGCCACCTTTACCCGCGGATACGAGTCCCACCGACCCGCCGTTCGCTGATACTGGAGATCCGCTATCCCCCGGTTGGCGTCCTTGCCGCATGACGTATGCCACGGTGAGGACTCCACTAACGGAAATTATCCGCACGCCAACCATCACGCCGCATCGTACTCCGCCCGTCCTGGCGCCGCTAAAGCAAGCGCCCGATCCATGGTGCACCGTCACCGGCTGGCCGAACGGGAATCGATCGCCGTCTCGACCTCGAATCGCATACGGCGCTAGGTGTCGAACCCCAACACGTCCCGAACGCGCTTCATAGGCGGCCGGTTGCCGAGCGCTGAGTGGGAGCGCCGCTCGTTGTAGTGCTCGAGCCAGTGTGGCAGCGCCTCGCCGCGAGCGTCGCTTGAGGCGTATTCGAGCGCGTAGGCCCACTCCCGCATCAGCGTCTGGTGGAAGCGCTCCACCTTCCCGTTGGTACGCGGCGTGTAGGGCCTGATCCTTAGGTGGGAGACCGCGCGGCGGTCCAGCAGCTCGGCCAATGCCTTGCTCTTCGTGTAGCTGAAGTGGTTGTCGGTCATCAATCGCTCGATCGCAATCCCGTGCTCTTCGAAGAACTCGAAGGCGCGGCGAGTGAAGGCGGCGACGGTCGGGGCCTGCTCGTCGTCGTGGATCTCCGAATAGGCCAGGCGCGAGCAGTCGTCGACGATCGAGTGCACGTACTCCCAGCCGACTCGCCGCGAGCGCCTGCGACGGTCGCCGGTCAGCGCATGGCCGGGCTCCTCGAAGCGACCGAGCTTCTTGACGTCCATGTGCAGGAGGTTCCCCGGGCAGGGCCACTCGTATCGGATCACCGCCGGCGGCTTTGGCCGGGGGAGGCGCGAGCAGCCACCGCGTCGCAGGACCCGGTGCACGGTCGAGTGAGGGCGGGCGATGTCGGGCTCGTCGGCCAGGCGGCGTGGGCTCCAGCCGGTCTTCTCGCGCCGTTCGCAGATCTTCTTCGCCTCCCCCTCGGGGACCTGCGCGGGGCTGCTCTTCGGGCATGAGGAGCGGTCGCGCAGGCAGCTCAGGTCCCGCCGCTGCTCCTCGCCGGCCTCCCGCCAGCGCGAGACCCAGGTGTGGGCCGTCGACTTCGCCACGTTCGAGGCGGCCGCGGCCGCCTCGAACGTGAAGTCCTCCTCTTCGACGAGCAGGACCATGCGGTGCCTGCCCTTCGGGGTGAGCGGGGAGTTAGCGTGTTGCATCCGGGCCTCCTTGAGGTCGTGAGCTTTGACACCCACAGCCTCTCGGTAGGCCCGGATCTACCTCATGGCGTTCGGAACGTCCCTGGGTTCGTCAGCTAGGCCGTCGCCTCGCAAACGGATGGCCTCACCATCCGTTTCATAGAACTCTCCTTGGGTTTCAAACGCAGATCGGGTCACTTCACCAACGCCTGTCCAGTCTTCCACATGGGAGAAATCCATGTAGAGAGAACGATGTACGTACGCTTCGAGTGAAAAACAGTGACCAGCAGTTAGGAGAAACTTTGCACGGGTCATTTCGCCTGTCTGCTTTTCCCGCCGGTCTTCGTATGCCCCAAACCCGGCTGTGCAGGCACCATGCACGTTCAGAATATTGTCTCCCGCGAGAAGTCGGCCTGTCGTTCGAAATCGGGCCGACATGGGAGTCCATGCATCTTGCAGTGTGACAGCTAGATTTTGACCAGACACTTCGTCTTTAAGAACATGTTCAGCTAGCGTCACATTGGTTGCTCCTACGATAACAGTGTTTGTGGCTTCGTCAAGTCCAACTTCTGTGACTGTACCTGCCAGGTCATTATTCGTTTCCCATGCGGTTGCGACTTCGCGTTCTGTGTTCGCCAGCGCTCCTCGTGTACTAGTGGGTACGTAAGGGTACGGAACGGCTCGGTCCGGGGCCATGAGGGTTAGATGCGTCATAAGATCGGAATAGCTCGTTGATTGTTTTTGAGTAAATCCAACATGGATGGTTCCACCGGCCGCTTGGTCGACGTAATAGCCTGCGTACGTAGCTGGGTATGTGGCTTCGGCCCAAGCGTCTATCGCGGAACCGTCTGTTTCGACGTAGTGTTCGCGATATTCGAGCTCCGCAACATCGTGGGCCCGCAATGGAACGCCCCAGCGCTCAGCAGACGCCCGCGCCACAGGGTCTTCCTCGGTCCATGCATTGATCAGATTGAAGATCCGGTTATTGAGTTCCGACTCGGTTTCGACCGGATCGACGACGTCGAGGCCGAATTCTTCGCGGAAGTTGAGGATTTCGCTGTAGGTAGGCCGCACAGCGGCGCCGTCGGGGGGCGGAGGCGGCGGCTGGGGGATGTTGACCCAGAGCCGTTCCGCGGCCGTGCCTTCTTTGCGATCCGTGAGCAGGATTTCGAAGTAGTGGATGCCGGGCGAGAGGTTTTCCGTGTCTACGACCCATTCGTCTTCTTCGTAGACGCACTCGATCCCGGGTTCTTCGTAGTCCTGTTCGCAGGTCTTTTCGGAGAGGAGCGTGTTGTCGTCTCCCAGGATTTCGATGTGTTCGACGCCCTCCTCGGAGTAGCCTTCGACGCTGAGGTTGTAGAGGCCCGATTTGATCGCTTCGGAGGTTTCCTTGGCGGCGTAGAGACTTCCTGAGAGTTTGAAGAAGCTGGGCGGTGTTTCGGCATTCCACCACCTGAGCACAGAGCCGTCTCCTCCGATGTCGTAGGTAACCGCGGGCGCGTCGGGTGGAACGACGATCGTCCTCCGCGATTCGTCTTCGCGTTCGTCTTCGTATTCGAAGTGCGTGGTCTTGGCTTCCGTTCCTTCGACCGAGACGGTCACCGCTTTGACGCGGCCGTCTTCGCGGTATTCGATCGCGCCCCAAGTTTTGTTCGGCAGCGAGACTTTGGTCATTCGGCCCTCGGCGTCGTATTCATAGCTGGTCTCCCCTTTGGGGCTGTCGACAGCCGTGAGGAGTTCGCCTTCGTGCTCGTAGCTGGTTTCCCCGGCGCCTTCGCCTTCGACGCTTCCGACCAAGCCCGCTTCGGTGCTCACGTCCACAGCTGGGTCGTCTTCCTGCGGTTCGGCTTCGGGGGCCGGATTGACGATCGGCGTTGCCTCGTCCTCTTCGATTTCTTCGGCCCCGAGAGCGCGGTCGTAGAGGCGGATCTCGTCGATATCGCCTTTGAAGAAGTCCTCTTCCCAGAGCAGGTCGCCGCCGACCTGAAGCGGTCCTTCACCGCTCGCAGGGTTCAGCGAGGAAGACGTGTCGACCAGTTCCCCATTCGAGTAGAGGCGCAGTTGTTTGCCGTTGGAGGTGAGGGCGAGGTGAGACCATTTGCCGGCAGGGATCGGGCTCGAGCCTTCGACTTCGGCTTCCCCTTCCCCGCCGGTGACATAGCCCACCGGGGCTTCGTGTTCGCCTTCGGCGTGCAGCTGGTAGCTGATCTGGCTCGGAGATTCCTTGGTGAAGACGGCGCTCCATTCGTTGGCTTCATCGGGACGCACCCAGGCCTCCAGAGTGAAGGCTTCAGTGAAGGCGAGGTCTTTGGCAGACGGGATCGTGACCAGGTCTTCTTCCCCGTCGAAGTGAAGGCTCCCGCCGTAGCGGCCTTCTTCACGCCATTCGGCACCGTGCACGGTGCCGTCGTGGGCGCCAACGTAGTCGTGGACGATTTCGCTCGAGCCCTCATCGAAGGGGTAGGCCGCGATCGGTTCTTGCGAGGCGCCGTTGATCGGCGTTGCCTCGTCTTCTTTGATTTTTTCGGCCCCGAGAGCGCGGTCGTAGAGGCGGACCTCGTCGATCGTGCCGTCGAAGTACTCGCCCCACTGCTCGCCGCCGATCCGCAGTTCGCTTTCCGTCGTCTTGGCCGGCAACGCCGCTTCGGTGGCGATCAGTTCGCCACCGACGTAGAGGCGCAGGTATTCGTCATCGGAAGTGAGCGTCACGTGTGACCAGGCGTTGAGCGGCAGCGTTTCGGCACCCTGCACGCCGGCGATGTTCAGTTCTGAGTCAGCCACCCAGCCCGACGGTCCTTCTTCTTCGTTGCCGGCGTAGAACAGGTAGCTGATATCGGGTTCTTCGGGTTCGATCTTTGAGATCAGTGGCGCCCACGGTCGTTGTTCGTCGAGCTGTACCCAAGCCTCGAGGGTGAAGCCTTCGGCGAAGTTGAGACTGCTCGAGTCCGCGAGCGAGACCCAATCGCCTTCGCCGAAGTCAAGTGCCCCTCCGTAGCGGCCCGCTTCGGTCCATTCGGCACCGTGGACGGTGCCGTCGTGGCCGTTGCCGGAGTCGTCGTGGGCGACTCCCCCGGAGCCCTCGCCAAAAGAGTAGGCGGCAACGGGGCCCTGGCCCTGGTAGGGCTGGGGTTCGATCGGGATGTCGCGGTCCTCTTCGATTTCACCGGCGTCCAGGGCGCGGTCGTAGAGGCGCACCTCGTCGATCGTGCCGTCGAAGTACTCCCACCAGCTCTCATTGCCGCCGATGCGAAGCGGCGCTTCGGTAATTCGCGGCGTCAGCGCAGCTTCGGTTGCGATCAGTTCGCCGTCGACGTAGATGCGCAACTCTTCCCCGTCGGAAGCGACGGCGAGGTGCGACCAGGCTTCTTCGGGCAGCTCTTCTTCGTCTTCCACGCTCGTCTGGCTTCCTTCTTTGTCGGCGATCCAGGCCGAGGGACCCGTTTCGCCTTCTTCGTTGCCGGCATAGAGCAGGTAGCCGTAGTTGGGTTTTTTTGATTCGGCCTTGGAGATGATCGATTCCCAGGGCCGACGGCCCCACTGACGCACCCAGGCCTCGATCGTGAATGCGCCGGTGAAGTCAAGTTGCTTGGAGTCGGGAACGACGACGCGATTGCCACCGCCTTCGAAATTGAGCGCACCGCCGTACTTACCGTCTTCGGTCCACTCGGCACCGTGGACGGTGCCGTCGTGGCCGTTGCCGGAGTCGTCGTGGGCCGTTTCGCCAGTCCCTTCGTTGAAGGAGTACGAGGCGACGGGGCCGCGTTTCTGGAAGGGCGGCTGCGCCACGCTCGAGATGTTGGTAGTGCTGCCGGGATCGTCGACCGCGATTTCGTCGAGCTTGCCTTCTTCGTAGGCGTAGTCGACTTTGGCGTAGCCGCCCGTGCGAAGTTCTTTGACCTTGCCAGCTTCGTCGAAGGTCTGGGCCATGCCGGTTTCTCCGCTCTCGTCGGCTACTTCATAGCCGCCGCCGGGGAGCTTGGTGACCGTCGCCTGCAGCTTCGCATCGAAGCGGCTTTCTTCGGATTTCGTCGGCAGCGCCACGGCTCTTTCCAGGATGCCGCTGGTGCGCACCATAGAAGCCTTGGCGGGGGCTTCTGATTCTTTGGTTTCTTCGGGTTCCAGGCGCGGCGTCTGCCCGAGGGTCCAGCCGTCCCCCCACTCGGTGTTCTCGGATTCCGGCAGCTGGGAGTTGTAGAAGCGTTCGAGTTCGAGGTCCACCGAAGGGCCTTCAACGTCGATATCGCGCTGGCGATAGACCAGGTTGCCGTTCATCACGTTGACCGCGAGTTCGGGGCGGCGCGGATGCTCTTCTTCGTCTTCGTTTCCCTCGCCGTCGGGCAGCGGGAAGTGCTGCATTACGTATTCGTCCTTGATCCCGGTCGCGGGGATGTATTCGAACTCGATGTCGCGTTCGCTTTTGTGGCCCATCTGATCGACGGCGAAGACTTTGAGCGTGTGCTTGCCAGCCGCCAGTCCGGCGAGCCTAAGCGTGTAGATCTCGCTCATCGAGCAGCTGTATTCGGGGCCCGAGCAGCCCTGCGCTTCCCAAGGCACCGGCTCGGATTCTTCTCTTTCGTCGAGGAAGACTTCGATGTCTTTGACGCCCGAGCGGATCGAGAGGTCGCTGCCTTTCTGGCCATCTTCGGCGCCAATCTGCAGGTTGTAGACGGGGAGGCTGAGCTCGTCCCATTCTTCGGGGTCTTCTTTGTCGCCGTTTTCCTCTTCGGTTGCTTTTGCCAGCTGGCCGCTCAAGGCGATTTTGGGCGGTGTGCTGTCGACGTAGACCCAGACGGGCGTGCCAGTGGTCGAGTGCGCAACGGGGTCTATCGCCACCGGTGTGATCTTCGACTTCCCTTCTTTGGGGTTGTCGGCGCTGAATTTGATCGTGCCGCTCCGGTCTCGCTGGCAGGGGCTGTCGTGGGTGCCATAGCAATCGTTGCCGAGCGAGACCTGAGTCCCGTTGTCGACATCGAGGTGAATGTTCTGCACTCCAAGCCCGTGGTCGTGGGCAGAGACTTTGATGTCGTAGGTTTTGGAGTCGTCGAACCATCCCGAGGGGAAGCCGGAGACCGCATCCAGCGTCGGCCAGTCGGGGTCGGTCATGTAGGTGGCGAGGCCGCCGGCGTAGAGGTCGCGAGCGCAGGGGAGCGAAACGCCGTTGCCCGAGTTGAGGCCGAAGACAAACTCCTTGACGGTTTTGGCTTCGTTGCCATAGACGGCGGAGTTGCCGTAGAGCGCCCTGTTCGTGTAGAGCTGGTAGTAGATCCCGTAGGTCTGCGACCAAAGCCCGTCGAAGTCATGCGGCTGGGGGTATTTCGAAGCGGAGCAGCTATGATCGTCGCGCCGGTAGGGGTTGATCAGATACCCGGTCAGGTAGCTGGTTTCTCCCGGCACGATGTAGTACCACTGGCCTTGCTGTTCGGTGCCGTAGCCGCCGCTTTTGTAGGCGTTCACGGGGCGTCGCCAGCCTGAGCAGGAGTCCTTTCCGGCAAATGGAACGTCTCTCGCATGCAGCGCGAGGAGGCCGAGGCGGTCGCGCTTGCCGGCGGAGCCGGCACGAGAACTCGTCCTCGGCCTGGTTGAGCAGGTAGAGGGGATTCCTGAGCTCCAGAGTCGTGTGGTGGAGTTGGCCGGGCGCATCGAGGAGTTGGAGCGCCAGATCAACCGCAACTCGGGCAACAGCTCGATGCCACCCTCCTCCGATCCGCCGATGACTCGCCAGCAGCGCCGCGCCGAGGCGCGACGGCGGGCGAAGGAGTCGCTGAGAAAGCAAGGCGGCCAGCCCGGCCACGAGGGCAAGAGCCGCGAGATGGCGCCGCCCGAGCGGGTGGATGAGATCTTCGAGCACCTGCCCGCCTCATGTGAGTGCGGGCACGCCTTCGACGGCTCGGAGGAGCGGCTCGGTAAGCCGCTCGCCCACCAGGTGTGGGAGCTGCCGCCGATCGCCCCGCTGATCGCAGAGCATCGCCGCCACCGCCTGCTGTGCCCTGCCTGCGGCGCCGGCGGGCTGGCCGAGCTGCCCGCCGGCGTCACCGCTTCTGCCTTCGGCCCGCGCCTGCAGGCGCATGTCGCCACCCTGGCCGGCGTCCACCGCCTCTCGCGCCGCCAGGTCTGTGACGTCGTCACCCAGATGTTCGGAATCCCGATCTCCCTCGGCGCGGTCGACCGGACGATCATGAGGATGAGCGCCGCCCTGGCCGATCCCTGGCGGGAGCTGGCCGAGGCCGTGCGCGAAGCCGAGGCCGTGCATGCCGACGAGACCGGCTGGCGCCTGGGATCGGCCCAGCAATGGCTGTGGCTCGCCGCCACATCGCTTTACGCCTGCTACCGGATCGACCCTTCGCGCGGGCAGACAGCGGCCAAGGAGCTGCTCGGCGAGGACTTCGGCGGGATCGCGGTCACCGACCGCTATGCCGCCTACCACTTCCTCGATCTCCTCCAACAGCAACTGTGTTGGTGTCACCTGGCTCGCCAGTTCACAGAGCTCTCCGAGCGAGGCGGGGCGACGGGCAGACGCGGAATGGGACTTCTGGAGATATCGCGCCAGGTTTTCGCCGCCCACCGTGCCTACCTGGAGGGCGGGCACGACCTGGACTGGCTCGCCACCGAGCTTCGGCCGCTGCGCGATCGCCTCCATTCCCTGCTCGAGCAGGGCACCCGCGGTCACAACCGCCGCGAGCGTCGCTTCTGCGCCGGACTCTTGGCCGAAGAGCAAGCGCTGTGGACCTTCTGTGAGGTGCCCGGCATCGACCCCACGAACAACGCCGCGGAGCGGGCTGTTCGCCACGCGGTGATCATGCGCAAGGTGCAGCTCGGCACACAGTCCGAGCGCGGCAGCCGCTGGGTCGAGCGGATCTGCTCGGTGCGCGAGACCTGCCGGTTGCAGGGTCGCTCGGCGCTCGACTACCTGATCGAGGCGGCGGTCGCCGCCCACGACCGCGTGCCTGCCCCTTCCCTGGCTCCGCCGTAAGTCACGCAGGAATCGCGTTCACGAAGGCGACACCCCGTGAACGCCTACCCGCTTTTAGCGCTGACGAACAAGCCGCGACCGCTTCCCCAGCAAGCGTAGTAGCACCATTTTTGGATCGCGAAAATCGGGTTGTTGTACCAGAGGCCAAATGTGCTGTCTTCGAGCGGGCCATAGTTGTAGCCGGCTTCCCAGGACTGGCTGACCCAGTTGTTCTGCACGTCGGGATCGAGGAGAATCGGATATGCGTAGTCGCCTTCACGATGGGGCACGTCGAGAACGAGCGAGTTGCCCTCGACTGCCATCGTCACCGGCACCGAGGTGCCTTGGGCATCTACGGCGTACGGCGCGGATACGGTGGCGAGCCACCTCTCGCCTTCCCAGACTTCCGCCCCGCCCGCATTGGCTCGCAGCTGTGCCCCGGGGGGCAGGTCGAGGTCGAAGCGCAAAGTCTCGGGGCTCTCGGGCGAGCGCAGCTGGTCGAAGAGCTCTACCCCGGTGGAGGTTGGGGCCACCATCAAATCGGTGTCGGCCTGCACCTCTGGGTAGATCACGTCTGTCTCATCGAAGATGCGACCGGCGCTGCCGGGATCGGCGCTCGCCTGCGTAATGGCAATCGCGCCGTCGCCGATCGAGACTCCTTCGTCTGCAGAGGCAGGGATGTCTACTTCTGAGATCGGGTTCTCGGGTTCGAAGCCATCGGAGGTGGCCGACAGGCTCAAATCTACCTTTTCCAATTCGCCGCCCTCTCTCTTCACCCGGGGCGGAAGGCCGGCTTCCATGATTTCCGTCCTGCCTTCGCTGGAGATGAGGGCCGCCGTATCGCCCAGGTTCCGCTTCAACTGGGAGCTGGTGAGGCGGCGAGCGGGATCCACTTCAAGACGAGCCAGCTCTTCGGGGAAGCTTGAGCGCAGCAGGTCTCCCGCTTCTTGGGCGGAAGCCAGGTGCATGTAGGCGGTGGCGGATCGGCTGCGCTCGGCGGCGGCCGCAGGAACTTCGAGCTCTCGCTTTCGTTGCGCTTCCTCGGTCTTCAGTCTCGCTTCGGCTTTGGCGAGGTCCGCAGCGTCGGGGACCAGCGAGCCGCCCGCCCCCGTCGGGGCTGTGCTCCCTGCTGCGTCGGTTCCAGAGTCAGCCTCGGCGAGCACAGGCGCGGCGCTCACAAGGAGCAGGAGGAGCGTGAACACCACGAGCCAGTGGCGGTGAGGACCGCTTCCCGCATTCAGATCCTTCACTGATTCTCCCCCTTGCCACCCACCCTCCATAGGCGGGTAAGTTCAAAGACTAGTCTGGGTACCGCGCGAGTTTCTACATCACCGAAAGGATGTTTGCAAGGAGAATCCTGTCTTAAATACTTTAGGTATTTTTCTCAGTGGAATTTCATCCACCAAGGAATCTCGCCCTATTAGCGCCGCGGCTCGCGGCCGGCCAGCGCTCGGTAGAGATCGTTCGCCCTCGTGCTCATGAAGGCGGTCACTACGCTGGCGGCCACGCAGGGGCCGGCGCCGTCTCAATCGGCTCCCCATGCTCGTCGGTGCCGGTGAGAAAGAAGACGTCCTCCCCTCGCTGGCGCATATGCCGTGCCAGCACGTCGGCAGCCATCGTCGAGTACGCGTGGCCGAGGTGCGGCTCGGCGTTCACGTAGTAGATCGGGGTGGTGATGAAGAAATTGTTTCGGCCCATTGGCCTTGCCGACCCTACCTAGCCAACAAGGGCGACAGGAGGATCGGCCAACTCGGGGCAAGCCATATGGGCGAAACAGGGTCTTCCGGTCGAATCGGCATAATTAGACCAATGCGCTCCCAACCAATACGCTCTAGACCGATACGCGGGCAACAGCCACGCTACATCGGTGGCCGACCTCTATCTAGATCAAAATTCAAAGCGAGCAAGCACCGCATTCGGAAAGCGTTTGCGCGAGCTGCGGAATCGTCTCGACCTCTCCCAGGATGCCCTGGCCCATGCCACCGACATCCACCCGACCGCGATCGGACGCATGGAGCGCGGTGCAAGGGAGCCTCGGCTGACCACGATCCTGCGGCTCGCACGCGGCTTGGATATCGAACCCGGGGAGTTGCTGAACGACCTCGGCGAAGCATCCGAGCTGCTCCAGCGCGAAACGTAGCGGGCCGGTCCCCAGCCTCAAACACGACGCCCAGAACCGGCCCAGATCGTCTACCGCTGCTTGTAAATCTGCAACAGCGGGGCAACCGGACTGACCGGATTGATCGTCATGCGGACTCACCTCCCTCCCCGTGTCGTCACCCCGGCTCTGCCACCGGGACGGGAAGAAAGAGATTAGAAAGAATCTCATGACAACTCAGGTTTTCATTTCAATGCGCGGGTATGCTCGGCCTTGACTGAGTGACGTAAGCAAAATTGATCGAAGGAGCCGACTTGAGTCAGCGAGAGATGGAAATCGGCCGAAAGCCAGTCAAGAAGCGCACGAAGCTCCCCGACGAGGCGCTTCCCTCGTCCGTAAGACACTGGATCAAGGTCGAAGCGTTGGCAATCTTTCACGAAGGGGAATTCAGCGCGGGCGAGGTTGCGCTGATGATCGGTGAGGACGTCAAGAACGTTCGCAATCACATCCACGAACTCTACGAAGCAGGCAGCATCGAACTGGCGGGCTACAAGAAAGTAGGCAGCTACGTCAGGGCCGTCTACCGAGCCATCAAATCCCCCGAAATCTCGGATGCAATGGCCAAGACAATGACCGTTGAGGAGCGCCACGACGTATCCGGCGCGATCGCCCAGGGCATCCTTGCCGAAACCATCAGCTCCTACCGGAATGGAAAGCTGGACGTGGACCCCGTTTGCTTGCTGTGGGACGCGCCGTACTTCGATCATCTGGGTGAGCAGGAAACGCACCAACTCATGCTCGACACGTACGAGAAGGTAAAGAAAATCCACGGCAAGTCCGTTAACCGCATGTCGAAATCAGGAGAGACGGGAAACACTTCGGTGGTCGCGCTGCTTGCGTTCGAGAGGGGTCGGACGGGAAGGCCAACGGGCGGCTACTTCGAGACAGGGAAAAATGACTGGTAATGAAGTTCGGGTTGCCCCTGACGTACCGATTTGAAACCGTCTATCGCTCCGAAGGAAGCAGAGTGATGAGTCTCTCTCTGTTCCAGCCTCCAGGGGAAGTGGGCCAGTCGTCAAGCGCTCGCCAACCTGGAGGCTGGAACAGAGATGAACTTAGCCCCGCGATCCATCCGAATCGAGGGCTGAGTTCGGGGGCAGCGCTCCGGTTCCGAGGAACGCCCCGACCGGCGAGCCGCTAGAGGGTGAGCCGGATCGGGGCACATGTAGCCGCATGCCCCATTCGAGCAACATCTCCGATCTGCCGAGGCCCACGCAAGGCGCCGCTGAACCGGTTGCCTGGGCCGCCCTCGTCCCGCTGGTGCTCCACCCGACCAAAGTCGCGATCATTGAAGCGCTGCGCTGGGTGGATGAGCCGATGTCAGCAACAGACCTCGACCGGATGTGGGCGGAGCCGAAGGGCGTTCCTGCCGTTGCCTACCACCTGCGAACGCTCGCCTTCGACCTTCCCGTCTTGACCCTCTGCGGCGAAGAAGAAATACATCACCGTTGGACGCGAAAGCTGTACTTCTTTCGCGGGCGCACCCCAGCCTCCGAGAGAGGGCGGATAGCGGCTTGACCCGAGAGCGCGTCCTATCGAAAGCACGGTGCGACCAGGTGCGAAGTCACGATCTGCGGGCTGCAATCCTCGCCTTTGCGACTCAGGGCAAGTCCCTCGACCCAATGGACCTTTGCCGCGAACTGCCGACCCATCCAACACCCAGGGCGGTCGCGTATCACCTGTTGGTTCTGGAACGAGCGCGGCTCCTGCCATGAGTGTCACCAAGCAGCAACCTCTGGCTGTGCGGGAGAGGTTCTCGCAAAATCTACGTCGCATCCGACTTGAGCACAAACTCTCGCAAGAAGACCTGGCCAACCTCGCCGAAATGCACCGGACGGAGATCAGCGCGCTGGAGCGGGGGAAACGCGAACCCCGGCTCAGAACGTTGATTAGACTGTCGGCGGTACTGGAAGTACCACTCGACAAATTCTTCGAGGGCATCGAGTGGACGCCTTTGGAGGTACCGATCGCACCCCCAGGCCGCTTCAGCGTCTCGCCTCTCGAGAAAAATGTCGACTAGGCGGATTGCTTCGCGACAATGCCAACCTGGAGCGCAAAGGCTCGACTCTGGGCGAGGTCCTGAAAGGCTCAGCGTCGCGGCTCGCGGCCGGTCAGCGCCCGGTAGAGATCGTTCGCCCTCGTGCCGGTGAGGGCGGCTACTACGCTGGCCGCGGCGCGGGGGCGGGCGCCGGACTGGACCAGGTGGCGGAGGGCGTCGACGGCGAAGCCGACGTCGCGGTCGTGCTCCTCGGCGGCTGCGGGGCCGATGACGAGGACGATCTCGCCCTTGACCTCGCCGCGGAAGCGGCGGGCGAGTTCGGCGAGGGAGCCGCGGGCGACTTCCTCGTGCATCTTGGTCAGCTCGCGGCAGACGGCGGCGGGACGGTCGGCGGCGATCGCCGCCAATGCCGCCAGGGACTCGCCCACCCGGCGCGGGGACTCGAAGGCGATCACGGTCTCGGCCGAGCGCAGCACCCGCTCCATCTCACCGGAGCGCTTGGGCAGGAAGCCCTCGAAGCGCCAGCGGTCGGTCGGCAGGCCGGAGGCGACCAGCGCCACCGGCACCACCGAGGGGCCGGGCAGCACCGTGACGTCGAGGTCGCGTTCGATGCAGCGGCGGATCAGCTTGTAGCCAGGGTCGGAGATCCCCGGCATCCCCGCGTCGGAGACCAGCGCAACCCGTTCGCCGCGCTCGATCTTCTGCGCCAGCTCGGTCGCGCGCGGTCCTTCGTTGCCCTCGTGGTTGGAGACCAGCGGCGGCGCCGGGCGGATGCCGAGCTTGTCGAGCAGGCCGCCGGTGCGGCGGGTGTCCTCGCAGGCGATCCAGTCGGCGCTGACGAGGGCCTCGCGGACCCGGATCGTGAGATCGTCGAGGTTGCCGATCGGCGTCGGGCAGACGATCAGCTCGCCGGGCATCAGCCCTTGCCCTGCTCGAGCTCGATCCGCGCCATCGCCGCGGCGCCGATCATCCCGGCGTCGGCGCCCAGCTCGGCCGCGACCACCGGGATCTTCTTCATCGGCGGCAGCGCCCGCGCCTCCAGCTCACGCCGGGCCGGGTCGAGCAGCAGGTCGCCGGCGGCGATCACGCCACCGCCGATCACGAAGACCTCGGGCTCGAAGATGTTGGCGAAGCTGGTCAGGGCGACGCCGAGGCGGGTGCCGATCAGGTCGAAGACGCCGCGGGCGGTCCGGTCGCCACCGAGAGCGGCCTCGGTGACCGCCTTGCCGTCGATCGTCTCCCCCGCGGCACGCGCCTTGCCCAGGGCCGAATCGGGCTCGCGCTCCGCCGCCGCCCGCCCCTCGCGCCCCAGCGCCGTGCCGGAGGCCAGGGTCTCGACGCAGCCGCGACCCGGGCAGTTGCCCTGGCAGGGCGGCCCGTCGGCCTCGATCACCGTGTGGCCCAGCTCGGCCCCGGCCCCGGTCGAGCCGCGATAGATCTCGCCGCCGAGGATCAGGCCGCCGCCGATCCCGGTGCCGATCGTCAGCATCACCGCGTTTTCAGCCCCTCGCGCGGCGCCGTAGAGATGCTCGGCCAGGGCCGCCACGGTGGCGTCGTTGTCGACGAAGACCGGCAGCCCGGTCCGCCCCCCGACCAGGTCGCGGATCGGCAGGTTCTCCAGCGGCAGGTTGACCGCGGACACAGCGATGCCCTTGTCGTGATCGATCGTCGCCGGGATGCCCAGCCCGACCGCCGACGCGCCCGGGCATTCGCCCCGCGCCTCCTCGACCTCCCGCACCAGCAACTCGACCAGCTCGTCCTCGCTCTGCCCGGTTGAGGCCTCGCGGCTCTCCCAGAGCACCTTCGAGCCGGCGTCGAGAACTCCGAGCAGCATCTTCGTGCCCCCCAGGTCAACCCCGATGATTTCCCCTGCACTCATGCGCGCTCAAGGGCAGGGTAGAGACGGGCGACCGCGGGCATCGGCATAGTTTCCGCAGTCTCTCATGGCCGACAATGGCGAGCAGCAGCCCTCCGGGCCGCCCGAGTACAAGGTCTACCGGTCCCGGAAGGGCCGCCTGTCCGGGTTGCGGTCCCCCGACCTCTCAGGCCTCAGAGAGCGGACTCCGCGTGCGCCGAAGTGGTGGCGACGGGACAAGGGACCGAAGCCGGGGCGCAGCGGGCCGCCGCGGCGCTGGAGCGGCAAGCGGGTCCTGAAGTGGGTCGGGATCGCGGCGCTGGGCTGGATCGTGCTCAGCTTCCTCGCCTTCGCCGTCTCCGCCCAGCTGCAGTCCTTCAAGCTCTCCGGCGAAGCGCGGGACGCCCTGCACGGCAACCCACTGCTGCTGCCGAGCGCCCAGACGATCCTCGTCCTCGGCACCGACGCCCGCCCGCCCGACACCAAGGAGCCCGGCGCCCCTCACTCGCAGAAGTGCTTCGAACAGCAGTCGCACGGCGACGCCCCCCACGACGGCTGCGAAGCCGGCGAATACCGCGCCGACACGCTGATGCTGATCCGGGCCGGCGGCGGCGCCTTCCGCAAACTCTCGATCCCGCGCGATAGCTACGCCGAAATCCCCGGCCAGAGCCCGACGAAAATCAACGCCGCCTACTCCTTCGGCGGCGCCAAGGCGCAGATCGAAGCGGTCGAAGACTTCCTCAACATCCAGATCGACCACGTCGCGATCGTCGACTTCACCGGCTTCGAAGACCTGATCGACGCGGTCGGGGGGGTCAAGGTCGACGTCCCGCACAAGCTCTGCGCCGACATCTCCGGCGGCGCCGGCGGCGGCCAGGGCGGCGTCACCCTGCGCCTGCGCAAGGGCGAGAACACGCTCGACGGCGAAAAGGCCCTGGCCTACTCGCGGGTGCGCGAGCCGGTCGAATGCCCGGGGCCGGGCAAGAGCGCCTACTCGCTCGGCTACAACGACTTCCAGCGCGCCCAGGCCCAGCAGCGCGTGATCAACGGGATCAAGGGCCGCCTCACCGACCCGCTCCGCCTCCCCTACAACTTCATCCACGGCCCGGCCATCGGCTGGGACGCGCCCAAGGCCTTCGTCAGCGACATGGGTTTCCTGACCATGCCCCAGCTGGTCCTCTCCGCCGCGATCGGCGGCAGCGCCCCGACCGACGTCCTCTGCGCCGGCGCCCACTCGGGCTGCGGCATCCGATCCGACGGCAGCATCGAAGTCCCCGAGGCGACCCGCCGCCGGGCCGTCAAGCGCCTGCTCGGCGGCTGAGGCGTCAGCGCTGTCGACTGAACAGTTGACCCCCCAAAAGCGGGGGGAAACCGTTCAGTCGCCGGTCGTCGAGGCCTTCGGTTTCGAGTCGCCGGCCGGTTTCGAGTCGCTCGAGGACGTCGAGTCGCTCGATTTCGACTCGCTGCTCTTCGAGTCTCCGGAGTCGCCTGAGCCCTCCGAGCCCGAGCCGTTGGCCCCGCCCTTCTTCTTCTTGCCGTAGTCGGTGTTGTAGAAGCCGGAGCCCTTGAAGTGGACGGCGACGGGGTGCAGGACGCGGACCGCGGGGGCGCCGCACTCCTGGCACTCGGTCAGCGCCTCGTCGCTCATCCGCTGGATCACGTCGAAGACGTGGCCGTTGTCGCATTTGTACTCGTAGATGGGCACGGGCTGCGGGATTATCGCAGCCGGTACGGTTCCGGCATGGCAGCCGAGCAGCAGGGGGAGCGCGCGACCGACGTCTCGATGGATGAGATCGTCGCCCTGTGCAAGCGCCGCGGCTTCGTCTTCCCCTCCTCGGAGATCTACGGCGGGCTCGGCTCGACCTACGACTACGGCCACTACGGCGTGCTGCTGAAGAACAACGTCAAGGCCGAGTGGTGGCGGGCGATGTTGCAGGAGCGCGACGACATCGTCGCCCTCGACTCGGCGATCCTCCAGCACCCGCGGGTCTGGGAGGCCTCCGGCCACCTGGAGGGCTTCACCGACCCGCTCGTGCAGTGCCTCGGCAAGTGCAAGAAGCGCTGGCGCGAGGATCACCTGCGCGAGGCGGTCGAAGCCGAGGGCGGCGACCCCAGCGCCGAGCTGCGCTGCCCCGAGTGCGGCGGTGAGCTCTCCGAGCCGCGCCAGTTCAACCTGATGTTCGAGACCCACGTCGGGCCGGTGGCGGGCGCGGGCTCCGAGGTCTACCTGCGGCCCGAGACCGCCCAGGGCATCTTCATCAACTTCAAGAACGTGATGGCCTTCGCCCGCAAGAAGCCGCCCTTCGGGATCGCCCAAATCGGCAAGTCCTTCCGCAACGAGATCACGCCCGGCAACTTCATCTTCCGCACCCGCGAGTTCGAGCAGATGGAGATGGAGTTCTTCGTCCCGCCCGACGACGCCGAGCAGTGGTACCGGACCTGGATCGAGGAGCGCGAGCGCTGGTACACCGAGCTCGGCATCCGCCCCGAGTTCCTCCGCGTCCGCCCCCACGACGCCGACGAGCTCTCCCACTACTCCACGGGCACCAGCGACGTCGAGTACCTCTTCCCGATCGGCTGGTCGGAGCTGGAGGGGATCGCCAACCGCGGCAACTTCGACCTCACCCAGCACGCCAAGTTCAGCGGCGAGAAGCTCGAGTACTTCGACCAGCAGGCCAAAGAGCGCTACGTCCCACACGTGATCGAGCCGGCCGCCGGCGCCGACCGCGCCACCCTCGCCTTCCTGGTCGACGCCTACGAGGTCGAGGAGGTCGAGGGCCGCCAGCGCACCGTGCTCCGCCTCCACCCCCGCCTGGCCCCGAACAAGGTGGCGGTCCTCCCCCTCGTCTCCAAGGAGGGCATGCCCGAGAAGGCCCGCGAGATTTTCAAGGACCTGCGCGCCCGCATGCCCGCCGAGTTCGACGAGGGCGGCTCAATCGGCAAGCGCTACCGCCGCCAGGACGAGATCGGCACGCCCTGGGGCATAACCGTCGACCACCAGACAATGGAAGACGACACGGTGACGCTGCGAGACCGCGACTCACTGGAGCAGACGAGGGTGCCAATTGAGGGCTTGGCCGATGATCTCGCGGCCCGCCTCGCTCAGCCCTGGCGTAGTCCGAAGCTGGACTGAGCTCACCTCGTCTCCACCGCTGCCACCAGTAACGACCACTGGGTTATGGTGCGGAAAAGGAATTACCCGATCACGGCCGAGACCAATACTCCCGCGTCAACGTACGCCCGCCTTGAGCAGGCATATATCTGGGCATATGCGCAGGCCGACAAATTCGATGACCTGAATCGGGCCCTGGTCCAGCACTATGTCGCCAGGAGCAGTCGAGCGGCGGCGAGCTTCCTCCGCACTCGAAGCACCGACCCCGCGCTCGCCGAGCGAGCCGATCGCTTTGCGGATTCCGCCGCAGAACTCGACAACCTCTCGACGGCGGCGCGCTTGGGAAAATACCTCTACAAGCTACTTCCAGGGGGGCTCGTCGTTGCCGGCGGACTAGCCGCCATCACCTTCTTCTTGGCGATGCTTTCCAACTTCAACAAAAGCGGTGAAGACATCGGTGCACAGCTATTCGGCCTGGCCTTGAGTGGTGGTCTCATCATCGCGGTCATCAGAGGGGCCGCCTACGCGGCCCAGGGAGCAGCCGCGGCGAGCAAATTCCTCGGCAAGGCTTTGCAAGACGCCCTCGAAAGCAACAGAGAGGCCAAGCAGATCCTTGCCGCTCTCGCTGCGCCGGAGAACGCATTGTTCGCGCCGGTGCCCCTGCCATCACAGGCGAAAGCGGGTCGATTCGTCGTCAACGTCACCGGTCCAATCCTCGGCGCTGCACTCGCAATCCTCGTCGCGATCCCGGTTGCACTTGGGGCAGCGACGCTGGCAGGGATTATCAGCGGCGTCGACAAGGGTGCCAAGGAAAGCGGTCCTTTTCAGAACTACACATTTCCGACCTACACCGCGCCGGACGAATAGCTCCGCTTAGCCCGGATCCGGCGTTTTCCCCTCAGCGGGTGTAGTTCGCCGGCTTAAAGCAGGTAACAGTCCACGGGGCGGGTCACAGAAGCCGCCCCGTGGCGTTTCTCGAAGCCGCAGCCTTCTTTGCATCGTCCTCGTAGTGCATTCGGCGCAGGCTGAAGTCGCCTTGCGGCAGAGACGGGGTTGGTGATCGGTGGCGAGGCGAAAAGGCCTATGGACTCGCCCAGGCAGGCAGCGCCCGTAACCGCGCGAAGGCCGAGACCAACGCCTCAGCCCACGGCCAGGAGCGCGGCAGGCGCAGGGTCGTGCGCCGCGCGGAGCGCACGACCTTGCCGGCGACGTGCAGGAGGCGCTGGCGCAGCCGCTTGGGCTCGGCGAGGGCCAGCTCGCCCTCGAGGCAGAGAAGACGGGTCCAGGCGAGCAGCTCTTGGGCGATCAGCGAGAGCTCCAGCCACACCCGGTTGTGCTCGAAGGCGGCGAAGGGCAGGTTGCGCATTCCTGTGTCCTTGCCGCAGCGGATCTCGTCCTCGACTTTGGCACGGCGCCGGTGGCGCAGCTCCAGGGCCGCGATGTCGGTTCCTTCCTGGTCGGTGATGAAGGCGGTGTGGCGGTAGCCCTCTGCGTCGAAGACCTGAAACTGCGCGCCTGGATGGGGGCGCTCGCGGCGCACGATCAGCCGCGTGCCCTCGGGCCACGCGGAGAGGTCGAGATCGTCGGTCAGCTCGGTGACCGAGGCACCCTCGCGCACCTCGCCCTTGCCGTCGACCGCGGCTTGCCATGCCGACTGCGGTGTCTTCAGGATCGCCTCGCGCACCCGCTCGCCGACCTCGTAGCCGACCGAGAAGCGGATGCCTGCTTCGCGGCAGTCGCGGGTGAAGGCGTGGGTGCGCCCGCCGATGTCGGTGCGCACGAGGATCTCGCGGTCGAGGTCGGTCGCGGGCAGCTGCTCCAGAGCCAGCTGCAGGACCTCGAAGTGATCGGCGGCGGTGTTTGAGCCGGCGTTGCCGGGGCGCAGGATCCCGGCCAGAGGCTCGCCTGTCTCATCGAGGTAACAGAGCAACGGGTGAAAGCCGAAGCCACCCTTGTAATTCCCCGCCGCGCCCTGCTTCTCGGAGGCGGCGCCGAGCAGGGTGGCGTCGACGCTGAGCGTGATCGTCTCGGGCCTGGCGCCGGCGTCCCAAGCGTGCTCTCGCGCAATAGCCCGACCGCCGCGAATCGCTTCCAGCAGATCGGCGTCGACCGACTTGATCGCCCGGTGTGCGGTCCTCTCGGAGGCGACCGCTCCAAACAGTGCCTCCTGGTCGCGCAGGACGCCCAGGTCTGTGACGCAGTCCCCGCCGTCGGCGATGGCGACGATCAGGTCGCGCAAAACGACACCGGGGTCGTGGGCCGAGCGCCGCTTGCGGGTCGGCGCCATCGCCTCAGACAGACCCGCTGTGAGCCCGAGCCGGTCGACCAGCTCGGCAAGCAGATGAGCGCCGGCGTGGGAGACGATCCCCTCGGCGTCCGCCCTGACTTCTACGGTTTGCGCTGTCGTTTGTGTCTTCACCTTCCGGGTGTCCTCCTGGGTTGTTGGGAATGGGCTCGCAAACCGCATTCTCAAGACCCAAGAGGACGTTCCCGGCGGGTTTCCTCAGATAGTTACTGCCGGATCCGGGCTAGGAGCCGCCGCCCTCGATCAATCCGATCACGTTGCCCTCGGGGTCCTGGCCGATGCCGCCGCCTTCGGCGTTGCTGTTGGCCTCGCGGTCGACTAGGCCGTACTTCATCGGTTGCTAGGTCGATCTTCTCGCAGGAGAGACGTCAGTCAAGCTGTAGCGCAAAGCGAAGAGCGTCATCGAGTCGCTTGGCATCCTCAAAGCCAAGAGTCCCGCGGCGCTGCCTTAGCGCCGCCTTTTCGATCGTTATGAGGTTGTCGCAGTTTGCAACGCTGCCGTGATCCAAACCGTGCTCTGAGTTCAGCGGCACCTCGCTGGGAATGCCTCGGACGGTTGACGTCACAAACGCCACTGTGATCGCGGATAGCACCGGGATCGCAATTTGCCGCGTGACAACGAGCACCGGCCGAATTCCGAATTCGGGCAAGTCTGCGTCAAAGACGTCGCCTCGATCGACGAGACTCATCTCGATTCAGCCTCGTCGCGCCTAACGGCCTCAGCGAGCAGCTTGATCCCCATCCGACCGATTGCCGGATCCTCAGGGTGCCGGGCATACGCCTCGCGATATTCGCGCCCGATCCGCTCCTCGCGCAGATCGCGAAGCAGCAGTGCCAGCGCCCGCCGCACTCCATCGGCCCGGCTCTCGAATGCACCCGCCTCGACCGCATCGTCCAGGGCCTTCAACTGCTCGTCTGGTATGCGAACTGCTATTTGTTGCGTCATGCGATCAGCATACCGCTCTGATACTGGTGCGATGGCCTGCTCCATGCGGACAAGGTAGGCCGGTGGAGCGCACTCGTGGCGCGCAGAATGGGTCGATTTGTGCGCGAAACTGCTGCCTACGCCGCCATGAACCGCTCAACGTCGGCCGCGTCGGCTTCGAGGGCCGCCAGGTCCTTCTTCGCGACGCGGCCGAGGGGCTCGATCGTGACCTTGCCGCGATTGAGCTTCCAGTTGGCGGCAGCACGGCCCTTGACCAGGGCGAAGGGCTTGAAGATGCCGTTCATCGTCACCAGGTGGGTGTGCGGGCCGAGGATCTGGGCTCGGGAGGTCCAGCCGAGCAGGACCGGGTCGAAGGCACCGAGCAGGCGCGGGCGCGGGATCTCGGCCACCGGCGGGTGCTTGGCGAGGTGGACGAGGCCGTCGTCGCGCTCGACCAGCTCGTCGGCTATCGCGGCGAGGCCGGCGCGGGAGTCGCGCAGGGGCAGGCCGGCCCAGCGGGCGAGGTCGCGGTCGCCGGCGGGGGCGTGGCCGGTGAGGTAACGGCGGGCCAACTCCGCCAGGGCGACGTCGCGATCGACCGGCTTAGCCGCACCGAGCCAGTCGCGGACGAGGACGTAGGCGTGTTCCTTGCCGTCCATCGGCCCCCGCACGGTCACCCCGCGCACGGCAGCGAGAGAGAGGAGGTGGATCAGGGCCTGGCCCTGGGTCGGGATGCCGGCCGAGTCGAGCCGCTCGCGCAGTTGCACCCGGGTCAGCGGACCCTCGCCGGCGAGTGCCTTCTCGATCGTGCCGACCGCCCGCTCCCCCGCCTCTGGCTCTATCCCCTCCTGGCGCAGGCGGCGGGCGCAGGAGGTGAGCAGCGGCGGCGTGGTCAGCTGCTGTAGCCACGGGTAGTCCTCGCTGCGGACCAGGTGCAGCGTGCCGCGGTTGAGCCAGGTGACTAGCAGGGACCGGTCTTCGCTCAGGGCACGGTCGACGTCGCCGGCCGCTAGCCCGTCGGTGCGTGCCCGAATGGCGAGGCGGAAGCCGCGCGGATCCTGGCCCTGGACGGCAAGCAGGCGCCCCGCGACCGCGGTGGGGTCGGGCTGCGGCGGACCGGCAAGGCCCTGGGCCGTGAACCGCTCGGCGAAGATCTGCGCTGTCGGCACTCACCGGATGATCGCGCCCGGCGCCGCCGGGCGTCGTGGCACCTAGTGTCCTGAGGCAATAGTTCGCAGGCATGAGCCTCCGGCCGTCGAAGTCGTCGCCATCGCAAGCGACGATGGGAGGCCTGATGCCCGTTCGTGTGGATGTGACGCTCAGCGAGGAAGAGCGAGAGGTGCTGGGGCGCTGGGCCAGGCGCCCGACAAGCGCTCAGGCTCTTGCGTTGCGCTGCCGGATCGTGCTCGCGGCAGCTGACGGCGAGCAGAGCAAGGAGATCGCGGCTCGGTTGGGCTGCTCGACGCAGACGGTGGGCCGCTGGCGAGGCCGCTTCGCGAGACGTGGCCTCGACGGCCTGCATGACGAGCCACGCCCGGGCAAGCCACGGCAGATCGGCGACGAAGACGTCGAGCGGGTGATCGTGAAGACCCTGGAGGAGAGTCCGCCAAACGCGACCCACTGGTCGACCCGCTCGATGGCTGCCGCAACCGGGATGAGCCAGAGCGCGGTCAGCCGGATCTGGCGGGCGTTCGGGCTGAAGCCGCATCGAAGCGAGCACTTCAAGCTCTCGCCCGACCCGCAGTTCGTCGACAAGGTCCGTGACATTGTCGGCCTCTACCTGAACCCGCCCGAAGCCGCGGTGGTGCTCTGCGTCGATGAGAAGTCCCAGATCCAGGCGCTGGAGCGCTCCTCGCCGATCCTGCCGCTGATGCCCGGAGTGCCCGAGCGCCAGACCCACGACTACGTGCGCAACGGCACCACCAACCTCTATGCCGCCCTGGATGTCGCCTCGGGGAAGGTGATCTCAGAGATGACGCCGCGCCACCGCGCCGAGGAGTTCCGCAAGTTCCTCAACCTGATCGAGGGCTCGGTGCCCGAAGGTCTCGATGTCCACGTCGTGCTCGACAACTCCTCGACCCACAAGACCCCCTCGATCCAGCGCTGGCTCAAGCGCCACCCGCGCTTCACCTTGCACTTCACTCCCACCTACAGCTCCTGGCTGAACCTGGTCGAGCGCTGGTTCGCGGACCTGACCACGAAGTGGCTGAAGCGCGGCTCCCATCGCTCGGTCCGCGACCTCGTCGCCTCGATCAGAACCTGGATCGCCAACTGGAACGACGAGCCCAAGCCCTACGTCTGGCACAAGAGCGCCGATGAGATCCTCAACAGCTTGGCTGCCTACTGCCAGCGGATCAATGACTCAGGTCACTGGTTGCCTGCGGCAGAGGCGTCTGCTGGTGGAAGGCGAGCTTCCATCCGCCGTCGCGATCGCGCACGTAGGCGCTGGAGAGCGTCGCCGCGTAGCGATCCTCGCCCCGTCGGCCGCGGAAGAGGTAGGTGAGCAGCGCCGCATCTTCGCCAAGCTCGCGCACGGTCTCCTCGCCGATCGAGACTTCGTCCCAGCCCGGCGAGGCGTTCATCGCCTCGACCGTCGCCGGCTTGTCGAGGACATCGCCGGGGATGACGACGACGGCCGCATCGTGCAGGTGCCGCTCGTAGGTGGAGCCGTCGCCGCGCGCCAGCTCATGCTCGATGCGCAACAACTCCTCGCCTGCCATCACGCTCCGGTCCGCCATAACGCCCTGGATACCCGCGCCGATTCAGCGCGAAACGGCTATTTGACCGCGAGTAGGTCGATGACGAAGATCAGCGTTTCGTTTTCGCCGATCGCCGGCGGTGAGCCCGGCTTCGCCGTAGGCGAGTTCCGGCGGGATGATCAGCTCGCGGCGGCCGCCCACCTTCATCCCCTCCACACCCTGGTCCCAGCCGGGGATCACCTGGCCGGCGCCGAGTCCGAAAGTGAACGGTTCGTTGCGACTCCAAGAGGAGTCGAATTCTTCTTCGCTTTCGTAGCCGACTCCGACGTACTGGACGGTGACTTCGTCGCCCGACTTCGCTTCCGCGCCGGTGCCTTCGACGATTTCCTCGCTCTCCAGTTCCTTCGGCGGCGCGCCCTTGGGCACGGTCACCTTCGGCTTCTTGCTCGTGTCGGTGGCCACGGCGGAACCCCCGCCGGTGGAACCGCCGCCCGACTGTTCCGTGGTCCCTGCGGTCGATTCGCTGGAAGAGCTGTCGCTGCTGCCGCCACAACCGGCAACGGCAAGGGCGACACACGCGATCGGGATCAGGGCGCAGCGCTTCACGGCGGCAGATCCTACGCGACCTTTGGAGACTTGGCAGTTCCCCCAGCTCGGCGGCGGGCTATGCTCGCCCTGGGCGGGGACCACGCAAACGGAGGAGAACGATGGCAATCGGACTGAGACTCAAATTCGAAGGCGGCACTCAGGACCAGTACGAGGCCGTGCACACCCACCTGGGCATCGACGACGACCCACCGGAGGGGCTGATCTTCCACTCCGCCGGGCCGATCGAGGGCGGCTGGGGCGTGATCGACTTCTGGGAGTCGCGCGATCACTTCGACCGCTTCCAAAGCTCGCGGCTGGGGCCGGGAATCCAGGAGCTCGGGGACCGGGCGCCGCAGGGCCCGCCCGACATCAAGGAGTTCCCCGTCCACCACATCCTCAAGCCCTAAGCACGGCGATGGGCCTCAACCTCGCATCGCTGCTGACCGAGAGCGCCGGGCGGACGCCGGAGCTTCCGGCGATCCGCCTCGGCGAGGTCGAGCTGAGCTACGGCGAGCTTGACGAGCTCAGCGCCCGGCTGGCATCGCTGCTGGGCGAGAAGGGCGTCGGGCCCGGCGACCGGGTCGGGGTGATGCTGCCCAACGTGCCGGAGTTCCCGGTCGCCTACTACGGCGTGCTGCGGGCCGGCGCCGTGGTGGTGCCGATGAACGTGCTGCTGAAGCGACGTGAGATCGCCTTCTACCTGGAGGACTCGGGCACCAAGCTGCTGCTCGCCTGGCACGGCTTCGCCGAGGAGGCCCGGGGCGGTGCCGAGGATGCCGGCGCCGAGACGATCGAGGTCGAGCCCGAGAGTTTCGCCGCACTGCTCTCCGAGCACGAGCCAGCCGCTTCCGGTGCGCCTTATCCCCTATAGAGGGGGAAAAGCGCACCGGAACGGAGTTTGTCGATACCGCCGAAGACGACACCGCGGTGATCCTCTACACCTCGGGCACCACCGGCAAGCCCAAGGGCGCCGAGCTGACTCACGACAACCTCTTCCGCAACGCCGACGTCTCCAGCCGCACCACCTGCGAGATCGCCGAGGGCGACACCGTCCTCGGGGCGCTGCCGCTGTTTCACTCCTTCGGCCAGACCGTCGGCATGAATGCCTCGCTCAAGGTCGGCGCCTGCCTCACCCTGATGCCCAAATTCGACCCCGGCGAGGCGCTGGCGACGATGCAGCGCGACAGCGTCACCCACTTCTACGGCGTGCCGACTATGTTCGGCGCCCTGCTGCACCACCCCGAGCGCGAGCGCTACGACACCTCCTCGCTGCGCACCTGCATCACCGGCGGCGCCTCGATGCCGGTCGAGGTTCTGCGCGGCTTCGAAGAGGCGATGGGGGCGGTCGTGCTCGAGGGCTACGGGCTCTCGGAGACCTCGCCGGTCGCCTGCTCCAACCACCCCGACGACGAGCGCAAGCCCGGCTCGATCGGCACTCCGATCGAAGGGGTCGAGATGCGGGTCGTCGACGAGGACGACAACGAGGTCGCCCAGGGCGAGGTCGGCGAGGTCGTGATCCGCGGCCACAACATCATGAAGGGCTACTGGCAGCGCCCCGACGCGACCGCGGACGCTATGCGCGGCGGCTGGTTCCACAGCGGCGACATGGCCCGCATCGACGAGGACGGCTGCTTCTACATCGTCGACCGCAAGAAGGACCTGATCATCCGCGGCGGCTACAACGTCTACCCGCGCGAGGTCGAGGAGGTGCTCTTCGAGCACCCCAAGATCCGCGAAGCCGCAGTCGTCGGCGTCCCCCATGACGAGTGGGGAGAGGAGATCGGCGCCGCCATCGTCCTCCACGAGGGCGAGGAGCTGACCCCCGAGGAAGTCAGCGCCTACGTCAAGGAGCGGATCGCCGCGTACAAGTACCCGCGCGTTGTCTGGTTCATCGACGACCTGCCCAAGGGCCCCACTGGCAAGATCCTCAAGCGCGAGATCGATACGCCGAAAGCCAACTGAGGGTCCTCGGGGCGATGGCGTCGCCTCGCGACGCCCTATTTGCCGCCAAAGTAGAAGCCGAGGGCGGTTCCGACCAGAACGACTATCGGCGAAAGAATCGACGCGGAGAGGTCTTTGGTGTCGTCCAGCGATATCCAGCCGGCGAAATTGGCGCCCAGAAGTGCAAGAGTGACCAGGCTTAGTAGCGCCAGCAGCGCGTATGCGAGAAGGCGTCGAGCCTTCTCGCGATCCTCGGCAGGGTCATAGGGCGGGTAGGCCTGTAGATCTGCCTTGGCCGAGAGATCATCGAGGTTGATGGTCCCGCCGCCCGACTTGATCTCGAGTTTTTCTGGCTTCGCGCTCACTGGCGCAAGATTATTCCATTTTTCACAAAACTTTGCGAAAATTGCTCATGGGATAAGGATCTCGCGCTTGTCCTCCCCCTCTTTTGAGAGGTTCAGCGTGTAGCCCTCGACCTTCTGGTCCTCGATCAGCTTCATCAGAGTCAAGCCACGGCGAATCACGGCCGCCTTCGAAGCGTCCTGTTTGCTGGCCAGCTCATCGAGCACAGACGCCAGATTGTCATTCATCTCAACGGTCACCTTGGTCATCTTCGCTCCTCTTGGTTGGTACCAGAGTATGGCATATCACCAGTAAATTACCGGTGTTTTACCGGTGTTCTTGCCACTCTCACCGCGCCCATTTCTTATCTAGAGCCGCCATCCGGAAGGCTTCCTGGCTGACTGGCCAGTTTGGCGGTAACCTCCCCGTGCAGCCGCCCGCCGGATCAGCAAAAGGAGAAAGATGAGCGTCGCGTCGCAGAGCCTGATGAGCAACGTCACCTACGAGGACCTCTACAAGCGCTGGGAGGGTGGCAACTGGAGCGCTTACGACCTCGACTTCTCCGCCGACCGGGCGGGCTGGGACCGCCTCAGCGACATCCAGCGGCGCTCGGCGATGTGGATCTACTCGATGTTCTTCTACGGCGAGGACCGGGTCGCCGACACCCTCGCCCCCTACATCACCGCCGCCCCGACCGAGGAGCAGTCCTACTTCCTCGCCACCCAGCAGGTCGACGAGGTGCGCCACTCGGTCTTCTTCCACCGCTTCTTCAAGGAGGTGATCGGCGTCGGCGGCGAGACCCTGCAGCAGACGCTCTCCTCCACCCTGCCGCAGCTCAACTGGGGCTACCGCGGCATCTTCGACCGGCTCGACGTGATGGCCGAGGAACTGACCAAGGACCGCTCGCTGCCCAAGTACGCGCAGGCGATCACCCTCTATCACCTGATCGTCGAGGGCTCGCTCGCCCAGCCCGGCCAGCACTTCATCGAGGACTTCTTCGCCTCCGAGGAAACGATGCCCGGCTTCAGCTCCGGCATCGCCAATGTCTCCCGTGACGAGCAGCGCCACATCGGCTTCGGGGTCAAGGTGCTCTCCGAGCTGCTCGCCGAAGGCGCGCCCGGCTGGGAGGAGAACCGGGCCGCGGTGACCGACCTGCTGCGCGAAGTGCTTCCCTACGGCCCCGCCGTGTTCTCACCGCCGAACATGGACCGCGAATACACCGAGTGCTACGGCTTCTCGCTCGAGGACATCTTCGCCTTCGGGCTCAAACTGATTCGCCAGCGCTGGCGCACGATCGGCTACCCGACCGAGGAGATGCCGCCGGGCGTCTTCCCCTTCGACCCCGAGGCGACGCCCGAGGAAGTCGCGGCGAACCAGGTGAAGCTGATGATGGGCGGCATCATCGGCCCCCCCGACGCCACGCCCGAAGCGACGCCGGAGCTGCAAAAGCTCTACTTCGAGGTGGTCAAGCGGGCGGCGAACCCCGCCGCCGCCAACGGCTCGCCGCTCGTCTACCAGTGGCGCTTCACCGACGCCGAGCCCTGGCACCTGGTGCTAGACAACGGCTCCTCGCGCGCCGAACCGGGCGAAGCACCGAACCCGACACTGACGCTCGAGGCGAGCTGGGCCGACTTCGTCGGCATGAGCAAGCCCGATGCGAACCCGGTCAAGATGATCCTCACGCGGCGGGTCCGTCCACGGGGGTCGATCCGGGAGATTGCTCGGATGCGCAAGGTGTTTGGTTGACCCGAGCGTCGTAGACCCCCTCCGGTCGCCGATTCAGCTCAGGAGATCGGGGGGTGGTTTTCGGCCCAGGGGCGCTCGGTCTCTAGCTGGGCCGCCAGGGAGAGGAGTGTGGGCTCGTCGTTGGGGCGGGCGATTATTTGTACTGCCAGGGGCATGCCGTTGGGGGCGAAGCCGGCGGGGATGGACATGGCTGGGTTGCCCAGGTGGTTCCAGGGGATGCAGTAGGGGTAGAAGCGGCTCATGCCGAGCAGGGTCCAGAGCGGGCCTCTTCCCTGCCAGCGGCGCACGGGCAGTGCGGTGCCGCCCATCACCGGAGTCATCAGCAGGTCGTGGGAGTCGAAGATGGCGTTGACACGGGCGGCGTCGGCCTCCGCGCCGCGCCGCGCCGCCTCGAAGACCCGATCCGGAACAAGCCCGCCCAGCCGAGCCATCCCCCGCGTGCGGCGCTCGAGCCGCTCGGGTCGCGGCGTGCGGGCGACGTCTTCGGCGATGCCGCGCAGGTATCGCGGCACCGAGTTGTTGCCGATCGAGCCCCAGGCGGGATCGGCGGCGGAGACCTCGTGGCCGAGCCCGCGCAGCAGCTCGGCCGTCTCGGTGACAGCACCCTTGGCCTCGCTTGAGACCGTCGGCGGGGCAAGCGCGCGCGGTATCGCGGTCGACCAGGCGATGCGCAGCTTCCCCGGGGAGCGCTGGGCCGCCTCGACGAAGGGGCGCTCGGGTGGCGGGGGTGCTCCCGCCTCGCGTGAGCCGCCGCTGACGAGGTCGAGGTAGAGCGCCGTGTCGAGCACCGAACGGCTGACGCAGCCGTTGACCGAGAGACCGTTCCAGTGCTCGGCGAAGGGGGCGAGGGAGACGCGGCCCCGTTGTGGCTTGAGGCCGAAAAGGCCACAGGACGCGGCCGGGATGCGGATCGAGCCGGCCCCGTCGGAGGCCGATGCGATCGGCACCAGGCCCGCGGCAACCGCCGCGGCGCTGCCGCCGCTGGACCCCCCGGGAGTGCGCTGGGCGTCCCACGGATTTCGCGTCACCCCCCAGGTCGCGGACTCGGTGAAGCCGCAGATCGCCAGCTCGGGCAGGTGCGTCTTGCCGAGGACGATCGCACCCGCCTCGCGCAGGCGCCGCACCATCTCATCGTCGGCAGTTGCCGGATCGGGGTAGGCGTCGGTGCCGTTGCAGGTCAGCTCCCCGGCCAGGTCCTGGTTGTCCTTGAGCGCGATCGGCACCCCGAGCAGCGGTCGCTCGTCCCCCGCCCGAAGCCGCGCCTCAGCCTGCTCGGCTTCCACCATGGCCCGCTCCGCCAGCACCACCCGAAAGGCGTTCAGCTGTGGATCGAACCGCCCGATCCGGTCGAGATAGAGCTGCACCAGCTCGGTCGGCGAAACGTCCCCCGCCCGCACGAGCTCGGCCAGTTTCGCCGCTCCAGCAAAGGCAAGATCGTCACTCACGCCGACAGCGTATTGAGCCCTGCCCCGGCAGGGGTGGAACGTCTTGTACTTTTTGGTCGACCCGGCTCTCGCAAGGCCACAGAGAACTCACCAAAAAGTTAAGTGGAACCCCTGCCGGGGCAGGGCTCAGGCCTCTGCAGGCTCGGGCTCGGGAACGCCGCTCTCAAAGCTGAGGTCCGGCAATGCCCGGTCGAGCCACGACGGCATCCACCAGTTCCAGTCGCCGAACAGCTTCATCGCGGCGGGGACCAGAATGAGGCGGACCAGGGTGGCGTCGAGGGCGATCGCCACCGCGCAGCCGAGGCCCAGCTCCTTGATCGAGGGCACGCCGGTGAGCACGAAGACGGCGAAGACCGAGGTCATGATCAGGGCCGCGGAGGAGATCGTGCGGGCGCTGGTCGAGAGCCCTTCGGCGACGGCGCGCTCGTTGTCGCCGTGCTCGAGGTAGTGCTCGCGGATGCGCGACATCAGGAAGACCTCGTAGTCCATCGAGAGCCCGAAGACGATGGCGAAGATCAGCGGCACGTTGATCGTGTCCAGGGCGCCCTGGCTCTCGAAGCCGAGCAGGTTTGAGAACCAGCCCCACTGGAAGATCGCGACGAGGACGCCGAAGGCGGCCCCGATCGAGAGCAGGTTCATCAGCACCGCCTTCAGCGGCAAGAGCAGCGAGCGCAGCATCACCATCAGCACCAGGAAGCTGAGCGCGAGGACGAAGAGGACGATCTTCCACATCGAGCCGCTGACCTGGTCGCGGGCGTCCTGGCTGCGAGCGGTTTCGCCGCCGACGTCGACCGTGGCGACGTGAGCGAGCGCGCTGGCGGGCACGACTCTGTCGCGCAACCGTTCGACCAGGGCGATCGTCGCGTCGGACTCGCTGGGCGCGCTTGGCGTGGCCTGGATCAGGACGCGGTTGCCGGCGAAGGCCGGCGGCGCCACGGAGCTGACGCCGGGCGTCGAGGCGATCGTGCGGGTGAAGCCGGCGATTGGAGCGCGCTCGCCGCGGACGCCGTTCCCGGCGGGGAAGGAGGCGACGATCTGCACCGGGTCAGTGCCGCCGCCGAGCTGTTTGGAGGCGAGTTCGTTGCCGACTCGCACGTCGCTGCCGGCGGGGAACTGCTTGATCGCCTGGGTGCCGGTCTCGACCGAGAGCAGGGGGATCGCCAGGGTGAGCAGCACCGCGGAGACGCCGAAGACCGCGACCCAGGGGTGGGCCATGACCCGCGTCGTCCAGCGCACCCAGAACGCCTCGCGGTCGGGCCGCTCGCCGCCGCGGCGGAAGACCCCGAGCACCTTGGCGACGATGCCGCCGGGCATCACGCGGTCGCCGAGCAGCGCGATCAGGGCGGGGAGCAGGGTGACCGCGGTGAGAATCGAGACGGCGACGACCGTCATCGCGCCGAGCGCCATCGAGCGCAGCGCCTGGTTGTCGACCATCCAGAGGCCGGCCAGGGAGACGATCACGGCGAGGCCGGAGAAGGCGACGGCCAGGCCCGAGGTGGAGAGCGCCTCGGCGCGCGCGGCGTCCTTGTCGCGCCCGCTCGCCCGCTCCTCGCGATAGCGGGCGAGGATGAAGAGGGAGTAGTCGATCGCCACCCCGATCCCAATCATCGAGGCCATGTTGGTGACGAAGACCGAGGTCTCGACCTGCAGCGAGAGGAAGTAGATCAGCGCCCCGGTGACGATCACGCTGACGAAACCGAGCACCAGCGGCAGCGCCGCCGCCGCGAGCGAGCCGAAGACGACCAACAGGATGATCGCGACGATCGGGAAGCCGCCGGCCTCCGCTTTCGCCAGGTCTTCCTTGGAGAGCTCCTGCATGCCGGCCCAGATCGTCGGCTGCCCGGCGAGGTACGTCGTTACCCCGTCAACAGCCGTGCCGGGATCGAGCGCTTCGCGCAGGTCCGTCGCCGAGTCGATCTGCAGGTCGGAGGACTTTTCGCTGTGCAGCGCCAGCATCGCCGTGCCGCGGCGCTGTAGGGCAAGCTCGGCCCTGCGGGCGGCGGTCGCTGGCAGCTCTACTTCTTCGAGGCCGGCCACGGCGCGGCGGACGCGCCCCACCGCAGCCACTCGGGCGGCACGGCCGGCACCCTCTTCGGCCTGCAACAGCACCGCGATCTGGCCGGCCTTATCGCCGAAGTCGCCTTCGAGCGAATCGCTGACCGCCTTTGACTGCGTGCCGGGAACGTCGAAGCCGCCCCCGGTCAGGTGATCGGTCTGGTGAAAGGCGATCGGCAGGGTGAGCGCGAGGACGGCGATCCACGCCGCCAGGACCCAGCGGCGGCGGCGCCCCAGGAACCCTGCAAGTCTGACCATGAACTCACGCATTGGCTGGACAGCCAGCCTGTCGAACGACCGGCCAGCCGTCTGTGAGTCAGGTCACGCCTGAAGCGGACCTATGAAGCAGAGGGTTTGCCATCGGACGAATTTTCCTCATCCCCCGAATCGTTCGAGCCGACCATCGCCAGCAAAGCTCTGACGACAACCGAGGCGGCCGTGGTAAGCGCAAGTAGGAATGCGATGACGTCCTGGCCAATGGTGAACAGGTAAACGCTGGCACCGATCAGCGCCAAAATCAGCAGGAAGGCGAACCACTGATACCTGCGGTCAGCCGGCGAGCTGTCCATCGACGACTTTTTTGTCCATGTCACGCCGATGTGCAGACTCCTTCTGCCACTCATCGGCGACTCGCGCAGCCCCTCTCTGCCAACGTCACGTGAGACACGCATGATTCGGGAATTACTGAACCCCGAGGGCGTGATTGGAGCACGTGATGTCGTTGATCAACCGAGACGAAGCCGCCGGCCGCGAAACGGAGCGAGCCGAAGGCGAGAGAAGTGAAGCGGCCGGCGGGAGCGCCGCGCCGGAGGCGGTCCCCGACCCCGAGCTGACCGAGCGCCCCAAGCGCCGGTCTTTCACCGCCGAGTACAAGTTGAAGGTCCTCAAGCAGGCCGACGCCTGCAAGAAGCCCGGAGAGCTCGGTGCCCTGCTGCGCCGCGAGGGCCTCTACTCCTCGCACCTCTCGAGCTGGCGCCGCCAGCGCGATGCAGGAGAGCTGGGGCGCAAGCGCGGCCGCAAGGGAGCCGACCCGATCGAGAAGGAGAACGCCGAGCTGCGCCGCCGCGCCGAGCGCGCCGAGGCCGAGCTGGCCAAGGCGCGCAAGGTGATCGAGGTGCAGGGAAACGTCTCAGCGCTCTTGGAGGACCTGCTCGGGACCGAGAGCGCCGAAGAGAGCACCGAGCGATGATCGAGGCGACTGTCGAGGAGCTGACACCGATCATCGGCACGCGTCCGGCCTGCCGGGCGCTGGGGGCATCGCCGGCGACGATCTACCGTCGCCGGCGCCCGCCCGAGCCGCGGCCAAGGAAGCCGCGGCCCCGCCCGGCACGGGCGCTGAGCGAGGCCGAGCGCGAGGCCGTCCTGGCCAAGCTGCACGACGAGCGCTTCCTCGACTCCTCGCCCGCCGCGGTGTGGGCGACGCTGCTCGACGAGGGCGCCTACCTGTGCTCGGAGCGGACCATGTATCGGCTGCTGGCCGAGAGCGGCGAGGTGCGCGAGCGCCGCGACCAGCTCACCCACCCGCCCTACGAGAAGCCCGAGCTGCTCGCGAAGCGCCCCAACGAGCTTTGGAGCTAGGATATCTCCAAGCTCAAGGGCCCGGCGAAGTGGCGCTGCTACCACCTCTACGTGATCCTCGACGTCTTCAGCCGCTACGTCGTCGGCTGGACCGTGCAGGAGCGCGAGTCGGCCTCCGTGGCCGAAGCGCTGATCTCCCAATCGGCCGAGCAGCAGGCGATCGGCCGCGGGCGGCTCACCCTGCACGCCGACCGCGGCACCTCGATGCGCTCCAAGCCGGTCGCCTTCCTGCTCGCCGACCTCGGCGTCACCAAGACCCACAGCCGCCCCTACACCTCAAACGACAACCCCTACTCCGAGGCGCAGTTCCGCACCCTGAAGTACCGGCCGGCCTTCCCCGCCCGCTTTGACTCGATCGAGCAGGCGCGGGAGTTCTGCCGCTTCTTCTTTCGCTGGTACAACCACGACCATCGCCACTCCGGCATCGGCCTGATGACGCCGGCGACCGTCCACCACGGCAAAGCCAAGAAGGCCCGCGCCGCCCGCCAGGCCGTCCTCACCGCCGCCTACGCCGCCAACCCCGAGCGCTTCGTGCGCGGGGCGCCGACGCCGCCCACGCTGCCGACGGCAGCGTGGATCAACAAGCCCGAATCAGAGGAGGTTGCTCACTAAATTCGAACGACGGGTGTCTCATTTTCGTTGACAGGTACCGAGCGAGCCCCGGCACTACCTGGTCGAAGTGTCGTAGCTCCTCAGCGTCAGGAAGTAGATCCTTCTCTCGAAGATGGAGATGATTCTGGATGTTCTGCTGAACCGAGAGCTCGATCGCGCGACGAATTTTCGGGTCTTCAACGAGCTCACCGTCAACCTCTTCCATCGTCGATAGGTCCGGCGGAAGCTGCGGATCGATATCGCCCTTCCCGGACGGCTCAGTTGCTGGGGCCATTCCCCAGAAGGCTGCGTTGCGAAAGCTGATCGTGGTCGATTTTGCGCTGGACTCGAGCTGTAACGACACGGAAATCGCTGGCTAGCGCCAACCAGTCGTCTCGCAGTCCCTTCGGCTCCGAGAATGGAATAACCCTCGGCGTAAAGTCCAGCGCGAAGACGCTATTTGCTCCGTAGAGGGCGCCCAACCGGCGGGCTTTCACGATGCTTTTGCACCCAAGATCCGACCGAGGCAACACGGTCGATACATGAGCTATCGACGATGGCAGCCTCTTAAGGATCTTCGGCATCAGATAGATAGTAGACGCCCTGTGCGGTCGGCTTCCGAGACCTTTGGTTCCGGGCTGCGTTGCCACGATGCGCGGGCACTCTATCCGTATCTGCGGCGGCTAGCAGCGTGAACTGCCAACTGAACGAGCACACCCCCCAAGAGGAGGAGCAGTAAATCGCAGCTATATCTGACCAGCTACTCGGAGACGAAGAGGTAACGGCCCGCGGCGGCGGCTACGGCGAGGCCGCCGGAGATGTCGCGGTCGGTGTCGGAGAGGGCCTGCAATGCGAAACCGTCGGCGATCGCGAAGAGGTAGGAGACGATCTCCTCGGCCTCATAACGGAGGCTGAGCACGCCCTCGCTCTCCTTCGCTCGCAGTACGTCGGCGACGTGGGAGCGGGTGCGCTCGAAGAGCTGGCCGACCTCGTGCTGGATCTCGGGGTTGCGGCGTCCGGCGCTGAACAGCTCGTAGAGGAGGAGGAAGAAGGTGGGTTCGTTGTCGATTAGGTCGTTGAGGCTGGCGAGCAGGACGTCGATCACATCGTCGACCGTCTCCGCCTTGGCCAGCGGCTCGTCGAGCCGGGCGACGCGAATCTCGGCGTCGCGGCGGACGACCTCGACCAGGAGCCGCTCCTTGGTGCCGAAGTAATAGTGCAGCAGGCCGCGGCTGACCCCCGCCTCGCGGGCTACGTGCTCAAACGTCGAGCCCGCCGCACCGCGCTTGGCGACGCTGACCCGCATCGCATCGACGATGCGCTGGGCCTTCTCGCCGCTGAGCTCCCGTTCTGTGGTCGCCGCCTCCATGAGGTCAGTTTACGTCGCGCGGCGGGCACGACCCCCGCCGCGCAGCCGTTCAGGAGCCGTTAATGGAAGTGGTGGACGTGTACTCGAACTCCTCCTCGGCGCCGAAGAGGGCGTCGAGCACGGTCTTGCGGGCGTCCTCGCTGAGGATCAGGGCGACGACGGCGCCGAGGACGGCGAGCATGACGATGCGGCCGAGGCGACTCTTCTTGCGCTTCTTCGGCGCCCGCAGCGCCTCACTGGCGTCGCGCAGGTTCTCCGCAGCGGTCTTGAGGTCGCGCTGCACCTTCTTGTCGCCGGTGACCGCCTTGACGGTGCCGCCGTTGCTGGTCGCACGGCCGTAGGCGCCCCGCGCGGCTTCGAACGCCTTCTTCAGGCTGTCGCGCAGCTCTTCGTCCTCGACCAGTCGCTGGACGTATGGGTTCTCGCGTGCGGTCGAATAAAGGTCGGCGGCCTGGGTCGCCTTGGTTTTGCTCATGCCTTCTCCTCGCTGGATTCTCCGGGTCACTCAGGATAACTCGCTTCGAACGGCCGACGTCAGCCCGGCCCGATGCCATCCAGCAGTACCCCGTTCGAGCGGAAGCCAAGCTCGGGCTGGCGCAGGGTGCGCAGGCGCAGCGGCATCAGCTCCGGTCCCGGGGTGACGAAGCGGCGCACGTAGAGGCGGCCGACCCGCCGGTAGCCGGCTTCGCGAAAGCCCGGGCCGAGTTGACGGGCCGATGGCGGCGGCGCCGGACCGTCGGAGATGAAGTCGACCTCGCCCACCCACCAGCGGAACCCTTCGGGCTGGGCCTGGATCGAGCCGTTCGAGAGGTAGTAGCCCAGCGGCGCCTCGCCGATCGTCCAGGTGACCATCGCCCGCGGCACGGTCGGCTCGCCGAGCGTCGAGGCGACCGCCTCGTAGTCCGGCCGCTGTAGCGCCGGCGTGACGCTCGCCCAGATCGAGAAGCCGAGCCAGTACGCGGTCAGCAACGCAGCCAGAACGGTGCCGAGGCGGCGCGCCCTGCGCAGCGAGAGGCCGATGGCGAGCACCAGAAGCAGCGGCACCAGGGCCGGCAACAGGTTGCGAGCGAGAACGTAGTCCTTGCCCGGGTACAGCAGGGCGAGCGCGACCGGCACCAGCACCGTCACCGCGGCGAGCGCCAGCGGCACCAAAGCGGCGCGGCGCTCTGCCCCGGTCCCGCGCACCGCGAGCAGGCCAACGGCGAGGCCCCCGACGAGGACGGGCACGAGCGCCCAGAGCGGGTGGATCGCCTGGGAGATGATGTCGCCGGTCTCGCCGAGGGCAAAGCCGAAGCCGGTTTCGGCCAGCCGGTGCCCGAGCGTGAAGTTGGCGATCCATTCGGCGTGGGAGAAATGCATCTGGTGGAGCAATAGCGGCGCCAGCGCCAGGCCCGCCGCGGTGAGGATCCAGAGGCCGGGGAAGGCGCCCCCGGTGGCCCTGCCATGGCGGCGCAGGAGCCAGATCGCCTCAAGCGCGACCGGGAAGACGGCGAAGTAGTGGGTGGCGAGGGCGAGGGCCGAGGCGATCCCCCAGCCGACCGAGTCGCGCCGCTGGCCGCGATCCAGCGCGCGCACGAAGTAGAGCAGCGAGACCGCGGTGAGCAGGATGAAGAGGGCGTAAGCGCGCGCCTCCCCTGAGTACCAGACCAACATCGGGTTGACCGCGACCAGCGCCGCGGCGACCAATCCGGCGCGACTACCGCCGCCGACGGGCCGATACGTCAAGTCCCTCTTGACGTATCGGCCCGTCGGCCCGGTTGTTAGGTCTCGGGCGAGCAGGTAGGCGACTGGGACCGTGGCGACGCCGGCTAGGGCTGAGAAGGAGCGCAGTCCGACCTCGCCGGTTCCCGTCAGCTGGGTCCAAGCCCAGGCACCGGCGTAGTAGAGCGGCGGCGCCGACTCGCTGAAGCCGACCGCGTCCATCGCCTGCCAGAAGCCGTCGCGGAGGATGCGGCTGGCGGTGACGACCTCGTCGTGGTGGTAGCTCTGCAGGCCCAGCGTGGCGAAGCGCAGTGCCGCGGCCAGGGCGGTGAGGCCGGCGGCGATCCAGAAGCTGCGCGAGCGCGTGCGCACCAGCTCCCGGATCGCCTCCAGATACGACGAAAAGCTGCTCCTGTCCAGCGCGCCCGCGACCTCCATGCCGCTACGCCAACGCCGCGTCAATCGCCTTGGAGACCTCGTCGACGTAGACGAACTCCAGGGCACCGCGCTCGTGCTCGGGGATCTCGGCCACGTCCCCTTCGTTGCGCCCGGGAACCAGCACCCGCTTGATCCCGGCCCGCTGGGCCGCCAGCGACTTCTCCTTGAGGCCGCCGATCGGCAGCACCTGGCCGGTAAGGGTCACCTCGCCGGTCATCGCTACATCGTTGCGGACCGGCCGGCCGCCGATCAGCGAGGCCAGCGCCACCGTCATCGCCACGCCGGCCGAGGGACCGTCCTTGGGAACCGCGCCGGCGGGGACATGGACGTGGATGTCGTGCTTGGCGAACCACTCCTCGTCGAGCTTCGGGGCGACCTCGCGCCAGTGGCCGCGCACGTAGGAGAGCGCCGCCTGGGCCGACTCCTTCATCACGTCGCCGAGCTGGCCGGTGATCGTCATCCCGCCCGAGCCCGGCATCGCCGTCGCCTCGATGAAGAGCACGTCGCCGCCGGCGGGCGTCCAGGCGAGTCCGGTGGCGACGCCGGGGACCTTGGTCCGGCGCCGCTGCTCGGCGAAGACGCGGCGGCGGCCGAGCAGCTCTCGAGCCCGCTTGGCCGAGACCCTGACCTTGCCCTTGTTCTTGCCCTCGGCGACATCGCGGGCGACTTTGCGGCAGACGGTGCCGATCTGGCGCTCGAGGTTGCGCACGCCCGCCTCGCGGGTGTACTCCTCGACGATCGCCGCCAGCGCCGGGTCGGCGAACTCGATCTGCGAAGGCCGCAGTCCATTGGCGGCGATCTGGCGTGGGACAAGGTAGCGGCGGGCGATGTGCTTCTTCTCGTCCAGCGTGTAGCCGGCCAGCTCGATCGTCTCCAGCCGGTCCTGTAGCGGGCCGGGGATCGTGTCGAGCACGTTGGCGGTGGCGATGAAGAGCACTTCGGAGAGGTCGAACTCGAGATCGAGGTAGTGGTCGCGGAAGGAGTCGTTCTGGGAAGGGTCGAGCACCTTGAGCATCGCCGAGGCCGGGTCGCCGCGGAAGTCGGCGCCCATCTTGTCGAGCTCGTCGATCATGAAGACGGGATTGCGCGAGCCGGCGTCGCGCAGGGCACGGACGATCGTCCCCGGCAGGGCGCCGATGTAGGTGCGGCGGTGGCCGCGGATCTCGGCCTCGTCGCGGACGCCGCCGACCGAGATGCGCTCGAACTCGCGGCCCAGCGCCCTGGCGATCGAGCGGCCGAGGCTGGTCTTGCCGACCCCAGGGGGCCCGACGAAGCAGAGGATCGGCCCCGGCGAGTCCGCTTTCAGTTTGCGCACCGCCAGGTACTCGAGGATGCGGTCCTTGACCTTCTCGAGGTCGTAGTGGTCGGCGTCGAGCACCTCGCGGGCGTGGGCGATGTCGAGGTTGTCCTCGGTCTCGACCGCCCAGGGCAGCTCGACCAGCCACTCCAGGTAGCTGCGGATGACGCCGTGCTCGGCTGCCGCCGGCGGCAGCTTCTCCAGCCGCGAGAGCTCGCGGTCGGCGGCCTTGCGCGCCTGCTCGGGCAGTTTCGCCGCCTCGATTTTCTCGCGCAGTTCGTTGACTTCGGCCTGCTGCTCGTCGCCCTCGCCCAGCTCGTCCTGGATCGCTTTCATCTGTTGGCGCAGGAAGAACTCGCGCTGCCCCTTGTCGATCTCCGACTGCACCTGGGTCTGGATCTGGGTGCCGAGCTGGACCACGTCGAGCTCGCGGGCGAGGATCTGCGAGAGGTGGCGCAGGCGGGCGACGATCTCGACTTCCTCCAGCAGCTCCTGCTTCTCCTCGACCGAGATCCGCAGGGTGCCGGCGATCAGGTGGGCGAGGGCGGCGGGGTCATCGAGGTTGGCGACAGCCATCTGCAGCTCCTCGGGCAGGTAGGGAATCTGCTCGATGATCTCCGAGAACGTGCTCTGCACGTTGCGCGTCAACGCCTCCAGCTCCGGCCCGTCCTCGACCACGTCGGGCAGCTCTCCGGCTCGCGCCACCAGGTATGGCTGCTCGGCGACGTAGGGACCGAGCCGGACCCGCTGCATCCCCTGGACGAGGATGCGCAGGCTGCCGTCGGGCACTTTCAGCATGCGGGCGACGACGCCGGCGACGCCGACGTCGTGCAGCTCCTCCGGTCCCGGCTCCTCGCTCTCGGGGTTGCGGGCGGCGACCATCGCCAGCATCCGGTTGCCGCCGAGCACGTCGTCGACCAGCTTGACCGAGCGCTCCTGCCCGACCGCGAGCGGCGTCAGGGTCTCCGGAAAGGTGACGGTCTCGCGCAGCGGCAGGACCGGCAGCGCTTCCGGCAGCGGCTCGGAGGCGCGGATCGCGTTCTCGGCGTCGAGCGAGTCGACCACCTCGAATACCGGGCTGCCCTCCACTGCCTAGTCCCTCCCGATCGGGACCCGGCGCGTGGTCTCGGACGGGTCGCGCAATGGCAGCTCGATCTTCAGCACGCCGTCTTCGTAGTTCGCCGTGGCGCGCTCGGGGTCGACGTCGACCTGGAACTCGACCACGCGCCGGAACGGCCCCGAGGGGATCTCGACCTGCTGGTAGACCCGCCCCTCGGTCTCCTGCACCTGTCGCTCCCCCACCACCGCCAGCTGCCGGGTCCCGACCTCGATCCCAACCTCGTCGAGCTTGACCCCGGCCAAGTCGATCTTGACCACAGCCCGCTGCGGGTCCCCGCAGTAATAGACATCCACGTTCGGCGTAAAACCTCTACTCCTGCGAGAGACATAAGTAGTCCGCGCCCACGCATACAGGTCTCGTTCCGGCATCGGGGCAGAAGATTAGCCAGAGCCGCAACTCGCGGGGGGTGGCGCGGATTTGGGGGACCAGCCCGAGGAAGCTTTAGCTACCGCAGGGCTGGTGGCACCAAATCCGTGACAGGACCCGCCGCGCCTACGCGGTCTGAGCCTCCGCCTGCGCCGACGCCCATCGAGGGGGCCTCATCAGCAGCACGGGCTGCTTGGGCGGCACCAGCCCCTCGGGGCGGTTGGGCCGGAACGTCGCGCACGGCTCGTCCAGCTCAAGCGCGCAGAGCATGTTCCGCTGGAAGTAGCAGTCCTCACAGGTCGGCTTTTTGGGCTTGCGCGGCACGGCGCCGATACTGCCACCGCCGTGACTCTTTCGTGCGCGACGATTCCGCAAAGCGCAACGTTCTTGACACAGTCTCGTCACAGGTTCCCCGCGTCTTGCGGAAGCCGGGTCCGCCCGCCGCTACCATTCGCCCCTGGATGGAGTCTTCCAGCAGGACCGACAAGCTCTCCGCTTCGCCGCAGCTGTTCGAGAGCGACTTCCTCAACTTCTTCTCGCGGGTGCACCCCTCGGTCCCGGCGATCGTCTTCGTGCCCGTGGTCGTGGCGATGGAGTGGCTCGGCGCCAACGGCGGCTACGCCCTCTGGCAGCTGCTCGGGCTCAGCCTCGCCGGGATCGGGATCTGGACGCTGACCGAGTACTGGCTGCACCGGCTCGTCTTCCACTGGCAGCCCGACAACGCCCTCGGCCGACGGATGCACTTCATCATCCACGGCATCCACCACGACCACCCAAACGACAAGCTGCGGCTGGTCATGCCCCCCGCGGTGGCGATCCCCCTGGCGGCACTCTTCTACTTCGCCTTCACCCTGCTCTTCGGCACGCCGGCCGCCTACCCGCTCTTCGGCGGCTTCATCCTCGGCTACCTCGGGTACGACTACACCCACTACTACGTCCACCATTTCGTCCCCAAATCGGACCTTGGCAAGCGCCTGCGTGAGCAGCACATGCGCCACCACTTCCAGGACCACCGCTACGGCTACGGCGTCTCCTCGCCGCTCTGGGACGTCGTCTTCCGCACCTTGCCGCGCAAGCGCCGCCAGTCCTAAATCCGAACCGCATCGACTTGTCTATCTCCTGGGTGGAGAAGTTGATGCAGTTGGATCGAGGGAGGTAGCGCGGAGGGCGATCTCGAGCTCGAACCTCGCGTCTGGGTCGTCCAATTGGTCGCCGAGGAGCTCTCGCAGGCGGGCAACGCGGTAGCGCGCCGTCTGAGGGTGGATGTGCAACTCCGTCGCCATCTCGACCGAGTTGCCGCGGCGCCGCAGGAAGGCAAGCGCCGTTTCCTGCATCCGCCCTCGCGCGTTGTCGGTGAGCGAGTCGAAGCAGGCGAGGCGACGCGTGGCGATCCTTGCCGCCAGATCGCTGCCTTCGTAGAGCAGGAGCTCGGCGAAGCGGTCCTCTGAGCGAAGCAGGCCCTGCGAGCGGATCGCACCGCTTTCGAGTGCACGCAGGCCAGCCTTTGCGAGCCGCCACGAATCGCGTGCCCCAACTGGCTCGCAGGAGGGACCGAGAGCGGCGGTCCTCGTCTTCACCGCCCGGTCGAGTTCCCCTGCGCGCCCCGGTCCGCTCGGGTCAGGAATCAGGACACACCCGATCTCTTCGAGCTCCGCGTGCAGCGCGTCCGCCGGTAGCCGGCGGGCGATGGTGCCGCGATCCTCCTCGCCGCAGGCCAAGACCGCCAGCATGCGCGGCAGTTTCCAGCCCGATGCCCGCGCTGCCGCCCGAACGTCGCCAGGCTCGGCGCTCGGCTCGCGCATGAGCAGTTCGACGAGTTCGCGTTGCCGGCGGCGGCGCATGTCCTCACCTTCGGACTGCGCCGCCGCGTAGCCCTCGACCGAGTCGGCGGAAAGCTCGTCGATGTAGGCGAAGATCGCCTCGGCGAGCAGGCTCAGCACCTCAGCATCGAGCGCCGCCACCCGGCACACCCGGGCGAGGTGGCGCCAGGCAACCCTGGCGCCCACCCGGTAGGCGGCCTGTAGGGAATCGAGCGTGCGGCCCTGCCGCAGCTCACCCCGACCGAGCTCGACGTAGACCTCGCGGCCGAGATCGCGGCCCGCGTCGGGATCGCGGATCAAGGCCACGAACTGCTTCAGCGCCTCACCCACCCCAGTGCTGATGCCGTGACCGAAACGTCCCTCCAGCGGTCGCGCGTACTCCGGCACCTCGCGCGCGATCGTCGCCAGGATCTCGCCGGTCACCGCCTCCAGCTCGGGCTCGATCAGGTCGGCGACGGCAACAGGAAGGCCTCGCCAAGGCTCGGAATCAACAGAACTTGTCATCTATCTCACAAAAATCTCTCGCACAAAGTTGCATGAAGGCTAATTCTTATCGCTTGATTCGGCGTAACTTGCCCCGCCATGCACGAGATGACCAAGACTGAGAAGCTCGCCAACCTCGGTGCTGTCGTCGTTCCCTTCCTCGCCACGCTCGCCGCGGTGGTGCTGCTCTGGAACCGGTTCGTCAGCGCCACCGACCTGATCGTCGCGGCGGTGATGTATCTGGCGACGGCGATCGGCATCACCGTCGGTTTTCACCGCTTGCTCACCCATCGCTCCTTCCAGACGTCGAAGCCACTCGAGTACCTCTTCGCCGTGCTCGGCTCGATGGCCGTGCAGGGCCCGGTGATCTCCTGGGTCGCCGACCACCGCAAGCACCACGCGCACACCGACAGCGACGGCGATCCCCACAGCCCTCACGTTGGGCACCGCGACGGCGTCCACGGCGTTGCCGCGGGTCTCTGGCACGCCCACTCCGGCTGGCTGATGTCAACCCAGGGCCGGGCCGACTGGAAGCGCTACGCCGCCGATCTCAACGAAGACCGCGGCATGCGGTTGATTGCCCGTCAGTTCGTTCCCCTCGTCCTACTCACCCTGCTCCTGCCTGCGCTGGCGGGTTACGCGATGAGCGGCACGCTGACAGGCGCCGCCACCGGGCTTCTCTGGGGTGGACTGGTGCGAATCTTCTTCGTCCACCACATCACCTGGAGCGTTAACTCCGTCTGCCACTATTTCGGTACGCGACGGTTTTGCACCGACGACCGCTCGACCAATGTCTTCTGGCTGGCCATACCTTCGCTGGGCGAGTCCTGGCATCACAACCATCATGCTTTCCCGCGCTCAGCCGTACACGGCCTGCGCCGCCGAGAGATCGACCCATCCGCACTGATTATCGGCGCGATGGAGAGGCTTGGGCTGGCCTGGAACGTAGTGCGTATCTCACCGGAGCGCCAGGCCCAACGCACCGCTTAGGACTGCCACCAGGTGGGTACTTCATCTAAATGGCCAGAGTTACAGGCGTTTATTTGACTATATGAATAGTCACTGTCACTGTCACTCTGCCACACTCCCGAGTAGCTGACGAACCGGGAGTCCAAAAGCTCACGGGATGAAAGGATGGAAATGCCCAGCACCAGCAACGTACTCGACGAGGCGCTCGATCTCGTCAAGAAGAGGCTCGCCGAGCTCGACGAGGAGCGCAAGCGCCTCGAGCGCGCACTAACCGAGCTCGGTGGCAGCGTTACCGCCACCGTCACCCGTCGCGGTCCGGGTCGCCCCCGCGGCAGTGGCCGCGGTCCGGGTCGCCCACCAAAAGCCGCGTCGTCCACTGCGGCGCCGAAAAAACGTCGCCGCCGTCGCGGTGGAACCCGCGCCGATCAGGCGGTCGCGCTGGTCGAGAAGAGCCCCGGCATCTCGGCCTCCGAAATCGCCAAGCAGCTGAAAATCAAACCTAACTACCTGTACCGGGTCCTCGGTGAAATGGAGAAAGAGGGACGCGTCACCAAGAAGGGGCGCGAGTATCACCCCGGTAGGTAGCGCCAGGCTTCACGCTCGCTTTTAACAAAGCCGGCCCCGCACGGGGCCGGCTTTGTTATGTCCGTCGCCTGCTCAGACGAGCCCGAGCCGACTGACCGCGTCGCGCTCCTCACGCAGCTCCGCCGCGCTGGCGTCGATCCGGGCACGGGAGAACTCCGGCACCTCGAGCCCCTCGACGATCGCCCACTCGCCACCGCTACAGGCGCAGGGGAAACCGGCGACGATTCCCTCCTCGACACCGTAGGAGCCGTCGGCGGGGACCCCCATCGAGACCCAGTCGCCGCCCGGCGTGCCGAGCACCCAGTCGTGGACGTGGTCGACCGCCGCATTGGCGGCGGAGGCGGCGCTGGAGGCACCCCGGGCCTCGATGATCGCGGCGCCGCGCTTGGCCACCCGGGGAATGAACTCTTCGGCGATCCAGGCCTCGTCGTCGACCGTCGCCCAGGCACCCTCGCCGTTCACCCTGGCGTTGACGAGGTCCGGGTACTGCGTGGTCGAGTGGTTGCCCCAGACGGTCATGTTGGTGACGTCGGAGACCGCGACGCCCAGCTTGTTCGCCGTTTGGGCGATAGCCCGGTTGTGATCGAGACGCATCATCGCGGTGAAACGCTCGCGCGGCACGCCGTCGGCGTTGGACATCGCGATCAGGCAGTTGGTGTTGGCGGGGTTGCCGACGACCAGGATCCGCACGTTGCCGGCCGCACCGGCGGCGATCGCCTCGCCCTGCGGCTTGAAGATCCCGCCGTTGGCCTCGAGCAGGTCCGCTCGCTCCATGCCGGGACCGCGCGGCCGGGCGCCGACGAGCAGCCCGACGTTGCATCCCTCGAATGCCTGCTTGGGGTCGTCGAAAATGTCGATCTTGCGGAGCAACGGGAAGGCGCAGTCGTCGAGCTCCATCGCGGTTCCCTCCGCCGCTGTAACGGCGTCGGGAATCTCGAGCAGGCTCAGCTCGACCGGCGTGTCGGGGCCAAGCATCTGACCGCTGGCGATGCGAAACAGGAGTGCGTAGCCGATCTGGCCGGCGGCGCCGGTCACGGTCACTTTCACAGGGGTGCTCACAAAATCTCCTTTGCTTTGAGGCCCTCGTCGATCGAGGCGAGGAACTCCTGGGTGGTCTGGTAGGGCTGGTCGGGACCGACCAGGAGGGCGAGATCTTTGGTCATCTTGCCCGCTTCCACGGTCTCCACACAGACGCGCTCAAGGGTCTCGGCGAAGCGTGAGACCTCCGGTGTGTCGTCAAGGCGCCCGCGGGCCGCGAGCCCCCGGGTCCAGGCGAAGATCGAGGCGATCGGGTTGGTCGAAGTTGGATTGCCCTCTTGGTGCTCTCGGTAGTGACGGGTGACGGTGCCGTGCGCGGCCTCCGCCTCGACCGTCTTGCCGTCGGGGCTCATCAGGACGCTGGTCATCAGTCCCAGCGAGCCGAAACCCTGGGCTACGGTGTCGGACTGGACGTCGCCGTCGTAGTTCTTGCAGGCCCAGACGTAGCCGCCCTCCCACTTCATCGCCGCGGCAACCATGTCGTCGATCAGACGGTGTTCGTAGGTAATGCCGGCTGCCTCGAAATCGGCCTTGAACTCGCTCTCGTAGACCTCGGCGAAGAGGTCCTTGAAACGGCCGTCGTAGCGCTTCAGGATCGTGTTCTTGGTCGAGAGGTAGACCGGGTAGCCGCGGTTGAGCCCGTAGCGCATCGAGGCCCTGGCGAAATCGCGGATCGAGTCGTCAAGGTTGTACATCGCCATCGCAATACCGGGACCGGGGAAGTCATAGACGTCGAGCTCGACCGGTTCGGAGCCGTCCTTGGGTGTGTATGTGAGCGTTAGCGTCCCCTCGCCGGGGACGACCATGTCGGTGGCGCGGTACTGGTCGCCGAAAGCGTGGCGGCCGATCACGATCGGCTTGGTCCAGCCCGGCACCAGGCGCGGCACGTTGGCGATCACGATCGGCTCGCGGAAGATCACGCCGCCGAGGATGTTGCGGATCGTCCCGTTCGGCGAGCGGTACATCTCGGCCAGGCCGAACTCCTCGACCCGCCCCTCGTCAGGGGTGATCGTCGCGCACTTGACGCCGACGCCGTGCCGCTTGATCGCGTTGGCGGCGTCGACCGTGATCTGGTCGCGGGTGGCGTCGCGGCTCTCGATCCCGAGGTCAAAGTAATCCAACTCGAGATCGAGGTAGGGCAGGATCAGCTGCTCCTTGATGAAGGCCCAGATGATCCGGGTCATCTCGTCGCCGTCGAGCTCGACGATCGGGTTCTTGACGGAGATCTTTGCCACGCGGCGGGCGATGCTACCGATGGGCTGGCACAATCAGGTCGATGGCCACCGCCGAGCGCCGCAGCCCCGCCACCCACGAGGTCTTCAACCAGGCCTCGCCTCTGGAGGACTACAACCCCTTCGACGGCGACCGCCCCCTGCAGGAGGCGCTGCGCCGCGAGGGCGCCGATTGGGCCGAGGAGCGGGCGCGAGAGCTGGGCGCGATCTGCGGCTCGGCGCAGACGATCCGCTGGGGCTTCGAGGCCAACGAGCGCAAGCCGGAGCTGAAGACCCACGACCGCTTCGGTCACCGCATCGACGAGGTCGAGTTCGACAGCTCCTGGCACGAGCTGATGCGGATCGGCTCCAGCCATGGGCTGCATGCGATGCCGTGGCGCGAGCCCGGGCCGGGGGCCCACGTCGCCCGGGCGGCGATGTTCATGCTGCTGATGCAGGCCGAGAGCGGCGTCGGCTGCCCGCTCTCGATGACCTACTCGGCGATCCCCGCATTGCGCAAGCAGCCTGAGCTGGCCGCCGAGTGGGAGGAGCGCTTCCTCTCGCTCGACTACGACGAGCGCTCGCTGCCGGCCGAGCGCAAGAGCGGCTCGCTCTGCGGGATGGCGATGACCGAGAAGCAGGGCGGTTCCGACGTGCGGGCCAACACCACGGTGGCGACTCCGCTGAACGGCGGCGGTCCCGGCGCCGAGTACGATCTGGTCGGCCACAAGTGGTTCTGCTCGGCGCCGATGTGCGATGCCTTCCTCGTCCTCGCCCAGACCGACTCGGGCGTCTCCTGCTTTTTGATGCCGCGTTGGACCCCCGACGGCGAGCGCAACGCCTTCCAGATCCAGCGGCTCAAGGACAAGCTCGGCAACCGCTCCAACGCCTCTTCGGAGCTCGAGTTCCGTGGTGCCTGGGCGCGCATGGTCGGCGAGGAGGGCCGTGGCGTGCCGACGATCATCGAGATGGTCAACCACACCCGCCTCGACTGCGTGATCGGCGCCGCCACCGGCTACCGCGCCGGTGTTGTGCAGGCGCTGAACCACGCCGAACACCGCGCCGCCTTCGGCAAGGAGCTGATCGACCAACCCTTGATGCGCAACGTGCTCGCCGACCTCTGCGTCGAGTCGGAGGCGGCGACGGTCGCTTCCATGCGCCTCGCCCGCGCCTACGACGAGGCCGCCGCAGACGACGAGGACGCCACCAACTTCCGCCGCCTCGCCAACGCCGTGCTCAAGTACTGGATGTGCAAGCGGGCGCCGTCGCACGCGGTTGAGTGCCTCGAGTGCCTCGGCGGCAACGGCTATGTGGAGGAGTCGGGCATGCCCCGCCTATATAGAGAGGCGCCGCTGGCCTCGATCTGGGAGGGCTCCGGCAACGTCCAATGCCTCGACGCCCTACGGGCGATGGTCAAGAGCCCCGCCTCCGTCGACGCCTTCTTCGCCGAGGTGATGGAGGGTGCCGGCGCGGAACCGAAGCTCGACGCCTACGTCTCTTCGCTGCGCGATGAAATCCCCGGCGACATCGAGACGATCGAGTCCCGCGCCCGCCGCATCGTCGAGAAGATGGCCGTCGCCCTGCAAGCTTCCCTACTGGTCCGCTACGGCGATCCTGCAGTCTCGGATGCCTTCTGCGCTTCGCGCCTCTCCGGCGACTGGGGCAACGCCTTCGGAACGCTCCCGGCTGGCACGGATTTCAGCGGCATCATCGAGCGCCACCGCCCCGTATAGAAGACCCGGGCAGGGGGTGGAGCGTCTTGTACTTTTTGGCAACTATGTAGGGAGAGCACGTACCGCGCTTGGTAGCCGCCGCCGCTGACTTTCTCGAAAAAATCTTCCCGTTCCGGTATCTACCTATGTGGGGCCGAAACGGAAAAGCCAACGCCGGACTCGCCCGGTGCCCTCAGCGGCCTTCTGGATCAAGCTCGCGCTCGCAGCTACCTTCCTCGCCCAGCTTTTGCCTCACTGGCTAGCGCTGCTCATTGGATTCGTCGTGCTCGCCCTTCCCGCTTGGCTGTTTCGGTCATGAACTAGGCCGTGCATTCTCCGGCTGCCGCTCAGCAGCCCATATATATCGGTATCGCAAGAGTCCTTTCACGGAAAGGAGAGAGTTTGCATATGGGCGAAGCAACGCGCGTGAACCCGGTGGGCTACCTCGAGACCGGCGTTCTCTATTGCGACGACAACCTGCAACGCCTGACCGAATTCCCGGCAGGCTGCATAGATCTGGTTTATCTCGATCCGCCCTTCTTCTCGAATCGGCACTACGAGGTCATTTGGGGAGACGAGGCCGAGGTCCGATCCTTCGAGGACCGCTGGCAGGGCGGGATCAACGTCTACATCGACTGGATGCGCGAACGCCTAATCGAGCTTCAGCGGGTCCTCAAGCCCACCGGCACGATCTATCTGCACTGCGACTCCCACGCCGGGCACTACCTCAAGGTGCTGATGGACGAGTTGTTCGGCATGAATCGCTTCCTCAACGAGATCGTTTGGCACTACAAAACCTCCAGCGGCGCGCCCAACAAGTGGTTGCACCGCAACCACGACACGATCTTTCGCTACGCGAACGGGCCGACCGACGACGTGATCTGGAACCACCCCAAGGAACCGTGGCCCGAGACGACGCTGAAGAAGTGGCAGAAAGACGAGCAGGGCCGCATCTATCGCGTCCAGAACAAGTACGGCAAGCGCTATTACATCGACCCAGAGGGCAAGCTGATGGACGACGTTTGGGAGATCACGCTGTCGTCTCGATCCCACGAGCGCCTTGGCTACCCGACGCAGAAGCCAGAGGCGCTGCTAGAGCGGATCATCAGGGCGAGCACCAACAAGGGGGACATCGTCTTGGACCCCTTCTGTGGCTGCGGGACGACGATGGCCGTTGCTCATAAAGAGAAGCGACAGTGGATCGGGATCGACATCAGCCCGACCGCTGTCGGGCTGATGCAGCGCCGACTGCGAAAGCTGGGAGCCGAACCCGAGGTCGAGAATGTCCCCGCCTCTGAGGTTGATCTGCGAACCCTGAAGCCATTCGAGTTCCAGAACTGGGTGATGCAGCAGGTCAGTGGGACACCCTCCCCCAAGAGGTCCGGCGATATGGGGATCGACGGACTCTCGTTCATGTATCACGAGCCGATTCAGGTCAAGCAGTCCGAGAGCGTTGGCCGGAATGTCGTGGACAACTTCGAGACTGCCGTCGAGCGCAGCGGGAAAGATGCGGGCTACATCGTCGCCTTTAGCTTTACGAAAGGGGCGTACGAGGAGGCCGCCCGCGCGAAGGCTGCCGGCAAGGCAGAGATCGTCCTCGTCACGGTCGCTGAACTCATTGAGACGAGTGAAGCGATCACCAGGCCCACGATGCCAAAGGCCGCCCGCAAGCCAACCCCAGACCTGATGCGTCTTCTGTCGGCGCTTACGAAGTCAGTAGAGGATCAGCCGATCATGCCGCCGAGACCCCGCAATACGCGGCCTTCGATCCAGCGGTTGCTCGACAGCGAGAGAAGTACGGCGCCAGCGGCGCGCTAGCCTGACTCCATGAGCCCTGCCCGTAAGCGCCCTGAGAAGCACGCCCCGACACCGCCCCAGCGCGACGTGAAGCAGGACCCGCGCCATACCGAGGCCGACTTCATGCGCGACCTGGGCCGCGCGACCACGAATCGCTCTAAAGAGCGGCTACGCGGTCGCGACGGACGCGGTTGAGGATCGCCCAGAACATTGGTTCGGCCGAGTTTCTCCGGTTGTAGCGGAAGGCGTACTCGTCTACGTAGCTCTGGAGGTAGTCGGCGCTGATTGCGTGGTAGACGCCACGAACGCCATTCTTGAACAGCCCAAAGAACCCCTCAATTGTATTTGTGTAATTGTCGCCTTCGACGTAGATTTTCGAGCGGTGCCGGATGCGGCTATGGGCCTTGTATTCCCGGCCGATGGCCTTGTAGGCGTGCCACTCGTCGGTGAAGATCATCGACTCCGGCAGCACGAACTCCTTGACGACTTTGGAAAGGGTCGAATGCGTTGCGTCCCCGACGACGCGCGCCCGAATCTCGCCGCCCCGCTCGACCGCGCCGACGACGCTCGGCCGGTACTTGCGGCGCAGGTGGCCGCGTTTGTTGCGTTTCTCGGCCGCGCGCGGCTTGCCGCCGTAGAAGGTCTCGTCAATCTCGACTTTGCCGCTCAGCGGCCCTTCCTCGTCGTCGGAGAGCAGCGTGCGGATCAGCTTGAACATCCTGTGCGCTGTCTTGTACGTCACGCCGATTTCGCGCTCTAGCTGCTTCGCGCTGATCCCGCAGCGGGTCGAGGACATCAGGTAGACGGCATAGAACCACAGCTGCAAGCTGACGCTGCTCTTGTGGAAGATCGTGTCAGCAGTCGGGTAGACGTGGTGCCCGCAGAACTGACAGGAGTAGGCCGAGCGCCCCGCGATTCGGTGGAACTTGCTCGCCCTGCCGCATTTTGGGCACTCGGTGCCGTCCTCAAAGAACCGGCCCTTCAGGTACTCAAGGCAAGCGTCGTTGTCCGGGAATAGCTCCAGGAACCGCGAGTACGTCATCTGAGATTCGCTCGACGGGGCTGGTGCGACTGAGTTGCGGTTCCTAGCTGCCATGCCTGGATGATACCAAATACACGTACCTGTGTCTAGTATAGGTTTCTATCCGACCGGGAAGGGGAATCCTCGGGACATGACCTTGCACAAAGAGACTCCGATCAAGGTCAATGCCTGGGTGGACGAAGGAATCGCCCCGCTCGTCGCGGCCCTCAACCAAATAGAGCGGGTCGGGACATTGGGAAGCTGCCAGGAAGAGCCCAGCGGACAGCTCGCCCCCTACCCCGCTTACGTCCTGTTCGTGTATCGAGGGAATGGCGGCGAGGTCGCGCAATTCAGCGCGGATTTCATGGCCGCGCTCGATGACTCTGTGCCGTTCTGTCTCCAAAGCGACTGGCGGGCAGGGAATCCCGAGCCAGTGCTCACGATCTCCTGCCCGCCGGATCAGGTTGCGAATCTAGCCGCTGCCGTCAGGACGGTCGTGGGACGAGTTGATGGCAGTCGTGGCAGAGCACTTCGCAGTTAGAGAGCGCGTCGCTACCGCCCGACGCCACCGCAGTCTTGTGGTGGAATTCGAGTTTGTAGCTGCTGTGGCAACGCGCGATATGCGATGAATGCGAGCCGCGTTCGCACTCGCAGCGCCCCCCAGCGCGTTTCAGGGCTTCTTCCTTGGTTTGCTCAGAGAAGGCCATCTGGCCCTCCTTTCCTATTGCTCTTGCGCCCCAGCCACGCCACGCCAATGGACGGCCTTTGGGACCTTACGATGCAAAATCTAGGTACGCGCCCGGATGCCAAAGCCGCCGCCGCGAGCCGCGGTATATCTACGACGCTTCCTGTTGCTCACCGGGCCGCTTCCCGCCACGCCAAGAACCTTCTAGGGAAGCGGCCCTCTTTACTCCTCGCCGGATTGGAACCGGCCATAGCGCACGCCCCCCGGCTCCCAGACGATCCCCTCGAAGAGATCGCCAGGGTTGACCCCGAGCACAGCGGCCAGCTTGGCAATCGTGTCGACTCGCGGCAGCCGTTCGGCCCGCTCGATCATGCCCACTGCTGTCCGATGCAAGGAAGCCCGCACGGCGGTCTCTTCCTGGGACAGGCCCGTGCGTCTGCGGCAGTAACGGAGGTTGGCTCCGAACTGCTCTGCGACGCTCACGGCAACTCCAGCCGCTCGAAGTGAAGCGCGGCGTCAGTCGGCCGAACCGAGATGCCGCTGCACTCCAGGAGCCCGACCCCGACGAGATCGCGAACAGCGCGCTCTACGGCGTCGCCAGCGTCGATCTCTTGGGCCAGTTTGGGGATCGCCAGGGACTTCGGATGGGCCTCCAGCACAAGCGCCAGCACGGCCCGTTGCACCGCGCGATCTGAGCGCGGGTTAGCCTTCTCCTGCATGGGAAAGCACGTCCTTTCCTGTGCCAGGCCCCGGGCAGTTCGCGCTGCGCCGGGGCCGCTATTTGATTGACGCCGGAAAGGATGGCCGCCGATGGCTCTCAGCGGTACGTGCTCTCGCTACATAGTTGCCTACTTTTTCGTCAACATCCTCAGTGCGCCAGCAGAATGACGCCCCACCGAAAAAGTTAAGCGGAACCCCCTGCCCGGGTCTTCTATTTAGCGGCGTCGCGCAGCGCCCGGCCAACCTGCTCTGCGGTGATGACGCCTGAGAGGCGGCCGTCGATGTCGACCGCCATCACGGCGCCGAAGCGACGCAGGGAGCGGTTGGAGAGCAGCGATTCGAGCGGGGTGTCGTCGCGGACCTGAAAGGTGCCGTCGTCGCGCTCGAGCAGGTCGGAGACTTGTGAGGTCGCGCGGGAGGTCTCGGGGACCTCGTCGGCTTTGTCGCGGACGACCAGACCGAGGAAGTGATGAGCGGCATCGACCACCGGGAACCAGGGCCAGCGGTAGCGCAGGAAGTACTCGTCGAGGGCCTGCTCGACGCTGAGCTCATCGAGGATCGTGACCGGCTGGCGGTCCATCACGTCGGCGACCTGGAGGTCGCTGATCTGGCCGGTCAGCTTGGTCTGCATCGAGGCGGCGCGGGCGGAGCTGTTGATGACGAAGCCGATCAGGGCGAGCCAGACGCCGCTGAAGGCGGCCCCGCTGACGATCAGGAGCAGGCCGCCGCCGATGAAGATGTAGCCGAAGACCCGGCCCAGGTTGGCGGCGAAGCGGGTCGCCGAGTTGCGGTCGCCGGTGCGCCACCAGGCGATCGCGCGGACGATCCGGCCGCCGTCCATCGGGAAGGCCGGCAGCAGGTTGAAGACGAGGACGAAGAGGTTGATCATCGCCAGCCAGCCGACCATCGCCAGCACCCCGGAGACGCCGGAGTTGGCCTCGACCAGAACCGCCCGCCTGAACTCCTCGGCCCCGGCCGCGGCCACACCCGCGAGGGTCAGCACGACGACGATCGCCAGGGTGACAAGCGGCCCGGCGACCGCGACCTTGAACTCGGCCGCGGGACTGTCGGATTCACGGTCCATGCGCGCCATGCCGCCGAAGATCCAGAGCTGGATGCTGGAGATGCCGATCCCGTTGCGCAGGGCCGCGAAGGCGTGGCCGAGCTCGTGCAGGACGATCGAGCCGAAGAAGGCGAGGGCGCTGATCACGGCCAGGGCAAACGGGGTCGTGCCCGAGCTACTCTCGCCGAGTACGTCGCCGTAGAAACGCGAGAGCCAGAAGATGACCAGGAAGAGGACGAGGAACCAGGACCAGTCGACCGTGATCCGGATGCCGCGGACGTGGAAGAGGGTGATTGGTTTGCCGCCCAGCATTAGCTCAATAGTACGGAGCCGCTGGGGTGGGGGTTCCACTTAACTTTTTCGGTGTAACGGGGTTGGGCTGTCGCCCAACGGCCTTGACGAAAAAGTACAAGACGTTCCACCCCCACCCCAGCGGCTCCGTATAACTTCGGGCGATGCAAGTTGACCAAGACAAGCTTCGTGGGTGGCTCGAGGAGCTGGAGCGGATTGATCGGCCCTCTGCTTCGGAAGGGGAACGGCGGGCTGCTGAGTGGATCGTTGAGCGATTTGGTGAGCTGGGGGCTGAGGCGCGGATCGAGGCTGAGTCGGCGCATGGGACCTACTGGTGGCCGCTGGGGATCGGGGCGGCGCTGGGCGCGATCGGTGGCTTCCTTGGCCTGCGCGGGCGGCGGTTGCTGGGCGCCCTGCTCGGCGCGGCGGGCGCCGCCGGGATCGCCGACGACTTCCCGCCCGGCAAGCGGCGGCTGCGCAGGCCGCTGGCCCAGCGCACCGCCTACAACGTCCTCTGCGAGTTCGGCCCGGCCGAGGCCGAGCGCACGATCGTGATCGTTGCCCACCACGACGCCGCCCGCTCGGGCCTGATCTTCCACCCCGAGATCCCCAAGCTCGCCGACCGGCTCGGCCTGATCGAGGGCGCCGACACCAGCCCGCCGCTGATGGCGCCGGTGGTGGGCGGTCCGATCCTGGCGGCGCTCGGCGCCCTGACCGGGCGGCGCGGGCTGGCCAAGCTCGGCATCGCGCTCGGCCTCGGCTCGGCTGCGGCGATGGCCGAGATCGGCTCGCGCCAGACCGTCCCCGGCGCCAACGACAACGGCACCGGCGTGATCGCCCTCCTGGCCCTGGCGCAGCAGCTGGTCGAGAAGCCACCGGCAGAGATCAGGGTGATCCTGCTCTCGGCCGGCGCCGAGGAGTCCTTCAGCGAGGGGATCAAGGCCTTCGGCGAGCGCCACTTCCCCTCCCTGCCGCGCGAGAGCACCTTCTTCCTCGCCGTCGACTCGATCGGCTCCCCCCACCTTTTGGTCCTGCGTGGCGAGGGCTTCCTCAAGATGCGCGAGTACTCGCCACGGGCGCTGGCGCTGATCGACGGCCTCGCCGAGGAGCTGGGCATCTGGCTCTACCCGAACCTGCGCCTGCACAACGGCACCGACGGGATGGAGCCGCTGGCGGCCGGCTATGAGACCGCGTCCCTCTGCGGCTGCACCGACCTGAAGAACCCCGCCAACTACCACTGGCCCAACGACCTCGCCGAAAACGTCGAGTTCGCCACCGTAGCCAACGGCATCCGCCTGATCGAGGCCGCAATCCGCCGCACCGACCAGCGCTGGCTCTGAAACGGCTGCCGACGGGCCGATACGTCAAGGTGGCCTTGACGTATCGGCCCGTCGGCCCTGGGGGAGGGTGAAATCCGAGTGCGGGGTCGGATTTGGCATCTATAGAGTGCCCGGCCGTGCCTTCGCATGACGTATTGGTAATCGGCGCCGGGCTGGCTGGACAGCGGGCCGCCCTGGCAGCCGCCGAGGAAGGGGTCTCGGTCGGCATCGTCAGCAAGGTCCACCCCGTGCGCTCGCACTCCAACGCGGCGCAGGGCGGGATCAACGCGGCGCTCAACCCCGGCGACTCCTGGGAGTCGCACGCCTACGACACGATCAAGGGCTCCGACTACCTGGGCGACCAGGACGCGATCGAGATCATGTGCCGCGAGGCGCCGGAGGAGATCCTCCACCTCGAGCACCTCGGCGTCACCTTCCACCGCAACGAGGAGGGCAAGCTCGGCACCCGCGCCTTCGGCGGCGCCTCGGCCGCCCGCACCTACTACGTCGCCGACATCACCGGCCAGGCGATCATGCACGTGCTCTACGAGCAGCTGATGAAGCACTCCGACTCGGTCGCCCGCTACGAGGAGTGGTTCTGCACCGCGCTGGCGATGGACGAGCAGGGCGAGTGCTGCGGCGTCGTCACCCGCAACGTCGCCGACGGCTCGATGCAGCTCTTCGAGGCGAAGTCGGTGATCCTCGCCTGCGGTGGCAACGGCCAGGTCTGGAAGCCGACCACCAACGCCCTGATCTGCACCGGCGACGGGATCGCGATGGCCTACCGGGCCGGGGCGAAGCTGATGGACATGGAGATGATCCAGTACCACCCGACGACGCTGGCGGGCAAGGGCTTCCTGATCACCGAGGGCGCCCGCGGCGAGGGCGCCCACCTGCTCAACGCCAAGGGCGAGCGCTTCATGGAGCGCTACGCGCCGAACAAGATGGAGCTGGCCTCGCGCGACGTCGTCTCCCGCGCCGAGCAGACCGAGATCAACGAGGGGCGCGGCTTCCCCGACGGCACCGTCGCCCTCGACATCACCGTGGTGCCGAAGAAGCGCGTGCACGAGGCGCTGCGCGAGATCGTCCTCGTCGGCCGCGACTTCGCCGGCGTCGACATCACCCGCGAACCGATCCACATCAAGCCCGGCAACCACTACACGATGGGCGGCGTCAAGACCGACGTCGACGGGCGCACCGACATCCCCGGCCTCTACGCCGCCGGCGAGACCGCCTGCGTCTCGGTCCACGGCGGCAACCGGCTCGGCGCCAACTCGCTGCTCGACACGCTGATCTTCGGCCGCCGCTCCGGCGCCGACGCGGCGGCCAGGGCCAAGCGGACCGATAGCTCACGGCCCTCGAGGGCCGTGCTCGAGGCCGAGCAGGCGACGATCGAGTCGATCTCGGCTCGTGAGAAGGGCTCCGGCCGGCGCATCTCGGAGATCAAGTTCGACCTCGGCACGATCATGGACGCCAAGGTCGCCGTCTTCCGCGACGAGGCCGGGATCCAGGAGGCGATCGAGGTGGTGCGCCGGCTCAAGGGGGAGGCCGAGACCGCCTACATCGACGACAAGGGCTCGGTCTTCAACCAGGACCTGCTGGGCGCGATCGAGCTCGGCTACATGCTCGACAACGCCGAGTGCACCTGCCTCGCCGCGCTGGAGCGCAAGGAGAGCCGCGGCGCCCAGTACAGGACCGACTTCCCGGAGCGCAATGATGAGGAGTGGCTCAAGCACATCGACCTGCAACTGGGCGACGACGGACCGGAGATTTCCTACTCCGAGGTGACTATCACCCAGTGGGAACCCGAAGAGAGGACTTACTGATGGCCAACTACACGCTGAAAGTCCGCCGGTACCAGCCCGAGAGCGGCGAGGGGCCCTACTGGGAGCAGTTCGACGTCGACCTCGACCCCTCGCTCTCGGTCCTCGACGGCCTGCTGCAGGCCAAGGACCGCGACGACGGCTCGCTCTCGGTGCGCTGCTCCTGCCGGGCGGCGATCTGCGGCTCCTGCGGGATGAAGGTCAACGGCCAGTCCACCCTCGGCTGCAAGACCCAAATTGGTGAGGCCCAGGAGATTGCCAACAAGTTCGCCAATGGTGGAGCAAGCGGTGCCCGGACGCGGGAGCCTGGCCGCGAGATCGCCGGTCATGATGAGCGCGGCCAGGCGGGAGCAGAGGACACCGCGATTATTGTCGAGCCGATGGGGAACATGCCGGTGATCAAGGACCTGATCACCGACATGGAGTCGACCCACTGGACCAAGATCCGCCGCGTCACCCCCTGGCTCCTCCCCCACGGCGAGGCGCCCGAGCGCGAGTACGTGGTCGAGCCCGAGTCGATGATCGACATCACCCAGTCGATGGCCTGCATCCAGTGCGGCGCCTGCGTCTCCTCCTGCCTCTCGATGGAGGCCGACCCGGAGTTCATCGGCCCGGCCGCCCTGGCCAAGGCCTACCGCTTCGTCGGCGACCCGCGCGACGCCGAGACCAAGGAGCGCCTCCACGACCTCGCCGAGGACCCGCACGGGATCTACGACTGCACCCACTGCTTCAGCTGCATCGACGCCTGCCCCAAGGGCGTCGCACCGATGGACCAGATCATGCGCCTGCGCCGCAAAGCCGGCGAGGAGGGGATCGACGATCCCAACCACGGCCATAACCACGAGGCTGCCTTCGTCAAGATCATCGAGAAGAAGGGGACCCTGGACGAGGGATTGCTGCTGCAGGAGTCCTTTGCACCCGGGGTGAAAGGCAAGCTGAAACCGAGCAAGGCAGCGATCAAGGAACTGCTTGGCTCGATCCCGACCGTGCTGCGCGCGATCAAGACCGGCAAGGGCCGCACCATCTCAAAGCTGGTCCCCGGCATCCACCCAAAGCTTCCCGGTGGCGCCCAGGACGAGGTCAAGGCGATCTACGAGCACGCCGAGGAGCACCGCGAGGAATTCAACATCTACATCACCGGCGAGGACGAGGATTTCGTCGAACCGGAGCCCGACGAGATGGCGGATGAGGCCTTGACGGCCGAGGCCGCGGCCGCGGCGGAAAGCGAGGAGTCGTGATGAGCGAGCAGATCAAGGTCGCCTACTGGCCCGGCTGCGTCTCGCGCGGCTTCACCAGCGAGCTGCACGGCTCGATGGCCATAGCGGCCGAGAAGCTCGGCATCGAGCTGGTCGAACTCGACCGCGCCAACTGCTGCGGCGCCGGCGTCATCGCCGAGCACAACCAGGAGCTGGCCGACACACTCAACGCCCGCACCTTCGCCCTCGCCCAGCAGACCGGGCTCTCGATGATGAACATCTGCTCGACCTGCCAGGGAGCCCAGTCGGAGTGCCAGCAGCGGCTCGATGCCGACTCCTCCTACCGCGCCCACATCAACGAGGTGCTGAGCGGCCAGGGCCTCGCCTACGAGAAGGGCAAGGACGGCTTCACCAACAAGAACTTCCTCTGGCTGCTGGTCGAGGACTACGGCCTCGACCGCCTGGCCGAGAAGGTGACGCGACCGCTCAGCGGCCTCCGCGTCGGCCCCTTCTACGGCTGCTACGTGGTTCGGCCCAAGGAGCGGCTCGGCTACGACGAGTTCCCCGAGCGCGACATCTACCTGGAGAAGGTGATCGAGACGCTCGGCGGCGAAGTGGTCTCCTACGACGGCGCCCGCAAGTGCTGCGGCTTCCCGGTGATCACGATGAACCGCGACACCTCGCTGCGCCAGGCCGGCACCCACGTCGGCGACGCGCTCGACGCCGGTGCCGACTGCCTTGTCACCCCCTGCCCGCTCTGCCACCTCAACCTCGACATGCAGCAGCCCGAGGCGGCCAAGGTGGTCAACCGGGATCTCGGCCTCGCGGTCCTGCACCTGCCCCAGCTTGTCTCGCTGGCGCTCGGCGCGGAGCCCAAGCAGCTGGGCATGAGCAAGCACATCGCCTCGACCAAGTGGGTCGAAGAGCGGCTCGCCGCGGTTCCCGCCTAGCTGGTAGCAGCGTTACACGTATTGCTTCAAAAATGAAGCAATACGGTCAATTTTGGCGTTTATGCTTCAATAGTGAAGCGTTATGCCGATACCTAGAACAGCGACGGACGGGGCCGTGCTCGAGGAGCTTGGCGCACGGCTGCGCGGAATACGGCTTGAGCGCAACCTGAGCCAGACGGACCTGGCAGCGGATGCCGGTATCGGCAGAGTCACCCTGCAGCGGCTCGAGGAGGGACAGTCGGCCTCGATGACGACCTTTATCCGCGTCCTCCGTGCCCTCGACCTGCTCGACGGGATCGACGGCTGGATCCCGCAGCAGACGGCCAGCCCGATCGAGGAAATGCGGCGTCGCGGCAAGCAGCGCAAGCGCGCCGGCACGCCGCGCGGAGACGGCGACTCTCAACCGGGCTCAAAACCATGGCGTTGGGGAGACGAGGCTGGAGCGTGAGCACGCTCGCCCAGGTGAGCCTCTGGGGAAGCACGATCGGGGCCGTATCCCTGCCGGAGGGCGATCGAGTGGCGGCCTTCGAGTACGACCCGGCCTTCGCCGCGAGCGGGATCGAGATTTCACCGTTCCAGATGCCCCTTCGGGCCGGGCGGATCTACCGCTTCCCCGCCCTCTCACCCGAGAGTTTCGACGGCCTGCCCGGATTGCTGGCCGACTCGCTTCCCGACCGCTACGGCAACGCCCTGATCGAGGCCTGGCTGGCGACGCGGGGGCGTGAGCCGGAGAGCTTCGATGCGGTCGAGAGGCTCTGCTACATCGGCAGACGCGGCATGGGCGCGCTCGAGTTCGCGCCCGCTCAGGGCCCTCGGCCAACCCCCAACCACGTGGTCGACGTCGAAGCCCTGGTCGACCTGGCGGCGGAGGTGCTGGCCGAGCGCGAGGACCTCTCGGCATCGCTGCGCAAGTCCGGCAAACGCGAGGCCCTGCGGGAGATCCTCCGCGTCGGCACCTCGGCCGGCGGGGCGCGCCCGAAGGCGCTGATCACGCTCAATCCGACCACGAACGAGGTGCGCTCGGGTCAGCTCGACGCCGACCCCGGGTTCGAGCACTGGATCCTCAAGTTCGACGGGGTCGAAGACAAGAGTCGCGACCTCGGCGCCGCCAGGGGCTATGGCGCGATCGAGTGGGTCTACGCCGAGATGGCACGGCGGGCAGGCATCGAGATGACCGAGTGCCGGCTGCTGGAGGAGGGCGGGCGGCGCCACTTCATGACCCGGCGCTTCGATCGCACGGCGGACGGCGGCAAGCTCCACATGCAATCGCTCGCCGCCCTCTCGCACCTCGACTTCCGCCAGCCCGGCGCCAACTCCTACGAGCAGGCCTTCCAGGCGATCCGCCGGCTCGGCCTCCCCCACGAGGCGAGCGAGCAGCAGTTCCGCCGCATGGTCTTCAACGTCGTCGCCCGCAACCAGGACGATCACGTCAAGAACATCGCCTTCCTGATGGATCGCGACGGAACCTGGTCCCTCTCCCCCGCCTTCGACCTCGTCTACTCCTACAACCCGAGCGGCCGCTGGACCTCAGAGCACCAGATGTCGGTCAACGGCAAGCGCGACAACTTCACAGTCGAGGACCTACTTCGGGTCGCCAAAGTCGCGACGCTGAAGGGAGGCCAAGCCCAACAGATTCTCGTTGACGCGATCGAGGCGGTCAAAGCCTGGCCGGAGTTGGCTGCGGAGGCTGCCATCGACGTCGAGCGCATCGACCGAATCGCAAGTACCCACCGCCTCGGCCTGCCGCCCGCCTAACCGACCGGCGAGAAGACCCCCCGCAGCCACTCCGCCAGCAGCGGGTCGACGAATACCCACCTGCCACGCCCGGTCGTCCTGAGGTGCCCGCGGTCTTCCAGAGCGAGAACCGCACGCTGTGCCTGGGCCTTGGCGAGCCCGAGCTCCTCCAGAGTGGACCGCGCGTAGATGCTCGGCCGGTCACCGGCAAGCGATGCCAGGATGGCCCGTTCCGCCGGACGCAGGGCCTGCATCACCGCCTCGAACGGCTCGGCCAGCTCGGCGAAGGCGGCGTCGATCGCTCGGTCCATCGCAACGAGTGGCTCGTCGGTGGCGGCGAATGCGCGCCAGAGGTGATGGGCGACCAACATCGCCCGCTGCGGGTGGCCGGAAACCAGGCCGAGGTAGGTATCGAGGATCGGCTCGACTTCGACGCCCGAGCGTTCGAACTGCCTGCCGACGTAGGCCGCGAGCGCCTCCTGAGGCAGGGGATCGAGCGCGACCGGTTGCGCCTGGCCGTACAGCGGCCGCTCGCGATCGGTGAACAGGGCGCGGAGGAGCGAGGTTCGGGAGCCGGCGAAGACATAGCTGGCGGCGTCTCCGTGGTGCTGGATGCGGCTGCGGACCAGCCCGTCGAGGCCCTCGCGAAGCGCGAGCAGATCCTGAAACTCGTCGAAGAGAACCAGGGTCCTCGTGCCGGTGCGGGCATGTATCCGGACCGGTAGATCGAGCAGCTCGATCAGCTCCCGCTCGGCGCCCGCCGCGGGTGCGGCCGCCGAGACGGAGACCGGGCCCGCGCCAAGCCCCACTCGCAGGGCCCTCAGGGCATCGCCCGCGGCACGCCTGGCCGGCCCCTGGAGCTGCCGATATGCGGCAGCGATCCGGGCCGCCGCGTCTGCAATCGAGTAGACGGTGGAAAAGTCGACGTACGCGGTCGCGATTCCTTGCTTCTCGGCCTCCAACGCGAGCCTGCCCAGCAGTGTCGTCTTGCCGTACCTGCGAGGCGCCTCGAGCCGCGCGGCCTGGCCTATCTGAGCAAGCTCGAGCATTCGGGCCAACTCGCCCTCCCGATCGATCATCTCCTCGGGCACAACTGGCCGCGAATAGACGAATGGATTCGCATCGAGAACAACTGTCATCCTGATGGAGTATACAAGAAGCGATACTTTTAGTATCTCGGATGAACGTTCGACTGCGGCGACCGCTCAGTCGAGGCCAGCGCTTCCCAAATGACCGCCCTCGCTCTGCTCGAGCCCGACCCGGCGGGCCAGCCAGCGGGCTCCTACCGTGTCAGTGAGGCCGTGGGCGACGATCGAGCAGATGATCGCTATCGCGGCGATGTCGAAGATCAGGCTGCCGTGGATGACGTCGGACTTGAGCACGAAGAGGGCGAAGAGCATCGAGGCGACGCCCTTGGGGCCGAACCAGGCCATGAAGAGCTTCTGGGAGCGCGGGATGCCGGTTTTGACGAAGGAGAGCATCACCGCGACCGGGCGGGCGAGGAGCAGGGCGAAGACGACGAAGGTGATGAGCGGCGGGATGCTGTGCGGGAAGCCCGTGGCGACGATCAGGGCGCCAAAGACGAAGAAGGTCAGCACCTGCAAGATCGCGCTGGTGTTCTCGGCGAACTCGACGAAGCCCTCGGGGACCTCGCGCTCGGTCGCCGCCAGGGCGATGCCGCAGACGAAGGCGGCGATCAGGCCGTTGCCGACCGTCACGTCTGAAAAGCCGAAGGCGAAGAGAGCGAAGCCGATCGAGTAGATCCCCTCGTAGCGGGCGGTGAGGCCGCCGCCGGGCAGGTGGTGGTGGAGGCGGCCGCCGAGAACGCCGAGGCCGACACCGACGCCGGCGCCGAACAGCGCCTCGCCGACCAGCTTCACCGCTTCGCCGCCGGGGTCGCCGCCGGGCGCGGCGAGGACGAGGAAGAAGAGGACGAAGGGAAGAGCGAGGCCGTCGTTTAGGCCGGACTCGAGGTTGAGCGTGTGGCGGACCGAGCTGGGCACGATCCGCGAGGTGACCACGGCCGAGGTGACGACCGGGTCGGTGGGAGAGAGCACGGCGCCGAGGAGCAGCGCCTCGGCCCAGCTGAGGTCGGGGAAGAGCGCCTTGGCGGCGAGGCCGAGCAGTGCCATCGTGATCGGCATCGCGATTACCAGCGCCCGCGCGACCGGGCTCCAGTGGCGGCGCAGCAGCTCGCGCTCGACGAACATCCCGTCGGAGAAGAGGGTGAGGATCAGCGCCAGCTCGACCAGCTCGACGATCGACTCGCTCCTCGCGTCGACGTCGACCACGTCGAAGGCGGCGAGCAGGATGCCCAGCGCCACCGAGAGCACCGAGGCTGAGAGCACCGTTCCCCGCATCACCCCAGAGAGCGCCGCGACCACGGTCAGCAGCCCACCGAAGATCAACACCGCGTCGCCGAAGCCGAGGTCCATAAAGAGGGAACCTAGAGCAGCGGGCCGACCCGACGGCGACGGGTCAGATGTTGAGCGAGACGATGAGGCCGGCGAAGGCGACCATGATGCTCGCCAAGACGATGATCATGCCCTGTTGAAGGGCGTCGAAGCGAGTCTCGAGGTGGTCGAAGCGGGCATCGACGCGGTCGAAGCGCTTGTCGACCTGCTCGAAACGCCTGTCGACCTGTGCCGCGAAGTGGTCGATGCGGTCGTCGTTCCAGTTCACTTTCGGGGCTGCCTCCATGTGGTGGACGCTAACAGACAAAATGTTACAGGTGGCGCGCGAGAGTGTGACGGACGGATGGCCTAGCGATCGGCCACGCGGCCAAGCAAATCACGCTCGATCAGCAGCTCCGCCACCTGGACGGCGTTGGTCGCCGCCCCCTTGCGCAGGTTGTCTCCGGCGACCCAGAGGTTGAGCGTGCGCTCCTCGCCGGGGTCGCGGCGGATGCGACCGACCAGGACCTCGTCGCGGCCGGCGGCGTCCAGCGCCATCGGGTAGACGCCGTTGGCGGGATCGTCGACGACGATCACTCCCGGCGCCTTGGCGAGCAGTTTGCGGCAGTCGTCCGGGGAGAGGTCCTCGGCGGTGCGGACGTTGACCGACTCCGAGTGGCCGCTGATCACCGGGACGCGGGCGCAGGTGGCCGAGATCGAGACCTCCTCGCCGAAGCCGAGAATCTTGCGCGTCTCCGCCATCACCTTGCGCTCCTCGGTCGTGTAATCGTCGCCGTCGGAGAAGACCTCGACCTGGGGCAGCACGTTGAAGGCGATCTGGTGCGGGTAGATGCTCGGCGGCGGCACCTCCTCCCCGGCCAGGGAGGCCCGCGACTGGGCGAGCAGCTCCTCGATCGCCCGCTGGCCGGTGCCGGAGACGGCCTGATAGCTGGAGACGACGATCCGCTCCAGCCCGACGGCGCGGTGGATCGGCGCCAGCGCCATCATCGCCACCATCGTCGTGCAGTTGGGGTTGGCGACGATGCCCTTGTGTCCCACCGCCGCGTCGGGGTTGACTCCGGCGACGACCAGGGGCACGTCGTCGTGCATGCGCCAGTAGCTGGTGTTGTCGACGACGACGGCGCCCGCCTCGACCAGCCGCGGCGCCCACTCGGCACTCACCGCTCCCCCCGCCGAGGAGAGGACTACGTCGAGGCCCTGGATCGTCTCGGCGCTCAGCGCCCGGCACTCGAGCACCAAGCCGTTCCACTCGATCTGGCGCCCGGCCGAGCGCTCGGAGGCGAAGGGGACGACCTCGGCGGCGGGAAATTCGCGCTCGGCAAGGATCCCGAGGATGGTCGAGCCGACGGCGCCGGTGGCGCCCAGCACTCCGACGCGGTAGGAACTCACGAGGAGACCGTTGGGTGGTGCTCGGCTCCGGCCGCGTCTTCGGGTCGCACGGCGCCGGCGCCGAGCTCGAAGGCCTGGTGCAGCGCCTTGACCGCGGCCGGGACGCTGTCTGCCGAGATCACGCACGAGATCTTGATCGGCGAGGTGGAGATCATCTCGATGTTGATCTCCTCGCGGCCGAGGACCTCGAAGACCTTGGCGGCGACGCCGGGGTGGGAGCGCATGCCCGCGCCGATGATCGAGACCTTGCCGATGCGGTCGTCGGTGCGCACGCCCTCGCTGACCTGGCCCAGCGCCGCCAGCGTGTCGGTGGCGGTGGTCAACTCGGCACGGTCGATCGTGAAGGAAAGATCGGCCAGCTCGTCGTCGCCCACCGGCTCGTTCTGGATGATCACGTCGACGTTGATACCGGCGTCGGCCAGCGCCTGGAAGATTTCGCCGGCGACTCCCGGCTCGTCGCGGATGCCGACCAGGGTGACGCGCGCCTCGCCGTCGGAGTGGGTCACTGCTGTAACGAAGGGCTGCTCCATGGTCTCCTGCTCGGTCTCGTCCTCGCTGACGACGAGGGTACCGGGACCGTCCTCGAAGCTGCTGCGGCAGTGGATGCGCACGCCGTGGTTGCGGGCGTACTCGACCGAGCGCAGCTGTAGCACCCGGGCGCCCGAGGCCGCCATCTCCAGCGTCTCCTCAAAGGTGGCGACCGGGATCTTGCGCGCGTCGGGGACGATTCGCGGGTCGGCGCTGAAGACGCCGGCGACGTCGGTGTAGATCTCGCAGACCTCGGCGTCGAGCGCCGCGGCGAGGGCGACGGCGGTGGTGTCGGAGCCGCCGCGTCCCAGCGTGGTCACGTCGTGGCTCTCGGTGGAGACGCCCTGGAAGCCGGCGACGAGCACGATCCGGTCCTCCTCCAGCGCCTCGCGGATGCGGTCGGCGCGGACGTCGATGATCCGCGCCCTGGTGTGGGATGAGTCGGTGACGATGCCGGCCTGGGAGCCGGTCAGCGAGATCGCCTTGTGGCCCATGTCGTGGATCGCCATCGCGCAGAGCGCGCAGGAGATCCGCTCGCCGGTGGAGAGCAGCATGTCCATCTCGCGCGGCTCGGGACGCTCGGAGATCTCCAGCGCCTGGGCGACCAGGTCGTCGGTGGTCTTGCCCCGCGCCGAGAGCACGGCGACGGCGCGCTTGCCGGCCTCGCGGGCGGCGACGATCCGCCGCGCTGCACGCATGATCTGCTCGGCACCGGCAACCGAAGTGCCGCCGAACTTCATCACCACCGTGTTGGAGCCGCTCTTGGACATCGACGGTTGAGGATAGGTGGTCTGACCTCAACTCCTCATCGCAACACTCCACGACGGTCAGCGCGCTCGTCGCAGAGCTCGAGTAGCCGCGCCCGAGCCGTCGATCTCGACCGGGGAGACGATGTCCTCCGGCGCAATGACTTGGATATCGCCGTCGGGCGAGACGAGAACCACGGAATAGCCATTGCGGGCAGCGCTTTCCATTTGGCTCTCGGTGTGAGGAGTGCCGGCGTTGATGAACGAACTTGATTCGGGGTAGGGAGATTCTTCGGCGATGGCCAACTCGATGGCTTCGTCCATGACCCTGCTCGCCGGAGTCTCCTTATACCCCTCAGTCATTGTCACTCCACCCTTCGATCATCTCCACATACCCCCGCTTGATCGCATCGATCGCAGCGTTCTTTCCTTCGGCAAGGGTACCGCTGTGAAACAGCGTCCCGTCCCGCTTCCCCCTACCGCGGGTATAGCGGTGCATCTCGTTGAACCCATGCCTGCCGTCGTAGACCCGTACCGTCTTCCGCTCGTCGGTGGTCACCAGAAGCAGAATGACAACGTAGTCGATCACTTCCCCCCGCGAGGTCGCGAAGTCGACCAGGAGCCTGGCATCGGGCCAGGAGTCCAGAAAGACCTCGTAGCTGGCACTCATGCGCCGATCGTGCATGGAGCCGACGCACGCGTGGCGCGCAGAAGGTCAGGAAATCGTCACGGGACCAGCACCAGCGGCGCGCAGGGCTACTCGCCGCTGCCGCCGAGGTTGCCGAGCATCGCGTGCTCGGCCATGCGGATCAGGCCCAAGGCCATGTGCGGGCGCATGTCGCTGGTCCGCACTCGTACGTGCGAGCCGTGGGGGCCGACGACCTCGACGATCGTGCAGACGTCGCCGATCTGGCAGTCCTCGCCATAGTCGGCTTCCAGCGCCTCCATCTGGGCGGTGACCACCTGTCCCATCTTGCTCTGGTCGATCGGCATTGGCCAGGGAGACTACAGTGATCGACTTCACACTTAAAGATATATCGGACCGATATATCTTAGGCCGATGGAGCTCAACCCGACCGCTTACGTGATCCTCGGCATGGTCAGCCGCGAGGCACGATCGGGGTATGAGATCAAGGCCGCGGTCGACGGCTCGACCCGGTTCTTCTGGGCGGCCAGCTACGGGCAGATCTATCCGGAGCTGAAGCGGCTGGCGGCGGCTGGGCTGGTCGAGGGCAGTGACGTGCCGCGTGGGGAGCGCAAGCGGACCGTCTACGCGATCACCGCCGACGGCGAGGCCGAGCTGAAGGACTGGCTGCGCCGGCCGCCCGAGACGGCCGAGATGCGCGAAGAAGGGCTGCTGAAACTGTTCTTTGCCGACGTGCTGCCGCCCGAGGACGCGGTGGCGACGCTGCGGGTGATGCGGCGGCGGCGGCTGGAGCTGGCCGAGCGGCTGCGCGGCATGGAACCGAAGACCTTGGAGAAGGACCCCTACTCGCTGATCGTGCTGCAGGGGGGGATCGAGTTCAACGAGTGGTTCGCAGACTGGTGCGAGCGGATGGAGGCCCGGGTGCTGGCGTCCGCTCCCCTCGAAAGGAGCAAGTGATGTTCGACGCCCTCGCCCGTTTCGCCGACGGCAAGGCCCGCCGGATCGGCCTCGCCGCGATCGCCTTCTTCCTCCTCGCCGGCGCCCTCGGCGGCTCGGTCGCCGACCGGCTCGACCCCTACGGCGCCGACGACCCGGGGACCGAGAGCGTCGAAGCGCGCGAACGGCTGCTCGACGCCGGCTTCCGCGCCACCGGCGCGGTCGTCATCGTCGAAGGCGCCCCGGTGGGCAAGCCGGCGACCCGGGCGCGAGTCGAGTCGATCGCCCGCCAGCTGCGCCGCCGCGCCGACGTCGCCTCGGTCAGCGGCTACTACGAAACCCGCTCCCCCGCCTTCGTCTCCACCGACGGCCGCTCGACCTACCTGGCGATCGGGCTGAAACCGCGCGGCGACAAGCAGTGGCAGGAGGCGGGCGCGGCGATCGCCGACGCCTACAACGAGCGGCCGGGCGTCACCGTCGGCGGCCCCGCCGTCGCCCAGGAGCAGGTCAACAAGCAGGTCGAGAGCGACCTGCAGCGGGCCGAGATGCTCGCCTTCCCGCTGCTCTTCCTGCTCTCGCTGCTCTTCTTCCGCAGTCTCGTCGCAGCGCTGTTGCCGGTGATGATCGGGGTGCTGGCGATCGTCGGCACCTTCCTCGTCATCCGCCTGCTGAGCGAGGTCGGCTCGATCTCGATCTTCGCCCTCAACCTGACCACCGGGCTGGGGCTGGGACTGGCGATCGACTACAGCCTCTTCATCGTCTCCCGCTACCGCGAGGAGATCGCCGTGGACGGGCCCGGCCTGGCGGCGATGCGGCGGGTGATGGCGACAGCCGGGCGCACCGTGTTCTTCTCCTCGCTGACGGTGGCGGCGGCGCTCGCCTCGCTGATCGTCTTCCCGCAGCGCTTCCTCTACTCGATGGGCTTCGGCGGCTCGCTGGTGACGCTGCTCGCCGCCGCAGTCTCGCTGACCGTGCTGCCAGCGGTGCTAACCCTGCTCGGCAGCCGCGTCAACTCGCTCTCGCCACGCTTCCTGCGCCGCCGCGCCGAGGCCGAGACGCGCCCCGACGAGAAGGGCTTCTGGTACCGCCTCTCGCGCTTCGTGATGCGCCGCCCGGCACCGATCGCGACCGTCAGCGCGCTCTTCCTGATCGTCCTCGGCCTGCCCTTCCTCAGCATCAAGTTCACCGCCGCCGACCCGGCGATCCTGCCCGAGGAGGCCAGCGCCCGCCAGGTCTACGACGCGATGCAGACCGAGTACCCGCCCTACCGCGACACCCCGATCTGGGTCAGCGTCGAAGGCGGCGGGCCGGCCGCGGCAGCGCGCACGCGGGCTCAGGCTCGGCGCGTCGACGGCGTCGCCGCCGCCCTGCCGCCGCGGCGCGTCGGCCGCAACCTGAGCGTGATCCAGGCGATCTCGACGGACACCTTCCGCTCCGAGACGAGCCAATCGACGGTGGAAACTCTGCGTGAGATCGAAGTGCCGGGCGCCAACGTGCGCGTCACCGGCGCCACCGCGGACTTCGTCGACTTCCAGGACAGCCTCGTCCGTCACATGCCGGTGGCGCTGGCGATCATCGTCGTCGCCACCCTGGTCATCCTCTTCCTGATGACCGGCTCGGTGGTGCTGCCGATCAAGTCGCTGATCATGAACTTCCTCAACCTGACCGCCGTCTTCGGCCTGCTGGTGCTGATCTTCCAGGACGGCCGCTTCGAAGGGCTCTTCGACTACACCAGCCAGGGGGCGCTGGAGCAGACGATGCCGATCCTGCTCTTCGCCGTCGCCTTCGGCCTCTCGACCGACTACGCGGTCTTCCTGCTCTCGCGGATCAAGGAGGCGCGCGACAACGGCGCCTCGGACTCGGAGAGCGTTGCGATCGGGCTGGAGCGCACCGGCCGCATCGTCACCGCGGCGGCGCTGATGTTCGCCGTCGCGATCGGCGCCTTCGCCACCTCGCAGATCATCTTCATCAAGCAGAACGGCGTCGGCACCGCCCTCGCCGTCCTGATCGACGCCAGCATCATCCGCGCCCTCCTCGTCCCCTCGCTGATGGAGCTGCTGGGTAAGTGGAACTGGTGGGCGCCAAAGCCGCTGCGCAAGCTGCACGAACGCTTCGGGATCAGCGAGGCGAGCCTGCCTGAGAATGCCTGAGAACCAGGGCCGAGGTGGATCAAGGGTAGCTTCGTTGATGTGCTAAATTTAGATAGTTATATAAATTAAGTTGGGAGGCTGAGTAGCTATGGACTCGTCGCCGGAGTTCAAGAATCCATACCGCCCAGGAGCGGGGCACATGCCACCTCACCTCGCCGGCCGTGAGCGCGAGCATGCCGAATTCGAGCGGCTGCTCGGGCAGGACCAGATCCTTGAGAACCTCGTACTCACCGGCCTGCGGGGCATCGGCAAGACGGTGCTGCTAGAGACATTCAAGCCCCGGGCGATCCAGCAGGGGTGGCTATGGGCGACCGCTGACCTGTCCGAGTCGGCAAGCATCAGCGAGACAGCGCTCGCCGAACGCCTGCTCGCCGACCTCGCTCTGATCGCCAGCTCAGCGACGGTCGTCGAGCCAGAGAAACCGCAAGTCGGCTTCGGAACCCCGGCCGAGCGGCGGGAGGTTCCGCTGACCCATGACGTCCTGGTGGGCGTCTTCAGACGCACACCAGGCCTCGTTTCGGACAAGATCAAGGCGACCCTGGAATTCGCCTGGGACCACCTGCGCGAGCGAGACGAGCAGAAGGTGATCTTCGCCTACGACGAGGCACAGAACCTCACCGACCACGCCGCCAAGGAACAGTTTCCGTTGTCCGTCCTGCTCGACGTCTTCCAGTCGATCCAGAAGAAGGGCATCCCCTTCATGCTGGTTCTGGCGGGCCTGCCCACCCTGTTCCCCAAGCTGGTCGACGCTCGCACCTACTCCGAGCGGATGTTCCGGGTGGTGACCCTGAGCAAGCTGTCCGGGGATGAGAGCTGCGAAGCGATCGTCAAGCCGATCGAAGTGGCGGAATGCCCGGTCAACCTCACGCCCGACTCCGTTGACGTGATCATCCACGAGTCCGCCGGCTATCCCTACTTCATCCAGTTCATCTGCCGCGAGGTCTACGACGTCTTCATCAGCCAACACGCCGACGAAGAGTCGAAGTCAGTGCCGATCGAGGCGATTCAGCACAAGCTCGATGCCGACTTTTTCGCCGGGCGCTGGGCCAAGATCACGGATCGACAGCGAGAACTGCTCTGGGCAGTTGCTCACCTGGACCATGCCGACGAAGAATTCACCATCTCCGAACTGACCGAGATGACCAAAGCCCTCCTCCCCAAGGGTTTCTCGCCGAGTAACGCGAACCAGATGCTCGCCAGCCTCGCCGAGCGCGGAATGATCTACAAGAACCGCTTCGGGAAGTACTCGTTCGCGGTACCGCTCCTCGGCCGCTTTATTCTGCGGACGTACAAATTGCCCGATCCGCTTCAGTCGCCGAACTTGGTGCCCTGAGACCCCTTGGCGAAGGCGCAGCGGAAGCGCTCCGGGGTTCCGACCGACTCGCCGCCGGCGAAGCCCCCGTGGTTGTAGTTGTCATAGACGGTGACGTAGTCGAGGGTGTCGGGGATCGGGTCGGCCGGCATCGGCACCGGGTCGGGCTCGCCGAGGTTGCCGTTGCCCCTGGAGCCGACCGAGACGCCCTCTGAGCCGGCGGCGCGGCCGCCCGCCGTGGTCGTGGTCAGGTCGCCGCTCATCTCGCGCTGGTCCTTGATCCCGTTTTTCGGGTCCTGGAACTCTTCCGCCGCCGAGGTGAGGACCGAGTCGTCGATCTTGCTCGCCAGCTTCACCTTCGGCGCGGCGCCGATCAGCTGCGCCGCCGTCGGCAGCCAGCCACCTTCCCTGACGCACTTCTGCGCCGCGTAGATGTAGTCGTTCTTACCGGTGTCCTTGGGCGGCACCGAGTAGAAGCCGGCCTGCATGCACCAGGTGCCGAGGTCGACCGCGTCGGGGATCGGGCAGTTGACCGAGAGGTCCCTCTTGGTCGCGTTGCCGAGCCGCTTCGACTTCTTCGCGAACTTGATCCTGGGCAGGAAGTGGGCCGGGATCTTGCCGCGCTTGTCGAGCCGCACGACCGTGCCCTTGCCCGCCCCCTTCTTGGCCGGCGCCAGGCCGCCCATCGAGAAGACAAGCGCGACCAGCGAAACAAGCAGCGCGGCGCTCGAGAACAGCCGCGGCAGCGAGTCGGGGCGGTTCGAGGAGGGCTGGGCACTCATTCGGCGACACTCCGCTGTGCCTTAGCGGCGGATAGCGCGGAAAAGGAACAGCGGAAGCTCATTTTTGGCCTTTCTGTTTCTGTGGGACGAGGTCGCCCCGGGTCGCGGTGGTGTCTTCGGCACCTTTCAGGCGCTCGTCGCTGGCGAGTCCGGTCAGCACCAGCGAGCCGTCGGCGCCGATGTCGGCGCTTGCCAGCACCGAGTCGCCGGGGGCGAGCGGCGAGGGGTCGATCCCGGCTGGGATCGCTACCGAGATGTCCTGGCCGCTTTCGCGGACGTCGTCGGCGGAGATCGAAAGCCGGGCCGTTTCCGCATCGACGGCGGCGAGGATGCCCTCGATCGCGACATGGGTGAACGGAGCGCCGCCGCTGCTCAGCCGGCGCTGGGTGAGCACTCCCGCCTCGATGGCCGCGGTCACGGTCGCGTAGGCACCGAGGACCGGCAGGGACGGGAGCGCGCCGCTGGGGTCCGGTTCGACCCCGACCGGCACCGAGCTGCCGCGGTTGGAGACCGTGTAGGAAGGTGCCGCCGGGTCGGCGTTGACGAAACTGACTATGCCGGCGAGCTCGGCTTGCGCGGCTTCGCCGCGACGGTGGCGGGTGCCGGCCTCGGCGAGGGTGCCGTTGGCGAGCGCCCGGATCGGCACTTCGACCTTGCTGCCCGCCGCCGGCGGCTTGCCCGCGTGTACGGCGCTCATCACCCCACCCGGTTCGGCGACCGTGTAGCTGCCCGCCGCCGGGTTGACGTGGACCACGGTCCCAGCCAGCTGCTGGGCTTCCGGCTCTTCGGATTCCTCGTGCTCTTCGGGCGCGGCCTGCTGGTTGGAAGGCTTCTTGCCGCCGGCCGCTTCGAAGGGCGTGCTCGCGACCGGGACCACGGGGGCAAAGACGGGCGGTTCTTCTCCCCCACCGAAGCTTTCTCTCGATTCCGGCGCCTCGGCGGCAGCTTCTTCTTCTACTTCTTCGCCTTCTTCGTCCCCGCCCGCGAGGCTGGGCATTTCGAGCACCTGGATCGGGGCGGTGGCGAGGGTGCCTGCCGCCCCCGGGCCGATCGCGACCCCGGCGAAGAGGCCGAAGCCGAGCGCGACCGCGCACAGCGGCGCCGCCCAGCGGCGATCGGTGACCGGCAGCGCCGCCCAGCCCAGCAATGTCCGGTAGTTCACCCGCTCACCGCCGTCGGCTGCGGCATCAGGTCCTTGCCGCACTGCCAGCAGAAGACCGAGCCCTGGGCGTAGAGGGCGCCACAGTTGCCGCAGGCTCCGGCGGCACCGGCCTGGTCGAGCTTCAGCATCCGCTCGACCTCGCTCAGCTCGGCGTCGAGCTGCTGCAGCCTGGCCGCCTGGCGGGTCAGCACGTCGAGGCGGAAGTGGTCGCGGCGGGCCATCTCGTAGGTGAGACCGCCGAGGTCCCACTGGGCATCGACGAGCTCACGGGCGAGCCGGTCGCGGCGCGTTTCCAGATCGCTGCTCACTTGATCACTTCCCCGCCGCCTTCGCCGCCGCCGGGTGGCTTCGATTTGTCGATCGGCGGCGGCGCCCCGGGGGTGGCGATTTCGTTGGGCAGTTCTTCGCTCTTCTTGGAGTAGCTTTCGCCGCTTTCCGCGTTGAGGGATTCCAGTTCGCTGTCGGTCGCGGTCTTGGCATTGCCCGTTCCACCACCGCCGCCACTGCCGCCCTTCTTCGCCTTCTTGGCGCTGGCGCCGCCCGGCGCACCGCCGCCGGTGTCTTTCTTCGCAGAGCCGCTGCTTTCGCTCGATTCGCCAGCCCCTTCGGTGGCCGGCACCGTGATCACCGGTGGTGTCGAGGTGGTCTGGCTCTCGTTGCCCTTGCCGATCAGCACGCCGACCAGCAGCATCAGGCCGAGCACGGCGATGCCGCCGACCGCGGCGAGGGGCGCGTAGTCGCGCTGCGGCTTGCCGGGCTCCTCGGAGCCGGACGGCTGCTCGTTGCCGGCCGGCGGGGTCGCCGCCTCGCCGGCCTGCGGCGTGCCGGCGGCCATGTAGTGGCGGTAGTCGACCCGCGGGCCCCCCCGTCGCTGCCCGCACTCGAGGCAGTAGCGCTGGTCGGCGGCCAGCGGCGCCCCGCACTGCTCGCACCGTTCGCCCTGGGCGGGTGTCGCGGCGGCGGGAGCCGTCACCCCCGGTGCGGCGTGCGCGTCTGTCTCGGCCATCGTCGCGTCCTTCCTATTCGGCCTTGCTCAGGGCGGGGAACTCGGACAGCTTCAGCGCGGCGCCCGTCGGGTCGCCGACGAAGAAGACGGTGTAGCTGAGCTTTTTCCGCTCCGGCTTCAGGTGTTCGATCGCGGCCCGGCCGGCGGCGACGACTTCGTTGCCCCTGCGGGCGACGACGTAGACCAGCAGGCGGCGCTGGTCCTCGCCGGTCTTGTTGACGACGTCACCTGTTGCCGAGATGCCCGAGACGGGATCGCCCTCCAGCTTCGGCTCGGAGACCGAGATGTCGGGCGGCTCGCCCGCGTAGGTGCCGCCGCCGGTGCCGACGGTGACCTCGACCGACTTCGGCTTGCCGGCTCCGAGCACCTGGTCGTTGACCCATTCGGCGTCGCCGTGGGCGGGGATGTAGGGGACGGCGGCGAGGGCAGGCTCGATTCCCGGGATGTCGTTTTTGTAGAAGGGCTTGCCCTTCGCGTTGGTGACCTCGATCAGGATCGGGACTTCGGTCAGGTTCTGGTCGGAGTCGTTGTGGAGGCCGACGACGACGGCGCTGCTGCCTTCAGCTCCCGACAGCACGGCCGAGGAGACCACCTTGACGTCGGGGTTGCGGCGCTTGATCTGGAGCCCGTCTTCGCTGAGCAGCTGGGTCGAGCCTTCGGCTTCCAGTTCGGCGCTGCGGTCCTGCGTCGACTGGCAGGCGCTGAGAGCGGTGAGAGCGAGTAGCGCCAACGCCGCGGCCGCAATCGGGTAGGCGCTCATCCGAAGCCTCCGCCTACGTACTCGCGGGTGCGCTCGGCTACGGGGGAGCGGAAGACCTGCTCGGCCTCGCCGTACTCGATCAGGTCGCCCAGGTACATGAAGGCGACGTGGTCGGCGACGCGCTGGGCCTGCTGCAGGTTGTGGGTGACGATCACGATTGCGATCTCGGTGCGCAGGGCAACGATCGTCCGCTCGATCGTCTCGGTGGAGATCGGGTCGAGCGCCGAGCAGGGCTCGTCGAGCAGCAGGACCTCGGGGCGCACCGCCAGCGAGCGGGCGATGCAGAGCCGCTGCTGCTGGCCGCCGGAGAGGGCGAGCGCCGGGCCCTCGAGGTTGTCCTTGACCTCCTCGAGGAGGCCGGCGCGGTGCAATGCCTCGGTCACTGCCGGCTCCAGCGCCTTGCGCGCCGGCTTCCTCGAGCCGCGCTCGCGCAGCCCGTAGGCGACGTTGTCGAAGATGCTCATCGGGAAGGGGTTGGGCTGCTGGAAGAGCATGCCGACGCGGCGGCGCAGCCAGGTCACGTCATAGGCGTCGACGTCCTCGCCGTCGAGCAGGATGTGGCCGCCGCGGGTGGCGGCCGGAGTCAGCTCGACCAGGCGGTTGAGCGAGCGCAGCAGGGTCGTCTTGCCGCAGCCCGAGGGACCGATCAGGGCGAGGACCTCACCCTGGCGCACGGACAGCGAGACCTTGTTGACCGCCAGCTTGGCGCCGTAGGCGATGCTCAGATCCTCGGTCCGCATCCGCTCCAGCGGCGTCGTCGCCGCCCGCGGCAACCGCTTCATCCGCGGCGCCGCCATCGCCGCGGCGGGAACGTGCCCGTTGCCGGACGCCGGTGCATGCGCCACGGTCGGCTGCTCGCCGACCTGGATCCGCCGCACCGGCGGCGGCAGCTGGGCGGCCACGGCCAGCGGCTCGCGAATGCCGTCCCCGCCGGGGCTCATCGCGTCCACGACTTCCCCCTCCCGCGGGTGATCGTGTCTACGGCGAAGTTGAGCGCCAGCACGATCGCCAGCAGGACGAAGGCCGCGGCGTAGGCCTTCTCGGGCGAGCCGCCTTCGCCCGCCGGCGAGTTGTTGTAGACGAATGTGGTGAGGGTGCTGCCGTTGCCGGTGAGCAGGTCGAGGCCCGGAACGCCGCCGTTCGGTTCGAATCGCAGGGTCGCACCGAGCAGGATGAAGACGATCGCAGTGTCGCCGATGATCCGCCCCATGCCGAGCGTGATACCGGTGCCGATCCCCCGCCGCGAGGCGGGCAGCAGCACCCGGCGGATGGTCGAGGCACGGTCCTTGCCCAGGGCGTAGGAGGCCTCCCTCACATGTCGCGGAATCGAGCCCAGGGCCTCGCGCGTCGCCCCGACGACGAGCGGCAGCGCGATCAGCGACATCATCGCGCCGGCGATCGCGAAGGAGCGGCCCAGCGGCGTCGCCCCCTCGCCGGTCGGCGAGAGGAAGCTGAAGAAGCTCTGCTGGAAGATCAGCAGGCCGAAGATCGCCAGCACGATGCTGGGCGTGCCGGCGACGATCTCGACCCCGGACTCCACAGCGCGGGCGAGGCCGGCGGGGCGCGCGTACTCGGTCAGCCAGACCGCGATCGCGACTCCCAGCGGCCCGGCGATCGCGGTGCCCAGGACGGCGACCACGACGGTGCCCAGGATCGGGTCGAGGAAGCCGCCGGCGGTCTGTCCCAGGCCAGCCTGAGGGTGGCTGAAGATGTCGGAGACGCTCAGGTACTGAAGGCCGCGGACCAGCATGTAGAGCACGATCGCGGCGGCGATCGCGCAGAGCAGCAAGCCCGCCGCCCAGGCCAAACCGACCCCGACGCGGTCGCCGAGGCTCCACGACTCGTTGCCGCTAATGCGGCCCCAGAGCCCGGGGACGGGACGCGCTCCGGCGTGCGCGCTCACCGCATGCCTCCCTTCCGGTGCGCCTTATGCACCCCTGGGGTCCGAAAGGCGCACCGGAAGGTCATCGCGCCGCCAGGGTGTATTTGCGCATCGAGCGGCGGGCGACGTAGCCGGCGAAGGAGAGGAAGGCGCTGGAGATCAACAGGACCGCGGCGAAGGCGTAGATCGTCTGCCCCGAGGGCTGCACCGAGAGCTCGTCGGCGTGGTCGACAATCGCCGCGGCGAAGGTCAGGGCGGGCTCGAAGAAAAAGGTGACGCCGTCGAGCGGGTTGGGCGCGAAGGCGTGCGAGCCCGTCACCATCGAGAGCATGATCGCCTCGCCGAGGGCGCGGGCCGTGGCCAGTACCGCGGCGGCGACGATTGCCGGGCGGGCTGCCCGCAGGCCGACGGTGCGCAGGGCGCGCCAGCGGTTGACGCCGAGCGCCGCCGCCCCCTCGGTCCAGCCCCGTGGCACCGAGCGCAGGGCGTCGGTGACGATCGCGATCATGATCGGCGAGATCATCACCGTGAGCACGAGGACGCCGACGATCAGCCCGGTGCCGTCGAGCTGGATCACGAACTGGACCGATTCCTTTTCGCCGCCGGAGATCAGGTCGTTGCCGACGAAGGGGACGAGGACGAGCAGCGCGATCAGGCCGTAGATCACCGAGGGCACGGCGGCCAGAAGGCGGATCACCGGCTGCAGCGTTACCGCCAGCCAGGGCGGCGCGAACTCGACGATGAACATCGCCGAGAGCAGCGAGAGGCCGGTGCCGAGCAGCACCGCGCCGCCGGTGATCAGGGCGGTGGAGTAGAGCAGCGGCCAGGCGTGCAGCGTGTAGACGAAGTCCTTCGGGTCGGCCGGCGAGTTGAAGATGTCGGTCAACTGTTCGTCAACGCTGCCGCCGGAGCCGAACCAGGCCAAGCCGTTATGGGAAAACGAGGGCCACGCCTTGGCGAAGACGAAGACGATCATGAAGGCGATCAGCGCCAGCACCGCCGCGGACAGCGCACCGAGCACCCACTCGGTGCGCTGGTCCGTGCGGTCGCCAGACTGCCCCTCTGCCGGCGCGTCTCCCGCTTTCACTAGTGGAGCGGCACCCAATCGGTCCCGACGATCTTCGCGGCGGGCTTGCTGTGGGTGATCCACTTGATCCACTTCTTCGCCGCGCCTTTGGGGGCGCCGCGGGTAACCATGTAGAAGTTTCGCGAGCCGCCGTACTGGCCGGACTTGGCGTTGCGCAGGGTGCAGGGGACGCCCGAGTAGGGAATCGCGTGGACGCCCTTGGTGAAGTAAAGAGAGACGTAGCCCACCGCACCGGGGTCGGACTTGACCAGCTGCTGGACCAGGCCGTTCGAGGTCTTCTGGCCGGCACCGCCGAAGACCTTGGTCGAGCCCATGAAGATGCGCTGGAAGGCGTCCTGGGTACCGGAGCCGGGAGTACGTACCGAGACGTCGATCGTCCCCCGCTGGGAGGAGCCCGGCACGCTGCTCCAGGTCCGCACGCCGCCGCCGAAGACCGCCTGTACCCCGGACTGGTCGATGCTCGGGACCGGGTTGGCGCGGTTGGTGATGATGCAGACCGCGTCGCGGGCGATCTTGGTGAAGACGAGGCCGCCCGGGTCGCTCGGCTTCGGGTCGCGCGAGGAGTTGCCGATCGTCACCCGGCCGGCGGCGGCGTCGGCGACGCCGATGTCCGAGCCGCCCTGAAGCAGCTTGAAGTTGACGCAGTGGTGACAGGCGCTGAGGTACTTGCGGGCCAGCAACGAGGCCAGCGGGGCGACCGAGGTCGAGCCGCTCATCGTGATCGTCGGCTTGGCCGTTGCAGCTGCCGGGCCGGCGGCCGCCACGGCCAGCGCGGCCACGGCGAGGGCTGAGAGAAGACGGATGCGCTTCATTGAGATAGCTCGCTCCTAGAGACGAATTCAGGACAGGATTCGAACTCGGCTAGTGTCGAGTCACCTCGCCGGTGCGGAGTGAATGGCGCGTAACTGTCTGGATAAGAACTGGTTACGAGCCGGTCACACCTTTGTCACAAGCAGGCGGGGCGTTATCGACAAAGTTCCGCTGTGCCTTCGCCGTCCCCTGTGTGGATAAGGAACAGTGGAAGTCTGGGGCTCACGGTTGCCTGCCTTTTCACCGCGCTGTTTGGCTCCGCGACAGCAACGCCCACAGCCATGGCGGCGATCTCGCCGGTGCAATCGATCGACGGGCCGAGCGGCGACGTGGTCGACGTCGGCGACGCGGCGATGGCCGAAGACGGCACCGGCGGCGTCGTCTACCTGAAGAAGGAGGGTGGCCGCAACCATGTCTTCGTTGCCCGCTTCGCCGCCGGCTGGGAAGCGCCGCAACGTGTCGACACCGGCCAGGACTTCGACTCGAGCTGGCCGCGGATCGCTGCCGGGGACGGCGGCCGGCTGCTCGTCACCTGGGTGCAGGAGTTCGGGGTCGGCAGCGACCGGATGTTCTCGGCGACGCTCGACCCGGGCGCCAAAGGCTTCCAGGAGCCTGTTCCGGTCGACTTCAACGTCGGCGAAGCGACCGCGACCTTCCCCGACCTGGCGATGAACGCCGGTGGACAGGCCTACCTCACCTACCTGGCGATAACCGACGACAGCCCACTCAACCCGCCGGGCTTCCTCGGCATCGACGTCAGGGTCGCCCGCTACAACAACCGGCTCTGGTCGGTGCTCGGCAACCCGGTCGACCGCAACCCGGCGACGCCGATGCCGAAGCCGACCGCCGCGAGCGGGCCGAAGATCGGCATCGACACGCTCGGCCAGGCCGTCGTCGCCTGGCGCGAGCCCGACGACGAATTCGTCAACCGGGTCTGGGCGCGGCGCGTATTCGGCACCAGCTTCGGCATCCCGCTGATGGTCAGCCCCTCGAGCTGGGAAGGGGCGCCGCTGCGCGGCGAAGCCGACGCCTTCGACCTCGACGACGCCGGCTTCGGCCAGGCCGCGGTCGCCTTCCGCCAGCAGCCCGGCCAGGGGAGCAAGCTGAGCACGCCGCGGCTCTTCGTCAACGAGATGCCCGACGCCTACGCCGAAGGCGCCAGCGCCTTTGCCGGGGCGCGGCTCATCGACGGCGGCCCGCAGGGTGACCTCGGCGCCCCGAGCGTCGCGGTCGAGCCCGAAGGCGGCTTCCTCAGCGGCTTCTCGGCCGGCACCGCCACCCTGCTCGCCGCCGGCGACAACGCCGCGCTCGGCCCAACCGAACGCGCCGACGACGGCGGCAGCTCGATTGGCGGCGAACCCCGGGTCGACATCGCCGCCAGCCTCGCCGCCGTCGCCGCTTGGAAGGAGCTGCGGGGCGGATCGGGGGCGGTCGCGGTGCGCGAACTGCGCGCCGACGGGGTGGTCGAACCGGCGTCGCTGGCGGCACCCGGCGGTGGGACCATCGGCTCCCTTACCCTGGGTGGCTCCGGGCTCGGCGACGCGATCGTCGCCTGGCGCCAGGGCAGCGGCGCCAAAGCGCAGATCGCCGCCGCGGTGATCGACGCGCCGCCGGACACCTTCCTGGTCGAAGTCCCCGACGGCTGGCAGCGCAGGGCGAAGCTGGTGGTGAAGTGGAATCCGGCCGACAACGCGGTCGGCACTCTGCGCTACTCGGTCGGCGTCGACGACGAGCAGATCGGCAAGCGCACGACGCACCTGAACGCCCGCCTGAAGACGAAGCGGATCGGCGACGGCCGGCACAAATTGCAGGTCTTCGCGATCGACTCCTCCGGCCAGGAAACCGGCAGCCGCAAGGGCGTGTTGCTGGTCGACCGCAAGCGCCCGCGGGTGCGGTTGCGCCGGCACGGCAGGCGCGTCGCCGTGGTCGTCTCCGACCGCACCAGCGGCGTCAAGGGTCGCTCGGTCAAGGTCTCTTTCGGCGACTCCGGCCGCGCCCGGGCCTCGTCCTCCAGCCGACGCCGGCACAGGCGACACGGCCATGGCAAACGCCGCCCCCGGCCGGTCGTGCTCCGCCACCGCTACGCCTCGCCCGGCCGCTACCGGGTCGCCGTCACCGCCCGCGACCGGGCCGGCAACCGGGTCGCCTTCAGTCGCAGAGTGAGGATCGGGTGAGTCGCGCCCGCCGCCTCGTGCTCTGCTTCGCCGCGGCCGCGCTGGCGCTCCTTGCGCTCCCCTTCGCCGCGCCGGCCTTCTACGACAACGGCTTCGACGGAGAGCCCGGAGCCTTCATGGTCTCCGCCGATTACGCCCGTCTCGAACAGGGCGACGACACGACCGGTTTCGCCGCGATCTCCGGCGACGGGCGCTACGTCGCGATCCAGACTCGGGCGCGCAACTTCTTCGCCGATGACGACCCCGACCCCCCGGGCCAGTACCGGGCCGGTGGCATCTTCCGCTTCGACCTGGAGACCCGGGCGCTGCAGAAGGTCGCCGACGGCGACCGGCTCAACGAATCCGACAGCAGCTTCGTCTTCCATGGCGCCTCCAACCCCTCGATCGGCGCCGACGGCCGCTACGTCGCCTTCTCCACCGACCAGGCACTGGTCTCCGCCGATGCCAACGACAACATCGACGTCTACGTGCGCGACATGAACGTCGCGCTTCCGCCAGGCGCTACGTGCACGGGGGAAACCGTGGCCACCTGCCCCTTCCAGCTCGTCTCCGCCCGCGACGGCGGCGACGACCCGGCCCACTACGCCGCCCCCGAAACGCCGATCCCCGGCAGCAACCTCGGCTCGGAGATCTCGCGCGGTGTGGCGATCAGCGCCGACGGTCGCAAGGTCGTCTTCCGCACCGCCGCCGCTTCCGACCTTCCCCTGAGCGCGACCACGGACACGCCGGCAGGCCAGCTGTTCGTCCGCGATCTGGCTGCCAAGACGACCACCCTGGTCAGCTCACGCCGCGACAGCGAAACCGGGCAGATGACCGGCGAACCGGCCGGCGGGGCGCAGGGCGCCGCGATCAGCGCCGACGGCAGCACCGTCGCCTGGACCGGCGGCCATGCCGAAAGCCAGACCCGCTTCCTGCATGGCGAGGTCACCGACCCCTCCTTCGACTATTTCCTCTGGCGCCGCGCCCCCTTCGGCGCGGCGAGCCAGACCAGGCGGGTCACCGGGCTGTCGGACCCCGACGACCCGCAATGCCGGAAAGCCGAAGAAGACAACCCGGCGATGACGACGAGCTTCAACCAGACCTCGACCGGCCCTTGCTACGGACCGCTCACCGACCAGGAGTCGCTGCGGGCGAACATCGCCACCCAGGTCCCCTCGCTGAGCGCCGACGGCTACTCGGTCGCCTTCCTGACCGGCGCCGGGCCGCGTCCCAACATCTCCACCGGCGCCGGCCTCGATCTCTACCTGACCGACATGCACCCGGGCCTCAGCCGCAAGCAGGCGACGACCGACCTGACCAGCGACGGCGTCTCGACCGACCCGGCGCTGGCCGCGCCGATCGAAAGCGTTGCCTTCAGCGAAGACGGCGACCACCTGGCGATCACGACCATCCGCACCGCGTTCACCCTGCCCGTGCTCCAGCTCGTCGGCACCCAGCGGGCGATCGCAGACACCAGGGAGCTCTACGCGATCGACCTGGGAGCCCACACGATCGAACGGGTCACCCACTCCTACGAAGGCGGCGACATCAACGCTGGCGTGCAACCGCCGGTGACGCTCTCGGCCAATGGCGGTCGCATGGCCTTCAGCGCCTTCGCCGGCAACCTCTTCTTCGGCGACGCCAACCAGCGCCCCGACGCGTTCGTCTCCACCCGCGAGCCGGAACCGACGCCGGAGGGAAGCGCCGGCGGCGAAGAGGACGAGCAGAGCTCGATCAGGACCTTCGCTCACCGCCATATCTCGGTCCGGCTGCGCTCGGTCCGTGGCGGCGTCGCCGTGCTGAGCGTCTCCGTACCGGCCGCGGGCCGCGTCAAGGCGTTGGCAACGGCGGCCGCTCATCGCCGGCACAGGGCGCGGAAGATCGCTGCCGGCGCAGCCAAGGCATCGGCAAAGAGCAAGGTGCGCCTGGTCATGCGCCTGCGCTCGGCCCTCCGTGCCCAACTCCACCGCGGGGCGAAGATCCGCGCCCGGGCCAGGGTGAGCTACGCGCCGAGCGCCGGGGGGAGAACGCTGCACGCCTCGGTTGCGCTCGTCTTCTCCAGATCTTCTCAACTTCGACACAAGTAGTTCACCGCCCAAGATCCCCCTTTGGGCAGGCTGCTTGACCATGCTCGCCCGCCAGCCGGCCGCGGCTTCCCCCGAAGGCAACATGCGGATCGGCAATGTCGAGGTCCGCCCGGCCGAGCTCCAGGTCCTGATCGAGGGAGTGCGCACCGGGCTCACCGTGCGCGAGTTCGAACTCTTCTTCCTGCTCGCCAAACGAGTCGACAGCGTCGTCCAGCGCCCCGAAATCTACGAGCTGATGTGGGGCGGCGAGATGCCCCGCCGCGACCGCTCGGTCGACGTCCTAATCCGCAAGGTCCGCGGCAAGCTGGAAACCGCCGCCCCCGACTGGCGCTACATCCACACCCACTTCGGCATCGGCTACCGGTTCGCGCCGGAAGCGATTCGCTGAACACTGAACGTCTACGAATCGACATCGGGGAACTCCTTCTGCCACTCTCGTCTTACCTTTCGGGGCGTGCGAGTGGTGCCTTTCCACCCCGGCGTATCTCCCGCCCCCCAGTAGCGCATTCGATCTGGAGATTCTGGATCGATGTACCAGCCCCCGGGTCGATCCTGGTCGGAGTAGCTCCTTGGATCCCAGCTGTGGCCGATCGGCCGGGGGTCGCTTCCAACGTGTATTGCCGGAGCTTCGCCGCCCTGCGCTGCGGTAGAAGCCAAGCGGGCACGAAGATCGAAATACATGAGCGCGGCCGCGAGAGCGCCGAGGGACCAGGTGACGACCCGGAGAGTCACGCCGACCAAGAACGATGCAACTGTGGTCGTTTCGTGTCCGAAGGCGAATCCGACCAGCACGGTCGGCAGGGTGGTAACAAAGGCGACGTAGATCGCGAATACGACCAGGTGTCGATAGTGACCCGCAGTCAGTTGACGACTTCGACGCAGCGCGGGCAGCCAACCGTCGTGCTCGATCGCAGCGGCCTGGGCAACCACGTACCAACGCAGCCACAAAATGACCCCGGGGACGATGAATGCCAAGAATCCCAGGGCGATGCCGAGCCAGGCGATGATCTCCGCCGCCGCAACGACGGGAAGCACCCGCAGTCCCCGGCGGGCCACGGGTGCCAGCCGGGGCTCCCGTCCCTCCGCCACCTCGCTGACCGCGTGAGCGTGCAGCGCCGAGACCAGCGGTCCGATCAAGGCCAGCCCGATGAGCGTCAGCAAGGAGCTGGCGCCGAAGCTCAGGGAGCCGTGGGCGAACGGGCCTGCGCCGGTGGCCGCGAGGACGATCGCTTCATAGGGCACGATCACCCCGGCAGCGAGAACCAGGAAGAGGAGCGGATAGCGCCGATACAGCTCAAATGCCGCCCGGACGAGCTGGTGGGCAGACCGGGGCTTCATGTCCAGAGCCCACTCAGAGGCACAGCCCAAAGCCGATCGCCGAGCGGAATCGTCTGCTCGCATGTGCATACGACAACCCCGGCCTTGAACCGTGCGCCTCTGCTATCCCGCAGCTTCTCCATGGCTCTGAGGTCCTTACGGTCGATCGACGCCGCCGCCTTCACCTCGATCCCAACAATCTCCCCAACGCGGTTCTCCAGCAAGAGATCCACCTCATCCTCTCGCTGGCGATAGTGGTAGGCGGAACTGTCAGTAGCGGCCCAGTCGGCGTGCTTGAGCACCTCGGTGACGACGAAGTTCTCGAGCACCTTTCCAGTGATCTGGTCGTCGGCTGCGATGCGGCGCTCATCGGCACCGAGCAGATGGGCCAGCAACCCGGCGTCGACCAGGTACGCCTTCGGGGCGTGTACCTCACGCGCTCCGATGCCGGGCCGCCAAGCGGGCAACAGACGCACGAGGAACACCGTTTGCAGCAGGCCTATGTACTCGCGGACGGTGTCGTGCGTGAGGTCGAGCTTGGCGGCGACTGCGCGATAGGAGAGGATGCTTGCGGCCTGCGAGGCGAGCAATCGCAGCAAGCGTGGAATCTCATGAAGCTTTCGGGCGTCGCTGATCTCGCGCAGGTCTCTATCGATCGTCGTATCCAGATAGCTGGCGAACCAGCGGGCTCGGCGGCGGCCGCCGCGCGCTCGTGCCTCTGGATATCCGCCGGCCGCCACCACCTCGACGAAGGCTTCGCGGCCGACGGGGGCGCCGGCCACGCGTGGGGGCTCAGCCGCGAAGAGAGCGTCGACGAAGTTGCCGGCGCTCCCGTGGATCTCGCTCTGGGCAAGCGGCCAGAGTGGGATGGTCTCCATGCATCCGGTAAGCGCGTCCTTGACCTTGCTCGCGGTTAGCGGATTGGCCGAACCGGTGAGCAGGAAGCGCCCCGGCGTGAGGTCTCTGTCAACGGCGCGCTTGATGGCGAGCAGAAGGTCGGGCGCACGCTGGACCTCATCGATGAAAGTTGGGCCCTGCAAGCCCGCGATGAAGCCCTCAGGATCGGCAAGGGCCGCGTCGCGCGTCGCGCGCACATCGAGGCTGAGCTCTTCAGCGGGATGGCCCGTTCGCGCAATCTGCTGTGCCAGCGTGCTCTTCCCCACCTGCCTTGCGCCGGCGATGAATACGACTCGCGTGTCCGTGAGCGCTTCGAGCACCTGCGGCTGGATGCTGCGGAGGAACATGTCGGTGGCCGGAGGCATGGATCAAGGCAAATGGCGCTCGATCCCGGACGGCATTCCCGACGTTCGGTGAAAGCCGACGAGGTCCCGATCAGGGCCCTCACGGCAGACGATCTATCCTCACTCGACGCGCTTCGCTGCAGCGCGGGGACGCCCTGGGAGGACGCGGTCGAGGCGCAGATCCGCGGTCCCTTGCCACGACGCTACCTGGCTTCGCCGCCGCACTTCGACGGCAGGATGCTGATCGGCACCAGCCGAGGTGGGGACATCCTCGTTATCGGAGCCCATCACATTGAGCCCACTTTTGAGCCCGACGTGGGCTACACGGAGGTCGTGGCAGTTTCCCTTCCAGCTCGCGGCCAGCCCCAGGCCAGATACGAGGAGGAGGAGGAAAAGCCGAGGATAGGGAGGCGCAGCGCTACTCGTTCTGAGAGTTCCAGTAGGCCTCTGCCTCCGCCTCCATGGCGGAGAGGCGAGAGTAATAGTCCGGGAACTCGTTGAGGTGCGCTCGGGCGATCTTGGCGGTCACGACGATGTCGTCGTCGGTGACGTTGGTCTCGGGATCCTGCGTACCGTGCTCGAGCTCTACGTCCATCCCCGTCCGAAACTGCTCGACATCGAAGCTCGACGAGGTCCAGTCGATTCCGATGCGCTCACCGGTGGAGCGGGCCTCCTCGGCTGTGAAGCGGGCGTTCTCGCTCATGCCCCGAAGGATACGCCCAGTGGAGCAGCGCGACTGCAACCAGAGCGAGAGAGGCCGCGACGCGGAATAGGGTTACGAGTCGGCGGGACGATGTGCGAACAGTTGGCTGTCCTGCCGCATTTCGCGCGAAGCGGTAGCAGCGGAGATGTGTGCGCTCTACCCAAACTATGCCAAGATGCGGAGTGCCTGCCGGACGCTTCTCATCTTCTCATCGTTGTCGCTCTCTCGACCAGTTGTGTTCGCCGCATTCGAGAGATAGATCAGGCTCGACCCCGCCTCGCCGATCGCTGCTCTCGAAGGCAGGAAGCGGACGCGCGACAGAAAGTCACGAAGTCCGATTGCGTAGTACCTCTCTTCAAGGTCACAGCTCAGTTGCCGAATAGCCGTGCTGGCTTCGCGCCCCAGCTCCCCAGGCCGCCCGGAGTTCGTAAGGATATTTGCGTGATACTTCAGCTGGTTCTGAATACGCCCCTTCACCGCGCGGTACTCGAGTATTGGCTCAAGTACCAGGGTCTTGGCGAAGTACGCCACGACTGATACGAAAATCCCGATAATCAACACCCATGCGCCTGCCAAAGCCCCCCGCCTCCTCCTGCTTCGGGAAATTGCACAATGCTAGACGGCCGCGGGCGAACTGGCTCATGAGAGTTTCTCGGTCGCGCGTTGCGGGTCCACGACCATCTTCCCCGGATCCGCTTGGACATGGTCGGCTCCGGCCCGCCTCGTCGACCCAATAGGTCAGCGCCGCGCTGCCCACCTGATCCGAAATAAATTCGGCCAGGCAGCCGAGGCAGGGAACCGCCGCCAACGCCCCACCGATCGCCTGTACGCAGCGGGCCGCGATCAACGCCGAGATTGACCGCTTTGCTGCAAAGTATCCTAGTTTCGGTATAGTTCGCAGCACCATGCGGCCTATGCAGCGACTATTCGAGATTGCGGAGGATCAGTGGGGACTGATCACGCGGCGCCAGGCGCAGGAGGCGGGTGTTGGTCATACGTCACTGGCCCGCCTGGCGACGGATGGCAGAATGGAGCGAGTGGCGCACGGCGTCTACCGCATTCGGGGCGCCGGGGAACCCGACCATCTCGGGCTGCGGGCCGCCTGGCTGCAACTCGCCCCCGAGACGCCTGCCTGGGCTCGCCTCGACGACGTCGACGACGCGGTCGTCTCGCACGCCTCAGCCGCGAGTCTCCACCGGGTCGGCGATCTTCGGGCCGACGTGCACGAGTTCACGCTTCCGCGACGGCGCCAGACGCGGCGCCGCGATGTCCGGCTGCATCGCGGCGAAGTTCCGGCAACGGATCGGATCATTCTCTCCGGACTGCCGGTGACCCGCGCCGCCCGCACGATCGCTGATCTTCTCGCTGACCACGTCGAGCCGGGCGCGGTGGGGCGGATCGCCGCCGAGGTGCTCGACGGCGGACTCGAGGACACCGGCGAGGTCGAGGAGCGCATTGCAGCCTACGCAACGAGGTTCGATCTACCTCGGGGCGACGGGGAGGCCACGCTCGATTACCTGCTGGCTTTCGCCGGCTCCCGGGCCTCGGCTATATGAGCGCCCCTCGCTACGACAATCCGCAAGCGTTTCGTCAGGCTCTCGCGGACCGCCTGCGCCCCATTGCCGAGGAGAGCGGCATGGAGCTCTCCGCGCTGCTGCGGCAATTCGCCTACGACCGCCTCCTGTGTCGGTTGTTCAGTGCCGAACCCGAGCGCTGGGTACTAAAGGGGGCGACGGCGATGCTGGCGCGGTTGGAGGGACGAGCCCGTCACACCCTCGATGTGGACCTCTACAGGCGCGACGGCAGCCTGGCCGACGCCGAGCGAGCGCTGCGCGAGACGGCCGCAGTCGATCTCGGCGACTATTTCCGTTTCACGCTCGGCGCCCCGAGGCAGATGGTGCAGGGTGCCGACACCGTGCGGATCTCCGTCGTCGCGCTTCTCGGCGCGACCGACTTCGCGCGCTTTCACGTCGACCTCGTCGCCGGGCTGTCGATGACCGGCGTCCCCGCGAGCGCACCGCCGCTCGTGCCGGTTGAGCTGTCGGGCATATCCCACACGGCGTACAGGGTGTACCCGATCGCCGACCACATCGCAGACAAGGTCTGTGCGCTGCTGGAGCGTCACCCGCGTCCCGACGGGGGTATCGAGCAAAGTACCCGCTATCGGGATCTGGCCGATCTCGTCACCTTCGCGCACAACGCCTCAGTTGACGCCGACGAGTTGCGCCGGGCGCTTCGCTCCGAGGCGGGGCGGCGTCGGCTCACGCTGCCCGATCATCTCGAAGTCCCTTCTTCCTCGGGTTGGGTCACAGGCTATGTCCGCGTCGCCCGGGGCGCGCCTGGGCTCGAGGAGCGCAATCTGAAGTCCGCCGTGGCAAGCGCCAGGCGGTTCATCGATCCGCCGCTCGCCGGTACGGCTACGGGCTCTTGGGATCCTGCGGCAATGGCGTGGAATCCGCGAGAGTGACCGGGGACGAAACGCCTCTGCTTCAACCGTGAAGGTTGCGCTGCTCCTCGCGCGAAGCGGCAGCGCTACGAACTCAGAACAGCACTGCTGCTTCTCCGCCAGGTCGGGTGTCTTGCATTACGGTCGGGGGCAGCGGACGCCCGCAGAGCGAGCGAAGCGAGAGTTGACCCACCTAGTAGGTGGGTCAACTCTCGCTTCAGCGATCTCGAGCGGTAGTTCACCAGCCCTTGTGGCCGCTTTCGCCTGGAAGCAGTACCGCTACCGATCGACTCTGGCGGCAGCCGGGCGGGCTCGGCGGCGGGCGCCGGGGCCGCCGCGGACTGAGGCGCCGCCGATTGCGGCTAGGAGGACGAAGGCGAGGAGGTAGGGCGGGACGGTTGAGCCTTCGTCGCTCTCGCGCGGTTCGTAGCGGGAGAAGGCCTGGGACTCCTCGGTCGCGGCCTCCTCTTCGCGCTTTTCCTCGACCTGGTAGGTACGGGCCGGGGCGCCACCCGGAGGAAGGGGGCGCACGATCGGTGGGGGCGGGGGCAGCACCGCGGCCGCCGGCAGGCCGAGCAGGCCGGCGGCGAGCGGGATAAACGCGGCTGGGATTACCTGTGGGGTGGGCACGATGTGCACCGGATTGAGGACCGGCGGGGGTGGCGTGGCCGGCGGGGGTGGCGGCGGGAAGCTCGCCGGGGTCGGGCTCGCCGCCGGCGGTGGGGGCGGAGGTGGCGGCGGTGTCGCGGTCGCGGCGTTTCGCTTGAAGCGGTCGGGACGCAGGGGTCGGGTGCCGCAGGGTTGCTGCACGCTGCCAGCCTGGACGGTGACCGGTTCGGAGTAGGAGAAGCCGCCGGCGCTGACCGTCACCGTGGTCGTCCCGGCGTTGAACGGGCAGAGCAGGCCGGAGGAGTTGTCGGTGACGACCTTGCCCTTGGAGTCGAGGTAGGGCTTGCGCAGGTTGGGCGAGTTGGGGTCCTGGCGGACGAAGTCGGCGATGTCGGGATCGGAGGAGGTGAAGCTGTACTCGGGCGAGATCCGGGTGGAGCAACCAGCGACCAGGCACTGGTTGGGCGGGAACAGCGTGTAGGGGTCGCCGCCGGAGGGGTCGGGCGTGCCCGAGCCGGCGGAGGGGGCGCCCCAGCGGTCGCCGCCGCGGGGACGGCGGCCGAGACCGCTGAACAGCGCCGGGACCGAGCGGCGCAGCAGGTTGCCGTCGATCGCTTCCAGGGAGAGGTCCTGGATCACCGGGATCAGTCGCACGCCGACCGGAGCCCGGTTCGTTGCCGGGTCGCGCCCGCCGGCATCGAGTTCCAGCACCATCACCCCGGTGTCGCCGAAGAGCGCGTCGGCGGAGTTTCCGTTGACGACGCCGGAGAGCTGCGAGCGGTAGCCGAGCGTGCCGGTGCCGAAGCTGGGAATCGTCGTCGCGGCCCCGGAGGGGATGCTCATCGAACGGTTCTCTTCGGGACGGTCGAAGAGGTAGGCCGACGCGCCTCCGTCGACCAGGGCGCGGGCGACTTCGTTGCCGTCGCTGGCCACGTTCAGCTTCGGAGTGAAGGTGGTGTTGAGGCTGCGGTTGCCCATCGCGATCGCCGGGATCCCCTTCGCCCGGGCGTCGGCAAGCACCGCTTCCAGCCAGGGAAGCTGCGGCTCCAGCGGGTTCTGAAACGGGTCGCTTGCGGCCAGCGACCCGGCCGAGTTGTCGATCACGATCACCCGCACCATCCCCCCCGCCCCGCTGCTGTCGAACGCGTAGTGCGTGCGGGCGCCGGGTTCCGGCGCGGCGCCGGGAATGCCGGCCGTGGAGATCCCGGCCGGGACGGCACCCGAGCCGAGCGGAGCCGGGAAGCTGGCGAAGGAGGACTCGAAGACCCCCGCGCCGGAACCGTCGCCGATGTCGCTGGAGCCGAGCGCCGGGAAGACGGCCAGGCCGGATTGGGAGCCGAGCAGCGCCGCGTAGCGTTCGCCGTCGGCGGGATCGAGCCCGGTCGCGACCCGGTTTCCGGTGTAGAGCAGCGCTCGGGGGCCGGCCCCGCCCCCCATCGAGGCGACGAGACCGAGGGCGGCGCTCAGGGTCCGGTCCGGTCCGAGCGACTCGGGCGCCAGGTCGGCGCAGGCCTGCTCGCACTGGGCGTTGCCGGCCACCGCGAAACGCACCGGTCCCGCCGGCACCTGCACTGGGGCCGGGCGCATCGCCGTCGGCGCCGCCGCCGCATCGGGCCCGAAGCGCGATATCGCCGCGGTCATCACCCGCTTGCGCACCTGCGAGCCACCGCTGCCGTTGCTCGATGTTCCGCGGCCGGCGGCGTCGGCCTGGCCGCTCCAGCCGCCGACGGTCCAGCCGCCGCCCGACGGTTCCAGCAGCAGTGCCAGGGCCGGGTCGCTCTTGACCGGACGGTCGGGCCCGGCACCGGCGAAGGACGCGCGCTGCTCGTCTTCCCAGCCGCTCGCCGTCTCGCGCAGCAGGTAGCCGTCGCCGGGGGGCGGGTTGGGCGGCAGCAACGGCGGCGGCACGTTTTCGTCCGGCGGCGGCAGTTCGTCGGCGGGCGGGTAGGCCAGCTGCGGCACCACCGAGAGCACCGCCCGCACCGGACCGCCGCCACCGGGCCGGGTGGCGGCCGCGGCGATCGCGGTCGAGCCGGGCAGGGGCTGGTCGGAGAAGCGCCAGGGAGAGATCGCGCTGTCGCGCTCGATGACGATGTCGCGACCGGCCGCGACCGCGCCGCCGTCCGGCAGGCCGGCGACCGCGTAGAGCTGGGGATTGCCGGCGCGCACGCTGTCGAGCAGGGCGTGGGCAGAGGCGTCTACATGCCAGCCGCCGCCTTCGTTGACCAGCAGGTCCCCGCCCGCGGCGACGATCGCCTCGCTGCCGGCGAAGGCGATCGAGGTCAGGTTCGCCCCGCCGAAGCCGGCCGGAAGCGCTTCCGGTTCCCAGCTCTTGCCGTATCCGAGCAGCACCCCGCCCTTGCCGACCGCGTAGCCCCGCGCCGGGTCTGAGGGGTCGAAGGCGACCCCCATCAGGTTGCCTTCGAAGCCGATCGGCACGCCGGGGTCGGCGATCCAGAGCCCGTCGTCGGCATTCCACTCCCACATCGCACCGCGGTCGCCGACCGCGTAGGCGTGCGTCGGTTCGGGCCAGGCGACCCCGCGCAGGGTTGCCTTGTTGACCGCGCCGCTGGAAGTCGTCAGGTACTCGCGCTGCCAGCCCTGGCCCGGCACGTAGCGGGCGACCGCGCCGTCGGCACCGACCGCGAGCGCGCCGGAGCCGAGCTCCCCCTGCGATGCGCCGGGAGCGCCGGCGATCGCGGTTAGCGGCGCCCGCAGAGGAATCGGCCAGGGGCGCAGCAGGTCCGGTGCGGACTTCCCCGAGATCTCGACCGGGCCCTGCAGCCAGCCATTGTCGGCGTTGGCAAAAGCCCCGCTGGAGCGGAAGTTGCCGCCCCCGCCCGGCATCCGAGCGAACTGGCCTTCGCCGAAGCGCAGGTAGGTGCCGCGATTGGATTCCTCGCCGCCGCCGCGGTCGAGCGGGTTGGTGACGATCCGGGTACCGGAACCGCTGCCGGGCCAGGCGAAGCTGCGGTAGCCGAGCTGGCGGGAGAACTTGACCCCGAGCGAGCCGGAGCAGGGTGTCGCGTCGCACCAGGAGCCGGTCACCGAGCCGGCGCCGATGCCGTAGTAGATCGTCGCGTCGCGCTGGGCGCCTTCGATCGTGCCCGTGAGGTCGACCCAGACGCCTTCCGCGGTAACGGTGAGCGGTTGCGCCGCCCCGCCGAGGGGGGCCAGCCCTTCGATCCCTTCGCCGGGGGTGTCGCTGTCGGCGAACTTGGCAGCACCGATGCCGCGCTCGACCCAGAGCGGTCCGCCCCCACCGCTGGTCCGTTCCAAGAGGACGAAGGAGCGCCCGAGCGCCGGGTCCGCCGCGGCGATCGCCCAGGCGTTGCCGAGTCCGGTGGCGTCGATCGCGAGGATCTGGAAATCGGCTTCCGAGCCGGCCGGAACCTGGACCGGCTCGCGGCTCCATCCTGAGCCGTCGTAATGGAGCACCGCGTCCTCCTCGGCCCGGCCCTTCGGGGCGAAGAAGAGGCCGGTGTGACCGGCTTCGTCGAAGGCGGCGTCGGCGATTTCCCCACCACCGTTACCGGCGGCCAGCGCCTCGGCCGGTTCGCCCGCTTCGGCCGCCAGCAGGACGCTCGCCGGGGGTGCCCCCACAGTGCGCCAGCTGCCGCCGGGGTCGTGATAGAGCACCACCACCTGTTCACCCGGAGACCGGGTCGCGTCGCGACCGGCCAGAACGCCGCCGCCGCTGGGCGTGATCCGAGCCGAGAGCCGGTTGGGGTTGGGGCCCCGGTAGGGCTGCCCGCCGTCGACCGGGGTGTCGAAGACCTGCCAGCCGCTCGCATCCGTGTAGCGCATGAAGGCGAGCTGCTGCAGCTGGCCGGCCGCAGGGCCGAAGGCGAGCGAGCGCGAGCCGACCCTGACGCTGCCGGCCGCGAGCGGCAGCGACCGGTAACCCCAGGCTTCGCCCGCCGGCCCCGCGGGCGCCGCCCCCATCAAGGTCATCTCCGAGTCGGCGCTGCCCAGCAGCGGCAGCGGGCCCGGGCTCAGGTCAGAGCCGGCCGCCCCGGATCCACGGCTGGCGGTGACCAGCGCGATCGCGACGGCGAGCGCCAACCCGAGCAGCCCAAGCCCCACCTTCCGGTGCGCATTTTCCCGGTATATGGGGGCAAAGGCGCACCGGAAGCTCATCGGCGGCGGAGTTCCTTGGTGCGAAAGGCCAATCCGGTGGGGTAGCGCTCGCGGGAGAGCTGCAGGTTCAGCTCGCGGTGGCCCGGGGCGAAAACGCGCCGTGGAGTGCGCCCGACCACCTTGCCGCGGCGCTTGGCGAGCAGCTGCACCCGCGCCCGCCGGGTGACGACAAAGGTGACCACCAGCCGCAGTCCGTGCAGCCGCGAGTGGACCTGGCGCAGCAAGGGCGGCAGGCGATGGACGTGTCGACCGCCTTCTTCTTCTTTTTCGGCTTCGACCGGGGGCGGGGCGAAGAGCAGCGAGTCGTCTTCGGGCAATGCGTCGGGGATGAACTGTTCGGCGGCCTCGTTGGGGCGGAAGACGATCGTGCCTTCGAAGTTCGGGTCCGTGTCGAGCGCTTCGGCGGTCCCGTCGCTGTAGTGGAAGAGCCAGCCTCCCCAGGTCGCCAGCCAGCAATCGTTCGCCGCCGGACAGGCAATCCGGGCGGCGCTGCCGCGGCCTGCGCCGGCGGCCGGCAGCTGGGTCGTGGCGACGGTGCCATCGGCCGCGATCCGGGCGACGACCGCCTTGCTGTTGGCACTGCGGCGCAGGCCGAAGGGAACGACTGTCGCCATCGCGGCAGTGCTGCCCGGCAATGCGGCGACGTCGCCGAAGCGGTCTTCGGGCCCGAAGGAGGCCCCGCTCAGGCTGAGGTCCTCGAAGGCGCTGCCCGACAGGCGGGCGGCCAGCGGCGGCCGGGCAACCGCCCCGCCCCCCGGCGGCGCCGAGGGCCCGGACGCCGCCCCACCGCCCACCGCCCACAGGTCCGTGCCGTCGCTGTCCAGGGCGAGCAGCTCGGTGCCGTCGTCGGCCACGCCGGAGAGCGGCGTGGGCGTGAAGGAGTCGCTGGCGAAGACGTGGCCGGAAACCGTGTGGATCAGGCGAGGCACCGGCTCGGCCTCGGCGAGGTCGACCGCTTCGGCGCGGTTCTCCGGCCCGCGCCCGACCAGCGTGCTCTCGTACAGCTTGCCGCCGTCGAACTCCATGTCGCTGACCGCGCGACCTTGCGGCCCGTAGACGCTCTCCAGCGTGGAGCCGTTCCAGTGCAGGTGGAAGGCCCCGACCCTCTCCCCCAGCGCATCCTGGGAGCCGACGCCGCCGAACCAGCAATCGCTCGGCCCGTGGCAGGCCGCGGAGAGCATCTGGCGGAAGGGGTCGGCCGATTCGACAGGGGTGCTGTACGAGCCGACCACCTGACCGTCCTTGAAATGGCAGAGCGCCAGGCCGGCTCCAGCCCGCGGCAGGCTCGGTTCGGTCACGACCCAGAACTCGTCCGGACCCGCCCAGGCGATCCGCGTGGTGTCGCCGGGCCCGCCACAGACGGTCGCCAGCTGGTGCCAGCTCTGGCCGTTCCAGCTGTAGAGGCCGCGCGGGACGGTGCCGTTGCCTTCGACGCTGAGCAGGCCGCGATTGGGCGCCCAGAAGCTGAGGTCCCCGGGCGCCCCCAGCGGCACCTTGAACGGCGCCCCGGCCGGGGGCGGCGGCTGCTCGAGGCGCCAGATCGTCGGGGCGGCCGCGGCCGGCGAGGGAACGAGCGCGAGCAGGGCAACCAGCGCGGCCAGGGCCGCGAGCGTCGATTTCCCCCGCTCAGTCACCGTCGGCTTGCGCCTCCCACTCGTGCGTGCGGGCCTCCGAGTCCTCGCCGGCCCGCTCGGCGGAGCCGCCGCCGAGATCGAGCAACGCCGGCCGGACCGTGGAGAGCACCGCGTCGAGGGCGACGCCGGAGAGCGTCTCCTGCTCGACCAGCGCGTTGGCGGTCTCATAGACGGCGCTCCAGTTGGCCCGCAGGATCGTCTCCGCCTTGCCGACCGAGTCCTTGACGATCCGCTCGACCTCGCGGTCGATCAGCTCCAGCGTCGCCGGCCCGACCGAGCCGAGCTCCTGCAGCGAGGCGCCGAGGAACACCTCCCCCGCCTTCTCGCCGATCGTCACCGGCCCCAGCGCCTCAGACATCCCGTAGGAGGTGACCATCTGGCGGGCCAGGCCGGTGGCCGCGTGGAGGTCGTCGTGGACGCCGGTGGAGACGACGCCGAACTCGATCTTCTCGGCCGTGTAGCCGGAGACGATCGCGATCAGGTGCAGGCGCATGTCCGGCTCCTGCATCACCGTCGCGTCGCGGTCGGTGAGCATGTGGGCGGCGGTGCCGAGCTGGCGGCCGCGGGCGACGATCGAGAGCTTCTGGGCGGAGATCTTCTGGCCGGTGGCCCGCACGACGACGGCGTGGGCCGCCTCGTGGATCGCGATCACCCAGCGCTCCTCCTCGGTCAGGGCGTGGGTTTTGCGGGCGGGCCCGGCGACGACCCGGTCGATCGCCTCCTCCATCGTCGGCTGGTCCATCTCGGCGCGCCCTTCGCGCACCGTCAGCAGCGCCGCCTCGTTGATCACATTGGCCAGCTCGGCACCGCTGAAGCCCGAGGTCAGCTTGGCGATCTGATCGAGCGAGGTGCCCGGCGCCAGCGAGCGCTTGCCGCAGTGCAGGGTGAGGATCTCGAGCCGCCCGTGCACGTCGGGGACGTCGACCGTGACCTGGCGGTCGAAGCGGCCCGGCCGCAGCAGCGCCGGGTCGAGCACGTCGGGGCGGTTGGTCGCGGCGAGCACGACCAGGCCGGAATCCCCGCCGAAACCGTCCATCTCGACCAGCAGCGCGTTCAGGGTCTGCTCGCGCTCGTCGTTGCCCTGGCCGACGCCGGCGCCGCGCTTGCGCCCGGCGGCGTCGAGCTCGTCGATGAAGATCAGCGCCGGCGCCTGCTTGCGCGCCTGAGCGAAGAGGTCGCGGACGCGGGCCGCGCCGACACCCACCAGCGACTCGACGAAGTCCGAGCCGGAGAGCGAGAAGAAGGTCGCCTCGGCCTCCCCCGCCGTCGCCTTCGCCAGCAGCGTCTTGCCGGTGCCGGGCGGGCCGACCAGGAGCACGCCCTTGGGCGCCCGCGCCCCGACCGCCGCGTAGCGCTCCGGGTTGGCCAGGTAGTCGCGGATCTCGCGCAGCTCGGCCACCGCTTCGCCGGCACCGGCGACGTTGGCGAAGGTGGTGCGGTCGGGTGAGGGGGCGCCCTTCTTGCGGCCCTTGCCGGTGAACTTGGAGAAGCCGGCGAAGGCGCCGGCGCCGCCGTCCTGGCCGAGCCGGGTGAAGAGCACGAAGAGGCAGACCAGGAGCAGGATCGGGATCAGGAACTGGACCAGGATCTGCTTCGAGGGCTTGTCGGCCTGCTGGTCGATCTCGACCACGGCGCCGCCTTCGGTCAACTGCCTGACCAGGGAGGAGGTCTCGGTGTTCGACTTCGGGTAGGCGGCGAACAGTTCGAGGCCTTCCTTGGTGTCGACGACCACGCGCGAGTCGTTGTCGAGCAGGGTCGCCAGCTGGATCTTTTTCTGGGTGGCGAGCTTTTCGACCCGGCTCAGTGGCACCTTTTCGCCGCTGGAGCTCGGCTGAATCTGGCCGAGCAGGCTGAAGAAGGCGATCGTGAGCACGATCGAGGCGAAGATCAAGAGCGTGTTGAGCGGGTCCTTTGCCAGCCAACGCCCCACGGACGCCGCGACGCCGCCCACACTTCGGGCGACGTCGCGGAACTCGACCTGCGGGCGTTTCAGCGCCGGACGCCGTTTACCGGCGTCCGTCATGCCTCATGTGATGCCGCTTGCTCTTGCGGCCGCTTTTCGTGTGCATCTTCAGCGTCAGCGAGCTTCTCGAGGTGCGCGCCGTGCCGCCGTTCGGGGTGAACGTCAGCTTCAGCGAGACCTTCAGCTTGCCGGCCTTCTTCAGTGCCTTCTTAGCGGCGCCCTTCGGCTTCAGGTTCACCTTGAACGTGCCCGCCTTGCCGGCGGTGAGTACGACGTGGCCGACGGTGAGCTTCTTCTTTCCCACCTTGGCCTTGCCCAGCACATCGAGCTTGCCCGCGCCGGGGAGCTTCACCGAGAGGACGGCGCCGCCGGTCTTGGACGAGATCGACTTGCGGGTCAGCGTGAACAGGTTGCTGATCGTGGCCTTGCTGCTGCCCCCACCGGTGTTGGCGTTGTTGCTGGTGTTGTTGCCGCCGGTTTCTTCGTTGGAGCCCGACGCTGACTTGTTCCAGCCGATTTCGTCGATGCCCGCCTGGGCGATCTGGCGAATCGAATCCGGCAGCGCCGCGTAGTCGCGGCCGAACAGCTGACCCTGGATTGCCGGGCCGACGATGTTCTCCCAGTAGTCCTTGACCGTGCGGGCCTTGGCTTCCTCTTCGGGGTTGTTGCCCCACGCCGCGGCGTTGTCGTCGAAGAGCAGCACGTAGGTGAGCGTGCAGATTCCGTAGCCGACCGGAGAGTTGACGCCGGAGGCTTTCGACCAATCGCCGAGGGTGCTGCCGGGCAGGCCGGTGAAGCTCACCGACTTGCAGTTGGAGCCCTGCGCCCCGTTTTTCTGGTAGCCGGTGGCCGGGAAGGTCGGCTCGGTCCATTCCGGGGTCCCCGCGTGACCGTTCTGCACCTGGGTCCAGTACGGGGTCGTCGGCGCTTCGGAGGTGAGCGCCGGGTCGACGACCGTTCCGTCCGCTCGCGCGGTGGCCAGGTCCGAATAGCCGATCGAGCCGTCGGTCGACTGAAGGACCGGCACCAACCCGCCGTTGCCGTTCGAGCAGCCGCTGGTCAGATGGTCGACAGAGTCATCCTGCTTGCCCGGTGCCGCAGTACCGCCGCACTGGCCGCCGGTGCCGAATTCGGCGCCCGGCCACTCGCGGTTGCCGTTGGCGGTCCCGGACTCGTATTTCGTCGTCCATTCCCGCGCCGGGTCGATCCGGCTCAGGTAGTCCTTGAGCGTGAAGGTCGTCCCCGACTTGTCGAAGCGGACGACGCGGATGATCGGTTTTTCGCAGGCGGCCGTCCCGTGCAGTTCCGGGAAGACCTCATCCCAGGCTTCGTAGCCGGTTTCCCTCGCCCAGACCTTCTCGAAGACTTCCTTCGGGAAGCGAACGCGGACCAGGCCCTTCTTGGCCGGCGTGCCGGTGACTTCGGCCGCCGAGACCGTGCGGTATTCGTCTGCCAGCGACTCCGGGTTACAGCCGTCCGGGAAGTTGACCAGCGGCGCGACCGCGCCGACCGCGACCGGAACGACATGGACCTTGCCATCGTCGCCGGCGAGTCCGTCGTCCACCAACACGCCGCCACCCGAGTCCACCGCTCCTGAGTTCATCAGAGCCACCTGCGCCGCCGTGGGCGGATCGTCGGTGCCACCGAACCGTGAGGTCCCGGTGCGGAGCTCCATCGACTTGATGCCCGCGCCGCTGCCGGTCGAGCCATAGGTGATGTTGACGCTCCCCTGACCGGAGGTGCCAACACAGTAGTCGTTGGCGAAGTGTTCGTTGAAGAGTTTCTGCGCTTCCTTTTGGAAGGACGAGCCTTCGCCGAGGACGTCAGAGCCCTCACATTTGCCGAGGCTGAAATCGGCCTGCGCCCTGGGTGCCATTCCTACCGCTGCTAGCGCCAGCAGCATCAGTGCGAGCAGTCCGGCCGCCACAAAGCGCCGCTCCCGCACAGTTTCGCTGAGACTGTTGCTCATGCGAGTCATTCCTTTCCCTTTGACGGAACCATTTGCGCGGCCAGACTTGTTGGCGCAAATGGCTCTGTCAAGCCGGTTCACCGAACTTCAACGACCTGTTTACAAGCCGTTATCAGTGCCGTATCCAGATCGTCACCAGACGGTCACAGGCTGGTGACGGAGAGGCCGGCGACGGCGGGTACCGGAGCGTGCAAATCCGTCAGTAGATGATGGAAATTCCGTCAGTAGGTGACGGATTTGCCGTCAGTTGCTAGGCGAAGGCCTGGGCGGCGCGGCGGCGGAGGTCGGCGTTGAGCATGCCGGTCACCTCGCTGGGGACGCTGCCCGCGGAGGGGATCGCATCGCCGATCAGGCCGCTGGCGCGGAAGCCGTAGAGCGGGGCGTCGACGCCGAACTCGCGGATCTGGCGGACCAGCTTGACCGCCTCGGTGGTGTCGGCACGGGGGCCGCAGAGGACGATCGCGGTCGGATCGAGGGCGCGCAGGGCGCGCTCGAGGCGCTCGTCGCCGAGCTCGTTGGAGAGCATCAGGATGCGGAAGCCTGCCCGGCGCAGGGTGAGGTCGAGCGCCTGGGTGTGGACGGCCTCGGCGTCGGAGCCGCGGCTGGAGTCGAGCAAGAGAATGCCGGCGGGGCGGGAGGCGGGTGAGGCGAGGCGGCGGGCGCCGTGCAGCCACCCGGTCGCCCAGCGCGAGGCGAACTCGAGCTCGGCCTCGCGGTCGGGGTCGACGGCGAGGCGGTCGACGGCCGGGAGCAGCAGCTCCTCCACCGTGCGCTCCAGAGGGCGCAGGGCCAGGCTCTCCTCGACCGCGCGATCCGCCGCGTCCTCATCGAAGCTCTCCAGCGCAGCGAGCAGGCCGTCGTCGCTGGCCGGCGCGGCCTGACGCTGGCGGGTCAGCTCGATCGCAGAGGAGATGTTGCCGGTCTGGGCGAGCGCGTCGCGCAGGGTCTGCAGCTCGACCAGCTCATAATTGCGGTGGTTGCCGACCGTCCGCTTCGGCGTCGGGAAGCCGTAGCGGCGCTCCCAGCTACGCAGGGTGTTGGGGCTGACGCCAAGAACTTCGGCGGCGGCATTGGTCCGTATCCCGGGCATCTCGCCGCATTCTGGCACCGAAAGTTCAGGTTTACGCAAGTTATGGACAGATTTGCGAAATCTGTCAGCGATCTTGCAAGGCGCCTACGCCGACCGGCTGGCCCACGGAGCGGGCGCGCCACATCGCCTCGTCGGCCTTGTGCAGCAGCTCCTCGGCGTCGTTGCCGTGCTCGGGGCAGGCGACGACTCCGGCCGAAATCGAGATCCGCAGCCCCCCGGCGGCCTCGAGCTCGGCGAGCATCGCCAGCAGCCGCTCGGTCATCTGCACGCCCTCGACCGTCGACTGGTTCGGCGCCAGCACGCAGAGGGCGTCCTCCTCGAGCAGGAAGGTCTCGTCGACTATCCGCACCGCGTCGCGCAGCGCCGCGCCGAGGACCGCCAGCATCGTCTCGCGCGCCGCGCCGTCCTCGCGAGCGCCGGGACCCTCAGCGTCGAAGACGACGAGGCCGAAGGGATGCCCATGGCGCTTGTTGGTCTCGATCAGCTGGTCGAGCCGGCGTCGCATGTGGCCGGGCTGGAAGAGGCTGGTGTGCTCCTCGGGCGCCGGGGCGGCCAGGGGCTGGCGCTCGCAGACAGCTGCGACCGCGGTAGCTGTCACCGAGCCGAACTCCTCGGCCAGCTTCTGGGCCGCGTCGGCGAAGGGCTCGGCGCTGTCACTCCCCAACTCAGCCCGCAGTTTCGCCAGCAGCGAAGCCTGCAGCGAGGAGACCTCACGGGCGACCTGACCGGCCGGAGAGCCCCCAGTCCCAGCATCTCTTGTGGGGGTTTGCGTCGCCACGCGAAGACCATCTCGAAAGCAACGGACGCCAGGACCGCAAATTCTCGCTATTTGCGAACCGACAGATGTCTAGGCATTTTGTCCGCAGGCGGCGGACTACTCGGGGTCGATGCGCCGGAGATAGTCGGCGAAGCCCGGGACAGTGAAGGCGACCTGACCCCGGGCCGGGCTGTAGATCGTCCCATCGCCGATCAGCCGGTCGCGGATCTGCGCAACCGCCCTATGCCCACCGAAAGGACTCGCCACCGAGCCGCTACTGACAGGTCCGCTCCCGAGCGCCGCCATCTCTCGAATGTATTCCCTGGCCTGCGCACTCGCGCGTTCCCATCGCCCCGCGTAGAGATCTCGGTCGAGATCTTCCCTGCCAATCTGGATGGCGGCCTTCGCGTCCGCCACGCCGACGACCGGGCCCTCGGCAACCTGCCACGCAGCGTGCCCGTAAACCTGGATGAAGTACGGGTAGCCCTGGCAAACGCTGAGGATCTCGTCGAGTGCAGCGTCCTCGAAGCGCAGGCCATCGTCCCCGTCGCGCGCCGGCTCGACCAACGCCGCCGCCGCCGCTTCCGATGTCAATGGGCCGATCTCGCGATAGCCAAAGAGGCGCTCCGCATATGTCTTGGCGTCGAGCAATTGGACGCGTAGGGGTGGTAGGCCTGCCATCACGGCCGCGAGTGGAAGCTCGCGCTTCGAGAGGTCGTGCATGGCCGCACACAGCGCCTCCAGCGCCTCCGGCTCGACTGTCTGCAGCTCGTCGAGCAGGAGGAGTACCCCGGTGCCAGCGTCACGCGCGGCTTCGCCTATTGCGCGAAACAGGTCAACGAGATCCGCCTCGAGGTCGAGGGGTCTTTGGCGAAGGTCGAGATCGAGACTCACTTCAAGGCCGCTGTTCGGCTCCTGCAATCCAATTCTGCGAATTGCGGCGGCCAATCGGGACAGCGCTCCGCGCACCGCCCCCCTCTGTTCGAGCTGCCGCAGGATCGCCCAGGCACGATCGCTGAGAGCTGTCCGGAAATCAAGATCTGAGCGAGCCTCGAGATCTTCGACGATCCATCCCTGTTTCTCAGCCGCAGCCTCGGCTGCCCAAAGGAGTGCTGTCTTCCCCACCCCTCGCAATCCGGTGAATACGAGGCTGCGCTCCCCTCGACCGATATTCAGTCTGCCCACCAGTACCTCAACTCGGTCCAGCTCGTCCTTCCGCCCCGCCAAGATCGGAGGAGGAGCACCGGCTCCAGGTCGGTAGGGATTGCGGAGTGTGTCCATTGCTGTCCCAGACTATCGAATGCTATCTATTTCCCCATAGTAAGGGACAGTATCCAATAGAGTTTCCACTCACCACGCCTGGTGGAGTCAGTTGAGGCTGCGGCGGCCGACGAAGGCCTTGCCGAGGGTGACCTCGTCGGCGTGCTCGAGGTCGGCGCCGACCGGGAGGCCGCTGGCGAGGCGGGTGACCGTGGCCTGGCCGCGCAGCTGCTCGGCGATGTGCAGGGCGGTCGCCTCGCCGGTGGTGGTCGGGTTGGTGGCGAGGACGACCTCACTCACCCCGCCGCCCTCGACCCGGCGAAGCAGCTCGGCGATCTTCAGATCCTCGGCGTCGATGCCGTCGATCGGCGAGAGCGCGCCGCCGAGCACGTGGTAGAGGCCGCGATACTCGTGGGTGCGCTCGATCGGGATCACGTCGGCCGGTTCCTCGACCACGCAGATCGTCGCCTGGTCGCGGTTGGGGTCGAGGCAGATGCGGCAGCGCGGCCCCTCGGAGAGGTTGAAACACTGCTCACAGAGGCCAACCTTCTCCTTCACCTCGACGATCGCCGTGGAGAGCGCGGCGGCCTCTTCGTCGGAGGCGCGGAGGATGTGGAAGGCGAGCCGCTGCGCGGTGCGCTGGCCGATCCCCGGCAGGCGCGAGAGCTCGGCGACGAGACGCGCCAGCGGAGCCGGGCCCTCGCCGCTCACGACATCCCGTTCCGGTGCGCTTTATGTGGCCATAGACCACAAAAGGCGCACCGGAAGCTCATCGGGCTCACATTCCGGCGAGGCCGCCGAGGCCTCCCGTGATCCCGCCCATCTTCGAGTTGGCCAGCTCCTGGGCGGCGCGCAGGCCCTCGTTGACGGCGGCCTGGACCATCTCGGCAAGCATCTCGGCGTCCTCGGGATCGATCGCCTCGGGATCGATGACGATCTCGCGCAGGGTCAGGTCGCCGCCCATCTTCACCTTGACCATGCCGCCGCCGGCGCTGGCCTCGACCACCTCGTCCTTCAGCGACTCCTGCGCCTGCAGCATCTCATCCTGCATTTTCTGCGCTTGCTTCATCAGCGCGTTGACGTCGAAACCGCCCGGTCCACCCCTAGCCACCGCTGACCTCCTCCGCGTCGAACTCACTCTTCAGCTTCTCCACCAGCGCATCGTGATCGATCTCCCGGTCGGAGGCAGGCTCCTCCACGGGAGCGGCGTCCTCGCCGTCCAGCAGCACGTACACCGGCCGCAACCTCTCCCCCAGCACATCCTCGATCACATCGGCCATCAGTTCCCGCTTCTCGGGAGTCTCGGCCTTGCGCTTGTTGAAGGTGAGCTCGGCGGGGAAGCCGACCTTCAAGCCCTCCTCGTCGAGCGAAACCGGCCGCGCCCCATCGAACGTCGCCGCCAGGGCAGGACTCGTCTCCCGCAGCTTGTCGAGAACGCTGGGCCAGGTGCGGGTGATCTGGTTGAGGTCGAGTTGGCCCCCGGGCGCCACGGACTCGGGGGGGCCTGCGGGCGGGGGCTGCGCCTCCGTTCTCGGCCCCCCCGAGTCCGCGCCACCCGGGGGAGAGTCGGTCTCGGCTGACGCATCCGGACCGGCCTGTTCGGAGCTTTGAGCTTGACCGTCGGGCTCGGCCGACTCATCCGCCGCGGAATCAAGCTCGTCAGCCGAAGCGGCGTCTGCCGCGGGTGGCGCAGGGGGAGGGGGAGGGGGAGGGGGGTCGAGGACAGCCCGTGGACTGCCCGCAGTGCCCCCCTCCCCCTGCGACAGGACCCGCGGCCCAGATGCGTTCGCACCACCTTGCTCGAGCCGCTCGATCCGCCGTAGCAACCCCGCTGTCGACGGATCCAAGTCCGGCCTCGCCGCCTTCAGCAGCGCGATCTCCACGGCCATCCGCGCGTCGTCGCCCTCGCGCACCGCCGTCAGCGCGTTCGCCAGCTCGTCGATCGTGCGGACGAGCGTCGCCGGCCCAATCGCGTTTGCCTGGGCGGTCAACCGCTCGGCATCCGTTGCGGTCACGACGAAGGTGTTGGGCACCTCGCCCACGGTCTGGGTCACCAGCAGGTGGCGCAGGTGGGCGAGCAAGTCGCGGGCGAACTGGGCCGGGTCGCGGCCGGAGCGGGCCATCTTCTCGACCCCGAGCAGGACGCCGCGCGGGTCCTCGGCGGTGACCGCGTCGACGGCGTCGAAGAGCAGCTCGGCGTCAGCCGCGCCGAGCAGCTCGAGCACGTCGGCGAGCTTGACCTGGTTGCCGCCGAAGGCGACCAGCTGGTCGAGCGTGCCGAGCGCGTCGCGGAAGCTGCCCGAGGCCGAACGGGCGATCATCGCCGTCGCCGCGTCCTCGGCCTCGATCCCCTCGGCGGCGGCCACCCGGTCGAGCACCTCGGAGATCTGCTCGAGCGATGGCCGCTGGAAGTCGAAGCGCTGGCAGCGGTCGGCGATCGTCGCCATCACCTTGTGCGCCTCGGTCGTGGCGAGCACGAAGACGGTGTTCGGCGGCGGCTCCTCGAGCGTCTTGAGGAAGGCGTTCCAGGCCTCCTTGGTCAGCATGTGGGCCTCGTCGAGGATGTAGACCTTCCAGCGGCCGCCGGTCGGTGCGTAGGCGACCCGCTCGCGCAGGTCGCGGACGTCGTCGACCGAGCGGTTGGAGGCGGCGTCCATCTCGATCACGTCGATCGAGGAGCCGGCGGCGATCGTGCGGCAGGATTCGCACTCGCCGCAGGGGGTGACGGTGGGGCCGCCGCGCTCGCAGTTGAGCGAGCGGGCGAGGATCTTCGCCATCGAGGTCTTGCCGGTGCCGCGCGAGCCGACGAATAGGTAGGCGTGGTGGACCTTGCCCTGCTCGACCGCGTTGCGCAGGGTGCGCACGACGTGCTGCTGGCCGACCACCTCGTCGAAGGAGCCGGGCCGGTGGCGGCGGTAGAGGGAGATCGAGTCGCTCGCGGACGGCACTGCGGCCAGTGTATCTGCGCCTATACCTTGCCCCCGTGCTCCGCAAGTGGCTCACCCCAGCCGCGTGGGTCGCCGGCGTCTCAGCCGCCCTCCTGCTCCTCTTCCCCACCGGCTTCCCCAACTACGACACGATCTACGCGCTCCTCTGGGGGCGCGAACTCGCCCATGGGGTGAGCCCCGACTACGGCGCCGCCCTGCCCCCCACCCCGCACCCGCTCGCAGACCTGCTGGGAATGGTCACAACCCCGCTGGGCGACGGCGCGATCACGGTGACGATGATCGCCGCTTACGCCTCCCTGGGCCTGGTCGGCTACCTCACCTACCGCCTCGGCACTCTCTGGTTCGACCCCCCGATCGGCGCCCTCGCGGCCGCCATCGTCCTCACCCGCGCCCCCTTCCTATCCAACGGCCTCCGGGCCTACGTGGACATCCCCTACATAGCCCTCTGCCTGGGCGCACTACTTATAGAGACCAAGCGCCCCCGCGCAGGCTGGCCGGTCCTGGCTCCACTAGCCCTGGCAGGCCTACTACGCCCCGAGGCCTGGCTCTTCTCAGTCGCGTACCTGGCATATCTGCTCCTCGCCCCGCCCGACGCTCCCGCTTCCGCAGGCACACTCGACGCGGCTAACTCGTCCCACCAGCACCGCCCCGAGAGGGATAGGAGGGCACCCCTCACCCGGGCGGATACTCAAATCGCCGGCCTAATTAGGCCGGCGATTGGACGGGCGAGGGGGGCCCTCCTATCCCCTCACGGAGCCGCCCTGGTCACCCTGACCCTCGCCGCCCCGATCCTCTGGGCCCTATTCGACTGGATCACCGCCGGAAGCCCCACCTACTCGTTCACAGGCACCCGAGAAACAGTCGACACCCTCGCCCGCCAAACCGGCCCGGTCGACCTCGTCCTGTACGGCCCCCGCCGCCTAGGCGAAGTCCTGCAATGGCCAGGGATGGTCGGTGCCTTCGGCGGCGTCGTCCTCGGATTCGCCTTCCTGCGCCGCCGAGCCGCCCTCGGCCTGGTCGCAGCCCTCCTCGCGCTCGGCGCTTTCGCCCTCCTCGCCAGCGCCGGCCTCGCCGATCATCGCCCGCTACACGATGCTCGGCGGCGCGATCCTGGCGATCTTCGTCGCCGTCGGCCTGCTGGGCTGGCGCCTGCTCGCGACCGGCCACCCCTGGCGACGCGGCTGGCAGGTCTTCGCCGGTGTGGTCGCCTTGATGTTCGTGCTCTGGCTCCCCAACCAGTGGGACCTCGACTCGACCGTGCACCGGGACCTCTCCAACCAGGGCGAGATCGAGCGCGACCTCAGCGACCTGGTCGACTCCGGCGCCTTCGCCGAGCCCCTCTGCGGCCCGATCGCCGTCCCCAACCACCGGGCCATCCCCCGCCTCGCCTTCGGCCTCGACGTCAAGCCGACCGCGATCACGAGCGCCAGCGAGGACGGCGTCCCCCGCCGCGGCTACTTCCTGGAACCGGCCAGCCCCTTCGTCATCCACAACTTCATCCTCGACCCCCGCGACCCCACCCGCTTCTCTCTCGACGTCCCCCCCGGCTTCCGCCGCGTAGCCGCCAACGATTCCTGGGTCCTCTACAGGCGCTGCCCCACCGCTCTCAGCCGGTGACGTACAGGTCTTTTTCTTCAGGTTGGGTGACCATGAAGGACAGCGTCCCCCCGCCGAACTTCTGCCAAACCGCTTTTTCCGGGCATTCTTTTTCCGAGCCTTCTTCTTTGTAGAGCCACTGGGGCACGAGGCTGAGTTTCGCGAATTCGGCCGATTCAGGGCCGCCACCGGTAACCCCGAAGAACGCCTCTTTCGTCCCGAAGACGCATTCTTGGCCCCCGCACGCGATCAGAAGAGAGAGTTCCCGGACCAGGATTTGGCCGTTGCCGCCGCCGGTGGTGACGATGTGGACCACATACGGCATGCCAATCGGCGTGATCGAGCAGCCGTTATTGCATCTTTCGAAGGTGATGTCGGTGTTTGCCGTGGTCGCCAGAAGCGGCGCACCGATCGTCGCAAGCGTTTTCGTCCTGAATTCGGATTCAGGGCATTCCGCTTTGATCAGCGGCACTCCCCACGAGATTTCTACGGCCGCGTTCGACCCGGCTTCGATCCAGGTTTTGGAGGCATGTGCTTTCCCCGTGGGGCAAAAGCCGACCTTGATTTCGCAGAGCTGGGTGCCCGGGAACTCCCGCCTGGGCTGGACCGTCAGCGGGGGGACGAATTCACCGCTGAAGTACGCCGTGTCTTTTTCGCCGAACTGAAGGGTCAGTTCAGGTTCTTCTTCTTCGCTCAGGGCCGCGTTCACGGTTTTGCTGATCGCTTCGGAGAATTTCAACGGCGGTTCGAGCTCTTCTTCCTGCGAGAACTCCGCGGCGAACGCGCCTTCGACCGTGGCTTCGGACGGCAGGAAGCACAGTCCGCCTGTGAAATGGATGGTCGCGATCGGCGCTTCGCTTTCGATCGGGACCACTTCGTAGTAGAACGCTTCGCCGGTATAGATCACCTTCGTTTTGACGCTGACGACGATCGGTTCGACTTCGCAGAATTTCACGTTCGTCGAGCAGCCGCTCAGCGTCGCTTCGAATTCCTCCCCACCGCCCTGAGTGATCGCGCCGCTCCCTTCGCTGGTTTCGCATTCGATTTCCAATTCGAGCGACGGGACCAGCAGGGCCACGGGTTTGCTGGTCAGCGTGATTTCCTCTTTTTCGACTTCGAGTTCGGAAAGCGATTTACCTTCGACGAGCCATTCCGTTTCGAAGGCCCACGCCGCGCCAACAGCGATCAGGCAGGCCGCTAGTGCCAGTGCCGCGACTGAGAGAAGCCTGGTGGTCCTCACGCTCTGATCGTCTTCCTGTCGTCGGTGTTCCTGCCAAATGAAAAGAATTATTTTAGCGATATTGGCAGGGGTGCGGACCTGGCCTGCCGGTAGGCTGGCGCCGTGTTCAGCGGCGGTTTCAAGCGATCGGGGCTCTTTGGGTTGATTGGGGTCTTCGTCGTCGCCGCGATCGTCGTCGTCATCGCCCTCACCAGCGGTGAAGGGCAAAGCAACCCGAAGACGACCTACGCGCTGATCTTCGGCGTGCTCGCGGTCTTCATGGTGATCCTCTTCATCCTGCAGCGCTCGGACATGGAGCGTGCCGCAACCGGCAGCGTGCGCGGCACACAGCGCGCGATCGCCGAAGGCGGGCAGCCGATCGAGAACCCGATGACGATTAGCGAGCCGGAGCTGTGGGCGGCGCTGGCGGTGGAGCCGATCGACGAGGCCGCGATCGAGGCGCGCTCGACGATGTGGGATGCGGGGCGGCGCAGCCTGCGGCTGGGGATGATCGTGACGCTGCTGATCTTCCTCACCGTCCCCTCGATCTACCTGCTGGAAAGCTTTGTGCCGCTGCTGATCGGCGGGCCGCTGATCGCGATCGCGGCGATCTACGGCAGCATTCGCGCGGTCGCCCCCGGCGGTGAGATGGACAGCGGCTATGAGAAGGTCGGCGCAGCGATGGCGCCGCTGGGCCTGGCGGTGACCGAGCGGCCCACCGTCGGCATCGAGATGCGCGACCCGGTGACGCCGCGCATGGGCCCCCGGGTCCGCGGCGCGCTCGAGCTCGGCGGCGAGCGCCATGGGCGGACGGTCTCGATGCGGATGGGCAGCGGCACCAGCGAGGTGACGGTGCGCGCAGCGGCGCCGGCGTTCAAGGCGAAATCGCGAGACGGCAAGGTGCGGCCACCGAAGGACGCCCCGGCCGCGATCGCCGAGGCGTTGCGCTCGGTCCCGGCCTCGACCCGCTGGAAGAAAGTGACGGTCGAGGGCAGCCCCGAGGGCATCGTCGTCACCCGCAAGGGCGGCGAACAGGCCGACTGGCTCTGCGACCTCTGGCTGGCCGAGCGCATCGCGGACGCCGACCAACGCCAGCGGTCGTAGTTCTTCCCGGTATGCGGTCGGAACTACGAGCGGATGTCGGCCTGCGGACGGTTCGCCCTTTGCGGTCGTAGTTGTGCCCGCTATGCGGAAGAACTACGACCGCTCAGCCGCCGCGCTCGACCTTCTCGACCGCGTCGTGAGTCGCCGCGGCCAGGTCCGGGTCGGCCAGCTCGACGCCCGGCGGCAGCTCGACGTGCAGGTCGCTCGACGGGTCGAGCCGGACGCGCAGCGGACCGGCGGCGCGCGAGCCGAGCACGTGGCCGCCGTGACGGCGCTCCTCGTCGATGAAGTGCAGGTGGTAGCCGCCGACCTCGATCCCCTCGGCGTAGGCGGGGAAGCGGAAGCCGACCATCGAGCCGACGGCGTCGCGCAACTCGAAGAGGTGCTGCGCGGCGACGACCTCGGTCAGGGGCCGGTAGGGCGGCCGCTGGCGAGGGACGGAGCGAGCGCGGACCAGCTCGAAGCGACCGTCGATGCGGATCGCGCAGGAGGCGACGTCGGCCGGGATCAGCTCGTCGAGCGCCGCGAGCAGCGCTTCGTGGTCGAGCGGACCGTCGAGCTCGACGTCGATCGTCGGCTCGAAGCGAGTCACCACCGCGAACGGTGTCAGCGCCCCCTCCGGCACCACCGCCACCGCGCCGTCGACGTCGGCCCGGTAGAAGCGGCCGTCGATCGCGATCATCTCGCCGTCGAGGCCGTTGAGCGTGCCGAGGCCGAGATCGCCGTGCTCGGCCAGCTCGGCGAAGTGCAGGTCGCCGTCGTAGGCGCCCTTGAGCAGCGCCCCGATCGTCGAGGCCTGGAACAGCACGTGCGCCTGCCGCTCCTCGTGCAGGTCGGCCTCCCGCATCGTCTCCACGTGCAGCGCCCGGATCCACCTCTCGTCCAGCACCCGCGCAGTCTCTCACCCGCCCACCAAGGGGCGTGTCTGAGCTAAACCACCAAATAGGGGGGCTCAGCTCAGACACGCTCCGTGTGTGGCGATAGGCGAGGGACTCGCCGCCGGCGACGACGATCGTTGAGAATCGAGGCATGTCCGCGATCGAACTCAGCGGCGTGGTCAAGCGCTTCGGCCCGATTGTGGCGGTCGACGGGCTCGACCTCGACGTGCCGGAGGGCGTCTGCCTCGGCCTGCTCGGGCCCAACGGCGCCGGCAAGTCGACGACGATGCGGCTGCTCACCGGGCAGGCGATCCCCGACGCGGGCGAGCTGCGCGTGCTCGGCCACGAGCTGCCCGCCGACGCCAAGGCCGCCCGCGCCGAGATGGGCGTCGTCCCCCAGCTCGACAACCTCGACGTCGACGTCACGGTCGAAGACAACCTGGCGATCTTCGCCCGTCTCTACCGGGTGCCCGATGTCGGCGCCGCGATCGACCGGGCGCTCGACCTTGCCCGCCTGCGCGAGCGCCGCCGCGACGCGGTCGACGAGCTCTCGGGCGGGATGCGGCGGCGGCTGCTGCTGGCCCGCGGCCTGATCCACAACCCGAAGCTGATCCTGCTCGACGAGCCCACGGTCGGCCTCGACCCGCAGATCCGCACCGAGCTCTGGACCCTGATCGGCGAGCTGCGCTCGGGCGGCACGACGATCCTGATGTCGACCCACTACATCGAGGAGGCCGAGCGGCTCGCCGACGAGGTGGCGGTGATGACCAAGGGCAAGGTGATCAGCCGCGGGCGGCCGGTCGAGCTGATCGCCGAGCACGCGGGCGTGCGGACCGCCGAGGTCTACGGACCGCCGGAACGGCTGGTCGAGGCGCGGGCAACCGCCGAGGCGCATGGGCTCCGGGTCCGCCCCGCCGGCCCGGCGATCGCGATCGTCGGCTCCGAGGATGCCGCCAACGGCGCCATCCCCGACGACGCGATCGTGCGGGCCGCCTCGCTCGAGGACGTCTTCGTCCTGCTCACCGGCGAGGAGGCGGAGTGAGGCGGCTCGAACCGGCGGCGATCGGCGGCGTGATGAGCCGCGAGCTGGCCAACTTCCGCACCTACTGGCGCGGCACGACCTTCTCCAGCGTGCTCGAACCGATCGTCTACCTGCTCGCCTTCGGCCTCGGGCTCAGCGCCACGCTGGTCGACGAAGTCAACGGCGTCCCCTACATCCAGTTCGTCGGCACCGGCATGGTGGCGACCGCGGTGATCTTCTCCAGTGCCCTGCCGGCGATGTTCGGCACCTTCGTCAAGCACCGCTTCCAGAACACCTACGACGCGATCCTGGCGGCACCGGTCGACGTCGAGGAGCTGGTTACCGCCGAGATGCTCTGGATCGGGCTGCGCTCGGGCACCTATGGCTGCGTGCCGCTGCTGGTCACGATCGCCTTCGGCCTCGACCCCGCCTGGGGGATGCTGCTGGTGCCGTTCTTCTGCTTCGCCACCGCGCTCGGCTTCGCCGGCTTCGGCGTGGCGATGGCAGCGACAGTGGCCAAGATCGACCAGTTCAACTACGTCACGGCTCTCTGCATCACCCCGCTCTTCCTCGTCGCCGGCACCTTCTTCCCGATCGAAGGCCTGCCCCAGGGCGTCCAGGTCGTCGCCCAGCTCAACCCCCTGCACCAGCTGGTCGAGCTGGTCCGCGGCGGTGCCTTCGGCTTCGAAGCGGTCGACATCCTCCGCTTCGCCTTCCTGGTCGGCTTCGCCCTGCTCACCTGGCGCATAGCGATCAACCGCATGCAAAACCGCCTGATCGACTGACGCATCCGACACTGACCACTCTTGGAGCGGGGTCAATGTCTGATGCGTGAAAACGGACCGTGCGCCCCGTCCTCCGAGACAAGATCACCGGGCGTGTCCGTCGCGGTTGGCTCGAGCCGGGCTCGCCTGCGGCACCCGCGGCATCCGCTTAAGGCTGCTTCCTTCCGGACCTGACCTGATTCGCGTGCCCACGTCGCGCAGGACCCGGCCGTCAACGCCGTCCGCGGCGCACTGACCCCGACGGCCAGCCCCTCGGAACGGGATTCGGCCCCGCTAAGCGGATTTCGGGTGACAGGGCACCGCTGATTCCCCACCTAGCACGGTCCGTCCATGATCCTACCCTGCCTGCATAGGATCGAGCGCCTTGCTGCCCCTGCCGATAGCCGAGATCCATGTCGACACCGAGTCCTTCTCGGTGATCGTCGTCGTCGCCGCGTTGGCCGCGATCGTCGCCACGACGGTGCCGCGCCGCTTCGCCCCGCCCGTCGTCGTGCTCGAGCTCTTCCTCGGCATCCTCGTCGGCCCGCACGTCTTCGACATCGCCCGCGTCGACGAGTTCATCGAATTCTTCTCCAACCTCGGGCTCGGCATGCTCTTCTACTTCGCCGGCTACGAGATCGACTTCCAGCGCATCCGCGGGCGGCCGCTCAAACTCGGCGCCTGGGGCTGGATCTTCTCGATCGTGCTCGCCCACGCGATCGGGGTCGGGCTGGAAGCGACGGGGCTCGTCCTCTCCGCCCTCTACGTCGGCTCGGCGATGGCGACGACGGCGATCGGCACCCTGATCCCGATCCTGCGCGACAACAACGAGCTGCAAACCAAGTTCGGCACCTACCTGCTGGCGGCCGGCGGGGCGGGCGAGTTCGGGCCGATCCTGCTGGTGACGCTCTTCCTCTCCACCGACCACCCCCTGCACGAGGCGGCGATCCTGATCGCCTTCGTAATCCTCGCGGTCGGCGTGGCGATGGTCTCGATGCGGCTCGCCTGGCGTGGCTGGCCGGCCTTGGAGCGCACCTTCGAGGCGAGCAGCCAACTGGCGGTGCGGGTGACGGTGGTGCTCGTCTTCGGCCTCGTCCTGCTGGCGGGCAAGCTCGGCCTCGACGTCCTGCTGGGCGGATTCGTCGCCGGGCTGATCACCAGGCTGGCGCTCAAGGGTCACGAGTTGAAAGTCTTCGAGTCGAAGCTGACCGCGGTCGGCTTTGGCTTCTTCGTCCCCTTCTTCTTCGTCACCAGCGGCATCTCGTTCGACCTCGCCGCGCTCGGCTCGCTCGGAGCGATCCTCAAGCTCCTCATGTTCTTCGCCCTCTTCCTGCTCGTCCGCGGCCTGCCGGCGATGGCCCTCTACCGCAACGCACTCGGCCTCCGCGACCGCGCCGCCCTCGCCTTCTACTCAGCCACCGAGCTCCCCCTCGTCGTAGCGATCACCACGATCGCGGTCGAGGTCGGCCACATGAAGTCCTCCACCGCGGCGGGCCTGGTCGGCGCCGCGATGCTCTCGACCCTCGTCTACCCCTTCGTCGGCCTGGCCCTCCGCAAGCGCTCCGAGGCCGAAGCGCAAGAGCCCGGCGAGCCACCGCCACCCGGCACCGCCGAGGCCCCGGCCCCCGCCTGACCCAACCCCGCATCCCGCCTATGATTGACCCGTCTCCCGGGCGCGTAGCTCAGCGGGAGAGCGCTCGCCTCACACGCGAGAGGTCGTTGGTTCGAACCCAACCGCGCCCATCGGTCGAATCCCCAGCATCTGAGCGGGATTCGACAGCATCCAGGGACAACTGCTCGCCCGGCTTGGGCGACTCAAAATCGTCGCCAGTGCCCAGCAGTGCCCAATCGGCGCCTTCAACGACCGCTTTCAGCCGCTCCCGCTCGCCCTCCCCCCGGTACATCACCTGGGCGTAAATCGAGAGTGTGACCTTTGGATCTGAGTGCCCGACCTGGCGCATCACGTAAGGCACCTCCGCCCCGGTCGCGAGCAGGAGCGAGATGAAGGTGCGGCGCAGCGAGGAGCGCTCGATGCCGAAGCGGCAGGCAAGCTCGGTGGATTTACTTCCCGGCTACATTTGATGTTCTCTTCCCAGACGGTACCCCTGTCATGGAACCGCTACCCCTGCTAACCCAAGGTGTCAAAGACGTACTCGCTACCTTCAGCGCGGAATTTGAGGACGACGACCAAGAGTCCTCAGGGGCTGGATAGGCCCCTAAGTCAATTTCCGCTGTAGCCGTCGGTGGGCAATCTCATAGACGCTCGGCCGCCACGGCGTGCTGGGGTGCCGCTCGCCAACGGCGAGCAAGAACAGTCTCGGGCTTCCATCCACGGCACCGCCGAGAAACACCGCCCCCCATCGACCAGCTGGTTGCGGGATGTAGAGCTTCACACAGCCCGGCAATCGTGTTCCGTCGCGAGCCTCCGCGTCGCAGCGCTTGAGCCATGCCGCCGGTACCCCGTTTGCCTTGAGGCTCCTAAGCATCGCCTCGATGGCTGCCCTCGCAGCGTCGCTCGCGCGGGCGAGATCGTCGGCAAGCGCCCGCTCATCGACGTGGACCTCAAAGGCCGGTCCCGAGGGTTGTTCGGCCATCTACCCCTCGCCGTCGGTGGGCAGGTGGCCAAAATGCTTGTCGAACTCCTCAGGCGACAGGCGTTCAGCTCCCGCGCGCTCAAGAATCGCCTCCGCAGAGGTCTCCTTCGACGGCCACTCTGGAGCGACCACGAACCGACCATCGGCAAGGGCCTCCTCGATCACGAAGGATCCCTCTACGTCGCCGCTGAGCTTGACGTGACGCTGCTCCATGGGGAAATCATGGCAGAGGGCGCGGTCGAGGCTATCGTCTGGGCGCTTATGCTGAGCCGCGTGAGACAGGGGACGATGCACGGCCTCATCTGCGCAAGCGCCTTGCTCGCAACAGCATGCTTCTGCCCGGCGCTCTCAAGCGCAGACTCGCCAGGCACCCATGTCAATTTCTGGAATGCCAAGCGCCAGTTGACGAGATTCGCCGCCATGGTCTGTCCATACGGGACCTGTCCCTCGCGCGTTTACGCCTGCGAGCGGCGTTCAGCGCGCCGGGTAGATTGCCGGTCCGAAACGCTCGTCAGCAACGAATCGATCCCGGTTGAAAACGAAAGCGAAGCGGTTCCAAACGAACTCTGCTCATGGAACGGAGTCGCGACACCGTTCCAAGGATCGAGCACAAAGCTCTTGCTCCAGGCAAAGCACTTTGCTTGCCGAGCCACGAAATCGCGCAACCTCCCTCCGCGAAATCGACACATGGGCCGCTGATCGCGGGCTGGGCACCAGTGCCCAAGTCGGGCACTATCGACTGCAAACTGCGGCAATCTGACGGCTTAAAGAAACGGCGGGGGCAGATGCACCATTCCGCTTGGGAATGCGGGGTTCCGGCCGGTTTCCGGGTCCTCGACAGTGCGCCTCACACGCGAGAGGTCGCTGGTTCGAGCCCAGTAGCGCCCATCGGATTCCCCGCTGTAGAGCCAAAAATCAGGGAGTGGTTCTAGACCAGTCTCAGATTTGGCTCTACAGCTCGAATCGTAAGGCCAAGCGACTCGCTTTCGCGTAGAAATCTACTTGTTGAGGCGGCCGAAGGGGCGCCTCAGAATGTGAGACCCAGCGCCCTTCGCCCGAGCCACTTGGCGGGCTTCAAGGCGTGGAAATACACGCCGGCCGGTATGTCGTCCCACCGGAAGCCGATATCGCGGAGCCACGCAACAAGCAATTCGGCGACCTCATGCACGGGCGTTTCCAACGCGCCAACGCCGACCGGCGGGCAAGAAGTTCTCGAACTTCCGCACGCGCCTTCGAGGTCACGTCCGACCTCGCCACAACGAGGGCACCTACGCCTACGCACGAACTGTGCGGAGTTTCCACCGGAAGAAGAAGCCGCTCGCCGGAACCCGGAAGGAGAACTGCGCTGACCCGGAGTTCATGGCGGAGTTCCGTCGCCAATGCGAACGACTCTCCCGCTGGCACTTCCAGGTAGTTGAGATCACCGACAACCGCCTCGCCGCAGTCTTTGCGATTTACGCGGCGACGTTGCTTGGCTGCGCCACCAGACCTTCGCAGTTAGCTGAAGGTGGCGGCGCCGCCCGGCGGGCCGAGTGGCGCCGCCCCACTCTCAGGCAGTGCTTCAAGCCGAAAGGGCGGCCCTAGGGCCGCCCTTTCGATCCATCGAGCAAGCATCGAGCGCCAAACCAAGGAGCTGTGCTGACAGCCAAGTGGAAGGCAATCACGACGCAGCACGAATATACGCCAATTGCAAGATTCTATGAAACAACCTTTTTGCGCCATTCCACGCGGCCCCGCGTACGTTTGGTCGAAGAATGCCCTCCCAGCTGGTGGATAGGGCAGAGCTCGTCTTCGTCAGCCACGACCAGACCAGACCAGACCAGACCAGCCCTGCCCTGCCCTTCCCCTTCTAGCGGTTCTTGATCGTGGACAGGAGCGGCACGACCGCCGAACACGGGACTGCTGTCATCGCTTCTCATTTCCGTTGGGTGAGAGTTTCAGATCAATCAGAAAGATTAGAGCAATCAGCAACCAAGTTTGCGAAAGGCCTTGTCCGCTTCGATCGATCGAGCAAGCATCGAATGACGGTGCTCGTAGCGGCGAGATCTACGGTCGAACTGCCCGCGACAGCCCCCGTGAGCCGAGGACGCTCCCCACAGCAGTAGGTCGGCTTGGACTTTCAGCCAACGTGCTTACAGAGGCGTTTCGGCAACGCACGTATCCAAGGGAGCTGACGATGATCGACTTGGCTGGCTCCCCCGACTTGGCGCGGCGGTTGGTCGATTTCGCCTCGATCTTTCGAATCCGCTCCCATGATCGAGCCTGCTCATCGGCGATATCGTCCCGACCTCGCTGATCGACGTTGAACCAGCGCCAGGACACCCACAGCCGTCTGTCGTCGATCATCTTCCCGGCCCAGAAGGCAGAGAGGGCCTCGGCCATGATCGCCTGAAGGGCAACGCCAGTGACGGCCTGCCGCGCCGCTGGCGGCATCGCTGCGATTTCCTCGTCCGAGTAGTGCGGCATTACTACCGCTCGGTAGAAATACTGGTTCAGGTTCCCAACCTGCTCGGTATATGCAATCTCAATTGAGCCATCATCAAGCAATGCCCTGACGTGGTGCTTGATTTTGTCCGACGGTTCGCCAACTAGATACGCAAGTTCATCCCGCGAGCGCACGTCTTCATTGAGGATGGCAAGGATCTCCGCCCTGATGCGATGACCGATTGCATAGCTGATCGCGTTCTCCACGCATCGCATGCCCTGCCCCAATCTGACTGGAGCCTTTGGCCCAGGTCGCTCGGTCATTGGAGCGGCCTCGGAGAAGCGGCAACGCACGTATCCAAGGGAGCTGACGATGATCGACTTGGCTGGCTCCCCCGACTTGGCGCGGCGGTTGGTCGATTTCGCCTCGATCTTTCGAATCCGCTCCCATGATCGAGCCTGCTCATCGGCGATATCGTCCCGACCTCGCTGATCGACGTTGAACCAGCGCCAGGACACCCACAGCCGTCTGTCGTCGATCATCTTCCCGGCCCAGAAGGCAGAGAGGGCCTCGGCCATGATCGCCTGAAGGGCAACGCCAGTGACGGCCTGCCGCGCCGCTGGCGGCATCGCTGCGATTTCCTCGTCCGAGTAGTGCGGCATTACTACCGCTCGGTAGAAATACTGGTTCGCATTCCGCACCGGTTTGACGAAGGCCAGTTCAATCGAGCCGTCCGCGAGTAGCTCTCTAATGTGGTAGCCAATGCTGCCTACCGGCGGCTGGACTAGCTTCGCTAGTTCGTCCTGCGAGCGAGTGCCTTCGTTTAGGATCGCTCGGAGTTCGGCCCTCACGCGGTGGGTAACCGCGTAGGAAACAGCTTCCTCGACGCTCCGCTCCCCCTGCCCCAGCAGAACGGGCATCGCAGGCGTTATTGGCTTGCTCGGCTTTCCTCTCATAGTCAGGCAGGGCAGAGCATAAGTCCGCCTAGGGCCGGAAAGCTCCGTCAGGCAAGATTTCTGCCCAAAGTAGAATTTTTCTTAGCATTCTTCCTCTCTCGGCGGAAAAACCGCCGACCAACAGCGAGGGGAGGTGACCGCGATGAAGATTGCGCAAGTTGCGCACATCCACTCCAGCGTGCACGTTGTGAAGCACGCATAGAGCGCGCCAAAGACAGGGGGCCGGTTGCGGCCCGCTTGCGTGGGGCTTGTGGCCGGTCCCCCCGTCTTCGTTCCATCGCGGCATGGAGGGAGCGGGAGTCTACGCAAGAACTTGTGAAGTTTCCTATGGCGGTTTCAGCCTCGAACGCAGACGATCCCGCCGTGGCCCATTTTGGCACCAAATTGCGGGAGGCTCGCGAACGCCTTGGCCTGACCCAAGAACAGGTCGCAGAACGCAGCGGCGTCCACGTCACGGAGGTCAGCCGGATGGAGGCGGGAAAGCGCGATCCTCAGATCTCGACACTGCGTCGGCTTGCGAAAGCGGTCGAGGTCAAGCCGGGCCAGCTCCTCGACTAGCCACCCGTCCCGGCGGGTCCCTGCCCGTCTCGTCTCGCCATTTCCGCACAGCGTCACTGCACAGGAAAACCTGACTAACAGTAAAGCCTCTACGCGGGTTGTGAAATTTACTGATAGATCGGCAAGACTCGCGCTGTTCCCAGAAGTTGACGCTTCTATTCCTAACAACGTGGACCGCTCAGGGAACGGCGGCAGAAGGGGCGAGAGAAATGCCTAGAGGTACCGGACTGAACGAAGCGGCGGCAGAGCACCTGCCGGTGCTGGTCGATCCAAGCCTTGTGCGCGGCCTGTCTCACGTGCTGCGCCAGCACATCCTGCTGGCGACCTTGCAGCGGGAGATCAGCCCCAACGAACTTTCCAAGGCGCTGGGCGAGGGGCTCTCGCAGGTGAGCTACCACGTGAAAGTGCTGCGCGAGGACTGCCACGGCCTGATCGAACAGACTCGCACCGAGCCGCGCCGTGGCGCGGTGGAGCACTACTACCGCGCGAGCGCCAAGACGCTGCTGCCCGCATCGGCCTGGAGACGGCTCAAAAAGGGAATGCGGGCGATAGTGGGGGCTGGCCTGGCAAGCGACCTTTTCAATGACCTGGCCAACGCCCTGAAGGCGGGCAAGCTGCAAGGCGCGCACGATCACATGGCCCGCACCCCGCTGGTCCTCGACACCGAGGGGAAGCGCAAGGTGAAGGCAATCGCAGAGCGCGCGACAAGGGAGGTCGAAGACGAGCAGCGCGCGGCGGCTACCCGCGTCGAGAGGGCCAACGGCAAGGGCGGCAAAGCCGCCGGCTACACCTTCGCACTGCTGGCGTTCGAGGCGGCCTGGGAGCCCGCCGACCTGCACGCCCTGGTGGCGCAGGCCGACGACTGAGCGTGCCCGATCGCAAAACCTCACCGCAATACGATGTCGCGCAAGTCGAAGCTGTGATCCTCCAGGTCGCCGCCGAACTCCATCCTCAACACCTGGCGATCCGGGACCTGTCGCTGAGGACCGTCGGCAACGCCGACGACGCCAGGGAGGTCGAGACAGCGGCCCAGGCGATCAAGGGCCTGCGTGAGTTCGGCCTGTTCGCCGACCGAGACGACGAGATCGTGGAGCCGACTCCGGCGGCGCTTCGGGCCTGCGCCCTGCTCACTTGAAGGCCGGTTCAGGCTGCTGAAGTCGCGAGGCGAGAGGCGACAAACCGGCATTGCTCAAAGTCCGCAGTTAAAAACCTGCAACCTTTCCATTTGGGCGTCTAGCATCTTCGCTGCATCGCGACACGCATTCCATTGCGCTGTTAAGGCAGCTCCTGGTTTGGTGCTCGATGCTTGCTCGATGGAGAGGGGGGGACGGCGCTTCTTGGCTATTCGCCGTCCTCCTCTCATAAACGGCAACCTCGGCTCCTCTCCCTCTCGCCGGGGTTGCCACTCGTCTTCCCGGCGACCTATTTGGTCGAAAGAGAGCCGCATGAGTTGATCTCTGCCCTGGTCGCTTCATTGTGCCCCCGGCTCCTCGGGGCGCAAGGTCGCTTCGCTTCCCTTCCCCTCCGCTTCGCTCCGGTGCGCCCCTCGTCGTCCGGGGACTGATTGCGCTTACCAGGGCAGGTGAGCGCCTGCCGGATGCGCGAACGATGGAGGTACATCATGCAAAGCAGCGGGGAGCGAGTAGAGGCGATCAGACGAGGCCATGCGCTACGCGAGTTGGGTTGGCCGAGCCTCGCGGCCGACGTGAGCGAGGGTGTTTCGCCCGATGCCGCGTTGGAGCGCCTGCGCAAAATCGGCGAGGGGGAGAGCGACGCGGCGGAGCTGATCCGGGGTTGGTCGTCGTGAGCGGCACCGCCACCGCACAACTGCTCGCCGCCGCGCGGCCCCAGGTCGAGTCCGAGCCCGTAGCCGATTCAGTCGCCGCCAAGGTCGGCGCGATCCTCGACAGGGCACAGCGGCAAGAGGACCAGCTAGACGCGCAAGATGCGCTCACGCATCACGTCCGCCTCGTCCTCGACAACGACCAAGGCACCTACACCGACATTCAACGGATGGTCCGCGAGCATCGAGCCGCCGCCGATCCCTGTCCCGCCTGCGGTGGCTCGAACACCGCCGGGCCGGGGCTCATCGGGCAGAACACCGAATGCTCCTACTGCGGCCCCGGCGGCACCGTGAAGCGCCACCCCCACCAGCTAGGCGAAGCGCTCCGCAGCTACGCCGAAGAACTGGCCGGAGTCGAGGGCGTCGAAGCCGCCAGCCCGGACGGCATCGTGCGCGGCGTGTCGGGCGGCGTCTACTCCCTGAACCTGCTGGCCGCAGAGCTTCTGTCAACCGCCCTCGCCTGGGTCGATTGGGACGCCATCGCCCGCGACTACCTGAGCGAGTTCACCGAGTAGACGCCCCGCTGTCGAATAGCCGGGGAAGCGACGTTCGGATCAGCGAGCGTCGTTTGCTGCCCGGTTCCTCCGTAGCGAGGTAGCCCGACTTTCCTCCCGTCAGTTTGGCGCACGCCGCCCGCGCTTCAACCCCGCAAGGGGGGTTCCCCTCGCCTTCGGCTCGGTTCCGCGCGTTCGCCCGCGCGCCTTTTTGCCGCTCGTCAAATCGAACTACCTCAGCCAAGGAGGCCCGAGATGAGCAGCATCAACACGAACGTCGTTGTCCTCACCGGACGATTGACCCGCGACCCCGAGCTACACGACACCAGCGGCGAGAGCGTCTACGCGATCCTCCCGCTCGCGATCAACCGGGGCGACGACCTCGACCCGATCTACTACGACGTGAAGTGCTGGAACGGTGTTGCCCGCGCCTGCGTCGAGTACCAGCGCAAGGGCAACCTCGTCGCCGTGACGGGTCGCCTCGATCAGTTCAAGAAGGACGATGGCAACCCGTGGAACTACGTCACGTAGCGCGCGTTGACCTGAGCAATGTCCTGAAAGACCGTGACGAGCTGGATGCCCTGACCCGCGCCGGTCGAGGCGAGCGCGTCCAGGTCGGGAATCGGCGCGACGTTCGCCGCCTCGTCCAGCACGATCAGAGGCGGCGGGATCGAGCGGCTTGCCCGTCTGCGCAGGCGTGTACTCCGCCTTCGAGCTGGCGTCGAGGACGCGCGGGTCGGCGAAGGCGCCGATGATCGTCTCCGCCGTCGTGTAGATCGAGCTGCGCTGGCGCTCCTCGCGGTTCCAGTTCGCCCGCCACGCCCCGAACGCGTCTTTCGCCTGAGCGATCGTCAGCTTTTCGTTGACTTCCTCCTCGGCCCCCTCGCCCTCGTTCAGCCAGCAGAACCACGTCCGCCATCTGCCCGCCGCTCTTGGCGGCGGCGAACAGCAACCGCGCAAGCAGCTTCTCGGCGGCCGTGTACCAGAACTCCGCGTCCTCCAGACCGCCCGCCCCCGACGCGCGGGACGAGCTGGCGAGCCAATGCGCGACTCGCATCGCCCCGCGCCATTCGCCACAGGCAGACAACGGCGCCGCCTTCACCGACCCCAACCCCGTTGCTTTCGTCGGGTCGAAGACCATCGATTTACCCTTGGCTTCGCGAGCCTTGATCGTCGCGAGCAAAAGGTCACTCTTGACCGACGTTGCGACCACCGGCCCCTCCCACTCCAAGAGGGAGGGGGTCGCGAACCCCGTCGTCTTGAGGCTCACGGTGCTTGGGCTGACCACCACGACGGAGGCACGATCCTCGGCGGCGATGAGCCGCCTACCGTGCCGCCCAAGGATCAGCCGCCCTCGCTCCGGTCCCGACACCCTGCGCGGGTGTAGGTCGCGCTTGCTCGCCCTGCGAGCGGTTTCCACTCGCCCGCGCCGCCCGCCGCCCTGCTCGATCCTCCGATCGAGCTTGCGAGTCCCATAGAAGTCAACGCCGTGAGCGCTGGCGAGGTACTGGCTGAAGTGGACTAGGTGATCGCGGTATCGGGTAAGCGTCTTGTCCTTACCTACCGCCGCGTGATTGATTTCGATTGCCTCGTGGATCAGTTGCTCATTGGACAGTCCATGCGTAGCTCCTCAAATTGGTCGAGGAACCGGCCTGGGGCTGAGATGAGCTGCGAGGCGTCATCCTGCCGAGCTGTAGGCATGGCCGAAACGTCCGGCGAGGGGGTGTGATCGCCCCCGCCGATTTCCGGCTCAATCCCGCAGCGCGAGGCTGGCGCTTTCCCATTTGGCTTTGCAGCTTCAAAATCAACCGATACCGTTCCTCGATCTTTGTCGAGTCGCTAGTGGTCTTTTCGGTTCGAGTTGGGCGCTAGAACACTGGTTCGAACCCAGCCGCGCCCATCCCCGATCCCCCGTATAACCACCTCCTAGCTCGGCCTCGACGCCGGTCGAGTGCCGACGATGACGAACTGGTTCCAACCGCGCAACCTCTTCAGTTCGCCGAGGCTGAGAGCCACCGCCTGGGTGGATCGGCACTCGACATCCGCCCCCGGCGCCAAGGAGGACCGGATCGAGACCGGGCATGGCTTCGGTCGCCTGGCGGTCGAACGCAACGCGATCTGGGTCACGAACGCGGCGAGTAGGACCGTGGTGCGGATCGATGGGCGAAACGGACAGGTCAGTAACCGTGCCGACCTGAGACGACCGCCGGCTTCAATCGCCGCCGGCAACGAGGCGATTTGGGTGGTCTGCTCAAACGGCTGGCTGTGGCGCTTTCAGCCAAGTGGCGAAGGCGAAGGGGTCGCGCGACTCGATGACGGGGTGCGCGGCCTCGCCTGCGACCGGGAATCGGTCTGGATCCTCCACGCGAACGGTCGTCTCGTCAGCGTCGATCAAGCGACCGGAGAAATCACGAGGAAGGTGAGAATCCGCCGCGGCGGCCGCCAGCTCCTCCACGCCGACGGGGTGTTGCTGGCGCTGGCCGGCTCGCATGCCTACCGCGTGGCGACGTCCAACGGCACCGTCGAGGCCGAGGCGAAACTTCCCGCCCGCGGAGTCCGGGCGGCTCTCCACGACGGTGCGCTCTGGATCGCCTGCAGCCGCCGACTTGCCCCCAAATGGGGCGCGATCGCCGCCGTCGATGTGGCGACGATGACATCCCGGTCGGTGTTCCGATTGCCGAGCGCGCCGCGCGCGATCGCCGCCGGTGCCGGGCACGTGTGGATTGCCTGCGGCGACCGTGGCAAGAAGAAGAGCAGCATCGTCCGCGTAAACCCGGGCTCCGACGAGCTCACGCCCTGGGCCGAGTCCGAGTGGACGATCTACGACCTCGCGGTCACGGAGAGCCAGTTGCTCGCGGCTACCGGATTGGCGCTGGCGGGACCGGCGGCGGGAATGGCTGGCGGAGGCGCGGGGTTGGGAGTGGAAGGGCATCACGGCGGTCACCACGGCGGCGCTCCACAGCCATCAGCTCCTCACGCTCCGCCCATCATTTTGGCTTGCGACGAAAAGCGTTACAACGGTGCCTAATATGGTCTACCTGCCCGGGCCTGACCCGCGCGCAACCAACAAGCGAAGGGGGTCGGCTTTGAGCGGTGAAGAGATCAGTGAGATGGGACCGATCGATTACCTGATCGTCGAGTGGGCCGGGCGGCAGCCGACCGGCGAGGCGGTGCCGCACCTGATCGATCTGGTCGACCGTGGGTTGATCCGCATCCTCGACCTGGCCTTCATCGCCAAGGGCGAGGACGGCTCGGTCGCCGCGGTCGAGATCTCCGAGCTCGGCGACGCGGTTACGGAGTTCGCCGCCTTCGACGGCGCCTCTTCGGGCCTGCTTGGCGACGACGACATCACTGAGGCCGGCAACGCGCTCGAGCCCGGCACCTCCGCCGCCCTGCTCGTCTTCGAGAACAGCTGGGCGGCCCCGTTCGCCGCCGCCGTCCGCCGCTCCGGCGGCCAGCTGGTCGCCAGCGGCCGCATCCCCGTCCAAGACGTGCTCGCCGCCCTCGACGCGGCCGAGTCGGCAGCCTGAGGAAGAAAGGAACACCATGCCAGGACTACTTCGAGGAGTCGCACGAACCGCCGTCATCGCCGGCACCGCCACCAGTGTCAGCAACCGCGTCTCACGCCGTCAGGGCCAGCGCTGGGCCCAGCAGGAAGAAGCGCAGCAGGCCCAGGCCCCCGTGGCCGCCGCACCAGCCGCACCCGCGGCCGGCGGACAGTCGACGATCGACCAACTCAAGGAGCTCGGCGAACTGAAGGCGCAGGGAATCCTCACCGAGGAGGAGTTCGCCGCCCAGAAGGCCAAGCTGCTGGGCGCCTGAAGTCAGGCGACAGCGGACCGCAGGCCGTCGCTCGCCCAGTAGCGCGCGCTGGGGCCGCGGCCGCGTTGCTCGACCAGGGCGGCGTCAAGCAGGCGACGGAAGTCGGCACTTGCCGTGGCGGGCGAGACATCGGCCTCGGCCACATATCCGGCACGGTCGCTGCCGCCCATCAGGGCCTGCTCCAAGGCGATCACCAGGCGATCGGGCCAGTTGCGTGACCCGACCAAGCTTTCGAGCTTGCTCCAGCGGGCCGCCGCGTCTTCGATCTGGGCCAGGCGCTGACGGGCCTGGGCGAGGTGCGCGTCGACGCAGAAGCCGATCCAACCGGAGGCGTCCCGCTCCGGCTGGTAGGTCGGGCCATGGGCATCGTTGAGCGCCCGGTAGTAGTCGGTCGTGTTGGCCGCGAGGTACTCCTCGATCGAGCCGAACTCGGGCGGCATCAGCCCCTCACGGGCGAGCACCAGGGACTGGACGATGCGCGAGACCCGGCCATTGCCGTCATGGAAGGGGTGCACCGAGATCACATGGAGGTGCGCCATCGCGGCCCGGACTACGACATGGGCGTCCAGGTCGCCGCTACCCAGCCACTCGATCACCTCGCCCATCAACCCCGGCACCTGCTCGGCGTCGGGGGCCTTGTAGACGAGCCGCCCGTCGCTCCCGGTCACGCCGACTTCCCCGGTGCGCCAAAGTCCCGGCTTCACGGTCCGCTGAAAAGCGCAGGTGTCGAAGTGCAGGTCGAGGATCACACGGTCGAGCCAGCGAAACGCGGGGTCGGCGGCCATCGCGCCAACGTGGTCCATCGCCCGCGCGTAAGAGGCGACGGCCATCCGGTTCTCGTCCTCCGGATCGACCGGCTCCTCCCCTCCGACCAGGGCGGCCGCCTCACCTGAGGCCACGTGAAACCCCTCGATCGCGGTCGAGCCCTCGACAGTGCTCACTCGGACCTGGCGGCGCAACGGCCCGAGCCAGGGCACGCGGCGGCCGGCCTCGTGGCCAAGCGCGGCGCGGAGACCGTCGAGCTCAGCCAGGCGTGAGCGCAGGTCGTCTGACAGATCGGGCGTCTTGGAGATCATCGCCCGGTAACTTAGACGATTAAACGTCTAATCGTCTAAACGAATAAACGTCTAGCTCGCGGGCTGCTGCAGCACCGAGAGGATGTTTCCGGCCGGGTCCTTGAACCAGCCGATGTGCGGGCCCGGGCCGTGGGCGATGCCCTTCTCGTCCTGCTCGAAGCCCGCGTAGCGCTCGAGGGTGACGCCCCGCGCGATCAGCTCATCGACCGCCGCCTCGATGTCGTCGACCTCGAAGTTGAGGATCGTGTAGGTGGCGGGGACGAAGTCGGGCTTGGCGTACATCAGGGTGCTGCGCCCGCCGGCCATCTGGATCGAGGTGACGCCGAACTCCTCGCTCAGCACCGTGACTCCCAGTCCCAGCGTCTCGCCGTAGAACTTCTTCGCCGCGTCGATGTCGTCGACGGCGAAGCCGTTGGTCGCTTTCGTGTTCGCGAACATCTGCTTCCTTTCCCTTTAGCCGTTACTGCGGCGAGCTTACTCTGGGGCCAGCAAGCGCTTCGGTGATCAACAAGCAACATTTCTCTGATCAATAGTCAATACTTCATTTGTGGTCCACTTAGGTATGACCGAGTTCCTGAACGCCGCCGAGGGCGCCCTCAGCTCGGAACTCACAGCGACCGAGAAAAAGTTGCTCAGCCGCTTTGCGAAATCCGAGCCCGCTCGCTTCGAGACACACCACAGCGGTGAGCCGAAGGAAACGGTCAGAGCCGAGCTGATCCGCTGGATACTCAGCAATGGGGATCTCGTGGACGCATCGAGGCTGCGAGGACTGCACGCGATCAACCTGCGTATCGAGGACGATGACCTGGATCTCGACGGCGTGCAGGTGGACTTTCCGGTTCTCTTCCAAAACTGCCGCCTGAAACAGCTCTTACTTCGGGACGCCCGGCTGATCACTCTGAAAATGTCCGGCACGCATTGCCGTGGAATCAGGGGCGACCGGATGAAGCTCGACCATGGCCTGCTGCTCAACGAGGACTTTCGCTCCGACGGCACCGTCTGGTTGCCGGCGATCCGAGTCGGAGACGACCTCAACTGCGACCACGGAAGGTTTTCGGCGGGAGAGGACCGACACTCGCTGCTCCTGGACGGCGCCCAGATAGGCGGGCGTTTGTTCCTGCGGCGCATCGTCGCCGCGCCGGCGTTCGATGACCGTGGACAGCCCAAAACGGAGGAGTCCGGCCCGGCCGATCGTGGCCAGGTCAGCATTCAGGGTGCGCGGATCGGCGGCAACCTTCGCTGCACCGGGGCAAAGCTGCACGCCGACGGGAGCGTCGCCCTTCATCTCGGGTCGACCGTGGTGGCAGGCAACGGTGGATTCGAGCGCGTGAACACACACAGGTCGATCAACCTGCGTCAAACCAGTTTCGATGGCAGTCTCCAGTTCAAAGGGGCGGACGTCGGCGGCCGCCTCGATTTGAGCCGAGCCTCGATCGGAGGCGATCTCGACCTCGGATCCCTGAGCGATGCGGAGCAGGAAAAGGGGCGCAAGCGCACCCGGCTCGGGCGTGCGCTGGTGCTTTCCGGGGCAACCGTGAAGGGGAAATTCGACCTTGGCGACGCCGACCTGGGTCGACTTCAGGCTGTGGATCTCTCGCGCATGAGCATGGGCTTTCTCGACGACGGGAAGATCACCTGGCCTGCAGCGAAAAAGGTCCGGCTCGAGGGACTCAAACTGGATGGCATTGCCGCCATTGACACAAAAAAACGCCGGTCCTGGCTTGGTAGCCAGAACCCCGACTGGAGCCCGCAGCCGTTCGGCCAGGTGGTGACGGCGCTGCGACTTGCGGGCGACGACAGCAGAGCCCGCGAGATCGCGATACGACGCGAGAAAGAACGGCGCAAGCGAGGTGGCCTCGCCTGGATCACGAGACAGTGGAGCCGCCTCCTCGGCGCGACGATCTCCTTCGGCTATCGGCCCTATCTCGCATTTGGCTGGGCGCTGCTCTTCATCGCCATCGGTTGGGCGGTCTTCAGCGGGGCGTTTGGAGCGGTGGAATTCGTCGGCGACGAAGGCGCCCCACATCGCTACGCGCTCGTCTACACGATCGATGCCTTCCTGCCGATCATCGACCTTGGGCAGGCGAGCGCCTGGACTCCCCAGGGCTTCTGGCCCAACTTCACGCTGTGGATGGAGATCTCCTTCGGCTGGCTGCTGACGACGCTCGGGGTAGTGGCCGTAACGGGCCTGGTGCGCCGCGACTGAGGGGCGCCCGCGACTACCCGGCCAGCTCCGGGATATACCGCTCGATGTGCTCGGCGATCGTCTCGCGGACCCACTGCTGGGTCGCCGCGTCGGCCATCCGGTAGCGGCCGAGCAGCATCTTCTGGTCGCTCAGGGGCAGGCCGGCGATCTCCCAGCGCACCGCCAACCGCTCGAAGAGCAGCTCAGAGCGCCGGTGCCAGGCGTCCTCCTGGCTCGTCGCCGCCGTCGCCGGCCCCTCGCCCAGCTTGGCGATCGTGCCGGCGCTGAGCGTTTCGCGCAGGGTCAGCGTGTTGCCCTCCGCATCGACGTAGTCGACGGTGGGCGCCTTTTCCCGCGGTCGCCGCTGCTTGCGCTTCGCCATCGCCGCCCAGTCTGCCAGGGCGCGGCCCCCGAACGCGCTCAGTAACCGCCGCTCGGCCGCCGCCGGGTGCGCTTGCGTTCTCCTGCCCGGCGCTTCTCTTCCAGCCGCCGCTCTCGCGAGGCGCGGGTCGGGCGGGTGGGGCGGCGGCGTGCGGGCTCGGCCAGGCCGGCGGCGATCTTCTCGGCCAGGCGCCGCAGGGCCAGCTTGCGGTTGCGGGACTGGCCGCGGGCATCCTGGGCCACGGCGGTGATCGGCGAGCCTCCGCGTCCCAGCAGCCGGTCGCGCTGGCGCGCGTCGAGCGCGCTCGAGGCCTCGACATCGAAGACGGCTTCCACCCGCGAGGCGGTGACGTTGGCGTGCTGGCCCCCCGGCCCGGAAGAGCGGCTGGTGCGCAGCTCGATCTCGGCCAGCGGGATCGAGAGCCGCGCGTCGATTCTCAGCTCGTCGGGGATAGGGCGTCGACCTTCCCGGCCAGCTCGAAGTCGGCAGCGGTGAGGCCGCCCTCGGAGTGGGTGGAGATCGTCACCGTCACCGTGTCCCAGGAGATCTCCAGGTCCGGGTGGTGGCCCATCGCCTCAGCCGGCTCGACCAGCGCCTCGGAAAACTTCACCGAACCGACGAAGTCGCCGCATCCGAAGCGCTTGGCAATCGCCGCGCCGCGCCGCTCCCAGCCCGCCAGGCCGGAGAGTTTGGCCTCGATCTCGGCGTCGCTCAGCAGTGCCATTGCCGACCTATGCTGACAGGGCGGGCGGCTCAGGCCGACATCGCGTCGACGGCACGCCCAGCCGCCTCCGCACCGAGCACCCTGTAGGCCTCAAACTTTTTGTCGGTGTAGAGCTGGTCGACGGTCGAGTTGTGCGGGAAGCGCGGATCGTCGAGCTGGTGCGCCCGGGCGTCCCAGGCCGCGGCCGCGGTCATCGTGTTGCGAACGTAGATCAGCGTCCCTTTGACTCCCTCGAACTTTCCGTGGTAGCGGATCGTCGCCTCGATCACGTCTTTCTCCGCCAGCTGGGTCACCTCGTCCGGTTTGAGGTCGCACAGGTTTTCGTCACCGAAATCGATCTCCACGCCCAGCTCGCTGCGGGCCAGCGAGATCGCTTCGCCCAGCTCGCTGTACTCGGCCTTGCCCTTGCCGATCCCGCTGGCGTCGAGGCAGTAGATGTTGGTGCAACCGCGGCGCAGCAGCTCGACCAGCCCCAGGTTCTCGTAATGCCCGCCATCGGTCACATAGAGATATTTTGCGTCAACCCGGTTGCGACCAAGCATCTCCTTGAACAGGTGCAGGAGCCGTGGCCGCGCATAGTGGCGCGGCAGCGACTTGTCGCTGTCCTCCTGGGCCGCCACCCAGCGCGGGTTGGGGACCCAGACCCCGAGCCGAAGGTTGGCCAGCGCCATCAGAAAGGTCAGCGGTCGCGGCGTCATCTTCCCCATCGACGGCGAGATCGCCGCCCCCGACATCGCAACGGCCGCCGGCAGGGTGAGGTCGCGCCGCCGATGCTTGCGCGGCCCCATCCTGATGGCGTTCACCATGGACCCGACCCCGGTCTCGCTGACCCGGCGAGAGCCCTCGACCCGGTCCGTCTCGTCTTTGTTTTCGAAGGCCCGCTCAAGCTCGGTCATCTCGACCGCGCCGACCAGCGGCCCGCCCACCGTGTGGGCGCTGAAGGTGAAGCTGGTGACGGGACGGCCCGGGGGCGAAGCTCCGGGGTCGGAGACGTTCGCGGCGGCGCAGATCAACAGTGTCGGCCACTCGCGGTCACCGGCGGTCTCTCTCACGGCGGTCTGCGAGACCGGCACGAGCTCGTCGTAGTCGCGTTCGATCGCGATCCCGGCGTAGTCCTCGACAACGTCGCCCGGCGCGGGAGGTTTGGGGACTTTCACGGCCTCGAACCGCCTGCGCTGCTTGTCGCTCAGTTCGTCCTCACTGACCCGCTTGAGCGCGAAGGCGCTGCTCAGCCGCCGCTTGTAGAAGGGGTGCAGCGACCAGGTGGTCAGGTCGACGAGGTAGTAGAGCACGCCGAACAGTGCCAGTGCGCCGAAGCCGACCCCGACCAGGGACAAATCGACGCCGCTGCCTTTCGTCGCCCCGGCCATTCCGGCCGCGATCGTCAGCGCCACCACGCCGAGCAGCAGCAGTGGCCCGATCAGTCCCCCCGCCGCGTAGGCCAGGGTGATGCTCAAGCCCGAGCCGAGCTTGCCGATCGCTTTGCCGGTGCGTCCGGCCGCGTCGGCCCCTTTTTTCGAGAGCAGGAGCCGCCCGACCTGGGCGAGAACCCCTACCAGGAGGGCAAGGAAGCCGGCGCTGATCGAGCGCACCGCGTCGAACGCCGAGGGCTTCACCGATTCGCCCGAACTGGCGAGGTGGTCGAGCCAGTCGACCAGGTAAGGCAGCCCGACCAAGATCAGCGCGACCCCGAGTGCCAGAATCGCCAGCCGGGTCGACCAGGTCACGAAAAATCGCTCCCATTTTTCGGCCCGCCACCTGAAGAGCAGGGTGGCGAGCCCGCACAGCCCGCCGATGCCGAGCAGGCCCAGCGGCACTTCCCAGAACCAGGCCGGGATGTTCGCCGCGCATTTCGCCCCTTTGCAGGGCCCGACCAGGTCGGGCACGAGCGGCACGTAGAAGAAGCCGGTGAGCACCAGCGCAGCGCCGATCAGCGGCAGCGAGATGAAGGCCAGGTTGACCAGGAGGCCGAGGACGAGCCGGATCCCGAGGTAGAGCATGTCGGAGCCGGTCGGCGCCATGTAGGAGCAGTGGTTGCGCAGGTACTGCTCCTCCGGCGAACCCTGGGCGAACGGGCCGCGCTTTTCCAGCATGTCCCCGTTGGAGTCCTGCGGTCCCGCCCTGGCCACCATCGAGATCGCCGCGGCGACATAGGACCCGCCCGAGACCGCTGCCAGGTAGGCGGCATGGCGCAGCTGCCCCCTCTCACCGAGCACCTGCAGGGCGCCGAGGGAGAAGGCGGCGGAGCGGATACCCCCGCCCGAGCAGCAGATTCCCAGCTTGTCTATTTCGGGGTCCTCGACCGGGCCGAGGTAGGACGGAACGGGCTCAGGCCGTTCGCCGTTGAAGATCCAGCGCTGGCGCCCCCTGCGCCGCGCCTGCGGCACGTCCGCCGCATCGCGCCGGTCCCGCGCCGGCGCCTTCTCCCGCAGCCCGCGGTCCTCTGCCAACGGCCGCTCTGCCGGCTTGGGCCGCAAGAAGTCAGGGAGTGACACCAACGGGACGCTAACCGATTCGGTCAGAGAGATTCAAGCGGGGGCTGGACAGCCGGTGGAATCCGTCCCGCGGAGCCGCCTGGCGCCGCCTTGGCTCGTCGCCGCCGACCAAAGCCGACGCGGACTGACCACGCCGCAGATGCCGCCGAACCAGCGGCCGTGCGCGTGGGTGAGGAAGAGGCCGTAATTGCGCCCGGTGCGCCGCGGCAGGGCGCAGGCGGCGCTGCGGCGGGCGCTGCGCACGTTGAGCACTCGCCCGGCGTCGATCTCACCAGATCCCTTGTAGACATGCCCGACCCGGTAGCGGTAGACCGCGCGCAGGGACCCGTGCGGGATCACCTTCACCAAGCGCCCGACGAGAGCCGCATCGGACCCGCGCAGCGACTCAACAGGCGCCTGCGGCGCACAGGAACAGGCCATCGCACCGGCCGCGAAGACTAGGACCAGCACCACAGCCACAACAGCACCCGCTGCCAGCTTCCCCCGCACACCCAAACTGTAAGGCCTCAAGCCCACGTGGGCTTGAGGTCGATCCCGGCAGGGGTGGAGCGTCTTGTACTTTTTCGTCAGCCACGCCCGAGCGCCAGCCCAACTCCGCCACACCGAAAAAGTTAAGCGGAACCCCTGCCGGGATCGGCCTACGGCGTCAAAACGATCTTGAGAGCCTCGCGCTGGTCGTAGAGCGCGTACGCCTCGGCGGCCTCGTCCAGCTTCATGTGGTGAGTGACCAGGGGCGAGGGATCGAGCTTGCCGGCCTCGATCAGGGCGAGGACCCGGTCGACATGGGCGATCACGTTGGCGAGACCGAGCCGCAGGGTCAGGCCCTTGAGCCAGGCGAGCCCCAGCGGCACCTCGCCCTTGCCCGCGTAGGCGCCGATCCCCGAGACCGTGCCGGCGTCGCGGCAGAGGCTGACCGCCATCGCCAGCGGGCCGGGGTCGCCGACCGCGTCAACCACCACGTCGACGCCGCGCTTGCCGGTCGCCGCCCGCACCGCCTTCTTCGGCTCCTCCTCGGTCAAGTGGATCGGCGTGGCGCCAAACTCGCCCGCCATCGCCAGCCGCTGCTCGACCGAGTCGATCGCGAAGACCGCGGTCGCGCCACCCGCCAGCGCCGCTTGCACCGCGCAGAGCCCGACCGGACCCAGTCCCAACACCGCGACGGTGTCGCCGGAGCGCATGCCGGCGTGGGCGACGGCGTGGTAGCCGGTGCCCATCACGTCGCCGGCGAAGAGCGCCACCTCGTCGCTCATCCCCTCCGGCACCCGGCGCAGGGTCAGGTTCGCCCGCGGGACCAGCAGCTGCTCGGCCTGAGCCCCCTGCAGGTCGCCGAGGTGCGAACCGTGGCCGAAGGTCTGCCCGTTGTCGCAGCGGTGATAGTCGCCGCGCAGGCAGGGCGCGCAGGTGGCGCAGGCGGTGTGGAAGCAGCCGAGCACCCGGTCGCCGGCGGAGACCCGGCGCACGTCCGGCCCGGCGTCGAGGACGGTGCCGACGAACTCGTGCCCGATCGTGAAGCCCGGCTCGACCGGCACCCGGCCGTGAAAGATGTGCAAATCCGACCCACAGATCCCGCTCGCCTCGACCCGCACCAACGCGTCGTCGCCAGCGGAGATCGTCGGGGCGGCCTTCTCCTCAACCCGAACCTCCCCCGCCGCCTGAAACGTAACCGCCCGCATGGGCCGCGAACCGTACAGACCGAGGGGCCGATGGGCCGATACGTCAAGGCATACTTGACGTATCGGCCCATCGGCCCTCGCGGTTCAGCCGACGGTTACGCCGGGGACGCCGAAGCGGTTGCCGTTGCCTACCGGGTCGGCGGTCTCGGCGATCCTCGCCTCGAGGGCGAGCTCCTTCTCGAAGTCGGCGGCCTCGCCGTGCTGGAAGGAGACGTCCTTGCCCTCGAGCAGCTCGATGAAGACCTCGACGAATTTCGGGTCGAGCTGCTTGCCGGCGACCCGGCGCAGCTCCTGCATCGCCTCGTAGGTCGAGACCGGGGTGCGGTATGAGTCGCGCGCCGTCATCACGTCGTAGGTGTCGGCGACGGAGATGATCCGGGCCAGCTCGGGGATGTCCTCGCCGGCCAGGCCGCGCGGGTAGCCCTTGCCGTCGACCCGCTCGTGGTGGGCGAGGATGATCTCCGCCACGGGGCCGTAGCCGTCGAGCGAGGAGACCACGCGGGCGCCCTGCTGGGGATGGCGCTTGATCAGCATCCAGTCCTCGTCGGTGAGCGGCACGTTGGCCTTGAGGATGCGGTCGGGGAGGATGAACTTGCCGATGTCGTGCAGCAGCGCGGCGATGTGAACCAGCTCCTCTTCCTGGCGCGAGTAGCCGGCCCGCTGGGCGATCGCCCGCGAGTAGCGCGCCACCGCGGCCGAGTGCCGCGCCGTCATCTGGTCCCGCAGGTCGAGCGTGCGCAGCATCGCGCTCAACATCCCGACCTGGAAGCTGGCCAGCTGCTTGCTGCGGCGCTCCAGCTCGTCGGCGCGCTGCTGGGAGAGCAGCAACTGGCCGAGCAGGTACTGGAAGGTGATCAGGACGACACCGAAGAGCGCGATCGCGGCGATCCCGATGATGTGGAAGATGAAGGCGACGGCGACGGCGAGCATCGCGCTGGCGAACTCGGAGGGCAGCACCGGTGGCAGCACCTTCAGCTTGCTGCGGAAGGAGACCCGCTCGACGTAGCAGCCGTAGCCGGCGATCATCACGAAGTTGACCAGCAGGGCGAACTGGAAGAGGGCGAAGACCAGCAGGTAGAACGACGGGTCGGACGGGGTCAGGCCGAGCGCCTGCACGCCCTCGTGGAAGGCGATGCCGCCGAGCAGCGGGAAGACGGCGTAGGTGAGGATGTTGCTGAGCAGGTAGTGGCCTTCGTCGTGCCAGCGGGCCAGCCAGCCGACCAGCATCGCGGAGACGCCGATCAGGGCCGCGGGCGTGCCGCCAAGGAAGACCATCGCCAGGACGAGGGCGAGGAAGGTGCCCGAGACCTTGACCTTGGATTCGGTGGAGACCGCGGTCAGGTAACTGAAGACCGAGAAGGCGAGCAGCACGGCGAACAGGGCCAGGTCCCAGTTGCACTCCGGGGCGCGCCAGACGCCCAGCGCCGCGGTAGCGACCAGCGCGGCCACCATGACGCCGATTGCGAGGCGGGATGGGCGCTTGTCGTCAGCCATAGCCTTGTTCGGAGGTTTGATCTGCTCGGTGGACACCCGTGGCCATAGACATTCATGAGCCGATGCTCATTCCCTGCGTGAGGGGGCGGCCGGGGCTTGCGGCAATTGGACCTGCAACTGACGGTAGCGCAGGCACAGGGGGTGCACGACGGTACTTGGCCGCATTGCGAGAACTCGCCCAGGCACGGATTTCGGCGTTTGGCAAGGTGCAGGTGCCAAGATCCCGAAAAGCGCAAAGGGCGCCCCTGACTGGAAGCGCCCTTTACGAAACTGGAGTGAGCGGAGATTCTCCGCTCACGCTGAAAGAAAAGATCTAGTGATGGAAGCCCATTTTGTTTTCCCTTCGATCGTTGAATCCGTTAAAGCCCTCAGATTGCGCAGTCGCGATCTGAAACTCGTCAATTGCCTGGCAACTTTGTAGCACAGCTTGGCGGAAACTTGTGCATCTGCAGCAAAACTTGTGCATAAATGCAGTAGTTCGTGCAGCCAATCATGCGTAGAGCACGACTAACCGACCCCCTCAGAAAGCCGCAATTTCGGCGCCTGGCCGCGAGCTACGCGGTCAACGAGCTGGGCGACTGGATGGGGATCGTGGCCCTCTCGGTGCTGGTCTTCGACCGCACAGGAAGCGCGATGGCGACCGCCGGGCTCTTTCTCGGCACCCGCTTTCTGCCCGCCCTGATCGCCCCCGTGCTGGTCGCCAAGGTCGAGCAGCCGCCGCCGCGCTTCGCGCTGCCGGTGATCTACTGCGGCGAGGCGGCGGCCTTCGGGGCGCTGGCCCTCTTTGCCGGCAACGGCTTCTGGCTCCCCGGCGTGATCGTGCTCGCCACCGTCGACGGCGCCCTGGCCCTGACCGGGCGGGCGCTGACCCGGGCGGTCGTCGCCGCCCTGCTTGAGCCGAGCGGCGAACTACGGGCCGGCAACGCCGTGCTCAACGTCGCCTTCACCGCCAGCGCCGCGATCGGTCCGGGCATCGCCGGCCTCGTCGCCGCCGGCTTCGGCGTGCAGTCGGCCCTGCTCCTCGATGCCGCTTCCTTCTACCTGATCGCCTGGATCCTGCTCACCGCGGGTCCCCTGCCACAGGCCGAGCCCGATCCCGGCCTGGTCCGCGACCGCGTCCGCGCCGGGGTCGGCTATATCCGCGAGAGGCCGACGCTGCGCCGGCTGCTGCTGGCCCAGGGCGCCGCCTTCGTCTTCTTCGCCGCGGTGATCCCGATCGAGGTCATCTACTCCAAGCAGACCCTCGGCACAGGCGACTCGGGCTACGGCCTGCTACTGGCCAGTTGGGGGGTCGGCATGGTGATCGGCGGCCTCCTCTTCGCCGCCATCCGCCGCGCACCCCTGCCCGTCCTGCTCTTCTTCAGCACGATCGCGGTCGGCCTCGGCTACCTCGGGCTGGCCGCCGCCCCGACCCTGACCGTCGCCTGCGCCGCCTCGGTCCTCGGCGGCACCGGCAACGGCGTCCAGTGGGTGAGCGCGATCAGCGCCGTGCAGGAGCTGACCGTGGCCGGCATGCAGGCTCGGGTGATGAGCGTGCTGGAGTCGATCGGCGCGGCGATGCCGGGCGTCGGATATCTCCTCGGCGGCCTGATCGCCAGCGGGGCCAGTCCGCGCACGACCTTTCTCGTCGCCGGGGTCGGAGTACTGGCGATCGTCGCCATCGCCACCCCGCTGATGGGCACGAAATGGCCCGGGCGCAGGGAAAAAACAGGTCCAGGGGGCCTTGACGCCGAAGGTGAGCCTATGGTGGAGTTGATTCCAGTCGGTGAGCGTCCCGTCCCTGCCCGGTCCAATTCGGAGGTCATGCGTTGAGAAAGATAGGTCTGGTTTCGCTGGTGCTCGTTATCTCCGCGGCTACCGCCCTCGGGCTCTCTGCCTGCGGTAGCTCAGGCGGCAAGGAAGGCGGCACACTGACCGGCAGCTACGCCTCTTTCCCCGACTACCTCGACCCGGCGCTCTCCTACACGCAGGAAGGCTGGACGGCGATGTACGACACCTACCTGCCGCTGCTCACCTACAAGCGGGCCAACGGCGAGGAAGGCGGCGAAGTCGTCCCCGGACTGGCCGAAGAAATGCCCAAGATCACCAACGGCGGCAAGACCTACACGCTGACCCTCCACAAGGGCCTCAAGTACTCCGACGGGACGCCGGTCAAGGCCTCTGACTTCAAGAGCTCGATCGAACGCCTCTTCAAGATCGCCTCGCCGGGCTCGCCCTTCTACGAAACGATCGCCGGTGCCGAAGAATTCGCCGAAACCCAGGAAGGCGGCATCCCCGGCATCAAGACCGACGACAAGACCGGCAAGGTCGTCATCGACCTCACAGAACCGCGCGGAACCTTCACCAACGAGCTCGGCATGCTCTTCGCCGCTCTGCTTCCCGCCGGCACCCCGGCCAAGAACCTCTCTGCCGACCCGCCCCCGGCGACCGGCCCCTACTACATCGCCAAGTCCGAACCGACCCGCGCCTGGTCCTACGCGCGCAACCCGTACTGGGCCACCGACAACGGTCCGAAGATCCCCGAAGTCTCCGACGGCCATTTCGACAAGATCGAGATCGACGTCGTCCGCAACGACTCGACCCAGGTCAACGAAATCGAACGCGACAAGACGATGTGGATGCAGACCCTGATCCCCGCCGACCAGCGCGAAAAGATCATCAACAAGTACGAAGGGACCCAGTTCCGGGTCGACCACCCGATCAACCTCTACTACTTCTGGATGAACAACGAAAAGGCGCCCTTCGATGACGTCAAGGTGCGCCAGGCGGTCAACTACGCGGTCAACCCGGCCGCGCTGGAACGGATCTACGCCGGCTCGCTGGCCGCCGCCCACCAGATCCTCCCGGAAGGCATGCCCGGCCACGAGAGCATCGACCTCTACCCGCACAACATGGCCAAGGCGAAGGAACTGCTCGCCGAAGCCGACCCGTCGGACCGCAACATCACGGTCTGGACCGACAACGAAAGTCCCAACGACGAAGCGGGCGCCTACTACCAGGGCGTGCTCAACGAACTCGGCTTCAACGCCAAGCTGAAGACGATCAACGCCGACAACTACTTCGGCCTGATCGGCAACGAAACGACGCCGGACCTCGACACGGGCTGGACCGACTGGTACGAGGACTACCCCAACCCGAACAACTTCTTCCAGCCGCTGCTGGCCGGCGAATCGATCGCACCGACCAACAACACGAACTTCTCCCGCACCGACATCCCGGAGCTGAACAAGAAGATCGTCAAACTGGCCACCGAACCGCTCGGGTCCGAACAGGAAGCCGAATACGCCGCCATCGACAAGGCCTACATGGAAGAAGCGGTCTGGGTTCCCTACGGGACGAACACGACCTCGACTTTCGTCGACAGCGAAATCAACCTCGACAAGGTGATCTTCAACCCGACCTTCGGGCACAGCCTGGCGAGCTTCGAACTGAAGTAGCCGCCCGGCCCTGCTTCACACTGTGCGGGTGGCCTCCGAGTCCAATGCCGCGGAGGCCGCCCCAGCGGCGGCCGGCAGCCCCTGGCGACTGGCCTGGCGGCGGCTGCGCCGCAACCGGGTCGCGCTTGGCTTCCTCGGCCTCTTCGGCGTAATCGTCGCCTTCTCCCTGGCGGCGCCGCTGTGGGCCGACAACGTCGCCCACACCGGGCCCAATGACACCCACACGCTGGAAAAGGTCGAGGCAGGCGGCGAGCAGCGCGAAGTCGTCAACCCCAGTGGCCGGCCGATCGGGGCGCAGTGGTTCCAAGGCGGCGGCAAGTTCTTCCTCGGCGCCGACGGCCGACTGGGCCGCGACGAGATGGTGCGGCTGATGTACGGCGGCCGGACCTCGCTGCTGATCGGCTTCGCCTCGGCCCTGATCACCACCCTGATCTCGACCCTGCTCGCCCTGCTCTCCGGCTACTACCGCGGCTGGACCGACACCGTGATCTCGCGGACGATGGACGTCGTCTGGGCCTTCCCGGTGGTGCTGCTGGCGATCTCGCTGGGCCTCACGCTCGCCGTCGGCGGTCTCGACTTCGGGCCCGTGCACCTCTCCAGCAGCTCGATCTGGATCCCGATCCTGATCATCGGCCTGGTGATGGTCCCCTACATGGCCCGCCCGCTGCGCGGCGAGGTCCTCTCGCTGCGCGAAAAGGAGTTCGTCGAGGCGGCCGAGGCGCAGGGTGCCGGTGCGATCCGGGTGATGTTCTCCGAGCTCTTGCCCAACCTCGCCTCGACGATCATCGTCTTCTTCACCCTCAACATCGCCAACAACATGCTGCTCGAGTCGACCCTCTCCTTCCTCGGCGTCGGCGTGCAACCGCCCGGCACCTCCTGGGGCACGATGGTCGGCAGCGGCTTCGACCTGATCTCCACGGCGCCGCAGCTGAGCCTCATCCCCGGCACGATGATCCTGCTCACCGTGCTCTCGGTAAACGTCTTCGGCGACGGCCTCCGCGACGCGCTCGACCCCCGCTCGAAACTGCGTTTCGAGGCCCACAGCGGGCTCAGCTCCGCCGAGCTCGACGAGGGGATCGTGCCCTGATGGGCCGCTTCATCCTCAGACGCCTGGTCGGGATGGTCGCGGTCCTCTTCGCCGTCTCAGTGCTGACCTTCGTCATCTTCAACGTCGCCCCCGCCGACCCGGCGCACAACATCGCCGGCAAGAACGCGACCCCGCGGCTGATCGCCCAGATCAACGATGAATGGGGCTTCAACGACTCCCTCCCCCAGCAGTACCTGACGATGATGAAGAAGATCTTCAGCGGCGAATTGTTCTCCTACGAAGGCCGCGAAAACGTGGTCGAACGGATCGTCGAAGGGATCCCGGCGACGTTCTCGCTCTGCGTCGGCGCCGCCGTGATCTGGATGTTCTTCGGCATCCTCTTCGGCTACCTCTCGGCGGTGCGGGCCGGTGGCCTGCTCGACCGGGTGCTGACGATCGTCGCCGTCGCCGGGATCTCGATGCCGATCTTCCTGCTCGGCGCGATCTTCCTCAGCTACCTCACCTACAAGACCGAAATCTTCCCATCCGGCGGCTACGTCGAATTCGGCGAAAGCCCGCTCGGATGGCTCGAACACCTGATCCTGCCCTGGGTCACCCTGGCGATCCTCTACGTTGGCTTCTACAGCCGCGTGCTGCGCTCCAACATGCTCGACGTGATGAACGAGGACTACGTGCGCACCGCCCGCGCCAAGGGGCTGAGCGAGAGCCGGGTGATGGGCCGCCACGTGATGCGCAACTCGCTGATCCCGATCATTACCCTCTTCGGCCTCGACTTCGGCGCCCTGCTCGGCGGCGCAATCCTGATCGAAGGCATCTTCGGCCTCAACGGGATCGGCCAGTACGCCTACGACTCGCTGAAAAACTTCGACCTGCCGCCGATCATGGCGATCGTCCTCTTCGGCGCCTTCTTCGTCGTCCTCTTCAACGCCCTAGTCGACATCGCCTACGCCTGGCTAGACCCCCGCATCCGCCTCGGAACTGAGGCCAGATGAGCTTCCGGTGCGCCTTTTCCCCTATATACGTGGATAAAGCGCACCGGAAGGGAGTCCTATGAGCGGGGCGCTGCTTACGGTCGAGGACCTGCGGGTCTCCTTCAACACGCAAGGCGGGCGGGTGCGGGCGGTCGAGGGAGTCTCCTTCGAGCTGCGGCCCGGCGAGGTGCTGGCGATCGTCGGCGAGTCTGGCTCGGGCAAGAGCGTCACCGCGCAGACGATCCTCGGCCTCACCCGCTCGCCCAACGCGGAAATCTCCGGCGCCGCACACCTCGGCGAGCAGGAGCTGCTGGGCGCGAGCGGGCGGGAGTTGCAGGCGGTGCGGGGGGCGCGGGTCGGGATGGTCTTCCAGGACCCGATGACTTCCTTCAACCCCGTCTACCGGATCGGCTGGCAGATCACCGAGGCGATCCGCGCCCACGACAGCGGCGTCGGCAAGGAGGCGGCTCACACGCGGGCGATCGAGCTGCTCGACTCGGTCGGCATCCCCAAAGCCGCCCAGCGAGTCAACGACTACCCGCACCAGTTCTCCGGCGGCATGCGCCAGCGGGCGATGATCGCGATGGCGCTGGCGCTCGATCCCGAGGTGCTGATCGCCGACGAGCCGACGACGGCGCTCGACGTCACCGTGCAGGCGCAGATCCTCGCCCTGCTCGAGCGACTCAACCGCGAGCGCGGCCTGGCGACGATCCTGATCACCCACGACCTCGGCGTCGTCGCCGAGGTCGCCGACCGGGTATTGGTCATGCACGAGGGCCTGATCGTCGAGCGCGGCGACCTCGATCGGGTCTTCTACTCGCCCGCCGACCCCTACACGCGCAAGCTGCTCGGCGCCGTGGTGCGGCTCGACCAGGCGCCGCCGCTGCGGGCCCGGCGCGAGAGCGAGGCGCTGCTCGAGGTCAGCGGCCTGGTCAAGCACTTCCCGGTCAAGCGCGGCCTGCTGTTCGACCGCGAGGTCGACCGGGTGCGAGCCGTCGACGGCGTCAGCTTCAGCGTCCGCCAGGGGGAAACGCTCGGCCTGGTGGGCGAGTCGGGCAGCGGCAAGTCGACGCTCTCACGCACGATCCTGCAGCTGCTGGCGCCGAGTGAGGGCTCGGTCCGCTTCGAGGGCCGCGAGATCGCCGGGCTCTCCCGACGCCAGATGCGGCCGCTGCGGCGCCAGATGCAGATGGTCTTCCAGGACCCCTACGCCTCGCTCAACCCGCGCAAGCGAGTCGGGCCGATAGTGGGCGAGCCCTTGCGCGTGCAGGGCGAGGCGAGCGGTGCCGAGCTGCGCCGCGAAGTCCACGAGCTGCTCGACCGGGTCGGCCTCTCCGCCGAGCACCACGACCGCTTCCCGCACGAGTTCTCCGGCGGCCAACGGCAGCGGATCGGGATCGCCCGGGCGCTGGCATTGCGGCCGAAGCTGATCGTCGCCGACGAGCCGGTCTCCGCCCTCGACGTCTCGATCCGCGCCCAGATCCTCGACTTGCTCTCCGAGCTGCAGGCCGACTTCGGCCTCACCTACATCTTCGTCGCCCACGACATCGGCGTCGTCCGCCACGTCTCCGACCGGATCGCGGTGATGCACAACGGCAAGATCGTCGAGCAGGGCCCGGCAGACGAGGTGTGCGAGCGCCCCCAGGATGCGTACACGAGGGAGCTGCTCGCCGCGGTGCCGATACCCGACCCGCGCGAGGCGCGGGCGCGCCGCCCAAACTGACCGCGGTCGCCATTTTCGCCGCATAGCGGTTGAAATGACGACCGCGGTGTTGCGCCTTCGGCCTTTCGGCCAGACTTCTGGATATGGACCTGCCGCTCGTCCCGCCGATCACGCCGCAGCTGGCGCTGACCCGGAAAGCCCTGCCCGAAGGTGAGGAGTGGGCGTATGAGCAAAAGCTCGACGGCTTTCGGGCGATCGTCTTCGTCGACGGAGCCGAGTCCTACGTCCAGTCGCGCGGCGGCAAGAACCTCTCCCGCTACTTCCCCGAGCTGAGCTTCCCGCCGGGGCGCTACGTGCTCGACGGCGAGCTGGTTATCCGCGACGCTGCCGGCCGCATCGAGTTCGACGCCCTGCAGAGCCGCATCCACCCGGCCGAGTCGCGGATCGCGCTGCTGGCGAAGGAGATCCCGGCCGCGCTCGTCGCCTTCGACCTGCTCGCTGAGGGCGAGCAGTCGCTGCTCGACGTCCCTTTCGCCGAGCGGCGCGAGCGACTCGAGCGGCTCCTCGACGGCACCCCGATCGAGGTCAGCGCGCTCACCCGCAACACCGACCGAGCCGAGGAGTGGCTGCTCCGTACCGAGGGCACGATGGCAAAGCAGCTCGACGCTCCCTACATCCCCGGCAAGCGCAAGGGGATGGCAAAGATCAAGCGCGAGCGCACGATCGACTGCGTGGTGATGGGCTGGCGACCCGGCAAGGAGGAGGGCACGGTCGGCTCCCTCATCCTCGGCCTCTACGACGGCGGTGAGCTGCGCTCGGTCGGCCACATCTCCGGCTTCAGCCAGGAGACCAAACGCAGCCTGCGCACCCTGCTCGAACCGATGGAGACGGGCGAGAGCGGCACCGCCGAGCCCAGCCGCTGGAGCGGTGGCCGCGACCTCGACTGGGTTGCCCTGCGCCCCGAGCTGGTGATCGAGATCGGCTACGACCACGCCGCCGCCGGCCGGATCCGCCACGGCGGCCGCTTCCACCGCTTCCGCGACGACAAGGCCCCCGAGGAGTGCCTGTTCGCGGATCTCGACGAGGGGTGAACTGAGGGCGCATTGGGGACGGAGGGACCCCTCCAAAAACTCGGTCTCGTGCAGGGTGACGATCGGCTTGCCGAGCGCCGCCGCGTAGGCGGCGTCGAAGGCGGCGTTCCATTGGCGGTATTTGTCGCCGAAGCGGACGACGACCACGTCGGCGGCGCCGATCGGGGCCTGGGTGCGGATTGCGTTGACGCCGGCGCCCAGGTGGTCACGCCAGAACGGCGTGTCCTCCTCACCCAGCGTCCCCGTCCCGGCATCGTCGGACGCCGGTCACGAGAGCACTGGCGACGTACGGCCAACGCTGGCATTCGAGGAGGCAATCCGAGAGGAGATAGAGGCCACCCCGTAACCCCAAGCTGTCGGACGGTGTGAGGAGGAGCGGTAGCCCCTCCCAAAACACTCCAAGAGCAGCGAAGCTGCTCGTTTTGGGAGGGGCTACCGCTCCTCCCCGCCCCCCGCCACCTGCTCCTCGAAGTGCTTGGAGAGCATGGTCACCTGACCTTGGTAGTTCGAGCCAAGACCGGCGCCATAGAGCCGCTCGGCGGGCGCGCCGGTCCGCTCCAGCGCCAGCTTGCAGACGGGCTGGCGGTGCTCGACCATGAAGGAGACGTCGCGGGCGCGCACCTCCAGCGCGGCACGGCTGCCGTGGCGGTCACCGGCCGGGTCATAGCCGAAGCCCGGATCGAAGAAGCCGGCGTAGTGGGTGCGCAGCTCGCCCGCGGTCGGGTCGTAGGCCATCATCTCGGCCGCGATCTGGGGCGGGATGCAGACGCCCTCGGCCGAGAGAAGCAGGTAGAAGATCTCCGGCTCGAGCACGATCTTCGAGCCCGCCTCGGGGAAGACCGGGTCCCAGTAGTCGGTCCAGCGGTAGGCGCGGATCCGCGAGAGGTCGATCGGCAGGCTGTTCTTCTTCGCCCGGTAGCCGACGATGCGGTCGGCCGGGCCGGAGAGGTCGACGCTGAGGAAGAGTCCGTCGGCGAGCGCCAGCTCGGACTCGCGCAGCGCGTGGGAGTCGAGGTAGAGCAGCGGGAACTCGTCCTGCAGGGCGCGGATCTCCTCGTCGGCGAGGCGCACGTCCCCGCGCGCCAATCGCAGCTGGTTGAGCGAGAGCCCGGTCTTGACCTGGATCGCAAAGGAGCGCGGCACGATCTCCAGGTAGAGCTTGCCGCGGTAGCCGGGGCGGATCTCGTCGAAGCGGTGGTGGCGGTCGGTGAGCAGGCGGGTGAAGACGTCGAGCCGCCCGGTTGAGCTCTTCGGGTTGGCCTTGGCCCGCACGTCCTCGGGCAGCGCCAGTTCCTCGATCAGGGGCACCAGGTAGGGACGGTCTCGCTCCAGCACGGCGCCGTCGCGCAGGTCGACTTTCTGAAAGGCGAGCCCCTCGATCTTCTCCTCGACGGTCGAGTCGACATCGGGCAGGAACGAGCAGCGCAATGCCCAGGCGTGGTCGCCGAGACGCAGGTCGATCGAGGCCGGTTGGATCGCCTCCGGCCGGATCCGGTAGTCGCCGGAGCTGACCCACTCGGCGGCGATCGCCTCGCTCAGCGCCTGCGAGGGCAGGACGCCGTCGGGCATCGCGCCCTCGCTGCCGGGCGCCCTTGCCGCCTCTGCTGCCGTCGCCTCGCTCATGCTTCCGAGATTATGCGGCGTGCCTCGGGCGCCCCGAGGTAGGGAGTGAGCGCAAACTCCGCAATCTCCGGCAGTAAGCGAGGCATATGTTTGGCTTTGCCGACGAGAACGCGGCGGGCGAGCAACGAGGCGATGCCGCCGACCACCGCCTCGTCGGTTGCCGGCGGCGGCGGGGCGCCGCCCTCCGGCACCGGGGCGCCGTCGCGAAGCAAGGGCACGAAGCCCTGGAGGGCCTTCTGGTAGCGGTCGTAGACGCCGCGGCCGGCGCGCAGCCCCTCGACCAAGACGAGCTGGGCTTGGGCCGGCTCGGCGGCGAGAAGGCCAAGCAACGCGGCGAGTGCGCTGAGTACACCGGTCGCCCAGTCGTCTCGTCCCGCGCAGGCGGCCAGCGCACAGGCACGAAGGCGCTCGGCGGTGTCGTCATAGGCGGCGATGAAACAGGCATCCTTGCTCTTGAAGTGCTTGTAGAAGTCGCTCTTGGAGACCCCGGCCCGGCGGCCGATCACGGAGACGGTGGTGCCCTCGTAGCCATTCTCCGCCAGGCACTCGGCCAGGGCAGCGAAAAGCCGCTCGCGCTGATTCTGCGCGACGAACTCGCGGGGCAGGCCGTGACGGCCGCGGGGCAATCGTTCCATCGGCGCTGGAGTCTGCCAGCGCGGCGCCCGCGATGCTGCCGTCAGGCCGGCTCGCGACGGGCGGCGCCCTGGTAGGGCGCGAGAATGAACTCCGAAAGCTCCGGGAGCAGATCCGCGGCCCGCTCGGTTTCCTTGCGGCGAATCTGCTGGTAGACGATCCAGGCGACGCCGCCGACCAGGGTTTCTTCAATCGTCTCGGGCAGGCGGTCGTCGTGGGGAACGGTGCTCTTGGTCAGGGCGACGAAGCGCTGCATCGCCGCCTCGTAGCGCTCGGTCGCCGCAGGGGTGGCGGAGAGCGCCTCGATCATGCACATCCGCGCCAGCGCCGGCTCCTCGGCGACGTAACCGAGGAAGGCAGCGAGCCCTGCCCGCACCCGTTCCTCCCAGCCGCCCTCCATCCCGGCGCAGGCCTCCTCGACTCGGCCCGCCGCCTCGTCCACAGCGGTGTCGAACGCGGCGAGGAAGACCTGCTCCTTGCCTTCGAAGTTGTCATAGAGGGTTTTGCGGGCGACGCCGGCACGGCTCACGATGTCGCCGATCTTGGTCGAGTCATAGCCCTGGTCGGCGGCGAGCTCAGCGATCGCGTCCATGATCCGGCGGCGCTTGTGGGAGGCGACGAACTCCGGCGAGAGGGCCGGCCGGACCGGTACGGGGCTGGGCTGGGCCCCGGACCTCGCCTTTGCGCGCCGCGCCATTGGCCAAGGATACCTGGGCAACGGCTGTCCGACTTGCGGCTTTCCCGTTCTCTTGGTACCGTTCGACAACCTGGCGCGTTCATAATAGAAACGTTCAGGTTTCTTATGCCAACGAATAGGGTCGAACTCAGCCAAGAGGAGCTTCTCGCCGCACTCGGCGACAACTGGTCGCAGGCCGAGATTAGCGACGCCGCCGAACTGCTCTCCGGCAGCGAAGGGCAGTTCCCCTCCGGCACCCGCCGCCTCCCCGCCGAGTTGATCTCAGCCGTCCAGCGTGAGCGTGTCCTGGCCGCCATGCACAGCGCCACGGCAGAGCTCACCTACCGCGAGGTAAGCGTTCAGGACGTACTCGACCGCGCCGGCGTCTCCCGTCCCACCTTCTACGAGCACTTCGAGAACAAGGACGCCTGCTTCCTCGCCGCCTTCGACTCGGCCGCCGCCCGACTGCGCGAGCGCCTCGAGCGCGCCGCCCTGCCGGGCGAGAACTGGCGCCAGCGCCTCCGCCTCAGCCTCGAAGAGTTGCTCGCCTTCGTCGCCGAGGACCCCGACGCGGCGATGTCCCTGATCGTCGATGCCCGCGCCGCTTGTCCCGAGGCCCTCACCCGCCGCGACTCTCTGCTCGATCACTTCGCAGCCTGCCTCGACGACCAGGTCCGGGCCGAGTGCCCTCTCGACGACGAAGCCCCCTCGCCGATCGCCGCCGCAGGCATCGTCGGCGGCATCGAGGCCCTGCTCTACTCCCGTCTCAACCGCGGCGAAGCCGACAAGCTCGAATCGCTGCTGCCTTCGCTGATGTACTTCGCGGTGCTGCCCTACGAAGGGCATGAGGTCGCCAGCGAGGAACTGGCGCTGCCGGTTCGCTGAGCGCCTCTAGCGCCCGGAGTCAGCAGCAGCTGCCGGACGCTTGCGCCGCGGCTTCGCCTTGCCGTTCGCACCCTCGGAGCGGTTGCTGTCGCGGGCCACGGCACGGATCGTGCGCTGCATCGCTTTGTCCGTCGCCTCGGCCATCGCGATCTGGAAGACGCCAATCAGGACGTCGGCGCCGAGCGGGCGGGTGCGGTCGAGAGTTTCGCGCACCTTCGGCCAGTCCCCCTCGGGGCGACCGGCCTCGTCGAACGGCTTCCAGACCTGCTCGAGGAACAGCTCGGCGAAGAGCTGGGCGATCTCATTCGCTTTGCGCCGCAGCTTCTCGGCGACCGCGAGGACGGCATCCGGGCTCATCCCGACTTCGGCCAGGGCCGCGGCGGCGTTCATCATCCGCGGGCTGATCACCTCGACCTTGCCATCGGGCAGGGAGCGGATGACGCCGAGCTTTTCGCCCCGTTCGAGCATCTCGAAGCCGCGCCCTTCCTCGACCTCTTTTTTCCAGAGCTCGGCCAGCTCGGCCAGCTCGACGATCTCCGGCACCTCCTCTTCGAAGGGTGCGCGCAGCGAGCGGGTGAGGTCGTGGATCTCGGTCGCGGCGCCGTTGACGCTTTCCTGCATCCGCCGGATCGCCTCCAGGTTGAGCCCCTCGGCCTGCAGTTCGCGGGTCAGCTCGATCCGGGCCACGTGATCCTCGTTGTAGTAGCCAGTGCGACCACGGACGACCGGCGGCGGCAGCAATCCGCGGGTCTGGTGGGCACGGATGTTTCGCACTGTCATCCCGGTCCGCTCGGCCAGCTCGTCGATCGTCATATCGCCCGAGTCGGGTTTGCTCATCACCCCATGGTAAGCGGGAAACGCTGGCCGTTCATCTTCTTCGACGAGTCCGAGCAGAGAAATGCGATCGCCTCGGCCAGATCCTCGGCAGGGGTGAAGGTGGGGAAGGTCTCGCCGGGGCTTTCGTCGCGCATGCGCGGGGTGAGGATCGCGTCGACGACGATGATGTTGGCGGTGGCGCCGGTGCCTTCGAAGCCGTCGGCGAGGGCGAGCGTCCAGGCCTCGGCGGCGGCCTTGGCTGCGGCGTATGCCGCGTTGGTGTTGGTCGGCGCCTCTGCCTGCTTGGAGGAGACGAGGACGAAACGGCCGCGATCGCCGTCGAGCAGCGCGTCGTGAAAGGCGCGCGTGGTGTGCTGGACGGTGCGGATGAGCGAGTCGTGGAGAGCGTCCCAGTCCTCGAGCGGCGCCTCGTGCAGGGGCTCCCCGCCACGCCAGCCGCCGACCAGGTGCGCCAGCGCGTCGACCCGGCCGAAGCGCTCGACCAGCGCCGCGCACCACGCCCGCGTCGCCTCCTCGTCGAGCAGGTCGACCGCACGCCCGTCCCAGCGCTCGGGGGGCAACGAGAGCGAGCTGGCGACCTCATCGGCCCGCTCTTGCGAGATGTCCGTCCCGGCGATGGTCGCCCCGGCCGCAGCGAGCCGCTCCGCCACCACAGGCCCAAGCCCACCGGCAACCCCGGCGATCGCAATTACCCGGCCATCGAGGTCGCTCATATGGGCCTAGCTGGACGGGAATCCAACCCCGCCACAGCAGAAGCGATCGGGCGTCTGCATAGGGAGCTGTATTCGGTCCGGGTTGCCGTTTGCATGGCGCGTCCAGGCTACCGCTGCGGCGCCGTGGCCGAGGTCGCGGAGCGGCCATCGTGCATCGCCACGACATAGACCCGGTCAGAAGGTTCCTCGTAGCGGTAGAGCAGGATCATCCAAGTCCACGGCGTAAGGACAAACCGTGCCGGTGCCCACCGTCCCGCCAACTCCGGACCCCCCAGCGGGAACGTCTCCAGCGTCCGCAGCGAGCGGGCGATCCGCGCCCAAGCGTCATCCGGTAGGCCGAGCGTCGAAATCGCCTCCTCCACGTCCCGCCGCGCCCGCGGGGTGACGATTACCTGCGCCACTCAGGCCAGCTGGTCGAGCGGCATTCCCTCGCCGCGGGCGGCCTGCGCCAAGCCCTCCTGCGTGCGCTCCCAAGCACCGGGGATCGCGTCGAGGATCTCGGTGATGCGAACAGCGTCCGGGTCTGCGTCATCGAGCGCCGTGGAGAGAAGCGACCGGGCGAGCGTCCCCTCCTGCACGTGCGTGCGTTCGGCGAGCTTCGCGAGCTTGCCCGCGTGCTCATCGTCCAGGGTGACGTTGATGCGCTTCGCAGAGACTGCCATCGCGATCAGGGTACACGATTCAACACGACACGTACAAATGGGGGAGGCAGGATTCGAACCTGCGTAGGCATAGCCAACTGGTTTACAGCCAGTCTCCTTTAACCACTCGGACACTCCCCCGGAGGGACGAGCGATTCTAGACGGGCCGCGTTACGCGACGCCGAGCCGCTCCTTCATCTGCTCGTTGAAGGCGGTGAGAGCGGACATCGGGCGCATGAAGACGGTGAGCACGGCTACGCGGCCTTCCTCGTCGAGCTCGAGGAAGTCGATGCCCTCCAGCTCACGGTCGCCGACCTTGGCCTTGAAGCGCAAGGCGACGGAGCTGCCTTCGTGCAGCTCGTCCACGTAGGTCAGGCCTTCGAGGGTGGCGGCGACGTGGGTGAGAACCGCGGTCACCATCTCCCGCCCCTCGAAGCCGCGGAAGAGGATCGGGCTGTGCAGCTCGACGTCCTCGCGCAGGGTCCCGACGAGCAGATCGAGGTCCTTTGCCTCGGCGGCGCGCCGGAATGGGTGCGGCTCCATGACCGTTCACTCTACGACCTGGCCTGAGATACTCGCTCCGTGCCAAGCGATCGCACGCTCGCCAAGTTCTCCAACTCACTCGGCGCGACTGGACTGCGCTGGGCGGGCAAGCTCAACGTGCCGCTCTACCGGCTCAGCGGCGGGCGGATCGGCGGCAAGGTCGGCCGCGCCCCCGTCCTGTTGCTGACCACGACGGGACGCAAGTCCGGCCAGCAGCGCACCGCGCCGGTCGTCTACCTCGCCGACGGCGAGAACGTGGTGGTGATCAACACCAACGCGGGCAACGCCAAGGTCCCGGCCTGGTCGCTCAACTTGGCGGCCAGCCCCGAGGGCGAGGTCGAGGTCGGGCGCAAGCGCTACCCCGTCCGGGCCCGCGTCGCCGAGGGCGATGAGCGCGCCGACCTCTGGCGCAAGCACAACGAGCAATACGCGGGCTTCGACGACTACCAGGAGAAGCTCGACCGCAAAGCCTCGGTCATCGTTCTGGAACCGACAAGGTCCTGACGGGCTGAGCGGCCGTCAGGCCAGGACGCAGGGAGCGCAGCGTGCTCCGCACGCAAGCGACTGAGGACGCCGCATGACGGCCACTCGGCGGGTCAGGACGCCTCGCGGAGCATTTGGGCCTCCGGCAGTGCGCGCAGCTTCTTCAGGGTGTTGGTCTCGATCTGGCGGATCCGCTCGCGGGTGACGCCGAAGGTCTTCCCCACATCCTCCAGCGTCAGCGGCTCCAGGCCCGAGAGGCCGTAGCGCAGCTCGATCACCTGGCGCTCGCGCTCGGGCAGCGCGTCGAGCGCTCGCCGCACCCCCTCGCGCTGCAGGTGCTCGCTCGCTTCCTCGAAGGGCTGGGCGATCTCGTCGTCGGCGACGAAATCGCCCAGCGACGATTCGTCCTCGTCGCCGACAGGCTTCTCCAGCGAGACCGGAAGTTGGGAGACGCGCAGGATGTCGCGCACTTCGTCGAGCGGCCAGCGCAGCTCGGCGGCGATCTCGAACGGCTCCGGCTCGCGACCCAGCGACTGGACCAGGGCGCGCTCGACGTGGGTCACCCGATTCAGCTTCTCGACCATGTGGACAGGAATGCGGATCGTCCGCGCCTTGTCGGCGATCGCCCGCGTCACCGCCTGGCGGATCCACCAAGTTGCGTAGGTGGAGAACTTGTACCCGCGCCGGTAGTCGAACTTCTCAACCGCGCGGATCAGGCCCAGTGAGCCCTCCTGGATCAGGTCGAGGAAGCTGAGGCCGCGCCCCAGGTATCCCTTCGCGATCGAGACGACGAGGCGCAGGTTGGCCTCGACCATCTGCCGCTTGGCGATCATGTCGCCGCGCTCGATCCGCTTCGACAGTTCGACCTCCTGCCCGGCGGTGAGCAGATCGACCTGGCCGATCGAGCGCAGGTAGAGGCGCAGCGAGTCGAGGCTCGGTTCGACCGTCAGGTCCAACCCGGAGTCTTTCTTCGAGGCCGCGCCGTTGGTCTCATCCGCCCGTGCCTCCTTGTAGGCATCGACGCCCTCCTCGGCCAGCACTTCGACTCCCTGCTCGACCAGGTGCGCATGCAGGCCCGAGATCTGCTCCTTGGTGACCTCGACCTCCTCCAGCGTGGTGGCGATCTGCTCGAAGGTCAGATAGCCGCGCTCACGGCCCAGCGCGATCAGACCGCGCAACTCCTCGGGCTCCGCAAACGGCTCCCTATCCGAATCCTGGCCCAGCCCCTGCGGGACCGTCTCCAACGGTTCGATATCACTGCCTCCGGGTACAACCCTCGCCCCTGTGCGGGGGGTCGGCCCCAACGCTCCGACCGTGGCGAAGTATAGGCAGAAGAATCGGTTCGGTTCGGCGCGGGCGGCCACCGGCCGGGACGGCCCGTCGCTTACGCTTCATAAGCCGTGGCCAGCCGCACGACGATCACACCCGCCCGCTCGGCGCCCGATGTGCAGGCGTCGGTGCCTGCCACGCAGGTCAGCCTCTCGCGGGTCGGCGTGACCGGGGTCGAGAAGGTGATCCGGGTCAAGGCCGAGGGCACCGAGAACCTCTTCCACGCCAACTTCGAGTGTTTCGTCGACCTCGAACCGCGGCAGGCCGGGGTGCACATGTCCCGCTTCGAGGAGATCGTCGGCGAGGCGATCGACGAGGTCGTGCTCGGCGAGGCCTTCCGCGCCGAGGTCCTCGCCGCCCACATCGCCCAGCGGGTGCGCGAGCGCCAGGGCGGCCTGCGCGCCGAGGTCTCAGTCGAGGCGCGCTACCCGAAGACGGTGCGGACCCCGGCCAGCGGCCAATCGACCCAGGAGATCTATGGGCTCTTCGGCACCGCGGTCGCCTCCGAGCAGGGAACGCGGACGCTGACCGGGGTGCAGGCCCAGGGCATGACCGCCTGCCCCTGCGCCCAGGAGATGGTCGCCGAGCTGGGCCGCGAACAGCTTGCCGCCGCGGGCTTCGACGCCGAGCAGGTCGAGCGAGCGATCGAGGCCGTCCCGGTCGCCACCCACAACCAGCGCGGCATCGGCACCCTCTATGTCGGCCGCCCCGAGGGCGGGGCCGAGTCGTGGATCGACGCGCCGGAGCTGCTGCGCATCGTCGAGGCCTCGATGAGCTCGGAGATCTACGAGCTGATGAAGCGCCCCGACGAGCTCGCCGTCGTCGCCAAAGCCCACGCGAACCCGCGCTTCGTCGAGGACTGCGTGCGGGAGATGATCCGCGCCGTGGTCGAGGGCTACGCCGAGCTGCCGGCCGAGGCATTCGTGATGGCCCGACAGGAGAACCTGGAGACGATCCACCGCCACAACGTCGTCGCCGAGCGCTACGGCACCCTCGGCGACCTGCGCCAGGAGCTCGACTCCGGCCAGCACCAGCAGCGTCATGCGACGATGCGCGAGTGGCTCGAGTCGCCCGCCCCCTAGCTGGGCTTGGTTTTCGCCAGTCGGTGTGCCGCTCGCTCGGCCTCGATGCGGCGGCGCAGGCCGAAGAAGTAGTCGGCGCCGCTGATCAGGGTGGCGGCGACGGCAAGGTAGACGAGTACGTCGACCCAGGCCGGGGCCGGGTTGGCGGCGATCAGGGCAATCACGGCGGCGATCTGAAGCACGGTCTTCAGCTTGCCCAGCCAGCTAGCTGAGATGACGATGCCACGCTCGACCGCGATCGCCCGCATCACGGTGACGGCGAACTCGCGGGCGATGATCACCATCGCCACCCAGGCTTCGAGCCGGTCGAGCGAGACGAGCGAGACGAGGGCGGCGACGATCAGCAGCTTGTCGGCGATTGGGTCCATCAGCTTGCCGAAGGTGGTCACTGCTCCGCGTGAGCGGGCGAAGTAGCCGTCCAGCCCGTCGGTCAGCGCCGCGAGGGCGAAGACCGCGGCGGCCAGCGCATCCCCATTAGGCGTCTCCCCCAGCAGCGCCACGACGACCACGGGCACCGCAAGGATCCGAAGCAGCGTCAGCGCATTGGGCAAATTAAGCGGAAACACCCCTCACTCCCCCTCCTCCGGGGGCCGATGGGCCGATACGTCAAGCATGCCCTTACTTTTCGGCCCGTCGGCGGCGAGGGCGGCGTCACGGGCGGCGAAGTAGTCCTCGCCCTCGATGCTTATGTGAGGGGTCCAGCGCTCCATCCATTTGGGCAGCCACCAGGCTCGCTTGCCGAGCAGGACCATGATCGCTGGGACGAGCAGGCAGCGGACCAGGGTCGAGTCGATCGCGATCGCCACCGCCAGCCCGACCCCGAACTCCTTCACGATCGGGTTGCCGTTGAGGACGAAGCTGGTGAAGACGCAGACCATGATCGCCGCCGCCGAGGTGATCACCCGGCCGGTGTTGGCGAGGCCTTCGATCACCGCCTCCCTCTCGTCTTCGTTCTGCCCGAAGTGCTCGCGCATCTGGGTCAGCAGAAAGACCTCGTAGTCCATCGAGAGGCCGAAGAGGATCGCGAACATCAGCAGCGGCACGAAGCTGACGATCGGGATCGGGTGGTCGAGGCCGATCAGCGACGAGCCCCAGCCGAGCTGGAAAACAGCGGTGACGACGCCGTAGGCGGCCGCAACCGAGAGCAGGTTCATCGCCGCCGCCTTCAGCGGCACCAGCAGCGAGCGGAAGGCGAGCAGCAAGACGATGAAGCTGAGGCCGACGACGATCGCGATCATCAGCGGCAGCTTGTCGCCGATCTGCGTGGCGAGGTCGATGTAGCCGGCGGTCTGGCCGCCGACGTAGGACTGCGCCTCGGTCCCCTTCAGCGCTGCCGGGATCGTCGTGTCGCGCAGGCCTTCGACCAGGCTCACGGTCTCATCCGCCCAGGGCGCCGATTTGGAGATCACGGTGAAGACGGCGTCCGTCCCGTCCTTGTCGAGGGTCGGTTCGGACACCCCGGCGACGTCGCCGGCACCGCCGACCGCCTTCTCCAAGAGCGGCAGCACCTGTTTCGCTTCCGCGGCGCTGTCGAATTCCGAGGCGATCAGCAGCGGCCCGTTGACGCCCGGCCCGAAGCCGAACGTGAGGCTGTCGTAGGCCTGGCGCGCGGTCGTCGATTTGGGCAGGGCGCTGAGGTCGTTCTGGCCCAGCTGGAGCTGGAAGATCGGCAGTGCCAGCACGACCAGAATCGCCAGGGCGGCGATCGCGCTGCGCCAGGGGCGGTCGGCGACACCGCGCGCCCAGCGCCGCCAGCCGTGCGGCTCGGCGTCGTCGGGGTGGGTCTTGCCGAGCTGCACGCGCAGCGAGTTGATCCGCGGACCCAGCGCTCCCAGCATCGCCGGCAGCAGGGTGGTCGCCGCCGCGACCGCGATCACCACCGCGATCGCCGCGGTAAAGCCGAGCGTGCTGACCAGCGGGATGCCGGCGAAGGCGAGCGAGCAGAGCGCGATCACCACGGTGAAGCCGGCGAAGACGACGGCGCCGCCCGCGGTCGCGGTGGCGCGGGCGATCGACTCGTGCAGCTCCATCCCGTCTTTGAGCTGCAGCTTGTGGCGGGTGACGATGAAGAGCGCATAGTCGATGCCGACGCCGAGGCCGATCATCGTCGCCAGGGTGGAGGCGACGCTTGGCACCTGGACGACGTGCTCGAGCAGGCGGATGATCGAGAGCGAGCAGGCGAGGCCGAGGATCGCCGAGAAGATCGGCAGCACCATCGCCGTCGCGGTGCCGAAGGCGAAGAGCAGGATCACGATCGCAGCGGCGATGCCGATCGCGTCGCTGGCGCCGGTATCGGGCTTGGAGAGCGCCTGGCCGACGTAGCTGCCGACGGCGACCCGCAGCCCGGCCGCTTTGGCCGGCTCACCGGCGTCGAGGACCGCCTGGGCCTGCGCTTCGTCGAGTTCGCCGGGGCCGACGCTCAGCACCACCGGCACGTAGGCGACCGAGCGGTCCTTACTGAGGAAGGCCGCCCCCTGGGGAGTGAGCGGGTTGACCGCCGAGTTGACGTCGTGCAGGGAGTCGAGGCGCTTGACGCTTTCGCCGATCGCTGCCGCGTACTTGGGCTCGGCCAGCGAGGCACCGGCCTTGGCCTGGAAGACGAGCGGGTTGTTGCCGTAGGCCTGTTCGGGCAGGTTGTCTTCGAGCAGTTCGGTGGCGGCGGTCGAGCCGGTGCCCGGCAGCGTCAGGTTGTCGTTGGTCTTGCTTTCACCCGCCTGGCCGGCGAGGACGAGGACGACGGCGATCGCGATCCAGGCCACGATCGTCGGCCAGTGGTGGCGCGAGCAGAAACGGCCGATCGCGTAGAGGGGGCCGGTCACGCCAGCATCATCCAGCTTCGCCAGGCGGGACGGGTGGCGGGGTGTCGCCGGTCTCAAACGGCTCCGGGACCGAGGCGCCGAGGCCGCTGCCGAGAAGCTGGCGCAAAACGGCGACGTGCTGGGCGTGGCTGCCGGCCAGGGCGGCAGCAAGGGTGGCGGGGGCCGGGGTCAGCATGTGGGGCACGGCGTCGAGGGCCTGGCTGAGCGCGGCGTTTTCCTCGTCGTAGAGGAGCAGGAGGGCGTCCTGCCCGGTCATCGGCCCCGGCGTTTCCAGCTCACTTGCTTCGGCGTCGGTTTCACCGCCGACACCGCGGACCGACTTGGTGATCGCGTCGAGGTGTGCCTGGTCTTGGCCACGAAACCGGCGGGCGACGGCCAACGCTTCGCCGCGGAGCGACGGCAGGGCCTGCTCGTAGGCACCGAGCACGGTCAGTTCCTGGGCGAGGAACGTGTTCAGGTACTCGACGTCAGAGGCCTTGTCGCTGTCCGTATCCGCCCCGTGCCCGCAGCCGGCGATGAGAAATAGGGGCAGGCACAAAAAGACGGCGGCACGACCGAGGTCGCGCCGCCGCCAGCTGATGGCAAATGATCGCTCCATGCCCATAGGCGGGAGCGAAGCATACGAGGAGTTTTAGCCGCTTTTCCTCTGAATTGCCACTTTTATTTGGATGCCTTCTTTTTCTTCGCCCGTTTTGCGCCTTTTGATGACTTGGCCTCAGCGGACAGGCCCTCGAAATTCATCAGCACAGCCGTGGCCGGAATTCCCTCCTTGCCCGACTTGGCGAGGCGCTTGGCGCTTGCCTCGTGGATCTTGAGCAGGCGCTCGAGCGTGTTGTTGACGAGTTTGACCGATTCGTCCCAGCCCTTCTCGTCCACGACCCCCGGGGTCCAGCTCATATGGACATCGTCCCGAGCATTGAAGGTCCCGCCGTTGATCGCGCCAATAACGTCCTCGAGGACCAGTTTGAGGACAGATGTGCTGACGCCCGGCTTGAGCGAATCCGGCAGGTGCTGCCATTCGCGGTCGGCCAGGAAGGCCCTCGATGTCGCGCGGTAGTAGTGCTCGACAGCACCCCGGCGAGGCTCGGTCTTGACCATTTCGATGCATTCGAAGTCCTTGAGGACTTTGACGTGGTAGCTGACCTGGCTCAGGCCCTCCTCGAGCTCCTTGGAGAGTTCGTTGGGGCTCGCCATCCGCTCGTTGAGAATGGCAAGGATTTGGACCCTCAGCGGGTGCGCCAAGGCCTTCACCAGGCGTTGATCCACGCCTGATCTGGCCTTCCCGGACGCTTTCTTCTTTGTTTTCGTTTTTGCAGGCAAAGCGGCTCCTCTGGTTCGTGTTGCGGCCCTTAACCACTCCATCGTATTGGAGACATACCCAACTTTGCAAACCGAAGTGGCGAGTTTGCAGGTATTCCGTTTAATACTGGAACTTTTTCCACCATTCGCTTGGTCTAAAGCGTCGTACCGGATGGGTCGCGACCCCCAACCGCAAGGGCTGACGATTGCGAAGGGGGTGAGGCAGGGTGAAGATTGTCAAGACGGATGTGGTCGTCCCGATGCTTTCAACGATCAAGGCGCGCTAGAGGGCGTTGATCGGGACGGATCGATCCTTAGGCTCAAGGGTCGATCCGTCCCGCGACGTCCTGTCCACCCGGCCGTGATTCAGTTCCCGCATGGCAAAGCAACGGGCACGGGCTGGCGCGGCGGCTCTCGGCAGGCTCGCAACCGAGATTCACGCCTGCAAACGCTGTCCTCGCTTGGTCGAGTGGCGCGAGTTGCGAGCCGCCGACCCGCCTCGTCGCTACGCCGGTGAGGAGTACTGGGGGCGGCCGCTCGCCGGCTTCGGCGATCCGGCCGCGAAGGTCGCGATCGTCGGCCTCGCGCCCGCCGCCAACGGCGCCAACCGGACCGGGCGCATGTTCACCGGCGACCGCTCTGGCGACTGGCTCTACGCCGCGCTGCACCGGGCCGGCTTTGCCAGCCAGCCGGGGAGCGCCCGCCGCGATGACGGCCTGCGGTTGACCGGCGCCTACGTGACCTCCGTGGTCCGCTGTGCGCCGCCGGCCAACCGGCCCAAGCCTGAGGAGCGCGACAACTGCCTGCCCTACCTCGAGCGGGAGCTGGCCTTGCTGGAGCGCTGTCGCACGATCGTTGCCCTCGGCGGATTTGCCTGGGACGGCGCCCTGCGGGCGCTTCGTGCCCTGGGCGCAGAGGTGCCGAGGCCGCGACCGCGTTTCGGCCACGGCTGCGAGGCCGCCGTGGGTGAGTGGGCCATGGTCGGCTGCTACCACCCGAGCCAGCAGAACACCTTTACGGGCCGGCTCACCGAGCCGATGATCGACGCCGTGTTTCTGCGGGCCGGCGAGCTGGCTTACTAGCTCGTCACCTCCGTCCCTGGCGGTCTCATGCGCCGAGGCCCGCCACGAACCCGCAGTTCATCGCCCTGTTCAAGATTGAGTGAAACTATTTTGAGCAATGAATCGGTCTCAAGTCGTATCCACAAGGAGGTGGGCAGCAAATGCAACGGCCTCGACTCAAGCGCACCACACAGCAAATGGAAGCGCCCAACGGCGACGTATATCTGCTCCGGCCCAGCGCCGGCGCGGACATCCATATCGAGGAACCCGATTCGGAGGGACGGCGCCTGCTCCGCGCCCTCGCCGAGGGAACGAAGACCGAAACTGAGCTGATCGAGGAGTTCGGCGCCGAAGAGGTGAGCGACTTGCTCGGCCAGTTCGAGGAGCTCGGGGTGGTCGAGGACGCCGCCGACGACGACCGGATTGCCGAGCCGGTGATCGAGCGCTTCGACCGCCAGCTGCGCTATTTCAGCGACATCACGACCGGGCCGACCGCTTCTGAGTGCCAGGCGCGGCTCGAAAAAGCACGGGTCGCCGTGCTCGGGGTCGGCGGCCTCGGCGGCTGGGCGGCGCTGAACCTCGCCTGCACCGGAATCGGTGAGATGCTGCTGCTCGACTTCGACGAGGTCGAGCTGAGCAACCTCAACCGCCAGGTGCTCTACTCGGAGGCCGACATCGGCCGCTACAAGGCGGAGGCCGCGGCGGAGCGGCTGTCCGGCTTCAACTCGGCGATCAAGGTGGAGCCGCGGGTGCAGAAGCTCGACAGCGAAGCGGCGGTGGCGGAGACGATCGCCGGCTACGACATCGTGATCGACGCCTGTGACTGGCCGGCGCACGACATCGAGCGCTGGATCAACTCCGCCTGCTTCGCCGCCCGCACCCCCTTCATCGCGATGAGCCATTTCCCGCCGGTGGCGCGGGTCGGGCCGCTCTACGTGCCGGGCGTGACCGGCTGCTTCTCCTGTCAGGAGATCAGCTACAGGCGCACCTTCCCGCTCTATGACGTCGCCGTCAGCCAGCAGCGCGGCAAAGGCTCGCCGGCGGCCACGCTGGGCCCGGCCTGCAGCCTGATCGGCGGCCAGATCGGGCTCGACATCATGCACCAGCTGACCGGGCTGGCCCAGCCCTCGACCCTCGGCGTCGGCCACATCTACGACCTGCGCACGATGGCCGTCGACCGCGAGCCGATCGTGCCGGAGCCCGGCTGCCCGGTCTGCGGCGGCATCCAGCCCTCGCCCGGAAAAGAGCTTCAAGGAACGGCGCCGCGATAGATAGCGTGGCGGGCCAGTGGGGCAGGCCCGCCAGCTTCTGCCGCTCCGGCACCGCCCGCGGCAGATCCACGCCCGGCCCCCGCACTCCTACAATGGAGCGGTCCCGCCGACGTAGCTCAGTTGGTAGAGCACTTCACTCGTAATGAAGGGGTCCCCGGTTCGAATCCGGGCGTCGGCTCTCAAAAGCCCAGCAAATAGCCATATTTTGGGACAAGCGCTGCTGGCTAGACGAAAATATGTCCCGAATATGTCCCCAGGAAGGGCTAAAGTTGGGGTATGGCGCCCTCGAAACAGGCTCCTCTGCGACCGCCCTCGGGACACGTCTACCGGGTAGAGCGCAAGCGCGGCGCGCAGTGGTACGCCAAGTACCGGCTGCCTGATGGACGCCAGCTACAACGCAAGATCGGCCCGGCCTGGGCTGAGCGCGGACGACCTGGCTCCGGCTACTTCACCAAGCGCACTGCCGAAGCTTGGCTGCGCGACCTTCTTGAGGAAGCGCGGCGAGGAACGCTGCCGGGGCTCGTCAAGACCGACGTGACCTTCGCCCAGGCGGCCGACGAGTGGCTGCGCTACATCGAGCACGACCGCGACCGCAAGCCCTCGACGATCGCCGGCTACAAGGCGATCCTCCGCTCGCAACTCCTCCCAACCTTCGGCGAGATGCCGATCGAGTCGATCACGACTCCGATGGTCGAAACGTGGATCGCGGGCGTCGACCGCTCCCCCGCGACCCGGACCAAGGCGCTCGTCCTCATGCACGGCATCTTCAAGCGGGCGCGCAAGCTCTACGGGCTGCCGGTGAATCCAGCAACGGACGTGGAGAGGCCGCCGGTCCGCCCGAGCGGCGACATCGAAGTCTTCTCTCCCGAGGAGGTCATGGCGCTGGTCCGCGCGGCGGCATCCGAGCAGGACGCTGCGATCTACCTGACCGCCGCCTTCACAGGCCTGCGCCGTGGCGAGCTGCTCGCACTGTGCTGGCGCGACGTTGATTTCAGCGGCCAGGTCATCCGGGTTCGAGCAAGCTACGCCGAGGGCGCCCTGACGACGCCGAAGTCCGGCAAGGTCCGCTCGGTGCCGATGGCCCCGGATGTGGCCGAAGCACTGGCAAAGCTCGGCCGACGCGAGCACTGGACGGCTGACGACGATCTCGTCTTCGTCGGCCAAACGGGCGACTACCTCGACGGCCGCGCCCTGCGCCGCCGGTACGACTCGGCGCTCAAGCGAGCCGACCTCCGCAGGCTCCGCTTCCACGACCTCCGCCACACCTTCGGCACCCGCATGATCGCCAAGGCCGACATCCGCCGAGTCCAAGAGTGGATGGGCCACGCCGACATCCAGACGACGATGAAGTACCTGCACTATTCCCCCCGCAAAGAGGACGCTGTCCTGGTCGCCGAGGCGTTCCAACTCGACCAGCCGAACGCTCCGGCGAGCCCTCCGAGCCCATCTCGATAATCCCCGCCCTCATGAAGACCAACTACTACGTCGACGCCTTCAACCTCTTCTACGGAGCGTTGAAGGGGAAGCCCGACAAGTGGCTGGACCTGGCCGCGCTGTTCGGGCGGGTATTTCCGCGCAACGAGATCCACCGAATCCGGTATTTCACGGCGAGGGTTGAAAACCGGCCACCTGACTTTCAGCAACCCGAGCGGCAGGCGGCGTACTTCCGAGCACTCGAAACGATCCCGAGCCTCTCGATCCACTATGGCCAGTACAAGACGCGGCCGGTGCATATGCCGCTGGTGAAACCTCGCCCGCTCGGACCGAAAACGGTCCGCGTCTTCAAGACCGAGGAGAAGGGCTCGGACGTGAACCTGGCCTCGTACATGCTGCTCGATGCCTTTCGCAAGGACTGCGAGGTAGCGGTCGTGGTCTCCAACGACGCCGATCTCAAGACCCCGATCGAGCTGGCGATTGACGAGCTTGGCATCCGTGTGGGAGTCCTCAACCCCCATCCGCCCGAGAAGCGCAGTCTCGATCTGCATCCAACGTTCTTCAAGCAGTTGCGTCGTGGCCCCATCGCGGCCAGCCAGTTCGAGGCGGTGTTGAGCGACGCGCTGGGCGAGATCCGCAAGCCGGACGGCTGGTAACGGGCCCCTAAAATCGCTGAGGCCCGCCGAAGCGGGCCTCGCACCCAGCCACCGAAGCGACTGGGGGGATGGAAAGAAGGTTACCCAAGGTGATCGGATGTAGCAACCCCGGGGCCAACATGACTGTCGTCTACCGCCCGATCCCGAGCGACTGCCCCGAGTCTCGCGAGCGACCGAGCTGCTTCCCCCGTCCCAGGTCTCGCTGCAGATGATGGAGCTGCCTCCGTGCCTCCTGGTGCGCGGCTCGCTCGCCGGCAGCCTTCGGCTTCGCTCCGAAGGCTCGGCCTCTGTCCTTGACCCCGTGCTCTTGGCGGTAGCTCTCAATCTGCTTCACCCCTTGTTCCCAGGACTTGAGCTTCGTCGGGTCGCTCGGCCTCTCCCCCAGCTCCTTGGTGATGTAGGGGGCGGGGCGAGGTGGGCGGCTGTGACCGCCAGCTGCGCCCGCTCCGAGAGCACCGATATGACAGCCCCCAGCTCCTGCCTGGCGGCGCGGTCGATGCTTTGCTCGACCCTGACGACGCCATCCTGTCGCCGATCGCGTAGCCGCTCGGCGCTCGCCTCGCGATGCGCCCTCGGCAGCAGCTCGCTTCGCCTCTGCGCCAGGATCGCCGTGGGTAGCCGCTCAAGCTCTGCGCGAAGCACCACGTCGTGGGCGGCGAGCTGAGCGCGGTCGCGCTCGGCGGCTTCGGCGATGTGCTGCAGCCCCTTTCGCAGGTAGGGAGAGCGGGGTGCTATCTCCTCGCGCTGCACCTGGATCTCCGGCGTCGCGTAGAGGTAGGTCTCCCCGCGGGCGCGGGAGGCCGCGACATAGAGCTCCTGCTTGTCCATCGAGGGGTCGGCCATGACGTAGACGCGGTCGACAGTGGCGCCCTGGGCGGAGTAGGTGGTGAGCGCGTAGGCGTGTTCCAGGGCCGGAGCGTCGTTGTAGGGGTTGAGGCGCTCCAAGTAGACGGCATCGACACACACCCGCCTGCGGGTGTCGATGCCGTCCAAGACCACGCTCCGAGCTTCGACGTCAACCTCGGCGATCCGCCAGCGCTCGCGGTTGTAGATGTTGGCCTGGCGGTCGTTGACGCGGGTGATCACCTGGTCGCCGACGGAGAACGCTCGCCCACCGACCTCGATCTCCTCGGCGCCGAGCTTGCGGGCGGCGGCAACCTCGCGGGAGAATTGTCGGAATTTGGGTGTTACTCGCGAACGATTTGCCGTCCTCTCTCGAAATCGCTGTCAACCCTGGAACGAGGGTTTGCTGTAGTTCGCTGCCCGGCGCCGCGCTTCGATTGCAGCCAGGTCAGCGGAGCGCGGTCAAAGGAGTGCCTTCCCGCTGCCCTCTGCGAAAGTTAACGTGTGCAATCCAACGACCTCAAAGTCACGGACGGTGCCGGTGCTGGCTCTTGGATCGAGCCCGGGCTCGGTGGCGAGTTCGGAGCGGTCACGCTCCAGGTTCCGAAGATCTTCGAGGCCTATGCCCGCGTCTTCCATCCCGCCGGCGACCTCGACGGGAATCCGGTCAGCTGGACAGAAGTCGCGGAAGCGTGTGGCACCACCCCGCACAAGGAGATGCAGTGGCATGCGATCGTCGACCAGCCGACGTATCAGCCCAATGATGATTCGAAGTGGCCGGGGCAGGTGCCGTCGGTAGGAGAGATTGATATCCCCCTCCTCGACGTGCTCTGCGAAGTCCTCGCGGGCCATACGGCAGACCCGAATAATTGCTTCTTCGGACTCTGCACCATCAACAGCTGGGAGGACGGCTTCAACAAGGCCGAACTCCGCGGTCACCGGCTACTCAAGCTTCCGTGGGGTCGCGACCACATCGTTCTCGCTGGGCCGCTCTCGGCTGTCGATCAGATTCTCGACGAGCGCATCAAGCTCAGCTTCGTAATGCATGAGGAGGGCTCAGAGCCGCCATCGGAGGGAGAGCTTGCCGAGCTGAGCAAACCCTGGCGCGCGGCCCCGAATTTGATCTGGCCCGCGGACCGGTCGTGGCTCGTCGTCAGCGAGGTCGATTTCGACTCGACGTTGGTCGGGGGCAGCGGCGAGCTGGTCGAGGCGATCGTCGCGGCGCCCAAGCTGGAGGCGTGGCAAGTCGACCCGACAACGTCGCTCGCCGAAGGTGCGGACAGGATCAATGTGACGTCAGAGGCCGGCTAGCCTCGATCCGCCAGTAGCGACCTGAGGAAACCCGCCGGGAACGTCCTCCTGGGCCTTGAGAATGCGGTTTGCCGACCCATTCACAAGAACCCAGGAGGACACCCGGAAGGTGAAGACACAAACGACGTCTCAAACCGTAGAAGTCAGGGCGGACGGTGAGGGGCTCGTCTCCCACGCCGGCGCCTTCCTGTTGGTCGAGCTGTCCGATCGGCTCGGGCTCACCGCGGGGCTCTCAGAAGCGATGGCTCCGACCCGCAAGCGCCGCTCCGCCCACGATCCCGGCGTCGTCTTGCGCGACCTCGCGGTCGCGGTCGCCGACGGCGGCGACTGCCTCACTGACCTCGGCGTCCTGCGCGGCCAGGAGGCGCTGTTCGGAGCGGTTGCCTCCGAGAGCACCGCCCACCGGGCGATCAAGTCGATCGACGCCGCAGTGCTGGAAGCGGTCCGCGCCGCCAGGGCGAAGGCGCTGGAGCGCGCCTGGGACGCGGGCGCCCGGCCGCAGACGATCACTCTCGACATCGACGCCTCGCTCGTGGGCGCCCACTCCGAGAAGCAGAGCGCCGCCGGCACCTACAAGAACGGCTTCGGCTTTCACCCCCTGCTCTGTTACCTCTCTGAGACCGGCGAGCCGTTGGCCGGCGTCCTTCGTCCCGGCAACGCCGGCGCCAACACCGCCGCCGATCACTTCGAGGTCTTGCAGCTTGCGCTCGAGCAGCTGCCCGCGGCAGACCTCGACCGCGAGATCCTGGCCCGGGCCGACATCGGCGGGAGAACCCACGCCTTCATCTCCGACTGCCGCGAGGCAGGCGTCCATTTCTCGGTCGGCTACGGCGTCGAGGAGCGGGTGCGGGAGGCGATCCTCGCCCTGCCCGATGCGGCCTGGCGCCAGGCGATCGACGCCGAGGGCACCGAGCGCGAGGGTGCCCAGGTGGCGGAGCTGAGCGAGCGCGTCGACCTCTCGGCCTGGCCCGAGGGCACACGGCTGATCGTTCGCAGAGAGCGCCCCCACCCCGGTGCCCAGTTTCAGGTCTTCGACTCAGAGGGCTACCGCCACACCGCCTTCATCACCGATCAGGAGGGCGCCGACATCGCCGCCCTGGAGCTGCGCCACCGCCGCCATGCCCGGGTCGAGGACTCGATCCGCGTCGCCAAGGAAACCGGGATGCGAAACCTGCCCTTCGCCGCCTTCGAGCACAACCAGGCCTGGCTGGAGGTCTCGCTGGCAGCCCAGGCCCTGCTCCGCTGGAGCGCCCTGCTCTGCCTGAAGGGCGAGCTCGCCCTGGCCGAGCCCAAGCGCGTTCGCCAGCGCCTGCTGCACGTTGCCGGGCGGATGGTGCGCTCGGGCAGGCGCACCACGCTGCGGCTGCCACGCTCCTGGCCGTGGGCCGATGCCTTGGCAGCGGCCTTCGCGCGGCTGCGGGCGCTACCGGTCGCTTTGAGCCCGTAGTCACCGGCTCGCTCCCCAGCCTCAACCCTCCTCGTCGCACCTGCCGGTCTCGGCCTGCCCGCGAACGGGCGCCGGCGCTGCGATTCGGCGATGGCCGCCCTCGAAAGGAGCGCCAAGGCGGTTCCGAGGAACCGCCTTGGCGCTGTTACCTACCTCAAGTCACCCGATCACACCCTGCGGGGTGAAAACGTAGGGTCGACGGGAGGCGCCTGAGCCGTGCGGCTATGCAAGCCCGACTGACCTGGTCTCCTCCCGCCGCCACATCGAACCGTGCGTGCGGTTTTCCCGCACACGGCTCACCGACGTTCTTCACCGTTGGCATTCGGCTATCCCCGCCACGCCCGGTGCGGGCGCGGTGCGACGATGATTCCGTTGAGGTCGATCAGGCCCAAGCGGTCCGGCGACTGGAAGGCAAAAACCGACCAGCCGTAGTCCCGGCTGCGCTTGTGACGCTTGGCCACGAGCAAAGCAAGGCGCTCAGCCGCGTAGGCACTGATCGTGTCGAAGTGGTGGGCTGAGTTCCCGTAGCGGAAGTAGCCCACCCAGCCACGCAGGAAGACGTTGATCTTCCCGGTGGTCTCATCGACCGGACGCAACAGCCAACGCCGATCCGTCATCTCACGGATTCGGTCGCGGGCGTGCTGCATCCCCTGGTGCGAGGGCCAGCGAGCGAGGAAGCAGACATGCCGAGCGCCGCGGGCGCGTACCCAACGGTGGTGGAAGCCGAGGAAGTCAAGTCCCTCGCCTCCCTCCCGCAGGTGCACGATCCGCGTCTTGGCCTCCTTGGGCTGAAGGCCCAGCTCGGCCAGCATCTGCCGCAGCGACGCAAGCGCCGCCTCGGCCTCTGCCCGCGTTCGGCACATCGCCACCAGATCGTCGGCATAACGCACCAGCACACCGTGTCCGCGCCGCGCCCACTGCCGGTCAAGCCGGTGCAGATAGACGTTGCACAGCAGCGGCGAGATGACGCCGCCTTGCGGTGTGCCGGTGACGCCGCGCCTGATCGCCCCGTCCTGCATCACCCCTGCGCGCAACATCGCGCGCAGCAGCTTGAGCACGTGACGATCGACGACCCTCTCCTCGACCGCCGACATCAACTGCGAGTGCGGAATCGCCTCGAAGCAGTTGGCGATATCCGACTCGAGAACCCACCGTCGCCCACCCCATGCCTCATCAATGAGGACCTGGAGCGCATCGTGTGCCGAGCGTTTCGGGCGAAAGCCGAAGGAACACCCGAGCATGTCGGCCTCGAAGATCGGCTCGATCACCGTCTTCAAGGCCGTCTGCACGATGCGGTCGGGGACCGCCGGGATCGACAGCGGCCTTTGCTCTTTGGGACTGCCGGGCTTCGGGATGAAGACCCGGCGGGTCGCGAGCGGTCGGTAGCTGCCGTCCTTGAGGTCCGTGGCCAGTTCGCCGAGCAACCGGCTGACGCCGTATCGCTCCACGTCGGCGATGGTCTCGCGGTCGATGCCGGCCGCGCCACGATTGGCGCGCACCAACTCCCACGCCCGCTCCAAGACGTCCCTGCGGTGGACCTTGTCGTAGAGCGCGTGGAACCGTCGTCCGGGATCGGCCTTGGCCGCCCGGTAGAGCGTTCGCTTCAGTTCTCGGACTTTGTCCTGCTTGGTGGTCCTAGCCATAAGTGGCACTCACCGGCCCTTCCCCGTGCGTGACGCATGAACGAAGCAGCGGCCCTTCCCTCACCTCGGGTTCTGTTGTCCCGTCGGCTCAAGCGGTAATACGGCCGCCTCCGACGCCCACCCGGCACCCATCCACTTCCCGGCGCAAACCGGTTATAGGACGCGACTCTCCGGTGGACATTCCGCAGCCACCGGGCCGGGGAGGGCCTCCCCAGTTCCCGCCGTCACCTTCTCGGCGTTCCACGCCCCGTACGCCGGGAGGTTCCTCGGGGCTGCGCTCCAGGCTCTTCGCCCCTTCCGTGGCCTTCGCCGTGATACCCGCGGCTCGGCTCCTCCTCTACCCGCCCGCAGGCGGGCCCCTAACGACGCGGCAGGCTTCGCTTGATGCTGCGGACCGCCGAGTTGCTCCCCCAATGGGACCTTTGACGCTGGGCTTCGACCCGACCCGTTTCCAGGGCGAGCCGCCAGCCTGCTACCGAGCCTCCTGGCAGCTACTCGGGCGGGACTCTCACCCGCTGGCGACGACGAGCTTATGTTGGTCTAGCTACTCATTTGAGCACCTCCAACCCTGGGCGCGCGGTGGATCGAGGCTAGCAACAAGCTCTATGCGGGTACTGACTCACACCACGAAATAACCGGTTAGAACCGGAATCAACCGGATTCAAGGAGCCTCTCGGAAGACTCCTCAAACCGCCTTCAGCAAGCCCCATATCGCTTACTGAAGCCAGAGGCGCCTACCGGAATCGAACCGGTGTAAACGGCTTCACAGGCCTGCCAGCGGACCCCGTTGGTGAGGTTCATCGTCATGGCGTTGACGACGTGCGGCCGGAGAATTCGGTGGCACCGATGCCGGGGTGTTTCGACAGTTGGTTGGCCACAGAAAGACGAGAGCAAGATGTCGGTGCACCAACTCACGGAACCCCTTCTCGACGCCAAGGAAGCGGCGCGGTTATTGAAGGTGCCGCGCAGCACGCTGTACGAGCTGGTGCGCTCGCGGGGGTTGCCGCATGTGCGGATCGGCCGGACGCTTCGCTTCACGCGCGAGGATCTCGGGGACTGGATCGCCGAGAACACCTACGGACGGCATGTGGTCAGCCAGCCGCAAGTAGCGCCCATCGGCACTGAATAGACTCGCCCCGGCGGGCGGCCCGCAAGCTCGCTGACATCGGGCTTCCGACGCTGGGCCGGTACACCCAGCGACCCTTCATTTTGGCGGAAGGGGTCGAAATCGCCGCCCCTTTCATCTGGTGGAAGGGGCGAAATCGTGTCCCGAGACGTGTCCCCAACGCTGCAGATATGTACCCAACTGGACCGATCTGAGCGGACGAAATCGTGCCGAAATCGGCCCCAACTGATGCTAAAAAAGCCTCTCGTAATGAAGGGGTTCCCCGGTTCAAATCCGGGCGTCGGCTCTTATTCCTCGGCCAAAACGGCATCGACATCCCGTGTTGCCCGCGCTACCCCGTGGCGAATCGGCGCGATGCCCCCGATCGGGACATAGCGGACACCGGCGCCGTTCAGGTCGTCCAGAATTCGGCCGAAGCCCGTCACTGGCCGACGGCGAGTTCCGCCGGCTGACCGTCGGAGATTTTACGTGTCCCGAAATATGTCCCCAACTCGGCAAATCCGGCGTCGGCTTCCCGTTCCAGGGGGCGAAGCCTACCGGGTATTGCCTTGCAATTCTTTAACGCTGCTATAGATTTACAAGGATGATTGAGAGGGGAGTTGAGTCGGAGGTGGCTCGGTCACTGGAGGATGCGCCTGCGGTGGCCCTGATCGGCCCGCGACAGGTCGGCAAGACGACGCTGGCGCTGCAGGTGGCCGAGAATCGCCCGGCGGTCTACCTCGACCTGGAGTCCGAGCCGGACCGGTCTCGGATCGGATCGCCACTGCTCTACTTCGCCGACCACACCGGCGAGCTGGTCGTTCTCGATGAGATCCACCGCGCGCCGGGCCTGTTCGAAGCGCTTCGGGGTGCGATCGACACCGGTCGCCGAGAAGGCAAGGGGACCGGGCGATTCCTCCTGCTGGGCTCGGCAGCGCTCGAGCTGCTCGCCCAGTCCGGCGAGACGCTCGCCGGGCGAATCGACTTCGTCGAACTGGCTCCATTCGACGTGACCGAGGTGGGTGCCCGGCGGCTCGACGAACTCTGGGTGCGGGGAGGGTTCCCGAACAGCTTCCTCGCTCGCAGCGAGGAAGCCAGCATGCGCTGGCGGCAGAACTTCATCCGCACCTACCTGGAGCGTGACATCCCCCAGCTCGGCCCGCGGATCCCCGCCGAGACCTTGAGACGCCTGTGGACGATGCTCGCCCATGTCCAAGGAGGCCTCTTGAACGCGGCGCAGCTCGCGCGCAATCTCGGGGTGACGGGAGCGACCATCGGCCGCTACATCGACCTGCTGGTCGACCTGCTGCTGGTGCGGCGGCTCTCCCCCCGCCTGATCAACGTGGGCAAGCGACTGGTTCGCTCCCCAAAGGTGTACGTGCGCGACAGTGGGTTGGTGCACGCGCTGCTGGGGTTGGCCGACAAGGAGGCGCTGCTGGGCCATCCCGTTGTCGGAGCCAGCTGGGAGGGGATGGCGATCGAGAACCTGCTCGCGGTGCTGGGTGACCGGGCCCTGGCCGGCTTCTACCGCACCAGCGCCGGGGCCGAGGTCGATCTCGTCCTCGACTGGCCCGACGGGAGAGTGTGGGCGATCGAGATCAAGCGCGGCACGGCACCGAAGGTAGAACGCGGCTTGCGCTCGGCGCTGGAGGACCTTGAGCCCGAGCGCAGTTTCCTCGTCTACCCGGGAAGCGAGCGCTATCGCCTCGGCACCGGCGTCGAGGCGATCGGGCTGGCCGAGCTGTGCGCCGAGGTGGCTGGGCTGCCAAAGGCGCCGAAGGGCCGGTAGCGGCCCCGACTCGGCCGCCAACGCCCTGCTCGGCGACTTCGTGGCCGAGGCGGGGGAACGCCGCGAGGTTCCCAGCGCCGCGCTTCGCGGCCTGATCAGGACGAAGGCCACGTTCTTCGACCGCCTGCTCGAAGCGGTGCGCGAGGAGCACGTCCGCGAAGCCAAGAGCTGGCGGAGCAGCTCCGCCGATCGGCGCCGCGAGTGCGTGAAGAGCCTGCTCGCCGGCGAGCTGGTCGACCACTCCGAGCTCGGCTACGAGCTCGACGCCCACCGCCTGGCGCTGATGGCAAAGGGCGAGACGGCGCGCTCGACGAAGGCCGCGAAGCACGCCTGCGGAAACTCGATAGTCGGTTCCGGCGAGGGCAAAGTCGAGGTCGCCTTTCCCGAACAGAGACCGTTCACCGCCAGGGTCGGCCGGCGGTTCTCCCGCAGGGCCGGCCCAAGAGCTACCTGACGGCCAGCTGCCCCACCGGGCACTACTACACGGGAGGCAAAGGCACTCTTCGCCGACGGGACGTCGCTGAAGATCACCCACGTGCTGCCCTGCACTCCGCAGGACTAGCTCAGTGCTTGGCGCCGATCCCGTTGCCTTCGAACTTGTAGCCGACGCCGCGCACGGTGAGAACCAGCTCGGGGCGCTGGGGGTCGCGCTCGACCTTCTGGCGGAGGTTGGAGATGTGAACGTCGCAGGCGCGCTCGTCGCCGTCGAACTCGGTCTGCCAGAGCTCCTCCATGATCTGGCGGCGAGGGAAGACCTCGCCGGGGCGGCCGACGAGGAGGCGCAGCAGCTGGAACTCCGAGCGGGTGAGACCGATCGCCTCGCCGCGCACGGTGGCGACGTGGCGGACCAGGTCGATCGCGACCGGGCCGGCTTCGATCTTGACCGCCTGGTTGAGCGGGCCGCGGTCGAGCTCGCGGCGGCGCAGCTGAGCGCGCACCCGGCCGAGCAGCTCGCGCACCGAGAAGGGCTTGGTGACGTAGTCGTCGGCACCGACCTAGCACACGTAATCTGAACGAAGCGCCAGCAG
>CAWFPS010000001.1:0-305000 GCA_963817905.1 uncultured Solirubrobacterales bacterium | reverse complement strand
CAAGGTTAAGCGATGAGCGGAGCCGTAGCGAAAGCGAGTCTGAATAGGGCGACACAGTCATTGGCGGTAGACCCGAAACTGAGCGAGCTATCCATGGGCAGGCTGAAGCGGGGGTAAGACCTCGTGGAGGGCCGAACCGACCTAGGTTGAAAACTGGGCGGATGACCTGTGGATTGGAGTGAAAGGCTAATCAAGCTCAGAGATATCTGGTTCTCTCCGAAATATATTTAGGTATAGCGTCGAGTATTTGCGTTTCGGCCGTAGAGCACTGTTTGGACTAGGGGCCCTACCAGGTTACCGACTTCAGGCAAACTCCGAAGACCGTCACGGTTAACTCGGCAGTCAGTGTGCGGGGGATAAACTTCGTACGCAAAAGGGAAACAACCCAGACCATCAGCTAAGGTCCCCAAGTACTAGCTAAGTGGTGAACGATGTCCGAGTGCATAGACAACCAAGAGGTTGGCTTAGAAGCAGCCATCCTTGAAAGAGTGCGTAACAGCTCACTGGTCAAGTGTTCGGGCGCGGAGAATTCAACGGGGCTCAAGCTAGTCACCGAAGCTATGGGTGTGCAGGCCTGCGGGTTCTGCACGCGGTAGGAGAGCGTTCCAGTTGCGAGAAGCGGATGCGTAAGCCTCCGTGGAGCGGCTGGAAGTGAGAATGCCGGCATGAGTAACGAAAGAGGGGTGAGACTCCCCTCCACCGTTTGTCCAAGGTTTCCTGAGTAAAGTTCGTCTGCTCAGGGTTAGTCGGGACCTAAGGCGAGGCCGAAAGGCGTAGCCGATGGCCAACAGGTTGATATTCCTGTACCACGTTGCTTCCGTTATGACCGATGGGGGGACGGGGAAGGGTAAGGGAACCCAGGCGATGGTCGTCCTGGGGCAAGCACGTAGCCAGTCGCTGTAGGAAAATCCGCAGCGGCGTTTTGACGCGAGGTGCGATGCCAGCTGGCTTGACCGCCGGCCAGTCCCCGATCCCATGCCTCCGAGAAAATCCTCTAGGCAGGATTCGCGTGCCCGTACCGATAACCGACACAGGTGGACAAGTAGAACATACTGAGGTGAGCGAGCTAACTCTCGTTAAGGAACTCGGCAAAATCGCCCCGTAACTTCGGGAGAAGGGGCGCCCCGTTAGGGTGAACTCCGTACGGAGGGAGCCTGAGGGGGCCGCAGTGAATTGGTCCAAGCGACTGTTTACCAAAAACACAGGCCTCTGCTAAGTCGCAAGACGATGTATAGGGGCTGACGCCTGCCCGGTGCCGGAAGGTTACGCGGACTTGTTAGCGCTTCGGCGCGAAGCAGTGAAGCTAAGCCCCGGTAAACGGCGGCCGTAACTATAACGGTCCTAAGGTAGCGAAATTCCTTGTCGGGTAAGTTCCGACCTGCACGAATGGCGTAACGACTTGGACGCTGTCTCAACGAGAGGCTCGGTGAAATTAAAGTCTCGGTGAAGATGCCGAGTACCCGCAGCTAGACGGAAAGACCCCGTGAACCTTTACTGCAACTTGATATTGGAGTCTGGGGTATCTCGCTCAGGATAGGTGGGAGACAGTGAACCAGCGGCTTTGGCTGCTGGGGAGTCACCCTTGAGATACCACCCTTGGTAGTCCGGGCTTCTAACACCATGCCGTGATCCGGGTGGTGAACAGTGTCAGGTGGGCAGTTTGACTGGGGCGGTCGCCTCCTAAAATGTAACGGAGGCGCCCAAAGGTTCCCTCAGCACGGTTGGAAATCGTGCGTAGAGTGTAAAGGCAATAAGGGAGCTTGACTGCGAGACCGACGGGTCGAGCAGGAACGAAAGTTGGGCTTAGTGATCCGGCGGTAGCAAGTGGAAGCGCCGTCGCTCAACGGATAAAAGGTACTCCGGGGATAACAGGCTTATCGTTTCCAAGAGTCCACATCGACGAAACGGTTTGGCACCTCGATGTCGGCTCGTCGCATCCTGGGGCTGGAGTAGGTCCCAAGGGTTGGGCTGTTCGCCCATTAAAGCGGTACGCGAGCTGGGTTCAGAACGTCGTGAGACAGTTCGGTCCCTATCTGCTGTGGGCGTTGGAGAGTTGAGAGGAGTCATCCCTAGTACGAGAGGACCGGGATGAACGTGCCGCTGGTGTATCTGTTGTCCTGCCAAGGGCACCGCAGGTTAGCTACGCACGGAACGGATAACCGCTGAAGGCATCTAAGCGGGAAGCCGTCCTCGAGATGAGCTCTCCCATCCCCTTGAGGGAGTAAGACCCCTGGTAGACCACCAGGTTGATAGGCCAGCGGTGCAAGCGCAGTGATGTGCTCAGCCGACTGGTACTAATGGGTCGAGGGCTTGACGGATGTTTTAATTTGTTTACCCATTTGCGGTCTTGTGCGGTTTTCAAGCTCCACCGGGGCGGTTGTCTCGCAAATTTCCGGTGGTGCATAGCGAAAGGGAAACACCTCTTCCCATTCCGAACAGAGCAGTTAAGCCTTTCAGCGCCGATGGTACTTGGGGGGCAACCCCCTGGGAGAGTAGGTCGCCGCCGGTTTTTTCTCAAGGCCGCCCTTCGGGGCGGCCTTTTTTCTGTACGCCGGGCATGCCAGGACGCTCGGAGGTGAAAGTCCTCTGTGAAGGAGATGGCACCAACCACAAGCCGAAGCCAACTGCGTCGCCGCGAGGCGGGGTGGGAAGGAAGGTGGAGGCGAAACCGCGACCCGAGGGACACGAACCGCATCGGAGGCGGGGCGGCCAGGGCGAGCCTGCATGACACGGCGAAGCCCGTTGCCATCAAGCGGCCGCAACGTAAATGCGGCGGGTGCGCGGGGAAGGTGTCCTGGCTTATCCCGGGAGGCCTGTCGGAGTGTCGGCCTCGACGCAAGTCGCCCGACCCCGGCCGCCGCGAGGCGGCCGGTCACCCGACAGGAGTCAGCAGAGGCCGTAGTAGCGGCGGGATCGTGCGCCGCGAAGGGCCGAACGCGAAGCCGAGGCAAAGTGCGCCCGTGCTCGCGGAAGCCACAGCAGCCAACCCCGCCCCGGCGGGGCCTTCGCGCAATGGATGCCTAGGGTGAAGCCCGAAGCTCCCCGCGAAGAGCAAAGCGGCTTCCCGGCGCCAGGCGAGGCAAAGCCTCACCCCGCCGTCACCGGGGATCTCTGGGGGAAGTTCCTCTCCCGGGGCAATCTGGCGGCGGCGCTCAGACGCGTCGAGCGAAACGCCGGTGCTCCCGGCGTCAATGGCATGCAGACCAAAGAGCTTCGCTCCTGGCTGCATGACCACTGGCCCAAAGTCCGGGCAAGGCTCGACGCGGGCACCTACTGTCCCTCTCCCACCCGCAGGGTCACGATCCCAAAGCCCTCGGGAGGAAAGCGGGAGCTGGGGGTGCCGACGGCCCTGGATCGAGTGATCCAGCAGGCCCTCTCGCAGGTGCTGGTGCCCGTATTCGATCCCGGCTTCTCGGAGCGTAGCTTCGGCTTTCGTCCCGAGCGCTCGGCCCATGATGCGATCAAGCGCGCTCAGCGCGACATCGCCGAGGGGCATGGGTGGGCCGTCGATCTGGACCTCGATCGCTTCTTCGATCGAGTCCAGCACGACGCGCTGATGGCGAGGGTCGCAAGGCGGGTCACCGACAAGAAGGTGCTCAAGCTGATCCGCAGCTACCTGGAAGCGGGAGTCATGGCAGACGGGGTGAAGCAGCCAACCGAGGAGGGAACCCCGCAGGGTTCTCCCCTCTCACCGCTGCTCTCCAACGTCTACCTCGACGACCTCGACCGGATGCTGGAGAAGCGAGGGCACCGCTTCGTCCGCTACGCGGATGACATCACGATCTACGTCGCCTCCAAACGGGCGGCCGAGCGCGTGATGGGTAACACCTGCGAGTTCATCGAGCGACGCCTGAAGCTGCGGGTCAACCGCGAGAAGTCCGCGATTGACCGCGCGACGAGGCGAACCCTCCTGGGGTTCGGCTTCTTCAAGCGAGGAGGCGAGATCAAGGTCAGGATCGATCCCAAGGCCCGCAAGCGGGTCAAAGATCGCCTGCGCCGTCTTACCTCACGTAGTTGGGGCACCTCGATGGAGCGGCGGATCAACTCGATCAACCGCTTCAGCCGAGGGTGGACGGCCTACTTCGCGTTGGCCGATACGCCTTCGGTCTTCGAGGAGCTCGATGAGTGGTTGCGCCGCCGGTTGCGGCAGGTCAGGTGGAAGGAGTGGAAGAAAATCCGCACCAAACACCGCAACCTGATCGCCACCGGCATCCCAGAGGGCAAGGCCTATGAGTGGGCCAACAGCCGCCTGGGCTACTGGCGGATCGCGAGGTCGTGGGTGCTCACCCGCAGCCTCACGAATGCCTACTGGCGCGAGCAAGGGCTTGCCGGCTTCACCGACCCCTACCGTCGTTTCCGGAACGCGACGCGAACCGCCGGATGCGGACCCGCACGTCCGGTGGTGTGGGAGGGGCGGGGGTAAGCCCCGCCCCTACCCGATTGATGAAGAGCGGTCCGAGAAAGGCTCTGAGTCGGCGTTCGTAGAGGGCGGGGCCCGCGTTCCAGTTCTCGGTGTGGCCGACGTCGGGCACGCGGTAGAAGGTGACCCAGTCCGGCAGCGCGGCGGCAAAGTCTTCGCTGTCGGCGATCGGAACCCGTTCGTCTTCGTCGCTGTGGAAGAGCAGGGTCGGCAGCTGGAAGGCGCCGGTATGGCGCGGCGCGTCGAGGTCGTCCCAATCGGGGCCTACCCTGGCGTCGATCGCCCACTCGACCGGCAGCCCGAAGAAGCCGGGCAGGCCCATCTCTTCGGAGTTGAACTCGATGACGGAGCGCCAGTCGAGCACGGGGGCATCGAGGACCAGGGCGGCGACTCGGTCGACGGCGGAGGCGTGCAGCATGAACTGCTCGACCAGGGCGCCGCCCATCGAGTAGCCGACGAGAACGACACGGCGGGCGCCATGTCCGGTCGCGTAGTGGACTGCGGCGTCGAGATCGCGCCACTCGGTTTCGCCGAGGTGGTAGAGGCCGTCTGGACTGGCGGGTGCGCCGAGGTCGTTGCGGTAGGAGATCAGTAGCGAGGTGAGGCCGGCGCTGCGAAGCGTGGGGGCGATGCGGAGGTCGTTGAGACGGCTGTCGTTGTGGCCGTGCACGACAATCGCCCAGATGCGGTCGGTGGCGCCGGGGGAACCGGGCACCGGTCGGATCAGCCAGGCGGGCATCGGTCCGAGCCGGTCGGGTACTCCGACGGTGCGAAAGGGGAGACCAAGCGACTGGTGCGGGTCGCCGACGTAGACATGGCTGTCGAAAGCGACGTTCATGCCCGCGGCCAGGTAGCCGTTCAGGCGGCTGAGCCGCCGAGTGACCGTGTCGCTGTCTTCGCCGAGGACCTTGCCGGCGATTGCGTGGCCGGCCTGCCAGTCCAGCCCGTAGACGCCAGGGCGTGCGCTTTCCTTGTCGCGCTCCAGCACGATGCGGCCACGCCCAACCCGTTCGACCCGCGTGTTCTGTGGCCAGTCGGAGTGATTAGGGACGATCGCGACGTCGGAAAAGTGCCATGTCGCCAGGACCGCGACCGCGACCCCGCCGACCAGTGGGACCGTGACCGCGACCAGGAGTCGCAGGTGCCGGCGCAGCCAGTGCCGTGTCGGCGCCACGGCCCTACGGGCGAGCGGCGAAGCTGCCCTTGGTGGCGCGGCGCGGCGCGGCGGCCGGGTGCGGGCGACGGCGCGACTGGCAGCTCGGTGCCGACCGTGTGGCGGGCTCGAGACCGTACTCGCCGAGGGTGGCGAAATCGATCAGGAGATCGACGGCGTCACCGAGGCGCTCTGTGAGTGTTTGCTTAGAATCGAACATGGGTTCGTAATCTAGGAGGACCCTCGGACGCCCCTGGGATTTTGCACGGCGTCTTGCAATTCGTGCCTGGGAGAGCCCTCTTTCCCGGTCATTGCGGCGAACTCAAGGACCAGGTTAGCGGTCTCGGCCGGTTTCTCAACGTTTGGTGAGTGCCCCGCTCCGGCGACCAGCTTGGTCTGCGCATTCGGGTCGCCGGCGCGGTAGGCGGCGAGCGACTCCTCGGGGTCCTTGGCGATCTGCTCCTCGGCACCCATGATCGCCAGCAGCGGCTTTCCGATCGCTGCGGCACGTTGCGGCAGCGCCTCTTCGCCGGTGTACTCGTCGAAGGCGTCGTGGGAGCCGGTGTAGGCGCTGTAGGTCATTCGCTTTACGTCTTCGACAAAAGCATCCGGAACATCAAATCCGGGCGCGAACGCCACCTCGAGGCCGTTGCGAATCGAGAAGTCGGGCTTGATCTTCCAGAGCGCCTGCCCGATCACCGGCTTGAACGGCAGTTCGCCGATGAATCCGACGTCGCCGTAGGAGGTGTCGGGAATGCTGTCGATGGTGACCATGCGGTCGACCAGCTGCGGCGATTGCTCGGCGAGGGCGATCGTGACCGGGCCGCCGAGCGAGTGGCCGACCACCTCGGCGTTTCTCACCCCGAGCTGTCCCAGGGCCTGGGCGATCAGTTCGGCCTGCTCGGGGATCGAGTAGCCGGAGGTCGGCTTTTCGGAGCCGCCGTGCCCGCGCAGGTCAACCGCGATCACCCTGTGCTCGCGAGCCAGGCGCGGAATCATCCCGTCCCAGTAATTGATCGCGCAGGTGAAGCAGTGGATGAGGACGATCGGGCTGCCGTCGCGGGGCCCCCGCTCGACCACCTCGAGCTTGCCGCCGGGGAGGTTGAGAATCCTGCCGCCGGGTTCTGTGACGCCCGCCGACTTGGTTTCGTGGTCGACGGTGATCGTGTTGAGGGCGAGCAGGATCGCAAGCGCGACCACAACCCCGATCAGGATCTTCCAGCCTCTCCGCATCGGGCGTTACCCTAGCCGGAACCGATGGAGAAATTCGTCATCCAAGGTGGTGTGCCGCTCTCCGGCGAGCTCACCGTGGCCGGCAACAAGAACGCGGCACTGCCGATCCTTGCCGCCTGCCTGCTCAGCGAGGAGGAACTGCTGCTGCACCGGGTGCCGCGGATCCGCGACACCGAAGCCCAACTCGCCCTGCTTGAGCGGCTCGGCGTCGAGGTTGCCTGGACGGCTGACAACAGCGTCCGGCTCTGCGCCGGGGGGGTCACCGATGTCGCGGTCGATGAGGAGCTCTCGAAGCAGATCCGCGCCTCCTTCCTGCTCGCCGGCCCGCTGCTGGCCCGCTTCGGCGAGGCACGGATGCCACCGCCCGGGGGGGACTTCATCGGCCGACGGCGCCTCGACGCCCACCTCGATGCTTTCAAGGACCTCGGCGCCCGCGTCGACGGCGATCGCTGGATCGAGCTGAGCGCCCCCGCCGACGGGCTCTGTCCCTGTGCGATCTTCATGGACGAGCCCTCGGTGATGGGAACCGAGAACGCGCTGATGGCGGCGGCGCTCACTGCGGGGCCGACGACGATCTCCAACGCCGCCTCCGAGCCGCATGTCCAGGACCTCGCCCGCCTGCTCTGTGCGATGGGGGCCCAGGTGGACGGGATCGGCTCCAACGTGATGACCGTGCACGGCCGCGACCGCCTCGGCGGCGCCGAGCACACGATCTCCGCCGACCACATCGAGGTCGGCAGCTTCATGGCCCTGGCCGCCGCGACCGGCGGCGAGCTGCGGATCCGCGACGTCGAGCCGCTCGACCTGCTGATGGTGCGGCGCCAGTTTCGCCGCCTCGGCCTGCAATCGGAGATCGAGGGCAACGACATGATCGTGCCGCCCGGTCAGAGGCTCAGCGTCCAGTCCGACCTCGGCGACGCGATCCCCAAGATCGAGGACGGTCCCTGGCCGGCCTTCCCCGCCGACCTGACCTCGATCGCGCTGGCCCTCGCAACCCAGGCCGACGGCGAGATCCTGATCTTCGAGAAGATGTTCGAGAACCGCCTCTTCTTCGTCGACAAGCTGGTCGCGATGGGCGCTCGGATCACGTTGTGCGATCCCCACCGGGCGATCGTCAGCGGTCCGAGCCGGCTTCACGGCGAACGCGTCGAGAGCCCCGATATCCGCGCCGGAATGGCGATGCTCATCGCCGCCCTGGCAGCCGAGGGCAGCTCGGAGATCGGCAACATCCGCCAGATCGATCGCGGCTATGAGCAGATCGACGAGCGCCTGCGCGGGCTCGGTGCCCAGATTGAACGGGTCTCCTCAGAGGTCCCTGCCTAGCCGGGCTTCGCGGCCCGCTCTCGTAAGGTCCGGCGGATGATCCACCCGATTCCACCCGGAACCCGCGATGTGCTGCCCGACGAGATGCGGGAGCTGCGCCGATTGCACATGGCCCTGATCGACGTCTTCGAGGACATGGGCTACGGCGAGGTGGCGACCCCGGCGATCGAGTACGACGAGGTGCTCGCGCGCGGCGACGGTCGCACCGCGGACTCTGCCTACCGCTTTTTTGACGAGCGTGGCGACCTGCTGGCGCTGCGCTCCGACATGACCGTGCCGATCGCCCGGCTCGTCGCCAGCCGCTTCGAGGGCGCCGAGATGCCGCTGCGCCTCTGCTACCTGGCGAACGCCTTCCGCGCCGTGCGCCCGCAGCGCGGCCAGATGCGCGAGTTCGCCCAGGCCGGGGTGGAGCTGATCGGCGCTCCGGCGCCCGACGGCACCGCCGAGGTGGTCGAGGTGCTCGAGGCGACGCTCGACGCCGCCGGGCTCAACCGTGCCGTGATCGGCCTCGGCGACGCCGATCTCTACCGCCAGCTGCTGGCCGAGTTCGGGATCGAGGGCGAGGATCGCGACTCGATCCTCGGCCGGCTCGCCGCCCACGACCTGGTCGGGCTCGAGACGGAGCTCTCCGAGCTGGATGGGATCGGCGAGGAGCAGGCGGCGACCTGTATCGCCCTCTCGCAGCTGCGCGGCGGCAGGGAGGTACTGGCCGAGGCCCGCTCGCTGGGTGGCGCCGCGGTCGAGCGGGTGACCGCACGCCTGGGTGAGACCTTCGAGGCGCTGGAGGAGCGGGGTGTGGCCGAGCGGGTGCAGATCGACCTCGGTCTGCTGCGCCACCTCGGCTACTACAGCGGCGCCATCCTCGAGGTCTACGACCCGGCGCTCGGGCACGTTCTCGGCGGCGGCGGCCGCTACGACGAGCTGCTGCGGCGCTTCGGCGTCGATCTTCCCGCGGCCGGCTTCGCGCTCTACCTGGAGCGGGTCCACGTTGCCCAGATGGAGGAGGAGTCGCGCGCTGGGGGTGAGCCGTGAGCGTCGAGGTCGCAGGCATGGGCCACGCCAAGTCCGGGGGACCGCTGAAGCTGGCGGTGCCGCGCGGCGCCCTGCTGGGCGAAACGCTCGACGCGCTCGACGCGATCGGGATCGACACCGAGGCGGTGCGCGGCGAGTCCCGCTCGCTGATCTTCGAGGGCGATGAGATCACCCTGGTGACGATGCGGCCCTCCGACGTCCCCACCTACGTCGAGGCCGGCGCTGCCGATGTCGGCATCACCGGCAAGGACGTGCTGCTCGAGCAATCCGACCGGGTCGTCTACGAGCTGCTCGATCTCGGCTTCGGCCGCTGCCGCATGGTCCTCGCCGGGCGGGTGGGCGACGAGCGCCTGGGCGAGTCCCAGCGGCGCCTGGGGATGATGCGGATCGCGACCAAGTACCCGCGGATCGCCGAACGCCACTTTGAGGCGACCGGGCGCCAGGTCGAGGTGATCGAGGTCAAGGGCTCGATCGAGTTGGCACCCCTGATCGGCCTCGCCGACGGCATCGTCGACCTGGTCGCCACCGGCCGCACCCTGGAGGAGAACGACCTCGAGGTGCGCGAGGAGATCGTCGACTGCACGGCAAGGTTCGTCGCCAACCGGGTCGCCCACAAGTTGCGGGCCCGCGAGGTGGACGAGCTGACGGCGAAACTGCGCCAGAGCCTAGGCCGATGAGGCGCCGCCAGTTTCACTGGGAGGGGGCGGCCGAGACCGCCGCGGCGATCCGTGCCTGGACCATGGCGTCGGTTGCTGACGTCGATGTGAGCGGGATCGAGCGTGAGGTGCGCGAGGGCGGCGACGGCGCGGTGCTCTGCATGACGGCGCGGTTCGACGCCACCGAGAAGCCGCCCGCCTCGTTGCGGGTCGGGCCGGGAGCTGGAGCCGAAGCCCTTGAAGCGCTTGATCCGGATTTGCGCGAGTCGCTTGAGCTGGCCGCCGCCAACGTGCGCGCGGTCGCCGAGGTGCAGGTCGGCGACGAGCCGGCCTCGGTGGAGCTGGCGCAGGGACAGACGGTGACGCTGCGCGAAGTTCCGGTGCTATCCGCGGGTCTCTACGCGCCCGGCGGCCGAGCCGCCTACCCCTCGAGTGTGCTGATGTGCGCGATTGCCGCCCGGGTCGCGGGAGTCGAGCGAATCGCCCTGGCCTCGCCACCGGGCCCCGACGGCACGGTCAACCCGCTCGTCCTCGCTACGGCTGAGCTCTGCGGGGTCGATGAGATCTACGCGATGGGCGGCGCTCAGGCGATCTTCGCCCTCGCCTACGGAACGGAGACGATCGCTCCGGTCGACGTGATCGCCGGCCCCGGCAACGCCTGGGTCCGCGAGGCGAAGCGGGCGGTCTCGGGCACGGTCGGGATCGACTCGCTCGCCGGGCCCTCCGAGCTGATGCTGGTCGCCGGCGACGGAACCGACCCCGAGTGGGCCGCCTTCGACCTTTGCGCCCAGGCCGAGCACGGTGCCGAGGGGCCGTTGATCGCGGTTGCGGTCGAGGGGAAGATTCTGGCCGATGTCGTATCCGCCACCGAGGGCCTCGCCGCCGAGCGAGCCGGGATCGGCGACGCGCCTCTGGCCCTGGTCCAGGTGCCCGACCTCAGCGACGCGATCGACCTCGCCAACGCATTCGCCCCCGAGCACCTCGAGCTCTTCGAGGAGGACGCGGCGATGCTCGCCGAGCGGGTGAGGACGGCCGGCTGCGTCTTTGTCGGCCGCCACGGCGCGACCGCCTTCGGCGACTACGTGGCCGGCTCCAATCACGTGCTTCCAACCGGTGGAGCCGGGCGCTTCTCCGGCCCGCTCGGGCCGCAGGTCTTCCGCCGCAAAATATCGACCGTGGAGGTTACGGCCGAGGCGGCGGCGAAGCTTGCACCGCACGTCAATCGGATCGCCCGGGCGGAGGGCTTCCCTGTCCACGCCGAGTCCGCGATGATTAGGACTAGATCATGAGCCGCACGGCCACAAGAGAGCGCAGTACCGCCGAGACGCAGATCAAGCTCTCGCTCGATCTCGACGGGGGGGAGGCGAGCGCGTCCACGGGCGTCGGCTTCCTCGACCACATGCTGGACCTGCTGGCCCGCCACGGGCGGCTCGGGCTGGAGGTGGAGGCGAACGGCGACCTCGAGACAGGCGCACACCACACCGTGGAGGACGTCGGCATCGTGCTCGGCCAGACGATCGACGAGGCGCTTGGCGACCGGGCGGGTATCCGGCGTTACGGCTCGGCCGTGGTGCCGATGGACGAGTCGCTGGCCGAGTGTGCGATCGACATCTCCGGGCGACCCCTCTGCGTCTTCGACGCCGAGCTGCCGACCACCTCGATCGCCGGCTTCGACACCGAGCTGGCAGAGGAGTTCTTCCGCGCCGTCGCCAACAGCGCCAAGCTGACGCTGCACGTCTCGGTCCGCTACGGCACCAACGCGCACCACATGATCGAGGCCTGCTTCAAGGCCTTCGCGCGGGCGCTGCGCGTGGCCGTCTCCGTCGACCCGGAGGAGAGCGGCGTGCCCTCGACCAAGGGAACTTTGAGCGAATGACGGCGCGGATCTGCATCCTCAACTACGGCATGGGCAACCTGCGCTCGGTCGAGAAGGCGCTCGAGCACGTCGGCGCGACGGCGACAATCGCCTCCGATGCGGAGACGATCCGTGCTGCCGACGGGTTGATCCTGCCGGGGGTCGGCGCCTTCCCCAAGGCGATGGAAGGCGTGCGTTCGCTCGGACTCGATGAGCTGATGGCCGAGCGTCGCGATGCCGGCGCGCCGATCCTTGGCATCTGTCTCGGGCTGCAACTGCTCTTCGACTCCAGTACCGAGCTCGACGGGGCGAAGGGGATCGGCCTGCTGGAAGGGCCGGTCGAAGAACTCGAAGCGCCGGGCCTGAAGGTGCCGCACATCGGTTGGTCTCCGGTGCGCTGGGAGCGCCCGTCCCGCCTCACCGAGGGGATCGCGAGCGAGACACCCTTCTACCACGTGCATTCTTTCGCGCCTCGGCCGCGCTCCGAGGACCTGCTCGGAACTGCCGTCTACGGTGAGAGCTTCGCCTCCGTCGCCGAGCGCGAGAACGTCTTCGGCGTCCAGTTCCACCCCGAGAAGTCGAGCGCCGCGGGCCTGCGGCTGCTCGCCAACTTCGCCGGCATCTGCGCCTCCGTCCCGGCGTGATCCTCTACCCGGCGATCGACATCCGCGGCGGCCAGGCGGTACGCCTGCTGCAGGGCGACTACGCGCGTGAGACGACCTACGACGCCGACCCGGTGGATGCCGCGAAGCGCTGGGCAGGGGAAGGGGCCGAGTTCCTGCATGTCGTGGATCTGGACGGGGCGAAGGCAGGAGAACCGCGCAACCTGGATGCAGTGCGACGAATCGCGGCAGCGGTCGAGTGCCCGATTCAGGTCGGCGGTGGGCTACGCGATGCGGAGTCGGTGGCCGCGGTTCTAGAGGCCGGCGCCGAGCGAGTCGTTATCGGCACCGCTGCTTTGCGCGACCCGGCATTCCTCGCCGGGACCCTGGAGAAGCACGGCGACCGCGTCGTCGTCTCGGTCGACGCCCGCAACGGGAAGGTGGCGCTGGCGGGTTGGACAGAAGCAGGTGAGCAGGGAGTGGTCGAAGCGGTCGCAGAGCTGAGCTCACGAGGCGTGGCGAGATTCCTTTGCACCGCAATCGAGGTCGACGGGACGATGGAGGGCCCAGCCATCGGGGAGTTGAGCCGGATTGCGGCGGCGACCGAGGCCCAGGTGATCGCCTCAGGCGGCGTGGGCTCCCTTGCCGATATCGAAACTCTGGCCCGAATCGACGCTCCCAACGTCGAGGGCGCCATAGTCGGTCGAGCTCTCTACGAGCGCAAATTCACCGTCGCCGCAGCCATCGCCGCGCTCCGCTGACCTGAAACCGAGGGACCTGGCGGCTTATACGTGTATTTGACGGATAAACCGCCAACTAGGCTGTAGCGATGGTGCTCAAGCGGGTCATCCCATGCCTGGACGTCGACTCGGGTCGAGTCGTCAAGGGGACCAATTTCGTCGGCTTGCGCGATGCGGGGGACCCGGTTGAGCTGGCGGAGCGCTATGACGCTGAAGGAGCTGACGAGCTGGTCTTCCTCGACATCACCGCTTCGCACGAAAAGCGCGACACGATCGTCGAGATGGCCCGGCGGACCGCCGACAACGTCTTCATCCCCTTCACGATCGGTGGGGGAATTCGGTCTGTCGAGGACGCACAAGCGGTTCTCGATGCGGGGGCAGACAAGGTCTCGGTCAACTCCTCCGCTCTTGCCAGGCCCGAGCTTCTAACCGAGCTGGCCGACCACTTCGGCGCCCAGTGCGTGGTGATCGCCATCGACGCCAAACGCGAGGGAGACGTCTGGGGCGTCTACGTCAACGGGGGCCGCAAGCGGGTCGACGGGCGCGAGGCGGTGGCCTGGGCCAAGGAGGCGGTCAAGCTCGGCGCTGGCGAGGTACTCCTGACCAGCATGGACCGAGACGGCACCAACGACGGCTACGACATCGATCTCACCCGTGCGGTGGCCGATGCGGTTTCGGTCCCAGTCATCGCCTCCGGCGGCGCCGGGACCCTCGAGCACCTATCGGAGGCAATCACCGATGGCAACGCCGACGCCGTCCTCTGCGCCTCGATCTTCCACTACGGCACCTTCACGATCGACGAAGCCAAGAAGACGAATCGCTTCCGCCGGTATCTCCGTCAGGCGTTAACGAGGGGAGCGGTGAGTGTCCCTCCCCCGTCCAAATGCCGGGCTAATTAGCCCGGCATTTTGAGTATCCGCCCGGGAGAGGGACACCCACCGCTCCCCTCGTTCAAGGCCAGACTCCCTCAGCGAAGGTCAGCGGCAAGGCCCGCAACTCCGGTGGAGCCGAGGATCTCGAAGCGGGCCAGTTCGAACGGGGCATCGCGGTCCGCGTCGCCCGGGATCTCGGTGGTCGCACCGGTGTAGCCGGCGGCTTCGACCGCGGCGATGACCGTTGAGTCAAAGCGGCCCGCGGGGTAGCAGAAGTTCCTTACGGGAACTCCGTACTCGCGACGGAGGGTCGTGCGCGATTCGGTGAGTTCTCGCTTCAGGCCGGCTGCGTCGAGAGTGGTCAGGTCGGAGTGGTCGATGGTGTGGGAGGCCAGCTCCCAGCCGGCCTCGATCATCGCTTCTACGTTGCTGGTGTAGAGGTCTGAGCCTTCGGCCTTGAGGTTGAGCACCCCGGGCCAGCCGTGCTTGCGCAGCTCGGGCAGCGCGTAGGTGAACTGCGGGCGGTAGCCGTCGTCGAAGGAGATCACCACTGGCTTCTCCGGAAGGGTGCCGCCGCGGTACCAGGCGTCCTCGACCGCTTCCAGTGTCACCGCTTCGAAGCCATGCTGGTCGAGCCACTGCATCTGGCGATGGAAGTCCGGGCGGGTCACGTACAGCTCCGGGTAGGGCGCGTCGGCCGGCGGCGCGCCGAGCACGTGGTACTCGAGGATCGGCACCGGACCGGTGTGCGGCTTCCAGCTCGGCTGCGGAGTCGCGTTGCGGACGAGGCGGGGGGCAGCATCGACCGCCGCGCTAGCCGAAGTCGCCGCGGCGGTCCTGGGCTTCGATGGCGTGTCCGGCGATCCGCCCAGGCTCGATCCGATGGCGACCCCAACCGCGATCGCGACCACCAAGAGGGCGACCAGCGCCCCTGCTCGTCTCCATCGCACGCGATCATGGTAGGCAACGTCGTCATGTCACCCGCTGGAGACCACACCGAGAGCATCGCCGGGGCGCTGGAGCACATGCACCCCGAGCTTGCCCGCGTGCGCGAGGTGGCGGACGATCCGGTCTATCTCGTTGGCGGCGCGGTCCGCGACCTGCTGCTGGGGCGCGGGCGGGCGGATATCGACCTCGTCGTCGTCGGAGACGCGATGGCGCTGGCCGGAAAGCTCGATCCCGATGCCGCCTCCCACGAGCGTTTCGGCACTGCCAAGGTTCGGGTCAACGGGCACGAGCTGGATGTCGCGGCGGCCCGGGCGGAGAGCTACCCGCGGCCAGGGGCGTTGCCGGTGGTCGATCCGGCCGGTGACCTCGACGCTGACCTGCGTCGCCGCGATTTCACCGTAAACGCGATGGCGATCCCCCTGCGGGGCGAGCCGCAACTGATCGACCCCCTCGGCGGGCAGGCCGACCTCGCGGCGAGGCGGCTGCGGGTGCTGCACGACCGTTCCTTTGCCGATGACCCCACCAGGGCGATTCGCGCCGCCCGCTACGCGTCGAGGTTCGGCTTCGAAGTCGAGCCACACACTGAGGAGCTGCTGCGTGCAACCGACCTGACCACGGTCTCCGTGGACAGGCGCGATGCCGAGCTGTTGCGCCTCGCCGGCGAAGGCAACGCCCCGGCGGGTTTTGAGCTCCTTGCCGCGTGGGGGTTGCTGGATCTCCGCGACGGAGGCATCGAGCTGGCCGCAAGAGTCGCCGGCTTGCTGGGTGAAGTGTCGTGGGCCGGTTCGGTCGAGCGGGACCGGGCGCTTCTGGCCGCCGCGCTGGGACCGGCGGGACGAGAGGTCGAGCTGGCCGAGGCCCGACCGGAGCGTCCGTCGGAGTGCGTCGCACTGGCCGATCGTCACAGCCCGATCGAACTCCTCCTCGCCCGCGCGCTCGGCGCGGAGTGGCTCGACCGCTACCGGGCCGAGTGGCGCGACGTCACGCTTGAGATCGACGGCGATGAGCTGATCGCCGCCGGCCTGGAGCCGGGCCCGGCGCTTGGCCGCGGACTCGAAGAGGCGCTGCGGCGCAAGCTCGACGGGGAGGTCGCGGGTCGCGAGCAGGAACTGGCGGTGGCACTCGAGGCCGCGAGGAGCAGCGATGGAGTGGCGTGAGGCGGGCGGCGTACGCTGGCTGGAGGCGGATCTGCCCGGCGCAAGAGCGGCATTCACAACCCGTATCGGCGGGACCAGCGAGGCTCCGTTCGACGGCCTCAACCTCGGCGCCCTCACCGGCGACCGCCCGGAGGCCGTCACCGTGAATCGCCGTCGCCTGACCTCGGCCCTCGGCATAGCCTTCGACCGCATCGCCTTCGCCCACCAGGTCCACGGCGTTGAGCTGACAACCCGTCGGTCCGCCTCACTCGGCTGTTCCTTTGTCTCAGATGGCGCGGATAATGAACAGAGGAAGGTTGAGGGCGGCTCGATTCCCCCCGCCGATGGGCAGGTGGTCTCGGTGGTGGGAGTGGCGGGTTTGGTGTTCGTTGCCGACTGCGTTCCGGTCGCGCTCTCCGGGCCCGGCGGGGTTGCGATATTGCACTGCGGGTGGCACGGGTTGGCTGCGGGGATCGTCGCGCGCGGGGCCGATGCGGTTTCAGCAACCGATGCGGCTATCGGGCCCTCGATCGGGCCCTGCTGTTACGAGGTTGGCGGCGAGGTGCTGGGGGAGTTCGCGCACCTGGGGGAGGGGATAGCGTCTGGGCGCATGCTCGACCTGCCCGAGGTGGTGACCCGACTGCTGCGCGCCGCTGGGGTTGAGCGGATCGAGATGAGCGGGCTCTGCACAAGCTGCGAGCGTGAGCTCTTCTTCTCGCACCGCAGGGACGCTGGACGGACGGGACGCCAGGCGGGCCTGGTATGGCTCGACAGGGGGGAGCGCTGAAGATGCCCGGCCTGATCCACGGCCTCGAGCCGGCCAAGATCGCCACCAACCTCGCCGAGGCTCGCGAGATCGCGGGTTCGGAGGTCGAGATCCTCGCCGCGACCAAGTACGTGCCGATCGAGGAGATGGGTGCGCTCGCCGAGGCCGGCGTCCACCTCGTCGGCGAGAACCGCCAGCAGGAGATGGCGGCCAAGCACGAGCGCTGGGGCGACGCCTTCGAGTGGGACTTCATCGGCAACCTGCAGAGCCGCAAGGTCAAGCAGCTGCTGCCAATCAGCCGCCTGATCCACTCGGTGGCCACCGATTCCGCCCTCGAACAGCTCGCCAAGCACGGCGACTCCGACACGGAGGTCCTAATTGAGGTCAACGTTGCCGACGAGGACGGTAAGAGCGGCGTTGCCCCGGATCGACTCGCAGAGTTCATCGACCGCTGCCCGGCCCAAGTTACGGGCCTGATGACAATGCCCCCCTTCAGCCAAAACCCAGAGGACTCAAGACCCCACTTCGCCCGCCTCGCAGAACTAGCCGCCTCCTACAACCTGCGCCGCCTCTCAATGGGCACCTCGCAAGACTGGCGCGTAGCGGTCCAGGAGGGAGCAACAATCATCCGCCTGGGCACAGCGCTCTACATCTGACGACTGAGTCATAATCACTGGAGGAATCGGTCTCGAAGGGCCGAAACACGCGTTAACCATGGCTTTGCGAGACACATGGCATAGAGCGCTGGTCTACTTCGGCCTTGCCGAGGACCACGACTATGGCCCCGAGTACGAGGAAGACTTCGAGCCCGAGACCGGGAGCGAAGAGGCTCGCGACGCTCAGGTTCGCCGCCTGCCGAGCGCCCGCCGCTCTCGCCGCGACGAGATCGACGACATCTTCGCCGACGACGAGCCGATCTCGGCCTCGCGCACGCGCACGCTGCGACCCGTCGGCAACGGCGACTCCGACGTCCAGGTCCACCTCGTCATTCCCCGCAACTTCAACGACGCCCAGCAGGTGGCGGACCAGTTCAAGCGCTCGGTGCCGGTGATCCTCAACCTGCAGACAACCGACCATGAGCTCTCCAAGCGGATGATCGACTTCTGCTCCGGCCTCACCTACTCGTTGGACGGCGGCATGCAGCGCATCGCCGAGAAGATCTTCCTGCTCACGCCGCGCAACGTCGAGGTCTCGGCCGAGGAGAAGGCCCGTCTCCTCGACAAAGGCTTCTTCAACCAGTCCTAGCTGCGTTTAGTCTGCGGGCGATGATTGTCGGATTCGTCGGCTCGGGAAACATGGCTGCCGCGATGGCACGGGGGATGGCCGGTGCCGTCGGCGGGATGCTTTTCACCGACTCTGGCTCCGGGAGAGCCGCTGCGCTCGCCGTCGAGCTTGGAGGCGAGTCTGTCGGCTCCAATGCGGATCTCGCCGCCCGGGCCGATCTCGTGGTTTTGGCCGTGAAGCCGGCGATGCTCGACCGGGTCGCCGCTGAGATGCAGGAGGCAAAGGTCGTCGTGTCCCTGCTCGGAGCAACGAGCCTGAATCGGGTCCGCGGCGCATTTCCGCACTCCGATGCCGTGCGGGTGATGCCGAACGCCGGGGTCGAGGTCCGCAGGGGAGTGCTCTGCGTGGCCGGGGGGCCCACCCTGGAGCTTCGCGGACTACTCGGGACCTTGGGCCATGTGGTCGACATCGCCGACGACGAATTCGACGCGGCGACCGCGGTGATGGGCTGCGCGCCGGCCTATCTGGCGCTTGCGGTTGAGGCGATCGCCGAAGCGGGAGCGGCCGATGGGCTCGACGAGGCGCTGGCCCGCGATCTGGTTGTCGAGACGGCCGCGGGCACGGCGGAGCTGCTGCGTACACACAGCCCGGCCCACGTCCGCAAGGCCGTGGCCTCGCCGGGCGGCAGCACCGAGGCCGGGCTGGAAGCGCTCGATCGCGAAGGCGCCAGAGAGGCCTTCGAGGCGGCGGTGCGGGCCTCGCTGGAGAGGATGCGGGGATGACCTTGCTGCTCGCGATCGCCCGTTACGACATCGCCGAATACGTCGGCGCCCTCTTCCTGGTCTACATCATCCTGATATTTCTCAACATCCTCAGTTCCTGGGTCCCGCGCATGCCCTACAACCGGGCGTTGCAGGCGACGCTCGGCTTCGTCAAAGAGACCACCGACCCCTACCTGAACCTCTTCCGGCGCTTCCTGCCACCGATCGGCGGTGGCGGTTTCGCGCTCGACCTCAGCCCGATCCTCGGCGTGATCCTGCTCTACATCGTTCGTGCCGTCGTCGTCGGCCTGATCGAAGGGTGAACGGCGCTCGCGCTCGCGCCTGGCGCCTGGCCGGCGCCCTCGCCGGGATCGTCGTCGTCCTCGACCAGGCGGCGAAGGCGGCGATCGAAGCGAACCTGGTCGTGGGCCAGGTCGTCCACGTGGCCGGCCCCTCGACCTGACGCTCTCCCACAACAGCGGCGTCGCCTTCGGCCTGGCGAGCGGCGGCGGCGCGCGGCTGGTGGCGGTGACGGCGCTGGCGCTCGGCGTCGTCGGCTACCTCTTCTCTCGCGACCCGGCGAGGCCCTGGATGTGGGCGGCGGCGGGGCTTTTGGCGGGAGGAGCGCTGGGCAACCTCGCCGATCGGATCCGCGCCGACGCCGTCACCGACTACATCGCGATCGGCAACTGGCCCGCCTTCAACCTCGCCGACGTCGCCGTCACCTTCGGCGTCCTCCTGCTCGCCTACGCCTACGCCCGCGAGCCGGCCAAGTGAGCTTCCGGTGCGCTTTATCCCCCCTATGACGAGGAAAGGCGCACCGGAAGGGGAGGTTCTCCTATGAGCGAGTTGCGGATCGTGCATGTCGACGATGACCTGGCTGTGGTCGACAAGCCGGCCGGGCTCGTCGTCCATCCGGCGCCGTCCCATGCCGGGCCGACCCTGGTCTCGGAGCTGGGGGAGCTGTTGGGAGGCGGGACCGAAGCGGACCGGCCCGGGATCGTCCACCGCCTCGACAAGGGGACCAGCGGCCTGCTCGTCGTCGCCCGCAACGATGAGACCCACGCCGCCCTGCAGAAGCAGGTCCAGCGCCGCGAGGTGGAGCGGATCTATCTCGCTTTGGCGCGGGGACGGCTCGCTTCGCGAACCGGCACGATCGACGCCCCGATCGGGCGTGCATCGCGGCAGCGCCACCGCATGGCCGTCTCCGGCGCCGCCTCGCGTGAGGCCCGCACTCACTTCGAGGTGATCGAGCTGCTCCCGGCCGAGACCTACCTTGAGGCTCGCCTGGAGACCGGCCGTACCCACCAGATCCGCGCCCACTTCGCCGCCATCGGCCACCCGCTGGCCGGCGACACGACCTACGGCGGCGAGCTGAAGTACGACCTCGAGCGCCAGTTCCTCCATGCCCACCGGCTCGCCTTCGGCCACCCCAGCAGCGGCGAACGGCTGGAGTTCAGCTCGGAGCTGCCGGGGGACCTGGCGCTCGCCCTCTGCGCGGCAGGGCGCGCAGCCTGAGGCGCGGCAGCGACCTCCGCACGCCTGCACCGCTCCACCTCTACAATCCCTCGCTCGGAAATCGACCCCCGTCGGTACACCGAATCGGATCCTGACCGGCCTTGCGCCGGGTCCCGATGAGGGCGACGGGGAATCACAGTCAAAACAAGGAGCTTCACCCATGCCTGAGGCAGGCCTCAAAGAGCTGCTGGAGGCCGGAGTCCACTTCGGCCACCAGACCCGTCGCTGGAACCCGAACATGCGTCGCTACATCTTCGGCGAGCTGGACGGGATCCACATCATCGACCTGGTCCAGACCGAGGTGCTGCTGGAGAACGCGCGCCGCTTCTCCGGCGAGCTGGCCAGCGGCGGCGGCACAGTCCTCTTCGTCGGTACCAAGAAGCAGGCCCGCGGCCCGGTCGAAGAGTGGGCCGACCGCTGCAAGATGCCCTACGTCAACCAGCGCTGGCTCGGCGGCCTGCTGACCAACTTCAACACGATGTCGGCCCGGATCGCGCGCCTGCACGAGCTGACCGAGTGGCGCGACGAGGGCAAGCTCGAGCTGCTGCCGACCAAGGAGCGGATGAAGCTGCTGGCCGAACTCGGCAAGCTCGAGTTCAACCTCGGCGGCGTCCGCGACATGGACCGCCTGCCCGACGCGGTCTTCGTCACTGACCTCAAAACCGAGGAGATCGCGGTGCGCGAGGCGGCCCGGCTGCGGATCCCGATCATCGCCCTGGTCGACACCAACTGCGACCCGACCCCGATCGACTACGTGATCCCCGGCAACGACGACGCGATCCGCTCCTGCCAGCTGGTGATCGGCACAATCGGTGGCGCGGTCGAGGAGGGCTCCAGCGCCTGGCGCGTTCAGGAGGAGAAGCGGATTGCCGCCGAAATGGAGCGGCGCAAGATCGAAGAGGAAGAGCGCAAGAAGCGCGAGGAGGAAGAGAAAATCCGCGTTGCTGCCGAGGAAGCTGCGAAGAAGGAGGCGGCTGAAGCGGAGGCGGCCAAGCAGGCCCAGGCGGCTCAGGCCCAAGCCAAGGCGACTCCGCCTCCGTCCCCGGGGCCTGGCGTGGCCTCGGGGGGGCCTGCGGGCGGAGGCTCCGCCTCCGTTCTCGACCCCCCCAAGTCCACGCCACCCGCTGGCGGTGCGTCTAAAGCTCCTGTGCCTGTGGCGGCGCAGAAAGCTCCTGAGCCGAAGCCTGCTGAGCCTCAGAAAGCTCCTGAGTCCAAGCCCGCTGACGCTGAGAAGGCTCCGAAGGAGACCGCTTCTGAGGAGAAGACAGCTGAGGAGTCGAAATGAGCGTTACTGCTGCTGACGTGAAGGCCCTGCGGGACCAGACCGGGGCGGCGATGATGGATTGCAAGGCTGCCCTGACCGAGGCCGAGGGGGATGCCGATCGCGCGGTCGAGATCCTGCGGGTCAAGGGTCAGGCTTCCGCCGCCAAGCGCGAAGGGCGGGGGACCAGCGAGGGAGTCGTCTCTTCCTACATCCACGCCAACGACAAGGTCGGGGCTATGGTGGAAGTGCAGTGCGAGACCGACTTCGTCGCCCGCAACGAGGACTTCAAGGCGTTTGCCTACGAGGTCGCGCTGCACGTGGCCGCGGCCTCTCCCCAGTACGTCACGATCGAGGAGATCCCCGAGGCAGAGCGCGAGGCCGAGAAGCGGGTCTTCGAGGAGAAGGCGCGCGAAGAAGGCAAGCCCGACAACGTGGTCGAGAAGATCGTCGAGGGCCAGCTGGCCAAGTGGGGCAAGGAGGTCGCCCTGCTCGACCAGTCTCACGTCAACGCCGAGAAGCACGACTCAAAGTCGATCGAGGAACTGCGCCAGGGGCTGGCGGCGAAGACCGGCGAGAACATCCGCATCGCCCGCTTCGCTTACTTCCGCGTCGGCGAATAGGCTCGTGGCCTAGATGGCCGCCGACCCGCAGTTCAAGCGCATCCTGCTGAAGCTCTCGGGCGAGGCGCTGATGGGTGAGCTCGAATACGGCACCGACGCCGCCGAGGTGCAGCGGATTGCCGAGCAGGTGGCAGCGATCCGCGCCCGCGGGGTCGAGGTGGCGATCGTCGTCGGGGCCGGCAATATCTACCGCGGGCTGGCCGCCGCCGCCAACGGCATGGACCGGGCGACCGGCGACTACATGGGGATGCTGGCGACGGTGCTCAACGCGCTGACGCTCCAGGACGCGCTGGAGAGCGTCGGCGAGCACACACGGGTGCTCTCGGCGATCGACGTCAAGGAGGTCGCCGAGCCCTACATCCGCCGCCGCGCCATGCGCCACCTCGAGAAGGGCCGGGTGGTGATCTTCGCCGCCGGCACCGGCAACCCGTTCTTCACCACCGATACAGCCGCGGCGCTGCGGGCGCTTGAGATCCATGCGGAAGCGATCCTGATGGCCAAGAACGGGGTGGAGGGTGTCTATGACTCCGACCCGGCGACCAACCCCGACGCCAAGTTCATCGCTGCGATCGGCCACCGCGAGGCGATCGAGCGCGGTTTGAAGGTGATGGACTCGACCGCGCTCTCGCTCTGCATGGACAACGACCTGCCCATCTACGTCTTCAACATGGGGGACGCCAGCAACATAGATAGGATCGTCAGCGGCGAGAGGGTGGGCACGCTGGTCTCCAGCGCACCCGCCGAGAGATGAGAACGGGGACCCAGTGGAGCTGATCGACGAACTGCTCGAAGACGCCAAAGGCCGGATGACCAAGTCGGTCGACTCCAGCCGCGGGGAACTGGCGACGGTCCGCACCGGCCGCGCCTCCCCGCACCTGCTCGATCGCATCATGGTCGACTACTACGGGGCGCAGACGCCGCTCAAGCAGCTGGCCAACGTCGCCACCTCCGACGCCCGCCTGCTCACCGTCACCCCCTTCGACAAGTCCTCGATCGGGGCGATCGAGAAATCGGTCCAGGAGTCCGACATCGGTATGACGCCCAGCAACGACGGCAACGTCGTCCGCCTTCAGGTCCCCGAGCTGACCGAGGAGCGCCGCCGCGAGATGGTCAAGGTCGTCCACGGTGTGGCCGAGGAGGGTAGGGTCGCTGTCCGCAACGTCCGCCGCGACGTGATGGGTGACCTGCGCGAGCTGAAAAAGGAGGGTGAGGTCGGCGAGGACGACGAGCGTCGCGCCGAGAGCGCCCTACAGAAGCAAACCGACGAGGCGATCGCCGAGATCGACTCTCTCCTGAAAGGGAAGGAAGAGGAGATCCTGGAGGTGTGAGTGCCTCCGCGCGGTACGTGGCGATCATCACCGACGGCAACGGGCGCTGGGCCCAGAACCAGGGCCTGCCGGTCGTCGAGGGGCACCGGGCCGGAGCCGACACGGTCAAGGCGCGGTTGCGGGATGCGGTCGAGTTGGGGATCGAGGAGCTAACCGTCTACTCGTTCTCGACCGAGAACTGGTCGCGGCCGCCCGAGGAGGTCGCGGGGCTGATGGCGATGTTCGGCGATCGGATCGCCGCCGAGACGCCGGAGCTGAACGAGGAGGGCGTGCGGATGCGCTTCATCGGCCGCCGCGAGGGGGTCGCGCCCGATCTCATCAAGCGGATGGACTGGGCGGAAGAGACGACGGCCGGGAATGAGCGGATCACGCTCTTCGTCGCCTTCAACTACGGCGGGCGAGCCGAGATCCTCGACGCTGCGCGCGGCTTCGAGGGCGGAGGCGAGGAGGAGTTCCGCCGCCACCTCTACGCGCCGGAGATGCACGATCCCGAACTGCTGATCCGCACCAGCGGCGAGCGGCGGATCTCCAACTACCTGCTCTGGCAGTGCGCCTATTCGGAGCTGGTTTTCCGCGATGAGCTCTGGCCGGACTTCGACCGCGCCGCGCTAGAGGAGTGCCTGGGCGAGTTCGAGCTGCGCCAGCGCCGTTTCGGAGCGAGGATTTGATGCAGGACCTCTTCGACGACGAGCTGCTCGGCCCCGAGCCGCCGCCGAAGCCCAAACCGCGGCCGCCGCGCCAGCGCGGGCGTGGTGGCGGCAAGGCGCGCGGCGAGACCGCCAAACGGATCCTCTTCGCGCTCCCCTGGATCGTCTTCGCGATCACGATCACGGTTGCCGGGGGCCTCGTCTTCGCCGCCGCGATGATCGGCGTCGGCGTGCTCTGCCTGCGCGAGTTCCTTGCGATTACGGGCGAGATGCGGCCGATCCAGCGAGCGGCGTACGTGGCGGTTCCCGCGCTGGTCCTGGCCGCCTACCTCGGCACCGCCTTCAACGTCTTGCTGATCCTCGCCGCGACCTTCCCGGTGCTCTTCTTCTTCGGTGCCGACAGCCGCCACCGCGACGGGATTACGGTCTCGATGGGGGTCACCCTGCTCGGCATCGCCTGGATCGGCATCCCGCTCGCGCACGCGGTGCTGCTGCGCGACCTGCCGCACCACGGCGCCGCGCTGCTGATCGACGTCCTCGTCGGCACCTTCGCCACCGACACCGGCGCCTACGCGACCGGCCGCATGTTCGGCTCGCACAAGATCGCCCCCAGCCTCTCGCCCAACAAGACCCTGGAGGGCCTGATCGGCGGGTTTCTGATCGGCACGATGGCCTTCTGGTTCGCCGGGCTCTACCAGGACTGGCTGAGCGGGGCGGACGCCCTGATCATCGGCGCCGCCGTCGCCGCGATCGCCCCGGTCGGCGACCTCTTCGAGTCGATGCTGAAGCGTGACCTGGGCACCAAGGACACCGGCACCCTCTTCGGCCCCCACGGCGGCATCCTCGACCGCCTGGACGCCGTCTTCTTCACGGTCGTGGTGGGTTACTACCTGGCTATTCAGCTGGTCTACTGATGGGGCGATCCCGGTAGGGGTTCCGCTTAACTTTTTGGCGGGTCGGCTTGAGCCGTTCGAGAGCGGAGTTGACCAAAAAGTACAAGACGCTCCACCCCTACCGGGATCGCCCCATCCCTATGCTCCCGATGGTGAAGAAGGTCGTAATCCTTGGCTCGACGGGCTCGATCGGGACGCAGGCGCTGGAGATCGTCGAGGCGTCTGACGAGCTTGACGCGGTCGCGCTGGCCGCCGGCTCGAGCTGGGAGCGGGTGCTCGCGCAGGCGGCTGAGCTCGGCGTCAGCACCGTGGCCTTCTCCGACGACGAGGCCGCTCGGGCGGCGCGTGGCGCCTGGGACGGGCAGGTGCTGGCCGGCGATGAGGGGATTCGCGAGCTGATCGTTGCCGCCGAGCCCGATCTCGTCCTCAACGGCATCGTCGGCGCCGCCGGCCTGGGGCCGACGATCGTCGCCCTCGGCGAGGGAATCGACGTGGCGCTCGCCAACAAGGAGAGCCTGGTGATCGGCGGGCAGCTGACGATGGCACTGGCGGAAGCGACGGGGGCGCGGCTGTTGCCGGTCGACTCCGAGCATTCAGCGCTCTTCCAGCTGATCGGCGCCGAGCCCACGCCGGGCACCGTCGACCGGCTGGTGCTGACCGCTTCCGGAGGCCCCTTCCGTGGCCGCACCGACCTCGCAGAGGTGAGCATCGAGGACGCCCTCGCCCACCCGACCTGGCGCATGGGCGGGCGGATCACGATCGACTCGGCGACGCTGATGAACAAGGGCTTCGAGGCGATCGAGGCCCACTACCTCTTCGGGGTTCCCTTCGAGGCGATCGAGGTCGTCGTCCATCCGCAGTCGATCGTCCACTCGCTGATCGACCTCAACGACGGGGCGACGCTTGCCCACCTTGGCTACCCCGATATGCGGGTGCCGATCTCCTACGCCTTGCACTACCCAGAGCGCGCCGACGTCGATGTGCCCCGCCTCGACCTCGCCACGGTCGGCGAACTCAACTTCGAGGCGCCTGACTCGGAGACCTTCGCCTGCCTGCGCCTGGCGCTCGAGGCCGGCAAGGCGGGGGGGACAGCGCCCTGCGTGCTCAATGCCGCCGACGAGGTCGCCGTCGCCGCCTTCCTCGCCGGCCGGATCGGCTTCACCGCGATCCCCGCCGCGATCGAGCGTGTTTTGGCCGCGATGCCGCCGACCGCGCCGACCCACTTCGAAGACCTCTTCGCTGTCGACGCCGAGGCCCGCCGCCGCACCGAAGAGGAGGTTGGGGGGTTGGCGAAGGTATGAGTTGGCTGCTGGTCTTCGGAGGGCTTTGCCTGCTGATCGTGCTGCACGAGGCGGGGCATTTCGTCGCCGCCAAGGCGACCGGGATGCGGGTGGAGAAGTTCTTCCTCTTCCTCGGCCCGAAGCTGGTCTCGGTCAAGCGGGGCGAGACCGAGTACGGGATCGCGGCGATCCCGCTCGGCGGCTACGTGAAAATCACCGGGATGAATCCGGAGGAGCATTTTCCTGCGGAAATCGAGCACCGGGCTTATTACCGCCAGCCGGTCTGGAAGCGGATCGTGGTGATCGGGGCGGGACCGGCAGTCAATATTGTCCTCGGCTTCCTGATTCTGGTCGTGGTCGCGCTGACCAGCTCGACCACCGCGACGCAAGAGGTCCACGAAGTCGTGCCGAAAACGCCGGCGGCGGGAACTCTGCAGGCGGGCGACAGGATCGTCGCCGTCGACGGACACCGCTACCCGGGACTGGACGCCGAAACGAGAGTCGAGCGCTTTCGCGACCAGATCGGCTCGCATGCCTGCGCCGGCAAGCAGCGAGACGGCTGCCGTGCCGCGACGCCGGTCGACCTGCGGATCATGCGTAGCGGCCAGCGGGTGGACGTTCTCGTCAAGCCCGAATACAGCGCCTCCGTGGGCCAATCCCTGGTCGGCTTCTCCTTCGACTCGGCGCCGATCGACATCGGCCTCGGCGCTGCGGTCAACCGCTCGGCCAGCCTGGCCTGGTTCATCACCCACGAAACCGCGACCCGCATCGTGCGGATCTTCGACCCCGAACAACGCAAAGAAATCTCGGGGATCGTCGGTGTCAGCGACGTCGGCCACCAGACGGTCGACCTCGGCGCCGCGGCGGCATTCACCTTCCTCGCCGTGATCAGCCTCTCGCTCGGCCTGATCAACCTCTTCCCGTTCCTGCCCCTCGACGGCGGGCACATCTTCTGGAGCCTGATGGAGAAGCTACGCGGCCAGCCGATCTCCCTGCGCACGATGGAGCGAGCCAGCGCGGTCGGAATCGTCCTCGTCGCGATGCTCTTCTTCATCGGCCTGACCAACGACATCGGCCGCATCACCGGCGAAGGCTTCCACGTCCGCTAGTCGGCCGGTCCTGCCGCCCGGATACGCTTCGCGCATGGCTTCAAAGCGACAGATCTTCGTTGGTGGCGTGCCGATTGGCGGTGGGGCGCCGGTCGTCGTGCAGACGATGACCAAGACCGAGACCGCCAACCTGGCGGCGACGATGGAGCAGATCCGCAAGGTCGCCGACGCCGGGGCGGACATCGTGCGGGTGGCGGTGCCGCGCGACGAGGACGTCGAGGCACTGAAGACGATCGTCGTCGACTCGCCGATCCCGGTGATCGCCGACATCCACTTCAACCACACCCTGGCGCTGAAGGCGATCGACGCCGGCGCGCACTGCATCCGGCTCAACCCGGGCAACATCGGCGGGCGGGAGAAGGTGGCCGAGGTGGCCGAGCGGGCAACCGCCGCCGGCGTGCCGATGCGGATCGGGGTCAACTCCGGCTCGCTGCCCAAGCACCTGCACGCGCTCGAGCGCGAGAGCCCGGTCGAGGCCCTGGTTGCCGCCGCGGTCGAGTTCGTCGAGCTGATGGAGGGGCTGGACTTCGAGAACTTCAAGGTCTCGATCAAGTCGACCAACGTGCCCAACACGATCGCCGCCAACCGGCTGCTCTCCGAGAAGATCCCCTACCCGCTGCACCTGGGGATCACCGAGGCGGGGACCAAGTGGTCGGGCTCGCTGAAGTCCTCGGTCGGGCTGGGCACGCTGCTCGCCGACGGCATCGGCGACACGATCCGGATCAGCCTCTCGACCTTCCACGCCGAGGAGGAGGTCAAGGTCGCCTGGGAGATCCTCAAGGCACTACAGCTGCGCGAGCGCGGTCCGGTCCTGATCGCCTGCCCGACCTGCGGTCGCCTGCAGTTTGACATGGACTCGGTCGTGGCCGAGATCGAGCAGCGGTTGGAAAGCTACGCCGAGCCGATCGAGGTCGCCGTGCTTGGCTGCGCGGTCAACGGGATCGGCGAGGCGAGCCACGCCGACTTCGGCATCGCCGGGGCCAAGAACGAGGGCCTGATCTACGCCCACGGCAAGCCCCTGCGCAAGGTCCCGCAGGCAAGCCTGGTCGACACCCTGTTCGAGGAGATCGACAAGTCGCTCGATCGCGGAGCGGTCGAGTTCGACGAGGACGAGTCGCGCGAGGGTGCGGCCTGGCTGGCCAAGATCGAGCAGGAAAACGCCGGCGAACTTACGCCGGAGAAGATCGCCCGGATGGAGCATGAAGCGGCGGAAAAGGGCGAGTCCGACAGGGTTCTGCTGGATGAGGAGGCTTCACCTACCGCGGGTCGTCGGTTTACCAGGGCGTAGCGGTGCGGCGGGGTGCCTCCGCGCCAAGTGGATAGGTTTCCCGCCATGACCCGGATGAGTCAGGCGTTCATTCCGACGCTCAAGGATGCGCCCGCGGATGCGGAGGCTTTGTCGCACAAGCTGATGGTTCGGGCTGGGCTCATTCGCCAGGTGGGCGCTGGGCTTTGGAGCTATCTGCCCGCGGGGTGGAGGGTTCATCGCAAGGTCGAAGCGATCTTGCGGGAGGAGATGGAGGGGATTGGCTGCCAGGAGATGCTGATGCCAGTCCTGCAGCCCTCGGAGGCCTGGGAGAAGACCGGGCGCTACTCGATTGATGAGCTGTTCAAGCTGGAGGACCGCAAGGGAGCTCCGATGGTGCTGGCGATGACGCACGAGGAGTGCGTAACCCAGCACGTCGCGCGGGAGGTTCGCTCCTACCGCGACCTGCCGCTGATGCTCTTCCATATCCAGACCAAGGAGCGCGACGAGCCGCGGCCGCGGGCTGGGGTGCTGCGCACGCGCGAGTTCACGATGAAGGACGCCTACTCCTTCGACCGCGACGAGGAGGGACTGGCGCGCTCCTACGAGTCCCAGGCCGGTGCCTACGAGCGCATCCTCGACCGCTGCGGGCTGCGCTGGTACCGGGTCGAGTCCGACGTCGGGATGATGGGCGGCTCCGGCGCCCACGAGTACATGGCACCCTGCCCGGCCGGCGAGAACGAGGTCGCCCTGGCGCCCGGCTACGCGGCCAACGTCGAGGTCGCCTCGGCCGAGCCGCAGCCGGTCGAGTTGCCGACCCCGCTGGCTGCGCCGGAGCGGGTCGAGACGCCGGGACTGACCACGGTGGAGGAGGTCTCCTCCTCGCTCGGCCTTCCCTCCGGCGCCCTGATCAAGGCGATGCCGATCGTGGTCGAGGGCCGGGGCCTGGTGCTCGTCCTCGTGCGCGGCGATCACCGCCTCAACGAGATCAAGCTGCGCAACGGGATGGGGACCGACTTCCGCCCCGCCCGGCCGGAGGAGATCGAGGCGAAGCTGGGGCCGGTGGGGTTCATCGGCCCGGTCGGCGCCGAGGTGCCGATGATCGTCGACAGCGCGATCGCCGGCAACTCCTACGTCACCGGCGCCAACGAGGCCAACGCCCACCTGCGCGGGGTCGACCCGTCCCGCGATTTCGAGGCCTACGCGATGGACGTGCGCGCGGTCGAGGCCGGCGACACCGCACCCGGCGGCGCCACGATCGAGATCGAGCCGGCGATCGAGGTCGGCAACATCTTCAAGCTCGGCACTCGCTATTCGGAGCCGCTCGGCGCCACCTACCTCGACGAGAACGGCAAGGAGCAGCCGATCGCGATGGGCAGCTATGGGATCGGCCCAGCCCGGATCGCCGCCGCCGCGATCGAGCAGCGTGCCGACGAGCGCGGCATCGTCTGGCCCAAGGCGATCGCGCCTTGGCAGGTCCACCTCGTCTCCCTGGCCAAGAAGGCCGCTGGGGAGGAGCGCGCCGCCGCCGACCGACTCTATGCCGAGTTGCGCGGGACCGGAACCGAGGTTCTCTACGACGAGCGCGAAGCCGGCGCGGGGGAGAAGCTGACCGACGCCGAGCTGCTCGGCTGTCCGCTGCGGATCGTCGTCGGCCGCCGCGGCCTCGCCGAGGGCGTGGTCGAGGCCAGCGAGCGCGCCTCGGGCGCCGAGCACAAGCTGCCCGTGGGGGAGGCCGCCGCGCAGGCCGTCGCGCTCCTTCAGGGCAGCGATGCCTGACTCCGCCCCCTTCGGGCGCGGCCGCGTCCGCCGCCTCTTCGGCCTCGATCGCAGCGGTCCGCCGCCGCGCCAGGTCCAGAAAGGCGAACCGCTCAACCCCTGGACGATCCCCAACGCGGTTGGGTACCTGCGCCTCGCCGCGCTGCCGCTCTTCCTCTGGCTCGCCTTCGAATCGGGCGATGGCCGCAGCGCCCCCGCCGCGATCGTCTTCTGGCTGATCGCCGCCGGCGACTACCTCGACGGGTTCCTCGCCCGGGTCACCGGTCAGTACAGCCGTCTCGGCTCGATCCTCGATCCCGTCGTCGACCGCCTGACGATCCTCAGCGGCGCCGTCGTCTGCTGGCATTTCGAGCTGCTGCCCCGCTGGGCGCTTGCCCTGCTCGCCATCCGCGAGCTGGCGATGCTCGTCCTCGGCCAGTACGCGATCCGCCACGGGGTGGAGGTCCGGGTCAACTGGCCGGGCCGGATCTCCGTTTTCCCGATCATGGGCGGGATCTTCTTCGCCATGGTCTTCGCCGGCTGGGTCCCAGCCGCGCTCCTGGTCGTCGGCCTGGCCCTGGCGATAGTCGCAACGGTGATGTATGCCCAGACCGGCATCCGAGAAGTCCGCCAGTCCCAACGCTGACTTCGCCTTTTCGGGTAGATGTGTACGGGTGGCGGCGAAACCAGCGGTGCAAGGTGGCGGCCAACTTGAGCTTAACCTTCAAGCTGGGGTTGAACCTTGGGCTCCGGTACCTATAATCGGTTCCCCCGGCCTCGCCCGAGGCCAACCCGCAAAGACAGGAGTGAGATGGAGGACACCTTTCCCGATCTCGGTTCGCTCAGCGACGAAGAGCTGAAGAACCTGATCGACAAGCTCACCGAGGAGGAGAACGAGATCTCCTACAAACGGCGCGTCCTGCACGGCAAGATCGACATCCTGCGCGCCGAGCTGGTCAACCGGCTGCGCAACAAGCACGAGCGCGGCGACACGATGTTCTCCGGCGACGACGTGACCCAGCTGACCGAAATCCTCGCCGGCAAAGCGCCCTCCCAAGGGAACGATTCCGCCGCCTGAGCGGAGCCTGCGATGGCCGTCCACTGTCCTGAATGCGGTTTCGTCAACCCCGAGGGCGCCAACTACTGCCAGAAGTGCGGGGCCTACGTCGGCGGTCCTGCTGAGGGCGAGAGCGGCGATGACCCGACGACGATGACCTACACCGTCGACGACACCGGTGAGATGCAGCCGGTCGACATCGACGAGACGGTCGAGCGCAGCGGCGCCGCCCTGGTGATCCGGGCCGGCGGCGGACGTGCCGGCGAGAGCTTCGGGCTCGCCGAGGACCGGGTCAGCATCGGCCGCAGCCCAGACGCCGGGGTATTCCTCGACGACGTCACGGTCTCCCGCAACCACGCCCTGCTGGTGCGCCGCCGCGACGGCCTCTACATCGACGATCTCGGCTCCCTCAACGGCACCTACGTCAACCGCCGCCGGATCGAGTCGCACCGCCTTGCCGACGGCGATGAGATTCAGGTCGGCAAGTACAAGCTCAGCTACCTGGAGAAGTAGGCATGGCCGTCTCTGAGCAGCAGCATCGCCAGCGCGACTCGCGTCCCCGCAAGGCGCTGACGATCGGCGCCGTCTGCAAGATCCTGCAGAGCGAGTTCGATGACGTTTCGATTTCGAAGATCCGCTACCTCGAGGACCAGAAGCTGCTGACGCCGCGGCGCACGGCCGGCGGCTATCGCCTCTACAGCCAGTCCGACGTCGAACGGCTGCGCACGATCCTGCGCCTGCAGCGCGACGAGTTCCTACCCCTGCGGGTGATCCGCCAGGAGCTCGCCTCCGGCGGCGACTTCGCCCCGGCGAGCAGCGGTGGCTCGGACAAACGACCTTCCGGCGGTGCCGTGCGGCGAGCGATCCTGGTCAACACGTCGCGCGCCTACCTCACCCTCGAGGAGGTGATCGAGGAGACCGGCGCCCGCGAGGAGCTGATCGCCGAGCTGGAGAACTTCGGCATCGTCCAGCCCGAGAAACGCGAGGGCAAGACCGTCTATGACGAGACCGACCGCGAAGTGGTGCGCTCCGCCAACGAGCTATCCCGCTTCGGCGTTGCCGCCCGCAACCTGCGCGTCTTCCGATCCTCCGCCGACCGCGAGGCCAACCTGCTGGAAGCACTGCTGGGGCCATCGCTGCGCTCGCGCAACCCCGATCGCCGCAAAGAGGCGCTGGAGAGCCTGGAGAGCCTGGCGGCGACGGTCAGTCACCTCAAGCATCTGCTGCTGGTGCGAGATCTTCGCCGCCTGGCCGGTGACTAGGAGCGTGGCGATGCCGCGGGTGACTCGCCGGCGCACAATCGGGGCGTCGGCTCCCGTGATTTGGGGGCTGGTTTCGGACCCCTACAGCCTGGCGCGCTGGTGGCCGCGGACGATGCGGGTTGAGAGCGTCGAGGGGGAGGGTGCCGGTGCCCAGTGGACCAAGGTGCTTGGAACCTCGGAGGGGCGTGGCGTGCGGGCCGACTTTCGCTGCAGCGAGTTCGCCGAGGGCGAGCGCTACGGCTGGCAGCAGCTAATCCCCGGCACGCCGTTCGAGCGGCACCTGCGGCGCTACGAGGTCAGCATGTCCCTCGCCGATGCCGAGCCGGGTACCGAGGTGACGATCGCCGCGGCACAGACCCTCAGGGGCCTCTCCAGGCTTGGCTCGCCGATGATGCGGCGCGCCCAGGGGGTATTGCTGGAGAAAGCCCTCGACGGGCTCGAGCGGGCGGTGACCGGAAATGGGTGAGTGGGGCGAGTTACCCGTTCATATGACCGGAAAGTCGCCCCGGGCCCCGCGTCGCGACTCGAAGTGGTGGGGTTGGGGCGACCCATCGGTCGAGCCCGAGCTGGATGGGTCGGCACTGGCGACGCTGCGTGAGCGAATCGGCGAGCTGCGGTCCTCGCCCGGCTCCCGCACGCTGGGTGACTTCCAGATTCCACCGGCGCAGGCGCTCCCCACGACACTGATCGAGACGGTCGGCGCTGAGAGGGTTTTCACCGATCTGGAGGACCGGATACGGCATGCGACGGGGCGCGGCTACGTGGACCTTGCCCGCCTGCGCTCCGGCGAGCTACCCGCGGCGCCGGATGCGGTTCTGCTCCCGGCCGACGCGGCGGCAGTCAAACGCATCCTGGAGCTCTGCGCGAGCGAGGGCGTCGCCGTCGTTCCCTACGGGGGCGGAACCAGCGTCGTCGGCGGGATCGAGCCGCTGCGTGGCGAGCACAATCGGGTCATCAGCCTCGACCTGTCCCAGCTGCGCGAGATCGAGGTCGACCGCCGCTCGCTCACCGCCCGCCTCGGCGCCGGCCTGCGCGGTCCCGAGGCCGAAGCCGGGCTGGCCGAGCACGGACTCGTGCTCGGCCACTATCCCCAGTCCTTTGAGTACGCGACGATCGGCGGCTTCGCCGCGACCCGCTCCGCCGGCCAGGCATCGAGCGGCTACGGGCGCTTCGACTCGCTGGTCAGCTCAGTCCGCCTGATCGCCCCCGCCGGCGACCTGCGCACGCTGGCGACGCCGCACACGGCGGCGGGGCCGGCCCTGCGCGAGCTGGTCGTCGGCTCGGAGGGGGTCTTCGGCGTGATCCCAGACGTGACCGTGCGGGTGCGCCCGGCGCCGCGCCAGCGCCGCTACGAGGCCTGGATGGCGGAGAGCTTCGAGGCCGGGACGGAGATCGTCCGCGCCCTCGCCCAGGGCCCTGGCCTGCCCGACGTGATCCGGGTCTCCGACGAGGAGGAGACCGAGGTCTCGCTGACGCTATCGGGACCACGCGGCCTCGCCGGGGGCCTCTTCGGCGGCTACCTCGGATTGCGTCGGCGCCGCGGCGGCAGCCTGGTCATCGTCGGGCTGGAGGGCGAGGAGGAGTCCGTCGCCCGCCGCCGGGCGCTCAGCGTACGCGCGCTGCGGGCCGGGGGCGCCGCCTACCTCGGCCAGGCGGCAGGGCGCTCCTGGGAGCACGGCCGCTACCAGGGCCCTTACCTGCGCGACACGCTGATGGAGATGGGGGCGATGGTGGAGACCCTGGAGACCTCCCACACGTGGAGCGGCCTCTCCGCCTTGCACCGGGCCGTCGGCAGCGCGATCCGCGACTCACTCGCCGGCCAGGGCACGCCGGCCCTCGTCTTCTGTCACCTCTCTCACGCCTACGCCGACGGCGCCTCGCTCTACTTCACCTTCATCTCGCGCGCCCGCGAAGGCGCCGAGATCGAGCAGTGGCGCCAGGTGAAGCGGGCCGCCTCGGAGGCGATCGTCGCCAAGGGCGCCACGATCACCCACCACCACGCCGTCGGCCGCGATCACGCCCCCTACATGGAGGCCGAGGTCGGCAAAACGGGCCTCGAGGTGCTCCGCGCCGTCAAGGACCAGCTCGATCCGGCCGGGATCATGAACCCCGGCAAGCTGCTCGGCTGAGCTACTGGTTCTTGATCGCCGGGCTGGTGATCGTGCCGCGCAGAACGCTTTCGCCGACGTAGGGCGGGACCTTGCTTTCCCGCTTCGCCTTGGTGAAGGCCGCTTTGTACTTGGCGGTGTCGGTGCGGGCAAGGTCGATTTGGTCGAAGGACCCGTTTGCCACGTAGTTGAGCAGCTGCGCCGGGATTTCGAACTGGGCCGCGAGCTTGCCTGAGCCGTCGACCGGGCTGGCCCCGATCTGCAGGGCGATCTTCGGCGAGCGGTAGAGCCAGACGGTGTACATCTGGCCCTTATCCAGCTGTTCCAGCCCTTCGGCGGTGACCTGGAGCAGGATCTTCTTCTTGTACCGGCCGAAGACCGCCTGGCCGCTGGCGTCGCCACCGTCGGTGGGCGAGAGGATCGCCTGGGTGAGGTTCTTGTCTTCCGCCGCGGCCGAGGCGTTTTCGGCCTTGCCGCCTTCCGCCGTGGTCGAGGAGGAGCTCGATCCGCCGCCACCGCCACCGACGATCAGGACGATGACGAGGATCACGACCACCAGCGTCCCGGCGCCGAGACCGATCAGGGCGCCGCGGTCCTTGGGCAGCTTGAAGCTGGGAATCTGGGACGAGCGCTTCGGGCCTGCCTTGGGGGTGCTATCGCCAGAAGCAGGAACAGGCGCGGGCGCGGGCTTCTGCTCCGGTGGCGATGCGGGCTCGGTGGGCGGCTCAGGCGTCGCTTCCGGTGCGGCGGGGGCCGGGGGTGCCGGCTCGACGGGCGGCGGCGCCGGGGCGGGCTGCTCATCGTCCGGCGCGGGCGTCTCGGGCTCCTCAACCTCGGCCAGGGCCTCCTTCACCCGCTCGCGCACCTCCTCGACGCTGATCCCCTTCAGCGCGGCGATGTCCTCGTAGCCCGCTTCGCCCTGGGCGAGCAGGCGCAGCATCGCCTTCTGGTCATCCGTCAACCCCACCACGCGAAAGCCTACGACAACCGCCCCCCGGAAGGGCGTGCCTGACGTTAAGCGGCCATATGGACGGGAAAAGTCGGGCACGCCCCCCGCGGGTAGGGTTGGGCGATGGCTGAGGATCCGCGGGGGCTGACCTCCCACTTCGATGCGCTGGTCGGGACCGAGTGGCTCGACGACGACCCCGATCACGCCAGGGTGCGCCTGCCGTTGCGCGACGAGCTGCGCCAGCCGAACGGCCTCCTGCATGGAGGCGTGATGTCGAGCCTGGTGGAGAGCATTTGCTCTCGTGCCACCGCCCTCGCCGTAATGGGGGACGGGATGATCGCGATGGGCCAGTCGATCGGCGTCAACTTCATCCGCCCGGTCACAGAGGGTCACGCCGAGGTCACGGCCAAGGCTCGCCACCGCGGCCGCACCACCTGGGTCTGGGACGCCGAGGTCCGGGATGCGGACGACAGGCTCTGCGCTCTAGCCCAGATGACCATCGCCGTCCGGCCGCTCCCGTCCGGGCCTGGGGCAGGGTCCCGGTAGGGGTGGAGCGTCTTGTACTTTTTGGTCAGCCCGGCTTGGGCGTGAGCCAAATCCGCTCCTCCAAAAGTTAAGCGGACCCCTACCGGGACCCTGCTCAACCCCCGAACCTGTTCGTGATCGGGAGACGACGGTCGCGGCCGAACGCCTTGGGGGTGATGCGGATGCCCGGCGCCGCCTGGCGGCGCTTGTACTCCGAGCGGTCGACCATGCGGACGACGTCGTCGACCACTCCGGCGGGCATGCCCGCGGCGATCATCTCCTCGCGGCCCTTGTCCCGCTCGACGTAGGACTCGAGGATGCGATCGAGCAGCTCATAGGGCGGCAGCGAGTCGCTGTCGAGCTGGTCGGGTCGCAGCTCGGCGGAGGGCGCGCGGTCGATCACCGAACTCGGGACCAGCTCGCGCCCGGCGCGCTCGTTGCGGTGCCGGACCAGTTCGTAGACCAGCGTCTTGGGCACGTCCTTGATCGCCGCGAAGCCGCCGGCCATGTCGCCGTAGAGGGTCGCGTAGCCGACCGACATCTCGCTCTTGTTGCCCGTGGTCAGGACCAGCCAGCCGTGCTTGTTGGAGAGCGCCATCATCATGTTGCCGCGGATCCGCGCCTGAATGTTCTCGGCGGCGAGGTCGGGCTCGGAGGGCCGGGTCGGGTCGCGCGGCAGCGGCTCTTCTTCCCCTCCTGGGGCGGCGTCTCCCTCGAAAGCGGGCAGGAGCGCCCGCTCGTACTCGGCCATCGCCGCCTCGATCGGGATCTCGATCAGCCCGGCACCGAGGTTTGCAGCGATATTCCGGGCGTCCTGCTGTGTTTCAGCGCTCGAATGAGGCGAGGGCATGACCACGCAGCTGACCTGTCCGGGACCGAGCGCGTCGACCGCGAGCTGGGCGACGAGGGCCGAGTCGATCCCGCCGGAGAGGGCCACGCCGACATGGCGGAAGCCGTTCTTGACGACGTAGTCGCGCAGGCCGAGGGTCAGCGCCGCGTAGACCTCGGCCAGGTCGGGAAGCGGCGCGGCGGGCGCGGCGGGCGCGGGGGAGGGGACCTCGCAGACCAGCAGCTCCTCCTCGAACTGGGCGGCGCGGGCGATCACATTCCCCTCGGCGTCGATGACGAGGCTGTGGCCGTCGAAGACGAGCTCGTCCTGGCCGCCGACCAGGTTGCAGAAGGCGAAGGCGGCCCCGTAGGCGCGGGCGCGCTCGGCAAACATCGCTTCCCGCTCGCGGCCCTTGCCGCGGTGGTAGGGCGAGCCCGACGGGTTCGCGACCAGGCGGGCGCCGGCCTCGACCTCGCTCGACGCGGGCGGGCCCGGTGCCCAGACGTCCTCGCAAATCGTCAATCCCACCCGGGCTCCGGCGACCTCGACCGTCGCCGGCTCGGCGACCGGGACGAAGTAGCGCTGCTCATCGAAGACGGCGTAGTTGGGCAGCCGGCCCTTGCGGTAGACGGACTGGACCTCGCCGCCGGCGAGGACCGCCAGCGAGTTGTGGGCGTGGCGGAAATCGCCGCCGCCGGGGACCGGCTCGGCGAAGCCGACGAGGGCGACCGTCTCGCCGACCCCGCGCGCGAGCTCCTCGACCGCGCGCCGGTTGGCCTCGACGAAGTGCCGCTTCAGGTAGAGGTCCTCGGCCGGGTAGCCGGGGATGCAGAGCTCGGGGAAGATCGTCAGCTCGGCGCCCTCGCGCTCGGCTCGCCCGATCCACTCGGCGACCTTCGCCGCGTTGCCGTCGATGTCGCCGACCGTGGGGTCGATCTGGGCCAGGGCTACTCGCAAGTGGGGTGCCTCGCTGGAGTCACCGCTGAAGTATCGCCGCCAGGCACGACCGGACGCGCCTGGGCGGCCTGTAGATTGGCCCGCGTGCGGGCGCGTTGGCGGCTGATAGGGGGTTCGCTCGCCTCGATTGCGCTGCTCTGGCTCGTCCCGGCGAGCGCCAGCGCCGGCGAGCGGTGGGTGTTCCGCCAGCCGGCGGCCCGGCCCACCGACCACCCCGACCCCAACCGCAACGCCTACAGCGTCCCCGAGGCGCCCCACTCGCCCGCTTGCACGCGCCACTTCTGCGTCCACTGGGTGGCGGAGGGGATCGACGCGCCCAGCCTCGCCGACTCCGACGGCGACGGCGTGCCCGACTTCGTCGGGCGGGTGCAGGCGGTCGCCGAACACGTCCACTCGATCGAGAACGGCAAGCTCGGCTGGCGCGAGCCACGCTCCGACGGCCGCAAGGGCGGCGGCCGCGGCAAGACCGACATTTACCTGGACGAGATCGGCGGCGCCCTCTTCGGCTACGCGGCGCCCGACCGCGGCCAGGGGACCAAGGCGCACCGGCTGCCGCGCCGCCTGCACGGATATCTCGTGCTCGACAACAACTACGACCCGCGGGAGTTTCCCGGCACCACGCCCGAGCACGACCTCGAGGTGACGATCGCCCACGAGTACAACCACATCCTTCAGTTTGGCTACGACGCCTACCAGGACGCCTGGTTCGCCGAGTCCAGCGCGGTCTGGATGGAGGACGAGGTCTACAACGGCATCGACGACTACCTGCGCTACGTGCGCCGCTGGGTCAAGCGCTACGACACGCCGCTGACCGCCAACTCGATCAAGGAGTACGGCTCCGCCGTCTGGAACAAGTGGCTGGCGCACCGCTACGGGCGGGCGATCGTGCGCCACGCCTGGGCGCGGGCGCTGCACACCAAGCCGGGCGGCTTCTCGGTCTCCGCCTACAACTCAGCTATCGAAGCCGCCGGCCCCTCGGACTTCAGCCGCGATTTCGCCCGCTTCGCCCGCGACCTGCCCGAGTGGCGCACCGACGCGATCTTTCCGGAGGCCGATACCTACCCGGACGTCTCGCGGCAGGGCAGCCTGCCGCTCGACGGTCGGGTCCTGAGCCGCGGCCTCAACCACACCACCTTCCAGCTGCTGCGCATGCACGCCCGCGGTGGGCGGGCCGTGGTCGTCAGGGCCACCGCCCCGCGCGGGATCGCCGCCGGCCTGGCCCTGGTCGGGAGGACCGGGAGCGAGCGCCACGGGCACGTCGTTCGCGCCCTGCGTTTCAAGCCCGGCGGCGGCAACATGGTCGTGCGCCTGGGCCGCCCCGGCCGCTTCCAGCGGCTCACCGCGGTCCTCGTCAATGCCGACACCAGTGCCGAGGGCTTCAGCGCCCGCCAGCTCGACTGGTCCTACTTGACCGACAGGGCGCCGTTCCGGGTCTCGGCCCGGTTGCTGCGCTGAGCGGAGCTGACGCCGGGCGTGACGGCGGCGATCTCGGCGATCGCGCCCTCGAGGTCGAGGCCGAAGCTGTCAAGGTCGGCCATCGCGTCGTAGTCGCCGATCAGGCCGAAGTCGACCTGGCCGTCGTAGGACATGATCCCGACGCAGAGCGCCTGGCGGCGGGCCAGCGGCACCATCGGGAAGATCGACTCCATCCGCCGTCCCAGCACGAAGAGCGGGAACTGGGGGCCGGGCACGTTGGTGACGACGAGGTTGAAGAAGCGCTGGGCGGGCTGCAGGCGGGCCGCCTGGGAGGCGATCGTGGTCGGCGCGAAGTCGACCACGCGGGTGAGGATCTCGGCCCCGACCGCCTGGCCGGAGCCCTTCAGGTCGCCCATGATCTCGGTGATCAGGTGCAGCCGGCGGACCGGCTCCTCGCACCAGACCGGCAACGGCGCCATCATCGCCGAGATGCGGTTGCCGAGCGCGCCGCGCTCCTCGTCGGCGCGCACGCTGACCGGCACCATCGCCCGCATCTCGAGGCCTTCGGTCTCGTGGCCGCGGGCGCGCAGGTAGTTGCCGAGCGCGCCGGTGACGACGGAGAGGATCACGTCGTTGACTGTGCCGCCGTGCTCGTTCTTGATCTGCTTCAGCGCGCCGAGGTCGCTGCGGACGAATGCGACCCGGCGGTGCGGGCCGATTTCGACGTTGAAGGGAGTCGACGGGGCGGCCAGGCCCGCACCGATCATCTTGCTCGTGTCGCCGAATCCGCGCAGCACCTGGCGCGGGCCGCGCAATGCCGCACGCACCCCGCGGGCGAACTCGTTGGGGCTGGTGGCGCGCTCGCGCAATGCGTCGCCGAGGAGTTTGAGATCGGTCGGCTCTGGCCGCGGCGCCCACTTCGGCGGCAGCGCGGGCGGGTTGGTCGGCTCCTGCTCGGTGTCGAAGAGGACGGTGGTGATGTCGACGCCGGAGATCCCGTCGACGAGTGCGTGGTGACTCTTGCCGACGATCGCGAAGCGGTCGCCCTCGAGGCCCTCGACCAGCCACAGCTCCCAGAGCGGCTTGGAGCGGTCCAACTGCTGGGAGAAGATCCGCGCCGCGAGGTTGCGCAGCTGCTCCTCGGAGCCGGGCGCGGGCAGCGCGGTCTGGCGCACGTGGTAGTCGAGGTTGAGGTGCGGGTCGTCGACCCAGACCGGACGGCCCTGGCCGAAGGGGACGAAGCGCAGCTTCTGGCGGAAGCGCGGCACCAGGTGCAGGCGCGAGGAGATGTGATCGCGGAACTCGCCGATCCCCGGCTCCGGTCCCTCGAAGATGCTGGTCGAGGCGACGTGCATGTGGGCGCCGGCGCGCTCCATGTGCAGGAAAGAGGAGTCGAGTCCGGTCAGCCTGTCAGCGCTCACGGGTCAAATCTTCGCACACGCGGCAAGCGCCTCCGAGAGGTCCCACGAGAGTGTGCGGCGCATATGCGCCCCCTCGGTCCGCTGCTCAGGCGCTGAGGCCAAGCTGGAGCTGGTCGCGCACCGGGGCCGGGCTCTCCACCGTCTCCTCGGGCGTCCCGAAGGATGCGACCCGCACGCCGAGCAGCCGCACCGGCCGGGGCGGGTCGTAGGCGCGCAGCAGGTCGAGGGCGATCGGAGCGACGACGGCCGGGTCGTTGGTCGGCTCCTCGATCGTCTGCGAGCGGCTGGCGTTGGTCCAGTCGTCGAGCCGTACCTTGATCCCGATCGTGCGGCCGGCCAGCTCGCGCTTGCCCAGGCGCCGACAGAGCTCCCTGACCAGCTCGGCGACATGCCTCTCCATCTCGGCCCTGTCGGCCACATCGACGTCGAAGGTCGTCTCCGCCGACTGCGACTTGGTCTCGCGCTCCGTCGTCACCGGCGTCTCGTCCTGAAACCGGGCGCGCCGGTGCAGCCAGAGCCCCTGGCGCGGCCCAAAGGCGCGCTCCAGCGCGGCAGGGTCCCGCGCACGCAGCTCGGCCAGGGTGCGAATGCCCATCGACTCGAGCTTGGCGACGGTCTTCGGGCCGATACCGGGGATCAGGCCGGGCGACTCGCCGGAGAACCGCTCCAGCGCCTCGGCGCGCGAGAGCACGACCAGCCCGGCCGGCTTGCCCAGCTCGCTGGTGATCTTGGCCAGCATGCGGCTCTCCGAGATCCCGACCGAGCAGGTCAGCCCGGTCTCCTCGCCGATCTCACTGACGATCCGCCGCATCGTCGCCTTCGGCGAGAAGAGCCCGGTCAGGTCGATGTAGGCCTCGTCGAGCCCAACCACCTCGACCGTCTCCGCGTTGCGGCAAAGCACCGCCATCACCGTCCCCGAGGCCGCCCGGTAGGCAGCGAAGTCCGGCTGCAGGTAAACCGCATCGGGCAACCGCCGCCGCGCCACCGCGGCCGGCATGGCCGAGTGAATTCCGGCCAGCCGCCGCGCCTCATAGCTGGCCGTGGTCACCACCGCCCGCGGCCCCGACCCGCAGACCACCACCGGCTTCCCCTTCAGCTCCGGTCGCCGCCGCAGCTCGACAGACGCGTAGAAGGCGTCCATGTCGAGGTGCGCAACGGTCCGCTCGAAGGCCACATGGCGATGGTAGGAAGAGTGGGGGACGGCGTTCCGTTTTAGACTTCCAGCGATGGCTTCTCCCGAGGCGAAGAACCTGGAGGCGATCTCCAAGGCGATCGACCAGCACAACTCGAGCTGTCCGTTCCCGGCGGCCGAGGTGCGGATGAACCCGTTCGAGGCTGAACGGCTGGGCTGGGATCGGATCCGCGGGCTGCCGGTGGTGCCGGATGCCGAGATCGGCACCGGGCGCTTCCGCATCGTCTGCTCGCGCGACCTCGATGGCGAGGGCCTGGAGGAAACCGAGGCAATCGGCCAGGAGGTCGAAACCGCGGTGCCGGTCGTCAACAACTGACGCGGGCTGCATTGACCCTCGCAGAGGAGGTGAGTGCAGCCCCGGTGTGCCTTACACCCAGTTCCAGAAGTCGAGGCCGAGGTTGGAGAACCACGCCTGGGCTTCGGCGTTTAGCTGGGTCAGCTCGTTGGTCCAGATCAGTACGCCCATCGCGATCAGGATCATGCCGCCGGTGGCGACTATCGCCTGGTAGTGGCGCTTGACCACGGTGAAGGCGGTCGTCATCCGCGAGAAGGCGATCGCGGTGAGCAGGAACGGGATCGCCAGGCCGGCCGAGTAGACGAGGAGGAGGAGGGCGCCGTGGGCAGCGGACCCCGAGAGCGAGGCGGCGGTGAGGATCGCGCCCAGGGTGGGACCGATGCACGGGGTCCAGGCGATCGCGAAAGCGGCGCCGGCGACGATCGGACCGCCCTTGCCGGCGCGCTCCAGGAGGGCCTCGACGTGCCACTCGCGGTTGAGGCGGGTGACGAAGAGCGAGGCGACGAAGAGCACCCCCATGGCGACGATCAGCGCCGCGGCGATCTTGCTGAGCAGCTCTTCGTGATCCTGGAATGCCGAGCCGAGAGCGGTTGCCGTGAGGCCCTCGGCGACGAAGATCGCCGAGAAGCTGGCGACGAAGAGGAGGCTCGGCGCGAGGATGCGCCGCCAGCCAGCGGTCTCCAGCTCCGCGGCCGAGACGCCGCTGACCGCGGAGAGGTAGCCGGGTACCAGCGGCAGCACGCAGGGGGAGAGGAAGGAGACGACGCCCGCGGCGAGGGCGGCGAAGACGCCCACCCCGGCGGCCGGGTCGCTGCTGAACGCGGCGAGGATCACGGCCCTCCAGGGTACTTGGGCCCGTGCCCGGTGAGGCTTCGCGAGGGCTGGCGGGGCTGCCGCCGCGCCCGCGGCGAAACTGCACGCGGTGGAACTCTTCAACGCCAGCGGCGCGAGGCAGAGGCTGCGCGCCTCGCCGCTCCTCGCGATCGGGCCCAGCGAGCCGGGACCGTCGCTGCGACGGGGCTTCCTGGTCGCGATTCCGGTGGGGATCGCGCTGCTGCTCGAGCTGGGCCTGGAAAGCCCGACCAAGGGCGCGATCGGAACCGGCGCGCTGCTCGCCGGCTTCCCGGGGATGGACGCCCCGGCCCGGGTCCGCGCCGCTTGGCAGGCCGCGGCGGCGCCGGCGATCGGGCTTGCCGCCGCCCTCGGCGTGCTCAGCGGCGCCAACCCGTTCAGCGCGATCGCCGCGATGGCCATCGTCGCGGCCGCCGCCGGCTACTGCTTCGCCGTCTCGCTGCGCTTCTCGATCGCCGGGCTCTCCGTCGCCCTCTCGCTGTTGATCTGCCAGGACCTGCCGCTAGATATGGGCGACCTCTTGCCGGCGCTGCTGCTCGCCACTGCGGGCGGCTTGCTGCAGTCAGTCTTCTCGCTCTGCGTCTGGGCTGCCGGCGACCGGGGCAAGGAGGGCGGGGAGGAGGCATGGAACACGGCCGCCGTTATGCGGGCGCTTCGCTCCAACCTCAACCTTGGCTCGGTTGCCTGCCGCCACGCACTGCGCTTCGGCGCCGCCCTGGCGACCGGCGTCTCGGTCTACTGGTTGATCGGCATGCACGAACACGGCTTCTGGATCCCGCTGACGATCCTCTTCGTGCTGCGACCCGAGCAGGAGGAGACCGACCGCCGCCTGGTCCTGCGCGCCGTGGGCACCGCCATCGGCCTGATCGTCGCCACGGCACTGGCTGAGTGGCTGGGGGGAGACGGCGTCGCCTTCGCCGTCGCCCTGACGATCGCGACCGGCTTCGCCTACGGCCTGCTCACCGTCCAGTACGCGCTCTTCACCGCCGCGATCACCACCTACGCGGTGCTGCTCGCTGACTCGATCGGCGAGAAGGCCCTGCACGCCGCGGGCCAGCGCGCCCTGGCGACCGCGATCGGGATCGCGATCGCGGGCGCGGCATTTCTACTCTGGCCCAACCCGGGAGTGACGAAGCCGCCCGAAGCCACGCCCCCCGTCTGATCCCGGCCTACTCGACCTGGAGCGATTCGGTGCTCCCGGTTTCGAATTGGAAGACGGCGATCGATTCGACTTCGATCCCGCCGCCGAACGCCTCCAGTTCCGTCCCGGTTTCGGTGAAGCTCCAGGGGCTGAATTTGGCGTTTTCGCCGCCATTGTCGTAGTAGCCACCGGCCGAACCCTCGATTTCGACGAGGTATTCGTTGAGCACGCATTCTTCGCCGCCGAAGAGGATCCCGACCGAGACGGCTTCGATCACCAGGTAGTCGTTGCTCCCGACCGTGACCAGGCGTGCCGGCCAGGGCAGGTCTTCGGCTTCGATCGATTCGACCGTGCAGGCCGTGCTGTCTGTTGAGCATTCATCGAAGCCAAACGCGGTGATTTCCCCTTTGCCGACCCCACCTAAATTGTGAATCGTCATTTCGAATTCGGTTTCTTCGCAGGTGACGGTCAGGCCCGTAAAGGCGAAGCGGCCTTCGATCGCCAGGCCTCGGACCGTTTCCGTCCCGCCGAGTAAGGAGCCGCCAACCACCCAGGCGGGACTTGCCGCCGCCGGGCCGGCGAGAACGGCGGATGCGGCGAGGGCGGCGAACAGGCTTCGAATAGGGATGGTCATAAGTGATTAATCGACCATCCTAAAATAGCGCTTTCAGTGGCTCGGGCCGTTCAACCGGTAGATTTCTTGGCCAGCCAGCCAAGCCGCAGCACGCGGGAGAGAACAGGAGCGAGACTTTGAGCAACCGCACGTTCGTGATCGGGGTCGGGATGACCAAGTTCGAGAAGCCCGGAACCAAGGAGGGCGATTACCCGGACTGGGCCAAGGAGGCGGGGGAGAAGGCGCTCGCCGACGCCGGGATTCCCTACGAGGACGTCGAGCAGGCCTACGCCGGCTACTGCTACGGCGACTCGACCTACGGCCAGCGGGCGCTTTACCAGCTCGGCCTGACCGGAATCCCGGTCGTCAACGTCAACAACAACTGCTCGACCGGCTCCTCGGCGCTGTTCCTGGCCCGGCAGGCGGTCAAGGGCGGGCTCGTCGATTGCGCGCTGGCGCTGGGCTTCGAGAAGATGGAGCCGGGCAGCCTCGGCGTCAAGTACACCGACCGCACCAACGCGCTCGACAAGCACGCGATGCGGATGTTCGAGATCCGCGACCCCGAGTCCTCGCCGCCGGCGCCGCAGATGTTCGGCAACGCCGGCCGCGACCACATGCAGAAGTACGGCTCCAACCCCGACCACTACGCCTGGATCGGCTGGAAGAACCACAAGCACTCGGTCAACAACCCCTACGCCCAGTTCCAGGACGAGTACTCGCTGGAGGACATCAAGGGCGCGCGGATGATCCACGACCCGTTGACCAAGCTGCAGTGCTCGCCCACCTCCGACGGCTCGGCCTGCGCGATCGTCGCCTCCGAGCGCTACGTCGAAGAGCACGGCCTTGGCGACCAGGCGATCGAGATCGCCGGCCAGTCGATGGTCACCGACCTCGGCTCCACCTTCGCCGAGGACACCGACTGCATGAAGATCGTCGGCTCCGACATGTCCAAGCAGGCCGCCGATGAGGCCTACGCCGAGGCCGGCGTTGTCGCCGCGGAAGTCGACGTCTGCGAGCTGCACGACTGCTTCAGCGCCAACGAGCTGATCACCTATGAAGCGCTTGGATTCGCGGCCGAGGGCGAGGCGCACAAGCTGGTCGAGGAAGAGGCGACCACCTACGGCGGCAAGGTCGTTGTCAACCCCTCCGGCGGGCTGATCTCCAAGGGTCACCCGCTGGGCGCGACCGGGCTGGCGCAGTGCTCCGAACTGACCTGGCAGCTGCGCGGGGAAGCCGAGAAGCGCCAGGTCGAGGGCGCCAAGACCGCCCTGCAGCACAACATCGGCCTCGGCGGCGCCGCCGTGGTCACCGTCTACAAGCCGGCGGCCTAGGGCCGCCAGAGGAGGAGGTACCGATGGCGAAGCAGCGGCAGTCCCTCGGCGGCAAGGTCGTGGCGATCACGGGCGGCGCCCGGGGAATCGGCAAGGCCACCGCGACCGCACTCGTTCGCAAGGGGTGCCGCGTCGCCATCGGAGACCTCGACCTCGAGCTGGCAGAGGCGACAGCGGCGGAGCTGGGCGGCGGCACCGTCGCCCTGGCGCTCGACGTCACCGACCGCGCCTCCTTCGCCTCCTTTCTCGACGCCGCCGAGCGCGAGCTGGGACCGCTCGACGTGGTCGTCAACAACGCCGGGATCATGCCGGTGACGCCGTTCGCCGAGGAGAGCGACGACTCGATCAAGCGCCAGCTCGAGATCAACGTCTACGGCGTGATCGTCGGCATGCAGCTGGCGATCGAGCGCTTCCAGCCCCGCGGGCGCGGCCACATCGTCAACCTCGCCTCGCAGGCGGGCAAGGGCGGCTTCCCCGGCATCGCCACCTACTCCGGCACCAAGCACGCCGTGGTCGGAATCAGCGAGGCGGCGCGGGCCGAGCTGCGCGGCAGCGGCATCGAGATCGCCTGCGTGATGCCGACCGTGGTCAACACCGAGCTCACCTCCGGCGTGGGGCAGAGGCTGATCAAGCCGGTCGAGGCCTCCGATGTCGCCGACGAGATCGTCGACGCGCTGGAAGTGCCGCGTTTCGACGTCTGGGTGCCGCGCGAGAACGGCGCCTTCTTCAAGATCGTCTCGCTGCTGCCACGCGGCGCCCGCGAGGCCCTCGGCCGCCTGATGAAGGTCGACAAGCTGATGACCGAGGTCGACCACGGCGCCCGCCGGGCCTACGAGCAGCGAGCAGCAGCAACCAGCGCCGGCAAGGACCCCGCGGCCGCCGAGCGCGAAGCTGCTTAAACCGGTGCCGACGGGACGCAAAGCGATGCTATTCACGACTTCGAGTCCCGGCGGCGGTTGAGATGGGGCGGATTTACGACGCGACTTGGGGTCGGGCGTTTGCGGCGCTGTATGACCGCGGGCTGAAGTCGACCGAGGAGGCTGGCCTGCGGGAGATGCGGCGCGAGGTTCTGAGCGCGGCCGTCGGCAGGACGATCGACCTCGGTGCCGGGACCGGGGTGAACCGCGACCTCTTTCCAGCCGCGGTCACCGAGCTGGTGCTCGCCGAGCCCGATCCGCACATGATCAAGCGCCTGCGGGAGAAGGTCGTTGAGGGAGGTGGCCTTGAGGTCGTGCAGGCGCCGGCCGAGAGCCTGCCCTTCGGAGACGACAGCTTCGACACCGCCGTCTTCACCCTGGTGCTCTGCACAGTGCCCGACCCGGCGGCAGCGCTCGCCGAGGCTGCACGGGTGCTCAAGCCTGGCGGCAAGCTGCTCTTCGTCGAGCATGTCCGGGCGGAGGACCCCGGCCTGGCCCGCTGGCAGGACCGCCTCGAAAAGCCGTGGCGCTTCCTCGTCGACGGCTGCCACTGCAACCGCGACACCGTCGCCGCGATCGAAGCGGCCCCGTTCGAGGTCGAGAAGGTCGAGCAGGGCGAGCTGCCGAAATCGCCGCCGCTGGTCAGGCCGCTGGTCCGAGGCACCGCGATCCTGCCCGCCTAACGCACGATAATGGTGGTTCCCGTCCCCTCGGCTGTGATATGGCATCCGCTCAGGTGATCGTTTTTCCGTCCGGTGGCGTCTGTTCGCTTCCTCCCCGAAGTGTTCTACGCCAACGGATCACCTAGAGCGGGAAGCAGCCGGGTCGTCAGAAACCCGGGATCAGGGTCGGCCTATCTCGTCGGCCCTCCTCCGTGGGCTGCTTCCCGCTCTAGGTGATCCTCCGACCCACGGGGGTAAAGAGATGATCGCCAAGGCCGTTGTTACCGCGCTGTCGTTCCAGGAGACCGATTTCCCGAAAGCTCCGGACGGCCAGCCGCCGAACGAAACTTTCACCTACTTCGACGAGGCCACGGAGCGCGATCCTCGGGCTGTGACTGTTCTGATGGAGAGGGGCATCCCCGGCGATCACCGACCCGCGAAGTTCGAGGCGGTGACCGTGGTCATGCAGGTCGAAGAGGTGGAGCGGGTCGTTCAGCGCCAGGACCGCGAGGATGCGGGTCGGACCTACTCCTCGGCGGCCAAGCAGCACAAGCTCAAGGTGTTGGACTTCGAGCCGGCACCGGCGGAGGCGTTCGCCGGGAAAGCCAAAGGCGGGGCCGGGAAAGCGGCGGCGTAGTCGGCATGGGGTTCGCTCATGGGCTCTCATACCGCACGCGTCGGCTCCTCTCTGCTCGCGCTGTCCGCGCTCTGCTGCTGTTTCTCAGTGGCGGGCGCGGCTTCCGCGCGGGCTGACGAACCGGCACCTTACGAACCTCCGGAATCGACGGCCACCTTGCCAGCGGTCGAACCGGCGCTGCATGGCTGTCCGGAGGCTCCCGAAGCGCTCTCCTCTGCCGAAGAAGAGTATTCCGACGAAGTGGTCGAGCTTCGCGCGACGCGGATCGATCTCGCTGGCATCTGCAGGGCGCTTGCTGACCGGTCCGACCTGGTTGGGGAACGGCTCTGGTGGGCGGTCGCCCAGCTCGTTGAATCCGAAGGTCAGGCGGCGTTGACCAGTGCCAAGCTCACGGCGCTGGTGGAAGCCTCCTGCGGCTCTCCGTGCCCGGTTACGGTCACTGGTGACGAACTCGGCGAAGTGCAGTCCGCCGAACTGGCCAGTCACATCGACGCTTCTGGACAGGCGCTCAAGACCGCTCTGTACCTGATGCTTGGCACTGCGGTCGGCGGCTTCATCGCCTATGTCCTCGTGGCTGCCGTTCGCAAGGGCGGTGGCTGATGTTTCACCGCGGTGAAAAGGGCTGTCGCTACCTCGACCGCTCGGGCGTGTGGCGTGAGGTCCTGGTCGAACAGGGTGTGCTGGACTGGCCGCCGAAGCGGCTGGTGTTCGAGTGCGATCCTCGGGCGGTCGAGGTAGGAGGTCCGTATCGCGTTGTCGGTGGCCCGCCACCTGGCGTCCTCGCGGTTCTGCGGCGCCTGGAGGATGGCGTGCGCTGTTTTCTTCGCCCCGACGGCATTGTCGAGGAGGTGGCGGGTTGATGCTGCTGGCCGTTGCGATCACGGCTCTCGTCACCGTGGCGATCTTCGAGGCGGTCTCGCTCGCTGTCTCGGCTTGCCAGTGGTTCTTGTCTCACCGCCCGTTCCTAGGGCGGTGGGTCTGCTTGTCGTGCAGCCGCCCCGGCGAGGGGGGCGCTGGAGGCATGTCCCCTGAGCAGTCGCACCTCTATCGCACCTCGCAGGGACGCCTTCTCTCATCACCTCTACCTGCTCGCTGTACCGCCGACCCTGAGTCGGCGGGGGAGGTCACCTGATGCTCGCGCTTGTCGAAGCCGCTCCGGACTTTGAAGCCTTCGGGCTTGGCCTGGAACTCATTGTCTTCGCAGCACTGTTCGCCATCGGCGCCACGCTGGTGTTGAACTGGATCGTGAAAACCATGCGGGGCAGCCTCTAGCTGTGGAGGCCCGGCGAAACAGAGAGGTGGTGAAACATGTTCAAGTCAATGCTCAGCAAGATGTCGCTGATGGCGCTTGCCGTCGCGGTCTTCGCTCTCTCGCTCGTCGGGACGGCGTCGGCCGAAGGCCTCGAAGTCAAAGCGAAAGACTTCACCGAACCGGTGGAAGGTCAGTTGGAAACTGCCCTGCCGATCGTCGTGGGGTTCGTCGCGGTGATCTTCGTGGTCGGCTTCGTGATCCGCTGGATCCAGAAGCGGGCCAGAGGCGCCTCGGCCTGATCCCCGCGCTCGGAGCGGCAGTCGCCTTGTTGCTGGCAACCCTGGTGGTCAGCCTGGCGACTGCCGCCCCGGCCGGGGCGTTCATCGGTGAGGAAAGCGTTCTCGATGGAGCAGGGGATCTCACGGCACCTGCGAAATCGATCCTGGAGAAACCGACGTTCCTCGCGGAGAATGTCGGTGAGGCAGCGGTCTACGGTGGTGCAGAGGAGGCGGGCGCTGCGGCCGGGGTCCTGGAGGGGGGTGGCATTCTCCCGGCACTGGGACCTGGTGTCCTCGCCTTCGGCGTCGGCGCGGGCGTTGGGACTGCTCTTTGCAACATCTTCGCGATCTGGGAAGAATGTCTGACCTTCGATTCGCTCACTGCCGACCCGGCTGAGCCAGACGCCGAAGCCTACCCCGAGGGTAAGGGCTGGAAATTCTCGCAGCCTGGCTACAGCGGCGGCCCTGAATACGCCTGGTACTGGAACTTCAGCAGTTCGTCCTACGTCCACGCGACGGAAGGCTATGGCGCCAACAAATGCTCGTCGCACTGGGCGGCGCCGACCGGTCTGACCGCGTACATCGTTGTCAACAAAAAAACCTGCGAAGGATCGGAACCGTACACAGAGGTGACGCTCTGGAGATCCTCGATGGAGAACCGAGAAGTGGGCACGGCGCCGGACGCGACGGGCCGCTTCGAAAATGGTTACGAAGCGCCGTCTAACTGGTCCGAGGAAACGGCGGCTCAGTTGGAAGGCCACGAAGGAGATGCGGCGGGTCGTGTCGGGGAAAAGATTGCCTCCGAGATCGAAGGGTCCAAAGTGGCTGACCCCTACAAAACGGAAGTCACGGTGCCGGAAACCTGTGAGGTTGGCACCAAGCGGGCCACTTGCCTGGTGGAACTCGAAGAATTGGAACTCGTTCCGGAGACCACTGAGCTTGACTGGGAAGACGCGGTGGTCAAAGAGCTTGAAGAGCTGGAACCTGAGAAAAGCCGCGAAAAAGAATCTGAACGCATCATCGAAATTGTCCCGCCGCCGGGGACCAACGTGGAGACGGGGTCCGAAATCGTTGTGGTGACTAACCCGGGTGTTGAAGATATGCCCGAGTACGTACCGGCGCCCGACAAATCGGGTGGGTCCGATGGCGAGGGGGAGGACGAGGAGGAATACAAAAAACGTCTTGCGCCGATCTTCTTGCCTGACGTGGGCACGCTCGGCGATGCGGCGATTGATCCCTCGGTCGGTCCGGATGCGGTCAGCAAAACCAGTCCGGACTCCAAACATCGGTTCGACCCAAAAGGTGAACATGCGGTCAAAATCTGGGTGAACCCTGCTGATGCTCCGGCGCCTGCGGGCGCCTGGTCGCCCCCGGGGCTCGACTCCATCGACGCCAGTCCGTTGAGCGGCCTCAAACCGTGCGGGGTCTTCCCGTTCGGGCTCTTCTGCTGGCTCGGTGAAGCCTTCGGGCAGTTCAACACGACTGGCGTGTGCCCGCATGCTGCGGTGCCTACGGGCATCGGTGGCGACTTCGAACTCGGGCTCTGTGGGACCACCTCGGAAACGGTGATGTCCTACGTTCGGCCCTTCATCCTCTTGGCCTTCATCGTCGGCTGCGGCTTCCTGTTTGCTCGGGGAACCACGGCAGTGGGCGGTGGCTGATGCTCTCGGTGCTGTCGGACATCCTGCACGGGATTCTCGACATTCCGTACCTGGTGGCGAACCTCTTCATCGAGGCTTTTAACGGCTGGATTCTGATCCTCGCCTCGCTTGTGTCGGCGGCTCTGTCGGTCCTCCCGGGCTTTCCCGAAGTGCCGACCCTCGACGGCGAAGTGCTGGGTGGGGTCGCCTGGTTCTTGCCGGTCGAATCGATGCTCGCGGTCTTTGCGACGTTCGTCGCCGCGTGGGTGCTTTGGATGGGCGTGTCGGTGGCTCTGCGCTGGGGCAAGGCCGTCTGATGGGTGGCGCGGCGCTCCACGGAGGCGGCGACTATCGGGAGCGGGTGGGCGGGATCCCCTCTCGCGGTGGGGAGCCGACTTTGTCCTCAGTCCGTAGTCAGATCGAGGCCTTGCGCGTCTACAGCGACGAGGACATCGCGCGGAAGGCGGGAGCATTCGAGGGGTGGGTTCGGATTGACGACGTGCTCAGTGCATTCCCTGAGGGCGCGGGAGGTCCCGATGCTTAGGGCGGGGGGTGTTGGCCCGCGTCGGTGGTTGGTTGGAGCGGTGGCCAGGCGCCTCGTCGGCCTCTGGGTGGTGCTGGCGGTCTTCCTGTTGATGGGCATCACCGCGCGGCTGCTCATACACGCGCCTACTGACCACCTGGCGCGATCGCGCGATCGCGCAGCTGCGCCTAGGCACGAAAAATCGGGATCACGTCAGACACGGGGGTACTTCAAATGAGATGGATCGCTGCAATTGTCCTAGCGGCCGCGGCCGGGAGCCTGGCGTACAGCCTCGGTCTCGGCTCTGAGGTCGCCTACATCGTTCGCGCCATCGTCCGGCACCTGGTGGCGACGGCGTGATCCGCCTGGTCCGCCAGAACGAGCCGTGGCTCTGGGCTTTGGCAATCGCGTTCGTTCTCGGTCGATTGTCCATGTGTATCTGGGGGGGCTTTGCGTGATCCGCCTGGTCAGCGGTCCTCTCGGCACCGGCAAGAGCTACTACGGCGTGCGCAAGGCGGTGCAGGCTCTGCACTCGGGCAAGCTCGTGGCGACCAACTTCGACCTGGTCGATAACTGGACCGAGCGTGTGGCGCGTCGTGGTCGCTTCTTCCCCGACTCGAAGCGGATCCGCGAGCGGGCTGAGCGCATGCGGGGCCGCTACATCCGAATCAGCAACATGCAGGAGCTCACCGAGCTGAAGGTGCGCCCCGAAGAGCCCTTCGCGCGGGAGGTCTCGCCGGGCAAGTGGGCGCTCAAGGAGGGCGTCCTGGTGGTGCTCCTCGATGAGGCGCACCGTTGGATGAACGCGCGCAGCTGGTCGCGCGAGGGCCGCGAAGAACTGCTGGAGTTCTTCGCCCTTGCCCGCAAGAAGGGCATGGAGATCTACCTCATCGCCCAGCGAGCGGAGAACCTCGACGTTCAGGTCCGGGAACTCTTCGAGGACCACATCCGGCTCGTCAACCTGAGGCGCTCCGCGCGGGTGATGGGCATCCCCGTGATCCCCTTCAACTTCTTCGTCGCGAACTGGATCAATCACGCCGACCCGGGTGAGGTCGTCAAGGTCGAGCGCTACCGGCTTGGCTGGGAGAAGCGTCTCTACGACACCATGGATACGGTCTCCTTCAGCGAGGGAGAACGTGGGCCCGACAACGCACTCTGGCTTCCTCGCAGGCCGGAGGCTTCGGATGACCGGGGCACGGACACGCCGTCTGCGGCGCCAGCCGCAGGCGTGGCCGCGCCCGCCATCGGTGCGCCTGGCAGCGAGGCGCCAGAGTCCGATCCGGGCCACGCGCCCCCCGTTTTGGACCCGTCTCTCGGCGGCTGATTCGTGCCCGATTCGGCGGCCGCCCTTGTTCTACATGAGGGAATTTCCACCCCTACCGCCGAAAGTCCTCAAAACTGGGTAGCCGACGATGGACGCGAAGGGGGCTGTGATCGCTGGCCCGAAACGATGCGGCTCGTCTCCTCTGACGGGGTCTCGCGGAGGGGTCGGTGTCGGGCGGTCAACCTCTGCAGCTACTGCGCGAAGCTAGCGGCCGTCGAGAACGCGGAGATGCTCTCGCTCGATGCGGTCGAGAACGGGGCGCCGGAGGTCTGGGCTTGCCTCACCACTCGTTCGGCCGATCCCTTGCCAGCGAGCTTCTACCGAGCCCGGGAGAAGGTCCGTAAAGCCCTCAGGCGCCGCTGGCCGGACTGCCAGGACTCCACGCTGGTGGAGTTCACCACCGGGTATGGGCCGCGCTCTGAAGGCCGCAGGCGGCCTCACTGGAACGCTCTGCTCAAAGGCGTGCCAGTTGCCGACGTTGACGAGGCAGCGGAGGTCGTTGCCCGGGTCTGGTGCGGCCAGGTCGACGCGGAACCTTCGCGCCAGCACGTTGCGCCGGTCTTCGAGGTGGGCGGGCTCATGCGCTACCTCGCGCTGCATTTTCAGAAGGAGTCGCAGGCTCCCCCGAAGGGCTGGAAAGGGCACCGCTTCACTTCCTCGCGGGGTTACTTTCCCGAGGGCGCCCCGGTCGCGCGCGAGCGTGCCAAGCGGTCGCTTCGTCTTGGCCGGGCTGTCTTCTGGGCCAACGCCGTTGCCGAGGGCAAGTGGCTCGATGAGGACGTTGTGATGGGCAGCGACGAGCTGGAGGCGATCATCGAAGAGCGCCTCCTGGAGGAAGCGTCGCGGTCCTGGTCGATGAAGCAGGTCCGCGGTCAGGCCGCGGATGTCGATCGAAAGATGCGCGAGGCGGCCCTTGAGCCGTTCAAGGATCGTCGGGCGCGTGCCGATGTAGCGCTTGATGCGTAAGGACTGGATCGTCAATGAGGGCTCGGCTGACCAGGCGAGGTTCCGGTTCACTGCCACGCGGGTCCGGCGGGAAGTGATCGTGGACGTGCCGGTCGGCGCGGATCTTGAGCTGGTCGGCGGCTATCACCATCACCGGCTGCGTTTCACGCTGGCCGAGGCCGAGGCGTTTCTGGCCCTGTTTCTGCAGGCGGTTACTTCGGCGCGCGAGTAGGACCGGCGACCCGACGTAAAGTGTTCTACGCCTTGGCCGGGGCGCCGGTCCGTTGGTATCTTCTCATGCCTCTCGCGTAGCCTGCGCATTTTTCGGTAGGGGAGGCATACCTAGGACTGGGTTTTCTTCCCTGAATGCACGATAATGGTGGTTATGTCAACCCACCGATGGGAGCGGCGCGAAAGGCGCCTATTTCGCGGCCCATTCAGCGCTGCCGTCCTGTTTTCGGCTTAGCTGGCGCCGGAGATGGCCGATTCGATCGCCTCGGTGGACTGAGGCGTGCCGAGCGTTTCCAGCCCGGTCGTTCCCGGGCCTTCGACGGCGAACGACGGCGTGCCGCTAAAGCCGAGGCGTTCGGCTTCGGCCGTCGAGGCTTCGACCTGCGAGATCACCTGCTTGCTCTTGCGGGCCTTGTTCCAGCGGGCGATGTCGTTGACGCCGGCCGCCTTGGCGATGGCGGTGAGGAATTCGTCGGTGACGTAGCCGGAGGCCTCGGTGCCCTGGTTTCGGTAGAAGAGCTCGACGAAGTTCCAGCCCCGGGCCTGTTCGCCGGCGGCGATCGCGGCCGCGCCGGCCGGGATGGATTGTTCGCTGATGATCGTGAAGCTGCGGAACTCGAGTCTCGCTTCGCCGTTGCGGACCTGCCCTTCGACTACGGGCGGCAGGATTTCTTCAGCAAAGCCCTTGCAGACCGGGCACTGCAGGTCGCCGAACTCGATCAGCTTTACCTTGGCGCCGCCGGAGCCGAGCACGAGCCCCTTCTGCGGGATGCCGGCCAGCTCGGATTCGATTTCAGCGGCTCCTTCGACGTTGCTCGAATCGCCACCGCCGCCGCTGCCCTGGCTGACCACGATCAGGACGGCAACCACCACCACCGCGAGGAAGGCGACCGCACTGGCGAGCTTGATCATCCGCTGGCGCCGCTCGGCCGCGCCGGCCTGCTCGTCTTCGCGCAGCCGCTCTTCGCGGCGTTCCTCACGATCACGGCGGCCGCTCATGGCTCTCTTCCCACGTAGCTGAGCATACGGGTTGCGTTGGCAGCGAAGAGCAGGGTCATCAAGGCGGCACTGGTAACGCACCACTGGCAGATCGCGTCGATCGTGAACAGCTCCAGGTAGGTCAGGTAGAGGCTGTAGCCGAAGCCGACCAGGGAGACGGCGAAACCCACCATCCGCGGCGCGTCGCCGCGCAGCAGCGCGCAGGCGAGCAGCACCACGTAGCCGGCGATGCCGAAGACGGCGATGTTGACTCCGGCCAGGTGCGAGTAGGAGCTTTCGGCGACGGTCTGGCAGCCGTGCCCGCCGGCGACGCAGACGGGCGAGCCGCCGCCGGAGTCGGCGATCGCGATGTAGGTGGCGACGCCGACGCCGAAGCTGGCGAGGAAGGTCGCGATGCCGCGCAGTGTCCCCTCTGCCGGTGCCCTCATGCCCGGCACGCTATTGCAGCTCCCTATAGAAAGTCTCAATCTCGCGCGAGAGGCGGCCGCCCTGCCAGGCGAGCGGCGACTGTCCCTCCGCCTCGCGAAGCAGCCGCGCCCGCGGCAGCGCCTCGGCGTAGGCCGCGGCGGCCGCATAGGGATGCCCCGGGTCGGCCTCGTCGCCGCTGCCCACCACAAGCGCCGGGACGTCAAGGCGGCTCAGGTCCTCGAGAGAGCCGAAGGGCTCTGAGCGCGGCACCTGGCGCAGCGCCTCGACGATCGCATCGAGGTGGCGGTGGCGTTCCATCCGTTCGCGGGTGAAGCGCAGGATCGAGTCCCGCCAGCGCTCGCCGGTCTCCTGGTGGCGGTCGATGTAGGCGACGAACCCATCGACCCCGTCGTCTTCCAGGGCCGCCGCGAGCCCATCCCAGTAGCCCAACGACTCCGTCGCCATCCGCACTCCGTCGGGGGCGCTATCCGCACCTGGCGGAGTTCGCACACCGACGTACGCCGGGCCGACCAGCACCAGGCCGAGGACGGCTGTGGGATGCCTGAGGGCGTAGGCGACCGCGGTATGGGCGCCCATCGAGTGGCCGGCCACCAGGACGGGCTCTCCACCGGCCCGGGCATCGATCACTGCCCTCAGGTCCGCCGCCAGCTCCGGGTATCCATAACTCTGCCCGGCGGGCGCGGGATCGGACTCGCCGTGGCCGCGAGCGTCGTAGGCGATCGTCGTGTGGCCGGCCCGCTCCAGCACGCGCGAGCCATGGATGACCGAGCGCCGGGTCGCGGTGAGCCCGTGGCAGAGGACCACCGGGGACCCCTCCCCCGCGACCTCGCCCCGGAGGGTCGGACCCATCTCGCCCGCGAGCGCGGTGAACTGCGCTGGCTCGGCCGGCATCAAGCGATCGCAGCGAGGGCGCTCTCGATGTCCTCGACGGACTGAAAGCGGGCACCGGTCCGCGAGACATGGCGGTAGCGGACGATGCCCTCGCCGTCGACGATGAAGATCGCCCGCTGGATGTACCGCCCTCCCGGCGTGTCGTCGAGCTCGGTGAAGCGGGCCAGCGGGCCCAGCCACCCGGTCACCCCGTAGCTCTTGCTAACCGCCAGGTCCTCGTCGGCCAGCAGCGGCAGGTTAATTTCCTGTTCTTCGGTCCAGCGCTCGTGCGAGTCGACCGATTGCGGCGAGATCCCGACCACTTCGGCGTCGAGCTCGGCCAGCTTGTCGGCCTTGTCGCGGTAGGAGCAGAACTGGGCGGTGCAGACGGTGGTCGCGTCACCGGGGTAGAAGGCGAGCACGACATTGTGGCCGCGCCGGTCGGAGAGGCGGTAGGTGATCCCGCCCGTGCCGGGCAACTCGAAGTCGGGCGCCGCCTCGCCTACGTCGACCTTGGCCATCGGCGTCCAGCCTAGTGCGGCTAGCCCTTTTCGATCGTGATCTTGTCGATCAGGACCGTCTGTTTGGGTTTTTCTTCCGGGGTGCCGAGCTTGTCGATGCGTTCGACGACGTCGTAGCCCTGGTCGACCTTGCCGACCAGCGCGTATTCCGGCGGCAGGCCGGCGTCGGCGCCGGTGACCACGTAGAACTGGCTGCCGGAGCGCCCGGGCGGGTCGGAAGAGCTCTTCGCCATCGCCACCGTGCCTTTGGTGTAGGAGAGGTTGGCGGGCGGCTTCTCGGTGACGCTGTAGCCGGGACCGCCGACCCCGGTGCCGAGTGGGTCGCCGCCCTGGATTACGAAGCCGGGCGCGATGCGGTGGAAGGTGAGGTCGTCGTAGAAGCCTTCTTCGCTGAGGTAGACGAAGGAGTTGACCGTCTTCGGCGCCTGGGTCGAGTCGAGCGCGATCTCGAAGGTGCCGCAGCTGGTTTCGACCGAGGCGGTCAGCTTCTCGCCTTTCTTCACCGTCTGCGCCGGCGCTTTGAGGCTGACTTCCTTCGGCGCCGGCGCTTCGACTTCTTCGCAGCCGCCGGAGCTGGCCGTGCCCGAGGAGCCGCCGCCGCGGGAAATCAGGATCGCCGCGACCACGCCGACCGCGACCAGCGCGAAGACGGCAAGGATGATCGGGCGCCAGTCTTTCCCCTCCTGCATCGGCCGGGAAGCCTAGAGGATCGTCGCCCCGCCGTGAAGTTGCGATCATCGCCGCGTGGACGCCCCGCCGCTGACGCCGCTTGCCGCCGCGGTCCTGCGCGTCCCGGTTCCCGAGCGCGCTCTCGTGGTCGGCTGCGGCGACGGCGAGCCGGCCCTGTTCCTGGCCCGCGAGTTCCCGGCGGCCCGGGTGCGCGCGGTGGACCCTGCCGAGTCCACGATTCGCCAGGCGCAGGCCAGGGTTGGGCTGGACCCCGAGGGCCGCATCGCCTTCAAGCAGGCAAGCCCCGGCGGCCTCCCCTATCCCGACGATTTCTTCGACCTCCTCGCCCACCTCGGCGGCCGGGTCTCGCCGCGGGAGGCGGCCCGGGTGCTGCGCAGCGGTGGGCATCTCATCCTGGCGCCGCTGGACCCGCCGAGATTCTTTCCGGCGGCGCGAGGGAGGCTGCTCGGAGCGCGCCTGGAGCGCCACGGATTCGTCCTGGTTCATGACGCGTGGGCAGGAGACGGCAAGTTCACCGTCGTTCGCCTCGACAAGCGCCGCTGAGCGGGACCGGACAAATAGGCTGGGAAAGCGATGGAGATCGAGGGTATGCCGCTGGTGCTGCTGGTCAATCCGTCCTCCGCGGGCGGCAAGACGCTGAAGCTGCTGCCCGCGGTCGAGCAGGAGCTTGACGAGCGCCGGATCCCCTTCCGGGTCGAGCGTACGCGAGGCCTCGAGGACGGGGTCGAGCGGGCCCTGCGGGCGGTCGACGCGGGCGAGGTGCCGGTGGTGATCAGCGGCGACGGGCTGCTCGGCGCGGTCGGCGGCGCCATGGCCGGAGCCGAGACGCCGCTGGGGATCGTTCCCGGCGGGCGCGGCAACGACCTCGCCCGGGTGCTCGGCATCCCCGATGACCCGGTGGCGGCCGTCGCCGTGCTGGCTGCCGGGGAGAGCCGCCGGATCGACGTCGGCGAGGCCAACGGCAAGCGCTTCCTCGGCATCGTCAGCGTCGGCTTCGACTCGGAAGCGAACCGGCTCGCCAACGAGACCCACTTCGTGCGCGGCAACCTCGTCTACGCCTACGCGGCGATCCGCACCCTGCTTGGTTGGAAGCCGGCCCGCTTCACGATCGGGGTCGGCGAGGAACGGGTGCGGACCAGCGGCTACTCCGTCTCGGTCGCCAACAGCCGGGCCTTTGGCGGCGGGATGTTCATCGCGCCGGACGCCGAGCTGGACGACGGCGAGTTCGACATCGTCACCGTCGGCGAGGCCGGCAAGCTCCGTTTCGTGGGTAACCTGCCCAAGGTGTTCAAGGGCACCCACGTGAATGAGGACGAGGTGCGGGTATTTCGCGCCGCCCAGCTCGAGCTGACCGCGAGCAAGCCCTTTCCCGTCTACGCCGACGGCGAGCACCTCACCGACCTGCCGGCCTCGCTGCGCGTCCTGCCGAGAGCCCTCAGCGTCCTGGTGCCCCCCACCTCCGGGGCTTAGGTGCTGTTCGGAGCGAAGCTGACCGCGGCCCGCGCCGTCGGCGCGGCCAGCCGTGCCAGCGGGCGCGGCGGCGGCACCACGCTGCCGGGACGGATGCTGCTGCGACTGGCCCCCGACGCGCTCGCCCGCCTCGGCGGACGCCTCCAGCGCGGCACGACGATCGTCAGTGCGACCAACGGCAAGACGACCACCGCCGGGATGATCGCGGCCGCGCTGGCCGCCGACGGCCGCCGTCCCGTCCACAACCGGGCCGGCTCGAACATGACCTGGGGCGTCGCCACTGCACTGCTGGAGCAGCAGGGGGACGAGGGCCTATTCGAGGTCGACGAGGCTTGGCTGCCGCAGGTCGCCTCCGCGCTCGACCCCTCCCTGATCGTGCTCGGCAACCTCTTCCGCGACCAGCTCGACCGCTACGGCGAGATGGAGGCACTGGCCGAAGAGTGGAGCAAGACGGTGGCCGCGCGCAGCGGGCGCACGCGCTTCGTGCTCAATGCCGACGACCCGGCGGTCGCCGACCTGGGCCGCGACGGCGACGGCAACCCGCGCCAGGGCATCGCCTACTTCGGGATCGAGGACGACTCGCAGGCGTTGCCCGAGCTGCAGCACGCCTTCGACGCCAAGCACTGCCGCCGCTGCGGCCATCCCTACGCCTACGACCGTGCCTTCGTCGGGCACCTGGGCCACTACTCCTGCCCCAACTGCGGCGCCAACCGGCCGGCGCCGGACGTCGCCGCGACGAAGATCCATCTGCGCGGGATGGCCGGTTCGGACATGACCCTGCGCATCCCCGGCGGCGAGATCGACCTGCGACTCCCCGTCCCCGGCCTCTACAACGTCTACAACGCCCTCGCCGCCGTCGCCACGTCGCTCGAGCTTGGCGTGAGCCCGGAGACCATCGCTGGCGGCCTCTCGACGATGCGAGCCGCTTTCGGCCGGGTCGAGACGATCGCCGTCGACTCCACCCAGCTCTCGATCCTGCTGATCAAGAACCCGGCCGGGGCCAACGAGGTGCTGCGCACGCTGCTGCTCGAGGCCGACGGGGAGAAGCTCGACCTCTGGATCGGGCTCAACGACCGGGTCGCCGACGGCCGCGACGTCTCCTGGGTATGGGACGCTGACTTCGAGCTGCTCTCCACCGCGGTGCGACGGGTGACCTGCACCGGCACGCGGGCGCCGGAGATGGCCCTGCGGCTCAAGTACGCGGGTTGGCCGGCCGAGGCGATCGAGGTCGAGCAGAACATCGAGCGCTCGCTCGACCGGGCGGTTGCCGAGTCCGGCCCGCGCCTCTTCGCCCTTCCCACCTACACGGCATTGCTGGAGCTGCGCAAGCTGCTGGCCGGCCGCGGCCTGGCCAAGGAGTTCTGGCGATGAGCGGATTGATCTGGCACGAAGTCGAGTGTGGCTCCTACACCGCCGACCTGCCGCTCTGGGAGGAGCTGGCCGACCGCGGCGAGCGGGGGATCGTCGAGCTGGGCTGCGGCGCCGGGCGGGTCACCCTCCACCTGGCCAGGCGCGAACCCCACCTGGTGCTCGGCGTCGACCGCGACGCGGAGCTTGTCGCGGCGCTTTGGGAGCGCTCGGGCGAGCTGCCCGGCGACGCCGAGCTGGCCGACGTGCGCAGCTTCGAGCTCACGGCCAAGGCCAGCCTCGTGATCGCGCCGATGCAGCTGATCCAGCTGCTGTCCGGCGCCGCCGACCGGGTCGCCTGCCTCTCGAGCACCCGGGCGAACCTGCTGCCCGGCGGTCTCGCCGCCTTCGCCCTGGTCGAGGAGATCCCCGTCCCGCCGCCCGACAGCACCATGCCGCCGCTCCCCGACGTTCGCCAGGTCGAGGGTTGGATCTACTCCAGCCTGCCGCTGGAGCCGCTCATCGACGATGAGACGATCCTGCTGCGGCGCTTGCGCCAGACGGTCAGCCCCGACGGTGAGATGACCGACGAGCTGAACGAGATCGAGCTGGCCGTGCTCTCCGCCGAGACCCTCGAAGCGGAGGGCCTCAGCGTCGGCCTGCGGCCGGCCGGCCGCCGCGAGATACCGGCGACCGATGCGCACGTCGGCTCGGCCGTCGTGCTCTTCGAGAAGGAGGCCTGATGGAGCTTCGCCTCCTCGCCCTCTACCCGGAGCAGATGAACATCTACGCCGACCGCGGCAACATCCTCTTCCTGCGGCGGCGCTGCCAGTGGCGGGGGATCGAGTTCTCCCATGCGACGGCCGGACCGGGCGAGCGCTTCGACCCGGCGGCCCACGACTTCCTCTACCTCGGCGGCGGCCAGGACCGCGACCAGCGCGCCGTCGCCGCCGACATGGTCGAGAGCAAGCGCGAGGCCCTTGCCGCGGCGGCCGGCGACGGCGCGGTGGTGCTGGCGGTCTGCGGCGGTTACCAGCTGCTCGGCCACAGCTACCAGCTCGGCGAAGAGCGCCTGCCCGGTCTCGGCCTGCTCGACCTGGAGACGGTGCGGAGTGAGAGCCCGCGCCTGATCGGCAACGTCGCGATCGAGGTCGACCTGGGGACGGGACCGCAGGCGATCGCCGGCTTCGAGAACCACGGCGGCCGCACCCACCTGGGCCAGGGCGCGACCCCGCTTGGGCGGGTGATCAAAGGCTTCGGCAACAACGGCGAGGACGGCCTTGAGGGCGCCCGCCGCGACAACCTGATCGGCACCTACCTACACGGCCCGCTGCTGCCCAAGAACGCCTGGCTCGCCGACGAGCTGATCTCACGGGCGCTGGAGCGGCGCTACGGACGGCGCCCGGAGCTGGAGCCGCTGGACGACGCCCTGGAGCGGGCAGCGCATGAGTCGGCCCGGTCGGCTGCTGGTGCCTGAGGCCTTCAGCGCCCAGAAGAGCCGAAGCCGCCGTCGCCGCGAGAGGTTTCCGCGAGAGCCTCGGTCTCGACCGGGTTGGCGAGCACGATCGGTGCGATTACGAGCTGAGCGATCCGGTCACCGGGCTCGACCCGGAAAGTCTCCGCCGGGTCGGTGTTGAGCAGCAGCACCCGAATCTCGCCCCGGTAGCCGGAGTCGATCAGGCCGGGACTGTTGACCAGAGCGATCCCGTGCTTCTTGGCCAGTCCAGACCTCGGCAGCACCAGCCCAGCATGCCCCTCGGGAATCTCCACCGCAACCCCGGTCCCAACGCTCCACCGCTCACCGGGCCCAATATGAGCAGCCTCACAGGCATAAAGATCGAGCCCCGCATCGCCCTCATGCGCCCGGCTCGGAAGAACCGCCGCGGGCTGCAACTTTGCGACGGGCAACTCCACGCGGGCAACCCTAGCGTGAGGATTGGGGAGAGGGGCGCCCCTCTCCCGGGCGGATACTCAAAATGACGGGCTAATTAGCCCGTCATTTGGACGGGCGAGGGGCGCCCCTCTCCCCTACCCCCACGGCAGCAAGATCCACAAACCGATGCAGCTCCGCCACAGGCACCTTGGCCCGAACCAGCACCCCGTCCTCGCGATCGCTCCGCTCAACCTCGCCGGCAATCTCGTGCAGCTCATGCAGCCGCCCGCCCTCGGCATACGGAATCAAAAGCTCAACCTCGGCCAGGGTGTCCGCGAACGCCGCCTCGATCTGCTCCGCCAGCCGGTCCAGGCCGTCTCCGGTAAGCGCCGAGACCAGCGCCGCCTCGACCTCCTGAAGCTGCACCTCGGCCCGCTCCTCCTCGCCCAGCAGGTCCGACTTGTTGAGCACCAGCAGCCGCGGCTTGTCCCCCGCGCCGATCTCCTCCAGCACCTCGTCGACCGCCTGCATGTCGGCCAGGCGGCGCTCCTCGGGGGCGGCCGAGTCGACGACGTGCAGGATCAGGTCGGCAAGAACGGTCTCCTCCAGGGTCGCCTTGAAGGCCTCGACCAGCTGGTGGGGCAGCTTCTCGATGAAGCCGACCGTGTCGGTGAGCAGGTAGTCACGCCCGGCCAGCTCGGCGCTGCGCGTGGTCGGGTCTAGGGTGTGGAAGAGGCGGTCGCCGACCCCTACCTCGGCCCCGGTGATCGCGTTGAGCAGGGTCGACTTGCCGGCGTTGGTGTAGCCGGCGAGGGCGACCCGGGGCAGCGAGGAGCGATCTCGCTGTGCCCGCATCACGCCGCGGTTGCGCTCCAGCCGGCCGAGCCGGCGGCGCAGGGCGGCGATCCGGTCGCGGGCGAGGCGGCGGTCGGTCTCGATCTGGCTCTCGCCCGGGCCCCTGGTGCCGATGCCGCCGCCGAGCCGCTCGAGATGGGTCCACAGCCCCCGCATGCGGGCCAGGTTGTACTCGAGCTGGGCCAGCTCGACCTGCAGCTTGCCCTCGGCCGAGTGGGCGTGATCGGCGAAGATGTCGAGGATCACTGCGGTGCGGTCGATCACCGGCACGCCCAGCGCCGCCTCGAGGTTGCGCTCCTGGCGCGGGGCAAGCTCGTCGTCGCAGGCGACGAGGTTGGCGTCGCAGGCGGCAATCTGCTCCTTCACCTCGGCCAGCTTGCCGCGGCCGAGATAGCGATCGGGGTCCGGCGCCTCCCGCTGCTGGACCGCCTCGCCCGCGGTGGCGACGCCCGCGGTGCGCAGCAGCTCCTTCAGCTCGGCGAGTGGGTCGCCGTCCTCGCGCCCGCTGGTGACGCCGATCGCCAGCGCCCGCTGGCGCGCACGCGGGTTGGCGACGCCGGCGCCGCTGGCGCCGTAACGCGTCTCCGCCTGTCGTCCGTTTCGCGACCGCTGCACTGAGTTCGATTGTAGGCGGGTCGTCTGGATAGGCTTCCGGCGATGAAGGTCTTTCTGACGGGAGCGACGGGGTTCATCGGCGGCGAGGTCGCGCGGCAGCTCCGCGGGCGCGGCGACGAGGTCGCCTGCCTGGTGCGCAGCCCGGAGAAGGCCGGCAAGCTGCGCGAGCTGGGCTGCGACCTGGTCGAGGGAAGCCTCAGCGACGAGCGGGCCCTCCGCGACGGCATGGCCGGCTGCGACGGCGTCGTCCATGCGGCGGCGATGTATGAGATCGGCATCCCGGCCAAGCAGCACCCGGCGATGTATGAGGCGAACGTCAGGGGCAGCGAGCGGGTCCTGCGCGCGGCGCTCGAGGCCGAGGTCGGCAAGCTCGTCTACGTCTCCACCGTCGGCGCCTTCGGCAACACCCACGGCGAGGTCGTCGACGAGTCCTACGAGCACCCCGGCCGGGAGTTCACCTCCTACTACGAGGAGACCAAGCTCGAGGGCCACCGGATCGCCAAGCGAATGATGGCCGATGAGGGCCTGCCCGGCGTGATCGTGCAGCCCGGCGGCGTCTACGGCCCTGGCGACACTTCGCAGGTCGCCGACCTGCTCGACGAATTCTTCGCCGGTCGCCTCTTCCTGCTGCCCTTCCCGGATCTCGGCATCTGCCTCACCCACGTTGAGGACATCGCCGGCGGCATCCTGCTCGCCCTCGACAAAGGCGCGGTGGGCGAGACCTACGTGATCAGCGGCCCGGCGACGACGATCCGCGAGGCGATCGATACGGTCGCGGCCGCCAGCGGCCGCAAGGCACCCAAGCGGGCGATGCCCACCGTCGTGCTCAAGGCGCTGAGTCCGATCGGCCCGCTCGTCGGCAGGCTCGCCGGCCAGCCGCCGAACCTGCGCGAGCTGATCTCCTCCGCCGACGGAGTCACCTTCTGGGCGAGCTATGAGAAGGCTGGTCGCGAACTGGGGTACGCCCCCCGCGGACTTGAGGAAGGCATACGGCAGACGCTCGAAGGAGACGAGCGTTTTCCCGATCCGGTTGCGTGAGGGAGTTGGGGGAGGGCTCGCCGGAGCCTCCCCGCTGTTGCTCCGTCGAGCCCTCCCCCGACTCCCTTAGGCTGCCGCGATGCGTGTAATCGACGTAATGCACCTCGGCCGCCCGCACGTGATCGGCTGCTGGGAGGTGGACGGCTGCCTGGTCGACCCGGGTCCCCAGTCCTCGATGGAGACGCTGCTGGAGGCGCTCGGAGACGAGCAGCCGCGGGCGATCCTGCTCACCCACATCCACCTCGATCACGCCGCCGCGACCGGCGCCCTGGTGCGGCGCTGGCCCGAGCTGGAGGTCTACGTGCACGAGCGCGGTGCCCGCCACCTGGTCGACCCCTCGAAGCTTTTGGCCAGCGCCGAGCGCCTCTACGGCGACCGGATGGAGTACCTCTGGGGGGAGATCGTGCCCGTGCCCGAGGCCAACGTGAGGCCGCTCGCCGGCGGCGAGGACGTGCTCGGCATGCGGGTCGCCTACACCCCCGGCCACGCCTCCCACCACGTCTCCTATTTCCACCAGGACTCCGGCACCGCGTTCACCGGCGACGTCGCTGCGGTGAGAATCCCACCCTCGGGCCTGATCGTCCCCCCCACACCGCCGCCCGATATCGATATCGAGACCTGGCTGGACTCGATCGCGGCTGTCGAGTCATGGCGCCCCGAGCGCCTCGCCCTAACCCACTTCGGCCAGGTGGACGATCCGATCGAGCACCTTGAGGCCGTCCGCCGGCGCCTCCGCGAAGAGGCCGACATGGCCCGCGAGTTCTCCGAGGCTGACTACGAGCGCCACCACCGCGCCCAGGTCGCCGAGAGCGTCGATCCCGAGACGGCGGAGGCGCTGATCCAGAGCGTCCCCCCGCAATACCAGTGGCGCGGCCTCAACCGCTACTGGGAAAAGCGCGCCGAGCGCGAAGCGGCTTAGGGCTCAGACAGGTTCGGCGGCGGCCCGCCGAATCAGTTCCGCCATCTCTTCGATCACGGTCTCGATGCCGCCGACGGTTGGCGCCTCACTCCAATGCTCGGGGAGACGGTCGCGTGCTGTCTCTAGTGAAGACTCGACTCTTTCCAGCAACTCGCCGACCCGTCGCCTCAAGCCCTTCGGAGGTAGATCGAGATCGTTCGCCAGCCGATCGAGGTGTCGGCCCCGGATGCGCTCCGGTCGGTACTCGCCCCCATACTTCATCGCCATCTTGCGATTGAAGCGGTGACCGTAGACCCGGGTCGAGAGCAGGTCGTAGAGAGGGGCCAAGCGCGGCGATTCGTCGCCCTCCAGGATCAGGGAGTAGTTCTTAGAGTGGGCATCGGCATTGCCGATCAGCAGGTTGAAGACCAACGCATCGAGGAAGGCGAAGATATCGGCACCGGGAGCGGCCGAGTGGGCTCTGATGAGCGCGGCGCATTGGGCTACTCCGGGACCGCCGTGCGCCTGGTACTTCTCTTCCGGGTAATAGCCCAGGGCTTGGCAGAAGTCCTCCTGATGGATGCGGTGAATCTCCGCCCCTTTGGCCCCGGCGCGGTCGTAGCGATAGACGAGCAACCCTTCCTGCCCACCGGCTGCGATCGGCCTTACCTCTGCGACGGCCAGGCCCGCAACGGAGGCGAGATTCATGCAGTAGGCCTCGTTGGCGACCATGTCGTCAACGGCGCGCAACGGCACCTTGATGATGTGGGTGCTGGGCGGATGACCGCGCGTGATGCCGATGCGGTCGTCCATCCACAGGACGGGAAGCTTGTCCTGCGATCCAGCCAATGAGAGCCTGATGCCCTCATCGTCTCCGCCGGGCTCGGCCAAGAGGGGGCGATCCGGAAGTTCAGCCAGTAGAAGGCCGAGGCCGATCTCGTCAAGCCATTTGGGCACCGACAGGCCAAGCGACGGGGGCTCCGCTCCGGCCTCCACAAGCGAAACGGCTCCGGCGCACTCGCCGCCGATTTCCGAGAGCACGGCGAACGGATTGTCGGCCGAGACGTGGAAGCGCCGGGCAATTGATTTCAGGAACTCGCCCTCGGGAAGGAGACCGGAGAAGAACGGCCGACAGCGATCGTCCTCGTAGGGCTCCTCGCCAAGCGGTAGAGAAAGCGAGAGCGGCGCACTTTTCTCGTGGACCCACTTCGCCGTGTACTCGAAGCGAAGCTTCGCCCCCGGCAGTCGCTCCAGCCTGCCGACCCTCTCCGCGTGAAAGAACACGTCGAGAGCGGTCATCGCCGCTCCAGGTACCAATCGAGGCCCAGTGACGCCAAGACGCGCTGTATACCGGCGAGCTGCGCGGTTTCCTTCCCGTTCTCGAGTTCGCTGACGAATCTCAGCGTGACTCGGGAGGCGTCTGCCAGCTCGGTTTGCGTCAAGCCGAGTTCGATCCGCCGTTTGCGGACCTGCCTGCCAAGGTCTTGCGGTGTGCCTATCTGGGTGCGATTCATTTTCCCGTTCGGGTAAATATAGGCCCAACCGGACGCGAAACCGGCCCTATTTTCCCGTTCGGGAAAAAACGCTCACAATCGGCACTGTTTCGTCACCTATTTTCCCGTTCGGGAAAAGCGCCAGGCTCAGGCCAGGTACGTGCGCATCCGCTCGACCGCCTCGGAGATGCGGTCGTCGGGGGTGGTGAGGGAGATGCGGAAGAAGCCCTCGCCGCTGGGGCCGTACATCGAGCCGGGCGAGACGACTACAGCGGCGTCTTCGAGCACCAGCTCGGCGAAGGAGGTCGAGGTGTGGCCCTCGGGGACGGGCGCCCAGACGTAGATCGTGCCCTTCGGTGCGGCAACCTCGACCCCGATCTCGCGCAACGCGCCGACGACCAGGTCGCGGCGTCGGGCGTAGGTCTCGTTCATCCGCTCCAGCGGACCGGCCGGTCCCTCCAGCGCGGCGACGCCGGCCATCTGCACCGCCTCGAAGAGGCCGGAGTCGACGTTGGTCTTCAGTCGCCAGTAGGTGGCCACGGCCTCGGCGTTGCCGAGGATCGCGGCGCAGCGCCAGCCGGTCATGTTGAAGCCCTTGGAGAGCGAGAAGACCTCGACGCCGACCTCCTTGGCGCCTGGCGTCGCCAGGAAGCTGGGGGCGACGTAGCCGTCGTAGGTGGTCTCCGAGTAGGCGTTGTCGTGGACGACGAGGATCTCGTGCTCGCGGGCGAAGGACACCACCCGCTCGAAGAAGCCCTCGGGGACGACGGCGCCGGTCGGGTTGTTGGGGAAGTTGAGGAACATCAGCCGTGCCCTGGCGGCGACGTCGGCAGGAATCGCAGCGAGGTCGGGGGCGAAGCCCAGCTCGGGCACCAGCGGCAGCAGCTCGGCGGTTGCCCCGGCGAGGATCGGGCCGCCGGTGTAGACCGGGTAACCGGGATCGGACGCCAGTGCCACGTCGCCCGGGTCGAGGAAGGCGAAGCAGAGGTTGTAGATGCACTCCTTGGCGCCGATCGCCGGGATCACCTCGTCTTCGGGATCGATCCCCACCCCGAAGCGGCGGCCGTAGAAACCGGCGAAGGCGCGGCGAAACTCCTCACGGCCACGGTTGCTCGGGTACTGCTGGTTGCCCGGCTCGGCAACCGCCTCCTGCATCGCCGAAACGACGTGCGGGTAGGTCGGTTCGTCGGGATCGCCGATGCCAAGGCTGATCACGTCGACGCCGGCGGCGCGCTTGTCGGCGATCGTCCGCTCCAGTTCCTGGAACTTGTACGGAGGCATCGCCTCCAGGCGCTTGGACGGATCCGAGATTCCCATCGGCGCGGAAATCTAGCCGTCCAGCGCCGCGAGCGCGCTGAGCAGCTCCGGCGAGAGCTCCCCGGCGCATACCGGCTCGGCCCAGCCGCTCAGGGTGACGTCAAGCTCCGGGGTGACCTCGACCTCGAGCTCACCGCCGTCGAGCTCGACCGTGACCGGGCTGGGAGCACCGTTGAGGAAAGCAGTTACGGCAGCGCCGCTGGCTCCGGTCCCCGAGGAGAGCGTCTCCCCCACGCCGCGCTCGAAGATCCGCGCCCGCACCCGGCTGCCCTCGACGCGCAGGAAGGAAACGTTGGTGCGGTTGGGGAACAGCTCGTTCGCTTCGATCGGCGGTCCAACGTCACCCAGGTCGAGTGCCTCCAGCTCCTCGCCGGCCACGATCGCGCACTGCGGATTGCCGATCGACACGTGCTGAAAGTTCCATTCCCGGCCGGCGGCATACAGGGCCCCGGCGCCATCGGGCGGGCCCGAAGGGAAGTCCTTGGAAGCGGTCGAGGCCCTCCCCATCGCCACCGAGCAGGTCCGCTCCGAGGTGATCGTCGGCGTCACCGGCCCTGCCGCGGTGAGGATCGAGAACGTCTCCTCCTCGGTCCAGCCGTGGCGGCGCAGGTAGAGGATCGCCTCCCGCGCCCCGTTCCCCGACAGCTCGGCCTCCGAGCCGTCCGGGTTGAAGATCCGCAGCGAGGCGACATAAGCCGGGTCGTCGCTGCGCGAGAGCAGCAGGATGCCATCGGAGCCAACTCCAAAGTGCGGATCGCAAACCAGCCGCACCCGCCCCGCCGTCAACCCCCAAGGCAACGAATCCTCCTCGAGGATCAAGTAGTCGTTACCGAGTGCCTGCCACTTCTCGAACCTCACACCGCCAGCCTATTGACGATCTCGGTGGCTACGGCGCCGTCGTCAAGCTCGGCGCGGTCGATGCGGGCGAGGTTGGGGATCTTGCGCATCCAGGTCAGCTGGCGGCGGGCGTAGTTGCGGGAGCGTTGCTGCATCCGCTCGACGTCTCCCGCGAGGACTTCCTCGAAGCCGAGCGCCTTGCGCGCGGTGCGGGACGGGCCGCGCGCCTCGGCCCGCTCGACCTCCTCGCGCGCGCCCGCGGCCACGATCGCCTCAGTGCGAGCGTCGATCCGCTCGTAGAGCGCTTCCCGCTCCATGTTCAGCCCGAAGATCGCGGTCGGGTGGCGAGTCTCGGGCGACCACAACTCCGAGTCCTCCGATTCCGGCGGCGCCTTGACCAGAGACAGCTCCCCCAGTGCCGCCCGCAGGTAGAGCCCGGTCCCCCCCACCACGATCGGTCGCCGCCCCTCCGCCAAAGCCGCATCGATCTCCGCATGCGCCAACGGCATGTAATTCCCCACGTTGAAGGTTTCCGTAACCGGCACAAATCCGACCAGCTTGTGCTCGAGCCTCGCTCGCTCATCCGCGGAGGCAACGCCGGTCAAAACCGAGAGCCCCTCGTAGACCTGCAGCGCATCGCAGGAGATAGCCACCGGATCCTCTCCACGTTCACGAAGCTGCTCCGCCAGCGCGACGGCCACACCAGTCTTGCCGACCCCGGTCGGGCCGAAGATCGCCAGGACCTCCATCTACGTCAGGAGGGGTGGCGGCGCTGCCCCGAACGGCTTGTACTTTTTCGTCGCCCGGCCTACGAAGGCCCGATACCGCCTCACCGAAAAAGTTGAGAGAGGGGTTGCGCCGCCACCCCTCCCAGCGTCTGCGATGTCGCCTCAGCGATCTCCACCTTGACGAAGTCGCCTGGACTGGCGTCGCCGTCGAAGTTGACCGCCTTGTTGTGCCGAGACCTTCCCCGCAGTCGCGTCTCGTCGGTCCTGCTTGTGCCTTCGACCAGCACCTCGATCTCGCGCCCGACAAACCGCTGCGCCCGCTCGGCCGCTCGCCGCTGGACCAGCTCGACCAGGCGCTCCATGCGCTCGACCTTGACCGGGTGCGGGACCTGGTCGCCGAACTCGGCCGCCTCGGTTTCCCGCCGCGGCGAGAAGACGAATGTGAAGGCGCTGTCGTAGCCGACCTCGTCGACCACCTCGAGCGTCTCGGCGAAATCGGACTCGCTCTCGCCCGGAAAGCCGACGATGATGTCGGTCGTGATCGAACAGTCTGGGACGTGCTCGCGGATCAGTGAGACCCGGTCCATGTAGCGCTGCCGGTCATAGGTGCGGCGCATCCGCTTCAGGATCGCGCTGGAGCCCGACTGCAGCGGCAGGTGGATGTGCTCGCAGACGGCGGGCAGTTCCGCGTGGGCGCGGATCACGTCCTCCTTCATGTCCTTCGGGTGCGGGCTGGTGTAGCGGATGCGCTCGATGCCGTCGATCGCGTCGATCAGCCCGAGCAGCTCGGCAAAGCCGGTGCGGCTCTGCCTGGGCAGGTCGCGCCCGTAGCTGTTGACGTTCTGGCCGAGCAGGGTCACCTCGCTGACGCCGTCGGCGGCAAGCGCCTCTGCCTCGCTGACCAGGACCGCCGGGTCCCGGCTCACCTCCCGCCCCCGGGTCGAGGGGACGATGCAGTAGGCGCACTTGCAGTTGCAGCCCTGGGACACCTGCAGCCAGCCCTGGAACTCGCGCACGCGACGGGTCGGCAGGCTGGCGGAGAAGTCCTCGAACTCGAAGTAGCCCTGGGCGCTGAGCGAGTCGGAGTTGAGGAACTCGGCCAGCTTGTGGATCTGGCCGGGGCCGAAGGCCACGTCGACAAAGGGGAAGCGCTGGAAGACCTCGTCCTTGACCGACTGCGCCCAGCAGCCGCCGACGCCGACGAGCCGGTCCGGGTTTTCGGTCTTCAGCCGCTTGGCCTCGCCGAGGTGGGCGAGAAAGCGGTTGTCGGCCGACTCGCGGATCGAGCAGGTGTTGAAGAGGATCAGGTCGGCGCCGTCGCGGGACTCCGCCTCCTCATAGCCCAGCGACTCGAGCATGCCGCGCATGCGCTCGGAGTCGTGCACGTTCATTTGACAGCCGAACGTGGTGACGTGGTAGCTGGGCATGCACTCAGCGTACCGGGGCGAGACCGCCCTTTACTACTGCGCCTCCTCCGCTTCGGCCTCTTCGGAGGCCTTGTTCAGCTCGGCCCTCTTTTCCGTCTGCTCGTCCTTGGCGTGGAGGACGGCGAAGGTGGTGCTGGCCCCGACGAGGACGACGAACCAGATCGCGACCAGTGGCGCCAGCTTGCCGGGAAAGCCCTTCGCCCGCAGGCCGATGAAGCTGACCAGCACCGCGGAGATCGCGAGCGCGCCCCCACAGACGTAGAAAAGATCGCCGTTGCTCATGCGGCGGGCATCCTATCCACTGGAGCGCAGGCGCCGTCAGGCAGCCTGCGCCTCCGCAACCGGCGGCGCGTCCGCCCCGGCCTCGACCGGCGCGATCTCCACCCCGATTCCCAGCGCGGTGCGGATCTTCACTTCCAGCTCCGCCGCCAGCTCGGGGTTCTCCTTCAGGTAGAGCTTGGCGTTGTTGCGGCCCTGGCCGAGCCGCGTCTCGCCGTAGGAGAAGAACGAGCCCGACTTCTGGACGAAGTCGTGCTCGACGCCGTAGTCGAGCAGGGCGCCTTCGCGGGAAATCCCCTGGCCGTACTCGATCTCGAACTCGGCCTGGCGGAAGGGTGAGGCGCACTTGTTCTTGACGACTTTGACCCGGACCCGGTTGCCGACCGCCTCGGTGCCGTCCTTGAGCGTCTCGATGCGGCGGATGTCGAGCCGCTGCGAGGAGTAGAACTTCAGCGCCCGGCCACCCGGCTGGGTCTCCGGCGAGCCGAACTGGACGCCGACCTTTTCGCGGATCTGGTTGGTGAAGAGGCAGACCGTGTTGGTGCGGTTGAGGTTGCCGGCCAGCTTGCGCATCGCCTGCGACATCAACCGCGCCTGCAGGCCGACGGTGGTGTCGCCGATCTGGCCGTCCAGCTCGGCCTTCGGCGTCAGCGCCGCGACCGAGTCGATCGCGACCACGTCCACCGCGGCAGAGGCGATCAGCCGGTCGGCGATCTGCAATGCCTGCTCGCCGTAGTCGGGCTGGGAGACGAGCAGCTCGTCGGTGTCGACCCCGATCGCCCGCGCGTAGATCGGGTCCATCGCGTGCTCGGTGTCGATGAAAACGCAGACTCCGCCGACCGCCTGGGCCTCGGCGATGATGTGGTAGATCAGCGTCGTCTTGCCCGAGGACTCCGGGCCGAAGATCTCGACGATCCGCCCGCGCGGCACGCCGCCGATGCCGAGTGCCTGGTCGAGCGCCAGCGCGCCGGTCGAGATCGCTTCCACCGGCAGGGCGCTGTCGGCGCCGAGCCGCATCAGCGACCCCTCGCCGAACTCCCGTTTGATCCCGGTGACGGCGTTCTCCAACGCCGCGTCCTTCGCTTTCGCCTCCTTCGCGGAGGCGTCCTTCAAAGCCGCTTTCTTGTCTGCCATCTCTTTCACCTCACTGCCGCCCGTCATCGGACAGCTCGACTTGCGCCAGCGGGGTATATCGCGCACCCTGCGGCTGGATTTCAGAACGGTAGAGCGTGGTTCGGACGAGATTCGTGGGCTGCAAGAGGTCTTTCGGCAGGCCGCCGGGCGCCCTCTCGACCTGTCGCGGCCGCTGCGACCCGCGCCCCTCCGGCTTGACCCTGGCAACCGTGACGTGGGGCCAGAACGGGCGCTTCTCGGGCTTGTAGAGGCGCGCCTCGACGAGCAACTCCTCCAGCCCGGCCTGCAGGGCCACAGCTTCGGGTGACTCGGCGGGCAGGGCGAACAGCCGCGGCCGCTTGCGCGAGGGCTTGGCGACGGGATCGCCCAGCGCGACCGAGGGCGCCGGAGCCTCCAGCCCCGCGACGATCTCCCCCAGCCGCCCGATCTCCTTCTCCGGCAGGCAGCCAAGGAATGCGAGGGTGATGTGCAGCGACTCCCGCGCCATCACCCGCAGGGCCGGATCGCCCAGCTCCCTCTGCCCCCACTCGACGATCCCATCCCGCAGCGCCTCGGGCAGGTCCAGGGCCACGAACAGCCGCGCCCGCGGGCTCATAAGTCTCTCCTTCGCCATGCCGCCCACGCTAGGGGGTCAAGACGCACCGAACAACACCAGCGTGTGACGGAACCGTCATTTTCCTCACACGGGACAGGCCGCCGGATCAAACCCAGTGTCGTTAGGCGCGTATCGCCTTCCCCAAGGAGCGGCCTCCTTTAGGGCTGCACGCGTAGCTCGAACTCGATCACTGCTTCGTGGAAGTCGTGTCCTCGCTCCGGACCTGCCCGTACGGACTTGAGACATACCATGAGGAAGGCGGCCTCATTTGCCTGGCGAAAGATCGCAATCTCGCCGACTCTCACTGGGACCGTATGGTTGTCGAAGCGGAAGGCGCTTGGATCGTCGATTGACGCGAAATCCCTGGCTCCCTTCGCCAAGACCACCTTATTCGGATTATCTATGGCGTAGATCCCATTTGCGCTCATCCCGGACCAGCACGTGTTGAAGTCTCCCCCGCTAGTGCGGACGCGAAAGGCCCCGCCGTTCTGGGTCCAATCGAATCGAGCCGTTCCTCGATCAGCTTCCTTTTGCCGGAACGCATTGAAAAACTCAGAGCCGTCCTGCTCGATTTCCTCCCGAAGATCGCGATGGAACTCCTTGAGGGACACGTCAGCGAGATCGAGCATCTCCCAGCCCCTTCGGTGGATGGCGGGGTCAGGGTCAAAAGCCCCGATGTAGACAGTTCCAACTCCTCGTTCGACCAAACGCTTCGCGCACGGGATCTTCGGGTGGTTGCGCTTCGGGCACGCTTCCAAGGTTGTGTAGACGGTTGCGCCACGAAGATCCGCATCAGCCAGGCGCTCCAAGGCTATGTACTCTGCATGGCGGCCATCGCCATCCTCGCCCCGATACGCCTCGACCAGCGACTCGCCGTCTTTGGCGATGACTACTCCAACTTTGGGCGCCGGGCTGTCGCGATCCGGCTCGGTAACGGACTTCTTACCAAGCTCTACGGCCCGCTCCATGAACTCTCGATCCTTCACGGGGTGGCACCTTAACTAGGCAGGTAGATCCCACCACTTCGCGAAGAGATCATCGAATCCTTTCAGGTCCTCTCGTCTGGGCTCCACGAGTCCTACGGTCAGCTCCTGAGGCCCCATCGGAGAAAGCAAACGACCCGCCGGAGCGGGTCGAGCCTGTGAGGCGGGGAACCACCCCGCGGGCGACTGATAATCACCATGAGATTAGCACGGCGAAGTCACCCCAGTGCTCGATCCCGCCCTCGACTTGAATACCTGCGGAGGACGCCGGACTCGAACCGGATCCCGCTGGTTAGGCGGGACGCTGCGATTATCAGTCGCCCGCAGCACGCCTGTCTGCTTCGCCCTCCTGCGACGAGTTTAACTCAGACAACTCGTTTCCTCACAAGGGCGACTCTTCGCCCCTGAGCAGCAGCCGCAGCAGGTGCATGCCGACCAGGGCGGAGCGCTCGCGGATGTCGGCTCGGCCGCCGGGGATGACGGGGTCGCGGGCGAGGGAGGTGCCGTCGGCGAGGCGGGCGTGGAAGCAGACGTAGCCGACCGGCTTGGCCTCCGTGCCGCCGTCGGGCCCGGCGATGCCGGTGATCGCCACGGCCACGTCGGCGTCGAAGCGAGCGAGCGCGCCGAGGGCCATCTGCTCGGCGACCTCGAGCGAGACCGCGCCCTTGTCCTCGATCAGCCCGGGGTCGACGCCAAGCAGCCCGGACTTGGCCTCGTTCGAATAGGAGACGACTCCCCCTCTCATATAGGCGGAGGACCCGGGCAGGTCGGTGATCCGGGCCGCGAGCAGGCCGGCGCTGCAGGACTCGGCCAGGCCAAGTTGGTGCCCCTGCTGGAGCAGGGCGGCGACCTGGGAATCGATCGTCTCGCCGTCGAGGCTGAAGAGATGCCGCGAATGGCGAGCCTGGAGGCCGTCGCGGACCGCCTCCGCGGTGGCGAGCGCCGCGTCGCGGTAGCGAACGTCGATCTCGATCTCGCCGCGCCGCAGGCAGGTGGTGATCTCGACCTCGGGCAGGGCGACCCCCTCCTCCTCGATCTCACGCAGGCTCTTGGCGATCTCCGACTCGGGAATGCCGAACATGCGCAGGGTGTAGCCGTGCAGCGGCGTCGCCCGCTCCAGCACCGCCGCGACCGGCCCGCTCGCCAGGGCCGCCGGCCACATCGGCTGCAGCTCGCGCGGCGGCCCGGGCAGGACGATGACCACGCTCTCCCCCGCCGGGACGACAAGCCCCGGCGCGGTTCCCACCGGGTCCAGCGCCAGCGAGCCCTCGGGAACCACCGCCTGCTTGCGATTCGCCTCCCGCACCGCCTCGGGGTCGAAGTTGAAGCGACGGGCGAAGCCGCGTAGGATCGCCGCGATCTTCTCCTCGACCTCCTCGTCGAGAACCATCTCCCGCCCGGCGAAGCGGCCCACCACCTCGGCGGTTAGATCGTCCGCGGTCGGCCCCAGGCCGCCCGAGGTGACGATCAGGTCCATGCCCTCGGCCGCCATGAAGCGCAATGCCGCCTCGAGGTCGTCGGGGCGATCGGCGACGACGAGGATGTGAGCGACCTCGACCCCCAGCCCGGCCAGCTGTTCGGACACCCAGGGACCGTTGCGGTCGGCGATCCGCCCGGTGATCACCTCGGTTCCGGTGACGACGATCCCGGCCCTGACCTCGCTCATACCCGCCCGGCCGCTTCGGTTCGTTGAGCCATCGGCCAATTGTCCTACCCGCGGAGCTACTCGGGTAGCGCGGCCGGCTCGTGTGCCTGGGGGTCCTCGCTGCCTCCGCCGATGAGGCGAGCCAGATCGGCCTGGCCGACCAGGACTTGGCGAGGCTTGGACCCTTCGTAGCCGGAGATCACGCCGCGGCGCTCGAGCATGTCGATCAGGCGCCCGGCGCGCGTATAGCCAACCCGCAGGCGGCGCTGGATCATCGAGACGGATGCGGTCTCGGTCTCGACCACGACGCGGATCGCCTCGTCGAGCAGGTCATCGCTGTCGGGGTCGTAGTCGCCCTCGGCTTCGACTCCCTTCTCCTCGTGCACCTCAAGCAGCTCGGCCTCGAACTCGGGTTCGCCCTGCTTGGCCCAGTGGCCGGTGATGCGGGCGATCTCGTCCTCGGTGATGAAGGCGCCCTGGATCCGCTGCAGCTTCGAGGTGCCCGCGCCGCGGAAGAGCATGTCCCCCTGGCCGAGCAGCGCCTCGGCGCCGCCCTGGTCGAGGATCACGCGGGAGTCCGTCTGCGAGGAGACGGCGAAGGCGATCCGGGCCGGGATGTTGACCTTGATCGTGCCGGTGATGATGTCGGTCGAGGGGCGCTGGGTCGCCAATACCAGGTGGATCCCGGTCGCGCGGGACTTCTGTGCGAGCCGGATGATCGAGTCCTCGACCTCGGCCGGGGAGACCATCATCAGGTCCGCGAGCTCGTCGATCACGCAGAGGATGTGCGGCAGCGGCGCATCGCCGGCCTTGGCGCGGGCGCGGTTGAGCTCGCCGAGATTGCGGGCGCGCGCTTCGCCCATGATCCCGTAGCGGCTCTCCATCTCGCCGATCAGGTTGGCCAGCACGTTGGCCGCCAGCCGCGGCGAGGTGACCACCGGGGTCAGCAGGTGCGGCACGTTCTCGTAGTGGTTGAGCTCGACCTGCTTGGGGTCGACCAGGACCAGGCGCACGTCGTTGGGTGAGGCCTGCATCAGGATCGAGGAGAGGATCGCGTTGACGCAGCCGGACTTGCCCGAGCCGGTGGTGCCGGCGACGAGCACGTGCGGCATCTTCGCCAGGTCGGTCCAGACCGGGTTGCCGTCGATCCCCTTGCCGAGCCAGGCGACCAGCGGCGAGGTCTTCTCCGGGCGGCCCGAGTAAATGTCACCGAGGCGGACGATGCGCCGGCGCGTGTTCGGCACCTCAACTCCGACCGCCTGCTTGCCGGGGATCGGGGCGAGGATGCGGATGTCGGTGGAGGCCAGGGCGTAGGCGAGGTCGTTGGCCAGCTCGGTCACCTTCTTCACCTTGGTGCCGGGAGCGAGGCGCAGTTCGTAGCGAGAGACGTGCGGGCCGCTGACGATGCCGACGATCTTGGCCTCGACCCCGAAGTGGCCGAGCGTCTCGACCAGCTTGCGGCCGACGATCTCGTGGTCACGCGGGTCGACGCCCTTGTCGCTTTTGCCGCGCTCAAGCGCTTTCGCGGGCGGCGCCTTGTAGGCGATGCCCTCGGAGATCGTCACCCCGCGCTTGTTGCCCTGCGGCGTCAGCGCCGCCTGCTCGGGCTCGGGCGACGGATCGGCCACGGCAGTCTCTTCCTCGGCCTCTATCGCGGCCAGCTCGGCGTCGAAGCTCTCCGTCACCGGCTCCTCCACGGCCTCCTCGGGCTCCTCGCCCAGAGCCACGGTCGGCTCGACGTCATCCTCCTCCGGGTAGGCGCTCATCACGTCGGTGGGACCGGCCTCGGTCTCGAAGGCGAAGGTCTTCTCCTCTCCCTTTTCCTCCTGGCGGTCGCGCCGGGTCTGGATCGCGGTCTGGGCGACGCCGCGGCTGCCGAGAAAAACCCGGCGCAGCCCCCGCCCGATCCCGCGAAACAGGGTCGAGATCGAGGTCCCGGTGACGATCAGGCCGCCGACGACGAGCATCAGCACGGTCGCGATCCGCGCCCCGACAGCGCCAAAGAGGTACTCGAGGCCGGTTTCCAGCCCATATCCGACCTTCCCCCCGTCCCAGCCGAAGAAGAGGACGAAGCTCATGTAGACACCGCCCGCGATCAGCAGCAGCCCGATCAGGTCGAGATGGCGCTGCTGCAGCCCTTCCGGCAGGTGCAGCTTCGACCCTCGCGGCTTGGCTTTGGCTTTCGGCTTCCGCCGCACGGCTTTGCCGCGCTTTGTGCGCTGGAACATGGCAGCCCCTTCGACGCGGCGCGGAGTACCCCTGCGCATGCCTTAAATCCGGGGTAAATGTCGACCGTTTCGGGCCCTTCCCCGTCTAACATCGATGACGATGCTCACTTCCGACCCCGAAATCGCAACCGGCCGCGTCCTCGTCGTCGAGGACGATGCCGAGATCGCCGACGTGCTGCGGCGCTCGCTGCGCCAGGAGGGCTATGAGGTGAAGACGAGCGCCGACGGAGTCGACGCGCTCGACGTCGCCGCCGGCTTCGTCCCCGACCTCGTCGTGCTCGATCTCGGTCTCCCCCGCCTCGACGGCGTCGAGGTCTGTCGGCGGCTGCGGGCCGAGGGCGACGTGCCGATCCTGATGCTGACCGCGCGGGCCGAGACCGAGGATCGGGTCAGCGGCCTAGACAGCGGCGCCGACGACTACCTGGTCAAGCCCTTCGAGCGCACCGAGCTGCTGGCCCGGATCCGCGCCCTGCTGCGCCGCCGGCCGCCGCGCGGCGCCGCCTCGCTAGCCGTCGCCGACCTCAGCCTCAATCCCGACACCCGCGAGGTCCGCCGCGGAGAGCGCGAGCTGGAGCTGACCAACCGCGAGTTCGAGCTGCTCGAGTACCTGATGCGCAACGAGCGCCTCGTCGTCTCCCGTGAGCGCCTGCTCGACGACGTCTGGGGCTATGACCCGACCGCGGCAACGAACACGATCGACGTCTTCATCTCCAACCTGCGCCGCAAGCTCGAGGCCGGCGGCGAGCCACGCCTGCTGCACACCAAACGCGGTGCCGGCTACGTGCTCAAGCAATCGTCGTGACGAGACTCAGACGTCGCCAGACAAGGACGCAGGGAGCCCGAATCGCAGCGCTATTCGGGCGAGCGAGGACGCCGCATGGCGGTCGTCTGAGACCGTCATCTTGGCCGGTCCGCTGGCAGCTCGCCGCGGTCTCAGCAGGGCTCACCCTGATCATCCTGCTCGTCTTCGGCGCCGTGATCGGCCAGGTGGCCACCAGCCGCATCCGCGACGACTTCAACCGCCAGGTCAGCGGTGCCGGCCAGACGCTGGCGGCGGAAAGCCGGGTCTTCAGCACCCTGCTGGGCGTCCAATTTCGCGGCCCGGAACTCGATGACTTCGTGCGGTCCGATGGCGCCTCGGCGCGTGTCTTCGACGCCGAAGGCACCCTGATCAAAGAGAGCACCGGCGCCGAACCGATGGGGTCCTCTTCTTCGCTCGGCCTCTCCGATCACGGCCAGATGCGGGTCGCGACCACCAGGATCAGCGGCGACACCGGCGCCACCACCGGGTTCATCCAGTACGGACGCAGCATCGCCCACGTCGACTCCACCGTCGACCGCCTCTGGCTCTTCATCGCCGCCGGGATCTTCGGCGGCACCCTGCTCGCCAGTCTCGGCGGAGTCGCGATTGCCGCTCGGGCGATGCGACCGATCTCAGCCCTGACCGCCACCGCCCGCGAGATCGCCACCACCGGCGACCCCTCCCGCCGCATGCCAGAGCCGAGAGCCGAGGACGAGGTCGGTGAGCTGGCCCGCACGCTGGAGCAGATGCTGCGCTCGCTCGACGCCGCCCGCAACGAGCGCGAGGCGGCGATGAAAAAGCAGCGCGAGTTCGTCGCCGACGCCTCGCACGAGCTGCGCACGCCGCTGACCAGCGTTCTGGCGAACCTCGAACTGCTGCAGGCCTCGCTCGAGGCGCCTCCCCAGGAAGACGAGCGCGCGATGGTCGACTCGGCCCTGCGCTCCTCGAAACGGATGAGCCGCCTGGTCGGCGACCTGCTGCTGCTCGCCCGGGCCGACGCAGGCCGGGCCGGAAAGCACCAGCCCTGCGACCTGGCCGAGATCGCCGGCAACGTCGCGGTCGAGCTGGCGCCGTTGATGGGCGAGCGCGAGCTGGAGATCGACAACGAACACGCGCTGCCGATGACCGGCAACGCCGACGAGCTGCACCGGATGGTGCTCAACCTGCTCGACAACGCCACCCGCCACACGCCCGCCGGGGCCCGGATCGAACTGCACATCCGCCGCGCCGGCGATGAAGCCGTGGTCGAGGTCGCCGACGACGGTCCCGGCATCCCGCCCACCATGCGCGAGCAGGTCTTCAACCGCTTCGTCCGCGGCGAAGGCCCAGCCGACACCGCCGTCGGCCCCGGTAGCGGCCTCGGCCTCTCGATAGTCCGCGCCGTGGCGAGCGCTCACGGCGGCACGGTGGAAGTGGGCGAATCGGCCTCCGGCGGCGCCCAGTTCCGCGTCCGCCTACCCCTGCAACGCGCCCAGCAGCCCGCCGCAACCTTTTAATTTCGCTTTAGCGGCGAGTCGTACTTTTCCCCATGGACGAGACACAGGATCCGCCGGGCTCTCCCCAACGTCCCCGGCGGATCCATTTTTTTTCTTCAGCGAAGCTCGTTGGTCGTTCCCCGTGAATGTCCGACGCATCTCGGGCGGGTGGCGCGGTGGCGGGGGTCCCCCATAGCGGAGGGCGCCGCAGGCGTCCGAGCACATGGGGGAGGGCCGCCGCGACAGGACCCGCCCGCCAGATACGTCAGACCTCAACCACCACGGGAATGATCATCGGCCGCCGCCGCAGCTTCTCGTAGACCAGCTTGGCGACGGCGTCATGCAGGTCTTCCTGGATCAGGTGCAGCTCGCGGGTCCCCGCCTTGGCGGCGTCCTCGAGTGAGTCCTCGACCACGTCCTTGAGGTCTTCGACCAGGGCGTCGGCCTCCTCGAGGAAGGCGACGCCGCGGAAGATCACTTCCGGGTCGGCGACCACGTGACCTTCGTCGGAGATCGTCGCGACGACGATGAAGATGCCGTCGGCGGAGATCTCACGGCGGTCGCGCAGGGCGACGTCGTCGGGCTCGCCGACGTTGACGCCGTCGACGTAGATCACCCCGGCGTGGATCTCCTCGCCGAAGCGGGCACCGTTCTCGTCGATCTCGAGTGGCAGGCCGTTATGGCCCTGGAAGATGTTTGCCGGCGGCACCCCAACCGACTCGGCCAGCTCGGCGTGCAGGCGCAGCCGCTGGTAATCGCCGTGCACGGGCAGCACGTACCGCGGCTTGGTCAGGTTGAGCATCAGCTTCAGCTCCTCCTGCCAGCCGTGGCCAGAGGCGTGGATCGGGGCCTGCTTGGCGGTCACCACCGAGGCGCCGATCTCATAGATGCGGTCGATCGTCTCGTTGACGGCGCGCTCGTTGCCGGGAACCGGCGTCGCCGAGAAGACGACCGTGTCGCCGGAATGCAGCTCGACGTCGCGGTGGTCGTTGTTGGCCATCCGCCGCAAGGCCGAGAGCGGCTCGCCCTGGCTCCCGGTCGAGATCACGATCACCTTCTCGTCGGGGAAGTTCTCGATCTCACGCGGCTGGATGAAGAGGCCCGAGGGCGCTTTGGCGATCCCCAGGTTGGAGGCGATGTTGAAGTTCTTGCGCATCGAGCGGCCGACCAGTGCCACCCGGCGGTCGAGCTGCACAGCGGCGTCGATCACCTGCTGGACGCGGTGGATGTTGGAGGCAAAGGAGGTGACGATGATCCGCCCCTCGCAACCGGCGAAGGTTTCCAGCAGGGCCGGTCCTACGCTCGACTCCGAGGGCGCGATCCCGGGCCGGTCGGCGTTGGTGGAGTCGCCGCAGAGCAACATCAGACCGTCGCGGCCGAGCTCGGCGAGTCGGGAGATGTCTGCCGGGCGGCCGTCGACCGGGGTCTGGTCGAACTTGTAATCGCCGGTCATCAGCATCGAGCCGAGCTCGGTGGTGATCAGCACGCCGCGGGCGTCCGGGATCGAGTGCGAGAGGTGGATCAGCTCCAGCTCAAAGGGACCGGCCTGGACCTTCTTGCCGGCGGGCAGCTCCTCCAACGGCGCGTCCTTGAGCTTGTGCTCGTCGAGCTTGGAGCGGACCATGCCGACCGTCAGCAGGCCACCGTAGATGACCGGCGGCGAGCCGATCTCACGCAGTACGTAGGGCAGGGCGCCGACGTGGTCCTCGTGGCCGTGGGTGAGCACGATCGCCTCGATATCGTCGGCGCGGTCGCGCAGGTAGGAGAAGTCCGGCAGGACCAGGTCGATGCCGAGCATCTCCGCGGTCGGGAACATCAGGCCGGTGTCGACGACGACGATCTTGCCGCCGTACTCGATCACGGTCATGTTCTTGCCGATCTCGCCCAGTCCCCCGAGCGGCAGCACGCGCAGCTTCCCGGCGGACACTAGGACGTCACCGGGTTGAGGCCGACGCTCTCCAGCGCGGCCCGCACAGTCGCCCTCTGCTCCGCATCGGCGGGCACGAGGGGGAGTCGAAGTTTTCCGGACGGGATCAGGCCCGTCATCTCCAGCGCTGCCTTGACCGGGATCGGGTTGGTTGTCACGCCCATCGCCGCGTAGACCTGGCGCAATCCGGAGTCGATCTCGCGGCCCCGGTCAAGGTCACCGGCCTGCGCGGCGTCCCAAACTTCACGCATCTGTAGACCAACCAGGTGCGAGGCGACGCAGATGCCCCCCGCCCCGCCGATCTCCAGTGTCCTGAAGAAGATGTCGTCGTTGCCGGCGAGGATCTCCAACCCCTCGATCGGCTGCAGCTCATCGTTGTTGGCCTGCTTGACCGCAACCACGCTGTCGATCTTGGCCAGCTCCGCCAGGTCCGAGGGCGGCACGTTGACGACCACCCGCGAAGGGATGTTGTAGGCGATCAGCGGCAGGTTTGGGACCGCGCCCGCGATCGCTTCGAAGTGAGCCTGGATGCCGGCCGGATTGGGCTTGTTGTAGTACGGCGTGACGATCAGCGCTGCATCGGCGCCGGCATCGGCGGCCCCTCTGGTCAGCTCGATCGAGTGATCGGTGTAGTTGGTGCCGGTACCGCAGACCAAAAGCACCTCGTCGCCGACCTCGCGGCGGATCGCCCGCACCAGGTCGAGCGCCTCCTCATCGGTCAGGGTCGGCGCCTCGCCGGTCGAGCCGGAGATCACCAGGCCGTGCGAACCGTGCTCGAGCAGGTAGGTGGCCAGCCTCAGCGCTGCCGCCTCGTCGACCGCCCCGTTCGCGTCGAACGGGGTCGCCATGGCGGTGATTACTCCGCGGATCTCCTTCATCGCGCCAGGGTATCGCGGTCGAGTCTCAAAGTAGCTTCTCCAGCCCCACCGTGAAGCGGTCCGCCAGGCCGCCGACCTTGCGCACCGCGAGCAGCACGCCGGGCATGAAAGAGCGGCGGTCGATCGAGTCGTGGCGCAGGCTGAGCGTCTGGCCCTCGCCGCCGAAGATCACTTCCTGGTGGGCGACCAGGCCGGGCAGGCGCACCGAGTGAATCGGCTGGTGGACGTGGCCGCCGGCAGCATCGATCAGCTCCGCGGTGCGCTTCGCCGTGCCCGACGGCGCGTCGAGCTTTTTGTCGTGGTGCAGCTCGACGATCTCGCACTCGGGCATGTGAGGAGCGATCCGCTGAGAGACCTCCATCAGCAGCACGGCGCCGATCGCGAAGTTGGGCGCGACGAAGCAGTTGGCCTGCGAGCCGTTTGCCGCCGCCTCGAGCGCGGCGAGGTCGAAGCCGGTGGTGCCGACGACGACGTGGACGTCGGCCGCGAGGCACGCTTCGGCGTTGGCGAGCGCCGTGTCCGGCGTGGTGAAATCGACGACAACGTCCGCCTCGCCCAGGACCTCGGCCAGCTCGACCCCCAGCGAGGGATCGGCCCTGCCGGCCAGCTCGGTGTCCGCAGCTCCCTCGACCGCCTCGCAGACGGCCTGTCCCATGCGACCGGCGGCGCCCGATACGGCGACCCGGATCACGCCGCCACCAGGCTCTCGCTGACCGGGCCGAGAGCCTTGCGGAAGCAGCTCTCCTCGCGGCCGACACAGGCGGCGGAGAGGCGCTCGGGCCGGTACAGCTGCGCGGCCAGCTCGGTCAGGTCCCCGACCGTGACGGCGTCGACCTTGGCCAGCATCTCGTCGAGGCTGTCGATCGGCAGGTCGAAAAGGGTCGCCCGCGAGATCCGCGCCATCCGCGCCGCGGTCGACTCCGAGGAGAGGACGAGGCGGCCCTTGACGCTCTCCTTGGCGCGCGAGAGCTCCTCAGCCGAGACCGGCTCGCTGCGCAACCGCGCCATCTCGGCGCCGATGATCGAACAGGCCTCCTCGACGTTGTCCTCGCGGGTGCCGACGTAGCTGGCGATCAGCCCGGCGTCGGTGTACTGCTCGTTGTAGGAGCCGACCGCGTAGGCGAGGCCGCGCTTCTCGCGCACCTCGCGGAAGAGCCGGGACGAGCTGGAGCCGCCGAAGATCGAGTCGAGCACCGCCAGCGCGTAGCGGCGCTCGTCGTCGCGGGTGATGCCGGGTGCGCCGAAGCAGATGTGGTACTGCTCGGTGTCCTTTTCGTAGAAGCGCAGGCGGGCGACCTCCTCAGCGGCCACCGCCTCCCCCCCGTTCGAGCTTCCACCCCCGGGCTGCACGAAACGCTCGGCGAGCGCGGCGATACGGGCGTGATCGACGTTGCCGGCGGCTCCGACGACGACGCTCGCGCCGCCATAGCGAGCGCTGCGGTAGGCCTCGATCTCGGGCACGGGGACCGAGCTGATCACCTCGGCCTCGCCGAGCACGCGCCGCCCCAGCGGGTGAGAGCCGAAGACGGCCTCGGCGAGGATGTCGTGGACCCGGTCCTGGGGCTCGTCCTCATACATCGCGATCTCCTCCAGCACGACCTCGCGCTCGGAGTCAATTTCCGGGTAGGTCGGCGCCAGCAGCATTTCTGCCAGCAGGTCGAAGACCTCCTCGGTGTGCTCGTCGAGGAAGCGGGCATGGATGTGCGTGGTCTCCTTGCCGGTTGCGGCGTTGACCAAGGCGCCGACGCCGTCGAGCTTCTCCGAGATCTCGATTGCCGAGTAACGCTCGGTGCCCTTGAAGAGCAGGTGCTCGAGGAAGTGCGAGACGCCGGCCTGGGCCAGCGTCTCGTTGCGAGAGCCGGTGCGCACCCAGAGCCCGAGCGCCACGGATCGCACCGAGGGAACCTCCTCGGTGGCGACCCGGACGCCCGAGTCCTGCGTGCTTAGGACTGCTTCGCTCAACTGCTAGCCGCGGCGCTCACGCTCGCGCCGGGGGCGTCGCTCACGACCGCCACGGTCACCACCGTTGCGGCTGCCGCCACCGCCGCCGGAACCGACCGCGGCCAGTTCCTCCGGGCTCTTGCCGGCGACCGAGGGATCGTCGGAGAGACGCAGGCCGATGCGACCGCGCTCGCGGTCGACCTCGACCACGGTGACGTCGATCTCCTCGCCGGAGCTGAGCACGTCGTCGACCGAGTCGACTCGCTCTCCCGGCTTGACGTTGGAGATGTGCAGCAGGCCGTCGGTGCCCTTGACCAGCTCGACGAAGGCGCCGAAGGTGGTCGTCTTGACCACCTTGGCCGTCTCGTAGCGGTCGCCGACTTCGGCCTCCTTGGTCATCGATTGGATCCGCGCCACGCAGGCTTCGACCAGCGAGCCGGTCGGGGCGTAGATGCGGATCGTGCCGTCGTCCTCGACGTCGATTTCGGCTTCGAACTCCTCACAGAGGGCGCGGATGGTTTCCCCGCCCTTGCCGATCACGGCGCCGATCTTCTCCTGGTCGATCTTGATCGACTCGATCCGCGGCGCGTGCTGGGAAAGCTGCTCGCGCGGGCCGTCGATCGCCTCGGCCATCTTGCCGAGGATGAACTGGCGGCCCTTGTTGGCCTGCTCCAGGGCGTCGGTGAGGATCTCGAAGGTGACGCCGGTGATCTTGATGTCCATCTGCAGGGCGGTGATCCCGTCCGCGGTGCCGGCGACCTTGAAGTCCATGTCGCCGAGGTGATCCTCGACGCCGGCGATGTCGGTGAGGACGATGTAGTCATCGCCCTCCTTGATCAGGCCCATCGCGACACCGGCGACCGGTGCGGTGACCGGCACGCCCGCAGCCTGCAGCGCCATCGAGGAGGCGCAGACCGAGCCCATCGAGGAGGAGCCGTTGGACTCGAGCGTCTCGGAGACGACCCGGATCACGTAGGGGAAATCCTCTTCGCTGGGGATCGTCGCGACCAGGGCCCGCTCGGCGAGCGCCCCGTGGCCGATGTCGCGGCGCTTGGGGCCGCGCATGAAGCCGGCCTCTCCCACCGAGAAGGGCGGGAAGTTGTAGTGGTGCCAGAATTTCTTCGAGGTCTCCAGGCCGAGCGTGTCGATCCGCATGTCCATGCGGGTCGTGCCGAGCGCGGCGTTGGAGAGGATCTGCGTCTCACCGCGGGTGAACAGGGCGGAGCCGTGCACGCGCGGGGAGATGTCGACCTCACACTCGATCGGGCGGATCTCGTCCTGGGCGCGGCCGTCGGGGCGCTTCTTGTCAACGGCGATCGCCCTGCGGATCGTGTCCTTCTCGATCGAGCCGAAGGCGGCCTTGACTTCGGCCACCTTGGCCTCGTCGGTCTCACCGTCAGCGGACTCGGGGGCGTACTTGGCGACCACCTCGTCCTTGACCTTGTCGATCGCCTCGTAGCGCTCGAGCTTGCCCTCGGTGGCGATCGCATCGACGAGCGCCTGGCCGTGGGAGGAGCGGATATCGCCGAGCAGGCCCTCGTCGATCTTGGGCGCCTCAACCTCCAGCTTCTCCTTGCCGGCCTTCTGTTGCAGCTCCTCCATCGCCGCGACGAGCTTCTTGATCTCGCCGTGAGCGATGTCGAGCGCGTCGAGGATGTCCTGCTCGGTGACGCCGCTGGCGCCGGCCTCGACCATCAGGATCGCCTCGTCGGTGCCGGCGACGATCAGGTCGAGGTCGAGCTCGGCGAGGTCCTCCTCGGAGGGATTGACGACGAAGTCGCCGTCGAGCTGACCGACCCGCACCGCGCCGACGTGGGCGGCGACGGGAACCGGGGAGATCGCCAGCGCCGCGGAGGCGCCGTTCATGGCGAGGATGTCGTAGGGGTTGACCTGGTCAACCGACATCGGGATCGCGACCAGCTGGGTCTCGAAGTGCCAGCCCTTGGGAAAGAGCGGGCGGATCGGTCGGTCGATCATGCGGGCGGTCAGGGTTGCCTTCTCGCCCGAGCGTCCCTCGCGACGGAAGAACGAGCCGGGGATCTTGCCCGCGGCGTACATCCGCTCCTCTACGTCGACGGTGAGGGGAAGGAAGTCCACGTCGCGAAGGTTGCCGACGGTTGCGGTGCAAAGCACCATCGTGTCGCCGGCCTGAACCACGACCGCGCCACCCGCCTGCTTCGCGAGTTTTCCGGTCTCGAAGGAAATCTGGCTGTCGCCGATGTCCGCCGAAACGCGGGTCACCTCAAACATGCTCATTTAGTTGTCCTACCTCCGGCCACCCGGATGGTGGCCATCTGCTTTCAGAACTCTCGTTCTCTTTCCCGAAAGAGGGTACATGGAGACGGGCGTGCCTGACTTTTTGCCCCCATATGGAGCGGAAAAGTCAGGCACGCCCGTCGTGGGCGGGGAAGAGGGCTGGGGTTGTGACTACGCCGGCCCGGATGCCCGACTCGAAATCGCGCCGTACCCGTGCTGCCACCGCAGCGGAGCGGCGCTCGGACTCGAAGCGCTCGAGGTCGAGGTCGAGGCTCTCGGCGCGCTGCCAGAGGTGCGGGTCGTCGACATGGCCGCGGTCGGCGTAGAGCGAGTCGACCATCTCGAAGAAGCGGCCCTGGCGCCCCGCGGCCTCGGCGGCCGCGTGCAGGGCGGGAGAGCGCGGGTGCTTGCTGGCGACCGGGAAATGGCGGAAGACGATCGTCGCCTCGCGCTCGTTCACCTCCGCCCAGGCCGAAGCGCAGTGCGGACAGCCCAGGTCGGCGTAGACGACCAGCCCGGGGCCCTCACCGCGCCGGTGGTCCTCCGGGCCAGCCGGCGGCACCGCGGCGCTGGTCAGCTCGTTCACTTCGTCGAAGGGTTAGCGGGCCTTCAGCACCGGTGGGGCTTCAACGAGCCGCAGCGGAGGAAAGCGCGTCGAAGATCAGGTTGGCGCCGGGGATCTCCAGCGGGGTCGGCGACTCGTATGCCCACTCGACCGTGCCCCGCTCGTCGACGAGGACGAGCGAGCGGTTGGCGTGGCCGACCTTCTCGATGTAGGCGCCGTAGGCGCGCGCGACCTCGCCCTTGGGCTCGAAGTCGGCGAGCAGCGGCGTGTCGATGCCGAGCTTCTCCCGGAAGGCCTTGTGGGCGAAACCGCTGTCGACGCTGATCCCGATCATCTTCACGCCATTGGCCTCGATCTCGGGCTTGACCTCCTGGTAGACCGAAAGCTGGTCGGCGCAGACCGGGCTGAAGTCGAGCGGGTAGAAGACCAGCAGCACCTTTTCGCCGCGGAAGCCAGAGAGCGAGACCTTCTCGCCGTCCTGGTTGCGAAGGGTGAACTCGGGAGCCGGCTCGCCGGCCGCGATCATCGCCGCAGGCCGAGTTCGGCGACCAGGGCCCGGTACCGCTCGAGGTCGTGGCGCTCGAGATAGCGCAGCATGCGGCGGCGCTTGCCGACCAGCATCAGCAGGCCGCGGCGCGAGTGGTGGTCCTTGGTGTGCGTGCGCAGGTGCTCGGTGAGTTCGTTGATCCGCTCGGTGGCCAGGGCAACCTGGACCTCCGCCGAACCGGTGTCGCCGTCGGCGCGGCCGTACTTGCCGATCAGCTCGCCTTTTTTCTCCTTGGTCAGGCTCATTGCGCGCCGGTGAAGCTAGCACAGACGCGCCTCGCGTCCTCGACATCGATCCGCATCTGGGCGATCAGCTCCTCGACGCTGGCGAAACGCTTCTCGCCGCGCAGCCGCTCAACGAAGGCGACCCGCAGCTCGGTCCCGTAGAGGTCGCCGTCGTAGTCGATCAGGTAGGCCTCGATCAGCACCCCGCGACCGCTCTCGAAGGTCGGGCGGACGCCGACGTTGACCGCAGCGGGGACGCCGTTGGCGAAGGCCGCGTAGACCCCGTGGCCGGGGATCGCGAGGCGGTCGTCGGGGATCACATTGGCAGTCGGGAAGCCAAGCTCACGGCCGCGCTGGTCGCCGCCCACGACCTCGCCCTCGACCATGAACGGGGCGCCGAGGCAGTGGCGGGCGCCCTCCATGTCGCCGGCGGCGACGAGGGCACGGACCCGGGTCGAGGAGACGGTCTCGCCGTCGACCTCGACCAGCGGCACCACCCGGGTCTCGAACGCAGACTGCCGTCCCAGCATGGCCGGGTCGCCTTTGGCCTTGGCGCCGAAGCGGAAGTTCTCCCCCACCGAGACGCGCTCGGCGCCGAGCTTGGCGATCAGCACGTCCTCGATGAACTCCTCGGCGCTGCGCGCGGCGAAGGCGCGGTCGAAGGGGATCACGACCAGCTCGCGCACGCCGAGCCCCTCGATCACATCGCGCTTGACCCCGAAGGGCATGATCAGCTTCGGCAGCGCCGCCGGGTGCAGCACCTCGAGCGGGTGCGGGTCGAAAGTGAGGACGGTGTCCGCACCGTCGATCACGGCCTGGTGGCCCTTGTGAACCCCGTCGAAGGTGCCGATCGCGACCTGGCGCGGCCGCGGCTCGGCATCGGGCAGTGTGGTGACGAGAATGTTCACGGCAGAAGCTTCCGGTGCGCTTTATGTGGATATAGACCACAAAAGGACCACCGGAAGCTCATCGTAGGGCCTCGGCGGCTGCGGGGACGCGGTTGGCGGCCGCGGCGAGGCTGAGCTCCGTGCCGGCTTCCTCGACCCTGAAGGGGCCGATCGCGGTGCGGCGCAGCTCGGCGCAATAGGCATCGCCCAGGGTCTCGACCAAGGTGCGGATGTAGGTGCCCGTCGAGCACTCGATCTCGTACTCGGCGTTATCGCCGTCGCTGCCGAGCAGCTCGGCCCGGTAGACCTCGACGTCGCGCACCGGGGTGGTGACGGTCTCGCCGCGGTGGGCCTTGCGATAGAGGCGCTCGCCGCCGACCCGCACCGCCGAGGTCATCGGCACCCGCTGGCGCACCGTCCCGGTCGGCAGCTCCAGCGAGGTGGGGACCTGTCTGGTCTCGGTCAGCTCGCCGTCGGGGTCGCCGCTGCTGGAGCGCCAGCCCAGCCGGGCTCTGGCGACGTAGGTCTTCGGCAGGCCGGTGAGGAAGCGCTGCAGCCGCGTCGCCCCGCCCACCAGAACCAGCAGAAGGCCGGTGGCGAAGGGGTCGAGGGTGCCCGCGTGGCCGACCTTGCCGCCGCGCTCGCGGCGCACGGCGAGGACGACGTCGTGGGAGGTCTTGCCCGCCGGCTTGTCGCAGAGCAGCACCGAGCCCTCGCTCCCGGCGGCCACGCTCAGGGGCCGAGCTGGGCTTTGACTTCGGCGCAGAGGAAGCTGACCAGGTCGTCGAGCTCGAGCTCGGTGGAGAACCCGGCGGCGCGTTTGTGCCCTCCGCCACCGTGGGCCCGGGCCATCGCCGAGACGTCGATCTCGCCGCCGCTGGAGCGCAGGCTGACCTTGCGCGCCGCCCGGCCGCGATCGCCCTGGTCGCGGATCAGGGCCGCCACCTTGGAGCCCTCGATCGAGCGCAGGTGGTCGATGATCCCCTCGGTCATCTCCTCCCCCGCCCCGCTCGCCTCGTAGTCGGCGGCGGTGATGTAAGCGACGACGAGCCGCTCGTCGCAGTAGCGGCGGATCCCCTCCAGCGCCTGGGAGAGCAGGCGCAGCTTCTCGATCGGGACGTGCTCGTAGAGGCGGCGGTAGGTCTCGTCGACGGCGACCCCGGCGTCGATCAGCGCCGCGGCGATGCGGTGGGTGTTGGCGTTGGTGTTCTCGTACATGAACTTGCCGGTGTCGGTGATCAGGCCGACGTAGAGCGCCGCGGCGATCTCCGGTGTGATCTCGGCGCCGAGCGCGACCGCCAGCTCGTAGACGATCTCAGCGGTCGAGGAGGCACCGGTCTGGACCAGGTTGACGTCGCCGAAGAGGGTGTTGTCGTGGTGGTGGTCGACGTTGATGCGAAAGTTGTCGCCGTCGCTGAGGAACTCGACCGGCATCCGGTCGATGTTGCCGCAGTCGAGGAAGATCACGGTGCGGTCGGCCATGTCGGCCGGCGGCTCGTGGAAGACCTCCTCCAGGGGCAGGAAGCGGTACTCGACCGGCAGCGGGAACTCCTTCGCCGCCATGAACATCACCGAGTCCTTGCCGAGCTGGCCGAGCAGGTGGTGCATCCCCAGCAGCGAGCCGAGCGCGTCGCCGTCGGGACCCTCGTGGGCGGTGAGCAGGAAGCGGTCGCGCGAGCGCAGCTCGGCGGCGACCTCCTCGATACTGGACGTCCTCACTCCGGTCGCCTCGCTCACTTCTCCTCCTCCTCGAGCATTTCGGTGATCCGCATCCCCCGCTCGATCGTCTCGTCGTAGTGGAAGTCCAGCTTCGGCGTTCGCTTCATCCGCGTCTCGGCGGCGATCTTGCCCTGCAGGATGCCGTGGGCGTTGCGCAGTCCGGTGAGGGTGGCCTCGCGCTCCTCCTCGGTACCGAGCACGCTGAAGTACACCTTGGCGGCGCGCAGGTCCGGGCTGGTCTCCACTGAGGTCACGGTCACGAAGCCGATGCGCGGGTCGCTGAGATCGGCGATGGCCGCGCCGATCACCTCGCGGAGCACCTCGTTGATGCGGCGCATGCGAGGGGTGGTCATCTTAGTCGCAGCCGCTTACTCCAGCGTCTGCTCGACCTGCTTGGTCTCGAAGAACTCCAGCACGTCGCCCTCCTTGACGTCCGCGTAGCCGTCGAGGACCACACCGCACTCCTGGCCCTGCTCGACCTCCTGGACGTTGTCTTTGAAACGGCGCAGGGAGCCGAGCTTGCCGGTCCAGATCACCGTGCCCTCGCGGACGAGGCGGACGCTGGCGATGCGCGTGACCTTGCCCTCGTTGACGATGCAGCCGGCGATGCGGCCGACCTTGGAGGCCTTGAAGGTCTGCTTGACCTCGGCCTCGCCGAGCGTCTCCTCGACCTCGACCGCCTCCAGCATGCCCTCCATCGCGTTGCGCAGGTCTTCGGTGATTTTGTAGATCACCGAGTAGGTGCGGACGTCGACGCCCTCGCGCTCGGCGGCGCGGCGGGCGTCGGCCAGCGGGCGAACGTTGAAGCCGATGATGATCGCTTCGGAGGCCGAGGCCAGCATCACGTCGGACTCGTTGATGCCACCGGTCTGGGAGTGGATGATGTTGATCCCGACCTGTTCCTGGGGCACCTTGGCGATCTCGTCTTGGAGCGCCTCCAGGGAGCCGGCCACGTCGGCCTTGAGGACGATGTTGAGCTCCTTGATCTCGCCCTCTTGGACTCGCGAGAAGACCTCCTCGAGGCTGACCTTGCGTGCCTGGCGGCGAGCCAGGGCCTCGGTCTTGAGCCGGTTGGCGCGCTCCTGGGCGTCCTGGCGGGCGCGGCGGTCGTTCTCGACCGCGCGAACGAACTCGCCCGCGTCGGCGACGCCGTCGAAGCCGAGCACCTCGACCGGCATCCCCGGCCCGGCGCTCTGCACCCGCTGGCCGGTGAAGTCGTGCATCGCCCGCACCCGGCCCCACTGCGGACCGGCGACCAGCGAGTCGCCGACCTCGAGCGTGCCGCGCTGAACCAGGATCGTCACCACGGGGCCGCGGCCTGGGTCGAGCTGGGACTCGACCACCGTGCCCGAGGCGGGAGCGTCGGGATTGGCCCCGAGCTCCTCCAGCTCGGTCACGAGCAGGATCATCTCGAGCAGTTTGTCAAGGCCCTCGCGGGTCTTGGCGGAGACGTCGACGTAGACCGTCTCGCCACCCCAGTCCTCGGGGGTGAGGCCATCGGCGGCGAGCTCGTTGCGGACGCGGTCGGGCTGGGCGCCCTCCTTGTCGATCTTGTTGACCGCGATCAGGATTGGCACGTCGGCGGCGCGAGCGTGGTCGATCGCCTCTTTGGTCTGCGGCATCACGCCATCGTCGGCGGCGACGACCACGACGGCGATGTCGGTGACCTTGGCGCCGCGGGCACGCATCGCTGTGAAAGCCGCGTGGCCCGGGGTATCGAGGAAGGTGATCGTCTTCTCGTCCTGGTGGACCTGGTAGGCGCCGATGTGCTGGGTGATGCCGCCGGCCTCTCCCGCGGCCACCTCGGTCTCGCGAATCGCGTCCAGCAGCGAGGTCTTGCCGTGGTCGACGTGGCCCATGATCGTGACCACGGGCGGGCGGGCGGCGAGCTCCTCCTCGGTGTCCTCGAAGGCGGGTTCCTCGGCCTCCTCCTCGGCGGCGGTGACGATCTTGAGCTTGCGGTCGTACTCGTCGGCGATCGCCGCGATCGACTCGTCGGTGAGGGTCTGGGTGAGGGTCGCCATCTCCCCCATCGTCATCAGCTTCTTGATGATCTCGGAGCTGCCCAGCCCGAGCAACTCGGCGACCTCGCGCACGGTGGCGCCGGAGGGGACCTTGGTCGCCTCGGGCTCTGCCGCCTCGACTTTGGGCGGCGGCTCCTCAAGCAGGGGACGCCGGCGCCTGCCGCCGCGCCTGCGGGGCGGGCGCTGCGGCGGCGGACCGCCCATCTGGTCGCGGCGAGCGGCTTGGGAATCGATCACGACGCGGCGCTTTTTGCCGCTGGCTCCGCCGCCGCTGCCGGATGCGGGTTTGCTGGCCGGGCGGACCGGCCCTTTCGACGTCGCCGGCGGTTTCGCCGCCGGCTTGCCGTCGGACTTGGGAGCCGACGCCGACTTCTCCGGCGGCGCCTTCTTGGCCGCAGCGGACTTGGCCTTGGTGGCGGTAGCAGCACTGCCACCGCTCTTCGAGGCCTCGATTGCCCTCAGCGCATCGGCCTCCTCGACGCTCGAAGCGGCGGCTTTCGCCTCCACCCCAGCGCCTTTCAGCACGGCAAGCAGCGCCTTGCTGCTCAGCCCCTGAGCTTTAGCGATCTCATGTACCCGCTTTTTAGCCACTACGCCTGCTCTGCCTCCTCGACAACCGGCTCGGATTGCTCAGCCACGGGCTCCTCGACAGATTCGTCTCGAGCTTCTTCACTCTCGGGCTCCTCAGCTGCAGGCTCCTCGGCCGGGGTCCCGTCGTCAACCCCAGGCGCTTCATCCGAGTCGGGCGTGGAGCCGGAGGGGTCGAGAACGGGGGCGGAGCCCCCGCCCGCAGGCCCCTCCGGCTCCGCGACCGGCTCGGCCTCAACCTCCGAAGTCTCGGCGGCAGCCTCGTCCTCAGCGACCTCCTCGACGAATTCCCCTTCAGCCCGCTCGACAATCTCATCGACCTGCCCCTGGTCGGCATCGGGATCGGCCAGGATCTCGATCTCGGTCTCGGTGACCGGGCTCAATACGGCGATCTGGTTGGTGTCGAAGCGGCTCAGCGACTGGTGCTGGGGTAGCCCGCAATAGGTCGAGCCGTCGATTGCCGCGTTGGGGCAGCGGCGGCCGTTGGATAGAACCGCCATGCAGCGCCCGTCGAAGGTTTCTTCGCCCTCGTACTCGACGTCCTGGTCCTCCTGGGAGAACTCGGTCTCGGACTTGATGTCGACCCGCCAGCCGGTCAGCCGCGCTGCCAGGCGGGCGTTCTGGCCGTCGCGGCCGATCGCCAGCGAGAGCTGGTCGTCGGGCACGATCACGGTCGCCTGGCGCTCGTCGTCGTCGACGATCACCTCGCGCACCCGGGCCGGCGAAAGCGCCTTGGCGACGAAACGGGCGGGCTCGTCGTTGTGGGGAATGATGTCGATCTTCTCGCCGCGCAGCTCGGAGACGACCATCCGCACCCGCGAGCCGCGCGGGCCGACACAGGCGCCGACCGGGTCGACGCCGTCGGCGTGGGAGATCACCGCGATCTTCGAGCGGTAGCCGGGCTCGCGGGCGACGCCGACAATCTCGACCAGGTTGTCGGCGATCTCGGGGACCTCGATTTCGAAGAGTTTCTTGATCAGCTCCGAGCTTCGCCGCGAGACCACGATCGCCGGTCCTTTGGTCGAGTCGGAGACGTCGGTGATCACGGCCTTGACCCGCATGCCGTGGTCGTAGCGCTCGTTGTAGACCTGCTCTGACTTGGGCAGCAGCGCCTCGACCCGCTCCTTCAGCTGGACCAGCGTGTAGCGCTTGTCGGACTGCTGGATGATCCCGGTGATCAGCTCGCCGACCCGGTCCTGATACTCGTCGAACATCATCATCCGTTCGGCCTCGCGGATCCGCTGCAGGATCACCTGCTTGGCGGTCTGGGCGGCGATCCGGCCGAAGTCTTCGGGGGTGACGTCCCGCGTCTCGATCTGGTCCTCATAGGGAGCGATCATCTCCGGATCGAGCTCGGGGTCCTCGGGCTCGCGCAACTCGCCCGTTTCCGGGTCGATTTCGCGCTCTTCCTCCTCCTGGGCCTCGGCCGCCTCGGCCAGCAGCTTCTCCTCCAGCTCGGGCGGCAGGATCAGTTCGAAGACGAGGAAGTCGCCGGTCTCGTGGTCGAGGTCGACGCGAGCGTATTTGGCCGCGCCGGGAGTCTTCTTGTAGGCGGAGAGGAGCGCGTCGGCGAGCGCGTCCATCAGCGTATCCGCGGAGATTCCCTTCTCCTGCTCCAACGCCTTGACTGCTTCGACGATCTCTTTGCTCACTGGAGCTGCTCCTTATGGTTGCTGTACTTGGGGCCGGGCGAGGAGACCTCCAGCGCATACTCGGCCCGCAGGTGGTTTAGGTGGAGGGTGACCCGTTCGCAAAGCGCGAGGTCGACGCCCTGCGGATGGTCGATGAAGAGGCGCAGCGCTTCCTTGCTCGGCTGCTCGAGCGCGACCAGATCGAGCTCGGCGTCGAGCTCGGAGAGCTGCTGCTGGATGTCGTTTTGGAGGTCTTGTGCTGGCATGAGGCCGCAAAAAAAGTGGGCCAGGCCCACTTCGGGTACATCGGGACGAACAAAAGCTTGGGGGTCAGTATAGCTCGACGGGGGTGGCTGGCCAGCGGGTCCTGTCGCGGCGGCCCTCCCCCATGTGTTTGGGCCGCAGGCCGACGGGTCCTGTCGCGGCGGCCCTCCCCCATGTGCTCAGACGCCTGCGGCGTCCTCCGCTATGGGGGACCCCCGCCACCGTGCCACCCGTCGGTCAGCCGGAGTGGCTAGCTGTCTTGCTTCTTAGCTGGTCGACTCTCGCGAGGATTGTGTCGGCCACGACGTCCTTGGGAGCTTGCGGGACGGTGGTGTTGCTCGCTGAGTCGATCAGGGTTACTGCGTTTTCTTGGCTCTCGAAGCCAATCTCTGGGTTCGAGATGTCGTTTAGGACTATTAGGTCGGCGTTCTTGCGGGCGAGCTTTTGCTTTGCGCGCTCGATGTTCTCTCCGGCTTCGGCGGCGAAGGCGACGACGGTTTGGGCCTCCGACTTGGTGGCGGTGAGGGTGGCGAGGATGTCCTCCGTTGGCTCCAGGTGGAGGTCCAGGGTCGCGTCGCGGGTCAGCTTGCCGCTGGCGACATCGCTTGCTTTGAAGTCGGCGGGGGCGGCGGCCATCAGGAGGACCTGGGTGCTGGGGAACTCGGTTCGGGTTGCTTCGGCGAGTTGCTCGGTTGTCTCCACGTCTATGCGGTGGACGCCGGGGGGCTCCGGCAGGGAGACGTTGGCGCAGATCAGGGTTACCTCGGCGCCGCGGCGGGCGGCCGCTGCGGCCAGGGCTATGCCCATGCGGCCGGATGATCGGTTGCCCAGGTAGCGAACGGAGTCGATCGGCTCGCGGGTGCCGCCTGCGGTGACGAGCACTCGGAGGCCGTCCCAGGGGCGTTCGCCGGACGGCAGCTCGGCTTCGAGGAGGGCGAGCAGCCGCGCCGGGTCCGGAAGGCGGCCCTTGCCGCGCTCGCCGCGCGAGGCCAGCGCTCCCTCGTCGGGCTCGACCACGGTGACGCCGCGATCGCGCAGGATCGCCAGGTTGGCCTGGGTCGCCGCGTCGGCATACATGCGGTCGTTCATCGCCGGGGCAACGAGGCGCGGCGCCGTGCAAGCCAGGAAGGAGGTGGTGAGCATCGAGTCGGCCTGGCCGGCGGCGAGCTTGGCGATCGTGTTGGCCGAGGCCGGGGCGACGAGGAAGGCGTCGCAGTTGGCGGCCAGCTCGAGGTGGCCGATCGGGTCGTGGCCCGGGGCCGGGTCGCCGGGGAAGGCGCCGCGCAGCGGGTCGCGTTCGAACTCGGAGAGCAGCACCGGGGCGCCGGCGATCCCCTCGAAGGAGGCGGCGCCGACGAAGCGGGTGGCTCCCTCAGTCATCAGCACCCGAACGCCGTGGCCGGCAGTGGTCGCCAGGCGCGCCACTTCGAGCGCCTTGTAGGCGGCGATCCCTCCGCTTACGCCGAGCAGGATTCTGGCCATGGCTGTTCCCTCAGTGTTCCGGTGGCGCCGGGCCGCGCTAGGCGCGGTACTCGTACTTGAGCTTGCCCGCGGCGACCTCTTCGAGCGCAACCGAGAGGTAGTTGCGGTCGCCGGGGATGTCGACCATCGGCGGCGGGTACTCGCCGAAGCTGCCCTCGCCGAGGCTGTGGTAGTAGCTGTTGATCTGCCGAGCCCGCTTGGCGGCGACGACTACGGCCGCGTAGTGGGAGTCGGTGTGATCGAGGAGCTTGTCAACGCGTGGTTTGATCATCGGCCGGGGAGTCTAGAGGTATCCCGAGCTCGGCGCGCACAATTCCCTCCAGCTCCCCGGCGGCGTGGTCGAGATCGTCGTTGGTGACGCCGTGTGCGAACTCGCTCTGGGCGGCCAGCTCCTGCTCTGCCACCTCGAGCCGGGCGTCGATCGCCTCGAGGCTGTCGGTGCCACGCGACTCGAGCCGGCGGCGCAGCGAGGCAGGGTCGGGCGGCGCGATGAAGACCTGCACCGACTCGCGCATCGCGGCGCGGACCTGGCGGGCGCCCTGGACCTCGATCTCGAGCACGACCGAGTGGCCCTGGTCGAGCCGGTTGCGTACCTCGGAGCGCAGGGTGCCGTAGCGGTGGCCGCTGTAGGTGGCGAACTCGAGGAAGTCTTCGGCCTTGATCCGCTCGTCGAACTGCTTGGGGGTGAGGAAGTGGTAATCGCGCCCGTCCCTCTCCCCCTTGCGTGGTTCGCGCGTGGTGGCAGAGATCGAGAGCTCCAGGTCGGGGACGCGCTCGAGCAGCCGCGAGATCAGCGTGCCCTTGCCCACGCCGGATGGACCTGTGATTACGAAGACCTTTGACATAGAGCGGCCGCGAAAACCAAGCAGATCGTCCGGACGCAGGGAGCGCGGCGTGCTCTGCACGCGAGCGACCGAGGACGGCGATATGCGCCGGTTTGCAGCGGCCGGGTCGTTACCTGCGGAGCTGGGAGACGAGCTCCGCCCGCTGGCGCTCGGAGAGCCCGCCGATCGTCTTCGACGGCGAGATCCGGCACTGGTTGAGAATCCGGTTGGTCTTAACCCGGCCGTACTTCGGCACCGCCAGCAGCATGTCGAAGACCTTGGCCGTGAGCACGTACTCCGGCGGGTCGAGGAGCAATGCGTGGATGTTGGCCTTGCCCGCTTTCAGGTCCTTCTTCAGCTTCGCCCGGGCGGTCCGGATGTCGTTGGCTCGTTTGAGCGCGTCCATCCGCTGGTCCAGAGAACGCTCCGGGGCGGCGGCCGATGTCTTGACTGGGGCAGGCATCTGGGCGGCGAGTATAGCCGCGGCTAGCGGGCGCGCAAGGCCCTGCAACCCATTTGCGCCGAAATTCACCTGGACCTCGAGTTGAGGTTTAGGCGATGTTGCGGATTGGAGCGCCGCTCTGATCGCATTTGAGCGCTCCGGCAATCTCCCTTGCCACCCGCTCCCCGGCCCGCGGGTCGCGGAAGCTCTCGGTGCCGACAGCTACCAGTGTCGCCCCGGCGGAGAGGAATTCGAGCGCGTCGGCCCCGCTGGAGATCCCGCCCATGCCGACGATCGGGATGCTCACCGCGGCAGCGACGGCCCGCAGCTGCGCAATCGCGACCGGCCGCACCGCGGGGCCGGAGAGGCCACCGTGCCCGGCAGCGATGCCGGGCTCTCCGCTGGCCGGATCGATCGCGCTTGCCTTCAGCGTGTTAATCAGCGAGACCGCATCGGCCCCACCCTCCTGGGCGGCGACGGCGACGTCGGCGGGATTGGCCACGTTGGGAGTCAGCTTCACGATCAACGGCTTCTCGGTCAGCGGGCGCAGGGCTTCCAACAACGCCTCTGTCTCGGAAGGCTGCTCGCCGACGATCAGGCCGGAGTGCACGTTGGGACAGGAGACGTTCAGCTCGATAGCGGCAACCTCGTCCCTCTCCCCTACTCCGCGCACCAAGCGCGCGAACTCCTCGTGGCCAGTAGCCATCACGGACACGATGAGAGGCACCGGCAGCTCGGCGAGCAGCGGCAGGTCCTCTGCCAGAAAGCCGTCGAGGCCCTTGTTCGGCAGCCCGATCGAGTTGATCATCCCCGCCGGCGTCTCCCAGATCCGCTGCGGCTCATTGCCCGCCCGCGGCTCCGGCGTAATTGTCTTCGAGACGAAGGCGCTGAACGGAAACCGCTCCAGCGTCTCATCGCCGTAAACCTTGTGCGCGGCGATCGCGTCAAAGGTGCCCGATGCGTTGACAACCGGGTGTTTGAGCTCGATTCCGCAGAACTCGACCGTTGAGGGCTTGGTCGGCGTCGGGCCGGCGGGTCCTGTCGTCGCAGGGGACCCCCCACCCCCTGCGGTAGCTAAAGCTTCCTCGGGGGCGGGCCCCCCTACGACGCCACCCCCCGGCAGAGGCCGCACAATCGGGCCGTCTACACACAAGCGGAGATAGCCGCCCCCAGGGCGCGGAACGGCGCAGCCGAAGCAAGCTCCATAGCCACACGCCATCGGAGACTCCATGGCGAGCTCAGTCGGGACACCGGCAGCTGTACAGAGCGCGGCGACTGCACCGAGCATCGGAGGCGGGCCGCAAGCGTAGACAGCGGCCGAAGAGGCATCGTCCCCTTCGAGCATCCCAGCGAGCAGGTCGGTGACATAGCCGTGATGTCCCGCGTGCCCATCGTCGCTGGCCAATTTGATCTCGCAGCAGGAGAAAAGATCATCGAGACCGCCTGAGTGGGCTTGGTCCCGGAATCCGAGCAGGACGCGGGTCGGGATGTTCTTCGCGGCAAAGGTCCGGCGCAGCAACGCCAACGGCGCGATTCCGATCCCCCCACCGACCAAAATCGCCCCACCTGGCCGAACTGCATCAACTTGTCCCTCTGCTGGGCGGACAAGTTGATGCAGTTCGCGGGGGGTGCTGAAGGAGTTGCCGAGCGGGCCGTTTAGGTAGACGTTCTCGCCGGGCTCCAGCTCGGCGAGGCGGTTGGTGCCTGGGCCTATGCCCTCGATTAGGAAATCGAGGCGGGTGCCGTTGGCTGCCGGGGCGGTTTCGGCTACCGAGAGGGCCCTGGGGAGAAAGGGGCGCTCTCCCGCTTGGTCCCAGTACTGCTCCGTGGCGAGCATGTAGAACTGGCCCGGTTGGGGCTCGGGGCCCTCTTCGTCGATCAGGGAGAAGAGGCGGTAGCCGCCGGTCGGCTTGCTCGCGGAGACCTTGCAGAGGCGACGGCCGAAGGGGGCGAGACCCGCGGTCCCCGGACGCGGAGTCAGGACGCCGTCTCCTCCGCTGCGCGTCCGGGGGCGGCCGAGGCGATCTTGTGGATCTCCTGCAGGGAGCGGACGTCGGCGCTGCCCTCGATCTTGGCGGCGATCGCGCGCACGGCAGCGGTGGCGCCGGTCATCGTGGTCACGCAGGGGACGTCGTGGCGGACCGCGGCGGTGCGGATCTCATAGCCGTCGGCGCGGGCGCCGGAGCCGGTCGGGGTGTTGATCACCAGGGCGCAGCGGCGCTCCCGGATCAGGTCGACGACGTGCGGCGAGCCCTCGGCGATCTTGTTGATCGGGGTGACCGGGACGCCCATTGCCGAGATCGCCTGGGCGGTGCCGCCGGTGGCGATCAGCTCGAAGCCGAGGTCGTGGAAACGGGCGGCGATCTGGGTCGCGGCCGGCTTGTCGGTGTCGGTGACGGTGATGAAGACCGCACCCTCGGTCGGCAGGGCGACGCCGGCCGCCGCCTGTGCCTTGCCGAAGGCGGTCGGGAAGTCGGCGGCGATGCCCATCACCTCGCCGGTGCTCTTCATCTCCGGGCCGAGCACCGAGTCGGCGCCGGAGAAGCGGGCGAAGGGCAACACCGCCTCCTTGACGCTGACCAGTCCGGCGGGCGGGTCGCGCAGCTCCTGCTCGGCCAGCTTCTCGCCCAGCATCAGCCGCGCCGCGACCTTGGCCAGGGGCACGCCGGTCGCCTTGGAGACGAAGGGCACCGTGCGCGAGGCGCGCGGATTGGCCTCGATCACGTAGAGCTCGCCGCCGGCGACGCCGTACTGGATGTTGATCAGGCCGATCACGCCGAGCTCCAGTGCGATCCGCTCGGTCGTCGCGCGGATCTCCTCCAGCATCTCGACCCCGAGGCTCATCGGCGGCAGCACGCAGGCCGAGTCGCCGGAGTGCACGCCGGCCTCCTCGACGTGCTGCATGATCCCGGCGACGTGGACGTCGCTGCCGTCGGCGAGCGCGTCGACGTCGACCTCGATCGCGTTCTCGAGGAAGCGGTCGAGCAGCAGCGGGTGCTCCTGGTCGGCCTTGACGTGAGCTTTCAGGTAGGCGCTGAGGTCCTCGGTCGAGTAGCAGATCTCCATCGCCCGGCCGCCGAGCACGTAGGAGGGGCGGACCAGCAGCGGGAAGCCGACCTCTTCGGCGATCACCGCCGCCTCCTCGGCCGAGAGCGCCGTGCCGTAGGGCGGGTGCTTGACGCCGAGGCGGCGCAGCAGGGCGCCGAAGCGGCCGCGGTCCTCGGCCAGGTCGATCGCGTCGACCGGGGTGCCGAGCAGCGGCACGCCGGCCTGCTCGAGGTCGCGGGCCAGCTTCAGCGGGGTCTGGCCGCCGAACTGGACGATCACGCCCTGCGGTTGCTCCTGCTCGCAGACGGCGAGCACGTCCTCCGCCGTCAGCGGCTCGAAGTAGAGGCGGTCGGAGGTGTCGTAGTCGGTCGAGACGGTCTCCGGATTGCAGTTGATCATCACCGCGTCGCGGTCGAGCTCACGCGCGGTCATCGCGGCGTGCACGCAGCAGTAGTCGAACTCGATCCCCTGGCCGATCCGGTTGGGCCCGGCGCCGAGGATGACGACCGAGTCGCGCTCGCCGCGGCGGACCTCCGAGGCGGCGGTCCCCGCCGAGGCGCGCTCGTGGGCCGAGTAGTAGTAGGGCGTCGCCGCCTCGAACTCGGCGGCGCAGGTGTCGACCGACTTGTAGACGCGGGTGAGGCCGTCGGTGCCGTCGCCCTCGCGAGCCAGGGCCTCCATCTCACGCAGGAACCAGTGGTCGACCATGCAGCGCTCGTGGATCGCCTCGACGCTGAGGCCGCGCCCGAGGGCGGCGAGGATCAGGTCGAAGCGCTCGGGACAGGGCTTCTCGATCGCGGTGAGCAGGTCGTCGTCCCCGGCGGGGATCTCCGCCGGGGCGTCGAGCTCGCGCGAGCGCATCGCCTTGGCGAAGGACTCGCGGAAGGTGCGGCCGATCGCCATCGCCTCGCCGACGCTCTGCATATAGGTGGAGAGGCGGCCCTCGGTGCCGGGGAACTTCTCGAAGGCGAAGCGCGGGATCTTGGTCACCACGTAGTCGATCGTCGGCTCGAAGGAGGCCGGCGTGGCGCGGGTGATGTCGTTGGGGATCTCCTCCAGCGCGTAGCCGACGGCGAGCTTCGCCGCCATCTTGGCGATCGGGAACCCGGTCGCCTTCGATGCCAGTGCCGAGGAGCGCGAAACCCGCGGGTTCATCTCGATCACCGCGATCTCACCGTTCTCGGGGTTGACCGCGAACTGGACGTTGGAGCCGCCGGTCTCGACCCCAACCGCGCGGATCACCTTCAGCGCTTGGTCGCGCAGGTCCTGGTAGAGCGCGTCGGTGAGGGTCTGGGCGGGGGCGACCGTGACCGAGTCGCCGGTGTGCACGCCCATCGGGTCGACGTTCTCGATCGAGCAGACGATCACCGCGTTGTCATTGCGGTCGCGCATCACCTCGAGCTCGAACTCGCCCCAGCCGATCACCGACTCCTCGACCAGCACCTGGTTGATCGGGCTGGCGGCGAGACCCTCGGAGACGACCTGGCGCAGCTCCGTCTCGGTCCCCCCCACGCCGCCGCCCTGGCCGCCCATGGTGAAGGCCGGGCGGACGATCGCCGGCAGGGTGATGCGGCCGTCGGCCAATGCCGCGTCGACCTCGCCGAGCGTCTCGACGGTCATCGACCAGGGGATGCGCAGGCCGGCCTCGTTCATCGTTTCGCGGAACTCCTCGCGGTCCTCGGCGCGGCGGATCGCGGCGGCGTCGGCGCCGATCAGCTCGACCCCGTGCTTCTTCAGCGTGCCGTCCTCGTGCAGGGACATCGCCAGGTTCAGCGCAGTCTGGCCGCCCAGCGTCGGCAGCAATGCGTCGGGGCGCTCCTTCTCGATGATCCGCGTGACCGGACCGGGTAGCAGCGGCTCGATGTAGGTGGCGGTGGCGAACTCGGGGTCGGTCATGATCGTCGCCGGGTTGGAGTTGACGAGGACGACTTCGTAGCCCTCCTCGAGCAGCACCTTGCAGGCCTGCACGCCGGAGTAGTCGAACTCGGCCGCCTGGCCGATCACGATCGGCCCGGAGCCGATCAGGAGGATCTTCTCGATGTCGGTGCGCTTAGGCATTGGCAAGCTCCAGGAACGAGTCGAAGAGGTGGCGGGCGTCGTGCGGGCCGGGGCCGGCCTCGGGGTGGTACTGGACCGTGGCGGCGTTGACGTCCCTGAGCACGAGGCCCTCGACCGTGCGGTCGTAGAGGTTGAGGTGGGATAGCTCGGCGACGCCGAAGCCGGTCTCCCAGCGCACCGGCTCGTCGGCCTCGATCCGCGGCTCGCCACCGGGCCCCTGGACGGCGAAGCCGTGGTTCTGGGAGGTGATGTCGATCCGGCCCGTGGCCAGCTCCTTGACCGGGTGGTTGGCACCGCGGTGGCCGAAGGGCAGCTTGAAGGTCTCCAGGCCGACCGCCCGGCAGAGCAACTGGTGGCCAAGGCAGATGCCGAAGAGGGGCTTGCGGCCGACCAGCTCCCGGACGGTGTCGACGACGTAGCCGAGTGCGGCCGGGTCGCCCGGGCCGTTGGCGAGAAAGACCAGATCGGGGTCCTCGGCGAGTACCTCCGCGGCGCTGGAGGTACAGGGCAGAAGCGTCACCCGGCAGCCGCGCTCGCGCAGCTGGCGGACGATGTTGAGCTTGATCCCGGTGTCGATCCCGACCACGTGCGGCCCGGCGCCCTCGAAGCGAACCGGCTCGGCCGGGGTGACGGTGCGGGCGAAGTCGGCGCCGTCCATCGAGGGCTCGGCGGCGACCCGCTCGCGCGCCTCGGCCTCGGGCGTGCCGGCCGGGAAGATCCCGCCGCGCATCGCGCCGCGGTCGCGGATGTGGCGGACGACGGCGCGGGTGTCGACGCCGCCGATCCCCGGCACACCGCAGTCGGCAAGCCAGTCGAGCCATCCGCCCTCGGCGGTGGCGACGTCCTCACCGTTCTTGGGATCGCGGATGACGACGCCACGGGCGTGAGCGGCGTCGGACTCCATCGCTGCCGCCGAGACCCCGTAGTTGCCGATCAGGGGGTAGGTGAAGACGATGATCTGCCCCGCATAGGAGGGATCGGTGACCGACTCCTGGTACCCGGTCATAGCGGTGTTGAACACCACCTCCCCAGTCACCGGGCCATCGGCAGCACAGGCCACCCCGTCAAAGCGAGCCCCATCCTCAAGCAACAAATACCCCTCCCCACTCCGCCGACGGGCCGATACGTCAAGGTCCCCTTGACGTATCGGCCCGTCGGCCCTGCTGTTGGTGGGGGTCATTGGGCTACTCCCATGCTGAAGCTGCGGAGGCGGTAGGCGATTTGGCCGCCGGCGAGGGTCATCTGGACGCGGCCGGTCAGCTCTTTGCCGGCGCACCAGGAGTTGTCCGAGCGGCTCTCGTAGCCGTCCTCGCCGACCGTCCACTTGGCGCCGAGGTCGCAGAGGGCGATGTTGGCCTCGCTGCCGGGGGCCAGCGAGGGACGCGCGACGCCGAAGGGCTCGGCGCCGCCGGCCAGGCGCTCGACCAGGAGTGCCAACTCGATCGTGCCCGGCAGAACGAGATCGGTGTGCAGCGCCGCGAAGGCGGTCTCGAGGCCGGTCACTCCCATCGCCGCCTGCTCGAAGGGGACTTCCTTTTCCTCCGGCGCGTGGGGGGCATGGTCGGTGGCGACGCACTCGATCGTGCCGTCGACGAGGGCCGCGATCAGGGCCTGGCGGTCGGCCTCGCTGCGCAATGGCGGGTTCATCTTGTGGCGCTGGGGGTCGAGGCTGCGGACGTCCTCCTCGGTGAGGCAGAGGTGATGGGGCGAGGCCTCGCAACTGATCTGGACGCCGGCCGCCTTGGCGGTGCGGATCGCCTCGACCGACTCGGCCGCGGAGAGGTGCTGGACGTGGATGCGCCCGTCCTCGTAGCCGGCGATCGCGGCGTCGCGGGAGATCGTCGTCGACTCCGAGATCGAGGGGATGCCGTCGAGGCCGAGCGCCGCCGAGACCGGCCCCTCGTGCATGACGCCGCTGCCGGAGAGATCGGGGTCCTCCTCGTGCAGGGCGATTGTGCCGCCGCAGAGGCGCTGGTACTGCAGGGCGCGGCGCAGGATCAGGGCGCTGCGGACCGGCAGGCCGTCGTCGCTGAAGCCGGCGGCGCCGGCATCGCGCAGCGCGGCCATCTCGGTCAGCTCCTCGCCCGCCATCGCCCGGGTGACCGTGGCGAGGAAGCCGACCCGAACGGAGGCCGCGGCGCGAGCATCGCCGAGCAGCGCCTCGACGTCGGCCGGGGTCGAGACCGTGGGATCGGTGTTGGCCATCGCCAGGATGCCGCAGAAGCCGCCGGCCGCCGCCGAGCGGGAGCCGGTCTCGATGTCCTCCTTGTGCTCCTGGCCGGGGGTGCGCAGGTGGACATGGGGGTCGAAGAAGGCGGGAAAGGCGTGCAGTTTGCCGGCCTCGATCTCCTCGAGGCCCTGGGCGTCAGCCTCGCCGGCAGCGGCCAGCTCGGCGATCTTGCCGTCGCGGACGACGACGTCGTGCACGCCCTCGATCCCGGCGACGGGGTCGAGCACGGAGGCGCCGCGCAGAACCAGGTCCGCGCTCTCCCCCGCTCGCATCTCCAGGCGAGTGGCGCTCACGATCCCCTCCGCTGTTCCTTCTCGGCACATAGCGCGGCAAATGCACAGCGCAGCGGGCTCATGCCGGCTGTCCGATCGATGTCGCCCTGGCGGCGCCGTTGCCGGCGGCCGGGGCGGGCTCTTCGTCGCCGGCGGCGAGCAGCTCGTAGAGGATCGCCATGCGGACGACGAGGCCGGAGGCGACCTGCTCGGCGATCAGCGACTGCGGTGAGTCGACCACCTCGCCGGAGAGCTCGACCCCGCGGTTGACCGGCCCCGGGTGCATCAGCAGCTGTCGCCGGCCGAGGCGGCGCGAGTCGATCTGGAAGTGGGTCGCGTACTCGCGCAGCGAGGGCACGAAGCTCTCGTGCATGCGCTCGTGCTGGAGGCGCAATGCGTAGATGACGTCGGCCTCCCCCACGCCGTCCAGCGAGTACTCGACCTTGCAGCCCAGCTGCTCGAGTCCGCGCGGGATCAGCGCCGGCGGCCCGCAGACGGTCAGCTCGGCGCCCATCGCCCGGAAGGCGATCAGGTTGGAGCGGGCGACGCGGCTGTGCAGGACGTCGCCGACGATCCAGATCCGCTTGCCCTCCAGGGTTCCGAGCTTGCGGCGCAGGGTGTAGACGTCGAGCAGCGCCTGGCTCGGGTGCTCGTGCTTGCCGTCGCCGGCGTTGACGACGGCGGCGTCGGCCCACCCGGCGACCATCTGGGCGGCGCCGGCGTAGGGATGGCGCAGCACGATCGCGGCCGGGTCATAGGCGGAGAGGGTGGCGACGGTGTCCTTCAGCGACTCGCCCTTGTCGACCGAGGAGCCCGCCGCCTTGACCGAGACGAGGTCGGCCGAGAGTCGCTTGGCGGCCAGCTCGAAGGAGGAGCTGGTGCGGGTGCTGGCCTCGTAGAAGAGGGTGACGACGGTGCGCCCGCGCAGGGTCGGCACCTTCTTGATGTCGCGGCGGCCGACCTCGGCGAAGCTCTCGGCGCGGTCGAGGATCGCCTCGATCTCGGCTTTGGAGAGGTCGCCGATCGAGAGCAGGTGCCTCACGCGCCCACCTCTGCGGCCTCGGCCTCTGCGATCGCGACCTCGTCGCTGCCGTCGAGCTCGGAGAGGTGGACGTTGACCCGCTGGTCGCGCGCGGTCGGCAGGTTCTTGCCGACGTAGTCGGGGCGGATCGGCAGCTCGCGGTGGCCGCGATCGCAGAGCACGGCGAGCTGGATTCGCTGCGGGCGTCCGTAGTCGAAGAGGGCGTCGATCGCGGCGCGCACGGTGCGGCCGGTGAAGAGGACGTCGTCGACGAGGACGACCGTGCGCCCGGCGAGGTCGAAGTCGATGTGGGAGGCGTGGACGACGGGCTGTGCGGCGGGCGACTTGGCGCCGACATCGTCGCGGTAGAAGGAGATGTCGATGTCGCCGATCGGCGCCTCGGATCCGGTCAGCTCGCCGAGCAGGGCGTGCAGGCGACGAGCCAGCAGGGCGCCGCGAGTGTGGATGCCGACGAGCGCCAGAAACTCGGGGTCCGGGTTCTTCTCGGCGATCTCGTGGGCGATCCGCCGCAGCGTTCGCACCAAGTCGTCGTGCGAGAGCACGATCGTTTCGCTCACTTCCGTCTGCTCCTTCTGGGCCTCGCAGGACCCGGGTTAAAGGACGGTCGCAGCGTAGCAGCGGTGCGTGACGATTCCTGCGACGCTTGCCGCGTGAGGGCGGACGTTGCGGAAACACTTGCCGCGCACGAGGCGGCGGGCCGGCGGTTCGAAGCTGGCGGCGCCGGCAGCTTCGTCCTCGAGCAGGGCGAGGGGGTGCCGGTGGTGCTTCTGCACGGGGTGCCGGTCAGCTCCTTCCTCTACCGGAAGGTGGTCCCGGAGCTGGCCGGGCGCGGGCTGCGCGGGGTCGCCTTCGACTTCCCGGGCCTGGGACTGGCCGAGCGGCCCGAGGACTTCGACTACAGCTGGGGCGGCCTCGCCGCCTGGACCGGCGCCGCGATCGACGCGCTGGGGATCGAGCGCTGTCACCTGGTCGTCCACGACGTCGGCGGCCCGGTTGGCTTCGAGTGGGCGATCCGGAATCCCGCGCGGGTGCTCTCGCTGACCGCGCTCAACACGCTGGTCGACGCGGCGGGCTTCCACCGTCCCTGGCCGATGCACCCCTTCTCGATCCGCGGCGCCGGCGAGGCCTGGCTGGCGAGCATGGTGCGACCGGCCTTCCGCCAGATCTACTACCTGGTCGGGGTCGCCGACCGCAGCGCCGTCCCGGCCGCCGAGGTCGACGCCCACCACGCGCTGCTGAAGCGCGGCGACAACGGCCGCGCCTTCCTCAAGATCATGCGCGGTTTCGAACTCTCCGCCGAGAAGGAACGCTTCTTCTTCGACGGTCTCGGCAAGCGCGCCTACCCGGCCCAGGTCGTCTGGGGCGAGCAGGACACGATGCTGGGCGCCCACCGCCGCGCCGAGGTCCAGCGCGCCCTCGGCGTCGAGGACGCCACCCTGCTCCCCGCCAAGCACTTCCTCCAAGAGGACCAGGCCGCCGCGGTTGCCGAGGCGGTCGCCGCCCTAGCCGCCTGAGCTCGGTTCGGGCTCCGGCTCGGCCCCGGCCGGCTCGTCGCGTTCGCGGGCGCCATTGGCGACAAGGACCGGCTCGCCGCGCTCGGGGAAGGGGATTTCGATCAGGTCGAAGTCGCGCGGGGCGTAGCTCGGCTCGAAGACGTCGCGGGCCTCGTCTAGCACCGTGCCGACGTGGTACCGGGAGGAGATGTGGACGAGGGCGAGCATTTTCACGTGCGCCTCGCGTGCCACCGAGGCGGCCTGGATCACCGTCGAGTGGCCGGTGTCGGCGGCGCGCTGGACCTCCTCCTCGGAGAAGCTGGCGTCGTGGATCAGCAGGTCGGCGTCGGCCGCCGCGGCGACGGTTGAGTGGCAGGGGGCGGTGTCGCCGGTGATCGCGATCGTGCGGCCGGGGCGCGACTCGCCCATCACCTCCTCGGGGCGAACGGGGCCGTCGGCTCCCGGCACCTCCTCCCCCCGCTGCAATGCCGCGAAGGCGGGGCCTTCGGCGACGCCGAGTCGCTTCGCCGCCTCGGGGTCGAAGCGTCCCGGCCGCTCCTCCTCGATCAGGGCGTAGCCGTTGGCGCGCACGCTGTGCTCGACCGCGAAGGCGCGCACCTCGGCGCCGTCGTGGTGGACGGCTTCGCCGGGATCGATTTCAACCAGGTCGATGCTGTAGTCGGTGCGGCCGACCAGCCTGCCCAGCGTGACGAAGAGGTCGCGCAGGCCGCGCGGGCCGTAGATCGTCAGCGGCTCCTCGCGAGCGGTCAGGTCGTAGGTCTTGAGCAGCCCCGGGATGCCGAGGATGTGGTCGGCGTGAAAGTGGGTGAGGTAGATCTCGTCGACCTGGGCGAGCCCGAGCGAGCGCTGCATCTGGCGCTGCGTCCCTTCCCCGCAGTCGAACAGCAACCGCTTGCCGCCACGGGCCAGCATCACGCTGGCGGTCGAGCGCCGCGCCGAGGGCACCGACCCACCGGTGCCGAGGAAGATCGCAGAGAGATCCATGCGAGCCTGCGAGCCTACGCGAGACTGCGGGCCGGGCACCCGGAGCTAGACTGGGCGACTGAGCGCCCGTAGCTCAGCTGGATAGAGCGCCGCCCTCCGGAGGCGGAGGCCACAGGTTCGAATCCTGTCGGGCGCGTTCAACTTCCCCAGCGTCAGGCGACTTTGAAGCGGGCCCGCCACTCCTCGCGGTCGAAGCGCGCGGGCTTGTTCTCGGCGACGAAATGCTCGAGCACGGCGATGAAGTGACCGGGCTGCTCGACCTGGGGCATGTGTCCCGTCCCCTCGAAGATCTCCAGGGTGCTGCCGGCGAGGGCGCGGTGGGCGTCCTCGCCGTGGCGGACGGGGATGATCGGGTCGCGGGAGCCCCAGACGATCAGGATCGGGATCTCCTCGGCCAGGTAGAGGCGGTCCGAGGCCGAGACGCGCTGGCCCTCGGTGCCGACGACGGCGCGAAGGGTTGCGAGGAAGGCCTTGCGGCGGCGGGGCTCGGCCAGCGATGCGTAGCCGCGGGCGACCTCGGCAATATCGGCGGCGGGCTTGATCCCCACGGCGGAGAGGCCGCGGCCGATCGCGCCGCCGACCTTCTGGCCGGTGCCGGCGGTCGCGGCGATGAAGATGTCGGCGCCGGGCAGCGCCGCGGCGCGAAGGATCGGGCTGACGTCGGGCCCGAGGCCGCCGCTGGAGACCAGCACCAGCCGTTCGACCATCTCGGGGAACTGGTAGGAGAACTGCATCGCGATGCCGCCGCCGAGCGAGTGGCCGACCAGGGTCGCCCGCTCGTGGCCAAGGACCAGCAGGAGGTCGCGCAGGCCGGAGGCGAGACTGCCCAGCGAGTAGTCGCCGCGCCCACCCTCGGAGAGCCCGTGGCCCGGCAGGTCGGGCGCGATCACCGTGTGGCGGCGGGCCAGCGGCTCGATCACCTCGCTCCAGTTCTCACAGGTCCCGGCCATGCCGTGGACCAGCAGCAGGACCGGGCCCTCGCCGCCGCTCAGGTAGCTGAGCTCACGGCCGTGCAGGTCGATCGATTTGCGGCTGACCTTGGCTGGGCCGGAGGACGTTGTGCGCTTGGCCACGCCCAAACGGTAGCTTGCGGCCCAGCCGATGCCCGATGAGCGCAAGATCCGTCCCCCGCGTGGCGCCCTGATCGTGATCGCGATCGGGCTCCTCGCCACGGTCGCCGCAGCGCTGCTCAGCACCGACAAGCTGTACGACGCGGCGACGCTCGAATGGGTCGAAGAAGCGAAGCTGCCCGCCTCAAAGGCGGTGCCGATCCCCGGCGGCGGCGAAATACAGCTCGGCGAAGCCGGCATCCGCGCAGCCGAAGCCAATATCAGCGACTACACGCTCTTCCGCAGCTCGGCGGTGCTGAGGATCTCCGCCGGCTCGGCGATCGGACACGCCCGGCTGCGCTGCGCGATCCACGTCAAGCGGACGATCTTCGCCAAGACGCACAGGGGCCGCGCCGCCTACCCGCGCTCCAGCGAAGAGCTGAGCGAACAGGAAGCGCCGGAAAACTCATTGGTCGAGTTCAGCTCGCACAGCACCGAATACGCCCTGGTCGAACTCGGCGACGCGATCGGCGAGCGCTACACCCGCGAGAAGGGCATCGTGGTCGAATGGGCGCCCTTCCGGATCGGCCAGCAGGTGTGGCAGTACGGGTTGCCCGCCGGGCAGCCGAGCGAAGACCTGACCCTCCCCTTCGCGACGATCTGGCGCACTACCTCGACCCCGGCGGCCCGCTTCGACTGCACGCTCGAAAACTCCGCCGGCACGGCGACGGTTCGCACCGCCGGCGCCCTCACGGGCGAAACTGCATCAAATTCTCCCCCTGCCGGATAGATAATTTGATGCAGTTCGCGTTTAGGGGGCGACGAGGAGCTCCGGGCCTTCCTCGCTGCCCTTGCCGACCTTGTTGAGCTTTGGGTTGGCGGGGGCGCTTTGCATGCGCGCGGCCGAGAGCGGCCCGCACATCGCGATCGCGTCCTCGAGCCCCAGGTCCGGGCGCAGCCAGGCGGCCTCGGCCTCGGGCCCGGGCAGGATCGCCGGCATCCGGTCATGGACCTTGGCGACCAGGTCGTTCGGGGTCGTGGTGACGATCGTGCAGCTGTAGAGCCAGCCGTCGTCGAAACCCCGGTCCCCGGAGTCGTCCCACTCCTTGCGGGTGCAGATCCCGGCGAAGGCGAAGGGCTCGCCACCGTCGACGGTGAAGCGCCAGGGCTGGCGCGGCTGCTTGGGGTCCTCCGCCTTCATCCACTCATAAAAGCCGTCGGCGACGATCAGGCAACGGTGGCGGAACTTGCCGACGAGGGGCGAGTAGGCGCGGCTTGAGGAGAGATTCTCGGCCTTGGCGTTGATCATCCGGTAGCCGACCTTGAGGTCCTTGGCCCAACGCGGGACCAGGCCCCAGCGCATCAGCCGCGCCTCGCGCTCGCCCTGCGCCGCCTCGTCGGGATCGGGCGAGGAGCGAACCGTGAGGATCTCCTGGGTCGGCGCCACGTTGAAGCGCCCCAGCGATTTCTCCACCTTCTTAACCCGCTCGGCGCTCGGCGCAGGCGCCTCCCCAGAGGCGTTGCGCTCCAGCGCCTTCTCCAGCTCGACCTGAAACCGGTCGGCGATCGACTTCGTCTCTTTGGCCGTAACCGTAAATCGCCCGCACATGAACCCACCCTATCCCCGGCCGAATTCGCATCTGGCGTCGAGCACCGAGGCTGGATGCGAACTCAGCTTGGCTGGGGGCGAGCTTGGGGGTGGGCGCGGTACCACTCCGCGGTGCGGCACAGGCCTTCGGCCAGCTCGACCTCGGGACGCCAACCGGTCATCTCGCGGAGCTTGGTCGAGTCGACGTACTGGCGGTCGATCTCGCCGTTGGGGGTGCCGGTGCCGAGGTACTCGGGGGCGACGCCCGTACCGGATGCAGCGGCGATCAGATCGACGACTTCGCGCACTGCATGGGGGCGCTCCCCGCCAGCGTTGAAGGCCTCGCCCCGGCCCTCGCCGCGGCCGATGGCCGCCTCGATCGCCAGGTAGGCGGCGACGGCGTCGTCGACGTGGAGGAAGTCGCGCTCGGGGCTGCCGTCGGAGCGGATCTGCGGCGGGCGGCCGTCAAGCACGGCAATCGTCGTCTCCGGGATCAGGCGGGAGAAGTTGAGGTCGCCGCCGCCGTAGATGTTGGCGAAGCGAGTGACCGCGAGCGGCAGGTCATAAGCACTGGCGTAGCTGCGGGCGACGATGTCGGCGGCGGCCTTGCTGGCGTCATAGGGATAGGCGGCACGCAGGGGGAAGTCCTCGAGGTAGGGCAGCTCCGGGCTGGCGCCGTAGGCCTTGTCCGAGGAGGCGAAGACGACCCGGGCCACCTCGTGCTCGCGACATGCCTCGAAGACATTCCAGGCGCCGCGCACGTTGACTTCGAGCGTCTCGACCGGGGACTCGCGGGCAACGCCGACGATCGTCTGGGCGGCGAGGTGGAAGACCGAGTCGCAGCCGGCGACCGCGGCGGCGACCGCCTCCGCGTCGCGCAGGTCCCCCTCCGCCAGCTCGACCTCCCCACGCAAACCGAGCAGGTCGAGCCCGGAGCGCCGCGGCCCACCGACGTCGGCGACCCGCGGATCGGGCCGGTCGAGCACGCGAACCAGGTCTCCGCGCCCAAGCAGCGCCCCGACCAGGTGCGAGGCGACAAACCCATGCGCCCCGGTGACGAGCGAGCGACTCATCGGCCAAACCCCTTCCAGTGCGCTTTATCCCCGTATAGAGGGGGAAAGGCGCACCGGAAGCTCATCGGGCCTCTGCTTCGGTCGCCCACGTCGTCCACGGCGGTGAACCTGAGGCCCAGAGGTCGTTTAGCTCTACGGCGTCCTTGTAGGTGTCCATGCAGTCCCAGAAGCCCTCGTGGCGGTGAGCGGCCAGCTCTCCCGCTGCGGCGAGGCGCTCCAGCGGCTCGCGCTCGAGCACGCTCTCGGCGCCGATGTAGTCGAGGGCTCCCGGCTCGAAGCAAAAGAAGCCGCCGTTGATCCAGTGCTCGCTGCGCGGCTTCTCGACGAAGCCCTCGACCCTGCCGTCGCCGCCGATCTCGGCAACGCCCCACTGAAGGTGCGGCTGGACGACGGTCACCGTGCTCAGCGCGCCGCCTTCGCGGTGGGCGCCGAGCAGCGCATCGAGGTCCACATCGGCGACGCCATCCGCGTAGGTGGCACAGAAGGTCCCATCTCCCAAGCGCTCCCCGAGCCGCGCGATCCGCCCTCCAGTCGGCGTATCGAGCCCCGTATCCACGCACTCGACCTCCACCCCACCGGGCCAGCTTTCCCCCGCCACGAACCCCTCCACCATCTCGCCCAAATAACCGGTGGCAAGCAGAAACCGCTCAAACCCCTGCGCCGCATAGATCCCAATCACATGCCAGAGAATCGGCTTCGCCCCAATCTCCACGAGCGCCTTAGGAACGGTCTCAGTCCGCTCCCGCAACCTGGTCCCGCGGCCACCGCAGAGCACGACGACCGGCGGCTTAGCGGTCATCCCGGCAGGGGTGGAGCGTCTTGTACTTTTTCGTCTCCAACCTCCGGGCGCCAGCAGTCCAACGCTCCACCGAAAAAGTTAAGCGGAACCCCTGCCGGGATGACCGCTCAACCACCAGCGACCGCGGGCAAAATGGTGATCTCGGCTCCATCTTCGATCCGGGTCTGCAGCCCCTCTAGGAAGCGAATGTCCTCGCCGCTCACGTAAACGTTGACGAACCGCCGCAGGTCCCCGTCCTGGGTGATCCGCTCGCGCAGGGTGCCGTGGGCCTCGAAGACCGCGTCGAGCACCTCGCCGACGGTCGAGCCGCTCACCTCGAGCTCCGCTTCCCCGTCGGTGGCGGCGCGCAGCTGGGTTGGGATCTTGACGGTGACTGGCATCAGGCGGTTACCTCCTGGGCGAACTCGGTCTCGAAGCTCTCGAGGACGGGGTCGATCTCGTGCATGCGGAACCTATCGCGGGTCGCGTCGAGCGTCTTCAGCCCCTCGCCGGTGATGTAGACGACGACCCGCTCGCCGGCACCGATCTCGCCGCGCTCGGCCAGCTTCTTCAGTACGCCGACGGTTACCCCTCCGGCGGTCTCGGTGAAGATGCCGGTGGTCTCGGCCAGCAGGCTGATCCCGTCGCGGATCTCGGCGTCGGTCACCGAGTCGACGCCACCGCCGGTGCGGCGGGCCTGCTCGACCGCGTACGGGCCGTCGGCCGGGTCGCCGATCGCCAGGCTCTTGGCGATCGTGTCGGGCCGCTGCGGCTTGCAGACGTCCCAGCCTTCGGCGAAGGCAGTGGCGACGGGACTGCAGCCCTCCGCCTGGGCGCCGTTGAAGATCGGCTGCTCTCCCTCGATGAGGCCGATGTCCAGCCACTCCTGGAAGCCGCGGCCAACCTTGGTGAAGAGCGAGCCGGAGGCGATCGGGCAGACGACCCGGTCGGGCAGTTTCCAGCCGAGCTGCTCGGCCGTCTCGTAGGCGAGCGTCTTCGAGCCCTCGGCGTAGTAGGGGCGCAGGTTGACGTTGACGAAGGCCCAGGGCCGGGTTTCGGCGAGCTGGGTGCAGAGGCGGTTGACGTCGTCGTAGTTGCCGCGCACGCCGACCAGGTTGGTGCCGTAGATGCCGGTGGCGAGCAGCTTCTGCTCCTCGAGGTTGGCGGGCACAAAGACGTAGGACTTGAGACCCGCGGCGGCGGCGTGGGCGGCGACGGCGTTGGCGAGGTTGCCGGTCGAGGCGCAGGCGACGGTGTCGAAGCCCAGCTCCTGGGCCTTGGCGACGGCAACGGCGACGACCCGGTCCTTGAAGGAGTGGGTCGGGTTGGCGGCGTCGTTCTTGATCCAGATCTCGCCGTCCACCCCGAGCCGCTCCGCGAGGCGGTCGGCGCGCAGGAGCGGGGTAAGGCCGGGCTCAAGCGGGTCGCCGGGACGGCCCTCGAAGGGCAGAAAGTCGGCGTAGCGCCAGATTCCCTGCGAGCCGGCCTGGATCTTGCGCTTGGTCTCGGCCGGGTCCAGGGCCGAGTAGTCGTAGGCCACTTCCAGCGGCCCGAAGCAGTTTTCGCAGGCGAAGTGCGCGCCGAGGTCATAGGTCGCCCCGCACTCCTTGCATCTCAGATTCTCGATTGACATCCGATCTATCCCTCTCGTTGCCTTGCCGCCAACAAAAAAACCTCCGCCTTTTGTGGGGGAGGCCCGATCGGACATTCCCCACATCTTCCAGGCCTTTGACTTGACCTGCTGGAGTTGGCACCTCCCCCGAACCTGTCGGTCCGGGGCGGTTGCCGGGGTTTCATCGGGCCAGTCCCTCCACCCCTCTAGATGTGGCGCTTATGTAGAAGCAAGACTAACAACAGGAGTGGTCAATTGAAAGATTGACCACCAAGCGTGGCCCCAAGGGAAGTTTCGTTCAGTTCACGCTTGGCTAACCCGCTTGATCCACGGCGGCTAACCTTGTCCGCCCATGCCCGACGAGACGATGAGCGCGAACGATGCCGAACCTTCCGAAGCCGAGGCTGCGGCGCGTCGGCCGGCGCGACGAGCTCATCTCCGCCGCCGCGCAGGCTGAGCCGCAGAAGCCCAACGTCGAGCAGATCGACGCCGCCGGCCTGCGCTGGGTCAACATCGAGCACCCGGGCGCCCTGGAGCGCACCTGGCTGGAGGAGAACTTCGACTTCCACGCGCTCGACCTCGAGGACGTGCTCTCGCGCAACCAGCGGCCGAAGATCGACGTCTACGACGAGTACCTCTTCATCGTCCTCCACTTCCCGATCTTCGACCCGGCCGCCGGACGGCTGGGCACCGGCGAGCTCGACCTCTTCGTCGGGCCCGGCTACGTGGTGACGATCCCCAACCAGCCATTGCAGCCGGTCGAGTACCTGTTCGAGCGCTGCCGGGCCAAGGAGGAACTGCGCGAGCAGCTCTTCTCGCGCGGCTCGGGCTACCTGCTCTACCGCCTCGTCGACGACAGCTTCGACTACTGCTTCCCGATGCTGCGCAAGATCGGCAACAAGCTCGACGCGCTCGAGGACGACATCTTCGAGGGGCGCTCGGAGGAGGTCGTGCGCGACATCTCCAACGTCAAGCAGGAGATCATCAACTTCCGCAAGGTGATCCGCCCGCAGCGGCCGGTGCTGCGCGACCTGGAGAAGGTCAAGCAGCGCTACCTCGCAACCGACCTCGACCTGGAGATCTATTTCGACGACATCGTCGACGCCCACGAGCGAATCTGGGACATGCTGGAGAACTACAAGGAGGTTGTCGACTCGCTGGCCGAGACCAACGAGTCGGTGATCTCCCACCGCGTCAACGACATCCTCCGCGTGCTCACCTCGATCAGCGTCATCGTCCTGCCGCTGACCCTGATCGCCAGCATCTGGGGGATGAACTCGGGGGTGCCGGGCGAGCAGGACCTGACCGCCTTCTGGGTCATCGTCGGCGTGATGTTCGTGCTGCTGGTCAGCATGGTCGGCTACTTCCGCAAGCGCGGCTGGCTGTAGCCTGCGCGCCCTGTGGCCAATTTTCGGATCTGGGCGCCCTGGCGCCTCGCCTACGTGAAGGACGCATCGAAGGACAACGAGGAGGAGTGCATCTTCTGCGCCAAGCCGGCCGCGGGGGACGACGGGGCGAACCTGATCGTCCACCGCGGCGAGCACAGCTTCGTGATCCTCAACCTCTTCCCGTACACAAACGGGCACCTGATGGTGGCGCCCTATGAGCACATCGGGCGGATCCAGGAGCTGCCCGCTGAGACCGTCGCCGAGATGATGGGCCTGGCCCAGCGGGCGATGAGCCGGCTGGAGGACGTCTATGACCCGCACGGCTACAACGTCGGCTTCAACCAGGGCCGGGTCGCCGGTGCCGGGGTCGAGCATCACATCCACATGCACGTCGTCCCGCGCTGGGGTGGCGACACCAACTTCATGCCGGTGATCGCGGACACGAAAGTGATGCCGCAGACGCTGGAGCAGAGCTACGAGGCACTGAAGGGAGCGTTTTGAGCGAGCAGCCGATCCTGGCCCCGCCGGGGATCTTCAAGGCGTATGACATCCGCGGCCTGCACGGCAAGGAAATGGACGAGACGACGGCGCATGCGATCGGCCGCGCCTTCGCCCGCGTGCTGGGGCGGCTGCGCGGCAAGGAGCCGAGCGAGCTGCGGGTCGGGCTCGGCCGCGACATGCGGCTGACCGCGCCGGCGATGGCGGCCGAGCTGCGCGACGGGCTGATCTTCGAGGGGGCCACCGTGCTGGACGCGGGAATGGTCGCCACCGAGATGCTCTATTACCTCGTCGGCTCACGCGAGCTCGACGGCGGCGCGATGGTGACCGCCTCGCACAACCCCAAGGCCTACACCGGGGTGAAGCTGGTCCGCGAGGGGGCGCTGGCGCTCTCGGGCGACGCCGGGATCGGCGACGTCAAGCGCGAGATCGAAGGCGGGCTCGGACACGCTCCCGGCGGCGGCTCCCTGGAAGAGGTCGACGTCTGGGAGGAATACCGCGCCCGCGCGCTCTCCTTCATCGACCCGGCCAAGGTGAAGCCGCTGAAGGTGGTGGTCGACGGCGGCAACGGGATGGCCGGGCCGATGGTGGGACCGACCCTGCGCGGGCTCGGCCTCGACCTCGAGGAGATGTACTTCGAGCCCAACGGTGAGTTCCCCGACCACGAGCCCAACCCGCTGCTGCCCGAGAACCGGGCAATGATCATGGAGCGGGTGCGCGGCGCCGGCGCCGATCTCGGCATCGCCTGGGACGGCGACGCCGACCGCTGCTTCTTCATCGACGGCAGCGGCGAGTTCTGCGACGGCGACTTCATCTGCGCCCTGCTGGCGCGGGCGGCGCTGGCCAAGAACCCCGGCGCGACGATCCTCTATGACCCGCGCTCGAGCCGCGCCGTGCCGGACCTGGTCGCCGCCGAGGGCGGCCGCTCCGACCTCTCCCGCGTCGGCCACGCCTTCTTCAAGACGCGGATGCGCGAAGAGGGCGCCGTCTTCGGCGGCGAGGTCTCCGGCCACTACTACTTCCGCGACTTCTGGTGCGCCGACTCGGGGACGATCCCGGCGCTGCTGGTGCTGGAGCTGCTCTCGGTCGACGGCCGCTCGCTGGGCGAGCTGATGGCCGAGTTCCGATCGCGCTACTTCATCTCGGGCGAGATCAACACCGAGGTCGCCGACCCGGCGGCGAAGGTCGCCGAGATCGCCGAGCGCTACAGCGACGGCAAGCAGGCGACCCTGGACGGCATCTCGGTCGACTACCCCGAGTGGCACTTCAACGTGCGGCCCTCCAACACCGAGCCGCTGCTGCGCCTCAACCTCGAGTCGCTGGTCTCACGCGAGGACATGGAGGCCAAGCGCGACGAGGTGCTGGGGCTGATCCGGGCTTGACGGTGACGCCGGAGCAGGCTTTGGAGCAGGCGGCGCTGGCCGGCATCCACTGCCTGCGCATCCCGACCCCGTTCGCGGTCGGGCGAGTCAACTGCTACCTGATCGAGGACGACCCGCTGACTCTGGTCGATACCGGCCCCAACTCCGGCAAGGCACTCGACGAGCTGCAATCGCAGCTGGCCGCGCGCGGCCACTCGATCGAAGACCTGGAGTTGCTGGTGATTACCCACCAGCACATCGACCACCTGGGGCTGGCTGAGATCGTCGTCGAGCGCTCCGGGGCGAAGGTCGCGGCACTCGGCATCGCCAGCGATCGCCTCGCCAACTTCGACTCCGACACCGAGGCCGAGGACCGCTTCGCGGTCGAGCTGATGATCCGCAACGGCATCCCCGAGGAGGTGACGGTGGCACTGCGCAGCGTCTCGCGCAGCTTCCGCGGCTGGGGCTCGCACGTGACCGTGACCCACCCGCTCGCCGACGGCCAGGTGCTGCCCTTCCGCGACCGCACCCTGCAGGCGATCCACCGTCCTGGCCACAGCCCCTCCGACACCGTCTTCTGGGACGAGGAGCGCAGGATCCTGATCGCCGCCGACCACCTGATCGCCCACATCTCCTCCAACCCGCTGATCAGCCGGCCGCTCGACGGCTCGGCGGAGCGCCCCCAGGCGCTCGTCACCTACATCGAGTCGATGCGCAAGACGCGCGAGATGCCGGCCGAGATCGTCCTCTCCGGCCACGGCGAGCCGATCGTCGACCACGTCGCCCTGATCGACGACCGCATCGCCAAGCACGAGCGGCGCAAGGAGAAGATCTACAAGCTGATCGCCGAGCAGCCGCGCAGCGGCTTCGACATCGCCCAGGCGATCTGGGGCAACGTCGCCGTCACCCAGGCCTACCTCACCCTCTCGGAGGTGATCGGCCACGCCGACCTGCTCCTCAACGAGGGACGGGTGCGCGAAGCCGAGGACGGCGCCGTGGTCAGTATGAGACGACCGGGTAGTCGCCTTCTCGTCGCCGTCGCGCATGTAAGTGCGATGCCGAGTGGTCGATTGACCCACACATACGGGGGTAAATCGACCACTCGACACTCCGTTGACAGCGAGGCGGTGGGCGTTGCCCGGCGTCTCCAGGGGGCTCGGCGAACCCAAAGTCGAGAGTAGGAACCCGCTGCGTCCGGGCGTGGCGTTATGTTCGGATCGTGGGCGCTGTGGCCGCGCCCGTTCGATAGAGCGGCCCCCGGCGGCGCGGCAGCGCCGGCCGAGGGCCTGACCAAGAGGAGGCCACGCCCCATGGCTGAGATCGATCCTATGAGGGACCGGATGCCGGTCCAGCTTGATATTCCTCGGCGAGACCGCAAGTTCCTCAAAGAGGTTCTGACGATGGCCCGCGAAGGCGTTCGCGAAGAGCTCCGCGAGCACGGCGGGCGGCTGCGAGAACCGCGTCGCCTGCGCCGCGAGGTGGTTGCATACGAGCGCCTGCTCAGGGCGGTCGAGGAGCAGCGCGTCATCCCCGACCCAGAGCTCTGCGGTGTGCTGGACGAGCTGGCAGGGATCGTCGACGAGAGCAACGAGTACGCCCGCGTGGTGGCGGAGCACAAGGCGATGCGTGGCCTGCTCTCCTCACTCGATCGCCGCGAGAGCATTTGCCCGAGGCGCAGCGGCCCGTGCGCCGCAATACGCTGCGCGGGCACCAACCCCGCCCAGCGTCGCTGACGGTCAGACGGCGGCGCTTGGCGCATCCTTTTCGATGTCAGCCAAACTCCTCTCTAGAAAGCCGAAGAAGTCCGCCAAGAAGCGGATGCTGATCATCGTCAACCCGTATGCGACGACGGTCTCGGACCGGCTGAAGAACCTGGTGGTCTACGCATTGCAGGGGCGCTTCGAGGTGGAAACGGTTTCGACCGAGGCGCAGAACCACGCGACCGAGATCGGGCGGGAGGTGCGCGATCACGGCTACGACGTGGTCGTCGCCTTCGGTGGCGACGGGACGCTGAACGAGGTGGTCAACGGGCTCGCCGGGACCGATGTGCCAGTCTCGGTGCTGCCGGGGGGCTCGACCAACGTGGTCTGCCGCACGCTCGGCATCCCCAACGACGTGGTCGACGCGACCGAGCACCTGCTCGCCCTGGTCGACGATTGGCAGCCGCGGCGGATCGACCTCGGCAAGGCCGACCACCGTCACTTCGTCTTCTCCTGCGGGGCGGGGATCGACGCGACCGTGGTCAAGCGGGTCGACGCCCACCCGCGGCTGAAGTCGGCCGCCGGGCCCTACTACTTCACCTGGGCGGCGGTCTCGGCCTTCTACCGCTCCTACCTGGTCAACCCGGTGCGGCTCCACATTCAGGTCAACGGCGAGAGCGCCGAGGGGGTCACCGCCCTGGCCCAGAACTCCGACCCCTTCACCTACTTCGCCAGCAAACCGGTGCGGGTCTGCGAGGGAGTCGAGATCGACGACGGCACCCTGGCACTCGGGGTCCTGCGGCGTGCGGCCCAGCGCGACATGCCGACCCTGATCTCCCGCATCTTCAGCGAGAAGCGTGCCGCCGCCCAACACCGCCAGATCGACCACTTCGCCGGCATCGCCGGGGCGACGATCTCCTCGATCTCCAAGACCAAGGACGGCGTCACCCGCCCCTTCCCGGTCCAGGTCGACGGCGACTACATCGGCGAGCGCACCGAGCTGGCGCTGGCCGTGGACCCCGGCGCGCTGACGATCGTCGCCTGACCGAACACTCGCCGGCCAGCGCTAATTCCCAATTATCCGGCCCCTGAACTCCGAGTTGTACGGGTACTGAACTCCGAGTTGACCGGGTACCGCACGAGCGTCTCACAACCGACAGCGGCCTGATCTCGGCCCTGGTCGGGATCGATGCCGCGCGCTATGCCGCGGTCGACCAGGGCGACCTGGCGGGGATGCCGTTGGGCTTCTCAGGCGGGCCAGGCCGTGGCGGGTGGCATCGGGTCACGCCCCGGTCTGCGCCGCGATTTCGTCGGTGGTCGCCCAGTAGCGCCCATGGCTTATGAGGAAATCAGGCAGCTCGCGGAATGTCATCTGATCGGCCAACGTGATGAATTCCATCATGTTGGGCGAACGAATCGACGCAACCGTGTCGTCGCCTGAGGTCGTGATCTCCGCGAACCGAGACGAATTGCTACTGACTTGGTTGAAATTGCTATTTTAGGCTGAGAAGTAGCAATTTAGCGCCGAGCAGAAATGCAAACCTTCCGAAAATTGGAGCGACATCTCGGCCTTGTGCCGGGTCCCACGGCTGCCGCCCTCAGCGAGGTCACTGCCGGCCGTGGCCGGGAGGATGCCTTTCGGCAGCAAAATCCTCAGGTGCTGGGGAGCCTGACCGAGATAGCTCGAATCCAAAGTACCGCGGCGTCGAACGCGATCGAGAACATCACCGCTCCGCACCAGCGGATAGCTGATCTGGTCCGGAAGAAGACGGACCCGCGGAACCGGCCCGAGGAGGAGATCGCCGGCTACCGAAAGGTGCTCGACACGATCCATTCCAGCGCCGAGCACATTCCTTTCAGGCGTTCGGTCGTCGAGCAGTTTCATCGCGACCTCTACTCCTTCACGCCAGTTCCCGGCGGGCGATTCAAGGCCACCCAGAACGAGGTTGCGCGCTACGACGCGGCCGGGGACAAGCTCAACGTCATCTTCGAGGGAACAAGCCCGTTTGAGACACCCGCCGCGATGGACGAGCTCCATCGGCGCTTTGGCGCTGCGACGAAGGAACGTGTGCATGCCCCGCTCCTGCTGGCCGGCGCCTACGTCTTCGACTTCCTGATGATCCACCCGTTCGACGACGGAAATGGGCGAATGTCGCGCCTCCTCACGCTGCTCCTGCTCTACCACGCCGGACACGAAGTCGGCAGGTTCATCAGCCTCGAGAAGCTGGTCGAGGAAAGCAAGGAGACCTACTACGAGAGCCTGCGCAAATCCACTGCCGGCTGGGACGAAGGGAGACACGACATCTGGCCCTGGCTCAACTACTTCCTGGGCATCCTCAACGCTGCCTACAAGGAGTTCGAAGCGCGGGCGGGCGACCTCACAACCGGCCTCGGGCGGGGCGCGAAGGCTGAGCGCATCAAACAAGCCGTCCGCTCTCGTCCCTCCGACAACTTCACCTTCGATGAGCTGCAACGCGCCCTGCCCGACATAAGCGCTGGCTACATCCACGGCCAGCTGGCTCGCCTGCGAGATGGCGGCTTCGTCCAGTCGCCCGGACCCGGGCGAAAGGAGTGGAAGCGGCTCAGCGCCGACTTTTGATGCGGACCAACCGGCGCTCGCGGTTAGCCCCGGCGCACTGACGATCGTCGCCTGAGGCCTTGCCCGGCTGCTACCAGAGCCCGTTCACCGGCACCGCCGCAAGGCGATCGCCGAAGGGAAGGGTCCGGGAACCGGTGTAGAGGAGCGCGCCCGCCTTGAACCGGGCGCCCAGTTTGTCGCGCAGATATCGCAAGCCGGCGAAGTCAGAGCTGCGCGGCGTGGCTCCGGCCTTGACCTCGACGCCCGCCACCTCGCCGTTGTTGCGCTCGAGGACCACGTCGACCTCGCGCTGGTGCTGGTCGCGATAGTGGTGAATGGTCAACTGCCGCTCCGCTAGCTCCGCGTGGCGCACCAGCTCCATCGCTACGAAGCTCTCCAGCATCGCGCCGGCCACCCCCCCGTCCTCGACGATCCGCTCCTCATCGGCGCCGACGAGATAGGCCAGCAGCCCGCTGTCGGCCACGTAGACCTTCGGGCTCTTCACCAGCCGATCGCCGAGATTGCGGCGCCAGGCGCCGAGTCGCCGGACCAAGAACAGGCGCTCCAGAATCTCGACGTCCTTGGCCACGGTCACTCGATTTAGTTCGAGTTCCCCCGCCATCCCGGCGATGTTGAGGATGCCGCCGGAGCGCGCGCCGATCATCCGCAGGACCCGGTCGACGTGCCGCGGCTCCCGGACGTTCGCCACGTCGCCAAGGTCACGGCCGAGCAGCGAGTCGACGTAGCTTTCGAAGAACCCTCCCAGGCTGCGTGGTGAGCGGCGCTGGGCCTCCGGGTATCCGCCCCGGACCAGCATCTGCGCGACCGCCGCCCGGCCGATCGGCGCGTCCGCAACCCTGGGGAACCTCCCTTCGAAGAGGGCATCGACGAACGGGGACTTCGTACCGTGCAGCTCTGCCTGCGAGAGCGGCCAGAGGCGGAGATACTGAACCCGCCCTGGGAGGGCATCGGCGATAGTGGGCAGCGTCAGCAGGTCCGCCGATCCGGTCAGCAGGAACTGGCCCGGGGAATCGTCCGCGTCGAGCTTCTGCTTGACTGCCAGCAGCAGCTCCGGCACCCGCTGGATCTCGTCGATCACCGCCGGGCCACCCAGGCTCGCGATCATCTCGACCGGGTCGGAACGCGCCGCCCGAGCGACGCCGGCGTCATCGAGGGATATGTACTCGGCTGGGTACCCGGAGTGAGCGATCTCGAGCGCCAGGGTGCTCTTCCCGACCTGCCGGGCCCCGAGCAATGCCACAGCGCGACTCTCCCTGAGCGCTTCGAGCACGAGAGGACGAACATGCCGGGGGATCAGGGTGTTCGGCGTGATGGGTCAATTGTATATCAGAGGGCCGGTGAAATGCTTACTAAGGGAGGTTCAAGTTGCTTAGTAGCGGGCGAAAATTGCTCGGGCGGGCGCGAAGGCCGAGTGCATCAGGCAAGCCGTCCGCTCTCGCATCTCCGACAACTTCACCTTCGATGAGTGGCAACGCGCCCTGCCCGACATAAGCAGCGGCTAAATCCGCAGCCAGCTGGCCCGCCCGCGAGGGGCCGGCCTCGTCCTCTCCACCGGGCCAGGGCGAAAGGAGTGGAGGCGGCTCAGCACCGACTTGTGATGCGGACCGGTTCAAATTGCTTATTCAGCTTCGTCTCCAAACCGCAGACCGGCCGGAACCGACGGCGACCAACCTGCCTTCGTCGCGAAGGGATCTCAGGGCAAGGCGCACGGTTGGGTCGCTGACACCCGGGACGGCCCGGCGAACATCGCGCAAGCTGAACTCGTCCGGCGCTTCCTTGGATGCCCAGTGCCGCACGCGCTCACCCTTCGGCATCGCGGCGCTCCCACGCTCGGCCACCACGCGGCTCTCGAAGTCCGCGTAGCTCGCCGCGAGCACTCCGACCAGGTACTCCGCCCATGGCCAGATCCGGTGCGCTCCGTCGTGCCAGCCCTCCTGGGACGCTTCGAGGGAGTCGTAATAGTCGCTCCTCGTCTCGTAGATCCGCTGCTCAACACTGGCGTAGCGCGCGATTCCGTAATCGAGGCGAAGCAGCTCATGGGTGGTGAGCAAGCGGGCAACCCGACCATTGCCATCCTCGAAGGGATGGATCGCGAGCAGGTCCAAGATGAATGCCGCCAAAAGGATGAGGGGGTGCGCCGCCTTTGATTCCACTGCCTCTCGGTAGCCGTCGAAGAGGCCCTGGACGAGTCCCTCGGCCTGTTGCCAGGGCGGCGGTTCGAAGATCACCCTCCGGACTCCGTGGGGACCGCGTTCGCCGATGACGTTGTCAACGCGCTTGAGCGTCCCGCCGGAAGCCTTGGTGTATGCGTAGATCTGACGGTGGAGGCGCAAGGCGATCACCGGCGTCGGTGGCCCGAGGCGATCCGCCTGCATGAGGCCGTCTATCGCATCGCGGTATCCGGCAAATTCCTCCTCGCTGCGACTGCGAGAACGCGGCGGCTTCGGCGCGGCCAGTCGTTCAGCCCTGTCGGCGGGCACTTCGATGCCCTCGATTGCGTTCGAGGCCCTGATTGACTCGACACGGGTCTGGACGGCCAGCGAGAGCAGCAGCGCCGGAAGCTGATCCCGGTAGAGGTCTTCGCGACCCTTGCTCACATCTACCTGACTGAGCAGCACGCCGAGGTGAGCGGGCATGTCTTGAAACGCGGCCCCTGCGCCGTCAAAGCTTCGCATGGGGGTAGTAAAGCAGTAATTGGGGTAATTAGAAGCTTCTTTACCGCAATGACTTTGACACTGCTGGGGAGCCTGACCGAGATAGCTCGAATCCAAAGTACCGCGGCGTCGAACGCGATCGAGAACATCACCGCTCCGCACCAGCGGATAGCTGATCTGGTCCGGAAGAAGACGGACCCGCGGAACCGGCCCGAGGAGGAGATCGCCGGCTACCGAAAGGTGCTCGACACGATCCATTCCAGCGCCGAGCACATTCCTTTCAGGCGTTCGGTCGTCGAGCAGTTTCATCGCGACCTCTACTCTTTCACGCCAGTTCCCGGCGGGCGATTCAAGACCACCCAGAACGAGGTTGCGCGCTACGACGCGGGCGGGGACAAGCTCGACGTCGTCTTCGAGGGGACAAGCCCGCTTGAGACACCCGCCGCGATGGGTCAATTGTATATGAGAGGGCCGGTGAAATGCTTACTAAGGGAGGTTCAAATTGCTTAGTAGCGACCGGAAATTGCCCAGGCGGGCGCGAAGGCCGAGCGCATGAGGCAAGTCGTCCGCTCTCGCGCCTCCGACAGCTTCACCGACGATCGTCGCCTGATCAGACGAAGATCACCGATTGAGTACAGAATTCGTACTCAATCGGTGTCCCGTCGTTGACGGAGCGGGCGGTCGTCGGTAGACACGGGAGCGATCGGGTGAAGAGGCTGGCCAGTCACACACGCCGCGCGTCAATCTCGCGCCTAATTTGCTCCTACGTGGGCATGGGGCTCCTGCTCGTGCTCGGGGCGACGCCGGCCGCCGCGGCGACGCTCGCGATCGATAAGACCGTCTCCACGCACCAAACCAAGACCTCGGCGAGCATCTCCTCCCCCGCCCTCACCACGGCGGCACCCGGTGAGCTTCTACTCGCCTTCGTTGCCTCCGACGGGCCGGCGAGTGGCGGGACGCAGACGATCTCGAAAGTCAGCGGCGGGGGGCTCACCTGGCGCCTGCGCCAGCGGGCAAACTCGCAGGCAGGCACGGCCGAGATCTGGGCCGCGGACGCCCCGGCGATCCTGACCAACGCGACGGTGACAGCGACACGCGGAACCGGCGCCTACCTGGGGTCGATCACCGTTGTCAGCTTCACCGGCGCCGACCAGGTCGCCGACGGTCCCACCGCCGCGGCGAGCGGTCCCAGCGGCGCTCCCGCGACGACGCTGACCGCCGCCCGCGCCGGGTCGATGGTCTGGGGAGTCGGGAATGACTGGGACCGAGCTGCGGCGCGCAGCGTCGGTGCAGGCCAGACCAAGGTAGATGAGTTCCTCGCCTCGGTCGGCGACACGATGTGGGTGCAGCGCCGGACCTCGCCCACGCCGCTGGGCGGGACGGCGGTCACCTTGGACGACACGGCGCCGACCAACGACAGGTGGAATCTCGCCACCGTAGAGGTGCTTCCCGACACGGGCGAAGTGCCGCCCGACACGACACCCCCGAGCGTCTCGCTCACCGCCCCCGGCGGCGGGGCGACGCTCTCGGGAACAGTGACCCTGGCCGCGACAGCAGGTGACGCCAGCGGGATCGCCGGCGTGCAGTTCCTCCTCGACGGCAACCCGGTCGGGAGCGAAGACACCTCATCCCCATACGGGCTCGCCTGGGACTCGAGCACGGTGGCCGACGGACCGCACGCACTCGCCGCCCGAGCCCGCGACGGGGCCGGCAACACGGCGACATCGCCCGCGACCGCGGTGACGGTGGCCAACGGCGAAGAAGAACCGGAAGAAGAAGGAGAAGAAGGAGAAACAGCTACCGCCTTCGAACTCGACAAGACCGTCAGCACCCACCAGGCCTCAGGCGGGACGACGATCTCCACCCCACCCCTGAGCACCGCGCACCCCGGTGAGCTGCTGCTCGCCTTCATCGGCTCCGACGGTCCCAACTCCGCCGGCGCCCAGTCGATCACCGGCCTCAGCGGCGGCGGCCTGAGCTGGACCCTGCGCCGCCGCGCCAACGCCCAGGCCGGCACGGCAGAGGTCTGGCAGGCGGTCGCGCTCGCCGTACTGAGCAACGCAACGCTCACCGCCACCCGCTCAAGCGGTGGCTACCAGGGCGCGATAACGGTGGCCGCCTTCAGTGGCGCCGATACGAGCGCCAGCGGCGCCACCGCCGCGGGCTCGGCCGCCAGCGGCGCGCCCTCGGTCTCGCTAAGCACCACCCGGGCCGGCAGCTGGGTCTGGGGAGTGGGCAACGACTGGGACTCCGCCAAAGCCCGCACCGCGGGTGCGGGCCAGGAACTGGTCGACCAGTTCCTCAGCTCCAGCGGCGACACCTTCTGGGCCCAGCGGCGCTCGGCAACCACGCCTGCCGCGAGCACGGCTGTCTCAATCGACGACACCGCTCCGACCGGCGATCGCTGGAACCTGGTGGCGGTCGAGGTACGGGTGGCCGAAGGCGGCGAAGCGCCGCCCGACACGACACCCCCGAGCGTCTCGCTCACCGCCCCCGGCGGCGGAGCGACCCTCTCGGGCACGGCGAACCTGGTCGCGACCGCAAGCGATGCCAGCGGCATCGCAGGCGTGCAGTTCCTCCTCGACGGCAGCCCACTCGGGAGTGAAGACACCTCACCCCCATACGGGCTCGCCTGGGACTCGACCACGGTGGCCGACGGCCCGCACACCCTCGCCGCCCGAGCCCGCGACGGGGTCGGCAACACGGCGACGTCGGCTGAGGCCGCGGTGGCGGTGGCCAACGGCGGCGGCGAAGAAGCCGCCCAGGTCGGCGAATGGGGGCCGCTGATCCCCCTCCCCGCCGTGGCAATCCACTCGGCGTTGCTTCCCGACGGGCGCATCCTCCTTTTCCAGGGGGACTTCGCCAGCGGTGGCCAACAGTACGTCCTCAACCCCCAGACCGGAGCTGTAACGCACCTGCCCGATGCGGCGGCGGACCTCTTCTGCGCCGGCCAAGCCGTACTCGCCGACGGACGGGTCCTCGTCGTCGGCGGCACGGCAACCTCGGGCGGACTCGGCGTGCCCGACATCACCGCCTTCGACTGGCATGGCGAAGCCTGGGAAGCACTCGCCCCGATGCACTACCCGCGCTGGTACGCGACCGGGACGACGCTTGCCGACGGCAAAGTCCTGGTCACCTCCGGCGACAACAAAAACTCGGGCGACATCGTGCCCATTCCCGAGCTCTACTCACCCGCCACCGACAGCTGGCAGAGCATCGTGGCGGCGAGTCACACGATGCCGATATACCCGTTCATCTACCAGCTTCCCGATGGCCGGATTGCCCACCTCGGCGGCTCCGAGGTGCCGACGGCGAGCGAGCTGCTCGACCTCGCCACCAACCAGTGGACGACGATCGACAGCCGCGTGATCGACGGTGGCAGCATCGCCAACTACGAACCCGGCCTCTTCGTCAAGGCCGGTTCGGCGGCCGATGACGGCTTCTCCGGCAACTCGCTGAAAACTGCCTACACGCTGAATATGAATGCCCCCGGCGCGACCTGGCAACCGACCGGCAGCATGAAATTCCCGCGCAGCTTCCTCAACCTCACCAATCTGCCGGACGGCACGGTGCTGGCGACCGGAGGCGGTACCGACAAGTCGGGCTTCGTCGACTCCAACGCGGTGCTGCAAGCGGAAGACTGGAACCCGTCAAGCGGAAGCTGGAGCACCTACGCCGCGATGGGCGCGCCCCGCCTCTACCACTCGGTCGCCGTGCTCTTGCCGGACGGCCGGGTCTACGTCGCGGGCGGTGGCGGCGATCCCGGCGTGAGCGACCAGCGCAGCGCCCAGATCTTCTCCCCGCCCTACCTCTTCAGAGGTCCGCGGCCGACGATCGCCTCCGCGCCCGCAACCGCCAAATACGGCGCAACGGAATTCGTCGCCACTCCGGATGCCGCCTCGATCTCGCGGGTCTCGCTGATTCGCACGGGCTCGGTCACCCACGCCTTCGACCAGAACGCCCGGGCGACATCGCTCGGCTTCACCAAAACGGCCGGCGGGATCGACGTCCAGATGCCCGCCAACCGCAACGACGTGCCGCCCGGCTACTACATGCTCTTCATCGTCAACGGCCAGGGCGTCCCCTCGGTGGCCTCCTTCGTCCGCTTCCCCGAACCGGAAGGGGACGCCACGCCCCCCACCGCCCCAACCGATCTCACCGCCACCGGCGGCACCGGCACGGCCGCGCTGAGCTGGACCGCAGCGACCGACGACACGGGCGTCGCCCGCTACAACGTCCATCGCTCCGGCACCGAGGGCTTCACCCCCGGCCCTGCCAACCGAATCGGCCAGACAGGGACCACGTCATTCACGGACTCCGGCGTGGCGGCGGGCACCTGGTACTACCAGGTGACCGCCGAAGACGGTGTCGGCAACGTCGGACCGCCGTCTGGCGAGGCCACGGCGAACGTCAGCCCGGCTGCCGCAGCGGCCTTCGAACTCGACAAGACCGTCAGCACCCACCAGGCCTCAGGCGGGACGACGATCTCCACCCCACCCCTGAGCACCGCGCACCCCGGTGAGCTGCTGCTCGCCTTCATCGGCTCCGACGGTCCCAACTCCGCCGGCGCCCAGTCGATCACCGGCCTCAGCGGCGGCGGCCTGAGCTGGACCCTGCGCCGCCGCGCCAACGCCCAGGCCGGCACGGCAGAGGTCTGGCAGGCGGTCGCGCTCGCCGTACTGAGCAACGCAACGCTCACCGCCACCCGCTCAAGCGGTGGCTACCAGGGCGCGATAACGGTGGCCGCCTTCAGTGGCGCCGATACGAGCGCCAGCGGCGCCACCGCCGCGGGCTCGGCCGCCAGCGGCGCGCCCTCGGTCTCGCTAAGCACCACCCGGGCCGGCAGCTGGGTCTGGGGAGTGGGCAACGACTGGGACTCCGCCAAAGCCCGCACCGCGGGTGCGGGCCAGGAACTGGTCGACCAGTTCCTCAGCTCCAGCGGCGACACCTTCTGGGCCCAGCGGCGCTCGGCAACCACGCCTGCCGCGAGCACGGCTGTCTCAATCGACGACACCGCTCCGACCGGCGATCGCTGGAACCTGGTGGCGGTCGAGGTACGGGTCGCGCCCACTCCCTGAGGCGGCTTCAGGTCGGTATCGATCTGGCGCGGCCGCCGTTCCCAGCGTCGGTCAGGCCGGGGAGTGAATCCTCTTCTCGAAGGGCAGTCGGCCATTGACCACCGTGCTGAGAGCCGCTTTCGCGGCGCGTCGGCGATGGTTCTCGTAGCGGCCCCGCATGGAGTAGGCCGCGAAGCGCAAGGCGTAGCGCAGCGCCAAGGCCCAGCGGTACTCCGCCGCCGCCTGGGGAAAGCATTTGCGGGCGAACTGCATCCTTGCGTAGGCAATCTGCGCCTCGCGATGAGCATTCTCCAGCTTGTCGTGCTGGTGATTGCGAACCGTCATGCAGGGCAAGTAGACGACCTCCCAACCCAGTCGCCGCAGACGCCAGCAAAGATCGGTGTCCTCGACGAATAGCAGGCGCTCATCGAACCAGCCGGACTCGTCGAGGGCGCCGACGCGGAGCAGCATTAGCGACGCGGAGGTCCAGTCGCAGGTGCGTGGCAGTTTGTATCCCTGCGAAGCGTGCATCAGCTCGCCGAGGAACCGCCTTGTACCCGGCACCATCGCCAGGCCGGTTGCTTCGGCAAGCATGTGGAGGGTCGAGGGAAAGCGTCCTATGCTTGGCGCCAACGAGCCGTCGTCGCGAACCTGGCGCACACCTGCCGTGGCGATGTTGGGGAAGCTGTCGAGGGCCGAGACCAGTTCTCTCAGGCTGCCCTCCAGCAGCTCGACCTCGGGCGTCAGGAGAAGGGCATAGCGGGCATCGATCGTTTCCAGCGCCCGGTTGTAGGCATAGCCGTTGCTGCGTTCCGGGCAGTGAATGATGTGGACACCAGGGAGGAACTCCTCGGCGTAGCCACCCGCCAGGCCGGAGCCCGTGTCTACGACGACGACATCGAGGCTCACCGCCCCGGCGTGCGACCGCAGGCTTTTCAGGCACGCCTCCATTTGATGCCTGCCAGCGCCGCGGCTGACAACTACCGCACATACGTCATTCATTGCTATGGCCCGGCTCGCTCAGCCGCAGGATTGCCCACGACCGTGGTGCCGGGCGCCACGTCGCGGGTCACGACCGCGCCGGCGCCGATGACCGCGCCGGCGCCGACCCGGATACCGCCGAGGATTGTCGCGCCCGAGCCAATCGACGCGCCGCGCTCGACCACGGTGCGGAGCAGCTCCCAGTCGAGGTCGGTCTGGAGGGCTCCCGAGCCATCGGTCGCACGCGGAAACTTGTCGTTGACGAAGGTAACGCCGTGGCCAATGAAGACCTCGTCCTCGATGCTCACACCGTCACAGATGAAGGTGTGACTCTGGACCTTGCAGGCGGCCCCGATCTCGGCGCCGCGCTGTACCTCGACGAAGGTACCTATCTGACTGCCATCGCCAATCCGGCAACCGTAGAGGTTGGTGAAGGAGCGCACAACCGCTCCCGGACCGAAGGCAACGTCCTCGAAGCACCGGTACGGCGCGTCATTCGAGGGTGCGTCGAGCGTGGCGGCAGATCCTGCCGTCCCTGGGCGAAGGTCTGACATATACAGACAAACGCCCGACGCTCCGGGCGACTTCCGCGGCGCCGCGCGCAAGCAATGACGGCTCGCGACCGTTTTTTCTGCATGTCAGCCGTAGACGAGCAGTCGCTCACTAGTGCAGCAGATTGCGCCGGTCTCACCAGGGCGCTTGTGATCGGCAAGAGCCCGGCTAGGCGCCAGCAGATAGCGATCGCGATCGACAAGTTGAATTTGCGACCAGAGCCCAATGCGTCGCTGCCGGCAGCCGACGAGGGACTCGAAGCTGACGAGTCGACGATCGTCATCTTTGCCTGCGATATTGACCTGCCGCAACAGGTCACCGAACTTCGCCGCCTCTGCCGCGAGTGCGGGCGTGCGGCCGTCGTCGCCGTCTCGCCGCCGGTGACCGGTGCCGGCGTACGCCGCGCGCTGGACGCGGGCGCCGATGCCCTCGTCTTCGACTCCGAGCTCGAGCTGACGCTGGCCGCCGCGATCCGCGCCGTCGCAAGCGGCCAGACCGTGGTGCCACGCAAGTTGCGTGCCGGCCTCGAGCGGCCCAACCTCTCCCATCGCGAGCACCAGGTGATCGCGCTGGTCCGCCAAGGCCTCACAAACGCAGAGATCGCTGAGCGCCTCTATCTGGCTGAAAGCACGATCAAGAGCCACCTCGCGTCTGTCTTCGCCAAGTTCGGCGTGCATTCCCGCAAGGAGGCCGTGGCCGTATTCGTCGATCTTGAGCGGAACTCGATTGACACGCAGCGCGCGCCGGTACGGATCGCGAGCTCGGGGCAGGCAACGGCGTGAGCCAGGGGAGCGCCTCACTCAGGGTACTGGCACCAACGCCGGCGGCCACCGGCAAGGTGCCGTTTACCCGCCTTGACAACGCCGACCCCATCTTGCTCGCAGAGCTGACCGACATCGTCGCGCGGGTCGCGGCAGACGCCGCGTTCACACTGGGTGCCGAGGTAGAGGGGTTCGAGCGCGAGTTCGCGACTTGGTGCGGCGCCGAGCACGCCGTCGGAGTCTCTTCCGGAACCGCGGCCCTGGAGCTTGCGCTGCGCGGGCTGGGCGTTGGTCCGGGCGACGAGGTGATCGTTCCCACCAACAGCTTCATCGCCACCGCCGAGGCAGTAAGTGCCGTCGGCGCAACGCCTTGCCTGGTTGACGTCGACGAGAGGACGGCCCTGCTTACGGCCGAGATCGTCGAAGCGGCGTTGACCCCGCGTACTCGCTGCGTGATCCCGGTGCACCTCTACGGTCGCACGGTCGAAATGCAGCCGCTGCTGGCGCTCTGCCGTGCGCGCGGCGTCCTCGTCGTCGAGGACGCCTGCCAGGCGCATGGCGCCCTTTACCACGGGCGTCCCGTTGGTTCATTGGGGAATGCCGGGTGCTTCAGCTTCTACCCGACGAAGAACCTCGGTGCCTGGGGCGACGGTGGCGCCGTCGTGACAAACGATGAGATGCTCGCCGAGCGGGTCCGATTGCTGCGCTCGCACGGCGAGGGCAGCCGCCACCATCACCAGATACCGGCCCGAACAGACCGCCTCGACGCGCTTCAGGCCGCGATCCTGCGAGCCAAGCTGAAACGCTTGCCCGAGGCAAACGATCGCCGCCGTGCTGCCGGCGCGGCTCTGTGCGATGCGCTCAAGGCTTGCGAGGTAATCGTCCCTCCTCCGCCCACCGGCGACGGCGACCACGTCTTCCATCTCTTCGTCGTGAGGTCGGAGGAGCGCGACGCCCTCCGCGAGCATCTCGATGCCAACGGCATCGGGAACGCGATCCACTACCCGACGCCGATCCACCTGCAGCCCGCCTACGCCAACCTGGGCCTCGCCACCGGCAGCCTGCCCGTAGCAGAGCGACTGGCGTCAGAGAGCTGCTCACTGCCGGTCTTCCCTACGATCGGCGACGGCGAAATTGGGCGAGTCGCGGCAGTCGTGGCAGATTTTCCCGGGTAGCACTCAGCCGCGTCTATCCGAATTTCCGGTCGAATGCGGCGGACTACGGACGCTCACTTCCGGCAATGCGCCAGGTGACTCATATATCCGTCTGAGGTAACGCGGGGATCTTCCGGGTCACATTCCTCCATCCGACATTTCGAGCATGATCGGGAAAAAGCTTTCGTCTGACAGGCCCCGCGAGGGGCGCCGCCTCCGTACGATTGCAGTACTGGTTGCCTGCACCGCGCTGGCCCTTCTGGGAACCGGCGTTGCACTCGCACAGTCCAGCGGGCTCTTTGGCCACCGATCGGCTCTCTCCCCAACCGAAAAGGCGGCTCGCCGCAACTCTACGAAGGTCGGCGTGTCCGCGGGAGTGGCGCTGCACACCCACCGCCACCAGCACGGCCATCGTGAAGACCCGAGCCCCATACCACCCGAACCGACCCCTCCGGAAGTAGCTCCGGGAGAAGAAATACCGCCGAATACCTTGGCGCACGCTATCTGGACGACCCCCGCCGATGCGCTGACGGGCGCCCAGCTGACGCTCGACGGGACCGCCTCTCAGGGCGACGCGCCGCTGCATTGCACCTGGTCATTCGAAGACCTGAGCGGGGGTACCGTCTGGGAGACCCACACAGGTTGCCAGCTCCCCTTTGTGTTCCAGGTGGCCGACACTAAGTACGTAAAGCTGACGGTTACCGATGCCGACGGCGAAACCGATTCCAATCGCCAATCCTTTCCGGTCCGAACGGGCACCGAAGATCCGGAACCGCCTGAAGAAACTGAAGAACCGGCCGACACCGCTCCGCCGCAGACGACGATCTCCTCGCAGCCCGCTGCTAACACGACCAGCACCGCGGCGAGCTTCTCCTTCTCGGCCAGCGAGACGGGCTCTACCTTTGCCTGCAAGCTCGACAGTGCCTCCTGGGGCGCCTGTACGTCTCCCAAGGCTTACTCGGGCCTGGCGGTTGGGTCTCACACCTTCTCCGTACGGGCAACTGACGCGGCGGGCAACACCGACGCGACGCCGGCGACGGCGACATGGACGGTCGAAGAACTGCCGGTCCCACCCGACACCACTCCGCCGCAGACGACGATCTCCTCGCAGCCCGCTGCTAACACGACCAGCACCGCGGCGAGCTTCTCCTTCTCGGCCAGTGAGACGGGCTCTACCTTTGCCTGCAAGCTCGACAGTGCCTCCTGGGGCGCCTGTACGTCTCCCAAGGCTTACTCGGGCCTGGCAGTTGGGTCTCATACCTTCTCCGTACGGGCAACTGACGCGGCGGGCAACACCGACGCGACGCCGGCGACGGCGACATGGACGGTCGAAGAACTGCCGGTCCCACCCGACACCACTCCGCCGCAGACGACGATCTCCTCGCAGCCCGCTGCTAACACGACCAGCACCGCGGCGAGCTTCTCCTTCTCGGCCAGTGAGACGGGCTCTACCTTTGCCTGCAAGCTCGACAGTGCCTCCTGGGGCGCCTGTACGTCTCCCAAGGCTTACTCGGGCCTGGCGGTTGGGTCTCACACCTTCTCCGTACGGGCAACTGACGCGGCGGGCAACACCGACGCGACGCCGGCGACGGCGACATGGACGGTCGAATCGGCCCCCTCCTCCGGCAGCCACTGCTTCGCCTCGCCGCACACATGCGGCTATCCGGACGAAACAAATACCGGCGCATCGGGGAGCCTCACTCCGTCCGGCTCTATCACCGTCTCGACCAACGGTACGATCGTCAAGGACAAGGAAGTCAGCGGCAAGATCACGATCAACGCCAACAACGTGACGATCGAAAACGTGAAGATCGTCTCGACCGCGAGCGGCAGCGGTACGCAGGCGATCACGAATAACGGCTCCGGCAACGTAATCAAAGACGTAACCGCGGGAGGCAAAGGCAGCGGATCGAACACGATAGAGGCCGCTGTTCGTGGATTCAGCGGCGTCACGCTCGAACGTGACTACTTCTACAATTGCAACGAGTGCGTCCAGGGCGGGGCCACCGTGAAGGACTCCTACATGGTCGTCTCCTCGATCTACTCGGGCGCCCACGCGGAGAACATCTATATCTGTTCCGAAACGGTGAACGTGAACCACTCGACCCTGATCAACGCGGTCAACCAGACGGCGACGGTGTTCGGGGATACGATCTGCGGTGGCGGCAACAATTTCACGGTTACAAATAGCCTGCTGGCCGGCGGCGGCTACGTGTTCTACCCACAGGCCAACAGCACCAATCCCTCGGGTGCCCAGACCACGATCACCGGCAATCACATCGCCCGCTGCCTAGGCTCAGCCGAAACCAAAGAAAATGGTCACTGGCTCTGCAAAGGCGGCTCAGACTCCAGCGGTCTCTACCCCTACGGTGGCAGCTACGGCATCGGTGCCTACTTCTCCGGCTCCGTCACTTGGTCGGGCAACGTCTGGGACGACAATCTCGCCACCATCCCCGAGCCCTAGCGGGTTCGGCGGGTGACGCTGGCGGGTTGTTGACCTAGCTCCTGCTGTGGTGACGGTTGCGCTTCAGCCGGTGGAGGTCGCGGCGCTTCAGCGTGATCGCCAGCATTCGGCTGACGGTAGCCTCGCCCTTGGCCTTGAAGCTGATCCGCATTCTGACCCTGAGCCTGCCGTTTTCACGCAGCAGCTTGCGACCGGCGCGGCTTAGCCGGATCGGCAGCATTACCCGGCCGGCCCTCACAGCGCGCACGCTCTTCGGTTCGATCTGGTGTGAGCGCTGTCGGCGGATCGCGTTACGTCGGGATGCGCTGCTCAAACCCTTGCGCGGCGACGCGGTCGGAACGCTCGCCGAGAGCGTGCCGGGTCCGGGAACGTCGAAGATGAGGAGCGCGGTTCCCCGGCGCCGGTCATAGCTGATCCGCAAGAGGCGCACTGGAGCGCGCAGGGCCAGCGTGTCGGGCGATTTGCTGTCCGGCGCGCTGGTGTCGATGTTCCAGTCGTAGCCGGCAGGGCTGCCGTCGACATTGCCGGCCCAATCGAGCGCCCGCACCTGGAAGCCGTGGGTTCCGTCAGCGAGGCCGGCGTAGCTCTGAGGCGAGCTGCAGGGTGTCCAATCCGCATCCTGGGTCGAATCGAGGCGACACTGATAAGAGGCGATTCCGGTTCCACCGCTGTCGACTCCGGAGAAGGCGAAGTCGGCGCTCGCGCTCGCGCTCGGATTGCTCGGCCCTGAATCGATCTGGGTCTGCGGGGCGCTTGAGTCCTCGACGTAGGTGAGTGCCGCCGAGCAGGTCGATGTGATGTCGGCCGGCGATGTGGCTGTGGCGCTGAATCGGGTCGTCGAATTGTCGGCAACGGTGACCGCAATACCCGCCGCGAGGCCAGCGGCGCCGGTGACGGCGATCGCTCCTCCTGAACAATCGGCGCTGGCGTAGAGGCGGACTGTGGTCCCGTCAGGAGCACTGCCGACGACCTTTGGCGAATTGTCGTTTGACGGCGTAGACGGGACGGTGGCGCTCAGCTGCGGGGGCGAGGGCACCGATGCATCCAGGGTGAAGGAACGACTTGCCGCCGTGCCCAGGTTGCCGGCGGCATCGGTGGCGCGCACGCGGAAGGTGTGGGGGCCGTCGGCGAGGGCGCCGGCGGGGGTGTGGGAGCCCGGGCCCGAGCAGGGGCCGTAGGCCGGAGTGCCGGTGTCGATCGAGCACTCGAAGGCAGAGCCTGCCTCGGAGGAGTGGAATTCGAAGCTCGGGGTCGCATCGTTGGTCAGCCCGGAGGGGCCGGAGTCGATCGTAGCCGTGGGCGGCGTCGTGTCCACCGTCCAGTTGAAGGCGGCCGGTGAGCCGTCGGCGTTGCCGGCAACGTCCACCGCACGCACTTCGAAGCTGTGGGCTCCCTCGCCGAGCGAGGCGTAGCTCTTCGGTGAGCTGCAGGCCTCCCAGTCGGCTGCCTGGCTCGAGTCGCGGCGGCATTCATAGGAGGCGACGCCCGAGCCACCCGTGTCGGTGCCCGAGAAGGCGAACTGGGCCGCGGCGGAGTTGCTCGGTGAGCTCGGGTGGGTGTCGACCTGGGTCTGCGGCGCGGTGGTGTCGATGCTCCAGGAGAAGGCGGCCGGTGAGGCGTCGGCGTTGCCGGCCTGGTCGATCGCCCGCACTTCGAAGCTGTGGGAACCGTCGGCGAGGGTGGCGTAGGACTGCGGCGAGGTGCAGGAGACCCAGGCGCTCGCTTCGCTGGAGTCGCGGCGGCACTGGTAGGAGGCGACCCCCGAGCCGCCGGCGTCGGTGCCCGAGAAGGTGAACTGGGCCGCGGCGCTGGTGGCGAGGGTGGCCGGGTGGGTATCGATCTGGGTCTGCGGGGCTGCCGTGTCGATACTCCACTCGAAGTCGGCCGGCGTGGCGTCGGTGTTGCCGGCGGCGTCGATTGCCCGCACTTCGAGCTTGTGGGCTCCCTCGCCGAGCGAGGTGTAGGCCTTGGGCGAGGTGCAGGCGTTCCAGTCCACTCCCTGGGTGGAGTCGATCCGGCACTGGTAGGAGGCGACGCCCGAGCCGGAGCCGTCGCTGGCGGAGAATTCGAACTGGGCGGTGGCCGAGGCGCTGAGTGCACCGGGGTGCCCGTCGATCTGGGTCTGCGGCGCGCTCGAGTCCTCGACGTAGGCGATCGGGGCCGAACAGCCGGAGGTGTTTTCGGCGGCGGTGGTCGCGGTGGCGTGGAAGGAGGTGCTCGAGTCATCGGGGACCGAGACGGTGATCCCGGCGGCCAGCTGGGCGGCCGAGACGGTGGCAAGCGGGGTGCCCGAGCAGTCCGCGCCGGAGTAAAGGCGCACGGTGGAGCCCGCCGGGGCCGAGCCGATCACCTTGGGCGAGTTGTTGTTCGCCGGCGAGGGCGGTGCCGTGGAGGTCAGCTCGGGCGCCGGCGGGGCGGTGGTGTCGACGGTGAAGGCCCGGGTCGCCGCCGTGCCCAGGTTGCCGGCGGCATCGGTGGCGCGCACGCGGAAGGTGTGGGGGCCGTCGGCGAGGGCGCCGGCGGGGGTGTGGGAGCCCGGGCCCGAGCAGGGGCCGTAGGCCGGAGTGCCGGTGTCGATCGAGCACTCGAAGGCAGAGCCTGCCTCGGAGGAGTGGAACTCGAAGCTCGGGGTCGCATCGTTGGTCAGCCCGGAGGGGCCGGAGTCGATCGTCGCCGTGGGCGGCGTCGTGTCCACCGTCCAATTGAAGGCGGCCGGTGAGCCGTCGGCGTTGCCGGCGACGTCGGTGGCGCGGACCTGGAAGGTGTGGGCACCGTCTGTGAGCGAGGCGTAGGACTGCGGGGAGGCGCAGGAGGACCAGGCGCTCGCTTCGGTGGAGTCGCGGCGGCATTCATAGGAGGCGACGCCCGAGCCACCGAGGTCGGTGCCGGAGAAGGCGAACTGGGCCGAGGAGGAGATCGAGAGCGCCGCCGGGTGGGCGTCGATCTGGGTCTCGGGGGCGGTGGTGTCGATGCTCCAGTCGAAGCTGGCGGGGCTCTGGTCGGCGTTGCCGGCGGCGTCCACCGAGCGAACCTCGAATTTGTGGCCGCCGTCGGTGAGGGCGCTGTAGTTCTTGGGAGAAGCACAGGCTGCCCAGGCGCTCTGTTCGCTGGAGTCACGGCGACATTCGTAGGCGACGACCCCGGATCCGCCAGTGTCGGTGCCGGAGAAGGCGAACTGGGCCGAGGTGGCGGTGGTGAGCGATGTCGGGTGAGAGTCGACCTGGGTATTCGGCGGCGTCGTGTCCACCGTCCAGTTGAAGGCGGCCGGTGAGCCGTCGGCGTTGCCGGCAACGTCCACCGCACGCACTTCGAAGCTGTGGGCTCCCTCGCCGAGCGAGGCGTAGCTCTTCGGTGAGGTACACAGCGACCAATCGCCTGCCTGGCTCGAGTCGAGGCGGCATTCATAGCCGGCGATGCCGGAGCCACTGGTGTCGGTGCCCGAGAAGGTGAACGTCGCGATCGCCGAGCTGACCGGATTGGCCGGGTGCCCGTCGATCTGGGTCTGCGGCGCGCTCGAGTCCTCGACGTAGGCGATCGGGGCCGAACAGCCGGAGGTGTTTTCGGCGGCGGTGGTCGCGGTGGCGTGGAAGGAGGTGCTCGAGTCATCGGGGACCGAGACGGTGATCCCGGCGGCCAGCTGGGCGGCCGAGACGGTGGCAAGCGGGGTGCCCGAGCAGTCCGCGCCGGAGTAAAGGCGCACGGTGGAGCCCGCCGGGGCCGAGCCGATCACCTTGGGCGAGTTGTTGTTCGCCGGCGAGGGCGGTGCCGTGGAGGTCAGCTCGGGCGCCGGCGGGGCGGTGGTGTCGACGGTGAAGGCCCGGGTCGCCGCCGTGCCCAGGTTGCCGGCGGCATCGGTGGCGCGCACGCGGAAGGTGTGGGGGCCGTCGGCGAGGGCGCCGGCGGGGGTGTGGGAGCCCGGGCCCGAGCAGGGGCCGTAGGCCGGAGTGCCGGTGTCGATCGAGCACTCGAAGGCAGAGCCTGCCTCGGAGGAGTGGAACTCGAAGCTCGGGGTCGCATCGTTGGTCAGCCCGGAGGGGCCGGAGTCGATCGTCGCCGTGGGCGGCGTCGTGTCCACCGTCCAATTGAAGGCGGCCGGTGAGCCGTCGGCGTTGCCGGCGACGTCGGTGGCGCGGACCTGGAAGGTGTGGGCACCGTCTGTGAGCGAGGCGTAGGACTGCGGGGAGGCGCAGGAGGACCAGGCGCTCGCTTCGGTGGAGTCGCGGCGGCATTCATAGGAGGCGACGCCCGAGCCACCGAGGTCGGTGCCGGAGAAGGCGAACTGGGCCGAGGAGGAGATCGAGAGCGCCGCCGGGTGGGCGTCGATCTGGGTCTCGGGGGCGGTGGTGTCGATGCTCCAGTCGAAGCTGGCGGGGCTCTGGTCGGCGTTGCCGGCGGCGTCCACCGAGCGAACCTCGAATTTGTGGCCGCCGTCGGTGAGGGCGCTGTAGTTCTTGGGAGAAGCACAGGCTGCCCAGGCGCTCTGTTCGCTGGAGTCACGGCGACATTCGTAGGCGACGACCCCGGATCCGCCAGTGTCGGTGCCGGAGAAGGCGAACTGGGCCGAGGTGGCGGTGGTGAGCGATGTCGGGTGAGAGTCGACCTGGGTATTCGGCGGCGTCGTGTCCACCGTCCAGTTGAAGGCGGCCGGTGAGCCGTCGGCGTTGCCGGCAACGTCCACCGCACGCACTTCGAAGCTGTGGGCTCCCTCGCCGAGCGAGGCGTAGCTCTTCGGTGAGCTGCAGGCCTCCCAGTCGGCTGCCTGGCTCGAGTCGCGGCGGCATTCATAGGAGGCGACGCCCGAGCCACCCGTGTCGGTGCCCGAGAAGGCGAACTGGGCCGCGGCGGAGTTGCTCGGTGAGCTCGGGTGGGTGTCGACCTGGGTCTGCGGCGCGGTGGTGTCGATGCTCCAGGAGAAGGCGGCCGGTGAGGCGTCGGCGTTGCCGGCCTGGTCGATCGCCCGCACTTCGAAGCTGTGGGAACCGTCGGCGAGGGTGGCGTAGGACTGCGGCGAGGTGCAGGAGACCCAGGCGCTCGCTTCGCTGGAGTCGCGGCGGCACTGGTAGGAGGCGACCCCCGAGCCGCCGGCGTCGGTGCCCGAGAAGGTGAACTGGGCCGCGGCGCTGGTGGCGAGGGTGGCCGGGTGGGTATCGATCTGGGTCTGCGGGGCTGCCGTGTCGATACTCCACTCGAAGTCGGCCGGCGTGGCGTCGGTGTTGCCGGCGGCGTCGATTGCCCGCACTTCGAGCTTGTGGGCTCCCTCGCCGAGCGAGGTGTAGGCCTTGGGCGAGGTGCAGGCGTTCCAGTCCACTCCCTGGGTGGAGTCGATCCGGCACTGGTAGGAGGCGACGCCCGAGCCGGAGCCGTCGCTGGCGGAGAATTCGAACTGGGCGGTGGCCGAGGCGCTGAGTGCACCGGGGTGCCCGTCGATCTGGGTCTGCGGCGCGCTCGAGTCCTCGACGTAGGCGATCGGGGCCGAACAGCCGGAGGTGTTTTCGGCGGCGGTGGTCGCGGTGGCGTGGAAGGAGGTGCTCGAGTCATCGGGGACCGAGACGGTGATCCCGGCGGCCAGCTGGGCGGCCGAGACGGTGGCAAGCGGGGTGCCCGAGCAGTCCGCGCCGGAGTAAAGGCGCACGGTGGAGCCCGCCGGGGCCGAGCCGATCACCTTGGGCGAGTTGTTGTTCGCCGGCGAGGGCGGTGCCGTGGAGGTCAGCTCGGGCGCCGGCGGGGCGGTGGTGTCGACGGTGAAGGCCCGGGTCGCCGCCGTGCCCAGGTTGCCGGCGGCATCGGTGGCGCGCACGCGGAAGGTGTGGGGGCCGTCGGCGAGGGCGCCGGCGGGGGTGTGGGAGCCCGGGCCCGAGCAGGGGCCGTAGGCCGGAGTGCCGGTGTCGATCGAGCACTCGAAGGCAGAGCCTGCCTCGGAGGAGTGGAACTCGAAGCTCGGGGTCGCATCGTTGGTCAGCCCGGAGGGGCCGGAGTCGATCGTCGCCGTGGGCGGCGTCGTGTCCACCGTCCAATTGAAGGCGGCCGGTGAGCCGTCGGCGTTGCCGGCGACGTCGGTGGCGCGGACCTGGAAGGTGTGGGCACCGTCTGTGAGCGAGGCGTAGGACTGCGGGGAGGCGCAGGAGGACCAGGCGCTCGCTTCGGTGGAGTCGCGGCGGCATTCATAGGAGGCGACGCCCGAGCCACCGAGGTCGGTGCCGGAGAAGGCGAACTGGGCCGAGGAGGAGATCGAGAGCGCCGCCGGGTGGGCGTCGATCTGGGTCTCGGGGGCGGTGGTGTCTCGGGTCAAGCTCGCAGTAGTGGCGCCGCGACTCCCCGCCGCATCGGTGACACAGAGCCGCAATGCGTTCGCGCCTTCTGAGAGATCCGTGGCGGCGACGGTGGAGATGTGTTGACCCGGTGCGGAGCCGTAAGCGCCGGAGGCCACGACGGTCCCGCTGGTGCAGTCGCTCCCCCCCACGCGCAGCTCGAAGGCGCCGTTCTCCGTGGCGTGCCAATGCACTTCGCTCGACTGGCCGGCGCCGATGAGAGTCTTGGACAGGGAATCGATCGCTACCGCAGGCGGGGCCGTGTCGATCGTCCAGCTGAAGGTCGCCGGGCTCTGGTCGGTGTTGCCCGCCACATCGATCGAGCGGACTTCGAATTTGTGGGAGCCGTCGGCGAGCGATTCGTAGGTCTTGACCGAGGCGCACGGCTGCCAGTCGGCAGCTTCGGTCGAGTCGATGCGGCACTGGAACGAGGCGACTCCGGACCCCGAGCCGTCATTGCCGCCAAAGCCGAATTCGGCTTTGGCCGAAGCGCTCAGGGAAACCGGGTTCGAGTCGATCTGGGTGTCGGGCACGGTGGTGTCGACGGTCCAGTTGGAGGTCGCCGGAGAGGTGTCGGTGTTGCCCGCCGTGTCGATCGAGCGGACTTCGAATTTGTGGGAGCCGTCGGCGAGCGATTCGTAGGTCTTGACCGAGGCGCACGGCTGCCAGTCGGCAGCTTCGGTGGAGTCGATCCGGCACTCATAGGAGGCGACGCCCGAGCCACCAGAATCGGTGCCGGAGAATTTGAGTTCGGCGCTGGCCGAGGCGACCAGTGCAGCGGGGCCGGAGTCGATCTGGGTGTCGGGCACGGTGGTGTCGATCGTCCAGCTGAAGGTCGCCGGGCTCTGGTCGGTGTTGCCCGCCACATCGATCGAGCGGACTTCGAATTTGTGGGAGCCGTCGGCGAGCGATTCGTAGGTCTTGACCGAGGCGCACGGCTGCCAGTCGGCAGCTTCGGTGGAGTCGATCCGGCACTCATAGGAGGCGACGCCCGAGCCACCAGAATCGGTGCCGGAGAATTCGAATTTGGCGGTGCCTGAGGCGCTGAGCGCGCTCGGGCCGGAGTCGATCTGCGTGATCGGGGCGGTGGTGTCGACGGTCCAGTTGGAGGTCGCCGGAGAGGTGTCGGTGTTGCCCGCCGTGTCGATCGAGCGGACTTCGAATTTATGGGCGCCGTCGGCGAGGGAGTTGTATTCCTTGGCCGAGGTGCACGACTGCCAGTCGGCAGCTTCGGTGGAGTCGATCCGGCACTCATAGGAGGCGACGCCCGAGCCACCAGAATCGGTGCCGGAGAATTCGAATTTGGCGGTGCCTGAGGCGCTGAGCGCGCTCGGGCCGGAGTCGATCTGCGTGATCGGGGCGGTGGTGTCGACGGTCCAGTTGGAGGTCGCCGGAGAGGTGTCGGTGTTGCCCGCCGTGTCGATCGAGCGGACTTCGAATTTATGGGCGCCGTCGGCGAGGGAGTTGTATTCCTTGGCCGAGGTGCACGACTGCCAGTCGGCAGCTTCGGTCGAGTCGATGCGGCACTGGAACGAGGCGACTCCGGACCCCGAGCCGTCATTGCCGCCAAAGCCGAATTCGGCTTTGGCCGAAGCGCTCAGGGAAACCGGGTTCGAGTCGATCTGGGTCTCGGGCGCGGTTGTGTCGACGGTCCAGTTGGAGGTCGCCGGAGAGGTGTCGGTGTTGCCCGCCGTGTCGATCGAGCGGACTTCGAATTTATGGGCGCCGTCGGCGAGGGAGTTGTAGGTCTTCGGCGACGTGCACGATGCCCAGGCGCTGGGTTCGGTCGAGTCGATCCGGCACTCATAGGAGGCGACGCCCGAGCCACCAGAATCGGTGCCGGAGAATTCGAATTTGGCGGTGCCTGAGGCGCTGAGCGCGCTCGGGCCGGAGTCGATCTGCGTGATCGGGGCGGTGGTGTCGACGGTCCAGTTGGAGGTCGCCGGAGAGGTGTCGGTGTTGCCCGCCGTGTCGATCGAGCGGACTTCGAATTTATGGGCGCCGTCGGCGAGGGAGTTGTATTCCTTGGCCGAGGTGCACGACTGCCAGTCGGCAGCTTCGGTGGAGTCGATCCGGCACTCATAGGAGGCGACGCCCGAGCCACCAGTGTCGGTGCCGGAGAATTCGAAATTGGCGGTGCCTGAGGCGCTGAGCGCGCTCGGGCCGGAGTCGATCTGCGTGATCGGGGCGGTTGTGTCGACGGTCCAGTTGGAGGCCGCCGGAGAGGTGTCGATGTTGCCCGCCGTGTCGATCGAGCGGACTTCGAATTTATGGGCGCCGTCGGCGAGCGATTCGTAGGTCTTGACCGAGGCGCACGGCTGCCAGTCGGCAGCTTCGGTCGAGTCGATGCGGCACTGGAACGAGGCGACTCCGGACCCCGAGCCGTCATTGCCGCCAAAGCCGAATTCGGCTTTGGCCGAAGCGCTCAGGGAAACCGGGTTCGAGTCGATCTGGGTCTCGGGCGCGGTTGTGTCGACGGTCCAGTTGGAGGTCGCCGGAGAGGTGTCGGTGTTGCCCGCCGTGTCGATCGAGCGGACTTCGAATTTATGGGCGCCGTCGGCGAGGGAGTTGTAGGTCTTCGGCGACGTGCACGATGCCCAGGCGCTGGGTTCGGTCGAGTCGATCCGGCACTCATAGGAGGCGACGCCCGAGCCACCAGAATCGGTGCCGGAGAATTCGAATTTGGCGGTGCCTGAGGCGCTGAGCGCGCTCGGGCCGGAGTCGATCTGCGTGATCGGGGCGGTGGTGTCGACGGTCCAGTTGGAGGTCGCCGGAGAGGTGTCGGTGTTGCCCGCCGTGTCGATCGAGCGGACTTCGAATTTATGGGCGCCGTCGGCGAGTGAGTTGTAGGTCTTCGGCGACGTGCACGATGCCCAGGCGCTGGGTTCGGTCGAGTCGATCCGGCACTCATAGGAGGCGACGCCCGAGCCACCAGAATCGGTGCCTGAGAATTCGAGTTCGGCGTTGGCCGAAGCGCTCAGGGAAACCGGGTTCGAGTCGATCTGGGTCTCGGGAGCGGTTGTGTCGACGGTCCAGTTGGAGGCCGCCGGGCTGCTGTCGGTGTTGCCGGCAGTGTCGATCGCCCGCACTTCGAATTTATGGGCGCCGTCGGCGAGTGAGTTGTAGGTCTTCGGCGACGTGCACGATGCCCAGGCGCTGGGTTCGGTCGAGTCGATCCGGCACTCATAGGAGGCGACGCCCGAGCCACCAGAATCGGTGCCGGAGAATTCGAATTTGGCGGTGCCTGAGGCGCTGAGCGCGCTCGGGCCGGAGTCGATCTGCGTGATCGGGGCGGTGGTGTCGACGGTCCAGTTGGAGGTCGCCGGAGAGGTGTCGGTGTTGCCCGCCGTGTCGATCGAGCGGACTTCGAATTTATGGGCGCCGTCGGCGAGTGAGTTGTATTCCTTGGCCGAGGTGCACGACTGCCAGTCGGCAACTTCGGTGGAGTCGATCCGGCACTCATAGGAGGCGACGCCCGAGCCACCAGAATCGGTGCCGGAGAATTTGAGTTCGGCGCTGGCCGAGGCGACCAGTGCAGCGGGGCCGGAGTCGATCTGGGTGTCGGGCACGGTGGTGTCGATCGTCCAGCTGAAGGTCGCCGGGCTCTGGTCGGTGTTGCCCGCCACATCGATCGAGCGGACTTCGAATTTGTGGGAGCCGTCGGCGAGCGATTCGTAGGTCTTGACCGAGGCGCACGGCTGCCAGTCGGCAGCTTCGGTCGAGTCGATGCGGCACTGGAACGAGGCGACTCCGGACCCCGAGCCGTCATTGCCGCCAAAGCCGAATTCGGCTTTGGCCGAAGCGCTCAGGGAAACCGGGTTCGAGTCGATCTGGGTCTCGGGCGCGGTTGTGTCGACGGTCCAGTTGGAGGTCGCCGGAGAGGTGTCGGCGTTGCCGGCAGTGTCGATCGCCCGCACTTCGAATTTATGGGCGCCGTCGGCGAGTGAGTTGTATTCCTTGGCCGAGGTGCACGACTGCCAGTCGGCAACTTCGGTGGAGTCGATCCGGCACTCATAGGAGGCGACGCCCGAGCCACCAGAATCGGTGCCGGAGAATTTGAGTTCGGCGCTGGCCGAGGCGACCAGTGCAGCGGGGCCGGAGTCGATCTGGGTGTCGGGCACGGTGGTGTCGATCGTCCAGCTGAAGGTCGCCGGGCTCTGGTCGGTGTTGCCCGCCACATCGATCGAGCGGACTTCGAATTTGTGGGAGCCGTCGGCGAGCGATTCGTAGGTCTTGACCGAGGCGCACGGCTGCCAGTCGGCAGCTTCGGTCGAGTCGATGCGGCACTGGAACGAGGCGACTCCGGACCCCGAGCCGTCATTGCCGCCAAAGCCGAATTCGGCTTTGGCCGAAGCGCTCAGGGAAACCGGGTTCGAGTCGATCTGGGTCTCGGGCGCGGTTGTGTCGACGGTCCAGTTGGAGGTCGCCGGAGAGGTGTCGGTGTTGCCCGCCGTGTCGATCGAGCGGACTTCGAATTTATGGGCGCCGTCGGCGAGTGAGTTGTATTCCTTGGCCGAGGTGCACGACTGCCAGTCGGCAGCTTCGGTGGAGTCGATCCGGCACTCATAGGAGGCGACGCCCGAGCCACCAGAATCGGTGCCGGAGAATTTGAGTTCGGCGCTGGCCGAGGCGACCAGTGCAGCGGGGCCGGAGTCGATCTGGGTGTCGGGCACGGTGGTGTCGATCGTCCAGCTGAAGGTCGCCGGGCTCTGGTCGGCGTTGCCCGCCACATCGATCGAGCGGACTTCGAATTTGTGGGAGCCGTCGGCGAGCGATTCGTAGGTCTTGACCGAGGCGCACGGCTGCCAGTCGGCAGCTTCGGTCGAGTCGATGCGGCACTGGAACGAGGCGACTCCGGACCCCGAGCCGTCATTGCCGCCAAAGCCGAATTCGGCTTTGGCCGAAGCGCTCAGGGAAACCGGGTTCGAGTCGATCTGGGTCTCGGGCGCGGTTGTGTCGACGGTCCAGTTGGAGGTCGCCGGAGAGGTGTCGGTGTTGCCCGCCGTGTCGATCGAGCGGACTTCGAATTTATGGGCGCCGTCGGCGAGTGAGTTGTAGGTCTTCGGCGACGTGCACGATGCCCAGGCGCTGGGTTCGGTCGAGTCGATCCGGCACTCATAGGAGGCGACGCCCGAGCCACCAGAATCGGTGCCTGAGAATTCGAATTTGGGGGTGCCTGAGGCGCTGAGCGCACTCGGGCCGGAGTCAATCTGGGTCTGCGGGGCGGTAGTGTCGATCGTCCAGCTGAAGGTCGCCGGACTCTGGTCAACGTTGCCGAACTGATCGATTGCCCGCACTTCGAATTTGTGGGCGCCATCGACGAGGCCCGTGTATTCCTTGGTCGAGGCGCAGGCTTTCCAGTCGATGGACTGAGTCGAGTCCAGGCGGCATTCGTAGGAGGCCACGCCCGAGCCGGATCCGTCGCTGCCGGTGAAGCTGAATTCGGCTTTCGGGGAGGCGCTCAATAGCAGCGGGTTGGAACTGATTTGGGAATCGGGCGCGGTGGCATCCACTGTCCAACTGAAGGACGCCGGGCTCTGGTCAACGTTGCCAGCGGCGTCGACTGCCCTCACTTCGAATTTGTGGGCGCCATCGGCGAGTGAGGTGTAGGTCTTGGGCGAGGCGCACGGCGCCCAGCCGCCCGCCTCGGTCGAGTCGACCCTGCACTCATAGGAGGCGACACCAGAGCCCGAACCGTCGTCACCGGAGAAGGTGAACTGCGCGGTTGGGGACGCGCTGAGCACCACGGGCTGGGCATCGATCTGCGTCTGCGGCGCGGTCGCGTCGATGGTCCAGTTGAAGACGGCGGGACTCGGATCGGTGTTGCCGGCCTGGTCGGAGGCGCGGACTTCGAATTTGTGGGCGCCGTCGGCGAGGGCGGGATAGGTCTGTGGCGGGCCGCACGGAACCCAATCTTTGGCTTCTTCGGAGTCGCGGCGACACTGGTAGGAGGCGACACCAGAGCCCGAACCGTCGTCACCGGAGAAGGTGAATTCTGCGTCGGCCGAGGTGCTCAGAGCCGACGGCCCAGCGTCGACCTGTGTATCGGGCGCGGTTGTGTCGACAGTCCAGTTGGAGGCCGCCGAGCTGCTGTCGGCATTGCCGGCAGTGTCGATCGCCCGCACTTCGAACATATGGGCGCCGTCGGCGAGGCCGGTGTAGGTCTTCGGCGACGTGCACGATGCCCAGGCGCTCGGTTCGGTCGAGTCGATCCGACACTCATAGGAGGCGACGCCCGAGCCACCAGTGTCGGTGCCGGAGAATTCGAATTTGGCGGTGCCTGAGGCGCTGAGCGCACTCGGGCCGGAGTCGATCTGCGTGATCGGGGCGGTTGTGTCGACGGTCCAGTTGGAGGCCGCCGGAGAGGTGTCGATGTTGCCCGCCGTGTCGATCGCCCTCACTTCGAATTTATGGGCGCCGTCGGCGAGTGAGTTGTAGGTCTTCGGCGACGTGCACGATGCCCAGGCGCTGGGTTCGGTCGAGTCGATCCGGCACTCATAGGAGGCGACGCCCGAGCCACCAGAATCGGTGCCGGAGAATTCGAGTTCGGCGTTGGCCGAGGCGACCAGTGCAGCGGGGCCGGAGTCGATCTGGGCGTCGGGCGCGGTGGTGTCGATCGTCCAGCTGAAGGTCGCCGGGCCCTGGTCGGTATTGCCGGCCACATCGATCGAGCGGACTTCGAATTTATGGGCGCCGTCGGCGAGGGAGTTGTAGGTCTTCGGCGACGTGCAGGATGTCCAGGCGCTGGGTTCGGTCGAGTCGACCCTGCACTCATAGGAGGCGACGCCCGAGCCGCCGGTGTCCGAACCCGAGAAGCTGAAGTTGGCACTGGTGGACGCCGTTACCGCCGTCGGATTGGAGTCGATCTGGGTCTGTGGGGCGGTCGTGTCGACGGTCCAACTGAAGGTCGCCGGGCTCTGGTCGGCATTGCCGGCAGTGTCGATCGCCCGCACTTCGAATTTATGGGCGCCGTCGGCGAGTGAGTTGTAGGTCTTCGGCGACGTGCAGGATGTCCAGGCGCCGGGTTCGGTCGAGTCGATCCGGCACTCATAGGAGGCGACGCCCGAGCCACCAGTGTCGGTGCCGGAGAATTCGAAATTGGCGGTGCCTGAGGCGCTGAGCGCGCTCGGGCCGGAGTCGATCTGCGTGATCGGGGCGGTTGTGTCGACGGTCCAGTTGGAGGCCGCCGGAGAGGTGTCGATGTTGCCCGCCGTGTCGATCGAGCGGACTTCGAATTTATGGGCGCCGTCGGCGAGTGAGTTGTAGGTCTTCGGCGACGTGCAGGATGTCCAGGCGCTGGGTTCGGTCGAGTCGATCCGGCACTCATAGGAGGCGACGCCCGAGCCACCAGTGTCGGTGCCGGAGAATTTGAGTTCGGCGTTGGCCGAGGCGACCAGCGCAGCGGGGCCGGAGTCGATCTGGGTGTCGGGCGCGGCGGTGTCGATCGTCCAGCTGAAGGTTGCCGGGCTCTGGTCGGTGTTGCCGGCCACATCGATCGAGCGGACTTCGAATTTGTGGGAGCCGTCGGCGAGCGATTCGTAGGTCTTGACCGAGCTGCAGGCTTTCCAGTCGGCAGCTTCGGTGGAGTCGATGCGGCACTGGAACGAGGCGACTCCGGACCCCGAGCCGTCATTGCCGCCAAAGCCGAATTCGGCTTTGGCCGAAGCGCTCAGGGAAACCGGGGTCGAGTCGATCTGGGTCTCGGGCACGGTGGTGTCGACGGTCCAGGCGTAGGTCGCCGGGCTGCTGTCGGCGTTGCCGGCAGTGTCGATCGCCCTCACTTCGAATTTATGGGCGCCGTCGGCGAGGCCGGTGTAGGTCTTCGGCGACGTGCACGATGCCCAGGCGCTCGGTTCGGTCGAGTCGATCCGACACTCATAGGAGGCGACGCCCGAGCCGCCGGTGTCCGAACCCGAGAAGCTGAAGTTGGCACTGGTGGACGCCGTTACCGCCGTCGGATTGGAGTCGATCAGGGTCTGAGGGGCAACGGTGTCGATCGTCCAGGCGTAGGTCGCAGGTGGCGCGGTGACGTTGCCGGCGCCGTCGACTGCCCGCACTTCGAATTTGTGGGGACCCTCGGCGAGGGCGTTATAGGTCTCGGGAGAGCCGCAGACCTCCCAGGCGCCGGGCGCTTCGGAGTCACGTCGACACTGGTAGGAGGCAACGCCGGAGCCGCCGATGTCTGTACCCGAGAAGGCGAAGGTCGCTTCGGCTGACGACGAGATCGAGGCCGGCTCCGAAATGATCTGCACCTGAGGCGCCGTGGTGTCGACGGTCCAGTTGGAGGCCGCCGGGCTGCTGTCGGCGTTGCCGGCAGTGTCGATCGCCCGCACTTCGAATTTATGGGCGCCGTCGGCGAGTGAGTTGTAGGTCTTCGGCGACGTGCAGGATGCCCAGGCGCCGGGTTCGGTCGAGTCGATCCGGCACTCATAGGAGGCGACGCCCGAGCCACCAGTGTCGGTGCCGGAGAATTCGAAATTGGCGGTGCCTGAGGCGCTGAGCGCGCTCGGGCCGGAGTCGATCTGCGTGATCGGGGCGGTTGTGTCGACGGTCCAGTTGGAGGCCGCCGGAGAGGTGTCGATGTTGCCCGCCGTGTCGATCGAGCGGACTTCGAATTTATGGGCGCCGTCGGCGAGTGAGTTGTAGGTCTTCGGCGACGTGCACGATGCCCAGGCGCTGGGTTCGGTCGAGTCGATCCGGCACTCATAGGAGGCGACGCCCGAGCCACCAGAATCGGTGCCGGAGAATTCGAGTTCGGCACTTGCCGAGGTGCTTAGGGTCGGCGGCCCCGAGCTGATCTGCGTCTGCGGCGCTGTCGAGTCCTCAACATAGGTGAGCCCCGCCGAGCAAGCTGAGGCCTCGCTTGCCGAACCGGTGGCGGTTGCTCGGAAGGTGGTGCTCGTGTCATCGGCGACCGTCGCGGACACGCCCGCTGCCAGTTCGGCTGCACTAGCGGTCACCAGCGGTGAACCGGTGCAGCCACTGGTGCCGTAGAGGCGCACCGTGGTCCCGCTCGCCGCGGAGCCCACCACTTTTGGCGAGTTGTTGTTCGCCGGCGACGCCGGAACGGTCCCCGTCAGAGTCGGGGCCGCGGGTGGAGTAATGAAGCTCAGCGGCGAGAGAAGCGGGCTGGGTTCGGTACGAGTGTTGACCCCCGCCGCCGAGGTGACGCGGAAGTAGTGGGTCGTGTTTGCCGCGAGGCCGCTGAGTTGAATGCTGTGCGAGGTGACCTGGGTCGAGCTGCTTTTACTCGATCCGAGCGAACTTGAACTGGTCCCGTAATCCACTTTGGAGTCGGAGGCTTTATCAGTCTCCCAGGTGACCATCGCCGTGCCGTCGTTGTGAGCGACCGTCTGGACATTGGAGATCACCGGCGGCTGTTCTTCGGACTCGAAGACAACATCGACCATGTAGTTGGTCGCCTGGAACGATTCCGGTCCAGCGCCGGAGAAGAGGGTACCGTCGACTCCATAGTGGTAGACGCCGTTGTGGCCGTCAACGCCGTCGGCGAGCGCATGCAACGGCGCGCTGTCGGCCCCGACCACCGAGAAGTAGTTACTCAGCGCCGCGTAGTGGCCATTGGGCGCGTAGTAGGAAGCAACGTAGGTCGTGTTGGCGTTGATCGCGACCGGTTTGGCGAGGTCCACCTGTTGCCAGCCGGAGGAGGTTTCTTTCGTGAAGGTCGCTTCCGCCATCTGCGCCCCGCCTGCCGTGTAGAGGTGGCCGACATGGGTTCCGGTGCCTTCGCGGAGTCTTGTAGAAGCGCAGTCCCGTGATGTAGCCGGGCGTATCGGCGCGGAACTTGACCCCGACTTCGATCTCGCTCGGGTCCGTTTCAGGTTCGCCGGTGAAGGAGCTGTCCCAGATCGAACAGGGGCACGAGCGGGGCACGATTTCGATGCTGTTCTGGTCGCCCGGTTTCTCCAGGTTGGCGCTGTCGTCGGCGGCGCGCGCCTTGATCGTCGCGCTGCCCGTTTCCCCCGGTGTCCAGGGGTAGGTCCAGGCGGTCTTCCCCTTCGCCGGGTGCCAGGATTCTCCACCGTCGGTCGAGACTTCGACCCCCGCCACCTGCCCCCCGACGTCGCTGGCAGTGCCGCTGATCGTCATCTCCTCTCCGCTTTCGATCGCGGAGCCATCGGCCGGATTGGCGATCGTCGTCACCGGCGGCGTCGTGTCGGTGCTCTGGGTTGCCGCGACGATGCCTTCCTGCAAAGTCGTCGGCTGCACGCCCATATCGGCAAACAGGTTCACCGTCGCCTGCTGCATGCGGGAGTCCGGATTCCGCGGATAGGCGCCGCGGTCATGTTCTTCGTCCAGCCCCCATGACCACTGCACCGTGCCGGCGCCGAAGACCAGCGCTCCGCTCGGCGTCCCGGTAGAGCGTCAGGTGGTGGGTTGCCGGCCCGGGCAGGTAGTTGGAGCCGTAGTCGATCAGATAATCCTGCACTTCAAACGTGGTCGTGGAGAGATCGATCAACCCCGGCGGCCGGGCGCCGTTGTCGAGGTCTTCGTCCCACTCATAACCGAGGGTTTCGGTGCCCAGAGTTGCCGTTTCGCCCGCTTTAAGCGAAGCGACGTCGGTGTTGCGCCAGAGGCGCAGTTTCGCGTCCGCCGCCGGCACTTCGATCGAGCCGGTGCCGGAGTTGACCATGAAGGCCTGTCCGCTGAGCGAGTTCTCGGGCTTGCCGCCGTCAGCCGGCGGGCTGAAGCGTGGGTCGCGCCAGGTTCCGGTCCAGACGTTTGGTTTCGGGGTCGATCTTGGCGCCGGCGTGGGTCTCCTTGTAACAGACGATCGTGCGATAGCCGGTGCTGGACCCGTCGATGCTGTTTTCCCAGCGGGTCTTCCAGAAGATCTCGTTGCCGCTGAAGAAGGCGAGATTGACTCCCGCTTCGCGCGCCGCTTCGACGTTTTCGCGCTGCTCGGCCGACCAGTACTCGTCATGGCCGACCGAGAGGAAGAGCTTCGTGCTGCGAGGATCTCGCCGCCGCGGCGGGCGATCGTCTACGCCGGTGAAGTAGCTGACGTCGTAGCCGTTTCGCTCCAGCCAGCGCACCATCGGGTATTCGGCCGAGAAGGGCGCGTCTTCCGGGGTCGTCCCGCGGGTCGTCAGTGGCCGGTTGTAGCTGACCTTGTAGGCGCGTTCGGGATTCGTTCCCGGGCCGCCGGCGTAGAGGCTGTTGCCGCCGTAGCGGTTGTATGCCTGCCAGGTCGAGTCGGCGGTCTGGAAGAGCAGGCTTCGAGTGGCTTTCGTCGTTGCGCACGACGAAAATGATCGTGGCTTCCTTCCGAGCTTTTGTCGGTCCGCACCAGCTTGGCGAAGTAGATGCCAGAGACCGCTGTCGACGGCACCGTCCAAGAGGCCGATTCAGACCAGTTGCCACAGTCGAAGAGACCGGTGGACCCTTCGGTTTTGCAGGCTGGCTGGCTCTGGGGAAGTTTCGCCGAGGGCAGGATGCTGGACGCCACCTTGCGGGCGCCATCGCCACCGTAGTAGCCCATCCGGTAGATGTCGAGGTGGTAGGCGGTCGCGTCGGTCTTGATCTTGAAGCGGACCGCCTGGCCATGATTGACGCTGATGTCGGTGGTGAAGCCCTGGATGCTTGGGTCGCCGGACCCTTCGATGTCCCATTCGGTCGCGGGATTGCCGACCTTGGAGTTCTCGCAGACGATTTCGTTGACTGGCGCATCGCAGGGACCGGCCGTCGCGATCTCGGCGAACACCCCCTGGCCACCCAGCAAGAGCAGGGCAACCGCGACTATGCCTTGGCAGAGCTTGGCCACTAGTGGAGCAACGGTCGCTGGGGCGACGTTTTTTTACCGCCGATACCAGAACTCGGCACTAACCCTCTACTAAACGTTGAGAGTTGCCTTAGCGCAGTGCCACGGGCGAGCTCGCGTCGCGCACGACGAGCCTGGGCGCGCCGCTGCCGTTGGCGGGAACCGTGTAGACGTCGAAGCTGTTCGAGTAGACCAGGGTTTCGTCGTCGAGCCACTCCACCTGGTCGTCGATCGGCCGCTGCTCGGCAACGTCGTGGGCCTGCATCGTGGCGAGGTCGAGGACCTTTAGCTGCCACCGGTTTTCGTTGGCGATGCGGCTCTTGTAGGCGATCCGGGTCCCGTCGGGCGAGAGCCCCGGGCACTCGACGTGGTTGCGTATGACCCGCATCCTCCGCGCCGCCACGTCGCCTTCGACCAGGTAGTAGCGCCCCTTCGTGCGCAGGGTTGCGTAGAAGCGGTTCGAGTCGGCGGCGAAGGTGACGCCCCAGAAGTTGAAATCGACCGCGTCGAAGGGCCTTTCCCCCTTGCTCACCTTGAAGCTCTCGAGGTTTGCCACCTGCTGGCCGGTGCGCATATCGACGATCGTCGTCTCAGTCGAGTAGCCGCCGGTCTCGAGGTAGGCGTGGCCGTTGACGAACACGGTCATCGCGCCGAAGCGGCCATCGCTCGAGACTCGCGCTCGCGATGGCACGCCGGCCAGCGGAATCCGGAACAGCGTTCCCAGCGAAGAGTCGAAGATCGTCGCTTCGTAACCGCTTTCGGTGTCGGCGGCGGCGAGGCAGAGGCCACGGCCGGCCGCGTAATAGACCCGCTCGCAATCGAGCTCGGGGCCGTCCAGCTGCCGCGGATGGCCGCCCTTGATGACGAAAGCGCGGCCGTTGGCGAGCGGATCGCTTCTGTTGACCGCGCGCACCATCAGCGATGAGCCGACGATCTCGGTTGGGCCGCCGGCGCCGACTGGCTGCGCGCTGGGCGGCTCGCCACTCGAGCTCGGTGAGTCGAGGACCAGGTAGGCGGCGACCGCGACTGCGCAGAGCGCGACCACCGCGGTCAGCCCCTGCCGGCCCCTGCGGCTCATCCGCTCACCCCGACCCCGGCCGCCGGCGAGCCGCCGCGGGCGCCGCTTCCAACCGCCTGCGTCTCCCGCCCCATCGCCCGCTCATAGGCGGCGATGAGAGCCGTCGCGGACCGTTGCCAGGAGAGATCGACCACCCGTTCACGGCCGAACTGTGCCATCTGTCGCCGACGTTCCGGGTCCTCGAGCAGCTGGTGAACGCACCGCCCCAGCGCCGCGGGCGTCGGCGCCTCCGCGTAGGCGGCAGCCTCGCCGGCCGAGACACGGGTCTCCTTCAGGTCGTAGGCGACGACGGGACAGCCCATCGCCATGTACTCGGCGACCTTGATCATCGTCGAGCGGTCGTTGAGCGGGCTGGGCGGATCTGGCTCGAGGCCCACGTCCGCGCTCGAGAGGATGCGGCGGATGTCATCGTCGCCGCGCCAGCCGGCGAACTCGACCGAGCCCCCGATTCCCAGCTCCACCGCCAGCATTTCCATCTCCCCGCGCACCTCCCCCTCGCCGATGAAGACGGCGTGCCAGTCCTCACCCGCGCATCTCGCGCAGCGCCGACAGCGAACGCAGGGCATGGTCGATGCCGTCCTGCGGGCCCATCACCCCCAGGTAGGCGAGCAGGTAACGGCGGCCGCGGCGCAGGTCCGGGTCCGCCGGTACTGGCTGGAAGCGGTCGAGGTCGGGACCGTTGCGGACGACGAAGACGTCCTCGGGGTCCACCCCCCCACGCTCGATCGCGATTTGCCGGTAGGACTCGTTGGTCGAGATCACGACATCCGCGGAGCGCATCGCCCGCCGCTCGATCGCCAGCAGCGCCCGGTGCGGAATCCCGCCACGACCGAAGCGGGAGCGAAAGAGCTCCGGGGTCAGGTCGTGATGGTCGAAGACAAAACGAGCGCCGCGCCGGCGGGCCGAACGAGCGGCGAGAAGGAGGAAGTCGGGCGGGTTGGCCGCGTGAACGAGGTCGAACGGTCGCTCGCGCTGCAATCGCCGCACCAGCTTCCGGATCCGCCAGAGCGCCTGGGCGTACTCCCGTGCATACCCGAGTGCGCCGGCGGCCGGTCGCAGGGGATAGCGGTAGACATCGATCCCCTCGATCGTCTCGCTCGCGGGCTGTGAACGGTCCGCTGCCGCAGCGCAGACCGCGACCACCTCCCAGCCGACATCGACCAGCGTCCGGGCCTCGTTCCAGACACGACGGTCACCGGGGAGCGGCGCGTTCTCGCTGATCAGCAGAGCCCGGCCGCAGCGTGAGCCGCTCACGCCGCGCCCTTGCCGTGGATCACGGTCGGCAGGGTGAGCAAAAGAATCTTCAGGTTGAGCGCGGGTGAGCGGGTTTCGATGTACTCGGTGTCGAGCGCGATCATCTGCTTGAAGGTGAGCAGGCTGCGGCCACGCACCTGCCAGAGGCCGGTCACTCCGGGGCGCACCTCGAAGCGGCGAAACGCCTCTGGCGGATAGCGGTCGACCTCGTACTGGATCGGCGGTCGCGGGCCGACCAGCGACATCTCGCCGCGCAGCACGTTCCACAGCTGCGGCAGCTCGTCGATGCTGGTTCGGCGCAGGAAGCTACCGACGCGGGTGACGCGAGCGTCCTCCTGCAGCTTCGACATCGCCCGCGTCCCGCGCCGCTCCTCGTCGGCCATCATCTGCTCGACGTGGGAACGGTGGGCGCCGGCCTCGGTGTCAGCGCCCTGCCTCATCGTGCGGAACTTGGCGACCGAGAAGGGCTCGAGGTCCCTGCCCAGGCGGCGCTGCCTGAAGATCGCACGGCCCGGCGAGTCGAGCCTGACCACGAGCGCCACGACCAGCAGCAGCGGCGATAGAAGGACCAGGGCGACGGACGCGCCGACGATGTCCAGAAGGCGAATCGCAGCCTCGGAGGCGTTGAAGGCAAATCGAGCCCTCGGTGCTCGACGCGGTCCGGCTTGTCGGCTCCGCGCTCACGCCACCTCGGCGATTCCGACCTGGGCCACGCAATCGATCACGAAGTCCTGCGCCTCGTCCTCTAGCCCAGGGAAGAGCGGCAGCAGCACGACCTCTCGCGCCGCCGCCTCGGTGTGCGGCAGGCTGACAGCGGTGTCGGCGTAGGCGCCCTCGCGGTGGATCGCCATCACCCCGCGGCGGGTGGCAACCCCCTGCCGCAAGAGCGCCCGCATCAGCTCTTCCGCCCCGAGCGGAGCCTCGGCGGCGATCCGCACCGGGTAGGACTGCCAGGTCCGCTCGGCGTAGGCAGGATCGCGGGGGACCTCGATCCAGGGGATTTCCACCAGGGCCTGCGAGTAGCGATGGGCAAGACGGCGACGCTCGGCGAGGATCGTGTCGAGGACGTCGAGCTGGCGCAGTCCGACCGCGGCCTGGAGGTCGGTCATCCGCGCGTTCCAGCCGCGCTCGGGGTAGTGCTCGACGACCACGTCGCGGGCCTTGTGGCGGGCAAGCGCCGACTGGTCCATCGCGTGCGTGCGCAGCCGCCGCAGCCGCTCGGCGAGATGAGGATCGTGGACGGCGATCATCCCGCCCTCGCCGCAGGTGATGACCTTGCGCGGGTGAAATGAGAAGCAGGCGAGTGGCCCGAGTGAGCCGATCGGCCGGCCTCGGTAAAGCGCGCCGATCGCGCAGGCGGCGTCCTCGACCAGGGTCAGTCCGTGGCGCTCGGCCAGACCGAGAAAGCACTCCATGTCGGCCGGCAGGCCGACCTGGTGGACGGGGATCACCGCTTTCGTGCGCGGCGTCAAACGCCGCTCGACGTCGGCGGGGTCGAGGTTGCAGGTGGCAGGGTCGACGTCGGCGAAGACCGGCGTCGCGCCGCACTGCCAGACCGCGTTGGCGGTGGCGATGAAGGAGAGCGAGGGGACGATCACCTCGTCTCCCGGTCCGACCCCCGAGGCGTAGAGCGAGAGCTGCAGGGCGGTGGTGCAGCTGGTCGTGGCGACCGCCTCCGGCGCGCCGACGCGGGCCGCGAAGGCGCGCTCGAACTCCTCCACCCGCGGGCCCTGGGTCAGCCAGCCCGAGGCGATCACCTCGGCCACGGCCTCGGCCTCGCCGCCGCCGAACCACGGCTTGGCGAAGGGCACCTCCATCAGGAAGCCTCCGAGGCGACCAGCCCGGCCCGACCCGGCGCGCCAGCCCCGCTGCTGCTCGACCGCCACCACTCGACCAGCATATCGAGGCCCTCCTCGAGTCCGATCTCTGGCCTCGAAGCCGAGCTCCCGCTTCGCCGCTGCGGTGTCGGCGAGGCGGCGCGGCACGCGGTTCACGGCCCGCTCGGGCCCGTACTCGATCGCCAGGTCGGAGCCCATCACCCGCAGCAGTGTCTCGGCCAGCTCCTGCAGGCTGGTCTCGACACCGCTGGCGACATTGAAGACCGCGTCGGTCACGTCGGCATTGGCGGCGAGCAAGTTGGCGCGGGCGATGTCGGGAACGCAGACGAAGTCCATCGTCTGCGTGCCGTCGCCGAAGATCAGTGGCGGTTCGCCGGCGACGATCCGCTCCATCCAGCGCACCAGTACCTCGGTGTAGACGCCGTGGACGTCCATCCGCGGCCCGTAGACGTTGAAGTAGCGCAGGGCGACGTAGTCGAGGCCACTCATCGCCTGGTAGCTGCGCAGCAGCCCCTCGTTGAAGGTCTTGGCGGCGCCGTAGAGCGTGTCGTTGGCGTATGGGTGATGCAGCTCGTCGGTGGGGAACTCGGTGGCGAGCCCGTAGACCGATGCCGAGGAGGCGGCGACCAGCCTGCGCACCTCCGCTTTGGCGGCGGCCTCGACCACGTTGAAGGTGCCGTCGACCAAGACCTCAAGCGCCAGCCGCGGCTCCTCCGCGCACTGGGTGATGCGGATCGCGGCCTGGTGGAAGACGACGTCGATGCCGCCGCTAAGCTCCCCGACCAGCTGCTTGTCGCAGACGTCGCCCTCGACCACGGTGACGTTGCCGTTCGCCTGCGCCCACTCGAGGTTCTGGCGCCGGCCGCGGACGAAGTTGTCGAGCACGATCACCTCGGCCGCGCCCGCCTCGACCAGCTGGTCGACCAGGGTCGAGCCGATCGTGCCGGCGCCGCCGGTGACGAGGTGCCTTCCACCCTCGATCATGACGGCCTCCCGGCTGCCTTATCGCGCTTCTTCGAGTTGATCTGCATTTGTCTCCTCCGGGCGAGAGGTCTCGTAGTTTTGAACAGTCGGGGAACCAACGAGCCCGGGAGGCCGATGTTTCCGCCTCGATCGGGGCCGGCCGCGAAGCGGTCGCATCAGCCGCGCCCGCAACTCGGTGCGGACGAAGCGGCGGAACTCCCGGTCCTCAACCCTCGGCACCCGCCTGGCAGCTGCGGCCAGATAGCCACCGAGGAAGGCCAAGCCGGAGAGGCCCCGCGGCGGAACACGAGCGACCTTGAGCGATCGCAGCGCCACCCAGAGCAGCCCATAGTGCAGAACCCAGGCGCACTCGCCGTGCCGGGCGCGGCCCCGCAGCCGCCCGTCCGCCGAGCCGTAGGGACGGTGATGCCGGGCGATGAGCTCGGGAAAGGAGCGCGTCGCGAAGCCGCGCATCCGCGCGTACGTCTCGTCGATCGTGTCCCAACTGAGACGCGGCTGGATGCCGCCGATCGCCTCCAGGCACCTGCGGCTGTAGAGCTTTACCGCGCCGTGGACGTGGTGGTCGGGGATCGGGATCGTCTGCCAGCCCGTGCGAGCCGGCTCGGCCAGGCGGCCCGCGGCGAGGCCGAGCGTCGGATCCGTCTCGAAGTGCGCAATCAGCTCGGCGAACCACCCTGGCGGCAGCTCGACGTCGCCGTCGAGCTTGCCGATCAGCGCGTAATCACGCCAGCCGGCGAGCTCGAGCCCGGCGTTGAAGGCATGCGCCTCGCGGGCCAGACCGAGGTTGTCGGCGCCCGGCGCGATCTCCCCCGGACCCTCGACCACGGTCATGAACTCGAGCTCCTGCTCGAGCCGGCGGGCAATCGCCAGGGTCTCGTCGCCAGAACCGTCGTCCACCACCAGCCAAAGATCGGGCCGGCGGGACTGCGCCTCCAGCGAGCGCGCCGTGCGCTCCAGATTGGCGGCCTCGTTGTAGACCGGGCTGACCACGAGCAGCCTCTTCTCACTGTGTGCCATCGCGGAACAAACGTCTGGGGCCAGGAACCGCTTGCGACAGGAGGCCGCAAAGAGGAAGACCGGCGCTCCCCTACTCGTTGGGTTCGACAGGGACGGCCCGCTGCCGCCCGTACTCGAATGCCGACGCAAGGCCCAAACCAAGCAGTCGCCCGCCGGCGCAGGCTGATCGCCTTTGCCACTGCCTCGACGATCGTGGCGACTATCGCCACCGTCGCCGGCCTGGCGACCTTCAGCCTGCTGCCCCCCCGAATCGAGCTGCGTCACCTTCGCGACGGAGGCGCCGTCACCCACGCGGCGATCCGGCTGCCCGGGCCCCGCCGCCCGGCGACGCTGACCGACTTCGAATCGCAGGCGAAGCGACTCAACCTGATCGCCAACTTGATGACCAGCCCCCCGGTACTCGACCGGGTCGCCGCCCTGACCGGCGCCGACCCCGGGCTGATCGCAGCGAAGACGCAGGTCACCGAAAACGTTTCCCGCTCCTTCATCGAACCCGACAGCGAGCGCCGCGCCAGCGAGATCCGCGTCGCCCGCGATCCATACAAGCTGGAAATCCAGGCGCGCACCAGCCTTCCGGTGCTTGACATCTACGCCCAGGCGCCCTCGGTCAGCGCCGCGGAGGACCTCGCCAACGCCGCCGTGTCGGCGGCGAATTTCTACCTGCGGGGTCTCGCCCACCGCGTTCGCGTCGCCGGCGCCCCGGTAACGCTCACCCAGCTCGGCACCGCCCACGGCGAAACGCTCGAACCGATGGCGCGCCCATTGGTTGCGCTGCTCACCTTCCTCGTCACCTTCCTCATCTGCTTCGGACTGCTCTTCGGGCTCGCCCAGGTCAGGCGCGGTTGGCTTCGCGCCGGCGCCGGTCCCGCTGGCGGCGAGACGCCAAATAGATCGCCTGCCCCGGCCCGGCCCGCCGAGCGGCCGGCGGCCGACGGCTGGCCACACACAACGCGGGTCCTGCCCTGGATGGTGGCCGGCTTCATCGCCATGCTCTGGCTGCTGCCGATCAACGCGATCGCCCTGCAGGCCTCGCTGCCAGTCGAACTCAAAATCGACCGCGTTGCCCTGCCGGTAATCGTGATCACCTGGCTGCTCTCGCTGGCGGCCGGCGGGCCAGGCGCGCCGCGCTGGCGCTTCACCAAGGTCCACGCGGCGGTCGCGATCTTCGTCGGCGTCGCCTTTCTCAGCGTGGTCCTCAACGCCCCCTCGCTCGCCGGGGCGCTCGAGTTCGGCCTGGCGATCAAAAAGCTGACCCTGCTGGCCGCCTTCTTCTCGATCTTCCTGCTCGTCGCCAGCATCGTGCGACCGGCCGAGATCCGCCCCTTCATGACCCTCACCCTGGCGCTCGCCGTCGCCTGCGCGCTGGGCATCCTCTGGGAGTACCGCTTCGGCACGAACCTCTTCTACACCTGGTCGGGCAGGCTGCTACCCAGCTTCTTCCAGGTCACTTCCCTCGACACCAGCGGCTTCGACGAGATCGGCAGGCGGGCGGTGGCCGGTCCTGCCGACCTCAGCCTCGAGGCGGTCGGGATGCTCTCGATGGCCCTGCCGATCGCCCTCGTCCGGGTCATGCACTCGAACCGGACCCGCGAGCGCATCCTCTGCGGGATCGCCACCTGCATCCTGCTCGGGGCGATGGTCGCCACCTACCGTAAGAGCGCCCTGCTGGCGCCGCTGACCGTCTGCCTCGTGCTCGCCTACTTCCGCCGTCGCGAGCTGCTGCGCCTAGCCCCGCTCGGCCTCGTCATTGTCCTTGCCATCCCCGCCCTCGCCCCGAACGCGCTGGGCTCGATCGTCGACCAGTTCGCCCCCAACCGGCTCGGCGTCTCGACCGTCAGTGACCGCGTCTCCGACTACGACGCCGTCCGCCCCGACCTGCTCAGCCACCTCGCCTTCGGCCGCGGCTACGGCTCCTACGACCACACCGTCTACCGCGTGCTCGACAACGACCTGCTGATGCGGGTCGTCGAGACCGGCCTGGTCGGCCTCGCCGCCTACCTCCTGATGCTTTGGTTGTCGATCGCCGCGGCCGTGCCGATAATCCGCCGCCGTGGCCCGAGCCGAGCACCCCCCGCCCTGGCCATCGCCGCGGCGACGGGCGCGTTCCTCGTCCTTTCGGCCCTGTTCGACATCATGTCCTTCCCGCACGGCCCCTACATCCTGATGATCATGCTCGGCTTCCTAGCCGTGATCGTCGCCGACGAAGAGGGCCGACCGCACATGCCTGAGCGCATACGGGCCGCGGACAGCTCCGGCTCAACCCACGAAGCTCCCGCCGCGGAAGCGGACTCCTCGGTCCCGATCCTCGCCTGATGCGCCAAGGCCGAGCCTGGCGTAGAAGGCGAGCAGAGCCTCTTCTTGGAATTCGGGCGAGTACTGACCATGGACGCGCTCGCTGGCTCGAGCGCCCATCGCGCGGAGCTGCTCGGGCTGGCGCTCGTAGAGATCCATTGCCTCAGCCAGCGACCGCGCCGCGGAGAGCACGTCGCCGTCCTCGACCGCAACCGAGCAGGAAGGATCGAAGATCTCGCGGCCACCGAAGGCGGGGAACCCGATCGTGTAGCAACCCGATGCCATCGCCTCAGCAGCGGGAAGGCCGAAGCCCTCCTGCCTGCCGAGGGCGAGGAAGATCGGCGCCGAGCGCAGCAGCGTCGCGGTCTCGGCCTCGCCTGCACCTTCGATCCTCACCGTCTCCCAGCCCCGCAGGCGCTCGCCCAGCAGCCTGATGATTTGGTCCGAGTCGCTCGGCCGCTTGCGCGGCATCAACGCCAACCGCTTGCCTGGTCGCGCGGTGGGCGGGTAGAAGACCGCGGGGTCGATTCCGTTCGGCACGACCGAGGTGTCGAGGTTCGGAAAGGCGAAGCGCAGGTACTCGGCGCTATCGGTCGAGACGGTCATCGCCGCCTCGAAGAGCTCGTACGGCGGCGCGACTCTCGGCGGCATGTGCTCGAAAGTGAGGTAGGCGTTCTGGCTGAAGGCAACCAGCCGCGGCTCGCGCGGCAGCCGGCCCAGGAACGGTCCGTAGATCTCGGGCACGACCAGGATGTCCCGGCTCGAAAGCGCCACTGACGGCACGCCGACGGTGCGGGTCGAGTGCTCGAACCAGCGACATGCGAAGCCGTCGTGGTGGTGGAGGACGGCGGCGCTCAGCCCGGCCCGGTTGAGGATGTCAACGTGGCGGTAGATCGCCCGGATGCCGCCGCTCGGCACCGAGTAATCCGGGCAGAGGTAGTAGATCGTCGGGAGCTCGCTGCCGGTCGTCGTACGGATCGTGGGCGGCCGCCGCCTGCGCAGCGCCCGCCATGCCGAGAGCCGATCGGCCAGCCTCTTCGCCGCGCCCATCCTGCTCACGACTCCGCCGCCACCGCCGGCCCGATGCGGCGGCCGAGATTGAAACGGGCGGGCAGCAGGCGACGGACCGCCGCCGCCAGGTCACCGGCGCTGGCCGGGAAGAGAACGCGCAGCGAGAGTAGGTACGCCGCGCCGCCGGCAAGACCCACGCCGGCCATCAGCGGCAGCATCGGGGCACCGACCGCCACCAGCCCGCGGTCAACCGGAACCGCCACCGCGAGCAGGGCCGCACATGCGGTGAGCGCCGGAGCGAGGTCGTGCCAGAGCACCCGGGCCGGGCTCTCGTCCCGGTCGCGCAACAGCACGTAGTAGGCAACGAGCAGGAAGAGGCCGTGCACGGCAGAGCCGGCGATCGCCACCGCCGCGATCCCGAGCTGGGCCACCGCCAGCACCGACCCCGCGTAGACGATGAAGTGCGCGACCCCGTAGCCGAGCAGCGCCCTGGCCCGGCCGGCCGCCATGAGGGCCGAGCCGCAGGTGTTGATCGCCAGCGTCGCGGCCCCGCCGGCGACAAGGATCTGCGTCGGCACCACGGCCGGCTCCCAGTTGGGGCCGAAAAGCCAGGGGATCGCCACCGGCGCCAGGACGACCAGCAGGGTCAACAGGGGAAAGACGAGCACGGTGAGCAACCGCACCATGCGCTGGCGCAGGACCAACAGCTCCTCGGTTCCGGCGGTGCGGGCCAAGACTGGGAAGGCGACCTGTGAGACGGCGTTGGCGACCTTGCCCTGGTATTCGACCGCGAGCTGGTAGCTGCGCCAGTAGAAGCCTGCCTGGGCGGGGCCGAGGACAGAGCCGATGATCGCGTAGTCGCCGTTACGAAAGCCGGTCCAGGAGATCGTCGCCAGCGCTGCCGGCCCGCCGTAGGGGAGCAGCTCGCGCATCGCCTTCGGCCGCCAGGCGGGAAGCGGCACGGGGGCGAAGGCGAGCGCCAGGCAGAGCGCCACCGCCATCCCGAGCATGCTGCCAAAGACCAGGGCCGAGGCGTTGAGGCCGAGCAGGGCCAGGGCCAGCGTGGCGAACGCCCGGGTCGCGTTCAGCGAGAGGTCGATGACGCTGAGGCGGCGGAAGTCGAGCCGACGGCGCAGCACCGCCATCGGCACCGCGTGAACGGCGCCGAGCAGGAAGTAGGGCGTCGTCGCGATCGTCAGCATCTCGGTCTGGTGACCGAACAGGGGGTTGACCACAATGATCGCGACCAGCACGGTAACGGCGGCAAGCAGGAAGCTGAGCGCCGTGCTCAGGGTGAGCCCGCCGCGCAGGTGGTCACGGTCGATCGAGCCTCGCTGCACCAGTGCCCCGCCGATCCCCTCCATTGGCATCATCAGCGCCAGCTCCTGGACGATTGTGACCACGGCGAAGATTCCGAACGCCGCTGGCGGGATCATCCGCGCCAGCACCACCATCGTCGCGAACAGCAGGACCTCGATCGCCATCCGCGCGTAGGCGATCCAGCGCAGTCCGGCGGCGGCGGCCTGGGTCAGGTCCTCATTGGAGAGGACGTCATCGACGCCCTGGCTCTCGATCGTCTCCGCAGGCGGCGGTATCCGGCCGGGATCGCTCACAGCTCGCGCACCACCCTGGCCGGATTACCCGCGGCGACGACGCCGGCCGGGATCGCGCCGGTTACCACCGAGCCGGCGCCGATCACGGCGTCGGAGCCGATCGTGACCCCCTTGAGGATGCGGGCGGCCATGCCGACGAAGACGTTGTCGCCAATCTCCACCGGCGCGACCCGGGCGGCGCCGGTCTTGCGCCGTTCGGGATGAAGGTCGTGGAAGTCGCTGTCGAAGATCTCGACATGGGCGCCGAAGAGCCCGTCGCGGCCGATCCGGATACCGGCCCCCTCGCACTTGATCATCAGGTTGTTATTGAACTCGGTGCGGTCGCCGACCTCGATCCTGGCCGCTTCGCCGCTCGCCTCGACGTAGCAGTAGCCGCTGTAGAAGAGGGGTGAGTCCGGCCAGCCGAACTGCACCCCCTCCCCCAGCCTGATCTCACCGGAGCCGCTGAACAGGACGGGCTGCAGGATGCGCGGCGACCCGCCCGCGGGGCGACAGGAGGAGAGCAGCCGGTACTTCCAGATTCGGGGCGCCTGGGCAATGCCGCCGGCCGTTCTGGCGATGCGCTCCCTGCCGTATCGGCTAGATCCCGCGCGCATGGAGGCGGAAGCGGTTGTAGTGAGCGCGCAAGCGGTGGGCAGCGCCAGTGAGCGGGAAGAGCGGGAACCAGAGGCTGCGCCCGGCCCCGATCCGGCGCCGCAGGCGCATCCCCCACCACTCCGGCAGGCGGCGCGCACGAGGGTAGGCGAGCAGGGCGAAAGCGACCAGGTCCTCGGCCGCGCCTCCCCCCTTGCCGACGATCCCCTGGTCATAGAAGCGGCTGGCGCGCCAGAGCGCCTGCCTGGCGAGCGTGCGTGAGACCGTCTCATGTAGGGCGGTGGCGTCGGGGAGGCGCTTTCCGGCGCCGTCGAAGAAGCTCTCGAAGGCGGTCCTGCGGTCGGTAATTTCAACCAGCGGCCCGGAGGCGTCGGTGAGCATCGTCCGCGACATGCTCTCGGTGTGGATCCGGTAGAGGGCCTGACCGATGCCCTTGAGGTAGGCGACGTCGGAGACCGCTGCGATCCGCAGCCACATGTTGACCTCGCTCATGTGGCCGGCGGCCTCGTCATAGGAACCGACCTGGCGCTGGACCGAGGTGCGCACAACCGCCTCCGGCGAGGAGATGCAGCCGTGACCGGAGCGACAGCGAATCCGGATCCAGTCTTCCCCGCTCCAGATCTTCGTCCCCCGCCAGCGGTCGGAGCGCGGCAGCGGCAGGCGAATCCAACCCTCGTCGGACCAGATCCTGCTCCCCGCCCAGGCTCTGCCGCGATCGGGCAGCGGCCGACCGGAGGCGAACTGGACCGCCCGCCCGTAGGCAAGGCCGACCTCGGGATTTTCCTCCATCACGCTGGTCGCTCGCTGCAGCGAGCCGGCGACGAGCATGTCATCGGCGGAGATGATCACCACGTAATCGCCGTCGGCCGCCCACTCGAGCCCCTCGTTGGCGGTCGCGATCAGGCCCAGGTTGCGCTCGTGGCGCCTGAACTCGATTCGCGCGTCAGTGGCAGCAAGGCGCCGCCCCACCGCCGGAGTCTCATCCGGCGAGCAGTCGTCGACGATCAGGACCCGCACCTCGACCCCGGCCTGATCGAGCACGCTCGCGACGCACTCGGGCAGGTACTCGGCGTAGTTGTAACAGGGCACGATCACCTTGACGAGCGGTGTCCTCGTCCCAACCGGGTCGCGCTCCGCGCGCGCCCCACTGGCTCTCAGCGCGGTCTCGGGCATCGTCTACCGAGGCAACGAGATGCCACCGGGAAAGCTTGCGCCCGCAGCGGCGCCGCGACGGCGGGCAAGGCCATCTGCCCCGACCAGGGCAGCGCACCAGAGGACGAGAATCGCGAGCGCGGCCAGAGCCGCCTTCTTCTTGCCCCCACCCGCTTCCTCGACGCCGCTCTGTACCGAACCGACGGGCTCAACCGCGACCGGGCCTCGCGCCAACGCGGCCCGGCGCCCGGCGGCGGTGAGCGCCGCGGTCGTCGCCTGCACCAGTCGCCCGGCGTCACGGGCACCGGGGGCGATCGCCTGAATCGAGAGGATCGGCTGGCCGGCCTGCAGGCCGACGCTCACCACATAGGGCTCGGCCGGACGCGTTACTTCGAGCACCTGTTTGGCCAGCGGCGATTCGGTCTGCGGCGAGGCCGTGGTCGAGGCGATCGTCCCGACCGCCTCGGGTCGGACCCCGGCCTCGCGCGCGATCGCCGACCGCACATCGTCCGATTCGATCAGGTCGGCGAGAATCGTCGCCCGGATCACGATCGAGGTCGCGCCTTTCGCCCTGGCGTCGGCGATCAGCGAGCTGGGCGTGTTAACCAGCACCCGCTGCGAGGCAAACCCGCTACGCGACGTCGCGCTGTGCAGTGCCGGCGGCAAGATCGAGACGCGATAGGACCCCAGCAGGTCGACGCAGAGCACGAGCAGCAGGCCGAGCGCGAGCAGTAGGCGCCTCCGCGAAAGTGCCCGCAGAATGGTGACCGACTCCATCGCTCAGCCCGTTCGCAGCGGCACGCCCGTGCCCTCCGAGGCAGACCAGCCGCGGCGCACGCGGGCGATAAACAGCACCGCAGCGGAGGCGATCGCAAAGACGAAGATGAAAACCAGGACCGCCAGCTTGAGGCCCGCGCCCGAATCGATCGTGCCGCCACTTGCCCGACCGAGCTGGACCAGCTTCACCTGCTTGGCCCGCGGCGTGTCGTGCTCGCTGGCAAGGGCGCTCAGGTAGTCGCGAAGCCCTTCCACCGAGGCGTTGGCGAGCTTGCCGGCTGCTGCCCCGTCGGGCGCCTCGGCGTAGATATCGAGTACGGGGACGGTCGGGTTCGCCTGCACACTGAGCCGGTATTCGTCGGGCGAGCGGAGGATGTCGGAGGTTTTCGGCTGATGGGCGCCGTCGGCGACGACGCGCGGCTGTTCGGGCGTTAGCGGCGCCGAGATCAGGATCGCGGTCGCCGGTACTCCGGCTCGCCGGGCGATGTACTCGCGCACCGGCGGGCTCGCCATCACGTTGCCGAGCAGTAGGGCGCGGTTGGTCAGGCCGGTGAAACTGTAGGTGTCCGAGCGCAGATCGATGACCGAGGAGCGCGGCGTGTCGATGACTAGCTGGGTCGAGGCGCTGGCCACCCCCTGCGAGTTGTGCTCGAGGCGGGGTGGGACGATGCCGATCGAGTAAAGGACGCGCAGCGCCGCCACCAGGGCAAGCGTCACGGCGATCGCCAAGCCAGCCTTCTGACCCCAGAGCTCGCGCATGTGCATTCCCAGCTGCACTGCGAGATAAACGGACAGCACGCTGACGATCTTGCGCGGGTTAGCGATGCTCAGAAGAAGGCCACGGCGACGCACGTTGACCCAAGTGCATGCAGACAGGCCGGGCGCGAAGAACGACGGTTGCGGTTCGCCCGGAGGCGGAGCTGCGTGCAAGGCCGCGGCTCTTCGCCACCTTGGAAGACGCTTTTGCGGTCAATTTCACCGCTGCCGGGGACGGCGAGGCCAAGGCGGTGATCGCACTCGGCGGCGACCCGGTCGAGGAGGAGCGACCGTTGCTCCGTATCGGCGCCACGCCAAAGGAGGGCGCCGCGCCCCGAGCGGTCCGGTTCGGCGACCACGACCCGGCAGATCGCCGGATCGCCGGCATCTCGGTCCTTGACCCGCTCGACGGTCCCGCCCTGGAATCGACCGGTGGTGAAGTGCGGCCACTCGCCACCAGCGGCTCGCGAGCCGTCTGGACGGTGACGCGGGGCTCGTTCGCGACCTGGAAGGTCGCCTCCTCCCTCCCCGAGCTTGAGTCGCCGCGGACCCTGCGCGACCTGCTCGACCAGCGTCCTCTCGCAATGATCGCCCTGGTCGAGTTTCTGCGGCGCCTCCCCACTCTCCGGGCCTACCGTCCGCCGCCGCTTCGCGCCGCGATTCTCTTCGACGACCCGAACCTGCGCTGGCGCACCTACGGCTTCATCGACTACGGCGAGTTGCTGGCCCACGCCGACGCCCACGACTACCACGCCTCGATGGCGATGATTCCGCTCGACAGTGGCCGCCAACACGGGGACACGGTCGAGCTCTTTCGGCGCCGGCCGGACCGGCTCTCACTCGCATTCCACGGCAACGACCATGTGACACGCGAGCTGATGCGGGTGCGAAGCGACGAACAGGCCGTCTCGATCCTCGCCCAGGCGCTGCGCCGCGCCAGCCGCTTCGAGTCGCGATACAACCTGCGCCTCGACCGGGTGATGACGGCACCGCACGGGATGTGCGCGGCAACGGTGGCCCGCGCCCTGGGCCCACTCGGTTTCGACGCACTCTGCGCGATCCACCCGCTGCCCTGGAGCGAGCAGCCGCCCGCCAACCGCCCCCTCGCCGGCTGGGGACCGGCCGAGTTCGCCGCCGGCTGCGCGGTGATCCCGCGCCTGCCGCTGACCGTCGGCGCCGGCGAGATAGCCCTGCGCGCCTATCTCGATCAGCCCTTGGTCCTCTACGGCCACCACGGGGACCTCGCCGACGGTCTCGACCTGCTCGCCGAACAGGCAGCCGTGGTCAATCGCCTGGGAACGGTGCGCTGGTCGGGCCTGGGCGAGATCGCCGCCACCAACCTCACCACCTCGCTACGCGAGGGCACCCTCCGGCTCCGCCCGTACTCTCACCGACTGCGGGTGTCCGTGCCCGACGAGGCCGACTCGCTCGTCGTCGAGTCGCCCGCCGAAGTCGATCAGAACTTCGTCGGCTGCTCCCTCGACGCCCAGAACACCCTCCGCGGTTCCTTTGCCTCGCCATCCGGGGATAACGCGCAGCGGAGCGGGGTTTTTCCCTTCGATACGCCGGTGCGCATCGCGCCAGGGGGGGTAGAGCTGTGGCTCGCACCCGGCACTCCGATCAACCCGACCGCCGTTGCATCGCCGCGCCCCCATCCCTGGCCAGTGGTCCGCCGGGCCGCCACAGAGGCGCGCGACCGCCTCCGCCCCCTGGTTCGGAGCGCCGCAGGTTGAGCGGCGGCGGCGACTCCCTCTGGGCCGCGGTGCAGGTCATGCTCGGGCTGCTTGCCTCGCTGGCGACCCCGAGCCAGGGCCACGGGCACGGACACCGGGCCGATTGCTTCCCCCGCCCCAGCAGGTGCGGCTACCCCGACGCGACCAACACCGGCGTCCCAGCCGGAATAGCGCTGAGCCCTTCCGGGTCGATCACCGTGAGCGACGACGGCACCACGCTCGACGGTCTGCGGATCAACGGCTCGGTGACCGTCGACGCCGACGGCGTGACGATCGAAAACAGCCGCATCGTCCAGCCCGCCGGTGGCGAGGGCAGCTATGCCGTGATCCTCAACGAGGGAGCCGATGACTTCACAATCCGCAACAGCGAGGTGCGCGGGCCCCGGAATCGCCGTGGCGGCCTCGAGTCAGCGGTCTGGAACCACTACGACAACTCCGGCGCGAGCGCGACCCGCGTCTACTTCCATCGCTGCGCCGACTGCTGGGAGGGTGCCGGAACCTTCCGCAACGACTACATGGTGGTCGACGCCGCCTACCCTGGGTCTCACGACGAGGCCATCTACGTCTGCGGCAGCAGCGTCAACGTCGGCCGCAGCACCCTGGTCAACAGGCACTCCCAGACCGCAACCGTGTTCGGCGATGCCGGTTGCGGCGGTAACAGGTTCGTCGTCACCAACAGCCTCCTTGCCGGCGGCGGCTTCGTCCTCTACCCGCAGGCCAACAGCAACGGCAGGACCGGCACGATGCGCGTCGTCGGCAACCGCTTTGCCCGCTGCGCCACCCCCGCCGTCTACGAAGGAGCGTCCGGCGGCACCTCCTGCACCGGCGGCCCCGACGCCAGCGGCCTGTTTCCCCACGGCGGCTACTACGGCATCGCCGCCTACTACTTCCGGGGACGGGGACAGGTCTGGCGCCGCAACGTGTGGGACGACAACCTGCGACCGGCCTGCCCAGCAGGCTCTTGCTAGGGCCGAAAAATGGCCCAATCCGGTTTGCCCTAAGCAATTCTGGGTATCTTTGCTTGTACGTGCGCAGGTTGGCGAAAAGGGTTGAAGGTCTGCCGAACTTGGCAGGCCTGGCCGTTCTCCTCGCCCTTACAGGGCTTTCCTTCCTCACCGTTTTCGCCAGCGGTGCCGTGGCCGCCTGCCTGCCAAATCCAAGCGCCTGCGGCTACCCCGACGCGACCAACACCGGTGTGCCCGCCGGGATTTCCCTGACCCCCTCCGGCTCCAAAACGGTCTCGACAAACGGCGCGGTGCTCAGCGGCCTCGACATCACCGGCACGGTCACGGTCACTGCGGACAACGTGACGATCGAAAACAGCCGCATCGCCAAGACCTCCGGCGGCAGCGGCAGCTACGCGGTGATCCTCAACAACGGCGCCGACAACTTCACCATCCGCGACAGCGAGATCTCCGGCCCCGCCAGCAACACGAACGGCCTCCAGTCGGCGGTCTGGAACCACTACAACAATCCCGGCGCACTCGCGACCCGCATCTACTTCCATCGCTGCGCCGACTGCTGGGAGGGCGCCGGGACCTTCCGCGACGCCTACATGGTGGTCGACGCCGCCTACTCCGGATCCCACGACGAGGACATCTACGTCTGCGGCACCAGCGTGGACGTCGACCACAGCACCCTGGTCAACACCCACCAACAGACCGCGACCGTGTTCGGGGACACGATCTGCGGCGGCAACGACTTCACCGTCACCGACAGCCTGCTCGCCGGCGGTGGTTACGTCCTCTATCCGCAGGCCAACAGCAGCTCCGAGACCGGCTCGACACTGATCAGCGGCAACCGCATCGCCCGCTGCAAGACCACCGCTGTCTACAACCCCGGCAGCGGTGGCACCGCCTGCAGTGGCGGCGGCGACTCCTTCGGCTACTACCCCTTGGGCGGCTACTACGGGATCGCCGCCTACACCTACTCGGGGCCGGATCAGATCTGGGAAAACAACGTCTGGGACGACAGCTCCCAGCCGATCTGCGACGACGGCAGGCCGGGCTGCGGGACCGCCTCGCCGCCCCCCGAAGAACCCGAACCGCCGGAAGAAGAAGAAGAAGAAGAAGAAGAAGAAGAAGAAGAACCTGCGCCGCCCAACACCCCGGCGAGTGCGATCTGGACCGCTCCCACGAGCGCCCTCGTCGGCATTCCGGTGACCCTCGACGGCAGCGCGTCCGGCGGCGACGGCCCGCTTGCCTGCGACTGGCTGTTCGAAAACCAGGGCGGCACCACTGTTTGGGAGACGCACACCGGCTGCACCCTCCCCTTCACCTTCCAGGTCCCCGACACCAAGTACGTCAAGCTCAGGATCACGGACGCCGACGGAGAAGTCGATTCCAACCGGCAGTCCTTCCCGGTACTCGCCGACTCCTCCGAACCGCCGGCGGAACCAGAACCGGGCCCCGGTGAAGAATCCGCTCCACCAGGGGAACCACCAGTGGCGACGGCTGCCCACGCCGCGCTAGGTACTGCTGGAGACGACACGTCAAGTGCCTCCCCGCCGGCTGTCAGCCGCCTGCGAGCGGTCTGGCGCCTCCCGGCCCACCTGCGCGCGGGTCAGCGCATCACCCTGGGCGGCTGGCGCTCGCGTGGGCCGGCGCCCCTTTCCTGCATCTGGACGGTCCGACGAACTTCCAGGGGACGCGCCTACCGTCGCCACTCGGGCTGCTCGGTGCACCTACGGGTGCCGAGAAGCGGTACTCGCTACCTGCGCCTTACCGTGTGGGACGGCTTCGGGCGTAGAGACAGCCTGCAACGCGCCATCGGCACCTGACCCTCGCGCCTCGGCCTCTTCGACCTGTCGCCAGCTGCGGGCGAACCAGGAACCGCCGATGATCGCGCCACAACCGAGCCCGATCAGCCCGATCGCCGCCATCAGGGCGAAACGACGGGGAAGCCCCCGTGTCGCGACCTGCGCCACCGGCGCCCCAAATTTCCGCACCACCAACTGGTTGGCGGCCGGGATGTGCTGCGAGGCGGCAACCGAACCGAGGTAGCCACGCAGGGCGACGATCGTGGCCCCCGAGAGCTTCAGCGCGGTGGCGGCATCCGGCGTCTGAGCGACGACGTGGAGGATCGGCAACGTTTCGTCCACGGAGAGGCTGAGAATCGTCGAGTCGGCATCCGACAGACCGCGGCTCGCCGGCGGCGTCACCGGCACCGGTGGCACGCCGGGCGTGTTCACATTGCCAGGCGGCACGACGATCAGCATCCCGGCGGGCATGTCGGCGCCCCTGGCGATCGCGTTCTTCAACGGGCCGCCGGTCATCAGGTTGCCGATCAGGTTGGCGCGGCCGGCCAGCGTCGTCAGGTCCGGGCCTTTGCCACCGACAGCGACCACCTGCGAGTCGCGCGTATCGATCAGGATGTCGGCCGACGCCAGCGAGACCTCGTACTGGCGGCTCTGCGGTGGGAGGCCCGGACGGAAGGCAAGCAGAAAGCCGACCAGCAGCGAGAACCCGAGCACGAGGCCGACCAAGCGCCTCCGCCTCGACAGCTCTCGCAGAATCTTGATCAGCTCCAAGGGTCCTCCAGGGGATGCAGTCTCAGTTTACGGGCGCATGGCATCGCCCCGGCGGTTAATGAACGTCCACTCCGACGAGCTTCTTGCGCGCACTCCAAGGCGCGAGGGCAACCAAAAGAATCTTCCCCGAGGAGGCGTTTATCCGGCGAACCTAACTTGCGAACTTTGGGGTGGCAACGGCAATGAGAACACTTGTAACCGGAGGTGCAGGATTCATCGGCTCACATGTAGTCCGCGAGCTAGTCGGGCGCGGCGATGACGTCGTCGTGCTGGACTCGATGGAGGAGCAGGTTCACGGCGGTGCACCGGCCGACCTCCCCGCCTCGGTCGAGCTGATCGTAGGCGACGTCGGCGACGAGGCAAGCGCAGATCGCGCCCTCGCGGGCGCCGATCGAGTCGTGCACCTAGCCGCCGCCGTCGGTGTCGGCCAGTCGATGTATGAGATCGCCCGCTACACCGAGTTGAACACGATGGCCACGGCGCGCTTCTTGGAGCGCCTGGTCGCCCTGCGCCCGCTGCCGAGCCGCCTCGTCGTCGCCTCCTCGATGTCAATCTACGGCGAGGGCGAGTACACCTGCGAGACCCACGGCCACCAGTCCCCGGGGCCGCGTGCCGAGGAGCAGCTGCTCGCCCGCGAGTGGGAGCTTCCTTGCCCGGAGTGCCGCCAGCCGCTTCGCCCGCTGCCGACCAGCGAGGCCAAGCCGTTGCTGCCGACATCGATCTACGCGATCAACAAGCGCGATCACGAGGAGATGTCGCTCGTCATCGGTGCCGCCTACGGGATTCCGACCGTCGCCCTGCGCTTCTTCAACGTCTACGGCGAGGGACAGGCACTGTCCAACCCCTACACCGGCGTCGCCGCAATCTTCGCCTCGCGCCTTCTCAACCAGCACCCGCCGATGGTCTTCGAGGACGGCGAACAGTCACGCGACTTCACCCACGTCTCCGACATCGTCGCGGGATCCTCGGGGCGCTCGAGTCCGACCCCGCTGCCGGGCACGCAATCAACCTCGGCACCGGACGCTCGACCTCCGTCGCCCGCGTCGCCGAAGTCCTCGCCGAGGGCATCGGTGCCGAGATCGAGGCGGAGTTCAACGGCCAGTACCGGGCCGGAGACATCCGCCACTGCTACGCCGACATCTCGCGCGCCGAACGGTTGCTCGGCTACTCGCCGAAGGTGACGTTCGAGGACGGGATGGGAGCCCTGGTCGGGTGGCTGCAAAACCAGCAGGCGGTCGACCGCGTCGACGACGCGACCAACGAGCTCGCCGCGCGTGGCCTCACCCGCTGAAGACGGCGGCACCGAGCCGGGGAGCGGTCACGACCTGGCGGTCGTCATCGTCTCCACCAACGAGGCGCGCTGGCTCGAGCCCTGCCTGAGCACGGTTTTCGCGGCCGCCGGCGGCGCGGCGCTTGACGTTGTCGTGGTCGATAACGAATCGAGCGACGGCACCCGCGAGCTGGTCGAGACCAAGTTTCCCGGTGCCCGGATCGTCGAGTCGAGCAACCGTGGCTTCTCGCACGCCAACAACCGAGGTGCCGACACCTGCGATGCCCGCTACGTCCTCTTCCTCAACCCCGACACCGAGATCGTCTCCGGCAATTTTGGCGAGCTCGTCGCGGCGATGGACGCGCGGCCCGGGGTGGGTCTGATCGGAGTTCGCCAGCTCACTGCGGACGGCACCCTCTGGCCGACGATCCGATACTTCCCCAACCTTTCGCGTGCCGTCGGCGAGGCCCTCGCCTCCGAGCGCTGGCCGCTGCGGGCACGCTGGGCCGGCGAGCGTGAGCTCGACATGAGTGTCTACGCGCGCGAGCACCGTTGCGACTGGACCTCGGGCTCGTTCATGCTCGCCCGCCGCGAGGCGCTGCTTAGCGCAGGCCTGCTCGACGAGCGCTTCTTCATCTACTCCGAGGAGACCGACCTCTGCCTGCGCGTCAAGGAAGCCGGATGGGAGATCCGCCACCTGCCGACGATGACGATTGTCCACCATGCCGGCAAGGGCGGCGTCCGCCCCAAGATGGTCGCCCAGGACGCCTTCGCCCGCCGCCAGTACGCGCGCAAGCACTTCACCGGACCTCGCCGCACTGCCTACCTCGGTGCGATCCTCGCTCGCCACGCACTGCGGGCAGCAGCGCCCGGACGCGGCGAAGAGCCAGAGGCGCGCCGCAGGGCCGCCCGCACCGCGATCCGCACGCTGGTCGGCCGCGCCGAGCCCCCGTTCGGACAGCCGCCCGACACGGCCGTCGCACCGCTCGGCCGACGCTGACCCTCTCCCCCATTTTTCCACCTCTCCCAGGCACGGGGGATGCAAGGTCGTCCCCACCGCACACGTTTCCTCTTTGTATGAACCTCGACCATGCCATCGAGACCCTGGTCGTCGGCTACGGCTACTGGGGGCCGAACATCGTCCGCAACGTCGCCGAGCGACCAGAGTTCAGTCTCGCCGGCCTCTGCGAGCGCGACGAGCGGCGAATCGAAGATTTCCGCAGCGCCAACCCGGGCGCGGCCTGGGAGCGCGACCTCGACGTCGCCCTCGCCGACCCCGGCTTGGAAGCGGTGGCAATCGCCACCCCGCCCCACACCCACCACGAGCTGGTCAGCAAGGCGCTGGAAGCCGGCAAGCACGTCCTGGTCGAGAAGCCACTGGCCCGCACGGCGGCCGAGGCTGCCGACCTGATCGCCCTCGCCGAGGACCGCGATCTGGTGCTGATGCCCGGTCACACATTCCTCTACAGCCCGCCGGTAACCAAGATCCGCAACCTGATCCGTGACGGGGTGCTGGGCGACATCCATTTCGTCACCTCTTCGCGGATGAACCTGGGCAAATACCAGCCCGACGGAGTCGTCCTCGACCTCGCGCCCCACGACCTTTCGATCCTGCTCCACTGGCTGGACAAGCCGCTGGTCGAGGTGACGGCCAACGGTTGCAGCATCCACCAGGACGGCGTCCACGAGACGGCCTTCCTCACCCTTTGCTTCGAGGGCGGCACGCAGGCCAACGTCCAGGTTTCCTGGCTGGCACCGCGCAAGATGCGCCAGATGGTCGTCGTCGGCAGTCGCCAGATGGTCCAGTACGAGGACACGGCCGCCGACGACCCGGTGCGCATCTACGACCGCGGCATCGACTTCTCCGAGCCGCCGAAAAACTTCGGCGAGTATCGACTCACCTACCGCAGCGGCGACATCGTCGCCCCGCGGATCGAGCCGGCCGAGCCTCTCGGCCTCGAGTTGAAGGACTTCGCATCGGCGATCCTCGAGGGCACCACGCCCGTCTCCAGTGCTCGCTTGGGCCTCGAAGTCGTCTTTGCGCTCGAGGCGCTTGAGCGCTCTCTCGATGGTCGCGGGGAACCGGTCGCGGTCCGCCCAGTCGACGACTCGGTCATGCAACTGCGCGTTCGCCAGGCAGCCTGAGCCGGAATCGCGGCGTCGAACCGCCCAAACCTGGCTCCACCCGTCACGCCCCGCGGGCTTAGGTCAGCTGTACCGGCGCGCCGAGGAAGTCCAGCTCAGCGAGGTAGACGAGCACGGTGTGACCGGCGAAGGTGTCGAGATCGATCCCCTGGCGTACGGCCTCGGCCCTGATAACGCGCTCGACCTCCGGTGCGACCGCAAGGTCCAGTGCCGACCCTGGCGCCCTCTCGCAGTCGTAGTCCTCGGAGAGGATGAACCGCGGCGGTGCTACCGGCCTCCGGCCAGAGCGCAGTTTGTCCGAGTAGTGACCGAGCGCAGCGCGCACGGTGGCGACAAGATCAGGCCCAAACTCGGCTTCGGCGCCGCTGCGGGTGAATGTGCAAAGTCTGACCCTCATCAATGTCTCCTGGCATAACAACCAAAGGCCACGCCCAGGATTTTCACCGCACCGGCCAGATTCCTCCTATCTTCAGCCTTGTGCAGAACCTGTGCATTTGGCGGCTTTAGCCCTGGGATTGAAATTTGGACGAATGTCGAGTATTGACATTCAGTCGAAAGGCCACTATTTCTTTGCGCCGCACTGATCGAAAAGGGAATTCATACTTTTCGGTAGTTGCGAGAAAGACAAATTCGGGACATAGCAATTCGCGGAGTCTCCGTTGAGGCAGGGCAAGTGCCCTGCCTGCGGACAAATCAATCAACGCGTCGGGAGGACGCTGTGACCAGTCGGAAATCGGAGTTTCGCCCCCTTGGCCTCGCGCACCCCACCGCTGCGCGAATCGGGGAGGACGGAAACAGCCGCCTCGTCAAGCGGGCGATCGAGCACGCTCAGGCCGGTGACCAGGAGGGGCTTCACTTCCTCTACGTCCGCTACGCGCCCGACGTGCAGCGCTTCGTCAACAGCCTTGTCAAGGACCATCACGAGGCCGAAGACATCACCCAGAACATCTTCGCCAAGCTGATGAAGGCGATCAACAAGTACGAGCCGCGCGAGGTCCCCTTCGCCGCCTGGATCATGCGGGTCGCTCGCAACGCCGCCCTCGACCACCTGCGGGCGAGGCGCGCCGTGCCCACCGAGGAAGTTCGAATCGCCGACAACGGCGCCGCCCAGGTCGGGCTTGACCGCGGCCGAGACCTGCGCCAAGCGCTCGAGCAGCTACCCGACGACCAGCGCGAGGTACTGGTCTTGCGCCACATCACCGGACTCACCCCGGTCGAGATCGCCTCGACCCTGAAAAAGTCCGAGAGCTCAGTGCACGGGCTGCACCATCGCGGCCGGCGCACCCTGCAGGAGAAGCTGTCGGAGCTGGGTGCGGCCCCGGTCGTCGCTCCCGGTCACTAGGGCGGACCTAACTTCCCACCGCCCAGTTACCGCTCCGGAGTCCAGCCGGAGTCCATCTCCGCCGCGTAGTAGAGGCTGGCGTGCTCGAGCAGCTGGGAGATCGTGACCTCCTGGCGCTCGGCCTCCTTCTCCAGGGACTTCCAAAGGAACTCGTCGACGTCGAGCTCGAACTCGACCTGTTTAGCCGGCTCTTGGCCGCGCACGAACACCGGACAGGCCCAGCCGGCCCCTGCCGCCGGCTCTGGCTGAGGTAGAACTGAATCGCCCGCTCGACGTCCGCCGGGCTCGGCTCGGACTCGCCTCCCGCCCCGCCGGCAAGCGCCTCCACGGCGAAGGAACCCAACCTCACCGTGACGGAATGCCTCATGCTCATGCCTTGGTCACCGCCCTATCTCCTCCTGGATCAGCGGCGCCTGGCCCGCCGGCCAATCCTATCCAAGAAAAGTGGCTGCCGAGCGTTTAGAAGAGGGCGCTAATCCAACAAGAATTCCAAAGCCCTTCGGCGTGAAGACGAAGACTTCGTCCTCGAAGAGGTCGACCTTGAGCGACTCAAGAAACTCGGCCGGGTCCTGCTCGCCCTCGGCCTCGACCAGCTGGCGCAGCCAGGTCATCCGAAGAGATGCTGCCGTGTGCGGAGAGTTCCCAAGCAGCCGAGAACCGGCGAATTCGCTCAGTCCGCCGCGAAGACAGAGGCGAAGCGCTCGATCTCCTCGCCGGGCAGGGATGCCTCTCGCGCAACCGCAGGCCAGCGCGACACCGCCTTGCCAACCTCCGCAATCATCTCCCCGGCTCGATCCGCGGAGAGCCGGTAAAGCGACGCCGTCTCCCGAACCACATCAAGATCGGGCGTCCGGAGCGAATCGTCGAGTGCGAGGCTGTGCTCCAGCTTTTACAGCGACGGGTTGACGTCGAAGGCGGGAGCAAGGCGCCAGCCTTCCGCGGTTCTCAGGAAACCGTGGTTGCGCAGGTGGTCGTCGCGATTCGCAGTCATCACGTTGAACACGACGCGGCGGAACAGCTGATGGAGATCCTCTTCGATCGCCGCCGGCGCGCCCAGCTCGGCTATCGCCCTCGCAATATCGAGGTAGCTCGCATCTTCGTGGTCGTGCCTCCCCGCCAGCGTCATCGCCGAGGCGAAGAGGCGCCGAGGGGAACTTGGCTATCCAGAGCTCGTCTCCATCCAGAAAGCTGGCCTTTGGCCGCGCACCTCCCAGCGAGCTGCCGGGGGCGACGAGCATCGCGATCCAGCGGTCTTCCTCACTCATCTCCTCGCTGAGCCCGAGCTCGAGCTCCCGCGCCCAGTGCTCCAGCTTGTGCAGCCTCGCGAGCGGTGGGATCGGAGGCGGCGCGGCGGCGAGAAATCCGTCCCCACCGGCCCGAGCAAGGCGCAGCGCCCCCGGCTCCTCGATCCTGACGGAGGCGCCCACCGAGCGCCTCCGCGCGACGTTGAGTCTGTGCATACCAGGCGCACGGCGATGTGGCCTGACGTATCTATCATCTAGTCCTAATAGTTGACGCAACTATTATGTTGAGCGTATAGTTGTGTCAAATGGTAGATCCGGTTTCCATTCCAGACGCAGCGCGAATTCTGAAACTAAGCCCCGACCGAGTACGTGCCCTAGCCGTTCACGGACAGCTTTCAGCGGCAAAACTTGGCGATCGATGGTTTGTCGAGCGCGCTGCGGTTGAGCGGCGACGAAAAGAAGGCGCTCACGAGGGACGGCGCTTCTCCCCCCGGAACGCCTGGGCTCTGATCACACTCGCGTCCGATCAGGCGGTCGAAGGGCTCGACGCAAGCGTTCGGTCGCGATTGAAACGAGCCCTGTCGCTCGAGGGCCTGGAGAAGCTGCGCCCTCGCTTGTCCCGGCGAGCCGAGATCTCGTCATTCAGGGCACATCCGGGCGAGGTCGCCCACCTCGTCAGGGATCCCAGGCTCGTTCGTTCCGGCATCAGCGCAGCTGGCGATTACGAATTTGGCCTCATATCAGGGCGGGAGGCGGACGGCTATCTCCAAGAGAGCAAGCTGAAAAAATTCGTCGCAGACCATGCTCTGGAGCCTTCGGGGTTGGAGGGCAATGTCCGCCTTCGCCTCGTTCCGAAAGAGAGCTGGGGTTTCTTGGAGAGAGGGAAAGCCGCACCCATAGCGGCGGTCGCCCTTGATCTAGCCGAAGACGCCGATCCACGATCGGCAAAGGCCGGTCGTCAGGCTCTGCGGGAAATAGACCGCCGCCTTCGCAGAGATCGCAAACGTCTCAAGGCCTAGCGATTAGAGCCTCCAGATGGCCGCAAGCAACCACGACACGATCGCCATTGACCCGCCAACGCCAGAGGCGAGGCGGCTGTGGGCGAAGACGCTTGAGCTCACCGAGTCCTTTGGCACGGAGGGTCAATGGGCGCTGATCGGTGGCTTGATGGTGCAGCTGCACAGCTTCGAGCACAACGGCGATGTACGACCCACAATTGACATTGACGTCCTCGGCGATTCCCGCAAGCGCCTGGGAATGACGCAGCGCATTGCCACGATCATCGATGGGCTGGGAGGTGAAATGACGATGCCGTCGCGCGGTGACGAGGACCTCGGCTACCAGTTCGAAATCGATGGTGAGACCGTGGAGGTGCTGGGCTCAGACCGAGCACGAACGGACCCCAAAACGCTTGGGAAATTCACGACGATCCGAGTTCCCGGTGGAAGCCAGGCGTTGAGTCGCGCGGAGACTGTGCTCGTTTCCCTGGATGGCGCTCCAGCAGTTGCCCTGCGGCGCCCCAACCTGCTTGGCGCAATCCTGATCAAGGCCTGTGCCGTCGCAGTGAAGCGGCGTGGAAAGTTCGAGTCCGATCGGCAAGATCTGATTTGCTTGCTGAGTTTCGTCGAGGATCCTCGGGCTCTTGCGGCCGAAGGTGGCCTGAAGAAGGGCGAGAGACGGTGGCTGCGCGATGTCGAACGAAAGCTCGCCTTCTCGAGTCCCTCTATAAGGGAGATCTTTCCGCCGGACGTCTTGGCCCGCGCGGTGCAGGCGTACAGGCTGCTCATCTCCATCAAAACCACGCAAAGATCAGATTAAGAGGCTGCCGGAGGAAATTTTTGCCGCGGTGGGCCGGGACCGTTCAGGCCGCCGGGGTAATCCGGTAGGCGTCGAAGACCGACTCGACGTTGCGCAGGCGGCGATGCACTGTTTGAGCTGCTCGGTGTCGCCGACCTCGATCACGAAGGTGTTTTTCAGCATCGGGTGGTTGGTCGTGCAGCTGGCGCCGATGATGTTGATCCCGGCCTCGGAGAAGGTGCGTGAGAGGTCCTCGAGCAGGCGGGTGCGGTCGTAGGCGTCGATCTGCAGCTCGACCCGGTAGGAGGACTCGTTCTCGCCGTCCCAGCTGACCTCGACGAACCTTTCCGGCGCCCGCATTGCACAGTTTTGTCGGTCGCCGCTGTCGAGAACCCATACAATTAACGATATGGACACTATTTCAGGGGCGAGTCTTGCTCGGGATCTGGGTACTTCGGTGCCGCGGGTAACCCGAGCCGTCGAGCGACTGGGCATAGACGCGAAGCAGGCAAACGGACGGCTCGCCCTCACGCGACGCCAGGCCGACCGGGTGCGGGGCGAGTTGGGCACAACGCCGCGCGCCGCGGGCCTGACCAGATCGGAGACCTTGACGCTGGCGGCATTGCGCAGTGCGCCCTTCGGGTTGGTCTCGGCGCGAGCAGTCGCCCGTCGGAGCGGCATCTCCCCCACCGCTGCGGGACGCGCCCTGCGATCGCTCCAGGAGACGGGCCTCGCCATACGCACCGGCGAGACAATCGCGGCCGGAAGAGCCCGCAGGATGGAGGTCTGGCGCGCCAACATCCGGCATCGGCGCTGGTCGGAACTCGACCCGGTCCTCCACAGCGTCAAGCCCCCGCAGCAGCCGCGACAACGAGATCCGCGGGTGCCCAGGCGCCTCCGCCACCTCTTCTGGAACACCGCCGAGAGCCAGCTCGACGTAGATCGCGCCGGCGCCTACATCGCCAGGCGATTGCTGCGAACCATGGATTTGGACGGTCTTGCCTGGGGCGCGCAGGTGCTCAACCCAGCGGACTGGGAAGAGGGGGCGAAAGCACGGGGTCTCGACCCCGGAACCAGGCAGCTCGCGCGCAACCTCGCGGGGGCACCTCGGTGAGCGGCCTGCCCGATCGCGTTCGCCGCATCCTGCCGGCGGACACCGCCGAAGCATGGCTGACCCTCGCCCCCCACCTCCCACGGGATCTCTACCTTGGCGGCGGCACAGCGGTAGCCGTTCACCTTGGCCACCGGAAGAGCCGCGACCTGGACTTCTTCTTTCACCGGGAAATCGACCTGGATGCGCTCAGGGACCAGATTGGGGGGCTAGGGACTTTTGCCGTCACACACGAATCGAGAGGAACGCTGAAGGGGCTGTTCAGCGCAACCAAGCTCGAGATATTCGACGCCTCTGAGCTCACCCAGCTTGGCGAGCCGACGATCGTCGCGGGACTCAACGTCGCCAGCCTCCTGGATCTGATGGCGATGAAGATCAAGGTCATGGCCGAGCGGGGAGAGATGCGCGATTACTTCGATGTCAAGGCCATCGATGAGGACGGCACGGTCTCCGTCGAGGAGGGCATCGAGGCCTACGTTGAGCGCTATGGCGTGAATCCGCGTGGCGATGCCCTCCCCCATCTCTTCCGCGCGCTGGGCGACCTGAGCGATGTGGAGACCGACGAGATGCTGCCGGTCGGCAAATCCGAGCTGCAGGACTGGTGGGGGTCGCGTCAGGCGCGGGTGCTTCGCAACTCAGGGCGCTTTGGCTGACGGAACTACGCAGCCGGGGTGATCCGGTAGGCGTCGAAGACCGACTCGACGTTGCGCAGGCGGGCGATGCACTGTTTGAGCTGCTCGGTGTCGCCGACCTCGATCACGAAGGTGTTTTTCACCATCGGGTGGTTGGTCGTGCAGCTGGCGCCGATGATGTTGATCCCGGCCTCGGAGAAGGTGCGTGAGAGGTCCTCAAGCAGGCGGGTGCGGTCGTAGGCGTCGATCTGCAGCTCGACCCGGTATGAGGACTCGTTCTCGCCGTCCCAGCTGACCTCGACGAACCTTTCCGGCGCCCGCTTCAGCGCCTTCATGTTCTTGCAGTCGGTGCGATGGATCGTGATGCCGCGGCCGAGTGAGACGTAGCCGGCGATCTCATCGCCCGGTACCGGCCGGCAGCACTTGGCCAGCCGCACGGCGATGTTCTCGGCACCCTTGACGCTGATCCCGTAGTTGGAGGCGTCCTTGGTCCGCCGCGCCTTGTCCTCGCGGTGGCCGCCGGCGATGCCGAGCGGGTCGGACTCCTCGACCGCGTCCCCCGCCTTCAGCCGCTGCATCAGCTTGTTGGCGACCGCCTTGGTCGAGATCTTGCCCTGGCCGAGGGCGATGTAGAACTCGGTCGCCTTGCGGAATCCCATCTCGCGGATCACGTCGACCAGCAGCGGCGAGGCGGCGACCTTCTGCATCGGCAGCCCGCGCGTGCGCAGCGCATCCTCCAGGCCCTCGCGGCCCTTGCGCTCGGCGTCCTCGCGGCTCTCCTCCTTGAAGAAGGCGCGGATCTTGTTGCGGGCGCGGCTGGTCCGCACCAGCTTCAGCCAGTCGCGCGAGGGCCCGCGCTTCTGCTTCGCGGTCAGCACCTCGACGATGTCGCCGGAGCGCAGTTGGTAGTGCAGCGGCACGATCGAGCCGTTGACCTTGGCCCCTACGCAGGCGTGGCCGACGTCGGTGTGCACGGCGTAGGCAAAGTCGAGCGGGGTCGAGCCGGCCGAGAGGTTCTTCACTTCGCCCTTCGGCGTGAAGACGAAGACTTCGTCCTCGAAGAGGTCGACCTTGAGCGACTCGAGGAACTCGGCCGGGTCCTGCTCGCCCTCGGCCTCGACCAGCTGGCGCAGCCAGGTCATCTTCTCCTTGCGCGGGTCGGCGGCGGCGCCCTCCTTGTAGGCGACGTGGGCGGCGATCCCGTACTCGGCCAGGCTGTGCATGTCATCGGTGCGGATCTGGATCTCCAGCGGCTTGCCCTCGGGACCGATCACGGTCGTGTGCAGCGCCTGGTACATGTTGGCCTTCGGCATCGCGACGAAGTCCTTGAAGCGTCCCGGCAGCGGCTTCCAGAGCGAGTGGATGACGCCGATCGCGCCGTAGCAGTCCTTGACCGAGCCGACGATCACCCGCATCGCCGTCAGGTCGAAGATCTCGTTGAACTCGCGGCCCTTCTTGGTCATCTTCGTGTAGATCGAGTAGAAGTGCTTGGCGCGGCCGGAGATCTCGGCCTCGATGCCGACGTCGAGCAGCTCGCCGGAGAGGAACTTGCCGGCCTCGGCGACGTAGACCTCGCGCTCGTTGCGCTGCTGGGCGACCAGTTGCTTGATCTCGGCGTACTTGCGCGGGTGCAGAGTGGCGAAGGCGAGGTCCTCCAGCTCCCACTTGATCGCGTGGATCCCCAGCCGGTGGGCCAGCGGCGCGTAGATCTCCAGCGTCTCGCGCGACTTCGACATCTGCTTTTGCTTGGGCAGGGCGCCAAGCGTGCGCATGTTGTGGAGGCGGTCGGCCAGCTTGATCAGGATCACCCTGACGTCGGTGGCCATCGCCACCATCATCTTGCGGTAGTTCTCGGCCTGGCGCTCGTCGCGGCTCTCGAAGGCGATCCCGGTCAGCTTGGTGACGCCGTCGACCAGCTGGGCGATCTCCTCGCCGAACTCGGCGCGGATTTCGTCGAGACTGGCGCTGGTGTCCTCGACCGTGTCGTGCAGCAGGGCGGCGCAGAGCGTCTCGGTGTCGAGCCGCATCCCGGCGCAGATCTGGGCAACGCCGACCGGGTGCGTGATGAACTCGTCGCCGGAGCGGCGCAGCTGGTCGGCGTGGCGCTCGCAGGCGAAGTCGAAGGCGTGCTTGATCGCGATCCGGTCGATCGCGGCGACCGAGACGGCGACGTTGCCGTTCTCGCCGTCGCCGTCGGGCCCGCCGTTCGGCGAGGAGTCGAACTCCTCGACCACGGCGAAGAGGTCTGCCAGAAGCTCGTGGCTCTCTAGGGCTGTCGGTGTGCTTCGAGGTATTGCCGCGCCTCCTCGTGACGAGCGCTGTAGGCGAGGTAGGACGCCGAGCGCTCCAGGTCTGTCCCTTCTGAGGATACGACCCTGACGGACCCGCCGCCCGCGCCCGGCTCCCCCTGCACCAGATCGAGCTCGGTGAGGACACGGAAGCAGCGCGCCGCGGTCTCGGCGCTGCGCGCCTGCGGCCCGCTGCCGGCGAGGGCTTCGCGCAGCTCCTCACCGCCGGCCTCGCCGGCATCGCGCAGGTCGCGGAAGGTCGCGGTCAGGGTCGGGCGCTGAGCCAGCTGGACCGCCGCGGTCCGCAGCGCGAAGCGCCACTCGGCCTCGCCCCAGGCGCGGTGCAGGTAGCCGCCCTCCTCCCCGGCGCGCGAGGCGAGCGCGAACAGCTCCGCCGTGGGCGGCGGGTCGACGAGGACGACGTGGCGGTAGCCGCCGGCAAGCCCCGGCTCGCGTTCCAGCTCCGCGTAGTCGGCGAGCCGGGCGCCCTCGCAGGCCATGCCGACCCGCAGGCCAGCGTCGGCGACCAGCGCCAGCACCCCGCCGCCGGCGGAGGCGAGCTCGCCGACGACGGCAGCAGGGGCGTTGGCGCTGGTGCAGGCCTGGCGCTGGTGGGAGCCGGCGGCGGTCGGATCGAGCGGCTGCCACTCGGCCGGGTCGCGCCCCAGCTCGGCGGCGAAGCGCTGCCACCACTCCTCGGCCTCGAGGGCGTCGGCCTCCCGTTCGCGCCGGTAGACCTCGCGCAGGACCACCCGCGGCTCGATCGCCCCGTTCCACTGGTTCAGCTCCAGCCGCACGGCGACGTCGACCGGATCGTCCTCACCCACGCCCAGCGACGATCGCCCGAATGCCACCCCGAGGGCTTTGTGCGAGCCGCTGTGCAGGCTGAAGCGCGCGTGCTTGCCTTCGCCCATCGTCCGCACGTCGCGCACCCGGGCCGAGGGAACCAACAGCCGCACGCCGGGATTCCCCATCCCAAACGGCGCCAGCTGCCCAAGCTCCTCGGCCAGGTCGAGCCCCAGCGAGGCCCCGCCCACCATCGCATCGATCCGCTCGGTCCGCTTCATGTCCTCCGGCCCGAGCACCGACGCCGAATGCGCGGCGAAGGCCCGGCGAAAAGCGTCGAGATTCGCCTCCTCGAGCTCCAGCCCCGCGGCAGCCTTGTGCCCACCGAAGCTCCCCAGGTGCGCCGAACACGCCTCCAGTCCCGCCAGCAAGTCGAACCCGGAGATACTGCGCCCAGACCCCCGTCCCTTCCCCTCCTCATCGAAGGAGACCACGACCACGGGCCGGTAGAGCTTCTCGACCAACCGAGAAGCAACGATCCCGATCACGCCGGGATGCCAACCCTTGCCGGCCACAACAATTCCGGGCCCCTCACGCAGCTCCTCCGGCAGCTCCCGCAACGCAGCTTCCGCTTCGTTCGCAACCTCCCGCTCGGTAGCTCGCCGCTCCCCATTCGCCCTGCTCAGCTCGACCGCGATCTCGTGTGCGCGTGCTTCGTCGTCGGTCAGGAACAGCTCGACACCGGCATCAGCTCTATACAGACGCCCGGCAGCGTTGATCCGGGGAGCCAACCTGAACGCCAGGTCCCCCTCATCCAATCTGGTGGGCTCGCATTTAGCAGCCTCAATCAGCGCCCGAATGCCAGGCCGTCGGGCCCGGCGCACCTCCTCGAGGCCCCGCTTGACCAGGGCCCGATTCTCCCCCACCAGCGGAACCAGGTCGGCGACCGTAGCCAACGCCACAAGATCGAGGTCGGCGTCGTGAGAGGCGGCCGGGACGGGGTCCCCAAAACACTCAAGCGCGGCTCCTGCCGCGCGTTTTGGGGACCCCGTCCCGGCCGCCCCCCGCAACCCACTCGCAAGCTTCCAAGCCACAGCCGTCCCGCACAACTCCCCAAACGGGTAGCCCCGATCAAGCCCGGGATGCAGGATCGGGCAGTCTGGAAGCTCGTCCCCAGCCTGATGGTGGTCGGTGACCACGACCCTCATGCCCAACTCTTTTGCCAGCGCAACCTCAGGAACAGCGGTGATGCCGCAATCCGCGGTAACGATCAGCCCAGTCCCCCGCTCAGCCAGCTTCCGCACGTTGCCCTCGCTCAACCCGTAGCCATCCGCAAGCCGGTCCGGGATCAACCAGTCGCACTCCGCCCCAAGCTCCCGCAGCGTGCCGATGAGGATCGTGGTCGCGCAGACGCCGTCGACGTCGAAGTCGCCGTGGACCGTGATCCGTTCGCCTGCCTCGATGGCCGCGAGAATCGGGGCAACGACGACATCCATGGCCGCGAAATCCCCAGGTGCGTGCATCTCATCGGCCGCAAGAAACGCCCGCGCCTCCTCGGGCGTCCGATATCCCCGCCGCACCAGCGCGATGGCCACCGGCTCGCTCAGGCCAAGCTCCTCGGAAAGCCCCCGAGCCTCCTCGTAGTCGTAGGCCTCAGCCGTATATGCACGCAGGGTCTCCGCCACGCTCCCAAACTAGGCCCCGGTCCCGACGGAACCGCTGCTCTCAAACGCCGCAATAAGGGCCAATCTCAGTAGGTCGGAACGTCTTGTACTTTTTTGCCAACCGCGCCCTCGACAGGCTCCCGCCGACGACCAAAAAAGTTAAGTGGAGACCTGCTGAGATTGGCCCTTACTCAACCGCTTGCTGCTCGGCGCGCACGCCGAGGAACCAGACGATCGCGAGCCCGATGACCACGCCGGGGATGGCCTCGAGCGCCGTAGAGAGATTGGTGTCGCCCACGCCTTTGCCGCTGACGATCTCGAGGATGCCGCCGAAGACGACGGCGCCGATGGTCGAGCCGAGGAAGGCGCCGACGATGCCCTGCCAGAAGCGGTCGGGCAGGAAAATGGTGAAGTGCCATAGGGCGATGCCCATCGTGAACCAGACCAGGAGTGCCATCTAGCGCTTCCTCCCGTGTTTGCGGCGCTGCTGGCGGCGGGCGCGGCGCTTCTCTTCGCGTTCGCGCTTCGCCGTCGCCGCCGGGTCGGCGGCGGGAGGCTCGCCGTTGCGAGCCGGGTCGCCGCCGTCGCCCTCGGCGGGCGGCTCGACCGTCGCCACCGCGCCGGCCTTCGGCTGCGCCCGGCGCTGCGCGGCGACGTCCTCCTCGATCTCGGCGTCGGTCTCGCTGTCCTCGCCGAGCCTCGCCAGGTCGGCCTCGTCGGCGAAGGCGGGCACGCTGCCGTCGATCGCGGCGATCCGCTCGCGGCGGCGGATGAAGCCCGGCTCGCGTTCCTTCCAGGCGGTCAGCACCGGCGAGGCGATGAAGATCGAGGAGTAGGTACCGGAGATGATCCCGACCATCATCGCGAAGGCGAAGTCCTGCAGGGTGGCGCCGCCGAAGACGAGCAGCGCGACCACCGAGAGCAGGGTGGTAAAGCTGGTCGCCAGCGAGCGGGTCAGCACCTCGCTCATCGAGCGGTTGACGATCTGCGAGAAGGCAGCCCTTGGCATCCGCGGCATGTTCTCGCGTATTCGGTCGAAGACGATGATCGTGTCGTAGAGCGAGTAACCGAGGATGGTGAGGAAGGCGGCGACCGTTCCGCTGCTCACCTCCCGGCCGGTAAGCGAGTAGACGCCCGCGGTGATCAGGATGTCGTGGAAGATCGCGATCAGCACCGGCACGGCAAATTTCGGGTCGAACCGGAAGGCGATGTAGGCGCAGATGATCAGCAGCGAGAAGATCAGCGCGTTGCGGGCGCTGTTGGCCACCGTGGCCCCGAAGGTCGGCCCGACGCTGGTGCTGTCGAAGCCATCGGCTTCGATCCCGAACTCGCGCTCGAGTTCCTTTTGCATCTTGTTGATCTGGCGGGGCTTCGAGCGTCTTGGACTGGATCAGGAAGGCGTTGTCGCCGAGCCCCGGATTGCTCTCCTTCTGCACCTCGCCACCGTTGATTCCGGCGCCCTCCAGGGCTTCGCGGACGCCTTCCTCGTCGGTCGGCTTGACCAGCGCCACCTCGACCCGGGTGCCGGACTCGAAGTCGATACCGAGGTTGAGCTGCTTGGTCGCCAGCGCCAGTGCGCCAACGATCAGGATGCAGCCCGAGACGGAGAAGAACCAGCGGCTCGCCCCCATGAAGTCGAAGTGCCAGCGCACCCCCTGGCGGGTCGAGCCGAGGGCAGCGGGTGAGCGCAGCAGGCGGGTGCGGCTCATCGAGCCGAGCAGCGCCTGGGTGAAGACGACGGCGGTGAGCAGCGAGACGATCGTGCCGACGCCGAGCACGAAGGCGAAGCCCTTGACCCCCGCTGTCGCCAGCACGAAGAGGACGAAGGCGGTGAGCAGGGTGACGACGTTGGCGTCGATGATCGTCGCGATCCCACGCCGGTAGCCGGCGGCGATCGCGCTCGACATCGCCCGGCCCGCGCGCACTTCCTCCTTTATTCGCTCGAAGATGACGATGTTGGAGTCGGCCGTGACCCCGATCGTCAGCACCAGCCCCGCGATCCCCGGCAGCGTCAGGGTGATCGGGATCAGTTTGATCAGGGCGAAGAAGATCACCCCGTAGGCGCCCAGCGCGGTCACCGCGACCAGGCCGAGGAAGCGGTAGAAGACGAGCAGGAAGACGATCGTCAGGATCAGGCCGATGATCCCGGCCTTGATCCCCTGGTGCAGGGCTTCTGAGCCGAGCGTCGCCGAGACCTGCGACTGGCTGATCAGGTTGAGGTTGATCGGCAGCGCACCGCGCTGCAGGAAGCTGGCCAGGTTCTGGGCCTCGCCGATGCTGTTGAAGCCACCGGAGATCTGGGCGCCCGTGCGACCGTCGATGCCGTCCGGGTTCTGCGCGTAGTTGATGATCGGCCGCGTCTTGACTTCGTTGTCGAGGACGACGGCGAAGTGGCCCGAGGTCTGTTCGGCCGATTCTTCGCTGCTCGGCCCGATCGCCGAGGCGGCGCCGCGCTGGGCGATCCGCCGGGTCACTTCCTGGAAGGCCGTGCGGCCGCTGCCGGTGAAGCCGAAGGTGACGTTGGGGGCGCCGGATTCGTCGACTTCCTGCTTGGGCCGGGTGACTTCCGTGCCCGAGAGCGCCGGGTTGTCCTTCAGCGCGAACCAGCCCGGCTCGGCGTTTTCGAGCACCTGGCCCTTGCGGTCGCTGGGCTTTTCGGAGACGACGATCGTCCCCTGCGGGACCTTGAGCACCTTGCCGATGCCGGTGCGGCGCTTGCGCCCGCTGGGCGTGAGGTAGAGGTCACCCTTGGTGAACTCGGGCCCATCGATCAGCTTGTGGGGCTCATCCTTCTCGAACAGGTAGTAGGTCGTCGGTGCGCTGCACTTTGGGCAGTCGGCTTTGAGCGGCTGTTCGGAGGCCAGTTTGGCGGCGGCGTACTCGGTCGGGTAGGCGCCGGCGTACGAGCAGCTGCTGGTTTTCGCGCTTGGTCGGCGCCCGGCCTGCTTCTTTCCATTCTTCGGTCGCTTCTTCGAGCGGGCCTTTCGGCGGTTCGCGGCCGGGGTGGCCGCCGATCACGGCCTCGCGGCCGATCAGGTTCGGTTCCCAGTCGAAGAAGAAGAGGCGGGCCGGCTTGGTCGCGCATTCGGTCGCCTTGCCGACGCTGGTCGCGCCGGGGATGCCGACCTGGATCTGGTCGCTGCCGACGCGCGCCACCTCGATCTCCGAGACGCCGAGCTGGTCGCAGCCGGAGCGGATGATGTCGATCGCCCTTTCCATCGAGCCGTTGTCGACGGTCGGCTGCTGCGGGGTCGGGCGCCCCTGCAGGACCAGTTGCACCCCGCCCTTGAGGTCGAGGCCCAGCTTCGTTTCCTTGTCGGCGATGACGAGCGCCGAGACGGCGATCAGGCCGAGGACGAAGAGCAGGACGAAGACGTGTTTGCGCCGTTTGCCCATCTCCTCTTCAACCCTCCGGGGTGAGGACGATCAGCAGTCCCCCGTCATCGTCGTAAGCCGGAAACACGTCGGCGACCGCCTCCGCGGGCAGGTCGCCCTCGGCGTTGACCGAGACCCGCTTGCCGAGCGAGCGCACTCCCCACTCCAGCGAGGTGGCGATCGGGTCGGCGCTGCTTTCGCGGTCGCCGCCGGGCACCTTGGCCTCTTCGCGCCATTCCAGCCCCAGCACTTCCTGCACGGGACGGCCGATCACGTCCTCGTCGGTGAGTCCGGTCAGCTCGAAGCTGCCGCGGCCGGCGTCGATCACGCGCGCCTTCTGGTCACAGACGAAGAAGGCCGCGTTGGGCGCCGGGTAGTAGTCGTCGAGCAGCTCGAAGACGAAACCGAAGCCGCATTTCGAGCAGCCCTTCGGGCGCGCGCTGAAGCCTGCGGTTCGCTCCGCGCTGACCTCCCTGTGGCCGCAGTTGGGGCAGATGAAGAACGGCATCCCACCGGCAGGTTACTCAGAAGAGGCTGTTTGCTCTTTCGGGCACCGGCAGGCCCAGGTGCTCATAGGCCCTGGGCGTGATCACCCGGCCCCGCGGAGTCCGCTTGAGCAAGCCTTGTTGGAGCAGATAGGGCTCGAGAACGTCCTCGATCGTGTCGGCCTCCTCGCCGATCGCGACGGCCAGCGTGGAAAGCCCCACCGGGCCGCCGGCGAACTTGCTGGCGACGACGTCGAGCAGGGCGCGGTCGCTGCGGTCGAGGCCGCCGGCGTCGACCTCGAGCATCGCCAGCGCCGCGCCGGCGACCTCGGCGTCGATCGCGCCGCGCTCCTTGACCTGGGCGAAATCCCGCACCCGCTTGAGCAGGCGATTGGCGACCCGCGGGGTGCCACGCGAGCGCTCGGCGATCGTCTGCGCGCCGGCGGCGTCGATCTCGACCCCGAGGATGCCGGCCGAGCGGACGATGATCTCGCCCAGGTGCTCGGGCCGGTAGTGCTCGAGGCGGTGGGAGAGGCCGAAGCGGTCGCGCAGGGGCGTCGTCAGCAGGCCCGCCCGGGTGGTGGCGCCGATCAGGGTGAAGGGCGGCAGCGGCAGCGTCACCGTGCGGGCGCCGGCGCCCTGGCCGAGCACGACCGGCAGCTCGCCGTCCTCCATCGCCGGGTAGAGCGTCTCCTCGACCGCCCGCCCCAGCCGGTGGATCTCATCGACGAAGAAAACGCTGCCCGGCTCCAAAGCGGTGAGGAAGGAGGCGACGTCGGCCTTTCTCTCCAGCGCCGGCCCGGCGGTCTGCACCAGCGGCACGCCCATCTCCTCGGCGACGATGTGGGCCAGCGAGGTCTTGCCGAGGCCGGGCGGGCCGGCCAGCAGCACGTGGTCGAGTGGCTCCTCGCGCCCGCGCGCCGCCTCGATGAAGATCGCCAGCTGCTCGGTGACCTGCTCCTGGTTGACGAAATCGGCCAGGGTGCGGGGACGCAGCGAGCGGTCGAGGTCCTCGTCGGGCGCGTCGGCGCGGGCGTCGTGGACGCGGACGTCCTCGGGCGGCGTCGCCTCGCCGGGCGGGAACGGCCCGTCGATCCCAGGCGTGCGGATCCGGTCAGCCAAAACAACCCCTTCCGCTGTTCCTTATCCCTGCATAGCGCCTAAAAGGCACAGCGCAGCGCATCATGTCTTGCTCCGGGACGATCCGGCTTTGCGCAGGGCGGAGGCGAGCAGCTGCTCGGCGTCGCCGCCGTCGATCCCTTCCAGCAGCTGCTCGGCTTCCTGCGGCTGGTAGCCGAGGTTGACCAGGCCGTCGCGGGCGAGGCCGCGGGCGTCGGCGCCCTCGACTGCCATCGCCGCCACCTCCTCCTCGAGCGAGCCGGCGACCTTCTCGCGCAGCTCGACGATGATCCGCTCGGAGGTGCGCTTGCCGATCCCGGGAACAGCCTGGAAGCGCTTTGCGTCGCCGGACGCGATCGCCCGCAACAGCTCGCGGGTGGGCCCGCCGGAGAGCGCCGCCATCGCCACCTTGGGCCCGATGCCGCTGACCGAGATCAGCTCGCCGAAGAGGTCGCGCTCCTCCTCGGAGGCGAAGCCGAAGAGGGCGAGCGAGTCCTCGCGGGAGATCAGCTCGGCGTGCAGGAAGACCTCGTTGCCGCTGGCCGGGACCGCCTTCAGTGTCTCCGCCGAGACCGCCAGGCGGTAGCCGACCCCGCCGGCCTCGAGGACCACGTGGTCGGGACGGCGCACCATCACCTCGCCGCGCACCGCGGCGATCATCCGGCCAGCCTCGCGGTCGCGGCTTCTTCGGCCGCCAGGGTCGCCGCTTCGCGGCCGGTCGCGCCGCCGTGGCAGATCGCCACCGCGAGCGCGTCGGCGGCGTGGTCGGGCGTCGGCGGATCGGGCAGGCCGAGCAGGGTGCCGACCATCCGCTGCACCTGCTCCTTGCCGGCGGCGCCGGAGCCGCAGACCGACTTCTTGATCGCCTGCGGCGTGTAGGTGAAGCAGCGCACGCCGCGCTGGGCGGCAGCCAGCATCGCGGCCCCGGAGGCACGCCCGACGGCCATCGCCGAGTGCACGTTCTTGCCGAAGTAGAGGTCCTCGAGCGCCATCGCCGCCGGCTGGTGCCAATCGATCAGCTCCGCCAGCGTGCCGTGGATCCGCTCCAAGCGGCGCTCCATCGGCAGCTCCGCCGACGTCTCGACCACACCACCGTCGAGGGCAACCATCCGGCTGCCCTCGATCCGCACCACCCCGAAGCCCAAATTAGCCGCACCCGGGTCGATCCCCATCACAACTTGCATGGCAAGTGATTCTGGGGCTAGCTCCGGATGCCTTCAGGCCGCAAACTTCTCGATGATCTCCGCCGGCACGTCGAAGTTGGCGTGGACCTCGTTGACGTCGTCGTGCTCCTCGAGCGTGTCGACGAGCTTGAGCAGCCACTCGGCATCGGTGCCCTTGACCATCACCGTGCTCTTCGGCTCCATCGCGACCTCGGCGGAGAGGATCTCCACCCCGGCCGCCTCGATCGCCTCGCGCACGGCGCTGAGATCGCTCGGCTCGCAGATCACCCGCAGCTGCTCGCCGTCCTCGCGCACGTCCTCGGCGCCGGCGTCGATCGCGACGATCAGGTCGTCCTCGCCGTAGCGACCGGCATCGACCACGACCACGCCGCGCTTCTCGAAGATCCAGGCGACCGAGCCCGGCTCGCCGAGATTGCCGTGGTGCTTGGTGAAAGCGTGGCGCACGTCGGCGCTGGTGCGATTGCGGTTGTCACTCAGCGCCTCGACCAGGATCGCCGCGCCGCCGGGGCCGTAGCCCTCAAAGAGGATCCGTTCGATCGCAGCGGCATCGGTGCCGACGCCGCTGCCCCGGTCGACCGCCCGCTGGATGTTGTCCTTCGGCATCGAGGCGTCGCGGGCCTTCTGGATCGCGGTCGCCAGCGGCGCGTTGGCGTCTGGGTCGGGCCCCCCGTCACGCGAGGCGACGGTGATCGCCCGCGCCAGCTTGGTGAAGAGCTTGCCCCGCTTGGCGTCGGCGGCACCCTTCTTGTGCTTAATCGAAGACCACTTCGAGTGTCCGGACATAGCTGCCATTCTATGAATGCGGAGATGACCACCGAGTCCCACACTCACGGGGCGGCAAGAGGAATGGGTGCGAGCCTGATCTTCGTGGCGATGCTGATCGCCGCCTTGGCGATCTGGACGGCGATCCCGCTGGGCTGGATCTACATCGGTTCCAAGGTCTCCAGCACCCAGTTCCCCAGCCAGGGCCCCTACTTCGTCGTCGCCGCCGGCATCATCGTCTCCGTGCTGCTGATCGCCTGGCTGATCGGCCGCCTCAACCGCCTCTACATCCAGCTCACCGGCACCAACCGCCTCGCCCCGATGCGCCCAACCTGGCTGAAGAGCATGCGCGACACCTCCCCCCAGGCCGGCACCACCACCGTGGTCGAGGCCGTCCTGATGGGCTCCGTCCTCCTCGCCGGGGCCAGCCTCACGGTCTGGTTCTTCCTCCTCGCGGGCTCCCCGATCCCGAACCAGTAGGGCGCCAAGGCCTCGGCGCGGCGGGTCCTGCCACGGATTTGGTGCCACCACCCCTGCGGCGACGGGACCCGCGGGTCGGAACGCTCAGACGACGAACTTGCCGTCTACCTGGAAGTCCACCCCGTCGACCTCGATCTTGCCACCCTGGCGCAGGTCGCAGATCATGTCGGTGTGGACGGCGGAGTCGTTGACGCCGCCCGACTCGGGATAGGACTTGCCGACCGCCATATGCACCGTGCCGCCGATCTTCTCGTCGAGCAGGACGGAGAGGGTGCCGCGGTCGATCCCGTAGTTGGTGCCGATCCCGAGCTCGCCGAGGCGGCGGGCGCCCTCGTCGGTGTCAAGCAGCTGGATCAGGAACTCCTCGCCGCGCTCGGCGCTGGCGTCGACGACCTTGCCGGCCTCGAAGCGCAGGTGAACCCCGGACACCACCCGGCCGCCGATCACCGACGGCAGGTGGAAGGTGACCTCGCCCTCGACCGAGTCCTCGACCGGGCCGGTGAAGAACTCGCCGTCGGGCATGTTGTGCTCGCCGGCGCAGGGGATGAAGGTGCGGCCGGCGATGCCGAGCTTGATGTCGGTGCCGGGCGCGGTGACGTGCACCTCCTCGTGGCCCTGTATCCACCCTGCCAGCCGCTCACACTCCTCCGAGGCGCGCTTCCAGGCGGTGAGCGGGTCGGGGTCGTCGGCGAGGCAGGCGGCAAAGTAGAAATCCTCGTAGTCGGCAAGGCTCATCTCGGCCTCCGAGGCGTAGGCGCTGGTCGGGAAGATCGTCCCGCACCAGCGGAACTCGCCAGCGGCGCTGCGCTCCATCATCCGGTTCAGCACCGGGCCGGTGGCCGCCTCGCGTCGCATCTGGCGCTCGGGGGGTATCGCCGATAGCTCCCTCGTGTTGGTGCTGGCGCCGACCGCGATGCGCGCGTCGGCGTTGTCGATCGTCCACTCCATCGTCGGCGAGATCCAGTCCAGCTGCGCGTCGCTCGCCTGCTCGTAGTAGATCGCGGCGAGGCCGTCGAGGCCGACGTTGAGGATCGGGTGGGCGCCAGCCTTGAGCACCTCTTCGTAGACGGCCCGCAGCAGGGGCTCGCCCGCCGACCCCCCGTCGATCGCGACGACGTCGCCCTCCGTCACCTTGGTCGAGTAGCCGACCAGAATCTTCGCCAGGTTCTCCACTCTGGGGTCTCTCACGTCTCCGCCTCCTCTCGAGCGCGGTCGCGCGCGCTCGTCGTCATCGCCATGAACAGCGCGTGCAGCCTTGGGTCGTCGGCCAGCTCGGGATGGAAGGCGCAGGCCAGGACGTTGCCTTCGCGGATCGCCACCGGGTGGCCCTCATAGCTGGAGAGCACCTCGACCCCAGGGCCGCAACGGGCGACCCAGGGGGCGCGGATGAAGACCGCGCGCAGCGGCTCCTCGCCGATCCCCTCGATCGCAAGGTCCGCCTCGAAGCTCTGCAGCTGGCGGCCGAAGGCGTTGCGCTCCGCGGTCGCGTCGATCAGTCCCAGGTGCGAGTCGTCGCAGACGATCATCCCGGCGCAGGTCCCGAACACGGTCCCGCCGGCATCGTGGAGCGCCCCGATTGGACCGGCCAGCCCGGCAGCATCGATTCCCTTCGTGATCGTGGTGCTCTCGCCACCCGGGATGACCAAGCCGTCGAGACCGACCAGATCCTCGGGGGTCCTGGCCTCGCGAACCTCCCCACCAAGCTCTTCGAGCACCCGGCGGTGCGCTTCAAACCCACCCTGGACGGCGAGGACCCCGAAGCGAAGCTCAGGCACCGCGGTCCTGCAACAGCGCGTCGGCCGCGGCCAGCTCGGCGATCTCGAGGCCCGGCATCGCCCCGCCGAGCCCGATCGAGGCCGCCGCCACTCGCTCCGGGTCGTTGAAGTGCGTGGTCGCCTCGACTATCGCCTTGGCGCGGCGTTCCGGGTCGTCGCTCTTGAAGATTCCCGAGCCGACGAAGTTGCCCTCGGCGCCGAGCTGCATCATCAGCGCCGCGTCGGCCGGGGTTGCGATACCACCGGCGCAAAAGAGCGGCACCGGCAGGCGACCGCGGCCTGCCACCTCGTGGACGACTTCCAGCGGCGCCTGGTGCTCCTTTGCGGCGCCGGCCAGCTCCTCGGGGCCGAGCTGGGCGAGCCGCTTGATCCCGCCGGTGATCTCGCGCATGTGGCGGACCGCCTCGACCACGTTGCCGGTCCCGGCCTCGCCCTTGGAGCGGATCATCGCCGCACCCTCGCCGATCCGCCGCAATGCCTCGCCGAGGTTGGTGGCGCCGCAGACGAAGGGCACCTCGAAGGCCAGCTTGTCGATGTGGTGGCGCTCGTCGGCCGGGGTCAGCACCTCGGACTCGTCGATGTAGTCGACTTCCAGCGACTGCAGGACCTGGGCCTCGGCGAAATGCCCGATCCGGGCCTTGGCCATCACCGGGATCGTCACCGCTTCCTGGATCCCTTTGATCATCGCCGGGTCCGACATTCGGGCAACACCGCCGTCGCGGCGGATGTCGGCGGGAACTCGCTCCAGAGCCATCACCGCACATGCACCGGCATCCTCGGCAACCCGCGCCTGCTCAGGCGTGACGACATCCATGATCACCCCGCCCTTGAGCATCTCGGCAAGACCGGTCTTCACTCTGAACGTAGCTCTCTCGGCCATTGCCGCAATCTTACGTGGCCGGAGGGCGTCGGCACTGCCTCCGAACGTTTTGCGCGAGAGGAGCGGCGGCCAAGCAGCGCGAGCTGTCCACTCTCAATCGATGAGTTGCGAGTGAGGGGGCAGTACCGGCGCCCTCCCTCGGCTACTTCAGCTTGTAAGCACGGATGCGGTCTTTGTGGCTGGCTTCGTCACGGGCGTAGAGGCCGTGGGCCAATGCCTGGACGAGAGCCATCAGTGCTGTGTTGGACCGCGCGAAGGAGGGGCTGTTGGAGGAGTAGTAGAGGGTCAGCTCGGCGTGCTCGCCGACCTCCGACATCGAGGCGTCGGAGACGGCAAGGGTGCGGGCGCCGCGGTGCAGGGCGAGCTTCATCGCCCGCAGCAACAGCGGGTGTGCGCGGCCGGAGGAGATCACGATGACGAGCGTTTCCTCGTCGATCCGCCCGAGCCGCTGCAGCGACTCGCCGCCGGTGCTGGCGACGATCTCGGCGCGGATGTCGAGCAGGCTCAGGGTGTGGCGCAGGTAGCTGGCGAAGAAGGCCATCTGGTCGACGCCGACGATCACCACGCGCTGGGCTTCGGCGAGCGCGGCGACCGCTCCGTCGACCTGCTCGCGGGTCAGCTTGCGCGCGGTTTCCTCGAGGTTGGCGTAGTCGGCGCCGAGCGATGCCTCCAGCTCAGAGTGATCGAAGGAGAAGAGGGAACCGGAGCTCGCGGCGCTCGCGGCCGCCGCGCCAGCGTTGCGGTACTCCTCGATCGCCGCCTGCTGCAGCTCCGGATACCCCTCGAAGCCGAGGGCCTGGGAGAAGCGCACCACCGTCGATGAGGAGGTGCTCGCTCTCCGGGCCAGCTCCTCGGCGGTGAGGAAGGCTGCCTCGTCGAGGTGGTCGACGATGTAGCGGGCAACGTCTTTTTGCGAGCGCGAGAATTCTTCGAAGCGCTCCTGGATGTACTCGGAAAGGCTCTTGAGCTCGGGCGGGGTCTTGGTCGCAGTCTTGGTCACGGCGTCCAATTCGTCAGACCGGCCCCTTTCCCTTCTCGACCGCCGACGGGCCGATACGTCAAGTCAAACTTGACGTATCGGCCCGTCGGCGGGGGGTTTCTGGTTGGATGGGGCTCGCGATGACGCTCGAAGAGGCGCTGCGCCTCCAGAACCGGTTCATGGTCGGCTTCGACCTCGCCCTCGGCGCCGGTGCGCTTCTCGCGCCCGCGGCCACGCTCAAGGTGCTCGGCCACGAGCATCCCTCGCCGGACGCCGAACACCTCTTCCGCCGCGCCGCGCCGATCTGGCTCACCTTCGCCGCCGCCCACGCGATCGCCGAGCACCGCGGCGAGTCCCGCGACTGGTGGGCGCTTGCCTGGCTGCGCGGCACCGAGATCGCCACCGATGCAATATGGGCCGAGTCCCCCGCTGTCAGCCGCCCAGGCGCCAAGCTCGGCCTTCGCTTCGCCGGGGTCGCCAACGTGGCGATGGCCGCGGGGTTCGCCTGGCTCGCGAGGAAGTAGCGCCTTGGCTGACTTCGGCGGCCTCCCCGACAAGCGCTGGAGCCTGCGCGGGCTCACCGAAGAGGGCGACGAGGCCTGGCTGATCCGCGGCATCTCGCGCAAGCTCTACCGCTGCCCCTCCTGCCACGGCGAGATCGAGATCGGCAGCGAGCACGTCGTCGTCCAGTACGTCTTCCGGCTCGGCGGCACCGAACACCACCACTGGCACCGCCGCTGCGCCGAAGAGCGCCTGGTCGGGGAGCTGGGCGAAGTGCGCCGGGTGCCGACCTCGGAGTCCGGGCAGTCCAAGCTCGAGCGACGCGGGCGCCGCCCAGCCGGCCGCCGCCGCCACCGCTGAAAGTGAGTCGCCGCGCCGAACTGCTCTCGATCTACGCGCGGATCGGCCGCACCTACTGGCGCTGGGCGCCCTCGCTGCTGCTGCTCGCGGTCGTCGTCTTCATCCCGCTCGGATTCCTGCACGCGATCACGGTCAACGCCGACGTCGGCTCACTCGGGTTCAGCGCCGGCTTCAAGCTGCTCGCCGCAATCGCCGCGGTCCTGGCGATCGCCGCGACGGGCCTGATCGGCGAGGTCTTCTACACCGGGGCAGTGGCGATCTCGCTCACCCGTCCCCGCGACGGCCGCCCGCCCTCGCTGCGCGAAATCGCCACGACGATCGACTACGGAACCCTGGTCGCGGTAGACCTGATCTACGGCGCCCTGGTCGCGGTCGGCCTTGTCGCCTTCTTCGTCCCCGGGATCCTCGCCTTCGTCTGGCTCGGCCTGGCGGCGCCGGTGGTCGAGATCGAGCACCGCGGCATTCGCGCCGCCTTCCGTCGCAGCGTCCGCCTCGTCCGCGGCAGGTTCTGGCTCGTCGCCCTGGTCCTGATCCCACTCGAGATCGCCGGCGACGGCCTGACCGAATGGATCGGCAGCCTCACCCACGACCTCTTCGCCAGCGAGCTGCTCAGCGAGTGGCTCGCCGACCTCCTCGCCAACGTCGCCTTCACGCCCTTCTACGCGGTCGCCGCGGTCCTGCTCACCGTCGACCTGATCCGCGAAAAGGGCGGCGGCGCCGAGTTGCACTCCGAGCCCACCGTCTAGCCCGGCCCGGGGCCGAGTGCGGACTTCTACGGACCAGCGCCGCCCGCTCGGTGCCGATCTGGAGATAGGTCACCCATGGCAACTACGCTGGAACCACCCCGCCTGGTCAGGCTCGGGCTGCGCCCCGTACTCGGCGTCGTCGCGCTCGCCCTCTTGGTCCACCTGCTCGGAGTCGGCCTCGGCCCGCTCGACCCGTTCATGGCACGCTGGTCTTTTCTCGTGCTGGAGCTTGGAGGCGCCGTGGCCTGCGCGCTGCGCGCCATCCGGGTGCCCGAGGAACGGCGAGCTTGGACCATGCTCGCGGTAGCCGCATCCAGCTGGGCGAATCGAGCTGCCGGCCGTCCTCAACCAGCTCGGAGACACCCCACTCAGCACCGCGGTCAACCTCGCCTATGTCCTCGCCGACGCGATCATGCTGGCGCTGCTCCTCATCGGCATCGCCGCCTGGCACACCGGCCCGGCGCGTCTCGCCGCGGCCCGGCCGGAGAACTGGCGCTCGATCGCGCTGCCGATCGCTTTCGGCTTCGCCGCGCTGGGAATCGAGTTCTACGACCACTTCACCCAGGTGACCGCGCTGGCGCTCGCCTTCGCCACCGCCTGTCTCGCCGCGGTGCTGGCCCGGCTGGCGATCACCTTCGCCGAGTACCTGCACATGCTCCACGCCAGCCGCGAACAGGCGACCACCGACCCTCTCACCGGGCTTGGCAACAGGCGCCAGTTGACGATCGACCTGCGCGAAGCGCTGAGGTCCGCGAACGGCAACCGGGAGTGGCTGCTGTTGCTGCTCGACCTGGATCGCTTCAAGGCCTACAACGACAGTCTCGGCCACCCGGCCGGCGACGCCCTGCTGGAACGGTTTAGCCGCGCCCTCGAAGACGCCGTGCTGCCCTGGGGCCGCGCCTACCGGATGGGCGGCGATGAGTTCTGCGCCCTCTGCTGCAGCCCGGAGGCGCGGACCCGGTCTGGCTCTGCACCGTCGCCTCCATGGCCCTCGCCGAGGCCGACGCCCCGAATGCGGTCTCGAGCTCGGCCGGCTGGGCCCGGATCCCCAGCGAAGCCGCCGACCCCAGCAGCGCCCTCCGCCTCGCTGACCAGCGCATGTACGCGGACAAGGAACAGCGCACCCCACACGACCGCCGCACCAGCCCACGCTCCCACGGCCCCGCCCAGGCCCCGGCAGCGGAAGAGGTCATCGGCTGAGACCCCCGGCGATGATCTCCTGGCCGGGCCAGAAGGGCCACTCCTCGAACTCGCGGCAGCGGCCGCCGGCGAAGCGGAGGATCCACAGGTCGCGGTACTCGAGCGGCTCGGGGCCGCCGTAGTGGACCTCGAGCCTGACCACGGCGGCCTCGCCCTCCACCGCGATCACCTCGTACGCCATCGTGAACTCCTCGTCGGGCCCCTTGCGCTCGCGCTCCCAGAGCGGGCCGATCTCGGCCAGCCCCATTGCCGGCTCCTCGTAGGGCGACATCCGATATGTGGCGTCCACCGTGAACAGGGCGGCAAGCGGCTCGACCCCCGCCGTGCGCCACGCCCGCTCGTAGGCGTCGACCCAGGCGCTCACCGAAGTTCGGTCCGGCTCAACCACGGTTGGTGCTGCATTCATTCAGGCCGATCTCGCGGGCGAGGTCGTAGCGTTCGGCTTCCTCGGCGTCGCGCTTTTCGCGGGCGGCGACGTAGGCTTCCGCGTCTTCTTCCTCCGCGGCGCTCAGCGCCTCGCGGTCGTAGCGCATCACCCGTTCCTGGGCCGCGACGTACTTCGCGAAAGCCGGTTCGACCGCCGCGGGCGCGACCAGCCGGCGGAAGCCGTTGACGCCGCGCTGGGAGATGCCGGCCAGGGTCGTCGCGTAGGCGACGTCGGGGGTTTCCTCCAGTTCCGGCGAGAAGACGCTCTTGTAGCTGCTCTTGCTGGTCGCGCAGATCGCATCGGCCTTGGCGATCAGGGCGGAGCGGCTCAGCGTCTTGGGCTGGCTCGGCTTCGCCGCGGTCGTGGCCGTGCTGGCCTTTGGGTCTGGCGCGTTCTTCGAGCCCGAGCCCCCTCCCCCGCCCGCGATCGCCACCACCGCGGCGGCGATCGCCACGAGCGCGACCGCGCCGAGGCCGAGCCACAGGCGCCGGCGTCCGGGGCGCACCGGCTCGATCCGCTCGGTCGGCGCATCCGACTTTGACCTCGCTGGAGCGGGGTCAAAGTCGGATCCGGCCTCGGGCTGAACCGTCTCCGCCGTCCGGGTCGCCGCCGCGCCCGTCGCCACCGTGCGCTCGGTCAGGGCCGGCTGCTCGCCGTGCAGCGCCGCCTGGGCGGCGCGGCCGAGGTCGCCGGCCGAGGGATAGCGGTCCTCGGGCTGCTTCGACATTGCCCGGATGACGACGTCGTCGAGCGCCATCGAGACCTCGGGCACGTAGAGCGAGGGGGCCGGCGGCGGGTCGTTGAGGTGGGCGAAGAGGCGCGCCGCATCGCCCTCCTTGGGAAACGGCACCTCGCCGGTGAGCAGCTTGAAGAGCAGGCAGCCGAGCGCATAGACGTCGGCGCGGGCGTCGACCGCGCCGCCGGAGATCTGCTCCGGGGCGACGTAGTCGAGCGTGCCGACGAAGCGGCCGGTCTGGGTCAGGCCCGACTCGGTGGAGACGTTGCGGGCGACGCCGAAGTCGGTGATGTAGGCGTGCTCCGTCTCCTCCCCCCGCTGAGCAGGACGTTGGCCGGCTTGACGTCGCGGTGGACGAGGCCGGCAGCGTGGATCGCGTCGAGGCCGTTGCCGACCTGAGCGATCAGCCCGGCCGCTACGGAGGGCGTGAGCCGGCCCTCGCGGGCGAGCCGCCGGGCGAGGTCGGGGCCGGCCACGTAGCGCATCGCTATGTAGGGCACGCCGGCCTCCTCGCCGGCGGCGTAGATCGGCACCACGTTGGGATGCTCGATCGAGGCGGCGATCTTCGACTCCTCGGCGAAGCGCCGGGCGAAGACCTCTTCGGCGGCGGCCTCGGGCGCGATCAGCTTCAGCGCCACGCGCCGTTCCAGGCCCGGCTCCAGCGCCAGGTAGAGCACCCCCATCCCGCCCCGGCCGAGGCGGCGTTCGATCCGGTAGCCGGCGAAATCGTCGCCGTCGGAGAGCTCGATCCCGTGAGCCGACCCGGACATTGCCCCACCCTAGGGCCTCAGGCGCACCCAGGACCCCAGCGAGGCTCTACCAGCGCCGCCTGGCGCCGAATAGCTCCTGGGCGTAGCCGGCGACGGAGACCGGCGACATGAAGAGCTGGTAGGTGAACAGGTAGCCGATAAATCCCAGGCGGTTCCGCCGCACCTCGAGGCCGAGCTCGTCAAAGGACTTGCGGCTGAGGCGCAGCATGATCAGCGAGAGGCAGACGTTCAGCGGCAGCACCAGCAGCGTCATCGGGCCGATGATCGCGAAGTTGCCGAAGCAGGCGAGGACGATCCCGACCGGAAAGGCGATCGAGTAGACGAGGTCGACGTAGGGGAAGACGAAGTTGACCAGCACGGCATGGGCGTTGGAGCGCCCGCCGGTGAGGAGGGCCTTGCCGTGCTCGCGCAGGCCCTCGATCATCCCGCGCGCCCAGCGCCGCCGCTGGCGGGCGAAGCCCGCGGCATTTTCAGGCGCACCGGTGAAGGCGATCGCGGTTCGCTCGTAGCCGATGCGGCCACCGCGGCGCATCATCGCCCAGGTGAGCACGATGTCCTCGCCGATCTTGTCGGGCCAGCCGCCCGCGGCCCGCAGGGCCGCGGTGAGGTAGACGCTGAAGGCGCCCTGGGCAACCATCGTGCCCTGGAAGAGTCCCTGCTGGCGCTTGACCGAGGCAATGCCGAGGAAGTAGTCCCACTCCTGGGCCTTGGTGAAGATGTTGCGCCGCGAGTTGCGAACGAAGACGGCACCGGCGACGGCAACCGTGTCGTCCGGGGAGATCAGCAGCCGGGCAACGATGCGCTCGATCGAGGAGGGCATCAGCAGCGTGTCGGCGTCGACGGTCACGACCAGCGGCGTCTTCACGTGCCTGAGGGCCTGGGTCAGCGTGTTCGCCTTGCCTCCATGGACGAAGGTGTGCACCTCGATGCGCGGATCGGTCTTGGCGCGACCCCGGGCAATCTCGGCGGTCGCGTCGAGCGAACCGTCGTCGGCCACCAGGACGCGCATCTCCCCCGGGTACTCCTGCTCGCGGACGTAGTCGAGCGTCTCCTCGATCGTTTCCTCCTCTTCGAAGCAGGCGATGAGGACGGTGACCGCCGGGAAGTCGAGATCGAAGCGCAGTGGCGGCGGCCGGTCGATCAAAAGCGAGGCGATCAGGTTCGCGTTGAGGTAGCCGGGGATGATCGCGATCCCGGCGATCGCCAGCGCCGCCAAGGGCACGGTGATCGAACTGCCGAGACTGTCGATCCAGGGCAGCGCCAGCCAGGTTGAGAATCCCGCCCAGCAGAGGGCGAGCCCGACCACGAGCGCCAGCTTGAGATGGAGGCCGACGTAGAGCTTCCGACGTTCGACCGGCGTGCGCTCAAGATCCCTCAGTGCGAGTTCCACCACGTTTGGGATCGACGCCCCCGACGCCGGCCTTGATGGCCAGGCGGCAGGTGTGCGGGAAACCACGGAGGCCGCCCCGCCCGGGTTTAACCGGGCAGCAACCTGCCCTTCCTACACTGGGACCGGACCATGCGCCGCCTCGCCATCGCCGCCGCACTGATCGCCTGCCTGCCGGCCGGCGCCGCCGCGGCGCGCCAGTTCGTCCAGCAGGGGACCCTGCGCGTCGCCTTCGAAGCGCGCCTGCAACCCCGCTCGCTGCCGCGCGAACGTGCCGCCCCGGCGACCGTGCGGCTGGGCGGCGCGGTACGCACCACCGACGGCAGCACGCCGCCGCAACTGCGCGAGATCTCGATCGCGATGAACCGGGCCGGCATCGTCTCGGTCGCCGGGCTGCCCAGCTGCCAGGCCCCCGAACTGCAGCAGACCAGCACCGAAGCCGCCCTGGCCGAGTGCCGCGGCGCCCTCGTCGGCCACGGGCACTTTGCCGCCAACGTCAACTTCCCCGGCTCGCCCGTCTTCCCGGCGAGCGGCACCGTGCTCGTTTTCAACAGCACGACCCGCAGGCACGTGGGCCTTCTGCTCCACCTCTACGGCTCCAGCCCGGTGCGGGCCGCCTTCGTGCTCCCCTTCAAGATCACCCGACCGGCGAAGGGGAGGTTCGGCACCGTGTTCTCCACCCGACTGCCCCAGCTCGCCTCCGACCAGGGCTACGTCACCGACATCAACCTTAAGATCGGCCGCCGCTACCGCTACCGCGGCAGCCGCCGCAGCTTCATCAGCGCCAGTTGCGCGGCGCCGGTTGGCTTCCCCGGTGCGGCCTTCGAACTGGCCAAGGCGACCTTCACCTTCGCCGGGAACCAACGCCTCGTCAGCCGCCTTCCCGGCGACTGCAAGGTGCGCTGAGGGATCACAGCCCCGTTTCGCCGCCGACTATGCCGTCCGGACGGTCGGCCGCCACCCAGGAGCGCCACAGGTAGAGGGCCACGCCGAGAGAGGCGAGCAGCGCGATCACCGAGTCGAGCCTGGTCAGATTGAGGGCGAGGACGAGGGCGACCAGCGCCGCCCCGGCCAGGTTGACGACCATCGCCCGCGGCTGCCCGTCGCGCTGGCTGAGCCGGGCGCAGCCCAGGGTGGCGGCGAGGAAGCTGGCGAAGACCGAGACCGCGTAGAACTGGACCAGCTTCTGCTCGTCGGCACCGGCGGCGAGGATCATCGCGGTGGCGACGGCCCAAACCGTGGCCACGCCCCAGTGGGCGACGAGGAAGCGGTTCTCGCGCCGCAGCGGGTCGGGCAGGAGGCCGCGCTCGCCCGCGGTGCCGATCGCCGCGATCGCCTTCAGCACGCCGGACCCGGCCAGGTAGGAAGACGCGGCGGCGGCGAGCAGAAGCAGGGCGCTGAGCGCCTGGAAGCTGGCGAGCTGCCAGCCGCCGCCGACCGAGCGCCGGGCAACTTCGGCGAGTAGGGTCGAGCTGCCGCCCGGCAGGCCGACGCCAAGGCGCACGGCGAGGATCGCGAAGCAGAGGGTGAGGCCGCCGACGATCGCGACCATCAGCCAGAGCGTCAGGCGGCCGAAGAGACGGCGCCCGGAGTCCGGCAGCTGCGGCAGTTGGGCGATCGCGTCGGAGGGCGCCTCGACCCCGGTTGCCAGCGCCATGCCGAGCGGCAATGCCATCAGGATCGCCGCCAGCGAGGCGTTGGCGAGAACCGGCCCGCCGGGGGCCGGCGCGCCCGCGCTCGCCGCAGAGGGCTCCGAGAGGAAACCGGCGACGATCACCACCGCCGAGACGAGGATGAAGGCCTGGGTCGCGATCGCGAAGCCGACCCGGCCGCGGTGGCCGAACAGCACCCCGAGCGCGACCAGGCCGGCAAGCGCCAGGGCGAGCGGCAGGCGCCCGCTCGCCAGCTCCGGCAGGTAGGCGATCGCCGCGGCGGCGCCCGCCGAGCAACTCACCGCCACGGTCAGGGTGAAGTCGACAAGCAGCGCGCCCAGCGGCAGGAAGACCCAGCCCTCGCCGAAGGCGAGCCCGACCGCCTTGGGACCGCCGGCGCCGCTTGGGAAGCGCCCGATCAGCTGGTGGTAGGTGGCCGAGACGACGATGATGACCCCGACCACCAGGGCCATCGTCATCACCAGGCTGGCCGGGTCGCCGTCGAGCGCCCGCAGCGCCGCCTCGATCGCGTAGGCGACCGAGGAGACCGGGTCCGCCATCACCGTGAAGGCGAAGGCGACGAAGAGATGCAGGCGGCTCAGCTTCACGGGCCTTTCCCCGGCCGAGCCGCCCGCCGGCTCTCAGTAGCCGTACCTTTCCGCCTGCTTTTTGGCTTCTTCTATGCCCTTTTCAGCTTCGGCTTTGCCCTTTTCGATGCCTTGTTCGGCTTCCTTGCTGGCCTTTTCGATCGTCTCGTTGGCCTTGCCCTTGCCGTTTTCGACGCCTTCCTTGGCCGCCTTTTCGGCTTCGTTGAAGCCCTTCTTCACTTCTTCCTTGGCTTCCTTCAGTCCCTGCTTCGCTTCTTCGCTGCCCTTTTCGATCGCTTCCTGCGCTTCCGAGGACGCGCTGTCGCTACTGCTGCTGCCACCGCACCCGGCCGCGGCTCCGGCCGCGATCCCAATCGCCACCATGAGCGGCAGCACGCGGCTGGCCCGCGCCCTCCTCCAGCTCAAGCTCTCTCCGGACACATCTGCTCCTCTCGTTCAACAAAGGGGTTGGGGAGCGATCTTCGCACCACGGGCGGCGCCCGGCTAGTGCTCTCGGGTGCCGCCGTGGCTCGCCGGCTCGCACCGCCTACTCGATCGGCCAGCAGCCGATCGTCTCTGCCTGGGACGTGATCCTCGCGATCGTCCTCGTCTCCTGGGTCTTCGGCTGGTCAGGCGGCAAGCAGCTTGTCGAGGCCTCATACGGCGAGGCCAAGGAACGCCGTCGCGAGATCGGGAAACGGCGGTCGAGCTAGGAAGCTTCCATCGATCCTTTTCCCGGCACCCGGCGGAAGACCTCCGGGCATTCGACGCTGAATTCGGCCAACCGATCTCCCTCCGCCCCCTCGAGCTGGCGCAGGGCGATCCGTTTGTGAGCTCGGCCGGGGGCCGGAGGGCTACCCGCCTGGGCACCCTCGGACGCATTTTCACGCGAGAGGAGCAGCTCGACGGCTATGAATCTGGCGGCTCCTCATCGGTCCAATAATCCGTCGCCTGCTCTCGCCGGTAGGCCTCCTGAAATCCCTCGTCTGAGGCTCCGGGAGCCCGAGTCGCCGCCACCAACTTGCCGGTATCCGGATAGAGATTCACCTCGGGAGCGATCATCGTGCTGACCACCAGCACGCGGGCGTGTTGAGCGCCTCGATTCTGGAGCTGGTGCGCGCCGTCTTCGCCGGCCCGAAACGCGACGATCTCCCCCTCGGCCAGCTCGCGCCACCCATCCGGCGTGCGCAGGTGCGGCTGGCCGCTGAGCACGATGAGCATCTCCTCGTTGGCGCTGTGGACGTGGTACGGAAAGGTCGCCTGGCCAGGCGGGATCTCATAGAGACTCGCTCCGAGCTTCTCGGACTTGGCCTGTTGGCCCAGTTTGGCGCGCCGGTAGGTGAAGCCCTCACGGTCCTGATCCGCATCGAAGTCCGGCTGGTAGACATTTGTCATAGGCGGATTATCGCCGCTCTCCACTCGGATTCGTCCCTGGGGCTTCCGCGATGCGGCGCTCGCACCCGTTCCGCGCGAAAAGCGACATCGGTTCGTCCTATGAGGCGGGAAGGACTCGAACCTTCGACCGAAGGATCATGAGTCGCGCCGGAAGCTGTCTATTGAGCCGAATCGCTCCTAGACCCTATGGCCGCCCACCTGAGCGCCGGGGTTAATCCGACGTCGGTGTGAAGGTCGGCACCCGCGCATGAGATGCGCGGGTTTATCGCCGAGGAACGGCCTCGGCGAGGACCGCAATCATGGGGGTGCCGACATGGCGCAGGTTAGGACGTGGGTGGGTCTGGATGTTCACGCGGCGAAGGTCGTCGCGGCGGTCGCCGACCCGGAGTCGGGCGAGTTGGCGGTGCAGCGGATGGGCGGCGCCACCGAGCAGGTGGCGGAGTTCTGCGCCGGTCTGCCGGCGCCGGTCCGAGTGGCCTATGAGGCCGGTCCAACGGGCTTCGGGCTGGCGCGGGCACTTGCAGCCAGGGGCATCGAGTGCACGGTGGCCGCCCCGGGCAAGATCGAGCGCCCGGCCCAGGACCGGGTGAAGACCGATCGCCGCGACGCCGAGCGACTGGTGCGGCTGCTGATGATCGGCGGCCTGCACCCGGTGCGCGTCCCGACGCCGGCCGAAGAGGCGATGCGCGACCTGGTCCGCGCCCGCGAGGACGTCCGCGGCGACCTGATGGCGGCCCGCCACCGCGTCGGCAAGCTCCTGCTGCGCCACGACCTGCGCTTCGAAGGCAACAACTGGACCCAGCGCCACCTCGACTGGCTGGGGAGGGTCGAGCTTCCAGAGCCCGTGGCACAGTCGGTCCTGCTCGACGGGGTCGGGGCGATCGACGCCCTGCTGGTGCGCCGCGAGAGCCTCGAGACCCAGATGGCCTCCCTCGTCGAGGGCTCCCCCTGGGAGCGGCAGGTCGCCCACCTGCGTTGCCTGCGCGGCATCGACACCCTCAGCGCTCTCGGGCTCTGCGCGGAGGTCGGCGACTTCGAGCGCTTCCAGCGACCTGCCCAGTTGATGAGCTACCTCGGCCTCGTGCCCTCGGAGAACACGACTGGAGAAAAGCGCCGGCAGGGCTCGATCACCAAGTCAGGGTCTCGTCACGCCCGCCGGCTTCTGGTCGAGGCGGCCTGGCACTACCGCCGGGCGCCGCGCAAAGGCACGGCGCTGCGCGGTCGCCGTGGCCCGTGAGCTGAGCGGTTTTTGCTGGGCGGTCGCGACAGCCAACTGAGGCCACCAAGCACTGCTTGGCCCAGGAGGCGGCGGGCTCGGCCCTTCGCGCCAGTGCATCCGCGATTCCGCTATGAGCAGCCGCCCTGCGGCGACGCTCGATCCTAGACAGCGGGCGCTGAGACGAAACCCGGTCCTGCGGTAGCCAACCCGCGCATATCAGCCTGACCGCGCGTCGCGCACCAGGCCGACCGCCGCCTCCTGGGCCAAGACGAAGGCCCGCGTCAGCGGGTCCTTGGTGGTTGGGGACTTGACAAACGGGCGTCCATATCAGAGGAGCGAAATACGTCCAGGGAGATCGGCTGAGATTGGTGGGGTCGGGGGGCAATTTCGGGACCAAGTTCTCGATGCCTTACGCCGTACGAGCAACCCGAAGGTCGCTACGCTCATGAGAGTGACCAGCTTCAGCGTCCCAGACACCCTTCCCGGGGCCGACCTCGTCAAGCAGGGTGCCGAAGACCTGGACGGGGGACATGAATCGGCCGAGGCGCTGCTCGTGTCGATTGGCGCTCCACGACTGCGGTCAGTGGGCGTTGAGTTGTCGTCGCCGATCTCCTCGCCCGAGCACAAGCTCTACCTGCTCCTTGCGCGCGAAAAGGGCGATGCCGCTCATTCCGCCTATAACGCCCTGCTTCGCCGGCTCGTCAGCTTCGAGCGAGCGGCGGCATGCGCGAGCTAGCCGACTTCGCTCGCATCGAGCAATTCATGCACGAGCTGGGACAAGCCGTCTCGGTCGACGGTCGCGTTTATCTCACCGGTGGAGCGACCGCGGTTCTCCACGGCTGGCGAGAAACGACCATCGACATCGACATCAAGCTCATCCCTGACCGCGATGAGATTCTGCGAGAGATTCCCCGACTCAAGGAGGCGCTGAACCTGAACGTAGAGTTGGCGGCACCATCCGACTTCATCCCATTGCCGTCGGGCTGGGAGGGTCGAAGTCCATTGATCCGCCGGGAGGGCAAGCTCGCGTTCCACCATTTTGACCCAGTCGCCCAGGCACTCTCAAAGACCGAGCGTGGACACGAGCAAGACATTCACGACATCAAAGAGATGATTGCCGCCGGCCTGGTCAATCCAGCGGAGGCCCTGGTCCAATTTAACGCGATCGAGCCCGAGCTCTACCGCTTCCCGGCCATCGATCCAGCCTCCTTCCGCAAAGCCGTAGAGGAGTTGTTCTCGGAGTAAATGGGGCGGGAAGGACTCAAACCTTCGACCGACGGATTATGAGTCGCGCCGGAAGCCGTCTATAGAGCCGAATCTGGCCTGATAGAGCGAATTACGCCCAGGGAGTTCGGCTGAGATCGGTGGAATCCGGGACAAATTTCGGGACAAGGTCTTTTGATGCCCTTGGCAACGGAATGCGGCGGGTGGGCCACCTGCAGGCCGAGCCGTCGCGGCCATGAGCTAATTTGACGCAATGACGAGCGAGCGCTTGATTGCCGAGGCGGGCCGACGCCTTGCCGAGGCCGCCCCCGACGCCAAAGTCATTCTGTTTGGCTCCCACGCTCGCGGCAATGCCCGGCCGGGCTCAGATCTCGATCTTCTCGTGGTCGAGCCAGAGCTAAGCAGCCGCGCGGACGAGTTCGTGCGACTCAGGGAAGCCCTCGGGGCGATGGGCGTTCCAATCGACCTGATCGTGGTCAGCGCTGAGCACGTTCAGCGATGGGGCTCTGTTCAGGGCACGTTGATGCACGAAGTGCTTAGAGATGGCCGGGTCCTCGCAGGAGCTTGAGCCAGACGAGCTCGCGGCCCTCTTGGCCCGCAAGGCCACCGAGGATGCGGTTGCCCTGCGAGAGTTCGCGGCCAACATCGAGATTGCGGACACCGTTCTCGGCTTTCATGCCCAGCAGGCCATCGAGAAGTGGATCAAGGCAGTTCTCGCTCGCCAAGCGGTCGACTTCGAGTACACGCATGACCTTCGTCACCTCATAGCGCTGGTCGAAGACTCGGGTGTCAACTTCCCATTCGACACGCCGACCGTGGTGCGGCTTACCGAGTACGCCGTTCCCCTGCGCTACGACGAGCTGCTGGACTCGGTCCCTCTCGACCGCGAGGTTGCCGTAAAACTCGTCGCCGAAGTTGGCGACTGGGCAAACAAACTGCTCGACACACTTAGCGAGTAACGCTCGATGGGGCGGGAAGGACTCGAACCTTCGACCGACGGATTATGAGTCGCGCCGGAAGCCGTCTATAGAGCCGAATCTGGCCTGATAGAGCGAATTACGCCCAGGGAGTTCGGCTGAGTTCGGTGGAGTCGGGGACCAATTTCGGGACCAAGTTTTCAGCGGAGTTGGGTGGCTGCCCACTCCCCCACTTCCTCCACCAACGCAATCGCCGCGTCGCGCTCCAGCGACTCGACATCGAGCAGCTCGTCGTAGCGCATTGGGACGGCATAGATCGTCAGCTCATCAACGTGATCGGCATCCGGTGGCAACTCGATGCCAGCGTCTCGGAGGAGCTCCAACAGGCGACCGAGGTCATGGATACGGACCTCTTCCAGTCCGTGGAGAGCCATCACGGCCTTGATCCACTTCTCGATTGCCTGCTGAGCATGGAAGCCGACGGCCTCGTCATCTATTTCCGAGTCGGACGCCAGTCTGCGCATGGCCTTCGCCTCTCCCTCCGCCTTTCGCGCGAGAACCCCCGCGAGATCCCGCCCTTCAGGCCTCGACAAGAACCCGGCCCTCGCGCAGCGCCTCGTTCAACATCGTGCCCTCGAAATGCCCCCATTCCTCGGCGTGCTTGGCGCTAATGACGATCACGTCAAGCGCCACATCAAGCCCGCGAAGCTCCCGGCGCAGACGCGCCGACTCAGCGCGGCGCTTCGTCACCTTGTCCGGCTCGATTATGAGCAGGTCCAGGTCCGAGTCGGGACGAGCCTCCCCGCGGGCACGAGAGCCGAAGAGGATCACCTTTGCTCCGGGCGCGGCCGCAGCCAAGCGGCGTCCCGCCTCTTCGATCAGGGGCTCATCGGTCATCGGCATCCAAAAGATGGTAGCCGCCATAAGCGACGACTCCCAGCTATAGCCCCCGGCGACATGATGGCCTGAACAGTAGTAGTGGGGCGGGAAGGACTCGAACCTTCGACCGACGGATTATGAGTCGAGCTGGAACCCGTCTATAGGGCTGAATCTGGCTCGGTAGAGCCAATCACGTCCAAGGAGTTCTGCTGAGTTCGGTGGAGTCCGGGACAAATTTCGGGACTAAGTTTTCGAGCCCTTCGTGCAAGCTCTGGGCGGCTGCCTTTCAGTTCCCCCCAGCACTGGACGCCCGACGTCCTGCTATTCTGCATGCACTTACTCCGGCTGCTTCGGGAGCCGGAGGGGGGCCGCCGCAAGGCGGCCTCACTTTTTTCAGGACGACCAGCTGGCGGGCCGACTGATCGCACCACCGTCCGTCTCCACCGTCACCGGGAGCTGGCATTCGAGCAGCGTCGCCTCGTGAACGGGCCGATAGAAGCTCGCCTCGACGGCGCGGCCGAGTCGCGGGCTGCACCGCGGGCTTGCGACGCCGAGTGTCCGGCCGAGTGCGCTACCGACGACGCGCAACCCCTCTCTGCCAACGTCACGTGAGACACGCATGATTCGGGAATTACTGAACCCCGAGGGCGTGATTGGAGCACGTGATGTCGTTGATCAACCGAGACGAAGCCGCCGGCCGCGAAACGGAGCGAGCCGAAGGCGAGAGAAGTGAAGCGGCCGGCGGGAGCGCCGCGCCGGAGGCGGTCCCCGACCCCGAGCTGACCGAGCGCCCCAAGCGCCGGTCTTTCACCGCCGAGTACAAGTTGAAGGTCCTCAAGCAGGCCGACGCCTGCAAGAAGCCCGGAGAGCTCGGTGCCCTGCTGCGCCGCGAGGGCCTCTACTCCTCGCACCTCTCGAGCTGGCGCCGCCAGCGCGATGCAGGAGAGCTGGGGCGCAAGCGCGGCCGCAAGGGAGCCGACCCGATCGAGAAGGAGAACGCCGAGCTGCGCCGCCGCGCCGAGCGCGCCGAGGCCGAGCTGGCCAAGGCGCGCAAGGTGATCGAGGTGCAGGGAAACGTCTCAGCGCTCTTGGAGGACCTGCTCGGGACCGAGAGCGCCGAAGAGAGCACCGAGCGATGATCGAGGCGACTGTCGAGGAGCTGACACCGATCATCGGCACGCGTCCGGCCTGCCGGGCGCTGGGGGCATCGCCGGCGACGATCTACCGTCGCCGGCGCCCGCCCGAGCCGCGGCCAAGGAAGCCGCGGCCCCGCCCGGCACGGGCGCTGAGCGAGGCCGAGCGCGAGGCCGTCCTGGCCAAGCTGCACGACGAGCGCTTCCTCGACTCCTCGCCCGCCGCGGTGTGGGCGACGCTGCTCGACGAGGGCGCCTACCTGTGCTCGGAGCGGACCATGTATCGGCTGCTGGCCGAGAGCGGCGAGGTGCGCGAGCGCCGCGACCAGCTCACCCACCCGCCCTACGAGAAGCCCGAGCTGCTCGCGAAGCGCCCCAACGAGCTTTGGAGCTGGGATATCTCCAAGCTCAAGGGCCCGGCGAAGTGGCGCTGCTACCACCTCTACGTGATCCTCGACGTCTTCAGCCGCTACGTCGTCGGCTGGACCGTGCAGGAGCGCGAGTCGGCCTCCGTGGCCGAAGCGCTGATCTCCCAATCGGCCGAGCAGCAGGCGATCGGCCGCGGGCGGCTCACCCTGCACGCCGACCGCGGCACCTCGATGCGCTCCAAGCCGGTCGCCGTCCTGCTCGCCGACCTCGGCGTCACCAAGACCCACAGCCGCCCCTACACCTCCAACGACAACCCCTACTCCGAGGCGCAGTTCCGCACCCTGAAGTACCGGCCGGCCTTCCCCGCCCGCTTTGACTCGATCGAGCAGGCGCGGGAGTTCTGCCGCTTCTTCTTTCGCTGGTACAACCACGACCATCGCCACTCCGGCATCGGCCTGATGACGCCGGCGACCGTCCACCACGGCAAAGCCAAGAAGGCCCGCGCCGCCCGCCAGGCCGTCCTCACCGCCGCCTACGCCGCCAACCCCGAGCGCTTCGTGCGCGGGGCGCCGACGCCGCCCACGCTGCCGACGGCAGCGTGGATCAACAAGCCCGAATCAGAGGAGGTTGCTCACTAAATTCGAACGACGGGTGTCTCATTTTCGTTGACAGGTACCGGCCGCACCGCGCTGTCGCGGACGTCACGACCATCCAAACCGTAGGGAGACACGAGGAAATCGATCTCGCGCGTCTGCCCATCGGAATCCTCGAACAAGACAATCCCGGTGTTTGGGGTGTGGTCGTCAATCGTCGGGATTCGCACTTCGCCGTTGAGCAATTCGCCGGCTCTCCGGGCCGTTCTCGACGCACCCTCGAAATCGATGTCCTTGCTCGTGAAAATCTCCCGCTCCGCTGAGCGCGGTTTCAACTCGAAGAACGCGGCCCAGAAAGCCACAGCCTGTCCTCCGACCAGGATGATTCGTCGGTCCTCCGACAACGGCGCCAGCTCGCGCAGGATGCGCCGCACCTCTTCCGGGCGGAGAGGCGGCTTCTCCGGCATCGATCAGCCGAGGGAGCGCGAGGCAGCGAGTTCGATCCGGGCATCGGCCGCCAGCGGGGCGAAGACCTCGTTCTCGCGCTTCAACTGGGCAACCGATTTGCCGCCGCTTGAGATCGCGCGCTCGTCATCGATCCGAGAACGCTGCTTCTCGACTGCCCTCGCTCGGGCCTGAAAGCCTGCTTCACGACGCTTCATCTGGATGCAAATCGTAGCTTGCGTCGACTTCCGGCGGCAGTCAACGCCGATAAGTACCTGGAAAAGATCGCCAGAGGGAGCTTCTCCTGCTCACCTCACCCGAGCTTGTGGCCAGAACCAGCAGCGGGTAGGGTCGCAGCGTGTTTTTGGTGGCTCAACAGTCGGCAGGAGAACTTGATGCATTCGGTTGGTTCTTCTTCATTCTGTTCGCTCTTGGATGGCTGGCGCTGTTCGCGATGTGCATCCTGAAAGGCAGGATTTGGATGGCGATCGTGGGGATTTTCATCATCATCCTGATCCCGATCGGTGCGCTGATGTCCGCCAAGCCCAATTCGTGGTGGGCGAGGCGCTACTCCCCACCCGGCGGTCCCGTCCCGTAGCCGGGGGAAGCTCGGAGGTCGCTTCCGGCGCTTGGTGCGAGCGCAGCGTCGGAGAGCACAACCTCCTCTTGGCGGCCCGAGCACGTAGCCAGCCGAGGGAGGGCATAGGGTCACCGGGAAAGATCAAGCAGGAGGAACCGCCATGCCGGAGCTGACAATCCAAGATCTCGTTACCGATCTAGACCGCAACTTGGAACGGTTGAACGGAATCGTAAAGGAGGTATCTGAGGCAGTGGCCAATGACAACCTGGACGGAGCGTCGCTGGTGCTCGGTACCCAGACGGGCAAGATCGGCCGCTTCACACATTCGTACGCCGCGTTGCAACGGAAGCTTGACGAAGAAGGCGCGGACTACCGGCGCGCAGCCCAGCCCGCGAATAGGCCGATTCGCCTTGGGCACGGAGCAAACTTTCCCCAGCTGGCGAACATCTAGGATTGGCTCGTGAGAATTCTGGCAGCAGCAGTTGGTCTTCTCGCTAGTCTGATGCTGGTCGCGGGTTGCGGCTCAACGGAAGATGAAAAGACGGTCGGCCTGGGGGATGAAACTGTGGTAGTTCCTGAGAAGACCCCAGATAGCCCGCTCGCCATACTCCGAGAGGTCTTCTCCGAAGCGGCTTACACCGAGTGGTATCGGGAATGCATGATCAATGAGCTAGATCGCCAGCTTTCGGACAAAGAGATTGAAGACGTTGCAGGACATGATGCGGGTGCGCGACTCAGAGGGTTCAAGCTCGGCGTTGCGGCGGGATCGAAGTGCCGACCAAAACCCGGGCAGCGGAAGATCGACCTTGGAGCAGGCGAGGAAGCACTGGATTTGGTTCGACTAGGCGCTGCAACGACTGTGAAAACCATTGCTGAAGGCGAAGGAGCAAGCACTGCCTTCGAGAACTGCACGTTCAGGAAGGCACGGGTGCTTCCCGACGACGAGCTGTTGATCCTCCTCGAAGGCTCGCGGTCAGAAACTGAGAAGGAGATCATCGGGATCTTTTCTCGATGCCTCGCGGCCAACGACGCTGCGTAACGTTAGGTCCTCAGCGCATACCCCTCATTCCGCAGTGTGGTCCCCCTTCAGCGTGTTCGCAAACCCAAAGGCGATAAGGGCAAGAAATACAAACCCGGCACCGAGGATCAGGCCTGCGAATACGCCGAGGCCTCCTGTCGAGAGGGCTTCGCAGACACCGTTACCGCTGCAGTCTTCTGCAGTATTCCCCCGGAGCGCGGCGGCGCCGAAGATAAGGGCTCCCAGTCCGGAGGCAGCGCCTGCGAGTCCGGTCGCAAAAGTTAGAAGGTACAAGAAAAGGCGGACTGCCCAGCGCAGTAAAAGCAACGTCAATAGAAGACGACGGTTAAATTTGCTCGGACGATGCTGTTGCCATCTTGATTCTGCACCTGAACCCTGGCTTCGCTCCCCGACGGACAGCCTTGGTATTGACCAAGTTGGGCCTTCACGGTGCGGCTCTGGACAACGATATTCGGAGGTACAAAATTATCGAAGCCAAGGGTTGCGACAATTGCTCGTGGCTGAAAGGGGAGATTCGTGAAGCAGAAGCCATCGGATGAGATGGCAACATTCGCCGTAGTGATGTTTCGAGAGCGGGACACGTCCACGTTCCCGCCTTCGATGTAAGCGTAGCCGAGAGGACCTATTGCCCCAGGTGCCAGCTGGCGCGCACCAACCGCGTAGTGCTTGATCTTGGCGCGCGTCACTGCTCCCTGCGCGAGGTTCTTCGCCCGCACGGCATTCGGAGCAATTTGCTTCGTCTTGACGCTGTTGCGGGGTAGATTGAGGGCCGCGTAGGAAGTTCCGCCGAGGGCGACGAAAACGGCAATAGTCGCCATGATGTTTGAGTAGCTCAACCGTATGTGGAACTTTCCCATCGCGTCCTCCTTGGAAGAGGAGGCTACCACTGAGTTGCGGTCACGGTCACCGCGTCGCCTGATGGCGAGCGCAACGGTTGCTCGCAATCGTCTACCCAAATGGTCGCGAGATCGTCACCGCATTCCGAGGTGGTGTTCCTGCCTTCATCATGCATCTGCTTACCCGTCACCGCGAGCCCAAGAACGGCACCCCATCCGTGCCGCCGCCCGCTGACTATTAGGTCGAAACCCGAGGCGGCCAGACGCTCGATGTCACCCGAGCGCTCCTCTCCCGTCCCCCGACCTACCCGCCATCCAGCGCCGCGCGAAGCGGCAGTCAAGACCGTATGGAGAGCCGACCGGCCTCCACGATAGGTAAGTCGGCACCCCGCGCATGACCGTGCGGGGACTGGGTCGCAGGGCGGACCTGCGGCCGACACCCCAATCATGGGAGGTGCCGACGTGTCCCAGCCTAAAAGCGTGGTCGGTCTCGATGTCCACGCCACCCAAACCCACTCCTGTGTGCTCACGCCCGAGACGGGTGAGCTTCGATCGAAGCGCCTGAACGGCCCGCCGGTCGAGGCACTCGATCACCTCGAGGGGCTCCAGGCCCCCGTCCTCGCGGTCTATGAGGCCGGGCCGACCGGCTACGGCCTCGCCCGCCGCGCCGCCGAACGCGGCATCGACGTCCGCGTCTGCGCCCCGGGCTCGATCCCGAAAGCGCCGAGCGACCGGGTGAAGACCGACCGCCGCGATGCCGAGCGACTGGCCCGGCTGTGCCTTGCCGGGGAACTCTCCTTCGTGCGGGTCCCGAGCCCCGAGGAGGAGCGCTTCCGCGATCTCATCCGTGCCCGCGAGGCAATCCGCGTCGACCTGATGCGGGCGCGGCACCGGCTCGGCAAATTCCTCCTGCGCCGCGAGGTGCGCTGGGAGGGCCCCGGCACCGCCTGGGCCGGAGCCCATTGGACCTGGCTGCGGAACATCAAGTTCACCGATCGCCCCTCCGCCGCCGTGTTCGACGACTACCTGAGCGCGGTGGTGGCGCTCGAACAGCGCCGCTCGGCCGGCGAACGGGCGATCGAGGAGCTCTGGCCGAGCTCCCCCTGGGCCGAGACGGTCGAGCGCCTGCGGTGCCTGCGCGGGATCAAGACCCTGACCGCGCTCGGGCTCTGCGCGGAGGCCGGGGACCTGCGGCGTTTCGAGCGCCCGGCCTCGCTGGTCGCCTATTTCGGCATCGTCCCCTCCGAGCACTCCTCCGGAGAGCGCCGTCGGCGGGGGCCGATCACCAAGGCCGGCTCCCCTCACGCCCGCCGCCTCCTGGTCGAGGCCGCCCACCACTATCGCCACCAGCCCGTCGTCGGGGAAGCGCTCAAGCGTCGCCAGCAGGGCGTCGACCCACGCGCCGCGGAGATCGGCTGGCGCGCCCAGCGCCGTCTGTATCAGCGTTGGAACCGGTTGCGGGTCGAGCGCGGCAAGCCGGCCGGCGTGGTCGGGATCGCGCTGGCCCGCGAGCTCGGTTGCTTCGTCTGGGAGGTGGGTCAGCTGCGCTGAGAGATCCCACCGAAAAGACGCCCCGGCGCTGTCGGGGCGACACGAGAGCAAGTGAGGCCGGCACGTCGCCGCTATCCGGCCTGCGACGCGCCCTCGGGCAATCGGCGGGTAGATCCGCCGACCGCGCCCGTTTCAAGACCGCAGGCCACGCGACGAATCGACGGTCATGAGGTAGCCAGTCCTCGCATGTGAGGCTGACGATGCACTCGACGTACCTGGAACTCTCACTCGTGTCGCCCTGAGAGCGCCGCCTGGTGTTGTGTCGACGACCCTGATGGTGGGTCCGATCGGCCGTGGCGATTGACGGACGGCTCTCCATATGAGGGCGCACAGCGCCCGACCCCCGCAGGGGGTTGACGGCCGCGAGCGCGGCGCGACAATCACCGGGGTTCGGGGTCAGCCGATACCGATGTCAAAGCCGTGGCTCATCTCCCGGCTGCGCTGCATCGAGCGCTCCTGCTGCTGGGTGCGCTCAAGGCGGCGCTGGGCCTCACGCACACGGCTCTGAGCGTGGTCGTGGGCGCTTCGGTCCTGGCCGCCTTCGCGCCAGTGGCCCAAGGCGTTGTCCATGTCCTTGATCCCATGCTCACCGCGGTAGCTCTCGATGGCTCGTACGCCCTTGTCCCATGCCTTGGCCTTCTTGGGATCGCTCGGCCTCTCGCCCAGCTCCTTGACGACATAGGAAGGCGGGGCCAGGCGAGCGGCGAGGATCGCCGGTTCTGCCCGCTCGGCCAAGACCTGGCGGGCGATCTGGCGCTCGCGCCGTGCCTCCTCGCTCGGCGGCCCGCGGCGATTCCGTACCTGCTCGCGCGCATGCAGCCCGTGCGTGGCGCGCTCTTCGCGCTCAAGCGCGAAGAACAGCTCGCGTCGTCGCTCGCGCCAGCCCAGCCCTTCGACCGCTTCGCGCTCCTTGACCGCCTTGTCGTGAATGCGCTGTGCGCGTTCCAGCCACGGCTGCTGCTCGGCGTGGCGCTGATCCGCGTAGAACTCATCTGAGGCCTTCTCCCGCAGCGCCTCGCGGCGAGCAACAAGCTCCTCGCTCGGTAGCTTGCGAAGCTCCGAGCGCAGCGCCTCGTCGTGAGCGGCGCGCTGGGCACGATCGCGCTCCGCTGCTTCTGCCACATGGCTGATCGCGTCGCGCTCGGGTGGCTTCGGCGCGTACTCGGCGCGCTCCGCCTGGATCTCCGGCGTGGCGTAGAGGTAGGTCTCCTCGCGACTCCTCGATGTGGCGACGTAGAGCTCCTGCTTGTCCATCGAGGGATCGGGCATCACGTAGGCGCGATCCACGGTAGTTCCCTGGGCGCAGTAGGTGGTCACCGCGTAGGCGTGCTGGAGGGCCGGTGCCTCTCCGTGGAGGGTCGTGCGGGAGAGGTAGTCGGGGCCGACATCGACGCTCCGCTCCCGGTCGATTCCCGAGAGGACGATGCGGCCCTGCTCGGCGTTGACCGCCTCCACCTGCCAGCGCTCGCGGTTGTAGATCTGGTTGGCGTGGTCGTTGACGCGGGTGATCACCTGGTCGCCGGCGGCGAAGCGAGCTCCCCCTATCTCGATCTCCTGCGTTCCGAGCTGACCTTCGGCTTTCATCAGCTCCCTGGCGGTCGCGTTCAGCCGCTCGACCTCGATGTTTCGCTTCGCGATCATCAGCGCGTCCTGTCCTTCGCTGTAGGTGCGGTACCAGTCGGCGACCATCGCCTCGCGACGGGTCTCGGCGTCGGGGGCGACCGTGACCCGCTCGGCCGAGCGGTAAAGCTCAAGCGCCGCCCGTCCTTCGCCTTCGCGGATCATCCGCGCCGCCTCGCGGTCGACGTCGTGGTTGTGGCGGATCACCTCATCGAGAACGATGGGATCGGTTCGCTCGGCCAGGGCGCGGTAGAGGCCGCCAGCCTCGATCTCCCCGAGCTGCTGGTGATCGCCGACGAGGACGAGCTTGGCCTGCGCGACATCAGCTGCCTGGATCAGCGCCGCCAACTCGGCGCTGCCGACCATGCTGGCCTCATCGACCAGAAGTACGGTGCGCTCGTTGAGCATCGAGGAGCCGCCGCCAGCGCGCTGCATCTGCGCGAGCAGGCGGGCGACGCTGATGGCCTCAAGGCCCTCGGCGCGAAGCACGTTCGCCGCCCGCCAGGTCGGGGCGACGGCGCGCAGCTCATAGCCCGCCTTTGCCCAGCCTTCGGCTGCGGCGACGATGGCGAAGGTCTTGCCGGTACCGGCCTCGCCGACGACCACGGCGATCCCCTCGGGGTCTGAGAGCAGGCGCCGAACCATCTCACGCTGATCTGCCTTCAAGGTCGGGCGGGCCTGGGTCACCCTGACGGCGATCAGCTCCCCTGCCTGGCCGCGTGCCTCGCCCTGCATCCGCTCGGCGGTGGCAAGCGCCATGCGCTCCAGCTCCCAGATGCGCTGCGTGGTGAAGCGCTCGGCCCTCGGGGTCTCAGAGACCTTGAGAACCCGATCGGAGGCAAGGAACTCGTCAGCCATCCGCTGCACCTCCGCTGCCGGTGCTCCGGCCCGCTGCGATTCGGCAACTGCCCGGATCGCCTCGCGGCGCTCGAAGTGGGAGGCGTGGGCGGTGACCGCCTCGCCTATCTGCTCATGGGAGACCGGCTGGGGCACGCCCAGATCGGGGTTGAACAGCGCCTTGGGATCGAAGGCGCGCGAGAGCGTCCTGGCGTCGAGGCCGATCTCTTCGCCCCTTGAGCGCCAGCGCTCGTGCAGCTCCTCGCGGCTGACGCCCTGCTCCTTGGTCTTGCGGGTGGCCAGCGCCGCCACTTCCATCGAGCGCGCCGAAGCGTCGGGACCGGCGACCTCGAGGATTTCCGCCCGCCTCGTGGAGAACTCACGCAGGTGTGAGTCGACGAAGCCCTCGATCTCGGCGATGCCCTCGCGCACCTCCTGCCACTCGACGCCGAGGCGACGGCTCAGCTCGTGGCGCAGTTGGGCCTGGTAGAGGTAGCTGGCGGTCTGGGCGTGCTCGTAGATCGCGGGGTGGTAGAGGCGAGTCCAGCGGCCATCCGGCCCCTGGGTCGCGTTGGCGACCAAGACGTGGGTGTGAAGCTGGGGGTCGCCGTTTCGCGAGGAGCGGTGCTCGAAGGCAGCGGCGAGGTAACCACTGCCCTTGAGGAACTCGGCACCGCCGGCGCCGCGACGGGTCCAGCCTGCCTCCTGCTGGAGGTAGCCGAGGGCGGCGTCGACCGCTGTCCTGTGGGCGGCGCCCACCTCAACGCCTGCCACCGGGCCGCCGAGTCCCCACAGCAGCGAGACCGACTTCGGGGCCGAGAAGGTGAAGTCAAAGCCGGGGACCGGGCCGCGACCGCCGACCGCTCGCAGGCCGAGCGGGGAGCCGTCTGCGGGGTTGCGGCCGGTGAGCATCGCCGTGAGCTGGTCGGCTCCGACCTCCCCGCAGAGGCCAAGCTCAGCGGCGCCGTCGCCGATCCACTGCCCGGCGACCTCGCCCTCGCCGGAGTAGTAGTCCTCCGCGCCTTCGGCCACCTTCTCCAGGTAGTAGGTCTCCTGGCCCGCTCCGAGCTTGCTGATGGACAACATGCCCTCCTTGTCTGCGGAGGAGGCGTTTTGTCCCACTCATCTTGGAAAGTGATGTGGTGTGAGGGGTGGCGCTGTTGGGTTGGTTGGGGAGGTTGCGGGGCTGGATCCCTGCCTCTGAAGCGGGATCGTGGCCTTCGTAGTCAGGTGAGCTGTCCGTTGGGACTGGACGAATGTTGTGGGACGTTTGAGGTCTTTTCCGGACAGGTCGGTAGATGAAGACGTCTGACGATCTGCTCGGTGAACCGCTGCTCGACGCCCGCGAGGCGGCCAAACTCCTCCATGTCCCGCGCAGCACGCTCTACGAGCTGGTCCGCTCGCGCGGGCTGCCGCACGTGCGGATCGGTGATCGTGGATTGAGGTTCACCCGGTCCGATCTGGGGAGCTGGATCGCCGAGAACACCTATGGGACGCGACGCCGCCGATAGATCGGCGTCAAGCCGCAGAGGTCGATGCCGGCGACTCTTGCGGCTCCTCCAGCCTGAACGCTTCCGAAACTCGCTTGGCCGCATCCTCGCGGTCAACGAATGCGAGATAGCGCCTGGTTGTCGTCAGGTCGGCGTGGCCCATCCACTCCATGACCTCGCGCGAGTCGGCGTGGCGGATCACGGTGCTGCCGAATGTGTGCCGGAGGTTGTGAAAGCGGAAGTCCTCGCGCAGGTCTGCCGCCCGAAGCGCCGCCCGGTAGCGCTCCTTCAAGGACTTGTAGCCAACGTGTTGGCCGCGCAACGTGCAGAAAACGAGATCGTCGTCGGTGGAGAAGTGCTCGCGCTGGCCGAGACGCGCGAGCCGTTCGGCGACCTCCTCCGCCATCGGCACAGCTCGCTCCGTCCCACCCTTCGGCGTCGTCGTCTCGCCCTGGGTCCAGTTCTCGCGGACGTGGATCGTGCGGCGGGAGAAATCCACGTCGCGCCAGCGCAGCGCAAGCAGCTCGCCCATTCGCAGTCCGGCGAAGGCCGCCGTGTGGAAGATCGCCGCGTCCTGGTCCGACTCGGCGGCGCGAACAAGGGCCAAGACCTCCTCGGGACGCAGCACGTCGATCTTGGCCGCACGACGCACACGCGGGCGCTCGACCAGATCGGCGGGGTTGCGTGGCAAGCCGTAGACCTTCATCGCCCGCTTGAAGATCGAGCCAAGGCAGACGAGGTACTTTTGCCGCGTCCGGTTGGAGCCGCCGTAGCCGCTGATCCAAAGGTCGATGTCCTCCGTCGTGATCGTCTCGACCTTGCGACTGCCGAACTCGCGGACGAGCACGCGGGCCATATTGCGATAGTCGCGCATCGTGGACGGCTTGCAGTCGCGGACGTTCTCGCTGTAGGCAAGCCACTCATCGGTGGCGTCGGCGAAGGTCTTGCCGGTCTGAACCAAGCCGGGCAAGGAGCCGTCCCGCGCCTGGCGCAGCAGCTCGTCCAAGTACGCCTCGGCCTTGCCTTTCGTGAAGTAGCCATCGGGCGGCGCGGTCTTCTCGGTCCAAGCCAGCCCGAGTCGCTTCTTCTGCTGCCGCCCGTCTGGCAGCCGGAACTTTGCGTACCAGACGACCCCACGCTTTCCCTTGCGCTTGAAGACGTGACCGGAGATCGGGCGGGGCGCTGGCTGTCGCATCGGTGCCGAATTCTAGCGCGTTTCGGGACCAATTCGGGACCAATTTCGCTACTTGGTGCTGAACGGCTCTAATCTATTTGGCTCTGTAAAAGGCTTTTGGTAGTGGGGCGGGAAGGACTCGAACCTTCGACCGACGGATTATGAGTCCGCTGCTCTAACCAACTGAGCTACCGCCCCGAGGGGCGAGGGTAGCGCGGGGGGCGGGTTCAGGCGCTGAAGAGCTGGGCGAGGGAGCGGCCCACGTCGGGGGGCTCCTCCTCGCCCTTGGCCGCGGCGGCGGCGCCTTCGGCTATGGCCTTGGCGGCGTCGGCTACCTGGTGGGTGCGGCCGCCGCGGATGCTGCCCGTCGTCTTTGCTTCGGCGAGGTCGGATTCCATCAGGCCCGCGAGCTCGGCGAGGCGGCGGAGGCCTACCGCCCCGGCCGCACCGCGAAGGGCGTGGGCCTCGATCCGCATCGTCTCGAAATCGGTGGTCTCGGTGGCGAGGCCGGCCGCGATCACGTCGCAGCGGCGCTTGGCCTCGTCGGCGAAGGAGGCCAGCAACTCCTCGTCTGTGCTCGTTTTGTCACTCATTCTGCGGTCAGTCCCTTCACCACGCGGGTCAATTCTTCAACGCCAAAGGCGCCCTCGATCTCATCCTTGATCCTTCCATCTCGGCCGATCGCGAACAACCACGGCTCACTGGGCAGGTGGAAGGCCTTGACCTGCGGCCGCACCTGCTTGCTCGGATCGTTGCCGTTGTAGATCTCCATGTGGATGAACGCTGCATCTTTGCCATATTCCTGCTTGACCTGCTCGGCGACGTCGACGACCGGCCCGCAGACCCGGCTCTGGCAGAACTGCGGGGTGGCGAACAGCAGCACGATCGGTTCTTTGCCGAGCGCGTCCGCGTAGTCGACCCGGTTCTGCGTGTCCGGAGGGATCCGGGTGGTGATCTTCGAGAGGTCGCCGCCGGTGTCGGAGGGAGTCGGGGTGTGGATCGGCGGCGCCTTCTGCCCCACCGCGGGAATCCGCTCGTAGTTGCCGACAGTGGCACTGGGCAGCAGCGTCCCAGTCAGCTTGCCGTCCTTCTTGATCAGCGCCCCGATCGCCCAATCGCCGTTAGAGGGGAAATCGACATCGGTCTTGTAGACCACCGTGGCGGCGTCGGGATCGCTGGTCGTCGTCTGGGCGCGGAAGGCCGGCTTCGTCTGCATCGATTCGATCGAGGCAGGGAAGGGGCCGACGGCCTTGTCGTCAAGCGCCCGCGCCTCGGCTTTCTTGGCTTTTTTCGTCCCGGCAGCGCCGGAGCCGCCCGGCACCTTGGCGAAGTAGAGGGCGATGTCGGCGTCGGAAACCTGCGCGCGGTCGCGTTCGAAGACGCCGAAGGGGTAGCGGTTCTCGCCCTTGTAGAAGACAAGCGCGGCCGGCGAGATGACCAGGTCCGAGGGCCCGTCGGCCGCGTCGAGGACCTCGCGCAGGGTCTTGCCCTTGGCGCTCGGGAACGCGCTCTTCGGTGCCGCGGGGCGACTTTCCGACGACGACGAGTCGCTGGCCGTGCTCCCGCCCGACCCGCCGCCACAGCCCGACAGCACCAGCCCGCCGAGGGCGAGCAGGCAGGCGAGCGGTGCGAGGTACCGGCGAGGGCGCATCGGCGGCATGTTATTCAGCCCGGTACCCCGATAGCGGCGCCATCCGGCGCCCCGAACGGGCGCGAGATAGGGTCCGCGGGCGAACGAGGACGAGCGAAAGGAGCGGGTCTTGGCGGAGCGAGCGGCACTGATCACGGGAGCGTCGAGCGGCATTGGGCTGGCGATCGCCCGCGTGCTCGGCGAGGAAGGCTACGCGCTGACCGTCTCGGCGCGCCGACCCGACAAGCTCGAGAGCGCCGCGGAGGGCCTGCGCGCCGACGGGATCGAGGTGCAGAGCGTCGCCGCCAACATGACCGACGAGGAGGACGTGGTCGGCGTCTTCGCCAAGCACCGCGAGACCTACGGACGGCTCGACATGCTGATGAACAATGCCGGGGTTGGGATCGGGTCGCCGATGGAGGAGATCCAGACAAAGCACCTCGACATGCAGCTCGGCGTCAACCTGCGGGCGCTGATCATCGGCACCCGCGAGGGCCTGCCCATGCTGAAGCAGGCCGGTGCCGAGCACGGCAAGGCATTGCTCCTCAACACCGCCTCGATCGCCGGCAAGGGTGGCCAGGCCTGGCTCTCGATCTACGCCGCGACCAAGGCCGCCGTGATCAACTTCACCCAGTCGACCCACCGCGAGGTGGGCGCCGCGGGGATCCAGTGCACGGCGCTGGCGCCGGGCTTCGTCGACACGCCGATGACCGAGTTCGCCAAGGGCCAGGTGCCGGGCGAGGAGATGATCCGGCCCGAGGACCTCGGCGAGGCGGTGCGCTTCCTGCTGCGGACCTCGCGCAACTGCCACGTGCCGGAGATAGTCTTCACGCGCCCCGGCGAGGGACTCGATACCCCCTGACGGTCCCAGGCGCCGCCATGCGGCGTCCTCAGTCGTCGGGATAGCGCTGCTATTCGGTCTCCCTGCGTCCTTGCCTGGCACCGCCTGGGACTCGTCATGCGATTCCTGATTGCGGCCTTCGGCGACGCGGGGCACGTTTTCCCGGCGATTGCGCTGGGACGGGCCTTGCGCGGGCGCGGCCACGAGGTCGTCGTCGAGACCTGGGAGGAGCGGCGGAGCGCGGTTGAGGGTGCCGGGCTCGGCTTCGCAGCGGCGGAGGAATACCGGATGTTCCCGCCGCCGGACCCCGACTCGGCCGACGGAGAGCACGCCGCCGAGGCGGCGCGAGCTTTGCTGCCGCTGCTGGAGGAGATGCGACCGCATGTGGTCGTCAGCGACATCCTCACCCTGGCGCCGACACTCGCCGCCGAGAAGGCCGGGATTCCCCTCGCGACCCTCATCCCCCACATCTACCCCGTGGTCGAGCCCGGCCTGCCCTTCTTCGCGATCGGCCTGCGGCCGCCGCGCACGCCACTCGGGCGGGCGATCTGGCGCGGCGGGCAGCGGGCGCTCAACGTCGGCCTCGAGCACGGCCGCCGCGACCTCAACAGGCAACGTGAGCGGCTCGGCCTGGCGCCGGTCGAGCGCTTCCACGGCGGGATCAGCACCGAGCTGGCGCTGGTCGGCACCTTCCCCCAGCTGGAGTATCCGCGCAAGTGGCCCGCCGGGGTCCAGGTCACCGGCCCGATGACCTTCGAGCTGCCCCACCCGGAGATCGAGCTGCCGCCGGGCGATGACCCGCTCGTCCTGGTCGCCCCCAGCACGGCCCACGACTCCGACAACCACCTGGTGCGAACCGCCTTGGCGGCACTCGCCGAGGAGCCGGTGCGGGTCGTGGCGACGACCAACCGCGTCGTCCCCCAGGAGCCGATCGAGGTCCCCGCCAACGCCGTCTTGGTCGAATGGCTCAGCTACAGCCAGCTGATGCCGGCCGCCTCGCTGGTCATCTCCCACGGCGGCCACGGCACCGTCGCCCGCGCCCTCTCGGCCGGCACCCCCGTCCTGATCTGCCCGATCATCGGCGACATGGGCGAGACCGCGATGCGCGTCGCCTGGGCCAAGTGCGGCCTCTCCCTCCCCTGGCGCCTCTGCCAACCCGCCCCCCTGCGCTGGGCCACCCGGCGCCTGCTCGATGACCGATCGTTCGCCGCTAGGGCCGGGGAGCTGGAGACCTGGACCAAGGCAAACGACGGCGCCGAGCGCGGAGCCGAGCTGCTGGAGCAGCTGGCGACCTGAGCGAACATCTCCATCAACTCCTAGAATGGGTGGACGCCCTGCATGCGGGGCGCGGTCCCCCGTGATGTAGCGGCAGCATGACTGACTGTTAATCAGTTCGCGGTGGTTCGAATCCACCCGGGGGAGTCGCGAGGCCATGCTCGACCTCGGCGTGACAGTTGGCGCAGAGCAACTGGCACTTGGCCGCCTCGGCGCGCAACTCAACCATCGACCGCGTACACCCGCGCAACGAAAGCGAGAACGACTTGGTCGACGGATCTAGATGGTGGAACTGCAGCGCGCCCAAATACCGATCATATCCGCAGATCTGGCATTTCCCGCCTGCCTCGTTGACCAAGCGACGCTTTGCCCCCCTGCGCCAGGCCGACACGTCGTCGCCGCGGCATTTCACGCAGCGATACGAACCACGATTCTCCAGAACGAACCGCGTCCGGCCATGACGCGGACAGCCACGCTCGATGTGGCGCAGCCCCCGGCGCTTCGCCTCGCGTGTCTCACGCCGCCGCACGCCACCAGTCGCCCGTAGCCCATATGCATTGAGCCAATAGCGGACTGTCGAGATGTCCCGATCCGTCAGCTCGGCCATCTCGGCAAGCGTCAACTCGTCTCCGACCGCTTTCTCAAGGACCGAATGATCGATGGCCCCCCTAGCCGAAAAACGCTCGCTGCCGAGCGCCTTCAGCCCGTACTTTTTCAACCAGTAACCGACAGTCGATGGATGCTTTCCAGCAAGATTCCCGATCGCGTTAAGCGACATCCCTCTTTCGAGACAGTCCTCCAAAAACCGCTTATCCATGCGGAAATCATCGCATTTTCCTCGGACAGAAACGAACGGATGTTCGCCTAGCTCATTCCGGGCTGCCCCATCCCGGCGGCTCGCCGCAGGCCTTCATTGTGCTCTTGAAGCTCCGCTGCCTCCACCCCGTCCCGACTCGCCTCGGGAGGCGCGACAGGCCCAGGCGGCTCCTGCTCGCGAATCTTCGGCGCCTGGGTCCGGGGCGCCACCAGACCTTGAACCAGGTCGGCGTAGAAGTCGGTTGCCTGCTTGCGGGTTTCGACCACGAACGAACCCTCGTTGCGACCTCGCTTCTTCCCCATCGGCTTTGTGCTCGCGAGCATGAAGGAGCGCGGTTCCCGCTTCGGGTCGTCCTCGATCAGCAGCTTCTCCGGGGAGTCCCGGCAATCGCGCAGCAGCTCCGAGCGGGTCGTGCGCACATTGGCGAAACGCACCTCGACCCGGAGATCCCCCGATGCATCCGCAAGCTGGCGCAATAGCCAGTTCACCCGCGTCTTCGGCCGCCCCTCCTTCGGCGCCGGGATCTCAACGGTGGTGGTCACCCTTCGAGTTCTCAGGTACAGAAATCCGGCACCGCGCCCATCACCGCCAGCAGCGCCGACGCGGCCCGTCTCTCCTGCTCGTTCTGGTTGCGAATGCCCGCAGTCGGCAGAAGCCTCGCCGGCACCCAGTCTTCCTGCATATCGACACTCGTCACAGCGCTCTCCTCCCGTACCGATAAAGGACGGGAGACTATTCGCCGACCCTCGACTCGAACCTTCTACCCGCCGACACGCTCCGTGTGGGCGATCCTTTGGACCAGCTCGGCGCGTTCTCGGCTGAGGGCGGCGCGGGCCTCGTAGTCGTCTCGCTCGCCGGCGGCGGCTATCTCGGTCTCGATGCGGCGCTGCTCGAGCAGGAGGTAATTGAGCTCCATCGATTCGGGGGAGGCGGGCTCGTCGTGGGCGGTGATGATCAGTTCGGCGATCAGGCCCGCCAGCTCGGCGTCGTCGCGGGGGAGGTCGGATGCCGGGTCGACCGGATGCTCGCGCAACCACGTGGCGGCGCGGAGGCCGAGTGGCGAGAGGTGGGCGTCGGTGAGGCGGGCCAGGTACTCCTTGCCCTCCCCGGGCAGGGCGATGCACATCGCCAGCAGCGCTCGCTCGCGACGCTCGCGCGAGGTCAGCTCTGCCGTGCGCCGCGGCGCCGCCGCGGGCCCGCCACCCCGCGGCGGTTGGGTCTCGGCCGGCCCGCCGCTGAGCGGCTGCGCCGCCACCACCCGCCCCATCACCATCGCCGGCTCCAGGTCGAGCCGCTCGGCCACCCGCCGCACCAGGTCGTCGCGGCTGGCGCTCTCCCCCAGCCCGGCCAGGATCGGCGCCACCTCGGCCAGGGCCCGGTCGCGCTCGGCCGGCGAGCCGACGTCGGTTCGCTCCAGCACCAACCCGACCTGGAAGGCCGTTATCTCCACCGCGCCGTCGAGCAGCGCCCGGAAGCGCTCCGCCCCGCCCTCGGCGACCATCATCTCGGCCGGGTCCTCGCCCGCCGGCATCGCCGCCACCCGCAGTCGCATCTTGCGCCCGGCCGCCACTCGCTGCGCCCGCAGCATCGCCTCCTGCCCGGCCGCGTCGGCGTCGAGTGCCAGCACCACCTCCTCGACCATCCCCGAGAGCGAGGCGACCTGGTCGTCGGTGATCGCCGTGCCCATCACCCCCACCGCCTCCTCGATCCCGGCCTGGCGCAGGGCCAGCACATCGGTATAGCCCTCGACCACGACCGCCCGGCCCGCCTTGGCGATCGCTGCCTTGGCCAGGTCGATCCCGTAGAGCATCTTGCTCTTGTGAAAGAAGTCGGTCTCGGCCGTGTTCACGTACTTCGCCCCCTGGTCGGAGCGCATCGCCCTGCCGCCGAAGCCCAGCGTGCGGCCGCGGCGGTCGCGGATCGGGAACATGATCCGCGAGCGGAAGCGGTCGTACTCCCCCCCACCCCGCCCCTTCTGGACCAGCCCGACCCCGCGCAGCTCGTCGACCTTGAACCCGGCCCGCTGCCCGCGCAGCAGAACTTTGTCCCAGGCGCTGGGCGCGTAGCCGACCGCGAAGGCGCGCAGGGTCTCCTCCGACAGCCCCCGCTGCGCCAGGTACTCGCGCGCCTTGCCCGCCTCCTCGGAGTCCCAGAGGTAGCTGGCGTAGAAGACCGCCGTGCGGTCGAGCAGCTCGCCCAGCCGGCGGCGCTGCGCGCGCCGCGCCTCCGCCCGGGGATCCTCCTGTTCGCGCTCCAGCTCGACCCCGTAGCGCTCGGCCAGCAGCTCCACCGCCTCGGCGAAGCCCAGGCCCTCCTTCTCCTCGATGAACTTGATCGTGTCGCCGCCGACCCCGCAGCCGAAGCAGTGGTAGAGCTTTTCCCCCGCGTCGACCGAGAACGAGGGCGTGCGCTCCTCGTGGAAGGGACAGAGGCCGACCCAGCGGGCGCCCTGGCGGCGCAGGTCGGTGTGGGCCGAGATCACCTCGACGATGTCGACCGCCTGCTTGACCCGCTCCAGGCTCTCGCTCGCGATCAGTGCCACAGCGTCTCCTCGGGCATCGTCAGCTCGGCGTACTTGGCGATGCAGTAGCGGTCGGTCATCCCGGCCAGGTAGTCGGCGGCGCGCTGGCAGTCGCTCGCGCCCGGCTCCCCCACCGGCACCTCGGCGGGGTGCTCCACGTAGTGGTCGAAGAGCGCCCGCATCGCCCGGTGCACCCGCTCGTGCTCGCCTCGCGCCAGCGGCCCCAGGTAGACGCGGTCGAACATGAACTTGCGCAGCCGCAGCATCGCCCCGCCCGTCTCCTCGCTCTGCTTGATGTCGCCCTCGGCGCGCGAGCGCTCGACGATGTCGCGCACCAGGGTGTCGATCCGGGCCGAGCCGGACTCGCCCAGCAGCTCGATCTCCGCCGCCGGCAGGTCGCCGGGCGCGAGCACGCCGGCCCGCAATGCGTCGTCGATGTCGTGGTTGATGTAGGCGACGCGGTCGACCAGCTTGACGATCCGCCCCTCCAGCGTTGCGGGCTTGCGCGAGCCGGTGTGGTTGAGGATGCCGTCGCGGACCTGCTCGGTCAGGTTGAGGCCGCGCCCGTCGCGCTCCAGCACCTCGACCACCCGCAGCGAGTGCTCGTTGTGCTTGAAGCCGGCGTCGCAGCGCTCGCGCAGCGCCGCGTCGAGCGCCTCCTCGCCGGCATGGCCGAACGGCGGGTGGCCGAGGTCGTGTCCGAGCCCGATCGCCTCGGTCAGGTCCTCGTTGAGGCCGAGCGCGCGGGCGACGGTGCGGGCGATCCCGCAGGCCTCGAGCGTGTGGGTCAGCCGGGTCCGGTAGTGGTCGCCCTCGGGGGCGACGAAGACCTGCGTCTTGTGCTTGAGCCGGCGAAACGCCTTCGAGTGGACAATCCGATCCCGATCGCGCTGAAACGGCGTCCGCACCGGACTATCGGTCTCCTCGACCTGACGGAGGGCGGGGTAGGAGCGAGTCGCCTTCGGAATGAGGAACTGCTCCTCCAGGGCGAGCACCCGATCCTCAAACGTCGCGGTCAACTCCACCTGTCGATCCTAAGGGTCGGTCCTTACGCGGCGGCGCGAAGCTGCACGTGCGCATGGTGCTCAAGCGTCTCTCCCACCGCCCGTTCAACCTGGCGTAGGGACAACTCGTCAGCCCGTGGAGCCTCAGCCAGGGGGCTGCCGATTGCACCCACCATGAAGCGGTGCGCCTCCTCGGAGAGCGGAAATCCACCGCCTTCGCAGCTGGCGCAGACGACGCCCCCGGCGGCGCCGGAGAAGCCACTCAGGTGTTCGGCCTCGCCACAGCTTGCGCACGATGCCAACTCCGGCGAGAAGCCCGCCGCCAGCGCCAGCTTGAGCCGGAAGGAGAGCGCGGTTTCCAGGCTCGCCGCCCGCTCCTCGGCACCCGGCTCGTCGAGCATCGCCAGGTAGCGGCAGAGCAGGTTGTAGGCGGGCGGGTTGGGCTCGGCCGAGTCGAGCAGGCGCAGCACCGCGTCGCAGGCGCGCGCGCCTGCGCCCAGCGCCGGGCCCGAGGCGCGCAGGCGCGGGTAGCCGTCGAGGGTGGCGACGCTGGTGACCGTGAGCAGGTCGCTGCGCCCTTCGTGCAGGATCAGGTCGAGGCGGAAGAAGGGCTCGAGGCGCCCGCCGAAGCGCGACTTCGGTTTCCGCACGCCCTTGGCGATCGCGCCGACTCGCCCCCGCGTCTTCGAGTAGAGGTGAAGGATGCGGTCAGCCTCGCCGTAGCGGATGCTGCGCAGCACCACCGCCTCGGTCTTGACCGTGCGGCCTGCCACTCAAGCCACCTTTAAGCAGAACTCGCTCACCCCGCCAACGTTGCCGCAGGCCCCGGACGGCTTCCCGGTGGCTCAGCGGTTCAGCGGGTTGGCCTTGACCATGCCCTGGAAGCCGAAGCGGGTGAAGAGCCCGATGCGCGACTCGGGCCTGATCTTCGCCTGGCGCCGCGTCGGCTCGCTCAGCGCGGTGACCACTCCATCACGGGGGTAGCGCTCGTTCACTGCGGTAATAGCGGCCCGGTCGATCCCCCTTGCACCGCGACCGATCGCGTCCAATCCAACCCCGTCATGAAGCAGCCGCGTCTCCGGCCCGCACTCGAGCGGGATGTGCACGTTGAGGTGACAGGCAATCGCCTCGGCGATCCGCTCCGCCCGCTCGCGTTCGACTCCGCGGTCGAGGCTGAAGCGCTCGGCGGCAAAGGCGCCCTCCACCGCGAAGCAGCGCGCCTGCTCGTCCTTCTGCCAGTGGGCCGGCGTCAAGCCGATGTCATGGAGCAGGCAGGCGACGTAGAGCACCTCCTCGTCGTAGGCGACTCCGTCGCGGCTTGCGAGCAGAGCTGAGAAGAGCCAGGTGCGCAGCGAGTGGTTGGTGAGCGGCTCGGGCGAGAGCTCGCGGCAGAGCTCCAGGGCAGAGCGGCAGAGCTCGCTGTCGGGTTCGCGCCCGGGCAGCTCGAGGTGCTTTTCCGCCAGCCCAGCCTCACGGCGCCCGCCGGGGCCGAGCGCGGCAAGCCGCAGCCCGATCGCCTGGCGTAGCTGTTCGAAGCGCGCACGCCGGTCGAGCGCGCCGCCGGTCGAGCGCGCCCAGGCCATGGTTCCCGTCGCCGGACGGCTCATCGCCGCCGCCGTTTCGGACGCCTGCGCAGGCGCACCTGGCACTCGGGGCAGTAGTAGGTGGAACGGCCGGAAACGACGATGCGGGCGATCGTAGCGTCGCAACGCGGGCAGGGCTCGCCCTCGCGAGTGTGGACGAGGAACTCGTCCTGCATCGTGCCCTTCTCGCCGCGCCCGTCGCGGTAGTCGTCGATCGAGGCGCCGCCGTCGTCGAGCCCGGCTTCCAGCGCGGCAATGATGGCGTCGCGCAGGGCAGCCTGGTGCTCGGGCTTCATCGATCCGGCCGGGGAGAGCGGGTGCAGGCGGGCGCGAAAGAGCGCCTCGTCGGCATAGATGTTGCCGACCCCGGCGACGCCGGACTGGTCGAGCAGGAAGGACTTCAGCGGCGCCGTGCGGCCAGCGGCCATCTCGCCCAGCGCCTCCGGGGTGAAATCGACCGAGAGCGGCTCGACCCCGAGCTTGGCGAAGCGCTCCTCCAATTTCGCGTCCTCGATCAAGAACGCCTCGCCGAAGCGGCGCGGGTCGGTGAACCAGAGCTCGCGGCCGTCGTCAAGCGTGAAGCGCGCCCGCAGGTGCCGCTCGGAGGTGGAGCGCTCCGCCTCATACAGCCGCCGTCCCTCCGATGGGTCGAGCTTCTCCTCACCCTCGACCAGGACGAGGTTGCCGGTCATCCGCAGGTGCATCACCAGCGTCCGCGCCCCGCTGAGCGCCAGCAGCAGGTACTTGCCCCGCCGTCCCAAGCCCTCGATCGTCGCCCCCTCGACCGAGATTTCGAACTTCCGCGGCGCCAGCGGCCGGCACCAGCGCGCATCGAGCACCTCCAGCCCCTCGATCGTCCGCCCCGCCAGCTCCGGATCCAGCTGTCGGGCAACGGTCTCCACCTCCGGCAGCTCAGGCATCGCCGAGTTCTACCTCATGCGGTCGCCATTTCTCCCGCTATGCGACGAGAATGGCGACCGCTAGGCGGTGGCGCGGGGGTGGGAGTTGAAGTAGACGGTCTTCAGCTGCTCGCCGGAGAGGTGGGTGTACATCTGGGTGGTGGAGATGTCGGCGTGGCCGAGCATCTCCTGGACGGCGCGCAGGTCGCAGCCGCCGGCGAGCAGGTGGGTGGCGAAGCTGTGGCGCAGGGTATGGGGACTGAGCTGGCCGGCCAGGCCCGCCTCGCGGGCGTTGCGCTTGACGATCTTGTAGAGGCCCTGGCGGCTCAGCGGGCCGCCGCGAAAGTTGACGAAGAGACGCACCTCGTGGCGCTCGCCGATCAGCTTCGGGCGACCGCTCCGCAGGTAGCCGGAGATCGCCGCGATCGCCTTGCGGCCGAGCGGCACCAGGCGTTCCTTGCTGCCCTTACCGCGGGCGCGCAGGAAGCCCTCGTGCAAATCGACGTCGCCCAGCTCCAGTCCGATCGTCTCCGAGGCGCGCAGCCCGCAGGCGTACATGACCTCGAGCAGCGCCCGGTCGCGCAGCGCCGTAGGCTCGTCGCCGCGCGGCGCCGCCAGCAGCTTCTGCACCTCGGCGTAGTTGAGAACCTGGGGCAGCTTCTTGGCCCGGCGCGGGGCGCTCAACGCCGCGGTCGGGTCATCGCCGATCAGCTCGTCGCGGCGCAGGTGCTTGTAAAAGGAGCGCAGGCAGGCGGCCTTGCGGTGGACCGTCGCCGAGGAGCAGGCCGGTCGGCCTTCGCCCGTCGCCAGCTCGGCGAGGAACTCCCCGATCTCGGCCGGACCGGCCGTGAGCGCGTCGATGTCGTGAGCCGCGAGGTACTCGCCGTACTGGTGCAAGTCGGTGCGGTAGGCGTCGAGCGTGTTGCGCGAGAGACCGCGCTCCAGCTCCAGGTAGGAGAGGAAGTCGAGGACCAGGGACTCGAAGCGGGACTCGGTGCGCGGGGCGGTGGCGACGGCCATGGCGGGAGGTTCTCCCTGCTTCGGTCCATCCCTTGAATGGCAAGGGACCGTGCGTGTTGGCCTCGGGGCCCGGCGAGGACTGAGGGGGGGCCTGCGGGCGGGGGCTGCGCCTCCGTTCTCGGCCCCCCTCAGTCCTCGCCACCCGCGGAGGCAGCGTTCGCGAGAGCTTTCCCTGCTGCCAACGCTGCTGCGAAGAAGAGAGGGTCCTCCGTTATGGAGCGGCCCATCGTTCGGGAGGGGAGTCCTGTTTCTTCGTAGTTGGAGAGGTCGGCGGGGTGTTCGGTGAGGCGGTGGCGCCAGCCTGCTGCCGTGGCGAGGACTGCTATTGGAACCGGCTCCTCGGACGGGACTGGGATCTCTACGCCGGCTAGGAGCATCTTCAGGACTGTGAGGGTGTGGTGGCTTACTGGTTTGTGGCGCTCTCGGGGGTCGGAGGTTGAGAGGCGGGGTGAGAGGAGGGTTGGGAGGCCGAGGGCGAGGGAGGCGTGGGCGGTGTCGAGGGCGGCAAGGCCGCCGTGGCCGAGGCGGCTGTCGGAGCCGATGATCCCGGGGCCGGGGCCGGCGACGATCGCGTCCCAGCCGAGACTGTTCGCCGCTGCGTCGAAGGCTCCGGCGACCGAGATCGCCTCCTGCTCGCCACCGTAGGACGGCGCCGCCGCGATGTGCCCGCAGAGCAGGCCGCGCTCACGCAGCTCGGCCACGTCGCGGCTGAGCGAGCCCGGCAACGCCCCTCCCCCGGTCTGCACATAGCCGACCTTGAGCCTCGTCGCCCCCCGCGTAGCTGCCCAAGCCGCCGGCGCCAGCTGCCCGTGCAGCGGCAAGACAAGAACAGGTATCTCTTTCCCGGGCGGTTCCGGTGCGCTTTTTGTGGTCATATCCCGCAAAAGGCGCACCGGAAGCTCTATGGGGGCGACGGGGTGCTGGAGGGAGGTGTAGTTGAGCTTGATTACGTGCTCGCGGCTATCGCCGCTCGCCTCCAGGCCTCGGGTTAGGTTGACGTGGACAACGTCGAAGCCGCCGGAGCCGAGGCCCAGGTCCAGGGCGGCGGTGTTGACCACGACCTCGTCGCCCTCGCGCATCTCGCCGAGCAGCACCTCGTCGGCCCAGGCGGGGCGGCGCTCGCCGTCTACCTCGACCGTCAGCGGCTGCTCGCCGACGACGACCCCGCGGCGCAGCTTCAGCCGGCCGCTCACCGCGCCTTAGCCCGCCGCCGCCTCGGCAACCATGCCCTCGCAGACCTCGAGCATCGCGTCGAGGTTGCGGGCGCTGACCGACTCGTCCGAGGTGTGGTTCGCCGTGGTGCCGTTGGCGAGGAGGACGCAATCGAAGCCGTCGACGATCAGGGCGTTGGCGTCGCTGCCGCCGCCGGTGGCGGTGCGCTCTGGCTCGAAACCGGCCCGCCGCAGGCCCGCCTCGGCCAGCGCCAGCGCTCTCGAGGAAGGCGGAATCCTGTAACCGCGGAAGAGCTCCTCGATCCGCACGTCGGCGTCGCAGCCGTGCTCGCTCGCCCCCCAGGCGCAGGCGTCGCTGAGCGAACCCGCCACCTCGGCGGCGCGGCCCGAGTCGAGGCTGCGCGCCTCGGCGACGATCTCGCAATGGCCGGGGACGACGTTGCCCGAGGTGCCGCCGCGGATGACGCCGACGTTGGCGGTCGTCTCCTCGTCGAGCCGGCCAAGCTCCATGCGGGCGATCGCCGCCGAGGCTGCCGCGATCGCGCTGTTGCCGTCCTCGGGACGGATGCCAGCGTGGGCCTCGACCCCGCGGAAATCGGCGCGCACGCTCTGCTGGGTCGGTGAGGTGACGATCACCTCGCCGACCGCACTCGCGTGGTCGAGCACGAAGCCGCACTCCGAGCGCAGCACGCTCGCGTCGAATGCCTTGGCGCCGCGCAGCCCCTGCTCCTCGGCAACGGTCAGGACCAGCTCGATCCCGACCGGAGGCGGCCCGTCCGCACCGGCGTGACGGGCGACCAGCTCCATGAAGACCGCGACGGCCGCCTTGTTGTCGGCGCCGAGAATCGTCTCCCCCGCGCTGCGAAATACCCCATCGGATTCGACCACCTCGATCTGTCCCTTGTGCGGAACAGTGTCGATGTGAGCACAGAACATCACCCACTCATCGCTTGCCCCCGGCAACCGCGCCAGCAGGTTCCCCGCCCCAGCTTCAGCCGGCCCGGCAGCATCGTCCTCACTCACATCCAACCCAAGCGCCCGCAGCTCTGCAGCGATCGAGTCAGCAACCTCCCGCTCCTCACCCGTCGGGCTCCGAATCTCGCACAACCGAACAAACGTCTCATGCAATCTCTCCACGGTCGGACAGGCTAACCGGGAACCGACAGGCGCTCAGCCCGACTGCCGCACGCTTGCTTCGCTGCCCTGGGCCTCGGCCCCTGGCAGATCCCCGTCGGCTGGCTGCTCACCCGCATGGTGTGAGGCGGCGCCGACGAACTCGCGGAAGAGCGGCTCTGGGCGGTTGGGGCGGGAGTTGAACTCGGGGTGGAACTGGGAGGCGACGAAGAACGGGTGGTTCGGCAGCTCGACCATCTCGACCAGGCGCTCGTCGGGCGAGGTGCCGCCGCAGACCAGGCCCTCGTCCTCGAGCCGGCGCCGCAGCTGGTTGTTGACCTCGTAACGGTGGCGGTGGCGCTTGTAGATGACCGCCTCGTCGAAAATCTCCCGCGCCCGCGTGCCCTCGTGCAGCTTCACCGGGTCGGCACCGAGCCGCATCGTGCCCCCCATCTCGGAGACCTCCTTCTGCTCAGGCAGCAGGTCGACCACCGGGAAGGGCGTCTCGGGATCGAACTCGGCCGAGTTGGCGCCCTCCATCCCGGCCACCGAGCGGGCGAACTCGACCACCGCGATCTGCATGCCGAGGCAGATCCCCAGGTAGGGGATCGAGCGCTCGCGGGCGATCCGGGCCGCGGAGACCTTGCCCTCGATACCGCGCTCGCCGAAGCCGCCGGGAATGAGGATGCCGTCGACGCCCTCCAACCGCTCCGGGTCGAAATTCTCCGAGTCGATCAGCTCGACCTCGACGTTGACGCCGTGGTGGATCCCGCCGTGCTCGAGCGCCTCGATCACAGACTTGTAGGCGTCGGCGAGCTGCACGTACTTGCCGACCAGGGCGATCCGCACCTTGCCTTCGGCCTCGTCGGCCCGTTTGACCATCGCCTCCCATTCGGAGAGGTCGGAGGAGGGCGCCTCCATCTCGAAGTGGTCGAGCACTAGGTCATCGACGCCCTCGGCGCGGAAGACCAGTGGCACCTTGTAGATGTTGTCGACGTCGTTCGCGGAGATCACGGCGTCGACGGGAAGGCTGGCGAAGAGGGCGATCTTCTCGCGGATCTCGCGGTCGAGGCGGCCCTCGGAGCGGCAGACCAATGCGTGGGGCTGGATGCCGATCCGGCGCAGCTCGTTGACCGAGTGCTGGGTCGGCTTCGTCTTCAGCTCGCCCGCATGCCCGACGTAGGGCACCAGGGTCAGGTGGACGAACATCGAGCGCTTCGGCCCGAGGTCGGTATAGAGCTGGCGGATCGACTCGAGGAAGGGCAGCGACTCGATGTCGCCGACCGTGCCGCCGATCTCGGTGATCACGAAGTCGACCGACTGAGACTCGGCGACGATCCGGATCCGGTTCTTGATCTCGTTGGTGATGTGCGGGATCACCTGCACGGTCGCCCCGAGGTAATCGCCGCGGCGCTCGCGGTTGATCACCGAGTTGTAGACCGCGCCCGCCGTGACGTTGGAGGCGCGCGAGGTGTTCTCGTCGGTGAAGCGCTCGTAGTGGCCAAGGTCGAGGTCGGTCTCCGCCCCGTCCTCGGTGACGAAGACCTCGCCGTGCTGGAAGGGGCTCATCGTCCCCGGGTCGACATTGATGTAGGGGTCGAACTTCTGCAGCTGTACCCGGTAGCCGCGCGAGCGCAAGAGGCGGCCGATCGAGGCGGCGGCGATCCCCTTTCCGAGAGCCGAGACCACGCCACCGGTGACGAAGATGAAGCGCGTATCTCCTTGCGAGGGCCGACTCATGCTCTGCCGAGCGAGTCTAGCCACCGCAATGGCGGAACCGAATCGATCGCCGCCGAGATCGAACGCAACTCTCCGTAAATGGTAAGTCCGGCGACCGCGGCGAGGGCGATCAGGCGGGCGTCGGGACCGAGCGTCGTCAGCAGCCATACCCCGCCGACGGCGCCGAGCAGGTTGGAGCCGGTGTCGCCGAGCATCGCCCGCTCGCGCAGGGTGAAGGCGGCGCCGACCAGGGCCGGCCCGGCGAAGATCCCCAGCAGCTCCAGCGGCGTCCAGGTCCAGGCGCCCAGGCAGAGCCCGGCGCCGAGCAGCGCCAGGCCCTTCTCCGCCCGCCCCGGCCGCAGGTCGAGCAGGTTGAAGAGGTTGGTGGCGAGGATCAACAGGGCGATGTCGGCGAGGTAGCGCCAGGATTCGAGCCCGCGCCCGGAGACGACGTAGGCAGCCAGCGCCAATGCCCCCAGCGCCTTCACCGCCCCGGTCGAGAGGCTGCCTTCGCGCAATGCCCGGGCGTGCCCGCGCCACCCCCGCGGCGCGCCCGCCGCCGCGCCCTGGCCCAGCGAGTCGTCGAGGAAGCCGAGGAAGGCGACGCCGAGCAGGTAGGGCATCCACTGGCGCAGGCCGGGACTGAGCAGGTCGAGGTCGGCCCGGTCGTTGAGGAAGGCGAGCGGCGCCAGCGCCACCAGGGCCGCCGTCGCCAGCACCGCGCCGAGCGGGAAGGCGAGCTCCGCGCCGCGGTAGTTTGCCCGCACCAGCCCCGCGTCCAGGAGTCCCCGCACCCCGGCGGGCACGACCAGCAGGGCGACGGCGATCGCGACCGGGAAGCCGACCCAGGTCACTTCCCGTTCGACCCCGGCGGCGGCAGCAGGTCGGGCAGGAGGCGGTCGGCCGAGCCCTTGACCCCGAAGCTGCCCTCGGCCCCGAGCAGGGCGAAAACCGTCGCCACTTTGCCGGCCGGCGCCTCGACGTCGTCGACGCTGGCGAGGTCGTTGCCGTTGAAGAAGGAGACCGAGGACGGTTCCGCGGTCGAGGTCTCGACCCCCACCACCGGCCTGCGGGTGCCGGTGGCCCCGGCCATCAGCCCCGCTTCCAGCGTCGCCGCCTTGGCCCGCTGCACCGGCCCCATCGATTCCGGCTGCTTGCGCACCACGATCACCCCGTCGAGGTGGCCGAAGTTGCCGCTGGCGCGGGAGAAAAGGTGGCTGCGCACCCTTTCCAGCAGGGTGCCGCCGCGAACCAGCTGTCGCCCGACTCCCGTCCCGAAGGCGCGCAGCATTTCTTCGTTGCGCCGGATACCCGCCAGGCGGGTCTTGGCAAGGTCGGCAGAGAGGGCGTTGAGGTCGACTGGCTCGCGCACGACGCCGATCCCGACCAGCCGCGCCCCGGTCGGGCCGAGCGCGTCCTCGATCGCCGCCGAGGCATCCCCCGGCAGGCCGCCCAGGGCGACGACGCCGATCCGCTTGCCGGCCAGCCGGTCGCGCACCAGCGCCGGGTAGACGCGGCCGGCGAATTCGTCGGAGCGACCGAGCCGCCCGCTCAGCTCGTCGGCCCGCTGCTGCGCATCGTGGAGGTTGCCGGTGAGACTGCGCTCGAGGTCCTTGCGCGTGCTGGTCAGCGCGTCGCCGCCGAACTCGGCGCCGATCAAGATCCCGATCGCGAGGGCGAGGAAGACCGCGATCAGCGAGGTCGCGTGGTATCTGGCGCTGTAACCCATCGGCGGGGAAGGCTAGAGGGCCGCGGCTGAAAACTGGCGGTTGACAGATATCGCTCTCCGTGGTACCAAGTAGTCAGAACTCTGACACTGTCAGAACTCGAACACAAAAGGAAACCCTCAGTCATGAGCCCCGTTGCGGACAAATCGTCTCCTTTCGTCAAGTTGAAGCCGGGACCGTCACTGCCCCCTGCCGAGGTCGCCGCGAGCCAACTGGTGCGCATTCACGAGGCCACGGCACAGGTCGTCGCGGCCAAGGGCTATGAGGCGCTCAAAGTAAGGGACATCGTTCAGCTCGCCAAAGTTTCGAGCCGCTCCTTCTACAAACACTTCGGCAGCAAGGAGGAGTGTTTCATCCGCACCTACGCGGCGATCGCCCAGGAGGCGCGCATCGGGCTGATCGGTGCCCAGATGGAAGGCACGGATTGGCGGGAGCGGCTGCGCCAGGTCTACGTCGCCTTTGCGCGGGCCCTCGACGGCAACCCCGCCGCCGCGCGACTCGCCCTCATCGATGTGTACACGGACGGGTCATCCGCACGCGCGGAAGCTCACAGGACGGAAGCAAACTTCGTCTCGATGCTGGGCAAGAGCCTCGGCCGGGCGCCCGCCGGGATCGCGGTGCCACCGCTTGTGGTCGAGGGGATCATGTCCGGGATTGCCCGCATCGCCTGCACACGACTGCTCGCCGGCAGCGAGGGGGAACTGGCGGAATCGGAGGACGAGATCGTGGAGTGGGCGCTCTGCTTCCCCGGCGATGCCACTGCCGAGCTGGCCGATTTGGATCTCGGCCTGGTCCGCGGCAACGCGGCTTTGCTCGAGCAGCGGCGCCACGAAGCCGCCATCGGACCTCCGGGTGACAATCGCGCGGCGATCATCGCGGCGGCCGCAAAGCTATGTGCCGCCGACGACTACCGATATCGCGACTTGACGGTGCCGGGTATCCGTGCGGCGGCTGGAGTCTCGCGGCGGACCTTCGACTCCCACTTCAGCAGCGTCGAAGACTGCATCGTCACCGCCTTCGACCAGCGGGCAACGGCCGCGATCGCCGACGCGGCAACCGAACAGACCGCGGCGGCCTCGTGGGAGGGTGGCATCTACCGAGCGATCTCCTCGCTATGCACCGAGATCGCCACCGATCCACTGCTCGCACGCGTTGCCTCCCAGAACCACTTCCCCCGCGGCTCGAAGGGAGCTCGCGTCCGCCTCGGCCTGGTGGTCGGCGTCGCCGACCAAATCCGCGCCGGCGCCGGGGGCAAGCACCGGGCACCCACTCTGGTCGCCGAAGCCTCGTCTGGAGCGATCTGGGGGCTCTTCCACCATCACGTTCTCCGCAACTGGATCCCCCACCGCCCGGAGATCGCCGCCACCCTCGCCTACATGGCACTCGCACCCCTGGTCGGCGGCCCCGCGGCCGTCGCCGCGATCCGGGACGAGCAGGTCTCGAGCCCGGCCAGCCGCTGACACCGTGACGAGCGCCCTGTGCCTGCCAGGGAAGCCCGTGGCAGGCGATGCACGAACGACGTCGCCCACACACAGAGAGAGCCGGCGGATCGACTCCGGTTGATTCCGGTTGTAACCGGCTAAATCCGTGCCTGACTGTGGCACGAGTGTGGCATCGACTCAGCGAATCGACTCCACTCTTGCCTTGACATCCGCCTTCGCCCACTCGCCGTCGGCGGTCAGCGCCGGAACTCCAAGCCGCTCCGCCAAGGCCAGGCAAGCACGGTCGGCCAGCGAGAGTCCCTGTGCCTTGGTCTTTCGTCGCAGTCGGGCGATTGCGATGCAGTCGTCTTCGGTGATCGGTTCTATCGCGATCACCTGCCCGACCAATTCGGCCCCCCTCATCTCTGCCGCGGCCACCTCGGGGTCCTCGCCTCTTTCGGCGAGCTTCGACAGTACCTCGGCCCAGTTGGCAACGCTGATCGCAGTACCGTCCTTCATCGCCCGCCGAACAACCACCGCGCCCTCCTCATCGTTCAGATGGGCAAGCAGTGCCGATGCATCGAGGACCGATGCTGGCGTGCCGGTCTCAGCTTCCGCCACGGCGGCGGGACTCGGCCTGGTCGGCCTCTTCTTCGGCACGCACCTCGGCACGCCGATCAGCGATCAGCTCGTCAGCGAGGCTCACTCCGGGGGCCAGGTGGGCAAACATACCGCTGGTCCGCTCTATCGCCGCGTTGCGCCGTTCAGTAGCCGTCAGCTCGATTTTCGTCGCATGAGCCATAAGCGCAGTCTATCGTCTGTGTCCCGGGTTTCAGGGCGAGAACATCGCCACCTGGCGCCCGCAGGTCGCCTGGCTACAACAGAAAACGCCCCGGCGGGGAGCCGAGGCGAGTTCTGGGGTTACTACAGGGAGGAGAGAAGCGGCGCTCGCCGCATGGCAGAACCAATTTCGCTTGTTTAAGCGGAATCGAAACCGCGGAGAGCCGCTTGAGACCGCTGAGCGGCATGTTGGACTGGCGCATTACTGGCGCATTGGAGAACCATCTGTCTAAGGGGAAGCGTCCCCATGGAGAGCTACATTTGATCGTATGGCCGAGATCGAGCTTCTTGAAGTCGACATTGACGGAGTTGGGCAACCCCGCAACGATGGCACCAGAGGCAGCGCTCTCTATTGCGTTCCGATCAAGCTGAGCGCCACGCCGTCGAGTCTTTGGGCGGAAATCGCCGTTCGGACATGGGATAGCCCACCGTCATTTACCACGATGCATCGACCGGGCATTGCATCGGTTGTTGGCGACCGATTCATCCTCGACGGCACAACCGTAGAGGAGGTAGGGGAATACCACGCGAAGACTCTGAAGCTTGTTGTCGCCAGGGCAAATGAGTTGACACAGCAGGCCGAGGAACGCATCGCGGCAGAGGAAGGTCAGCAACACCGAGAGGCTCAGGCGCACGCCGAGAACGTAGAGACGGTCGCGAAACGAATTGAGTTCTGATGTACGGGGACCCTCGCGCTGCGAGTTCTATCGTCTTGTCTGGGCCTCCCGATCTCGTTGGGGATGAGATCGTAAGAGTCGAACCAGTTGTGTTCGATGGGAGAGAAATTCATGTACCCGCTGCCCTTCCAGGGGCACCTGAGTATCGAACCGTCGTTGGTGCAGAACAGACCGCCGACGAGTTGCGGGTAAGAATTGCCAAGACACTCGACGAGCGGGGCGAGATTCCGACCGCCGATATTCGCGTTGCGCTCGACTTCCGCGATGTGGCGGGTACGGCCGTAGCCTCGGCCGCGGTCGGTTTGGAGAGTTATGCCAATTTCCAGCCGCCCCTCTCTGCCAACGTCACGTGAGACACGCATGATTCGGGAATTACTGAACCCCGAGGGCGTGATTGGAGCACGTGATGTCGTTGATCAACCGAGACGAAGCCGCCGGCCGCGAAACGGAGCGAGCCGAAGGCGAGAGAAGTGAAGCGGCCGGCGGGAGCGCCGCGCCGGAGGCGGTCCCCGACCCCGAGCTGACCGAGCGCCCCAAGCGCCGGTCTTTCACCGCCGAGTACAAGTTGAAGGTCCTCAAGCAGGCCGACGCCTGCAAGAAGCCCGGAGAGCTCGGTGCCCTGCTGCGCCGCGAGGGCCTCTACTCCTCGCACCTCTCGAGCTGGCGCCGCCAGCGCGATGCAGGAGAGCTGGGGCGCAAGCGCGGCCGCAAGGGAGCCGACCCGATCGAGAAGGAGAACGCCGAGCTGCGCCGCCGCGCCGAGCGCGCCGAGGCCGAGCTGGCCAAGGCGCGCAAGGTGATCGAGGTGCAGGGAAACGTCTCAGCGCTCTTGGAGGACCTGCTCGGGACCGAGAGCGCCGAAGAGAGCACCGAGCGATGATCGAGGCGACTGTCGAGGAGCTGACACCGATCATCGGCACGCGTCCGGCCTGCCGGGCGCTGGGGGCATCGCCGGCGACGATCTACCGTCGCCGGCGCCCGCCCGAGCCGCGGCCAAGGAAGCCGCGGCCCCGCCCGGCACGGGCGCTGAGCGAGGCCGAGCGCGAGGCCGTCCTGGCCAAGCTGCACGACGAGCGCTTCCTCGACTCCTCGCCCGCCGCGGTGTGGGCGACGCTGCTCGACGAGGGCGCCTACCTGTGCTCGGAGCGGACCATGTATCGGCTGCTGGCCGAGAGCGGCGAGGTGCGCGAGCGCCGCGACCAGCTCACCCACCCGCCCTACGAGAAGCCCGAGCTGCTCGCGAAGCGCCCCAACGAGCTTTGGAGCTGGGATATCTCCAAGCTCAAGGGCCCGGCGAAGTGGCGCTGCTACCACCTCTACGTGATCCTCGACGTCTTCAGCCGCTACGTCGTCGGCTGGACCGTGCAGGAGCGCGAGTCGGCCTCCGTGGCCGAAGCGCTGATCTCCCAATCGGCCGAGCAGCAGGCGATCGGCCGCGGGCGGCTCACCCTGCACGCCGACCGCGGCACCTCGATGCGCTCCAAGCCGGTCGCCTTCCTGCTCGCCGACCTCGGCGTCACCAAGACCCACAGCCGCCCCTACACCTCAAACGACAACCCCTACTCCGAGGCGCAGTTCCGCACCCTGAAGTACCGGCCGGCCTTCCCCGCCCGCTTTGACTCGATCGAGCAGGCGCGGGAGTTCTGCCGCTTCTTCTTTCGCTGGTACAACCACGACCATCGCCACTCCGGCATCGGCCTGATGACGCCGGCGACCGTCCACCACGGCAAAGCCAAGAAGGCCCGCGCCGCCCGCCAGGCCGTCCTCACCGCCGCCTACGCCGCCAACCCCGAGCGCTTCGTGCGCGGGGCGCCGACGCCGCCCACGCTGCCGACGGCAGCGTGGATCAACAAGCCCGAATCAGAGGAGGTTGCTCACTAAATTCGAACGACGGGTGTCTCATTTTCGTTGACAGGTACCGGGGTGAGCGATCGGGACCAATTCCAGCGCCTCGATATGACGGGGGCGCATCGTGCCGAAATGGCGATGGTCAAGAGTGGCGAGCTTGGGCTCGCCGAGGCGCTCGGTAACAGCCAACACGGCGCAATCAACGAAGCCGACTTCGAGGTCCGCGTAGGTGCGCATCAACTCGGCGGCTCGGTCGTAGTCGCTCGCTGTCAAATCCTCAATATCCAGCTCGTCTGTCTTGATCGTGTTGAGCAGGGCGGGGAAGGCCTCGGCTCCGAGTTCTCGGCTGAGCATGTGGTCAAGCTCAACAAGGACCGGGGCGGGGACGATGCGCCGCTCTTGATGGGACTGGAACAGAGCGGCGCAGCGCTCGTGGTCGGCGTCGTCGGCGACCATCGCCGCGACCAGAGGGCCCGTGTCGAGGATCAGCGGAATGGGCGCGGCTCGAACTCGTCGCGGCTTGCGCGAGCACTGAGGTCGCTGCGCCCGGCTTTGAATGCGCCGATCAGCGAGAACGGGGGCTGCGGAGCTTGCTCGCCCATCTCATGTTCAAGAGCCGCGTTGACGAACTGCGGCAGGGGAACGCCGCGCTTGTCGGCAGCTTTGCGGACGCGTTTGAGCATCTCCGGATCGAGCTTGAGCGTGTCTGACTGCGTTGCGGCCATGCTCGGATTCTACCGCCGTGCTTCCCGGCGACATGGCATCTCGGGCACTTGTTCCCGCTCCGTCGCAGATTTGGCACGGAGCTGGCGCATTTACTGGCGCATTGGCTGTGCTCGCGGCCATCGGGGAGACGGTGGGACGACTCGTCCTGGGCTCACATTCCGCTTGCTAGAGCCCCCACAACAGAAAACGCCCCGGCGGGGAGCCGAGGCGAGTTCTGGGGTTACTACAGGGAGGAGAGATATGTATCTCTATATATGTGGATCCGTGGGAGGTAGGTGGGTCCGTTGATGCGTCGCGGACGGGTCATCGTGGGAAGCGATGAGCGCCATATGGGCGGCGCGGAACCCAGCCAAAAAGTCTCTTGTGTCTTGCCCCTTATCGGTTGATCTCTACGAATCCTTGAATAGAAGATACGAACGTATGTGCGATTTGTGTGTGAGTGGGATCACAGTCGCCGTGGCTTTGGCGTGACCGCCTGCCGACTCGTGGATACCCGCATGAAATGCATGCAATCAGGCCCAGTCAAAGGCTGGTTAAAAACCTGTATCGGGGCCCGGTGGGGGCTGGGCGCGGCTGGGCGGCGCTACCGTTGCGGCGATGAAGAAGGCGCGCATAGACGCCGTTTTGGCCGAGCAGGGGCTGTTCCCCTCGCGCACGGCCGCTGCCGGTGCGGTCCGGGCCGGCGCCGTGCGGGTCGGCCGCGACGGCCCTGTCGCCCTGCGTCCGAGCCAGCTGGTCGAGCCCGAAGCCGCCCTGATCGTCGATGAGGGCCCGCGCTTCGTCTCCCGCGGCGGGATCAAGCTCGACAACGCTCTGGACGCCCTCGGGATCGAGGTGACCGGGAAGGACTGCCTCGATATCGGCGCCTCGACCGGCGGCTTCACCGATTGCCTGCTGCAGCGCGGCGCCGCTCGGGTCGCGGCGGTCGACGTCGCCTACGGGCAGATCGACGCCGGCATGCGCGGGGACTCGCGGGTGACGGTGATCGAGCGGCTCAACGCCCGCGAGTTGGAGCCCGCCGACCTGCCATTCGTCCCCGCCCTGGCGACGATCGACGTCTCCTTCATCTCGCTCACCAAGGTGCTCCCGGCCGTCATCCGCTGCCTGGCCCCGGGGGGCGAGCTCCTGGCGATGGTCAAGCCTCAGTTCGAGCTCGGCCGCGAGCGGGTGGGCAGGGGGGTCGTGCGCGATCCCGCCGACCGGAGGGAGGCGATCCTCGGCGTGGCGAGCGCTGCGTGCGAGCTGGGCTTGCCGATCCGCGGCTTCGCCTCCTCCGGCCTGCCCGGCCCCAAGGGCAACCGCGAGACCTTCGTCTGGTGCGGCGGGACCGGCGGCGAAATCGAGGACCTCGAGGCGGCTGTCGACGAGGTGGATGCGTGATGCCTGAGAAGACCGCGGCCCTGATCACCCACTCGCACCCGCCGTCCGCCACCGAAGCGGTCGAGATCGCGACCGTGGCGGCGCACGAGGCCGGCTGGCGGCTCGTCGCCACCGCGACGGAGATCGGGAAGCACCGCCACACCGCGGCCGAGGGGATCGAGCCGGTCGAGTCGCTGCCGGTCGCCCCCGACCTCTGCCTGGTGCTCGGCGGCGACGGCTCGATCCTGCACGCGCTGCGGAGCTTTGCCCGCACCGAAGTCCCCGTCTTCGGCGTCAACTTCGGCACCGTCGGCTTCCTCGCCGCGGTCGAGCGCGACGAGGCGGCCGCGGGGATCCGGCGGGCGCTGGCCGGGGAGACCGAGACGATCGGCCTGCCCGCCCTGGCAATCGAGGTCGGCGGCGAGGAGCACGTCGCCTTCAACGACGTCAGCTTCAGCCGCCGCCCGCGCGACCGCGTCGCCGAGCTGAGCTACCGCATCGCCGGCGAGGAGGTCGGCAACGTGCGCTGCGACGGGCTCGTCGCCGCCACCCCGGTCGGCTCGACCGGCTACAACCTCGCCAACCAGGGGCCGATCCTGGCCTGGGGCGTGAAGGGCTACGTCGTCTCCTACATCGCCCCACACTCACTCACCGCGCGCGCCTTGGTCGTCGCCCCGGCGGATGTGCTCACGGTCGGCAATGCTGCCGGCCGCGAGCCGGTGGACGTCGCCATCGATGGTGTCCAGGTCACCACGCTTGCGCCGGGCGACACCCTCGACGTTCGCTTCGCGGACGCCGTCGGCCGCCTCGCCCAGCTACCCGGCACAAGCTTCTACCACCGTATCCGCGAAAAGTTCGGCCACCTAGCCGTTTAAGCGCCGTAGTCACTTCTCTAGGGTTCCGGCGCATGGAGCGTAAGTGGTGGACCCTCCTGCTGGTCTCGATCGCGACTTTCATGCTGCTGCTCGACGTCACCGTCGTCAACGTCGCCCTACCCGACATCCAGCGGGAACTCCACGCCAGCCTCTCCAGCCTGCAGTGGGTCGTCGACGCCTACTCGCTGACCCTGGCCGCCTTCCTGCTCACGGCCGGCTCGCTGGGCGACCGGCTGGGCCGGCGGCGGGTCTTCACGATCGGCTTCGGCATCTTCACCTTCGCCTCGTTCCTCTGCGGAATCGCCAACGACCCGACCCTGCTCAACCTGGCCCGCGGCCTGCAGGGAGTCGGCGGAGCGGGGATGTTCGCCACCTCGCTGGCCCTGATCGGCCAGGAGTTCCACGGCAAGGACCGGGCGACCGCGTTCGGCGTTTGGGGGGCGACGGTCGGCGGCGCGGTCGCGGTCGGGCCGCTGGTCGGCGGGCTGGTCACCGAGAGCCTCGGCTGGGAGTGGATCTTCTTCCTTAACGTGCCGATCGGGATCACGGCGATGGTCCTCACCGAGCGCCAGATCGTCAACGCCTTCGCCAAGGATCCCGAACCGGTTGACGTTCCCGGCCTCCTCACCTTCTCGCTCGCCCTCTTCCTGCTGATCTTCGGCCTGATCCGGGGCAATCCCGAGGGCTGGGGCAGCCCCCTCATCCTCTCTTGTTTGATCGGCGCCGCCGCGCTGCTCGCCGCCTTCATCGCGATCGAGCACCGCGCCAGGTACCCGATGCTCGACCTCTCGCTCTTCCGCAAGGGCGCCTTCAACGGCGTCTCGGCCGTCGCCTTCGGGCTCTCGGCCGGGATGTTCGCGATGTTCCTCTACCTGACCATCTACATGCAGGGAGTGCTCGACTTCTCGCCGCTCCAGGCGGGACTGCGATTCCTGCCCCTGACCGTGCTCGGCTTCGTAGTCGCGCCGGTCTCCGGCGCCCTCTCCAACAAGATTCCGATCCGCGTCCTGCTCGGCACCGGCCTCGCCACGGTCGGGGTCGGCCTGCTGCTGATGCACGGCGTCACACCCAGCTCGACCTGGACGACGCTGCGCGTCGGCTTCCTCGTCGCCGGCGTCGGCATCGGCCTCACCAACCCCAGCATCGGCCAGGCCGCGATCGCCGTCGTGCCGGTCGAGAAGGCGGGCATGGGATCGGGCATCAACACCACCTTCCGCCAGGTCGGGATCGCGACCGGCGTCGCCGGACTCGGCGCGGTCTTCCAGTCGAGCGTCAACTCGAGGCTCTCCGAACTGCTGCCGCACGCGCCCAGCGGCCTCGGCGAACTCGTCGCCTCCGGCGGCTCGCGCGCGGCCGCAGCGGTGACCCCGGCACGCCTTCGCCCCGAGGTCATCCACGCCTCCGACGTCGCCTTCGTCGGTGCCTTCAACGAGATAATCCTGATCGCCGCGATCCTCTCGTTCGTCGGTGCGACACTGGGCTTCTTCCTCGTCCGCTCCCGCGACTTCGTCCAGCCCGCTCCCGAGGTAGACACCGAGGCTGTTGACCCCGTACCTGCATAGCCGCTCCTCGCGGGGGGTGGCGTTGCAGGGGGGACCGCCCCCGAGGAAGCTTTAGCTACCGCAGGGGGTGGTGGGTCCCCTGCGACGACAGGACCCGCCGCGCCGAGTGGTACACAGGACGTGTGCTGCGCGAGCTTCGAATCGAGAACCTGCTGCTGATCGAGAGAGCAGAGCTCCGGCTCGGCGAAGGGTTGAACGCGATCACTGGGGAGACCGGGGCTGGGAAGACCGTTTTGGCTCACTCGCTCGATCTGCTGATGGGTGGGAAGGCACGGCCGCAGATTGTTCGGCCGGGGGCGGAGGAGGCTTGGGTCGAGGGGGTGTTCGACCTGCCGGACGGCTTGCTGAATGAGCCGGAATTCGCCGAGATCGCGGAGCGGCTGCCGGACGGAGCCGACGAGGTCGTGCTCGGCCGGCGGGTCTCGGCCGGGGGGCGGACCAGCGCGTTCGTCGCCGGGCGCGCGGCTACGGCCGCTGACCTGAAACTGCTGGGAGCCAGACTGCTCGCCTTCTACGGGCAGCACGAGCACCGCAAGCTGACGATCGCCTCGGCGCAGTTGGACGTGCTTGACGGGTTTGCCGGAGCCGAGCACCTGGCCCTGCGCGAGAGCTACCGGAAGGCGCACCGTGAGTGCCTGCGGCTCGCCGCCGAGCTGGCGGAGCTGCGCGAGCGCGACGGCTCGCGGGAGCGCGATCTCGACCTCTCCCGCTACGAGCTGTCGGAGATCGAGGCCGTCGCGCCCGATCCTGAAGAGTCCGCGGAGCTTGCCGGTGAGCGCGAGCGGCTGCGCCACGCCGAGGGCTTGCGCGAGGCGGCGGCGGGAGCCCACGCCGCGGCGCTCGGAGCCGAGGAGGACGGCGGCGCCGCGGGCGTGCTCGCCGAGGCGGAGGCTTTACTGCAGGGCGTCGCCGGCGTCGATTCGTCGCTCGACGCGCTCTCGTCCCGCCTCAGCGCCCTGGCGATCGAGCTTGGCGACGTTGCCGGCGAGCTGCGCGACTACCTCGAGGGCCTCGAGGCCGATCCCGGCCGCCTCGCCGCGGTCGAGGAGCGGCTCGAGGCGCTCGACCGGCTGCAGCGCAAGCACGGTGGCAGCGTCGAGTCGGTGCTCGCCCACGCCGAGCGCTGCCGGGCGGAGATCGAGCGCTTGGAGAACGCGGGCGAGCGCGGCGCCGAGGCGGAGGCGGCGCTGGCCGAGGCCGAGGCCCGCCGGGCCAAGCTCGCCGCCAAGCTGAGCAAGGCGCGGGCCAAGGCCACGGCGCCGTTCGAAGCCGAGGTCGCCGCCGAGCTGGAGCGGCTCTCGATGCCGGGGGCCAGGCTCGGGGTGGCGCTCGCGCCGCATCCCGATGGCTTCGGCCCGGCCGGTGCCGAGACGGTCGAGCTGCGCCTCGCTCCCAACCCCGGACTCGAGCCGGCGCCGCTGCGCGATGCGGCCTCCGGCGGCGAGCTCTCGCGGGTGATGCTGGCGCTGAGCGGCTTCGGCGGCGCGGCCGGCGCGGGCACGCTGGTCTTCGACGAGATCGACGCCGGGGTCGGCGGCACCACCGCCCGCGCGGTCGGCGAGCGGTTGCGTGCGCTCGGCGAGAACCGTCAGGTGCTCTGCATCACCCACCTGCCCCAGGTCGCCTCCCTGGCCGGCACCCACTTCACTTTGGAGAAGGACCTGGCGGGGGACCGGGCCAGCGCCAGCGTGCGCAGGCTCGACGGCGAGGGCGTGGTCGAGGAGATCCGCCGCATGCTCGGCGGCGAGCGCAGCGACGAGGCGGCGACCCGCCACGCACGCGAGCTGCTCGCCGCTGCCTGAACCTGTCGGGGAGCGCTTTGACCCGCTTGCCAAGCGGGATAACCTGACTCGGTGGCAACCGCCAGTCGCCGTCGCTTCCCCGCACTGCTCTCCCGTCGCAACGGCAACTCGCCGGTCGCGGCGATCGAGGGCCGGGTACGGCTGGGGCGTCGCACCAAGCACCTGGTCAAACGGCTCGCGCCCGGGGAGATCGCCGTGATCGACCACGTCAACATCGACCGGATCGCGGCCGAGGAGCTGATCTCGACCGGCGCGCGGGCGGTGATCAACACCTCCGCCTCCTCGGACGGGCGCTACCCGAACGCCGGGCCGCTGCTCCTGGCCCAGGCCGGCATCGTCCTGCTCGACGTCGAGCCCGGCGACGGCGACCCCTTCGAGCTGCTCGGCGACGGCGACCGGGTGACGATCGCGGGCGGCACGGTGGCCGCCGCCGACCGCGAGCTGCTGCACGGCCGCGTCCTCGGGGTCGAGGAGCTGGAGCGCCTGCGCGACGAGCAACTGCAACGGGTCGACGAGGCGCTTGCCGAGTTCGCCGAGAACACGGTCGCCCACGTGCGCGGCGAGACCGACCTGCTGACCGGCAGCGTCGAGTTCCCGCCGACCCGGGCCTCCTTCCGCGACCGCCACGTGCTGATCGTCGTCCGCGGCGACCGCCACCGGCGCGACCTCAAGGCTCTGCGCGCCTATATCCGCGACGTCCACCCGATCATCGTCGCCGTCGACGGCGGTGCCGACGGGGTGTGCGAGGCCGGCATGAAGCCCGACCTGATCCTCGGCGACATGGACTCGGCCGGCGACGAGGCATTGCGCTGCGGCGCCGAGCTGATCGTCCACGCCTATCCCGACGGCCGCGCCCCCGGCCGCCAGCGCCTGCTCGACCTCGGCCTCGACCACACCCTGCTGCCGGCCGCGGGTACGAGCGAGGACGTGGCAATGCTGATGGCCTTTGAGAAGGGCGCGGCGCTGATCGTCAGCGTCGGCGCCCACTTCAACCTGATCGAGTTCCTCGACCGCAAGCGCGGTGGCATGTCCTCGACCTTCCTCACCCGGTTGCGGATCGGCGAGAAGCTGGTCGACGCCAAGGGCGTGAGCCGGCTCTACAACCCGAGCTCCGCGTTCGGCCCCGTCGCTCTCTTCCTCGCCGCCTTCATGGTCCTGCTGGCGATCGTCGTGATCACCTCGCCGGCGCTCAACGACCTGGTCCAGCTGGTCTGGCTGAAGATCAAGATCTGGCTCGGTATCTAGCGAGCGCTGCCGGTCTCGCCGCGAGCACCGCGTCGCGGCGCTCTTGGCGCCGGCGCGGCTAATGCGGTAGATCCACGACGCTCCCTACGTGCGGATCCACATACATAGAGATGCCTCTCCTCCCTCAAGTAACCCCAGAAGAGACGGCCGCAGGCTAACCGATTGAGCGTTTTGGCGCAAGCCCAAAATCGGCTGGTTCAATAGCCCCTGTCAGAGTTCAAACACTGGCCGGTTCGCCGGAGCGCAGGGCGCTCAGCACCCGGTCGGCCACGGCCTCGCCGGTGAGTCCGACCTCCTCGCGCAGCAGGGCCGGCTTGCCGTGGGTGACGTAGCGGTCGGGCAGGCCGACGCGGACGACGCGGGCCCTCTCCCCCGCCCGCTCGGCGAAGGCGTCCTCGAGGTGCTCGAGCACGGCCGAGCCGAAGCCACCCGGCAGCACGTTCTCCTCGATCGTCACCACCAGGTCGTGGCCGATCGCCAGCCGCTCCACCAGCTCGCCATCGAGTGGCTTGGCGAAGCGGGCGTCGGCGACGGTCGCGGCGATGTCGTGTCCGGCGAGGATCTTGGCCGCGTCGAGGGCGACCGAGACGCCGTAGCCGTAGCCGAGCAGCGCCACCCGCTCGCCGCTGGCCAGCAGCTCGCCGCTGCCGATCGGGATCTCCATCGGCTCGGCCGGAAGCTCGACTCCCTCGGCCGCGCCGCGCGGGTAGCGCAGTGCCGCCGGGCCGTCGTGGGCGATCGCGGTGCGCAGCATGTGGGCCAGCATCGCCTCGTCGCGCGGCGCCATCAGCACCACGTTGGGGATCGGCCGGAAGTAGGAGACGTCGAAGGCGCCGTGGTGGGTCGGGCCGTCGTCGCCGACCAGCCCCGCCCGGTCCATCGCGAAGGTGACGTCGAGCTCCTGCAGGCAGACGTCGTGGACGATCTGGTCGAAGGCCCGTTGGAGAAAGGTCGAGTAGATCGCGCAGACGGGCTTGGCGCCCTGGATCGCCAGGCCCGAGGCCATCAGCACCGCGTTCTGCTCGGCGATGCCGACGTCGTAGTACTGCTCGGGCACCTCGTCGGCGAGCTTCTGCAGTCCCGTCCCCCCCGCCATCGCCGCCGTGATCCCGACGACCCGCTTGTCCCGCCGCGCTTCGGCCACCATCGCCTCGCCGAAGACCTGCGTGTACTGCGGCGGCGCGCTCGGCGGCGGGGGAACCTCAAGCCGCTCCGGCGCGATCGCCTCGGGCGAATCCGACTCCTGCACCCCAACCGGGGGCCGACGGGCCGAATTGTCAAGCTCACCTTGACGTATCGGCCCATCGGCCGGCTTTTCGGCGGGGGCGCCGTTGACTATGGAGTTGGGCTTGGCGGCGTGCCATTTCTCCATGCCCTCCAGGCCGCCCTCCTCGGCCGGGGCGAAGCCCTTGCCCTTGACGGTGTGGATGTGGACGACGACGGGACGATCGGCCTCGAAGGCCTCGCGCAACGCCTCACGCAGCGCGTGCACGTCGTGGCCGTCGATCACGCCCATGTAGGCGAGGTCGAGCTCCTCGAAGAAGAGGCCCGGCGCCCAGTAGGCCTTGATCGCCGACTTGATCTCCGGGCCGAGCCGTTCGATCCGCTCGCCGAGCCCGAGCGGCAGCTTGGTCAGCCGGTCCTCGACCCCCTCGCGGGCGTGGTAGAGGCGCGGGTTGAGCCGCACCCGGTTGAAGTAGCGCGAGAGCGCTCCGACGTTGGGTGAGATCGACATCCCGTTGTCGTTGAGCACGATCGCCATCGGCGTCTGCAGGCCGCCGGCCGCGTGCAGGGCCTCGTAGGCGACGCCGCCGGTCAGGGCACCGTCGCCGATCACCGCCGCGACCCGGCCGTCCTCGCCGATCCCGTGGCGCATCGCCTCCTTCAGCCCCACCCCGTAGCCGATCGAGGTCGAGGCGTGACCGGCGCCCATGATGTCGTGCTCGGACTCGAAGACCGAGCAGAACGGGGCCAGCCCTTCGTACTGGCGGATCGTCGGCAGCCCCTCGCGGCGGCCGGTGAGGATCTTGTGCGGGTAGGCCTGGTGGCCGACGTCCCAGAGCACCTTGTCGCGGGGCGAGTCCATCAGGCTGTGCAGGGCGACGGCCAGCTCGCAGGTGCCGAGGTTGGCGCCGAAGTGGCCGCCGATCTCCCCGATCGTGTCGATGATGTAGGTGCGCATCTCCCCCGCCACCTGCTGCAGCTGCTCGTCGTTCAGCCCGTGCAGGTCAGTCGGCCCGTGGATGCCGTCAAGCAGCGGGGTCGCCCGCGCGGGTGCCGCCTCGTGTCCGTTCTCGCTCATTCGTCTCTGGTGAAGATGTAGTCGGCCACGCGCCTCAGGGCCTCGGTCTCGCCGCTCGCCTCGCCGAGGGCCGCGACCGCCTTGGCATGCGACTCGGCCGCGAGCTCGCGCGCCCGGTCGAGCCCGAAGAGGCTGACGTAAGTGAGTTTTCCAAGGCGCTCGTCGCTTCCATGTTGCTTGCCGAGCCGCTCGGCGCTTCCGGTCACGTCGAGGATGTCGTCGACGATCTGAAAGAGGACGCCGAGCTCGTCGGCAAATCGGCGATAGGGGATTGTCTCAGGTTCGGCCACTCCCTCGAGCTCCAGCACGACGCCGACGCTGGCGGCGATCAGGCGGCCGGTCTTCAACTCGTGCAGCGCACGCAGCCCCTCGGCATCACGCTCCTTCACGGCGACGTCGACGTACTGGCCGCCGACCATCCCGTCGACCCCCGTCGCGCCGCTCAGCTCGCGCAGCGCCGCCAAGACCCGCGCGGGCTCGCCCGGCTGCTCGCAGGCCAGCCGCACCGCCTCGGCGAAGAGCCCGTCGCCGGCCAGGATCGCCACGTCCTCGCCGTATTTCACGTGGGACGTCGGCTGGCCGCGGCGTAGCTCGTCGTCGTCCATCGCCGGCAGGTCGTCGTGGATCAGCGAGTAGGTGTGGATCAGCTCGACCGCGCAGGCAACCGGCAGAAAGCGCTCCGGCTCGGCCCCGAGCGCACGGGCAGTGGCCAGGGCGAGGACGGGACGGACGCGCTTGCCGCCGGCGAGCAGCGAGTAGCGCATCGCCTCCTGCAGGCCCGCGGTCGGCGCCGGCGCGGGGAAGCGCAGCCGCTCCAGCTCGGCGTCGACCAGCTCGCGCAGGTCCTCGGGGTAGCTCAATGCTTCCGGTGCGCCTTTTGCGCCATATGACCGCATAAAGCGCACCGGAACGGCGGAATCATCCGGAGGCCTCGCCCTCGCGGACGGCGCGGTTGGTCTCCTCGACCGCCTCGGCAGAGAGCTCGGCGGCCTCCGCGGCCAGCTCGGCGGCGCGGGCGTCATCGGCGGCCTCGCCCTCGAGCTCACGGGCGATCGCGCCCAGCCGTTCGGCGATCTCGCGCAGGCGGCTCACCCGACCCCCTCGCGCTCGCGGACGATCGCGCCAAGCACCCCGTTGACGAAGCCGGGAGCGTCGGCACCGCAGTACTCCTTGGCGATCTCCACCGCCTCGTCGATCGCCACCTCGGTCGGCACATCGGAGGAGTGCTCGATCTCATACAGGGCGACCCGCATCACGTTGCGCTCCAGCGGCGCGATCCGCTCCAGCTCCCAGCCCTTGGAATGAGCCGCAATGGCGGCATCGAGCTCCTCCCGGTGCGCATCGACCGCCTCGGCCAGCTCACGCGTAAAGGGCCGCGACTCGGCGACCAGCTCGGCGAGCGGGCGCCCGGTGACGTCGCGCTGGTAGCAGGCGAAAACCGCATCGCGGCGCTGTTCGGATCGGCGCATGCGGCCATTCTGGCGGTTTGGGCGGTTGGAGGGGCGAGCCGGAGGTCCCGGCCCCCCGGAACGGCGCGAGCGCCGGGGCCTCTCTCCCCGGCGCTCGCAAACCCTCGGTAGGCGCTTGGCCTACGGGTTTTCTTCGTCGATCAGTTTGATCGCGAAGGGGGTGGTGATTTCGATCGTGTTGTTGAGGCGCGCTGTGTTGTGACCGGCCGATGAGGGCAGGCCGGCAGCGGCATTGATGATCGGGTCGAGGATGAAGGAGAACAGGCCGCCGCAGCCGGAGGCTTTGGGGGCGCTCCAGGCGTTGTCGACGAGGCTGTTTTCATCCAGGCGCAGGATCAGGCCTTCTTCGAGGAAGCTGATTTTGCCCGCGCTACCTTCGATCGAGGTGTTAGGTCCGGGTGGCGCCGTTGCGCCCGAGGTCAAGTTCCAGATCATCGGGCTACTTTCGGAGCCGACCACACAGTTGGAGCCCAGGAACGGGTTTTCCAGGCGGGTCTTGACCGGCAGCTGCATCGCCAGGTTTTCTTTGCGGCTGAGATTGGATTCGCTGATCAGGATCGCGCTGGCGGGTTTGGCCAGTTCGAGTGTCGCGTCGAGGCCGGTGAGGCCGTTTTCAAAGGTGACTTCGCAGCTGATCCTGAGGAACCAGTTGCTGATTTCTTTGCAGTTGACCAATCCCGCGAGGCCGCCGGGGACAGGCTGGGGAACCGGCTGCAGGGTCGGTTTACCGCCGGTGGCGCCGTAGAAGGCGGAGATTTTGGTTTCTTTGTCGGGTTTGCCGAAGCCGCCCTGGAGCAGGACTTTGTTGACGATCGGCACTTTCTTTGAGCCCAGCACGACTTCGCCGCTGGTCGTTACCGAGTAGAGGCATTTTTTGACTTCGGTGTTTTCGTAGGGGCAGTACTGGAACTTCGTGAACGGTTCGACGAGTTTGGCCTGGGCGACGCCTACCATCGCCATCGCCATCACGACGGCGAGGGCCGCTATGCCCACCACCCTCGTCGTCTTGGGTAGCTTTTGCATTGTTTTCCTCTCTATTGGTTTTTTAGGTGCTCGTGCTTCTCGATGAAGTTCTCTGGCTCTAGCGCGCATAGGAGGCGCCGAGCAGGCCGACGTTGCCCGCCTGGGCGAGAATCGCTTCGCGCAGGGCGATGGGGCTAAAGCCGGGCTTGGGCTCCAGCGCGGTGGGGATCGCGTAGGGCATGAAGACGTAGTTCTCGGGGTTGCCCTTGGGTGGGCAGATCGAGTAGGCGCTCTTGCCCTCGCCGTTTCGGCCCAGCACCGCTCCCTGGGGCAGCCTGCCGACCCCAGTCCCCTCCAGGGAGGGGTCCAGCCCGCCCACGACCCAGTCGAAGAAGAGGTGGCCCTCGACCGGTTCGACGTTCAACACCAACAAGACCCGTTCGGCTGTGCCATCGGGCACGCCTGACCAGCGCAGGGCGGGCGAGGTGTCTTTGCCCGCGCAGGTGTTGGCAGCCGGGAGGGTTGCGCCGGGGGCAAAGCTTGGGCTTGAGAGCGTGATGCTCGCCGTCGTCGCCTTCTTCCGCTGTGCGGGGGTTATGCCGGGCTCGCGTTCTCCCTGGGGTTGGGGGAGCTTTGTGCCTTGGCGGGCGGCGGGTCCTTCGTTGGCTGCCTGGCTGCCGTCCTTGCCCTGCTTGGAGCCGCCGGCGGCGGCGCTTGAGGGCTTGGCCGCTTCGGCTGGGCTGGTGCTCGTCGCCTGGGCCACGGAGCCATCGGCTCCCCGGCGGCCCGAGACGGCGAGCGCTGCCGAGGCGGCGAGCGCCGGGGCAAAAGCCCCGGCGCTCGCCGCCCTGGCAATTTTCGCTAGGAGACTGTCAGCGTCTCTTCGCGATGCCATTCAAACGGTTCTGCGGGGAAGAAGCCGTTCCATTCCACCGCGTTGCCGAAGCTTTCCAGTTCGGTCCCCGTAGCTTCGAAGCTCGAGTTGTCGAACGTGGCGCTTTCGGTTTCGTTGTCGAGGAGGCCGCCGGCCGTACCTTCGACTTCCACTTCGGTTTCGTAGAGCACGCAGAGGGGGTTGCCGTAGACGATCGTCACATGCACCCCTTCGATCACGATGTAGTTTTGGCCGCTGGCTTCCGTGAGGCTCGCGCCCCAGGGGAATTCTTCGGCTTCGATCCCTTCCACCGTGCAATATTTGGAGCTGGTGTAGCAGTTGAACAGCGGCAGGTCGGTGACGTTGCCGCCGCCCGTGCCGCCTTCGTTGTCGAGAGTGATTTCGTAGAGGAAATTGTCACAGGTCGTGGTTAGGCCCGTGATCGTCAGGCCGCTTTTTTCAGCGGCTCCGATAATCGTCTCTTCCCCTTCGAGCGTTTCTCCGTTGAACTTCCAGGTGGGACCGGCGAATGCCGGGCCGGCGAGCACCGCGCAGAGCGCCAGCGCCGCCAGCAGCCCACCGAGGAAGATGCGTGTCGATTTGATGGCGATCATGTCGTTCAATCTCCTTTCGCAGTTCCTCTTAGGGGTTTTCTTCGTCGATCAGTTTGATCGCGAAGGGGGTGGTGATTTCGATCGTGTTGTTGAGGATCGCCGTGTTTTTGCCAGCCGCCGCGGGCAGGCCGGCGGAGGAGTTGACGATCGGGTTGACCAGGAACGCCAGGAGGCCGCCGCAACCGATGGCTTTCGGCGCCGACCAGTTGTTTTCGACCAGGCTGTTTTCGTCGAGGCGCAGGATCAGGCCTTCTTCGAGGAAGCTGATTTTGCCCGCAGAGCCTTCAATCGTTTTGTTGGGTTCTTTGGGCGCGGTCGCACCGCTGGTCAGATTCCAAGTAATCGGACTACTGTCAGAGCCTACGTAACATTTGGATCCCAGGAACGGGTTCTCCAGGTGGATCTTGACCGGCAGCTTCATCGCCAGGTTTTCTTTGCGGCTCATGTTCGATTCTGAGATCTCGATGTTGCTGGCAGAGCCGGCGAGCTGCAGGGTCGAGGTGAGCCCGGTCAGGCTGTTTTCAAAAAAGAATTTGATCAGCCTTTTGACCAGCCAGGACTGTTTGGATTCCGGAACGATGCCCAAAAGGCCGCCGGGCACGTTTTGGGGCACCTCGGCCAGCGTCTTTTTGCCGCCGGTAGCACCAAAGAATTTGGAGATTTTGGTCGTTTTGTCGGGTTTGCCAAAGCCGCCCTGCAACAGGACGTCGTTTTCGATCGTCACGGTCTTTGAGCCGAGCACCACTTCGCCGCCTTCGGTGTTGGCGTAGAGGCACTTTTTGACTTCGGTGTTTTCGTAGGGGCAGTACTGGAACTTCGTGAACGGTTCGACGAGTTTGGCTTGCGCCGTGCCGGCGAGCCCGAGGGCTGCCAAGGCGACGGCGAGCACTGCCGCCGGCACCGCCCTTCTGCGTTGCTTTCGCATGACTAGCTTGCTCCTGTTCTTTTGCTCGATGGACTGGATGCCTGCTCGATGAAGCTTTGCTGCGTCGGGTAGTGCCGGGGCCTGCTTAACGGCGCCTGTGGCGCCTGTTCTGCCTCTTCTTGGCGCAGCTGGCCGTCAGCTTGGGCTTGAAGTCATGGGTCTTGCCGTTTTGGCCGTTGAACTTGGCCACGGCCCGGTAGGTGCGGGCGCAGATGTTTCGGCTGTTGACGATCAGGCCCTTGTTGCCACCCTTCATGTTGAGGATGAACTTGCTCACCGGCTGGTCGGGGACGAGGTCGAAGGTGCTTCTGATCCCACCCCTGACCGAGTCGATGCGGCCGTCGAGTTCGATCTCGATCGGCCGGCTCGCAGGCCCGTGCAGCGCCGCCACCATGTCGGGCAGTTCGTGACTTGAGGAGCGCAGGTAGACCGGGCCTTCCAGGGGCTCGTCGAGCAGCGGCGTCAGCGCCTTGGCGTGGCCGTAGATCGAGCCCTTGGGGCACTGCTTGGCGGCGAACTGCACTCTCGTGCAGACGGTCTGGATATGGGCGTTCTCGAGGAACTCCGACCTTGGTAGGGCTACTGAGGCCCTGGCGGTGTTTGCTTCCTCGCCGGGCTTTGCTTCGAGCACCGCCCGCAGCCTCGGGTGGGCACCCCTTCGGGTGCCGCCCTTGAGGCGGATGAACAGCGTCGGGGCGTAGTCGAGACCTTTACAGCCTCCTACCTGGAAGCGCTGGGAGATCGGTGTGGTAGCGCCCAGCAGGGCAGTGACCTGGCCGGTGATCTGCTTTTCGTTGCAGTTGGAGGGGTTGAGGGTGAACTCGTTGCGGTCCAGGGAGAGCCTTGCATCTCTGAGCTCCAGTGGGATGCCCTGCAGGATGTGGGGGAAATCGGAGCTGTGCAAGGAGACCTGGGCGGTTGCGGGGTCGATCTGGGCGGGGGCCCTGACCACGACCGTGCCAAGGTCAAAGGGGCCGGCCACGGCCGGGGTGATCACCACGCCCGAGAAGGGGGCTCCCGCTTCGGGGCCTGCCAGGTAGATCTTGCCGCCGGTGTAGTAGGGGGTTGGGCCCGCTCCGGCTCCTACCTTGACTTCGCCGATCTGCGAGTTGGCCGGGCAGGAGGGGCTTGCAAGCTCCTGCTGGCCGCTCTTGGAAGCGGCTGCGGCGATCGCTGCATCGGAGCAGGTCTCAACCCCGGCCAGCTTGCCGGTCAGGCCTGCGGGCAGGTTGATGTCCAGCCCCTTTAGCTGCTGGGTGCCGTCATCGCGAGAGAGACTGCCGTCGAAGGCGGAATAGGAGGCGGCCAGCGGGACCTGCGTACCCGCTTCGAAGCTGGACTGGAGTGGCATCTCGCCTTCGCTGGAGACGCACGGTCCACCGTTTGCCCCCTGGGTGATGTCGAATGAGTCCGCGTCCCCAACCGCTTGGCCGCCCGACCACGGCACCATCTCCGAAGAGGTGGTGAAGGTGCCGCAGGCCGATGGGGTTCGCAGGGCCGCCCTGGGCCCTCCGAAGAGTTCCACCCGGAAAGAAGACACCGGCAGCTCCGGGTTTTCGGCGAACGTCACCGTCAACTGGCCAGTGTCCGGATCGGCCACGGTCCGCCCGGCCAGCTTGACAACGATTCCGTCCATCGGCGCGTCAACCACGACATAAGTGGCAAGCAGCGCACCAAACGGATTTTCATAGGGCTGGGCAATGTAGACGGCGCCTCCCAGCGGGTGATCGAGCAGTGGCGTTTCCACCTGGACATCGCCGATCTTGGAGCTATTGGGGCAGTGCGGCCGGCGAGCGCCGTGAGCGAGATCGACCTGAATCGCGGTGCACGCTTTCCTGCCCTCTGCAGCCGCTGGGTTGACTGCTAGACCTTGCGGCAGGTTGACGGTAACGTCCCTAAGCGTCGAGGTTGCTCGCTCGGTTAGCAATTCTTTTTGGGGCACGCGGAGCTCGACCTCAAGCCCAGTGGGACTCTCTGCGACAGAGGTTTCTGGTTGAAGCGTCAAGGTAGGTTCGAATTCCAAAGTCGAACAACCGCCAACGCCAACTGGATTGCCCTGAGTATCGATACTGGGCGCTTTCCTGGAATGGGGTACGTTGGGTTCCTCCCAGCTCTTCGCCGTGGCCTCGGTCAACAGCGGGGTGCTGGAGCAGTGACTCGGCATCGTCAACAGCGGCTTGCCAGTCCGTTCCGACTCCGGGATTGGGCAAGAACCGCCAAAGGACCGGCATTCTCCGCGAATCTCATTGTGACTTACCGCGGAGGGATCGCCCCAGAGTTGTACCTGCGCGCTCAGAAGCGGGTTGTTAGCTCGGGCGAGGACATCGTCGGTGACAGCCGACACGCCGTAGTCGCTCTCTGAGCGAACCCGTCCGCCAATGTGAACGAAGATGCCAACGTTCAGCGCTTCGAAACCCAGCTCGGCCGGAGCTCCCGGCGGAGGCAACATGTTGTAGATGGGGCTGGCTATCACCAAAGGCCCGGCGATTTCAGACATAATCGTAACGACGCCGACCTGAGAGGCGGCGGGGCAACCGGACTCGCCATTTTTTACACCAGTCAACTCCACCTCGGTGCAGCGCGCAGCGGTGACACTGGGGTTGGCATAGAGTCCCCGGGGTAGGTCGGTGATGAGGGTGCGCAGGTGCCCGGAGCTGGTAGTTGCCGCGTCTTCAGCCTGTTCAGTGGGGAAGGCAAGGTTGAAGGTCATTTGGTCGGGATGCCCGCCCGCCTGGGTGGTGGCACTACCGTCGGAGTTAGTCGCGAGTGTGGAGAAGCCGACCGGCCCATCGAGGAAGCCAAATGACGGCGGCTCGCTGTCTACCGTGGCTTCATAGCTGGCCGTCGCCGCCGTTCCCCCGCCTTCGACGCTGGCCAGGGAGGTGAGTGTTTCGCCGGCGGCCGCTGTGACTTCGAGCGGGATGATCGCACCCAGCCAGCGGCCGGGAGGCACTGGTCCCGAAGTGATGCATGTGACTTCCTGACCCACGACGGAGCAAGTGGGGTCCGGCGTTGAGGGGCCGCCGTCGTTACCGACCGCACCGAGCGGAGTGAGGCCAGGGGGCATACTTGCCCTCAGCGTGACCGTGCCCGTTGCCGGTGCGGCACCGACGTTGGTGACGACCAGGCGGTATAGCGGGGCCACGCTGCCGATTCCGCTGGTACCCGGCTTGAAGTTGGTCGGGAGCGGAATCAGGCTGACCTGCCAGGCGGCGGTGGGGGCGGCGGAGGCTGCCTGGACAGGCGCCAGGCTGGCAACAGCGAGCGAGAACAGGGCGAATGCGACTCTCAATGTCCTCATCGGCTAGTCCTCCTGGTCGGCTTGGCTTGGCCACGCTTTGCCCCGTGGCGGCGCCCGTGCTTTGCGTGGCGCTTCTTGGCGTGCCGGGCCTTCCGGTGCTTCTTTCTCCTCTGGCGCATCGGTTTTGCGCTCGGCGGCCCAGAGAAACTGGAACTGCCCGGAATCGTCGTCCTTGGCGCCTGAGCTGGTGTCTCAATGCAGGCTTCTCCGCTGCACGGCTCCCCTTCGTTCGCATGCTGGCCAGTAAGCCCGCCGCCGACACGGACGTCATAGGCGTCGAGCAGGTTGTCCTGGTCCTGGGGGACCAGCTGGGCAGATGTGAAGATGAATGCGTCGTCCCCCGATTCATTTGCGTCGCCGAAAAAAGAGGGCTGCTCGTCCTTACCCGTGGAAAGCAAATACAGGCAACCGCCGTTCTGGGTCTCCGATTTACACGAGCCCTTCCCACTTGCCTCCCACTCGTAGACATCCTGGCAGGCAGCGTAAGACTGCAACGGGCTGCCGACCGTGGGACAGCCGCCGAGACCATTGGTATCTGCGGCGACCAATGCATCGGCCGTCTCAAAAAAGACTCGGCCGCCGTCAGCCGAGAGGTTGCGCGAGAGGACGAAGGCAGGACTGGGCGCGCCCAGCACCGGTGTTCTAATGCTGCCAAGAGCCGTCAACCCAGCCGACGGCGCTCCAGTCGGATCGCAGGAAATGCAGTCGAGCTCAGGCTGCCCCACCGCGAAGCGGTACAGCTCTGGTTTGCCTTCGTTGTCGTAATCGGTGAGCTTGCGCTGCGAGCGGAACAGCAGCACGTCTCCGCTGGCACTCACCCGAGCCGTGCGCTGATAGGAGGAGCCGAAGGTGCCGTCGATCCTCGGCGTCGCCACCCAATTTGAAAAGTCGCCCCTATCTGCACCGCTGGCGTTGAGGCGGGCGATGAAGGTCGTCTCCCCTTCGTCCCAGAGGTAAAGGTTGCAAACGCCCGAGTAGGGTTCGACAGGAGCACCGGAGCCCTGACAGGTTCCACCCGTCGGCGTTTCCCCGTTTTCATTGGGACTGGCGCCGTTTACGCCATCGGGAATGCCGTTGCCGACGTAGTAAACTCGCGAACCGTTGACAGAGACGCCGAGAACGCCCTGTGCATCGACACCGGCTTCGCTGGCACTGTCCACCGCAATGTCGGCTAGCCGCCCTCCGGCGGGAGCGTTCGCCTCAAAGCGGTAGAGGTCATTGCCAGGATTTGCCACGACCTTTTGGTTTGCCGACCAATAGAGGTGGGTCGCGTCGAGAGCCAGACCGTGGGGTCCAGCGGCGCCGGTGATGAATTCCTGTTCCTGGCTGGCAAGCGTGCCGGCAAGATCGGAGCGACCGATTGTATTGAGGGTCGGGTTGGTCCAGTAGAACCGGTCGGCGTCTAGATCCATGGCTGGACCCTCTTCGGCGCCCGGGACGTCGATGAAGTTTTCGACGCCTGTTCCGTTCAGGTCCGCACTGCGGATGAACCCGTCGGCGCCGTTGGACCGCGAGAAATAGATGTGCGTCGCTGTAACAGCTACGTCCGCCGTTGCAAATTCGATGAATTTTTGCTCTACGCTGCCCGGCGTGCCTTCGATATCGGCCCGGCCGACGCAGCCGGGCAGTCCGGAGGCAACTGTCGGCAAGCTCGCATTGACCCAATACAGATGCCCGGCGTCCACCGCAATCCCCTCCGGGTCGCTGGCACCGCTAATGAATTCCCGGTCGACTTCTTCTGCTTGGCTGGCGCCAACTTTCGCTCTTCCAATCGTGCCTTTGCCTTCCCCCCCTTCGCGAACCTCGGTCCAGTAGACGTGTTCGGCATCGGCGGCGACGCCATGTGGGTCGTGCAAACCGGCGACATATTCCGGGTCAACATCTTCTGGCCCACCGGGGCCAAGCTTGGCACGCCCGATGCTCCCTGCCCCTTCCTCTCCATCCCCTGGATTGGCCCAGTAGGCATATCCGTCGCGAACCTCCACCCCGCGTGCTCCCGCAGGCAGGAAGCCGAGATCGAGGTTGGCGCCGTCGGCCAGGTCGGCACGCGCGATTGCGGCCGGCTGCGGTTCGAGGCCAGTGTTTGCGTCATCGGTCAGCTTCTCGGTGCTGGTGAAGTACGCAGTCGAACCGTCGGCGGAAGCGGCCTTGAATGCAGCCGGGCGCCTGCCGGCGGCGTCATGGCCTTCGAGACCGCCACCGTTGGTCTTCTCCGAAGCATTGACGTGGACCGAGCAGGCGAGGTTCTCATCGGGAACACAATCTCCCTTGCCGTCGGTTTCCGTCGTTTCAGCGGAACCCGGGTTGAGGCGGAGGTAGAGCTGGCCGCTGCCGCCGGCGGTGAAATAGACGGAGTCGGCCCCGACGGAAAGCGCACGTGTGTCTTGCGTATAGCCATCGCTGCCAAACTCGCCCGCCAGCGTGGCACCGGGCGGCCCGGAACCGTTGGGCAAAAACCCAACGAAGCGAATCACTTTGGGCGTCGCGGCGTCCCATGCGTAGAGGTTGGTGCTACCAGACACCGCGCCCGGGCTGAGCGCGCCGCCCGGACCACGGGCCTGAAAGAGCACCTTCGAGCCGTCGAGAGCAGCGCCAACGAAAGAGAAGTCCGGACCGGGCGAGGTGTAGTCAACGATCTTGTCAAGCGCGCCGCTCGTACTTGAGCGCGCCACCAGTGCCCGGTTCGCGCTGGATTTGCCGACCGAGTCGAAGACCACCGAGAAATCTGCGGTCCAACCCTCCAACCTGGCGCTCTGGCCGGCGTTCGCGTTTGGAAGCAGTCCCTGCGTGGACCATGCCCCCCCCTTGCGGCTGGCCAGGTAGGTGGGGAATTCCTGAGAACCTTCACCCCCGGGAATACCTGCAGGACTTTCAAAGCTGATCGCGGCGCCGCTGCTGGCCGCCTTCACCGAGGGAACTTTACCCTGCAGGTTGCCACCGTTCTTGCCGACCGGGCTCGCCTGCTCATAGGCACGGCAGTCGGGCAAGCCAGCGGAGAAACCGCTGCGCAGCATTTCGTTTTTGGGACACATACCGGTAAAGGAGTTCGGCGGTGCGTATGTGGCGAAGCCTTTCGCATCGCCAGCGCTGGCCCCGGTTGCATTGCTGGCAAGAAGGCGGAAGCGATAGGACGTTGCGGGCGCGAGCCCATTCACCTGCTCAGACACCGGTACCGGCGATCCCGCCGCCCCTATCGAGGAGGGCGAGAGTGGCGCCTGGATGGGCGCGTTCGGGCCGCTGAAGCTGCCGCCATTTGCTTCGTAGTCAGCCATGCTCAGGTACTCGAACTGGTATGAGGCGCCCTCGCCATTCGGATTCACCTTCCCTTCAAGACGCGCTGACGAAGCCGTACGATGAGCCGCTACTTCACCGCTCAGAGTTGGTGGCGAAGCAAATCTAACCATGACGCTCCGCGCCGTATCCATCGTTACCGTGCATTCGGCCTTGTCGCCGCTCACGCTGTCGCATCCGCTCCAACTCGCTACAACTGCGGGGAACTCGGACGTCGCCGTGAGGGTTACGCTCTTGCCTTCGGGAAATTCGACTTCACAGAGAGCTCCACACTCGATTCCCGCGGGAGAGCTTTTCACAGTGCCATCGCCGAAGCCTGCTTTTTTCACCGCGAGCGGGTAGCTGGGCTGGCCAAGCGAGCCAAACGCATAGACGCTTCCCACTTCCGCCGTGACGAAGACAGTGCCGCGATTGGGGCTGGCGGGACCGTTGTCTATCGCAATGTCGGAATAAAGCGGCGCCGGTTCGACTAGAGGCGATTCGCGTGAGATCTGGTTGGCGAAGGTACCGTTTTGGTCGAACTCGTCGACTACGCCGTGCCCGGCTATGTCGGAGACGTACAGGTGTCCGCTCGACTGGTCGATGGCGAGCGTCGGGGCCACCATGCCGGTGAAGGGACCGGCGGGAGCTTCGGAACCGTCGATTTCGGCTTCGATTGCGCTGCCGTCTGGATTGAGCCCGTAGACCTTGTTATTCGCCCTGTCGGCGACGTAAATCCTGCCCGATGCTCCCAAGATGTCGATGCCGAAGAAGTCGGCTCCGGAAACAAGCCCTTCGGCGAGACTCGTCGAGATAGGTGTGCCGTCGGGTTTGAAAGCCGAGACCTTTGCCAGCGAGCCGTCGACTTCTTCGGTGACTTCACAGCCGCCGGACCCCACCGTCGGCAGGCAGGTCATTCTGGGCACATCTACGTAGGCAAAGGAACCTCCGTAGGTAACCGTCACTTGGGGGCTCGCAGTGGTGAATGTGGAGCCGCACTTGGCTTCCAGGGCGGCCTTGATGTTCGCCCGTAGGGTGGCGGCGGTGGCGTAGGCAATCGGCGCTGTGGTTTCGCCGTTCGGACAGCTCAGCGTGAACATATCGCCCGCCGTAGAGAAGCCGGTGAAGAGCAGCCGCTGCTTCTCGTTGGCCAGCGCTTCGGATACGTAGGCGTTTTGAGTTTCCGGGTCCACAGCCACTCCTGAAACAGAGCGGCTGGCGGGCACCAACACGCCCGTGCCGCCGCCAATGGAGGCATCCGGCACATAGGTGGTGGCCGCTGTCGGAGGGAACTCCGAGGGCTTGTACCTGGCGACGCTGGTCGTCAGGAGTCCGCTGCGGCCGCTGGCGACGTAAACGCTCCCGAAGGCGTCGACGGCGACGCCGCATGGAAAGGGAGTATTGGCGGTTGGAACGAACTCGGCGAGTGGGCTGCCGTCAGCATTGTAGATGCGGACATCGCCATCGCCGCCGTTGCCAACGTAGAGATTCCCGCGTGAGTCCGTTGCGACGCCGCACGGACTGGAGAGACCGCTGTGGGAAAGGGGCGGCAACTCTGGGTGTTGGGCTGCGAACGCATAGACGCTTCCCACTTCCGCCGTGACGAAGACAGTGCCGCGATTGGGGCTGGCGGGACCGTTGTCTATCGCAATGTCGGAATAAAGCGGCGCCGGTTCGACTAGAGGCGATTCGCGTGAGATCTGGTTGGCGAAGGTACCGTTTTGGTCGAACTCGTCGACTACGCCGTGCCCGGCTATGTCGGAGACGTACAGGTGTCCGCTCGACTGGTCGATGGCGAGCGTCGGGGCCACCATGCCGGTGAAGGGACCGGCGGGAGCTTCGGAACCGTCGATTTCGGCTTCGATTGCGCTGCCGTCTGGATTGAGCCCGTAGACCTTGTTATTCGCCCTGTCGGCGACGTAAATCCTGCCCGATGCTCCCAAGATGTCGATGCCGAAGAAGTCGGCTCCGGAAACAAGCCCTTCGGCGAGACTCGTCGAGATAGGTGTGCCGTCGGGTTTGAAAGCCGAGACCTTTGCCAGCGAGCCGTCGACTTCTTCGGTGACTTCACAGCCGCCGGACCCCACCGTCGGCAGGCAGGTCATTCTGGGCACATCTACGTAGGCAAAGGAACCTCCGTAGGTAACCGTCACTTGGGGGCTCGCAGTGGTGAATGTGGAGCCGCACTTGGCTTCCAGGGCGGCCTTGATGTTCGCCCGTAGGGTGGCGGCGGTGGCGTAGGCAATCGGCGCTGTGGTTTCGCCGTTCGGACAGCTCAGCGTGAACATATCGCCCGCCGTAGAGAAGCCGGTGAAGAGCAGCCGCTGCTTCTCGTTGGCCAGCGCTTCGGATACGTAGGCGTTTTGAGTTTCCGGGTCCACAGCCACTCCTGAAACAGAGCGGCTGGCGGGCACCAACACGCCCGTGCCGCCGCCAATGGAGGCATCCGGCACATAGGTGGTGGCCGCTGTCGGAGGGAACTCCGAGGGCTTGTACCTGGCGACGCTGGTCGTCAGGAGTCCGCTGCGGCCGCTGGCGACGTAAACGCTCCCGAAGGCGTCGACGGCGACGCCGCATGGAAAGGGAGTATTGGCGGTTGGAACGAACTCGGCGAGTGGGCTGCCGTCAGCATTGTAGATGCGGACATCGCCATCGCCGCCGTTGCCAACGTAGAGATTCCCGCGTGAGTCCGTTGCGACGCCGCACGGACTGGAGAGACCGCTGTGGGAAAGGGGCGGCAACTCTGGGTGTTGGGCTGCGAACGCCTCCCCTGCACAAGCGAAGGTCGCTATGCAGATAGCCAGAAAGACCGCCAGCACCCCAGTTCTCAATTCCATTGTCTCCCCCTTTCGTTGCCTTTACCTGCGTACTTCCCTGGCATCTTTGCTGAGGCAGGACCGCACCAAGGCGCGGCCCTGCCCGCTCTACTCACCCGTTTGAACCTTGCCGGGCGTGCCTTTGTTTATTTCGCACCCCAGGTTTTGCCGGCTTCTTTACCGGTGAGGTGTAGATCTTTCACTTCGCCTTCGATTAGGTGCGCCTGTTCATTCCCATAGAACAGACTATTCGCGCCGAGTAGTAATTTTTCCTCAGCTAAGCTAACCGTCGTCAACTTCTGGTTTACGCTGTCGACTAATGCAGTCGGAAGTAACAGTGCAGTTTTGCCGGTGACTTCCACTTCTTCGGGAAGCGTACAGGCGGCACCGACGAAGAAGATCGTGGTGAACGCGCCACTTAACGCCTGCAGCGACACAAAGTGTTGTTCCGCATGTAAGCCGAGTTCACCTAACACTTTGGCGGTGATATGCCCTGCTTTACTTTCTTCTGCGTCTGGATATACAGTGCAGAATTTATTTTCTAAGACCGAGCAGCCTGAGAATAAGACAGTCGCATCAACCTTGCCAACCTGGTCGTTATGATTGATCATGCCGGTGACAGTCGAGGCCGTGCAGTTGAGTTTCAAGCCACCTTCCGTTAAAAGCTCGCCTTTAGCACCCGTGCCCGCGAAGCTTTCTAAGGCGGTGAATTTTGCTCCGTTTACTAAGAATTCCCCCGAAGCCTGAGCCGCCGACACGCTGATAGCCATTAGGCCAAGCGCAGCCAGAAGCGTCACGCCGAGGATCTTGATTCCTTTTCTTCCTCGCTTCATTTATTCGTTCCTCTCGTTCTGTAGTTACGGCTGGTACGACAGGGAATGCCGTACATACAGGGACAAGTGCCCGTGTAATGGGTACGAGCATGGCACTGGTTTGGGAAAGGTCAAGAACCCAGTTGGGCTCGTTTTACGGCTCTGGTTTGGCGCATTGTTGAGCCAAAAAGAGGAGACGTAAAACTGTGAAATGAAAAACAGACAGGCCTGGGTTTGGCGGTTTCAGGGTTGTCCCTGAATTGGCCGGTCTTCGGCCATGCTCCAGCCGCTGACTGAGAAAGCTGAGCCCGTCACTCCCGGCTTGCGCCGGACTTGCCTAGAGGAAGCGGGAGCGGTTCAGGCGGCAGTAGTGGAATTCGAAGACGAAGCTGACATTGTTCGAGGCGTTGCTGGCGCGTTCGACTCGGATCTGTTCGTGTGCGGCCCTGATCCTGTTGCTCGCCTTCAACGCCTGGCCAAGCTTGCGTAGCTTCGACTGCACGATGTGCAGCTGCTTGAACCACTTGCGCAGGCGGGTGTCGTCCGTGGGCGGACGCGGCACGTGGGCCAGCTTGCCGACCGTCTTGCCGAAGACGGCCGAGGCGTGGATGAACTGAGCGCCGGCCTGGCGCATCTTGCGGCGTTCGGGGCTGCGCGCCCGGCTGGCCGCGTTCTTGAGGATCCGCTTGTTGGCCACCGTGTTGGCCTGGCAGATCGGCTCGACCTGTTCGCGATACTGGTCGCGAGACGGTTCTTCTTCGGCCTGGGCGACCGGCGCGCCGGCAAGCAGCGCCACGGCGGCAACCGAGATTGCGAGTGTGCGGACCCCCTTCATTCCCTGCCCCCCACGTTAGACGATCGGCCCGGTGGCCCTGTGTTGAGTTTCGGACAAGGCGCCGTCCGCCCCCGCTCTCTAGGATTCGCCGCCGTGATCTCCACCAACCAATTCAAGAATGGCTCTCACATCGAGATCGATGGGACGATCTTCCGCATCATCGACTTCCAGCACGTCAAGCCGGGCAAGGGCGGCGCCTTCGTGCGGACCAAGTTGCGCAAGATTGAGGACGGCTCGGTCCAGGACAAGACCTTCCGCGCCGGCGAGAAGTTCCGCCCGGTCCACACCGAGTCGCGCAAGATGCAGTACCTATACGACTCCGGCGACGCCGCGGTCTTCATGGACACGCGCGACTACGAGCAGATCGAGATTCCGCGCGAGCTGGCCGGCGAGGCGATGCAGTGGCTGCTGCCCAATGGCGAGGTCGACGTGCTCTTCGTCGACGAGCGCCCCAGCGATGTCCAGGTCGCCAGCGCGATCGAGATGAAGGTGACGCAGACCGAGCCGGGCGTCAAGGGCGACACCGCCTCCGGCGGCGGCAACAAGGCCGCAACCCTGGAGTCGGGCGTGACCGTCCAGGTGCCGCTCTTCATCGAAGAGGGCGAGACGATCCGCGTCGACACCCGCAGCGGCGAGTACGTCTCCCGCGCCTGAGCCGTTACTCGGCTTCGGCCGCGGTGCTCGTCGTCAGCGTCCCGGCGGCACCGCCGCCGAGCACGCGACGGGTCAGCCCGGGCAGCAGGATGCGCGCCGCCGCGGCGAGGGCGTAGCCGCGCGGCACGTAGCGCTCGGCCCTCCCCCCTGGCCCGGCCGCGAGGATCGCCTCGGCGACCTTCTCCGGCTTGGAGACGACCCAGCGGGTCAGCGCCCGCTCGCGCAACTCCGTCGCCGGGAAGCCCTCGGTGGCGATGAACCCGGGCAGGACGATGCCGACGTGGACGCCGTGGGGACGCTCCTCGGCGTAGAGCGCGTCGCTCCAGCCGATCAGGGCGAACTTGCTCGCTGAGTAGGAGCCGGTGCGGGCGCGGGCCACCCGGCCCGCAGTGCTCGCCACGTTGACGATCGCGCTCGGCGCCGAGTCCCGCAGGGCCGGCAGCAGGGCCTCGGTGAGGCGGACCACGGCGTCGAAGTTGAGCTCCATGTGGCGGTGGACGTTGGCGTAGCCGCTCTCGGCGAAGCCGCCGCGCCAGGCGGCGCCGGCGTTGTTGACCAGGAGCGTCAGCCGCTCGCCGCGCTCGGCGAGGTGGGCGTTGACCCGCGCGGGCGCATCGGCAGCGGTTAGGTCGACGGCGACGTAGCTCGCCTCGCAGGGCAGCGACTCGGCTAGCTCCCGCAAGCGATCCTCGCGGCGCGCGACCAGGAACAGCCTGGTACCCGGCTCGCGGGCAAGCCGCCGTGCCGTGGCCTCGCCGATGCCGCTTGAGGCCCCGGTAACCAGCGCTGTGATTGGCCTGGAAGTCACAGACGGAAAGGTACCCGCTCCGCCGCACTGCGGACGCTTGTACGAATCGACATACTGCGACACACGTGAGTAAAACCCCTGGACTACTCGACAAGCTCCTCCGCGCTCCCGGTCCCTCGGGATATGAGACCAAGGCGGCCGAAGTTTGGCGCGACGCGGCGTCCTTCGCAACGCTCTCCACCGACGGCATCGGATCCTCGGTGGCGCGCATCGGCGAGGTGGCACCGCTGCTCGCCGTCGTCGGCCACATCGACGAGATCGGCCTCGTCGTCCGCCACATCGACGAGAAGGGCATCCTTTGGTTCGCCCCGATTGGAGGCTGGGACCCGCAGATACTGGTCGGCCAGCGGGTCGAGGTACAGGGCTCCGGCGGCCCGGTCCCCGGCGTGGTCGGGCGCAAGCCGCTGCACCTACTCGATGCCGACCAGCGCAAGAAGGTCGTCGAGATGAAATCGCTGCACATCGACATCGGCGCCGCCGGCCATGACGACGCCGCCTCGATGGTCCGGATCGGCGATCCGGTGGTGATCGCCAGCGAGCCGCTCGGCCTGGCCGGCGAGCGCACCGTCTCGCGCTCGATGGACAACCGCCTCGGCGCCTACGTCACGCTCGAGTCGCTGCGGCGCTGCCACGAGCAGGGGGACCTGAAGGGAAGCTTCGCCGCGATCGCCGCCGTGCAGGAGGAGATCGGCCTCTTCGGCGCCCGCACCTCGGCCTTCGCGGTCGAACCGGACCTGGCGATCGTCGTCGACGTCACCCACGCCACCGACGCGCCGGGAATCGACGAGAAGGAGCTGGGCAGCCACCCGCTCGGCTCCGGCCCGGTGATCTACCGCGGTGCGACCCTCTCCCCGAAAGTCTCCGAGCTGCTGGTCGCGGCAGCCGAAGAGGCCGGGGTCGAGTACACGATCGGCGCCACCGGCAACTCGACCAGCACCGACGCCGACGCCGTCCAGTTCGCCCGCTCGGGCATCCCCACCGGCCTCGTCTCGATCCCGCTGCGCTACATGCACTCGCCGGTGGAGATGGTCGACCTCGGCGACGTCGAGGCGACCGTCACCCTGATTACCGCCTTCGCCGAACGCCTCAGCGACGAGATCGACCTCAGCCGCTGAGCGGCGTCAATTGGCGACAAAGACCGTGTCGCGCCCGCCGGCCTTGGCCGCGTAGAGCGCCGCGTCGGCGCGGGCGACGAGGTCCTCGGTGTTGACCGTGGCCGGCTTGGTCAGCGCGGCGCCGATGCTGATCGTCACCCCCACCCCGACGATGCGCCGCTCGCGCACCGCGTTGCGCAGGCGCTCGGCGATCGCGACCGCGTCCGCCTCGGTGGCGCCGGGCAGGACGACGAGGATCTCCTCTCCGCCGATCCGGTAGATCGAGTCCCCGGCCCGCAACACGGCGCGCATCGTGTAGGCGACGTCCTGCAGGACCGCGTCGCCGGCGGCGTGGCCGAGCCGGTCGTTGACCCGCTTGAAGTGATCGAGGTCGCAGAGCAGCAAGGCGTGGGACTGCCCGCTCCCCTCGTCGCAGGGCGCCCCGTCGAGCTCGGCGAGGCGCTGCTCGAGCGCGTTGCGGTTGAAGAGGCCGGTGAGCGGATCGAGGGTCGAGCTGCGCCGGTGGGCGCGGTCGGACTCGACCAATGCGCCGGAGAGGATCACGGTGCAGAGGATCAGGGCCGCGGTGGCGACCAGGGCCTGGCTGTGCGTGGATGCAACGGCGGGATCGACGGCGACGGCGCCGATCAGGAAGACCGCGAGGAGGTAGACCGTGCCGACAACCATGCCCCAGGGGTCGAAGCGGGCGCCCAGGGTCACCGCGGGCAGGGCAAACCACATCAGCACCGGACTGGTCGGGCCGCCGGTGGCGATCACGGCGCCGGCGAGCAGCAGCGGCAGCGCCCCCCAAGCGCCCGCCACCCAAAGCCAGGGGCGCGGGCTGGCCCGCATGAAGCGGTCGGCGATCGCGAAACCGGCGAAGCCCGCCGCCAGGGGCGCCAGGCCGAGCCAGCCGACCGAGGGCCCGGCCGAGGCGAGGGCGAGCGCGAGGATCGCGAAGCAGGCCGCCCGGTAGCGGCGCACCCGCTGCTCCATGTCGAGCAGGCGGTCCCGGCGCGCCTCGCGCAGGCTGTCAACGGTGGGAGTCACGCATGCCGCATCGTCCAACAGGTCGAATCCGCTTAGCCCTGCACCCCAACCTGCCGAACTGCATCAAATTCTCCGATCCGCTGGATAGAGAATTTGATGCAGTTCGGCGTGGTTTGGGTTAGTCGACCAGCTGGAGCGTCTTGGGGAGGGTGCTCAGGTTGCGGTGGCCGCTCTCGGTGACTATGACCAAGTCCTCTATGCGTACGCCCAGCTCGCCGGGGAGGTAGATGCCGGGCTCGATCGTCACCACTTCTCCCGCGGCGAGGACGTCGTCGGAGCGCTGGGAGACGCGCGGTTCCTCGTGCACCTCCAGGCCGACGCCGTGGCCGAGCCCGTGACCGAAGCGCTCGCCGTGGCCGGCGGCGGCGATCGGCTCGCGGGCGACGGTGTCGACGTCCTCGCCCCTGACCCCTGCCTTGACCGCCGCCAGGGCCGCTTCCTGGGCCTCGCGCACGGTCTCATAGACGGCGCGGGCAGCCTCTCCGGGCTCGCCGGTGGCGAAGGTGCGGGTGCCGTCGGAGCAGTAGCCGTCGAGCTTGGCGCCCATGTCGAAGACGACCAGCTCACCGCGGCCGATCTCACGCTCACCCGGCTCGGCGTGCGGCAGGGCCCCGTTGGGACCGGCGGCGACGATCGTCGGGAAGGACGGCTCCGCGCCCAGCTCACGCATCCTCGCTTCGGCTGCGCGGGCGACGTCGAGCTCGCTGCGGCCGGCCAAGCCGCGTTCGAGCGAGAAGCGCCAAACCTCATCGGCCAGCTCGGCCGCGGCACCAATCGCGGCCAGCTCGGCTTCGTCCTTGACCCGGCGCAGCTTCTCGACCGTGCCGGCCGCGCCCTCCAGCGTGACGCCGTCGCCGAGTTTCTGCTCCAGGCGCTTCAGCGTCCGCACCGCCATCTGATGGTCTTCGAAGCCGACCTTGCCGCTCAGCCGCTCGGCGATCCCGCCCAGCCAGTCGTCGCGGACCGTGACCACCTCCCAGCCCTCGACCTCTGCCTCGGCGCGCTCGGTGTAGCGGAAGTCGGTGAGGAAGACCCGCTGCCCGGCGCCGCAAATACAGGCGCCGTTGGTGCCGCCGAAGCCGGTCAGGTAGCCGACGTTGACCAGGTCGGTGACCAGGAAGCTGTCCAGCTCGCGCTCGGCAACGAGGGCGGCGAGGCGCTCGGCGCGGTCCCCCATCAGCGCGCGGCCGCGCCCAGCTTGCCGGCCAGCAGCTCGAGCGCCTCGCGGTAGCCGTCGGGCCCCTTGCCGAAGATCTTGGCCAGGACTAGGCCGTCGAAGACCGAGAGCTTGCGCCACTCATCGCGCGCCTCGACGTCGGAGAGGTGGATCTCGACCGAGGGCACCCCGGCAACGTCGAGCGCGTCGGCGATCGCGCGGCTGTAGTGCGACCAGGCGCCGGCATTGAGTAGGGCCGCGTCGGCCAGCTCGGGCACCCGGTGCAGGTATTCGCAGAACTCGCCCTCGGAGTTGGTCTGGAAGAAGATCGCTTCCAGGCCCAGCTCGTGCGCCCAGCGCTCGATCTTGGCCTCCAGCTCGTGCAGCGAGAGGCCACCGTAGACGGCCGGATCGCGGCGGTCGAGGATGTTGAAGTTGACCCCGTGCAGGACGGCGACACGGTTGTGGGCGCTGGTCATGGGTAGAGCTCCCGCACGGCTGCGCGGACCTTAGCCGGATCGACCAGCTGGTCCGTGCGCGGCTCGCCGGGCTCGTCGAGGAGGACGAAGCCGACGCCGTCGGCAGTGCGCTTCTTGTCGCGCCCGATCGCCTCGAGGATCGCCTCGAGGTCGATCGCCGGGTCGACCGAGACAGGCAGCTCGTGGCGGGCCAGGATCGCCTCCACCTCACCGCGCAGCTCGGGCGCCTCGGAGAGCCGCAGCGCCGCCAGCAGGCCGAGCCCGACCGCCTCGCCGTGGCGGTAGCGCCCGTAGCCGCTCGCCGCCTCGATCGCGTGGCCGGCGGTGTGGCCTAGGTTGAGCGCAGCGCGCAGGCCCGCGTCGCGCTCGTCGGCGGCGACGACCTCGCACTTGTAGCGGGCACAGGCGAGGACGAGGCCGGCGAGGGCATCGGGATCGAGCCGCTCAATCCCGCGAGCCTGCTCCCACAGCTCGCCGCCGGCCAGCAGCCCCGTCTTCAGCAGCTCGACGAACCCGGCCGCCAGCTCCTCGCGCGGCAGGGTCGCGAGCGTGGCGGTGTCGGCGATGACCGCGGCGGGCAGGTGGTACGCGCCGGCGTAGTTCTTGCCCTCAGGCAGGTCCACCCCGGTCTTGCCGCCGTAGGCGGAGTCGACCTGGGCGACCAGCGTCGTCGGCACCTGCATCGACCGGGACGCCGCGCTGGTAGAGGTGCGCGCAGAACCCGGCCAGGTCGCCGACGACACCGCCGCCGAGGGCGACGACATGGTCCTCGCGGGTCATCCCGGCCCGGGCCAGCTCGCTCAGCACCCGCTCGGCCTCGGCCATCGTCTTCGCGCCCTCCCCCGGCTCGACCTCGACCGTCGCCGCGAGCGGCGCGAGCCGCTCGGCGTAGAGCGGGCCGACGGCCGCGTCGGTGACGCAGAAGCGCCTTCCCGGCAACGGCCACGGAACCGTACCGAGCAGGCCCGGGCCGGCGAAGACCGGGTACTCGCCGGAGTCGCTCGCCGCCCAGAGCATCCCGGTCCCCGCCGGCAGCCCGGCCAGGACCAGCAGCGAGGGCATCGCGCGGCCGATCAGGCCGCGGTCGCCGCTCGCCACGATCGCGTCGGCAATCGAGGCGTAGAGCGGCTCGCGCTGTTCGAACAGCCGCTCGACGTCGGCGGCGCTGGTCGCCAGCGGGCGGTCGCTGCGGGCGATGCGGGGCCAGGCCTGCTGCGGCTCGACTTGCAACCAGACGACGATGTGGCGTTTGAGCGCCTCGCGCACCCGCGCGGAGAGGATGCTGCCGCCGCCGAGCCCGATCGCGCCGCCGTCGGCGCGATCGAGCAGCTCGCTGACTACCTCCGCCTCGCGCGCCCGGAACGCCTCCTCCCCGTCCTGCTCGAAGGCGGCCGCGATCGGCCGTCCCAGCGCCTCCTCCATCACGACGTCGGACTCGGTCGTCTCCAGCCCGGCCTCGCGCGCCGCGGCCAGCGCGGTCGACTTCCCGGCGCCCATGAATCCGATGAAGACGAGCGCGGGCTTCACCGCTAGCCGCGGAAGTCGATTCGCTGCTTGTAGGCCTCGACCGCGGCGAGGGCGTCGTCGATGTGATCGCCGCCGAACTTCTCGCGGTAGGCGCGGGCGAGGACGAGGCAGACCATCGCCTCGGCGACGACCGCCGCGGCCGGGACCACAGTCGAGTCGGTGCGCTCGCGCAATGCCTGGGCCGGTTCCTTGCTCTCGGTGTCGACCGAGCGCAATGGCTTGGTCAGGGTCGAGATCGGCTTGATCGCGGCGCGAACAGAGAGTGGCAGGCCGTTGGTCATCCCGCCCTCGAGGCCGCCGGCGTGGTTGGTCTCGCGGAAGTAGCCGCGCTCCTCGGACCAGAAGATCTCGTCGTGGGCCTCCGAGCCGGGGCGGCCCGCGACGTCCCATGCTTCGCCGATCGCGACGCCCTTGACCGACTGGATCGAGGCGACGGCACCGGCGAGGCGGCCGTCGAGGCGGTCTTCCCAGGAGACGTGGGAGCCGAGCCCGGGGACGAGGCCGAAGGCGCGCACCTCGAAGCTGCCGCCGAGGCTCTCGTTGGCCTTGCGCAGGCGGTTGATCTCCGCGACCATCGCCGCGCTGGCCTCGGGGTCGAGGCAGCGCACCGGGTCCTCGTCGACCGCGGCGAAATCCTCGGGCCCCAGGTCCTCGCGCGGCGGCGCGGTAAGCGAGGCGATCTGGGTGACGTGGCTGTGCACGCTGACGCCGAGCGCGGTGAGGAAGCCGCGGGCGACCGAGCCGGCCGCCACGCGGGCGGCGGTCTCGCGGGCGCTGGCGCGCTCGAGCACGTTGCGGATGTCGCCGTGGCCGTACTTCTGGGCGCCGACCAGGTCGGCGTGGCCGGGGCGCGGCAGGTGGACCTCGTCGACCTCGGCCTCGACCGGCCAGGGGTTCATCCGCTCCTCCCAGTTGGCGAAGTCGCGGTTGGCGACGAGCACCGCGATCGGGCTGCCGAGCGTGCGGCCGTGGCGCAGCCCGGAGCGGACCTCGACCGTGTCGGTCTCGATCTTCATCCGTCCGCCGCGCCCGTGGCCGAGCTGGCGCCGCGCCATGTCGCGGTCGAGCGCCTCCCGGTCGAGCTCCAGCCCGGCCGGCATCCCCTCGACGATCGCCACGAGCCCGGGCCCGTGCGACTCTCCTGCGGTTGTGAAGCGGAACCTGGTCATTGCCCGGGTCAGGCTATCGACGGAGGGGGCGCGAGGGCGTATCCCGGCAGGGGTTCCGCTTAACTTCTTGGTGAATTGGCGGTGGCCTTGCGAGGAGGCGGGTTGACCAAAAAGTACAAGACGCTCCACCCCTGCCGGGATACGCCTTAGGTCCGCGCGGCCGCGCGCATGGTCTCGAGCGGGGCCGGGCGGTCCGTCCAGAGCTCGAGGGAGAGGGCGCCCTGTTGGACGAGAATCTCAATTCCGTCGACCGTGGTCGCGCCCTCCCCTCCGGCAGCAGCCAGCAGAGCAGATGGTTCCTCGCCGTAGACCATGTCGGCGACGGTTTGGCCTGGAACGAATGCGGCGGCCGCAAGCGGCAGCTCCGTGAACGGGTCCTCGCCGGCCAGGCCTACCGAGGTCGTGTTGACGATCAGCTCGTAGGCGGACTGCTCGGGGCGCTCGACCGTCTCGCCGCCGAGCTCCTCGCTGAGGTGCCGGGAGCGCAGCTCCGTGCGGTTCCAGATCTCCACCGTCGCCCCCTCGCGCAGCAGGGCCCAGACCACCGCCCGGGCGGCGCCCCCGGCGCCGAGCACCAGGGCCCGCTTGCCGGCCGGCGAGACCGGCAGGGCCCGAAGGAAACCCTCGGCGTCGGTGTTCTCGGCCCGGATCTCGGCCGCGGCGAAGGTCAGCGTGTTGGCGGCGCCGATCTCCCGCGCGCCCTCCGAGAGCTCGTCGGCAAGCGCCAGCGCCGCGCCCTTGTGCGGCACGGTCACGTTGGCGCCGGCGAACCCCTCCGCCGCCATCGCCAGCACTCGCTGCTCGAAGGCGTCGGGGGCGACCTCGATCGCCTCGTAGCTCCACTCCTCCCCCAGCCCCAGCTCGGCCAGGGCCGCGGTCTGCATCGCCGGGGAGCGCGAGTGGCCGACGGGGTAGCCGAGCACGGCCAGCCGCGGCACCGCTATTCCCCGCAGCTGTCCGGCGAGTTGCCGCCGGCCGCTTCGCGCGCGGTGTTGTAGCGGGCGACGTCGGCTTCGAACTCGGCTTCGGTCGAGGAGAAGGCGAGCTCGTTGCAGGCGCCCGGCTTGGCCACGTAGAAGAGGTAGTCCGCCTTGGCCGGGTGGGCGGCGGCCTCGATCGAGGCCAGGCCGGGGCTGTTGATCGGGCCCGGCGGCAGCCCGGTGTTGGTGCGGGTGTTGTAGGGCGAATCGACCGCCAGTTCGGATTCGGTCAGCGGCTCGGTGTAGTTGCCGGTGGCGAAGCGGGTGGTGGCGTCGATGCCGAGCGGCATCCCGTCGTGCAGGCGGTTGTAGACCACCGCCGCGACCAGCTTGCGCTGGCTCGCCTTGCCGGCCTCGTCCTCGATCATCGAGGCGATCGTCAGCACGTCGTAGGTGGTCAGGTTCTTCGAGCGCGCGTAGCTCATGTTCACGCCCTTGATCCGGCGCTTGAAGTCCTCGAGCTGCAACTGCACCAGGCTGGCGGCGCTGGCGTGCTTCTCCAGCTCGAAGGTGTCGGGAAAGAGGAAGCCCTCGAGATCCTTGGCGCCCTTGCCGCCGTACTTGGCGGGGTTGAGGTACTTGGAGCGCACGCTGGCGCGCTCGTAGCTGCCGCGCAGGCCTTCGGTCTTGGCCAGCTCGGCGGCCTGGGCGCGGCTGTAGCCCTCGGGGATCGTCACCGTGATCGTCCGCACGACGACCGGCGGAGGGGGAGCGCTGCGGTGGAAGTGCCTGTAGGCGAGCGCCGCGATCGCGGCGATGCCGAACAGCACGAAGGCCAGGCCGACGGCGATACCGAGGCCGTTTCGGCGCGAGCGCGACGGTTTCGGCGCGGCTGGCGGGGGAGGGGACGGCGGGTCCGGTGGAGGCGGCGCGGCGGGCACCCCGCCGCCGCCCTTCCCCTCGCGTTTCAGGCGCCGCTCTTCCCGCTCGCGGCGGCGCTGCTCGCGTTCTGAGGCGAGAAGCTCGTCACTCATCGTCGTCGCGCTCTTCAATCGCGGCCCGGCCCGCCAGGTAGGCCTGCAGAAGGTGGGCGGCCGCGAGCGAGTCCGGCGCCGCCGCGGCGCCTTCGCGCTTGCTGGCGTCGGCCATCCGCGTGGTCAGGCGCTCGTCGTAGGTCTCGACCGGGATCGCGAGCAGCGCCTCCAGCTCCGTGCAGAAGCTGCGGACGACCGCGGCCTGACTGCCTTCCTCGCCGCTCAGGTGCAGCGGCAGGCCGACCACGACCAGCTCGACCTCGTGCTTGTCGACCAGCTCGGCGACCGCGCGGGCAACCGATGGTTCGATCACCGGCAGCGGCGTCGCCAGGGTGCCGCTGGGGTCGGAGATCGCGCAGCCGATCCGGGCCGTGCCGTGGTCGAGGGCGAGGACCCGCATCGGCTCAGCCTGCCGCCCGCTCGAGCGCGGCCCGCGCCGCGGCGAGCGCCTCGTCGAGCTTGCTCGCGTCCTTGCCGCCGGCCTGGGCCATGTCGTCGCGCCCGCCGCCGCCGCCGCCGACGATCGGGGCCGACTCGCGCACCGCGTCCGCGGCGGAGAGGCCGCGCTCCACGGCCCCCTTCGAGACGAGGACGACGAGGGCGACCTTGCTGCCCTCGGCGCCGCCCAGCGCCACCGCGGCGTCGCCGCCCAGCTTCGACTGGACCCGGTTGGCCAGCTCGAGCAGCTGCTTTTGGTCGGCCAGCGGCGCCCGCGAGACGGCGAGCTTGACGCCGTTGGCCTCCACCGCCTCGGCGACGAGCCGCTCGGCCTCCTCGCCGAGCAGTTGCTTCTGCGCCTGCTCGGCGTCGGCACCGGCCTCCTTCAGCTTCTCGGCCGCCCGGCGCGCCCCGGCGATCGGGTCCTGGGGCGAGCCGAGCAGCTCGCCGACCTCGCCGAGGCGCTGCTCGCGCTCGCGGAACCAGTCGATCGCGGCGGGACCGCTGAGCGCCTCGATTCGGCGCACGTTGGCGGCGCTCGACCCCTCCGAGGCGATCTTGAAGATCCCGACCTCGGCCGTGTTAGCGACGTGGGTGCCGCCGCAGAGCTCGCGCGAGACGCCGTCTACCTCGACCACCCGCACCCACTCGCCGTACTTCTCGCCAAACAGGGCCATCGCCCCCAGCCGCTCGGCCTCGGGGCGCTCCATCTCCAGCCAGCGCACCGGGCGGCTCGCCTTGATCCACTCGTTGACCCGGTCCTCAACCGCGCCCAGCTCCTCGGCGCTGAGGCCCTGGCCGTGGGTGAAGTCGAAGCGCAGCTTGTCGGGACGGACGGCGGAGCCGGCCTGGCGCACATGGGTGCCGAGCCGCTCGCGCAGGGCCGCGTGCAGCAGGTGGGTGGCCGTGTGGTTGCGCATGGTGGCGTGGCGGGTCTCGCGGTCGACCTCGGCCTCCACCGGAACAAACGCGATCTCCTCCGCTCCCGCGGGGGCGCGCTCATCATCACCGGCGACCTCGCGCCCCCGCTCCCGCGTCCGGGGACCGCTTCCCTCTACCTCGAGGACTTGGTCCTCGCCAACCCGGTAAACGTCGAGAATTTTCGCCTCTCCCCCCTCCCAGCGCAGCACGCCAGAATCGGCGACCTGCCCGCCCCCCTCCGCATAGAAGGGGCTCTGCTCGAGCTTGACCAGGGCGCGGCCGTCGTCGCTCTCGACCGCGGCGAGGCCGGTGGTGGCGCGCAGCGTCTCGTAGCCGACGAACCGGGTCGGCGCGGCCGCCCCGGCGAAGGCAATCACGCGCTCGTGGCGGTCCTCGGAGCCGTGCGCGGTGGCGGAGCCGACCCGAGAGCGCTGGCGCTGCTCCTCCATCAGCTCCTCGAAGCCGCCGTCGTCGACCGCCAGGCCCCGCTCGCCGAGCAGCTCCTTGGTCAGGTCATAGGGGAAGCCGTAGGTGTCGTGCAGCTCGAAGGCGTCGGCCGCCTCGATCCACGAGGTCTCCGCCTCCTTCGCCTCGGCGACCAGCCGCTCGAGCAGGACCATGCCGCGCTCCAGGGTGCGGCCGAAGCTCTCCTCCTCGTCGCCGACCCAGCGGGCGATCGTCTCCCGCTCGGCCGTCAGCTCGGGGTAGGCCTCGCCCATGACCTCGATCGTGCGCTCGGCGAAGCGGCCCAGCCAGGGCTCCTCGAGGCCGAGCGTGCGGCCCTGCTGGATCGCCCGCCGCATGATCCGGCGCAGGATGTAGCCGCGGTCCTCGTTGGAGGGGACGACGCCGTCGGCGATCAGGAAGGCGGCGCCGCGCGAGTGGTCGGCGACGATCCGCATCGCCCGGGTGACCGCGCCGCCCTCGGCGTAGGAGCGGCCGGAGATCTCCTCGGCGAGGTCGAGCAGTGGGCGGACCAGGTCGGTCTCATAGACCGAGGGGACGTCCTGCAGGATCGCCGCCATCCGGTCGAGTCCCATGCCGGTGTCGATGTTGCGGCTCGGCAGGTCGGTCAGCGAGCCGTCCTCGGCGAGGTCGTAGCTCATGAAGACGTGGTTCCAGAACTCGAGGAAGCGGTCGGTGTCGTCACCCGGCCGCTCGCCGGCATCGCCGAACTCCTCGCCGCGGTCGAGGTAGAGCTCCGAGCAGGGACCGCAGGGCCCGGTCGGCCCGCCCTGCCAGAAATTGTCCTCGCGGCCGAGCCGGACGATCCGCTCGTCGGGGAGACCGACGCGGCGCCAAATCTCGATCGCCTCCTCGTCGGGCCCCAGGCCCAGCTCCTCATCGCCGCCGAAGACGGTCGCCCAGATCCGCTCGGGGTCCATCCCGAAACCCTGGGTCGAGAGCTCCCAGCCCCAGGGGATCGACTCCTCCTTGAAGTAGTCGCCGAAGCTCCAGTTGCCGAGCATCTCGAAGAAGGTGAGGTGGCGGGCGGTCTTGCCGACCTCCTCGATGTCGGTCGTGCGGAAGCACTTCTGCACGTCGGCGAGCCGCGGCGCCGGGGGCCGCTCGCGGCCGAGGAAGTAGGGCTTGAACGGCTGCATACCCGCCGTCGTCAGCAGCACCGAGGGGTCGTGCACCGACGGCACCAGCGAGGCCGAGGGCACGATCTTGTGGCCGCGCTCGGCGAAGAACTCGAGGTAGGTGCGGCGGATCTCGCTGGCCTTCATCGCTGGCAGCCTAAGGACTATCGCCGGGCCTGGGCGGGTTCAGGAGGCGGCGACGATCGTGCCGTGCCCGACGATCGCCTCGCCGGCGAGCAGAACGGCGGTCTGTCCGGGGGACGCACCGGCGAACTCCTCGCCCAGGTCGACGCCGAGCTCGGCGTGGCTGCCGGTCTTTGTCGTCGCCACCCTGGCCGGCACCGGCTGGGAGCGGTAGCGCAGGCGGACGGCATCGACGCTGCCGCCGTCGCGGTGCAGGATCGCCCGCTGGAGGCGGACCGAGCGCGCCATCAGGTCGCGGCGCGGGCCGACCGTGACCGTGTTCGCGGCGGCGTCGGTGGCAAGGACGTACTGCGGCTCCTCGGCGCCGCCGCCGATCCCGCGGCGCTGGCCGACGGTGAAGTTGTGGTGGCCGGGGTGACGGCCGACCGCGCGGCCGGAGCGGTCGATCAGGTCGCCCTGGCGCTCGCCGAGGCCGCCGTGGCGACGCAGGAAGTCGGCCTTGCCCTGGCCGGAGAGGAAGCAGAGGTCCTGGCTCTCGGGCTTCTTCGCCACGGCCAGGTCGTGCCGGGCGGCGATCTCGCGCACCTCGGGCTTGGTCAAGTCGGTGAGCGGGAAGCGGACCCGGGAGAGCAGGGCCGGCGGCAATGCCGCGAGCATGTAGCTCTGGTCCTTGTTCTCGTCGGCCGCGGCGGCGAGCAGTGGGCCCTCGCCGTCCTCGACGATGCGGGCGTAGTGGCCGGTGACGAGGTGCGTCGCGCCAAGGCGCCGCGCCAGATCCACCATCGCCGCGATCCGCACCTCGCCGTTGCAGGCGATGCAGGGGTTGGGGGTGCTGCCGGCCGCGTAGCCGGAGACGAACTCGGCGACGACGCGGCGGCGGAACTCCTCCTCGAGGTCGAGGGTCAGGTGCGGGATGCCGAGCGACTGGGCGAGTGCCCGCGCGCCGAGCACCGCCTCCGGCGAGCAGCAGGCCTTGGCCCCGTCGGTCTGCGGGTCGGCCCACAGCTTCAGCGTCACCCCGACCACCTCCGCCCCCCGCTCCCGTTCGAGCAGCGCCGCGACCGCGCTGTCGACGCCACCGGACATCGCGACCAGCACGCGGCCGGGGGCATCGTTGCCCGCGGGGGCGCTCCTGCCGTTCGTATCCCGGCGGTCGCCGCTCTCCTGGGAGACATCGAAGTCGCCTCCACCGCGAGCCAGCACCTGATCCGATGCCGCCGCCTGCGCGAGCGCCCGGTGCAGCGCATCGGCGGCCAGCTGCGCCGCGTGCAGCTTGGCCGGCGTCAGCCCTCCCAGCGCCACGTCAACCTGGTCGGTGCCGATCCGGGCGACCTCGAGCACTGGCGACCCCTCGGCCATCTCGGCCACTGCCGCGGTGGCGGCCCGAGTCGCCCCGCAGCCCTCGGCGTCGAAGCTGACCCGAACCACGGAGCCGCCCTCGATAACGAGCGAGATTCGCGAGAGATCCCCGCAGGCCGCGCCCCCGGCAGCACCGGTGAACGCGCCGTCCTCGGCCGGCCCGAGGCGACTGCGGTCATGCAGGTAGGCATCAAGAAGCTCCCGATCCATCGCTACAGGGTAGGAGCCCGGCCCGATCGCCGCAGCAGCCTGCGCAGATCGGCGATCACGGCGGGCGCATCGTCGCGCAGCTGGCGCCAGGTGATCCGCACGACCTGCCACCCGTCGACCTGTAGGAGCCGGTCCTTTTCGCGGTCCCGTTCCGAGGTGCGCCAGGTCCCATGCACAGAACCGCCGTCGAGCTCGACGATCAGGCGCTGCGCCTGCCAGAGGCAGTCGACTTCGAAGAAGCGCTTGCCAACCGCGAGGTCGGCATTGCGCCTTGGCCGCGGCAAGTCGGTGGCGCCGAGGATCGCCGTGAATCGCTCCTCAAGCTCCTTCCGGGTGATCCCCCGGGTATGCGCTTCCTCGGCGAGGATCGCCCGCAACGCCACCGACCCACGCCGACCGGGATAACGCTCCAGCAAGTCGACAACTGAGAGCGTGTCATTGAGCCCGCGCACTTCTGCCTCATTGAACGCCTTTTCGACTTGCCGCCGGCTCCCAACGGACGCCAGATCGAAGAGCGTCCGTGACAACGAGGTAATCGGGATCCCATCGACATGGGTCAGCTCGTCGGGCGGTAGTGCCGAGCGATGAGCCTTGATCCTGGGCCGTGGCCTGAAGTAGCCCGGCCTGGTGACTTCGGGGGCGATCGTCGACTCTGGCAGAAGGCCCCAGAGCTGTGCTGCTGAGCGATGGCTCAGCACGGCCCCTGGGCCGGCCGCAAGTGCTGCTGCCATCCATCGGGCTCGGCGACCGATTGCGACATGCCCGACGGCGTACACGCCCTGATGTAGACGGTGTAGCCGACCCGTCCCAAGGCGAGTATCGATCGCCCGTCGCGAGACACCCAGGCCGGTCAGCTGCCAGCGCGCAACGACGCCATGCTGCCGCTCCGCAAGCTCGGCCAAGCGTCGATCAACATCGACCGCTGAGGTTCCATCCGTGCATTTACCACGCATATCGTGGTGAATGCACGTCTCGTCCCCAGCGGCACCGGCAACCTCAGGCATGCGGCCGATGGTGCCGGACGCCTGCGCAACGGTGCTGCGCCGATCGTGCCGAAAGTGCAACACAAAAGAGGCTCCAGCCCGCCGGTACCGCCTCTGGCTTTGATCCCTTGAAGTAAAGGGTGGGGGCCTCCTCGCAGTCCCACAGGACCGAGAGAGATCAGCTCCCGCGCCGTTTGTGTTGGGTCAAACGGTGAGACGGCTCTCGTACGGGCTCGAGCCTCGGTGTCAACCGTACCACCGCGCGGGCCCCCTGGCGAGGGGTCAATCGTCCAGGTTGGAGAGGAGCAGCTCGGCCTCGCTCCAGTCCTCGGGCCGAACGCGCAGGGCGATGTCGCCGCGGCCGTAGCGGTCGAGCGGCCAGTCGACGGTCAGCACCGCCTCGAAGCGGGCCTCCTCCAGCGCCTGGTGCCAGGCCCGTGCCGTCTTCACGTCGGTGAAGTCGCGCACCACCTCCCAGCTGTCGAAACGCGGGTCGTCGACGTGGACCGGCGTCGCCCCCGGCCCCGGGGAGCGCGTCAAGGCGGCCCGGATCCGGTCGGCGAAGCTCATTTCCCCGCGGGAGGCCGGGCGCGCAACTGGAGACCGACCTCGCGCAGCTGCGGCTCCTCGACGGGCGCCGGGGCGCCGGTCAGGGCGTCGACGCCGGAGGCGGTCTTGGGGAACGCGATCACATCGCGAATCGAGGCGGCGCCGGCGAGGCGCTGGACGATCCGGTCGAGCCCGTAGGCGATGCCGCCGTGCGGCGGGGCACCGTAGCGCAGCGCCTCGAGCAGGAAGCCGAAGCGGGCCTCGGCTTCCGCCGCGTCGATGCCGAGCGCGGCGAAGACCTTGCCCTGCAGGGCGGCATCGCTGATGCGGATCGAACCGCCGCCCATCTCCTGGCCGTTCCAGACCAGGTCGTAGGCCTGGGCGCGGGCGGAGCCGGGATCGTCGGGGTCGAAGTCCGCGGACGGTGCGGTGAAGGGGTGGTGCAGCGGGTCCCAGCCTCCCGCCTCGTTGGCCTCCATCAGCGGCCAGTCGACGATCCAAAGAAGCTCGTCGCTGCCCGCGGGGACGAGGCCGAACTCGGCGGCGAGGTCGAGGCGCAACTGCCCGAGCACCGCGTTGGCGACCTTGGGCTTGTCGGCGACCAGCAGCAGCAGGTCGCCCTCCTCGGCCCCGAGCCGCTCGTTGAGCGCGCTCAGCTCCGCGGCGGAGAGGAACTTCGCCGTTGGCGAGCGCCAGCCGTCACCCTCGCGGAAGGCCCAGACCAGGCCCTTGGCGCCGAGCTCCTGGGCGCGGGAGATGAGCCCGTCGAGGGCCGAGCGCGGCATCTCGCGCCGGCCCGCGTTGAGGCCGCGCACGGTGCCGCCGCCACCGATCACCGAGGCGAAGACCTTGAACTCGGTCGCGGCCAGCAGGTCGTCGAGATCCGCCAGCTCCAGGCCGAAGCGGGTGTCGGGACGGTCGCTGCCGTACTTGGAGATCGCCTCGTCGTAGGGCATGCGCCGCAGCGGCAGGTGCAGGGACGGGCCGCCGACCCGCTCGAAGACGTGGGCCAGCAGGCGCTCGTTGGCCTCGATCACATCCTCGACGCCGACGAAGGACATCTCGATGTCAAGCTGGGTGAAGTCCGGCTGGCGGTCGGCGCGCAGGTCCTCGTCGCGGAAGCAGCGCGCCACCTGGTAATAGCGCTCGAAGCCAGCCACCATCAGCAGTTGCTTGAACAGCTGCGGGGACTGCGGCAGCGCGTAGAAGGAGCCCTGCTGGGTGCGGCTGGGGACGAGGAAGTCGCGGGCGCCCTCGGGGGTGGAGCGGGTCAGCACCGGGGTCTCGATGTCGAGGAAGCCCTCGCGGTCGAGGAACTCGCGCATCGCCGCGGTGACCTGGTGGCGGAGGACGAGGGCGTCGCGCATCTGCTCGCGGCGCAGGTCGAGATAGCGGTGGCGCAGCCTCGCGTCCTCGCCCACCTCGCCGGCGAAGCCCTCGATTTGGAAGGGCGGCGTCTCGGCGTCGGCGAGCAGCTCGACGCTGGCGACTTTCAGCTCGACCTCCCCCGTCGGCAGCTCGGGGTTGACCGTCTCCGCGGAGCGCCGCACGACCGTGCCGCTGGCGCTGAGCACGTCCTCGGCGCGCAGCTTGTGACCGAGCTCGAAGGCGCCGCCCGCGTCCTCGGGGTGGAAGACGAGCTGGACGATGCCGGTGCGGTCGCGCAGGTCGATGAAGATCAGGCCGCCGTGGTCACGGCGGCGGTGAACCCAGCCGGCAACGCGCACCTCGCTGTCGACCCGGTCGCCGAGCACCTGGCCGCACCAGGTGTCGCGGTAGCCGTTCGGGCTCAGTCCCGGAAACTCGCTCATCGCAAATACCTCCGCCTCGCTCCCGGCGCGAAGAAGCAGAGATGGACGCTTGGTCGCTCCGCGATCACTGCTCTCCCCCCGTTATCTCCTCGATCAGGTTGCCGGTCTGGACCGGGCGCTGCTCGCCGCTGGCCATGTCGCGCAGCTGGGCGCCCTCGGCCTCGAGGATGACGACGCGGCGGGCGCCGATCCGGTCGGCCTGCTTGAACTGGCCCTTGAGGCCGCGGCCGCCGAGGTCGATCTCGGCCGAGAGGCCCGCCTTGCGCAGTTCGCCGGCCAGGACGAGGGCCAGCGCGCGACGCTCGGCCTCATCGTCGGCGACGGCGACGAAGACGTCGCGCCCGGGCGCGTCCACCTCTTCGTCCAGGGCCAAAGCGATCCGCTCGATCCCGGCCGCCCAGCCGACCGCCGGGGTCGGCTTGCCGCCGAGCTGCTCGACCAGGCCGTCGTAGCGCCCGCCGCCTCCTATCTCCGACTGGGCGCCGAGACGGTCGCAGGCGAAGGAGAAGATCGTGCGCGTGTAGTAGTCGAGGCCGCGGACCAGGGTCGGGTCGATTACGTAGGCGACGCCGGAGGCGTCGAGCAGCGACCGCACCTCGGCGAAGTGATCGGCGTCGGCGCCCTCGAGCCGCTCGAGGAGCTTCGGCGCGTCGGCCATCGCCGCACGGGTCCCCTCGTCGTCGGAGTCGAAGGCGCGCAGCGGGTTGACGTCAATCCGCTCGCGCACCTCTTTCGACAGCTCGTCCTCGTGGGCGCGCAGGTGGGCCTTCAGCTCCTCCAGGTAGGCCTGGCGCGTGTCGAGCGAGCCGAGACTGCCCAGCCGCAGCTCCACCCCGGGCACGCCGAGCTCGGCCAGCAGCTCGGCCAGCAACCCGATCAGCTCGGCGTCGGCGAGCGGCGAGTCGCTGCCGATCGCCTCGGCGCCGAGCTGGTGGAACTGGCGGTAGCGGCCGGCCTGAGGGCGCTCGTGGCGGAAGAAGGGGCCGCGGTAGGAGAGCTTGACCGGCTGCGCCAGTGCCCGCATCCCGTGCTCGACGTAGGCGCGGCAGATCGGCGCCGTGCCCTCGGGCCGCAGGGTGAGGCTGCGCCCGCCCTTGTCCTCGAAGCTGAACATCTCCTTGCGGACGATGTCGGTCGAGTGGCCGACGCCGCGCTCGAACAGCTCCGTGTCCTCGAAGCTCGGCGTGGCGATCGGCTCGTAGCCGGCGCGGGCGAAGATCGCCGCCGCCGTGGCTTCGATCCGGCCGCGCACGCGCGCGGCGGCGGGCAGGACGTCGAAGGTCCCGCGCGGTGCCTGGTACTTGGGTGCCGCCACGTGCGCGACCTTACCTGCGCCGGCCGCTCGCCCGCTGCCTAGCGCGAGAGCTGCGCGAGGAAGGGGTTCGTCGCCTGCTCGGCGCCCAGCGTGGTGACCCCCATGTGGCCGGGGTAGACGGTGGTCCCGGCCGGGTGGGAATCGAGCAGCGACTGGATCGAGCGCATCAGGGTGGGACCGTCGCCGCCGGGCAGGTCGACGCGGCCGACCGAGCCCTGGAAGAGCACGTCGCCGGAGAAGATCGCTTCCTCGTCGCGGACCGAGTAGGTGACGTGGCCGGGGCTATGGCCCGGGGTGAAGTGGACATCGAGTGTGAGGCCCGCCAGCTCCAATGCCTCGCCGCCTTCGACGGTCTCATCGGCCTCGTAGCCCTCGAAGGGGCCGAAGCCGGGCATCGTGAAGGACATGATGTCGGCGAGCAGCGACGTCTCGATCTCGGGGCAGTAGACGGGGGCGCCGGTGGCCTCGGCCAGCGGGGTGACGGCGCCGACGTGGTCGAAGTGGCAGTGGGTGATCAGGATCGCCTCGACCTCGGCGCCGGTCTCCTCGATCCCGGCGAGGATGCGCTCGGCCTCTTCGCCGGGGTCGACGACGAGGAGCTTCTCGCCCCCCTCGGGGCGGACGACGAAGCAGTTCTCGGCGATCGGCCCGACCGTCAGCTGGCGGACCTCGAGGCTCACGAGCCGCCCGACCTCATCCGCCCCCGCTCCCGGCGCCGCCACAGCATCAGGTCGATGTAGTAGCCGGCCGGGATATAGAAGACGAGCATGAAGGCGCCGAGCCCGAGCGCGGCGCCCGGCGGGCGTTTGAAGACGATCAGCAGGGCGACGGTGAAGATCGCGGCGGCGGCGAGGCCGCGAACGGCCGAGCCACGCCAGGTCGGCGGCCGGTCCACGCGCGGCGCGGGCTTGGCCCCCGAGCGGATGCGGGACTTTGCCTCGGCACGGCTTTTCGGGCGGGACGGGCGGCGGTTCGGATCGACCCGGCCGCCCTGGGTCCCACGTTGCTTGCGGCGGCGCTTCTTCTTGGTCTGGGCCATGCCCGGAATCTAGATGATGCACTCCCACAACGACCCGTCGACCTGTCGCTTTCGCCCCCGTATAAGGGGGTCAAAGGTTCAGCCGCCGCTCGATCAGGTGGTGGCGGGGATCGAAATCCCGGATCGGGACGTCGGCCGGGTAGCCGGCCAAGGCCGCCTCCGGGACCAGACCGACGACCTCGGCCTCGACCGGGCGCGCGCCGAGCGGTGCCGCCAGCGCCCGCACCCGCTCGACCACCTCCCCGAGCGACACGGCGAAGGGGTCGTGGACGTTGGTCGAGACCTGGGTCCGCCCGCTGCTCAGCCCGAGGCCGATCGCCCGCACCCCGCGCGGGCCGCCGCCGGACTCGCGCAACCCGGCGGCGACGGCGCGGGCCAGCTCGACGTCGCTGCTGTCGAGCTCGACGTTGAAGGCGGCGAGCGGCGGGCGGGCGGTGAGGAGCGTCACGCCGGCGCTGCGGTGCGGCAGGGCGGGGCCGTAGTCGGGACGGGTCTCCCCCGCCTCCATCCGCAGCCACAGCTCGGCCAGGCCGCCGTTGCGGAAGTAGGCACGCTCGGCGTGCTCGGGACGGGTTGCCAGCTCGCCGTAGAGGAAGACCGGGACGTCGAGCCCGCCCAGCTGCTCGGCCAGCCCGAGCGCCTCGCTGCGGGCCCCGTCGCGCCGCGCCGGGCCGGTCCAGACCAACGGGCAGACATCGAGCGCGCCGACCGCGGGGTGGAGACCGGCGTATGCGCCCATATCGACGGTCTCGATCGCCTGCGCGGCGCCGCGCAGCAGCGCCTCGCGCAGCGGCGCCGGCTCGCCCGCCAGGGTGAAGACGGTACGCCCGTGGTCAGGGTCGGAGTGGCGGTCGAGCAGGGTGGCGCCGCCGGAAAAGGCGCGCTGGAGGGCCTCGATCCGCGCCGCGTCGCGACCCTCGGAGACATTTGGAACGGCGAGCAGCCGGGGCGCCACCTTCAGACGAGCAGATCGCCGGCGCGGACGATCTCCTTGCCGTCGATCTCGATCGTCGGTTCGAGCACCACGCAGTCGAGGTGGACGGGGACCTGGATGCCGCCGCCGATCGCCGCCGAGGCGCCGAAGGCGACGTGGGCGGTGCCGAGGATCTTCTCGTCCTCGAGGATGTTGCCGGTCAGGGTCGCCTCTTCGTTGGTGCCGATGCCGAGCTCGGCGATATTGGTGCCGTCCTCGCCGTGGGCGGTGAGCAGTTCGAGCAGGGTGTCGCCCTCGGGGCCGGTGGCGTCGACGAGGTGGCCGTCGCGGACGGTCAGCTCGACCGGCGTCTCGACCTTGCCGACACCGGCGATCGAGCCATCGACGACGAGCGTGCCCTCACCGCTGACGGGCGAGACGAAGGCCTCACCGCAGGGCAGGTTGCCGAAGGCGCCGGGCGCGTCGAGCACGCCGGCGTCGGCGATCGGGATGCGGTCCTTGAGCCCGAGCCGTAGGTCACTGCCGTGCTGGCAGGTGATCCGCGCCTCCTCGCCGCTGCGCATTGCCGCCGCCAGGGCGGCCCCGCGCCGCCGCAGCTCGCGCATGTCGGCGTTCATCAGCCGGGCCAGCATGTCGTCGGTGACGCCGGGCAGGGTCGCGACCCGCGCCCCGGCCCGGTTTGCCGCGCGGCGCGCGTAGGTATGAGACAGCGACTGGATCGTCGGCGCGAGGACGACGTGGGAGGCGATCATCGCCGCGGCGACCGGCGTCGGCGGCTCGGCCCCGTTGGAGTCGAGCTCGGAGATCACCGCCAGCGTCGCGTAGGCACCGTCCCCCTCGGCCTCGATCCGCATCAGCGCCCCGATCTCCTCGGTGACCGGGTTGCAGATCACCAGCACCTCTTCGGCAGGTTCCACCCGCAGGCAATCGCGCAAAACCGTCCGCACCGCCCTGTCCAGTTCCTGCATCACCGCAACAAGGCTAAGCCCTATCGCGCCAAGACGACCCCAGCCCCCCCACCGCTACGATCCCGACTCCCCGCCGGAGTAGCTCAGCTGGTTAGAGCAGCGGAATCATAATCCGCGTGTCGGGGGTTCGAGTCCCTCCTCCGGCATCCCATTCTAGAGCGGAATCAGCGCTCTACCGGCCTTCCCTTGGGGCGAATGTGTCCCAGATGTGTCCCGAACTTCCAGTAGGTATCGGGGCTCAATCCGGCGTTCATGTACGCCTCCTCTTCGTCCAGAGCGAGAGCGTGAGCGGTGTCCGCTGACGGGGAGCGAGAGGTCGGTTTCGAGCCCGAGTATCTCGGAGGGCTAACTTGCTCAGGTGCCTGTCCCGCCCGCGGGGTCGCCGGTCGCTGGGGCCGTCGGGGCCATGAAGGCACCTACGATCCACAGGATCGGAAAGAAGATCCCGAAGAAGAAGAGCCAGCCGTGGCCATTACTTAGCGTCGTCAGGCCGAGCCAGAAGAACATCGCGACGTACAGGATCGCGAGTACCACCCACAGAAACGTCATCCGGACTCCTTTCGTTTCGGATTCCGCATGAACCCCAAGTGGGGCTCGGGAAGCCGCTCTACGCGTAGTAAAGCCCCCCGCCGGATGCAGCGCATCATCCGAACGGGTTGATCTTTGGAACGCATCGGATCAATCACCCTCGGCTGGCCCTTCAAAGTGCCGCGACGAACCGCGTCAACAGCGGGACGACTCTCTCGGGAGCGTCCTCCTGGACGAAGTGGCCGGCGCCGTCGATCAGGGTGACCTGCGCGTCGGGGAAGGTGTTCAACCAGAGACTGTCGACATAGGCGGGCGATAGGACGCGATCCCTCGTCCCCCAGACGATGGAGACCGGCTTGGAGCGGAAGCACTCTCTCAGCGCCCCCTCGGTTTCGCGGTTGAGCTCGTCGACCGGTCCCTCTGCCCGGGTCGGGACCTGTCGGGCGAACTCCAGCATCGCGGCCCGCTCGGACCAGCCACCGTGCACTTCGCGGTAGGCGCGCCGCACGGACGGCGTCAGCCGCTCCTTGCGCTCGATCGCCAACCGGAACATCAACGGCTTGAAGGCGTCCAGGCCTTGAACGAGCAGCTCACCCACCGCCGGGGCTCGAAGGACGTGGAGCGGGAGCGGAAGAGGAACTCTCTCCTTCCCCGCGGGCAAGACCTCGCGCCGAAAGCTGTGGGCCAGGGTGTTGATGAGGAACAGGCCCTCGACGCGATCCGAATGCCGTGTCGCCCAGGACAGCCCGGTCGGCCCACCCCAGTCGTGGGCCACGAGCGCAGCCCCCCTCAGGTCAAGGGACTCGAGCAAGCCCTCCAGCCGCTGGGCATGGCAGCGAACCCCGTACAGCTTCGGCTCACCCGGCTTCTCCGAGCGGCCGAAGCCGAGATGGTCCGGCACGATCGCTCGGTTGCCGCCCGCGACCAGGGCCAGTATGAACTCGCGGTACAGATAGCCCCAGGTCGGGTTGCCATGGACCAGCACCACCGGCCGCCCGTCCCGCGGGCCCTCGTCGACGAAGTGCATCACCCCCTCGGGAGTCTCATGCCACTTGGGCTCGAAAGGCCAAGTGCCGTCGAAGGTCCAGTCCACCGAACGGCTCATCAGGCCAGGGTATTCGCTGTAGGCTGAGCGGGATGGGGAAGACAAGCGGAGGTGACGCGGAGACCACCGCGGATCGCCCCGGATCGCGGCTTGAGTTGCTCGAGTCAAAGCTGCGCCCGCCTCAGCTGCGCTCCGCCGCGGTGTCGAGGACAACCCTGCTCGAGACGCTTGAAACGCCGGGGGTTCCCCAGATCGTCTCGATTTCGACTCCCCCCGGATACGGGAAGACGACCCTGCTGGCGCAGTGGGCATCGCGCTCGCGGCGAGCGTTCGCCTGGGTGAGCCTCGATGACCTGGACAACGACCCCGTCGTGCTGCTGGGCAACATCGCCAGAGCCTTCGACCGGGTCTCGCCACTCGACCCTGCCATCTTCGACGATCTTGTCTCAGGCGCTTCCGTGGCGACTGTCCTCTCCCGACTGGGGGCCGCCCTGGCGGGGATGGAGCCTTCCTTGGTGCTGGTGCTGGATGACCTTCACGCCCTCACCGGCCAGCAGTCCCTTGACGCCATCGACGGACTCGTCGATCTGATGCCGCCGGGCTCCCAACTGGTGCTGTGCGGGCGAGCCGAGTCGCCGGGCCGGCTCTCCGCTCTGCGGGCGCAGGGTCTCGTGCGTGAGATCGGGCCGGACGCCCTGCGCATGAACGAGTCCCAGGCCGAGGAGCTCCTTCGGGCAGCGGACGTCGAGCTCTCCGACAACCAGCTCGCGGCGCTCGTCGAGCACACCGAGGGCTGGCCGGCCGGCCTGTACCTCGCGGCGCTTGCGATCCGCGGCGGCGATGGAAGGCGGTTGAAGGACCCCTCCGCCTTCCGAGGCGACGATCGCTTTGTCGCCGACTATCTGCGTGCCGAGCTCCTCCCGAGCCTCCCCGCGAAGGAGATTCGCTTCCTGACCAGGACCGCGGTCCTGGAGCGTATGTGCGGGCCGCTCTGCGACGCTGTGCTCGACTCTCAGGGTTCGGCGGAGATCCTCGACTCGCTCGAGCGTTCCAACCTCTTTGTGGTCGCGTTGGATCGCACCGGGTACTGGTACCGCTATCACCATCTCTTCCAGGAGCTGCTGCAGGCCGAGCTCGCACGAGCCGAGCCCGCACTGACAGCAGACCTCTTCGCCCGAGCCGCGATCTGGTGTGAGGAGAACGGTGAGCCGGAGAGGGCGGTCGGCTACGCGCAGGAGGCGGGAGAGGTCGAGCGTGTCGCAGCGCTCGTTTCGGCCCATGGTCAGTCCGTGTACCAGCGTGGCCACGCGGTGACGGTGGAGCGCTGGCTCGAATGGCTGGAGCAAAACGAAGGGTTGGAGAAGTCTCCCCTGATCGCCGCGCTAGGCGCCTGGTACAGCGCAATCCGGGGCCATCCGGATTCGGCCGAACGTTGGATGGACTGGGCACAGCGGGGCGTCATCGAGCTGGAGAAGGAAAGCGAACGGGAACAGGTCGAGCCATGGCTCGACCTGTTCCGGGCATCCCGGTGCCAGCAGGGCGTGGAGGCCATGCAAGCCGATGCACAGCGTGCCTTGGATGGCTTTGGACGCACCAGCCCGCACTGGCCCACCGCCGCGTTCCTACTGGCGCTCTCCCACCTTTTCAGTGGAGAAGACGGGCGAGCCGACGATCTATTCGCGGACATCGCCGAAGCGGCCATTGCCGCGGGAGCGCGGAACGCGGCCTCCATCGCCCTCGCCGAGCGGGCCTTCGTCGCAATCGAGCGCGGCGATTGGCTCGAGGCAGAAGCCCACGCAGAGAAGGGGAACGAGATCATGCGTCGCGCGAGGATGGAGGACTATCCGCCGAACGCGTCGGTCTACGCGGCCTCGGCGCGTGTCGCGATTCACCGCGACGAACATGACCGTGCCTCTGAGCACCTCGCAAAGGCACAGCGGATGCGGCCTCAGCTCACCCACATATTCGCCCCGTATTCGATCCAGGTCCGGCTCGAGCTGGCTCGTGCCTACACCGCCCGCGCCGACGTTGCCGGTGCTCGAACGCTCCTGCGCGAGACCGGTGCGCTGCTGCGCAGGGGGGCGGATTTCGGAACCCTCGGCAAGCAGGTCGACGAGCTTCGGGCCCAGCTCGACTCGGCCGAGGTGAGGGTGCCGGGCGCCTCGACTCTGACCACGGCCGAGCTTCGCCTTCTCCCCCTGCTGGCCACCCACCTCACCTTTCGTGAAATCGGCGAGCGCCTATATCTGTCCCGCCATACGGTGAAGTCGCACGCCATTTCCGTCTACCGCAAGCTCGACGTCACCTCGCGCAACGATGCGGTCGAGCGCGCCCGCGAGCTCGGGCTGCTCTAGGCACCAGACCCGTCGAGCGGACCGGTGATTCATGCCATCGGGGCGATGCCCGACCGGGGCTGGCGCTGTTTGATACTGGAGTGGCTTTCCACCTATTGAGCGAGCGCTTCGCCCGATGACCGAGTACGAGGAGAGGCTCCGCAGCCTGGCGATCAACGACGAGGGCTTCGTGCGCTCGGTGCTGGGGATGGAGGTCGACTCGGCGGAGCTCTGCCGCCTCGACCCGAAGACCCACGCCCTAGTGCGCCTCGCCGCGCTGCTCGCCGTCGACGCAGCGCCCAGCTCCTACCAGGAGAGCGTTGACGCGGCGTTCGCCGCCGGCGCCAGCATCGACGAGGTGGTCGGGACCGCGATCGCGATCGCCCCGACGGTCGGCCTGGCGCGAGTGGTCTCCGCGGCGCCCGAGCTGGCGCTTGCCCTCGGCTACGACGTCGAGGCCGCGCTCGAGGCTCCGAGGACGATCCCGAATGATGTTCCCGCTCGGCCGATCCCGCGATTCCGCACCGGGTCGGCAGGCGAGCCCTGCGCCGGTTGGCGGTGCTTCGCTCGACCCGAGCCCGCTCCTCGCGCGATGCCGCCCGGGCCGCTGAACGCCGCTCTGGGCGGACAGACGCCGGAGAGTGAGGCGAACGGCAGCGGTGCGCTGCCGTCTCGCCCCTATTCCGACGATTCCGGCTGCACCTGGTAGATGAACAGCGAGCCGTCGTTGCCCATCGTGTAGAAGCGGCCGCCGTAGCCGGGGTTGATCAGGCTGCCGGCCGCCGTCGAGGGGTTGTCTTCGGATTCGGCGATCGTCTTGCCGGTGTCCTCGTTCACCCAGAGGACGCTCTCGGTGTACTGGAAGCCGGTGGCGATGTTGGCGGTGGTCGTTTCGGGGTTGATGTTCTGGCTGACCAGCACCCGTTCGTCCTTCGGGCCGACCATCGTGAAGTAGTCGCTCGACCACCAGTCGGGACGGCCCCACTGGACCTTCATCTCGCCGGTCTGCTGGTCGAGGTGGATCGCGTAGACGCCCTTGAGGAAGTAGTCGTCGACGAAGATCAGGCTCTTCTGTGGGTCGATGCCGGGGGCAGCCGGCGTCTCGCTGATCGTGGCGCCCGACTTGACCGGAAAGGACTTGCCCCAGGGGCAGACGCTGTGCACGTCTTCGGGGTTGTCCTGGTTGACGGCGAAGATGCACTGAGGCGTTTCCTTCGAGGGGTTGGCGTTGCTGTCGGCGATCACCCAGTTGCCCATGACGACGGGCGAGGCGCCGCCGGTCTGGCCCTTGAGGATGACCTTCGGCTCCCAGGAAGTGTCCTGGGTCAACTTCTGGGTTACCGGGTCCCAGATCACCCGGACCAGGCTCTTGGCGCCGTTCCCGTAGATGTAGATCTTGCCGTTGCGCTTGACTGCGACCGTGCGCGCGGTGACGTTCTGGTCGATCTGGATCGAGTCCAAGTTCTTCAGGGTGATCGGATCGGCGGCGACGAAATTGCTCTTCGGGGCACTGCCGAATTCTTCGGTGCACGAGGCCATCGCGTTGTTGGTCTGCGTCGGACAGCCGACCGGTCGAGTCTGGGACTTGATCAGCAGGGTTCCCTGGCTGTCCGGCGCGACGACCATCCCGTCGAAGTTGTGGTCGACTGCGGGCGTGCCCACGATCGGCTGTTCTTGCGATGCGAGGAGCGCTCCGTCGGCGCGGCTCAGCTTCCAGAAGGTGTGGCCGGCCGCCGCGACGAGGGTGCCGTCCTTGATGATCGCCAGGCTGCCGAGGGCGAGCCACTGTCCGGAGACGTTGACGTTGGTCAGGTAGGTGCGCCAGATCTCTTTGCCGGTCGAGGGATCGAAGCGCGCGACGTACTGACCCGACCCGGGAACGATGCCGCCGGCCCAGAGATAGCCGGCATTGGGACCGTCGAAGACGACCAGCCCGATGCCTCCGGGGTAGGTGGTTTCGGACTTGTACTGAAAGACCTGGTTTGGGCCGTTGAAGTCACCGGTGAAGCTCGCGCAGGGCATCAGGCCGGAGCGGACGTTGTCGGTGTGCTCGGGGGCGCCGATCGCAGGCCAGTAGCCGACGTAGTTGTTCGCCGGATCCTTCGCCCACTGCTCAACGCAGTTGGTTTCCTGATCGAATAGCGACTGGTCGCCGGTCAGCGGCCCGGTAGTCGCCGCCGCGGGCAGCACGACGCCGTTGAGGTTCGTCTTCACCGAGCCAGTGCTGCCGCCCAGGGTCGGGATCAGGATGACGATCAGCAGGACGATCACCGCGAGCAGCAGCGCGCCGATCGGCTTGAGGATTCGCCAGGCGACGTGAAGGGCGTGCCTCACGAGACCGCCTCCGGGCGCGAGGGCGGCGGGCCCGCGAGCCGCTCATCGGAAGCCCGGCGCTGGGCGAGCGTCATCGCGGCGCTGGCGAGCCCGAGCCAGACGACGAAGGCGACGCTGGGCGCCCAGCGCCCGAGCGCGCCCGTCCCCGCGTTGAGGACGTTGGCCGCGAAGAACGGCGTCATGAAGCCGCACACCGAGAGCAACGCCGCGATGACAGCCAACACGCCCAGCCAGCGGCCGAGCACCCCGGTGTGCAGGATCACCCTCGCCGCCCCGAAGAAGAACAGCGAGAACAGCGCGCCACCGAGGGCGATCAGCAGCGAGGAGGCCGTGTAGAGGGTGCCGACGCTTTCGGCCTGGGCCGGGCTGGTGCTGAGGCCGGCGGCGGCGATCAGCGCCAGGCCCGCCAGCACCAGGACCGAGCCGGAGGCGCCGCCGATCACGGCGGCCGTCGAGCCGCGGCCGGGATCGCCCTCGGCCTGGCGCAGCGTCGTCCAGAGGCTCACCAGGAACCAGAGGAATAGCGCAATCCCCAGGTCGTTGAGAAGCACCACCACGCGGATCGCGCTCAGGTGGGCGGCAAGGTAGGACGGTGCGGCGTCGGCGTGGCTGATGTTCGGCAGCGCCGGGTCCCCGCCCGGGCTGGTGCCAAGGAAGACGACGAAGGCGATCGCGAACAGGAGCGTGGCGAGCAGCCCGCTCGCGGCGCCCAATTGCTGCCAGCTGCCGTCTCGGTCCTTCATGCCGTTCATTCGCTCGGAACCGGCGGTTCGGAGGACGCCGGCATCGGTTGCAGGAAATACAGCGACCCCGAGGACTGGGCCGGGTAGACGAAGCGGCCGCCATAAGCGGGCCCAACCAGTCCGTTGAAGCCGATCGGCGGCAGGAAGTCGGATTCCGCCAGCGGCTTACCGGTAGCGGCGTCGCGCCAGACGACCTGCTGGGTGTAGCTGCCGGTGAGGAGGTTGCCCAAGGCGGCGTCGGGGTTCCACTTGGTCGTCACCAGGATGCGCTTGCTCGGCGACCCGTAGAGCGGCTGGAACTCGAAGCTGCGGTCGTCGACCGTCCACTTCGTCGACATCTTTCCGGTCTGCTGGTCGAGGTGGATGCCGGCGATCTTGCCGACGCCGCCGTCGGCCGAGTAGACCATGTCGTTCTGAAGGTCGCCCTCGGGCTTCGGCGGCGCGTTGCTGTTCTGCCCGGATTCGAGCTGGCCAAACGGGAAAATCGTATGCGTGTTCGAGGCGTCGTCGACGCTTATCGCGACAATCGAGGAAGCCTTGGTTTCACTGCCGATGCCGTTCGTCTGGATGATGATCCATTTGCCCATGTAGGTCGGCGCGTCGCCCACCGTCTGGCCCTTCGCCAGGTAGCTGGCCACCCATGACTTGTCTTCGCTGAAGGTCTTGGTGGCTGGGTCCCAGAAGAAGCGGTACGCCTTTTCGAGCATCGCCGTGTAGATCGCGATCTTGCCCTTGTAGGGGGCGATGATCGTCGGAGTCGCCGAGTCTTCCGGCGTCACGATCGAGTCGTAGACCTTGAGCGTGTCGGGGTCGATTGCGAGCATCGCCGAGGGCTTCTGTTCGGGGCCCCCTGCGGCCTGGTCGCAGGCCTCGAGCCCACCGCCGCCCTCCTGGTTGCAGTTCTCCGGTCGGTTCTGGCTGCGCAGGATGATCGTCCCGTCGGGAGCGACGGTCAGCTCCTTGTAGTTGATGGACCTGGGGGTGACCGGCCCCGGGCTGGGCAGGATTCTCGACTTGAGAATCGCACCGGTGTCGCGATCGAGCAGCGCGATCCTGTGGTCCCAGGCGAAGACGATCTTCCCGTTGGGCAGGATGTTGAGGTTGGTGCCCCCGACGAACTCTTCGTTGACGTTGAGGTTCTCGACGTAAGTGCGCCAGACCTGCTGCCCGGTGATCGGGTTGATCCTGGCCACGAATGGACCAGGCGCCGGGCGCCCCGTGCTGGCGGGCGGAGCCCCGCCCACCACATACATCCCGTTCGGCCCGTCGTTGCTGACGTAGTAGACGTTCGGGTAGTAGCCGTCGGCCTTGTAGGTGTAGACGACGTTGGCTTCGGTACGTGAGCCGAGAAAGTCCGCACAGGGATAGACCCGCTGCGCTGCGCGTCGGTGAGCTCGGCCCCGTTCAGCGC